>NZ_LQGV01000001.1 GCF_001620065.1 Microbacterium sp. TNHR37B
CCCCGGCGCCGCTGCTTGCTCCCGCGCCGGCGCTGGCCGATGCGGCTCCGGTGCCTCCGCCGGCGGCCGGGGCGCCGCCGGACGGCGCGGGTGGGCCTGCGGAGCCCGGACCGCCGCCCCCGCCGGGGGCGCCGCCGTCGAGCACCTTCTTGGCCGAGTCGGCCGAGGGTGCAGCGGGGATCGGGACGGGCCGGTTGAGGGCCTGCTTCGCCTCCTGCTCGGAGCTCATCGCGTGGTACATGTCGATCCCCGCGAACGAGAGGAACTTGTAGGTGATGTAGGGGGCGAACGCGCCGATCGCCATGAGGACGACGCCGGCGATGGGGTCGCTGATGGACGCCAGGTCGAGTTCGATGGGCGCGGAGACCTGCGCGATCGCCACGAGGAAGATGACGACGAGGACGAGCTTGGAGAAGATCAGGGCGATCACGAAGGTCGCCCACTTGCCGAACCATCCTTTGGTCGCGTCCCACGTCGCCCCCGCGAGCGCGATCGGGCCGAACACGATGGCGACCAGCAGCAGCGCCTTGCGGATGAGCAGGGAGAACCACACGATCGCCGCCGCGCTGATGGCGAGGCCGGCGAGGAAGATGGTGATGATCGCGCCGACGCCGGGCGCGACGATGTTGATGGCACCGAACCCGGCGGCGAGCAGGGCGATCCGATCGCCCATCCCTTCCATCGTGTTCCCCGTGGCCTGCACGATCCCGACGCAGAGCTGGTCGGTGACCTCCAGCAGCAGCGCCGTGAGCGTGATGACCAGGAACGACCCGAGCACCGACTTCGCGAGGCCTAGGGCGGCTCGGGTCAGGGCGGTGGGGTCGCGGTGGATGAGGCCGGTGATGAGCTGGAGGCAGAAGAAGATCAGGAACAGGAAGACGGCGACGCCGAACAGGATGTTGTAGACGGCGATGTACTGCGTGCCGGTGACGTCCACGAGGGTCGTCGTGTCGAACACAGTCCAGACGGCCCCGAACAGCCAGGCGGCGGCCTGGCCCATCGCCTGTGCGAGCCAGTCGAATGGGGCCGCGATCAGGGAGGCGGCTCCCTCGCCCACGGCGTCGCACACGCTGGAGATGACCGGGACATCGCAGACGCTCATCGGCCCGGCTCCTGGTCAGCCGTCTCGCGCTCCGGGCGGTTCATACCGCCTGGCCCACGTTCCAGAAGAAGTTGATGAGCGTCACCGACGCGCCGCAGATTATCGCGGCGCCGCAGGAGACCAGGACGCCGACCTTGCCGCGCGAGGCCAGGTGGGGGTTGCTGCTGTTCGCGCCGAACCCCCACACGATCGCCGAGACGATGAGGGCGAGCACGCTGAGGATGAGGCCGACGGTCATCACCGCGCCGACGATGATGCGCAGTTGCTCGATGCCGGGCAGGCCGGTCCCGTTGGGGTCGATGTCGATCACGGTTGCTCCCTTTGACTGATCGAGATGGGTTCTCGGCAGTCAGGTACGCCGGCGCTGGCCGGTGACGTCGGAGGCAGGTGATTTGCTGAAGCCTGCGGGTGTTTCGACGGGACCACAGAGAAGGAGCGACTGACGTGGCGGTGTACAGCGCGGACTATCTGCGGCGGCTGCTCGCCGCAGTCGAGGACTTCAAGCAGGCTTTCGAGGCATGGATGGTCACCCAGGTCGAGTCCGATCACATGAGCTCTCGTGGCCTGATGCCGACCGTCTGGACGAAAGAACGCCAGGACGCCGCGAAGGTGCGGAGCCTCGAACTCGACGTCGCGGAGGCTGCCGGTGCCGCCGCACGCGCCGTCGCGGTCACCGGCGCGCACATTGCGGTCGCCGGTATCGGCGCGATCGACCCGATCGCTAACTGGTCGCTGATGTCCGCGCCGAAGGCACTGATCGCACCGCAAGACATCCGCACGACGGCCGCGACAATCCGGGGACGGCTGCACACGCTCATCTCGGAAGCAGAAGCCGCGGAGGAATCCGGTATTCCAGGCTTCGCGCCATCCCAGCTCCACCCGATCGTCTGGTCGGCCGCAGCGGCGCACTGGACGACGCATCAGTACCGCGTTGCGGTGCGCGAGGCGTCCGAAGCACTCACGGTTCACTGGAAGACCAGGCTCGGCCGCACCGACGTCGACGACACCGTGTTCTGGCAGCAGACGCTCTCACCAGGCGAGCCAGAACAGGGACGACCGAAGCTGACGTGGCACGGAGACCCCAGCGACAAGACCACCAAGAGCATGCGCGGAGGGCTGGAGCCTCTGGCGAAAGCGCTCAACAGCCTCGCCACGGGCCTGAACCTCACCGTCCGCAACGTCACGACGCATGCCCGCGACGAACTCGGCGAGCAGGAAGCAATGGAGCGGCTTGCCGCCTACAGCTACCTCGCCCGCCTCCTCGACAAGTGCGAGATCGGCAGGGTGCAGGAGGACTGACCGCGGCGGGCCCCTACAGGCGTGTGCCGACGTCGACGAGGAAGTTGAGCCACGCGACCCCGGCGCCGGCCAGGGCAGCGGCGCCGACCGCGACCCACAGGCCGGTGCGCGCGCGGGTCGCGGCATGGTGGTTGCCGTGCGCGGAGGCGATGGCCCATACGATCGCGCAGACGATGAGCATGAGCACGGCGGTGACGAGGACGAACATGAGCAGCGCGCCGACGATGGAGCGCAGTTCGGCCGCGCCGCCGACGCCGCCGAAGTCGGGGAACACGTCCATCAGCTCTGCCCTCCTGCCGTGCAGGTCGCCGGGGCGGCGTCGCCTGCGGCGATGCCCTCGGCGCCGTGCTCGGTGAGCCAGGCGTCGGCGTCGACCGGATCGGCGCCGTACCCGCCGGGGTGGATCTCCAGATGCAGGTGCGGGCCGGTGGACTTGCCGTTCGACCCGACATCGCCGATGTGCTGGCCTGCGGCGACGGTCTCGCCTGCGGAGACGTAGATGCCCGAGTCCCACATGTGCCCGTAGTAGGAGGCGACGCGCTGGCCGGCGACGGTGTGCTCGATGACGATGAGGTTCCCGTAGCCGCCGGAGGGTCCGGCGAACACCACCGCTCCGTCCGCGATGGCGTAGATGGGGGTGCCGTCCGCGGCGGCGAAGTCGGAGCCTGCGTGGAAGGCCCGCTCGCCGGTGATCGGGTCGGTGCGCCAGCCGAACGGGCTCGTGCGCACCCAGCTTCCCTCGGGGAGCGGGAACACCAGCCGCGTCGTCTCCGGCACGACCGCCGTCGGGTCTCCGCCTCCGCCGCCGGAGGTGATGGGCCGGGTGAGGGCGGCCAGGATGGCCTCGGCGACGGGCTGGTAGTTCTGATACCTGTCGGGGTAGGCGCTGACCTCGACGGCCTGTGCGGCGGCGCCGGGATCGAGCTGCTGCCAGCCGGGGATGTCGAGCAGGCCTCTCGGGGACGGGTAGTTCGGGCCGGTCTGCCCGCCGTAGAACGCCCGCGCCTGGTAGGTCGGGTCCATGAGCTCGGCGACAGTGCCCCAGCCCGAGGCCGGGCGCATCTGGAATAGCCCGAGGCTGTCGTGGTCGCCGCCGTTGCCATCGTTCGGGTAGGTCGCCGACTCCGGGTAGGCGCTCGTGTTGGCGAGCATCCGCAGCGAGGATTCGGTGAGCGCGGCCATGAGTGCGATGACCGCGCCGGGGCGGCCGACGCCGGCGGTGCGGGCGCCGACCGTGATGATCGTGGCGGCGTGGGTGAGCTGGGTCTTGTTCAGCGTGACCGTCGCGCCGGCTCGGGTGGTGGCGGTCAGCGAGTCCGGTATCTGGCCGACGATGAGCGAGCCGGGCAGGCACGCCGCGGTCGCAGCCGGGTTCATCAGCACGCCGACGCCGATCAGCGCCGTCGAGGGGCCGAGGAAGATCAGGGCGACGGCCAGCGCCAGCAGCTTCTTCATCACGACGCGGCTCGCTCAGCGCAGCGGGTTGTCGAGTTCAGAGAGACGCAGCAGGCGGCACAGGCTCGTGCTGAACTCGGGGGCCGGCGGCGCGCAGGCGATGAACACCGTGAACGACACCGGCCGGGTCGCCTCGACGGGCTCGGTGCCCCATATGCCTGCGCGGTGCCGGGTGCCGGTGATCGTGTAGGCGGTCGCCCCGCGCGGGAGCTGGCCCGGCGCGGCCTGCGCCTCGGCCGTCTCCCACCCCTGGGGCACGGCCGCGGTGTCGATGGTGAGCCACTGGCGGGTCTGGTAGGTCGTGAGCTGCGCCCACGCCTCCGCGGTCGGGAGATAGGCGCGCATGTCCGAGGCGAGCGCGTCGGCCTCGGAGTCATCGGCCGCATCGGAGAGCACCTGCGCGTAGTCCGCAGGCGCCGCCCCGGAGAGCGTGTCCCAGGTGAACAGCGCGGTCGCCGCCGCGCGGGCGAACTCCTCCGCGTCGCCGGTCACGGGCAGCCGCGCGGGCGCGGCCGGAGTGCGCGCGGGAGACGAGGGCGCGACGGTGACGGTACCCGACGACGCCGGGTCGGAGGTGCGGTCGCCGGGGCCGCGGACGAGTCCGTAGATGCCGACGCCGACCGCGGCGAGCAGGGCGAGGCCGCCGGCAATGGTGGCGATGAGCAGACGGCGACGGCGCGGCTCGGCGGGCTGATCCATTGGTGCCTCCGGGATGTGGGCGAACGATGTCGTAGGACAGGTGCGCCCGTCCGCCCGGCGACCAGCTCAGGCGATGTCCTGGGCCCGGTGATCGCGGGCGGCACGGGAGGCCTCGGTGAACGCGAGCGTGCCGGTCACCGTCGCCTCAAACCGCTCCCATTGCGAGGTGGTGAGCGCCGGGCCGACCTCGGCCGGGTCGTAGTGGAGCCACCATCCGTCGAGCTCGTCCCAGGTCAGGACGAACACCCGCAGCGGGAACGGCACCGGCTCGTCCGGCACGACCGGCGTCAGAGTCGGTCGCTTCGCCTTGCGTCCGCCCTTGCCGCCTTTCACCCGGGCGAGGGCATCGGCGGCGAGCCGTTCCAGCTCCGCGGCCTTCTCCGCCTGCCCGGCCTCGCGGATCGCGACCGCCTCTGACCGAGCCTGCTCCCTCACGCCTGCCGGCTGAGTCGTATCGGAGGCGAGCTGGTCGAGCTCGGCCAGGGACAGCTCGGCGTTGATCCGCTGGTACGCGGCGAACACGCCGCCGCCGGCCTGGATCACCGCCAGCTCCTCCGCGGCGCGTTGACGTACTTGATCGGGCTGGGTCTGGTCGGCAGCGAGGTCTTCAAGCCGTCCGATGCGTTCCAGGGTCGTGTAGGAGTTGCGGCCGGTGACCATCCGGGCCGCCTGCGCGCGGGCCTTGCCCGGCTCGAACTGCGGTGGTGCCAAGTTGGCACCACCGTCCTCTCCGCCGTCATTCGCAGACGTGAAGCGGGTCGCCTCCTGACGGCGGGCGGCGTCCTCGCCCAACAACGTCTTCAGCTCCCGGTAGAGGGCGGCGGCTTCGAGCTGGGTCAGCGGCTTGTGCAGCAGGTTGTCGTCCTGCTCGGCGAGGAGCTGCCCGAGCCGGTCGGAGATGCCCGAGCGCACCCACACGTTCACGGTCTTCCAGCCCAGCCGCTTGATCGCCGCCAGGCGACGGGCGCCGCAGATCAGCCGCCCGTCCGGGGTGATCGTGACGGGCTGCAGCAGTCCGTCGCGGCGGATCGACTCGACCAGCGGGTCGAGGTCGCCCAGGTCCTCCCGGTGGCGGCGCCCCACGATGATCGAATCGACGGTGCGCTCCAGCTCGATGTACCCGGCAGGCGCGCTCATCCTTGCTCACCCCCGCGGTATCGGCGCGGGGCGGCGAGACTCACCGCCAGCACCAGCTCGTCATCGAGCAGGAGAGCGCGTAGCGGCTCGCCGATCAGCAGGCGCAGCAACACCCCTCGTCCGGCGATGGTGTGCGCGAGCGCCGGGTCCGGTGCGCCGAGCAGCGCGCGCAGAAGAGTCGTCCAGGATGTGCCGGGCAGGTCCAGCAGGGCGCGCGCGTGACGGTCGCGGCGCAGCATCTCGAACGCCGACGCGCGCGAGGAGGACTCGGCCAAGCGGGAGGCGACGTACTCGACCCCGGCCCGCGCGACGCCCGGCTCCCAGCCCAGCAGAGCCAGCAGCGCGATCGCGTCCTCGACCGCTGAGGCCACGCTGGTCGACGGCTCCGGCCCCGATGATGCGGACTCGTCCTCATCATCGGGCTCGACGGAATCGACGCGGAAGGCGGGGTGGTAGTCGATCAGCAGGTTCTCCCGGTCGCTGAACCGCTCGGCGTCGTGGAACACCGAGTAACGGGGGCGGCGGGCCTGGTGGACGGAGCACAGCAGGCCGTTGGCCCTTTCCTCGGCGATGCAGGTCACCTGCACGGCGCGGGTGACCATCGCCCACGGGTCCTCGGCCCGCCGCACCGAGGGGGTGCGCATCGCGTCGAACGCGGCAGCGGCGGCCTCCCACGGGTCGAGCCCGTGTTTGCGGGCCAGCGCCGCGTACTTCTCGGCCGCGTGCCGCATCAGCGCGGCGGCCTCCGGGTCGGCCCGCCACGATCCGCGGCCCGCGGCGTGCAGACGGTCGAGAAGGGCGCGCAACCCCTCCGGGTCCTCGAACTTCTCCCGCGGCTCGCGGGCAACCAGTCGTGTCGGCATCACGGCACCTCCTGAACGACAGGTGTGCGCACGTCCCCCAGCAACCGTCGTCGCCGTGATACCAGGGGCGCGCATAACTACCTCACCCGAGCCCGATCCCGGAACGCGACACCCACGAGTACCGCTCCCCGGAACCGCGGCCGAACGCCGTCGCCGGGGGCAGCCTCCGCGCCCGCTCGCTCATCGTCCGCATCCCGGTCCGCGTCGCCCGGTAGGTCTGCCCCGGCAGGCGCCGGGCTCGGCGGGAGAGCTCGGCCTGGAAGTCGATGCCCCGACCCGCAAGCCGGGCGCTGCGAGAGACCAGCAGGTCGGACGGACGCACCCACTCCACCCCGCGCGCCTTCTTCTTCGCAGCGGCAGCCGCCACATCCTTATCCGTGAGGGACGGGTCCCTGTGGCGGGCCAACTCGGATGCCTCGGCCGTCGCGGTCTCGTGCGAGGAGATGCGAGCTCGTTCCGGCTCCTCCTCGGCCCTGCGACGGGCTTCCATATGCTCGGTGGCGTTCATTCGCTTAGCTCCTCTGCGGTCTCCTGCAACGCAGATGCTCCCGAGACTGCGAGCGCGGGGCGGGGGAACCATCGCCCGACCGTTGACGGGGCGACCCCCAGGTGTCGGGCGATTCGCTTGTTCGACCAGCCCTCCTGTCGAAGGCGCGCTGCGATCCCACGCCGGCCCGCCGGCTCCAACGCCTCGGACTCTGCGGCTTCCTCTGCCGCTGCCGGCTCGACGGGCTCCGGCGCGAGCTCCGCGGCCGGGATGATGTGCTGGGAGCGGACGAGCACCACGGTCAGGTGCGTCGAGGCGAGAAGCACCAGCGGCGGCACAGCGGCCACGCACGCGGCGAGCACGCCGGGCACATCGGCATCGGCGGCGACGACCGCGTGCAGCGCGTTCGCGGTGACCGAGATGAACGCCCCGCCCGCCAGCAGCACCCACGGATACCAGGCCGCCCGGTGCCCGGCCAGCGCGACGACGGCGACCGTGGCGACGACGATCAGCCCATCCACGATCACCGGCCACGCCCATGCCTGCCCGGCGCCTATCCCGGAGCGGCGGGCCAGGTCCGCCAACGCGGTGAAGGACAGCCAGAACGCGCCGACGGCGATCAGCACCGTCCCGGCGACGGCGGTGACCACCGCAAGCCGCCCACTCCTCGGCGTGCCGGGAATCACGAGAGCACCTGGCTTCCGACCCGCGGCCCGCGTCGCGGCGCCTCGGCCTGCCCGCCTGCGCCGCCGGAGGCAGGAGTGGCGAGTGCGGCACGGTAGGCGGAGCGGATCGTCACCACGACCTCGCGCGGTGGCAGGCCCGCGTGTTCGGCGGCCGGCCCCAGCGCGTCCAGCGTCACCGTCGGATCGACGCCCGCCTCCGCGAGACGGCACGCCGCCCAGAACAGGCCGCGGTTGCGTTCGCCCTCGCCGCGCAGCGCGACCCATGCGGCTAGGCGCTCCGCATCGCTGTCGCGGGTCACGCCCCGAGCCCGCATCATCGAGGGCTCGGGACGCGGGTCGAGGAAGTCGCGCAGGGCCTTCGCGTCCACGGCGCTGCTGCTCCGGTCGACGCCGCCGGCCAGGACGTAGCTCGCTCGCAGGTCACCGGTGGCGACGACCGAGGGCGGCACGATGACGTAGCCGCCCTCGCCGCGGAAGTCGATGTGCGCCTTCGCGGCCTGCCAGGACGGCTGCGGCCGGCCGGGGTCGGTCGGGAAGTAGAAGTGCGCGCCGCCGGACGGCGTGCGCACCACCGCCAGCCAGCCGCCGACCAGACCCGCCTCTCGGGCACGAGCGAACGCGCCGAACCCGGCGCCCGATGCCTTCCGGTCGACATCGACGACCTCCACCCCGGAGACCTGCCCGGTCGGCACGCCGATGTTCGCTGCCGGCCAGCGCCGCCACCACGCCGCGACCTGACGGGCATCCGCCGTCGCCTCGCGGAAGCCATGCTCCACGCGCGGCCGCTTGCCGCCCGGCACGCACGGGAACACCGGCACCCCAGCCGCGGCGAACCGCGCCGCGGCCTGCGGCAACGGCGGGCCATCGACGGAGGCGAACACCTCAGCGGCGCCCATCACAGGCTCCTCACCGTGACATCGGCCGCAGAGGCGGGGCGGGTCTGCGCGTCGGGCGCCGGCGGCGTGCGCTCGACACGCCGAGGCGCGGCGTCGCGGTTCAGCCCCGGCGGGTCGCCTGCCCCGAGCTGCACGGTGTCGAGCGCGTCGAGGATCGCGGCCGCGGTCTTCCGCACCCGCTCCCCGGTGGCCTGCACGACCTCGGCGGGCTCCTTTCCCTTCACCGTGCCGGCCCAGCCGGAGACGTAGGGCACCGAGTACGAACTGGTGTCCATGCCGTGCGCGGCACCGATCATCAGCGCCACCGACTCGGCCTCTACCTCGCCGGTGCCGCGATGCCTATCCCAGTCGGGATTGTCAGGTCCGTGGAGGCGGACGTGGCCGAGCTCGTGCGCGAGGGTCTTCACCTGCGCGGCCGGGTCCATACTCATCCGCACCGAGACCGTGCGAGCCGCGAAGTCGGTCAGGCCGCTCGCGCCGCCGATCATGCCCTCGTGCTCGACCCGCAATACTTGGTAGCCGTCCGCGTCCACCAGCCTGGCCAGTCCCTCCCAGAGCCCGGTCGGCGCCTCGCCTTCCAGCAGACGCGGCACAGGGCGCTCCGGGATCGGATCGCCCGTCGTCTGCGATATATCCCAGACGTAGGCGGGTCTCGCGCCGATCATCCGCGAGCGCATCGCCTCGCCCGGTCTCGGCTTCTCGAACCTGTTGAGGCGCCGCCAGGACTCCGCATCCTGCGGTGTCGAGGACGCGAACCGTCCAGTCACCGGGGCGAAGATCATGTAGCCGGGTTGACCCTTGATGACCTGACGGCCAAGGGATTGCCATTGATTGTACCCGGCAACATACGACGGCTCCGGGTTAGGGACGCGCCCGTTCTCCCAGGCGTCGAGGTGCTGGGCATCAATCAGCAGTGTGTTCCCGAAGCTCCTTGACCGGAACCGGGCTGCGAACTGCAGCGCATGCCGCCAATCATCGCCCGTGACTAGACGTTCGACCGCAGCGGTCAAACGCTCCTGCAGTTCAGCGAGCGTTGCGTCCCGCGGTGCTCGCACTCCCTCGTTCGTCGCCACACTCGACCTCCTCCCGGTGAGAGCCGGAGGCAGGCGCCGGCCCTTGCGACCATGAGGTGCACGGGGAGGATCAGGAGACTAGACGGACGGATCGGGAGTCGCGACCGTCAGGCTCCGCGATGAACCCGACGTGTCGCTTCCGTTTTACCCGCCGCTCATCCCAGGATCCAGCAACGAGGAAGTGTCAGAGCTGCGCGGCGAGAATTGCGCGTCAGGTTCCGAGTCTGCAGCTGTAACGCGTCCGAGGGCTGGAAACGGTGGCTCGACTGAGGTCATACGGTCGACGCGGCGCGGGTGAGGGTTGAGCCGGTACTGCGAAGGCGTGACCCCGAATCGCCGATGGAACCACGAGGATGCCGTCCGCGGGTCAGTCCAGCCCACTGACTGCGCGGCGTGGGCCACGGATTGATCTGTCTCTTCGATTAATCGGGTGAACTCGGTCAGTCTGACCTCGGTGAGGAAACGCATCGGGGCTACCCCAGTGTGAAAAGTGAACAGGCGGGTCAGGTGCGCGCGTGACAGCGCCACTTCCTCGGCCAGTGTGCCCACCGTCCACGGTTCGTGCATTCGCTCCCTGAGTATCTGCGCGGCGCGCCCCGCCTGACCCAGCGTAGAGGTGTTGGTGAGCCGTCCGCGGATAGGTCGGAACGACGATACCTCGACACCGAGGCGAAGTTGCGAGACATCTGGCATAACGAAGGTCGGCGCCACGATACCGACCCACCGTGCGAATAGCTCAACGGCCCGGGCAGCGGCAACCTCCGGCGGGTAACTGCCGTCGTACAGCACACTCATCTGACGCCAAAGCGGCTCGACGAGCCGCAGCGTCGACACGCCAGGGTTTAGGAGAAGAGGGTCGCCGTCCCAGTCGTGGGGGTGGATACCTGGCTGCACTCTGGTCTTGTCGGGTAAAAGCCATCCCATTTGTGTGCGCAGGAACCGCTCGTCGACGTAAACCGTCCAAAGTCGCGTTTGCGTTCTAGGCTTCATCACGCACCAGCGGCCCGGACCGATCGCCAGCGAGTGTCCCGGTGTGAGCAGAAACGAACCCTCCGCGCTCTGTAACTCGACGGCACCTTCCATCACATGGACGATCGTGGTTTCGTCGAATACAACGCGATTCGTTGGGAGAGTCGGTGTCGACTCGACAGCAACCAGCATCGCTGGTTCTGTAAATGGCGGCGTCTCCACACGGTCCATTGGGGGAGGAACCCGAGTGGGCAGTGACCGGCTCCCACTCATAGGCCAGCTTTCTCCAAAGGTTGGCCCACCGGTCAGCGTTGTCGCTGTTGGTAGGGGATGACGACTCGGTTGATGATGGTGACTCCGGCTGCGGCGATGGGGACGGCGACGAGGGCGCCGAGGATGCCGCCGAGCGCGGCGCCACCGAGGGCGGCGACGATGACGAGAGCTCCGGGCATGGCCACCGCGTGGGCCATCACGCGGGGCGTGAGGATGTAGGCCTCCACCTGGAGGTAAGCGAAAAGGATCGCGGCGACCAGGATCGCGGGGACGAGTCCGATGTCGAGGGTGATCAGGGCGGCGATGGTGGCGCCGATGACGGGCCCGACGACCGGTATCAGGGCGCCCACGAAGGCGATAAGGGCGAGTAGGGCTGGGGCGGGGCTGCCGACTGCTGCGGTGACGATGAAGGTGACGACCGCGTTCAGGACGGCGAGGACGATCTGACCGCCAACGAATCTACCGACCGATCCCAGGATGTCTTCGGCGATGTCTTGGACGCGGGTGCGCTGTCGGTACGCGATGAGTTGGTAGGCCTTGGCTTTGATGGCGGGCATGGTGATCGCGAAGTACACCGTGAGCACGGTCACGATGATCCCGCCGGTGACGGCGTCGATGATGCCGGTGCCGATCTGCAGCAGACCACCGGTCACGTTCAGCAGTTGAGCGGGGTCGGAGACGAAGGCCAGGACGCTGCGGGTGAGGCTTTCCAGGTCGAGTGATCCGCCGATGACGTCGGCGAGCCAGGTGAACCATTCCTGGTGGGGGATGGCGGTGACGAAGGCGATCGCGTCTTCGGCCAGGGCGGCCACCTGGGTGGACACGGCGGGGACGATCACGGTGCCGACGAAGGCTGCGGACAGGAGCAGGATCAGGGCGAGGGCGACGATCGCGAGCCACCGCGGCACGCCGCGCTGCAGGGCGGCTTGCAAGAGCGGTTCGACCGCGATGGCGAGGAAGAACGCGATCCCGAGGTAGACGAGCACCGTGCCGAGCGCACCGATGCCACCCAGGATGGCCATCCCCACGCCCACGCCGAGGGTCGCGACGAGCGCGTACCGGAACGGGTGCGGAGGAAGCCCCCGCACGGGAGCCAGATTCTGGCGCCGGGTCAGCGTGGGATTTCGTGTTCGAAGCCGCGGGGTGTTCATCAGGGCTCCTTTGAATGCTCCGACGTTCCGGTTGTACCGCCGGGCCCCGCCGATGACTCGGCAGGGTGTGTCACTTGGCGCAGTTCGTCGACGAGTTCTCGATACTCCGGGTGCACGAACAGGATGTGGGTCTGGCCGTGCGTGCTCAGTAGGTGGCTGTCGGTGGTGATCGCTTCGACAAATCGGATGTCGGCGGCGGGGCTGTCGGTAAGGACGCGACGGATCGTCGCGAGCGTTCGTTCGGTGGTCATGGCCGCGACCTGGTGGTTTAGTGGGCGGCGCCGAGTTCGACGAGGAGTACGCCGCCGATGATGAGGGCGATTCCGAGCGCCATGACCCAGGTGAAAGGTTCGTTGAACAGGAACTTGCTGGCCACTGCGGTGAGGGCGACGCCGGAGGCGGCCCAGATGCCGTAGGCGACGCCGATGCCGAGCCCGAGGGCGAGGACTTGGGTGAGGAAGAAGAACGCGCCGAGGTAGCCCACGACGACGGCGATGTAGAACAGTTTCCGTCCGTCGGTTGCGAGGCGCAGTGAGAGTGCCGCGCCGACTTCGAGGACGATCGCGAGGATGAGGAAGAGCCAGACCATCAGATGTTCGCCTCCTTCTTGCGCTGCGCCGCTTGCGATCCGAGTTCGACGGTGAGAACACCGCCGATGATCAAGGCCAGGCCGAGGATCATCACGCCGGTCAAGGGCTGTCCGAACAGAAGTGCCGCCAGCACCGCCGTCAGGGCGACGCCCATCGCGCCCCAGATCCCGTACGCAACTCCGAGGGCCATCCCCTCGCGTAGAACGAGCGCGAGAAGCGTGAACGCGCCGACGTAGCCGATCGCGACGAGGATGTACCAGGCCGGGTGGTCCTGGCCGGCTTGGAGGGCGAGAGAGCCGGCGACTTCACTGATGATCGCGCCGGCGAGCAGGAGCCATTTCTTCATAGTCAGTCCTTCAGGAGGTTGTGGGCGAAGGCGCGGAGCTGCGCCAGGTCGCCGGGGGTAGGAGGGGAGACGTTGGCGGCTTCGGCAAGCCAGCCGCCGTCGGCCAAGAGGCGGGCGGCGAGCAACCGGGTGCGTTCGGCCGGGGCGACGTCATCGGGCACGACGAGCCAGGGTGCGAGACGTTCGGCCCAGCGCTGCGTGAGCGAGCGGCGCAGCTTCGGATCACTCATCGCCACCAGGTCGGTTTCATCGAACCCCCCGGACAGTGACCAGTCGACGTACGCGCCGATGCGCGCGGCCGGGGCCGCGCCCTCCGGCGACGACCCGAGGCGTGCGACCAGCCCCTCTTCCCAGCGGTCCAAAACGGAGTCCACCAGGGCGAGCATGAGGGCTTCCTTCGTGGGGAAGTGATACATCACCCCCGGCTTGGTCAGCCCAACACTTCGGGCCACGGAATCCAGAGACACCGCCCGCCCCTCGTCGAGCTGAGAGAAGGCGGCCGCCAGGATCGCGGGGCGAGGATCGGTGCGCATGAGTCTAGGTTACCATCCGAAAGGTAACTAAGCCAGGAGTCTCCTACATTGGAGTTGCGTCCGGCACCGTGCATGTCAGAGAGAGCAGTGGATGAGAACTATCGAATTGCCGATGCTCCCCATCGTGATTCCCTTTGGGGTCGCGGTGTTCGGGGTGCTGCTTTGGGTTCTCCGCTCCCGTGGGCGGGTCACAATTCCCCGGGCGAGCGTCGCTGCTGTACTCGCGATCTATGCCGGTGGGGTGCTCGCCAACACCGTTTTCCCCATCTTCGTCCGCGTCGGGCCGTCGCCGGATTACGGGCCGCAGCCCCTGCCGCTTTTCCTCGTGCCATTCGTCGATTACGGACTC
The DNA here is from genome assembly GCF_001620065.1 of Microbacterium sp. TNHR37B. Classification (GTDB taxonomy): domain Bacteria; phylum Actinomycetota; class Actinomycetes; order Actinomycetales; family Microbacteriaceae; genus Microbacterium. Next base: position 13,909 of record NZ_LQGV01000001.1, read on the forward strand.
GAAGATGCTCTAATCAACGTTGCGGTTTTTGTCCCGCTCGGGGGCCTCGTTCCACTGCTCATCGCGCGGCCGAGCTGGTGGAAGGTGACGGCGATCGTCGCATCCGCAAGCCTCGCCATCGAGCTCCTTCAGATGGCCACATCGGAGCTCGCCTCCAGCGGACACCTCGCGGACATCAACGACTGGGGGACAAACATCTTGGGCGGCGTCGCCGGCTATGGCCTGTTCGTCCTTTTGGTGCGCTCCGAGGCGCTGAACAGGATCATCCAACAGTTCCGGTGGTCCACCCCTCAGGAGGCGTTATGAACCCCGGACAACGGCGGAGCAGGAATCGTGGCGCTGACTACATGGTCACTGCCCTCGAAGCACTAACAGCCCTCGTTGCGCTGGTGTACGTGGTGTCCGGGGATGTTGTGATGCTGATCGTATGGGAGGCGATCGCCGCCGGGTATCTCCTCGGCGGCCTGGCCCTGACCTGGCATCGCAGCGTGCACGGCCGGCAGACCCCTCCACGCACGGGAGTGCTGGACGCGCTGTCCTGGATCTTCCCACTCGTGGCGAGCCTGGTTGGGGTGAACGCGGCTCTGCTGGCGATCACCGTCCCGGCACCGGTCGACGGGAGCCGCGCCGGCTACACCTTCACCGGGGTCGTGGCGGCCGTCGGCATCATCTTGTCGTGGCAACTGCTGCACACCGGCTTCGCGCAGATCTACGAGAGCATGCAACACCGCCACCCCCGGCAACCGGGCCTCGAATTCCCACGCACCGATACGCCCGGCCTCGCTGACTATCTCTACTTCGCGTTCACCGTCGGAACCTCGTTCGCGACCTCAGACACATCCGTGACCACCGTGCGCACCCGATGGGTCGTTCTCCTCCACAGCGTCGTGAGCTTCTTCTACAACGCCCTCGTCGTCGCCGTCGCCATCCAGATCATCCAGCAGATCGCCGGCGCATAGCCGATCAGCCCGCCGATCGGAACCACACTCTCACCTCTGTTGCCCGTGGTCGTCGGCGCTTTCGAGGAGCATCCCGACCGAGGTGGCGCAGGCGTCACCCTGCCACGCTTTGACCCCCTCGCGGACGGCGAAGACTGCGATGACCAACCCGGCGATTGCGTCAGCCCACCACCAGCCGAGGAGACTGTTCGCGACCAGGGAGACCAGCGCGGCCGCAGAAAGATACGTGCAGATGAGCGTCTGCTTCGAGTCCGCGACAGCGGTCGCCGAGCCCAGCTCGCGGCCGGCGCGGCGTTCGGCCAGCGACAGGAACGGCATGATGACCACGCTGAGCGCCGTGATGACGATGCCGAGCGGGGAGTGCTGGATCTGTTCCTGCCCAGCCAGCGCGAACACCGAGGAGACGGTGACGTAGACGGCGAGGGCGAAGAACGCGATCGCGATGACGCGGAGCGTGCCCTTCTCCCAGGGCTCCGGGTCGCGGCGAGTGAACTGCCATGCCACCGCGGCCGCGGACAGCACCTCGATGACCGAATCGAGACCGAAGCCGATCAGCGCTGTCGAGGAGGCGATCGAGCCCGCGGTGATAGCCACGACGGCCTCGACCACGTTGTAGCCGATCGTGGCGCCGACGATCAGACGGATGCGCCGCTGCAGGACCTGCCGACGCTCGTCGGTGAGGGTCGTGCTCACACGCAGCCGCATCCGGCTGCGTCGCAGCAGTCGGGCTCGACGTAGAGCACGACACGCAGCAACTCGTCCAACGCCGACACCAGATGCGCGTCGGTGAGCCGGTACCAGGCACGCCGACCATCGGGCATCGACTCGACCAGCCCACACCCGCGCAGGCACGCGAGTTGGTTCGACATGACCTGCCGGGAGACGCCGAGTGCGTCGGCAAGATCAGAAGGGTACGCCGGCGCCTCCCGCAACGCGAGCAGGATGCCCGCCCGTGTCGGGTCGGCGAGAGCGTGACCGAGCCGCGCGAGCGCGGCGGTATGCGTGAGCGTCGCGGTCAAAGTCATGAACACACAATACATCTGTCTGTGAATTAAGAAGACTCTGTATCAAAGCCGTACGGAGTGTCTCGGAAGGCTCTACGTTTTCGAGACGAGTTGGTGGCCGGTCCTCAATCGCGTCAACTCTTCGGAAGTCGCCGTGTGGTTTGCGACGTAGGGAGGTGCCCACCTCGCCGTGGCTACTGACCGCCTGGCGAGTCAGGCCTGGCTGGCCCAGCCGGGGGAGTCGAGGCGGATCGCCTCGGCGCCGTTGTAGTCACGCAGTGTCTGTTCTAGTGAGGCGAGTGCGTCTGGGCCGGCGGCCTCGCTCCATGAGTCGCGGAGGGCGTCGAAGATGGCGGCACCCTCTTCCATAACCCGGTGGCCGAGGTCGGTCACGGTGAGCCGTTTGCGCCGGCTGTCGGCAGGGTCGGGGATGCTCTCGATGAAGTGTCTCTCGAGGAGGGTGGTCACCGTCTTGGAAGCGGCCTGTTTGGACACAGCGAGGGCCTGGGCAAGTTCGGAGCCGGTTTTTGCGCCGAGCGAGATCGCGGTCATCGCGTAGTGCAGCGTCGGGGTGACATCGGGGTATCCGCGTCGGTCGAGTTCGCGGACTGCTTGGTCGACCAGCTTTCGGTAGGAGCCGAGCAGCAGGAGGGCGAGATCTGGTCCGGGATGCGTCATGGGATGAGCCTAGGTTGAGGGGCGGTAGCCCTGATGAATGACGTCGGCGCACTGCATCAGGGCTACCGCGCAGCGTGGTCAGTGACGGTCGATGCGGGCCGTGAACTCGAGGAGTGCGTCAGCGAACGCCTTCGGCGCCTGCTGTGCGACGAGGTGCCCGACGCCGTCGATGTGGACCGCGGTGACGTTCTCGCTGACCTGGCGCAGCGTCATCTCGGTGAAGGGGTGGTTCGGCCCATCGATCGCGAGGATCGGTACCGAAAGGGGGTGCTGGTGAAGCACCTCACGGAGATCGCCGTTGTCCGTGAATAGCGAGCGGTAGAGGCCCGCCGGGCCGCGTTCGGCGTGAGGGCGACCGTAGGTGCGCTCGAACTCGTCGAAGTCGCTGACAGTGACGGATGCGGCGTCGGCGCCCATGACCGCGTAGGCCCACTCGAGGACGGCGCGCTCGTGGCCGGGCAGCAGCATCTCCGGGATTCCGGGGGTGCCGTAGAAGCCGAGATGCCACGATCCTCCGTTGTTCACGTCGGCGAGCATCTCCATGCCGTACCCGGGGAAGGTGGTCTCCGTGCCGATGAAGCTGAGGACGTCTTCCGGGTGGGTGGCGGCGAATCGGATGGCGAGACCACCGCTGAGGTCCTGCGTAGCGAGGTGAACCGCGCCGTGACCGACATGCTCGATCAGCCGGTGCAGGTCCTCGGCCGATGCCTCGACGGTGTAGTCGCCCTCGGAGGCGGTGGAGTCGCCGAATCCGCGGAGATCCACGGCGACGACGCGGTGTGATGCGGCGAGCAACGGAATGACCGAGCGGAACGCCCACCAGGTTTCTGGCCAGCCGTGCACGAGGAGGATCGGGCTGCCCTCGGCTCCTGCTGTGACGTAGTGGAGGACGGCGTCGCCGCTCTGGAAGGTGTGGTGAGTGACGCCGGGAATCGTCGCGGCGTCGGATGTGATGTCGGTGATGGTCATGTCTCCTCCGAACCATTGGTCAACTGGGTTGACTACATTATGGTCAACCTGGATGACTAATGCAAGCCTGCAAGAGGTCGCGACTGCACGGCGCCTCTCCGAGGCGGGGCGGCAGCCTGCGGCGCTCCCGAAGGGGATCAAGCGAATTTTCATTACGTCTTGAAATTTTGCCACCGGTTACCCATACTGATTTTGATCAGCTGTTGAATTTTGAAAGCGAGGGCGCACATGGGCACGGTCGAGCCGTCGGCAACCGATGTTGCGGCTCTGCGCTCGGACGGGCGGCCTCGTCGTCGGGGACCGTATGGGAAGTCCGCGATTACCCGAAACGCGATCCTTGACGCCGCCGGCCGTGCTCTTCAATTGCACGGTTACCGGGGCGCGTCCTTGCGGATGATCGGCGAGCTCGCGGGGATCGATCAGTCCGGCATCATGCACTATTTCCCCTCGAAAGAGGCTCTGATGCTCGCTGTGCTCGAGCAGGCGGACCCGGAATCGGCCGGGTTCTCCGCCGCTCATCCGATCGAGAGCCTCGCGGATGTCCCCAACGCGATGCTGGACCTTGCCCGCGCGAACATGCGTGACCCAGCCGCGATGGGGACGTTCGCGGTGCTCGAAGCGGAGGCCACCGCTGTTGAGCACCCGCTGAACAGTTACTTCCGCGAGCGGGGGGAACGACGTCGAGGCAGCCTGGCTACCTGGTTTCGCCTGGTGTCCGAGGCAGGACTGATGAGGCCGGGTGTCGATCCCGATGTCGCGGCCAGCTCGCTGCTGGCGCTGTGGCAAGGGATCGAGATCCAGTGGTTGAACGCCCCAGCTGGCCTTGACGTCGCCCGACACCTCGAGGTTTTCCTCTCCCTCGTCCTCGCCGACGAATGGGAAGCCCGCTTGCGTCAGCTCGACGCCCGTTGAGGGCCGCCACGGACGCTGCTAGCTCCACCACCCGTTCCTAACCTGACCACCGCCGCCCACTCTGAAGGACAATGATGTCGAACCTGCCTCCGCTCACCCCACCCGATTCCTCGCCGGTCGATCCCGCGATGACGGACCCGACTTTGCGCGATCGCGTCACGGACGTCACCAGGAGCAACGTGACGGTGGGTCCGGTTTCGCTGTCCCGGTTCAACTGGCGAGTTGCGATCGGACTCTTCGTCGGTGGTGCGCTGTGGATCGGTCCATACATCGCCAGTATCGCCGTGCTGATGCCGGCCCTTGTCGCCGAGGTCGCGCCGGACGAGAAGATCGGCCTCGTCGCGACAATGGGTCTTCTCGGCGCCCTGCTCTCGCTCGTGTCCAACATTGTGTTCGGGGCGCTGTCGGACCTGACGCGATCACGGTTCGGCAAGCGCGTCCCGTGGATGGTCGGCGGCGGTATCGCGACCGGCCTTGCCCTATGGGGCTTCTCGACCTCGACCACGCTCGTCGCGCTCGTTGCGTGGTGGTGCGCGTTCATGCTCCTTCTGAACGCCATCATTGCCCCGATGGTGGCCGTCATCTCCGACCGGGTCACCACGAAGTATCGCGGCACTGTCTCGGCTGTCTACGGGGTGGCTCTCACCGTGGGCGCGACCGTCGCCTCCATCACTGCTGCAATGTTCATTTCGAGCCCCCGGCAGGGTCTGGTGATCTTTGCCGTGGCCGTTGGCCTGTCGGGACTGGTCTTCGCGGTGATCGCTCCCGAGACATCGAACAGAGACGAACCGCGCGCTCGCCTCAGCGCGCGCATGCTGCTCAGCAACATCAAGTTCCCTCGACGAGGCGCCCGCGACTACTACCTGGCGCTGTTTGGGAAGTTCTTCGTCATCGCCGGGGCGTACTCGCTCAGCAACTATCAGCTTTACATCCTCCTGGACTACATCGGCTTAGACGATCAGGGTGCCGGATCGGTCATCGCCATCGCGGGGAGCATTGGGCTTCTGGTCTCCCTGGTCGTCGGGTTCGCCGCTGGACCCCTGTCGGACAAGGTCGGTCGGCGGAAGCCGTTCGTGATCGGCGCCGCTATCGTCCTCGCCATCGGCGCGATCTTCCCGTTCTTCGCCCCGTTCGCTTGGGCGATGATTGTCGCGGCGACCATCAGCGCATTCGGCAACGCCATCTTCAGCTCCGTCGATCAAGCACTGAACGTCGAAGTGCTGCCGAACAAGGAGCACGCGGCCAAAGACCTCGGGATCTTGAACATGGCCAACTCCGGTGGACAGATGCTCGGCCCGGTGATCACCTCGATCATCGTCACGATCACCGGCGGGTACCAGGGAGCGTTCATCACGGCGTTCGTGCTGATCATCGCCGCCGCGATCACGCTCACCTTCATCCGGAAAGTCCGCTGACTCCGCCCACCGCCCCAACAAACGACGACATCACAGCCAGGAAGACGATGCCCCACGATTTCACCCAGGTCCTCTTCGGTGCGGCCTACTACCACGAGTACCAGCCCACCGAGCGGCTCCGCCAAGACTTCGACGAAATGAAAGCGGCCGGGTTCACCGTGATCCGGATCGGGGAGTCCGTCTGGTCGACCTGGGAGCCTGAGGACGGCGTCTTCGACCTGGAGTGGATCGTGCCGGTGCTGGAGATGGCGAAGGAGTACGGCATCGGGGTGATCCTCGGCACCCCGACCTACGCGATCCCGCCGTGGCTGCAACGCCGCTACCCAGAAATCAACGTGGACGTCGCGACCGGGAAACCGCTCGGCTGGGGGCTGCGGCAAGAGATCGACATCTCCCACGCCGCGTTCCGGTTCCACGCCGAACGGGTCGTCCGCGCCATCCTTGCCCGCCACGCCGCCCACCCGGCGATCATCGGCTTCCAGGTCGACAACGAACCCGGCGCGTGGGTGCTGCACAATCACGGGGTCTTCGAACGGTTCCGCGATTCCCTCCGCCACCGCTACGGCACAGTCGAGGTCCTGAACCGGGAGTGGGGACTGACCTACTGGTCTCACCGGTTGTCGGATTGGAGTGACCTGTGGCGGCCCGACGCGAACTCGTTGCCGCAGTATGCCCTGGCCTGGCAGAGCTTCCAAGCGGACCTGTTGACGGAGTTCATGGCGTGGCAGACCGGGATCGTCAACGAGTACGCCGGGGACCGGTTCGTGACCACCTGCATGTCCTATGGCCGGCCTACCCTCCGAGACGACGCTGTCGGTGAGCTGTTCACGATCACCGCCGGGAATCCGTATTTCAAGGCGCAGGACGCTCTGGCGTTGCCCAGCACCGAGATCCTTCCGCAGACCTGGTGGACGCAGGGCACCTGGGGGTTGTACCACTCGGCGGATTGGATGTTCGGCACCCGCCATGAGCCGTTCCTGGTTACTGAGGTCGGTGCCGGATCGATCGGGCTATCCGCGATGAATAACCCTGCGTACCCCGGGCAGCGCCGGCAGAGCGTGTGGGCACTGATCAGCCGCGGCGCCCAGATGATCGAGTACTGGCACTGGCACACCCTGCACTTCGGTCCCGAAACCTACTGGGGCGGTGTCCTGCCACACAGCCAGCAGCCCGGCCGCACCTACCGCGACATCGCCGCGATCGGTGAAGAGCTGAACCAACTCGGTGACCGGATCGTGGGTCTAATCCCGGACGCGGAGGTGGGGTTGCTGTACGACTACCCGAGCAAATGGGCTCTCGCCGGGTTCGGTCCGCTGCCCGACGGTGACGGAGGCCGGGCCGACTCCTATTCGCCGTTCGTGCAAGCGTTCGAGCGGGGCGTTTTCGACGCCGGCCTGCAAACCCGCCTCTTCCACGCCTCCCAGTTGCTCGAGCACGACCCGGCCCGCACCGCAGCGTCCGTCCCCATCTTTGTGGCCGCCGCGTACTACGCCGCCGATGACCGCATCCTGGACTGGTTGACCGCCTACGCCGAGGCCGGCGGCCACCTCATCATCGGACCGCGCACCGGATACGCCGACACCGAGGCGCGCGCCCGCCTCGAGGTCGCCCCAGCCCGTCTGCACGGTCCTGCCGGAGCCTGGTACGACGAGTACTCCAACATCGACCAGCCGGTGACCGTGACCGGTGTCGCGGAGGATCTCGTGCTGCCCGCCGACGCGGCCGGCCTGGAATGGATCGAGTCCTACCAGGCGGCCGGCGCGGACGTTATCGCCCGCTACGAACACCCCTTCCATGGTGACTACGCCGCCGTCACCACCACCGCGGCCGGCGCGGGCCGGGTCACAACGGTCGGCACCCTCCCGAACCCGCAATTCGCGGACGCACTGTTCCGGTGGGCCGCAGCACGCGCCGATCTGCACCCGTGGGTCCCGGCCGGCTCCAGCACCCGCGTGCACAGCGCCGTGAACCGGGCAGGGGAACGCTTGCACGTCATCCAGAACTGGTCCTGGACCCCGACCGAGATCGACGCACCGTTCCCCATGACCGACCTGCACACCGGCGCCTCTATCGACCGCGGCGACACCCTCTCCCTTGGACCCTGGGACGTCACCGTGACGGTCACGCAGGCCACAACCCGATGACCCCCACACTCACACCCACAGCTCACACGACCGGCGGGCCACCTCTCCGCCGACACGTGCCGAAGGAGACGCCATGACCGTCGACCCGTCCACCCTCACCCTCGCCGAGAAGGCGTCGCTGCTGTCCGGCCGTGACCTGTGGTCCACCCAGGACCTTCCGGAGCACGACGTCCCTGCCGTGGTCCTCGCCGACGGCCCCCACGGGGTGCGGCCCCCCGACCTTTCCGGCAACAACACCGGGGTGAGCGCAAGCCTGCCCGCTACCTGCTTCCCGCCCGCGGTCGGCGTGGGGGCCAGCTGGGACCGGGACCTCGCCGCCCGGATGGGAACCCGCCTGGGCCAGGAAGCGGCAGCTCTCGGCGTGAACGTGCTCCTCGGCCCGGGCGTGAATATCAAACGCTCACCCCTGTGCGGGAGGAACTTCGAGTACTTCTCCGAAGATCCGCACCTCTCCGGTGCCCTCGGCGCCAGCTACACCGCCGCCGTCGAAGCGACCGGCACCGGCACCGCGGTGAAGCACTTCGCGGCGAACAACCAAGAGACCGACCGGATGCAGATCAGCTCCGACATCGACGAACGCACCCTCCGCGAGATCTACCTCCCCGCCTTCGAAACCGTGGTCACCACCAGCCGCCCCGCGATGGTGATGACCGCATACAACAAAGTCAACGGGGTCCCCGCATCCGCGAACCCGCACCTGATCACCGAGATCCTGAAAACCGAGTGGGGTTTTGACGGGGTGGTCGTCTCTGACTGGGGCGCCGTCAGCGACCCCGTCGCAGCCCTCGCCGCCGGCCTGGACCTGGAGATGCCCGGAACCATCGACAGCGCCGACCGCATCATCGACGCGGTCACGTCGGGGCGGATCGCCGAATCCGTGGTTGATGACGCCGTCCGGCGCGTCCTGCAGCTCGGCGCGTTCGTGCGCCCCGCCAGTGGCAGCATCGACATCGACGCCGGCCACGCCCTGGCGAAGGACCTCGCGTTGGGCTGCGCGGTGCTGCTCCGAAACACCAACGACACCCTTCCCCTGGACCAGGCAGCGCGGATCGCCGTCATCGGGGAGTTCGCTGTCACCCCCCGCTATCAGGGTGGCGGCAGCTCCCACGTCACCCCCACCCGAGTCGACGCCGCCCTCGACTCCATCACCGCCCTCGCATCTCGCAGCAACCAGCAGGTCACCTACGCGCCCGGATTCCGTCTCCGCGGCAACGACCAGGACCCGGCGCTGATCGACGACGCCGTCCGGGCCGCCCACGGCAGCGACATCGCGATCGTCTTTGTAGGTCTCGCCGCCGAGGACGAATCCGAAGGCTTCGACCGCACCAGCATCGACCTGCCCCAAGAGCAGGTCGCCGTCATCCAAGCGGTCGCCGCGACGGGTACGAAAACTGTCGTCGTCCTCTCCCACGGGGGCGTCGTGTCGCTGGAAGGGTGGCACGACGATGTCGACGCGATCCTCGACGCGACACTGCTGGGCCAAGCGGGCGGTTCCGCGATCGCCGACCTGCTTTACGGGGTCGTGTCCCCGTCCGGGCACCTAGCCGAGACAATCCCGCTGACGCTGAAAGACACCCCCAGCTACCTCACGTTCCCCGGCGAACAAGGCCACTCCCGGTACGGCGAAGGCGTCATGGTCGGCTACCGCCACTTCAGCTCCCTGAACCGGCCGGTCCGGTACCCGTTCGGGCACGGCCTCAGCTACACCACCTTCCATACCGAGGACCTGACCGTGGAGGTCACCGGCTCCGCCGATGTCACCGCCCGGGTGACCGTCACGAACACCGGAAGCAGGCGGGCAGCGCACGTCGTGCAGTTGTATGTCGCCACCGAGGAGGGCCCCGTCCGCCGGCCCGTGCGGGAGCTGCGCGGGTTCGACAAGATCACCCTCGACCCCGGCGAGACCCGCACCGTCACCCTCACCTTGAACCGACGGGCGTTCGCCTACTGGGACATCGACGCCCACGACTGGGTCGTCGCCCCCGGCCGGTACAGCATTCTCATCGGAGACTCCGTCGACACCATCGTCGCCGTCCAGGCCGTCGAGCTGGCCGGGGAACCCCGCGCCGCCGTCCTGTCCCTGGACTCGGCGGTGGGGGAGTGGTTCGCGCACCCCGTCGTGGGCAGCATCCTCATCGATGGGCTGACCGCGGCGATGGGCGGCGAGGAGCAGAACGGGATGGGCGTGGACGGGCTGCGGATGGTCGAGTCGATGCCGATGCGGCAATTCCTGGGCTTCACCCAGGGCGCCTTCACCCTCGAAGCCGCCGAACAGCTCCTCGAACTCAGCCGCACCTGAGTCCGCACGACCGAACCTTCGCGCGGGGCAGCGGCAACCGCCGAAACCTTACAAACGAACCATACGAAAGGACCCGATGGGCACCCAGACTGCCTCGCGAACACGCGTGTTCTTAACCGGCGCGGCCGGCAACTGGGGCCGGAAAGTGCTCGACGAATTCCGTGCACACGCCGACGAGTTCGACGTCGTCGCGCTCGTATTGCCATCCCCGAAAGACCTCGCGGTGATTCATCAATACGAGGACATGGAAAACCTTCACGTGGTGTTCGGGGACCTCACTGACTACCCGACGGTCGAATCCTGCGTCCGCGGCGCTGACTTCGTTCTTCACATCGGTGCAGTCGTGTCCCCGTTCGCCGACGACCACCCAGCCTTGGCTCATGCCGTGAACGTCGGCAGCATGCACAACATCATCCGCGCGGTCGCCGCGCAGCCCGACCCCGGCGCGATCGGCGTGGTCGGGGTTGGCTCCATCGCCGAGACCGGAGACCGCAACCCCCCACACCACTGGAGCCGCATCGGCGACCCCCTTCAAGTTGCCCGCTACGACGAATACGGCCAAAGCAAGATCATCGCCGAGAAAGAACTCGTCGACTCCGGGCTACCCAAGTGGGCATGGGTGCGCCAGACCGGGATCTTCCACCCCGGCATGCTCGAGATCCGCGACCCGATCATGACCCATTCACCCTTCGAAGGCGTCATGGAATGGGTGTCGGTCGAAGACGCCGCCCGCCTCATGGTCAACATCTGCGGACCCGACGTGCCCGAGGAATTCTGGGGCGGCCTCTACAACATCGGCGGTGGGGACGGCTGGCGGCTCACGAACTGGGAACTGCAGACCCAGATGACCGCAGCATTAGGCGTCACCGACGTCAGGAAGTGGTACGACCGGAACTGGTTCGCGACCCGCAACTTCCACGGCTCCTGGTACACCGACTCCGACCGGCTCGAAGAACTCGTCCCCTTCCGCCGCGACACCTTCGACGACGCCCTCCGCCGAGCCATCACCGCCAACCCCGGCCTAAAGATCGCCGGGAAAATACCCGCCTGGGTGGTGAAGAACCTCGTCCTGAAACCCCTGACCCTGAAACCACGCGGCACCATGGGCTTCGTCCGCGACGGCGACGACGAAAAGCTCACCGCCTACTTCGGCTCCCGCGCAGACTGGGAACAGATCGGCGACTGGACCACGTTCTGGCCACCCCGCCCCGACCGAGAACCGTCCTACCTCGACCACGGCTACGACGAAACCAAACCCCCCACCCAATGGAGCGCCCTGGACTACATCGAGGCCGCATCCTTCCGCGGCGGAGAACTCCTCACCGCCGACGTCACCCGCGGCGACACCACTACACCCCTGACCTGGCGGTGCGGATTCGGACACGAATTCACTGGCAGCCCCCGGCTCATCCTTACCGCCGGACACTGGTGCCCCGACTGCGTCAAAGACACCGCCGGATACCCCGAACAGGCCCACCGCAACCGCTTCCTCGGCCAACTCCGCACCAGCCCGGTTTCGGCGCTGTCACTTGAAAGCCCTCTAACAGACGACCCCCGAGCACGGGTAAAGTAGCGCCCTGCCGTCGCCTTCCTCGCCGGCCCTATTCGCTTCTAGGTCCACTCCCGCTCCAGTACTGGAAGATCGCCGCTTGGGCCGACGCAAACGGGGTGCTCGCCGCGGCAGGGTTGGTGCTCGATCAGACGCCCGAGCTCGACGACATCGACCTGCGCCAGACCATGCAAGCCATCACCTAACACGCGACGTGCCCCGAGAACGATCGTCTATGGCCTGGAGTGCCTCTTTTCAATCAGCCGAGGTGGGTCGATGGGATCTGGTAGCCGTACGTCCTGGCGAGGGCGTGGACGTCGATGAGGTCCTTGGAGGTGGGAGCGTATGCCGTCTTGAAGCGGAACATCCACTCGGGCGCGATGCATCGTACGGTCAGGCCGCCCAACTCGGCCGATCCTGTCAGCGATGCCGCCGGGTACTCGATCCCGTAGACGTGGACCCCAGCGGGGTCGAACTCGAAGACGTGAACATCTATGGAGCGAATCTGCGCGTCGGTGAGGACGTAGTTCCACGGTTGCGCCTCGCGGTGCAGGTTCAACGAGAAGCCCCTAGACGCGAGCCAAGAGCGCAGGAGTCCCTCGGAATCACGGGACACGGCGATGTCGAGGTCGTCGTGGTCGCGCAAGAGGGTCGGAGCACCGACAAGCGCCTCTACGCACCAACCGCCGTCGAGCCACACCGCGATCCGTGCGTCATCCAATCCGCGTAGCAACGCCACGGTGTCAGAGAACTGCATAAGTCCATCGTGACAGGCCTAGGACGATCGTTTCTGCTCTATGGCCCACTGATAAGCCGGTTCAACGATGCAGACGCCTCCACGCGATAGTCGCCCACGGAGGAGCGCAGCCAGAAAGGTATGCCGCCTCGAAACCCGCATCCGGGACGGTTGTCTCGGTCCACACTTTCGGGCGAGTCGTCGCCCTAACGATCTAGAGGCCGGGTAGACTGTCGATGCTGAGTGAGTTCTTCTGGCGGCGGTACTCATCCATCCCCACCTGACCCTTCTTCTCGGCCTGAAGGCGTAGGAGGTCCCGCTCCTCGCGCACGTCCATCACCGGTACACCCCACCCGCAGGAATCACTGATCCTCGTGACCTCGACCGCAATGACGGCGCGTGTACTCGGATTGTCCGGGTGCAGATCGACAACTTCGTCGAAACCAGCATCGCCGGGAAGGAGTACAGAGCCAGATCCGTGTAGACGGACGATTCGGGGGCGGCTATCGAAGGACAGAAACATCAGACAGATGCGCCCGTTCTCGCGGAGGTGCGCAATGGTCTCGACCCCGCTGCCGGTGTAGTCGACCCAGGCAACACGGCGAGGCGCGAGTACGGATAGTGTGTCGTGGCCGCGCGGGGAGACGTTGACATGCCCGTTCTCCGAGAGGGGAGCGGTAGCAACAAACCATAGCGGCTGAGCCTCGATCCACGAGGCTAGCTTGACGTCGATTTCATCGAAAACCTTGCCCATGATTCGACCGTAGCCACGGTACGGCATCGAGGGGAGATGGCCGCACTGTCGTTGAAGTTACCGTGTGGCTATGACGGACCGGCGCGACCTGGCGTGAGGTCCTTGTGCACTCGCTGCCGACCCCCAGTGGGAGTGACGCGCGCGCTAAGTCTTCGTGTGGGAGCCAAGACGATCCCGGGGTCTGACCTCTAGGGTCGGCCATTCGCCGACGCGAATCGGGTAGGCCACGGTAACGCGGACGGATCCGTTCTCGAAGATCGTGTGGTTGCGCGGCACGCAGTCCTACTTCGCGCCGAGCTTCTCGGTGGCCGAGCGCGACTATCGGTTGAGCCCGTGCGTTCTGAACGGGACTGCCCCGCATCTGCTCACCGCGAGCGGCTCAGAGCGCGTGAAAACGCATGTGGCCGACGACGAGCCACACAGTCACCCGTCGGTTTAGCGACCGTTGCATGCCGCGAACTCCTGAGTGGAGTCGCTCGAGCGGCGGACACGAGGTGGTACTTCGGTAGCAGGAGCGTGAGACTTAGGGCTGACGCGTCGACGTGCGTCGGCGTGGTCCTCTTGGTTGTCGCACGCAGTCAACCGAAAGGACCCGAATTGGCAAAACTGGCTCGCATCCCCCGCATCTGGATCGCCGCTCTGGCCGTAGCCGCCGCCGCGTTGACCTTAGCCTTTGTGCTGCTTCCCGGACTCGTGCTTGGCAGCCCCAATGCTGTGCCGAGTTCGCTTGCGGCAGGTCTCTCCGCATTCTGGGACAGCGGGGACGGCGCAATGCCGCCCGCTCTAGTTGCCCTCATCGACTATTGGCGCGAGTGGCACGTGATCAAGGTCCTGCTCTCCGGGCTGCTCGTGGCTGTATCGATTGTCACCTCTGTGATCCTGTGGTCGCGTTTCCGTGCAGCAGAGCGAGCCGGGGGCGCAGCTAGCGCGGTTGGCGGAACCATCTCAACCCTGGTGGCTGTCATAGCTGGAGGGCTGCTCGCAATTAACATCCAGGCGACCGCTGTGCCGTTCGTCGCCCTATTCCCCCTAGTCCCGGTCAGCCCCGATGATGCATCAGAGAGGCAATCCCTCGGGGAACTCAGGGCCTCACTTGCAAATGACCAGGCCGGCAGCGGTCACGAGACCGTTCGGCAACTCGTTCTCAACCAAGTCTGGCAGTACACCGCGGTGAACGCCGCGGTCATGGCGGCACTCGCGGTTACCGCGGCGGCACTGGCGATCGCTCTGTTCATTCGATTCGTTCGAGCGGTTGGCGATGATCGCACTCGAGTCATGTGCCTAGCGATCAGCCCGCTTCTCGGTATCTCGGCCCTGGCGTACTTCGCGATAAGCGCGTTGTCCGTGCTGAGCGCAATGGACGCGAGTTCCTCCGCCTCGGGACTCCTCGGAGGATGAAGGGGAACGCCGAAACGACCATTGGCGCTTTGTAGGTTGGAGGCCGCCGCTTTCCCGGCTAACTTGGGGTTGAACGTCCTTAGACGAGGGTTAGACCGCCGTCCACGGCGTATTGGCTTCCCGTCACGTACGAGGCGTCGTCGGACAGCAGAAAGAGCGCCACTGCGGCGGCCTCGTCCGGCGTGCCCGGCCGGCGCAGCGGGGTCGCCGCCGACACGGCACCCTCGAACGCATCCCGTCTCGCGGGGTCAAGGAAGCGTCGAAAGTCGGTGTCGATCGCGCCGGGTACGAGCGTGTTCACCCGGATCATCCGCGGGGCAAGCTCGGTAGCCCAACTGCGCACAGCCGCGACCAGTGCTCCCTTGGAAGCCGCGTACGCTGAAGTCTCCGCGGCACCCTCATAGACGGACGTCGACGCGGTGACGACGATCGAAGCGCCCTCCCGAAGCGACGGCAGGACCGCGCCCAGCAGCCGGAACGGCCCGCGGACGTTCACGGCCATCAGCCGATCGAAAACGGCCTGGCCCGTCACCTCCACGGAGGCGATCTCGGCGATGCCGGCGTTCAGCCACAGCCCGTCGAGTCCCACGCTTGCTGCGGCCCGCAGCGTGTCGATCGAGGAGTCATCGGCAAGGTCGCCGTGCAGTACGACCGCGCTGGGCATTTCGTCTTGCAATGCTGCAGCACGATCACTCGAGGCACCGTAGAGAATGAGCGAGGCCCCTTCTCGAGCCAATCGGCGTGCCCCCGCTAATCCCATGCCGCTCGTCGCCCCGGTGATCAGCACCGTCTTGTCCTGAAATCGCATCGCTGTCATAACGCGACGATAGTAGGCGCATCGTCCGCCACTTCAGCCGTCGAGCGCTATCGACTCCGCCTCAGCCAGGGCCACCACGCGTCTTGCAGGTCGAGGCCGAACGGGTAGCGAAGGCGGGCGTGTAAACGGGGATATGGTGCGGCTATGACGAAGCGGCGACCCGGGCGGCAGTCTTCACCGCCCGAGAACAATGAGTGGCTTAGGCGTCTGGACCGTATCTCGGAAGCGGTCGATGCCTGGCGTAAGCGTGCAGAGAATCCGATGTCGCCCGAGCCTGGAAGTTCGCTCGCAGCTGACTCAGTCGACGGATTGAGTGTCGAGAACCCCGTCTGGTACTCGATGTGCATCTCGTCCGAGCACTTGGATTTCGCGATCGAAGCCATGCGGGCAACAAGCACGATGTACCCGACGGCCTATATGACCGTTGCGCGGACCGCGTTCGTTGCGGCAGTGAACGCGGTGTGGGTCCTCGCACCGCCAACGCGGCAAGAACGTCGCGAGCGGGCCCTCAGGCTCCGCGCCGACGACCTACGTGTTCAGGTCACATCCTTCCGCGATATGCAGATCCCGGAAGGCAAACCTGAGGAGGCTCGTGCGGGCCTCCTGGAGCAACTGCGCGAGCGGCAAGCCAGCTTGCAGAAGGTCGCGGCTGCGCTCGGCCTGCGAGAGGACGTCACGAAGATTCGGTTCCATCAGACCGGGGCGATCGACTGGGTCGCACAGCACATGCACGGCATCGATGACGACCTCCTCATCGGTGCGACGCAGGCAATCTGGCGATCGGGTAGCGCGGCTGCCCACGCGCAGTACCATTTCGGCGTCATGCGACTCGACCGAAATGAGGTCGTACGCGAGGAGTCGGGTGGTTCGATCGTGCGGCTACGAGGAGACCTCAACAACGATGTTGGCCCCGCTATCGCAGCGGCAACCATGACCCTAAGCGAAGCGTTCCGGCTGTATGACCTGCGGCGGGTAGCTCATGTTCGTGGCTGAGAGGCTCGGCCATCGAAAGCGCGAAGGGTGTTCGTTGCCGACCAGCGACTAAGCAGGATGCGGCCGCGGGCGCAATACGCTGCGATTGCTGCCGCAACTGGAGGCTCTTCTGGCGCAATCCTCAGCCTGTGTCCGCGACGCGAACAGGCCATTGAGGAGCTACGCGCGCAACCACCTCGATGTCAACGCCGTCTTCGCAGCCAAGATGGAGCCCGCCGTGCACCGGCCGCCGAAGATCGTATCCAGCGGTTGCGCTTCCCTAGTGCCTCGAAGGAATCATCACTGAGCGTGAGCTTCTTCGGGACAACGCCCTTGATCGCTTTGAGCTCGGTTCCGACGGCCTCGATGTCCTTGCCAATACGCACGAGTGGATCGACAGGCAACTCGATGCGCTTCTCGACGTCGAGGTCGAGTACAAACGTTTCGTGGAACGGTTCTAGAGATGCTGTTCCGGTGTACTCGGCTTCGACTTCCCAGCGGCGCGGGATTCCCGGCGCGTCGTCAAACAAGTCAGGCACTTGACCCAGGAACCAGATGTATGTGTTGCCAGGATTGAGCGTTCGAAAGCTCACGTCGCCGCTGAATGTCTCGTTGACCGCAGCGAAATGTGCGCCCATCATTCCAGGGTTGAAGAATTTCTCCAGGGAAGTGAACGCCGGATTCACGCGCAACCGCACCTCGTGGGCCGGACTCACCCCGATGTTTCGTACGGCGATATGAAGCGTGCCCTCTGCTGGTGCACCGCGGTTCTTTCGAACGAAACGAGTGGGTTCCAGGGCGACCTGGACCCTCGGTCGGACGGCTTCGACGTTGACCAGGCGCGCCAGCTCGTTCGATGCGATCAGCGCCTTGTTCGACTGATCCACCTGACGAATCTGGTACCAAGCGAACCCCAACGCGACCAGAGCTGAAGCTCCGAATATGGCAGACCACTCTTCGGCGGTCGGCATGTTGGGGAACCGCCACCACGAGCCCCATATCGCGACGCTGGCAGAGAACAGTCCGAACGCGACTACTACGACAGCAGCAACCGACAAGACGATGCGTGCGGCCGGGTTCTTCACCTTTGCAACTTTATCGGCGGCGATCTAAGCCCACGGTGATGGATGCGTGGGTTGTGTCGCGAACACCTACGTGTATGACCGTTTCGATGCGCGTGATGAGCGCCGGCGACGGCTACAAGTACCTGCTGCGCACGGTTGCCGCCGGGGACGGTGACAGGTCGCTCTCCACGCCGTTGACCCGCTACTACGCAGAGGAGGGCAGCCCGCCAGGGCGCTGGCTCGGCGCGGGCGTCGCCGCGCTCGGCGGGATGGTCGTGGAGGGCGATCAGGTGTCTGAGTCCCAGCTCCAGCTCCTGGTGGGGATGGGTCGGAACCCGGTCACAGGCGAACCCCTCGGCCTTGCCTATCCCGCCTACAAGACCGTGGCCGAGCGCATCTCAGAGCGCGTCGCCGCCCTCGACCCGATGCTCGGTCCAGTGTCCCGCGCGGAGGCGGTCGCGCAGAGCGAGGCGGAGGAAGCGGCGCGCGGGACGCGGCGCGCGGTCGCGGGGTATGACTTCACGTTCTCGATCCCGAAGTCCGCGAGCGTGTTGTGGGCGGTTGCGGACGCGGGGACGCAGGCGTTGATCGCGGATGCGCATCATGCGGCGGTTGCGGAGGTGGTTGCGTTCATGGAACGGGAGGTTGCAGCCACCCGCACCGGCGCAACCGCCCGCAACGGCGCCGTCGCACAAGTCGATGTCCGAGGTCTGATCGCCACGGCATTCGACCACTACGACTCCCGCGCCGGCGACCCTCACCTGCACACGCACGTCGTCATCTCGAACAAGGTGCAGACCGTCCTCGACGGCAAATGGCGGTCCCTTGACGGGCGGCCGATGCACGCCGCGACCGTCGCTTTGTCGGAGCTGCACGAGGCGGTGTTCGCCGACCATCTGACACGCGCTTTCGGCGTGGAGTGGGAGGCGCGGGACATGGGCCGTGACCGCAACCCGGCCTGGGCGGTGACGGCGGTGCCCGAGGAGCTGGTGGCGGAGTTCTCCTCTCGCTCCCGGCATATCGACGTGGAGAAGAACCGCCTCATTGCGGAGTACGTCGAAAAGCATGGACGTCAGCCCTCGACGGCGACGATCATCAAGCTCCGCGCCCAAGCCACCCTCACCACAAGGCCCGAGAAGCAGGTCCGATCCCTCGCCTACCTCACCGCCGAATGGCGGCAGCGAGCCGGCCGGTTCCTCGGCGCGGATGCGACCGCGTGGGCGCGGAGCGTGACGGCGAACGAGACACCATTGCTGCTGCGCGCCGACGACATCCCCCTGGACGTGATCGCGTCCCTCGGCCAGTCGGTCGTGGACGTCGTGGGTGAGAAGCGATCCACCTGGCGACGCTGGAACCTCACGGCCGAGGCAGCCCGGCAGACGATGCGCTACCGCTTCGCCTCAACCATGGATCGAGAGGCGGTCGTCGGGCTGGTCGTGGACGCCGCCGAGGCCGCCTCCCTGCGACTCACCCCGCCGGAGCTTGCGTCGAGTCCCGTCGTGTTCCGGCGACCGGACGGTACATCGGTGTTCCGGCCGAAGCACTCGACAGTGTTCTCCTCCGAAGGACTGCTGGCGGCCGAAGACCGCCTCATTGACCGCGCCCGCACGACCACCGGGCCGACCGTGCCGCTCGCGGTGGTCGAGCGGATCGCCGCGCGCCCGGACCGAAAGGGACACACTCTCGGCGACGACCAGGCTGCCGCGTTGGCGAAGATCGCCATGTCCGGGCGCATCGTCGATGTCCTCGTTGGCCCTGCTGGGGCGGGGAAGACTACGGCCATGTCCGCGTTGCGGCGGGCGTGGGAGCACGAGCATGGCGCCGGCAGCGTGATCGGGCTCGCGCCGTCCGCGGTCGCGGCGCAGGTCCTCGCCGATGATCTGGGAATCGCGACCGAGAACACCGCGAAGTGGTGGCAGAACCACCTCGTCCACGGAGACACGTTCCGCAGAGGCCAGCTCGTCATCGTGGACGAAGCCTCCCTCGCCGGCACCCTGTCCCTGGACCGCATCACGAACCTCGCGGCCGAGGCTGGGGCGAAGGTGCTGCTGATCGGCGACTACGCGCAACTCCAGTCCGTCGATGCCGGCGGCGCGTTCTCGCTGCTCGTCCACGACCGCAACGACGCCCCCGAGCTGGTCGACGTGCACAGGTTCGCCAACGAGTGGGAGAAGACCGCCTCCCTCAGCCTGCGGCACGGGCGCACCGAAGTCATCGACACCTACCTCGACCACGACCGCATCCAGGGCGGCGAGACGGAGGCGATGGTCGATGCCGCCTACGCCGCATGGCGGGCCGACCGGCAAGACGGCAGGGCGACAGTGCTGGTCACCGACTCGAACGAGTCCGTCCAGGTCCTCAACCAGCGCGCCCGCACGGACCTGATCCTCGACGGCACCGTAGACGCCCGCCGCGAGGTCGCGTTGCAGGACGGCACCCGTGCCGCGGTCGGGGATACCGTCATCACCCGGCACAACGACCGCCGGTTGCGTGCCGGGCGAGGCTGGGTGCGCAACGGCGACAGGTGGACGGTCACCGAGGTCCGCGACGACGGCTCCCTCACCCTCCGCCGCGCCGACCGAACGTGGGGCGCGTCGGTCGTGCTCCCCGCCGACTACGCCGCCGAACACCTTGACCTCGGATACGCCGTCACTTCCTACCGGGCACAAGGCATCACTGTCCAAACCTCGCACGTCCTGGTCGACGCGAGCATGACTAGGGAGAACCTGTACGTCGCGCTCACCCGAGGCCGGGAGACGAACCTCGCCTACGTCGCCATCGACAAGCCCGACGACTCCCACGACGGCCCGCACCCCGGCGACAACACCGAGGCCACCGCCCGAAGCGTGCTGCACGGGGTGCTCCAGCACGTCGGCGCCGAGCTCTCCGCCCACGAGACCATCACCGCCGAGCAGGAGGCCTGGGCGAACATCGGCCAGCTCGCCGCCGAGTACGAAACGCTCGCCGCTGCCGCACAACGCGACAGATGGGCGCTCCTCATCCGCACGTCCGGTCTCACCGAGGATGAGGCCGAGGACGCGATCGCCTCCCCAGCGTTCGGGGCGCTGACCGCCGAGCTCCGCCGCGCCGAAGCCAACCACCACGACAGCGAGACGCTGCTGCCTCGGCTCGTGCGAGCACGAGCCTTCGCCGATGCCGACGATATCGCCGCGGTCCTCCACTACCGCGTCGCGCGAGCCACCGCGAGGCCAGCCGGCTCCGGACGCGCCCGCAAGACGCCCCACCTGATCGCCGGTCTCATCCCGGAGGCAACCGGTACTATGAGCGGCGAGTTTCGGCAGGCGCTCACCGAACGCCGAGACCTCATCGAATCCCGCGCCACCGCTCTCCTCGACACCGCCCTCAACGAGAAGCAGACCTGGACGCGGGCGCTCGGCACACCGCCGAAGGATGCCAAGACCGCGGCGACCTGGCGACGCCTGGCTCGCACCGTCGCCGTGTACCGCGACCGCTACGGCATCACCGACCCCACGCCGCTCGGTGCCCCGGCCGAGAACGACGCGCAGAAGATCGACGCCGCCCGAGCCAAGGCCGCCCTGGATCGAGCACGGAGCCTGGTGCGGGGAGCGGGGGAGGAGCCGCAGCGTAGGCCGGAACGGGAGCCGGTCCGCCGCGCGTTGTGAGCTCGGTGTCCTTCTCGATGTCAGGCCATCGTCGTACAGTGGAGGACGAGGCGGCCTCTATATTGGCGCTGTCGCTCCCCGCGATGGTATGACCACCCCGCACGCTACGGGCGGTCCTTTCAGGTTCTTGTCGCCGAACCCCTTGAAAGGACTGTGCCCATGTTCCGGCTCATCTGGGCCGTCAGCGTTCGCGCTCACGGCATCCTCAGCTACGCGCCCACCAACCTCCTCATCGCCGCCACCCGCACCCGACGAGGCCTGCGCTGGGGCATCCCCTCGATGCTCCTCGCAGCCCCGTACCTTCTCGCCGTCCACTGGTGCGTCACCACCATCGAGAGCGGTGGGCCTGGGTGGCTCAACCTCCTGGTGCTGCTGTGCGCTTGGAACTCGATCAAGCTGATCCTGAACGGACCGATCACCGTGGTCCTGCTCATCCGCACCAAGATCCGTGAGCGTGCCAGGCCGAACGTGTGGCTCGTCTCGGCGCATAGATTGAGAACAGCAGAACGGACGTAACTTTGAGACATGAGCGACTCCTGGGCGTCTAGCCCCGCGGCACGCAAGACGATGCTGGGAAACCGCGGTCGCGATACCAAGCCTGAACTCGCTGTGAGGCATATTGTGCATGCCCAAGGGCTGCGTTACCGCGTCAACGCGCGACCAGAGATCGGAATCCGACGGACCGCCGATCTGCTCTTCACTCGTATGCGCGTGGTCGTCTTCATTGACGGCTGCTTCTGGCACAAGTGCCCGACCCACTTCTCGATGCCAGTTACAAACATGGAGTTCTGGCGCGAGAAGATCGACGGTAACGAGCAGCGGGACAGGCAAACAACGGCCCTGCTGGAGGATCGTGGATGGCTCGTGCTGCGTTTTTGGGAGCATGAGGACCCGGTGTCGGTGGCGGATCGTATCGTCAGAGAGATACGAGACCGACCCCACCGGTAGGCCCCAGACTGCTCTCCGCCCAGGCGTGATAACCAGTGATCCACCCTGGCGCGGTCAGTCGTGCGTCTGTTCACGCACCGGTAGGGTAGTGGAGGGTGGCGTGTCGGCTCGGCGAGTCGCGCGCCACGATGACGTTGGTCATGTTCTCCTGGAGGTGGACGTCTAGACGGGAAGGAGCGCTGGAGCTTGGCGACATACGCAGTAAAGCTGGAGCGTTCAGTGCCGCTCATCCTTCCGAGGCACCCGGATGCACCAGGCGACGACGACTTCGCGGGATGGTGTCGGCGAGAGAAGTCCTCCGGGCGTCCTCTCGCCGTTGACCTCTTCTCTGGCGCGGGAGGTCTTGGCGCGGGCGTTGAGGCCGCAGGGTGGACGGTCGTAGCTGCGGTCGATCATGATACGGCGGCACTGGAGACACACCGAGCCAACTTCCGGGGCAAAGCACTCGAAGTCGACATGGCCGAGCCATCCGAGGTGGCCGCGCTCATCGAAAACCTCCGCCCGCTTGGGATTGACCTCGTAGCCGGAGGTCCCCCCTGTCAGCCGTTTAGCCGTGCTGGACGGGCGAAGATTCGCAGTCTCATCAACGACGGCGTTCGCGATGAGGTCGACGCCCGGAAGGAGCTGTGGCGATCCTTCATCGATGTCGTCCTGGCACTGAAACCACGGGCAGTTCTCATGGAGAACGTCCCCGACATGGCGATCGGCGACGACCTCTTCGTCATCAGGGCAATCGCGGACATCCTCGAAGGCGCCGGATACGTTGTCGACTATCGGCTCCTTGACGCATGGCGCCACGGAGTCCCGCAGCATCGCAAGCGATTCATTCTCCAGGCACGCAATGATGGGGCTCTGCCGGCTTGGCCCGCACCTATGGAGCACCGGCCCACCGTCCGTGATGCGATCGAGGACCTTCCTCCGCTCGACGACACCACCGGTGCGCGTGAGTTGCCCTATATGGGTCAACCATCCAGTGCACTGGCCAAGACCCTCCGTGACGACGACGCGGACATCATCTACGACCACATGACACGTCCGGTGCGGGACGATGACCGCGAGGCGTTCGAGCTCATGACCTCCTCGACCCTGTACTCGGACCTCCCTGAGCATCTGCGCCGATACCGCTCCGACACCTTCAACGACAAGTATAAGCGCCTCGACTGGGACGACCTCAGCAGAACGATCACGGCCCACATCGCCAAGGACGGCTACTGGTACATCCACCCGGAGGAACACCGCACACTCACCGTCCGCGAGGCGGCACGTATACAGACCTTCCCAGACAGCTTCCGCTTCGCAGGGACCCGTAGCGACGCCTTCCGGCAGATCGGCAACGCAGTCCCACCAGCACTGGGACGGACCGTCGCAGAGGCGATCTTGCCCCTCGCGGAGCAACGTCAGGAGCAGCCCAGACTTCCCGATCTGCGCCGGAGGCTGTCGCTGTGGGCCGACGAGCAGAGAGATACGGCATGGTGGCTGTACCCGGGGCCGGACATGACGGCCGCCGCAGCTGCGGTAGCCGCCCTGCTTGACGTTCACCGACTTCCTGCTGCAACCGCCGCGTCGCTCATGGAACCGCTGCGAGGTGTTCCGGATCTCTCCAGCGAGTCGCTCCAGCACATCGACGTGCACAAGCTCAGCAAGACCCGCAAGGACGCCGTAAGACAGCTTCGCAGCATCGTCCGCGAGAGCCCGTCGGTCGACTGGACACCGCGCGTTGCAGCCATGCTCGGCGACGCACAGCACCGCGTGTTCTCGCTATTGCGCGGCGGCAACGAGCTTCTTGTCAACGAACACGTCAGCAAAGTCGTGACCCTCTTGATGGAGTTGCCCGAAGGGCACACCGGGCTGCGCACTGACATCAAGGTCGCTCTTGCCCAGTTGGTTTCCAGCGGCGACGAAGCTGCCTTGCGGATGTGCGCGATCCGTGCGATCGCTGTTTCGGAGGCGCGAGCCCGAATCCTCAACGCCGCCGCTTCACACCCAGCAGAGTCCAGGGGAGAGCGAGTCTCATGAGTGCCGATGTCCAGCAGGCCGTGAGCCATGAGCCCTCGGGTAGTGGCGCGCTCCGCCCCAAGGCTCGGCTGCTCCGGACGCTCGGCAGCGATCTGATCAGCAGCGACAAGGTCGCTCTGATCGAACTGGTCAAGAACTCCTACGACGCCGACGCCAGCGTCGTTCTCATTCGCTTCCATGGCCCACTGGAAGAAGGGAAGGGGCGCATCGAGGTGTGGGATGACGGCCACGGCATGGACGTCGCCACGCTACAGCGCTCATGGCTCGACATCGCGACCGACACCAAGAGACGACGCCCTCGCAGCGACGGAGGTCGGCGAGTGCTCGGTGAGAAGGGTATCGGTCGACTCGCCGCGGCCAGGCTCGGTCACGAGATGATGCTCGTCACGCGGATGACCAATGCCGACGAGGTCAAGCTCCTGATCGACTGGACGGACTTCGATCGCGAGGACGCGTACCTCGATCAGATCGAGGTAGCCTGGGAAGTCGGAGCACCCGACGTTTTCTCTGACTCCGGCGCAGCCGTTGAAACCTTTTCCGCAGCCGAGAACGAGACCTGGCATCACGGCCGGGGGACTGTGGTCCACATTGATCGCCTTTCTCGTGCGTGGGATCGTGACGATCTTCTCGAGCTACGTACGGCGCTGACGCGGCTGATACGGCCCCGTCCTGGCACAGGCTCGAGCCTCGCGAGCGCAGAAGATGCCGAGCCCGAGTTCCAGGTGATCCTGGAACTGGTCGACGTCGAGGAGGGCCTAGAAGACCTCGCTGGTCCTATCGAGCCATCGTCTGAACTCCAGACTCCTCACTACAGCCTCACCGGCTCAGTGGATGCACATGGGTCCGCCACGCTTCGCTACGCACAACAGGACCCTCCGCTGGAGCAAGATATCGGCGTCAAACAGTTGTGGACCGATGAAAAGCGCTCCCCGCAGGCGGGTCCCTTCGACTTCGAGATCAACGTCTGGGACCGAGACAAGACAGCCATCCAGCGAACCCTCCAGGAGACTGGTGCAGATGGCGCAGCGCCTAGCGCGAAGGACTTGAAGGGCTTCCGCGACACGCTTAGCGAGGTTGCGGGTGTCAGCATCTATCGAGATGGTTTTCGAGTCCTGCCATTCGGCGAGAGCGGCGATGACTGGCTCGGGCTCGACCTGCGACGCGTCCAAACGCCGACCCGTCGGGTGTCGAACAACCAGATCATCGGTCACGTCTTCATTGGTGCGGACACGAACGAAGGGCTCAAGGACCAGTCGAACCGCGAGGGCATCCTCGCCGGCACGGCCTACTCGGACCTCCAGACGCTCGTCAAAGCCGCGCTTAATGAACTAGAGACACGTCGGTACACTGCGCGGCACCCCAAGAAGGAACCGGGTGAAAGTAAGGGCGGCCTATTCGAGCGGTTCGACCTCGGCGAGATTCGCACCGCGCTGGCCCAGAGCTATCCGGGCGACAAGCGCCTGATCGGACTCATTGACGAGAAGAACCGCGACATCCAAGAAGGCGTCACAGAGGTTCAGAATGTCCTGTCGCGATACTCACGACTGGCCACCCTCGGGGCACTCATTGATCGAGTGCTCCACGATGGTCGAACTGTGGTGACACGACTCAAGAACATCGCGCGATTCGGTGCCCGCGACCTCGACAAGAAGAACCTCACGGACAGCGAGAAAGTCACGATCGCTGCGACAGCCATGTCGGACACGACGAACCAAGCCGATCTGCTCTCCTCTCTCTTCAAACAG
Organism: Microbacterium sp. TNHR37B; assembly: GCF_001620065.1. Taxonomy (GTDB): domain Bacteria; phylum Actinomycetota; class Actinomycetes; order Actinomycetales; family Microbacteriaceae; genus Microbacterium. The sequence continues at coordinate 39,932 of NZ_LQGV01000001.1, forward strand.
ATTGAACCCTTCGGCGGCCGCAAGCGTGGACGACCCAAGGAAATCAGCACCAGTGACGTCATCGACAAAGCAATCTCAATCCTCCAGCAGGAAGCCGACGATCGCGGCGTTGAGTTGGTTCGAGAGGGTGACCCAGTCGCCGTAAAGCTGGATGAAGCTGAAATGTTGACAGTCCTCATCAATCTCATCCAGAACGCCATCTACTGGACCTCAACTCAGCCAAAGGGGACCGAGCGGAAGGTGATCGCAGCCGCCCGACTGAATGGTGACTCCTCATTGAGCCTCGTTGTGAGCGATTCTGGACCCGGTGTAGCGGAGGGGGTCCGTGGGCACATTTTCGACCCCTACTTCTCCAGCAAGCCCGAAGGCGTGGGGCTCGGCCTGAGCATCGTAGGCAACCTCGTCGAGGACATCTACGAAGGCCAGCTCATTCTTGTTGACGAAGGTCCGCTCGACGGGGCGACTTTCGAGGCCACCTTTAGGAGGCGGGTGCAATGAGGAAGAAGGTACGTGTCCTCATCATCGAGGACAAACCTGACCTCGCCGCAGACGCGAAGCGGGAAATTGAAGACGCTTTCGAAGAGAGCGACGAGATCGAAGTCGAAGTCTCGGTAGAGACAGATTTCGATAAGGGATTCGCACGCGTCCGTGCGCGTGAAAGTGACGTGGTCGTGTTGGATGTCCGTCGCGACGCCTCTGCGTCTGTGACAGAGGACGACACTGCTGGGCAGGCTGTCTATCGCGACATCAAGGAAGCCTGTTTCGCGCCGGTTGTGTTCTGGACGGCTCTACCAGAAAAGGTGAGTCATGAGCAGATGAGTCCTTTGGTCACCGTGGTGACCAAAGAGGAGACGGTCAAGCTTCCGGCCGCTATCCAAGCGGCCGTCGTGAGCGGAGCCCTGGCCACGATCAGCGATATCGAACAGCATGCCGCGGACGTGCTCCGAAAGCACATGTGGACGGAACTCGCCCCGAACTGGGCGGAGTACACCGAAGACACTGACTCGGCGGGCATTACCCAAGTGCTACTTAGTAGGCTCGCTCGAATCCTTGACGAGGATCGCGACCAGAAGTTCACGACTCACCCGAGCCATCGCTACGTGTATCCCCCCGCATCCGACCGCCGATCACCCGGCGACGTACTTCGCGCAACAGACCAGACCTGGTGGGTAGTTCTCACGCCTGCATGCGACTTCGAGCAGAACAAGGTGGATTATGTTCTTCTCGCCAAGGCTAGCCCGCTGGCGGAGCATCCGAAGTATCAGAAGTGGGCGAGCGCGAACGCTGGGAGCAACAACGAGAAGGACCGTTGGAAGAGCCTGGACCAGGATGTCCTCAGGGCGACGCACGGGAGGTACCACTTCCTCCCTGCGTTCCGCGAGATCCCAGACTTAGTGATCGATCTAGAGAACGTGAGAGCGGTCGAGGTCGACGCGCTGGACCACTTCGCCTGGGTTGCATCGCTCGTCAGTCCGTTTGCTGAGGCATTGCTGGTACAGCACAGCCATGTCCGTGGACGCATCGGAGTGCCCGACCTCGATTCTGAACGTGTCAAGCGGCGCCTACTAGGCGGTCAGCCGACAGACAGCTGACTCGGTCGAGTGGACCAATCGAGTGACCAACACCGTGCAAACCGTGCAAGACGTGAAGCGCTAATGGCGATCCTGAAACGTAAAATCCCTGGTCAGGTGGGTGATGGGCTTCACTCCTGGCACCTGGGGGTCAAGGGGTCGCAGGTTCAAATCCTGTCATCCCGACCGGAGAGAGCCCCGGAATCACGCAGGTATTGCGGGTTCCGGGGCTTTTGTCATGCCCGCCCCGGACGGCTGTGTGTGCAGTGTGTGTGCACTTGCTCGCGGAATGAGCGCCGAAGCACCTCCCGCTGCACGTCGACCGGCGTCGCCGATCAGGTGCGTGTAGATGTCGCTCGTGATCGAGATCGACGAGTGACCGAGCCGCTTCGACACGAGCGCGATGTCGGTGCCGCTCGCGAGCAGCAGCGACGCGTGCATGTTCGGTCGATCAGTCGAGCGTCATCGCGCAGTGGTGCGGCTCCCCGTTCGCGCGCACCCAGTGAAGTTCAGCCGTGATCTGCGGCGGCGACGCCATGCTGCGCCACCAGTCGAGGCGGAATGACTGGCCGGGGCGCATGTTCTCGGTGTCGGGCATCGTCACGCTCAGGCGCTCGTTCGTGTGCTTGTCGTCGATCTTCACGCTGACGTCGGTCACCGGCTCGTCGCCGCCGAGATGGAACTTCCACGCGCGACCGCTCTTCACATACTCGGGTACCCGAGTCCACGGGTTCTTGTAGCGCTCGCGCTCGGCGCGTTCGAGGGCGTTCCGTTCTTCGATCGCCGACGCGATGCGCTCCGACGCTGCGGCTGCACGTTCCTCATGCTGCTGCGCTTCGCTCGCCGACGAGCGGGCATCGAGACGGGAGCGGCGGGCTTCCAACGCTTGCCAACCCGCGATGAGGGCGGCGGCGACTGCGACGACGGGTGCGATCCACTCCATGCGCGAGACGGTAGCGCTCGCCGTCGACATTGAACGTGACTCACCGCTAGCATCTGTATCAGCGAGGGCATCCGATGCTCCCATGAGACACACAACGTTGAGCGATCTTTGGATGCTGCAACTGTGGCAACATTGAGCAACAGGGGAACGGAGAGCAGATGTCGCTCATCAACTTCTCCGTGGTGCTGGTCGGAGAGAACTTCCCAGTACAGACCATCAAGACCACGGATTTCACGTACCGTCATCGCCCTCTCAAAGAGACGCTGCGACTTCCGGTCGCGCTTCAGGCTGAGAACCCGCTTGTCTCTCTTCAGGTGTTGACGGACCGCTTTGAAGTGCGCGTCAAGGCGCCGGATGATCTGGACGTTCAATGTGAGGGCTTGCTGTCGATGGTGAGCACCTTCTTGGAGTACGTCGGCAGGAGGACCGTCACCGCTGTGGGGCACAACGCGCAGTGGTCGATCACCGGAACGACGGAGTCGAAGAGTGCGCTCGTCGCCCGCTTCACCAACTCCGCCGACATCGCCTCAGTCCTCGGTACGACTCCCCAGAGCGTTGACCTCTCGTTCAACTTCCGCCGTGGCTCGGAGACTCAGGCCCGTCTCGCGCTTACGACCGGAGCCGAGGGCGATGCGTTGCTTGACTTCAACTTCCACTTCGACATCTCGACCCACACCGAGATCGATAGCGCGATGAGCCACTTCCGTGATTCGCTCGGGTTCGCGCAGTCGATCGGGGAGGCGATGGACAACATCAACGCGACGGTGAGCAAATGACCAGCACCATTCCCAGGTTCGTTCCTACGTCCAAGCCGAAGACTTCCGGCGCGACTCCATCCGTCGAGCACATCCGCGTCCCGGTCTGGTTCACCTCCGCGGAGATATTTCAGGGATCGGTCTTGTCCGAGATGCTGCACATCCCCGAGGGGTCGGGATTCGGCTACCTTGTCAGACCAGCGGACCCGCTGGGCCCCTCCACGGCCAGCGTGAATCGTCTGCTCACCGACGTCGTGCAGGGCTGGTTGGATGAAAACCTCACGGACCCCGCCGTCTTGAACCCCGAGGACTATCTCTTCGATCGTTCCGAGCCGGAGCCCGTGCCGTCCGCATGGTTGGAAGCGCTCTTCGCGTTGCCTGTTCGAGAGAACACGACGCTGATGATGTACCCCGACGAAGAGTAAACGTGGGTTGGGTTGATGTCCCCGGCGATTCACTTCGCCAGGGTGATATCTGCGTGATCGAAGGTCTACCCGTTTGGAACCTCGCGGGCGCGACGATGCGCGACCCCCAACAAGCGCTCTCAAACTTCGTGATCGCGCCCCACAAGACCGTCCAGTGGAGCAAGCTCACCGGTGGCACGGTGGTCGCCGTGTGCTCGCACGACTGCGACGTGGAGAACCCGAGAACTCGGACCGGGCTGATCGTCGCCCCGCTGGTGAACGTTCCTGCACCGCCGCGCGACCCCGAGATGTACGCCAAGATCATGGCATCTGGGGACACTACCGCTGGCATCGACTTCGTCCATCTGTTCCCGGTGCGGCTTCCGGGCGATGACGGACAAGAGCGTGACGCCGTGGTCGACTTCAGTGCCATAACCACCATGGCGCGGGCAGCGAAAGCGGTCGGCCACCTGGCGGACGGGAAGAGGCTTGAGATGACGGACGCGACGCGCACGGCGTTTCAACGGAAACTCGCCCTCTTCTTCGGGCGGCCTTACCAAGACCCCCGGGATTGACCTCGCGGGTGCTTCGGCTACGCGCGACGACGCGCATCTCAACGGAATGTCCTCCGCATCTTTCGCACGCGGTCGAGTAGAAGCACCGTCGGCCAGGTCTCGATCTCGCCGGTTGAGCGATCGACCGCGATCCACGGCGCGCCTATCTCCACGAGCCCGCGCCGCTCGTCTTCGACGACTCGCTGCGGGGTCACAAGGAACGCACCGTCGTCCCGATCGGGACGGCAACGGTAGGGCGGGCAACGCCCCTGTTGTGTGTGCAGATGTGTGTGCAAACTGCCGATCACTGCCTGTCACGGGTTGTCATGGGGGAGGGCATCGGCACCGGGGAGAGCCAACTCTCGACTACTCCCCGGCACGCGATGTCACCACGTGTCACGGCGGGGCGCTCTCTGGGGGTCAAGGGGTCGCAGGTTCAAATCCTGTCATCCCGACGGAAAAGCCCTGATGAGAAGCAATTGTCATCAGGGCTTCCTCATGTCTGGCGACGGGTTTTTGTTGGTCCCCCTCTGGTCCCCTCGCGATGGTATCGGCGCCAGCCCGTGGGCGGCGGAGGGCGTCGCTGGCTCTCTGGAAGTCGTCGCCCGTGGATAAGGGGACCAAAAGGGGACCAGAGCATCTGATCGTGGCTTCTGGCTACCCACCCGTCACAGCGACCTCGACGCCTCGCGCCGGCTCGGTCTGCTTGCCTTGGAGGATCGGGCCAGGAAGGCGTTGGCTTGCTCCGCTGCTGATGCGAGGTGCCGGTCGTCGGGGTGCACGTATCCGCGGGTGGTCTCGACGGAGGCGTGGCCGAGGATGTCCTGGAGGACGTGCAGCGGGATGCCGGCGTCTGCCATCCAGGTCGCGCCGGTGTGCCGGAGGCCGTGCCGAGTGAGGTCGGGGAGGCCGAGATCACTGACGATCTGGTGCCAGTTCGTCGCGTCCCGCACGGTCGCGGTCGTGAGAGCGCCGCCCTTCGGGCCGACCAGCAGCCGGTCCTCGGGCTCCTTGCCTTCCGCGAGACGATGCCTGCGGAGGGGTCATGTGTAGGCATCCGCGATGCTCGTCGTGCCAATCCTCAAGGGAAGACCTCAGTGATCGGTCCGCCCGTCACACCAGGTTCGAGGACGAGCACGGGCTTGTAGCGGGGCTCATCCTTCCTGTTGCCATCCCATTCATAGACGACGGTTCGCAGCGTATTGAGGTAGCGCCCGATGAGTACGGCCATCGTGTAAGGCCCATGGAAGGCGAGGTGTACCTCGGCGCGTCCTTGGCTGGCGGAGAGTTTCTTGATTTGCTGTGCGATGGCCGCGCTGAGACGAGCTGCTTCTCGTGGGTCGATTCGTTCTGTACTCCCAAGCGAGATGATCTCGGCCGCGTCGAATCCATCGGCCGAGTCGTTCACAAGCTGTTCGAAAGCGGTCCGATCTGCATGTGGAGTCAAGGTCACGAAGATCGCCACGCGATGGTGGAGTTCCCCCGCTCGGTCCTGTTCGCCTTGGGCGGGCTCGATGGTCAGCTCGGTGGTCTGCGGGTCGTCATCGGGCGCGGCGGATGTCCAGGCATCGCCCTCTGGATCGGTCACTATCACCCTGCCGATCTTCGTTTCAGGCAGTGCCGCGCCAACTGCGAGTCCGACTGACAAGTGGGCTCCGCCCGACACTCGGACACTCCTTGGGCCTGCCGTGTGAACGGCGTCGCTGGTCAGCGGGAGAGTCTTCCGGAGCAGTTCCAGCCCGCCTCGGGAAGGAAGCCGCCCGTCGTCCGACGGTTTGAGCCGGATGTGAAGGTCTTCTTCGTCGGCGTCGAGGGCAGACGATGCGGGGCGGCTTTGCACGCGAATGGTGAGATCGCGTCCTTCTGCGCGAATGATGGGCTTTCGTTGCTCGATGCGGTGCATCAGAAGGTCGCGCACGATCTCGACTTCGCCAGACGGCTGGCGCATGTTGGCCTGCTTCTTGTCAGCAAGGGTTCGTGCTGGCGCGAGTCGCAGGAGCCGGTCCGGGGCGTTGTAGTCACACTTCACCTCTTCGCCGGCCCGTGTGATCGTGTTCGCGATGCACAGGCTGAAGTTGGGATTGGCGTCGAGCTGGAGCAGACGTGGCAGTTCGCGTTCGCGGACGATGTCGCTGTGTGCGATGTCGGGGGTGACGACGAGCACGCCCGCCGAGAGACCTCGGGTGAGTGCCTGTTCGAGGCGGTCGGTGGTGGTGCCGGGTCGCAGGTCGGTGTGGTCTCTCCACACGACGAGCCCGGCGGCCCGGAGTAGATCTTCGAGGGCGTCGGCTTGTGCGGTGCCGTCTGATTGGCGGTAGGAGATGAATACTGGGCCGTCGCCGCGGACGGCGCCGTCCGGTAAAGGACCGAGGGGAGGGAATCTCGAAGGGGGGACAGAGACGACTGCTTCCTTCGTTGTGGTCTTCCCGAACCGTTGGCGCCGGGCGATGAGTCCGAAGAATGCACCGGTTGCGCCAGGCGCGAAGACGAGCAGCGCGATCGGGGTGGAGCTGACCTTGGCGGTCGCACGCATCGCTGCGTGATCGACGGTGCTCGGTCCAGATGGGGAGGGGTGGCTGTGCCACTCACCGACGTAGCCGATCGGATCGTCGTCAGCTCGTTGCTGCAGAAACTCCTGCAAGAGCTCGTCCGCGCGAATGTCGTCGCGAACGTACCTGTTCGTCGTTGCCCCTTGCCCCTCAACGACCAGGGCGTGAGTTGCCACGATGGTGCCGTTGTCCTGGTAGCCGAGGAGGATGCCACCGGTCTCCCGAGGGAGGTGGTTCGCTGCCTCGACGGCGATGGTCTCGTAGGCGTCGGCGAGCAGGTCGATGCGCGTTGGTGGTCGAGTCATTCGTGACTCCTTACTGCGCCGATCGACAGGTCTCGCGTTTCCCCCGCTGGGTGGAGAGGGCGATCGACGAGCAGGCCGACGGCGTGGCGCACGGTCGCTGCGGCCGCCTCGATCACCGCGTAAGGGGGCGTCGGAGAGATTGGACTGCCGCAGCCGGCTTCGAACAGTTCAGACTCAGGCTGATCGACAACGTTGGACGAGGGTGGCAGTGGTTCGGCTCCGTCGAGCGGTGGCAGCACATCGATTCGGTAGATCGTGCCGCCGTTCTGGATCGCCGCTGAGACGAGCCGCCTGGACAACGCCCGTGCAGTGACATGGAGGAGTGCAGTGGTGGCGAAATCGGCGGTCGCGTTCACCACGAGATCGTGGTCGGTCAGAAGCTCGACAGCTTCGTCACCTGAGGTGAGCGCGTGATCGATCACCTCGATGTCGGCACCTGCAATTCCACCGCGGTCAATCAGATGCTGCTTGACGGCCTCAACCTTCGACCGCCCCACGGCTTCAGGGCCGACAAGGTGACGGACGAGATTCCCGGGCATAACGACGTCGTTATCGAGCAGGGTGAGTTTCTGAACACCAGAGCGCACGAGCATGTCCGCGATGAACGAGCCGAGGGCTCCGACGCCCACAACTGCGACTCGCCGTCCGCGGAGCTCGGGAGCAAGCTGACCCGAGCGTGCGGCTTTGGCGGCATCGGTGTCGGCACCCGAGGTCAGGCGCCTTACTGCGATGCCGCCAGTTTCGGTGGGCCATACTTCGAGGGTGATTGCGCCGTCGTGAGAGCCGCGGCTGTAGATCAGCACCACGATCTCGATCGTGTGGTTGCGGATTCTGCGGTCGAGGTCGACGCTGGGGTTGATGCGGGCGGAGATGTCGCCCCATGATCTTGGGGGCACGTCTACATCGCCGAGGTCGGCAACGTATCCGAAGCGATCCTTGCTGTGCTTCGAGGACTTCGCTGGCTTGGTTCCGCCGCCGATTCGCATCAGGTTGTTCGTTGCCGGGCGGAACCGAACGAATCCGCTGGGATATCGGGTCAGGTCATCGTAGAGATACAGTCGCTCATCCTCGGAGGGCTTGAAGTAGCGGTCGAGGTCGAGGTCGGGTCGGTCGTCTGACCAGCCTGCTGTCGCCTGTTCGAACCAGGCAGTGACGTGTTCGAGGAACGCTGGTGCTTCGGTCCACCACAGCCCCTCATGATCGTCCTCGGCAACCAAGCACAGCGATCCGTCCAGCTCCCGGTGCCAGGACCACGCGACCGCATCTGAGTCGAGCGGAACCACGCGGGGTGGCTGAAAGGGGTAGCGGGAACGCAGCGTTATGAGAACCTCGGTTGCACCGCCAGGGTGAACGATTGTCCCTCGCCAGCCGTGGTCTTCCTCCGTGAAGCCGGCTCGGATCAGCCCTTCCTCGAAGTGCTGTCGTGAGTATGCGACGTAGTCGTCGTACTCGGTGAGGGTCACCCGAAGGTCCTCGTGCCCGCCGGAACGGTCCGTGCGCCAGCCGAGATGGCGGACGCGCGCTTCGACCCATCCTCGTTGAATCCCGGCGGCATCGGGAACACGGTCTCGTCGTCCCCGTTCTTGCCCAGCAGTCTCTGGAACGCCAGTGCGGCTTTGCCCTCGTCTTCCTCGTCGAGCGCTTCGCGTGCGGTTTCCGCAGCGTCAGCGAAACGACTCTTGGCTGCATCCAGCTCATCATCTGTCGCACGAATGCTGATGGCATGCCCCGGCAGGGTGGGGTCGTTCACCCCGAGGCCGAAGGTGACGTAGCCGTCGATGATCTTGCTGACCTCTTCGAGCGCAGAGACGTAATACTCTGCATGATCGTTGCCCGAGACCATGCCGGAGGCGAAGGCTTGATACGTCGCGACCTCGATGAAGAACCCACCAGGCTTCTTGCCGGCGCCGAGTATCGAACGTCGGGTCTGACGGAGTAGCTTCACAGTGGGAACGTAATAGCCGTCATGCGCCGAGTTCATTTCGCTCGACAGCGACGTGAGCTTCTCCGGATTGGTGCGCACCCACTCGTCCTCATCGCCCTTCTGAGGGATCTCCCACGTCTCACCGTCCCAGTAAGGACGAGCAGGCACCGCGTCGACATATAGGTCGTACTCGGGGAACGACACCTGCAGGCTCCGATCCTGACGCTTCGTTCGCCGGTGACCATCGCCATCACTACCGAACTCCGCATGCAGGACGGTGAAGAATCGGTCGAGGATGTCTTGCGACGTGACGTCGCTCGGTAGGTCCGGGAGCCGCACGAACACGTCAACGTCTTTGACTCGCTTGATTGACACGTTCCTCTTGTACGAGCCGATCAGCACCGGGTCCACTCCGTACTCGGCTAGCTTCGCGTCGGCTTCGAGTGCATCGCGCACCAGCCGGTGCGCCTCCGGCGCGTTGGCCTTGTCATCGCCGGGCTCGATGGAGCTCAGCGCATCCTTGAACTGCTGCTTGAGGTGAGCCATCGGGCCCTCCGATCTTGTTGTGAATGTCTTGGACTTCTCTGAGCCTGCCCCATACCACCGACACTTCGGCGAGCATGAAGGGCAGGGGGCGTACTACTTCTTGCCGCGCTTGCTGATGCTCTCGTTGGTCGTGGTCTTTGGGTGGCGCTTCACCGTGGACTGCTTCACGAACCGACCCGTGACCGCGCTGCGCCCTCTCTTGCCTGCCATACTCCTCACCTCCTCGATGTTCCAGACTCGATGCTATGTTTCAATTCTAACACACTCCGTGTCGGAGGTGACGGACTGTCGCAGATGTGACACACTTGATGCATGGCCAAGACCACGATCAACACGGCCGGGCTGTATTCCGCACTAGACGCCGCGCGTCGAGAAAGGCAACTCTCGTGGCGAGCACTGGCGGCCGAGATCGGCGTGAGCCCCTCCCTGCTCTCCCGGCTCGGCAACGGCCTCAAGCCGGACACCGACGGCTTCGCCACGATCATCGCCTGGCTCCGACTCCCGGCTGAGGACTTCTTCGAGCATGAGGGACAGCGTGACGCCCACGACAACCGCGAACCTGACCTCATGGCGCAGCTCGCACCGCTCCTGCGCGCCCGAAAGGACCTCAGCGAGACCGACGTCAAGTACCTGCAACAGGTCATCGGCGCGACCATCGAACGTGCACGAGCTCAGGGATGACTCGTGCGTCGAGGATTCAAGACCGAGGCGAAAAGCCTCGCGCTGGAGCTACGGGCCGAGATCGGCCTCGACGCGCATGCACCTTTCGATCCCTACGCCTTCGCTTCTGAGTACGGCATCCCGGTCGTCCAGCTCAGCGACCTTGATGGTGTCGCGCGTGACCACTTCCTGCGAGCGGACGGAAGTGCACTGTCCGGGGCGCTGATCCCGAACGGGAGTGGCGTGGTCATCCTGGAAAACGATGCTCAGCCCCTGACCCGTCGTCGCACCACCATGTGCCACGAACTCGCCCACGTCGTCCTGGAGCACCAGTTCGGCGTTTCGCTTTCCGACGAGAGGAAGTGTGGGCTCGGCGGCGACCAAGAAGCCGAAGCCGACTGGCTCTCGGGGGAGATGCTGATCCCCAACGACGGAGCATTCCGGCTTGCCAGAGCAAATGCCACCGACGAACAAGCCGCTCGCGCCTACGATGTCAGCCTCGCGATCGCTCGATGGAGGATGAACCACAGCGGTGCGCGCAAAGTCATGCAGCGAGTTCGGGCAAGACGGGCGTAAAGCACAGATGACCAACCGAATCAGCGCCATTCCGCTCAGGGCATCGAAGGCGTCTCCAGGATCATCGGCGATCGGCAACGATGGGCGCGACTCTGTGCATTCCGAGCGCAGCGTCCTGCAGGCTAGGCCTGCGTTCGCGGATCGAAGCCAGCCGCGGTGCGCGGCACGAGGGTGGGCTCGATCGCCTCACCGAGATGGTGGATGCGCCAGCTGCTGATTGGTACCACCGCGATCTCTGGGCGCCACACGAGCGTCACGTGCATCGTCGCAGGGACTGCGTCGATGTCATCGTTAATATACGCATCGGTCTCGACGAGGCGCGCGTAGGCGACGTCCGGTGCGCCGATGCCGAACAGTGCTGTGGTGCTGATCTTGAGGCCTGAAGAGAAGACGGATCGAGCTCGGGAGAAGTCTTCCCAGGTGCGAAGTGATTCGGGGGTGACGAATGCGCCCCCCAACAGTTCGCTCGCATTCGCTTGTTCCATCTCGAGGCCGGTACGGAATACATCGACGAAGAGCGATGGGTGCCAGTCGGGAAGCGACTCGTAGGTCACCATGGCGTCGTCTTCTTCGGTCCAGCCAGCCGGCTCGTCACTCATCTGCCCATAATGTCAGGGGTCGCCGAGATGGCGGCGAGCTGTTCTTCCGGAGCCCGGTTGCGCTGACGTGTCGGTTCTCTAGGGGGCTTCTGTGTCGCTGAGTGCGGTGCGCACGCTGTAGGCAGGGTCGTCGGCCAGTACAGCACGCACATCTGCATGAGCCCCATCGGCTTGGCCCGCGAGCTCGCGGGCCAGCGTTCGCCGGACGTGCACGTCGGAGTCACGCGCCAAGCGGATGCCGAGGTGCTCAGGTTCGCCGTGCTCGACCCACTTCAGTGCGACCAGACTTCGGATGGCCCATCCTTGCATCGAGAGGAACGCAAGGTCGTCGTTCACAGCGTCACCGAGACGCTGCAGCGCGATGGTCGGCCAGTAATCGGCCTGTTCGCCGAGTAGAGCGTAGACGACGCGCCGGACTTCCTTTCGCTGGTCATCGTTGCCGGCGAGGCTGGCGGCAAGCGCCAGCGCCTGCCCGCGACTTCCCTGGGGCATCCCGTTCATGCGGAAGCCGCCTAGCTTGTGGGTGTGCTGGCTATTGAGTTCGTCGTACTTTGACGGGGTGGGCGAGGTTGCGAGTCGCATGGCAGTCTCAAAATGACTTGCATGGTGGGCTTCATCGAGATGGCGTGTGAGATTGCCTGCCGCGTTTAGATAGTCTGCGCGATCGCTGGAACCAAGGTGCGGATCATCTGCGCGAATCAGTAGCTCGGCGACGGCAGCGTTGATTGAGTCCGAGGGCAGATGGCGAATGAGGAGCGAGTCACCGATCGCGTTCGTGCCTACGCTATAGACACCAGTGAGGTGCGTGAGAGGTGTGGTGAGTCGAGCCAAGGCATCGGCGGCAACAGCCGGATCGATGTCCGTCGGGTCGGCGAGTGCCAGTGTTTCCTGTGCCCAGTGGTTGCCGGCTGCGGCGAGCGTGGTGAGTCCGTCCCGCGCAAGCGCCTCGTTCTTCGCAATCGCATCGTGGGCAGTCTCACTTCGCGCGCCCTGAGCTCTGCCCAGGAGCGGCACAAGGTGGGCGATAGCACGTGGAGCGAGGTCCGGATGCCTGAGCGCGATCTTCGCCACAGCAAGCGCCTCATCGTCATCGTGGAACCGGTAGTGGTTCTCCTGAACCTCCGGTTGCTGCTCAAAGTGTGCCAACGCGGCCGTCGCCGGTGCGTGAGCAATGCGGCCGGCAATACCCGCCAACGCCTTGATTGCGTTGTTGTAGCGCGAGGTCGCAAAGGAGCGCAGATCGGGTCGGGTGCCTTCCTCGGCTGCCGCGAGCTCCGCGATGATGTGCTCGGCGATGAAGTCCACGAGGGTGTCGGGAACGAGATCCGCCTGGGAAGCGATGAGGCGGTAGGTGGCACCCACCGTCCAGTAGTTCGGTGCGTCCAGATTCTCCGTGATGTCAAGGAACTGAAGCGGCAATGACTTGCCCAGTGAGTCGATCCGTTTTGTCGCACCGACCTGCGCGAGGTGATGAGCGGCGAGGGTAGGTTCGTCGGACTCAATCATGATCGAGGCAAGCACGCGCCGCGCGCGTTCTTCTTCTACCAAGTCGCTAGTCGCGACCGCATCACGCAGCGCGCGCTGCGCGGAGATCGCCGCAGATCGCAGGGTGCCCTCGTTCAGTCCTGACAGTGCGTCGACGTAGGCGTCATGGGCCGTCGGCACGATTGGCTTGGAGGTACCCATTTCTCGGACAGCGGTTTGCAGAGGAAGTAGTTCGTTACTTGTGAACGGGTTCCAGCGTGAGCGGAAGGCACGCCTGCTGAAGATCCACGTCGATGCCTCGCCCCACTGAGAGGCAAGCGACGCAAAGCCGGAGGCCTCATCCCAGGCTAGGTCGGCTTCCTTGAACTTCTCGTACCGAGCGAGGCTGCGTGCGTGGCGAGCGGCGATGAGTCCGGAGACGCTATATCCGTGGGTGATCTTTCGAGCGTCGGTGAGAAGCTCTGCCCAGTCCTGCGTCGACTCGGCGATGATCAGGCGAAGGCGAGTACGTCGCATTTGATCGAGACCAGGAAGACGGGACAACTCGGCCAAGGTGGGGACAGCGCTGCTCAGCCAGTCGGAGCGGTCGTTAGCAATAGCCGTTTCGCCTGCGAGGAGCGCGAGGCGTACCTGGTCCTCGGGCTCCCCAAGCCGCAGCTCCTTGACGTCCGGAAGATAGCCGAGCGGATTCATATAAAGGTTGATTGCGCATTCGGCGACCTTGCGGCAGGCATCTACTGTTGGGGCAATTTCGGCCTGAGTTGTCAACTCTGCTAGACGTGACTGCGTTATCTGGGCGGTTGTCGCGAGGCCTTGCTCGAGTGCCGACCAGAACTCATCGAGAGTGTGGCGTGCCGCCTCCTCGGCTCGTCCGTTGAGAGCCAAGAGGCGCACGCGCTCCTTCTCGTGAGACGCCGCATGAGGCTTGAACCCTGCATTGTGCAGGGCAGCCTGCCCCTTCTCGATGAGCGCAAGCGCCTGTTCGGGATCGGTCGTTTCAGCCGCCTTATCAAAAAACTCCTGAGCACCCGTCGAGACCTCGGGGGTGCGTGCGATTGCCTCTCGCACCGCGGCAGCATCGGCGGTGGGTACCTGGGTAACATCGATCTTGAACTCGTGACAGAACGCCTCTGCCGTGGGCATACCGAAGTACTCGATCACGATCTCTGGCCGTTTACGCAAGAGCGCCGAGAGCTCCTGCGCATCCCAAAGGTCGAGAACGACCGGTCGAAGCTCCTTACGCTGAACAGCCAGCTCCTCGACTGCACCGGTGCTCTTGACTGCGCATGCCACGCCTAAAATCAGGCGCTGAACCGTGAACGGTCGCTCCGTAGTGAGGAACTTCTTGACCGCGGCGGTGAGCTGTGACTTCCCGAACCGCTTGTAGTTCTTGCTCTGAAGAGCGACGCCTGCGCCGTCCGGTGCCAGCGCAACGATGTCGAGTCCGAGTTGAGCCTGCCCGCGGTCTCCGTAAAGCTGTGCTTCACGAAGTCCTTCGACGTCTCGCATCATCCGCAGTTGAAGGCGTTCGAAGTTCTCCCATGAAAGGGAAGTGAACGGGAGCTCCTCCAGCTTGCCGATCACCGGAGCCGGGGTGGTGACCGACGCAGGTGCATACAGCGTTGAAGCCAATGACAGATGTTTCCAGTCAGCCACATATGCCCCCTTGCCCCGCCCCGGTCGCGCCCTTACTTAGGGCCGAGCCTGTCGACTCCATCCTACGAGAGGCGCTGAAGGGCGCTCCCTCACCAAGGTTCGACGCCAATCGTGGGGAACACCCACTGACTAGCATGCTTCGCATGCGACGGGAAGAGCCCGCCTCCAGTGCCAGGAACATCCGCTCGGAGGGCACGTGCACCTTTCGTGTCTGCCCGGCGTCGCTGGTGAGAGATGGGTCGCCGCTGCCATGCTGGTATCGTGCAGACGAATCTCGACGAGGCCCGTGAGTGGGTGGGGCGGGCGGGCGGGCGAGCCCTATTCCTCTTGGGCGCGGGAGCCTCTAAGCCTGCGCTTCCGGTCTCCGCTGAGCTCACTGAGATCGTGCTCGCGAGCATTGATGAGGCGACACTCAACTTCGCCGCTGAATCGCGGGTCCCGGAGCTCTGGCGGGATATTCGTCCGGTGCTCGCATCGATGGGCTCGAACATCGAGGATCTTTACCAAGCGGTCGAGACGCTAACCTATCAGGACTCTGACCCGACGCGGTTCTGGGTTAAAGGTTTCATGGAGTTCCCTACCTACGGCGGTAACACCGCAGAGCTGGCACGAGACGCTCAGTGGATCCTCGACATGATCCAGGGGCACGCCCTCGGCGCGCTTGATACCGCCCAGGCAGATGCTCCACTTGGTCACTTTGAGCCGTTGCTTCGTACCGCCAAGACGGGCATCGTCACGCTAAACTACGACCAGCTTATTGAGCGGGCTGGTGAGAAGTTCGGTGTCGAAGTCTCCACAGGAGCCGAGCTGTGGGATGGAGGCTTCCGGTGGCAATTCGGGACAGCAGCCGTGCATCTCCTGAAGATGCATGGCTCCATGACCTGGCGCAGCTCTCGATCCATCAACCATGAGAGCGGGAACCTCGTCCCGGCTGCCGGCTTCTATGAAACGAGCGGTCTCAACGAAGCTGCGCCCAATCGACGTCTGACCCCGACCGTCATCTTCGGATCGGGTCCGAAAACCACTCCCTTCTCGGCTTTCCCGGCGTTGACTCGTCAGTTCCACGACTGGCTTGAGAAATCAGAGTTGCTGGTCGTTGTCGGCTACTCCTTCCGCGATCAACATGTGGATGCGGCGATCCGCCGCTGGGCTTCGTTGTCACCGTCTCGTCGCATCGTCGTGATCGACCCTTATCCGCGTCGCCACATCCGCCAAGACGAGGACACCCTCGGCGGATTGCTTTGGGCGATGGATGCGGAGTACCGGACGCCGGACGCAGATGCTCCATCCGTGGCTGCCACCCTGGGAAAAAACCGGATGATCTTCCTGACCGGAGGCGTGGAGAGCCTCCTCCCAGCGCTAGTTGCTTAGCCTCTAAGCAACCGGGGCTGACCGCGATCTTCGGGTGATCGTTGCGACACGGATTTGCCTATCTCAGTGAGTTCGCTGGCGAACGGAGGAGGTAGGCGGTCGAAGCGGGGGACCAAAAGGGGACCAGAATCATGCAAACCATGCATGTCGTGACGTGTTCCGCACGCTCAGATCCCCGAAAACATGCGGATTTCGGTTCCATCGAAGCCGTCTGGACGCCTGGGGGTCAAGGGGTCGCAGGTTCAAATCCTGTCATCCCGACCGGAGAAAGCCCCGGAATCACGCAGGTACTGCGGGTTCCGGGGCTTTTGTCATGCCTCCCCCGGACGCCGCTGGCTGTCGCGTTCTCGTGCTCAGCATGTTCGAGTTGGACGAGTACGTCCAGGGGGCGCTCCGTGCTGGAGCGAGCGGCTTCCTGCGGAGAGACGCCCGGCCGGAGGAGATCCTCGACGCGATCCGCCGCACTCACAGCGGTGAGTCGCTCTTCGCGTCGGTGATCCTGACCACCCTCATCGAGCACTTCACGAGCCGCCCTCCGGCTCCCCGACGCCACCTGGACGGGCTCATCGAGCGCGAGACGGAAGTGCTTCGCTCGTCGCCCGCGGACTCTCTAACGACGAGATCGCCACGTCGCTCACCATCTCGATCAAGACGGTCAAGACGCACATCGGAAATCGGCTCGCCAAGCTGCACGCCCGCGATCGAACCCACCTCGTCATTACCGCCTACGAGACCGGGCTCATCGCTCCTTCGTGCGATCAGCCGTGAGGGCGGTGACGAGGGGAATCCGGCTCACTGCTCACGCAGGGAAGTCCTCGGCGGTCCAGACCCGGTCCGGGTCGACCCCCTCTTCGGGGACGCGGATGTCGTACCTCGACCCCCACCAGCTCGGACTGGTCGCCCTCACATTGATGAAGTGCGACGAGTCGACGGTCGAGTACCGGATCGTGATGGAGACACCGTGGGGACTGCGCGCATCGAGCTCCCTCGCCCCCCATTCATCCGTCATCACGTCCTGGGTGTCCCAGCCTGAGTCCTGCAGCGAGTCGGCGATGCCCACGAAGTCCGGCTCGCCGGCGGTTTCGTGCACGAACCTCGCGTCGAACGAATAGCAGTCGGTCGCTTGCGTCTCCCACGGGCAGTGTCCTGCTTTGGCGCGTGCCTCCGCGCCGGTCCAGCCGGTCGGCGAAATGAGGGCCCGCACGTCGGCGAGGTCGTGTTGCAGGGTCGTGTATCGCTCCTGGTCGAGCTCGTGGCGGGCGTCGCGGTCTCTGCCCTCCGCTGCGGCGTGGGTGTCCCCGTTCGCATCCAGCGCCGATGCACCCAGATGAACGCCGGTCACGCAGATCGCGATCAGCAGAGCAGGCATCGCGCACGCCGCGACCCAAGCCACGATCACACCGGCTCGGCTCGGCTTGCTGAGTGGCATCCCCGCCCTGGCGCGGTGGGCAAGCACGAGCGCGATCGTGATTACGGCAGCCCAGGCAAGCGTTCCCGCCAGAGCCCCGCCCGTCACGAGCACCGCATCGATGGCGGACGGCAGTCTCTCACCGGTCAGTGAGTTCAGGATCGACGGCAGCGGCGCGCTGTCTGTCACGCCGGGCATCGCCGCCCCCACGCACGTCCACCCCCACCAGATGACGAAGAGAAGCGGCACGATCGGCAGCGGGGCGCTCTGGTAGCCGCACTTGCGGAGCAGGAAACGCGGGAGGGCTGCGAGCAACGCGAAGGCGGGGATGATCACCACGGCGCCATAGATGAGGAACGAGCTCTCCCACCCGCCATTGCCGAACAGCCCGTGAAAGCAGACGAACGCGGGCACGAGCCAGTTCATCCACGGCCAGACCGCCCACACGAATCGAGCGATCGACGGCTCTGCGCCCATCGACGTAGGCGGCGAATGCGATCCCGTCCATCGAGTCTCTGTCCACATCGACGAATCAGTCATGCCCGCCCCTTTCGCTCGCCTCATCCGCTCGGTCATTCTGGAGCGCAGCTGAATCGGGCCGCGAGCGGACGTCCAGCGGGTCGGGGCTGTCGCGGTGTACAGACATACTCGCGAGACTATGCCGACCGGCGGTCGGAGGCGCGCAGCTCGGCCCTCTCCGGCCTCTTCGCCGGCCCGATCAGCTTGCAGGACGGCTCCTCCGCCCGGCCGCCAGCTGGCGACGTGCCCTTCTCCACACTGCCGATGGTCGGGCTCAACTCGGCAGGCTCGTCATCGCCGATGACATCGCTTACATGACACTCGTCCCTCTGCTGGCGAGCTAACTGACGATCTTCATCGCCGCCTTCGAGAAAGACCCGACGGGAGTCATCTGGACAGCGGGTGAGGACGGCTACCCGATCGGCTGACTTTGGATCGTTGCCCTCTTCATCCCGTGCTCATCGCAGCAGGCCTCATCGCGGCGGTACAGGTCAAGCGACAGCGTGCACAGCGTCGGCGACGGCGGGCGTTGCGCGCCGCGCAAGGGTCCAGCTCATAGCGGAGGCACTCGACCGGTCATGAGGAGCGCCGGACGCAGAGACTTGGCCACGCGCGGGCTCAGAACGCGACGTCGATGGTGCCGCTCGCTTCGATGACCGCGCGCACCTGGTCGCTCGTGAACGCTGCCTTCAGCGCCTCTGTTGCTGCGCTATCGGCGTCCTCTTCGCGAACGGCGACGTGCAGTGCGAAGTGGTCGTCGAGCTCGGTGATCAAGCCGTCTTCGCTGGGTGGGTGGTCCGAAGAGTGGACGCTCCTGTGCCCAGAGATCGCCGGGGTCGTTGGACTCCGCCCAGCACTCGAACGAGATCTCTGCGAGTGCGCGATCGTCCTCCGGGACGGCCTGCCGGAGTACGGTCATCACGCAAGAGTAGGAGGCGCCTCGCGTCGGCGGCGAGACTCTGCTGCCCGCGCAGGAGGCCCTGTGTTTGAGTTCACCCTGCACGTGCGGGATGGCCCTCGTGGTTCTGCGGTTGCACGGACGTCCGCGCACGGGGTCGATGCGCGGCGACCCATGTCGCCATGCGGTGACGTGATTCAATCATCCGTGGTCGGTGCGTACAGCCCTGATCGGTTCTGGCGAACCTGTGAGGCGCACATCTTCGAGGCGTACCGTCAGGTCATGGAGACACAGACACGAACGAGTGGTGGAGACACCGCGACGCTGGGCCTGGGATCGGTGCTGGTGGGTTCGTTGCCTGCTGCCCTGATGACAGATGAAGCCCCCGACCGTTACACGGTGGAGGCGGTGTTCACCCGTCGACCCGAACGGGACGAGATTGAGCAGATCCTCGGCAGCGAGACTCGAGCTCGTCTGGCGAGTGCGGGCTACCCGGCCGTCGAGGTGGCGATCTCGGACCGTCGGCTGGAGATCGCGAACACGAATCTCGAAGAGCTGCGCGACGGACTCGGGAGCGTGCTCGCTGACCGGCTCGCGGAGATCAGTGCGGGTGTCCGCGCCACACGGGACGCGGCGGCGGGGCGCTTCCGGGATGCGGCTGTTGTCGAGCAGGCCAGGGCGGCTTCTGTGACGGCTCTCGCGGGCTCGGTGACGTTCCTCACGTCCGAGGATGACGGGCCGAGGCGGGGAAGCACGGTCGGTCAGCCAACCGGCGGATGACGGCGCGCAGACTAGCGGTCCAACCGTCGCCGGTCCCTCGTCCTCATCGGTCGATGACCGCATCGGGTCCGCCCGCGATGGGGCGCAAGCGCGCCGCAGTCGTCTACCATCCGGCGAAGACCCCTCTGGACCGTCTTCGCCGGGTCGTCGCGGAGCACGAGAGCCGACACGGATGGGTTGAGACGTGCTGGTTCGAGACCAGCAGTGACGACGCGGGGCTGGCCGCCGCCGCGGATGCTCTCGCGACGTCTCCGGATGTCGTGATGGTCGCCGGGGGCGACGGCACGGTCCGCGCCGTCGCCGACGTGATGCAGGGAAGCGGGGTCCCGATCGCACTCGTGCCCCTGGGCACCGGGAACCTCCTCGCCCGCGACGTCGGTGCGGCCCTCAATGACATTCCCGCCTGCGTGGCTGCAGCGTTCTCGGGCGAGGACCGGAGAGTGGATGTGGGGGTGGCGGAGCTCGAGGACGAGGCCGGTGCCCGGAGCACGCGCGCGTTCATGGTCATGGCCGGCATCGGGCTGGACGCCGAGATGGCGGAGAAGACGAACACGGTGGCGAAACGGCATCTCGGCTGGTTCGCCTACGTCACGCCGATCGCCCGGTCTGTCATCGCGAACAAGCTCTTCCACCTCGACTACCGCGTCGATCAGGGAAGGGTGAGGTCCACTCGCGCGCACACCGTCATCGTCGGCAACTGCGGAACGCTGACGGGGAACATGCTCCTGATCCCGGCCGCGGTGATCGACGATGGCTTGCTGGACGTGGTCATGATGCGCCCGAGCGGGCGTCTCGGATGGGCGCGGATCGGGACACGCCTCACCCTGCAAGGCATCGCCCGCCGATCCCGGGTCAGCCGGAGACTGCTCCAGGGAGTCCCGGACCTTCATTCACTCGCCTACGTCCAAGGACGCCAGTTCGAGGCGCGATTCGATACCCCGCATGTCATGGAGCTCGACGGTGACAGCTTCGGTCGCGTCAGTCGAGTGCGAGTCACTGTTCGCCCTGGTGCCCTGCGACTGCGAAGTGCTGCCGGATCGAGCGCGGGGGAGGAGCCCACATCCGACCAGCCGTTGGGCGGCGCGCAAAGTCCGCGATCCTGACCCGCGGACAGCGACCCGCGTTCGACCAGCCGGACGGGTGGATTACGCCTTGGTGCGCTTCGCGCGTTGCCGGAGGATCCCGAAGATGAGGGTGCCGACGAAGAGCACGATTCCGATGATGGCCAACCAGAGCAGGCCCTCGAACACGAATCCCACGATCGACAGCACCACCCATGCCACGAGCAAGATGAGAAGGACTGTCCACATGTTGCTCACCCTACGCCTGATCGACGGAGGAAAGCGGAGATCGGCAATACCCGATCACGTAGGCACAGTGGGCCGGGGTCCCGGTGGACCCCGCTCAGCGCTCCCACAGAAGGGCGTGAGAGAGTGGGAGTGTGCTTCAGTCTCCGTGACGGATACACGTCGAGAGGAGCGCGCATGCCCGCGTGGTGGGAGCAACTCCTTCATATCTTCGTGGGACGGGTCAGCCGCCACGATGACCTTCCCGATCTTCGGGGCCTGCCCTCGCGAGCGGTCGTCCTCGAGCGGACTCACTACCTCGTGAACGATCGTGAGCGACACGGGCGGGAGCGCCGCGCCTACGTTCTGAGAGGCGAGCGAGACGCCGTTGACGTTGCCGTGTTCTCCAACGGTCGTGGCGTGGGGTACTTGTCCGCCCGTATCGCGGCCGAGATCCGCCCCCTCCTCACCCAGATCGGCGGCGCCGCCATCGTGAACGGTGCCGGAGCGAGGACCGGGAGCATCCGGCTGTGGGTGGATCTGCCCGAGCTGAGCGCGCTTCGTGAGTTCGTGCACAAGGGCGCGGGTCACATGCCTCCGGTCGGTGGAGGCGCGCGCGACGAGGCGGGAGTGGAGTCGGACAGGCAACGGTTCTCTCGTCTCAGTCGGTCGGGATGACCCTGCCTGATCGCGCTCACATCGGGTGAGGTTCGCCGCCGTGCAGGATATGCCGCGTACCTGTCGATGACGCTGAACACGGCCACGCCGAGGCACGATGCACGGATGCTCGCGTCGTCCGCGAATGCCCGTGCCTCTCGTGCAGATCAGCGGGCGCCCGCGGCCACCGTTCCCGTGGCCGTCTCGTCGACGTCCCCGGACGAACCCCGCTGGAGATCGCCCACCCATGACCGCACGACGAACACCACGCGGAGGACGAGCAGTGACGCCGCGGCTCCCGCGATGCCGTCGATGGCGGTGACCCAGGGCAGGGCTCCCCACGCGGCGACGATGCCGGCAGCAACGACCAAGACGACCAGGGCGGGAAGCATCCACGCGCGCGGCGGGGCGGCGTCGGTGGAATCGTCGGGCACCTCATCGGGTCGCGCCGCGGACGCCGGCGGCTTCCGGAGCCCCAGGTGCGCGACAGCGCCGGTCCACGTGATCACCGTGATGGTGAGCAGCGCCGCGCCGATGATCTCGCTGGGGCGGTGGTTGCCGATCACGACGATGGCGGAGGTGGCCAGTGCCATCCACACCCCAACGACAGGCGCGACCCAGCGCGTCCAGCTCCGGGGCACCACGATGAGGAGTGCTGCGGCGATCACGAGCACGACGACCGCGTGGCCGCTCGGATAACTGACGGCGTCGTCACGCGAATCCACCAGCAGCGGACGGTCGAAGATCCTCTTGAATCCCTCGGACGCCAGGACCGCTCCCGGAATCGCCACGGCAACCCAGACGGCCGCGCGCCACTGCCTTCTCGCGGCCGCGACGGCCACGGCCAGGAGCGTTCCCACGATGATCGTGGCGCGATCGTAGGAGAGGGGCGGAAGGTCGTGCTGGCGGAGCCAGTAGCCGACGGTGTCGAACACCTCGTACGTCCACGCCCACCCGTTCTCCAGGGACTGCCCGACCGCCGTCAGGTTGAAGAAGAGGTACAGGACGAAGAAGAGCGCGAAGGCGACGAGGCCCACCATGGTCATCCCGCCCCGCCCCGAGAAGCGGGTGCGAGAGTGAGGCATCCTGCCAGCCTATGCGACCCGGCCCCGGCGAACCCCGCGATCGCCGGGGCCATGGCGGGTCGAGCCCGCCTCAGCTGTACGAGCGGATGAAGGTCAGGGCGCGTTCGGTCACCGAAGCCTCGCGTGCCGTGAGCGAGTCGATCACGGCGCTCATGCGCTCCACGCGGGCACGCCACTCCGGTCCGCGCTGTTCACGGCGGGGGAGTCCCTCCAGAGCCTGCACTTCCCGCCAGGCGGTGAAGAGGACGGTCTCGTAGAGCTGCTGATCGGCTTCGGCTGCCTGCCCGCGGTGTCCATCGGCGTTTCCGAGCACGGCGATGGCATCCAGTCTCGACAGGTCGAGGCCCAGCGCCAGTGCGTTCAGCCTTTCGCGGAGCGCGCGCAACTGCGCGCGAGCTCTTCGCGAACCGGCGTCACGGCGCACGATCTGCAGGAGCGACCACGCGATCATCGCGAGCGCCTGCACGCCGGTCCACGTCGCGAGGGCGACGGTCCAGTAGAGCGCGGTCGGCGAGACACCGGCGAGCCGAAGGTTGTTGTACTCCATCTCTCTGCCGAGGTCTGCCAGTCTCGACGCCACGAGCCAACCGGCGGGGACCAGCGAGTCGCTTCCGGGTTGGTTGTAGAGCGGGGGTTCGGTCGCGACGAAGTGGTAGGCCCCCAGCCTGCTCTTCGTGCCCGTGCTCAGCGTTCCGGTGAGGGGGAGACCGACGCCGTAGGAGCCGTCGTCCCTCACCCAGAGGGGGAGGATCGCGTGGCCCTCGCTCACCTCCCCAGTTACCGGATCGATGGTGTCCGGGTAGGCCGAGGCCACCTCGCTCTTGATGCGCGCATAGACGTCGATAACCTCGAAGTAGTCGAACTGCACGCGACGCTCAGAGCTCTCGTGCGGGCGCACGGTGAGATAGTCGTCCATCGGGAGAAGCGCGACGACGAGTTCGAGATCCTCCGGCAGCAGTGCGGCGTCGGAGCGCTTCGCGATCGACGCCATCGCCTCCCGTACGAAGTCGACCGACAGCGTCTCGATGTTCGCGGGGTGCCGCTCGCCGTACGTCGGGTCTGCATAGGGCGGCAGAAGGGCCGGATCGCCCACGAGCTCGAGCGCTGCCAGCGGTCGGTCGCCGACGAGAGGGCGTCCGTACGTCGCGTCGCCCGCTTCTCGGGCGGACGTCGCCAGGAAGCCCGCTATCAGAGCGATGATGACGGGGAACCCGATCACGGCGAGAGGAACGAAGTCCGGCGCCAGCGTGTCCACCCTCTTCGCGGGCAGCGGCGTCGGGGGTGTGCCGCTCTTCGCCTCCTCGATGGCCTCGATCAGCATCAGGACCCGTTCGGCGTGGTGAACCGGCGGCCGGGTTCGGCGGTGAGCGAGATCGAGCGACGCGCGCAGCTCGTCGAGGGTCTCCGTCTTGCCGCCCGTGGCGAGGCGGACCCGGGCGCGCACTCGCTCCTCTCCCGGCCCGGCCGCGACGCGAGCGGCCTGCGCACTCCCCGCGCGCTTCTTCAATCGGCGCTCGACCTTCGTGAGCGTCGCGACCAGTCGCGCTTCCGCCTGCCGCCACCGGGCCAACAGGTCCGCATGGCGGACGACGACCTCCGGGCCGCTCTCGGACCCGAACGCGGTGTCCGCCTCCCGAACCAGGGCGAGGAGGTCGCCTCGTTGCCGGCTCAGAGTCTCGACCTCGCCGTCGGAGATCAAGCCGCGGTGCGTCAGGATGTCGTCGATCGCGAGCGTGGTGGGCAGGGCGATCTGTCCGAGAGCCGTGCCGCCTGTGCCATGTCCGACGCGAAGTGAAGATGCGGCCACCAGGGCATCCGCGCGCCGACGAAGAGCGGCCGCACGGGCGGCGAAACGCGACAGCTCCAGAGGCTTCTCGGGTGCTCCTCGCTCGTGCACCGACGCGCGAGGATCCAGGATCTCGCGAGTGAGCACTTGCTCCTCGTGCGCGAGTCGGAGGCTCTCGTCGCGGACCGCTGACCAATCGGCGTGGAGTCGCTTCCTCACCTCTGTCGCGACGGTCCGCGCGCGGCCGCGGGAAGAGCGGCCCAGCTCGGCGTCAGCGATCTGCACCTGGGCTTCGAGAAGATCCAGCTCCAGCACGACCCGGGCGAGCTCCAGTCGCGCGTGGGAGAAGATCCTCTTCCGGCGTCGCTCCCGGGACAGATGTCGGGCCCAGAGCACTGTCATCAGCAGCGCGAGGAGCAGCGGCAGCGCGGCGATCGACACCCAGAAGACGGGCGACCGGGTGCCGCCGTCGAACGCTCGGGATGCCGCGGTCATCGCCGCGCCCACGACCGCGCTCGGCCCCAGCCCCTGTGTCAGGTTATTGAGGTAGGTCTCGCGGATGTCGGATGCCGCCGCGTAGTTGGGCTTCCCGTCGTCGTTCGAGGCGAGCTTCGCCACGGAGGCGCGAGGGACGTCGGGGAGCACGAGGTCGGGGTCGTCCTCGTCGATTCCCACCGAGAGCATGACGTCGACTCCCCGCGGGAACTCGCCGTGCTGGGATTCCCGCCACGTCAGTTCCCGCTCGACGACCAGGATCGTGAACGGCTCGTAGCTCAGAGCGCGACCCTTCGCGGCGGCATCCACCGTCTCCTGCGTGATCCCGTGGGGAAGGCCGTCGTCGACGAGGAAGGTGATCGCGTGGTCGGGCTGCGCGAGAATGCGGGCCTGCGCCACCTGGCCGAGCCCGGCGGAGAGTGCCGCGAGAGCCACCGCCACCACGGGCACCAGCCACCTCGTGCGGTGCAGGCGCTCGGACAGACGACGCTTTCCAGCCATCCGTCGATGCTATTGGTCGCCGCGGTTTGCGACGCACGCTGCGCCCGGCCGGTCGGCCGGCCGGCCCCGGTAGATCCCACGTTCGGTACCTTCCAAAGGGCGACACCGACCGGGCGAGTTCCCGCCGGTGGCGTGGCTTCCGCACCCGAACCGAGGAGTGACGACACATGAACGAGTTCGCGCGCCGCGTCGACGCCATCACGATCGAGCAGTTGCGATCGACGGGCGCGACGAAGTGGGCGGCGGGCGACGGCACGCTGGGAGCCTTCGTCGCCGAGATGGACTTCGGCATCGACCCGAGAATCACCGCGGCGCTCCACCGCGCGGTCGACGACGGTTCGTTCGGGTACATGCCGCGCGGCCTCTCCGTCGACCTCTCGGAAGCGACCGCCGAGTTCCTCGCTCGGCGATACGGCTGGCAGGTCGCGGCGTCCGATGTCTTCCCGGTGCCCGACGTGATCATGGCGCTGGAACTGGCGATGGAGCACTGTGCGGCGCCGGGGTCGAAGATCATCGTGCCGACGCCGTCCTACATGCCGTTCCTCTCGGTCCCGCCGCTGCGCGGGCGCGAGGTGATCGAGGTTCCCCTGGCCGTGCGCGACGGGCGGTACGAGTTCGACCTCGAGGTGCTGCAGCGTGCGTTCGACGACGGCGGCAACCTGCTCCTGCTCTGCAACCCGTACAACCCCGTGGGGCGCGTGTTCCGCCGGGACGAGCTCCTGGCGATCTCCGAGGTGGTCGAGCGCAACGGCGGACGTGTCTTCTCCGACGAGATCTGGGCGCCGCTCGTCTTCACCGGCGCGACGCACATTCCCTACGCCACGGTGTCGCCGGCGGCGGCGGAGCACACGATCACCGCGATGAGTGCGTCGAAGGCGTGGAATCTGCCGGGGCTGAAGTGCGCCGAACTCGTGCTCTCCAGCGATCGCGACCGCGCCGTGTGGGAAGAGATCGGCCCCTTCGCCGGTCACGGCACGAGCAACCTCGGGGCGATCGCCAACGCCGTGGCGTTCCGGGAGGGTGACGCCTGGCTCGCCGACCTCGTGCCGTACCTCGAGCAGAACCGCGACACGCTCCTGAGCCTCCTCGCCGAAGAGATCCCGGATGCGTGGATGCCGAAGCCCGAGGGAACGTATGTCGGGTGGGTCGACTTCCGACACCTCGGGGTGGGAGACGAGCCCGCGGATTTCTTCGCCCGCGAGGCATCCGTCGCGCTGACCGAGGGATCGATGTGCGGGGCCGCCGGCGCGGGATTCGCCCGGCTCATCTTCGCCACCCCGCGCCCGATCCTCGAGCAGATCGTCCGCCGGCTCGGGCGGTCGCTGCGCGAGCTTCGGCTCTCCTGAGGCGATCGTCCGCGCGTCCTCAGCCGCACCCCGCGGATCAGCTGCTGCGCTCGCCGCTCGGGTCCGCCTCGCCGGTCCCCACGGGGTAGCGCATGACGAGGACCGTGCTGCTGCGCTCGGCCCGCCCTTCGTAGACGTGATCCCGATCGCCGGGAAACGTGTGACTCTGCCCGGCGACGAGGCGAACGGGCGCGTCGGTGCTCCCGACGGCGATCTCGCCGTCGACGACGGTGATGCTCTCGATGACGCCGACAAGATGGCGCCGAGACTCCCGCCGTCCTCGACGGACGACCATCCGATAGACCTCGACGATCTCGGCAGGCTCGCTCCATCGCCCCAGGAGTTCCGCGTCGACGTTCTGTCCGTGCGCACCGGGCGCTGCGTGCCGATCTTCCGCAGGCCCGGCGGCGTCCGCGACGAGCAGATCGCCGAGCGGCACCGACAGGGCGGTCGCGATGGCGAACAGCGTGTCGAGCGTCGGATTGCGGCGCCCGCGCTCGAGCTCCGAGAGCGTCCCCTTTCCCAGCTGTGTGGTGGCGGCGAGCGCCGACAGCGAGACGCCGCGTGCCGTCCGCAGATCCCTGATCCGATGCCCTACGGACGTGGAGAGCGCGGAGAGCTCCGTGCGGGCCGTGTGTGAGGAGCGCGGAGGCATGGGGATAGCCTATCGTTCCATAAACAGAACGATATGAACTGAGTGAAAGGAGCCCTCATGACCGTCAGCCGTCTGCAGCACATTCCGGGCATCGGGGTCGACCACGTCGGCGACCGGGCGGACCGGTCGAACGACCCCGAGATCCTGAGGCTCGAGAACCTCGACACCGACATTCGCCCGCCCGCGGTTGCGCGAGAGCGGACGAAAGCGGCGGTCGATGAGGACGAGGCGAACAGCTACCTGCCGTTTCAGGGCGGTGTGTCGCTCCGCCGAGCCGCGGCCGCGCACGTCGGCCGGCAGGCCGGGCGCACGTACGATCCCGTCCGCGAGTGCGTCATCACGGCCGGTGGCCTCAACGGCATCCTCAACACCCTGCTCGCCATCGTCGAGCCCGGCGACGAGGTCGTGATGGTCGACCCCATCTACGCGGGTCTGGTCAACAGGGTTCGGCTGGCGGGTGGCGTCCCGCGATTCGCGCCTCTCACGCCGACCGCTCGGGGGTGGGAGATCGATCCGCAGGAACTGGCCGCCGCGGTCACGACGCGCACCGCGGCGGTGCTCATGATGTCACCCGCCATGCCCACCGGGTCGGTGCTGAGCCGGCCGCACTGGGAGGCTCTCGCGCAGGCGCTCGACGGGCATCCTGCCTGGCTGATCTACGACGCCGCCATGGAGCGGATCCGGTTCGACGATGCCGAGCGCGTTCATCCCGCACAGGTTCCCGGACTCGCCGAGCGGACGATCACCGTCGGCGCCGCCTCGAAGGAACTCCGGATGATCGGTTGGCGGGTCGGGTGGGTCGTCGGGCCCGAGCGCATCCTCTCCGACATCAACCTCGTCGGACTGAGCAATGTCGTCTGTCAGGTCGGCCTCGCTCAAGAGGCGGTCGCGGCAGCGCTCTCCGCTCCCGACGCCGACGACGACGTTCAGCGTGCGGTGGACACGTGGCGACGGCGACGTGACGTGATCCTGGCCCAGCTGGCGGGACTGCCGGTGGTTTCTCCCGACGGAGGCTGGTCGCTCCTCATCGACACGACGCAGATCGGACTGTCACCCGCCGACGCTTCGGAACTGCTGTTCACCCGGGGAAAGGTCGCCGCGACCCCGATGCCCGGCTGGGGTCCGTCGGGCGACGACTACCTGCGCCTCGTGTTCGCCAACGAGCCGGTGGAACGACTGCGGGATCTGCGCGCCCGCTTCGACGCGGCATGGGGGTGAGGAGCGCCGATCGACCGCGCGCGATCCAGGCGGCCGGTGGGCCCCACGGTGCGGCTCAGTCCACGCGCAGCGCTGTCTGGATCTCGCGGATCGTCTCGCCCAGCACTCCTGCCGCGAGGAGTCCCTTCCCCAGGGGCCCGGCCAAATCCTCGCCCAGGCGGGGGAGCCGGCGCAGCGCCGCCATCGCCTCCGGGCTGACCTGGCACAGTTGCCACCGGATCTCCGACGGGCGCGCATCGGGGTCGTCCGGCCGGGCCAGCGCGACCGCCTTCGCCGCGTAGGCGGCAGCTCCCAGCGCATGCGCACCCATGTGCGCGACGCCGGCGGCCTGGGCGGCGGCGCGGGCGGCTGCCATGCCGGCGGGGCTCGTGGCGCTGTGAGCGGCGCGTCCGGCGACGAGGCGGCGCTGGATCTCGCCGGCGGCGGTGAGCTCACCGCGCGCGAAGGCTCGGCTACGGGCTATTGCGTCGCGCGGGCGATCATCGTCGGGTGCCTCGGCCTCGAACAGCGGGAGCACGCGCTCGGCGCAGTCCGCCGCCCAGGCAGCGACCACGCGCCGTTCTGTCTCTCCGAGAGCCTGCGGGGAAAGGGAACGGGCCATCTCAGCGCTCAGCGCCCGAAGAGCTTGGCGAACAGGCCCGTGGCCTTCTCGCGCTCGTGTCCCGGGCAGCGCTGGGCCACGGGCACGCCGCGCATGACCTGGTCGACGTGCTGACCGCATCCGGACCAGGTGGTCTTGCCGCACTTCCGGCACGAGACCGCGTAGCACATGGGTTCTCCTTCACTGGTGCTCAGGCGAGCATGAGGAAGAGCTTCTCGAGCTCCTCGGTCGTCAGACCCTGTTCGTCGCGAGCGCTCTCGGGGTCGGTGATGCAGTCCTTCATCGCGGTCGAGACGATTGTAAAACCGGCGCGGTCGAGCGCGCTGGAGACCGCCGAAAGCTGAGTCACGATCTCGCGGCAGGGCCGTTCGTTTTCGACGGCTGCGATGACGGCGTCGAGCTGGCCGCGGGCGCGGCGCAGGCGGTTGAGGATGCGCTTGTGCGCGTCGGCGTCAGTGGTGGTCATGGTGCGTCCCTTCAGAGCGAGCAGCGGATGTCGATGGGGTGTCCCTCATTGTGGTCGTGCGCGGTCACGGGTCCGGTGCCGCGTCGCTACGCCGTCGCGAGCACAGCGGAGCGGTCCAGGACGTCGCGCTGTCGTTCGCCGAGCCAGGCTCGCAGCGTCAGCATGCCGCCGGAGAGCGAGGCGGAGTCGATGCCGGCGTGCATCAGCACCCGGTGCGCGATCGCCGACCGCACGCCCGACTGGCACAGGACGCGCACGGGGCGGTCGCTCGCCGCGTCCCGCACCTCGTCGAGGCGCTCTCGCAGCTCGGTGTGCGGGATGTGGAGCGAGTCCGGGATGAAGCCCGCGTCGAACTCGGCGCGGGTGCGGACGTCGAGGATCAATGTGTCCTCCCGCACCTCATCGAGCTCCTCCGGATACCACAGTCGCAATGCGCCGGAGAGGACGTTCTCGCCGACCATGCCGACGAGGTTCACGGGGTCCTTCGCCTGTCCGTAGGGCGGCGAGTAGGCGAGATCGAGATCGATGAGGTCGTCGACGCGCATTCCCGCGCGGATCGCCGTCGCCAGCACGTCGATCCGCTTGTCGACGCCCTCGGCGCCGACGGCCTGCGCGCCGAGCAGAAGCCCGTCGGCGCTGCGGATCTGGATCAGGAGATGCACCGGGGCGGCGCCGGGGAAATAGCCCGCGTGCTGGTTGGGGTGCAGATGAAGGGTGCGGTAGTCGATGTCCGCCTCGTCGAGCGCGGCGCTGTTCGCGCCGGTGAGGGCCGCCGTCAGCTCCCCGACCCGAACGATCACCGTGCCGATCGGGTGGGGAACGGGCCGCGCGCGCTCGGGGCGGAGGATGTCGTCGGCGATCAGGCGCCCGGCACGGTTGGCCGGCCCGGCAAGGGCGACGGGGCGACGGGTGCCCGTGACGGCGTCGACCGACACGGTCGCATCGCCCACCGCCCACACCCCCGGAGCGGACGTGCGACCGTGTGCATCCACGACGATCGCGCCGCGCTCGCAGGCGATCCCGGCGGCGGCGAAGGGGGCGGTGTCCGGACGCACGCCGACGGAGAGCACGATGATGTCGGCGGGCAGCCGAGTGCCGTCGGCGAGCACGACCGTGTCGGCGTCCTCTCCGTGCTCGACGCTCGCTGCGGCGATCCCCGTGTGGACCTCCATCCCGAGGCTGCGCATCTCCTCCGTGATGAGCCACGCCAGCTCCGTCTCCAGCGGGGGCAGCGGATGCGGTGCGAGCTCGACCACCGAGACGTTCAGGCCGCGCTGCGCCAATGCCTCGGCGGCTTCGACGCCGATGAAGCCCGCGCCCAGCACGACGGCCCGCTGGGCGCCCGCGAGCACGTCTTCGCGGAGGGCGATGGCATCTTCCACCGTGCGCAGCGTGCGCACGCGCGGGGAGTCGATGCCCGGCAGCGGCGGACGGAGCGCCGAGGCGCCGGGCGCGAGCACCAGTGCGTCGTAGGCGAGCTCTTCGTCTCCGTGCTCGGTGTGCACCGACACGGTCTTCGCGGCGGTGTCGACGGCCGTCACCTCGCTGCCGGTGCGAACGTCGAGAGCGAGGGCGGCACGGAGGGTCTGCGGAGTCTGCACCAGGAGCGATCGCTCCTCGGGGATCTCGCCCCCGACGAAGTAGGGGAGACCGCAGTTCGCGAACGAGACGTGGGCGCCGCGCTCGAGCACCACGATCTCGGCGCTCTCGTCGAGTCGGCGTGCGCGAGCGGCGCAGCTCATCCCTCCGGCGACGCCTCCGACGATCACGATCCTCATCGCGCGACCTCCTGGCCAGCGCCGTGCCGGACCTCTGCGTGATCGTCCGCCCGGTCATGCCCGGGGCAGCGCTCCTCGTCGGGAACACCGCGCAGCGCCTCGTCGACGTGCTGACCGCACCCCGTCCACGCCGCCTTGCCGCACTCCGTGCACGTCACCCTGCTGCACATGGCCCCTCCTCTTCTCGTAAACCCCTAGGGGTATAGCAAAGATACCCCTGAGGGTATCTGAGCGCAAACGTGCGGGTCAGGCGCGGGTGGCGAGCCCGAGCTCGTACCCGAGGATGACGGCCTGCACGCGGTCTCGGAGGGCGAGCTTCGCGAAGATCGCGTTGACGTGGGACTTGACCGTCGAAGGAGCGAGCACCAGCGCGTCGCCGATCTCCGCGTTGCTGAGCCCCCTCACGATCGCGGCGAAGACGTCCCGCTCGCGGGGGCTGAGGATGTCGAGCACCGCCTCCGCGTCCTCCGCCCGAGTCGGCGACCGCTGCAGATAGTGCTCGATGAGCTTCGACGTCAGCCGGGGTGCCGCGACGGCGGACCCGGAGGCGACGGTCTTCACCGCGTCGATCAGGGCCGCCGGCTTCGTGCTCTTGAGCAGGAAGGCGCTGGCGCCGACCCGGAGAGCACCGAACGCGTACTCGTCGAGATCGAACGTGGTGAGGACGATGACGCGCGCCCCGGGGTGTCGCTCGGCGATGACCCCGGTCGCGGTCAGACCGTCCATCACAGGCATGCGGACATCCATCAGCACGACGTCGGGACGAGTACGAGCGACGGCGGCGATGGCATCCACGCCGTTTCCCGCTTCGGCGACCACCTCGATCTCGTCGTCGGAGTCGAGGATGAGGGCGTTGCCGGTGCGTTCCAGCGGCTGGTCGTCCACGACCACGACGCGGATCGTGTCGAGTCGCCCGTCGTTGCTGCCGGATTCCGTCATGCGGCGTCCTGTCGCAGGGGGATCGACACACGCGTGCGCCATCCGTTGCCAGGAGCGTCTTCTCGACGGGGGATGGGACCCGCGGCGAAATCGCCCCCGAACGCCGCAGCGCGTTCGCGCATGGCGCGGAGCCCGACGCCGGCGCCGACGCTCCGCGGCGTGAGCGCGCCGTTGCCGTTGTCGGTCACCGAGACGATCACCTGGCCGCCGTCGGTAGACAGCCGCACCTCCACGTAGGTGGCGTCATGGGCGTGACGGAGGGCATTGGTGAGGGACTCCTGGACCACCCGGTACACCGTCGTCCGCAGCGCCGGATCGCTCAGCACGTTCTCGCGCACGTCCTCATCGTCCGTGACGAGCGCCACCGGCAGCCCGGCCGCCCCGAAGACGTCCACGAGCTCCTCGAGGGAGGGCAGGTTGTATCCGGAAGACTCCAGGTCTCGATCCAGGCCGGCGTCGTGCTGGCGGAGGACCCGTAGGATGCGCTGCATCTCCTCGAGGGCGCGGGCCCCGACCGTCCCGAGCTGGTCGAGCGCGCTGCGGGCGCGTTCGGGGTGCTTCTCCCAGGCGGCCGCGGCGCCGCCCGCCAGGGCGACCATGACCGTCACGGAGTGGGCGACGACGTCGTGCATCTCGGCTGTGATCCGCGCGCGCTCGGCCGCCGCCGCGCGCTCCTCGCGGAGCTGGACGACCTCCTCGATCGCCGCACGACGCGCGCGGCCGGCTCGCACGGCGACGCCGAGCGCGCAGGCGGCGAGCGAGGTGGGGGAGAGGAACAGGGCCGGCCAGTCCTCGCGCATGCCCAGCGCGACGGCGAGCCCGGTGGTGAGGACGACGACCGCGTGACTCAGCACGAGGCCGACGACCACCGTTCGCAGCCGCGCGTGGGCGGCCAGAGTGAACAGCGCGAAGAAGCTCTCCAGGAGCGCCGGCGTCATCCCGTGGGCCGACACCGGGTTCAGTGTCGCGAGCGCGACGACGATCAGCAGCACGGCGAACGGCGCCGTGCGTCGCCACCAGAATGCGGTCGCCACGGCGCACGCGCACAGGTAGCCGAGCCAGGCGTGCGCGGGCGAGGTGAGCAGGAGTGCGGCGAGGGTGGGAGCGGTGCACGCCAGGATCACGAGCGCGTCGGCGATGCGCGGACGCTCGTGGAACCAGCGCGCGAGCGCGGGACCTCTCAGGATCGGATCGTCGAGCACCGCTCGGGCATGCGTCATCGTTCCTCCCGCCTCCCCGTCGCGATCCATTCGCCCGGGCGGAGCCGGTGCCAGGCTCGGGGTTCCTCCTTTCGACGGTATCGAGACGGTCGGCCGGTGACCACCACCCGCGGGTGGAGATGCGGGTGGTACCGGGGGCTCGGACTTCGGCCTGTGGGCGGTGTCCCCGGGCCGCCGTCGGTCCATAGCCTTGCCGGTATCGCACGACCGCCGACCGTCGGGAGGCCCGCATGACCACCGTTCCCCGCCATGACACCGCGGGCGCCGGAGAGCGCCCGGGATGGATTCTCCGGGCCCGGGGAGCCAGCAAGTCCTTCGGTCAGACGCCCGCATTGGTCGACGTCGACGTCACGATCGCTCCGGGCGAGTCCGTGGCCATCATGGGGCCGAGCGGCTCGGGGAAGTCCACGCTCCTGCACGTGCTCGCGGGGATCCTCGCGGCCGACACCGGCACCGTGATCCTGAGCCGGCCCGACGGTAGCGGGCACGACGACCTCGCGACGCTCTCCGACGCGGAACGCTCGTCCTTCCGGCTGCGGCGCTTCGGTTTCGTGTTCCAGCAGGGGATGCTGCTGGCCGAGCTGACCGCCGCGGAGAACGTCGCCCTGCCGCTCCTGCTCACGGGAGCCTCGCGAGCCGACGCCGGTCACCGGGCCGACGCCGAACTGGCGCGCCTCGGGCTGGCCGGGCTCGGTGCGCGCCGCATCGGTCAGCTCTCGGGTGGCCAAGCCCAGCGTGTGGCGATCGCTCGGGCGCTCGTCGGCGGGTCGAGCCTGATCTTCGCCGACGAGCCCACCGGCGCGCTGGACTCCCACACCGCCGACGAGGTGCTCAGTGCGCTCCTGGCGACGGGGCGCGACGCGAACCGAGCCTTGGTGCTCGTCACGCATGACCACGGGGTGGCCTCTCGCTGCGACCGGATCATCCGGCTACGCGACGGACGGATCGAGGCTGACGCATGAACGCTCGCCCCCTCTTCCTGCTGATCCGACCACACCGAGGCGCGGCCGTCATCACTGCGCTGCAAGTGCTCGCGTCGGGGCTCACGGCTCTGCTCACCTTCGCGGTGGGGATCCTCGCACGCGCGTACGCGACGGTCCCGACGGAGGAAGTCGGCTACCAGGTGCTCGCGTTCGGGCTCGTCGCCCTCCTGGTCGTCCCGCTCATCACGCTCGGGAGCGCCGCCGCGAGGCTCGCCGCCCGCAGCCGCGACGACCGGCTCGCCACGCTGCGACTGCTGGGGCTGACCGCTGCGAGGGTGCGCCGTCTTGCCGTCGCGGAGGTCACCCTCATCGCGACGGTGGGGGTTGCGCTGGGCTCCCTTCTCTCCACCTCTCTGCCCCTCGCGCTCGCCGCTCTCTCGGTGTACGGCGAACCGTTGCGGCCGTCGGAGCTGTGGTTGCCGTGGTGGGTGTGGGTGACCGTCCCGCCGACTCTCGTTGCCATCGCGGGGCTGAGCGCGTTGCTCGGCCTCCGGCGCGTGGTGCTGTCTCCGCTGGGGGTGCGTCTGCGCCAAGACGCGCCGCGCCTGAGTATCTGGCGCGTCGTGATCGCCGTGGTGGTTCTCGGCGTTGCGGTGCTGGTGACGCAGCTGATGTCACCGGGGTGGGGTGTGGTCGTGTTGCTCGGCGCCCTCACCGCGGTCGTGATCGCCGTGATGGCCGTGCTCGGGGTCGTGGGTCCGTTCCTGGTCAGCCTGGTTGCGCGGATGACGGCGTCGAGTACGTCGGATCCGGCGCGCCTGGTCGCCGCGCGGGGAATCCAGGACGATCCCCGCGCCGCGTGGCGTGCCGTGTCCACGCTGGCAGTCGCCACGTTCATCCTGATCCCGGCCGGCTCGCTGCTCGGCTACCTCGACACCATCAGTCGCAGCGTCAGCCGAGAGATCATGACACACGACCAACTGTCGATGTTCGCCGACGCACGCACGATGTTGCTCGTGCTCGTCGCACTGTCGTTCGTCGTGGTCGCCTGCCAAGTGGCGATCACGCAGACCGCTGCGATTCTGGAGAATCGCGAACTCTACGTGGCACTCGACCGCATCGGCATGCCCCGCGCGAGCATCGATCGGATGCGTCGCCTGCGGGTGGCGATCTCTGCGAACATCGCGGTGATCGGTGCGGCCGTGGCTGCCGTCGCCGTGACTCTCATCCTCGTCGCGATCGCCGTCGCCGTGGCACCACTGTTCGTCGTGGCCATCGCCGTGCTGTTGGCGCTTGGCCTCCTGCTGATCCGAGGTGGCGTCGCCCTCACCGGCCCCGTGCTCTGGCGAGTGCTCGCGGCACCGGAGCGGGGAGAGTGAGACTCCCGCGCGACCGCGGCCCGGAGTAGGTTGTGCTCGGTGCCCGATCGCCGGCACCCCGGCGGACAGTCACCGCCCTCACGAGTCGGAGGAACGCTGAGATGACGCGTGTGCGCATGGACCTGTTCACCTCGCTCGACGGGTATGTGCCGTCCGATCCGACGCCCGACGCGCCGATGGGGGAGGACTGGGGTCGTCTCACGTCCGCATACGTCGCGACCCGCACGTTCCGCGAGAGGGTCTTCGGTGACGCCAGCGGCGAGGGGACGACGGGCATCGACGACCGGTACGGGGCCGCGTTCTTCGAGGGGATCGGCGCCGAGATCATGGGCGCCGGCATGTTCGGGCTCCATTCCCATCCCGACGATCCCGACTGGCGGGGCTGGTGGGGAGAGAGACCTCCGTTCGGCACCCCCGTCTACGTGCTCACCCACACGGCTCCCCGCACATCGCTGTCGATGGACGGCGGCACGACGTTCCATTTTCGAGCCGCCCCGATCCAGGACGTGCTCGCGGAGGCCAGAGAGGCCGCCGGCCGGCTCGACGTTCGCATCGGCGGCGGATACCGCACCGCGAGGGAGTTCCTGCGCGCGGAGCTCGTCGACGACCTGCACCTCATGATCACGCCGGTCTTCCTCGGCCGAGGACATCGCCTCTGGGACGACCTGCGCGGCCTCGATCAGACGCACCGCGTGGCGACCGAGGTCGCCGAGAGCGGTGTGATCCACCTCACGGCGACGCGATAGCGGGTCACTGCCGACCAGCTTGACCTGGAGCGCGCTCCAGCATCCACGATGGCGTCATGACCACTCACGATGACAGCCCGCAGATCGTCCTCGGCACCATGGACTACGGCACGCGCGTGGACGAGCGCACCGCCTTCCGTCTCCTCGACCGGTTCGTGGAGGCCGGCGGATACTGGCTCGACACCGCCAACTGCTACTCGTTCTGGACCGACCCGACGGGCCTCGGCGGTGCCAGTGAACGCGTGCTCGGCGCCTGGCTGCGGGAGAATCCCGGCGTCCGGTCCCGCGTGGGGATCGCCACCAAGGTGCGCCAAGACCCCCTGGTGGCGCACGCGTGGCCCGAGAGTGCGGAGGGACTCTCCGCCGACGCCATCCGGCGGGGCGTGACCGGCAGCCTCGAGCGGCTGGGCATCGACCACGTCGATCTCCTCTGGGCGCACGCGGAGGACCGGAGCGTCCGTCTCGAAGAGACGGTCGCCGCTTTCGGTGAGGTGGTGGCCGGCGGGAGGGCGACACGGATCGGCGCCGCCAATCACGCCTCCTGGCGCGTTCAGCAGGCCCGAGGCATCGCGCGCGACCTGGGGGTCGCGTCGTGGTCGGCGCTGCAGCTGCGGCACTCACTCGTGCAGCCCCGACCGGGCACCACCGTGCCCGAGCAGGGACACAAGTTCCTCGAGCCGGACGACCTCGACTTCGCCCAGTCCGAGCGTCTCGCATTGTGGTGCTACTCCCCGCTCATGATGGGGGGCTACACCCGCGACGACCGGCCGTTCTCACCGGCATACGCCCACCCCGGCACGGATCGGGTTCTGCGGGTGCTCGCCGAGACCGCCGCGGAGCTCCGTGCCACCCCCAACCAGGTCGTGCTGGCCTGGATGATGGCGCAGGGCATCTCACCGATCGTCGGTGCCAGCCGGATGGAGTACCTCGAGGAAGCCCTGGCTGCACGCTCCCTGACGCTGTCGCCGGAGCACCTCCGCCGATTCAGCGACGCGCGCTGACCGCGCGGCGACGCCTCGTGGTGCGATCGGGCTCGGGGCGGTTCCAGTAGCCCACGACCTTGAAGCGATCGGGGGCGATGGCGAGCTCACGATGGAGGTACTTGCGAGCGTCGCGCAGCGCCGCGGTCTCACCGGCCACCCACACGTACCCGGTGTCGAAGGGGAGGGAGCGAGGTGCCTCGCCTCGCACGATCTCGCCGATCCTGCTCGGCGTGGCGCCGTTCCCGCCGATCACGGCGGTGACCTCCACGTGGGGGCGTTGCGGAATCAGGTCGGCCTCCTCCTCGCTCAGCACTTCCACCACCACGCGGGTACGAACCGTCGCGGTCGCATCTTCCACGATCCGCGCGATGGCGGGGAGACCGGTGAGATCGGCGGCCAGGAACTGCCACCGGGCGTCGGCCGGGAGCTCGTACAGCGCGGTGGGAGAGTTCACCCCGAGGACGTGTCCGGGCTGTGCGCGCGACGCCCAGGGCCCCGCCACTCCGTCGTCGTGCACCACGAAGTCCACGTCGATCTCCCCCGACTCCGGGCGCGCCGCGCGGATCGTGTAGGTGCGCATCGGCGCCTCGGGGGCGCCCTCGGGAGTCTTCCACCAGTCGCCGTCGGGCTCGGGCAGCACCACGTCGGTGGGGTCCTCGCCGTGCGGGAAGAACATGCGGACGTACTCGTCGCCCGAGCCGGTGCTGAGGAATCCCGCCAGACCGGGTCCACCGAGCGTGACGCGGACGAGGTGCGAGGACAGAGGGACGACGCGTGTGACGACGCCGCGGTGGATGATCATGGGTTCTCCTTGGTGGGGGTGGTTTCTCCGCCGCGGTGACGACGGAAGGGGATGGTGTGCGCCCGGCGAGCCGGGCGCCGGGGTCCTCACCCGCGGGTGCGGTATTCCCGGGCGAGGAGCCACACGAGATAGAGGCCGCCGACCGAGACGGTGACGACGCCCACGGGAAGCTCCCACACGACGGCGAGCGCGTCCGCGAGCACCACGAGCAGGGCACCGGTGCACATCGCGGTCACGGGCTGCATCGGGGTCTGGGCGCGGGTGAGTCGCTGCGCGATCTGCGGAGCCGCCAGGGCGATGAACGAGATGGGCCCGGCTGCGGCGGTCACGAGGGCGATCATTCCGACGCCCACCAGCAGTGCGTGCCGTCGTACCCGCGCCACGCGGACGCCGCTGGCCGCGGCGAGGTCGTCTCCCAGCTCCAGCATCGGCAGCGAGCGGGTGAGGGGGAGTCCGAGAAGGAGCAGCGCGGTGAAGGTGAGAAGGGCGGGCCAGAACTGATCGAATCCCAGCGACGCGATGCTGCCCGCGCCCCAGGTGGCGGCCACCATCGCCTTCTCCACGCTCACGCTGAGGAGGATCCACGACGTGAGCGAGGACAGCGCGGCCGAGACGCCGATCCCGACGATGATGAGCCGGAACGAGGACACGCCGTTGCGGAAGGCGAGGGCGTAGACGAGAAGGGCGGTGAGGAAGCCGCCCACGAGCGCGGCGCCGGCCTTGGCGAGGTAGAGCTGGGCGCCGAGCACGGCCGTGACGTAGGCGACCGCGAGGTAGGAGCCGGTCGCGAACCCGATCACGTCGGGGGAACCGAGCGGATTACGGGTGAGCGTCTGGAACACGGCACCCGAGTAGGCCAGCGCCGCGCCGCACAGCAAGGCGAACAGCACCCGGGGGAGGCGCCACTGCACCACCACGCGCTCCGTCGCGGCGGACTCGGATCCGCTCAGCGCTCCCCACACCTGCCCCAGCGAGAGCTCCGACGCGCCGAGGGTCATCGCGACCAGGGCGCACAGGATCGCTGCCGTGAGCAGCAGAGCGCTCACTCGCACCCTGCGGAGGGGAATGCGCGTGCTCAGGTTTCCCCCGCGCAGCCGCCACATCGGTTCGCCGAAGTCGACGCGTGACGCCGTCTCTGCTCGGCCCTGCTTCACCTTCGCGCGGCTGATCGATCCCGGGCGCGGGGCGTTCACAGGGCCGCCGCCCGGTGACGGCGAACGAGCGCGATCAGCACCGGGGCGCCGAGAAGCCCCGTGACGATGCCCACGCGGAGCTCCCCGCTGGGAAGCACGAGGCGACCGAGCACGTCGGCGACGAGCAGGAACGCGCCGCCGAGGGCCATCGAGTAGGCGAGGATCCACCGCTGGTCGGGACCGGTGAACCACCGCACGGCATGCGGGATCATGATGCCGACGAAGGCGATGGGTCCTGCGGCGGCCACCGAGGTCCCTGCGAGCACGGTGATCGCGATCACGACGGCGACCCGCGTGAGCTGCGGGCGCGCGCCGAGTGTGTGGGAGAGCTCGTCTCCGAGAGCGAGCACGTTGAGCGCCCGGGCGCACATCATCGCCAGGACGAGTCCCGCGACGATGAGAGGCATCGCCCGGGCGACCTCGGCCAGGCTCCGACCGCCGATCGAGCCCACGCCCCAGAAGCGGATCGCCTGCATCGTCGTCTCGTTCTCCAGCACCAGCGCACTGGTCACCCCCGAGCACGCAGCGCCGAGCGCGACGCCGGCCAATGTCAGCTTCAGGCGAGTCGGCCCGCCGCGTCCCACGGAACCCAGCGCGTAGACGACGATCGTGAGGGCGAACGCGCCGAGCATCGCGAACGCGACGTAGCCGGCGGGATCCTGGAGGCCCAGAACCCCGACGGCGAAGGTCACCATGAGGGAGGCACCGGCGTTGACGCCGAGGATCCCCGGGTCGGCGAGCGGATTGCGGGTGAAAGCCTGGATCAGTCCGCCGCAGACGGCCAGCGCTGCACCGACCACGACCCCGATCACGGTGCGGGGCAGCCGTAGTTCGCGCACCAGCACGTGTTCCGCATTGCCGCCGTCGAATGCCGTCACCGCCTCCCACACGGTGGCGGTGTCGATCGCACGGCTTCCGATCATGAGGGAGGCGCACGCCGCGGCGGCCAGCACCCCCACCGCCACGACGAGACCGATCAGGCGAGGCCCCGTGCGGCGGACGGGGTCGACGGAGCCCCCGCGCCCCCTGCGCGCGGGGGACGAGGTCTCGTCTGCCGCAACCTCCGCGGGTGAACGGCCCATCGCGTCAGCGGCCCTCCACCCACGGGGTGCCCTGGAGCGCCGCCGCGATGTGGTCGATGTAGCCCGGGAGGATGTACGGCATCGACAGCACGGTGGGCGCGGTGATCGCCGCCGCCGAGGCGGGCTCGGTGAAGATCACGTAGGAACCGCTCGCGATCGGATCCCAGGAGAGGAACACCTCATTGGCGAGCGAGTAGTCGACGTCGCTGATGCCGTTGTTCGGCCACGCGATGAAGACGTCGGCAGGGACGTCCGAGAGGTTCTCCAGGCTCACCCCGGAGTACCAGAGGTTTCCCTCCGAGGTCTTCTCGAGGGTCTCCATGTACGGCGTCGACACCAGACCGAGTGCCTCGGTGATCCGCACCCGCGCGTCGTAGGCGAGGTAGGCGCCCATGCCGGGGTCTCCGGGAGTCAGCGCAAGCCCCCAGACGAAGGTCTTGTCCTCGATGACGGGATGGGAGGAGACGAGCTCCTCGATGAAGGACTCCGTCTCGGAGACGAGTCGGTCGGCTTCGTCCTCCTTGCCGAGGGCGGTACCGATCGTCTCGGTCATCCCCTGCCAGGTCCCCGGATCGAAGGGCCCGTCGATGTAGGGAATGGTCGGTGCGATCTCGCTCAGCCGGGCGTACTCGACGTCGGAGATGCCCGTGTACAGGCCGAGGATCAGGTCAGGCTCCAAGGCCTGGATCGCCTCGTAGTTCGGGCCGTCCTCCAAGGCGGGGATGACGGTCGGGCGCTCGTCGAAGTTCGCCGTGATGTAGTCGTCGAACCAGGGCAGATAGCCGTTGTCGTTCGCGCCCCACAGCTCTTCGACTCCGACGGGGTTGACGCCCAGCGCGGCGACGATGTCCGCGCTCATGAGGCCGAGGGTGACGACCCGCTGCGGGTGCTCCGGTACCGTCGTGCGGCCGTGGGCGTGTTCGATCACGGCTCCGCTCTCCGGCGCCGATGCGCCGGAGTCTGCGGTCTCTCCGGCGCACCCCGACATGACGAGGGCGACGGCGAGGAGGGCGGTGATCAGCGGGGCACGTCGGCGCGCGCGTGCAGGCGACATTCTGCTCCTTTGGGGAGTTCATCGGGACTCGGGTGGATCCCGGGGCTAGGTAAGGCTGTCCTAATAACCGTACGGAGCGCCCGACGGTGCGATGCGCGCAAACGGGACCAAGTTCGTCGCCTTTCGGACAGGTGCAGAGTGCGTCAGGCGGTTGCGCGGGCGGCTTCCGCGCCGTACTCGCGCGGCGTGCGCCCGGAATGCGCCTTGAAGACCGCGGCGAAGGCGCTCACGCTGTCGTAGCCGCTCGCGGCGGCCGCCGCGGCGACGGTCGCGCCGTCATCGAGCATTCCCTCGGCGCGAACCATCCGCACGAGCGTGCGCCAGCGCCCGAAGGACATGCCGACCTCGCTCTGGAAGATCCGCGCGATGGTGCGTTCGTGCAGGGAGTGTGCGCGGGCGAGCTCGGTGAGACTGTGCCGCGCGTCGGGCGCGTCGAGCACGGCGGAGACGACATCCCGGATGCGTTCGTCGGAGGGGAGCGGGATCCGGCCGCGGTCGGCGTCGTGATCGGGAGCGCTCGCCCGGAGGAGGGGGAGAAAAGCCTCCTGCATGCGGAGGCGGACCCCGGGCGCGACCTCTGCCACGTCGAGGTAGAGGAGCATCTCGCGGACGGCGCGCGGCAGGGCGACCGGCTCAGGCCGGTCGTCGTCCTCGCCGGAATCGGCCGCCGACACGTAGGTGAAGCACGCCACCGACCCCTGTTCCTGATGAGCGGTGTGAGCGACGCCCGCGGGCACCCAGAGGCCGCGACCCGGCGCGAGGCGCCTCACCGCATCGCGCAGGTGCAGCCACACGGCCCCGCGCTGGCACCAGACGAGCACCGGGTCGGGATGCGTGTGGGGCGGGGCGATGAGACGCGCCCGCGGCCCGCTGTCGGCCGGCACCACGTTGGTGGTCAGCACGTAGGGCTTCGCGATGATCGAGGGAAGAAGAGGCGCCCGATCCCAGAGCGGGGGGTCGAACCGGAGCATGGCTTCATTTTCCCGCACGCGCCTTCGCCCTCGTTCCGCGAGGGCCGAGTGCGGAGGACCGAGAATGATCGCATCGGTCCGCAACGATCGGGTGCGCGCACCGCGCGGTCCGCAGGATGGACGCAGAAGGGAGTCGCCGTGATCGCTGAGCTCAACCGACTGATCGATGTCGTCGAGACGCATCTGTCCGACGAGATCGATGTGGCCCGTGTGGCCAACGCGAGCGGAACGACCGAGTACCACCTGCGCCGGATGTTCTCGTCGCTGACGGGCATGCCGCTGTCGGAGTACGTGCGACGACGGCGGATGACCGTCGCCGCCGCGGACGTGATCGACGGGGCACCGCTCCTGGAGATCG
This sequence comes from Microbacterium sp. TNHR37B, assembly GCF_001620065.1. GTDB lineage: Bacteria > Actinomycetota > Actinomycetes > Actinomycetales > Microbacteriaceae > Microbacterium. The sequence goes on from NZ_LQGV01000001.1 coordinate 82,959, forward strand.
CCGTGCGCTATGGCTACGGCTCGACCGAGGCGTTCGGGCGGGCCTTCCAGGCCGTCCACGGAGTCACCCCCGCGCAGGTTCGGCGTGACGGCGGCCCCCTTCGATCACAACCGCACCTCAGGCTTCGCCTGACCGTCGAAGGGAACACCTCCATGGACACCCGATTGATTGACCGGCCGGCTTTCCGGCTCATCGGATACGCCGCTCGCGTGCCGCTGATCCATCACGGCCGGAACCCGCACATCGAAGCGCACATCGCATCGTTGGACCCCGGCGCGCACGACCGGCTGAAGGAACTGTCGAACACCGTCCCGGCTGGACTCCTTCAGGTGAGTGACGGCGTCGACCCGGACTACCGGGAGGGGAGCGAGCTCACCTATCTGCACGGCGTCGCGGTCGATGCCGCCACCACGCCGCCCGACGGCCTCGATGCGATCGATGTGCTCGAAGGCACCTGGGTGGTCTTCCGCTCCAGCGGTCCCTACCCCGATGCGCTGCAGACGACCTATGCCGCTGCCGCGTCGGAGTGGTTCCCCTCGAATCCCTGGCTCCTGCGCCCGGGGCCGTCGATCGTCGCCGTCGTGGAGCGAGCCGATGACTTCCAGACCGCGACCACCGAGCTGTGGATGCCGGTCGAGAGATCCTCGGTCACGCCGTGAACCAGCCGAGGTCGAAGATCGCGTGCGCGGCGAGCAGGAAGCCCACGATCCCCACGATCCAGGCCGTCGTCGCGGCGGCGTGACGCGTCAGCCACTGATCGAGGCGGGTGAGGGGGCGCTGGAGCGCGTCGTGCGCGACGAGTCTGGCGATGGTCAGGCAGGCAGCGGGCGCGATCATGACGAGGCAGTAGCCCGCGAGCAGGACGATGGAGGCCGGTCCGGCCGGACCCTGAGAGGTGATGACCCCGATCGCCGCCAGGTACGGCAGCATCGAGGCGGCCTCGATCGCGACGGCAGTGAGCGCGAGAGCGGCCAGGGCGATCGTCGAGGCTGACCGACGGTCGTCCTCGCCCATGATGCGGCTGCGCCAGCGGACGAGCCGACCGCCGCCGGCTGCGGCGCGCTCCGCGGCTCGAGCCCGGGCTCGCCGAGTGTCCATCAGCTGACTGACGGCGACGAGCGCGATGCCGAGGAGGAGCTGGCCGATGAGGAAGACGGGCGAGTGAAGGGTGTGGGCGTGGGCGTCGAGGAAGGCTCGGGCGCCCACCAGCAGGACGACTCCCAGCGCGAGGTAGGCGAGGGCGACGCTGGCGAGGTAGACGAGAATCCGTCCGATGCGCACCGTGCCCGGTGCGGTGAGAAGCCAGACCGGGATGAGGAGCGTGCCGAAGCTCGTCGAGTCGAGGAGGGCCAGCACGACGAGCGTGCCGGCCGCGCCGGCGTCGATCACGACGGTCCGAGCTGGAGGCGCCGCTCGCAGGTCGCCGTGGCACGGCTGCCTTCGGAGCGACGGGAGGCGACCTCCACGCCGTCGACCAGGATGCGGCACCGGACGAACGTCGCGCCCGGCCCGGCGTGCACCTCGACCGTCGTCGCCCGCAGGGGAAAGAACGCGTCGGTCGACACCGTGAACTCGCGCCGAAACGGCACGGAGACCGCGTCTTCGAACAGGCTCTGCGGGTTGCGGGGGGAGCGGATCTCGACGGCGAGGTCTTCGGCGGTCGATCCATCGCTGTCGATCTCCACCGTCACGACGATCGATCGCTGAGCAGTGGTGCCGGGGTCCGACGCGAGGGGCGACGGCGAGGCGGGAGCGCCGGTGAGGCCGGCGAGGGTGTCATCGACGACCCCGCAGCCGACCATCGTCAGGGTGATGCCGAGCGCCGCGGCGCCGGAGACCAGCCGGGCGACACGTGAGCTTCGAGCCATGAGCCCACCTCCCGTTGTAGTACGACTGTGCTAGTTCCTCGTTACTGTAGCACGGTCGTGCTACAGTCGCTCCATGTCCCGCAGCATCGACCTCGCCGCGCGCAAGGCGCAGCTCGCCGAGGCGGTGTGGCAGGTGATCCTCGACCGGGGGATCTCGGCGGTCTCGGTGCGAACCGTGGCCGAGCAGGCCGGCCTCGTCGTGGGATCCCTGCGGCACGTGTTCCCGACGCGGGCTGAGCTGCTGTCGTTCTCGGCGGAGTTGATGGTGCAACGGGCCACGGAACGCGTCCTCGCGACCCCGTGGTCCGACGATCCTCAGCGGTATGCGCGAGACGTCATCTCGCGACTTCTGCCTCTCGATCCCGACAGTCGGGCGGAACTGGAAGTGAACCTCGCCCTCGTGGCGGAGTGTCCGGCCCAGCCGAGCCTTCGCGATATCCGCGACCACGCGCACGCGCAGCTCCTCGAGGTGTGCGTGCGGCTGGTCGAGCTCCTCACGGGGCGGGCGCGGGATCCCGAGCTGGTGATCACGGCGCGTCGGCTGCACGCGATCGTCGACGGGCTCGCCCTCCATCTGCTGCACGGCGACGGCGATGAGCAGAGCGTGCGGGCGATCGTGAGCGAGGAGATCGGTCGCATCGCCGAGACGGCGTGAGGTTCGCGGCCGCGCAGACGGGGTCAGTCCTCGTAGTGCAGCAGGTCTCCCGGTTGGCACTCCAGCACGCGGCATATCGAATCGAGGGTCGAGAACCTGACGGCCTTCGCGCGACCGTTCTTGAGCACCGCGACATTCGCGGGAGTGATGCCGATCGCCTCGGCGAACTCTCCCACGCTCATCCCCCGCTGCGCGAGCATGCGGTCGATGGTGATGCGGATGGCCATCAGACCACCTCGTCGAGCTCGGCGCGCAGCCCGATCGCGCCGCGCAGGAGTGACCGGAGGACGAGCGTGAGAAAGGCCAGTGCTGCCAGGGTGAGGCACGCGAGAGCAAGCACGAGGCCCAGGAAGGGGCTTCCCGCCTGGCCGTTCGCGATGACGACCACGGCGGTGACGATCAGCACGACGCCGAGCAGCAGGAGCACCACGATCGCATCGACCCACAGCAGCGACGGGCGCGTCAGCATGGCGCCCGTGTAGATGCGGTGGACGAGAAGTGCGATCACCACGAGAGTCATGAGCCCGAGGATCGTGAACGACATCGCGACGGCCAGAAGGGGCGTCTGCAGTCCGGCGTACTCGGGGAAGCTCTCCGCCAGGCTCGCCGAGACGCCGGGGAGCCAGACTCCGGCGACGAGCCCGATGGCGAAGAGCAGGCCGAGGAAGACGTGCGTGGCGATGACCAGTCCGGCGGACGGGCGAGGGATAACGGGATTCATATATCGAGTTTCGATAGATATCTATCGAAAGTCAATAGGTTGGACGCGTCGGTGACATCGTCTGCCGGCGGCATCTCTCGTACACTCACCGACGAGATGGACGACGACACGAAGGACGACGCATGACCGCACGCACGGTGGGTTTCATCGGTCTCGGCATCATGGGCGTGCCCATGGCCACCCGTCTCGTGCGGGCCGGGTTCGACGTCGTGGTGTGGGCGCGGTCGGCCGCACCCATGGCCGAGCTGGTGTCGATCGGCGCGCGGTCGGCACGCGATGCGGCGGGTGTGTTCGCGGAGGCCGAGACGGTCGTTCTGATGCTGCGTGACGAGGCTGCCGTCGATGACGTGCTCCGCCGCGGCAGTGCGCCGTTCACCGAGATGGTCGCCGGTCGCACGGTCGTGCAGATGGGGACGTTCACGCCCGCCTTCTCGAGCTCTCTCGCGCGCGAGGTCGGTGAGGCTGGTGGCCGGTATGTCGAGGCGCCCGTCTCCGGCTCCCGTGGCCCCGCCATCGAAGGCACGCTCGTCGGGATGCTCGCCGGCGACCCCGACGCCGTCGCGCACGCAGAGCCGGTAGTGGCGGCGATGTGTGCGCAGACGTTCCGATGTGGGGAGGTCCCCTCGGCCCTCGCGATGAAGCTGGCGGTCAACACCTTCCTCATCACGATGGTCACCGGGCTCGCCGAGACCTTCCACTTCGCCACCCGTGCCGGCGCCGATCTCGACCTGCTGCGAGAGATCCTGGCGGCGGGGCCGATGGCCTCGGTCGTCTCCCGGGGCAAGGCCGAGAAGCTCACCGCGGACGACCTGTCCGCGCAGGCGGCGATCTCCGACGTCCTCAAGAACGCGCGTCTCGCGGAGGATGCCGCTCACGACGTCGGCGCGGATCACCCGCTGATCACCGCGAGTCGGAAGCTCTATGAAGAGGCGGAGGCTGCCGGGCGCGGCGGGCTCGACATGATCGGCGTGATCGCCGCTCTCGCCGCGCGGGCCGAGCCTCTGGATGAGGAGAACCCGACGGCGGTCACGATCTGAGCGTGGTCCGACTCGACGATCTCTGCTGCGGTGGTCATGGGGCGACCGCCGTCCGGGCCCCGGCGTCGGCGTTCGCGGCGCGGATCACGGCGTCGAGGGTGGCGGTGAGACTGGAGCGGTCACGACCCGCGGTCCAGGCCGAGCCGTCGGCGGTGCGGTACTCGAGAATCGTAAGGGCGTCGGCGTCCGCACGGGAGCGCATCGAGCTCTGGTGAAGCGACAGGATCTCCACCGGCATCTCATGGGCGTGCAACGCGGCTGCCAGCGCTTCGATCGGGCCTGCGTCCTGGTGCGTCGAGTGAGATTCGGTGCCGTCCACCTGGAGGGTGAGCTCCGTGCGGCCCGCCGCCTCATCGAGGTGCATCGCCGTCAGTCGCACCGCGCGGTCGTCGGCGTCGGACAGATAGGCGGCCGAGAAGATCCCCCAGATGTCCCTCGCGGTCACTTCGTCGCCGGTCGTGTCGGTGTACTGCTGCACGCGGCGGGAGAGATCCATCTGCAGCCGGCGGGGGAGTTCGATGCCGTACTCGGCCTCGAGCAGGTAGGCGATGCCACCTTTGCCCGACTGCGAGTTCACGCGGATGACGGCGTCGTAGGTGCGCCCGATATCGGCCGGGTCGATCGGCAGGTAGGGCACCCGCCACGCGATCTCCCGCTCGCTGCGGCCCTCGACGCGCGCGCGGGCGCGGTGCTCCGCCATGCCCTTCTTGATCGCGTCCTGGTGGGTGCCGCTGAAGGCCGTGTGCACGAGATCGCCGACATAGGGGTGCCGGGGGTGGATCTCCATGCGCGTGCAGTACTCGACCGTGCGGCGGATCTCATCGATGTCGGAGAAGTCGATCATCGGATCCACGCCCTGCGTGTAGAGGTTGAGGGCGAGTGTCGCGATATCGACGTTGCCGGTGCGCTCGCCGGTGCCGAAGATGCACCCCTCCACGCGCTGCGCTCCGGCGAGGACAGCGAGCTCCGCGCACGCGATGCCCGTTCCGCGGTCGTTATGGGGATGCACCGAGAGGATCACCCCATCGCGACGGGCAAGGGTGCGATCCATGTACTCGATCTGGTCGGCGTAGACGTTGGGGGTCGCGACCTCGACGGTCGCGGGGAGGTTCAGGATCACGGGTCGCGCCGGGGTGGCTTGCCAGAGTTCTGTGATCGCGTCGCAGATCTCGATCACATAGTCCGGCTCGGTCAGAGTGAACACCTCCGGGCTGAACTCGAAGCGGACGTTCGGAAGATGTCCCGCCAGCTCCCACACGTCCCGGCCGCCCGCGAGGATCATCTCGCGCAGTTCGTCGCGATCCTTGCCCAGCACCGTGTCGCGCCAGATCGGTGCGGTGGCGGCGTACATGTGGATGACGACGGGGTTCCGGACGTCACGGATCGACTCGACCGTGCGCTCGATGAGGTCGCGACGGGCGGGGGTGAACACGACGATCGTGACGTCGTCGGGCGCGATGTCGGTCTCGGCGAGGAGCCGCACGAAGTCATAGTCGGTCTGCGACGCTGACGGATAGCCGACCTCGATCTCGGTGTAGCCCATGCGCACCATCAGCTCGAACAGTCGGCGCTTCCGCTCGGGGTCCATCGGTTCCGCAAGGGCCTGATTGCCGTCGCGGAGGTCGACCGGCACCCACAGGGGAGCCGCGGTGATCCGGCGGGTGGGCCACCGGCGATCGTGATCGGCGAGGGGCACATCGACGCGCGTGTACACATCGGTGTAGCGGTGGGCGGGCATGCCGGAGGGGCGCTGGCGGTTCCAGGCGGCGGTGGAGGTGGTGGGCACGGCAGGTTCCTTCGAGGTCTGGAGAATGACAGACCGGCACAGGTTCGGCTCCACGACGGGGAGCCGGTCTCGCTACGCCCCGCCGCGGCGGCGAAGAAGGAGGAAGGAACGCGGGATCACGGCTAGACTGTAACACAAGTCCTCAGACAAGTAGAGGAGATGAGGTGACACAGCTGAAGCGGATCCCGCTCGCGGATCAGGCGGCCGACGCCCTGCTCGCACGCATCCGATCGGGGGAGTGGGCGCTGGGAGCGAAGCTCCCCGGAGAGACGACGCTCGCCCCGCAGCTGGGTGTCGGGCGTTCCACGGTCAGAGAGGCCATCCGCCAGCTCGCCGGCCGCGGCGTGCTCGATTCCCGCCACGGCTCCGGCGTCTACGTGACCTCGCTCGACGCGCAGGAAGACTGGGAGCAGGTGGTACGCCGCGCGGACATCCTCACGGTGATCGAGGCGCGGACGGCGATCGAGGTCGAGGCGGCTGCTCTCGCTGCGGTCCGCCGTACCCCGGCAGACCTGCGGGCGATCCGGCGGGCCCTCGGCGCGCGGACGGTGCCCGGGCAGAGCCTCGAGGAGCACGTCGATGCCGACATGGCGCTGCATCGCGCCATCGTGGTCGCGGCTCACAACGAGGTGCTGACGGAGCTCTTCGACGGTTTCGTCCCGCGAAGTCGCCGCGCCATGATCGACATGCTGCGTCTGCGTCCGGTCGCCGATGCGGCGGGTGACCACGACGCCCACGCGGCCGTCGTCGCCGCGGTCGTCGACCGTCAGCCCCACAGCGCTGCCCGGGAGAGCCGGGCACATCTCGATGCATTGAAGGCGGGCCTCGTCTGAGGGTGGACGTTCCAGCGGCGGGGCGTCCTGCGAGGGTGGGGCGAACGGCCCTCGCTATGCTGCCAGCGCGGAGTCCAGCACCGTCTCGAGTGCGGCGCGCTGCCTCTCGGGGCTCCAGAACTCGGGGTCGCCCACCGCGAGAGCCGTGATCCCTTCGACGCTGGCCGCGAGGGCCGCGGCGCGCGCCTCGCGGTCGGGAGCGGGTGCCCCGGTGGCTTCGCGGAGGAGGCGCGTCAGCCGCTCGACGAAGGCGCGACTGTTCGTGACGTGCTTCGCCCGCAGAACCGGGTCGCCGAGGGCGGCGGCGAGGAAGGCGACCCACGCCCTTGCCTCGGCCAAGCGTTCCGCGTCGAGGGCCAGCGCTCCGGTCGTGACCGCTCGCAGTGCGGTCGCCGCGTCGGGGGCATCCGCCTCGAGCGCCTCGGCTCGTGCCCGAGTGCGCTCGTGCAGCACATCGCGCGCGTGGAGGAGAAGTGCCCGTTTGTCGGGAAAGGTGTGCAGGACCAGGCCGGTGGTGCACCCGGCGCGGGCCGCCACGGCGCGAAGAGTCAGACCCCCCGGGCCCGATTCGGCGAGCGTCAGGAACACCGCCTCCGAGAGTCGGGCGCGGTGGGCGCTGTCGTCACGGTGTCGGGGCATGAGGTGAGCGTAACAGGTGTTACGGTAACGAATGTTACGGAAAGGACTGCGATGCGCTGGACCATCACGACGACCCCCTTCGACGACCCGGAGGCCGACCGCCTCCGCCGCGCGCAGCGAGAGGAGCTCGACGCGCGCTACGGCGTGAGCGACCACGAACCGGGGGTGCCCCCGTCGGCCGCAGATGTTCCGGTCTTCCTCGTGGCGAAGGACGCCGAAGGGGTCGCCGTCGCCTGCGGCGGATTGCGTCCCCTCGCCGAGCACGTGCTCGGCGCCGGCGTGGTCGAGATCAAGCGCATGTACACCGTGCCTTCGGCGCGCGGCACCGGTGTCGCCACCGCGGTGCTTCGTGCCTTGGAGCGTGAAGCGCGCGGTCTGGGTGCGCGCCGCCTCGTCTTGGAGACCGGAACTGCGCAGCCCGATGCGATCCGCTTCTATCAGCGCGAGGGGTATCAGCCGATCCCGCTCTTCGGCTCGTATGCCGGCTCGGACAACTCGGTGTGCTTCGGGCGAAGGCTCGACGATTCCCTGGACTGACCTCCTCGGGGTGGGTCGCTGGTGCCGCCGTGGTGTCCCCGGCGTCGAAGCGATCCAGGGCGCGTCGCGGCTGTTCAGTTGTGCTAATTTTTGTTCATGCAGACAAAGCTGTCGATCACGTCGCAAGCCCGTCGGGCTCAGATCATCGAGGCGACCGTGCGTGTGATCGAGAGGGAAGGGCTGTCGAAGGCCTCATTCGGTCGGATCGCCGGGGAGGCGGAGCTGTCGAGTCCGGGGATGATCAGCTATCACTTCGCCGACAAGGACGAGTTGCTCGCGGCCGTGTGCGACACGATCCTCGATGACTGCGCGACGGCGCTCGCGAGAGCGGTGAGCGCCGCCGAGTCTCCGGTGGCGGCTCTGTCCTCCTACCTCTTCGCGTTCGTTCGTTGGCAAGACGATCATCGGACCGCGGTGGCGGCGTTGTGGCAGCTGGCCGCAGGTTGGAGGAGACCTGCGACGACGTGCGCCTTCGACGAGTCGCCGCTGATCGATCCGCTGCGACGCGCTCTGCGAGAAGGCCGCGGTGCGGGCGCGTGGCGTCCGCTTCACGAGGAGTGGGTCGCGCAGGCCGTGTTCTGCGCGGGCAAGGGGTATCCGCAAGCGCGGTATGACGATCCCGATCTGGATGCCGACGCCTTCGCCCGGACGCTCGTCGACCTCTTCACCGACGGGCTCCGCTCGTGATGTCCGCGGCACAGGGCGTCTCCGCAGGTGGTGGATGGGGCGCCTACGTCGCTGCCCGCGACGCGGCAGTGCGCGAGTTGCGTGGGCGCGTGCTCGAGATCGGGGCGGGATACGGGGCGAACTTCGCCCAGCTGCGTGCAGACGTCCAGTGGTGGGGGCTGGAGCCGTCTCCGCGGCGACGGGGAGCGCTCGAGGCGGCGGCGCGCCGTCATGGGCACGACACCCCACCCCTGGCGGCCCCCGCCGAGGATATCCCCATTGCGGACGCCAGCGTGGATGCGGTGCTGGGGACCACGGTCCTCTGCAGTGTGCGAGATCAGGCACGGGTCCTGGACGAAGTCGCCCGAGTGCTGGTGCCCGGGGGTCGAGTGGTCCTGGCCGACCACGTCGCGGCACGCCCCGGGACCGGGTCGTACCGCCTGCAACGGATGGTGCGCCCGTGGTCGAGGTTGCTCGACCACGGCTGTGATCCTCTCCGCGATACCGAGCGCGCGGTGGGAGCGAGCCCTCTTCTCGTCGATTCCGTCGAGCGGTTCGAGATTCCCGTGATCGCTCGCCTTCGTGTGCCCTTTGTCGTCATCCGTGCGTATTCCCGCTGAATTCGCGGAGAATGTCGATCCGTTCGGGGGCCTCGACAGACATATCGCTCTCACATAGTGTGGAGCGCATCGCGGATGTGGCGATCCGTCGCGTGCGCAAAGGATCGAGAGGAATGACAATGGTGTCGATGAAGAAGAGAATCGCGGGATTCGCCGCCGCAGCCGCGCTTGCGGCCGGCGCACTTGTCGCCGTAGGCCCGGCGGGGCCGGCGGCGGCGGCCAGTTGCGACGTCATCGGATCGCGCTCGGACACGACGGCGAGCTATGCCCGCACCGGGGGAACATGCTCCTCCATCCGCGCCTACATCTCGCGTCTCAACCCGTCGACGGGGGTCGTCTCGACCTACACGGGCGCGTGGCGTTCCAGCGGCTACTCCACGGTGACGGCGTCGAACGGATACCCTTATAGCGGCGGGTTCGACGTGTCGTGGTGACGCGCCGACAGGCACGTCGCTCGATGCTCGCGCTGATCCTCATCGGCGCGAGCATCGGCGTCGGCGGATGCGCAGCCGAGAACGGGGGCGGTGACGCACGCGTAGACCGTGTGCTCAAGGACTTCGCCGGAACGACGCTCTCCGACTTCGAGACCGCTGTCCTCGAGGATGGCGCCGTGTCGCAGGCGGAGTACGACGAGGCGTTTGCCGCGTGGCGTACGTGCGCCGAAGGTCGCGGGCTGACGGTCACCGCTGAGCGGGACGAGTTCGGCATGTACAGGCTGGCGACCACGCGTCCGCGAGATCAGGCGACGGATGACCGTCTCGAGCAGGATCGGATGATCTCCGATGAGTGCGCGCGTGGAACTCTTATGGTGATCGACGCGGTATATCGGGATCAGACGCTGAATCCGAAATCTCGCGATTGGAACGACGGTGTCGTCGACTGCCTGAGAGAACAAGGCCTGGTGGAAGCGGACTACACCCGAGAGAAACTGCTGTCCGGTTCGCCGCCGCTTTCCGAGCAGGCACTGGCGTCGGCATGTCTGGAGAATCCGTTCGGGGTCACTGGTACACAATGACGAGAGACCGGGGGAGCACAGTGGTGAACAGAGGAACGGTCGCGGTGATCGGCGGTGCCGCACTGTGCCTCGGCGCCGCCATCGGGATCGCCGTGACCTCGCTTCCGCTGCCGGCCTCTCTCGAGCAGGCGCAAACGGACGACAGCTTCCCGGTCTCGGGTCGAACCTTCGCCGATGAACGCGCGGTCGAGATCGGGATCGAAGCCGGTACGCCGCGCACGGTGACCGTTGACCGCAGCGGCCTGCTGACGGCGTCGGCGTGCGAGCCCGGCGAGCCGTTGAGATCCGGGACCGCTCCGTTCCAGATCGACGGCGATGACGTGCTCCTCCTCGCGACGGCTGTTCCTCTCTGGCGAGAGCTCGCGCCCGGGTCCACCGGTGCCGACGTCCGAGCCCTGGAGAAGGAGCTCGCCCGGCTCGGCGGCGACCTCACGCCCGATGACGCGTTCACGGCGAAGACACTCGGCGTGCTCCGGGACCTCGTCGAAAAGGCCGGCGGTGACCCTGACGCGGTGGACAGCGCCGACCCGGCACGCATCGGCTGGCTGCCCGCGCCGGAGATCGCCGCCACCGCCTGCCCGACGCCCGTCGGAGCGCGGGTGAGCGGCGGGACGGTCCTCGCGGAGCTTCCGGCGCTGGTGCTCGGAGCGAAGGTCACCCCGCTTCCCGACGGTCTCGCGCCGGGGGAGCGGGTCGTCCTCGTCGACGATCAGACATTCGCCGTCGATGAGTCCGGCGCACTCGGTGCGGAAGACGTGGACCGGCTCGCGGCAACTCCGTCCTTCGCCGCGGCGCGTCACGTTTCGCCGGATCAGACGGTGAGCGGCCAATTGATGCTGGCGGAACCGGTGACCGCGTACGCCGTCCCCCCTCGGGCCATCATCGAGGATGGCGACGTCCGCTGCGTCGTCGAGGACGGCACAGCGGTACCCATCGACGTCCTCGCCTCCCAGCTCGGTCAGTCCTTCGTGCGTCCGACAGGCCCGGACACGACACTGTCCGACGTGGCCCTCGCGCACCCCGACGGGGCGCGATGCGGCTGACGGCGTCGGGCCTGGGGCACCGGTTCGGTGACCAGCCGTTCCTCTTCCGCGGCCTCGACCTCGACTTGGAGGCCGGTCACACGTACGCCGTGACCGGCCCCTCGGGGTCGGGAAAGACCACGCTCCTGAGCATCCTCGCCGGCGGGGTCGCCCCCGCCGAGGGCGAGCTCCGGCGCGACCTCGACGGGCCCACGGTGTGGGTCTTCCAGAACCCGCACGGCGTCCATCAGCGTCGCGCGCTCGATCACGTGACCCTTCCGCTCCTTGCGGCGGGCGCGACCCGCCCGGAGGCAGAGGCGGAGGCGGCGGAACTGCTCGAGCGCTTCGGGCTGGCGCATCGCGCCGACACCCGTTTCTCGGCGCTGTCCGGCGGCGAAGCGCAGCGCCTCCTGCTGGCGCGAGCCGTGGCCGCGCATCCGGCGCTGCTGCTGGTCGACGAACCGACGGCGCAGCTCGACGCGGTCACCTCCGCCGCCGTGAACCAGGCGCTTCAGGCGCTGGCCGGGAACGACGCCATCGTGGTGATCGCCACTCACGATCCCGGCACGCGCGACGCCTGTACCGACCACATCGACCTGGGCCTCTCCTCGTGAACGCTCGCAAGGGATCCATGGCGCTGGCCTCGGTCTGGGGGGAGGCGTACCGGAACCTGATCGCCGGGGTCGGGGGGAGCAGGGTTCTGCTGATCGTCGTCATCGTCCTCACCGCGTGCGGCGTCCTCGTTCCCCAGCTGGCGCTCCTCCGGGCCGATGCCCGGGCCGTCGCCTATCAGCGCTCCGGAGCGGCGACCCTCATCGTCACGGCCGAAGGACGTATCGACGGACTGCGTTGCGAGGCCTTCCAGCAGCTCGAGAACGTGACCGCTGCCGGTGCGCTCCGGGAGCGCGAAGGGCTCACGCTCGCGCTGCTGCCGAGCACGACGGTCCGCTACTTCGAGAGCACCCCGCAGTTCGCCGGTGTGCTCGGGGCGAGCGGCACGGGCGCCGGGCTGCTCCTGTCCGACGAGGTCGCCGATGCCGTCGGCTGGCGTGACGGCGAGACGCTGTCGCTCGCGGAGCGCGGCAGGGTGCCGGTGGCCGGGCGTTTCGCCTATCCCGACGACGGTCGCGTCGCCGGGCTCGGCTATGCGATCGTCGGCGACGCCCCGGCATCGTCGGGGCTCTTCGACGAATGCTGGGTGACGGTGTGGCCCCAGACGCCGATCGTCGAGTCGCTCGCCGGTCTCGTCGTGGTCCCGGGGGGCGCCGGTGCCGCCGCAGGACCGACGCTTCTCCAGGCCAACGCGACCCTGGGTGCGCGCTTCAGCGCGGACACCGAGCGTGTGATCTGGAGCGGGGCCGGAATCGCGGCCGCCCTCCTCATCGCCGCCGCCGTGGCCTTTCACGTGCGGGGGAGACGACTCGAGCTGGCCTCGGCGCGTCACGTCGGTGTGCGTCCCGCCGACCAGTACGCCATCACGGTGATCGAGGTCACGGTCCTCGCCGGGATCGCCATGGTCATCGTCCTCCCGGTCGCGGTCTCCCTGATCGTCAGCGCGCCGTCGATCGCGGTCCCGCTGATGTGGCATGCCGTCCAGAGCGCCGTCCTCGCGCTCGCGGGAGCGATCGGCGGGGCATGGGTCGGACTCGCCGGCCTGCGTGAACGCCACCTCTTCCGCTACTTCCGCGAACGCTGATGCCTCCGGCCCGTCGGTCCGGCCGTGTTCACGTCGCGGCGTGGGCCTCGAGCTGACTGACGGCGTACTCGGCGATCGCATCGGCACCGACGTGGTCGTGGGCGCTGATGGTGACCACGGCGTCGCCGAGGAAGATCAGCAACTGGCCGTGGGCGCCGTGGAGTCGCCACGCCGGTCCCGGACCGCCCCAGCCGCTGAGCCCGTAGCGGTCGTAGGCGGGCGCCGAACCGGTGGGCACCATGTCGGTGTGCATCGCGTCGATCCACTCGCCCGACACCAGTGCTCGCCCCTGCCACATGCCGCGGTCGCGGAGGAGGCGTCCGATGCGCGCCATCTCCTCGGTGCGCAGGCGGAGGCCGGCTCCGGCGACGACGAAGCCGTTCGGACACCGGTCCCAGGACACGTCGGTCAAGCCGAGCGGTGCGAACAGGCGCGGTTCGAGGAAGGAGGCGACGTCTCCCACCGAGGCGGCGAGCACCCGCATCGCCGTGTACGTGCTCGCGTTCGAGTACTGGAACACGCGGCCCCGGGACGGTCGGCCGAGGAACTCCCGCGCGAGGTCGGGCCAGTCGGTCATCATCGTCTCTGACCACGGCAGATCGATGCCGCTCGTCATCGTGAGGAGGTGGCGGAGCGTGACGTGCTCGACGCCCGACCCCGTCGGCAGATCCGGGAGAGCAGCCGCGACCGGCTCATCGAACGAGAGGAGTCCCTCGTCGGCAGCCATCCCCGCCGCCAGGACGCACACGCCCTTCGCGACGGAATGGATGTCCTCCCGGACGTCCGGCGCCCAGCGGCGTTCGGACACATCGTCGCCGACGAGCACGTGCAGTCCGTGCGCGCCGAAACCGGTCTCGTCGATGCGCGCCGCGATGGCTGCGCACACCACGTCTGCCGTCACGTCGTCTCCCTCGCCACCGACCGCGGGGCTGCGCTGCGGTCCACCCCATTATCGATGTCGCGGCGCGTCGTGGCGGGGGTGCGAGGTGGATACCTCGCACGCGTCCTGAGGGAGATCCCTATGCTCTCGTCATGACGAGTTCCGAGGTGATCGCGCGGGGACGCTACGACGTGGATCCGGGCAGTGTGGAGCTCGGTGGAGTCGACGACCAGACACGCATCGACGAGGCCGGGTGCGCCAACCTGCTCTTCACCGTTCCCGGTGTCGCGCCGGGGCGCCAGGACCTCGGCCCCTCGATCGATCTGGGCGATCTGTGGTGGGTGGAGCCGGTGTCGTCGGCGACGGGGGAGCTCGCCTCGCTGGCCCTTCTGGTGACGTCCTTCCACATCGGCCGCGGAGCGTTGGCGGGAACCCTGGAGAGGGTCGACGGCGCAGAACAAGGTCGCGTGCACTGGCGGGTCACGATCGACTCCGGCTCCATCACGGCGCCGCCGATCCACTTCGCGGACGAAGGTGACCCACCGACCCAGGCGTCCTGGAAGGATGACGCGGTCGTCGCCGCTCTCCATCGGCGGGACGACGGAGCGGTCGTAGCGATCGACCTGTGGCAGTCGACGGATCCCGCTGTGTGACCACGTCGAGGCCATCTCGCCCGCCAGGATGAGCACGTGGCGCGGTCGCCCCGGTGCATCCGCGGCCCCGAGGTGGATGCTCCTCCGCCCGACCGGAGAGAATGGCCCCATGCCCCGCCCTCCTGCCGACGCCGTCCTGCTCGCCTCCGATCCCGACCTGATGCGAGCGGTGGTGGGTGGCGACGGGTTGGATGCGCGAGCGGCGATGCAGGCGATCGTCACGTGGGCTTCCTCGGGGTCCCGTCGCGAAGACCTCCTGCGGCGCAGCAGATTCCCGCTCGAGGGCGACATGCTGGCGTTCCTCGTCGTCAACCAGCTCGCGTACCGCGGTGCCACGCGTCCGACGGAGCTCGCCGACGCCGTCGACACGGGCCGGTCGAACCTTTCCAAGGTGGTGCGCCGGCTGGAGGTGGCCGGTCTCGTCGGCCGCATGACCAATCCCGTCGACGGTCGAGAGACGATGATCGCGCTCACGCCGGACGGGCGCTCGGTCGCCGAGCGCATCGTCGCCGCCAGCGAGGACGACTTCGCGGGCGCCCTGGCGGAGTGGAGCGATGCCGAGCGCGAGCGCTTCGAAGACCTGATCATCCGACTCGTGCGCGACCTCGACCGTCGTGTCGGCGGAGACATCCAGCGCGTCGCGGGCGTGCCCTGGCAGGAGTCCGCGACGCGCTGGCACCCCCACCCCATCTCCTGAGGGACGCTCGCGTCGGGGCGAGGGAGGCGCGTCACTGCAATGATTGTCGCTAGGACAATCATGCGGTACGGTGAACGCGATCGTTCTCGCTGGCTTCGAAGGAGAAGCAATGTCCCCGCGCTCCCTGCACACCCGTCCCTGGTGGGTCGCCGTCGTCTCCGGCATGGCGTCGTACATCGACTCCGCCGCCATCACCGGCTTCAGCACGTCGCTCGTGATCCTGCAGCAGGCGCTCCGCCTCGAACAGTGGCAGGTCGGGGTGGCCGCGGGGGCGCTGACGTTGTCGATCGCCGTCGGCGCCCTCGTCGGCGGACGCCTGGGCGACCGGTTCGGGCGTCGACCGGTGTTCACGGCCACCATGGTGCTCATCATCGCCGCCGTCGTCGCGCTCCTGCTCGCCCCGTCGTTCACGGCGGTCGTCGCGGGAGCGGTCCTGCTCGGTCTCGGGACGGGCGCCGACCTCCCGGTGTCGCTCTCGACCATCGCCGAGGCGGCGGACGACCGCAACCGGGGCCGGCTCCTCGGGTTCTCCAATCTCCTGTGGATCGTGGGCATCGTGGTCAATACGGTGCTCGCGAGCACCGTGGGCGACTGGGGTCGCGCCGGCGCACAGGTGCTGTTCGCACACATCGGCCTCGTCGCCGTCCTAGTTCTGCTGGGACGCCTGACGATTCCGGAGTCGGCGAACTGGAAGGCGGCGCGCGCCGAGCGTCGCGCGGGCGTCCCGACGATCCGCGCCGACCGGGCGCGCGTTCTCGACCTGCTGCGGCCGCCGTACGTCGTGCCGTTCCTCGCGCTCCTCGCCTTCTACGCCCTCACCAACCTGGTCGCCAACACGAGCGGTCAGTTCGGGACCTACATCGTGGTCACCTATGGCGGCGCGACCGTGGCGGAGGCAGCCCACATCGCCCTGCCGATGGTTCCGATCGCCGTGCTCGGCTACCTCTGGTTCATGAAGGTCGCCGACGGCCCGAGGCGCTTTCTGTACTTCCAGATCGGCGCGGTGCTCATGATCTCCTCGAAGCTCCTCATCGTCATCGCGGGGCTCAACCTCGTCACCTATGCCCTCAGCGCGCTGCTCGCCGCCGTCGGGGGAGCCTTCGCCTTCGAGGGCATCATGAAGGTGTGGACGCAGGAGTCGTTCCCCACCCTGCTGCGCTCCACCGCTCAGGGGGCGATCATCGCCGTCGGCCGGTTCGCGGCCGCCGGACTCGCCGTGGTGACACCGCTCATCCTCGACGCCGGTGTCACGCTCATGTACGTGCTCCTGACGGCGTTCAACGTGCTCGGCCTCGCTGCGGCATGGATCGTGTTCCGGCAGCGTCGCGCGACACGCGTGTTCGATGAGGAAGCGGTCGTCGAGCCCGCGCGTGAGGCGCCCACCGCGGGAGCCGCGTCGTGACGGTGTCCTCCAGCCTCGTGGCTCGCGTCGACATCGACGGCCCGCTCGTCGGGCCTTCCACCGTGGCCGTGCCGGTCCCGCTTCCCCGGATCGGCTGGCGGGTGGCCGCGGCCGATGCCGGATGGCAGCAGGTCGCGGCCGAGGTGCGCTGGGACGGGGATGAGGGCGGGGTGCGGACCGTTCGCCTCAGCGGGGAGGACCGCCTGCGCATCGCGTGGCCGTTCTCGGCCCTGGCGCCCCGAGACCGTGGAGAGGTGCGGGTGCGGGTCGTCGGAAGCGACGGCGAGATCAGCCCGTGGAGCGAGCCGCTCACGGTCGTCGCTGCTTTCCTCGGCGAGGGGGAGTGGACGGCGCAGTGGATCGGCCATCCGGAGCCCGATCGGCACGCGCAGCCGGCGATCCTCCGGCACGAGTTCGAGGCGTATGGCGTGGTGCGGGCGACGCTCTACGCCACCGCCGTGGGCGGATATCAGGCGGCGCTCAACGGCACGGACGTCGATGACGATGTGCTGAAGCCCGGATGGACGCCCTACGGCGCGCGCACCGTGCACGACACCACGGATGTCACGGCTCTCCTCAGGGAGGGCGTCAACTGTCTGAGCATTCGCTTGGCCGGCCTCTGGGCCACGGAGCACTTCGGGTTCCGGCAGAATGCACAGCCCCGCTACGGAGCGCAGCCGCGTGTCGCCGCGCAGCTGCGTCTCGACTTCGCCGACGGATCACACCGCTGGGTCGCGACGGGTGAGGGATGGGCCGCCGCGGCCGGCGCGCTGCAGACGAGCGGGCTGTACGCCGGGGAGTCCTACGACGCGCGAGAACTGCCCCGCGATACCGCGGGCCGCCGGCCGGAGGAACCGGGGTTCGACGATCGCGGCTGGTCTCCCGTGGCGGTGACCCGCGGTGATCCGATGCCCGGGCCGCGGATCTCGCCGCCCGTCCGCCGCGCGGAGGAGATCGTCCCGGTGGAGATGATCGCGGGCGTGGACGGCGCGGTCATCCTCGACTTCGGTCAGAACCTCGTCGGGCGGCTCCGCATCCGCGTCTCCGGCCCGGCGGGGACGACCGTCACCCTCCGGCACGCCGAGGTGCTCGACGGCGGCAGGCTCGGCACGCGTCCGCTGCGTCGCGCGAGCGCGACCGACCGCTACACCCTCGCCGGTGGGGGGTGCGAGGTGTGGGAGCCGGAGTTCACCTTCCACGGCTTCCGGTATGCCGAGGTGTCCGGGTGGCCCGGGGAACTCCATGCCGGAGACGTGGTGGCGGTCGTGGTGCACAGCGACCTCCAGCGCACCGGGTGGTTCCAGACGTCCCACCCGCTGCTGCAACGACTGCACGACAACGTGGTGTGGAGCCTGCGCGGCAACTTCCTCTCGATCCCGACGGACTGTCCCCAGCGCGATGAGCGGCTCGGCTGGACCGGCGACATCCAGGTGTTCGCGCCGACGGCCGCCTTCCTCTACGACGTCCGTGGCTTCCTCGACTCGTGGCTGCGCGACCTCGCCCTGGAACAAGACGAGGCCGGCATGGTCCCCTTCGTCGTGCCGAACGTGATCGGGATCGCACGTCCTGCCGCCGCGTGGGGTGATGCCGCCGTCGTGGTCCCCGACGTCCTCGAACGTCACTTCGGTGACATCGACACGCTCGCTCGTCAGTACCCCAGTGCTCGCGCGTGGACCGAGCTGTGCCTTCGACTGGCCGGACCTCGTCGGATCTGGGAAGGCGACTTCCAATTCGGCGACTGGCTCGACCCCACGGCCCCGCCGGATCGGCCGGGGCAGGCCATGACCGCGACGGGACTGGTCGCCACGGCGTGCCTGGCTCGGTCGGTGCGATTGCTGGCGCGCGCCGCCGGCCTCCTGGGCCGGGAGGACGAGGCCGTGCGATACGCCGGGGTCGCGGAGGAGGTCCGCGCCGCCTTCGTCCGCGAGTACGTCACTCCGGCCGGCCGCATGCTCTCCGACACGCCGACGGCCTACGCGCTCGGCCTCGTCTTCGACCTTCTGCCCGAGGCGTTGCGCGCATCCGCCGGAGCCCGCTTGGCAGACCTCGTGCGCGAGAACGGATACCGCATCGCCACGGGGTTCGTCGGCACCCCGTTGATCCTCGACGCGCTCACGGCGACGGGGCACGACGCCGCGGCGGCGCGGCTCCTGCTCCAGACCGGCTGCCCGTCGTGGCTGTACCCCGTGACCCGGGGCGCCACGACCATCTGGGAGCGGTGGGACTCGCTCCTCCCCGATGGCGCGATCAACCCGGGCGACATGACGAGTTTCAACCACTACGCCCTCGGCGCGGTCGCCGACTGGATGCACCGCGAGCTCGCCGGGCTCTCGATCCTCGCTCCGGGGCATCGCCGTATCCGGATCTCGCCGCATCCCCTTCCGGGCATCGACGACGCCTCCGCCACCTACGAGAGCCCGTTCGGCAGGATCGTGGTCGGGTGGGAACGGACGGGAGAGGTCGTGACGGTTGTCGCGGAGCTCCCCACGGGCGTCGAAGCCGAGGTGCGGCTGCCGGGCCCGTCCCTGGGGGCGGGATCGGCGGTAAGCGGGGGAGACGTCTTCACCGCCGGCCCGGGGAGCCATCGGTGGGAGTGTGCCGTGGTCGCCGCGCCGCCGCCGGGAGCGGTGGGTCTCGGATCCTCGCTCGCGGACGTCGCCGACGACCCGGAGGCCCTCGCGCTCGTCGAAGAGCTGCTGGATGCCCATCGTCCGGGCGCCGCCGCCACGATGCATGCCGGAACGCGGTGGACCCGCGGGCAGACGCTCGCCGAGCTCGTTTTCCAGTACGCCAGCCCGGCGGTGCAGTCGGAGATCGCTGTCCGGCTCGGCGAACTGTCCGAAAGCCGGCATCAGGGCGGTGGGGCGCCATGACGGGCGGGGGTGCCCCTGGCCGGCCGGCCCTGATGTGGCGCGAGGCGCTCGGCGCCGAACTGCGATGGCGTCGCGCCGTGCGGGGAGAGACGCTGGCGAGCGTCGCGGCGCGCGCGGGCGTCAGCGGTCAGTACCTGTCGGAGATCGAGCGCGGCCGGAAGGAGGCCTCGAGCGAAGTCCTCGCCGCCCTAGGACGGGCCCACGGGATGTCCCTCTCGGCGGTCCTTCGTGCCGTCGCCACGCGCCTGGATGCGGCGGAGCTCACTCCAGGGCGTCGATCACGGCAGCCCGGCGCTGGGGCACCGTCTCCGGCGTCACATCCCAGATCCGGGTGAGGCGCGCGTCGTCGAACGCGGGCCAGCCCGGGTCTCCCGTGGCGATGAAGGAGACCCAGGCGGCGTGCATGTCGCGCGCGAGAGACTCTGGGGCGTCGTCTCCGATCAGGCGCACCGCGTCTTCGTCGTCGAGTCGGCCGAAGGCGAACGCGATCTCGATGGCGTGGGCCGCGCGCAGGTCGCGCACCGGACTGGGCCAGGCGAACTCGTAGAGGTACGTCGGGGCCGTCCGGGCACGGCCGAGCCGTGTCGCCGGCGCGCGCAGCACGCGATCGGTGATCAGCTGCCCGAGTACCTCGCCGGCGGACGCGTACGGCATCGCGTCGCGCACGGCACGCGCGGCTCGCTCGCGGATCCGCAAAGCGCGGCGGGCCAGCCACGACTTCGCCCGGCCGATCGCGGCGAGCTCGTCGGACCCCAGCCAGAGCCGGTACTCGTCGGTGTTGGTGCCGATGAGAATCGGAACGTCGGCCTCGGTGAGCGCGAGGTGCGGGGAGCGGGGGAGCGATTCCGCGTCGACCGCGAGGACGAATCCGGGCGCACCCTTCAGGGGAGAAGAACCGGCGGCGACCTCGGCGCGTGCGCGGACGAGGTCGGCGGGCGGGACGGCCGCGAACGCCTCGCGGGTCGCCGCGATGCCGAGCCGCTTCGCGATCGCATCCGACGCGCGGCGGGCCCGGGCGGGATCGGATGCCTCGAGCGGGCCGGACTGGATGATGGCGCCGGCGACGAGGGCCCGCGAGGTGGGGCGGGCGAGGAGAGCGGCGACGAGCGCGCCGCCCGCCGACTCGCCCATGATCGTGATGCGCGCCGGGTCACCGCCGAAGGCCGCGATCTCGCGGTGCACCCATTCGAGTGCGAGAGCGACGTCGCGCAGGCCCAGATTGAGTGGCGCGCCGTCGAGGACGCTGAAGCCCTCGGCGCCGAGCCGGTAGTTGGCCGACACGAACACCACGCCGTCGCGGGCGAAGGGCGTTCCGTCGTAGGCGGGTTGCGCGGCCGTGCCGTGCTCCAGCGAGCCGCCGTGCAACCACAGCACCACCGGAGCGTCGGCCGCTGGCGCAGCCGGAGCCCACACGTTGACGGTGAGGGTATCCTCGCCGTCCAGGATCACCGCGTGGAGGAGCTCGCCCAGGGCGCCGCGATAGGGCGACTGCGGGGAGGTCGGGCCGAAACCGAGGGTTTCACGGACGCCGTCCCACGGGGCTGCCGCCACCGGCGCGGCGAACCGGCGATCCCCGACGGGAGGTTCGGCATACGGGATGCCGAGGAACCGCCGGACGTCGCCGATCTCGGTGCCGCGCACCCCACCGGTGGACAGTGTGACGACGGGGGCGGACGAGGGTTCCTCCGATGCGAGCATGCCCTCAGCGTATGACGAGGGTGACGCGGATGGCCGTCGCCGCCGCTGACGGCAGTGGGCGGGCTCATCGACTAACGGGAGCGCACTTCTGCCGCAACGGTCGCGGGGCGCGAGCCCGCGATGGGGAGGCGAGCGATCTCCCCTCCCGGTGCGATGATGCGGCATTGACAAGCCCACCACCCGTCCTTACGATGAGCGAGACAACGTTGTCGCGGGTACATCAACCCGGTGTTTCAGCTCTCAACGAGGAGGACTAGTGAAAAACACCATGCGCAGATCCGTTCGCCTGTTCATTCCCGTGCTCGCGATCTCTGTGATTCTGACCGGCTGTTCGGAGCCCGCGGAACCCGACGTCGACCCGGATGCTCCGGTCACGATCACCGTCTCGAATCAGCCTCCCGCAAGCCAGGCCGCCGAGCTCGAGGCGTATCTCAAGGTCATCGAGGACTTCCGCGCCGAGCACCCGAACATCACGGTGAAAGGCGTCGAGACGGGCTGGGACCCGCAGACCTTCCAAGCCCAGCTGGCCGGAGGGCAGCTCCCGAACGTGATGGTGGTGCCCTTCACCGAACCGCAAGGACTCATTGCGCGAGGCCAGCTGGCCGACATCACGGCCGAACTCGAGCAGGTGGGTCTCAAGGACATGCTCAATCCCTCCGCTTCAGCGGTGGGTCGGGATGCCGAGGGTCGATACTTCGGGGTTCCCGTGGACGCCTACGCTCTGGGGCTCGCGTACAATCGCGACCTCTTCGAGAAGGCCGGACTCGACCCCGACAAGCCCCCGGCGACCTGGAACGAGGTTCGCGAGGCAGCCAAGACGATCAGTGAGGAGACCGGAGTCCCGGGCTATGTGCAGATGACCTCCGGCGGCCAGGGAGGGTGGATGCTCACCGCTATGACGTACGCGGCTGGAGGTACGGTCGAAAACGACGACGGCTCCGCCGTCACGTTCACCGATCCGCCTGGGGCGATGCAGCAGCAACTCGAACTGCTCCACGCGATGCGGTGGGACGACGAGTCGATGGGCAGCAACTTCACCTACGACCAGATGGGTGCCCTCAAGGAGTTCGCCGCCGGTCGGGTGGGCATGGTGATCAGCGCCCCCATCGGCTATGCCTTCACCACGCAGCTCTTCGGCATGGACGGGAAAGACTTCGGGCTGGCCCCGATGCCCCAGGGTGCCGAGGCGGGAGGCTCGCTCAGCGGAGGCGCGCTGCACGTCGTGACCCCGGGGTCGACGCCCGAGCAGCGGCTCGCAGCTGTCGAGTTCATCGCCTTCCGTCTCGAGATGTATCTGGATGAGGACACCGCTGTCGAGGCCGCGAAGCTCGCCGTCGAGGCCGGCATGCCCGTCGGGCTTCCAGGTCTTTCGCCGCTCAAGGGCGACTACCGCGACCGCTACCTCGAATGGGTGGCGGACTACGTCAATGTTCCGCTGGAGAACTTCGCCCTCTACGACGAGACCGTGAACACGATCCCGCTGCGTCCGGAACCTCCGGTGAAGGCGCAGGAGGTGTACGCGAGCCTCGACTCCGTCGTCCAAGCGGTCCTGACCACGAGAGACACGGACATTCCTGCCACTCTCGCGACGACCAAGTCCACCATCGAGGGACTCCTCTCTCGGTGACCTTCAGAGGCGGGCGTGTGCAGCTGTGCACGCCCGCCGGAGAGGCACTCGCTCACGATGGCTACCGTCGCAGAGAGGCCCACTGCCCGGCCAGTGGCGCCGTCTCATCCCGCGCGTCCTCCGCGGCGCCGTCGACGCCGAGTCGACATCGCCGCGATCGTCTTCGCGTTGCCGGCGGCCCTCGCCTTCGGCTACTTCGCGTGGGGTCCGATCATCCGCGGCGTGGTGATGAGCTGGCAGCGCACCAACCTCATCGACCCGGCGACCTGGGTCGGCTGGAGCAACTTCGCCTTCGTCCTCCAGAACCCGGTGCTCGGTCACGCCGTGATCAACACGCTCCTGTTCGTCGTCCTGAGCGTGCTCCTCGGGTTCCCCGTCCCCCTGCTTCTCGCCGTTCTGATCTCCGAGTTGCGGCACCGCCAGCTCTACCTCGTCCTGGCGTTCCTGCCGGTGGTGATCCCCCCGGTCGTCGGGATCCTGCTGTGGAAGGTCTTCTACGACTCCTCTGCCCAGGGCCTGTTCAACCAGGCTCTCGCCGTGTTCGGCCTGGGCCCGGTGTCGTGGCTCAACGATCCAGGCATTGCGCTGCCGGCACTCGTGGTCGAGTCGGTGTGGGCTGCCGCGGGGTCGGCCATGGTCATCTACGTCGCCGCCCTCGCCAGCGTGCGAACAGAGCTCTACGAGGCGGCTGAGCTCGACGGCGCCGGGCTGTTCCGCCGGATCGTGTCGGTGACGCTCCCGCAACTGAGGGGAGTGATGCTGGTGCTCCTCCTTCTTCAGTTGATCGGTGTCGCTCAAGTCTTCGCCGAGCCCTTCCTCTTCACGGGGGGCGGGCCGAACAACGCCACGGTCACGGTCATGCTGCTGATCTACCGCTATGCCTTCATCAGCGGTGACTTCGGTGCGGCGAGCGCCCTCAGTGTGATGCTCGCGGTCGTTCTGGCCCTGCTCTCGGTCGTCTACCTGAGGGCCACGCGACGTTGGAGCGAGCGCTGATGGCCCGCGCGTCCGAGCTGGTCGAGCGGGGGATCCTCTCCGCCGTCGAGCGGCGTCAGACCTCCGCGCGGCTGGGTCTGGCCGTCACGCATGTCGTGCTTCTGATCGTGCTGGTCGTCACCGGGCTTCTCCCGCTCCTCTGGCTCGCGAAGGCGGCGGTCTCCACGACGCAAGACACGGTGACCGATCCGTTGGCCTTCTTCCCGTCGGGGGAGATCGCCTGGAGCAATCTGCTGGACGCTTGGACGACGGGTCGCATCGGGCAGTTCCTCCTCAACACCGCCGAGATCGCCGCGGGAACGGTGCTCGCCACGCTCTTCGTGAGTGTGACCGCGGCCTACGTCATCAGTGTTCTGCGTCCGCCGTGGGCGCGATACTTCTTCGGGGCGATCCTGGCGACGCTCTTCATCCCGGGTGTCATCTCTCTGGTCCCCCTCTACCTGACGGTCGTGTCCCTTCCTCCCTTCGACGTGAGCCTGCTGAACACGTACTGGGCCATCTGGCTCCCGGCCTCAGCCAATGCGGTCGTCGTCGTGATCGTGCAGCGATTCTTCGACGGGATACCGCGAGAGCTCTTTGAAGCGGCGCGCATCGACGGGGCCGGTCCCGTGCGGGTCTTCCTGCTGATCGCGTTGCCGTTGTCCCGACCGATCATCGGCGTGGTGGCTCTGCTGACGGCGGTCAACTCGTGGAAGGACTTCCTCTGGCCGTTGATCGTCATCAGCGACGCCAGCCGGCAGCCCATCTCCGTCGCGCTCGCTCAGTCGGCGCAGAGCACCACGCTGAGTTTCCAGCTCGCGGGGATGTTCATCGCGGTGCTGGTTCCCATCGTCCTCTTCATCGCGTTTCAGCGGTCCTTCCTTCAGGGGGTGAGCGCGACCGGCGGAATCAAGGGCTGACGAAGCCCTTGCCCATGTCGTCGTCGCCCGCGTGGCGACACGTCGAGTGAGACAACGTTGTCTCGCTCGTCCATCGAGAAAAGGAGCAGTTGGATGAAAATCTCACATCTGAGACGCGTCGCCGTCATGACGGTCGGCGCGCTCATCGCATCGGCGGCGATCGCCCTCGGCGCCGCGCCCGCGTGGGCCGTCGGAACGACGTACTACATCGACGCCGTCGCGGGATCGGATGCGCAGGCAGGAACCACCCCCGCAACGGCGTGGCGTTCGCTCGCCAAGGTCAATGCGACGACGTTCTCCGCCGGCGATCAGATCCTCTTCCACACCGACCAGAGCTGGGCCGGGCAACTCAAGCCCAAGGGATCCGGCTCGGCGGGGAACCCCATCGTGATCTCCAGCTACGGAGGCGGCGATCGGCCGTTCTTCGACGGTGGTTCGCTGACCGAAGGCGGAACGGTGTACCTGAAGAACCAGAGCTACTGGACGATCTCGGATCTGGAGATCGTCAACGATTCCGGCAAGGGGCCGTTCGTTGCCGCAGAGGCGCGCTGGGGAATCCTCGTGCTCAACGACGGGGGCGGCCTGCTGAAGGGCATCACCATCGAGGACAACTACGTGCACGACGTCAACGGCTGCTTCGACTGCACCGGCATCGGAAACTCGCACACCAACGGCGGCATCGTGGTCGGCGCCAATCTCTCCACTGTCGTGTCCTTCAAGCGCGACAGCTACGACGGCGTGGACATCCGCAACAACCGCGTCGATCAGGTGGGACGCACCGGTATTCACTTCGAGGACGTCTCCAGTGGTTTCTACCTCTGGGTCGACCCCGCGGCGATCAGCAAGAACGTCACGATCGCCGGGAACCACGTCAGCATGACCGACAGCGACGGAATCACCGTGCGCGGCGCACGGGACGTGCTGATCGAGCACAACGTGGTCGAGGACGCCGGACAAGAGACGAGTCTCGCTCAAAACCAGCCGATGGCTGTCGGGATCTGGCCCGCCAAGACGATCAACACCCTCATCCAGTACAACGAGGTCTACCGCACTCGCTACAACCACACCGACGGTCAGGGCTATGACGTCGATCTCAGCTCGAGCGATACGACGCTGCAGTACAACTACAGCGAAGAGAACGAAGGCGGTTTCCTGTTGCTGATGTACAGCGACGTGGCGGACATCGGCACCGGGGTCACGGTGCGATACAACGTGAGCGTCAACGATGGAACCGCCCATCAGAAGGGCATCTTCGCTTTCTCGTATGGAGTGAAGCCGCAGACGCACATCTACAACAACACGGTGTTCGTGCCGGAAGGAAGCCAAGCGGACATCATGCACTGCGAGACCTGCAATGTGTCGAGCGCGTGGTCCTTCCGCAACAACATCGTCGCGAACTTCGGTTCCGGGGGTTACGGCTACCCGACCGCGAACGCGACGTTCGACTCGAACACGTTCCACGGCAACCACCCGGCGAGCGAGCCGGCCGATCCCCACAAGCTCACCAGCGATCCGCAGTTCCTGGCGCCGCCGACGGGCCCCGGGTATGGAGCCGCGAACGCGGCTGGACTGCAGATCCCGTCGACGTCGCCGTCGTCGGGCACGGGAGTGCTGATCTCGGGGAACGGAGGTCTCGACTACTTCGGCAACACCGTCTCGTCCGTGGCGCCTCCCAGCCGGGGATTCCACGAGCCGCTCACGCACTGACCGCCTCCACGACGCCGAGGGCCAGCGGATTCCGCTGGTCCTCGGCCCGCGAACGAAAGAGCCACCATGACCCGCGGATCCATCGACGACGCGATCCTGCGAGACCGCGTCGCCCGGTATCTCCACCAACGCATTCGGCCGGCGGCACGCCGGACCCTCACTCCTGCCGACGTATCGGCGTGGACGTGTGCGGATCCGGTCGCCTTTGCGAACGCCGCCCGTCAGCAGTTCCGTCACGCGTCTGCGGGCATGCCCTGGGGCGCGCCATGGACGACCACGTGGCTGCGTGTCGAAGGGGCGGCCCCGGAGGCACCAGACGGTTGTCGCGTCGAGCTCACGATCGACCTCGGCTTCTCGGACGTGATGCCGGGCTTCCAAGCCGAAGGGATGGCCTACCGAAGCGACGGCACCATCGTGAAGGCCATCAATCCGACCACGCGCTGGGTCCCGCTCGAGCCCGGTGCCCGGTTCGACTTCTTCATCGAGGCGGCCGCC
The DNA here is from genome assembly GCF_001620065.1 of Microbacterium sp. TNHR37B. Taxonomy (GTDB): domain Bacteria; phylum Actinomycetota; class Actinomycetes; order Actinomycetales; family Microbacteriaceae; genus Microbacterium. Next base: position 109,981 of record NZ_LQGV01000001.1, read on the forward strand.
AACCCGGTCATCCTCAATGTCGAGGCGGGGCCGGCGGCAGCCTTCGCTCCGACCTCTCTGGGTGATCCTCTGACGGCTGGATCCGAACCGCAGTATCGCCTGGGTGCCATCGGTGTCGAGGTGATCGATGTCTCCACCGAACGTCTGGCGCGGGAGATCGAGGTCCTCACGGAACTCGCGTGGTCGCTGCCCGAGTCGTCGGCGCGGCGTTCCCGCATCCTCGCCGCCGTCGACGCGGCTCTGAACGCGCTCGACCCGGGAGACGTGCGGGGGACCGCAGCGACCGCTCGCGCGCTCCTGGTTCCCGAAGTGACGGCGCCGGCTTCGGTCCGCGCGCACGAGATCGTCGCCGTCGGGCATGCGCACATCGACAGCGCCTGGCTCTGGCCCTTCCGGGAGACGCGACGCAAAGTAGCCCGCACCGTCGCCAACGTCCTGGAACGGATGGACGAGGATCCGTTGTTGGTCTACGCGATGTCGTCCGCGCAACAGTATGCGTGGCTCCAGCAGGATCATCCGCAGCTCTTCGATCGCCTCCGAGCGCGTGTTCGTGAGGGGCGCTTCCTCCCGGTGGGCGGTATGTGGGTCGAGTCCGACGTGCAGATGCCCTCCGGAGAGTCCCTGGTGCGGCAGTTGCTGGAGGGATCCGCTTACTTCGACCGTGAGTTCGGTGTGCCGACCACCATCGGGTGGCTTCCCGACTCCTTCGGCTACTCCGGTGCCCTCCCGCAACTCCTGCGTTCTGCCGGTGCCACCCGGTTCGTCACGCAGAAGATGTCGTGGAGCCTGGTCAATCGCTTTCCGCACCATACGTTCGCCTGGGAAGGGATCGACGGAAGCCGGGTCACCACGCACTTTCCCTCGGTCGACACCTACAACTCCGCTCTCACCGGCGTCGAGCTCGCCCATGCCGCAGAGAACCTGGCCGAGCCGGAGCTCTTCGACTCCTCGATCGCACCGTTCGGCTACGGCGACGGCGGAGGCGGGCCCACGAGGGAGATGCTCGATCGCGCCCGGCTGACCGCGGACCTGGAGGGGTCACCCCGCGTCGTGGTGGCGGGGCCGCACCGCTTCTTCGACCGCCTGGACGCGGTCCTCGCGGCAGGAAGGGAACTCCCCATCTGGGTGGGCGAGCTCTACCTCGAAGCGCAGCGGGGTGTCTACACGTCGCAGGCGCGAACCAAGGCGGTTCATCGTCGGGTCGAACGCCTCCTGCGCGTCGCGGAGTTGTGGTCGACACAGGCGACCGTGCGAGAGGGTCGTCCTTACCCGGCGGAGACGCTGACGGACGCGTGGCACGAGCTCCTCCTGATGCAGTTCCACGACGTCCTTCCCGGGAGCTCGATCGCGTGGGTGCATCGCGAGGCCGAGGAGCGGCTGGGGCGGGTGGCCGCGCGCCTCGAACTCGTCATCGAGGAGGCCGTCGCCCACCTCACCGGTGGAGGCACAGAGCAGGTGTATGTCAACTCCTCACCGTTTCCGCGGCGTGGGGTGCCCGCGCACGCGATCGGCGCGATCGCCGACCCGCAGGGCGATCGCGGGCCGGTCGCCATCGAGCAAGGTGCGGAGACGGTCACCCTCGCTAATCTGGCGTTCGAGGTCACCGTCGAACTCGCGAGCGGCACGGTGACCTCCGTCATCGACAGAGCGCGGGGTCGGGAGGTGGTGAGCGCCGGTGGACGGCTCCATCTGCCCACACTGCACCGCGACGCGCCCGTCCGGTGGGACGCCTGGGACATCGACTCGTCGATCGATGCGGACGTCGAGACGCTCGACGCCGTCGCGTCGTTGCAGGTCCGAAGGAGCGAGGACGGTGCCGCCGTCGTCGAGGTCGAGCGCGCCTTCGGGCGGTCGCGAATGAGGCAGACCATCGAGCTCCCCCCGGGCGCGGAGCCTCTCCGACTGCGGACCCGCGTCGACTGGCAGGAGAGCGAGCGTCTCCTGAAAGTGGAGTTCCCCGTGGCGATCACGACGGACCGGTGGCAGGCGGAGACCCAGTTCGGACACGTGGAGCGCCCCACGCATCGCAACACGAGCTGGGACGAGGCGAGGTTCGAGGCCTGTGCGCATCGCTGGGTGCGCGTGGCCGAACCCGGGTACGGGGTCGCGATCGTCAATGAACGCACGTACGGATTCGACGCTCGAAGGATGGGCGACGGTGAGGGACGATCGTGGACGCGGCTCCGGGCGTCCCTGCTCACATCGAGTCGTTACCCCGATCCGGAGGCCGATCGCGGGGAGCACGAGTTCGCCTTCGTGATCGTGCCCGCCCCGGATCCGGTCGATGCCGTCGAGGCGGCCAACGGGGTGGCCGCCGAGGGAGGCCCCGTGCGCGGGCGGTGCGTCGCCGCGCTCGCGTGCAGCAGTGAACCGGGTGTCGTCGTGGAGACGGTGAAAATGGCTCACGACGGCTCCGGAGACGTGATCGTGCGTCTGTATGAGTGTCGCGGAGCCCACGCGACGACCGCCCTCGAACTGGGCATCGAGGTGCGCAGCGTCGTGGAAGTCGACATCTTGGAGCGTCCGGTGGTCGGAGCCGAACCGGTGCTCGACCGTCTCGAGTTCGGACCCTTCCGCGTTCGCAGTTTCCGCATTGCCACTGCCGCTGCCCCGTCAGCTGACCGAAAGGAAGACCTGTGAAGACGCTCTGGGACCTCGCCGAGGCATCGTGGACGCTGCGTGGCTGGCGGCAGAACGACTGGCGATGGGAGACGTCGTTTGCCCGCATCGAGTCGAAGACCCCGGAGATCCCGGGAGTGCCGGCACGTGTGCCCGGTTCTGTGCGGGGAGCACTCGTCGCCGCCGGCATCGTGCCGAGCCCCTACGACGGTCTCCGCTCACGCGAGTCCGAGTGGATCGAGAACCGACATTGGACCTTCACCACCGACCTTCCCGAGGGCGTCCGAGAGGCGGCACGGGCGGGCAGTCGCATCGTGTTGAGGGCGCAGAGCCTGGACTACGCCGGCTCCGTCCTCGTCGACGACGAGGAGGTCGCCACGTGGACCGGCGCCATGGTGCCCCAGGCCTTCGACCTCACCGAGGCGATTCGCGGGGGCGGGACGACGCTGACGATCGCCTTCGCGACGCTTCCGGACGAGCTCGGGCAGATCGGTTGGACCAGTCGGATCCGGGCCTGGAAGGCCCGCTTCAATTACGGCTGGGACTGGACACCGCGAATCGTCCAGATCGGGATCGTGGGCTGGCTTCGCCTCGAGGCGACGACCGGCCTCGAGATCGAGGGCTTCGACGTGCGAACCGACTTCGACCCGGACACTGGTCGGGGGATGGTCCGCTGCCGCGTATCGACCAGCCAGCCCGCCTCGGTCTCACTGACCCTGGACGGGCCGACCGGCTCCCAGAGCTGGCAGATCGCGGCCGACGGTGACTGGCACGAGTTCACCGCGGAGGGAGTGCAGCCGTGGCGCGTGCTCGTCGATGACGAGCAGGCCCTGTACACGGTGACCGCGACGGCCTCGGCGCAGGGAGGCGTCGATCACCGCATCCGACGAGTGGGGTTCCGTTCGGTGAGATGGGAACCCACCCTGGATGCTCCCGAGGGGTGCGAGCCGTGGCTGCTCCATCTCAATGGTGCGCCGATGTTCATGGGCGGAGTGAACTGGGTGCCCATCCGTCCCGACTACGCCGACCTCACGCGCGAGGACTACCTCGTCCGGTTGCAGACGTATCGCCGACTGGGGTTCACCGTCCTTCGCGTGTGGGGCGGCGCCGCGCGCGAGTCCGACACGTTCTACGAACTGTGCGACGAGATGGGATTCCTCGTCTGGCAGGAGCTTCCCCTGTCTTCGAGCGGCTTGGACAATCTCCCGCCGTCCGATCCGGCTTTCGCGGCAGAACTCGCAGAGATCGCAGTGGCCTACGTCACCGCGCTCGGCCATCACCCGTCGATCATGCTCTGGGGAGGCGGCAACGAACTCGCCGCGAACGATGCCGACAACGCGGGGTCGGTTCCCGCGACGCGCCAGCAATCGCCCCTCGCGGAGGCAGGCGCGGTGTTCGCGCGAGAGGATCCGCAACGTCGGTTCGTTCCGAGCTCGCCATCGGGCCCCCGCGCGCTGGCCTCGGCGGCGGATTTCGGCAGGGGAGTGCATCACGACGTTCATGGTCCGTGGATGCACGACGGGACGGACGAGCAATGGCGCGACTACTGGGACCACGACGATGCCGTGCTGCGCAGCGAGGTCGGATTCGACGGGGCGAGCGCGTACCCCCTCCTCGCCCGGCACGACCTCGTCGCGCCCACGGCGACGGTCGCGGACCGTGCCCGCGTCGCCGAGCTCTGGACGCACTCCGCCGCCTGGCTCCTGAGGTCCTTTCGCAGGTGGGACGGCGAGGGTGACCTCGCCGATTGGGTCGCTCAGGACCAGCAGAGACAGGCGGACATGCTCGGCTACGCCGCCGCCTCGGCTCGTCGCCGTTTCCCGCGATGTGCGGGGTTCATCGTCTGGATGGGGCACGATACCTATCCGATGCCCACGAGTCTGTCGCTCCTCGACTTCGACGGTCAGCCCAAACCGGCCGCGTGGTCGGTCGCGCGATCGCTCGGGGATGAGCCGGAGTGAGACAGGGGGAGGCGCGGTCGTCTCGACGCGCGTCCTCCCCTTCGCCCTCACGGCAGGGCGACGGCGCGACCCGAATCGTGCGAGTCCAGCGCTGCGGCGATGATGCGATGCGCCTCGAGCGCCTCGTGGGGCGTCGCGCAGCCGAATCGATCGCCGAGCTCTCCGGCGTACTCGGCCAGGAATGCGGACCACATCTGCAGAATGGAGTCGGCGAAACCGAACTCGAACAGCGGACCGGTGACGCTCGGCCATACCGAGACGCTTCCCGTGTCGGCCTGTTGCCAGACCTGCTCGCGTCCGACGCCCGGCAGGTCCACTCGCCGGAAGAACTCCACGCTCTTGGGGTTCTTGGTCGAGTACCGCACGCCGCCCTCGAGTCCCTGGACCTCGAGAGACCAGGTGTTCTTGTCTCCGAGAGAGACGCGCTTCGTCTCGACGCGCAACGAGATCTCTCCACCGGTCGCCGGAACCCGGGCCAGGAGTTCCGCATTCTCGAATGTGTCGACCGGCTCCCATCCGTCGGGCCCTCTCCGTTCCGGAACGATGTCCTGGAGGAGGCCGTACACCGACGCCGGTTCCCAGCCGAGTCGCAAGGGGATGTGCAGAGCGTGCATGCCCAGATCGTTGAGCGCGCCGGCTCGGCCGTTGTACCGTGCCTGACGTTTCCAGTTGATGGGCTTGTCGAGGTCGAGATCACTCGAGTGGAGCATGGCCGCACGCACGGAGAACGGCCGGCCCACGGCGCCGGCGCGGACGGCCTCGACGACCCATTGCGCGCCCGGGTAGAACGGGATCTCACTGGAGCAGCGCACGAAGGCGCCCGGTGTCTCTTCGATCACCCGGACGATTCGCCGCGCGGCCGCGAGATCGATCCCGAAGGGCTTCTCGGCCAGCAGCGCTTTCCCGGCGCGGATGGCGTCGATGTAGAACTGCTCGTGAAGGTCGTGGCGCACGGCGATGTAGACGACATCGATCTCGGGGTCGGCGAGGAGTCGTCGATAGTCCTCGTGGAGGCCGCGCACGGTATCGATGTCCGCGAACCACGAGAGGGCCTGGGGGTTGATGTCGGCCACCGCGGTGAGTCGGGCCTCGACCGGGTGATCCACGAGTGTCGGCCATCGTCGGATCGCGCCGGCGACCTCTCGGCCCATGAGCCCTCCGCCGATGATGCCGACGTTGACGACGCGGCGACTCATGCTGCGGCCTCCACGCGGGCGAGGGCATCCTCGACGGAGAGGTCGTCGTGGAGCATGCCCATCAGTGCGCGCGTGATCCCCGCGGGGTCGCGGTGCTGGACGATGTTGCGGCCATAGACCACGCCGTCCGCGCCTTGATCCAGCAGAGCCCGCGTGCGTGTGAGCAGTTCGCGGTCATCGACCCGCCCGCCGCCTCGCACCAGGATCGGGAGCCCGGAGGCGGCCTGGACGACGAGGTGGTAGTCCTCCACGCGATCCGTCGGGTCGGCCTTGATGAGATCGGCGCCCAACTCGACCGCCTGGCGGACGAGGGCGACGATGCGGGTGGTGTCCCCCTCGACGAGGTAGCTCCCGCGAGGGTTGTCCCGCATGACGAGGGGTTCCACCATGAGTGGCATCCCGTAGCGCTCGGCCTCGGATTTCAGAGCCTGGATCGTTCGGATGTTCTCTGCGCGGATCTCGGGGTGACCGGGGAGGTCCATGAGGTTCGCGACGATGCAGACCGCGTCCATCCGCACCGCGATCTCCACGGCGTCCGGGAAATGGGTGCTGAACAGCAGCGGGTCCAGGGGATGGCCGTAGACGTTGGCCACATCCGCGCGCAGGACCAGCGCCGGCTTGCGCCGATCGGGGATCTGCTGCAGATGCCGAGCTTGCCCCGGCGTCAGTTGGATGGCATCCGGCGCCGCGCCGACGATCGTGGTCACTGCCGCGCTGATGTCCTCGATCCCGGTGAGCACCGAGGGCTCGCCGAAGATCCCATGGTCGATCGCCACGTCGAGCGCGCGCCTCGACGCGGGGTGGAACAGTCGGTGGAGTCGATAAGCCGTCACGGGGTTTCCCTTCGCTCAGGGGACGAAGCCCCGCTGTGACGTCGATGCTATTGTGGCGAGACAACGTTGTCCAGAGGAGGTCGAGGATGACCGGATCTCGCGATCAGGCCGTCATGGTGGTCGGTCACGCCTGCGTGGATCTTCTTCCCCGGATGTCGGGACCCCCGGCTCTGGCTCCGGGCGTGCTGACCGACATCGGCCCGCTCGAGATCCGGTGCGGGGGAAGTGTCGTCAACACGGCAGAGGCGCTTCACGCCTTGGGGCGGTCGGTGCGGGTGGCTGCGGCGATCGGCGACGATCATCTGGGCGTGCTCCTGGAGCGTCATCTGCGACAGGTCGACCCCGACGCCGTGATCGAGCGCGTCGACGACGGAACCTCCTACTCGCTCGTGTTCGAGCACGGTGGAGCGAGCCGTGCGATCTGGCACCATGTGGGCGCGAATGCGCACTTCGTGGGAGAGCGACTCGACTTCCGCGGTGTCGAGCTGGTGCACCTCGGGTACGCCACGGCGCTTCCCGGACTCATCAGGGCAGAGGAGGAGGGCATTCCACCGCTTCTGGACGCCATGGCCGCAGCGGGGGCGACGCGTAGCGTCGACTTCGCGACGGTGGATCCGGCGTCTCCAGAACGTCAAGCCTGGCGAGAGCGTCTTGCCCACCTCCTGCCGCACATGGACGTCGTCAGCCCGAGCGCGGACGACCTGGCCTCGATCGGATGGCTGGCCCCGGGGGCGAAGCCTCGCGACGTGGCCGATGCCGCACGCCGTCTCGTGAACGGGGGAGCGGCAGTAGCCCTCGTGACCGACGGTGCGCGGGGCGCTCACCTGCACACGGCGGATCGCGCGCGTTTGGAGCGCGGCGGTGCCGCGCTGAGGCGCCTTGGCGCGGAATGGGAGGGTGTGAGGGAAGAGTTCCCGGCTGCGCCGGTGGCGGAGGTGGTCGGTACCAACGGAGCGGGCGACACCGCGACGGCGGGGCTGATCCATGCCCTCCTCGCCGGATATACTCCCCGAGATGCCGGTCGTCTCGCCGTTGCTGTCGCGGCTCAGCGGGTGGCAGGCCTGGATCTCCGCATCGAGGATGCATGAGGCGTCCCGGGGGTCCTGATCCGAGGGATGTGCATGGACACGACGCAGGAGGCTCGGCGCCCGACGCTACATGACGTGGCGGCGCTCGCGGGAGTGAGCATCAAGACCGTGTCCCGGGTCGTCAACGGAGTGAGCACCGTCGACAAGGGAATCGCCGAGCGCGTGCGAGAAGCCGTGACGAGCCTCGGCTATCGCCCCAACCAGTTGGCGTCCCGACTGCGGTCGGGTGCGCCGACCGCGATGATCGGACTGGTCCTGAAGGACATCTCCAACGAGTTCTACTCCTCGATCACGCTCGGGGTCGCTTCGTCGGCGCGTGCACGCTCCACGCAGCTGATCACCGCGGCCTCGGATGAGGACGTCGACGCCGCCGAGGAACTGGATCTCATCTTCGATCTCTGTCGTCGCCGAGTGGATGGGATGATCGTGATCCCGCGTGGCGGTGATTACTCGGCCCTCCAGCCGGAGATCGAGTTGGGCACCCCGATGGTCTTCCTCGATCGGCATCCCGAGGAACTGTCCGTCGACTCGGTCATGCTCGACAACGCCGGGGGAAGCCGCGCCGCGATCAACCGTCTCGTCGAACGCGGACATCGTCGAATCGGACTCGTCTTCCACGACCTCGAACTCGAACCGATCGCGGCGCGATTGGCGGGTGTGCGCGACGCGTTCGCGGATGCGGGCATCGAGGAGGACCCGGAGCTGGTGGTGTCGGGGCTGCGCGACCCGGAGTCGGCGCGCGTGGCGGCGCAGCGCATGCTGGAGATGGACGAGCCACCGACCGCGATCTTCTGTGCCTACAACCGTCTCACCGAGGGCGTGTTGACTGCGGTGTGGGAGTCGCGTTCCCAGACCCTCGTCGCAGGCTTCGACGACTTCCGCTTCAGTGGAATCGTGCCGGTGCCGCTGGTCCTCGTCGCCTACGACGCGCAGCGATACGGCCGAACAGCGGCAGACCTGCTGTTCGAGCGCATCGCGGGGGACCGATCTCCCTCCCGCAAGATCATCCTTCCGACGTCCATCGTCGAGACCGGACTCCTCTCCTCAGCTCGTCCTTGACGGGAGCAGACGGTCCTAGTTAAATGGTCGCTCAAGTGAGACAACGTTGTCCACGGTGAGGAGCTGCATGTCCACGTCGGTCTTCGGGCAGCCATCGCGCCTGGACCCGGAGAGCGCACGGGGCATCGTCTCCGCCCTGGGGATCGATGTCGACGCGGCCCGTGCACGGCTGCTGACCGGCGGGGTATCGAGCGTCGTCGTCGCCATCGACGGCGCCCGCGCCGTGGTGGTCAAACAGGCACTCGCCCATCTCGACGTCGCCACGGTCTGGGAGGCCGATCCCTCGCGATCGCAGACCGAGGTCGCTGCCCTGCACCTCTTCCACTCGATCACGCCGAATCACGTCCCCGACGTCCTCGCGTCCGTCCCCGACCGTCACGTGATCGTCATGGAGCGCGCTCCGCGCGGGTGGCGCGACTGGCGAGCCGTGCTCTTGGCCCGGCCCGGCCCGGCTGACGTGGATCGGGGTCGCGCCCTCGGACGTATCGTCGGTTCCTGGCACGCCGCGACGTGGAAAGATGACCGGCTCCGATCGGCGTTCGATCGGGAGACGGCGTTCGATCAGCTTCGGCTCGATCCGTTCCATCGCGAGCTGATCCGGCGCGGCGTGGTCTCCGCCGATGTCCTCGCGCCGCTCATCGACCAGTTGGCGCACACCCGTGAATGCGTCGTGCACGGTGATCTGTCTCCGAAGAATGTTCTTGTCGGAGATCCCGGAATGTGGGTGATCGATGCGGAGGTCGCGCATTTCGGTGCGGCCGTGTTCGACGTGGCGTTCCTGGTCGCTCATCTGGCCGTGAAGTCCTTCCACCTGCCCGACTCGAGCCACGTGCTCCGCGCCGTGGCGCACGCGTTCCGCGAGGGATACGAGGAGGCGAACCCGCAGCGCGTGACGGCCGGTGACATCGTGCGTCACGCGGCGGCGATCATGGCTGCCCGCGTGCACGGGAAGTCGCCCGCTGCCTATCTCGGCGCGTCCGAGGCGGCTCTGGTCGCATCGACCGCCCGCGAGGCGCTGGGAGCCCCCGACCCGGAGTTCGAGATGCTCTGGAACGCGACCGATCGAAGGGACCGACGATGACCACGATCGCCGCCGTCGCGGCATGGGAGGCACTCGACTCGCGGGGCAAGCCCACCGTCGCGGTGGCCGTGACCCTCGACGATGGCTCACGAGCCACCGCGCTGGCACCGTCGGGGGCCTCCGCGGGGTCACACGAGGCGCGGGAGCTGCGAGACGGCGGCCATCGCTATCGGGGCGCCGGCGTGCGGCAGGCGGTGAATCACGTCATCGACCGCATTGCACCGCGGGTCGTCGGTGCCGACGCGGATGAGCCCGCCGACATCGATGCCCTGTTGGTCACGCTCGATCCCCGTGCCGACCTCGGTGATCTCGGCGCCAACGCCGTCCTGGCGGTGTCTCTCGCGACGTGGCGTGCGGTGGCCCGGCGACGCGGGTCTCTGGCCCGGCTCCTGCAACCCGAGGGAGCGCTGCTTCTCCCGATGCCGATGGTCAACGTGGTCTCCGGCGGTGCGCACGCCGGCCGGCTCATCGACATCCAGGACGTGTTGGTCATCCCGAACGGAGCGCCCGATTTCGCGACCGCTCTGGAGTGGGCGTCCCGAGTGCGAGCGGAGGCCGCGGTCCTCGCGCAGGAGCACGGCTACGAGACGGCCGTGCTCGTCGCCGATGAGGGTGGCCTCGGCCTCCCTCTCCCGGGCAATCGCGCCGCGCTGCAACTCGTCGCGGATGCCATCGAACGTGCCGGACTCGAACCGGGGCGTGACGCGTCCATTGCTCTCGATCTCGCAGCCACCCAGCTCGTCCGCGACGGCCTCTACGAGCTCGCCGGCGAAGGCCGTCGGCTCGATTCCGCCGCCCTCGTCGCGGAGGTGGCGGAGTGGGCCGATGCGTTCCCGATCCTGTCCGTCGAGGACCTCCTCGGAGAGGACGACTGGGAGGGGTGGAGTCTCGCCACAGCCACGCTCGGCGACCGCGTGCGATTGGTGGGCGACGATCTCTTCGTCACCGATCCACGCCGCGTCGAGCGAGGAATCCTCGACAGGGCGGCCAACGCGGTGCTCATCAAGGTGAACCAGAGCGGCACGGTCAGCGGCGCGTTCGCGGCTCTCACCCGGGCGCGCGCGGCCGGGTGGGACACGATCGTCTCGGCGCGCTCGGGAGACACGGAGCAGTCCTGGCTCGCCGATCTCGCAGTCGGCTGGTCGGCCGGCCAGATCAAGGTCGGGTCCACGCACCGTTCGGAACGCACGGCGAAATGGAATCGCCTCCTCGAGCTCGAAGCGACCGAGAAGACCGTCTTCGCGCGCTCGCCAATGGGAGTGCGGCGATGATCCCGGAGGCAGCCATCTCGATTCTGAGCGCGTCGGGGAGATCGCGCGAGGCGCGGCGTCTGCTTGCCTTCCCGCAACCGCCGTTTCCTCCACAGGGTGGCGCATACTGGCTCGACGACGACGGTCGGCCCCTGCAGGACGAGCCGGTATGGACGTGGATCACCGCGCGAACGGCGCACGTCTACGGACTCGCTCATCTCGCCGGAGCGCCCGATGCGCGATGGCGAGCAGAGGTCGCGCTGCGCGGCCTCCGCGGGCCCCTTCGAGATGAGCGCGACGGTGGGTGGTTCGAGTCCTCCCCATCGCGAAGGACCCACAAGACCGCCTACACGCACGCGGCGGTGCTCTTGGCGTCGACGACGGCCCTGCGCGCAGGACTGGACATCACCGGAGAGTTGCTCAGGGAGTCGCTGGAGGTGATCGACGAGCGGTTCTGGGACGAAGAGGCAGGGATGTCGCGTGACGCGATGACACGCGACTGGTCCTCCACGTCGGACTATCGGGGTCTCAACGCGAACATGCACCTCGTCGAGGCCTACCTGGCCGTTCCCGACGAGGTCTCCCCACTCGCTCGACAGCGCGCGCTGGGGATCTGCCGGCGGGTCGTGGCGTGGGCGGAGGTCACCGATTGGCGTCTTCCCGAGCACTTCGATCTGGCCTGGGGTCCCGTGCTCGACTACGGCATCGACCGCCCGTCCGATCCGTTCACCCCGTTCGGATCGACGCCGGGGCACGGTTTCGAATGGGCACGGTTGCTCGCGGGCGCATCGGTGGAGGGCTCGGCGAAGGATGCGGCCTGGCTTCGTGAGGCCGCTCTCTCGCTCTACGATCGCGCTGCACGCGACGGATGGGCGCGGGACGGCGAGCCCGGTTTCGTCTACACCGTCGACTGGGAGGGCAGACCCGTCGCTTCACAGCGGTTGTTCTGGGTCGCCGCCGAAGCCGTTGCGGCGGCGGAGGTCCTCCTCAAGCTCACGGGGGATCCGCGGTACCACGACGATCGCCGTGTCTGGTGGCGTTACATCGACGAGTATCTCGTGGATCGTGAGCGCGGCTCCTGGCGGCACGAACTGGACCTCGGGAACCGACCCGCGAGCACGATCTGGGCGGGTAAGCCAGACCTCTACCACGCGTACCAGGCGTGCATCGTCCCCGATCTGCCCCTCTCGGCATCGGTCTCGGAAGGGGTGGCGCGTGCGCGAGTCTGACGCCGTCCGCGCGACGCTCGGTCTCCGCTTCGCCGAGCCGGTCGACGGCGCTCGGCGCTTCGCGGCCCCGGTCGCCGTGGAAGGTATCGAGCGCATCGCGGGCGGCGGATTCGGGCCGGCGGCGTGGCAGATGCCGCACCCCGATTTCACGTTCGGTGACGACTGTCTGACACTCAACGTCTGGGCGCCCGCAGACGCCGAGAGGCTCCCGGTCCTCGTGTGGATCCACGGCGGCGGGTACATCGGCGGCACGGCGGCCCAGCCCGAACTCGATGCCGGTGAGCTCGCCCTGGCACTCGGAGCGGTGATCGTGGCCGTCCAGTACCGCCTGGGGGTGTGGGGCTTTCTCGACATGCGCGCGGAGGCGCCGGGAGCAGTGGCCAACGCCGGTCTGCTCGACGTGCTGACGGCACTGGACTGGGTGCGGCGTCACATCGAGGAGTTCGGAGGAGACCCCGAGCGCATCACCATCGACGGAGCCTCGGCGGGCGCGGGCATCGTCGGAGCGTTGCTCGCTTCTCCCGTGGCGCGCGGGCGAGTGCGGGGGGCGATCCTGCAGAGCGCGCCCTTGGCGACCGTCCAGACGGAAGAGGCGTCAGCCGCCGACGCACGCCGGTTCACCGAGATCCTGGGGCAGGATCCGTCGTCGGCGTCCGTCGAGGCATTGCTGGAGGCGCAGCACCAGTTGACTCTCGAGGTCGCCCGCCAGCGCCCGGGGACGCTCGCGTGTTCGCCCGTCATCGACGGCCGTTTCCTCCACGGCTCACCCGTGGACACGCTCGCGGCAGGGCTCGGGGAAGCCGTTCCCGTGCTCGGAATGTGGAACAGCGACGAGGGGACCGCGTTTCGCGATGACCCCGTCGTCCGCACCGATGCGGCGGCACTCCAGGCGCTCCTGGCCGTGACCGCCGAGGACCTGCGGCGGCGAGAACCGGGCTGGCCGGACGATCCGAGCCGGATGCGGGTGGCCACGGAGGCGTACTTCGCGGCGCCGCTTCGTCGGGCACTCGCCGGGCACGCACGGGTCGCTCCGTCGTGGATGGCGCGGTTCGATCACCGCACCGAGGTGCTCGACCGGCTTGGCCTGGGCGCGTCGCACAGCGCGGAGGGGCCCTTCCTCTTCGGCAACCGCGATCGAGCCGCGTGGGCATTCATCGCGCCCGATGGTCCGACAGACGATGATCTTCGCATCCATGACGAGATGCAATCGATCTGGTCGCGGTTCGTGCGCGGCGGTGCCGCCCCGTGGGCCCCCATAGCGATCGAGGGGAGGCCTGTGGAGCGCGTCATCCGCTGATCCCGGTCGCCGGTCGTCCCGGCGGCATGTACCCGTTCGCCCCCATCGACCCTTCAGGAGTCTCCTGTGTACACCAGCCCTTTTCCGGACATCGAGATCCCCGACACGACCGTCTTCACCTACCTCTTCGGCTCGCTGTCGCCCCACGACGCGGCGCGCACGGCGTTCATCGATCCGGCCGACGGTGCGGAGACAACCTACGCGCAACTCAAGACTCGTATCGAGCTCTTCGCGGGGGCGCTCGCTCGGCGTGGTGTCGGTCCCGGCGCGACGATCGCTCTCCTCTGCCCCAACGTGCCGGCCTTCGCGGTCGCCTTCCACGGCGCTCTCCGCGCCGGCGCGACGGTGACCACCGTGAACTCCCTCTCGACAGCGGCTGACATCGAGAAGCAGCTGCGCGACGCCGACGCCACGTGGCTCATCACGGTCTCGCAGCTCCTGGACAACGCCGCGGTGGCCACGCGGGCGGTCGGAATCCCGAATGAACGTCTGATCGTGCTCGATGGCGCACCGGGGCACCCCGATCTGGCTGGTCTCCTCGCCGAGAGCCACCCCGCGCCCTCGGTGCAGATCGATCCGGCCTCTCACATCGCCGTGCTGCCGTACTCGTCCGGAACGACGGGGACACCGAAGGGGGTGATGCTCACGCATCGCAATCTCGTCGCCAACGTCGAGCAGTGCCGTCCGATCGTGAGCCTCACAGCAGAAGACCGCGTGCTCGCTGTCCTGCCCTTCTTCCACATCTACGGCATGACCATGCTGCTCAATCTCGCGCTGCGTCGTCGTGCGGCTCTCGTCACGATGCCGCGCTTCGTGTTGTCCGACTTTCTCGCCAACATCGAACGCCATCGGTGCACGTTCATCTTCATCGCGCCGCCGATCGCGGTGGCACTGGCCAAGCATCCGTCCGTCGACGATCACGACATGTCATCCGTGCACACGCTGTTCTCCGGTGCGGCGCCGCTGGACGGAGATACGGCCGAGACGGTGGGGCGCCGGCTCGGAGCGCGGATGCTGCAGGGATACGGGATGAGCGAGCTCAGTCCCGTCTCACACGCCATGCCTCACCAGCGGCACGACATCCCCGTCAGTTCTGTCGGAGTGATGCTCCCCAACCAGCAGTGCAAGCTCGTCGACGTGGAGACCGGCGAGGAGATCACAGAGATCGGAGAGGCCGGTCAGACACCGCCCGGCGAGCTCTGGGTCAAGGGTCCGAATGTGATGCTCGGGTATCTGAACCGTCCCGATGCGACGGCAGAGACCCTCGACGGCGAGGGCTTCCTTCACACCGGCGACGTGGCGACCTACCACGAGGGTGGGTGGTTCACGATCGTGGACAGGGTGAAGGAGCTCATCAAGTACAAGGGGTACCAGATCGCGCCGGCTGAGCTGGAAGCACTCCTGCTCTCCCATCCCGACATCGCCGATGCAGCCGTGATCGGCGTCCTCGACGACGAGCGGCAGGAGGTGCCGAAGGCCTTCGTCGTCAGGGCCGGGGGTGCGGGGTTGAGCGAGGCCGACGTGACGGCGTTCGTCGACGAACGCGTGGCGCCCTACAAGAAGATCCGGCGGGTCGAGTTCGTGGACGCCATCCCGAAGTCCGCGTCCGGAAAGATCCTGCGGAGGGAGCTGCGTCAGGGCGAGACGCACGTGGGGACGCCCGGCCCTCGATGACGACGGCGAGCCGGTGACGGGGCGACCTGATCGCTAGGCTGGCGGAGCGGGCGGCCGCGGGTGACGCCCAGACCGGACGGAGAACCATGACGAGATACGCCGACGGAGAACGGATCGGGCGGCGGAGCCTCCGCTGGGATGCCGTGTACTGCGTCGTGCTGGGAGCGGCCGTGCTGGTGGCAGCGCCGTGGGTGGGCTCGGGCGTGGCGCTTCCCGTCCCGGTGATCGCCGGCGTCGGAGCCGCCGTGATCGTCTGGGCCGGGCTCGTCGTCGGGCTGCTCCGGCGGCTCCCGCTGCGGATGGCGTTGCGCATCGTGATGGTGGCGAACGTGGTCGCCGCGGTCGCCGTCGCCTCGGTGTCGGTTGCCGCCGCGACAGGGTTCACGATCCTCGTGGTCCTCGCTGTCGCGGTCGAGGTGGCTCTGTTCGCCGCGAGTCAGGCGGCGGCCCTCCGCCTCCTGCGGCTGGCACCCGCGGGTGTCGCGTCGCGATGAGCGCCGCCGACGCGGGGGAGAGCGAGTCTCGGGCGCACCGCGCGTCCGTCCTCAAAGAGCGCATCTACGTCTCTTTCACGACGCTGGCCGTCGTCATCGCACTCCGGGCCCATGACGACCATCCCTCGGCCAGTGTGGCCCTGGGCACCCTCGCTGTGACGGTGATCGCCACGGTCGTCGCCGTCTACGTCGCCGATGTGCTCAGCCATATGGTCGTCCACGAGGGCCTGCCGCACTCCGCCGAGCATCGCCGGATCGTCACGAGCACGCTCGGCGCCGCGACGGTCTCACTGCCGCCACTGATCAGCTTGGCGCTGGCCGCGCTCGGCCTCTACTCGGCAGCCGCCGGCCTGGTGGCCGCGATGGTGTTGACGATCGCGACTCTGGCTGCCGTCGGGGTTCTCGCGGTGCGAAAGCTGGCGCTGCCGCGAGGCCAGCGGATCGCGATTCTCGTCGGCGAAGTCGCCCTCGCCACCGTGGTCATCGCCCTCGAGCTGCTCGCACATCGATAGGCAGCGCTTCTCGGCCTGCGTCGCGGGCTCGCTCGCCGTGGCCGGGACCCCTGGCCGCATAGACCGATTTCACGGCGCACGCCGCCGACGCGCGAGTCGCTCGCGACATAGGGTGAAGCGAAGAGCAGTCCCGCGCGCACGCCCCCGCTCGCTGCGCGCAGATCCGAGGCAGACGTGGCCGTTCCACAGACACGCGAACAACTCCTCGCCGCGATCGAGAAGACCTTTTGAGAGTCGAAGCGACGAGGAGCTCTACGGGGCGCCGTGGTATCGCACGTGGACGATGGGGCGGATGATCTCCTTCAACACGTCCTCGCCGTATGCCAACGCGCGCGGCCGCCTGCGCGCGTGGCTCCGCGAGCGCGCTCGATAGCCTGGTCGGGTGGAGATCCGCCTGACCGACCCGACCGACCTCCCTCTCGCAGCCGATGTCCTGGCCGACGCGTTCCGGGACTACGCGTGGACGCGTTACATCATTCCCGAAGAGGCATATGACGATCGCCTGCGCGCACTCCAGCTGCTGTATCTGGAGTACGCCAACGACCACGGGCTCGTCGGCATCGCCGCAGGCAAGGACGGCGAGGTCGACGGAGTGATCGCGCTCGTGGCTCCCGGAGCGCCGGATCCCGCGCCCGAGGCGGTGCGGCGGGTGGTCGAACTCCACGGCGACCGCATCGACCGGCTCTCTCACGCCTCCGAGGTCGATGCGCAGGCGTGGCGCCTGGAGACCCTCGGGGTCCGAAGGTCGCGACAGGGCGCCGGCCTCGCCTCAGCGCTGCTGAGCTTCGCCGACTCCCTCGTCGCCGTGCGGGGAGGCGGACCCGTGACGCTGGAGACGTCCGATCCCCGCAATGTGCGGTTGTACGAGCGTCACGGGTTCGGTGTCGTCTCGCACGAACCGGCATCGAGGCGACCGCCGGTGTGGCGGATGCGCGCAGTCATCGACGCGGACCGACCCTGACCCGCGCGGACCGACCCTGACCCGCGCGGACCGACCCTGACCCGCGCCCCGACCTGGCGCTCCCGTCAGGACGCCTGGGCCATCATTCCGACGAGCGCATCCGCGACGTCTTGCGGAGTGAGAGTCGCGAACTGCTTCTCGTCGAGGGAGTTGATCTCCAGAGTGACGATGGTGTCGCTGTCCTCGTCGTGGTACAGCGCCTGGTACCTGCCCTGCGGGTTGGTCGGGTACCACCGGGTGAGCACCCATAGGTCGAGCTTTCCGGACGTGACCTCGGTCACGGTGTTCTCCTGCACGCGAGAGCTCTTCTGGGTACGGAACTGCTCCACGGTGGTCGCTACGGCCTCGGCCGACGCGGCCTGGATCAGCTGGAGCTCGCCGGCGTAGGCGTCAGGTTTCCACAGACTGCAGATGTAGCGGTATCCCGACGCGTCGTCGCCGAACGGCCCCCACCCCGAGTCCGTGAACGTCCCCGTCTCATCGAGGATCTCCGGCGGACTGTCGGCCAGCAGGCACTTCCCGCGCGACATCACCGGTGTGCCGCTCTGGTGCCCGGCGGAGGAGGGCCAGCCCTCAGCGGTGGTGGTGCGCCACGGCTCGGGGACTCCCGTCACGCTGCCGGGATCGACACCGGGTGACGCGGTGCAGGCGGAGACCAGCAGGACGAGGGGAAGGGATGCGGCAGCAGCCCAGGAGGTTTTCCGTCGCATGAGCGTTCACTCTACCCAGGCCAGTGCCCGCGATCGTCGCGGCCGACGAGCCTGGCTGAGGGCCAGGAGGAGGAGACCGGTCCCGATGAGCGCGGTCATGACGGTGGTGCCGCCCGCGAGGAGGAGGACGACGGCGACGATCCCCGAGAGTGCGGCCCGTGCCGCCCGCTGCGGCGATGAGGTCACGCGCGGCAGCCGTCGGCGTTCGACCGCCGAGACCGCGACGGCGATCAGGGCGGTGCCGACCACCACTCCGGCCCACCAGAGGGGACGCGTCAGCCACCACTGCGGAGTCGAGGGAGAGGGAAGCACCATGCCGAAGTGCATTCCGGCCAGCGCGAGCCCGCCCGCGAGGCTCAGGACGACGGGCATGTGCCACAGATAGATCGTCATGGAGCGGGCGTTGACGAAGTCGCTGAACGCGGCGACGCGGCGGCGGGCGCTCACCCGCCCGAGCGCACCGCGTGCGAGCGACAGCACGGCCGTCTGCGCGACACCGAGGAGGAGGAGAGCGGCGGTGGGCGGATTGAGGTTCTCGAACAGGTCGGGGGAGTAGACGTTCGTCGAGACGAGCGCCGCGAGCACTCCCGCCGCGCCCACCGCGCTCCCCCAGCGCACGCGCTGGGGGAGCGCGTCGATGCGGCCGTCGGCGAGGAAGAAGCCGATCTGCTGCAGGGTCAGCCAGACGAACGCGAGGTTGAGGAAGCCGATCGCGTCGATCCCGAGGGTTGCGCGCGCCACGTCCACGAGCACAGCGCTCGCGGCCAGCGCGCCGAGAGTCGCCACCGGCGCCGAACGATGCGCACGGTGCAGCGCGGGCAGGAGCGCCTGACACAGCAGAAACGCCCCGAGGAACCAGAGCGGCTGGGCGAAGCGGAACCCCGCGACCGCGACGATCTCGGGATCGACACCCGCGACAGACAGGGCGGCCAGCGCGGCGCCGACCACCGCGACGACCAGCGCCGCCGGGAGCAAGAGGCGTTGCACCCGCCCCGCCACGAACCCGGTGCCGTCGCCGCCGCGAGCGCGGAGTGCGCCGAGACCGAGGGACCCGGCGAACCCGCCGATGACGAAGAACACCGGCATGATCTGAACCACCCAGGTCAGCGGCGCGAACCACGCGGCGCCATCGGCGGCGTTGAGAAAGACCGGCCCGGTGTCCTCCAGGACGACGCCGGCCATCAGCGCATGCAGCAGCACGACCACGACGACGCAGCCGGCGCGCACGAGGTCGATCCCGCGATCGCGACCCGCCGGGGCGGATGCGGGAGCCGGTCGCCGCGGAGTCGCGACCACGACGGTGCAGGCGATGGGATGGGCGACGGTCATGGAGTCCTCCTCGGGTGGCTCCCGAGGAGGTTATGGAAACGGTCGCACCCGGGGCATCACCCCGAGGTCTTGCGCCGCCCCCTACCGGGGAGGGAGATCACCCCGCGGCAGGCTCGGCCAGTCCGCTGTCGTACGCGAAGATCACGGCCTGCACGCGGTCCCGCGCTCCGATCTTGCCCAGCACCTTGCCGACGTGGGTCTTGACGGTCTGCTCGGCGATGAAGAGCGTGCGGGCGATCTCGCTGTTGGACATGCCCTTGCCGAGGAGGACGAGGACCTCTCGCTCTCGTTCGGTGAGGGTCGACAGGGCCTGGGTAGCCCGGGTGACGCGGGGCTTCTGGGCGGCGAACTGGGCGATCATCCGACGCGTCACCCGCGGCGAGAGGAGTGCCTCGCCCGCGGCGATCACGCGGACGGCCTGGACGAGCTCCTCGGGCAGGGCGTCCTTGAGGAGGAACCCGCTGGCCCCGGCTTGGAGCGCGTCGTACACGTAGTCGTCGATGTCGAACGTCGTGAGCATCAGGATGCGCGGCACGTGTGCGGCGGGATATCCGGGCCCGAGGATGTGGCGTGTCGCGGCGATGCCGTCCATCTCGGGCATCCGCACGTCCATCAGGATCACATCGGGGTCGAGTCGGGCCGACAGAGCGACGGCCTCGGACCCGTCGGAGGCCTGCCCCACGACGCGGATCCCTTCGTGGGCGTCCAAGAGCGCCGCGAACCCGGCGCGGACCATCGCCTGGTCGTCGGCGATCAGCACCGTGATCGTCATCACATCTCCTCTGCGGCGCGCGCCAGGGGGAGGACGGCGGCCACCGTCCATCCTCCGGCAGGATCGGCGGCGGCGCTGAGCGTGCCGTCGAGAAGGGCCACCCGCTCGTGCATGCCGCGCAATCCGTGACCTGCGGTGCGACGCGGGTCGGCGGCGTGGACGGCGGGCGAAGGGGAGTCGCGGCGGGGCTCCGTCGAGCCGGAGTCGTGGACGCGCACGGCCAGCGCGTCATCGCCCCGGCGGAGCGACACCTCGATCGCGGATCCGGGGGCGTGGCGCACGGCGTTGCTCAGCGCCTCCTGAACGATCCGGAAGCCGGTCACCTCGACGCCGGAGGGAACCATCTCCGAGACCCCCTCCATCGTCAGACTCACGCGCACCCCCGTGCGGCGGACGCCGTCGACGAGGGCGGGGATGTCCGACAGGCGAGGGACGGGCGAGAGCGCCGCGGTGTCCTCCTCGGTTCGCAAGACGCCCAGCAGATGCCGCATCTCCGCGAGGGAGGTGCGCGCGGTGGCGGCGATGTCGTCGAACTCCGAGGCGACCGGCTCCGGCAGTTCCGGAAGACGGTAGCGCGCCGTCGACGCCTGCACCTGGATGACCGACAGGCTGTGGGCGACGACGTCGTGGAGTTCGCGTGCGACCCGGCTGCGCTCCTCCACGAGTTCGCGGCGGGCCTGCTCCTGCGCGGTGAGTTCGCGGGAGCGGACGAGTTCGGCGCCGACACGGATACGCGCCGCGATCAACACCCCCACCAGGAGCGCCGCCGCCGTCACCGACGCCGTGACGATGAGATTAGCGGTGGCGGCTCCCACGCTGACGGCATCGGGGAAGATCCAGACCAGCACGAGGGCGCCCGCGTTGCTGACGCTCCACGTGAGCACGCCCCAGCGCCAGTCGTGGCGGATCGTGAGTACCAGCAGCATCAGGACGAAGGCGAGCGTGGCCGCCACCGACCACGGCCATGGCCAGGACGGATCTCGATCGGGAGAGGCCGACCACGGCAATGCGAAGGCGGCGACGCAGAACGCCACGACCGCGGTACGGGGCCGGCTGACCGCCACGAGGGGAGCGGCGCAGAGCGCTGCGCCGAGGATCATCGCCGCGGGAAGCACCGTGCCGGAGAAGACCGCCTGCAGCGGCACCAGCACGCTGAACAGGGCGACGGCGGCGAGGGCGAGAAGGCTCAGCCACACCGTTCGGCGATCGGCGCGGCGCTTTCGAGGAGTCATCGCCGGCATGTCTCCTAGTGTGTCCCACCGGGCGACGAGCCGTGCGCGGTCGCGGGCGCTGCGCGCGCGGCCGCGACCGCGAGGGGTGCGTCGACGGCGGCGACGTCCGCGGCGCTGGCGGCGGGGTCTCCCGTGCCCCTCTCGTTGCCGGCGGCAGCCGCTCGTCGCCGGCGGCGGAGGACGACCGTCCGATCGACGGCTAGCCCGACCGTGAGGGCGGCGACGATCGCCAGCGCCGCGCTCAGCACTGGTTGGTCACCCAGCCACGAGGCGGCCAGCACGCCGATCGCGGCGCTGGATGCCGCCCACCCGATGGCGGCGACGCCGCTCAGCGGAACGAACCGGCGTCGCGGATATCGCACGGCGCCCGCCGACATGTTGACCGCGACGCGGCCGACCGGGATGTACCGCGCGCCCAGGATGAGGACGGCGCCGCGTTCATCCAGGGTCTGCCGCGCGCGAGCGAACACCGCCGCCACCTTCGGCCTCCGCATCCACCGGAACCGCGTCGTCCCCATCGCGCGGCCCAGGGTGTATGCGATGTTGTCACCGATCATCGCTCCCGCCGCGGCCACGAGGCACAGCAGCACGAGCTGCGGGAACGAACCCGTCGAGACGGCCACCGCCGCCGCGGCGACCAGCACCGTCTCGCTGGGGACCGGCGGGAAGAACCCGTCGATCACCGCGGCGGCGAACAGCACGAGCAGGAGCCACGGCGATGCCGCGGCGGCGGTGATGAATGCGTTGACGACCTCCACCCCTCGACGCTAGGAATCGGGAGCGGCCCTCCACATCGCTCGCAGGTATCGACCGTGTCGTTCTCGCGGGTGATTCCCCGCTGCGGCGCGGCCTCAGGCGCGCTCGACGGGCACCTGCAGCTCGGTCAGCCAGTCCGGTCCCGGCTCGTGGCCGTCGGCATGCAGGTACACCTCGCGGCACGCGCCCACGACGCGGTAGCCGTCGGTGACGAGGGTCTCCATGAGGGTCGACCACGACTCGCCGATACCGGTCATGTCTCCGTGGTGGCGCAGGGTGGCGGCGATGGGGATCGCGGGGAGTTCCACCACGTCATACCCGTCGCCGGGCACCGGCTCGGGCTCCGCGGTGTAGGAGACGTGGACGGTCAGGTCGTTGCCGGATGTGGCGTCGTACCAGAAGATCCCGGGTTCGATGAGTCGGCGCCCCGCGGCCTCCAGCGCCCGGTCGAGACCCTCGATGAGCGGACCGATGACGGGTGACACATTCTCCGGCCCACCGCCCGGCGCGACCCCGTGCACCGCGTACACGGTGACGGCGGGGACGTGCGTGTAGACGACATCAGACATGGTGATTCCTTCCAGACGACGGAGGCGCCGCTCGATGCGCGCGAGGTCCTGCTGGGCGGCGGCGACGGACGATGTCAGCTCGCGCCGGCGTGCGTCGAGGACCGCATGCAGGACGCGGTCCTGCTCGTCGGCGTCGACGACCGTCGCGATCGCGTCCAGGCCCACCCCCAGGTCACGCAGCTCCGCGATGCGCAGCAGGACGGGCAGCTGCGCGATCGCGTAGAGGCGGTAGCCGCTTCGCGGGTCGACGCGCGCGGGGGCGAGCAGGCCGATGCTGTCGTAGTGACGCAGCATGCGCACGCTGACGCGCCCCAGCGCGGCGAACTCTCCGATGGTGTACATGATGTCCTCACTGTCGACCCTGACACAGTGTGAGGCTCAAGGTGTTCGCCTCGGCGGTCTGGGCCGATTTAGGTTAGGGTGGCCTTACCTGACCGTCGCGCCGTCTCCCGAGATGCGCCGGTCTCTTCACCCCCCCAGAGAGGTCTTCTTCGCATGCGATCTTCCCTGTCCCGTCGAGCGCTCGCCTGGGCGTCTACCGCGGCGCTCTCCGTCCTCCTGCTGGCCGGGTGCGCCGCGCCGGGCGCCGAGCCGGCGGCCAGCGCGCCCGCGGCGACCCGCACGGTCGAGCACGCGCGCGGCACGGCGACGGTGCCCGACGAGCCGCGGCGGGTCGTCGTGCTCGAGCCGGTGGAACTGGACACGGCCGTCGCGCTCGGGGTGACTCCGGTGGGGGCAGCGGTCGCCAGCAACGTGGCGGGCGTCCCGAGCTACCTCGGTGTCGACGGCGTGGAGCCGGTCGGCACGGTTCCCGAGCCGGATCTGGAAGCGATCGCCGCGCTGAAGCCCGACCTCATTCTCGGCACGGAATCCCGGCATTCGAAGCTGTACGACCAGCTCGCGGCGATCGCGCCGACGGTCTACATGCAGACGCAGGCAGACCCGTGGCAGCAGAACGTGCTGCTGATCGGGGAGGCGCTCGGGCAGAAGGAGCGCGCCCAGCAACTCGTCGACGGCTTCAACGACCGTTGCGCCGAGATCAAGGACCGCTTCGACGTCGCCGGCAAGACCGCCAACATGATCCGGCCCCGGGACGAGACGACGCTCAGCCTCTACGGACCCGTCTCCTTCGCGGGAGGAGCCCTCGAGTGCGTGGGTCTGAGCATTCCGGATCAGGACTGGGAGGACGGGCTGCAGGCCGACCTCTCGCCGGAGAACATCCTCGACGCCCGCGCCGACTACGTGTTCATCACGACCACCGACGTGGACGACTCCTCGACGATTCCGTCCGCCATCACCGAGAACGCGGCGGTGTTCCCCTCGGTGACGCTGGTGGACACGAGCTACTGGGTGTCGGGCGTGGGGCCGAAGGGCGGCGCGCTCGTGCTGGACGACATCGAACGCTTCCTCGACGCGCAGCAGTGACGACGGCCCGACTCGGGCGATCGCGCACCGGCGCGAGCGTGACGACAGGACGGCGAGGCCGGGTGACCCTCGGCTTCGCCGTCCTCGGCGTGCTCCTCATCGTCGCCGTGGCGCTGTCGCTCACCGTCGGGTCGAACCCCCTCGCCCTCGGAACCGTCCTCGACGTGCTGCGGGGCGGAGGGTCGGCGGAGGCTCGATACGTCGTCGCCGAGCTGCGCGTGCCGCGCACGGTGGCGGGGGTGCTCGTGGGCGCGGCGCTCGGAGCCGCGGGAGCACTCATCCAGGCCTACACACGCAATCCGCTCGCCGACCCGGGGATCCTCGGGGTCAATGCCGGAGCCGCGTTCGCGGTCGCGGTCGGCGTCGCGTTCTTCGGACTCCGGGACATCTCGGCGTTCGTCTGGTTGGCCTTCGCCGGCGCCCTGCTGGTCACTCTCGCCGTCTCCGTGATCGGGTCGGCGGGCCGGGGTGCGGCCGATCCTCTGCGCTTGACATTGGCGGGTGTCGCCCTCGGCGCCGTCCTTGCGGGGCTCACGACGGGAATGACGCTCAGCAACCCCGACGCCTTCGATCGGATGCGCTCGTGGAATGCGGGGTCGCTGCTCGGCCGCGACCTCGACGTCGTGGGGGCCGTCGTCCCCTTCGTCATCGCGGGACTCGTCCTCGCGATGCTCCTTGCCCCGGGGCTGAACGCCCTCGCTCTCGGCGACGACGTGGCTCGTGTTCAGGGTGCGAGAGTCGGCGCGATCCGCGTCGGCGTGATCCTCGCCGTCACCGTGCTCGCGGGGACGGCCACCGCCGTGGCGGGCCCGATCTCCTTCGTCGGCCTGATGGTGCCCCACGTCGCGCGCTGGCTGTTCGGGGTCGATCAGCGCCTGATCCTCGCGGTGTCGATGCTGTCGGCGCCGGTCGTGGTGCTGGCCTCGGATGTCCTCGGGCGGATCCTGATCGCCCCCGCCGAGATCCCCGTCGGAATCGTGACGGCGTTCGTCGGCGCGCCCGTCCTGATCGCTCTGGCGCGCCGACGGAAGGCGAGCACGCTGTGACGTCCGCGCCGCCCCGTCCCGTCCCACCCGCGATCGACCCGGGGTATCGCCGTCTCCGGGTGCGCCTGGGTCCGGTGCGACTCGACTGGCGCGTGCGCAGTCTCCTCGTCGGCGTGGTGCTCGCCGTCGTCGTCGCCGTGCTCGGCGTGCTCTCGCTCGGTCTCGGGTCCTACCCCCTCACACCGGAGGCCGTCGTCCGCGCGCTCTTCGGAGGCGGTGAGGCCCTCGACCGCACCGTCGTCACGGAGTGGCGGCTGCCGCGCACGACGGCGGCGATCGCCTTCGGCGCCTTCCTCGCCGTCGCGGGGGCGCTCTTCCAGACGGTGACTCGCAACCCCCTCGCCAGCCCCGACATCCTCGGCTTGTCCAACGGCGCCTTCACGGGGATGCTGCTGACGATGGTGTTCGTCTCCACGAGCTGGCCCGTCCTCATGGCGGGAGCCACCGGGGGAGGGATCCTCACCGCGCTGCTCATCTGGGCGCTCGCCCGACGAGGCGGTGTGCAGGGGTTCCGGCTCATCGTCGTCGGCATCGGCGTCGCGGCCCTCCTGTCGTCGCTCAACACGTGGATGCTCCTGGAGGTGGAGCTGGAGACCGCGATGTTCGCGTCGGCGTGGGGCGCGGGGAGCCTCAACGGTGTCGCGGCCCCCCAGGTCGTCGGCGCGATCGCCTGCGCCGCGCCACTGCTGCTCCTGCTCGTTGCCCTCACCCCACGCCTGCGTCAACTCGACCTGGGCGACGACGTGGCCACCGCGACCGGGGCGACGCCCCAGGGGGTGCGCACGGTCGCGCTGCTCGTGGGGGTCGGGCTGGTCGCCCTCGCGACCGCCGTGATGGGTCCCGTGGCCTTCATCGCCTTCGCCGCCCCGCAGGTGGCGCGCCGGATCGCCCGCACGCCCCACCTCTCCCTCGGAGTCTCGGCCCTCGTCGGTGCGCTCCTGCTGCTGGCGTCGGACGTCGTCGCCCAGCACGTCCTTCCCGTCACCCTCCCCGTCGGCGTCGTCACCGTCTCCGTCGGGGGGCTGTACCTCGTCCTCGTCCTCGTCCAGGAGATCCGCCGCCGTGCCTGAAGAGCTCTCACGCCCCCCATCCGTCTCCGCTCGGCTCCGTGCCGAAGCCGTCCGCCTGGGGTACGACGGCGCGGCCATCATCGAGGAGCTGACCGCCGAGATCCCCGATGGCTCCTTCACCGTCATCATCGGCCCCAACGCGTGCGGCAAGTCAACTCTGCTGCGCGGACTGTCGCGACTGCTCGCTCCACGCTCCGGTGCCGTGATCCTGGACGGGAAGGAGATCACCGAACGACCGGCCAAAGACGTCGCCCGGCGTCTCGGGCTCCTTCCGCAGACCGCGCTCGCCCCCGACGGCATCACCGTCGCCGACCTCGTCGGCCGCGGCCGGTATCCGCACCAGGGCTTCCTGCGTCAGTGGTCGGAACGCGACGAGCAGGCGGTGCACGACGCGCTCGCCGCCACCGGCACGACCGAGCTCGCCCCCCGCCGGGTGGAGGAGCTGTCAGGAGGCCAGCGTCAGCGCGTGTGGGTGGCGATGGTGCTGGCGCAGGAGACGGATCTGCTGCTCCTCGACGAGCCGACGACCTTCCTCGACATCGCGCATCAGGTGGAGCTGATGGAACTGTTCGCGCACCTCAATCGTCAGGGTCGCACGATCGTGGCCGTCCTCCACGATCTCAACCACGCCGCGCGCTACGCCGACCACATCATCGCGATGCGGCAGGGGCGGATCGTCGCGGCGGGGTCTCCCACCGAGGTGGTCACGAGTGAGCGGGTGGAGGAGATCTACGGGCTCCCCAATGTCGTGATCGCCGACCCCGTCACAGGGGGTCCGCTCGTCGTTCCCCGGGGCGTTCCCGTCCCGGCGGTCGAAGGGCCTGTCCCGACCTCTGAAGGAGAGGAGCGGTGAGCTCGGTCGCAGAGGCCGGCCGCCACTGGGAGTACAGCGCCTTCCCGGTGCGGGTCGCCGCCGTCCAGCGCCTCAGCCCCGGCTTCGTCAGGATCACTCTCGCCGGTCCATCCCTCGTCCACTTCGCCGCGTGGGGACTCGATCAGCGGATCAAGCTCGTCCTCCCCATGCCCGATGGCACGCGGCCCGAGTTCGGGCTGCTCGACGAGCCGACGCCGCATCCCCAGGAGTGGTACACCCGGTGGAAGCAGCTGCCCGTGGAACGGCGCAACGTGCTGCGCACGTATACGCCGTCGGCGATCCGCCCCGAGCGCGCCGAGATCGACGTGGACGTGTACGTTCACCAGCCGGCCGGTCCGGCATCGGCGTGGGCGCTCTCGTGCACGGTCGGCGACGAGCTCGTGCTGACGGGCCCCGACGCCCGCGTCGGCTTCACCGGCTACGGCATCCACTACACGCCGCCGAGACCGCCCTCCCGTGTGGTGCTGATCGGCGACGAGTCCGCACTGCCGGCCATCAACAACATCGTCCGACAGCGCGCCGAGAACGTGCGGTTCGAGATCTTCCTCGAGCTGGGCGATCCGGCGGACGACACGCTCGTGCCGGTGAGCGACGGCGACCGAGTGGAGGTCGTGCGGCGTCGGGGCACCGGCGGCGAAGCCCTGGAAAGCGCGATCGCGGGGTGGGACGGTGCCGAGGAGGTGGCCGCCGATCCCGACGCGTACGTCTGGATCGCGGGGGAGACCGGCGCCACCGCGCGCATGCGACGGCACCTGACCGCGGCGATGCGGATCGACAAGGAGCGGGTCGCCTTCCTCGGGTACTGGAAGCACGGCGGTCCGCTCGTCTCCTGAGCGAAGGCTCGGCGGTTCAGCTCCGCTGGAAGACCCGCTCGCCGTCGATCTCCTCGCCGGTCGCGACGAACCCGGCCCCGATGTACAGCGCGATGGCGCGCTCGTTGTCGGGGCGGACGCCGAGCAGGATCCGGTCGCAGCCCTCGAGCGACGACATGCGCGAGAGAATCTGGTCCAGGGCTGCCCGCGCGTACCCGCGGCCTTGGAAGCGCTGATCGATCATCAGGCGGTAGATCCAGTAGTTGCCGTCGTCCGGGTCGAGGGCGCACATCGCGAAGCCCACGATCTCCTCGCCGGCGCGCACGACGAGCGGAGTGCAGAAGGAGTGCTCCGCAGCCTCGTCCAGGGACGCTTCGTTCGTCGCGACGAAACCGTCCTGCTCGGGTCGGACTGAGAGGGCGATGACGACATCGCGGTCCTCCGGCAGGAACGGGGTGACGCGCACCGCGGCGGTGGCACCGTCCGGAACCCGAGTGATCTCGTAGCGGCGTTCGATGCCGGCGGTGGCCGTGCCCCACGTGCTCGCGGCGGCGTTTCGCTGATGTTCGGCGAAGGCGGCCTCGTCGGCGAAGAGTTCCTCGACGCTCCACACCCTCGGGTCGGCCGTCGGGTTCACCTCGAAGCGCAAGCATCCGGGCTCTGCCCGGGTGCGGGCGACGTGGTCGGGGAGATGACGCTCGACAGTGGCGGCTTCGACGTCGTCACGGCAGAGGAGGCGGCCGGTGAGGTGGATTCGGGGCATGTGTGGTCTTTCGTCGTCCTTCTCGGTCCTTCTCGGGCCTTCTCGGTCCTTCTCGGCGGGCCAAAAGCAGGCCGGATCGCCGCCGCACCGCCTTCCCGGCCTCCAGCGGCGGTTCGGGCCTGCTTTTCGCGCGCGGAACACGGGTGACGTCGTCGCCGGTGAGACGGCTCGCGGCGGTGCGCGGTATCCCGAGGCTATCGATACCCCGGAGGGTGGCGGTCACGACCACCGGCGCACCCGGGTAACGTGGAGCCCAACACGTGACACGGGGTGCCCGCCAGGGCTGAGATCACACCCGTCGAACCTGATCTAGTTCGTACTAGCGAAGGGATGTCGCGCCATGACGCGCACGCCACCGCCTCTGATCGACTCCACTTGTGCGGCCTGGGAGGAGGTGCGCTCCCGCTCGCCGCTCGTCCACTGCATCACCAACAGCGTGGTCATTGGGATGACCGCCAATGCCGTCCTCGCCCTCGGCGGCGCCCCCGCAATGGTCGACATCCCAGGGGAGGCGGGCCCGTTCGCGGCGGCGGCATCGGGTCTCCTCGTCAATCTCGGTACCCCCACCACCGAGCAGCGCCAGGCGACGCGTGAGGCCGTCGCCGCCGCGAAGGGAGCCGGAACTCCCTGGGTGCTCGACCCCGTCGCGGTCGGCTCCCTGCCCGTGCGCACCCCGCTCGCTCATGACCTTGCGTCGCAGTCACCCGCGATCGTTCGCGGCAACGCCTCGGAGATCATTGCGCTCGCCGGCGGCGGGGCCGGAGGGCGCGGTGTCGACGCCACCGACGACGTCGAGGCCGCCGCTTCCTTCGCGGTCGCCCTCGCCGCTCGCACCGGCGGCGCGGTCGCCGTTTCTGGGCCCGTCGATCTGATCATCGCCGACGGACGGTCCGCCCGCGTCCGCAACGGTCACGCTCTGCTCACGCGGATGACCGGGGGCGGCTGTGCCCTCGGTGCGGTGATGGCAGCGTTCGCCGCGGTCGAGTCCGACGCGTTCGTCGCCGCGACGGCAGCCTCCGTCGTCTACGGGGTGGCCGCCGACGTGGCGGCCGAAGGCGCCGCCGGTCCCGGGTCCTTCGCGGTCGCCTTCCTCGACGCGCTCGCCGGTCTCACCGCCGACGCGATTCTCGCTCGGGGTGTGGTCGCATGATCGATCTCTCGTTGTCGCTCGTGACCGACTCCGGTATCGCGACCCGCGCGGGGCACGATCTGGCGGACCTCGTGGCCGCGGCCGTGGCGAACGGCGTGACCTCGGTGCAGGTGCGGGAGAAGACTCTGTCCGGCCGCGCTTTCCTGGAGACGGTCTGCCGGATCGCCGAGGTCGTCCCCGACGGCGTTCCCGTCATCGTCAACGACCGCGTGGACGTCTACCTCGCCGCCCGTGCGGCCGGCGCCGCCGTCGCGGGCGTCCATGTGGGGCAGTCCGACCTGCCTCCCCGGCTCGTGCGCACACTCATCGGCGACGACGCCGTGCTGGGTCTGACCGCCGGCACGCCCGGGCAGGTCGTCCGGGCTGCGCGCGACGATGCGCGGATCGACTACGTGGGCGTCGGAGCGCTCCATGCCACGCGGACCAAACCCGACGCGCCGCCCGCGCTGGGGCTCGCCGGCGCGCGGACCGTGCTGGCGGAGTGCACGCTGCCGGCGGTCGTGATCGGTGGCGTCACCGCCGTCGATGTCGCGGGTCTGCGCGCCGCCGGCGCCGCCGGGGTCGCCGTCGTCTCGGCCATCTGCGGGGCCCCGGATCCCGGACCGGCCGCGCGAGAGCTCCGGCGGGCGTGGGAGGAGGCGGCATGAGCCGGGCGCGCACACACATCCCGCGTGTGCTCAGCATCGCGGGAACCGACCCCTCGGGCGGGGCGGGCATCCAGGCCGACCTCAAGAGCATCGCCGCGGCCGGCGGCTATGGGATGGCGGTCGTGACGGCGCTGGTCGCGCAGAACACGCGCGGTGTGCGTTCGGTGCACACCCCGCCGGTGTCCTTCCTCGTCGAGCAGCTGGACGCGGTGTCCGACGACGTCGAGATCGACGCGGTCAAGATCGGGATGCTCGGGGGCGCGGAGGTCATCGGTGCCGTCTCGTCCTGGCTCGACCGGGTCCGTCCGCCGATCGTGGTGCTCGACCCCGTCATGGTGGCCACGAGCGGCGACCGCCTTCTGGAGAGGGACGCTGAAGACGCCCTCCGCGCGCTGTGCGAACGCGTCGACCTCGTCACCCCCAACGTGCCGGAGCTCGCCCTCCTCCTGCGGGAATCGCCGGCGCGGACATGGCCCGAGGTGCGGGCCCAGGCCGAGCAGTTGTCGCGCACGCTCGGGGTGCGGGTGCTGGCGAAGGGCGGCCACCTCGACGGGCCCGACGCCGTCGATGCGCTCGTGGACGCGAGGATCCAGCCCCCAGACGTGGCCGAGTACTCCGCCGGGCGCATCGTCACGACCAGCACGCACGGCACGGGATGCTCGCTCTCCTCCGCGATCGCGGCCCGCGTCGCTCGCGATGGGGACTGGAACACGGCGGTCGCGGAGTCCAAGCGGTGGCTCCTGGAGAGCGTTCGCGGCGCCGACGCGCTGCACGTGGGGTCGGGGAACGGTCCGGTCCATCACTTCGCGGGGCTGTGGGAGCGCGGAGGCCTCCGCACTCGTCCGACCCTCGACGAGGTGCGCGAGGAGTGGTGGCGCTCGATCGCCGACATCCGCGCCGACATCGACCGCCTCCCGTTCGTGCGCGGCCTCGGGGAGGGCACGCTTCCTCGCGCAGCGTTCCTCTGGTATCTCGCGCAGGACGCCCTCTACCTCCGCGACTACGCGCGGCTGCTGGCGGAGGCGAGCCGGCGGGCGCCGTCGCGTGACGAGCAGGCGTTCTGGGCCCGGAGCGCATCGGGCGCGCTGGACGGCGAGCTGCAGTTGCACGACGAGTGGCTTTCCGGGGTCCCGGGCGGCAACGTCGATCCCGCTCCGTCGACCACGGCCTATCTCGACCATCTCCACGCGTCGGCCCGCGAGGGGTATGACGTCCTGATCGCCGCGCTCCTTCCGTGCTTCTGGCTGTACCAGGACGTCGGGGTTCGGCTGGAACGGCACTCGCATGCCGCGCACCCGTACGCCTCGTGGCTGGAGACGTACGCCGATCCGGCCTTCGCCGAAGCGACGGACACCGCCCTGAGATGGGTGACGCGCGCCGCCGCGCGCGCCGACGAGGAACGCCGTCGTCGAATGGCGGAGGCCTTCCGCGCGTCCGCCGTCCACGAGCGCGAGTTCTTCGCTGCTCCGCTGCGGGAGGCTGGCCCGCACGGGGTCGATTCGCGTCCATCCCTCAGTAAGTCTACAGTGTAGATAAATGGGGTCGCGAGAGCCGCGGTCTCGCGACGAAGGAGCAGCATGGGTATGCGAGTGAGCACCGAGAGGAGCGGGCTCCAGGCGCGGGACATCGCCGTGCGCCGCGGAGGCCGGCGAGTGCTGGGCGCCGCGACGCTCGCCGTCGCCCCCGGCGAGGTCGTGGGCCTTCTCGGGGCCAACGGCGCGGGAAAGTCCACGTTCATCGAGGTCGCCGCGGGGCTTCGCGTGCCGGACCGTGGATCGGTGACCATCGACGGCATCCCCGTCGGCGACCGGCGCGCAGCGGCGCGGGTGGGGCTGGCTGCGCAGGACACCGCGGTCTACCCGGTCCTGACCGCGGCGGAGAACCTCGAAGCGGTCGCCCGCCTCTACGGGGCGCGTCGCGCCGCTTCGCGGCGACGTGTTGCCGAGGTCGTGGAGATGCTCGGCCTCACGGCGCAGGCCACGACCCGCGCCGACCGCCTCAGCGGCGGGCAACGCCGGCGCCTGCATGCCGGCATGGCGCTCATTCATCGCCCGTCGGTCCTCTTCCTCGACGAGCCGACGGTCGGATCCGACGTCGAGTCGCGGCGACGGCTCCTCGATCTCGTCGGCGCGCTCGCCGCCGAGGGGGTCGCCATCGTCTACACGACGCACTACCTCCCCGAGCTCGAGGAGTTGAACGCCCGCATCGCGCTCCTGCACGACGGGGCCATCCGGTCGCTGGGCACGGTTCGTGAGGTCGTGGACGAATGGGGGAGCGGCCGCGTCGCGCTCCGGCTGCGCAACCCGCAGGACGCACCACTGCCGCCCGGATGGCGCCGGGAGGGTGATTCGCTCGTACGAGATGCGCGGGGCAGCGACCTGGCACGTGTGCTCGCGTCGGGCATCGACGGGCTCGGCGCACATGCGGGCGAGGTCGTCGACGTCCGCGTGGAGCGCTCTTCGCTCGATGTGGCCTACCTCCGGCTCCGTGAGCGGGCCCAGGCGACGGGTCGCCGCGACGAGGGCGACACGCATGTGGCGGCATAGCGTCGCCGTCGCCGCCATCGACGCGCGGATCCTCTGGAAGGATCCCGCTCCGGTGGCCGTCATGATCGTCCTGCCGCTCCTGTTCGTTCCCTTCTTCGCCCCGGGCGCGAGTGCGCAGCTGGCGACTGCGGGACGGGTCGGCGTCGACGGGGCCGCGTACGCCGTGCCGAGTCTCGCGGTGCTGTTCGCGCTGCTGTGCGTGCAGCAGGTCATCGGTGCGCTTTACCGGGATCGGCAGTGGCGCACCTGGGATCGCCTCCGCGCCTCGCCCGCGCCGCGGTCCGCGATTCTCGTCGGCAAATCGCTGACCGCGCTCGCGGCGCAGGCGGCGCAACTGCTCGTCGTGCTCGGCGGGGGCGCGGTGCTGTTCGGGTTCCGTCCGCGCGGCGATGTGCCGGCCCTGATCCTCGTGGCCGTTCTGTTCGCGACGGTGATGGTCGCCCTCGGCCTCGTGCTGTTCTCCCTGTTCCGCTCGGATGTGCATGCTCTCGTCGTCTGCAATATCGTGGCGATGGTGATGGCGGGTCTCGGCGGTGCATTCGGTCCCGTCACCGGTCTTCCCGCGGCGATGCAGAGCGCCGCCCTCGCCTCGCCGGCGTACTGGGCGATCGATGCCATGACCTCTCTCAGCCTCGATGGCGCGGGCGTGGTCGACGTCCTGCCGGCGGTGGCGATTCTGATGCTGTGGACGGTGGGGCTCGTCGCGTTCGCGGCGCTTCGGCTTCGCCGTCGCCGGGAAGGCTCCTGATGTCGCCGCGACCGGCGCGGTTCACGCGCGAGGATGCCGTCTCGGCCGCGTTCGCCCTCGCCTCTGCGCACGGCGCCGAGCACGTGACGATGCGTCGCGTCGCGGGGGAGCTCGGGGTCGACCCCATGGCGCTCTACCGCCACTTCTCTGCGCGCGACGAGCTCATGGCGGCAATCGCCGATCGTTTCTGGGAGCGGCTGGAGCTGCCGGAGGAGTCCGCGTCGGCGTCGTGGCAGGACTACGCCCACGCCCTCATGGCAGGCCTCCGCGCCCAGCTGGGACGAGATCCCGGGGTGATCCCGATCGTGGCGACCCATCCGATCGGCTCCGCGGCGGCCCTCGCGGCGGCTGACGGGGCTGTGGGTGCCCTGCTGCGGACGGGGGCCCCGGTGCACCCCGCGCTCGGCGACCTCGTGAACGTGCTGGTCATGCTCACCGTGGCCTCGGCGCTGGGCGAGTTCGCCCCCCGCGCCGGATCGCCGCCCGTCGATGCGGCGGCGGAGCGGGACGGGTCGCCCTCGGACGCCGCTGAGGGAGAGGTCGCGATGGCCTCTCTTCCCCATCTCGGCGCGTTGATGGCGGCGGGTTGGCAGGCGTCGCACGAGAGACAGTTCGACGCCGCGATCCGGGCCGTGTTGGCGGGCTGGACATGGCAGCCCTGACGACCCTGAAGAAAGGACGACGCGCATGAGGACGCTCTACATCGTCACCCACCCCGAGGCCACTCATCATGTCGAGGGGCGCGTCGGGGGCTGGTACGACTCCGAGCTCACCCCGACCGGGCTCGGTCACGCCGAGGCGGTGGCGCGCCGGCTGGCGGAGCGGATCCCGCAGGGTGCGGGCGTTCAGCTCTACACGTCCGACCTGCGTCGCACCGCGCAGACCGCGGAGGCGATCGGTCGTCGTCTCGGCGTCGCGGCGATCGAGGACGCGCGCCTCCGGGAGAAGTCCTACGGCGTCGCCGAGGGCCGGCCCCAGTCCTGGCTGGACGAGCGCTTCGTCACCCCTCCGCCGCACGGCGAGCGGCTGGAGCACGACGAAGGGATCGACGGCGCGGAGACCATGGCGCACTTCGGCACGCGTGTGTACGCCGCAATGGACGACATCCTCGCGTCTCCGAGTGAGCACCAGATCGTCTCCACGCACGGCGGCGCGCTGACGTTCGTGGCCGCGGCCTTCCTGCGGCTTCCGCTCGAGGGCCTGCAGTACTTCCGGCTGCGCGCCCAACCGGGCGGGATTACGGTGCTGCAGGAGGACGACCACTTCCACAACCGCTCCCTGCGAGAGCTGAGCGACACGACCCACCTCTCCCCGCTTTCCGCCCCCCGAGCGTCCATGACGCGCCGGGTCTGACAGGCCCGAGTCGGCGCGTCGTGGACACTCACTGGAGGGTTTAGGCGGTGGCCTCGTCCAGGGCGGCGTCGAGCTCGGCGAGGATCTCCGCACACCGGGCGACGTCTTCCGGCGTCCCGGCGAGCTCGAACTCGAAGAGAATGGGTCGACCGGACCGTGCCGCCAGCCGTCGCGCGGCCGCTTGGTAGTAGACGCCGAAGTTGCGGTTGCCGGATCCGATGATGCCGATGAGGCGTCGCCGGTTCATGGGGGAGCGGAGGAACGAGCGCACTCCCGCCGGGAGGGTGACCTCGTTGGCGTTGCCCGCTTTGTATGACGGCGTGAGCAGCACCCACGGCCCGGGAACCTCCGTGCGCCGCACCGGCGCGTGAGCGAGGTTGAACACGTCGCGCCCGTCGAGGCGGGAGAGGGCCTCAGCGAAGCGGCCGGTGAGGTTCGACACCGAGGAGTAGTAGTAGAGCGGCACCTTCGGCATGGCTCCAGTGTGGGCCGGAGCCGCCGCTCTCCGCCGGTCGAATCGACGTGACAAAGCGCGGATCACCGCGGCGCGGCATATTCACGGCGCGAACCTTGTGTGGTCAGACCACAGGGTGCATAATGAGAGGACAAGGGCGGGGAACGATCCCGACCCGAACCAGCAAGGGTGCGGATCCTGCATCCGTGCCGGGTAGGAGAACCCAATGTCCACGTCGATCGATGCTCTGGTCGAACGCGCTCAGGTCGCTCTCGCGGAGTACGCATCATTCACGCAGGAGCAGGTCGACCACATCGTCCGTAAGGCGTCTGTGGCCGCGCTGCACCACCACGGTGATCTCGCGGTGCTCGCGGTGGAGGAGACCGGCCGCGGCCTGTTCGAAGACAAGGCCGTGAAGAACATGTTCGCGTGCGAGCACGTGACGAACTCGATCATCAACCAGAAGACGGTCGGGGTGATCTCCCACGACGAACTCACCGGGATCACCGAGATCGCCGACCCCGTGGGCGTCATCTGCGCGCTCACCCCGGTCACCAACCCGACCTCCACCGCCATCTTCAAGTCGCTCATCGCCCTGAAGACCCGCAACCCGATCGTGTTCGGATTCCACCCCTCGGCGCAGAAGTGCTCCGTCGCCGCGGCCCGCATCGTCCGCGATGCAGCGGTCGCCGCCGGCGCCCCCGCCGACTGCATCCAGTGGATCGAAGAGCCCTCCATGGAGGCCTCCGGGGCCCTCATGAACCACCCCGGTGTTGCCCTCATCCTCGCCACCGGCGGTAACGCGATGGTCCGCGCCGCTTACTCCTGCGGCAAGCCGGCTCTCGGCGTCGGCGCGGGCAACGTCCCGGCGTTCATCGAGCGCACGGCGAAGGTCGGTCGCGCCGTCAACGACATCGTCCTGTCCAAGTCGTTCGACATGGGCATGGTGTGCGCCAGTGAGCAGGCGGTCATCCTCGACGAGCCGATCGCCGAGGAGGCTCTGGCCGAGTTCGAGCGTCTGCACGCCTACCGTGCGACCCCGGCGGAGAAGACGATGCTCGAGGAGTTCATCTTCGGTGTCGCGGCCGGGAGCGAGAACTGCGCGGGTGCGAAGCTCAATCCGACCGTCGTCGGCCAATCGCCGCAGTGGATCGCCGAGAAGGCGGGCTTCACGGTTCCGGAGGACACGTCGATCATCCTCGCCGACGTCACCGGTGTCGGGCCGCACGAGCCGCTGACCCGCGAGAAGCTGGCTCCCGTGCTCGCCGTCCTGCGCGCCGCCACCCCCGACGAGGGCATCGACCTGGCCCGCCAGATGGTCGATTTCGACGGCCTCGGGCACTCGGGTGCGATCCACTCCAACGACCAGGCGGTCATCGCGAAGTTCGGCGAGGTGGTCCGGGCCGTCCGCATCATCGAGAACAGCCCCTCGGCCCTGGGTGGCATCGGTGACATCTACAACGCCTTCATGCCCTCCCTCACGCTGGGCTGCGGCTCCTACGGCCACAACTCGGTCTCCAACAACGTCTCGGCGGTGAACCTCTTGAACGTCAAGCGCATCGGTCGTCGCAACAACAACCTGCAGTGGTTCAAGGTGCCGGCCAAGACCTACTTCGAGCCGAACGCCATCCGCTACCTCGCCGACATGCGGGGCCTCGAGCGGGTGACGATCGTCACCGACGAGACCATGACCAAGCTCGGCTACGTCGACAAGATCATGGACGTGCTGAACCGCCGCGAGAACCGCGTGCAGGTGCAGCTGCTCAACCAGGTGCGTCCCGAGCCGAAGGTCTCCGAGGTCCGGGCGGGTGCCGAGCAGATGCGTCAGTTCCAGCCCGACACGATCATCGCCCTGGGTGGCGGGTCGCCGATGGATGCGTCGAAGGTCATGTGGCTGCTCTACGAGAACCCCGAAGTGGAGTTCTCCGACATGTGCGAGAAGTTCTTCGACGTCCGCAAGCGTGCGTTCAAGTTCCCCGAGCTCGGCAAGCTCGCGAAGCTCGTCTGCATCCCGACGACGTCCGGCACCGGCTCGGAGATGACGCCGTTCGCGGTGATCACCGACGACGAGACCGGGATGAAGTACCCGCTCGCCGACTACGCCCTCACCCCGTCGGTCGCCATCATCGACCCCGAGCTGACGAAGGTGCTCCCGGG
Source organism: Microbacterium sp. TNHR37B (assembly GCF_001620065.1). GTDB lineage: Bacteria > Actinomycetota > Actinomycetes > Actinomycetales > Microbacteriaceae > Microbacterium. The sequence continues at coordinate 147,648 of NZ_LQGV01000001.1, forward strand.
CTTCCTCGTCGCCGACGCCGGGTTCGACGCGCTGACCCACGCCACCGAGGCGTACGTGTCGGTCTACGCGAACGACTACACCGACGGGCTCTGCCTCCACGCCATCAAGCTCATCTTCGAGAACATCGAGCTGAGCGCGAAGGCGCAGCCGAACTCCACCGACGCCGCCGAGCTGAGGGCCCGCGAGAAGATGCACAACGCGGCATCCATCTCGGGCATGGCGTTCGGCAACGCGTTCCTCGGGATCGTCCACGCGATGGCTCACGTCACCGGCGCGACGTATCACCTGGTCCACGGGCGGACGAACGCGGTCTACCTGCCGCACGTCATCCGCTACAACGGTCGGGTGCCCTCCAAGCTCACCAGCTGGCCGAAGTACGAGCGCTACGTCGCTCCGGAGCGTTTCCAGGAGATCGCCGCCCACTTGGGCCTTCCGGCTTCGACGCCGGAGGAGGGCGTGGAGAGCTACGCCCGGGCCGTCGAGGCGCTGCGCGACCGCGTCGGGATCGAGCGTTCGTTCCAGCAGCAGGGCGTCGACGAGACCGCGTTCATCGCCGGCCTTCACGACCTCGCCATGGCCGCCTACCGCGACCAGTGCGCTCCCGCCAACCCGCGGATGCCGATGATCGAGGACATGAAGACGCTCATGGAGGCCGCCTACTACGGCACGTCGTTCGACGAGGTGCGGGCCCAGCGCAAGGGCACCCACGCCGAGAGCGAGGCCGTGACCGGCACCGTCAAGACGGTCAAGAAGGGCCGCTCGAAGACCACCGCCTGATCGGACGGGCCACTGCGGGGCCGGGGGAGCATACCCGGCCCCGCAGTGGTGCGCCCAGACCGGTGAGCCCGTGCGCGTCGGGGGCGGCCGCGCCTTTCCTCCCCAGTCGGACTATCGCCGCAGCTCTCCACAGAATTCCGTCTGATCTGCGGTTTCTCGCCGCCGGTGTCAGTGACCGCGAAGAGGATGGAGGGCATGGCGAATGAAGCGACGGTTGCTCCAAGAGACGCGCGGGCGCGCGTCGGGGCACTCGTCGATGCCCTTGCCGACACCCGTCGCCGTCGGGCTGCGCTCGACGCCGAGGAGGTCGTCCTCCTCGCGGAGGCCGTCCCGGTAGCGCAGGAGCAGAGCGACGCCCCCGGCGCGTCCTCCGTGCGTGATATCCCGCTGCGGTCGCTCTGCGCACAGATCGGCGCGATGTGGCGCGTTTCGGATCGGACGGTGCAACGCCGTATGTCCGACGCGGTGGTGCTGACGGCGGAGTTTCCTCTCACCCTCGTCGCGCTCGAGGCGGGGGAGATCTCGCGGGCGCATGCCGTGGTGATCGTTGAGGCGGGGCTTCCCCTCAACGACGACGACACCCGCGGGCGTTATGAGCGATCGGTTCTGGAGATCGCCCGACGCGAGACACCCGGGCGCACCCAGCCCGCCGCGCGGGCTTTCGCTGCGCGTGTCCACCCGATTTCGATCGACACGCGCCACGCGGTGGCCGCGGCGACCAGAGACGTCCTGGTGCGAGATCTCCCCGACGGTGTGGCGGAACTCATCGCCGCGCTGCCCGCCTACCTGGCCCACGGGGTCCGTGACCGTCTCGACGGGCTCGCGCGACGCGAGATCGCCGCGCGCGCCGCCGAGGGTGCGGCGCACGACAGGGGCAGCGGCGCTGCCCTCCTCGACGACGACGTCGCGCCCGACACCCGCGGGATCGGGCAGCTCCGTGCCGACGCCTTCGCCGACCTGCTGCTGACCGGCCATGCGACTTCCGAGATCTCCCACGCCTCCGTTCCCGAGGCCGACGCCATCGTCGCGCACGTGCAGCTCACCGTCGCCGTTCTGACGGCGCCGCCTCCACAGACGGCCACCGCCTGGTGCTCGAGCTGGTGGAGCGTCGCGAGGCGGTGTCGTTGTGACTCGCCCTCTACCCAGCGTTCCGCCCCGCGATCATGGTGATGGTCTTCACAGCGTGCTCAACGATCGCATTTTCAAGGTCCGTGCTTGTGACGCCTCTTGCTTTGATCGCATCGGTCTCGGCGAGGAAACCGGCCGCATTTGGGTTGGCGACGACGTAGGGGGCGAGGCGTCGAGCATGGCTTTCGGTCATGGAGGCAGGGTACCGGCGAGCCGCATAGCGCAGGATGGGCACTCATCAGGGAGTGAGCCGGCAAGCGGTCCTGCGACCTGCAGGCGGATTGACATGATGCTGCAGCACGTACTACCGGTGTTTGCGCGCGTCCTTCAGCGCCTGAAGCTCCTTGCGGTACTCGGATTCCAAGCTCTCCGCGCTCATATCTCCACCCGCCCACGCAGTGAGGACCAACTGCAGCGCGCGAATGCGTTCGCCCGTGTCGCTTCGACCCGGAGCGGCAGCGTTGAGAGCGGCACTGAGCCCGCGGCGCTCTGCCGAATCCGCTTCGATGAGCAACCGCGCCACCGCTCGAGCCCTGGCCTCGAAGGCCACGTGCAGATCTGCATCGTTATCGAACGTGAGCGCGGACCCCTGCGCTGCGTTCGCTGCCAAAACGTCAACCACTGCCTCACGAAGCCGAACCTCCCGCTGGCGCTTCCGCTCCGCACGATCTCGGAACGACTCCCGCGCCCACGGAATCAGAGAAGATCCAGTCAGAGCGACGACCGCGCCCAGCACCACTGCCCAGCCCTGATCCATGCCCGAACTCTAGCGAACCGAGTCTCTCACGGATGACGATGCTCACCTACCGGGAAGCCGCGCGCCGCGTTCACCGTTCGATCAAGACGATCAAGCGGTGGCGCCGCAACGGCATGCCGATGGGGTGGGAGAACCGTAACGGGCAACGATGCCGCGTCGTCGCTGAGGCGGATCTCCTCGCCTGGTGGCGTCGACGGATGACGTCAGACCCTGTTCACCAAGCAAGGCTGCGTCGGGCGCTCGTTACGGCGCCTGCTCCCTCAACTGTTCCACCAGGTCGGTGAGGATGCGCAGCGCACGAAGAAGCTGCTGAGTTTGCCGATCGGTGACGACGGTGCCATCGGTGCCACCTGGACGCGATGTCTCGATTTCGTCGAGGATGCGCTTCACCTGGTCTATGCCGTCATCGCTGAAGGGGTCGGTGGTCATCTCATGAATCTACTCGGATGTGATCTTGGCAAGTACTGCGGTTTGTTCACATGCCCGCAAGGTGACGGAACCTTCGAGCGACACTTGAGACAGGTTTGCTCTCACAGTCTGTGGAGGCGTTCTCGCCCGGAATTACGCGGGCGTAAGACGTTATCCCCAGCCCGACTCCGGCGCTTTCCACAGGCGCTGTACACAGGATCACCGGCATCTGAGTCACCCTCTCCACAGTGTTATCCACAGGCCCAGTTGGAGTTGTCTCCCTGGTGAGGAGAATTGATGCGTAGAAGCAGTGGAGCGGCTCCGAGACGCCAAATCACGGGAGCCGCCCCATACCGGCCACGACCCGACCAGCAGAGGTAAGACCCATGGACGCTCAAGAGCCTAACGAACCCAGCGATGGGGCACAGATTCACGCGGAGCTCATCCGCCGTCGCGCTGCAGCGCTACGCAAGTCGAAACGGGACTACGCCATCGCCTTCGCGAACCACGACATCGAGCCTGAGCGGATTGCCGAGATGCTCGATGAGGATGTGCAGACGGTGGTGAAGCTGATCGCCGCTGACGGACTCCATGTCTGCACCGAATGCCATTACGGCCTCCACGTGCGGTGCACGTTCAAGATCGCCGATCCGGCAGGGAACATCTGGCACTGCGAGTGCCCAGCGTGTCGGACTTGACGCGCGTTCGTTGTACCCCCCTACAGTCATGGTTGTACCGGTGTCGGCAGGGACAGCAGGCCCAGCCCCGACAGCACCCCGTGAGGCCGGATGGCCTGCTCATCCTCTTCCCGAGCACTGTCCGGCCTTCAGTGTTCCCGGTCGGGAGTCGAGCCCGTCGAGCGTAGCGCCCCGACGAGTGGCGTGCGCCGGCTCCTCCCGGCCGGGAACCTAGCCGAGCTGCAACGGCCTCGGCGCGATGAACGAGCTGGTGGTGAGATCGCCCTTCTGGCGACTGACATCGGCGTTCTCCTCGTCCCCCTCGAGAAGGTGCGGCTGTGCGAACACGGAGAGCGCCTCGATCACGTCTACGGTTGCGAACTCTCTTCGGTCGGCGAGGATCTTGGAAACCTCGCGGAGGTGCGGCTGAGGCAGGAGGACCTCTTTCGGCACTCGTGCGGATGCCGCGAGAAAGGCAGTGACCGCCTGTCACGCCTCGTAGAACACCTCCATGAACGCGCCATCATAGGGCACGGGGCAGACCACCAGGTTTCGCGAATCGTCGAGCCGAATGCCATCCCCGCTACCCTGTGACGCTGGCACGACGCCGATACGAAGACCCGCCGCGCCCGCCAACTGGCGCTGGTTGATTTTCACGGTCGTTCCGACCCAGCGGTCGCTGTCCGTCTCGCCAAGGAACAGATCAGCCTTCCATAGCCCGCTGATGCTTTGGGGAAGTTGTGCTCGCTTCCTCGGGCTCCGGAACGCCGCCGCCACTGAGCCCAGATGGCGAGTCAACTTCACGGGTCGTCCCCGCACCCCGCTCATCAGTTGAGAGTCCTTCGTCAGCGTCTCGGTGGCGGTCTCGATGAGCATCTGTGAGCCCGACTTCTCGACGCCGAACATGATAGAAGCCACGTTGTCACCGCGAACTCTGCACTTCGCTAGTGCATCGTGCACACGCTCCACCACCACGGGATCGCAACGCAGCATCGCGTCGTGGATGGCGTACTCGAACGAGATGCCCGCGTCCCCGTCACCAGGCTTCCGCAGGTCAGCCAACATATACAGCGGCACCTTTGCGTAGCCGCCGAGGGGTGCGACGACCTCCTTGCGGAGAGAGTAAAGCGCCGCTTGCAGGATGGGTCTCACAACAGCGATCACCGCCGACACTTCGTCGGCGACAGTCGCGGTCTGGACCTGGTGGCGGATTTCCATTGTCGAACCATAGCGCGAGCGATCAAGGGGCAGGGAGCTGGCTGATGAAGGTGTGCAGCGAGCCCGGATGCCCCACGCTCACCCGCGGATCCCGCTGCACCACGAACCAGCGCGCGAAGGAGCGCGCACGCGGCACCCGCCAGCAGCGCGGATACAACGGCAACCACGACAGGCTCCGCGCCGAGTGGGCACCGATCGTCGCCGCCGGCACCGTCCGCTGCGCGAACCCAACATGCGGGCGCCCCATCCGCCCCGGCCAGGCATGGGACTTAGGCCACACCGAGGACCGCACCGCCTACCGCGGCCCCGAGCACGCGGCATGCAACCGCTCAGAAGGTGGACGAGCCACCCACAGAGCGTGAACCCACGAAAGCCCTCAACGCCGGTACCTTCGGCAGGTCGACCCACAGGCGCGTGCTGTTCGTGTACGCCCCCATCCCCGACACCACGAACGTGTCACCCACCCGGTCAAGCAAAGGGGACAACGCAGCCGCCTTCGCTGCACTCACGTAGCCCACACGCTGCTCCCCCCACCAGACCGCGAGAGCCCACCCGTCGTGCGGGTTACCAGGCTCACGCCGCAACACATACACCGGGCCCCCCATCGACTCACGAAGCTCCTGCGCCACATAGTGCGCCGTCCCTTTCACCCGCACACGCGTCGATTCCAGCCCACGCAAGTCCACAGCCCCGACCGGAACCGACGATGCCGCACGGCGGCGCTTGAACGGCCACATGCCCCACACCCTAGACCCCACCGGACCCAAGCTCGAAGGGGTGGGGGACCACCCCCCCAAGCGCAACACCCACCGGACCGACCGCCCTCTGCCACGATGCCACGCCGGCGATGCTCGCCGGGCGTTCACCGATCGACACCGACACGGCCCTCCGGCTCGCCGGAACCGCGCCCGGCTGGGATCGGGTGCTTACTCACCCCATCAGCGGCGGCGTTCTCGCGGTCGATCGATACCGGCCCAGCGAGCACCTCCGTCGCGTTCTGAGTGTCCGAGACGAGCACTGCCGGTTCCCGGGGTGCCGGGTTCCGGTGCGCCGGTGCGACATCGACCACACGGTGGCGCGGGAACACGACGGGCCGACCGACGTCACGAACCTCGCCCACCTCTGCCGACGGCATCACACGCTGAAGCATCATTCCGCGTGGAGGGTCACGCAGACTCCCGGCGGGGTTCTTCACTGGACGAGTCCACTCGGACGTGACTACCCCGATGCCCCGGCGCGCACTCTCGTGTTCACCACCGACGGAGACACCTCCGGAACCGCCCCCGATCCGCCCCCGTTCTGATCGGCATCCCACCGGTGTCCGCTCCCACTCCTAGGCTGGAGTCATGCACACGCGCGCTCTCGCATCCACGGGCCGGTCGGTATCGTCCATCGGTCTCGGCACCTGGCAGCTCGGAGCCGACTGGGGCGACGTCGACGAGGCCGACGCCTTCGCGATCCTCGACGCCTCTGTGGATGCGGGCGTGACCCTCTTCGACACCGCCGACGTCTACGGCGATGGCCGGAGCGAGTCCCTGATCGGCCGTTTCCTCGCCGACCGACCGGGCCACGGCATCACCGTCGCCACCAAGATGGGGCGGCGCCTGGAGCAGGTCCCCGAGAATTACACACCGGAGAACTTCCGCGCCTGGACCGATCGCTCGCGTCGGAACCTCGGCGTCGACACCCTCGATCTCGTCCAGCTGCACTGCCCGCCGTCGGCCGTGATCGACGACGACGCGACGTACGATGCCCTGGATGCCCTCGTGGACGACGGCGCGATCGCGGCATATGGAGTCTCCGTCGAGACGACTACCCAAGCCCTCTCGGCGCTGCGCCGGCCGCGGCTGACGAATCTGCAGATCATCGTCAACCCGTTCCGGCTGAAGCCTCTCGACGAGGTGCTGCCCCGGGCCGCCGCCGCGGGCGTCGCGGTCTTCGCCCGCGTGCCCCTGGCCTCGGGGCTCCTCAGCGGCAAGTACTCCGCCGACACCCGCTTCGCCGCCAACGACCACCGCACCTACAACCGCCACGGCGAAGCGTTCGACAAGGGGGAGACCTTCTCGGGCGTCGACTTCGAGACCGGGCTGCAGGCCGTGTCCGAGCTCAGCGCGGCCCTGCCCGCCGGAGTGCCTCTCCCCGCCGCGACGCTCGCCTGGATCGCGGCGCTCCCGGGAGTCACGAGCGTGATCCCCGGGGCCCGCACGCCGACGCAGGCGCGGGCCAATGCCGCCGCGGGAGACCTCGAGGTCGACCTCACGGCCTTCGACGCGGCGGTGCGCGACGTCTACGATCGGCTGCTCCGCGCCGAGATCCACCCGCAGTGGTAGTCATCGCTCGCGCGCTTCGCCCGGACACGGAGTCGTGCGCGTCGTGATCGTCGAGTTCACCGCGCCCGTGTTCCGATGGGAGGCCCGCTCCGATGACTGGTACTTCGTCGCCCTGCCTGCCGAGCTCTCCGACGACGTCCGGGAGATCCCTCGTCCGCCCCGCGGATTCGGCGCCGTCGCCGTGCGCGTGCAGGTGGGGTCATCGGCCTGGCGCACCTCGATCTTCCCCGACGCGGAGCGTGGCGCCTACGTGCTGCCCCTCAAGCGCTCGGTGCGGATCGCTGAAGGAATCGCGGACGACGGCGTCGTGACGGTCCGGATGGAGATCCTCGATTCCTGAAGCCGCGCTGGTCGGCGGGCAGGCCCGGACACCCGTGCGCTACCTCAGGAAACACAGATTTCACATTTCTCTCAGAAATCTCATTGACAACAACATGAGAGATCTCTAATGATTGGTGGTGGAGAGGGAGTAACGTCCTCGCGGCGGGCCTCTCGAACCAACCGGCACATGTCTCGGTGACTCCCCCCGGATCCGAGATCCCCCCAGATGTGCACACCCCCCAAAGAGTGCACGCGTGTGTCGTCGTCCTGTTCACACCCCCCAAGGAGAAGGCACGCTCATGCGCACTTTCCGCAACTATGTCCAGGCTGAGAAGGCCCGTCGCGAGGAGACCGGTGACGAGGGCTTCTCGCTCATCGAACTGATCGTCGTCGTCGTGATCCTCGGCATCCTCGCCGCCGTCGCGATCCCGATCTTCCTCAACATCCAGCAGCAGGCGAAGGACAACGCCGCCGCGACCGTCGCCGCCAACGGCGCGACCCAGGCCGCCGCCCAGATGGCGAAGGGCACGGCGGCCAGCGCGGTCAACCTCAACAACCTCAAGACCGGCGACGCGACCAATGTCGTCTTGAAGGACACGTCCATCACCGACATCGACGACATCTGCGTCGTCGTCACGTACACCGGCGTGACCCCCAACAAGGAGTCGGGCCCGGGCTGCACGGCGGCGCCGACCACCACACCGTAGTTCCAGCACTTCGCCGCGAGGCCGGCCCGACCCGCACGGGCCGGCCTCGACGTCTCTCCCCGTCCCACACCTCGTCCCCCCCGGAGGTGCCCGTGCTCGCGCGCGATGACGGCGTCAGCCTCGTCGAGGTCGTGGTCGCCATGCTCCTGCTCGCCGTGCTCTCCCTCGGCGTTCTCCCCTTGATGATCGGCTTGTCGCAGCGCAGCGTCGACAATCGCACCGCACTGTCGGCCACCTCGTTCGGCCGCGACGAGCTCGCCAAGATCCAGGCGGCCTTCCCCGCGACCCCCGGCACGACCACGACGCGCTGCGCCGACCTCCTTGCCCGAGCCTCCGCCCCGGCGGTCACCGACGCCGCGAGCGGGTTCACGGCGCGCGTCACCGTCGGCGTCTCCGCCTGCCCGGCGACCTACCCCGCGGCACTTCCGGTTGCGGTGACGGTGTCCGACGCCGGCCGCGTCGTCACGACGCTCACCTCCCAGGTCCGGGTGGGGGCGCCGTGAGCATCTCCTCGTCGTCGTCCGGGGAGTCGGGTATGTCGCTCATCGAACTCCTGGTCGTCATCGTCGTCTCGGGGATCGTCCTGTCCGTCGTGGCGGCGGTCTTCGTCAACGGGTGGACGGCGCAGCAGCAGGCCTCGGCGCGCAACGCCGCGACGGCGGAGCTCAACGCCATCACCGCCGACGTCACCGAGAGCGTACGCAACGCCACCGTCACGCGGGTCAGCGCCGGCGGGACGCGCCTGGACGCCAAGGTGCTCGGCGCCGACGGCGCGACCTGGCAGTGCCGCGCGTGGCACCTCGACGCCGGTCGGCTGCGCTACAGCTCCGGAACCTCCGCCCGGTCTGCGTCGTCGGCGGCGTGGACCGCGATCGCGTCGGACGTGCGCGGCACGTTCACCGCCGGCGCCGCCTTCAGCTCCTCCGGCACCCGTGTCTCGATCGGACTGCGCATGACTCGCGGCGATGTCTCCGTCACGATCACCAGCGGCGCGGCCGCCCAGGTCGTCCAGGCAGGAGGCCCGTCATGCTGGTGACTCCGTCCCCGTCGCGCGGGCGCCGGCTCCCGCGTGAGGACGACGGCTCCACGCTGATCACGGTGCTCATCGTGATGCTGGTGCTCACCGTCGGTGCCCTCGCCCTCTCCGCCGTCATCGTCAACACGACCGGCATGCTCACCGGGTCCAGCAACCGCGCCAAGGCCCAGGCGGCCGTCGACGCCGGCATCGCCGCACAGACCGTGCGGTTGGAGAACGGCACCCTCGTGTGCGGTGCAGCGGGCGGGTCTGCGAAGGTCAACGGCGCCAGCAGCCCCAGCTACTCATACACGCTCGTCTGCGGAGCCGGGATCGCCACGCTGCGGACCACGGCCCGCGTCGGCGCCGAGGCGGCGACGCGACAGGCGGTGTTCTCGATGGCAGAAGACGCGGCCCTTCCGACCCAGGGCGGACCAGGCCTGTTCTACACCTACGGCATGAGCACCCGGCTCAACTCCTACGTGTTCGACGCCGCGCACAGCGAGGTCGGCATCGACGACTTCGTCGGCTCGGCCGGTGTCTATGCGTCCACGGGCAAGATCGAGTGCGGCTCGGGATCGGTGTTCCCCGGCGATATCTACACCAAGACCGGCGCGCTGCAACTCGATTCGGGATGCACGGTCGAGGGTAACGCCTACATCGGCGACAAGGCGAACGTCAACGGCGGCACGATCAAGGGCTCCCTCATCGCCCCCAAGAACGACAGCCACAACATCGCCGGCACGATCGGTACGACGGCCGGCACCGCGGGAGGCAACGCCTTCCTCGGCGGCACCTTCACACTCAACAACGGCACGGTCTACGGAAGCGTCACCGCCTCGGGATCGGGCACCAGCACCCTCGGAAGCGGCACGATCAAAGGGAACTTCCGCTACAAGGGCAGCTACGGCATCTGGGGCACCCCCGCCAACCAGATCGTCAAGGGGGCTCTCGTGAAGGATGCGGCGCTGGCGGCGCCGACGCTCCCGGAGATCCCCGACTGGCAGGACGTGAGCTTCACGCCCGTCAACTCATCCACACCCCCCGCCGCGTGGGCCGCCGAGGGCTATAAGCTCACCACGGTGTCGGGGACAGCGTGCGAGAAGTGGTCCGGCAACAGCGCCGACGTGACCTCTCTGGCCGGCTCGCTGACGAGCCCCATGATCTTCGACATCCGCCAGTGCAGCGGAGGGTTCGACACGAACGCGGGCGGGGCCAAGAAAGAGGTCAAGGTCAACAAGGACATCGCCGTCATCGCGACGCACTGGTATCTGTCCGGAACCAAGTTCTCCAGCGCCGACGGAAACCCGCACACGATCTTCCTCATCACCCCCGACGGGCAGCCGGCCGTCGCGGGGCCGCAATGCACCCTCCCGGCCAAGGGGTCGGAACAGCTCAACGACTCGAGCGTCGACCCGAAGATCGCGATCTACATCTACACGCCGTGTCAGATGAAGTTCAACAGCAGCCCGGCGACCTTCCGCGGCCAGGTCTACTCCGGACAGTTGGCCTTCGGCGGTGGTGTGAAGGTCGCCTTTGCCCCTCGCCACATCCCCGGGTACGACTTCGGCAAGGACGTCGAGCCGTGGCCGGGCACCGAGGGCGGCACCGGCGCGACGACCTTCACGCTCCTGTCCACGCACGATGTGGCCACGACGCCATGACCGCCGTCTCGTGGTGGGGACTGGCGCTCGGCTTCACGGCGGCGTTCGGACTCGTGATCGGCTCCTTCCTCAATGTGGTCGTCGCGCGCGTGCCCGCCGGCATCCCGCTCACCCGCGAGAGCCGCTGCCCGGAATGCGACCGTCCGGTCACGCCGTGGCAGAACGTGCCGATCGTCTCGTGGATGGTCCTCCGGGCCCGGTGCGCGGCGTGCGGAGGCCCGATCTCGGCCCGCTATCCGCTGGTGGAGGCCGCCACCGCGCTGGCGTTCCTCGCCGTCGTCTGGATCGTCGGCGACCGCGCCAGCGCCGTGGACCCGGCCGGCGTCGTCGCCCTGATCGCCTACCTCTACCTCGCCGCCATCAGCATCGCCCTCGCCCTGATCGACCTCGACACGCACCGACTCCCCAACGCCATCGTCCTTCCGTCCTACGTCGTGATCGGCCTGCTGTTCGCGCTGGCCTGCCTTCTGGGCGCGCCGGGGGAGTCGCTTCTGCGTGCGGCCCTGTCGGGTGCGGTGCTCTTCGCCTTCTATGCGATCCTCCGGGCGGTGCGTCCCGGGGGGATGGGCGGCGGAGACGTGAAGCTCGCGGGAGTCCTGGGGATGGCGCTCGGCTGGGTCGGCTGGGGTGCCCTGGTCGTGGGAGCGTTCGCCGCATTCGTCCTGGGCGGCGTCTTCGGACTCGCGCTCATCGCGACCCGGCGCGCGACGCGCCGGACCGCCGTCCCGTTCGGACCCTGGATGATCGCGGGCGCGTGGATCGGCATCTCCGTAGGTCCCCAGATCGCGCAGTGGTACGTGGGAGCCCTGACCGTCGGCTGAGCCGGAGTCGGAGAGAGAGAACAGCGGATGGCGAAGACGATCGTGGGCCTCGAGATCACCGAGGAGAGCGTGCGGGCGGTGGAGATGTCGACCGGGCGTTCGCCGCGCGTCGTCGCCTTCGGCGCGGTGCCCCTCCCGGAGGGCGCCGCGAAGGACTCCGAGGTGTTCGACACCGATGCGGTGGTCCTGGCTCTCCGTCAGCTCTGGTCGCGCGCCAAGATCACGGGTCGCCGGGTGGTTCTCGGCATCGGCAGCCGTCGGATCCTGGTGCGCGACTACACGACGCAGGCGATGCGACCCGATCTGCTCGCCCAGGCGCTGCCTTTTCAGGTTCAGGATCTCCTGCCGGTTCCGGCCGATCAGGCGGTGCTCGACTTCTATCCCGTCTCGCAGGTGGAGGACCAGGTCTCCGGCCTCCTCGTCGCGGCCGTCGCCGAGACGGTCGACGAGCTCGTGACCGCGGTGTCCCGCGCCAAACTCACCGTCGAGAGCGTCGATCTGGCGCCGTTCGCCCTCACGCGCGCCGTCAGCGGCCTCGCGGCGCCGGGGGAGACCATCGCCGCCCTGCACCTGGGCGACCACACGAGCTACGTCGTCGTGATGCGCGACGGTGTCCCGCGCTTCGTGCGTATCATCCCGATGGAGATCGCCACGGCGGCCGTCCGCGCTCGCTCTGCGCGCGCCGAGTCGTCCGCGGAAGCCGACGCGGAGGCCGAGGCGCCCCGCTTCGAGGAGGCGAGGGAGCCGGTCGCGGTGGGAGCTCCGCTGGTGCGCCGCCGGGCAGACCTGCGGGGAGCGGTCCGTCCCGTGTCGATGACGGAGGCGGAGATCGGGGTCGCGGTCTCACGGCTCGGGAGCACGCTGCGCTTCTACGCGGACCGGTCCGCGGAGGCGCCGGTCACTCGTGTCCTGGTCAGCGGTGCGGGCGCTGTCGTCCCCGGTATCGGCGACGCGCTGGCGGCGAGTCTGCCGGTGCCGGTGGAACTGGTGGGCCTGTCGACGGTGACCTCCTCGACGCTGGCGATTCCGGCCGGCGACCTCGACGTCGACCTCCTCACGACGGGCGGCCTTGCCGGAGCGGGAGTGCGCGCATGAACCCACGGTCCACCTCACCGGCTCTCCTCCTGGGCGGGCCTCCGCGCGTCAACCTCATGCCGCGGGCCGCGATCGACCGCCGGGAGCGCGCGGGCCTCCTCCGTCGCTGGGCGTGGGGTCTCGGGGCCACGCTGCTCACGGTCGCACTCCTCAGCGCCGCGGCGTACGGCCTGCAGACGATGGCCGCGCAGCGCCTCACCGCCGCCAACGCGCACACCACTGAGCTCCTCTCCGACCTCTCCGCCCTCCAGCCCGTGCGGCAGAAACTCGACCTGCAGCAGAGTCTGTCGGACTTCCGGTCCCGCGCCATGGCGTCGGACGTCCGGTGGTCAACGGTGCTCGGTGCCGTCGCCGATCGTCTGCCCGCCGGCGTCTCGATCGCCGATGTCGAGCTCTCGCCAGGCCCGGTTCCGCAGGGTGAGGATCCCACGACGCAGGTCGGCGTCTACGGTCACATCATCCTCACCAGCACGGACCCCGCCGACATCGTCCCGGTGATCCGCCGACTGCGCACGCTTCCCGGCGCCACCGACGTCGACGGATGGACACAGACGCTGGAAGAGGGCGTCTATCGTCACGACATCACCGTGACCCTCGATCAGTCGGTCTACACCGGCGCCTACCGGGCGAAGGACGGCTGAGGCATGAACAGACAGCTCATCAACCTGGCCGGAGTTCTCACCGTCTTGGCAATCCTGGTCGCCGGGGTCGTCGCCATCGCGCTGCCGATGTACGGGACCGCGCAGAGCACCGATGCGCAGACGACGACGGTCGAGAACGCCAACGACGTGTACGAGCAGCAGATCGCCCAGCTGGACCGGGCCGGAGAGACGATCAGCGCAGTCGACAGCGATCTCACAGAACTCCGCCGTGAGATCGCCGCCACCCCGCAGCTCGACGACGTGCAGCAGCTCGTCTCCGATGCCGCCCGCACCGTCGACGTCCAGGTGAAGTCGGTGACGATCGGCGACCCGGTGCCCTGGGCGGAGCGCACGACGATCACCGAGGGGGACTCGGCCTCCGCGCCGGCCGACCCCAGCGCAGAAGGGGCTGGGGCGGAAGGCGTCGAGGAGGCGACACCGGAGGCGACGGACTCCGGCGCCGACGGTACGCCCGACGACACCGCCTCGGCGCCGGCGACCTCGGCCGGCGATCCCGAATCTCCGCAGCAGCAGGTTCTGGTGACGATCGTCATCGATCTCACGGCCTCCTATACAGACACGGGGGACAGCGGTGGCTCGGGTCCGCTCGACGGCAACGCTCTCGCTGAGCGCGCGGGCCGGATGGCGGCCTTCGTCGACGCGCTCGGTCGCGGGCCCCGACTGCTATTCCCCGTGAAGATCTCTACCGACGACAAAGAACTCACCGTGACCGCCCTGACCTTCTTCCAGACGGAGGCACCATGATCGCCGACACCTCTCCTCTCGACGCTCTGCTGCGCGTCGCGGCGGACCTCCGCGCGTCCGACGTCCACCTCACCGCCAACCATCCGCCGCAGATCCGGATCGACGGTGACCTCGCGCTGGTCCCCGGATTCGAGAGCCCGACGAGCGCCAACTGGCTCGAGTCGGCGATCGGGGGGATCCTCACGACGGAACAGGTCGCGGAGTTCCGTGCGTCGGGGGAAGTCGACCTCTCGATCACGGTGCCCGAGGTAGCGCGGTTCCGTGTGAACGTGTTCCGCCAGCTCGGTCAGGTGGCCGTGGCGCTCCGGTTCATCCCGGAACGGATCAAGAGCTTCGAGGAGCTCGGCGTGCCGCGGATCGCGGCGGAGCTCGTCATGAAGCCCCGCGGCCTCGTGCTGGTGACGGGGCCGACGGGCTCCGGAAAATCGACCACCCTCGCCTCGATGATCGACGTCGTCAATCGGAGCAAGCCCGCGCACATCGTCACGGTGGAAGACCCCGTGGAGTTCCAGCACACGAGCAAGCGGGCGCTGATCCACCAGCGGGAGATCGGCAGCGACACCGCCTCGTTCTCCGAGGCCCTGCGCCGGGTGCTCCGCCAAGACCCCGACATCATCCTCATCGGGGAGCTCCGCGATCAGGAGTCGATCTCCACGGCCCTCACCGCCGCCGAGACCGGTCACCTCGTCCTCTCGACGCTGCATACGCAGAGCGCGGCGAAGTCGATCAACCGCATCGTCGATGCGTTCCCCTCCGATCAGCAGAACCAGATCCGGACGCAGCTGGGCGACACCCTCCGGGGCATCATCACGCAGACGCTCCTTCCCAAGGCGCAGTCGGAGGGACGCGTGATCGCCACGGAAGTGCTGGTCAACTCTCCGGCCATCGCCAACCTCATCCGGGAAGGGGAGATCAGTCAGATCTACTCGATGCTGCAGGCCGGCGGGTCCGTCGGCATGCACACTCTCGATCAAGACTTGCAGCGCCTCGTCGCCGACGGGTCCATCTCGCTCACCGTGGCTCGGGAGATCGCCGAGGATCCGCGCAGCTTCGACGAGACGAAGGTGCGCCCCGCCGACTACGACGCGGAGGCCTGGACGATGCACGCCTCGGAGCGCTCGGCCAGTGGCTGGGGTCTCTGATGCCACTCGTCGAGGAGTACGCCTACCGCGCGGTCGACACGACCGGTGGCGGCATCGTGAAGGGAACTCTGGAGGCCTCCAGCCAGGGTGCCGTCGCCGCGAAGCTGCGCGCGCAGGGGCTGACTCCGCTGGAAGTGACCCTCACCTCAAAGACGGGGCTGCACCGGGAGATCACGATCCCCGGCTTCGTCAAACGCGTGAAGGTCGCTACTCTCGCCGTGTTCGCCAAGCAGATGGCGGGACTCATCAACGCCGGGCTGCCCCTGATGCGCACGCTCTCGATCCTCATCGACCAGGCCGAGGACGCTCAGTTGCGTGACGCCCTCGTCAAGGTGCACGCGGCCGTCGAGTCCGGATCGGCCTTCTCGGCTGCGCTCGGTCAGCACCCGACCGTCTTCCCGCCGCTGATGGTGAGCATGGTCCGGGTGGGGGAGTCGGGCGGTTTCCTCGGTCAGTCGCTCAGCACGATCGCGGAGACCTACAAGAACGAGGCCGAGCTGCAGGACAAGATCCGCTCGGCCACGACCTACCCGCTCATCGTCCTCATCATCGCGATCGTCGGCGTCATCGCGATGGTGACCTTCGTCGTGCCGGTGTTCGAGGGCATGTTCGCCAATCTCGGGTCGGAGCTGCCGGTTCCCACCCAGATCATCGTCTCGGTCTCCCACAGCATGGTGTGGGTGCTGCCGACCGTCATCGTGCTCGGGATCGCGTTCTCGATCTGGTGGATGAAGTACCGCACCTCCGACGCCGTCCGTCGCATCGTCGATCCGCTCAAGCTCCGCATGCCGGTGTTCGGCCCTCTCGCCACGAAGATCGCCGTCGCCCGCTTCAGCCGCGGACTCTCGATGATGCTCAACGCCGGCGTGCCTCTCGTCCAGGCGCTCGCGATCGTGGGCGCGGCGTCGAACAACTACCGGATCGAACAGGCTGTGCGGGCCGTCCAGGAGTCGGTGCGTCAGGGCAAGTCGTTCTCGACACCTCTCGCCAAGGCCGAGGTCTTCCCCCCGATGGTTGCGCAGATGGCCGCCGTCGGCGAGGAGTCCGGCACGCTCCCCGACATGCTGGCCAGCATCGCCGACTTCTACGAGGGCGAGGTGCAGACCGCGACCGAGCAGCTGACGTCCTCGATCGAGCCGATCCTCATCGTGGGGATCGGGATCATCATCGGCGGCATGGTGGTCTCCCTGTATCTGCCGATCTTCTCCATCTACGGCGAGCTCGGCCAGTCCGGTTAGGTTTCCCCCAACGGCGGGGCGCGCGGAACTGGGGAGGGACGCGCGCCCCGCTTCCTCTTGCCATGGTGACTCGGGAACGTCGATGTGCCCGGATCGTCAGACGCCACCGTGCCCGGGTCGTCAGAGAGAGACGCGCAAGATCTCTTCGATCGTCGTGATGCCCTCCGACACTTTGGCGAAGCCGTCCTCGCGCAGCGACACCAGCCCCTCGTCGATCGCCGTCGCGCGCAGTTCTGAGCCGGTCGCGTGCGACACCACGAGCTGCTCGAGGCGTTCGGTCACTTCCATGACTTCGTGCAGGGCGACGCGTCCGCGGTACCCCGTGCCGGAGCACTCGGGGCATCCGACGGCGCGATACAGCACCGGGGGATCGAGTGGGTTGTGCGGGAAGCCCACCGAGGTGAGCACGTCAGGGCTTTCCGTGTAGCTCTCCCGGCACTTCGTGCACAGCCGGCGCGCGAGTCTCTGGGCGACCACGGCCGACAGAGCGGTCCCCACCAGGTAGGGCTCGCAGCCGATCTCGACGAGACGAGTGAGGGCGCTGGGCGCATCGTTGGTGTGCAGGGTCGAAAGGACGAGGTGTCCGGTCAGCGCCGCCTCGATCGAGATCGTGGCGGTCTCCTTGTCGCGGATCTCTCCGACGAGGACGACATCGGGGTCCGACCGGAGGATGGAGCGCAGCGCCGCCTGGAACGTCATGCCGGCGCGTTGATTCACCTGCACCTGGTTGATGCCGGCGATGCGGTACTCCACGGGGTCCTCGACCGTGATGACGTTGATCCGCGGATTGGCGACGGCGCCCAGCGCCGTATAGAGAGTCGTCGACTTTCCCGACCCCGTCGGTCCTGTCACGAGCAACATTCCGTGGGGCCTGCCGATCGCGGCCCGGAACTTCTGTTCGTTGCGGAGCGAGAACCGCAGGTCGCTCATCGACAGCGACTGCGCGGAACTGTCGAGGATGCGCATGACGATCTTCTCCCCCCAGACGGTCGGGAGGGTCGCGAGGCGGAGGTCGATCTGGCGGCCGTCGTGATGCACCGAGAGGCGACCGTCCTGGGGGCGGCGGCGCTCGGCGATGTCGATCGCCGACATGATCTTCAGCCGTGAGATCACGCCGTCCTGGATGGCGCGGTCGGCGCGCTGCATCTCATGGAGGACGCCGTCGATGCGATACCGCACCGTGAGGAACTTCTCGCCCGGCTCGATGTGGATGTCGCTGGCCCGATCGTTGATGGCCTGTGCGATGAGAAGATTGACGAACCGCACCACGGGAGCGTCGTCGACCTGCTCCTCGATGGACTCGGTGCCCCCGGTGCCGTCGGAGGCCGCGATCTCGCCGATCTGCTCGGACAGGTCCAACAGCTCCTCGTCGGACCGCAGCAGGCGCGCGAAGGCGGCCTCGAGCGCATCGGCGGCCACCACGACGGGTCTGACGTTCAGCTCGGTGGCCGTGGCGATGTCGTCGATCGCGATGAGGTCGGTCGGATCGGCCATCCCGACGGTGAGGCTGCGCCGGCCCCGGCCCACGGGGATCACCTGGTAGCGGCGGCAGAGGGCGGCCGGCACCGCCGAGACGATGTCGGGGGAGAGGTCCACGTCGGAGAGATCGACGAAGGGGAGTCCGGTCTGGCGGGCGATCGCCTGCGCGAGCTGGCGTTCCGACACGAGCCCCGCGTCCACGAGGCGGCGCCGCAGCTCCGCTCCTTCGCCGACTTCGGCGACGACGTCGGACACCACGTCCGCGCTGATCGCCCCGGTGTGCACCAGGCTTTCCGCGAGTCCCTTCACGGCGCCCCTTTCCCTCGAAGTATCGTATGCCTCCCCGCACGGGCGTGAAAGAACGAGATCAGTGTGAACTCTGTGACAGAAGTGTTTGGCGAGGAGGTCTTGCCCGCCCGCCCGGCTCCCGTCAACCCCCGATCCGCCGTGGGGAGTGTCGCCTAGGGTGGGCGCCATGGATGTCGCGCGCCTCACCGCTCGAGCTCTGTCCCTGAAGCCCGTCCGCGCGTTTCTGCGGTACAGCGAGCATCGTGGCCCGCTTCTGGCGGACAGCGTCACGTATCGGGCTCTCTTCAGCATCTTCGCCGCCGTGCTGCTCGGGTTCTCGGTCGCCGCGCTCTGGCTCGCGGGCGACAAAGACGCGTGGAATGCGCTGCTCGCCGCCATCGATCGAGCGATCCCCGGGCTCGTCGGGCCCGACGGCATCATCTCTCCCGACAACATCGACGCTCCGGCCGGCCTGTCTATTGCGGGGATCCTGTCGTTGGCGGGTCTGGTCGGTGCCGCGATCGGCGCCATCGGGTCTCTCCGCACGGCGCTGCACGTGATCGCCGACCGCCCGACCGACGACGTCGTGTGGTGGGCCGTGATCCTCCGGAATCTCGGGGTGGCGGTCGGTGCCGCCGTGGCGCTCGGGGCATCGGCGGCGATGACCGTTCTGGGAACGGCCGGGCTCGGCGTCGTGGCGGGATGGATCGGCCTCCCGGAAGACCACCCTTTGCTGTCGTGGGGCACGCGAGCACTTGCGATCGTCGTCACATTCGCCCTCGACGCCGTGGCGGTGGCCGCGCTCTTCCGGATCCTTTCCGGCGTCCGCGCCGACTGGCGTTCGCTGTGGGCGGGAGCGCTGCTGGGTGCCGTGGGGCTGACCGTTCTGCAGACCCTCTCCGGACTGTTCGTCGGCGGGGCGACCTCCAACCCGCTGCTGGCTTCTTTCGCCTCGCTCATCGCGCTGCTGCTGTGGGTCAACCTGTCGGCGCAGGTGATCCTCATCGCGAGTGCCTACATCCTCGAGGGGGTCGCCGAGCGACACGACCGGGTGCGGGCGCGGCACGGCGCGGACACCTTCCTGGCGCGCCGGATCCAGCGCGCCGAAGACGCGGTGCGCGTCGCGACGGCCGAGCTCGAGAAGGCCCGCGCCGACGCCGATGACGCAGCGCGCGCGGCGGATGAGAAGGCGCGCTCCGACGACCGGAAGGCACGGTCCGAAGACGAGAATGCGTCGAGTGTGTAAACACTGACGGCGTTCACGGCCCAAGGGGATCGGGCGGCCTCCTCTGAGTGTGTACCTTCGTAAGGTGCCCGAGAACGACTTCGCTGCGGCGCCCGCGTCGCACCCGCTGCATGCCACCCACCCGCTCGCGCTGGCTCCCGTGACCGGACCGGCCAGTTCGGTCGACGGATTCGTCCGCCAGTTCCTCCGCAATCTGAACTACGAACGCGGTGTGCCGTTGTCGGCCTCGAGTGTCACCGACCGCTACTACGCCTTTGCCATGACGGTGCGCGACTACCTCATGGCGCGCTGGCTCGAAGATCAGCGCCGCCAGCGCGAGCAGCAGGCGAAGGGCGTCTGCTACCTCTCCGCGGAGTATCTCCTGGGGAGGCAGCTCGACAACAACCTCTTGGCTTCCGGCCTCACCGACATCGCCACGGAGGCGATGGCCGCCTGCGGGATCGACATCGACGAGCTGCGTGCGCAGGAGGTCGAGCCGGGCCTGGGAAATGGCGGCCTCGGACGCCTCGCGGCATGCTTCATCGACTCGCTCGCCACCTTGAGCGTCCCCAACATCGGCTACGGCATCCGCTACGAGTACGGCATCTTCCGTCAGACCTTCGTCGACGGTCAGCAGGTCGAGCAACCCGACGCGTGGCTCGCGATGGACACTCCGTGGGAGTTCCCCCACCCCGAGGCCGCCCAGGAGATCTCCTTCGGCGGTCACACCGAGACCTATGACGACGACGGTGTGATCCGCAGCCGATGGATCCCTGGCTGGAACGTCCAGGCCCTGCCGTACAACTACATGGTCCCCGGCTACCAGAACGGCCGGGTCAACACCCTCCGCCTCTGGAGCGCGAAGGCCACCGACTCCTTCGACCTGCGCGTCTTCAACTCCGGCGATTACGAGGAGGCGGTGCGCGCGCAGACCTTCGCGGAGAACATCTCCAAGGTGCTCTACCCGGAAGACTCCACGCCTCAGGGCAAGGAGCTGCGCCTCCAGCAGCAGTACTTCTTCGTCGCCGCCTCGATCGCCGACTTCCTCCAGCACCAGCTCGCCGACGGCTTCGATCTCTCCGGGCTCCCGGACCGTGTGATCTTCCAGCTCAACGACACCCACCCGGTCATCGCTGTGCCCGAACTGATGCGCGTGCTGGTCGACGAGAAGAAGCTCGAGTGGGAGGAAGCGTGGCGGATCACGCAAGGCTGCTTCGCGTACACGTGCCACACGCTGCTTCCCGAGGCACTCGAAGTGTGGCCGGTCGACCTGCTCGGCCGGTTGCTTCCGCGGCACCTGGAGATCATCTACCGGATCAACGACGAGTTTCTCGCGGCCGTCCGCGAGCGTTTCGGCGACGACGAGATGCGGATTCGCAACATGTCGATCATCGGAGAGGTGCCGGTCCGCTCGGTGCGGATGGCGTACCTCGCCACGGTCGCCGGGGCCAAGGTCAACGGCGTCGCGGAGCTGCATTCCCAGCTCCTGCGCGACAAGGTCCTGCCCGACTTCAACGAGTTCTACCCGGGCAAGTTCACCAACGTCACCAACGGCGTCACCCCCCGCCGGTTCGTCCGGCTCGCCAACCCCGAGCTGTCGGGCCTGATCACCGAGGCGCTCGGCACGGGCTGGATCACCGACCTGGAGCGGCTCCGCGAGCTGGAGTCCTACGCCGAGGATCCGGAGTTCCGCGCGAGGTTCCGCGAGGTCAAGGCCGCCAACAAACGCCGGCTCTCTCACGTCCTCCACACCCGCGACGGGTTCGACGTGAGCGACGGGCACATGCTCGACGTCATGGTCAAGCGTCTTCACGAGTACAAGCGTCAGATGCTCAAGCTGCTCCACATCGTCACGGCGTACGAAGGGATCGTGTCGGGCCGTGTCGACGTCGCCGAGGTCCAGCCGCGGACGTTCATCTTCGGCGCCAAGGCGGCGCCCGGGTACGTCATGGCCAAGCAGATCATCCACCTGATCAACGCGGTCGGCTCGGTCGTCAACGCCGATCCCCGCGTCGCTGATCGGTTGAAGGTCCTCTTCCCGCCGAACTACAACGTCACGCTGGCGGAGCGGGTCATTCCCGCCGCCGACCTGTCTGAGCAGATCTCACTCGCCGGGAAGGAGGCCTCGGGGACGGGGAACATGAAGTTCGCACTCAACGGCGCCCTGACGATCGGCACGGATGACGGCGCCAACGTCGAGATCCGCGAGCTGGTCGGCGATGACAACTTCTTCCTCTTCGGTATGAGCGAGCCGGAGGTCGAAGCGCTGTGGGCCCGCGGCTACCGGCCGGCCGACTTCTACCAGGCGGACGAAGGCCTGAGGCGTGCGATCGACCTCATCGCCTCGGGAGCCTTCTCCGGCGGTGACAAGAGCGTGTTCGAGCCGATCGTCTCGAACCTCCTCTACGACGACCGTTTCATGGTGCTCGCCGACTACTCGTCCTACATCCAGGCGCAGGCCACGGTCGACGCCGCCTACCAGGATCAGGACGCCTGGACGCGCTCCGCGATCCTCAACGTCGCCCGGTGCGGGTTCTTCTCCTCGGACCGTTCGATGCGCGACTACATCGAGCGGATCTGGCACACCCCGCCCGTCCTCTGACGTCGGGGCTCACCGGGCGTAGCGCTCGACGAAGGCCCGGAGGATCGACGAGGTGTGCGCCACCGGAGTGCGGCGAACGGCGGCAAGGGTGAGATACAGCTCGTCGGCGCCGAAGTAGCCGTGGTCGGCGTAGGCGTGGATGCGGGTGGTGATGCCGTCCACGTCCAGCTCGGGATGGAACTGCGTCGCGTACACGTTGCGTCCCACGCGGAACATCTGCACCGGGCAGGCGTCGCCGCGGGCGAGGAGGGTCGCCGAGGGCGGCAGCACCGTGATCGCCTCCTTGTGGCCGACGAACGCGGTGAACCGGTCGGGGAGCGCGGCGAGAAGAGGGTCGGCGGCGCCCTCGGGTGTCCGCTCGATCTCGACGACGCTGATGGGCTCCCGATACGTGCGATCGATCACGGCGCCCTGATGGGCGCCGAGGGTCCCGACTCCGTAGCAGGCCCCGAGGAAGGGGAAGTCCCGCGCCACGACGTCGTCGAGGAGAGTTCGGAACTCGGCCTCGACGCGTCGTTGCACGGCGCTCTTGTCCTCATCGGGGTCCGAGGCGTTGAACGGGCCGCCACCGACGAAGATCCCCGACCATTCGTCGAGGTCGATGGGGCCGAGGGGGCCCGCTTCCAGGCGCACCCGGACGAGCTCGTCCTCGCTCAGCCCGGTGAAGCGCAGGAAGAGGGCATACTCCTCGTCGGCGGGGACGTCCTCGGCACGGGTGGCCAGCAGCAGGAAGGGTCTCATCGGCTGTCGAGTCTATGCGTCCCGACGGGGGAGCCGTGACGCAGGGGGCTAGGGTGGGAAGCGGAGGTCATCATGGCAATTGCGCGCCTGCACGGCGGTCCCCTCGATGGACAGCTCATCCCGGTCGACGACGTGAGTCAGGACCAGTTGATCCTGCCCTACAGCGAGACCCAGGTGGTGTACGAGCGGGCGGGCGAGGCCGAGAACACCGGGGAGGGCGACGGTCCCACCTCCGCCGACTATCACTACGTCGAGGCGCAGGACGACATCGACCCCGATCCCGACGGCCGCGACGACTGATCTTGGTCGCCGAGCACTCGCTGGAGATCGAGCGCAAGTACGACGTCGACGACGACACCCCGCTGCCTGACTGGAGCGCGCTCCCGGGTGTCGCTGCCGTGCGGGAGCCTGAGCTCCGCTCGCTCGACGCGACCTACTTCGACACCGTCGACGGTGCGCTCGCTCGCGCGGCCACGGCCGTCCGGCGCCGCGAGGGCGGCCCCGATAGCGGCTGGCACGTGAAGCGGTCGACGCCCGACGGCAAACTCGAGACGAGGTGGCCGCTCACGATCGACGACGCAGAACACGGCGGTTTCGCAGGTCCGGTACCCGCGGAGGTCATCGTCGAGGTCGCCTCGGTGGCGGCGCCGCCGTTCGCTCCGATCGCACGTGTGCGCAATCAGAGACTCGCCTTCGCCCTGGTCGATGCCGACGGTGAGCTCGTCGCCGAGTTCGTCGATGATCGGGTCGTCGCCGACGACCTCGGTGCGTCTCAGCAGACGCGGTGGCGCGAGTGGGAGCTCGAACTCGGCCCGCGGGGTCCGGAGGGGGAATCTGCGCGCGCCGCGTTCTTCCGCGCCGCCGATGCCTTGGTCATCGCCGCCGGCGGCCGAGTCTCTTCATCCTCGTCCAAGCTCGGTCGCGCCCTCGGCCGCTGACGTGCCGCCCCGGACGAGGGAACGAGGCGTCACCGCCTCTGAACGACACTGACGCCGCCCCCGGCTTCGGTGGGGCGGCGTCAGTGGGTGGAGGCCCAGGTTACCCGCTCTGGGGGCCCGGGGCCAGCCGATCAGAAGTTGATCATGTGCCCGGCGAGACCGTGGAAGGCCTCCTGCAGGGCCTCGGACAGCGTCGGGTGGGTGTGGACGTTGCGCGCGAGCTCGAGCGCCGTGAGGTCCCACTTCTGCGCGAGCGTGAGCTCGGGGAGGAGCTCCGACACATCCGGTCCGATGAGGTGGCCACCGACGAGCTCGAGGTGCTCGGCGTCGGCGATCAGCTTGACGAAGCCCACCGGCTCGCCGAGGCCGTGCGCCTTTCCGTTCGCCATGAACGGGAAGGTCGCCACCTTGTACTCGCGGCCCGTCTCCTTGTACTGCGCCTCGGTGTAGCCGAACGAGGCGACCTGGGGAGAGCAGAAGGTCGCGCGGGGCATCATCTTGTAGTCGCCGAGCGTCATGGTCTCGGCGCCGCCGATGGTCTCCGCCGCCACGACCCCCTGGGCCTCGGCCACGTGAGCGAGCTGCAGCTTGGCGGTCACGTCGCCGATCGCGTAGATCCCCTCGACGTTCGTGCGCATGTGGTCGTCGATCTCGATGGCGCCGCGGTCGCTGACCTTGACCCCGGTGTTCTCGAGCCCGAATCCGTCGATGCGGGGGGCGAAGCCGATCGACATGAGGACCTTGTCCGCTTCGATCTGGCCGCTCGCGCCGCTCTTGTTGTCCGTGTAGGTGACTGTCACCTTGTCGCCCGAGTCGACGACGGTCTCCACCTTCGTGGAGACGAGGAGGTCGATCCCGTAGTTCTTGTACTGGCGCGCGATCTCCTTGGAGACGTCGGCGTCCTCATTGGGCAGCGCGCGGTCGAGGAACTCGATGATCGTCACCTTGACGCCGTAGTTGGAGAGCACGTAGGCGAACTCCATGCCGATCGCGCCCGCGCCGACGATCACGATCGACGACGGCAGTTCGCGGGAGAGGATCTGCTCCTCGTACGTGACCACGTTCTCGCTCAAGGTGACGCCAGGAAGGAGCCGGACGGTCGAACCGGTCGCGATGATGACGTTGTCGAAGGTGACCTCTTCGACCTGTCCGTCGGACTTGGTGACCGTGATCGCCTTGGGGCCCGTGAACGAGCCGCGTCCCTCGAACTCGGTGACCTTGTTCTTCTTCATCAGGTAGTGGATGCCCTTGACGCGCCCGTCGGCGACCTCGCGACTGCGGTCCCAGGCGACGCCGAAGTCGAGGGTGAACTCACCCGAGATGCCGAAGAAGTCGGCCTTGTGCTTCAGGGTGTGCGCGATCTCCGCGTTCTTCAGCAGGGCCTTGGAGGGGATGCAGCCGACGTTGAGGCAGACGCCTCCCCAGTACTTCTCTTCGATGATGGCCGTGGACAGTCCGAGCTGTGCGGCGCGGACCGCTGCGACGTAGCCACCAGGGCCGGCACCGAGGACGACGACATTGAAATGAGGCATGATTCCAGCCTAGTCCTCGCGCAGGCCCCGTCTCCGCGTCAGGAGCACGACGAAAACCACCGCGACGACGGCGACGACGCCCACCGTGATCCACACCGGCAGCAGCTCCGTGCCATCCGACCCCGCCTCGGCGCTCTGCGCACTCGGGGAGGGGGAGGCGGCACCGCTCGGCGCCGTCGTGGAGCCGGTCCCTGCGCCGGCGACGACGAAGCTGAACTGGTCGGAGATGGGGTGCCCGTCGCTGGAGACCACGCGCCAGGTCACCGTGATCTCGCCGGAGGCGGAGCCGCTGATCGGCTGGATGACGCGAACGCCGTCGACGACGGGAGGCTCGCTGGTCAGCGCCGTCCCCGCCGCGTCGGTCACGACGACGTCGGTGGTCCCCTCGCCGGTGAGGAGCACCCCGCTGAAGGTGAGCGTGACCTCCGTCGGCATCTCGGCGACCTCCGACCCCACGGCCGGGTCCGATCCCACCAACTCGTCGTGCGCGAATGCCGGCGACGCAGCCGAACCGGCGACCAGCGCCGCCGCAAGCGCGAGCATGGCCGTCAGGCGACCTCGCAGACCGAGTCGGGCGGAGGAAACGGGGGGAGCAGAAGGAGCAGGGGTTGTCACGGGATCGACCCTACCCATCGACCCTGGGTGCGTCAGGGGATCGTCATCGGGTCCTCCACAGGGGATCCTCGATCACGGGCGTCTCGGGAGGCGTTCTGCGGCTTGTCGTTGAGCGGCGGATCCGTCAGGCTGGGGGAGCGCCCGCGGACCCCGCTCGAGAGTGTCCCGAGCACGAACTCACGCTCAGGGGGAGCGGCCGATCGGTTAGGGTGAATGAGGAGGAGGCCACCGTGGACGAGAACCGTCGACCCGACGACATCCGGCGTGGAGCCGAACCGCACGAGCGCGTCTCTCACGACACGACGCAGACGTTCGGCCATGATTCGGATCTGTCCTTCATCTCGTTCGGAAGCGAGCTGAGCGAGGTCGAGCGCGAAGCGATCGCCGCACTGCCGTCCCGTTCGGCCATGCTGCTCGTGCGCTCGGGTCCGACGGCCGGAGCGCGTTATCTTCTGGACACCGACGTGACGACCGTGGGGCGCCACCCCGAGGCGGACATCTTCTTCGACGACGTCACGGTGTCCCGCCGCCACGCGGAGCTCAACCGCTCCGGAACGGTCTTCGAACTCGTCGACCAGCGGTCGCTGAACGGCACCTATGTCAACGGTGAGCGTGTCGACCGGGCCGTCCTCACCGACGGAGCCGAGCTGCGTATCGGCAAGTTCCGTCTCAACTTCTTCGCGTCGCCGGCCGATCGCGAGCACGCCGGGTGAGCCCGGCGGCAGCATCTCGCGGTCGCGCGGCGCCGGCGGGACACCTCAGCATCGGTCAGGTTCTCGCACGCCTGACGCCGGAGTTCCCGCTGTTGAGCGCGAGCAAGCTCCGTTACCTGGAGGTCCAGGGGATCGTGTCGCCGGTGCGCACCGATTCCGGTTACCGCAAGTTCTCCCCGACCGACGTCGAGCGTCTCCGCACCACGCTGACGATGCAGCGCGATTACGGCATTCCGTTGGCGCGCATTCGTGAGTATCTCGACGACCCGGCGGGCGAGCTGGCGAGCATGCCGGCGTCGATCGTGCACGCAGCACGTCGATATCGGCGTGACGAGCTCGTGTCCGAGGCCGAGGCGAGTGCGTCGCTTCTCAGCGAGGCCATCAGCGCCGGGCTCCTGCCTGCGGCGGAGACGTTCGACGAACGAGCCCTCTCGACCTTGCGCGCTCTCGTGGCCCTGGATGCCCATGGAATCCAGCCGCGCCATCTGCGTCCTCTGCGGCAGGCGGCCGAGCGCGATGTCGCCCTCGTAGAGAGCGCGCTGGCGCCCCTCCTTCGCAAATCCGACCCGGCTTCGCGCGCTCGCGCACACGAGGTCGCTCCGGAGCTCGTGCGTCGACTCGACGAGTTGCGCGCCGGCCTCGTGCAGGCCGCACTGGAGCGCCTGGCTCCCTGACCACCGCGACACGCCGAGGCGTGAGAGCCCGATGTCGTTGCCGGGTGCCCCTCCCTCCTCTAGCGTGGAAGCGAACCACCACAACGCAGGAGGCGAAATGACCGCGCACGACGCGATCGGCGAGCCGCAGTTCACCACCGAACTGCTCTTCACCGACGGCCTCCCGCAGATGGACGACGAGGTGGGTTACCGTGGCGCCGTCGCCGCGCGGGCCGCAGGAATCACCTACCGCCAGCTCGACTATTGGGCGCGCACCGAGCTCGTCGAGCCCACCGTCCGCGGTGCCTCCGGGTCCGGTTCGCAGCGGCTCTACGGATTCCGCGACATCCTCGTGCTCAAGCTCGTCAAGCGTCTTCTCGACACCGGGATCTCCCTGCAGCAGATCCGCACCGCGGTCGAGCAGCTGCGCGCGGCGGGCATCCGCGACCTCGCCGGCACGACGCTGATGAGTGACGGCGCGTCGGTCTATCTCTGCACCTCGAACGACGAGGTCATCGACCTGGTCAGCCGCGGCCAGGGAGTCTTCGGCATCGCGGTGGGCAAGGTTCTGCACGAAGTGGAGTCGACGCTCCTCGACTTCGACCCGCAGGTGCCCGACCCGGTCGACGAGCTTGCCGCTCGTCGCGCGGTGCGTTCGGCGTAACGACCGGAGCCGTTCGCTCTCAGGCCCGCGCTTCGCCCGCGACCGGAATGCGCCCCGTGCGCATGACGCGGTCCAACAGCGCGTCGAAGTCGCCTGCCAGTTCTTGCGCGGAGTCGCCGGGCCAGATGTGGAGAGGTTTCGCGGCGCCCTGCGCCTGCTGAAGCGACGTGCGCTCGGGGAGTTGCGGCGACAGCACGAGCGGCCCGAACATGTCGCGCAGCTCCTTGATGCGGAACTGATGTTCGATCGACTGCGGACGCACGCGGTTGACGACGATGCCGAGGGGCTGGAGTCGGGGGGACAGGCCGCGCCGGATCTCTTCGATCGCACGAAGGGCCCGGTCGGCGGCGGCGACGGAGAAGAGCCCTGGCTCCGTGACGACGATCACGCGGTCGCTGGCCGCCCACGCCGTGCGCGTGAGCGCGTTGAGGGAGGGAGCGCAATCGACGAGCACGAGGTCGTAGTCGGCCTCGATCGTCGCCAGCGCCTCCTCGAGCTTCCACACATCGCGAACGCTCGGGTGGGGTCCGTCGAAGTTGATGGCGGACGGGCTGCCGATGAGGACGTCGATCGTGCCGGGGTGCACCTTCGCCCAGCCGCTGGATGTGATCGCCTGACGGACCACCTTCTCCTTGGGGTTGGCCAGCACATCGGCGATGTTCAACCGTCCGGCGACCTGGATGTCCATCCCCGTCGACACGTCGGACTGCGGGTCGAGGTCGACGACGAGGGTTCGGACGCCTCGAGCGAACGCCGCGGAGGCGAGTCCGAGTGTCACGGTCGTCTTCCCGACCCCCCCCTTGAGTGAGCTGACGGAGAGTACGTGCACGAGGCTCTACGTTACCTTCCCCTAGGCTGTGAGCACACTCAGGCGCCCCGGCGTCTGCGGCATTCGGGCGTCCGATGAACTGTGCGCCCCGGTCATCACACGTGAGGTGCGTATGTTCCGAAAGATCCTGGTTGCCAATCGCGGCGAGATCGCGATCCGCGCGTTTCGCGCGGCCTTCGAACTGGGTGCCCGTACGGTCGCCGTGTACCCGTACGAAGATCGATACTCTCTCCATCGCCTGAAGGCGGACGAAGCGTACGAGATCGGCACCAAGGGTCAGCCGGTCCGCTCCTACCTCGACGTGTCGGAGATCATCCGTGTCGCGCGGGAGAGCGGAGCCGACGCGATCTACCCCGGCTACGGGTTCCTCTCGGAGAATCCCGAGTTGGCGGCGCGAGCCGCCGAGGCCGGGATCACCTTCATCGGACCGCCGTCGCATGTGCTGGAGATGGCGGGCAACAAGGTCACCGCCAAGGAGCACGCGATCGCCGCAGGCGTTCCGGTCCTCCGCTCGACCGGGGCCTCCGATGACGTCGACACCCTCGTGGCGCAGGCCGACGAGATCGGGTTCCCGATCTTCGTCAAGGCGGTCGCCGGCGGCGGCGGGCGGGGAATGCGACGCGTCGAGACACCTGAGCAGCTCGCCCCCGCGCTCGCGGAGGCCATGCGCGAAGCGGGCAGCGCCTTCGGCGACTCGCGCGTCTTCCTCGAGCAGGCCGTCCAGCGCCCCCGTCACGTCGAGGTGCAGATCCTCGCCGACGGGGCCGGGCAAACGGTCCATCTCTTCGAACGCGACTGCTCCGTGCAGCGCCGCCACCAGAAGGTCGTCGAGATCGCCCCGGCCCCCAACCTGGCCGACGACGTCCGTGATGCGCTTCACCGGCACGCGGTGGCCTTCGCCCGCTCGATCGGCTACCAGAACGCCGGGACCGTCGAGTTCCTCCTCGAGACGGCAGGGCCGCGCACCGGCGAGGTCGTCTTCATCGAGATGAACCCCCGCATCCAGGTCGAGCACACGGTCACCGAGGAAGTCACCGACGTCGACCTCGTGCAGTCGCAGATGCGTATCGCCGCGGGGGAGTCACTGGACGACTTGGGGCTGCGTCAGGAGCAGATTCGGCTTCGCGGCGCGGCGCTCCAGTGCCGGATCACGACGGAGGATCCGACTCAGGGCTTCCGTCCCGACACCGGCAAGATCACCACCTACCGTTCGCCGGGAGGCGCCGGGATCCGTCTCGACGGCGGCACCACGGCGGCCGGCTCTCAGGTGAGCCCGCACTTCGACTCGATGCTGGCCAAGCTCACCTGTCGCGGACGGGATTTCGAGGCCGCCGTCATCCGCTCTCGCCGTGCCCTGGCGGAGTTCCGCATCCGGGGCGTCACGACGAACATCCCCTTCCTCCAGCAGGTACTCGACGATCCCGCGTTCGTCGCCGGCGATCTCAGCACCGCTTTCATCGACGAACGGCCGGAGCTGCTCACGGGCCGGGAGTCCAAGGACCGCGGCTCGAAGATCTTGGCGTGGCTGGCCGATGTCACCGTGAATCGT
The DNA here is from genome assembly GCF_001620065.1 of Microbacterium sp. TNHR37B. Lineage (GTDB taxonomy): Bacteria > Actinomycetota > Actinomycetes > Actinomycetales > Microbacteriaceae > Microbacterium. The sequence goes on from NZ_LQGV01000001.1 coordinate 178,181, forward strand.
CCGAACGGCGAGAACCCGCTCACCGTGGACCCGGCCTCCAAGCTCCCTCCGGTCGACCTCGGCGTCGAGCCCGCAGCGGGCTCCCGTCAACGGCTTCTCGAGCTCGGCCCGGCGGGATTCGCCGCCGCCCTGCGCGCACAGACCGCCCTCGCGGTGACCGAGACCACGTTCCGCGACGCGCACCAGTCCCTTCTCGCGACCCGCGTGCGCACCCGCGATCTCGTGAAGGTCGCTCCGTACGTCGCTCGCGCCACACCCCAGCTGCTGTCGGTCGAGGCCTGGGGCGGCGCCACCTACGATGTCGCGCTGCGCTTCCTGGGGGAAGACCCGTGGGAGCGCCTCGACGCGCTGCGCGCCGCACTTCCCAACGTGGCGATCCAGATGCTGCTGCGGGGACGCAACACCGTCGGCTACACCCCTTACCCCACGGAGGTCACCGACGCTTTCATCGACGAGGCCGTCGCCTCCGGCGTCGACATCTTCCGCATCTTCGACGCGCTCAACGACGTGTCGCAGATGCGTCCGGCGGTCGAAGCGGTGTTGCAGACCGGCCGTGCGGTGGCCGAGGTCGCGCTCTGCTACACCGGCGATCTCCTCGACCCCGCGGAAGAGCTCTACACGCTCGACTACTACCTGCGGCTGGCAGAGCAGATCGTCGAGAGCGGTGCGCACGTGCTTGCGATCAAGGACATGGCGGGGCTCCTGCGGCCTGCCGCCGCCACGCGCCTGGTCACCGCTCTGCGCGAGCGCTTCGACGCGCCCGTGCACGTGCATACGCACGATACGGCCGGCGGACAGCTCGCGACGCTCCTCGCCGCCAGCGCGGCGGGTGCCGACGCGGTGGACGCCGCAGCCGCGCCGATGGCGGGAACGACCAGTCAGCCGTCGCTGTCGGCCCTCGTCGCCGCATTGGCGCATACCGAGCGCGACACCGGCATCGACCTGCGCGCGGTGTCCGACCTCGAGCCGTACTGGGAGGCGGTCCGTCACCTGTACCGCCCCTTCGAGTCAGGCCTTCCCGGCCCCACCGGACGCGTCTACCGTCACGAGATCCCGGGCGGGCAGCTCTCGAACCTGCGACAGCAGGCGATCGCGCTGGGCCTGGCGGACGACTTCGAGCTGATCGAGGACATGTACGCAGCCGCCAACGAGATCCTCGGCCGTGTCCCCAAGGTCACGCCGTCGTCGAAGGTCGTCGGCGATCTGGCCCTTCACCTGGCGGCGGTGAAGGCCGACCCGGCCGATTTCGCTCGGAATCCCGAGAAGTACGACGTCCCCGACTCGGTCGTCGGATTCATGGCGGGCGAGCTCGGGGACCTCCCGGGTGGCTGGCCGGAGCCGTTCCGGAGCAAGGTGCTCCAGGGGCGCGAGCCCAAGACCGCCGTCGCGGACATCACGGCGGAGGACCAGGCTGCCCTGGAGGGCGATTCGGTCTCTCGCCGCGGCAAGCTGAACGAACTGCTCTTCCCCGGGCCCACGCGCACGTACCGGGAGACCCGCGCCACCTACGGCGACCTCAGCGTGCTGGACACCGCCGATTACCTGTACGGGCTGCTTCCCGGTTCGGAGCACGTCGTAGAGATCGACCGGGGCGTCCAGCTGTACGTCGGGCTCGAAGCGATCGGCGAGGCCGACGACAAGGGCATGCGCACGGTGATGGCGACCCTCAACGGCCAGCTCCGCCCCGTCTTCGTTCGGGATCGCAGCATCGCCGTCGAGGCCCGTCAAGCAGAGAAAGCGGACACGACGAGGCCCGGCCAGGTCGCGGCTCCCTTCTCCGGCGTGGTGACGCTCAAGGCGGCCGAAGGCGACGTCGTCACCGCCGGCCAGCCGGTCGCGTCGATCGAGGCGATGAAGATGGAGGCGGCCATCACGTCCCCGGTCGGCGGGGTGATCGAGCGCCTGGTGACCGCGGCGACGGCGCAGGTGGAGGCAGGCGATCTTTTGGTCGTCATCCGACCCTCCGAGTAGCCTTGCTCCCTGGGCCGCGACGCGATCTGCGCGTCTGCGGCCCGGAGACCACCTGGAGTGAACAGCAGTGACGCCTGACCGCAACGACAAGACGCCCGACGACCTCGAGAACGGTGTGCTGACCACCGGCAGCATCGACACCGCCGGCATCGGGTTGGTCCGTGGCGCGACCGCACAGGTCGACGTGAGCCTGCCGACGTTGAGTGACGACGATGACGACCTGCTGCCCGACGACGGCGTGGCGCTGTCCGCGGCACCCCTCGAAGCCGAGGTCGTCGACGAGGCCGCCGACCCCGACGGGCCACCCTCCACCCGACGCGAGGCCCACCACCTCGACGACCACGACGCCAAGCACGCGGTCGAGCGGATCCATCCCCGCACTGCCGACGTCCCCCTGCAGTCGCGGCGACTCGGCGAGTTCGAGGCGGGGCGGGAGACCTCCGACCTGCTCACCGCCGACCGGCTCCTCGACCCCGCGCATGTCGTTCGCCCAGAGCCCGAAGGCGGATGGCAGCGGTTCGTCTACTCTGCAACCGCTCGCCGCCTGAACCTCGGGGACAGCAAGCGCGCCCGCGCGCGCAAGGCGCTCGATCGTCGGATCGCGGCACCGCTGGGTGGCGGTGCGAAGTTCGTCCCCATCCTCTCGCGCAAGGGCGGCGTCGGAAAGACGACCGTGTCCACCCTCCTGGGGATGGCGCTCGCGGATGCGCGGGACGATCGCGTGATCGCGATCGACGCGAACCCCGACCGGGGAACCCTCTCGGACCGCATCGGACGCTCCAGCGGGAAGACGGTGCGGGATCTCGTCCGCACGCGGGGCGATGTCGTCGGATTCAACGACCTCTCGGGCATCGTCGCGCGCGACGAGACGCGTCTGGACGTCCTCGCGTCCGACGCCGACCCGCGCGTGTCTGAGGCGTTCAACGACCGCGACTATCACGATGTCGCGTCCGTCGCGGCGCACTACTACTCCATCGTGCTGACCGACACGGGCACCGGCGTCGTGCACTCCGTCATGGAGGCGACGCTCGAACTCGCCGACGTGCTGGTGGTCGTCGCCGGGCTCAGCGTCGACGAGGCGCGCCTGGCGTCCGAGACCCTGACCTGGCTGGAGACGAACGGTTTCGAGGATCAGGTCCGAAACGCCGTCGTCGTCCTCAACACGGCGCGCCCCGGGACGCCCCTCGTGCGGGCCTCCGAACTGGAGTCCCACTTCGGCACTCGCGTGCGCACCGTGGTCCGGATGCCCTACGACGCGCACCTCGCGGCGGGGAGCGCAATCTCGTTCCGCGATCTTCAGCCTGCCACCCGACTGGCCGCCCGCGAGCTCGCGGCCACCGTCGTCGAGGGCCTGCGCATCGCGACGGCCGTCTGATGACAGTTCGAGCGATTCGCCTCTTCGGCGACCCCGTTCTCCGTGCCGTCGCGTCGCCGGTGGAACAGATCGACGATGGCGTGCGCGCGCTGGTCCAGGACCTTCTCGACACCGTGGAGCTTCCGGGACGTGCGGGTGTCGCCGCCCCGCAGATCGGGGTCGGGGTGCGCGCCTTCAGCTACAACATCGACGGAGACATCGGGTACGTCCTCAACCCCGAGCTCGTCGAGGTCTCGGGCGAGCCCCAGCCGACCGGGGAGGGATGCCTGTCGGTGCCCGGACTGTGGCACGACACCCCCCGTTATCCGCACGCCAAGGTGATCGGCATGGATCTCGACGGCAACGAGGTGGTGCTGGAAGGCGACGGACTCCTCGCGCAGGCGCTCCAGCACGAGACCGACCATCTCGACGGAATGGTGTACCTGCAGCGCCTCGACCCCGAGACGCGCCGGGTCGCGATGCGCCAGGTGCGGGAGTCCGACTGGTTCTAGTCCCCGTTCCCTTCGGAGCCGGGGGAGACGATGACGGGCCGAAGAGGTTTCCCTCTCCGGCCCGTCATCATGGCGGCTGGTCAGCCCCGCCCGTCTACCCCAGGGGAACGTTGGTCGTGGTGACCGGAACGCTGTAGAGCTCCTCGATCTGCGGAGCGAAGTCAGTGAGGATGACGTTGCGCTTGATGCTCATCTTGGGCGTGAGGTGCCCGCTGGCCTCGGTCCACTCCGTGTCGAGGATCACGAACTTGCGGATCGACTCGGCTCGCGAGACCGCCTTGTTGGCGATGTCGATCGCCCGCTGCACTTCCGCGCGCACCTTCGGGTCCTTTGCGGCGTCGGCGAGCGACATGTCGGCGGGCAGCTCGTTGTTCGACAGCCACGTGGGCAGCATCTCCGGGTCGAGAGTCACCAACGCCGAGACGAACGGCTTCTGGTCGCCGACGACCACGACCTGGCCGACGATCGGGTTCGCCCGGATCGGATCCTCCAGCGCGGCGGGGGCGACGTTCTTGCCGCCCGCCGTGACGATGATCTCCTTCTTGCGGCCCGTGATGGTGAGGAATCCCTCGGAATCGAAGGACCCGATGTCACCGGTGCGGAACCACCCGTCGTCGAAGGCCTCGGCGGTCGCCTCGGGGTTGCGCCAGTACTCCTTGAAGACGTTGATGCCGCGCACCTCGATCTCGCCGTCCTCGCCGAGGCGCACGCCGACGCCGGGAAGAACGGGACCGACGGTGCCGATCTTCGACTTGGTGGCCAGGTTCACCGTCGCCGGTGCCGTGGTCTCGGTGAGCCCGTAGCCCTCGAGGATCGTGACGCCGAGGCTGTGGAAGAAGTGGCCGAGTCGCGCTCCCAAGGGAGCCGAGCCCGAGACGGCGTAGGTGACCCGCCCGCCCATCGCCTCTCGCAGCTTGCTGTAGACCAGCTTGTCGAACAGGGCGAACTTGACCTTGGTGAGGAGGGGGACCTTCGCCCCGTCCTGCTGCAGTCGTGAGTGCTCGATCGCGGTGCGAGCAGCCGCGCGGAAGATGTTGCCCTTGCCCCCCGCTTCGGCCTTCTGCTCGGCGGAGTTGTATACCTTCTCGAAGACGCGGGGCACGGCCAGAAGGAAGGTGGGCTTGAACGAGCCGAGCGCCGGCAGGAGCTGCTTGGTGTCGGGCTGGTGACCTGTCTTCACGCCGGCGTGGATGTCCAGGATGGAGATGAAGCGGGCGAAGACGTGGGCCGTCGTGATGAACAGCAGCGTGGAGGCGCCGGGCGTCTCCACGACCTCCGCCAGGGCCTTCGCGGAGTTGCGCGCCAGCTCGACGAAGTTGCTGTGGGTGAGGACGCATCCCTTGGGCCGTCCCGTGGAGCCCGAGGTATAGATCAGGGTGGCGATGTCGGAGCCGACGGCCAGGTTGCGGCGGCGTTCGATCTCCTCGTCGGTCACTTCCCCTGCTCGGCCACGCAAGGCGTCGAGATCTCCCGTCGCCGAGGTCCAGACCTCACGCACGAGCGGGATCTCCTCGCGGATCTCGGCGATGCGGGCGGCATGTTCCTCGGACTCGGCGATCACGGCGACCGCGCCGGAGTCGGAGAGGATCCAGCTGATCTGCGAGGCGGAGCTCGTCTCGTAGATCGGGACCATGACGGCGCCGGCGAAGAAGAGAGCGAAGTCGACGAGCGTCCACTCGTAGGTCGTCCGCGCGATGTAACCGACCTTGTCGCCCGGCTGCACTCCTGCGGCGGCCAGTCCCTTCGCGAGCACGATGACCTCGCGTTGGAACTCGGCGGCGGTGATGTCCCGCCAGCCGTCTGCGTCGGGAACCGCGAACAGGGCGAGCGAGGGAGTGGCCTTCACTCGCTCGACGAGCAGATCGGTGGTGTTGGCGTCCGGGTCGGCGGGGACGACCGCGGGGACTTCGAATTGGACGGCGCTCATGGGCGGCAACTCCTTCGGTACCGGTACAGCGTCGGAAAGTGACGGGTTGGGATCGAGTGTAGCTTGCGCTGATACCCGGTCCAGCGGCGCGCGGCGGCCTCGGGGCGCGGACTAGACTTCTGCGGATGCCGTGCGGTTCGCGCCGGCGCGAGAGGAGCAGCGTGCACAGCGTCGGCATCGACATCGGCGGCACGAAGATCGCCGGGGGAGTTGTCGCAGAGGATGGCTCGATCATCGAGCAGCTGCGCGTGAGCACCCCCGACCGGCCGGCGGAGCTCGCCGATGCCGTCGCCGTGATGGTGCGGGATCTCGCGCAACGGCACGAGATCCACTCCGTGGGCGTCGCGGCCGCGGGCTTCATCGACGCGACGCGATCGGTCATCATCCACGCTCCCAACATCGACTGGCGCAACGAGCCGCTCCGCGCCGAGCTCGAGGCGCGCATCGGACGGCCGGTGACCCTCGAGAACGACGCCAACGCCGCCGGGTGGGGGGAGTACCGTTTCGGTGCGGGCCAGGGGTGCGCCAACCTCGTCATGCTGACCCTCGGGACCGGCGTCGGCGGGGCGGTGGTCATCGATGGCCGTCTGCTGGTCGGGGGCAACGGCATCGGCGGCGAGCTGGGGCACATCCGGTTCATCCGCGGCGGTCGTCCGTGCGGCTGCGGTCAGAACGGATGTCTCGAGCAGTACGCGTCGGGCCGTGCCCTCCAGCGTGAGATCGCCGACATCGCCGCCGCCGGGGGCATCGGTGCGGGCCTGGCCGACGTGCAGGACGCTCGCGGCATCGTCCCGGGCGCGGAGATGGCGAGGCTCCTCGCGGACGACGACCCGGGGGCACTCGAAGCCGTCCGCCGCGTCGCGACGGCACTCGGCGAGGCGTGCGGCGAGTTCCAGGCGGTCCTCGACCCCGAGCTCTTCGTGATCGGCGGCGGAGTGGCCGACCTGGGTGAGCGCCTGCTGCACCCCGTTCGCCTCGCGTACGAGACGTCGCTTCCCGGCTACGGGGACCGTCCCGTCGCGGACTTCGCGATCGCGACCCTCGGCAACGATGCCGGAATGATCGGCGTCGCCGACCTCGCCCGTCTTCGGGGGTGAGCGATGTTCTACTGGTTCATGAAGTACGTCGTGATCGGACCGATCGTCAAGGCGATCTTCCGGCCCTGGATCGTCGGGCGGAGCAACGTCCCGAGTTCCGGAGCGGCGATCCTGGCCAGTAACCACCTCTCGGTGAGCGACTCGATCTTCCTGCCGCTCATGATCGATCGCCCCATGTCGTTCCTCGCCAAGAGCGACTACTTCACCGGGAAGGGCATCAAGGGCTGGTCGACCCGGATGTTCATGAAGGCGACGGGCCAGATCCCGATCGACCGGACGGGAGGGAAGGCCTCCGAGGCGTCGCTCAACACCGGACTGCAGGTGCTCGGACGCGGTGACCTCCTCGGCATCTACCCGGAGGGCACGCGCAGCCCCGACGGCAAGCTCTATCGGGGGAGGACGGGACTGGCTCGCATGGCGCTCGAGGCACGTGTGCCGGTGATCCCGGTCGTCATGGTCGACACCGGCACGGTGATGCCGATCGGTCGGTCGATCCCGAGGATCGGCCGCGTCGGCATGGTGATCGGCGAACCGCTGGACTTCAGCCGCTTCCACGGGATGGAAGGGGATCGCTACATCCTCCGCTCGATCACCGACGAGATCATGGTGGCCCTGCAGCGCTTGGGCGAGCAGGAGTACGACGACGTCTATGCCTCGACCGTGAAAGACCGGCGCCCGGCTTCGGTGTGAGGTCCTGAGCCCCGTCACAGAGGGCGGACCGCGTCGTCCGCGCCACTAGACTGAGCGGATGCCCGTAACGCTCGATGCGCTCGACAACTGGCGCTCGCTCCCGATCAAGCAGCAGCCCTCCTGGTCAGATCTCGACGCGGTCGCCGCGGTCTCCGACGAGATCGCCTCGCTCCCGCCGCTCGTGTTCGCAGGCGAGGTCGACAACCTGCGCGAGCGCCTCGCGCGAGCAGCGAGCGGTCGCGCCTTTCTCCTCCAGGGGGGCGACTGCGCCGAGACCTTCGCGGGAGCGACCGCCGAGCAGATCCGCAACCGCATCAAGACGGTGCTGCAGATGGCCGTCGTCCTCACCTACGGCGCGTCGATGCCGGTCGTGAAAATGGGGCGGATGGCGGGCCAGTTCGCCAAGCCGCGCTCCAGCGACACCGAGACCCGGGGAGATGTCACTCTGCCCGCCTACCGCGGCGACATCGTCAACGGATACGACTTCACGGAGGCCTCTCGCGCCGCCGACCCCGGCCGACTCCTCAAGGGTTACCACACGGCAGCGTCGACGCTGAACCTCATCCGCGCGTTCACGCAGGGTGGTTTCGCTGACCTGCGCGAAGTGCACAGCTGGAACCAGGGTTTCGCGAAGAACCCCGCCAACGTGCGCTACGAGCGACTGGCGACGGAGATCGACCGCGCGATCAAGTTCATGGAGGCGGCCGGCGCCAACTTCGATGAGCTGCGCGGCGTCGAGTTCTACACCGGCCACGAGGGCCTGCTGATGGACTACGAGCGACCGATGACCCGCATCGATTCGCGTACCGGGACCCCGTACAACACGTCGGCGCATTTCCTCTGGATCGGCGAGCGCACCCGCGACCTCGACGGCGCGCATGTCGACTACTTCTCCCAGATCCGCAACCCCATCGGGGTGAAGCTCGGTCCGACCACGTCCACCGACACGGCCCTCGCACTGATCGACAAGCTCGATCCCGAGCGGGAGCCGGGCCGGCTCACGTTCATCACCCGCATGGGCGCCGGCAAGATCCGCGACGCCCTGCCGCCGCTTCTCGAGGCGGTCAAGGATTCCGGGGCGACGCCGTTGTGGGTCACCGACCCGATGCACGGCAACGGCATCACGACGCCCACGGGTTACAAGACGCGACGCTTCGACGACGTCGTCGACGAGGTCCGCGGCTTCTTCGAGGCGCACCGCGCGGTGGGGACCTTCCCCGGCGGGATCCACGTCGAGCTCACCGGCGATGACGTCACCGAATGCCTTGGCGGCTCCGAGATGATCGACGAGGCGACGCTCGCCACCCGCTACGAGTCCCTCTGCGACCCGCGTCTGAACCACATGCAGTCGCTCGAGCTGGCGTTCCTCGTGGCGGAAGAGCTCGAGAAGCGCTGACTCAGCGCCGCACGTCGATCGAGATGGTGATCGTCGTCCCGCGCTGCTGCAGGGTCTTGGCGTCAGGGCTCTGAGAGACGACCTCGGTGAGGTCGTTCTGCGCGATGTTCCATGGAAAGACCACGCCGCTCACCTCGAACCCGGCGTCGGTCAGCGTCTGGACGGCGCGGTCGCGGGTCATCCCGCGTACATCGGGGACCTCGAACAGCTGGGGGCCGCGAGAGATGACGAGCGTCACCCTCTCGCCGGGGCGCCACGATCCGCCGCCTTCGCGCTCCTGCATCCGGATGACGCGGCCCTTTTCGACCGACGTGCTGTACTCCTGCGTCGTCGTGACCTTCAGGTCGACCTTCTTGAGGGTGGACGTGGCAGCGGCCTCGGTGTCACCCACGACGTCGGGAACGGGACCGAGTGAGTAGCGGATCTCCGCGCTGGATCCCTGGAGCACGGTGCAGCCCTGAGCGCAGGGGATGGGGTCTGCGACACCGGCTTGAGTGATGAACACGCGGACGACGCGATCCTCGTCGAACGACGTGAAATAGGGGTTCGAGAGGGCGACGTCGATCTGCGCATCGCGCAACAGCTGCGTCACCGTCTCCACGGTCTTGTTCTCGAGCGTGGGGAGTGTGACCTCGGCCGGTCCGAGAGAGACGACGACGGTCACCCGGGTCTGCTTCTCCACTCGCGTCCCGGGCTCGGGATCGGTGCGGATGGTCTCGCCCTCGGCGACCTCGAGACTGTTCCGGCCCTCCTGCACGGAGGTGAGTTCGTGGCTGCGGAGCTCCGCGGCGGCCTCGTCGAAGCTCTTGCCACGGACATCCGGCACGCTCACGAGGGCACCCGGACCCGAACCGAACCACCAGCCCGTGCCGGCTCCCGCTGCGGCCAGCAGCAGGACGAGCACGAGCAGCCACGCGCCTGTGACCGACCGCCGGTGAGCGCGTCGTCGGAGCTTCGTGGCATTGTCGACATCCGTCGTGACGACCGGAGCCGTGAAGGATCCCGGCAACACCTTGGTGAGTTCGCCCGACGGCGCGGTCCCGTCTCCGGTGGTGACGCCCACGGCCGTCGACCGCACGACTTGGGGATGGATCCCCAACTCCTTCTCGATGTCACGCAGGCGATCGAGCATCTCTCGCGCGTCGACCGGGCGCTCATCGGGCTGTCGCTCCGTCGCCCACAGCACCAGTTCGTCGAGCTGTTCAGGAACGCCGGGATTGCGCACGCTGGGGCGCGGGACCGAGTCGGTGGCGTGCTGGTAGGCGATCTGCATCGGCTGCTCGCCCTTGTACGGCTGTTCGCCGGTGAGCATCTCGTAGAGCATGATGCCCAGGGCATAGATGTCGCTGCGGGCGTCGGCCGTCCCGCGCGTGACCAGCTCGGGAGCGAGGTAGGCGATCGTCCCGAGCAGCATCTGACCGGTCGCGGTGTTCGCGCTGGTCGCCCGCGCCAGACCGAAGTCGCCGATCTTGATCCGGCCGTCCTCAGCCAGCAGCACGTTCTCCGGCTTGACGTCGCGATGGACGATCCCGGCGCGGTGCGCCGCGGACAACCCGGAGAGCACGGCATCCATGATCGTGATCGTCTGGGGAATCGAGAGGCGACGCTGCTCCCGGAGCAGCTCCCGGAGCGTGATGCCCGGCAGATACTCCATCACGAGATAGGCCAGATCGTCGTCCTGCCCCTGGTCGAAGACGTTGACCACGTGCGGGTCGGCCAAGCGCGCGGCCGCGCGCGCCTCTTGAATGAACCGGCTCTGGAAGACGGTGTCGTCGGAGAGGTGGCCGTGCATCACTTTGAGAGCGACGCGCCGCTCGAGGCGGAGGTCGGTGGCGACGTAGACGGTCGCCATTCCGCCGCGTGCGATGCGGGCGCGCACGCGGTACCGACTGTCGACCAGGCGGCCGATCAGCGGATCCGTCTGCTGGCCCGTGCTCACGCGTCGAGTCTACGGAGCCGGAGCAGGGAGTCCGGGCAGCGGCTCGCCCCGCGGATGGAGCCGGTCAGCCCAACCGCTCGAGCCACTGGTAGGCCTGTGACTCCCACTGGCCGTAACGGTGCGGATAAGCCGAGCGTTGCACCGCCTGCGCAGCCTCGCTGAACTCCATGTCCTCCCAGCCCGCGATGTCGAGCAGCCCGCGCGTATCCGAACCGTTGGGATCGTCGGGGCCGCCGAAGAAGGCTGCCGCCGCGCGTCGGGGGTCGCGCACCTGGTCCGGCGTGCCCCATCCCGTGCTCGGACGCTGCTGGAACAGCCCCAGCGAGTCGTAGGTGCCGTAGTCGAGGTTTCGGAGCCAGGACTCCACCATCGCGGTGGCGAGGGCAATCGCGATCCCTCGGTCGGAGACGCCGCGTTCGCGTCCGACGGCGATGATCAGACGGGCGTTCTTGGTCTGTTCCGCATCCAGTCGCGCCCCGTGCGTCGCCTTCTGGGGCGAGGACGTGGAGGGTGCCGCTGCGGGACGGGCCGTTGCCTTCGCCGTCGACGGGCGTCCCGGGATCGCGAGCTTCTCACCCGGGTAGATGATCGCGCCGGTCGTGAGATCGTTGGCCCGCAGAAGCGCCGCGAGTGAGCAGTCGTGGCGGTCGGCGATCGCCCAGAGGGTGTCGCCGGAGCGCACCGTGTACGAGGTCGAGGAGGTGTGCGATGCTCGCGTGGAGCTCTTCGAGGGCTTCTCGGCGCCCGCCGAGCCCGTGCTCTTCTCCGCTGCGGAAAGCCGCAGCACGTCACCGGGCCGGATGATCGATCTCCATCCCAGACCATTCCAGGCCAGCACGTCGGCGGTACGGAGCCCGTGCGCCGCGGCGATGGCGCTGACGGTGTCTCCGCGAACCACGGTGTGGGTGCGCGGCGTCCGAGTGGTGGGCGTCGCAACGGTCGCGGACGCAGCGGCCGTGACGGCATTGCCGAGGGCGGCGATCGTCGGCGTCGCCGTCTCCATCGGTACCTCGGGGATGGTGGCGGCCGTGCCGGGGGAGCCGCTGACGGAAAGGGCGATCGTGCCCCAGACGGCGACGGAGCCGGTGGACGTGGACAGCGTCGGCAAGCGTCTCATGGGTGATCTCTCCTCCTCGTGGACCTCGAAAACGCTGTCACGGAAGTCAAGTCGAGTCAATCAAAGAGGCAGAAGTGAAAGATGTGATTTCTGTAATGTTCCGTCGAGCGTGGACCTGTGCTCCTCAGCGCCGGTTCCCTCCCCGCCGGTGCTCGGCCCCCGCGCGGAATGCGATAGTGGAGGGGTGACCGGCTCGACTCCGACGTTTCCCACTGACTGGCTGACCCTCCCCGACCTCGTCGCGGTGACGGGAGAACCGCTCGGCCGTATCCGACGGTTGCTCGATGAGAAGCACCTGGTCGCGTCGCGACGCCACGGTGCTCCCCAGGTGCCCGCAGCCTTCCTCATGGAGGGGCGCCCCGTGACGTCGCTCCGCGGGACCGTGATCGTGCTCCAGGACGCCGGCTTCTCCGACGATGAACTGATCGACTGGCTGCTGACCGAGGACGAGTCGCTCGGCCACGCGCCCATCGAGTCACTCCGCGCGGGTCGCAAGAGCGAGGTCCGCCGCATCGCGCAGGCGCTCGCCTGAGCGAACTCGCTCAGGACGTTCGAGCGACCGCCGCCCGGGCAAGGTCGCGCAGCGCGCCGACCGCGGCATTGTCCAGCGCTGCGCCGCGCAGTGCGCGATCGGCCTCGGACGCGTAGTCCGAGATGACGTCCTCGACGCGTGCGAGGGCGCCGGAGTCGACGATCGTGCGCTGCAGGGACGAGATCTGGTCGCCGGTGAGATCAGGATCGCCCAGCAGTTCGTCGAGGGTGCGTCGAGCGCCCGTGGGGAGGTTCTCCCGCGCGAACGCGATGAGGAGCGTGCGTTTCCCTTCACGCAGATCGTCGCCCGAGGGCTTTCCCGTCACGGAGCTGTCGCCGAACACTCCCAGGACGTCGTCGCGAAGCTGGAAGGCGAGCCCGATCGGCAGGCCGAATCGTCCCAGTGCCTCCCGCTGGTCGGGTGTGGCCCCCGCCAGCTCGGCGCCGATCAGGAGTGGCTGCAGCACGCTGTAGCGAGCGGACTTGTAGGTCGCGACCCGGAGGGAGCGATCAGCGTGCTCCGCGTCGTCCACGGAGAGGGCCGCGGCCTCCTCGGCGAGGTCCAGCAACTGGCCCACCGTCACCTCGCGACGCATGCGCGCGTACTCGAGCCTGGCGGCTGCGGCGGTGCCGCTGTCGCGGAGCCCCTCCTCGAACAGGTCGTCGCTCCACGCCACGAGGAGGTCTCCCAGAAGGATCGCCGCGGAACGTCCATAGGCCGCCCCGTCTCCGCTCCATCCCTGTGCGCGATGTCCGCGCTCGAGCGCCCGGTGTGCGGCGGGGCGACCCCGGCGCGTGTCGGAGTTATCGATGAGGTCGTCATGCACGAGAGCCGCGGCGTGGAAGATCTCCAGTGCCGCTGCAGCCGCGACTGCGGCCGGGTCGACCTCGACCGCGCCGCGTGGTGAGGCCCCCGCAACAGCCCACCATCCGGTGAGGCAGAAGCGGCCGCGCAGGCGCTTCCCGCCTGTGATCGTCTCGGCGGCCGTCCGCACGAATGCGATGGCATCGGGGCCCAGCTCGCGGGCCTCCTCGATGCGGTCTTCGGCGAACCTCTCCATCCGCTGGGAAACGAGCTCGATCAGGTCCACCGAAGGCATCACGGGCCTAGCCTAGTTCTCGAGCACCCGCGTACAATCGAGATCACTCGACACTTCAAGAGGGGGATGCATGCCACTGTCAGAGCAGGAGCAGCGTCTGCTGGACGAGATGGAGCGCCATCTCATGCACAACGACGCCGATGTCGTCAGCGCGCCCCGTGAAGGCCAGTCCCTCAGCTACCGCAACATCGTCTACGGCAGCGTTCTCGTGCTCGTCGGCATCGCCGGTCTCGTCGTCGGAGTGTCGACCTCCCTCATCATCGTGGGAGTGATCGCGTTCCTTGCGATGGTGGCGGGCGTCGTGCTCGCGGCGACCCCCGCGCGCGGCGGCTCCGCACGTCCGCGGTCCCAGGGAACCCGCAAGCCCACGGCCGCGGGCCCGGCCAAGGCCGGCGGCGGCAGCTTCATGGACCGCATGAACGATCGATGGGATCGACGCCGCGGCGAAGGGTGACCCCCTTCTCCGACGGAGAACCACCAGAGCACCGACCTTCGGGTCGGTGCTTTTTTTGTGCCCGCGGCGACGGCGACGTCCACCGCGCATCGTGCCGGCCTGCCTCCGGGGGAGAGCCCGGGCGCGGCTCGGCCACAAATCGATAGGAAAGTGGAGGAAAGTGGAGTAAAGTGGCGCGTACTTCAGGCGGCCGGGCGGAGAAGGGGGTGGGACGCGATGCTGTTGGGCACGTACACCCCGAAGCTCGACGACAAGGGCCGCGTCATTCTTCCGGCGAAGTTCCGCACCGATCTCGGCGACGGCGTCGTCGTCACCCGGGGGCAGGAACGCTGCCTCTACGTCTTCAGCACGAAGGAGTTCGAGCGCGTCTACGAACGGATCCGCGAAGCGCCGCTGACCAACAAGCAGGCCCGCGACTTCCAGCGCATGTTCCTGTCGGGAGCAAGCGATGAGAAGCCGGACGGTCAGAGCCGGATCACCATTCCGCCGCACCTGCGCACCTACGCGAACCTCGGCCGTGAGCTCGTCGTGACCGGTGTCGGAGCGCACGCCGAGATCTGGGACGCGGAGGCGTGGAACGCCTACGCGGAAGGAAACGAAGACAGCTACTCGGAGATGGAGCAGGAGGTGATCCCCGGGCTCTTCTGAGCCGTGGCCCCGACTCCCAGCCGCACGCCCTGACACACTTCCCCGGTGCCAGGTCGGAGCGGATGGGGATCCGGGCTCCGGGTCGGAGGCAGCACAGGTCGATGATCATGAACCCCCGCGACATCCACACTCCCGTTCTGCTCGAACGCTGCGTCGAACTCCTCGCACCGGCGCTCGACCGCGACGACGCGGTCATCGTCGATGCCACCGAGGGGATGGGCGGGCACTCGGAGGCGCTGCTCGAGCGTTTCCCGCACGCCCGCCTGATCGGACTCGACCGTGACACCGACGCCCTGCGGATCGCGGGGGAGCGCCTCTCTCGCTTCGGCGACCGGGTGCACCTGGTGCACACCGTCTACGACGGCATCGCTGAGGCCGTCGCGTCGGTCGGTGTCTCCCAGGTGCACGGAATCCTCTTCGACCTGGGGGTGTCCTCGCTCCAACTGGATGAAGCCGATCGTGGTTTCGCGTACGCGCAGGATGCGCCGCTGGACATGCGCATGGACCAGACCAGCGGCACCACCGCGGCCGATATCGTGGCGGCATACGGCGAAGGCGACCTTCGGCGGATCTTCGAACGCTACGGCGAAGAGAAGCTCGCGGGGCGCTACGCCCGCGCCATCATCGCCGCTCGGCAGTCGCGTCCGCTGCTGCGGTCGTCGGACCTCGTGGAGGTCCTGATCGCCGCCACCCCTGCCGCCGTGCAGCGCGAGAAGTCGGGTCATCCGGCCAAGCGGGTCTTCCAGGCACTGCGGATCGAGGTCAATCGAGAACTGGCCGCGCTGGAGGCGGCGATCCCCGCCGCACTCGAGCTCCTGCCTGTCGGCGGGCGCATCGTCGTCCTTTCCTACCAGTCGCTCGAGGACCGCCTCGTCAAGCGCGTGTTCGCATCGGCCACCGCCTCGACGGCGCCGCGCGATCTTCCGATCGAATTGCCCGAGCACGCGCCGCGATTCCGGCTGCTCGTGAGGGGCGCGGAGCTCGCCTCCGACGAGGAACGCGCCCGCAACCCCCGCGCGACGCCGGCACGGCTGCGCGCGGCAGAACGAGTGAGGGAGGCCGCCGCATGAGCACGAACCTCGCAGAGGACGACGTCTTCGGCGCACTTCCCCGTCCGCTTCCGGGGCCCGAGCGTCGGCTCCACGCCGTCTCGCAGGCGGCCCCGCGCCGCAAGCCCCGCCTCGTCTACGGTCTCGTCGCCGTCCTGGGCGCTCTCACGATCGCCGGGGCGCAGATGGGGCTCTCGATTCTGACGACGCAGAGCTCCTACGAACTGCGCTCGCTGACCACGGAGCAGCGGAGTGTGCAGTGGCAGAAGCAGATCCTGCAGGACGAGGTCGCAGGTCTCAGCTCCCCGCAGTACCTGGCCGCGAACGCCGCCGCGCTCGGGATGGTCACGGGCCAAGCCCCCAACTATCTGCGTCTCAGCGACGGCGCCCTGATCGGCAGCGGCAAGAAGGCCACGACGACCTCCAGCGTCCAGGCGCTGAAAAAGGCCGCGGTCTCCAACGAGCTCCTCAGCGGGCTCCCGCTCGTCACCGACCCCGACGCGAGTCTGGGGTCCCGCACGGCCTCCGAACAGAGCGTCGTCGTCAATCCGGCCTCCCCTCCTGCCATCGCCGACGGTCTGCCGACCCCGAACACGCATTGAGAACATGACCACTCGCGCCACCCGCAGCCCCCGCCGCCGCACCGTGACCGCACTGATGGTCGTCTTGGCGGTCATCGCGGTCTTCGTCGTCCGTCTCGTCGACATCCAGGTCGTCAATGCCGAAGGTCACATCGCCGCCCAGAAGGAGAAGGCGACGCAGACGAGCATCACGCTGGCCGGCACGCGAGGCAACATCGTCGACGAAGGGGGCAGCGTGCTGGCCACCAGCACCCTTCGTTACGACGTCGAGATCGACCCGTTGCTCGCGGCGAACGGGATCGACAAGCGCGACGAGAACGGCGCGATCGTCAAGGACGCCGACGGGAAGAACGAGAAGGTCGCCTGGCCCGAGCTCGCCGCCCGCATCGCGGCCGTCACCGGACAGTCTGCCGAAGAGGTCACCGCGATCGTGGTGGACGCGCTCGCCAAGAACCCCAAATCGCGCTGGGCGCGCGTGACGCGCAATGTCTCCACCGAGACCTACCGAGCCCTGGCCGATATGGGTCTCCCGTTCCTGACATTTCCTCCGATCGCGTCGCGGACCTACCCCGACGGGGCCGTGGCCGGCAACATCATCGGTTTCGTCAGCTCCGACGGAAAGCCCCTCGAGGGCGTGGAGAAGCTCCAGAACAGCTGTCTGGATCCGAAGGCCGGCTCGGTCACCTTCCAGCGTGGTCGCGACGGCGTGCGCATCCCCGGCACCGAGGTGGAGAAGCCTGCCGTGGACGGCGGCACCCTCACCCTCACGATCGATTCCGACCTCCAGTGGTACATGCAACAGCTCATCGCCGAGGAGACCAAGCGGTACAACGCCAACTGGGGCGGGATCATCGTCATGGAAGTCGCCACGGGCAAGATCCGCGCCTTTGCCGAGACACCGACGGTGGACCCCAACGATCCGGCGGCCTCGGATGCCGACGACCGGGCTTCGCGCCTCGCGCGGTTCTCGTACGAGCCCGGATCGACGTTCAAGCCGGTCACCGCGGCAACGGCCATCGAGGCTGCGGGGCTCACGCCGCTCTCGACCGTCAAGACGCCCTCGCGCATGACGTTCCCCAACGGGGCGGTCATCAATGACTCCGATCAGCACGCCACCGAGACCCTCACCCTCACCGGCGGACTCGTGCGCTCCTCGAACGTGGCGATGTCGCAGTTCGGCGCGCGGGTGGACCCCCAGACGCGCTTCGACTATCTGACCAAGTTCGGCGTGGGCCAGCCGCAGGGCCTCAACTGGTCGGGGGAGCCCGAGCAGCTGGGCTTCCGGCTCAAGCCCGCCGACTGGGACAACCAGACCTACTACACGACGACGTTCGGTCAGGCCTTCACCGTCACCGCCACGCAGGTCGCGAGCGTGTACCAGACGATCGCGAACGGCGGCGTCCGCATGCCGGCGCAGCTCGTGGAGTCGTGCACGAAGGCGGACGGCACAGTGGTCACGCCCGACCTCCCCGACCCGGTCCGGGTCATCAAGAAGGAGACGGCCTCCGAGGTCAGTCAGATGCTGGAGAACGTGTTCGCACAGGGCACGCTCGCCGAGGACATCAAGATCGATGGCTACCGCATGGCGGGAAAGACGGGCACGGCGCAGATCTACGACGGCAAGGGGGGCTACAAGAAGAACCTGTACTTCACCTCCCTCGTCGGTTACGCCCCTGCCGAGGATCCGCAGTACGTTGTATTGACGGTCTTCGACGAGCCCAAGAAGGAGCGCATGTCGTCGGCCAACCGCTCGGTCTTCACCAAGGCGATGACTCAGGTGCTCACGCACTACCGCATCATGCCGTCCGGGTCCGAGACACCCCTGCTCCCGGTCACGAAGTAGCTCGGGCGCGGACGAGGAGCACAGCACATGATCTCGATGACGCTCGCCGACGTGGCGGCCGCGGTCGGGGGGACCCTGCACCCCGCTGGCGACGACGGCGCGGAGACGATCGTCTCGGGCGTCGTCGACACCGATTCGCGGGAGATGGCCCCCGGCGGAGTGTTCGTCGCCAAGCGCGGCGAGACGACCGACGGCCACCGGTTCGTCGACGCGGCCGTCGCCGCCGGTGCCGTGGTCGCGATCGTGGAGCAGCCCGTCGACGCCCCCGTCAGCCAGATCGTCGTGGCGGATGCCGTCTCCGCTCTGGCGGACCTCGCGCGCGAGGTGGTCGCGCGCGTGCGCACGCGCGGCGCGCTGCGAGTCGTCGGGATCACCGGGTCGAATGGCAAGACGACCACGAAGAACATGCTCGCCCGGATTCTCGAGGGCGAAGGCGAGACGGTGGCTCCCCGCAACTCCTTCAACAACGAGGTCGGGGCTCCCGTCACGATGCTCCGGGTGACGGAGTCGACGCGTTTCCTGGTCAGTGAGTTCGGGGCATCGCGCATCGGACGCATCGCCGAGCTCGCCGGGCTCGTCACGCCCGACGTCAGCGCGGTCCTCATGGTGGGACTCGCGCACGCGGGAGGTTTCGGCGGCGTGGAGGCGACCCAGCGGGCCAAGACGGAACTCGTCGAGGCGACGCGACCCGGCGGTGTCGCCGTGCTCAACGCCGACGATCCGCGCGTGGCCGCGATGGCCGAGGTCGCCGCTGCCCGCGGCGTCGAGGTGCGATGGTTCGGGCGGTCGGCTCGGGCGCAGATGCGCGCCGAGGATGTCGAGGTGACCGCCGCCGGGACGTCGTGCACGATCGTGACGGAGAGCCAGCGGCTTCCGCTCCGACTGCAGGTGCTGGGGGAGCACCACGTGATGAACGCGTTGGCCGCCTTGTCGGTCGCCGGAGTGCTCGGTGTGTCGCTGGATACCGCGATCACGCGCCTGGAGACGGTCGAGATCGCCGAGAGGTGGCGGATGCAGCCGCTCGGGTCCGAGCGGGTGCGGATCATCAACGACGCCTACAACGCGAGCCCCGATTCCATGGCCGCCGCCCTCCGCACGATCGCACAGATCGCCGGACCGGGAGAGCGCAAGGTAGCCGTCCTCGGCGCGATGAGCGAGCTCGGGGAGCAGGCCGGCGAGGAGCACGATCGGGTGGGTCTGCTCGCGGTGCGCCTGCGATTCGAGCGCATCGTGGTGATCGGCGCCGCGGCGCGGCGCCTCTATCTCGCCGCGATCGGAGAGGGCTCGTGGGACGGCGAGGCGGTGTTCTTCGAGACCCAGGATGAGGCGTACGACTACCTCCTCACCGAGCTCCGCGACGGAGACCGGGTGCTCGTGAAGTCGTCGAACTCGGCAGGGCTCCGTCACCTCGGCGATCGTCTGGGAGAATCGTTCTCGTGAGATCACTGCTTGCCGCCGCGACGATCTCCCTGGCCTTCACGCTCTTTCTCACTCCGCTGTTCATCCGGCTGTTCGAGAAGCTCGGCTGGGGCCAGGTCATCCGCACGCCGGAAGACGGCCACAATCCGAATCACCAGACCAAGCGCGGAACGCCCACGATGGGCGGCATCGTCTTCATCCTGGGATCGCTGACGGGGTACTTCGTCGGGAGCTTCGCAGGAGGCACTCCGCCCACGACCTCGGGCCTGCTCGTCATCTGGATGATGGTCGGCCTCGGTCTCGTCGGCTTCATCGACGACTACATGAAGGTGCGTCAGCAGCGGAGCCTCGGCCTGTCGGGATGGCGAAAGGTGGTCGGCCAGATCCTGGTCGCCGTGCCGTTCGGCATTCTCGCCCTCAACTTCCCGAACGGCTGGGGAGAGACGCCGGCTTCTCCCTACATCTCGTTCTTCCGAGACATCCCGGCTCTGTCGTTCATGGCGCTCGGCGCGGTCGTGGGGTGGATCCTGTACTTGGCGTGGATCTCCTTCATGTCGGTCGCCTGGTCGAACGCGACGAACCTCACGGACGGCCTCGATGGCCTTGCCACCGGCGCCGGCATCTTCACCGTGTCCGCCTACAGTCTCGTGACGTTCTGGCAGTTCCAGCAGCGCTGCCACACGGCGGCTCTCGTCGACGCCTATGCCAGCGCGTGCTATCCCACGCGCGATCCGATGGGACTGACGATCATCGCCGCCTCCTTCGTCGGGGCGCTGGTCGGCTTCCTCTGGTGGAACGCGCCGAAGGCGAAGATCTTCATGGGCGACGTCGGATCGATGGCCATCGGCGGCGTCGTCGTGGCCATGGCGGTCCTCTCGCGCACCGAGATCCTCGCGGTCATCATCGCGGGTGTCTTCATCATCGGTCCGGGTTCGGTGATCCTGCAGCGGTACTACTTCAAGGCGACGGGCGGCAAGCGCCTCTTCCTGATGAGTCCGTTCCACCACCATCTCGAGATGCGCGGCTGGCCCGAGATCACGATCGTCGTCAGGATGTGGATCATCGCCGGGATGCTGGCCGTCACCGGTGTCGGCCTCTTCTACGTGGCCTGGCTCGCGGCGCTATGAGCGAGGATTCCCGTCACGAGCGCCTCGATGGCCTCACGAGCTGGCACGCCGATTGGCGCGGGCTCCGCGTTGCCGTGCTGGGCCTCTCGGTCACCGGGTTCTCGGTCGCCGACACGGTGGCCGAACTGGGTGCCGACGTCCTCGTGGTCACCGAGACGGCCGAGGAGGAGTACCGGCGACTTCTTCCCGTCATCGGGGCGCGCCTATGGACCGGCGACCTGGCTACCGTCCCGGACGAGCTGCGCACGTTCACCCCCGATGTCATCGTCGCGTCGCCCGGCTTCCCCCCTCATCACCCCGTCATCACGTGGGCACGCGAGGCGGGCACGGCGGTGTGGGGCGACATCGAGCTCGCCTGGCGGGTGCGCGACAAGGTCACCCGCGCAGACGGAGAGCCCGCCGACTGGATCCTCATCACCGGCACCAACGGCAAGACCACGACGACGCAGCTGACGGCGTCCATGCTCGCCGCCGGCGGCCTGCGTGCGGCGCCCTGCGGGAACATCGGGGTTCCCGTCCTCGACGCTGTGCGCGACCCGCAGGGCTTCGACGTTCTCGTGGTGGAAGTCTCCAGCCACCAGCTCTGGTATCTCGGGCAGCAGACCGGCGACCGGCGAGTTTCGCCCCACGCCAGCGTGTGCCTGAATCTCGCGGAGGACCACCTGGAGTGGCACGGCAGCTTCGAGGCGTATCGTGCGGCGAAGGCGGTCGTCTACGACAACGTGCGGGTCGCCTGTGTCTACAACAAGAGCGACCTCGCCACGCGCACGATGGTCGAAGAGGCCGACGTCGTCGAGGGCTGCCGGGCGATCGGATTCGATCTCGGTGTGCCCGGCCCCAGTGACCTGGGGATCGTCGACGGCATCCTCGTCGACCGTGCCTTCCTCGATGACAGACACACCAGCGCGCTCGAGTTGACCACGCTGTCCGAACTCCACGAGAGGGGACTGTCCGCGCCGCACGTGGTCGCGAACATCCTCGCCGCGGCGGCGCTGGCGCGCTCGTGCGGCGTCGCTCCGGGGGCCATCCGCGACGCGCTGCAGTCGTTCCGACTCGATCCGCACCGCATCCAGGTGATCGCCGTCGCGGACGGGGTCACCTGGGTCGATGACTCGAAGGCGACAAATCCGCATGCGGCCTCGTCATCGCTGGCGGCCTACCCCGGCGCGGTCTGGGTCGTCGGCGGCCTGCTGAAAGGCGTCGACATCGCCGACCTCGTCGCGCAGCGCGGGCCCGCGACGAAGGCCGCGATCGTGATCGGCGTCGAGCGGGCCGAGATCGTCGCGGCGTTCGAGCGACACGCGCCTGCGGTTCCGCTCTACGAGGTCGACCACGTTCAGACTGAAGACGTCATGGCGCAGGTCGTCGAGCTGGCGGCGCGCGTGGCGGGAACGGGGGACACCGTCCTCCTCGCTCCCGCGGCGGCATCGTTCGACCAGTTCGCCTCGTACGCCGACCGTGGTCACCGGTTCGCGTCCGCGGTTCACACGTGGCTCGCTCGGGCCGAACAGAAGCAGGAGGGTGCTGGTGACGACGACCGACCGCCCCTCCCCGACGACTGAGGCCGCCGCTTCTCGCGGGTTTGCGGCGAGGGTGTCGCTCGGCCGCGCGTTCGCCCCGGTGCCCAACGAGTTCCTGCTGATCGCGTCGACGGCTCTCATCCTGACGATCTTCGGCCTCGTGATGGTCCTGTCCGCCACGATGGCGAAGTCGATCTCGGCCGGTTCCTCTCCGTTCGAGGTCGTCCTCAAACAGGGGATGTTCGCGCTCCTGGGCGTCCCGCTCATGTTCGTCCTGAGCCGATTCCCGGTGACGTTCTGGAAGCGGATCGCCTGGCCTGCGCTGATCGGCGCGATCTGTCTGCAGATGCTCGTCTTCGTGCCCGGCATCGGCATCTACAACGACGGGAACACGAACTGGATCTCGATCGCGGGGGCGCAGATGCAGCCGTCCGAGTTCCTCAAGCTCAGCCTCGCGCTGTGGCTCGGCTATGTCCTGTACCGGAAGCAGACCCTGCTGGGGCTGTGGCGGCACGTCTTCATCCCGGTGGTGCCGGTCGGTGCGCTCGTCATCGGACTCGTCGCCGTGGGAAGCGGTGACCTGGGAACCGGCCTCGTTCTCATGGCGGTGCTGCTGGGTTGCCTGTTCTTCTCCGGAGTGAAGCTCCGGATCTTCCTCCTCCCGCTCATCGGCGTCGTCGTGGCAGCAGCGGTGTTCGCCGTCACGAGCCCCGACCGCATGCGCCGCATCATGAGCTTCCTCAACGTGGATTCGCTCGCGTGCTACTCGGCTGCGACGGGCGACTGCTACCAGGCGCTGCACGGCGTGTGGGGCCTCGCCGGCGGAGGGCTGTTCGGGCTGGGTCTCGGGAACTCCCGCGAGAAGTACGACTGGCTTCCCGCGGCAGAGCACGACTACATCTTCGCGATCGTGGGAGAAGAGCTCGGGCTGATCGGCTGCATCGTCGTCCTGGGCCTGTTCACGCTGTTCGCCGTGGGCACGTTCCACGTCATCCGGAAGACGAATGACCCCTTCATCCGGATCGCCGCGGGCGGGATCACCGTCTGGATCGTGGGGCAGGCGCTTGTCAACATCGGCGTCGTGCTGCGCGTGTTCCCCGTGCTGGGGGTGCCGTTGCCCTTCATGTCCCAGGGGGGCACGTCGCTGCTCTCGGTGCTCATGGCCTGCGGCGTCCTTCTTTCGTTCAGCCGGTCGTTGCCCGCGACGCCGTCGGTGCGGCCGGCGGGGCGCCCGGTAGGCTCGGTGCGGTGACGACGGGCTCTACTTCCACGACATATCTCCTCGCCGGCGGGGGCACCGCGGGTCACGTCAACCCTCTCTTGGCCGTCGCCGACGGCCTCCGTGCCCGATCCGCCGAAGACGTCGTGCTGGTGCTCGGCACCCGGGAGGGGCTGGAGTCCCGGCTGGTGCCGCAGCGTGGGTACGAGCTGCTGATCGTCGACAAGGTGCCCTTCCCGCGTCGGCCCGACGTGGCAGCGGCACGCTTCCCGGTCCGTTTCTCCCGCGCGGTGCGACAGGTGCGTCGACACATCCGTGAGCACCACGTGGACGTCGTGGTGGGGTTCGGCGGATACGCGTCCGCGCCGGCCTACGTCGCTGCGCGTCGTGAGCGCGTGCCGTTCGTCGTTCACGAGGCCAACGCCAAGCCGGGCCTGGCGAACGTGCTCGGCGCGCGCCGAGCCGCAGCGACCGGCGTCGTCTTCGCAGGCACTCCCTTGGCGGGCGCGCGCGTCGTGGGAATGCCGTTGCGGCGGGAGATCGTGGACCTCGATCGTGGCGCGCGCCGCGCAGAGGCGGGAGAACGGTTCGGCCTCGATCCGGCGTTGCCCACGCTCCTGGTGTTCGGCGGTTCGCTCGGCGCCCGCCGACTCAACGCCGCGATGGCCGGCGCGTGGCCGGCGATCGTCGACGCGGGCTGGCAAGTCCTCCACGCGGCGGGGGAGCGCGACGAGATCCTGGATCCCGGCGACGCACGGTACCGCGTGGTGCCGTACATCGATCGGATGGATCTGGCGTTCTCCCTCGCCGACGTCGTGCTCTCGCGGGCGGGCGCCGCCACCGTCAGTGAGATCAGCGCCTTGTCGCTCCCCGCGGTCTACGTCCCCTACGCCGTCGGCAACGGGGAGCAGGCGCTCAACGCTGCTGCTGCCGTGCGCGCCGGCGCGGCGCGGGTGATCCCCGACGGCGAGCTGACCCCGGCGAGATTGCGTTCCGAGCTGGTTCCGCTCCTCGGTGATGTGGACGCACTCTCGCGTATGGCCGCCGCCAGCACCACGGTCGGGACGCGCGAGGGCACCGAGAACGTCATCGCGCTCATCGATGAGGCCGTCGCGCGCTGACGCAGACGCCACCGCTGTGCGGCACCGTGTGCCAGCGCGCCGCGCCGCCGTCCGCCCAGGACGGCGACCTAGACTTGACGGGCCATGATTCGACCCGACCTCAGCCTCCCGATCCCCGAGACCATCACCGCTGCGCACTTCATCGGCATCGGAGGGTCGGGGATGTCCGGCCTCGCGGGGATGTTCCTGGACCGGGGCATCCGTGTGTCGGGCTCCGACCGCGCCGACAGCGCCGCGCTGCAGGCGCTCGCTGCTCGCGGTGCCGAGGTGTTCGTGGGTCACGACGCGGCACACCTTCCCGGCGATGTCGATGCCGTCGTCCACACCGGAGCCATCTGGCCGGAGAATCCGGAGTTCGTGCTCGCGAAGCAGCGAGGTCTGCCGGTGATCCACCGCTCTCAGGCCCTCTTTTGGCTGATCGGCGGGCGCCGGCTCGTTTCTGTCGCCGGCGCTCATGGCAAGACGACGTCGACAGGCATGCTCGTGACGGCCCTGCGGGCCCTCGGGACCGCTCCGACATTCGTCAACGGCGGCGTGATCGCCGACCTCGGGGTCTCGAGCGGCACCGGCTCCGATGAGCTCTTCGTCATCGAGGCCGACGAGTCCGACGGCACCTTCCTGCTCTACGACACCTCCGTCGCCCTCATCACCAACGTCGACCCCGACCACCTGGATCACTGGGGAAGCGGCGACGCCTTCTTCGATGGCTTCGTGCGCTTCGCCGACGCGGCACGAGAGGCCGTCGTGATCTCCGCCGACGATGCCGGGGCGCGTCGGGTCGCCCGCGAGCTCACCCACCCCCGGGTCGTCAGTTTCGGAACTTCTGCTGACGCCGATGTGCGCATCGCCGCCGTGACCACCGACGGTCCCGTCTCGTTCACCGTGCTCCACGGCGAGGAGAGCGCGCACGTCCAGTTGGCGGTTCCCGGAGCGCACAACGCGGTCAACGCGGCGGGGGCGATCGCCGTCCTCCTCACCCTCGGGCATGGACTCGAGGCAGCGGCGCGCGCGGTCGAGTCCTTCGGCGGCACCGTGCGCCGGTTCGAGCTCCACGGCGTCGAGAGAGGCGTGAGCGTCTACGACGACTACGCCCACCATCCGACGGAGGTGGCCGCCGCTCTCGAAGCAGCGCGCACCGTCGTCGGGTCCGGGCGCATCATCGCCCTCCACCAGCCCCACACCTACTCCCGCACACAGCAGATGTATCGGGAGTTCGCCGAGGTGCTGGAGTCCTTGGCCGATCACACGGTGGTTCTCGACGTCTATGGCGCCCGCGAGGACCCGGTCCCGGGCGTCACGGGGGCGCTGGTGTCCGAGGCGTTCGGCGACTCCTCGAAGGTCAGGTATGAGGCCGACTGGCAGGCTGCGGCCGACTACACGGCGTCGGTCGCGCGCGAGGGTGACTACGTCGTCACGCTCGGGTGCGGGAATGTCTACCTGATCATTCCCCAGGTGTTGCAGGCACTGCAGTCGACCCGACCCTCGCCGAGCGAGCGGGACTGACACATGCGCCGGCCGACGCCGCTACCCCCGCCCGAGCGGGAGTCGCGCCCTCGCGATCCTGACGTCGACCTGGATCTCGACGTCCGAGACCTGACGCCGCCGACAACCGCACCGAGTCACGCGCCCGCGCCGGCCACTGATGAGAGTGGCGCCATCGCCGCCGAGGACGAGCTCGCCGAGATCGTCCTGTTCGCGCCGCCGGGGGAGGAGAGGGAGCCCGCCGCCGATGCGCCGCTGGGCGTCCGTGACGTGTGGACGGCGGCGCGCGCGCGTCGACGCGCGTTGCGCGCCGAGGTCCGTCGCTTCACCGCCCGTCAGCGTCATCGCCGAATGGCGTGGATCGTCTCGGTGTCGGCGGTGCTGCTCCTGGTCGTTCTGTCTATCGGCGCCGCCTACAGCCCACTGTTCGCGGTGGAGCGGGTGAAGGTGGTCGGCGCCGCGCAGCTGGACGCCGGCGCCGTGGAACGGGCGTTGGCGAACCAGATCGGGAGACCGCTCGCCCTCGTCGACTCCGGCGAGGTGAAGGCGGCGCTGGTGGCGTTCCCGCTCGTGGAGACCTACACCCTCGAGGCCCGGCCGCCGCACGAGCTCGTGGTGCGTATCGTCGAGCGCCTGCCGATCGGATCGATCAAGTCCGCCGCCGGCTACACGCTCGTCGACGCCGCGGGGGTCGCGCTGTCCACCACGGCCGATCGCCCGAAGGATTATCCGACGATCAGCGTTCCCGGCGGTGTCACGTCGGCAGCCTTCGAGGCAGTGGGCACCGTCTTCCGGTCGCTTCCCGATGACGTCCGGAGCCAGGTCACGGCCCTGAAGGCGACGACCCCCAACGATGTGACGCTGACCCTCGGCGCCACCGACACCGACGTGGTGTGGGGCAACGCCAGCGAGTCCGCTCTCAAGGCAGTCACCCTGGAACGGATCATGATCGAGAGACCGCCCTCCGAGGTGTCGCTCTACGACGTCTCCTCCCCGCGCGCCGTCGTCGTGCGCTGACGCTGCGGCGCGAGTTTTCTCGTCGCGATTCGCGACACGCCCGCCGCCTCGCGGTGCGGGCTGCTCCTGCCGCATACCTTCAATTCAAGAAATACATACTCGGCAATTCTTTAAACCTCTGGTTGAGGTTGAAGGTTGAGCACCGTGGTGGCGAGAGCCGTTCGCCCCGTGTGCGACCAAGATGCGCCGAGCCAGAGGTTCGGGACGATACGGAGGCCGGCATGAGCCAGAACCAGAACTACCTCGCCGTGATCAAGGTCGTCGGTGTGGGCGGTGGCGGCGTGAACGCCGTCAACCGGATGATCGAGCTCGGCCTGCGAGGCGTCGAGTTCATCGCCGTGAACACCGACGCGCAAGCGCTGCTGATGAGCGACGCCGACGTGAAGCTCGACGTGGGGCGTGAGCTCACCCGTGGGCTCGGGGCGGGAGCCGACCCGGAGGTCGGGCGCCGCGCGGCGGAGGATCACGCGGAGGAGATCGAGGAGGCGCTCGCGGGTGCCGACATGGTCTTCGTCACCGCCGGTGAGGGGGGAGGAACCGGAACCGGAGGCGCCCCCGTCGTCGCGCGGATCGCCAAGTCGATCGGGGCATTGACGATCGGTGTGGTCACCAAGCCGTTCTCCTTCGAGGGGCGTCGTCGCCAGAGCCAGGCCGAGGCGGGCGTCGCCAAGCTGAAGGAAGAGGTCGACACCCTCATCGTCGTCCCCAACGACCGTCTCCTGGAGATCAGCGACCGCGGCATCTCGATGATCGAGGCGTTCGCCACCGCCGACCAGGTGCTGCTCGCCGGTGTGCAGGGCATCACCGACCTCATCACCACGCCGGGCCTCATCAACCTCGACTTCGCCGACGTCAAGTCGGTCATGCAGGGCGCGGGATCCGCACTCATGGGAATCGGATCGGCGCGGGGCGCGGACCGGGCGATCAAGGCAGCCGAACTGGCGGTCGAGTCGCCGCTGCTGGAAGCATCCATCGAAGGTGCCCACGGCGTTCTCCTCTCCATCCAGGGTGGCTCCAACCTCGGCATCTTCGAGATCAACGATGCTGCGCAACTGGTCAAGGAGGCCGCGCACCCGGAGGCGAACATCATCTTCGGAACGGTCATCGACGACACGCTCGGCGATGAGGTGCGGGTTACCGTCATCGCGGCGGGCTTCGACGGCGGCGAGCCGCAGGCGCGCATCGAGCCGATGTCGGTCGAGCGAGCCACGCCCGTGATCCCGGCCGTTCCCGCCGACGAAGCGGCACGAGAGGTTCCCGTCCTCGAGGAGAAGCAGTCGGTCGGCGTGACGGCCTCGACGACGTCCCACGACTCCGTGTTCGGCGACGACGACCTCGACGTACCCGACTTCCTCAAGTAAGTGGAGCTCGCCGAACGCCTCGCCGCCCTCGACGCCCGCATCGCCGAGGCGGCGAGGGCGGTCGGGCGCGACCCGCGTGAGCTCACCCGGATCGTCGTTACCAAGTTCCACCCACCTGAGCTCATTACGGCGTTGCGGGGTCTCGGAGTGCGAGACGTCGGCGAGAGCCGGCAGCAGGAGCTCTCCCAGAAGCGATCCCTGCTTCCTGAGACGACCGACCTCACGTGGCATTTCGTCGGGCAGGTGCAGACGAAGAAGGCGCGGGCGGTGCGCGCGGCCGCCGACGTCGTTCATTCCGTCGACCGCCACCGCCTGGCGGATGCGCTTCACGTCGCCGACCCGGAGGCGGACTCGCCGCTCGCCGTCTTCGTGCAGGTGAACCTCACCGAAGACCCCGCTCGCGGGGGTGTCGCCCCCGAGGCCGCGGTCGAGCTCGCGGAACACATCGCCCGGAACTGCGGCTCGCTGTCGCTGCGGGGAGTCATGGCGGTGGCGCCGCTGGAGGAGCCTCCGGCGCGCGCCTTCCAACGCCTGGCGGACGTGTCCGCTCGCGTGCGCGCCGTCGTGCCCGCGGCATCGGCGATCTCGGCGGGCATGTCCGGAGACTTCGCTGAGGCGATCGCGGCGGGTGCGACACACCTGCGGATCGGCTCGGCAATCACGGGACCGCGCCCGCTGCGCGGTTAACCTCGAACCAGACGAGCAAACGGAGGATGCGATGTCGAACCCGCTCAAGAAGACCATGGTGTACCTGGGCCTCGCCGATGAGGAAGAGGTCTACGACGAGCCGGCTGCGGCAACGCCCGCGCCGCGGCGAGACAAGCCCGTCGAGAAGACCGCGCCTGTGACTCCGATCCACCGCCCCGCGGTCGTTCGACAGCCGGCCGCCGGCACCGTCAGCGAGATCCTCACCGTGCACCCCAAGCAGTACCGCGACGCTCAGGGCATCGCGGAAGCCTTCCGGGACGGCGTGCCGGTCATCATCAACCTCTCGCAGATGAGCGACGCGGACGCTCGGCGGCTCGTCGACTTCGCCAGTGGTCTCTCGCTGGGTCTCTTCGGACGCATCGAGCGCGTCACGAGCAAGGTCTTCCTCCTCTCGCCCGAGAACATCGCGGTGTCGGGTGAGGGAGCGGTGGCGCAGGCCGATCCCGAATCGGCGCCCTTCGTCCCGTAGTCGTGGAGGTCGTCCGCCTCGTCGCCGGCATCGCCAACACGCTGCTGGTCATCTACATCCTCACGCTCCTCGCGCGCGTCATCTTCGAGTACATCCCCCTGTTCAACCGGGAATGGCGCCCACGGGGATTCGTTCTCGTCCTCGCCGAGATCGTGTACACGGTCACCGATCCGCCCGTGAAGTTCTTCCGCAGACTCGTGCCGCCCCTCCAGCTCGGCCCGGTGGCTCTCGACCTCGGATTCCCCCTCACGATGCTCTGCTGCTTCGTGCTGCTGTCGATCACCGGGGTGCTCATGCGTGCGTGAGCGCCCACCCGACCTTCCTCGCACCGTGGAAGGTCCCGGACTATGCTGTTCGGGTACGGCTCGCCGACCGCGGGTCGCCCGCATACGGCCCCGTCGTGAAGCTTTGAAAGAGGAAACACTATGGCTCTGACTCCTGAAGACGTCGTCACCAAGCAGTTCCAGCACGTCCGTTTCAAGGAGGGGTTCGACCCCGACGAGGTGGATGACTTCCTCGATGAGATCGTCGTCGAATGGCGCAAGACGATCGCCGAGAACGAGGAGCTGAAGGCCAAGCTGGCCGCCTACGAGTCGGGCGCCGCGCCGACACAGGCCGCTCCCGTCGCCGAAGAGGCGCCCGTGGTCGAAGAGGTGCCGGCTCCGGCTCCGGCTCCCGCCCCCGTGGCCGAGGCGCCCGCCACGGAGTCCGCTCCGGCGGCGGCCTCCGCGGGCATCATCGAGCTCGCTCAGCGCCTCCACGACGAGCACGTCGCCGAGGGACAGGCTCAGCGCGACAAGCTCATCTCGGAGGCTCAGGCCCAGGCCGCAGCGATCGTCGCCGAGGCCGAGGCCAAGGGTCGCGACGAGATGGCGCGCCTGGAGAGCGAGCGCACGACGCTCGAGACGCGCATCAGCGAACTCCGTCAGTTCGAGCGGGACTACCGTTCGCAGCTCCGCGGCTTCATCGAGGAGAAGCTGCGTGATCTCGACGTGGCCGGTTCGTCCTCGGGTGCGACGCCCGTCTCGTCCGCCGGTCACTAGGCCGCGCCTTTGACGGTCCCCGATCTCCGACCCTCCCGGGGTCGCGCTGCGGCGGCCGGCATCACCATCGCTCTTCTCGCGGTGCTGGTGCTGGCCGCCGATCAGTTGTCCAAGAACATCGCCCTGCGCGACCTTCCGTACCAGGAACCCGTCCGGGTGTGGGGGGAGTTCCTGCAGTTCTATCTCACCCGCAATCCCGGCGCCGCCTTCTCGCTCGGTGAGGAGGTCACCTGGGTCTTCACGATCGTGCTGGCAGCCGCGGCAGCCGCGATCGTGGTCCTCGCCGTCACGCGCGTTCGCTCTCGCTGGTGGTCCGTGGTGCTGGGGCTTCTCCTCGGCGGCATCCTCGGCAATCTCACCGACAGGCTCGTGCGGGAGCCCGGATTCCCCGTCGGTCACGTCATCGACTTCATCCACACCCCGTGGATGATGCCCGCGATCTACAACGTGGCCGACATGTTCATCGTCACGATGATGATCGGCGTCGCTCTTCTGGTTCTCGTCGGACTGCGACTGGACGGCACCCGTGAGGTGCGCGCCAGGCGCAGCACCGACGACGACGTCGCCGCCGATGAGTCGGTCGACGCCGGCGGCGAACGGGACTGACGTGCCCACTCGCTCGTTGCCGGTTCCCGACGGCCTGGACGGCTCGCGCGTCGATGCCGCGCTGGCCAAGATGCTGGGATTCTCGCGCACGTTCGCGGCCGAGATCGCCGAGCAGGGCGGTGTCGTGGTGGATGGCCACCCGGCAGGAAAGTCCGACCGGCTCCGTGCGGGTTCCTGGCTCGAGGTGGAGTGGACCGAACGTCGGGATCCGGTCGTCGTTCCGACCGCGGTCCCCGACCTCGGTATCGTGCACGACGATGACGACATCGTCGTCGTCGACAAGCCGGCGGGTGTCGCCGCCCATCCCTCCGTCGGATGGGAAGGGCCGACGGTGCTCGGCGCACTGTCGGCGGCCGGCTTCCGTATCGCCACGACCGGCGCCGCGGAGCGACAGGGCATCGTGCATCGTCTCGACGTCGGCACGAGCGGGCTCATGGTCGTCGCCAAGAGCGAGACCGCGTACACGGCGCTCAAGCGTGCGTTCAAGGAGCGCGAGGTGGACAAGATCTACCACGCCGTCGTCCAGGGTCACCCCGATCCCTTGGCCGGCACGATCGACGCTCCGATCGGGCGGCACCCGTCGCACTCGTGGAAGTTCGCGGTCGTCCCCGATGGCAAGGAGTCGGTGACCCACTACGAGACGCTGGAGGCTTTCCCCGGGGCGTCACTCCTCGAGATTCACCTCGAGACCGGACGCACGCACCAGATCCGGGTGCATATGGCGGCGCACCGGCACCCGTGCGTCGGTGACCCGCTCTACGGCTCGGATCCGACGTTGTCGGCGCGACTCGGACTCACCCGCCA
Organism: Microbacterium sp. TNHR37B; assembly: GCF_001620065.1. GTDB lineage: Bacteria > Actinomycetota > Actinomycetes > Actinomycetales > Microbacteriaceae > Microbacterium. The sequence goes on from NZ_LQGV01000001.1 coordinate 210,286, forward strand.
GTGGCTGCATGCGCGCGAGCTCTCCTTCGCTCACCCGGCGACGGGGGAGTGGGTGTCGTTCGTCTCCGACTATCCCGCCGATCTCGCCCATGCGCTGGAGACATTGCGCGGAGACTGACCGCGATGGCCCCGCAGGCGATGTCGGTGGTCGGCGGAAAGATGCCGGCATGGATGAACGGGTCGGGGTGACCGGAGACAGCGTCGATGTGTCGTCAGGAACGCAGGGCGACGACGTCGACCTATCGGGAGCGCAGAGCGGGGGCATCGTCGTGCGGCCGGCAGACCGCTTCGACGACCTGGCGACTTTGGTCGGCCCGAAGAAGCCGATCTCGAACGTCTGCTGGTGCCTGAGCTATCGGATCCCGAACAAGGAGAATCGCGAGCTGCGCGGCGCCGCGCGGGGTGACCGGGTTCGGGAGCTCCTGAAGGCGGGTCCGCCAGGAGTCCTCGCGTACGCCGACGACGAGGTCGTCGGTTGGGCTGCGGTACATCCGCGAGCCGACACGAGCTTCGCGACGAATCGCCGCATCCCGCACGTCGATGACCTCGACGTGTGGAGCGTATGGTGCATCCGTGTGCGACCCGGGTGGCGAGGGAAGGGCATTTCCCACCAGCTCCTCGCAGGCGCCGTGGAGTACGCCCGTGCCCAGGGTGCCCCGGCGATCGAGGGCTATCCGGTCGACAATCAGGGGAGCAGGGTCGATCTCACCATGGCGTACGTCGGCACGCGCGCCCTCTTCGAGAAAGCCGGCTTCCAGGCCGTCGCAGAGACGACCTCGGTGCTGAACGGCTTCCCGCGCGTCGTCATGCGTCTCTCGCTCACGTGACGTGGGTGTCGAGTGGTGCGCGTACCCGTGTGATCGGTCAACGGCCGCCGTGGAAGGATGCGGGATCGTCTTCGGCGATCGCGAGGGCGATCTTGCGCACGTGCTGCGGGTCGACCTCGACCAATTCGCCGAGCCCGTACCATCCGACCTCGGTCAGCTCGCCATCGGCGGGATGCGGTTCACCCGACACCCAATCGCATCGGAACACGAGATCCAGATAATCGACGTGGTCGCCATTGGCGTACGTCACGCGGGGCAGTTGCTGGACCAGGGCGAGACGCGTCGCCCGCACATCGACGCCGGCCTCCTCTCGGCATTCGCGCACCGCGGTGTCGGCGGGCTCCTCGCCCGGCTCGACGATCCCGGAGACGCACTGCCAGGATCCGTTGTCGGCACGCCGGCCGAGGAGCACCTTCTCGTCCTTGAACACGACCGCGGTGACGCCCACGAGCGGTAAGGGCGCATGACCGACTCTCTCGCGCAGGGACAGGACGAACTCAGGGGTGGTCATAGAAGACAGCGTAGGCCGGGCTCACGCTCGCCAACCTTCACCGTCAGCTCGAAGGTGAGGTGAGCTCGAAGGCCACTCCGTCCGATCGGCCACGGTGTCGGGCGCTCTTCGTAGACTCGATACGTGGCATCCGACTCCTTCGTTCATCTGCACGTTCACAGCGAGTACTCGATGCTCGACGGGGCCGCGCGTATCGGATCGATGGTCCAAGAGGCCGTCCGGCTGGGGATGCCGGCCATCGCCGTCACCGACCACGGGAACACCTTCGCGGCATTCGAGTTCTACCGCGCCGCCAAGGACGCCGGTATCAAGCCGATCATCGGCATCGAGGCGTACGTCACTCCGGGCACGCACCGCAGCGACAAGTCGCGCGTGCGGTGGGGCGGTCCCGACCAAAGCGACGACGACGTGTCGGGCTCGGGCGCGTACACGCACATGACGCTGTTGTCGGAGTCCACGACAGGCATGCACAACCTCTTCCGCTTGAGCTCGAAGGCGTCGATCGAGGGCTACTACTTCAAGCCCCGCATGGACCGTGAGCTCCTGCAGACCTACAGTGAGGGGCTCATCGCCACGACGGGATGCCCCTCCGGGGAGATCCAGACGCGGCTGCGCCTCGGTCAGTACGATGCCGCGCGGGCCGCGGCCGCTGAGTTCCAGGACATCTTCGGCAAGGACAACTACTTCGCCGAGATCATGGACCACGGGCTGTCGATCGAGCGTCGCGTGATGAGTGACCTGCTCCGTATCTCGAAGGACCTCTCGATCCCGCTCGTCGCCACCAACGACCTCCATTACACGCACCAGCACGACGCGACCAGCCACGCGGCCCTGTTGTGCGTGCAGTCGGGTTCGACTCTCGACGACCCCAAGCGGTTCAAGTTCGACGGCGACGGCTACTACGTGAAATCACCCGCGGAGATGCGTCAGGTCTTCCGCGACCACCCGGAGGCGTGCGACTCCACTCTGTTGATCGCCGAACGCTGCGAGGTCGAGTTCAATACCTCCGCGAACTACATGCCGCGCTATCCGGTTCCCGACGGTGAGACCGAGGAGAGCTGGTTCATCAAGGAGGTCGAGAAGGGCCTCGAGTACCGATACCCCGCGGGAATCCCCGACGAGGTACGCAAACAGGCGGAGTACGAGACCAGCGTCATCGTGCAGATGGGGTTCCCGGGCTACTTCCTCGTGGTCGCCGACTTCATCAACTGGGCCAAGGACCACGGCATCCGCGTCGGACCCGGGCGTGGTTCGGGGGCGGGTTCGATGGCGGCGTACGCCATGCGGATCACCGACCTCGATCCGCTCCAGCACGGTCTGATCTTCGAGCGCTTCCTCAACCCCGACCGTGTCTCGATGCCCGACTTCGACGTCGACTTCGACGACCGTCGGCGTGGCGAGGTCATCCAGTACGTGACCGAGAAATACGGCGACGAGCGTGTCGCGCAGATCGTGACGTACGGCACGATCAAGGCGAAGCAGGCACTCAAGGACGCCGGCCGTGTCCTGGGATTCCCCTTCAGCATGGGGGAGAAGCTCACCAAGGCGATGCCTCCGGCGGTCATGGGCAAGGACATGCCTCTGGGAGGCATGTTCGATCCTCAGCATCCGCGTTATAAGGAGGCCAGCGAGTTCCGTGCGGTCATCGAGACCGACCCCGAGGCCAAGACCGTCTTCGACACCGCTGTCGGGCTGGAGAACCTCAAGCGGCAGTGGGGCGTCCACGCCGCCGGTGTCATCATGTCGAGCGAGCCGCTGATCGACATCATCCCGATCATGAAGCGGGAGCAGGACGGCCAGATCGTCACGCAGTTCGACTACCCGTCCTGTGAAGCGCTCGGCCTCATCAAGATGGACTTCCTGGGGCTGCGCAACCTCACGATCATCGACGACGCCCTCGACAACATCCGTGCGAACCGTGGCGAGGAGCTGGTCCTCGAAGATCTCACGCTCGATGACAAGGCCTCGTACGACCTCCTCGCCCGCGGCGACACGCTGGGGGTGTTCCAGCTCGACGGCGGGCCGATGCGATCGCTCCTTCGACTCATGCGGCCCGACAACTTCGAGGACATCTCCGCCGTCATCGCCCTGTACCGGCCGGGGCCCATGGGCGCCAACTCGCACACCAACTACGCCCTCCGCAAGAACGGTCTCCAGGAGATTACCCCCATCCACAAGGAGTTCGAGGAGTCGCTGGCCGACATCCTCGACACCAGCTACGGGCTCATCATCTATCAGGAGCAGGTGATGGCGATCGCCCAGCGGGTCGCCGGCTTCAGCTTGGGACAGGCAGACATCCTCCGTCGCGCGATGGGCAAGAAGAAGAAGTCGGAGCTCGATAAGCAGTTCGAGGGCTTCCAGGCCGGGATGCGGGCCAACGGCTACTCCGACGACGCCGTCGGCAAGCTGTGGGAGATCCTGCTGCCGTTCTCGGACTACGCCTTCAACAAAGCGCACTCGGCGGCCTACGGTCTCGTCTCCTACTGGACGGCGTACCTGAAGGCGCACTATCCGGCGGAGTACATGGCGGCGCTCCTGACCAGCGTCGGCGACTCCAAGGACAAGATGGCGGTCTACCTCAACGAATGCCGCCGCATGGGCATCCGGGTGCTCCCGCCCGACGTCAGTGAATCGATCCGGTTCTTCGCCGCCGTCGGCGAGGACATCCGTTTCGGCCTGGGAGCGGTCCGCAACGTCGGAGCCAACGTCGTCGACGGCATCGTCGCGGCGCGCGCCGACGCGCCCTACAGCAGCTTCCACGACTTCCTCGCCCGGGTTCCCCCGCACGTCACCAACAAACGCACCGTGGAGTCGCTCATCAAGGCCGGCGCCTTCGACTCTCTGGGGGCGACGCGGCGGGCGCTCATCGAGATCCATGAGGATGCAACCGAGCAAGCCGTGCTCGACAAGCGTCGAGAGGCCAACGGGGAGGTCGGATTCGACTTCGACAGCCTGTGGGGCGACGACGAGCCGCAGCAGGTTCAGAAGGTGCCGGAGCGTCCCGAATGGACGAAGAAGGACAAGCTCGCCTTCGAACGCGAGATGCTCGGGCTCTACGTGTCCGATCATCCCTTGGCGGGCCTGGAGATCCCGCTGGCGAAGCATGCCAGCACCTCGATCCACGATCTCCTCTCGTCGGACGACGTCAACGATGGAGACCAGGTGACCGTGGCGGGCCTGGTCACCAGCGTGCAGCACCGGGTCGCCAAACAGAGCGGAAACCCCTACGGCATGATCACCGTCGAGGACTTCGACGGCGAGGTGACCGTGATGTTCATGGGCAAGACCTACACGGAGTTCCAGTCGCTGCTGCAGTCAGACGCCATCCTCGTCGTGCGGGGGCGCGTGTCGCGACGGGACGACGGCTTGAACCTCCATGGACAGTCGGCCTTCGTTCCCGACCTCGGCGCGGTCGATGAGTCCGGCCCGCTGATTCTCATGATGCCGGAGCACCGCGCGACCGAGACGACGATCTCTCAGCTGGCGGAGGTGCTCGGACGGCACCCCGGCACCACGGAGGTCACCCTCAAGCTGCACAAGGGCACCACGGCGAAGGTGTTTGAGGTGCCCCACCCCGTCGCGGTCACGGTGGACCTCTACGGCGAGCTCAAGGGGCTCCTCGGCCCCCAGTGCCTCGGCTGAGTGACCACGCCCCCGAGTAGGATTTCCTGGACCGAACAGTCGACCCCGGAAGGACCATGTCGTGAGCGACGAGCACACCTCCCCCCGCCCCAAAGAGGAAACCGGTGGCCGGTTCGACGAACCCGTCGCGGCTGACCTGGATCAGGATGTCGCCGACGACGCCACATCGACGACGGAGCCCGGGTCAGAGCCGGTCTACGGCATCGGGCCCTTCTCCCTGCGGGAAGTCGTGCTGCTGGGTGTCTGGGCGCTCGCGTTCATCGTCTCGTTCTTCTCCGTGTGGGTCGACACCGGCCTGTCCTCGGTGGCCCTGCCGTTCGGCTCTGTCTGGAGCTCGGGGATCGACTGGATCCTGACGATCGGCGTGCCCACGGTCGCCGTGTTCCTCATCGTCCTGCGCCGTTTCTCGCCGGAGGGGATTCGTCGCGTCGGTTCGCTGGCGGTCGATCAGTTCGCCTCGGTGGCCTTCTCCGTGTCGGCCGTCGTGTGGCTGGGTATCCTGTGGACCAACATCACGCGGGGTATTCAGACCGGCATCTGGCTGAGCAGCTGGGTCGTGTGGGTCGAGTTCTTCCTGATGACCGCAGGAGTCTTCCTCACCGTTCTGGCCCCGTTCATCCGACCCTTCGATGAGGACTTCCGCGACCGACCCGAGGTGCCCGCCCACCGGAACGCTCGGCCCGTCCGTGCGGTCATCCCGCGGCCGGCGCAGCCGCGGACCGTGGCTCCGATCGCCGACGGGGCGAGCGACGAGCCCCACGCATCGTACGACGCCGCGTTCGCGCCCCAGACGGACACGGGCGTGGTGGAGACCGCGCCGCCGGCCAGCCAGGCGTTCTGGGCCCTCGCCCCCGAGGAACGAGAGGTCGTGGACGAGAACGGGCTTCCGCTCTTCACCGTTGGCCCCACGGCGTGGGCGCTGGTGATCGAAGACCGCGGATCGAGCTTCGTCGTCCGGCACGAGGACGGACGCGTGGGAGTCCTCACCGACGTGTCCGGCGTGACGCGCGGCTGACGTCCCGCGGGCGCGTCGCGTATCGCCGCGCCGGTACGCTGGAACGATGCTTCGCACGATCGATCTGCGCGGTCGCGTTCTCACGCCGACCGATCTGAGTGCCGCCGTTCCCCGTGCCGCCGCGGCGCGGGACGAGGCCTTCGCCACGGCCGCCCGTATCGTCCACGATGTGGCGGATCGCGGCGAGACGGCTCTGCGTGAACAGGCCGAGCGTTTCGACGGCGTCACTGGTCATGACATCCGGGTCCCGCAGGCGCACCTCGACGAGGCGCTGGCGGACCTGGACCTCGACGTGCGACGCGCACTCGAGGAGGCCATCTCCCGCGTGCGCCGCGCCTCGGAGGCGCAGGTGCCACCGCCGGTCGTCACGGAGATCGCGCCCGGCGCGCGCGTGGAACAGCGCTGGCGGCCCGTCCAGCGCGTCGGGGTGTATGTGCCGGGGGGCAAGGCGGTCTATCCCTCCAGCGTCGTCATGAATGTCGTTCCCGCCCACGTTGCGGGCGTCGCCGAGGTCGCGCTCGCCTCGCCGCCCCAGCGAGATCACGGTGGCCGCGTGCACCCCGTCATCCTGGCCGCGGCACGGCTGCTCGATGTGACCGAGGTCTACGCCATGGGCGGTGCGGGCGCGATCGGTGCCTATGCCTACGGCGTCGATGCGATCGGACTCGCGCCGGTGGATGTGATCTCCGGGCCGGGCAACAATTTCGTCGCGCTGGCCAAGCGCGTCGTGGCGGGTCGCGTCGGCACCGACTCGGAGGCGGGTGCCACCGAGATCCTCATCGTCGCCGATGACAGCGCGCAGCCGCGATGGGTCGCCGCCGACCTCGTCAGCCAGGCTGAGCACGATGAGCAGGCCGCGGCCGTGCTCGTGACCGCGTCGGAGGAGCTGGCTCGCGCTGTCGCCGTCGAGGTCGAGACGTTGGCCGCCAGGACCGCACACGGGCACCGTGTCGCTCAGGCCCTTGCCGGTCCGCAGTCGGCGATCGTCCTCGTCGATGATCTCGCCACCGCGACCTCCTTCAGCAATGCGTACGCTCCCGAGCACCTCGAACTGCACCTGAGAGAGCCTCGCGTGGATGACTTCGTCAACGCGGGAGCCGTCTTCGTCGGCGATCACTCGCCGGTCAGCCTCGGCGATTACCTGGCCGGGAGCAACCACGTGCTCCCGACGGGGGGACAGGCCCGCTACGCGGCGGGACTGTCGGCGTCGACCTTCCTGCGCCCCCAGCAGGTCATCGAGTACGACCGAGACGCGCTCGCGCAGGTGCAGCACGACATCGTGGCACTGTCGACCGCGGAGGCACTGCCGGCGCACGGGGCTGCCGTCACGACGCGCTTCGACGCGGCGGTCGCGCCGTAGGCTGAACTCATGCATTGCCCGTTCTGTCGTCATCCCGACTCTCGCGTGATCGACTCCCGAACGAGCGACGATGGCTTGAGTATTCGCCGTCGTCGCCAGTGCCCGGAGTGCGGCGGTCGTTTCTCGACCATCGAGACCGCGAGCCTCAACGTCATCAAGCGCTCCGGCGTGATCGAGCCGTTCAGTCGCGAGAAGGTGATGTCGGGGGTCCGCAAGGCCTGCCAGGGGCGTCCGGTCACCGACTCGGACCTCGCAGTGCTCGCGCAAGCGGTCGAGGAGGCCGTCCGACAGACCGGCTCTTCGCAGATCGACACGAACGAGATCGGCCTTGCCATCCTCGGCCCCCTGCGCGAGCTCGACGAGGTCGCGTACCTCCGGTTCGCGAGTGTCTACCAGGCGTTCGATTCGCTCGAGGATTTCGAGTCGTCGATCGCCCAACTCCGCGCGGATCACGCGCGCGGGCGGTCGCCCCAGGAGTGACGAGCGGGCGTTTGTCCCGGCGCTGACCTGTCGGCCCGTCGCGGGCAAGAGGCCTAGGCTGAGAGCCGATGTATCCCTTCATCTTCCGCGTCTTCTTCGCTCGCATGGATCCCGAACGGGCTCACCACCTCGTCATGCCGGTGATCCGCGCGTTCGGGGTGTGGCCGATCGCTCCGGTCGTGCGCGCGATCACGCGTCCCGATCCCGCCCTTCGGACGCACGCGCTGGGGCTGACCTTCGACTCCCCGTTCGGAGTCGCCGCGGGTTTCGACAAGAACGCCGTGGCGGTCACCGGACTGCGTGCGCTGGGATTCGGACACGTCGAGATCGGCACGATCACGGCCATCGCGCAGGACGGGAATCCCCGTCCGCGGCTCTTCCGCCTGATCCCCGATCGGGCGCTCATCAACAGGATGGGATTCAACAACGACGGGGCGGCCGCGGTCGCGGTCCGACTGGAACGGCTCCGCCGTCGCCGTCGGCGTCCCGTGATCGGCGTCAACATCGGCAAGAGCCGCGTCGTCGACGTCGACGCCGCGACCGCCGACTATGTCGCCAGCACCGCCCTGGTCGCCGCTCTCGCCGACTACCTCGTCGTCAACGTCTCGTCCCCGAACACCCCGGGGCTGCGAGGGCTTCAGGCCGTCGAGACGCTTCGGCCCTTGCTGACCGCGGTGCGTGATGCCGCGGGGGCCACGCCGCTGCTGGTGAAGATCGCGCCAGACCTCTCGGACGACGAGGTCGCGTCGATCGCCGGGCTCGCGGCGGAGCTGGGACTGGCGGGACTGATCGCCACGAACACGACCATCTCGCGAGACGGGCTGGAGACGGATCCGGCCGCCATCGAGCGCGCCGGCGCCGGAGGGCTGTCGGGCCCTCCGCTTCGCGCGCGCGCACTCGAGGTGCTGCGGCGCGTGAGGTCGGTCGTTCCCGAGGGCTTCTGCATCATCGCTGCAGGGGGAGTTGAGACAGCGAGCGATGTGCAGGAGCGCCTCGATGCGGGCGCTGACCTCGTCCAGGGCTATACCGGCTTCATCTACCGCGGCCCGCTGTGGGCGCGTCAGATCAACCGCGGACTGCGCCGGCGACGCCCCGCCGCGGGAGCGTAGGAGGGTCGTCGGCCACCGCCGGACGGATAAGGCCGGGCGCGGGATCAGGCCGGGCGCTCTCCGCGGCGCACCTGCGGCTTGGGCAGACGCATGAACCGCATCTGGATCGTGCGCATCGCCGCGTACCAGCCGAGACCCTTCTCGCGCCGGTCGCCCCATTTCTGCGTGCCGAGCTTCTTCACGCGGGTCCCGGTGATGATCATGTCGCCGATGACGAACAGGATGAACACCCACAGCCCGATGAATCCGTAGTAGACGATCGCGGGGTTGGGGATGAGGCTCAACAGGATCACGACGATCATCAGCGGCATCACGAGCTCTCCGATGTGCCAGCCGGCGTCGACGAAGTCACGCACGAACCGGCGCTGCGGCCCCTTGTCGCGGACGGGAAGGTAGCGCTCGTCCCCGTTGGCCATCCCGATCCTGGCCTTCTCGCGCTGAGCGGCGAGCTCCGACTTGGCCCGGGCGCGCGCCTCCTTCGTGTCGGCGACGAGGGGACGCTTGCGTGCGGCCTCCCGCTCGGCCCTCGTCGGGGTCGGGCGGTTCTTGCCGGGCCCTGCGGGAGCGCTGGGCTCGGTGTCGGGCGTGGGAGCGGCGGGAGTCTTGGCCACGGGAGCAACCTCGGTTCGGTGGAGAGCGTGCCTTCTAAGATTACCCGTATGACCTCCGAACTCTCCCGGCGGGAGCGCGTGCGCTCTGCAGCCGACGCTGCCGTCCCTTCCGCCCTGGCCGACCTGGGCGCGCTCGTGCGGATTCCGTCGGTTGCCTTCCCCGGGTTCGACCGCGCCGAGGTCGAGCATTCCGCGGAGGCCGTCAAGGCGCTCGTCGAGGGAATCGGCATCTTCGACACGGTCGAGGTGAAGACCGCCCGTGTGGCAGCGACGGGTGAAGAAGGGATGCCCGCGGTCCTCGCCACGCGGCGTGCGCGCAACGGCCGTCCGACGATCCTCCTGTATGCCCACCACGACGTGCAGCCGGTCGGCGACGAAGGCCTCTGGGACTCTCCGGCGTTCGAGCCGACGGTCCGCAACGGACGCATCTATGGGCGGGGTGCAGCCGACGACAAGGCAGGAGTCATGGCGCACGTCGGAGCACTCCGCGCGTTCGTCGACGCCGTGGGAACGGACTTCGACCTCGGCATCAATCTCTTCATCGAGGGGGAGGAGGAAGCCGGCTCCGGCTCGTTCGCGCAGTTCCTGACCGACAACGCCGACGCCCTCCGAGCCGACGTGATCGTCGTCGCGGACTCCGGCAACTGGGACGCCGCCACTCCCGCCGTGACGGTGTCGTTGCGCGGAAACGCGCGATTCCGGATGCACGTGAAGACCCTGGACCACGCCTCGCACTCCGGAATGTTCGGGGGAGCCGTACCCGACGCCATGCTCGCCACTGTCAAGCTCCTCGCCACGATCTGGGACGATGACGGCGCCGTCGCCGTCCCCGGGCTTCACGAGCGCGTCGCGGACACGCCGGAGTACGACGAGGCCACGCTGCGGGACGAGGCCGGAATCCCCGACGGAGTGAGCCCGATCGGACGAGGAACGATCCTCAGCCGCATCTGGAACAAGCCGTCGGTCACGGTCACGGGGATCGACTTCCCCTCCGTCCGCAACGCCTCCAACACGCTCACTCCGGAGCTGTCGGTCGTGATCAGTGTGCGCGTCGCTCCAGGGCAGCGCGCCGAAGACGCGTTCGCGGCCGTACAGGCGCACCTCACGCAGAACGCACCGTTCGGGGCCGAGATCTCCTTCCACGACGTCGACCTCGGCGATGCCTTCCTCGTCGACACGAGCGGATGGGCCGTCGCGCAAGCTCGCGAGGCCCTCGCCGAGGGGTACGGCATCCCCCCGGTCGACATCGGCGTCGGAGGGTCCATCCCCTTCATCGCGGACCTGGTGCGGGAGTTCCCCGGCGCGCAGATCCTGGTGACCGGCGTCGAGGACCCGCACGCACGCGCCCACAGCCCCAATGAGTCGCTTCACATCGACACGTTCCGCCACGCGCTCGTGTCTGAAGCGCTCCTCCTGGAGGGGCTCGAGTCGACGACGCTCTGACCGGGGGACCCCGCGGGGCGATCGGCGTCGTTCGGGCCCCGTGAGGAGCGGGCCGCGTAGAATCGAGTCATCCCGCCGTCCCCGCCTCTCAAAGGCACTGACGGCCCGACCATCGGGAGAGCCATGACCGACATCGCCACGACCACCGCATCCGACACGGCGCCCGCGCATGGTGTCGCGCTGACCGACGCCGCGGCGGCGAAGGTCAAGAATCTGCTCCACCAGGAGAACCGCGACGACTTGCGTCTGCGCGTCGCCGTGCAGCCGGGGGGATGCTCCGGGCTCATCTATCAGCTCTACTTCGACGAGCGCTTCCTCGACGGCGACAAGGCCGTCGATTTCGACGGTGTCGAGGTCATCGTCGACGACATGTCGGTGCCCTATCTCGAGGGCGCGACCATCGACTTCAAGGACACGATCTCGGAGCAGGGCTTCACGATCGACAACCCCAACGCGGCGGGCAGCTGCGCCTGCGGCGACAGCTTCCACTGATCGCGCCTGTCGCCCCCTCCGAGAGTCGGGACATCCTGGGCGGATGGCCTGAATCGCGTGGGAGGTTGCCCTAGACTGGCTGATGTTCGACCTTCATGACCCCGAAAGGTGCACCGTGCGCGTCAAACGTCGCCTCCGCTGGGCCGCAATTCCGCTGGGAGTCGCTTCGGCGATCACCCTCGCGGCCTGCACGCCGACCGAGCTGAACGGATACCTTCCGGGCTTCACCGACGACGGAACCCAGGCGACGAACCACACGCAGATGGTCTCGGGCCTGTGGGTCAACTCATGGATCGTGCTGCTGGTCGTCGGCGTCATCACCTGGGCGCTCATGGCGTTCGCCGCGATCGCGTATCGCCGACGCCGGGGCCAGTCGGGACTTCCCGTGCAGATGCGCTACAACATGCCGATCGAGATCTTCTACACGATCGTGCCGCTGATCCTCGTGGTCGGCTTCTTCGCGTTCACGGCCCGCGACCAGGCCATCCTCGAGGACCAGTACGAGAACCCCGACGCCTGCATCACCGCCATCGGCAAGCAGTGGGCGTGGGACTTCCAGTACACGGGGAGCGACTGCGAAGACGCCTCTGACGCGGTCTGGACCATGGGCGTCCAGGCTCAGACCAACGAGAAGGGCGATGTCACCAGCGAGCTGCCGACGTTGTACCTTCCGGTCGACAAGGAAGTGAAGCTCAAGCTCGTCTCGCGCGACGTCATCCACTCCTTCTGGATCATCGACTTCCTCTACAAGAAGGACATGTACATCGGCAAGGACAACTACTGGTCCTTCACGCCGACCCGTGTCGGGGAGTACGACGGCAAATGCGCCGAGCTCTGCGGCCAGTACCACTCGATGATGCTGTTCAAGGTGAAGGTCGTGGAGCAGGCCGAGTATGACGCCTACCTGGCGTCGCTGCGCGAGGCCGGCCAGACCGGCGACATCAACGACGCCTACGACCGCCTCCAGAACCTTCCCGGCACCGGCGGGAACTCCGAGTCCGAGGGAGAACACTGATGGCGACGACGCTTCCGCTCCAGGGCGAGACGCACAGCCGTCCGACCACTCTGCCGCCGCGTCAGGCTGCTCTGCTGAGCTCCTCCCGGGTCGAGCAGAAGGGCAACGTGATCGTCAAGTGGATCACGTCGACTGACCACAAGACCATCGGGTACATGTACCTGATCGCCTCCGTGCTGTTCTTCCTGCTCGGTGGCGTCATGGCCCTCATCATCCGCGCAGAGCTCTTCGAGCCGGGCATGCAGGTCATCCCGACCAAGGAGCAGTACAACCAGCTGTTCACGATGCACGGCACGATCATGCTGCTGATGTTCGCGACCCCGCTGTTCGCCGGCTTCGCCAACGCGATCCTCCCGCTCCAGCTCGGCGCCCCTGATGTCGCCTTCCCGCGGCTGAACGCATTCGCGCTGTGGCTGTTCATCTTCGGATCGCTCATCGCGATCGCGGGATTCCTCACCCCTCAGGGCGCGGCCGCGTTCGGCTGGTTCGCCTATCAGCCGTTGGCCAACGCCAGCTTCTCGCCGGGCGCCGGCGGAAACCTGTGGATGCTCGGCCTGGGCATGAGTGGTTTCGGAACCATTCTCGGTGCCGTGAACTTCATCACGACGATCATCACGATGCGTGCCCCCGGAATGACGATGTGGCGTCTGCCGATCTTCTCGTGGAACACGCTCGTGACGAGCATCCTCATCCTGATGGCGTTCCCGGTGCTGGCTGCAGCGATCTTCGCCGCCGCCGCCGACCGCGTGCTCGGCGCGCACATCTACGACCCTGCCAATGGGGGAGTGCTCCTCTGGCAGCACCTGTTCTGGTTCTTCGGGCACCCTGAGGTCTACATCATCGCGCTGCCGTTCTTCGGCATCGTCTCCGAGATCCTCCCGGTGTTCAGCCGCAAACCGATCTTCGGGTACAAGACGCTGGTGTACGCGACGATCGCGATCGCCGCACTCTCGGTATCGGTCTGGGCACACCACATGTACGTGACCGGAGCCGTCCTCCTGCCGTTCTTCGCCTTCATGACGATGCTGATCGCGGTGCCTACCGGTGTGAAGATCTTCAACTGGATCGGCACGATGTGGCGTGGCTCCGTAACGTTCGAGACGCCCATGGTGTTCACGCTCGGCTTCCTCGTGTCGTTCGTCTTCGGTGGTCTCACGGGCGTGATCCTCGCCTCGCCGCCGCTGACCTTCCACACGTCGGACTCCTACTTCGTGGTCGCCCACTTCCACTACGTCGTCTTCGGCACCGTGGTGTTCGCGATGTTCGCCGGCTTCTACTTCTGGTGGCCGAAGTGGACGGGACGGATGCTCAACGAGCGTCTGGGGATGGTCCACTTCTGGATGCTCTTCATCGGATTCCACATGACGTTCCTCATCCAGCACTGGCTGGGCGTCGACGGCATGGTCCGTCGTTACGCCGACTACTCGGCTGCGGACGGATGGACCTTGGGCAACCAGATCTCGACCGTGGGGGCGATGATCCTCGGCGCGTCGATGATCCCGTTCTTCCTCAACGTGTGGCTCACCGCCCGCAAGGCACCCCGAGTCACCGTGAACGATCCTTGGGGCTACGGCGGCTCGCTGGAGTGGGCAACCAGCTGCCCGCCGCCGCGGCACAACTTCACGTCGATCCCGCGTATCCGGAGCGAGCGTCCGGCGTTCGATCTCAATCATCCCGAGGCAGGCCTGCCCGTCGGCGTCGGCCCGGCAAAGGACGCGCCCGATGCGCCGGTTGTCGATCTCGCCGAGGGAGAGGTGAAGTAAGTGAAGACCAACGTCAACCTCTGGTGGATCCTCGGGGTCTTCTTCCTCCTGATCACGGTGCTGTACACCGGCTGGAACATCATCGAGCACTCCCAGCTACCGTGGTACAACGCCATCGAGTGGGTCGGATCGACGGCGCTACTGTTCAGCGTGTTCATGTCGGCGATGATCGCGTTCTACGTCGGCCGCGTCCACAAGGCCCAGGGTGGGGAGCTCCCCGAGGACGTGCTGACGTCGGACATCGACGACGGCGATCCCGAGCTCGGCGAGTTCAGCCCGTGGTCGTGGTGGCCGCTCGTCCTCGCCTTCTCCGCAGCCCTGGCGATCGTCGGACTCGCGGTGGGAACGTTCCTCCTGCCGATCGGCGTCGCCGTGTTCGTCGTGGCGATCGTCGGCTGGGTCTACGAGTACTACCGCGGGTACTTCGCGCGCTGATCGGATGACGTTCCGACTCCAGGTCGGTGTTTGCTCCGACGTGGGGCCGCATCGCGAGGACAATCAGGACTCGGCGTTCGGCGCGCCCTGGGCTGCGGCCGTTGCGGATGGTGTCGGTGGTGGCCCCGCAGGGGATCTCGCTTCGTCGGCGTTCTTGCATCGCTTGGTCGCGTTCGGCCCCGAGCTCCGAGGCGTCGACGACTTCGCGATGCGCCTCCGCGGCGCGAACTGGGATCTGGGGGCACACGTGCGTCGAGATCCTGCGCTGGCCGGCATGGCGACGACCTTCACCGGAGTCTGGTTCGATGCCTCCGGTGCGCTCCTGCTCGCCCATACCGGCGACTCCCGTGCGTACCTGCTGAGGCAGTCTCATCTCATCCGCCAGACGCGCGACGACTCCTTCGTTCAGAACCTGGTCGACCAAGGAATCGTCGCCCCCGCGGATGCCATGACGCATCCGCGTCGCAACATCATCACGGCTTCTCTGCGGGGCGACGCCGCCGACGTCATCCGTGTCGTTGAACGAGCACCAGTGAGTGGAGATCGATGGGTGCTCTGCAGCGATGGAGTCAGTGACTACCTCGACGACGACGCGATCGCCGAGGTGGTGAGCGACACAGCTGCGAACGTGCAGGAGCTTGCCGAGCGCCTCGTGGACGTCGCGCTGGAGGCCGGATCCCGAGACAACGTCACAGCGGTCGTGTGCGACGTCATCGACGGCGTTCCGAGCCTGGTGCCGCCCGTCTGGGCGGGCGCCGCCGCCGCTCGCTTCCAGGAGCAGCTCGCCGGCTGAGGCCTGTCAGGCCTCAGGACGAACCCACATCACGAGCGGGTCGAACACGCGGGGGAGCGGTCCCAACGCGCCCTCGGTGGGAAAGCCCTCGCGCACCCAGTACTCATAGCCGCCGATCATCTCGCGCACGTCGTAACCCAGCCGCGCGAACTCCACAGCGCCTTTGGCTCCCGCATTGCAGCCCGGGCTCCAGCAGTAAACGACGACCGGGGTGCTGAGGTCGATCTCTGACGACGCTCGAGCGGCGATCTCGCGGTAGGGGATATGGCGGGCACCGACGATGTGCCCCTGGTCCCACGCGTCACGGCTGCGGACATCGACGACGACCACCGCGTCGCCAGCGCGTTGTGCGGCGTAGAGATCGGAGGCATCGGTCTCATGCTGAAGCTTGCTCTGGAAATACGTCAGGGTATCGGTCATGCTTCGACGCTAGGCCCAGACGCAATGCGGCGAGGAGGGCTTCTCAGCCACTCCTCGCCGCATTCCTGCCGTGTGTCAGAAGTCAGTCGTCGCTGTCCTTCTTCGCGGACTTCTTGGAGCTCCCACCGTCCTCGTCGGGGACGATCACGTTCGAGGGGCGGTTGGCCGTCTCGCTGTTGTGTCCGTCGTCGATCGGGTGCAGCGGTGCGTCGGGAACGCCGGCACGCTCGTGCGCGCCCCGGAGCTCTGCCGCTTCCTCTTCGGCAATGTGGTCGAGCGTGTGATGCTGGTGAGCGCGAGCCTCGTCGATGTCGGCTTGCGTGACCGGCACGAGACGGTCCTCGAAGAACCAGCGCGACAGCGAGGCACGCAGGTTTTCGTGCCACGGGATGCGGCCGCGGTCGTTGGGACGCACCACCAGAGGAGCATTGGTCTCGAAGTCGACCAGCTTGACGAGCTCGTACTCGTCGACCGGCTGGTGCACCTCGATGTACTCGCCACCGGGCAGACGCACGATGCGGCCGGACTCGTAGCCGTGGAGGGCGATCTCACGATCCTTCTTCTGCAGCGCAAGTGCGATGCGCTTGGTGATGAAGTACCCGAAGATCGGGCCGAGGATCAGCAGCGCCTGCAGCGTGTGGATGACCCCTTCCATCGTCAGATGGAAGTGCGTGGCGATGATGTCCGACGAGGCCGCTGCCCAGAGCACGGCGTAGAAGATCACGCCGGCGACGCCGATCGCGGTGCGCGTGGGGGCGTGACGGGGACGCTGGGCGATGTGGTGCTCGCGCTTGTCGCCGGTGATCCACGCCTCGATGAACGGGTACAGCATGACCAGGACGATGAAGAGTCCGAGGCCGCCGAGCGGGATCAGGATGTTGAACGACCATGTGCGGTCGAACAGCACGAACTCAAGATGCGGTGGCACGAGGCGCAGGGCGCCGTCGGCGAATCCGATGTACCAGTCGGGCTGCGTGCCGGCCGACACCGGGGAGGGGTCGTACGGTCCGTAGTTCCAGATCGGGTTGATCGTGAACAGCGCGGCGATGAGGACGATCACGCCGAAGGTGATGAAGAAGAAGCCGCCCATCTTGGACATGTAGACCGGCATCATCGGGTATCCCACGACGTTGCTGTTCGTGCGGCCGGGACCGGCGAACTGCGTGTGCTTGTTCACGATCATCAGCATGAGGTGGACAGCGAGCAGCGCCACGAGGATCGCGGGGAGCAGCAGGATGTGGAGAACGTAGAGGCGGCCGACGATGTCGGTACCGGGGAACTCGCCGCCGAAGAGGAGGAACGAGGTCCAGGTTCCGATCAGGGGGATGCCCTTGATCATGCCGTCGATGATGCGCAGACCGTTCCCCGAGAGCAGGTCGTCGGGGAGCGAGTAGCCGGTGAAGCCCTCACCCATCGCGAGGATGAAGAGGATGAAGCCGATCACCCAGTTGAGCTCGCGCGGCTTGCGGAAGGCGCCGGTGAAGAAGACGCGCAGCATGTGCACGCCGATTCCCGCGACGAACACGAGAGCCGCCCAGTGGTGGATCTGGCGAACAAGGAGTCCGCCGCGGATGTCGAACGAGATCCGCAGCGTCGAATCGAGTGCCGCCGACATCTCCACACCGACCATGGGGACGTAGGCCCCCTCGTAGTGGGTCTCCACCATCGAGGCCTGGAAGAAGAAGGTCAGGAAGGTTCCCGACAGCAGGACGACGACGAAGCTCCACAGAGCGATCTCGCCGAGCATGAAGGACCAGTGATCCGGGAAGATCTTCCGGCCCAGCTCCTTCACGAGTCCCGAGAGGCTCGTGCGTTCGTCGATGTAGTTCGCCGCGCCGGCGACGAAGCGACCGCCGAGCGGCTTCTCCGTCGAGCTGTTCTGCGCGCCGGGGTTCTGTGTTCCTGTCTCAGTGACAGTGGCGGTGCTCAATGGCGCTCCCAGAAGCTCGGGCCGACAGGTTCGTGGAAATCGTCCTGCGCGATGAGGTAACCCTCCGCGTCGACGGTGATCGGGAGCTGCGGCAGCGGCCGCGCGGCCGGCCCGAAGATGACCGCGGCAGAGCGCGACACGTCGAACTGCGACTGGTGGCAGGGGCACAGAAGGTGATGCGTCTGCTGTTCGTACAGGGCGACGGGGCAGCCGACGTGGGTGCAGACCTTGGAGTAGGCCACGATCCCGTCGTACGACCACTCGAGCTTGTTGTGCTCTGCGGGCAGCTGCTCAGGCAGGAGACGCATGAGGAGCACGATGGCCTTGGCCTTCTCCTCCAGATAGCCGTCGTGGTGGCTCATCTTGGCGAGCGGCTCGGGGATCACGTGCACGGCGGAACCGAGCGTCAGGTCGGCGGCCCGGATCGGCTCGCCGCTCGGGTCGTGGGCCAGGCGCATGCCCTTCTTCCACATGGTGTGGCTGAGGAGGGCGACCGGGTCACCGGCGATCTGCTCGCGAGCGTCTCCTGCGGGGTTGCTCTGCGGGGCCAGCCCGCGGAAGAGCACGATGCCGGGTGCCACCGATGCGACGAGCGCGGCGATGAGGGAGTTGCGGATGACGGCACGGCGACCGAACCCGGACTCTTCGTTCGCGTCACGGAATGCTTGGACGGCGCCCTCGCGAGTGGTGTCCCGCCCGCGCGTGGCGTGACGGGGCTCGATGTGCTCCTTGTCCGACATGATCGCCTTCGACCAGTGGATGGCGCCGACGCCGATGGCGAAGAGGGCCAGAGCGATACCGAGACCGACGAACAGGTTGTTGTGACGGATGTCGACGATCTGCCCGCTCTCGATCGGGAAGAGCATGTAGGCGGCGATCGCCCAGATGCTGCCCGCGAGAGACAGGTAGAAGAGGGTGTACACCGTGCGGACCGCGCGCTTCATGGCAGCGGGGTCCTTGTCCGTCGTGCGTGCCCGATGCGGCGGCAGACCGGGGTTCTGCACGGGGTCGGGAACCGCGACTGCGAGCCCGGTAGAGGGCTTCCATGAAGCCCTCTCGTGCTCGAGCGCGTCTTCCTCGTGTGCCATGGTGCTCCTCGTACGTTGCGTCAGTGAAGTGTTGTCGTGGCCGTCGCTCAGTTCGACTTCGCCGTGATCCACACGGTGAGTCCGATCAGCGCGCCGATGCCGAAGATCCAGATGAACAGACCCTCGGAGACCGGACCGAGCGAGCCGAGCGAGAAGCCGCCGGCCGATTCGTTCTGCTGCATCCACATGAGCGCCGAGATGATGTCGCGCTTCTCATCCGTCGTGAGCGTCATGTCGTTGAAGACCGGCATGTTCTGCGGCCCGGTGACCATCGCGGCGTAGATGTGCAGCGGGCTCGTGGACGTGAGCGCCGGGGCGTACTTGCCCTCGGTGAGAGCACCTCCTGCTGCGGCGACGTTGTGGCACATCGCGCAGTTGATGCGGAACAGCTCGGCACCGTTGGCGACGTCGCCCTTGCCGTCGAGGATCTTCGCGGCCGGGTAGGAGGGGCCGGGTGAGGTCGACTGCACCCAGGCAGCGATCGCCTTGATCTGTTCCTCGGTGAACTGAACCGGCTTCTGCGGAGCCTGCGGTCCCTGCATCTGCAGCGGCATGCGTCCCGTGGACATCTGGAACTCGACGGCCAGCTCACCGACGCCGTAGAGAGACGGCCCGTCGGGGGTGCCCTGCATGTTCAAGCCGTGGCAGGTGGCGCAGTTGGCCTGGAACAGTTTCTGGCCGTCGTCGACGGTCAGCGTCGTCGATGCGGCAGTGGCGGGCTCGGTGGCGGCCATCGCGGCGGACGCGCCGGCGTAGACGCCGCCGCTGACGAGCAGACCGATGCCGATCAAGGCGGCGGCGGCCCACTTGCTGCGGCGTCCGGTCTGGCGACGCGTGGTCTTCGATGCCATGGAGGTACTCAGCTCCGCTCTGTTACTTGACGAAGTAGATGACGATGAACAGGACGATCCAGACGACGTCGACGAAGTGCCAGTAGTAGGACACGACGATCGAGGTGGTCATCTCCTTACGTCCGAAGTTCTTGACGGCGTAGGCGCGACCGATCACGAGGAGGAAGGCGATCAGGCCGCCGGTGACGTGCAGGGCGTGGAACCCCGTCGTCAGGTAGAAGGCCGATGCGTAGGAGTCGGCGCTGATGGGCATGCCCTCGGCGACGAGTGTCGCGTACTCCCACACCTGGCCGGAGACGAACACGGCACCCATGATGAAGGTGAGGAAGAACCACTCGACCATGCCCCACTGACGGAACTGCCAGATCGAGCCCCTGCGGTACGGCTGGAACCGCTCCGCGGCGAAGACGCCGGCCTGAGCGGTGAAGGAGGAGAGCACCAGGATCAGCGTGTTGACAGCGGCGAACGGGATGTTCAGCAGCTCGGTGCGGTCGCCCCACAGCTCGGGGGACGCGTTACGGAGCGTGAAGTAGATGGCGAACAAGCCGGCGAAGAACATGACTTCGCTGCCGAGCCAGACGATGGTTCCGACGGCGACCGGATCCGGACGCTTGACGGAGCGCAAGGCTTGGGAATAGGTCGCTGGAGTGGTCGTCACGGATTCATTATGGCTGATTCCGGGAGTGGTTTCCTCATCCCTGAAGGTGGGTTCGACTTTCGGAGGGGATCGGAATCGGATCGATACCCGCCGTGAAGCTGCCGTGAGACTGCCGATAGGATCGGTCCTCATGGCGGAGCTGTACTCGTGGCCCGAGATCCTCACGAACCTCCTCGCACGTCGCGACCTGAGCGTCTCCGAGTCGACCTGGGCGATGCGAGAGGTGATGTCGGGTGCGGCGACACCGTCGCAGCTAGCGGGATTCCTGGTGGCCCTGCGCGCCAAGGGGGAGACGGTCGACGAGATCGTCGGTTTCCGCGACGCGATCCTGGAGGCGGCGCTCCCGCTCCCGGTCCCCGCTGAGGTGCTCGACATCGTCGGCACGGGTGGGGACCGCTTCGGCACCGTCAACATCTCCACGATGTCGGCGATCGTCGCCGCGGCGTCGGGTGTCCCGGTCGTCAAGCACGGCAATCGGGCCGCCAGCTCGTCGTCGGGATCCTCCGATGTGCTGGGTGCCCTCGGCATCGACCTGAGCCTTCCGCCCGAGCGCGTCGCCGAGGTCCTCGAGGAGGTCGGTATCACCTTCGCGTTCGCCTCGGCCTTCCACCCTGGATTCCGGCATGCGGGACCGACGCGGACCGAGCTCGGGGTCCCCACCGTCTTCAACTTCCTCGGACCGCTGTGCAACCCGGCCCGCGCGGAGGCGAACGCCGTTGGCGTGGCCCATCTGGATCGAGTGCCGCTGATCACCGGCGTGTTCCAGACCCGGGGGGCCACAGCGCTCGTCTTCCGCGGAGATGACGGCCTGGACGAACTGACCACGACGGGGCACAACCGGCTGTGGGAGATCTCTCGCGGCGACATCCACGAGCACGATTTGGATCCGCGCGACATCGGCATCCCCCTCGCCGACATCGACGACCTCCTCGGCGGCGACGCTGCTCACAATGCCCGTATCGTGCGCGACGTCTTCGACGGAGCGAGCGGCGCGGTGCGAGACATCGTGCTGTTGAACGCTGCTGCGGGCATCGTCGCGTTCGACCTGTTCCAGGACGCCACTCAGGTGCAGACCCCGATCGTCGAGCGACTCGCCGCCGCGAAGGATCGGGCAGCCGACGCCATCGACGCTGGCGCGGCGAGAGCCACCCTCGAGGCATGGGTCGAGGCGACACGACGCTGATCCCTCCTTTCGGCAGGGGTTTTTCCCGGGAGCGCTCTCTGGCCGTGCGAGACAGGGCCCGCTACCGTGAGATCACCGTCCGGTGACCCGGACGAGTCATCTCCAGAGAGGACCTTCCCCCATGTCCGAAGAATCAGCCGCCACGGTCGACGCCCTCGAGCCGCCTTCGAAGAAGGTCGGGTTCGTGAAGGTCGCCGGAGTCCTCGGCATCCTGGGAGGCATCGCTCTGATCGTCGTCGGCATCGTGGTGTGGACCATGGTGTCGAGCCAGCTGCGCGCGGAGAACATCGTCGTTCCCGACGACGCCGCCGCCTTCCAGGGACAGGTCGTCGCCGGCCCGCTCACGGCCTTCGTGCAGGCCGACATCATCCAGCACCACGCCCTCGAGGCCTCGGGGGGCAAGACCTACGCCGAGCTCGACCGTGAGGACCCCGTGCGCGCGACCATGATGAACGCGTCGTTCCTGCGGGCGTCGCTGTTCACGTCGGTCGTCTCGTTCGGTGTCGCTGCGTTCGCGATGGGGATCGGTTTCTTGTCGATCATCTTCGGGGCGGCGCTCTATCGCTTGGCGCGAGTTCCGGTCGTCGTCAGACGGTCCGCCGTCACGAGCTGACCACGACCGAACGGGCCCGCGCACTGGTGGCGTGGGCCCGTTCGGCGTTTCCACCGATCAGAGGAGGCGGCGATGGAGCCGATCGATGCGCTGAACGAGATCGCGACGTTGCTGGAGCGAGAGAGGGCCTCGCGCTATCGATCGAAGGCGTTCCGCGCGGCGGCCCGCGCGATCGAGGGCCTCGGGTTCGAAGAGCTCTCCGATACGGCAGCGCTTCGCCGCCGGAAGGGGATCGGTGATTCTTCGCTCGCCGTCATCCGCGAGGCGCTCGAGGGTCGTGTCCCTCGGTATCTGGCCGAGTTGAGAGACGCGGACGCTCGGCCGGAGTCGCGCCTCCGAGGGCAGCTGCGGGGTGACTTGCATGCGCATTCGGAATGGTCCGACGGGCAGACGAGCATCGACCTGATGGTGGAGGCTGCTCGCGCGCTCGGCCACGACTACCTTGCGCTGACCGATCACTCGCCTCGACTGCGCGTGGCACGGGGACTGTCCGCGGAACGTTTGCGCGAGCAGCTCACGGTGGTGGACGGGTTTCGGTTCGATGACTTCACCCTGCTCAGCGGAATCGAAGTGGACATCCTCGACGACGGAGGGCTCGACCAGGACACCGGGCTCCTTGATGACCTCGACATCGTCGTGGCGTCCGTTCACTCGTCGCTGCGAATGGAACGCTCACGGATGACGGCGCGGCTCGTGCGCGCGGTGTCGCAGCCGCAGGTCGACGTGCTCGGTCATGTGACGGGCCGGCTCGTGCGGGGTGAGAGAGGGACGAGACCGCCCTCCGAGTTCGATGCCGCCGAGGTCTTCGCTGCGTGCGCGGCCCATGGCGTGGCCGTTGAGATCAACTCGCGGCCCGAGCGCGAGGATCCGCCCGACGAGCTCATTCGGATGGCGATTCAGGCGGGGTGCGTGTTTGCGATCGATTCCGACGCGCATGCCCCGGGTCAGCTGAGCCTGCTCGACGAGGGTGCCGCTCGCGCGGAGCGTCTGGGAGTGCCGTCGGACCGTGTCGTCACGACGTGGTCACGTGAGCGTCTGCAGGCGTGGACTGCCTCCCGCTGACCGCCTCGGCGAGCGCAACCGTCGGAAGCATTCCGTCCGCGCGCGGTGTCAGCTGCGAGCCGCGAGTGCGTCCGTCGCGCGAGTGAGGGAGGCGCCGAGCCCCCACTTCTCGGCGACCGAGGCGACGACGGCGGCATCCGGGCGGGTGATACGGGCGTCGGTAATCCCGACGGGGACTTCCAGGTCGCGGACGACGGCGACCACCCGCGGGGCGACGGCGAGATAGTCGGCGGCCTCCAGGATTTTGGCGCGAACCCCGGCGCTCAGTCGCTCGTCGCTCTCCGCGGCATCGATGATGCCGGCGAGCGTGCCGTATCGGGCGAGAAGCGTAGTCGCCGTCTTCTCTCCGATCCCTGCCACTCCGGGGAGCCCGTCGGAGGGATCGCCGCGCAGGACCGCGAAGTCCGCGTACTGGGAGGGCGTGATTCCGTACTTCTCCGTCGTCGTGTGGCCGGTGTGGACCTCGAGGTTGCTCATTCCGCGGCCGGTGTAGATGACGCGGACGTCGCGATCGTCGTCGATCAGTTGGAACAGATCCCTGTCGCCCGTGACGACGTCGACGGGGATCGTCGAGATGGTCGCGTACGTGCCGATCACATCGTCGGCCTCGTGGTGCGCAACGCCGACCACGGGGATTCGAAGCGCGTGCAGCTCGTCGCGGATGGCGGGGAGCTGGTGCTCAAGCGGGTCGGGAACGACTTCCACGTCGGGAGCCGCGACGATCTCTTCGGCAACGCGGTGTGCCTTGTAACTGGGGATGAGGTCGACACGCCATTGTGGTCGCCAGTCGTCGTCCCAGCAGGCGATGAGGTGGGTGGGTTCGTAGAGTGCGACGAGCTTCGCGATCATGTCGAGGAGTCCGCGCGCGGCGTTGATGGGGCGCCCGTCGGCGCCGGCGACGCTGTCCGGGACGCCGTAGAACGCACGGAAGTAGAGCGACGCGGTGTCGAGGAGCATGAGGCGGTCGGTCACGCAGTCATCCTGTCACGGTGGTTCGTACCGGTGGTGGCTGTTAGCAGCCGGGGGCGTGGGGGGTTTCGTGGCAGGTGTGTTGGACGAGGGCGGTGTGGGCTTCGAGGATGGTGATGCGGGTGGTGTGGGCGGGGATGTCGAGCAGGCCCGGGACGCGGGTCCATCCGTTGCCGAAGTCGACGTCGGCGCGGAAACGGATCGTGACGCGGGCGGTGTAGGTGCCGCGGTGTTCGTAGACGTGGCTAGTGGCGGTGGGAGTCAGTTGTGCTGCTCCGAGCTGGTTCCAGGTGCGGCCCCCGGTCGGGGACTGGCGGGTGGCGCCGTCGCCGTAGTCGAACAGGAACGTCTGCGGCTGGAACCGGACACGGACCGGCAGATCGAACAGCTCGCCCTCACGGATGTGTTCAGCTGCGGCGGCGACCACGTTCACCGGCATCCCCGCGACCCCCACTCCTGCCGGCTCGGGAACCAACGGCGCCACCTCCGGCGCGAACGACGCCACATCCGACAGCGTCGGCTCCGGACGCGTCACCACCTCATAGACACCGCACCTCTGCAGAGGATCGTCGCAGTTGAGTCCGTCATCAGAATCAGATTCGGTGTCTCGACCTCGGGTATCGCCGCGCTCATCTCTGGCTTTGCCGCGCTCGTTGTCCACGCGCGACTTCGAACCACTGTGGCCATTGATGTCGACGGTGCCGTCGCCGACGGACGTGTCAACCGCGCAGAGCCCCGCAGCTCGGCTTGCGGCCGAGCAGCTGCTCGCGGGGACCGTGATCTCAAGCAATCCTGCTACGAGCAACTCTACGAACATACGCCGTCCTTCGCCTTGCTCTCCGAGATGAGCGCAGTGTCCCCTGAGATCAAGAACATGACCTCCAAACCCACGACCGGTGTGCGGTCGGGAGGGGTCACGTCAGTCTCGGTCTCATCGAGGACTCGGGTCTCGCTGACATCGAGACACACATACCCGAGCAATGAGGATGTGTCGCTCCGCACCGGAGTAAGTGAATCGAGTCTGATGGCCCCATCGAGGCGGATTCCCTCACGCTCGAACTGGAGTCGTGAGAGACGTTCGCCTTCCAAAGCGCTGCCCGTGAGGTACTGGTCGGCCTCAAACGTGTGGTTCGTTGTCGCTCGATCCGAGTTGAGCGCTTCTATGTAAGAACGGTAGGTCGCCTCTGCGACGGCGGCGGTCGCAACCTTCGGAGATCGTTCGGGGGACCCCTGCGTGGGCGCAGGAACTCGAGTGGTTTCGGGCACACAGGCCATGAGGCAGATGGCTGACATGACGATGATCAGTCCGCCCGCAGCACGTTGTCTCCCCATGCGCTCACGCTAGTGACGTCTCTCTGCGCCCTTGCAGGGTTATCCACAGCCCGCAAGAGATTCGGCGTCGTAGGCTCGACCAGTGCAGTCTCCTGATGACGGAGCGGCGGCCGCGGGCAACGCCTTCTCCCGCGGAGCGCGGCGGCGCCTCCCCGACGACGCGTCGTGTCCGTGCGGTGGAGGCCGCTTCGGTGACTGCTGTGGGCCGTGGCTGCGCGGTGCCGACGCGCCCTCGGCGGAGACGTTGATGCGGTCGCGATACTCGGCATTCGCGCTTCGCGACGGCGACCACCTCCTCCGAACCTGGCACCCTGCGACCCGACCCGTGCGGCTCGAACTCGACGACCAGCTGTTCTGGGAAGGGCTGACCGTCGACGCGGTGGAAGGCGGTGCGCCGGGGGATCGACGAGGCATCGTCGCGTTCCGCGCGCGCTGGCGGGATGCCGCCGATGGCTCACGCGGAGAGCTTGTCGAACGCAGCAGGTTCCGATCCGATGGCGCCCGTTGGTGGTACCTCGACGGCCAATCGGAGTCCGTCTCAAACAGGTGAAGGATCTGGTTCCACAGTCTGCATCCGGTCTTGCCGGGCGGGGGAGCGGTTCTGATACCCTGGAGTGTCACGCTTGTGGTGTTTTCGCCATGCGTTCGTGACACGCGAATCCCATTCACACCGCTGCTGCCGTGCCTCGCTCGTTTGCGAGGGAGGAAGAAGCGTCCGCTTCGGGGCCGCAGCCCGACACCCAACCCAACAAGGACAACCCACTACATGACTACCGCAACGACCGCCCCGGCCACCAAGCAGGTCGCTATCAACGACATCGGATCTGCTGAGGACTTCCTGGCCGCGGTCGAGAAGACCCTGAAGTTCTTCAACGACGGCGACCTCATCGAAGGCACCGTGGTGAAGATCGACCGCGACGAGGTCCTCCTCGACGTCGGCTACAAGACCGAGGGTGTCATCCCCTCGCGTGAGCTCTCCATCAAGCACGACGTCGACCCGAACGAGGTCGTCAAGGTCGGCGACGAGGTCGAGGCCCTGGTTCTCCAGAAGGAGGACAAGGAAGGCCGTCTCATCCTGTCCAAGAAGCGTGCCCAGTACGAGCGCGCCTGGGGTGATGTCGAGAAGATCAAGGAGAACGACGGCGTCGTCACCGGATCGGTCATCGAGGTCGTCAAGGGTGGCCTCATCGTCGACATCGGCCTCCGCGGCTTCCTTCCGGCATCGCTCATCGAGCTGCGTCGTGTGCGCGACCTCACGCCGTACCTCGGCCAGGAGATCGAGGCGAAGATCCTCGAGCTCGACAAGAACCGCAACAACGTTGTCCTCTCGCGCCGCGCACTGCTCGAGCAGACGCAGTCCGAGTCGCGCACCACGTTCCTCAACAACCTGCACAAGGGTCAGGTCCGCAAGGGTGTCGTGTCGTCGATCGTCAACTTCGGTGCGTTCGTCGACCTCGGCGGCGTCGACGGTCTCGTTCACGTCTCCGAGCTCTCGTGGAAGCACATCGAGCACGCCTCCGAGGTCGTCGAGGTGGGCCAGGAGGTCACCGTCGAGATCCTTGAGGTCGACCTCGACCGCGAGCGCGTCTCGCTGTCGCTGAAGGCGACGCAGGAGGACCCGTGGCAGGTCTTCGCCCGCACGCACGCGATCGGTCAGGTCGCCCCGGGCAAGGTCACCAAGCTCGTCCCGTTCGGCGCATTCGTCCGCGTCGCCGATGGCATCGAGGGTCTCGTGCACATCTCGGAGCTGTCCGGCAAGCACGTGGAGCTCGCCGAGCAGGTCGTCTCCGTCGGTGAAGAGGTCTTCGTCAAGATCATCGACATCGATCTCGAGCGTCGCCGCATCTCGCTCTCGCTGAAGCAGGCGAACGAGTCGGTCGACCCGAACGGCACCGAGTTCGACCCGGCCCTCTACGGCATGGCGACCGAGTACGACGAGAACGGCGAGTACAAGTACCCCGAGGGCTTCGACCCCGAGTCGGGTGCCTGGCTCGAGGGCTTCGACGCTCAGCGTGAGAAGTGGGAGCAGGAGTACGCCGCTGCTCAGGCCCGCTGGGAGCAGCACAAGGCTGCCGTCGCCAAGGCCCTGGAGGCCGAGGCTGCCGCTCCGGCCGAGATCGGCGGATCCTCGTTCTCGTCCGACTCCTCGAACGCCGGTGGCACGCTCGCCGACGACGAGGCGCTGGCTGCACTGCGCGAGAAGCTCTCCGGTCGCTGATCGGACACGCTCAGAAGGGGCCGCGACCATTTGGTCGCGGCCCCTTCCTCGTCTGTCCCGACGGTTGGCTGTAACGTCAGAAGGTGATCATCAGCGCGGCAGCGAGCCCGACCGGCATCATCGGCCGCGGACGTGATCGCTCCCTGCTTCTCAACCAGGTGCTCCTCGGGTCGGTGGTCCTGCTGGCGGCCATTCTCGTCGTGATCTTCGACGCGGTCGCCGACGGAGTTCTCCTCATCCTGGGTGTGACCGCGGTCTTCGTCGCCACCGGGGCCGCCTTCGTGCTCCCATGGAACCGATTCCCGGCGCTCGCAATGCTCGTGCTTCCTCTCGCCGACATCGGGGCGATCGTCCTCATGCGTAGCGCCGCGCCCGATGCGGCACTCGGACTCATGTGGGCCTTTCCTGCGATCTGGATCGCCTCCGCCTTCGGTGGTTGGGGAGCGCTCCTCGGCAGCGGTCTGATCACGATCGCCTACTGGGCGCAGAACCTCGCAGACCCGGCCCAGACGATCAACCCGGGCACCTTCTTGTTTCCGGTGATGATCGGTGGCCTCGCGACGATCGCCGCGATCGGATCGCGGCGAGCGATAGCTCAACGAACACTCCTCGACAAGCAGTCCTTGTTCCTCCAGCGTTCGGTCGACCGTGCCCGTCGGCAGGAAGACCTCGTCACGGAGGTGCTGCAGGCGGTCGATTTCGGTGTGATCCGCTTGACTCCCGACGGATCGATGGTCGTCACTAATGAAGCCCACGGCCGGTTGCAGCGCGCGAGAGCGGAGACCTCGCGTGCGTATGCGGCCGACGGTATATCTCCGCTCGATGACGAGGACCTTCCGCTGGCGCGCGCACGGAGGGGCGAGGTCTTCGAGAACACCCTCGTCTGGCACGGCGATCCCGGGGATGAAAACCGGCGGGCTCTGCGCTCGACCGCACGCCGGCTCGTCGACAAGGACCTCTCAGACGCGGGCATGGTCATTGTCACCCTCGACGCGACCGCGGAGGAACTGGCGCTGCGGGCGCGCGCCGACCTGATCGCGTCGGTCTCCCACGAACTTCGCACTCCGCTGACATCGATCACCGGTTATGTCGAACTCGCACTCGACGATCCGAGCCTCTCGCCCGTCAGCCGCCGGAGCCTCGAAGTCGTGGAGCGCAACGCCGGCCGTCTCCTCGACATCGTGGCCGATCTGCTCACGGCATCCGCGGCATCGCATCAAGGCGTGGAGCTCACGCTTCGTACCGTCCCGACCGACCTGTCGACCGTCGTGGAGGCGGCGGTGGAGGCCGCCCTCCCGCGCGCACAGGAACGCAGAGTGCAGATCGACACATCCGCCGTGGAGTCGGTCTGGGCCATCGCCGACCCCCACCGGATGCGTCAAGTCGTCGACAACCTGCTGTCCAACGCCATCAAGTACAACCACGTCGGCGGACGCGTCGAGGTCGGGCTCACGGGCGACGCGAGTCACGTCTGGCTGGCCGTCAGCGACAACGGGCCGGGGATCGCGGAGTCGGAGCTTCCGCGACTGTTCGAGCGCTTCTTCCGCTCCGGCCTCGTGCGCAACTCGACGACCCACGGGAGCGGTCTGGGCCTCGCGATCAGCCGCGAGATCGTCCGCGCCCACGGCGGTGACATCACCGTTCGCACCGTCCTCCATGAGGGAGCCATGTTCATCGTGCGCCTGCCGGCGTTGTCTTCGAGAGAGGGGACGCGATCGTGATCGACCTCTTCACGGTGAACGTGATCGTGGCCGTCGTGACGATCACCGCCGGAGTGCTGTACCTCGTTGAGACCATCCTGCGCCGCGAGGTCGGAGCCGGTCGCGTGTGGGCGCTCGCGTTCCTGGGCGGCATGCTCACCGTCGTCGCCTATCTCGTGTGGCAGCAGGCGTCGGAGCCGTGGATCGCGATCGCCGTCGGCAATGCGTCGCTCGTAGCCACCTCCGGCTGTTTCTGGCTCGGTTGTCGTACCTTCAATGGGCGCGCGACCAGGTTCGCGGGAACTGCCGTAGCCGTGGTCGCCGTCGCCACGATGCTGTCCGCACTCGTCGCGGGCCCGCGAGGCGGGGAGTGGGCGGGAGCCGAGCTGATGTTCGTCGGCATCGCCGCGTTCGCCGCGCTCGGTTCGTTCGAGTCTCGCCGAGGCGCGATGGGAGCGATGTGGAGCTCGCTCGGCTTCACGATCGTGCTTGCCTTCGTCGCCGTGTTCTACTTCGGTCGGGCGGTCGTCCTCGCCGTCCTCGGGCCAGATAGCGACCTCTTTCGCACGTGGCTCAACTCGAGCATCACCGGCATCGTCTCCATCGTCCTCACCCTGGTCGCGCTCACCACCGCGACGATGCTGCGCAGCGGACGGGTCACGGTGCGACAGGATCACGACGGCAACCTCCTCCGTGTCTCGCCGGAAGGGATTCTGGAGGAGTCATCGTTTCGCGCGGCGCTGCCGACCGTTGCCGCCCGGTCCGAGGCGGCGGGCCGCGTCTTTGCCGTGGTGGCGATGCGTATGGACGACCTTGCACAGATCAGCCTCGCGTTCGGAAGCACGGAGGAGGAGGCACTGCGCACCCAGTTCCGGGCCGGTGTTCGCCGGTTCGCTCCCACGTTCGCGCTCGTCGGTCTCGGAGCCGACAACTCGATGGTGATGGCCTTCGAGCCCGATTCCGCCGCCGAAGCGGGCCGCGTCGCGAGCCGCATCCAGCGCCGACTCCTCGATGGATTCGCCGACCGGGGGAGCGCGGTGATCCCGGTGCTGGGAGTCGGAGTGGCCGTCAGCCTCGATATGGGCTACGACCCCCTCCTCCTGCAGGAGGAGGCAAGTGCCGCTGCCCGACGGTCTTCGACGAGCGTCGACGCGTCGGTGATCTTCGCCGAACCTCCGCGCGACCTGTCGGGCAGCGACGCCGCCATCGCGGGAGAGTAGTGTCCGTGCTCAGACGGCGGACGGCCCTCAGCGGGAACGCTCAGAGGGTCAACCGGTAGCCGATTCCTCGTACGGTCTCGATCCATCGGGGATGCGTGGCAGATTCGCCGAGCTTGCGACGCAGGTTTGCGACGTGAACCTCGATGGCGCGCGTGTCGTGGTCGCTGATGTACGAGATGCCCAGATGGCTCTCACCCCGCAGCATGAGGGCGAGCTCGCCCTTGCCGACCACGCGTCGGCCGGCCGCGAGAAGATCGTGGAGGATATCGAACTCGCTCCGCGTGAGATCGAGCTCGGCTCCGTCGGCGCTCGCGACACGCATGTCGGGATGCAGGCGCAGTCCCTTGTGGTTGAGCCAGCCGGCGTCATCCGGCGTCGTCACGGCCGTCATCGGCCCGGTTGCGGTCGCATCGGTCGTGGTCGTCTCCGTGCCGAGCGTCCGCGGACGCCGCAGCATCGCCTCCACTCGTGCCCGGAGCTCGCGTGGGCGGAACGGCTTGGTGATGTAGTCGTCCGCTCCGGACTGAAGCCCCTGGAGAGTATCGATCTCATCCGCTCGCGCCGTCAGCATGACGATGTACGTGTCGCTGACAGCCCGAATCCGGCGAGCCGTCTCGAAGCCGTCCATTCCGGGCAGGCTGACGTCGAGCGTCGTGATGATCGGCTGATGGTCGCGGATCAACTCGAGGCCGTCCACCCCGGTCCCCGCGGGATGCACCGTGAATCCGGCCTGGTCGAGCACCTCGGAGATGAGCGATCGGATGTCGGGGTCGTCTTCGATGACGACGGCGACCTTCGAATCCGGCACCGGGGATACCTCCGTCTGCCGGTCGACGGTTCTACGGAGGGGACCGGCACCGGCGATGATATCCCAGAAGGAGTGTCGGAACGGGACCGCCGTCGGATGTGTCGCCGGGCTCATCCGCAGACCGCGCCCGTGGAAGAGCGGTCTTCGGTGACCTGGAAGTAGATCGAGCTGCTCTGGCCCCAACCCCAGTTGGTGGGCGTCTTGGCGGTGAGCATGGGCAACTGGGCACAGGACCAACCATTGTCGGGAATGGCTTGTTGTGCCGGGGCGACCAGGCCGGCGGTCGCCCACGAGAACGGTCCGCCCGCGGTGGAGAGATCGATCGTGAACTGGATGTAGCCGCCGCCGGCGTTCGAGTTGAAGACGACCGAGTAGCCACGAGTGCGTGCGCCGGGGTTGCCCCATTCGCCCTGGAGCTGGATCGAGGTCACTGAGCATCGGCCGCCGGGCTTGGGCGTGCCGTTCGGGTTCATGGCGGTGCAGCCGATTGCGGAGGCCGGAACCCACGAGCCGCCCGTTGCAACGACGGACGCCGATGTGCTGTCGGTCCATGCGGCCGAGGTGTCGCCGATCGAGCCGGCCACACCGGCACCCGCGACGAGGCTGCCGAGTGCGATGAGGAGAGCCGTCATGCGCAGGCGCGTCAGTCTCATGAGAGTTCCTCCCTCGCGTCGCGAGACTGAGGCTTTCGACGCGTGGACACGACAACGATGCCCCCGGCCATCAGCAGACCGCTTCCGATGAGGATCAGCACCAGCGGGAGCTGAGCGCCGGTCGCCGCGAGTGCCGGTCCACCGGCCGCCGTGCCGCCGCCGGTCGCTCCCGGTTCCACGGCGCTACTGTCGACCTCGGCCTCGACCAGACTGATCAGGCCGTCCGCGGAGATGTCTGCGGTGCTGGCGTCCTCGGGAACCGTCAAGCCGAGGACGAGACGGTAGTCGCCGGGATCGAGGACCTCGCCCTTCAGCTGAGACAGCTCTCTGCAGACCCCCGTCGTGCCGCATACGGTAGCGGTCCAGGCCCCATCCCCGTCGAGCAGGAACGTGGCGTCGAACACAGCGGCGCGGACGTCGACATGAAACGGCTGCTCGTGGGAGACCGTTTCGCCGGGGAGGACAACGCCGAAGTCATGTGTCAGCGGGACCGACTGAGCGACAGCGGGCGCCGGCTGCGCAAGGGCGGACACGCCGCCGGCGACGAGGACCACGAGGCCCAGTACGAGAATGCGGGTCCCCGTCATCGCTGGGCCAGCTCTCGCCATTGCGCGCGTGTCATCGTGATGCCGGCCTCGAGCTCAGACCGGGGCGCCCCCGACGCCACCGATCCTTCCGCGTCCGCGACGAGCACCGGGCTTGCCGTCCCCCCGACCGCAGTCCCCTCGCGTGCGCCGGCCGGGACCCCCCGTTCCCGCGATGGCCGACGTGTCGGCGCCGGGAGCAACAGCGTGATGCCGAGCAGCGCGACCAGCCCGACCACCAACGGGATCGCGACCCCGGGTGTCGTCAGTCGCTGGACAGCGGATCCCCATCCGCTGAGCTGCACGGCGGGCTGCCACACACGGTCGCCGACGGTGTAATCCAGGGCATCGGACGCGGCGTTGTTGTCGCCCTTCATCGAGACCTGATACGTCCCATCGCCGGTCGCGGCGATCTTCTCGATGCGGTGCGTCACGAGGTTCCCCGTCAGCTCGGACGGAAGGCTCACGACGTCACCCACGTCGAGCCCCTTCGTCTCGACCGGGACGTCGATCAGCAGGTCTCCGGTCATGATCTGAGGCTCCATCGAACCCGAGATCACGATGAGAGGCTTCACGAGCCCCATGGCGGTCGCTCCCCAGAGGACCGCGCAGAGCAGACCCACCGCGGCGAGCGTCCACAGCACGATCTCGGCAAGGCGGCGCAGGATCTGCATCGTCATTCCTCTCTCGTGGTGTCGTTCGTCGCGGTGGGTCTGTCGGGGGTGCTTACGGGGCGACTGCGGTGCCGGTCACCGTGACGATGATCGTGCCCGACTTGCCCTGGTTGCTCGCCGCCCAGTTGCTGTCGGTCGTGACCTTCAGCTGGAACTGGTCGGAGGCGCCGGCCCCGGACTCGGCCGTGAGGGAAGCCGACAGGCCTTCCACGGTGGCGTTCGGGTTCGCGGTGAAGGTGGAGGCGGGGGAGGAAGCCCACTCGACCGTCGGCGTCAGGGCGGCACCGACGCTGCCGAGGTTCTTCACCCACAGGTCGATGGTGCGGGTCTCACCGGGGACGAGGTTCTGAAGCGCCGTGGCAGGGACGACCAGCTGGATCGACCCCTTGGAGTCCGACTCCTGCCAGGTGGTTCCGTTGAGGGAACCCTGGAGGTTGAAGGTCGCCGCCTCCGCCTTGGCGGAGAAGAAGACGTTGTCGCTCCATGCCGCGCTGGTCGCCGCGGCACCGATGCCGCCGACGGCGAGGGCCGCGAGAGTGAAGGCGAGAACAGCGCGCCGCTTGCTCTTGCGCTGCGGCTGTTCGAGAGACGTGGTGTTTTCGGGCGTGCTCATGACGTGCCTTTCGGGCTGAGAGCCGGGCGCCACGGCACGCCGACCGGCCCCCCGTTCCGGCGGGCAGTCGCGTCTGCTGGAACGGGGGATCAGGTCGGTCTGTTCGGGCAGACCGGACTGTTCGGGTAACCGAGTCGGGTTCGGGTCCAGCTCGGTGGGGGCTTCGTTTCGGGTTCGAAGCCAGCAAGGAACACGTTAGAACCCGACTCTCAGGAAACCCTCAAGGCAGGCTCAAGCGTCGCTTCGCCTTATCAGAGAACATCATCAGCGCCGCCGCATGGCATCCTCAGTGTCATGGCTCTCATCGCGCTCACCGGCGGAATCGCCTCGGGGAAGTCGACGATCGCGCACAGACTGAGGTCCCACGGCGCCGTCGTCGTCGATGCCGACGCCGTCGTGCGCGACGTCCAACGGGCGGGGTCCCCCGTCCTGGAGCAGATCCGAGACGCGTTCGGGGACGGTGTCGTCGGCCTGGACGGCGCGCTCGATCGTGCGGCTCTGGCCGGAATCGTCTTCACGGACGATGCAGCGCGCGAACGACTCAACGCGATCGTCCACCCCGCGGTGCGGGCCGAGTCAGCACGGCGGTTCGAGGAGGCGTTCGCCCACGACCCCGACGCGATCGTCGTGTACGACGTTCCGCTCCTCGTCGAGGCGCGCGCCGACGAGCCGTGGGATCTCGTCGTGCTCGCCCATGCGCCGGCGGGGGTGCGACGGGAGCGGCTCGTGAGCCTGCGGGGCATGACGGACGAAGAGGCGCGGGCGCGCGTCGCCGCTCAGACCAGCGACGCGCAACGCCTGGCGATCGCCGATGTCGTCATCGACACGGCGGGTTCTCTGGAGGAGACGCTCGCTCAGACCGACGCCTTGTGGCGTCGCTTGCGGGGTCAGCCGGGTCCGTCCTGAACGGCGGCCGCCTTCTTCCGCGCGGCGACGGAGCGGCGCCGCCGTCGCACGATGAACACCGCCGCGACGATGAGCCCGGCCAGGAGAAGCCCGGCAAGGATCGGCACGAAGATCGCCGAGAGCGTCAGCGCGAACGACGACGCATCCTCCGCGGTGGACACCAGCGGCGCCGCTAGCCCCGCCGTCGCGAGGTTGGCGAGAGGCCGCGCCGCGGCCTTGACGGCGTGAACCGCGAGCGCGAGCAGTACCCCGACGACCACCGGGACCCATCCGTTGTCCGCGAAGAAGGACGCCGGGTCATCGACGCGGACGGCCTGGGAGGCGGAGCCCGCGCCGAAGACGATGCCTCCCGAGGCAGGACGCACGACGGTCTGGATGATGTCGTTCACGGAGTCCACAGCGGGAATCTTGTCCGCCACGATTTCGATGACGAGGAGGATCCCGGTGATCCACAGCGCGATGTCGCTGGAGATCCACGCCCAGGTCTCGGGGATGTGGACCGCTGGAACCACTCGATCTGCAAGCCCGAGCACGAACAGGGGCATCCACGCGTTCAGTCCTGCCGCTGCGGCCAGACCGGACCCCACCAGGAACTCGAGCATGTCGTCCACCCTACGGGTCGCGACATTCTGAAACGGCGAGGCAATCCCTCGTTCATCTCTGCGGCGTATCGTCCGTGCACAGCGCGGAAGGAAGGAGATCGCCGATGCGACGGATGGTCGACGACCACGAGTGGGATGACTTCGCCGTCGGCGACTTCGAGTCCGGCGAAGACGACGAGGTCTGAGCCTCGCCGAGCGCGAACACCGGTCCCGGTGTCGGAGCCCCGGCCTACGCTGGAGGAATGCAGACCACCCGATCCGTGCGCCCGTTCGAGGTCGTCAGCGAGTACTCGCCCAGCGGGGACCAGCCGCAAGCGATCGCGGAGCTGGCGGCGCGCATCAACGCGGGAGAGACCGACGTCGTCCTGCTCGGCGCGACGGGCACGGGAAAGTCGGCGACCACTGCGTGGTTGATCGAACAGGTGCAGCGGCCCACGCTCGTTCTCGCCCACAACAAGACCCTCGCGGCCCAGCTGGCCAACGAGTTCCGCGACCTCATGCCGCACAACGCGGTCGAGTACTTCGTGAGCTACTACGACTATTACCAACCCGAGGCGTACGTTCCGCAGACAGACACCTTCATCGAGAAGGACTCCTCGATCAACGCCGAGGTCGAGCGGCTCCGCCACTCGACGACCAACTCGCTGCTCAGTCGCCGAGACGTCGTCGTGGTCTCCACCGTTTCGTGCATCTATGGCCTCGGCGCCCCGGAGGAGTACCTCCGCGCGATGGTCGCCCTGCAGGTGGGGGAGAGGTACGACCGCGACGCCCTCATCCGTAAGTTCATCGCGATGCAGTACAACCGCAACGACGTCGACTTCTCACGAGGCAACTTCCGCGTGCGTGGAGACACCATCGAGATCATCCCGGTCTACGAGGAGTACGCCGTGCGTATCGAGCTCTTCGGCGACGAGATCGAAGCGCTCTACATGCTCCATCCCCTGACGGGTGAGGTCGTCCAGAAGCTCGACAGCGTGCCGATCTTCCCCGCCTCGCACTACGTCGCGGGCACCGACACGGTACAGCGGGCCATCGGAACGATCGAGACGGAGCTCGCCTCTCGACTGGCCGAGCTCGAGGGGCAGGGCAAGCTTCTCGAGGCGCAGCGGCTGAGGATGCGCACCACCTTCGATCTCGAGATGCTGCAGCAGCTCGGCTTCTGCTCCGGGATCGAGAACTACTCCCGCCACTTGGACGGACGCTCCGCGGGCGAGCCGCCGCACACGCTGCTCGACTTCTTCCCCGACGACTTCCTACTCGTGATCGACGAGTCGCACGTCACCGTGCCGCAGATCGGCGCGATGTATGAGGGAGACGCCTCGCGCAAGCGCACGCTCGTCGATCACGGCTTCCGGCTTCCCAGCGCGCTCGACAACCGCCCGCTGCGTTTCGACGAGTTCAAACAGCGCATCGGACAGACGGTCTATCTGTCGGCCACGCCCGGCCGATATGAGATGGGCATCGCCGACGGGGTGGTCGAGCAGATCATCCGCCCGACCGGCCTGGTCGATCCGCAGATCATCGTCAAGCCCTCGAAGGGGCAGATCGACGACCTGCTGGAAGAGATTCGGGTGCGGGTGGAGCGGGACGAGCGCGTCCTCGTCACGACGCTCACCAAGAAGATGGCGGAGGAGTTGACCGACTTCTTGGGGGAGCACGGGGTGCGTGTGCGCTACCTGCACTCCGACGTCGATACCCTCCGCCGTGTCGAGCTCCTCACTGAGCTGCGGTCGGGTGTCTACGACGTGCTCGTGGGGATCAACCTGCTCCGAGAAGGCCTCGACCTTCCCGAGGTGTCGCTCGTCGCCATCCTCGACGCCGATAAGGAGGGCTTCCTCCGTTCGGGTACGTCGTTGATCCAGACGATCGGTCGCGCGGCGCGCAACGTCTCCGGCGAGGTGCACATGTACGCCGATAACATGACCGACTCGATGCGCTCTGCCATCGACGAGACCGAGCGCCGCCGCGAGCGGCAGCTCGAGTACAACGCGGAGAACGGCATCGATCCGCAGCCCTTGCGCAAGCGCATCGCAGACATCACCGATGTGCTGGCACGAGAGGCCTCCGACACGCAGGAGCTTCTCTCCCGCAAGAACGCCAGCGGCAAAGGCAAGAGCCCCACGCCGCGCTTGCGGCGGGAAGGCATCGCTGCGGAAGGGGCGAACCAGCTCGAGGCGACGATCGCCGACCTGTCGGCCCAGATGCTCGCTGCGGCCGGGGAATTGAAGTTCGAGCTTGCGGCCCGGTTGCGCGACGAGGTTCAGGATCTCAAGAAGGAGCTTCGCGCGATGGAGCGTGCCGGTCACGCGTAAGCGGCGCCACTCGGGCTGGGCTCGCGTCAGCGATCGAGCGACCGGTCAGGGACAGTGCATGAGCGGCTTCGGGCCGCTGCGATCGAAGGTGTGCTCCGACATCGGATGACCGCACAGCGGACACGCGCGGCCGGTGCGCTCCGGCTCCGGCTCGGTGTCATACGGACCGACGGAGGCCGGTCCGGCGAACCGGATGAGCCGGCTGTTGAGGTACGCGTACCAGCCGCCCGCCTCGCGAACGCGTTGGCGAAGGGTCGAATCCGGTTCGCTTCGTGTCATGATGATTAGTGTACTAAGGATTGGATAGGTGGATGGACGCGCGTGACGAGATGCTCGCTCTGGAGAGCCAACTGTGCTTCGCGCTCGTGACGGCCGCGCGGAACGTCGTCTCCCTGTACCGGCCGATTCTCGAGCCACTCGGGCTGACGCATCCGCAGTACCTCGTGATGCTCGCCCTCTGGGAGCAGTCGCCCCGGTCGCTCGCGGACCTCGCGGAGGCTCTCGCGATGGAGCCGGCGACGCTGTCGCCGCTCGTGAAGCGATTGGAGGCTCAAGGCAGGGTCGAGCGCAGCCGCCGCTCCGATGACGAACGCGTTCTCGACATCGCGCTCTCAGCCGACGGGCGGGCATTGCGCGAACGGGCCCTCGAGGTGCCCGGAGCGGTCATGGAACGAGTGGGGATGGACGTCGCGGAGATCGTCGAGCTCCGCGAAGCGCTGGCCAGGTTTGCGGGCCCGCGATCCCGGCATGGCCGCTCCGGAGCCGATGTCGGAACCCCGACCTAGACTTGTCCGGTGCCCATCGTCCCCGTCGCTTCCCCGTCGAAACTGAGTGTCCGTGGCGCCCGCGTCCACAACCTGAAGGATGTCGATCTCGACATTCCGCGCGACGCGTTGGTCGTGTTCACCGGCCTCTCCGGCTCCGGAAAATCGAGCCTCGCGTTCGACACGATCTTCGCCGAGGGACAGCGTCGCTATGTCGAGTCCCTGAGCTCGTACGCGCGCCAGTTCCTCGGGCAGGTGGACCGTCCCGACGTCGACTTCATCGAGGGACTGAGCCCTGCCGTCTCCATCGACCAGAAGTCGACCAACCGCAACCCGCGTTCGACGGTCGGAACCATCACCGAGATCCACGACTACATGCGGCTGCTGTGGGCGCGGATCGGTGTCCCGCACTGCCCGACCTGCGGTGAGCGCATCCAGCGACAGACCGTGCAACAGATCGCCGATCAGCTCGCCGAGCTCCCCGAGCGCACCCGCTATCAGATCGTCGCGCCGGTCGTCTCTCAGAAGAAGGGGGAGTTCGTCGACCTCTTCAAGGAGCTGTCCGCCAAGGGCTATGCCCGCGCGGTGGTCGATGGTGAACTCATTCAGCTCGCCGAACCGCCGACACTCAAGAAGAGCTACAAGCACGACATCGCCGTCGTGGTCGATCGGCTCGTCGCGGCCCCGGATCTCCTCGGCCGCATCACCGATTCCGTCGAGACCGCGCTGGGACTCGCCGGCGGCGTCATGCAGGTCAACTTCGTGGACGCCGAAGGCGACGAGGCATGGCAGAGCTACTCCGAGAAGCTGGCCTGCCCCAACGGTCACCCGCTCCAGCTGACGGAGATCGAGCCGCGCACGTTCTCGTTCAACGCCCCCTTCGGCGCATGTCCGGCTTGCTCGGGACTCGGCACGCGCATGTCCGTCGACGTCGACCTCCTGCTGGGAGATGAGGAGCTCTCGATCAACGAGGGCGCGATCCTGCCCTGGACCACTCAGGGCAAGGGGCTGTTCCAGTACTATGAGCGGCTGCTCGTCGGTCTGGCCGACGACCTCGACTTCTCGCTGGACACACCATGGCGCGACCTCCCCGACCGCGTGAAGGAAGCGGTGCTCCGCGGCGAGAACTTCAAGGTCACGGTCCGATGGAAGAACCGTTACGGGCGCGAGATGCGCTATACCTCGGGGTTCGAGGGCGTGATCCCCTACATCGAGCGTCAGTACACGCAGGCGGAGTCCGACACACAGCGCCAGCGCTGGGCGGAGTACCTCCGAGAGGTCCCGTGCCCGGTGTGTCAGGGCGACCGACTCAAGCCGGAGGTCCTCGCAGTTCGCGTCCACGGGCACTCGATCGCCGACGCATCGCGCATGAGCCTCGGAGAAGCGCAGGTCTACTTCGCGGAACTGGAACTGACCGATCGAGAGGCGCAGATCGCGGCGGCGGTGCTCCGTGAGATCCGCGCGCGGCTCGACTTCCTCATCCAGGTGGGCCTGAACTACCTGAGCCTCGGCCGCTCCGCCGGGTCGCTGTCCGGAGGCGAGGCGCAGCGCATTCGGCTCGCGACGCAGATCGGCTCCGGCCTCACCGGTGTGCTCTACGTCCTCGACGAGCCGTCGATCGGCCTGCATCAGCGAGACAATCGACGTCTGATCGAGACGCTGGTGCGCCTGAAGAGCCTCGGCAACACGCTGATCGTCGTCGAGCACGACGAGGAGACGATCGATGCCGCCGACTGGGTGGTCGACATCGGGCCCCGCGCCGGTGTGCACGGCGGCGAGGTCGTCCATTCCGGCCCCCTTGCGTCGCTCCTGGAAGACGACCGCTCGGTGACGGGCGCCTACCTGAGCGGTCGGCGCCAGATCGAGACGCCTCGCACGCGGAGGAAGATCGACAAGAAGCGTGTCGTCACGGTCGTGGGCGCGCGGGAGAACAACCTCAAGAACGTCACCGTCGACTTTCCGCTCGGCGTGCTGACGGCGGTCACCGGTGTCAGCGGCTCGGGGAAGTCGACCCTCGTGAACGGCATCCTGTATGAGGTGCTGGCGACGCGTCTGAACGGTGCGCGACGGGTGGCGGGCAAGCACACTCGCGTGACGGGTCTGGAGAACCTCGACAAGGTCGTCCACGTCGATCAGGCGCCCATCGGACGCACGCCCCGCTCCAATCCTGCGACCTACACGGGGGTGTTCGACCGCATCCGCACGCTGTTCAGCGAGACGCCGGAAGCCAAGGCGCGGGGGTATCAACCGGGTCGGTTCAGCTTCAACGTCAAGGGCGGCCGCTGCGAAGCCTGTTCGGGCGACGGCACGATCAAGATCGAGATGAACTTCCTGCCCGACGTGTATGTGGATTGTGAGGTGTGTCACGGTCAGCGGTACAACCGCGACACGCTCGCCGTCCACTACAAGGGCAAGAACATCGCTGAGGTGCTCGATATGCCGATCTCTGAGGCGGCGGAGTTCTTCGAGCCGATCCAGGCGATCCACCGGTACTTGCGGACCCTCGTGGACGTCGGCCTCGGCTATGTGCGCCTGGGCCAATCGGCGACGACCCTGTCTGGGGGCGAGGCGCAACGCGTGAAGCTCGCGACCGAACTGCAGCGCCGCTCCAACGGACGCAGTGTCTATGTCCTGGACGAGCCGACGACGGGCCTCCACTTCGAGGACGTACGCCGCCTCCTCGAGGTGCTGGGTGGTCTCGTCGACAAGGGCAACACGGTCATCGTCATCGAGCACAACCTCGACGTCATCAAGTCCAGCGACTGGATCATCGATCTCGGTCCCGAGGGAGGCGCCGGCGGCGGACAGATCGTGGCGACCGGCACCCCCGA
Organism: Microbacterium sp. TNHR37B; assembly: GCF_001620065.1. Lineage (GTDB taxonomy): Bacteria > Actinomycetota > Actinomycetes > Actinomycetales > Microbacteriaceae > Microbacterium. Next base: position 251,773 of record NZ_LQGV01000001.1, read on the forward strand.
GCAGGTCGCCGCTGTTCCCGAGAGTCACACCGGAACCTTCTTGGCGGAGATCCTCCCGACCGGAACGGCAGCGACCGCGCGCAAGGCCGGCTGAGATGGCCTCTCCGCTGTCCTATCGGCCCAAGCCGGGGGAGATCCCCACGGATCCTGGGGTCTACCGCTTCCGTGACGCCGATGGACGCGTCCTGTACGTCGGCAAGGCGAAGAACCTGCGTGCGCGCCTTTCCAACTACTTCGCTCCGCTGCACACGCTCCACGAACGCACGCGGCGGATGGTCACGACTGCCGCGTCGGTGGAGTGGACCGTCGTCGCCACCGACGTCGACTCCCTGCAGCTGGAGTACATGTGGATTCAGGAGTTCTCGCCGCCGTTCAACGTCCGGTACAAGGACGACAAGTCCTACCCCTACCTGGCGGTGACGTTGGCGGACGAAGCACCGCGGGTGATCGTGACCCGCAACCGCAAGATCCCGGGGGCGAAGTACTTCGGTCCTTATCCCAAGGTGTGGGCCGTCCACGACACGATCGACCTGATGATCAAGGTCTTCCCGATCCGCACCTGTAGCGACGCCTCGTACAAGAAGGCGATGGCCACCGGGAGGCCTTGCTTTCCGGGCCAGATCGGACGGTGCGGTGGCCCGTGCTCGATGACGGTGACGATCGAGGAGCACCGCGCGATCGTCGAGGACTTCATCGCCTTCCTGTCGGGGGGTGACCAGCGATTCACGCGCGAGCTCACGGCGCGGATGAGGGAAGCCGCAGCCGCCCTCGACTACGAGTCTGCTGCCGTCTACCGCGACAAGCTGACCGCGATCGATGCCGTGCTCAACAAGAGCGCCCTCGTGCTCGCTTCCGACACCGATGCCGACCTGTTCGGAGTGGCCGAAGATGAGCTGTCCGCCGCGGTCCAGCACTTCGTCGTGCGGGGCGGACGCGTGCGCGGAGTGCGGGCGATGACCATCGACAAGGAGCTCGACATTACGAGCGCTGAGTTGATCGACCAGGTTCTCCAGCGCACCTACGGCGACGCGGTCGCCGCTGACATCCCCCGGCAGGTGCTCGTGCCGCGCCTTCCCGACGATGCCGCCGAGCTGGAGGCATGGCTGCAGGCCCGCAGGGGGAAGCGCGTGTCGATCCAGGTCGCGCAGCGGGGTCGCAAGTCGGAACTCATGAAAACGGCGATGCTCAATGCTCAGCAGGCGCTGATGCTGCACAAGACGCGTCGTACCAGCGACTACACCGCACGCACCCGGGCACTGACCGACCTGCAGGAGGCCCTCGGGATGACCGAGGCGCCGCTGCGGATCGAGTGCTTCGACGTGTCGCACCTCTCCGGCACGAACGTCGTCGCCTCGATGGTGGTCTTCGAAGACGGACTCGCCCGCAAGGACCAGTACCGCTCGTTCTCGGTGGCCGAGACGACCGACGATACCGATTCCCTCTACCAAGTACTGCGCAGACGCCTCGCTCATGTCGATTCCGACGAAGCCGCAGAGGCCGGCGCCGGGGGAGTGGGCGATGCGATGGACACCGACTCGGCGGCGGGCGGCGACGAGGAGGCGGTGGTCGTCACCGCCCGGAAGCGCCCTCGATTCGCTTATCGTCCTCAGCTCCTCGTCGTCGACGGGGGAAAGCCGCAGGTCGAAGCGGCCGCCCGCGCGCTGCGCGACGCCGGGCACGAGGAGATCGCCCTCTGCGGGATCGCGAAGCGACTCGAGGAAGTCTGGCTTCCCGGCGAGGACTTCCCCGTGATCCTGCCGCGCACCTCTGAGGCGCTCTATCTTCTCCAACGCCTGCGTGACGAGGCGCACCGATTCGCGATCACCCACCAGCGCAAGCGCCGTAAGCGCGACATCTCTTCGGTGCTGAGCGAAGTCCCGGGGCTTGGTGATGCACGTATCAAGGCGTTGCTCCGGCATTTCGGGTCGGTGTCGGCCTTGCGGGCGGCGCCGCCGGAGGAGATCACGCAGGTTCCGGGGGTCGGGCCCGCGTTGGCCGCCGCCATTCACGCACATCTCTCGGGATCCTGACCGGGCGCTCGTCGCTCTCCGGCGGGGTATCGATAGGCTGAGACACAGCAAGAGACGGGGGAACACGTGGCAGGCGCGGCAGGCGAGGTCCTGATCGTCACCGGCATGTCCGGAGCCGGGAGGACGACGGCAGCCAACGCTCTGGAGGACATGGGATGGTATGTCGTCGACAACCTTCCGCCGCAGATGTTGCGCCCGCTCCTGGAGATCTCGGAGGCCGCTGCCGGGGCACTTCCGAAGGTTGCCGCCGTGGTCGATGTCCGGGGGAGGGACCTCTTCGGAGCGCTCCCCGCCGTCACGCAGGCCTTGCGGGGCGGCCGACCTCTGCGCGTGCTCTTCCTCGACGCCTCCGACGACGTGCTCGTGCGGCGATTCGAATCGGTGAGACGGCCGCACCCGCTGCAGGACGACGGCACCCTGTTGGACGGCATTCATCGCGAGCGTGAGCGGCTGTCGGCCATACGCGAGGGCGCCGACGTGATCCTAGACACCAGCTCGCTGAACATCCATCAACTGGCGACACGCGTGACCGACCTCTTCCGCGAGGAAGGAGACGCCCGGCACACGCTTACCGTCATGAGCTTCGGCTTCAAGTACGGACTGCCGACCGATGTCGACCTCGTCGCCGACATGCGATTCCTCCCGAATCCGTTCTGGATCCCCGAGCTGAAGGCGCACACGGGGGAAGAGCCCCAGGTGCGGGACTACGTGCTGTCGCAACAGGGTGCGCTCGAGTTCATCGACACCTACGCGCGCGCTGCGACCCGTGCTGGAGGGGTACCAACGCGAGAACAAGCAGCATTCGGTCGTGGCGGTCGGGTGCACAGGGGGCAAGCACCGCTCCGTCGTGACGGCGCTGGAACTGGCTCGCCGGCTGAGCTCCGTGCCCGGTGTCGCCGTGCGCGTGAAACACCGCGACCTCGGTCGCGAGTAGGCTGGATGTTTGCCGCGGAGACCCCGCACCCCGGACAGGAACGAAGGACCGCCGTGTCGTTGACCGCAGACGTGAAGGCCGAACTTGCAACCGTCCGCGACCCTCGCCCCACGGCGCGCGTCGCGGAGCTGACAGCGATTCTGCGCTTCTCGGGCGGCCTGCATTCGATCGCCGGGCGGGTCGCCGTCGAAGCGGAGTTGGAGTCCGACATCCTTGCCCGTCGAGCGGCTCGCGAGATCATGGAGATCTACGGCGTCCGGCCGGAGCTCGTCCACGTGCAGGCCTCCGGCGGCCGTGCCGGCGGCCATTTCGCCGTGCGGGTCATCGAGGGCGGTGAGACACTCGCCCGTCAGACCGGCCTGCTGGATCAGCGGCGACGTCCCGTGCGCGGGCTTCCCAACCGTCTCACCACGGGCTCCCGTGGCGATCTCGCCGCGATCTGGCGCGGCGCTTTCCTGGCCTCCGGCGCCCTGTCGGACCCCGGCCGGTCGGCGGCCTTGGAGATTTCCTGCCCCTCTCCGGAGGCAGCGATGGCCCTCGTGGGGGCTGGCCACCGACTCGGCATCGCCGCGAAGGCGCGCGAAGTCCGTGGTGCTCCCCGTGTGGTCGTCCGCGATGGTGAGGCAATCCGGGCCGCCTTGGCCGAGATGGGTGCCGTCCGCACGGCGCGCGCGTGGGAGGAGTTGCGACAGCGACGTGAAGTGAGGGCGGGCGTCAACCGGCTGGTGAACTTCGACGACGCCAACCTGCGCCGATCCGCGCAGGCTGCCGTCGCCGCTTGCGCGCGCGTGGAACGCGCTCTCGAGATCCTCGGCGAGGACGTGCCCGAGCACCTTCGCCAAGCGGGCGACTTGCGGCTCGCGCACCGCGACGCCAGCCTTGACGAGCTCGGTCATCACGCCGATCCGCCGATGACGAAGGACGCCGTAGCCGGTCGGATCCGTCGCCTCCTGGCCATGGCTGACAAGAAGGCAGCTGCTGAGGGGATCCCCGACACCGAGTCCGCGGTTCCGGCTGGTCTCGACGATTGACCGCACGAGGTCGACAGAAGTTCCCCGCAGCGGGAAGCAACCCCCTGGTGCGGTTGTTGACCACCAATAGACTGGAAAACAGTCCGTTCCGACAGGCCCGCCGCCCACGCGGCGGGGTCCGTCAGATTCCCTGACACGTCACTCGTCGCCGTCGTGCGACACGACAGGAAGAAGAGAACATGGCCACGTACACGCTCCCCGAGCTCCCTTACGACTACTCGGCTCTCGAGCCCAGCATCAGCGGCAAGATCATGGAGCTTCACCACTCCAAGCACCACCAGGCGTATGTCACGGGAGCAAACACGGCCCTCGAGCAGCTCGCCGAGGCCCGCGAGAGTGGGAACCTCGCGAACGTGAACAAGCTCGAGAAGGACCTGGCGTTCAACCTCGGCGGTCACGTCAACCACTCGATCTTCTGGACCAACCTCGCCCCGGCGGGCAACGGTGGGGGTGGCGAGCCCGAGGGCGAGCTGCGCGCCGCGATCGACGAGTTCTTCGGCGGGTTCGACAAGTTCCAGGCGCACTTCACGGCGGCGGCCACGGGAATCCAGGGATCCGGCTGGGCGGTGCTGAGCTGGGACCCGATCGGGCAGCGTCTGATCATCCAGCAGATGTTCGATCAGCAGGCGAACACCGCGATGGGCACCGTTCCGCTCTTCCAGCTCGACATGTGGGAGCACGCCTTCTACCTCGACTACCTCAACGTCAAGGCCGACTACGTGAAGGCGGCGTGGAACATCGCCAACTGGGGCAACGTCCAGGCCCGCTTTGACACGGCTCGCGAGAAGACCAAGGGCCTGCTGGTACTGTCATGATCGTCATGGTCATCCCTCAGAGATGACCTGGCTGGACGCCGTTGTCCACTGTTCGAAACCGCAACAATCGCGCACTCGCGCACGACACACTCAGGAGAATTTCCGTGGCTGTCAAGATCGGAATCAACGGCTTCGGCCGCATCGGACGCAACTTCCTCCGCGCCGCGCTGGAGCAGGGTGCGGACCTCGACATCGTGGCGGTGAACGACCTCACCGACAACAAGACGCTGGCGCACCTGCTGAAGTACGACTCCGTGGGCGGCCGCCTGGACGCCGACGTCTCGTACGACGCGGACTCCATCACCGTCAACGGCAAGGCCATCAAGGTCTTCGAAGAGCGCGACCCCGCGAACCTCCCCTGGGGTGAGCTCGGTGTCGACATCGTCATCGAGTCGACGGGGCGCTTCACCAAGGCCGTGGACGCCAAGAAGCACATCGCGGGTGGAGCGAAGAAGGTCATCATCTCGGCGCCGGGCACCGACGTCGACGGCACCTTCGTCATGGGCGTGAACGACGGCGAGTACGACTCGGCGACGATGCACGTGATCTCGAACGCGTCCTGCACCACCAACTGCCTCGCGCCGCTGGCCAAGGTGTTCAACGACAACTTCGGCATCGAGCGTGGTTTCATGATGACCGCGCACGCCTACACGGCCGACCAGAACCTGCAGGACGGCCCGCACAGCGACCTGCACCGTGCGCGCGCCGCCGCGATCAACATCGTTCCGGCGTCCACGGGTGCCGCGAAGGCGATCGGCCTTGTCCTGCCGGAGCTCAACGGCAAGCTGAGCGGATCGTCCTACCGCGTGCCCGTTCCCACCGGATCGATCGTCGACCTCACGATCATCACCCCCACGGAGGGACTGACCGCCGAGACGATCAACGCGGCCTACAAGAAGGCGGCTGAGGAGGGCGAGCTCGTCGGGTACCTCAAGTACAACGACGACGCCATCGTCTCCAGCGACATCCAGCTCGACCCGCACTCGTCGGTCTTCGACGCCGGGCAGACCAACGTCAGCGGCAACCTCGTCAAGGTCTCGTCGTGGTACGACAACGAGTGGGGCTACTCGAACCGCCTCGTCGACCTCACCGAGCTCGTCGCCGAGAAGCTCTGAGGTAGCTCCATGGCGCTGCGCACCCTCGATTCCCTGGGTTCGCTGGCCGGAAAGCGCGTCATCGTCCGTGTTGACTTCAACGTCCCCCTGAAGGACGGCGTCATCACGGACGATGGGCGTGTCCGGGCGGCTCTTCCGACCCTGAACCACCTCATCAACCAGGGCGCGCGCGTCATCGCGTGCTCGCATCTGGGTCGGCCCGACGGCGCTCCCGACGCCCGGTACAGCCTCGAACCCGTCGCTCAACGGCTCTCTGAACTCCTCGGAAAGCCGGTCGCCTTCGCCCGTGACACCGTCGGTCCGTCCGCGCGTGACGCCGTCGGCGCCCTCGAAGACGGCGACATCGCGGTGATCGAGAACCTCCGATTCAACGCCGGTGAGACGGCGAAGGACGAGGCCACGCGTCACGCCTTCGCTCAGGAGCTCGCCCAGCTCGGCGACGTTCTGGTCTCGGACGGCTTCGGCGTGGTGCACCGCAAGCAGGCGTCGGTGTACGACCTCGCGGAGCTCCTGCCGTCGGCGGCGGGCTACCTGATCGAGAAGGAGGTCGACGTGCTCGACCGCCTGACCGAGAAGCCGGAACGTCCCTACGCCGTGGTGCTCGGTGGATCGAAGGTGAGTGACAAGCTCGGCGTGATCGAGCACTTGTTGCCGCGCGCAGACAAGATCCTCGTGGGCGGGGGGATGCTCTTCACCTTCCTCGCCGCGCAGGGGCACAAGGTCGGCAAGAGCCTCCTCGAGACCGATCAGATCGACACGGTCAAGGGCTACATCGCCACGGCGAAGGAGAAGGGCGTCGAGCTCGTCCTCCCCGTCGACGCCGTGATGGCCTCCTCCTTCTCTGCCGATGCAGATCATGTGGTCGCCGATGCCGATGCCCTGGAGGACACCCCGTTCGGCGCCGAGGGGATGGGCCTGGACGTCGGCCCGCGGACGGCGGAGATCTTCGCCGATGCCATTCGCACCTCCCGCACGGTGTTCTGGAACGGTCCCATGGGAGTGTTCGAGATGCCCGCGTTCGCGGCGGGCACGAAGACGGTGGCCGCAGCGCTGACCGAGGTCGACGGACTGTCCGTCGTCGGTGGCGGCGACTCGGCCGCGGCCGTTCGCCAGCTGGGATTCGCTGATGACCGTTTCGGACACATCTCGACGGGCGGGGGCGCGAGCCTCGAGTTCCTCGAAGGCAAGAAGCTCCCCGGATTGGAGATCCTCGGATGGCAGTGACCCGCAAGCCGCTCATCGCCGGCAACTGGAAGATGAACCTCGACCACCTCCAGGCGGTCGCCTTCGTCCAGAAGCTGCATTGGACGCTGAAAGACGCCAAGCATGAGGACGAATCGGTCGAGGTGGCGATCTTCCCGCCCTTCACCGACATCCGCACCGTGCAGACGCTGCTCGACGCGGACAAGATCCCGTTCGCGCTCGGTGCGCAGGACCTGTCGTCCCAGGACGCGGGAGCGTACACGGGTGAGATCTCAGGCGCGTTCTTGAAGAAGCTCGACTGCTCGTACGTCATCATCGGACACTCCGAGCGCCGTGAGTACCACCACGAGACCGACGCCGCGGTCGCCGCGAAGGTGCAAGCCGCGCTGCGGCACGGCCTCGTTCCGGTCATCTGCGTCGGAGAGACGCTGGAGCAGCGTGAGGAGTCCGGGCCCACGGCCGTCTCGGTCGCGCAGCTGCGGGCGGCCCTCGATGGCGTGCCCGCCGATGCCGACGTCGTTGTGGCCTATGAGCCCGTGTGGGCGATCGGCACCGGCCAGGTCGCCTCGCCCGAGCAGGCGCAGGAGGTCTGTGTCGCCCTGCGCGCCGTCCTCGCCGATGCGCTCGGCGCCGAGGCCGCTGAGCGCACGCGTGTGCTCTATGGCGGGTCGGTGAAGTCGGGCAACATCGCGAGCTTCATGCGCGAACCCGACGTTGACGGTGCCCTCGTGGGTGGCGCGAGCCTGCTCGCCGACGAGTTCGCGGCGATCATCCGCTATCAGAAGCACGTCGGCGTCTGACGCACGGCCCCGCAAGACCCCGGCTGGCGCGACGCCGTCTCGTGTCGCGCCAGCCGGTATACTCAACCCTTGTGCGCCCGGTTTGGTCGGCGCCGCGAAAGGCTTCATCGACTGTGGATATCATCGCGCTCGTGCTGCAGGTGCTGCTGGGCATCACCAGCCTCCTTCTCACGCTCCTGATCCTGCTGCACAAGGGACGGGGTGGCGGCCTCTCCGACATGTTCGGTGGAGGCATGAGCTCGGCGCTCGGATCCTCGGGTCTGGCCGAACGTAACCTCAACCGATTCACGATCGTGCTCGCGCTGGTGTGGTTCGTCACCATCGTGGCGCTCGGGCTCATCACGAAGTTCCAGGGGATCTGATGGCAACGGGAGGAAATGCGATTCGCGGAACCCGCGTCGGTGCGGGTCCCATGGGAGAGCAGGATCACGGACATCACGCCGACCGTGTCGCCGTGTCGTACTGGGACGCGCTGGGCAACGAGACCGTTCGCTATTTCGCTGCCGGGATCACCGAAGAGGAGATCCCCGACGTCATCGACTCGCCTCACTCCGGGCTTCCGGCCGGTCGCGACAAGGAGAATCCTCCCGCGCTGGCAAAGACCGAGCCCTACAAGACGCATCTCGCCTACGTCAAGGAACGTCGCACCGAGGAAGAAGCCGAAGCCCTGCTCGGTGACGCGCTTCAGCAGTTGCGCGAGCGTCGCGGCCAGGACTGACCCGACTCTCCGATCCCACTCCCGTCCGGTTCGGACGAGGAGTCGCGGGGTCCGACGTGCGACAGGCGCTCCCCGGAATCAGAAGTCGCGGTCGATGAGCTCGGCCGGCACTTGCTTGGCGGCGTCCTCGTCGACGAAGAGGACCGTGCGCTTCACGCCTTTGGCACCCGCCGCCGGAACGCTGTCGTAGCTCGCGCCGGCCAACGCCAGTCCGAGGGCCGCTGCTTTGTCGTCTCCCGACAACACCATCCACACGCATCGGGCCGAGTTGAGGACCGGGCGGGTGAGTGTCAGTCGGTCCGCCGGCGGCTTGGGGGCCTCACGGACCGGGAGGACCGTTCGATCGGTGACCTGGATCTCTCCGCGATCCGGGAACAATGACGCGATGTGCCCGTCCGACCCGACCCCGAGGAAGCAGATGTAGAAGCGTGGCCACTCCTGTCCATCGTCGGCGTATCGAGCCAGCTCGTCGGCATAGGACAGGGCGGCATCGTCGAGGGAGATCCCGTCATCAGGAGAGGCCATGGCGTGAACGTTCTCCGACGGCACCTCGATGCGGTCCAGGAGCGCATGACGGGCTCCCCGCTCGTTGCGGTCCGGGTCGGACCGCGGGACGAACCGCTCATCGCCCCACCAGAAATGCACCCGCGTCCAATCGACGTGCGTGCGACGCGGGTCGGCGCCGGCGGCGCTGAGCACCTCGGTGCCGATGGCTCCGCCGGTCAGAGCGATGTGCGTGGTCTTTCCGGCCTCGGAACGCTTGATCAGACGATCGAGGAATCGGCGGGCCACCGCGGCGGCCAGCGAGGGCGCGTCGGGACTGATCACGACGCGCTTCTCGGTGCCGAACTCTGCCATCGCCGCTCCTACTTCGTCGCCTGCGGCGGGCCGAGCAGTTCCCACCCCGTCGTGATCACTCGACCATACAGGAGGTCCGGATCGAGCCGGCGCAGCTCCTCTGCGAGGCACTCACGGAGCGTGCGTCGGGGGAGGACGATGTCGTGCTCGGGTTGTCCGGGCTGGGTCAGAGTGGCATCGACCGGATTGCTCCGCTCGAGGACGATGTCGCCGGAAGGTCGCGTCAGACGCACCCGCTGAATGCCGTGCGGCCATTCGTCCTGCGGGGCGTAGCGCCAGTCCACGGGCACATCGAGCTTGAGGCGGAGCCAGGCGGCGAGAAGTCCCGTGGACGGCGAGGTGCCGCTCCCGACGATCTCCACCGCGGTGACGGGTTCGTACGGCGGCTGATCGAGAACAGCGGCGAGTTGCTCACGCCAGTGGGTGAGACGCGTCCATGCGAGATCGGTGTCGCCCGGCTCATGACACGTGCCGAGGGAGGCGAGGCGGTCGTTCGTGTACGGCGCGGTCGCCGCATCGGTGATCCGGCGCTGCGCCATCCGTCCGATCGGCGACTGGCTCGGAACGGCCGGCGGATTGTCGGGCCACCAGGCCACGACGGGAGCGTCGGGAAGGAGGAGTCCCGTGACGAGGCTCTCCTCGTTACTGGCGGCATCCCCCGACGCCCGCAGGACGACGACCTCGCTCGCACCGGCGTCACCGCCCACGCGGATCTGAGCGTCGAGCTTCGAGGGACCGTCGGGCGCCGTCATCAGCACGATCACGCGCATCGGGTGCTCGCGCGAGGCGTCGTTGGCGGCCTCGATCGCTTCCTCTTCCAGCCCGTGGGTGGTCACGATCACCAGGGTGAGGACACGGCCGAGGGCCACCGCGCCGCCCTCCTCGCGAACACTCACGAGCGACTTCGCGATCGTGGAAACGGTGGTGTCGGGCAGATCGACGATCATGGGCGCCTCCAAACGCGGCCGTCGCGGGCAAGGAGTTCGTCGGCGGACGAGGGACCCCAAGATCCGGGGGAGTACTGCTCCAACGGCTCGGACAGCCCGGCCCAGTACTCCTCGACGGGGTCGAGGATGCGCCAGGAGAGCTCCACCTCTTCATGACGGGGGAACAGCGGCGGATCGCCGAGGAGGACATCGAGGATGAGTCGTTCGTACGCCTCGGGGCTCGACTCGGTGAAGGCGTGCCCGTAGCCGAAGTCCATCGTGACGTCGCGCACTTCGGTGGCGGCTCCGGGCACCTTCGATCCGAACCTGATGGTGACACCCTCGTCGGGCTGGACGCGGATGACGAGGGCGTTCTGGCCGAGCTCGGTGGTCTGGTTGCGGAGGAAGAGGTGCTGCGGTGCGCGCTTGAAGACGACGGCGATCTCCGTCACCCGTCGTCCTAGACGCTTTCCGGTGCGGAGGTAGAACGGCACACCGGACCAGCGTCGCGTCGCGATCTCGAGCTTGATGGCGGCGTAGGTCTCCGTCGTGGACTGCGGGTTCATGCCGTCTTCGTCCAGGAAGCCGGTCACCTGCTCGCCGCCCTGCCAACCGCCCGCGTACTGACCGCGCGCCGTGGCGAGCGACAAGTCATCGGGGAGCCGCACTGCCGCCAGAACCTTCTCCTTCTCGGCGCGGAGATCTTTCGCGTCGAGCGAGATCGGCTCCTCCATCGCGGTGAGGGCGAGCAGCTGCAGGAGGTGGTTCTGGATCACGTCGCGGGCGGCGCCGATGCCGTCGTAGTACCCGGCGCGGCCGCCGACGCCGATGTCCTCGGCCATCGTGATCTGCACGTGGTCGACGTAGTTCGCGTTCCAGATCGGCTCGTAGAGCTCGTTCGCGAAGCGCAGCGCGAGGATGTTCTGCACCGTCTCTTTGCCGAGATAGTGGTCGATCCGGAAGATCGAGTCGGCGGGGAAGGCGACTTCCAGCGCCGCGTTGAGATCGCGGGCCGTCTGCAGATCGCTTCCGAACGGCTTCTCGATCACGACCCGGCGCCACGCGTCAGCGCCGTTCTTGTCGTCGACGAGGCCCGAATCCTTCAGCTGCTTGGCGACGACGGGGAAGTCACGCGGGGGGATGGAGAGATAGAAGGCGTGGTTCCCCATCGTGCCGCGGTCGCGGTCGAGGGCCTCCACCGTCTCCCGCAGACGGCGGAAGGCCTCGGCGTCGCCGAACTCTCCGGAGACGAACCTGATGCCCTGCAGAAGCTGCTTCCACGTCTCTTCGCGGAACGGGGTCCGGGCGTGCTGACGCACGGCGTCGTAGACGACCTGGGCGAAGTCCTGGTCCTCCCAGTCGCGACGTGCGAAGCCGACGAGAGCGAACCCCGGGGGGAGGAGCCCCCGGTTCGCGAGGTCATAGACGGCGGGCATGAGCTTCTTGCGCGACAGGTCTCCTGTCACGCCGAAGATGACGAGCGCGCTCGGGCCGGCGATGCGGTTGAGTCGGCGGTCATCGGGGTCGCGCAGCGGATTGTGGCCGCGCGAGATCTCGGCATTCATCGGGGATTGTGCTCCTACTGGGCCGCTTCGAACAGCGAGAGGACCTGGGTCTGGGGATCGGTGAGGGTGAGGGTGACCACGGGGCGTCCGAGTGCGGTGAGCACCTGGGCGTCACCGGCAGCCTGTGCGCGGATCAGCTCGCCGAACGTGAAAGGACGCCCGGGGATTTCGAGATCGACGTCGGTCGACTCGAGAATCTGCACGAAGACGCCTTCGGCGGGGCCGCCCTTGTGGAACTGTCCCGTCGAATGGAGGAACCGCGGACCCCAGCCGAACGTCGTCGGCCGGCCGCTGTCGGCGGCGACGAGCTCCCGCCAGCCGGCGAGCTGCGGCAGGGATGTGCGATCGACGTAGGCCTGGAGCGAGACGTATCCCGTGGGGGACAGCCGCTCCCACAGGTCGCGCAGGACCCCGGCGAGCGTTCCCGATGCCGCGAGCGAGGGCTCGGACACACGCACCTCGATCCCACCCTCGACGAAGGCCGGTTCGGTGACCGCCGGACGCTCGGCCAGCAGCCCGCGGGCCGCGGTCTTGGCCGCCTCGACGTCGGGCTGGTCGAACGGATTGATCTCCAGGAGGAACCCCGCGATCGCGGTGGCGTACTCCCACACCACGAACTGGGCCCCGAGCGACCCGCTGATCACGATCTCGTCCGGGTGCTGCTCCAGGATCTGGAAGTGGACGGCGTCGTCGACGATCCGGAGGATCTGCATGTCCGCCGGGGTCTGGTCGACCTCGGGCGACAACGGCGCCAGAACCACGGGCAGAATTCCTGTTCCCTGTTTGCCGGTCGACTCGGCCACCAACTGCTCCACCCAGTCAGGAAGGCCCACGATGTGCGTGCCGTCGCTGACGAGACCGAGCTTGTCGCGGCGATGTGTGCCGTCCACGCCCGCGATGGCCGCCGCGAGCACGAGCGCCGGATTGCGCGCGTCGTCGATCGCCACTTCGAGGAGGGTGGCCTCCGCTTCGTCGAGCAGCTCGCCGATGTCGGCACCCGCCAGGCCGGCCGGAACCAGTCCGAACGCCGTGAGGGCCGAATAGCGGCCACCGACGGTAGGGTCCGCGGCGAAGATGTGGTACCCGGCCTCCCGCGCGAGCTCCTCCAGAGGAGACCCCGGATCGGTGACCACCACGGTGCGCTCTGCCGGGTCGATCCCGAGGTCGCGCCATGCGGCCTCGAAGGCCCGCAATGCAGAGTCGGTCTCCACTGTGGAGCCGGACTTGGAGGCGACCACGAGCGCGGTGGCGGCGAGGTCGCCGCGCGCATCACCGTCGATCGCCGCGAGCACCTGGCTGGGGGAGGTGGAGTCGAGCACGACCAAGGGAACCCCCGCCGTCTGAGTGATCACCTCCGGCGCCAGGGACGACCCGCCCATGCCCGCCAGCACGATCCGACTGATCCCGAGGGCGCCCAGCCGCACGCGCAGGGCCTCGATCTCAGCGACCAGAGGCCGCGACACCGACACCGCCTGCACCCAGCCGAGGCGTCGCGCGGCTTCCTCAGCGGCCGCCGAGCCCCACAGGTCCGCGTCCGCCGCTGTTATCCTGCTCGCGACGAGCTCATCGATCAGTCGGGGGACGGTCGCGTCGACCACGTGTGCCACGCGGCCGGAGACATGGATCTCGAAGCTCAAGAGGCGCTCTCGGTCGACGCGGCCAGAGCCGTGCGCACCGTGTTCTGGAGGTCGTGCCACGAGACGATGAACTTCTCGACACCTTCGTCCTCGAGCACCTGGGTGACGTCGGCGAAGTCCACACCGACCCCTGCGAGGTTGTCGAAGACCTCGTGCGCGCCGGCGTAGGCACCGGTGATCGTGTCGCCGGCGATCACACCGTGATCGAAGGTCGCCTCGAGGGTCTTCTCGGGCATCGTGTTCACGGTTCCCGGTGCGACGAGCTCCGTCACGTAGAGGGTGTCGGGGAGCGAGGGGTCCTTCACTCCCGTCGATGCCCACAGCGGACGCTGAACGTTCGCCCCGGCGGCCACGAGCTCCTGAGCGCGGTCCTGAGCGAACTTCTCCTCGTAGAGCTCGTAGGCCAGACGGGCGTTGGCGATTCCCGCCAGGCCCTTGAGAGCGAGAGCCTCATCGGTGCCGATCGCGGCGAGGCGCTTGTCGACCTCGGTGTCCACGCGGGAGACGAAGAACGACGCCACGGAGTGGATGCCGGACAGGTCGGTACCCGCGGCGCGGGCTCCCTCGAGTCCGGCCAGGTACGCCTCGATGACCTCTGCGTAGCGCTCGAGCGAGAAGATCAGGGTGACGTTGACCGAGATCCCTGCGGCGATCACCTCGGTGATGGCGGGAAGGCCGGCCTTGGTCGCGGGGATCTTGATGAGGGCGTTCTCGCGGTCGACGGTCGCCCACAGCTTCTTGGCCTCGGCGACGGTGGCTTCCGTGTCGTGCGCCAGATCGGGGGAGACCTCGATGGAGACACGACCGTCGACGCCGCCGGTCTGGTCGTAGACGGGGCGGAAGATGTCGGCGGCGGCGCGGACATCGTCGGTGGTCAGGGCGAAGATCGCCGCGTCGGCGTCGGCCCCCTCGGCGGCGAGGGCCTCGAGAGCGGACTGGTAGGAGTCGTCCGAAGAGTTGCCGATGGCGGCCTGGAAGATCGACGGGTTCGTCGTCACCCCCGAGACGGTGCGGCTGGAGATCAGCTCGGCGAGGTTCCCGGAGGTGATCCGGGAGCGCGAGAGATCGTCGAGCCAGATGCTGACTCCTGCTTCGGACAGCTGCTGCGTGGGGGTGGTCATGCGTTCTCCTTGACAGTTGCGCGGGCCGCTTCCACGACCGCATCGGCGGTGACGCCGAACTTCTCGAACAGGGTCTTGTAGTCGGCGGAGGCACCGAAGTGGTCGATGCCGACCGAGCGTCCGGCGTCGCCGACGATGCTGCGCCACAGGGGGGTCGCGCCCGCCTCGACCGACACTCGGGCGCGGACATCGGCGGGAAGGACGCTCTCGCGGTAGGCCGCGTCCTGCTCCGCGAACCACTCGAGCGAGGGAGCGGAGACGACGCGGGCCCGCACGCCCTCGGCCGCGAGCGTCTCGCGAGCCGCAACGGCGAGCTGCACTTCGGAGCCGGTCGCGATGAGGATCACATCCGGCTGGCCGCCGTCGGCGTCGACGAGGACGTACGCACCGCGTGCGACGCCGTCCGTCGTGGCGAATCCGTCCTCACCGCGGGGGAACACCGGGATGTTCTGACGGGTGAGCGCGAGGCCGACGGGCCCGTCCTGACGCCGCACGATCTCCGCCCACGCGGCCGAGGTCTCGTTGGCATCGGCGGGGCGCACGACGGTGAAGTTGGGAATCAGGCGCAGCGTGGCCAACTGTTCGATCGGCTGGTGCGTGGGACCGTCCTCGCCCAGGGCGACGGAGTCGTGCGTCCACACGAAGATCGAGGGGATGTTCATCAGGGCCGCCAGACGGACGGCGGGGCGCATGTAGTCGCTGAAGATCAGGAACGTGCCGCCGAAGGGACGAGTCGGCCCGTGCAGCTTGATGCCGTTGACGATGGCGCCCATCGCGTGCTCGCGGATGCCGAAGTGGAGGACACGCCCGTACGGATCGCCCGACCACTCGTGCGTCGACCACTCCGCCGGGATGAAGCTCTTGGCGTCCTTGATCGTGGTGAGGTTGGACTCCGCGAGGTCGGCCGACCCGCCCCACAGCTCGGGCAGCTGCGCCGCGAGTGCGTTGATGACCTGGCCGGAAGCTGCTCGGGTGGACACGTCCTTGCCGGCCTCGAACGACGGGGTGGAGAGGTCTGCGGGCAGTTCGCCGGCCTCGAGGCGGTCCAGGAGCGCCTTGCGGTCGGGGTGGGCCGAGGCCCACGCGTCGAAGGACTCCTGCCACGCGGTGCGCTGCGCGGCGGCCCGGTCGGCGAGAGCGCGGGTGTGGGAGATCACGTCATCGGCGACCACGAAGCTCTCGGCGGGGTCGAAGCCGAGCACCTCCTTGGTCGCGGCCAGTTCGTCGGCACCGAGCGCGGAGCCGTGGATCTTGCCGGTGTTCTGCTTCCCCGGCGAGGGCCAGCCGATGATCGTCTTGAGGATGATCAGCGAGGGCTTGTCGGTCTCGCCCTTCGCGGCCTCGATGGCGGCGAAGAGGGCTGGGACATCCTCGACGTACTCGCCGGTCTGCTTCCAGTCGACCGTCTGCACGTGCCAGCCGTAGGCCTCGTAGCGCTTCTGGACGTCCTCGGTGAAGGCGACGTTCGTGTCGTCCTCGATCGAGATCTGGTTGGAGTCGTAGATCGCGATGAGGTTGCCCAGCTGCTGGTGCCCGGCGAGCGAGCCGGCCTCGGCGGTGACGCCTTCCTGCAGGTCGCCGTCGCCTGCGATGACGTAGACGAAGTGGTCGAAGGGGCTCGTCCCGGCGGGCGCCTCGGGGTCGAACAGGCCGCGCTCGTATCGGGCCGCGTAGGCGAAGCCGACGGCCGAGGCGAGACCCTGGCCCAGGGGACCGGTCGTGATCTCGACACCCTTGGTGTGCCCGTACTCGGGGTGACCCGGGGTGAGGGATCCCCAGGTGCGCAGCGACTTGAGGTCGTCGAGCTCGAGACCGAAGCCGCCGAGGTAGAGCTGCACGTACTGGGTCAGCGACGAGTGGCCTGCCGACAGGATGAAACGGTCACGCCCGAGCCAGTCGGTGTCGCGGGGGTCGTGACGGAGCACCCGCTGGTAGAGGAGATAGGCGGCGGGGGCCAGGCTCATCGCCGTGCCGGGATGGCCGTTGCCCACCTTCTCGACGGCGTCTGCCGCCAGGATGCGCGCCGTGTCCACCGCGCGCCGATCGATCTCATCCCATACCAGCTCTGACACCTGGTCGCCTTTCGTGAGGATGCGCCGGCAGCGGCCACGACCGCGATCGATTCCGAGCATCTCGGTCTCGACGGGGAGTGGGCGGCACACGGGCGCGCGTAGGCTTCCAGCATATCGAAGCGGCATGCCCCGAGGTTCAGCCGTTACGGCGGAGAACCTCCCCCGAGAGGCGGGTGACCGGCCCCTTCTCTCGGAGGGAGGCAGGGCCCGCTCCGGGGAACCGATGCCATAGACTGTGCGGGACTTTTCCAACACCGGCGGGGGCGATGGACATCACGACGACGCACGGCGTCCGGCAATCCGAGGGGCGCCGCTCGACGGGTCGGACCGTGCGCGCGTACGTACAGCTCACCAAGCCCCGGGTGCTCGAGCTTCTGCTCGTGACGACCGTTCCGGTCATGATCCTGGCCCAGAACGGCCTCCCCGATCTCTGGCTCGTTCTGGCCACCGTCATCGGCGGATCGTTGAGCGCGGGTTCGGCGGCCGCGTTCAACATGTACCTGGACCGCGACATCGATGCGCACATGCAGCGCACCGAGAACCGTCCCCTCGTCACCGGCGAGGTGTCCCCGCGTGGAGCCCTGGTCTTCGCATGGACGTTGGCGATCGCCTCCACGGCATGGCTGCTGCTGGCGACGAACTGGCTCGCGGCCGCGCTCAGCGCCTTCGCGATCTTCTTCTATGTCGTCGTGTACACCATCATCCTCAAGCGCCGCACGGAGCAGAACATCGTGTGGGGCGGGATCGCCGGATGCTTCCCGGTGCTGATCGGTTGGTCCGCCGTCACCGGCTCGCTCAGCTGGACGCCATTCATTCTGTTCCTGCTCGTGTTCCTGTGGACGCCCCCGCACTACTGGCCGCTGTCGATGAAGTACAAGGGCGATTACGCAGATGTCGACGTCCCCATGCTGGGCGCGACGCGCGGCGGCACCCAGGTGGGCCTCCAAGTGATCCTGTACGCCTGGGCCACGGTCGCCTCTTCGCTGCTGCTCATCCCGGTCGCGCCCATGGGGATCGTCTACACGGTCTCGGCGCTGGTGTTCGGCGGCTGGTTCATCGTCGAGTCGCATGTGCTCTACAACCGCGCGGTGCGGGGCGAGCAGGCGCGCCCCATGAGGGTGTTCCACGCCTCCATCACCTACCTGACGCTGTTGTTCGTGGCGATCGCGATCGATCCGCTGCTTCCCTTCTGAACCGCGACCCTCGCGTCGGGGGTGGCACCGTCAGCGCAGGGCGCGATGTACCCGGTCGGCGAACGGCGCGAGGGGCCGATACGTCGCCGAGAGCGCGATCACGGCTCGTCCCGTGTCGGGGCAGAGGGACAGGTGCGCCTGGGATCCCCACGTGCCGCCGTCGTGGTGGGCGATCGCGTGCTCGCCTCGTCGGTCCAAGAACCAGCAGTACCCGATCTCGAAACCACTGGACAGCTCGGCTCGCGAGCGGAGTGCGGCGTCGATCCCCCTGACGACGTCTTCTGGTCCGTCGCCGAGCGCCGCGTCGACGAGGCGACGCAGGTCCGCCAGGTCGGAGGCCAGCATCCCGGCCGCCGGCATGTGGTCTCGGAGGTAGGGCATCGGGCGCCCGCGGCGATTGCTTCCGACCTCGACGCGGCCCGCGGGATCGGCCGGTCGGTCGATACCCGTGCGGTCCATGCCGAGCGGTGCCAGCAGCCGCTCTCTGACGAGGCGCTCGTACGATCCGGAGCCCGTGGCGGCGGCGAGCGCGTCGCCGAGGAGGCCGACCCCCAGGCTGGAGTAGGAGAAGGTGCGACGCGGCCGTGCTCGCCTGATGCACTCCTCGCGCTGAGCGGCGAAAGTGGTGGCGTCGATGTCTCGCCACGGGTCCCGTCTGCTGAGACCCCATGCGACGGCGGCTTCTCGCCATTGCAGGCGTGGCAGGGTGTTCGGCAGCCCTGTGTGATGTGTCGCCGCGTCGACCAGGTGCGGCGGCGAGCCCGGGGCATCGCGCCACGGAAGCGCCTGACCGAGCGCATCGTCGATGGGGCTGTGGGGATCCACCTCGCCGGCCCGTGCGAGCACGCCCAGCAGCACTCCGGTGACCGCCTTGGTCACCGATCCGATCTCGTATCTACGGTTCTCAGCACCGGCGGGATGGCCCGCGGCCTCCCACGTGCCGTCGCTATGACGCACGGCGATGGCGACTGCGGCCGGGGAGTCACCCGCCAGAGCGATCGTCTCGGTCGGGAGGTCTCGGAAAGGGATGGAACGGGACACGGCGGCCTCACGGGTCGGAACGGTCAGGAGTCGATCTCCATCCTTCGGGCGATGCCGAGGCACCGCCTCCGTCCCGCGGAGGAGCCGGGTCCTCCTCCGGGACCGATCCGAGCTCAGCGAGGTGCGTCGGCCGTCGCCGGTTCCTTCTTCGCTGCGTCGTATCCGAGGTCGGCGTCGTAGCCGAGCTCCTCGGTCTCGACGCGTGGCTTCGGCTCGTCGGCATCGGACCAGGCGCCGGTGTCGCCGGCGATGTCGTCGTCGGTCGCGGCAGGTTCCGCGGCTGTGGGCTCAGGGGTCAGCGAGCGGAGCGCGCCGAGTGTGAGCGCCAGGGCCAGGCCCACCAAACCCGCACCGATCAGCACCGTGCCCAGGACGGCCCAGATCTGCCCGACGTAGACGTCGTTCGTCGTCGCGGTGCCGTCGGTGAGGCGGGCGTCCATTCCCCCGAGCCGGTCGAGGAGCAGATAGGCTCCGCTTCCCGCCGCGGCGAGGGAACCGACGATCAGGATCCAGAACGGAACGCTGCGCGTGAGACGGGGTGTGCGGGACATGAGGGCTCCTCGGGCGGGCTCGGGGGAGAAGTCGCCGGCTGACGACCTCCGCCACTGTGCTCGCCCGACCCGAGGGGAGCCGATGGACCCACTATGAAGCTGCTGTGTCCTGGGCCGACCGGCGGAGGCGGAGTACGACGACGGTCATGGTCGCCGCCGTCAGGGCCGCCAGGATCATGTGGACGCCCACGGCGAGTTCGGGGAGCCCGTTGCGGGCCTGGTACAGGCCGACGGCGATCTGCACGACTTCGATCGCGAGGAGGGTCGTGACCCATCGGCGCGGCGCGAGCCGGCCCATCCACGCCGCGACGGTCAACGCGAGAGTGAGGGCGAAGAGTGCGTACCCGGGCCAGGCGTGCACGTGCTCGAGCAGCGTCGCGTCGAAGCCGTTGCGCCCGGCCGTCGCATCTCCCGAGTGCGGCCCGGCGCCGGTCGTCAGCACACCGAAGACGATCGTGATCGCGAGCACGAGGGTCGTCACGTGGGTGAGGACCCCGTACCACCGCGGGACCGCTGCCACGCGAGGACCGGGCGGCACCTGCAGCCGGACGAGGAGCGCGGCGGTCACGCACACCAGGATCAGCGAGGCGACGTAGTGGAAGCCGACGATGAAGGGATTCAGCCCCGTCCACACCGTGATTCCCCCGACGACCGCCTGTGCGACGATTCCGGCGAGCACGATCCAGGAGATGGCGAACAGGTCGCGGCGATCGCGCCGCAGCGGCCACACGAGCACGAGAAGAGCCAGCGCGAGCAAGCCCAGCAGCGGGCTCATGAGGCGATTGCCGAACTCGATCAAAGAGTGGACGCCGTCGTCGACGAGGGCGGGGGTGGGAACGAGCGAGTCGGCCGTGCACAGCGGCCAGGTGGGACAGCCGAGGCCGGATCCGGTGAGGCGGACGGCCCCGCCGGTGCCGATGATGATGACGTTGCCGAGGAAGTTCAGCCAGGCGACGACCCGCAAGGGAGTCCCGATCCGCGCGACGCCGGCGCTTCGGGAGGGACGGGAGTGATCCGTCCGTCGATCGGCCTGGACCTCGGACATGGATCGCCTCCTGATATGCCGCCGCAAAGGGCGTTCGGCCACGCCACAGGGAAGGGGTTGCCTGTAGACTTGAGGGGTTGAGAGGTTCGCGCGCCGCGCGTTCTGCTCACCTCAAGTCTAGGCGCGATGTGAGCGCTGGCTGTGCCCGAGCAGTCGGACCAGCGACAACACGACCGGCCCTGAAAGCGGCATCCCCTCCTCGCCCACTCCCGAGGGTGGGGGAATGCCGGAGCGGATGACACCGTTGCGGCCGAGAAGGAGGAAAGCCATGTCGGATGTGCTCATCGACCGCCCGGAGCTCGAAGGGCTGGGGGTGTACGAGTTCGGATGGCACGATGCGGACGCCGCTGGCGCCAGTGCGCGACGCGGTCTCAGTGACGCCGTCGTGCGCGACATCTCCGCGCTGAAGTCGGAGCCCGAATGGATGCTCAAGACCCGGCTGAAGGGGCTCCAGCTCTTCGAGCGCAAGCCCATGCCGACGTGGGGCGCCGACCTCTCCGACATCGACTTCGACAACATCAAGTACTTCGTCCGCTCCACCGAGAAGCAGGCGCAGTCGTGGGAGGACCTCCCCGAGGACATCCGCAACACGTACGAGAAGCTGGGCATTCCGGAGGCGGAGCGCCAGCGACTGGTGGCCGGTGTGGCCGCCCAGTACGAGTCCGAGGTCGTGTATCACCAGATCCGCGAGGACCTCGAGGCGCAGGGCGTCATCTTCATGGACACCGACACCGCGCTCCGGGAGCACCCCGAGTTCTTCGAGGAGTACTTCGGCACGGTGATCCCCGCCGGCGACAACAAGTTCGCCGCGCTGAACACCGCCGTGTGGTCGGGCGGTTCCTTCGTGTACGTGCCGCCGGGCGTGCACGTCGAGATCCCGTTGCAGGCCTACTTCCGCATCAACACCGAGAACATGGGACAGTTCGAGCGGACGCTGATCATCGCCGACGAGGACTCCTACGTCCACTACATCGAAGGCTGCACGGCGCCCATCTACAAGAGCGACTCCCTGCACTCCGCGGTCGTCGAGATCATCGTCAAGAAGAACGCCCGGGTGCGGTACACGACCATCCAGAACTGGTCGAACAACGTGTACAACCTCGTCACCAAGCGCGCCGTGGCCCACGAGGGCGCGACGATGGAATGGGTCGACGGGAACATCGGCTCCAAGGTGACGATGAAGTATCCGTCCATCTACCTCATGGGCGAGCACGCCAAGGGCGAGACGCTCTCGGTGGCCTTCGCCGGTCCGGGCCAGCACCAGGACGCCGGCGCGAAGATGATCCACATGGCGCCGTACACGCAGTCCTCGATCGTCTCCAAGTCGATCGCCCGGGGCGGGGGGCGCGCCGGCTACCGCGGCGAGGTCCGCGTCGACGCCAATGCGCACCACTCGGCCAACACCGTCCGCTGCGACGCGCTGCTGGTCGACACGATCTCCCGCTCCGACACCTACCCGGCCATCGACATCCGCGTCGATGACGTTCAGCTGGGTCACGAGGCGACGGTCTCCAAGGTGAGCGAGGAGCAGCTCTTCTACCTCATGAGCCGAGGCATGCCCGAAGACGAGGCGATGGCGATGATCGTGCGCGGCTTCATCGAGCCGATCGCCCGCGAGCTGCCCATGGAGTACGCCCTCGAGCTCAACAAGCTCATCGAGATGGGCATGGAAGGATCCGTCGGCTGATGACCACAGCGACTCAGACCCCCGCCGCCGCGGAGGGTCACATCGACCCTGCCGCCTCGCTGACGTCCGGTCCCGCCGTCCCGGTGCAGACCCGATCGGAGCGGCCCACGTCGTTCGATCCGGACGATTTCGCGATGCCCACCGGCCGAGAGGTCAACTGGAAGCACACCCCGCTCGCGCTCGTGCGGGATCTTCTGCGCAATGAGCCCGGCCCGACCGGCGTCATCGCGGTCGACGTGTCTGCGCCCGCCGGCGTCGAGCAGCGCCGCCTTGCGGTCGGTGAGGCCCCGCGCGGAGAGGTCTTCCGTCCCGAGGACCTCCCGAGTGCCATCGCGTGGACGCAGGAGGCGGAGGCGCCCCTCATTCGCATCCCCGCCGACACCGAGCTGGAGGAGCCGGTCATCGTCCGGCTCACGGGG
This sequence comes from Microbacterium sp. TNHR37B, assembly GCF_001620065.1. GTDB lineage: Bacteria > Actinomycetota > Actinomycetes > Actinomycetales > Microbacteriaceae > Microbacterium. Next base: position 274,534 of record NZ_LQGV01000001.1, read on the forward strand.
CAGGGTGGACTCGCCCACGCCCACGTCGTGATCGAGGCCGAGCGTGGCGCGCGCGGCACCGTCGTCCTTCAGCACGAGGGGCGCGCGCAGCAGGCGCAGAATGTGGAGATCATCGCCCGCGACGGGTCGGCGCTGACCGTGATCAGTCTGCAGCGGTGGGAGTCCGACGCCGTCCATCTCGCGGCGCACCAGGCCCGGGTGGAGCGCGATGCGCACCTCACCCATGTGGTGGTGACGCTCGGTGGCGGCCTCGTGCGGGTCAACCCGTCGGTCGAGCTCGCCGGCGCGGGAGCCGAGGGGCGCCTCTACGGGCTCTCCTTCGCGGATGCCGGCCAGCACTTCGAGAGCCAGGTGTACCTGCACCACAAGGGCGCGCACACGACCGGGGACGTCCTCTATAAGGGTGCCCTCCAGGGAAGCGACGCGCGGAGCGTGTGGATCGGGGACGTCCTGATCGGCCCCGACGCCACCGGGACCGACTCCTACGAGGCCAACCGCAACCTGGTGCTCACCGACGGCGCGCGCGCGGACTCGATCCCGAACCTGGAGATCGAGACCGGGGACATCGTGGGCGCCGGCCACGCGAGCGCGACGGGTCGCTTCGACGACGAGCAGCTGTTCTACCTGCAGGCGCGCGGAATCTCCGAGGACGAGGCCCGACGTCTCGTCGTGCTGGGGTTCCTGGCCGAGATCGTGCAGAAGATCGACATTCCCGCACTCCAGGACGAGCTGATCGCCGCGATCGAGGCCGAGCTCGCGCTCCCCGACGGCGCGGGAGAACCGGAATGACCGCTCAGAAGGTGCTCAAGCTCAGCGAGATGGAGCAGGACACGGCTGTCCGTGTCGAGGTCGACGGTGTGCCGATGGCCGTCGTGCTCGATGCTCAGGGCGAGGTCCACGCGATCGGCGACCTGTGCACCCACGGAGACATCTCCCTCTCCGATGGGTTCGTCGAGGGGGAGACCCTCGAATGCTGGGCCCACGGATCGGCCTTCTCGCTGCGGACCGGCCGCCCCCTCAACCTCCCGGCCTACGAGCCGGTGCCCGTCTACGACGTCACCATCGACGGCGACGATGTGCTCATCGATCCGTCCGTGACCAAAGAAGTGAACTGAAGAAGGTATTTGACATGGCTGTTCTCGAGATCCGCGACCTCCACGTGACGGTCGAGACGGATGCCGGCACGACCCCGATCCTCAACGGCGTCACCCTCACGGTGCGCACCGGTGAGACGCACGCGATCATGGGCCCCAACGGTTCGGGCAAGTCGACGCTCGCCTACACGATCGCCGGACACCCCAAGTACACCGTCACCTCCGGCTCGATCACGCTCGACGGCGAAGACGTCCTTGCGATGTCGGTCGACGAGCGCGCCCGCGCGGGGCTGTTCCTCGCGATGCAGTACCCGGTGGAGATCCCCGGTGTCACCGTGACGAACTTCCTGCGGACGGCGAAGACCGCGATCGACGGGGAGGCCCCGGCGATCCGCGCATGGACGAAGGACGTCAAGGACGCGATGAAGAACCTTCGGATGGACCCGAAGTTCGCCGCGCGCAACGTCAACGAGGGATTCTCCGGCGGCGAGAAGAAGCGCCACGAGATCCTCCAGCTCGAGCTGCTCAAGCCGGCGATCGCGGTGCTCGACGAGACGGACTCCGGTCTCGACGTCGACGCGCTGAAGATCGTCTCGGAGGGCGTCAACCGCGCGAAGGAGGCGACCGACCTCGGGGTTCTCCTCATCACCCACTACACGCGCATCCTCCGCTACATCAAGCCGGACTTCGTGCACGTCCTCGTCAAGGGTCGCGTCGCCGAAGAGGGCGGCCCTGAGCTCGCCGAACGACTCGAGAACGAGGGGTATGACCGCTACCTCGAACCGACCGACGTGGTCGAGGCCTAGGATCGTCGCATGACCGCCACGCTCAGCCCCGAGAAATACGACGAGGTGACCGAGTCCCTCAAGGACGTCATGGACCCCGAGCTCGGCATCAACGTCGTGGACCTCGGCCTGATCTACGACCTGAGCTGGGACGAGGAGAACGACGCTCTCGTCATCCACATGACGTTGACCTCGGCCGGGTGCCCGCTCACCGACGTGCTCGAGGAGCAGACGGCGCAGGCCCTCGACGAGGTCGTGGAGCGTTTCCGCATCAACTGGGTGTGGATGCCGCCGTGGGGTCCGGAGCGGATCACCGATGACGGGCGCGACATGATGCGCGCGCTCGGCTTCGCCATCTGACGCCGCGTGACACCGTCGTCCGTCGGCGGAGCGAGGCTCGATAGGCTCGGACAGTGACTGTCGTTCCCCTCGAAGCCCTCCCTTTGGAGACCCTCCGACGCCGTTCGAGCTCCAAGTGGAGAACGTATCCCGACGATGTCCTTCCGCTCTTCGTGGCGGAGACGGATTTCCCCCTCGCGGAGCCGATCCGGACGCGGCTGGCCGACGCGGTGGAGATCGGCGACACCGGGTACACACCGGCCGATCCTGGCATTCGTGACGCGTATGTGGGCTTCGCCGCCCGACGGTTCGGATGGACCGTCGACCCGCGGCGGATCGTGACGACGGCGGACGTCATGATGGGGGTCGTCGAACTACTCCGCGCCACCACCTCTCCCGGTGACCGGGTCGTCATCACGCCTCCGGTCTACCCGCCGTTCTGGATCTGCATCGAGGAGGCCGGTGGCGTCGCAGAGGAGGTCCCTCTGCTCGACGACGGGCAGACGTGGCGCCTCGACCTGTCGGGCATCGAGGCGGCCCTCGCCGACGGCGCGCGTGCCGTGCTGCTGTGCAATCCCCACAACCCCACCGGCTCGCTCCACGACAGGGAGGCCCTCGCCGCGCTCGCGGAGATCGCCGACCGTTATGGAGCAATCGTGATCAGCGACGAGATCCACGCGCCCCTGGCCGCACCCGACGCGGGCTTCACGCCTTTCCTTGCCGCCGGGCCGGCTGCCGAGCGCGTCGGCTTCGCGGTCACGAGCGCCTCGAAGGCGTTCAACCTTGCGGGCTTGAAGTGCGCCCTCATGATCGCCGCCAGTGCCGAACGGGCCGCCGACCTGACGGGTCTGCCGCGGGAGGTGGCCTGGCGCACAGGATTGTTCGGTGCGCTCGCGGGCATCGCCGCCTTCTCGCCGGAATCTGACGGCTGGCTGGACGCGCTGCTGGTCCGGCTCGAACAGAACCGGCGACTTCTCGGGGAGCTGCTCGCGGAACACCTTCCGCGGGCCGTCTATCGCGCGCCCGACGTCGGCTTCCTCGCGTGGGTGGATCTGTCCGCCTACGGATGGGGCACCGACCCCGCCGCGGCGATCCTGCGGGAGTGCCGGGTCGCGTTCCACCACGGGCCCGAGTTCGGGACCGCCGGCGCGGGCCACGTGCGGATCAACGTCGGGTGCGCGCCGGAGGTTCTGACCGACGCCGTGCGGCGCGTCGCGGCCTTCGCCGCGTCGTGAGCGCGCCCGCCGTCTCGGTCTGGCACGCCCGCTACCTCTGGGTCACCGCGGGCGCGGTCGCGATGATCTTCCTGGCCGCGACGCAGGCGCTGGCCGTCACGACGGTGATGCCGGTCGTGAGCGCCGACCTCGACGGCGCCGGTCTGTTCGCGGTGGCCTTCTCGGGGACACTCGCCACGAGCGTCATCGGCATGGTGGCCGTCGGGGCATGGTGTGATCGCGCCGCGCCGGTCTGGCCGCTGACGACGTCGGTGGTCCTGTTCGTGGTGGGACTGGCCATCGCGGGAAGCGCACCCGACATGCTCACTCTCGTGGTCGGGCGTCTCATCCAGGGGCTCGGGACCGGTGGCCAGACCGTCGCGCTCTACGTCGTCGTCGCCCGCGTGTATCCGTCGACCCTCCACGGTCGCGTGTTCGCGGCGTTCTCGGCGGCGTGGGTCGTCCCCTCGCTGGTGGGACCGGTCCTCGCCGGCGCGGTCGCGGACTATCTGCACTGGCGGTGGGTGTTCCTGGGCGTTGCCGCCCTCACGATGCTCGCCTACGTCGTGGTGTACCTGCGGCTGCGTGGCTTCACGATGACGGTGGATGGCGGGGGAGCGCGGGCGCCGATCGCGGGCCGGCTGGCGTGGGCGATCCTGGTCGCGGTCGCCGCCTTGACGCTCGGATGGGCGGGCGAGTTCGGCTCCGCAGCCCCGCTCGTCGTCGGGGCCAGCGCTCTCGCGCTGATCATCGCGGCGCGGCCGCTTCTTCCCCGGGGCACGCTCCGGGCGCGGCGCGGCCTTCCGAGTGTCATCCTCATGCGCGGTCTGATCGCCGGAGCGCTCTTCGGTGCCGAGATCTACGTGCCGTATCTGCTCATTTCCGACTATGGATTCTCGTCGATGTGGGCGGGGCTCGGGCTGACCGGTGCCGCGCTCCTGTGGGCTCTCGGGGCCGAGGTGCAAGGCCGCTATGGCGACCGACTGGGCAACGCCCGTATCGCGGTGTGGGGGACGGTGCTCCTGGGTGTCGCCACGATCACCGCCGCGGCCTCGGCGATGGCGGACCTGCCTGCCGGTATCGTCATCGGCGGGTGGACACTGGCGGGAGCCGGGATGGGGCTCATGTACCCGAGGCTGACTGTCCTCACCCTTGCGTACTCGACGCCCCACAACCAGGGATTCAACTCCGCTGCCCTGTCTATCTCCGACGCGATCGGCGCCGCGACGACGATCGCGGCCATGGGGCTCACCTTCTCTGCGCTGTCGGCCACCACGGCGGGGTACCCGGTGGTCTTCCTCATCGGCACGGGCCTCGCGATCCTGGCCCTCGTGCCCGGTCTGCGCCTCGGCGACGCGCGGAAGGCGCCGACAACGGCAGTTTGAGCGAAGCGGCAGGTAAGGCTAACCTAAAATCATGCCTTCCTCCTCGACCGCCGTTCGGCCTGCCTACCGACCGTACGCGGTCACCGTATCGTCGGTGACGCGGCTCTCTCCGCACTTCACACGAATCGTGCTCACCGGCGAGGACCTGGAGTGGTTCGGGACCGGCCGACTCGATCAGCGGATCAAGGTCGTCCTCCCTCTCGAACACGGCTACGCCGACTTCGGGCAGGAGGACGGGGCGGGCGACTGGTACGACCGGTGGCGTGCGCTCCCGTCGGCCGAGCGGAACCCGTTCCGCACGTACACGGTGCGGCGGATCGACCCTGCCGCGCGCGAGCTCACCGTGGACTTCGTCGTGCACCACGATGCGGGGCCGGCCGGTTCCTGGGCCGACGCCGCATCGATCGGCGACCAGCTGATCGTCGTCGGCCCCGACGAACGGAGCCCGCACTCTCGGAGCGGTATCGACTGGCACCCCGGCTCCGCACGCCGGTTCCTGCTCGCGGGTGATGAGACAGCAGCCCCGGCCATCTGCGCGATCGTGGAGTCGCTGGACCCCCGCTGCGAGGCCGACGTCTTCATCGAGGTGCCCACCGCCGCAGATGCCCTGCCGATTGCGGCCGGCTCCGCGACCCGCGTGACCTGGCTGCCGCGAGAGGACGCCCCGCACGGCGAGACACTGATCGCCGCCGTCTCGGGGTGGTCGCAGCAGCACGACGAGCTGCTCACGCGCGCCGCCGCGCCCCGTCCGCAGGCCCTCGAGGAGATCGACGTGGACCGCGAGCTCCTCTGGGACAGCCCCGGCGATGGCGACGGTGAGTTCTACGCGTGGATGGCGGGCGAGGCGGCCACCATCAAGGCCCTGCGCCGGCACCTGGTCTCGGGCTGCGGCGTCGACCGCAAGCGCGTGGCCTTCATGGGGTACTGGCGAAACGGGCAGGCGGAACGCACCGAATGAACGCAACGGCTCGCGCGCGTCGGGCGCGCGCCGTGCTGTGGGCGTCGTTGCTGCTGCTGGCGGCCGCGATCGTGCTGAGTCTGACGGTCGGAGCACGAGCGATCGCCCCGGCGGACGTGTGGGCGGCGCTGTGGGCGCCGACCGCCTCCGATCCCGACCACGTCGTCGTGCTCGCCCAGCGCCTGCCGCGGACCGCGATCGGGCTTCTGGCCGGCGCCGCCCTCGCCGTGGCAGGAGCGGTCATGCAGGGGCTGACGCGCAATCCGCTCGCCGATCCCGGGCTCCTCGGTGTGAACGCCGGCGCCTCGGTCGCCGTGCTGGCCGCGATCACCCTCCTGGGAATCGTGACGCCGTCGGGCTTCGTCTGGTTCGCCTTCGGAGGCGCCGCCCTCGCCGCTGTGCTCGTCGCGGTCGTGGGCTCCCGCGGCCCGGATGGCGCGCACCCCGCCAAGCTCGCCCTGACCGGCGCCGCGGTCACTGCGGGGCTCACGGCGGTGTCGTTCCTGATCCTCACGACGCAGCGCGTGGCCCTCGAGGTCTACCGGTACTGGTCCGTCGGAGCACTGACGTCCCGCGGGCTGGACACCGCTGTCCTCATCCTCGGCCCGCTCCTTCTCGGTCTCCTCCTCGCCGTCCTCTCCATGCGCGGGCTCAACCTGATCGCCCTGGGAGAGGACACGGCGCGTGGTCTCGGACACGACGTCGCACGCACACGCGCGATCGGGATCACCGCGACCGTGCTCCTGTGCGGAGCCGCGACGGCGATCGCGGGTCCTCTCGTCTTCCTCGGCCTGCTGGTCCCGCACGCGCTGCGCGCCGTCGTCGGCGACGACTACCGCTGGCTGATCGCAATCGGGGCGCCGTTGGGAGCAAGCGTCCTCATCCTGGCCGACGTGCTCGGGCGCGTGATCGCGCTGCCCGGTGAGGTGCAAGCGGGTATCGTCGTCGCCTTCCTCGGTGCCCCGGTCCTGATCGCCCTGGTGCTCGGCAGACGGCCGGTGACGCTGTGAGCGGGGTCGGGGCCGTGCGCGCGGCCGCGCGCCGCCGCTGGTTCTGGGTCGGTCTCTCCGTCGCCGCGGTGGCGGTGGCCGTGGCGATCGTCTCGCTCTGTCTCGGTGACTACCCGCTGACACCCGGGCAGGTGTGGCGTGCGTTGTGGGGTCACGGCGAGCGCGTGGAGAACTACGTGATCCTCAACGTCCGTGCCCCACGCCTGGCCATGGCGCTCTTGGCCGGCGCCGCACTGGGGCTCGCGGGAGCCGTGCTCCAAGGGCTGCTGCGCAATCCACTCGCAAGTCCCGATCTGCTGGGAATCTCCGGCGCGAGCGGCCTCGCGGCGGTGTTCGCGCTGTTGGTCCTCGGAGTCGGCGGCCCCCTGCTCGCGCTGTGCGCCTTCGGCGGAGGCCTCGTCGTGGCCGTGATCCTCATCTGGGCGGGTCGATCGGCCCATGCCGCGGGGTACCGCCTCATCCTCGCCGGTATCGGCATCGCCTTCCTCGCCTCGGCGATCACGAACTACCTCATGGTGAGCACCCAGATCGAGAAGGCGCAGACGGCCCTCCTGTGGCTCGTCGGATCCTTGTCCGCCACCCCGTGGTGGCAAGTGGCGACGCTCGCGGGGGTGCTCGTCGTCGCCGCGCCACTGCTGCTCGTCGCCGCACGCTGGCTGCCGCTGCACCAGATGGGTGGACCTGCGGCGACCTCGCTCGGCGTGCCTCCCCGACTGGTGTACCCCCTCTGCGTGGGGCTGGCGGTGCTGCTGACATCCACGACCGCGGCCTTCGTCGGTCCCATCTCGTTCATCGCGCTGTGCGCCCCGGCGATCGCCCGTCCTCTCCTGCGTCACGGAGCGCTGGGCCTGGGCACCAGCGCACTCGTCGGTGCGACGCTCCTGGCTGCCGCCGACAGCGTCGCGCAGTTCGCCCTTCCCGGACTCCAGGTGCCGGTGGGCGTGGTCACCGGAGCCTTCGGCTCGGTGTTCCTGCTGTGGATGCTCACGACGTCGAAAGGACGACAGCTGTGACCGGTACCGGATCTGCGCCGCTTCTGCAGGCGCGTGGCCTGTCGGCGGGATACCCCGGCCGTACGGTCATCGACGGCCTCGATCTCACCGTCGCGCCGGGCCGGATCACGATGATCATCGGTGCGAACGCCTCGGGCAAATCGACTCTCCTCGGCACGCTTGCCCGCCTGCGCGCGCCGCTGGAGGGAACCGTCGAACTCGACGGAGCGGATGTCGCCTCGCTGCCCCGACGAGCCTTCGCTCGGACTGTGGGACTCCTGCCGCAGCACCCGGCCGCGCCCGACGGCATCACCGTCGCCGAACTCGTCTCCCGCGGTCGCCATCCCCATCGCGGGATGTTCCAGCGCTGGAGCGCGGAGGACTCCGCGATCGTGGATGCGGCGATGCGGCGCACCGGTGTCGCGGAACTGGCCGACCGTATCGTCGGCGATCTGTCCGGCGGCCAGCGTCAGCGGGTGTGGATCGCGATGGCGTTGGCACAGGCGCCGCGCATCCTCCTCCTGGACGAACCGACCACGTTCCTCGACCTCAGCCACCAGCTCGAGGTGCTGGACCTGCTGCGAGACCTCAACCGCACCGAGGGGACGACCATCGTCGTCGTCCTCCACGAGCTCAATCTCGCGGCGCGTTACGCCGACGATCTCGTGGTCCTCCACGAGGGGCGGGTGGTCGCTCACGGCTCGCCCGTCGATGTCCTCACGGCCGAGGTCGTCGAGCAGGCCTTCGCGCTGCACGCGCTCGTCATGCCCGACCCGTTGACATCCACACCGCTCGTGATCCCTCGACCCGGCGGCGCCCACACGGTCGCCGACGAGACCTGATTCACCCACCGAGAGACCCGATTCACCCACCGAAAGGACCCCACATGTCCCGTACGACCACGCGGTTCGCTTCCGGCGCGATCGCTGCCGCCGCGACCGTCGCCCTTCTCGTCGGATGCGCGAGCACCCCCGACGCGCCTGCCCCCGCGAGCTCTTCCTCGGCCGACGCGGGCTTCCCCGTGACCATCACCGGCGCCCTCGGCTCGACGACGATCGAGTCTGCGCCGGAGCGAGTGGCGACCTGGGGGTGGGGCGCCACCGACGCGGTCATCGCCCTCGGCGTCACCCCGGTCGCCATTCCGTCCGACGACTACTCCGGAGGCGAAGACAAGATCGCACCCTGGGTCAGCGAGGGACTGGAGAAGCTGGGCGGCGAGACCCCGGTGATCCTCGATGGCTCGGCGAGCACCCTGTCCACGGAAGAACTGCTGACGGCCACGCCGGACGTGCTCCTCGCACCGTACTCGGGCCTCACCCAGGAGGAGTTCGACGAGGTCACCGGCGCCGGCGTTCCCGTCGTCGCGTACCCGGAGGCCGTCTGGACGACTCCGTGGCGCGACGCGGTGAAGCTCGTGGGCGAAGCGCTGGGGAAGAGCGCCGAAGCCGATCGCATCCTCGCCGACATGGACGCGCTGGTGGCCGATGCCGCTGCGGCGCACCCTGAGTTCGCAGGCACGTCGATCGCGCTGCTGACCGAGTCGGCGGGAACCTACTACCTCTACCTCCCGGCCGACCCGCGCGTGGAGATCCTGGAGGATCTCGGGTTCGTCACGCCGAAGGGCGTCACCGCGCTCGATACGGGCGAGGGAACGTTCTACACGACGGTCAGCCCGGAGAAGCTCGACGAGATCGACGCCGACGTGGTGCTGGCGTTCGGGGAGACGCAGGATGCGTTCGACACCTTCGCATCGTCCGACAACGCGCGTCTCATCCCGGCGATCTCGAAGGGCGCTGTGGCCGGCCTCATCGGTCCCGAGGAGATCTCGATGCTCTCACCGACTCCGCTGACCCTCCCGTACGGGCTGGACACGATCGTCGAGAAGCTCGCCGCGGCCACCGCCGTCGCGAAGGGCTGACAGAAAGACCACGAAGGCCCCGTCCGCGCGGACGGGGCCTTCGTCGTCGAGGGAGGATGCGGGGCCGTCAGCGCCGCGTGCGACGCTCCGCCGCCCGCACCAGGAGCCACGCCGCCGGGATCAGCCCCGCTGCCAGGGCTGCTTTGATCACGCCGCCGAGGACGAACGGCCACAGGCCGAAGTCGAGGATCTCCGCGACGTTGAGGCCCGCTCCGCCGAAGACGTTCAGGATCAGCGCCATGTAGGGGACACCGAAGAGGAAGGGAATGACGCTCGCGGCGACGAAGCCGACGAAGGCAAGAAGCGGCCGGCGGTCCCAGGCGCGCTCGGCGAACCATCCGGCGACGAAAGCGGCGCCGATGAATCCGATGATGAACCCGAAGCTGGGCTTCGCGACAGCGGCGATGGTCCCACTGAAGCCGGCGAAGACGGGGAGGCCGGCGAGGCCTGCCAGCAGGTAGGTGGTCAACGCCGCTGCACCGCGGCGTGCACCGAGGGCCGCACCGACGACGACCACCGCGAGCGTCTGGCCCGTGATGGGGACCGGCCACAGGGGCACCTCGACCTGAGCGAGGAGGGCGACGAAGGCGGCACCGGCGACGACCAGCGCGGCATCGAGTGCGAGGGCGTGGAGGCGAGCGGACGGACGGGCGATCAGGTCCGTCAGCACAGGGCGTCGGGCGGATGCAGTGAGGGACATCGGGTCTCCTTGCGTATCGGCAATGGCCGGGGGTCGCGACTCATCCTATGGGGGGTAGTGTCACGGTCCTTTGACGGAATCGGCCCACGACCGCCCCTCATCGTTGTCCAGGTTCTCCAATGACCACACGCCACACGCGATGGTGCGGCCGCCCGTGGCGTCCGCGCGAGAGCGAACCGGTCACGCCGCCGGGCCGGGTAGACTCGGAGGCTGGCCATTCGGTCATCTCCCTGCCATCGATGGAACGGACGTCCGCTGTGCTCGCCGTGCACGACCTCGAGATCCGCGTGGGCGCGCGCACGCTCATGTCGGACGTGTCGTTCCGTGTCTCCGACGGCGACAAGATCGGGCTCGTCGGACGCAACGGCGCCGGCAAGACGACCCTGACGAAGGTCCTCGCGGGCGATCTTCTTCCCTCAGAGGGCAAGGTCGAGCGTTCGGGCGAGCTCGGGTATCTGCCGCAGGACCCGCGTTCGGGAGACCCGGAGATGCTCGCGCGCACCCGCATCCTGGATGCCCGGGGACTGGGCTCCCTGCTCCTGGGGATGCACGAGGCGAGCGAGCAGATGGGCTCGGACGACGCCGACGTCGCCTCCCGCGCCATGCGACGCTACGGGAACCTCACGGAGCGGTTCGAGGCGCTCGGCGGTTACTCTGCCGAGGCGGAGGCCGCCTCGATCGCGCACAACCTCTCCCTCCCGGACCGGATCCTCGACCAGCCGCTGAAGACTCTGTCGGGCGGTCAGCGACGCCGTATCGAGCTGGCGCGCATCCTCTTCTCGGACGCGCAGACCATGATCCTCGATGAGCCGACCAACCACCTCGATGCCGACAGCGTCGTGTGGCTGCGCGAGTTCCTCAAGAACTACAAGGGCGGGCTCATCGTCATCAGCCACGACGTGGAGTTGGTCGGCGAGACCGTCAACCGGGTCTTCTACCTCGATGCGATGCGTCAGGTGATCGACGTCTACAACATGAACTGGAAGAACTACCTGCGCCAGCGGGTCGCCGATGAGGAGCGCCGTAAGAAGGAGCGCGCCAACGTCGAGAAGAAGGCGACGGCGTTGCAGCAGCAGGCAGCACGGTTCGGTGCGAAGGCATCGAAGGCCGCCGCGGCCCACCAGATGGTCGCTCGTGCCGAGAAGATGCTCTCGGGTCTCGAGGAGGTGCGCCAGGAGGACCGTGTCGCGAAGCTCCGGTTCCCCAAGCCCGCTCCCTGTGGCAAGACCCCCCTCATGGCCCAAGGGCTCTCCAAGTCGTATGGATCGCTGGAGATCTTCACCGATGTGGACCTCGCGATCGACCGCGGCTCGAAGGTCGTCGTGCTCGGCCTCAACGGTGCCGGGAAGACGACCCTGCTGCGGATCCTGGCGGGAGTCGATCGTCCGGATACCGGCGTGATCGAACCGGGCCACGGCCTCAAGGTGGGCTACTACGCGCAGGAACACGAGAACCTCGACGTGAGCCGATCGGTGCTGGAGAACATGATGTCCGCGGCGCCGGATATCACGGCGACCGAGGCTCGCAAGGTGTTGGGGTCCTTCCTCTTCACCGGCGACGATGTCCTCAAGCCCGCCGGGGTGCTCTCGGGCGGAGAGAAGACGCGGCTGTCGTTGGCGACTCTCGTCGTCTCCAGCGCCAACATGCTCCTCCTCGACGAGCCGACGAACAACCTCGATCCGGCCTCACGCGAGGAGATCCTCGGCGCCCTGGCCCACTACGAAGGCGCGGTCGTGCTGGTGTCGCACGACGAAGGAGCGGTCCAGGCCCTCAACCCCGAGCGGGTGCTGATCCTGCCCGACGGCGTCGAGGACATCTGGGGTCGCGACTACGTCGACCTCATCACCCTCGCCTGACGATCGCCCGCGTCGGCGAGCACCTCACTTCGGGGCCACGGCGTCCAGGAGCTCGTCCTCCGCCTCCATGTCCTGATCGCGGCGGCGCCCGCGACGCGCGGCGGACGGTCCATCCGCTTCGTCTTCGCGTCGGTGTCGGCGTTCGGTGCGGATCATGTACCAGATGAACACGAATCCCATGACGGCGAACAGGATCCACTGGATCGCGTACGACAGATGGGGTCCCGGGTCTTCGGAGGGTGATTCCAGCGCCTGCGGCCGAGTGGGCGGCGCGGGCTCCTCGGACACCATGATCCCGTAGACGTCGGTGAGCATCGCAGACCCGGAGTCCACGCTGGCCGCGATGGTCGGGAGATGGATCGTCGGCACCTGTCCGGCCGGGGCGCTGCGACCCGACCGGGGGAGCGGCTCCCCGGGCATGAGGCGCGCGATGACCGTCGCCTTCCCGGACGGCGGTGCGGGCACAGACTCCGGTTCGGGCCCGTCGGACGCCGGCGGTACCCAGCCCCGATCGACGAGGAGCACCTGACCATCGTCCGTGCGGAAGGGCACGAGCACCTCGAAAGCGCTGGTGCCCCCGTGCGGACGGTTGCGGACGAGGAGCTGCTGGTCGGTGAGGTACTCGCCTCTCAGCGTGACCGGGCGCCACTGGTCGCCGGGCGCGAATGCGCTCCCGGGGGCGACGACGTCGGCGAGGGCGACGGGGGCCGCGTCGTAGTTCTCGGCGACCAGGCGCAGCTGCTCTTCGCGGTCGGCGTTGCGGGTGAACTGCCAGTTCGCGAGGAAGCCGCACGCCACGGCGAAGACGACGGCGAAGGCCACGTATCCCGCCCAGCGCGCGGCCGTCCGCGTGGTCACGTGGCCGTCCTTCCGCTCAGCGGTTCGACCGAGACGGGGAAGTCGCGGGCGGCCAGGTAGTCACGCAGGAACGCGCGGTGCTCGTCGCATGCGGACCAGATCTTCCGGCGCTCCGGTGCGTGGATCCGCGGGTTGCGCCACACAACCTGCCAGACCGCTTCGGCACGGCAGCCGGCGCGCGAGCAGACCACGGCGGCGCCCTCGACGGGCGTACCGGTGGCGAGGCTCATGACTGCTCCGGGGGAGCCGGCCGTGACTCCTCGATCCTGACGACGGCCGGCCGGGCGGGCGACGCGTCGGGCGCGTTCTCGGGCGGCGTGGCGAGTTGACGCTCGGGCGGGACGGCGGAGACCACATCGGTGTCCGACCCCACGTTGGCCACGACGACGGCCAGGTAGGGGAGCAGGACCGCGCCGACGGCGAGGACACCGGTGTGCCAGCCGTACGGGGTGATGACCACCATGAGGACGAAGCAGATCACTCGGACGCTCATCATGATGAAGTACTTCCTCATGCGGGCCTGCGCGTCGTCGTGCGGCGCGCGCCGCAGCGATGTCGCCGACTGCGGCGAGCGCGACTTCATGATGGTTCCGACGTGTTCACGGTCCTTAAAGGCTACGCCCCGAGCCGTCGTCACAGGGCCGCGAAGGCGAACGGCGCAGTGGTGGCCCAGATGACGACCGCGAGCACGGACATCACGGCGAATCCGATGGCGATCCAGCCCACGATGACTCCCGTGAGCGCCATCCCACGTCCGCGTGCGCCGGTCTGACGGATCTGGTTCAGCGCGATGTGGCCCGTGATGACGCCGACGACGACCCCGAGCGCCAGCACCCACGTCCAGGCGAAGACGACGCCGGCGAGCGAGGCGACCATCGAGGTGATCGCCAAGCCGTTGGTCGGTGCGACCGGTGCATAGCCGTAGGGGGTACCGCCGTACGTGGGCACGGGAGGCATTCCGGGGGCCGGCTGACGGTAGGTCGGCGGTGGGACCGCGCCAGCGGAGGGCTGTACGTAGGCCGAGGACGGATAGCTCGGCGGTGCGTACGCCGCGGAAGGGTGCGCATACCCACCCGCGGGAGGCGGCGCGTAGCCGCCGGGTGCGGGAGGCGCATACGGGGCGGCGGCCGGTGGAGCGGGAGGCGCGGTGGCGCCGGAGTCCGGCGCTGCGGCATCGTCGGGACGAGGGGCGATCGGGTCGGTCACGGGGTCTCCTTCACGTCGACTCCAGGCTAGCGTGGCCGGTCCCCCCTCCGCGGGCGAGGGCTCGACGGCGGCGATACGCACGGGGCCCGACAACTAGGCTGGGGTGGTTCCGTCACCGAGTTCCCGGGAGAAGCATGTCCACCGATCGAGTCGTCCTCGTCACGGGAGGAAACCGCGGCATCGGCCGCGCCATCGCCGAGCGTTTCGTCGCGGCGGGGTATCGCGTCGCCGTCACGGCGCGCTCGGGCGAAGGCCCGGAGGGAACGCTGACGGTGCGTGCTGATGTGACCGACGCTGCGCAGGTCGACTCCGCTTTCACGCAGGTGGAGCAGAAGCTCGGTCCGGTCGAGATCGTCGTCGCGAACGCGGGGATCACCCGCGACACGCTCCTGTTGCGGATGAGCGAGGACGACTTCGACTCGGTGGTCGCGACCAACCTCGGCGGCACCTTCCGCGTCGTCAAACGGGCGGCGAAGGGGCTGCTGCGCGCACGATGGGGGCGCGTCATCCTGATCTCCAGCGTCGTGGGCCTGTACGGCTCGGCCGGGCAGGTGAACTATTCGGCGTCCAAGAGCGCTCTCGTGGGCTTCGCGCGCTCACTCACGCGTGAGCTGGGTGGTCGGGGGATCACGGCGAACGTCGTGGCGCCCGGCTTCATCGAGACCGACATGACCGCGGAGCTCGCCGCAGAGACGCAAGCGCAGTACAAGGCGACGATCCCAGCGGGGCGCTTCGCGACCGCCGATGAGGTCGCCGGTGTCGTCACGTGGCTGGCCTCCGACGATGCCGCCTACATCTCCGGCGCCGTGATCCCGGTCGACGGCGGCCTGGGGATGGGGCACTGAGCCCGGCGGTCCCGGAGCCGCAGAGCCTCGCGCTCTACGCTGTTCGCTATGGCACGTCGGAGTTGGCGGAGCACCACGTCTTCGCCGATGGCGATCCGGCTGCGACACGCTCGATCGTATGGAGCTACTACGTCGCCGTACGCGGCAGTGACGTCACGTTGATCGACGTCGGGTTCCGAGACCCGGAGGTCGCGCGGACGTGGGGAGTCGAACTGCTCGACGTGACAGCGGAGGTCCGGGACCTTCTCGCGGGACGCGTCGTCCGGCACATCTTCGTGACCCACGAACACTTCGATCACACGGATAATCTCGACGAGGTCCTCGCCGCGTACCCGGGAGCCTGCGTCACGCTGTCCGAGGCCGCGCACCGCCACCTCACCGCCGAGGGTGCGGCGGCGACCCGTGCGGCGCTCGCGGCCGCGCGCGTGCGCGAGGTCTCGGGAAGTGCCTCCTTCGATGAATGGCGCGTCGAGACGGTCGCGGGTCACACCGCGGGTTCCTCCGTCGTCGTGGTCACCCACGGAGCCCGCCGCTATGTGCTCACGGGCGACGAATGCTATCTGCGGGAGAGTGTCACGAGCGGGCGAGCGGTCGGGGTGCACGTTTCGATGGATCGCAACGTGCACTTCTTGCGCCGGCTCGCCGCGGAGGGAGACACGGTGCTCCCGTGCCACGACCCCATGGTCTTCGAGGAGTACGAGGCGGTCAGCACGAACGTGGTTCGCGTCTTCTGATCGACGCGGACCGGCGGTGCGCCGCGATCACCTCCAGCCTCACGCGGCGGGGGGCAGCAGGGGGATGACCTCGCGGAGGTCGACGCGTTCGATGACGAGGTCGGCGCGCGCACGCACCGCGGGCTTCGCATTGAAGGCGAGACCGAGTCCGGCAACCCGCATCATCATCAGATCGTTCGCGCCGTCGCCGATCGCGACCGTGCGCGCGAGGGGGATGCTGCGCTCCCGCGCCCAGTCCGTCAGCGCCTCCGCCTTGGCGGCGGCGTCGATCACCGGCCCCGACACCACACCGGTCAGCGCACCGTCGGCGGCTCCCAGGCGATTGGCCCGCCAGAGATCGACGCCCAAGGCTGGTGCCACGTGGTCGAGGATCTCGTGGAACCCACCGGAGACCACCGCCACGGTCCCGCCACGCTGATGGACCGCCGCGATCAGTTCGCGTACCCCCGGGGTCGGTTCGATCCGCGATCGCACACGCTCGAACGCGGCCAGCGGGACGCCCCGGAGTGCTTCCACCCGCGACGCGAGGCTCTGCGCGAAGTCGACCTCCCCGCGCATCGCCGCCTCGGTCGCGGCGGCGACTTCCGCACCCCGTCCCGCTTCGTCGGCGATGAGTTCGATGACTTCGTTACGGATCAGGGTCGAGTCGGCGTCGAGCACGACGAGGAAGCGGTCACCGGGCACGCCTCCAACCTACCGGTGTACCGGTGCTCGTCCGTGCCGCTCGCGGGGGTTACGGCTCAGACCGTCACGTGGACGTTCTTGCCGACCACGGTGATACCGCTGTCGGTGACGGTGAAGCCGCGGGCCAGATCGCGTTCGCGGTCGACGCCCACGGTTGCCCCGGGATCGAGGATGACGTTCTTGTCGAGGATCGCGCGGTGGACGCGCGCGCCCGAACCCACGCTGACGTGATCGAACAGCACAGAGTCGGTGATGGTCGATCCGCCGCCCGACAGCGTCCACGGCCCCACGACGCTGCGCTCGAGATGAGTGCCCGAGAGCACCGAGCCGAGCGAGACGATCGAGTCGATCGCATTGCCCATGCGACCCACTCCGTCGCGGACGAACTTCGCCGGCGGGGAGTTGAGCGCCTGGGCGTGGATCGGCCACGCGGTGTTGTAGAGGTTGAACACCGGGAGCGTCGAGATGAGATCCATGTGGGCGTCGAAGAACGAGTCGAGGGTACCCACGTCGCGCCAGTAATCGCGATCGCGTGCCGTGGACCCCGGCACGTCGTTGCGTTTGAAGTCGTAGACCGCGGCCTCGCCGCGTTCGACGAAGTAGGGGATGATGTCGCCGCCCATGTCGTGATTGGACGTGGGGAGCTCACCGTCGGCTTCGACGGCTTCGATCAGGGCTTGCGCGTCGAAGATGTAGTTGCCCATCGAGGCGAGCACTTCGTGCGGACTGTCGGAGAGACCGGTCGGGTTCTGCGGCTTCTCCAGGAAGTCCCGAATCGTCACATTGTCGGTCGGGTCGACGTCGATCACGCCGAACTGGTTGGCGAGGCCGATCGGCTGGCGAATGCCAGCCACCGTGGCGCGCGCCCCCGACTCGATGTGGTGATCCAGCATCTGCTGGAAGTCCATCCGGTACACGTGGTCGGCGCCGATCACCGCGACGATGTCGGGCTTCTCGTCATGGATGAGGTTGAGCGACTGAAGGATCGCGTCGGCCGATCCCGAGAACCACCGCTTGCCGAGGCGCTGCTGCGCCGGAACGGAGGTCACGTAGGAGTCGAGGAGCGCTGACATCCGCCACGTCTGCGAGACGTGACGATCCAGGCTGTGAGATTTGTACTGCGTCAGAACGACGATCTGCCTCAGCCCGGAGTTGATGAGGTTCGAGATCGCGAAGTCGATGAGTCGGTACTGCCCGGCGAAGGGCACCGCCGGTTTGGCTCTGTCCACCGTCAGGGGCATGAGTCGCTTTCCCTCACCACCGGCGAGGATGATTCCGAAGACCTTCGGCGCTGCAGGCATGGCACCAGACTATGCCCGTCCCAGCACGTGTACTAGCGTTCACGACATGCGCGTCGACATCATCACGAAGGAGTACCCGCCGGAGATCTACGGGGGCGCGGGGGTCCACGTGACGGAGCTGGTGCGCGCGCTGCGGAAACGGATCGAGGTCGCCGTCCGCGCCTTCGGTGCCCCCCGCGACGAGGCGGGAACGACCTCCTATGGAGTTCCCGCTGAGCTCCTGTCCGCCAACGGTGCGCTGCAGACGCTCGGCACCGACCTCGAGATCGTGGGCGATGTCGCGGGGGCCGACGTCGTGCACAGCCACACCTGGTACGCCAACTTCGCCGGGCACCTCGCGTCGCTCCTCCACGGCATCCCGCACGTGATCACGGCGCACTCCCTGGAGCCGCTGCGACCGTGGAAGGCCGAACAGCTCGGCGGCGGATACGCCGTGTCGAGCTTCATCGAGAAGACCGCCTACGAAGGGGCGGCCGCCATCGTCGCGGTCAGCGACGGCATGCGCCGTGACATTCTGCGCAGCTACCCCGCTCTCGACCCCGAAAAGGTCCGCGTCATCTACAACGGCATCGACGTCGAGTCCTGGCGTCCCGTGGAGGACTCCGCGCTGCTCGACCGGTTCGGAATCGACCCCTCGCGTCCGTCGGTCGTCTTCGTCGGACGCATCACGCGGCAGAAGGGACTGCCGTACTTCCTGCGGGCCGCCTCGATGCTGCCGCACGACGTCCAGGTCGTCCTGTGCGCGGGAGCCCCCGACACTCCCGAGATCCTCGCCGAGGTGGAGTCGCTCGTGCGCGACCTGCAGGCCGAGCGCGACGGCGTCGTCTGGATCGACGAGTTCCTCCAGCGCGACCAGTTGTGCGCTCTTCTCACGGCAGCGACCACGTTCGTGTGTCCGTCGATCTACGAGCCGCTGGGCATCGTGAACCTCGAGGCGATGGCGTGCGGGGCCGCGGTGGTCGGAACGGCGACGGGCGGGATTCCGGAAGTCGTCGTGGACGGAATGACCGGTCGTCTGGTCCCCATCGACCAGGTCCAGGACGGTACCGGGACACCCACCGACCCGGATCGGTTCGTGGCCGACCTCGCCGCGGCGCTCACGGAGGTCGTCTCCGACCCGGAGCGAGCGCGGGAGTGGGGGCGGGCGGGCCGGGAACGCGCCGCGTCGGAGTTCAGCTGGGAGGCGATCGCGGATGCGACTGCCGCCCTTTACCGCGAGGTGACCGGGAACGGAGCACCGCGCCGATAGGCTGGTGACATGACGCTGGTCTTGGAGTTCGCCGATGTCGTCGTCCGCCGTCACACGAGGAACATCATCGATCACCTCGATTGGAGCGTCGATGACGACCAGCGGTGGGTGATCCTCGGTCCGAACGGCGCCGGGAAGACCACCATCCTGCAGCTCGCTTCGACGCTCCTGCACCCGACCTCCGGCACCGTCACCATCCTGGACGAGCAGTTGGGTCGATCCGACGTCTTCGAGTTGAGGCCGCGAATCGGGTTTGCCTCGTCCGCGATGGCCCGCCGCGTCCCGCCCGAGGAGACGGTGCTCGACGTCGTGCTCACGGCGGCGTTCTCGGTGCTGGGACGATGGAACGAGCAGTACGAGTCGATCGACGAACGTCGTGCGCGACGCGTGCTGGGGGAGTGGAAGCTCGACCACCTCGCCGACCGGAGCTTCGGGACGCTCTCCGACGGTGAGCAGAAGCGTGTGCAGATCGCCCGAGCGGTCATGACCGACCCGGAGCTGCTGCTGCTCGACGAGCCGTCGGCGAGTCTCGACCTCGGCGCGCGTGAAGAGCTTCTGAGCCTCCTGAGCGGCTTCGCGCAGGCGCCCACGACTCCTGCCATGGTGATGGTCACCCACCACGTCGAGGAGATCCCCGTCGGGTTCACCCACGTGCTCCTGCTCCGCGATGGCGCGGCGGTCGCCCAGGGGCCGATCGCCGAGACGCTGACGGCCGAGAACCTCACGGCCACCTTCGGCGCCGAGATCGTTCTGACGCAGGCCGAGGGGCGTTACGCGGCGCGGGCGGCCCAGCCGTCCTGACCCGCGACATCGCTCGACGGGGATCGGTGATAGAATCTCTCTTTGGTGCGCTCGCACCGCAGACTTCCGTCGTCCCTGGCCAAATCCAGGGCACCTTGTGAGGAACCCCATGAAGACTGACATCCACCCCGACTACCAGGCGGTCGTGTTCCGCGACCTCGGCTCGGGCGAGACCTTCTTGACCCGTTCGACCGTCTCCAGCGACAAGACGATCGAGCTCGACGGTGTCACCTACCCGGTGATCGATGTCGAGATCTCGTCCGCGTCGCACCCGTTCTACACGGGCAAGCAGCGCATCATGGACTCGGCTGGTCGCGTCGAGAAGTTCAACCAGCGCTTCAAGAACTTCGGCGGCTCCAGCAACTGACAGCCGTCCGACGAAGCCCCGCTCCGGCGGGGCTTCGTCGTCTCCGGACGGGGGCGATGACAGGCTAGAGGCATGACCGCCGATGCCGACCTCCTCGCTGATCTGCGCCAGAGAGCCTACGGACGGGGTGGGGCGCCGCTCACCGCGCGCGAGTGGCAGCAGCTGGCGCGGCTCGAAAGCAGCCGCTATCCGTCCGGGCCGCAGCTCGATGCGGCCCCAGCACCACCGGTTGCGACGGATGAGGAGCCGACGCGGGTCGAGATGCCCGCCGCCGATCTGGCCACGCCTGCCCGGCGGACGCGACCGGTGGGACTGATGATCGCTGTCGTGGTTCTCGCGATCCTCCTCCCGGTGGCTGGCTGGGCGGGATTCCTGGCCGCGACGGCCGTGCAACCCGCCGCCGCGCCGCAACCGGTCCCCACCCCGATGCTCGCCCCCGGGCTCGAGGATGCCCTGGTGGACCAGAGCCGGGAGCGCGCGCTGACCGTCAACGAGTGGGACTCCGCCCTCACGCTGCTCAGCGCCGACCAGAGGGCGCTGGTGTGGTGGGGCGAGGTCGGCGACCAGACGTGTGTCGTCGTCGACCTCGTGCCCGACGGCCCGCTCGGCTCGTGCGCCGACACGTCCGCAGTGAAGGCGACGGGTATCCGCCTCGATGCGAGCCTCATCAGGATCGACGACGAGTACGAGTACGAGTATGAGGGCGAGCGCGAGGTGCCGTCGAGCGGCCCCTCGGTGGCACTCCTGGCTTACCCGTACGAGGGTCGGCTCATGCTCCGCATCGACGGCTGACACTCGCGCCGCGGGGGAGTAGGCCGATCAGCGGACGGGCCAGCTGCCGTCCAACGCGCCTTCGGGGTCGAGTCGGCCGATCTGGATGAAGTACTCGGTCAGGCTCTCCGCCTGCGCGCGTGCCCATCCGATCTGCCGGACGTGGAGTTCGTGGGCGGAGGACGCCAACTCGAATCGAGCGGCCAGTGCCAAGGCGACCCGCCCGGCGGCGATCGCATCGGCCGACGCCTCATGGGCGGCATCGAGCGTGACCGCATAATGGCGCGCGACGACATCGAGCGTGCGTTTGCCGCGACGGTAGCGGTCGAGCGCCTTGTCGAGAACCAGCGGGTCGATGACCGGCGCGGGGTCGATGAGGGGCGGGATCCCGTGACGCAGCGCCTCGTACTTCAGCAGGGAGAAGTCGAACGCTGCGTTGTAGGCCACCACGGGCACACCGGCGCTGAGGAGCGCACCCAGCTCTGCCACGATCTCGGCGACGACGACCGCCGCCGGCACGCCCTCCTCGCGTGCGCGCTGGGTCGTGACACCGTGGATGGCGGTGGCGCCCGCGGGGATCTCCACACCGGGGTCGGCGAGCCAATCGCGCGCGCTCAGGACGTGTCCGGCGGCGTCGAGCACGCCGACATGGGCGGTGACGATCCTGTCGTGGACGACGTCGACGCCCGTCGTCTCCAGATCGAAGACGCCGATCCGATCGAGCCACGGGTGCGTGGCGGAGCCAGGAGCCTTCGAGGGAGGGGCAACGGGAGACGCGGCGACAGGACGAGAGGAGGGCGTCGAGCGATCCGCGAACCAGGAGTCGTCGTCCCAGAGCCGTCCATCCACGCGATCGAGGCTACGACGAAGCGGCGACATGGCACGTCAGCGCCACGCGCGCTCGTAGACTCGGGTGGTGTCCCGCTCCGTTCCACACCCCTACGCCGCGCGCCTGGAGTCGATACCGGTCCTCCGCCGCGAGGTCGAGGTGGAGGGCGGACGGACCGCCTACTGGACGTATGGGCCTGAGGACGCGGCGACGACGATCGTCGCCGTCCACGGTTTCCGTGGCGAGCATCACGGACTGGAACCGGTCGTCGCTCACCTGGAGGGCATCCGTGTCCTCTCTCCCGATCTCCCCGGTTTCGGAGAGACGCCGCCGCTTCCCGGGCGTCGGCACACCCTCGAGGCGTATGCCGCATGGCTCACCGATTTCGTCGCCGAAGTGGCGCCGGGCGCGATCGTGCTGGGACACTCGTTCGGATCGATCGTGGCGGCGGCAGCGGTCGCCGGAGGGCTTCCCGCACCCCGCCTCATCCTCGTGAATCCCATCGGTGCTCCCGCGCTCGAGGGGCCACGGGGGGTGTTGACGAGGCTCGCGGTGTTCTACTACTGGGCGGGCGCCCGACTCCCACGCCGCCTCGGCGATGCGCTGCTGCGCAGCCGGATCATCGTGCGGGTCATGAGCGTGTCGATGGCCAAGACGAGAGACCGCGACCTGCGCCGCTTCATCCACGATCAGCACGACCGGTACTTCTCCCGTTTCGCCGACCGTGACGTTCTTCATGAGGCGTTCGTCACCTCGGTCTCCCACGACGTCAGCCAGTTCGCTCCCGCCATCACGACGCCGACGCTCCTGGTGGCCGCCGAGCGCGATGACATCACGCCGATCGAGGCCGAGCGACGGCTCCGCGGTCTGTTCCCCCGGGCCGAACTCGTCGAGATCGCCGGAGTCGGCCACCTGATCCATTACGAGACGCCGCGCGAGGCGGCCGAGGCGATCAGCCGGTTCCTGCGGACTTCCGCCGACGATACGCGTTGACGTTCATGCGGTTCCCGCAGTTGCCGGTGTCGCAGTAGCGCTTGGATCCGTTCTTGGAGTAGTCGACGTACACCCCGTCGCAGTCATCGGCTGCGCAGCGCCGGACGCGGTCCCACTGATCGGTCCGGATCACCTCTGCGAAGGCCATCGCCGCTTCCACGAGCATGCGCGTCGCCAGCGGCGCCGATGCCTCGGTGGCGTGGATGTGCCAGTCGTAGCCGTCGTGGATGACGAGCTGGGGCAGCGCATGGCCGTCGCGAAGCATCGCATTGACGAGGGGGACGGCGCCGACGCGATCCACCTCCCAGAGTCCGCGGATGCGGGGGCGGATGCGTCGCACGGCGGCGAGTTCCTCCTCGTCCCGGACGATCGCGCCGGTGTAGGGGAATCCCCGGAGGTAGTCGTCGAGATCGGAGGGTGACACCAGGCCGTCGACCCCCTCCGCGTTCGTCTCGGGGAGGGTGTTCACCAGAGCGACGGCCGCCCGCAGGGACAGCTCGGTGTCACGGATGAAAACCATGTTGACTCCTGACGCTCTTCGGCAGTACTGTCACCAGTGTAGCCAATGGTCACTCATGACAGGTGAAGCGCCCGTGACCCACACCAGAACCGTCGCCGTCTCGCCGTCCGGGCGTCCCGCCGCAGCGCTCTCGCGCAGCCGCAACGCAGGTCTCGTCCTGGCGGTGGTGTCCGCGCTCGCCTTCTCCTCGAGCGGGCCGCTCGTCAAGCCGCTGCTGGAGGAGGGCTGGTCGCTGTCGGCCGCGTTGATCGTGCGGATGGGACTCGCCGGTGCCATCCTGTCGCCGGCGCTCGTGCGCGCCGTGCGGCGCGAGTCCTCGTTCTTCCGGCGCCACGGACTCTCCCTCCTCGCCTTCGGCCTCATTCCCGTCGCCGGCTGCCAGCTTCTCTTCTTCTCGGCGATGCAGCGGATGCCGGTCGCCGTCGCGCTTCTCATCCAGTACCTCGCTCCCGTGTTCCTCGTCCTCTACGTGTGGCTCCGCACGCGGAAGGCCCCGTCCCGGCTCGTTCTGGCCGGAGCGGTGATCGCGGTGGTCGGTCTCATCCTCGTCGTCGACGTCTCGGGAGCTCGCTTCGACCCGCTGGGCACCGTCTTCGCCCTCGGCGCGGCGCTGTGCGTCTGCGTCTATTTCGTGATGTCGGAGCGCACGGGCGACGACCTCCCCGCCCTCGCGCTTGCCGCCGGCGGATTGCTGTGCGGGGCCGCGATCATGGCGGTGCTGGCGCTGACGGGCCTGCTGCCCTTCGCTGCTCCGGCGGTGACGGTCGTCTTCCGCGGCGTTGAGGTGCCCGGCTGGATGCCGTTGCTCTGGGTGGGCGCCGTCGGCACGACCGTCGGCTACGCATTGGGGATCATCGCAGTCCCGCGCGTCGGTGCGCGCTTGGGCTCGTTCGTCGGCCTGTCCGAGGTGCTCTTCGCGCTCCTGTTCGCCTGGCTGCTCCTCGGCGAGGCGCCCGGACTCGTCCAGTTCCTCGGCGGGGCGTTGATCCTTCTCGGCGTCGTCCTCGTGCGCCTCGACGCCGGGGCGCCGGACCTGGCTACTGTTCCCGTCGAGCCGCTTCCAGCAGAGGTCGCACCCGATAACCGATGACCTCGCCCATGACCAGCGAGGTCTCCGTGCGTTCGATCCCGTCGATCGCGAGGATCCGCGCGTCGACGGCGAAGAGGTGCTGTGTGTCGCGGGCCGCCACACGAGCCAGCAGGTCGACCTGGCCGCTCAGTCCGTGCGCGTGCAGGACCTCCGGGATGAGTGACAGCTCTGCCGTGATCCGCGGGAGATCGGCCTGGCGGACGACGATACTGATCATGGCCTCGATCGGATAGCCGAGAGCAGCGGGGGAGACGGCGCGTTCGAAGGAACCGAAGACACCGGATCGCTCGAGCTTCGCCATGCGCGCCTGCACCGTGTTGCGGGAGAGCCCGAGGCGATCGGCGAGCGCCACGACCGTTGCGCGGTGATCGTCGGCGAGCGCGCTCAGGAGTTCGAGGTCGACGTGGTCCAGGGATCCCATAGTGCGAAACGGTAGCAGGTCGGGAGAGTCAGAACTGCGCAACATGCTCAATGGGGTCCTGGTTGCTTGAGCTAGGTGCGACTGCGACGTAGTGTCGCGGCATCCGGAGCATGATCCCGGATGCCCGGCGACGATGCCGAGACGCTCTCCGCTGTGTCGTTCACGAGACGACCTGGCGGACAGAAGGGATGACGATGACGTATACCCCGACCACACAGGAGAGATCCTCCGTCGATCTGGATCTGCCTGCCCAGTTGCTGACCCCCGAGGGCGAGCGGATCAGCGATGAGCGCCTGGACCGCTGGGCCGCCGACCTCGACACCGACAGCCTGCGGACGCTCTACCGCGACATGGCGGTCGCGCGACGCGTGGACGCCGAAGGCGTCGCACTGCAGCGGCAGGGCCAGTTGGGGCTCTGGGCGCCGGCGCAGGGTCAGGAGGCGGTGCAGATCGGAACCGCGCGCGCGTGCCGGGCCGACGACTTCCTCTTCACGAGCTACCGAGAGCTCGGTGTCCTCCTTGTCCGCGAGGCCGCTCCCGCCGACCTGGTGCTGACGTGGCGGGGAGAGGCCCTTTCCACCATCGATCCGTACGCCCTCCACGTCGCTCCGCCGCAGATCATCATCGGCGCGCAGACGCTGCACGCGGTCGGATACGCGATGGGCATTCAGCGCGACAGGTCCGACCAGGTCGCGGTCGCCTACTTCGGCGACGGGGCCACGAGCCAGGGCGACGTGAACGAGGCCATGGTCTTCGCGGCCTCCTTCGGGGCGCCCGTGGTGTTCGTCTGCTCGAACAACCACTGGGCGATCTCGGAGCCGGTCTCGGTGCAGGCTGCTGTGCCGCTCGCCGCCCGGGCTCCGGGATTCGGCATCCCGAGTCTCCGGGTCGATGGAAACGACGTGATCGCCTCGACCGCGGCGATGCGGTGGGCGCTCGACCATGCGCGAAGCGGCGGCGGCCCGGTGTTCCTCGAGGCAGTCACCTACCGCATGGGGCCTCACACGACCTCGGACGACCCCACCCGCTACCGCTCCGCCGAGGAACTGGAGATCTGGCGTGCGCGCGATCCGCTGCTCCGCCTCGAACGACACCTCACCGCCGTCGGAGCGTTCGACGAAGGGTTCCGAGCCGAGATCGACGCGGTGGCGGGGGAGTTCACGTCTCGGATGCGTGCCGCCGCGATCAACGCCGTCACACGGCCGGCTATCGAGGTGCTCGACGACGTCTATGCCCAGCCGCATGCGGGGATCGACGAGCAGCGCGCGGCTTTCGCCTCGTACCTGGCGGGCTTCGCGCCCGACGAAGGGGGTTCTCGATGACGGAGTCGACGCGAGCCAGTGAACTGACCATGGGGAAGGCTCTCGGTGCCGGCCTCCGGCGCGCCATGCGCGACGACGAGCGCGTGCTCGTGATGGGCGAGGACATCGGCCGCCTCGGCGGAGTGTTCCGAATCACGGACGGACTCCTCGACGAGTTCGGCAGCGACCGTGTGGTGGACACCCCTCTTGCCGAGTCGGGAATCGTCGGTACCGCTGTCGGCCTGGCGTACCGGGGGTACCGGCCGGTGGTGGAGATCCAGTTCGACGGGTTCGTCTACCCCGCCTTCGATCAGATCGTCTGCCAGGTGGCCAAGCTCCAGTACCGCACACAAGGGCGAGTGAAGATGCCGATCACGATCCGTATCCCGTGGGCCGGGGGCGTGGGGGCGGCCGAACACCACTCCGAATCTCCCGAAGCGTACTTCGTCCACACCGCGGGGCTCCGAGTGGTGGCGGTCTCCCATCCCCAAGACGCGTACACCATGCTCCGGCAGGCGATCGCGTGCGACGATCCGGTCGTGTTCTTCGAGCCCAAACGCCTGTACCACGCGAAGGGTCCCGTCGACCTCGACGGCGACATCGCCGATGCGCCTCCGATGGGCGTGGCCAGAGTCGTGCGCCCGGGCGAAGACGTCACGATCCTCACGTACGGCGCACAGGTGACGACGGCGCTGGATGCAGCCATCGCGGCGGAGGACGAGGGCGTCTCTCTCGAGGTCATCGATCTGCGTTCGCTGTCTCCGGTGGACTACCGGACGATCACCGCATCGGTGCGCAAGACCGGTCGCGTCGTGGTCACGCACGAGGCGGCGCGAGAAGGCGGCGTCGGAGCCGAACTGATCGCGTCGGTGACCGAAAGGTGCTTCCCCTACCTCGAGGCCGCCCCGTTGCGGGTGACCGGCCACGACATCCCCTATCCGCCCGCGAAGCTCGAGAAGCACCATCTTCCCGATCTTGACCGGCTTCTCGACGCCGTCGACCGGGTGCGGGACGTGCCCCGCGCGGGAGCGGGGGTGGTCGCGTGATCGCCGAGTTCCGTCTGCCCGATCTCGGTGAGGGACTCCCCGAGGCCGAGATCGTGCAGTGGCACGTGGCGCCCGGAGATGAGGTGGCTCTGAATCAGACGCTCGCCGAAGTGGAGACCGCGAAGGCCGTCGTCGAGCTGCCCTCGCCGTACGCCGGCGTCGTCGCCCATCTGCAGCACCGAGAGGGAGACGTGGTCGCCGTCGGCGATCTTCTGGTCTCCTTCGATGTCGACACGGGCGACGAGTCCGCGTCGTCGGAGGAGTCGGGTGAGACACGTGCGGTGCCCGAACGCGACGCCGCCGACCCGCCCAACCTCGTGGGGTATGGTGCCCCTCAGCGATCGTCGGAGCGCCCACGCCGTCGGCCGAGACGAGCACCGCACGAGGGGGCGCCAGACAGCGAGATCGATGCCCGCGCGGCCGCCCCGCACGATGCCGTCGATGCGCTTGCCGAGGACGGTTCCCTGTCGGAGCGTCCGCGCTCCACGCCGCCCGTTCGCGCGCTCGCGAGAGACCTGGGCGTGGACCTCACGGCCATCGAGCCCACGGGTCCCGACCGACTGATCACACGCGCCGACGTCGAACGCGCGGCGGCAGCACGACCGGCCGTTCACGACCGACCGACGGTGCCGGTGGGGGCGGAGCGCGAAGCGTCCGGCGGGAGGGCGGCCATCGACGAGACGCGGATCCCGATTCGCGGTGTCCGCAAGGCGACGGCCGCCGCCATGGTCGAGAGCGCCTTCACCGCGCCGCATGTGACGGTCTTCCTGAGCGTCGACGTCACGCGCTCGATGCGTTTCCTCGACGACCTGCGTGAGGACGGCGCCACCGGCGAGGTCCGCGTCGGAGTGCTGGCCCTCGTGGCGAAGGCGGTGTGCCTCGCGCTTCCTCGACATCCCGAGCTCAATGCCCACTGGGACGACGCGGGCGGGGAGATCGTCCAGTACCGACACGTTCATCTCGGTATCGCCGCCGCGACCGAGCGGGGGCTCGTCGTCCCGCACATTCCTCACGCCGAGGGGCTCTCGCTCGTGGAGCTGGCCGAAGCGATCGGCGATCTCGCGCGCACCGCTCGTGACGGGCGGACGCCTCTCGACCGCCTCCGGGGGAGCACCTTCTCCCTCACGAACTTCGGTGTCTTCGGCGTGGACGCCGGCACTCCGATCCTCAATCCCGGGGAGACCGGGATCCTGGGGGTCGGCACCGTCCGACGGCAGCCGTGGGAGCACCGAGGAGAGGTGGCATTGCGCGACGTGCTCACGTTGAGCCTGTCCTTCGATCACCGTGTGGTCGACGGGGAGCAGGGTGCGAGGTTCCTTCACGCCGTCGGCGAGGTGCTGCACGATCCCGCGCGCACGCTCCTGCTCGCCTGATCGGTCGATGCCCTCGCAGGGAAGACGAGCATCACGCCTGCAGTGCGGCGAGCGCCATCTCCCGGAGGACGCCGTGCACGGACTCCTGGCCGCCGGAGCGGAGGGTCGACTCCCGGGCGCGGCGGGCGCTGTGGGGCGTCGAGTTGATCAGGCCGATCGCGGCCAGCGCCCGCGTCCGGTTCTCGGGGACGGGGCGATCGGGGCGGAGCTGGTGGAGGACGTCCACCCAGATGTCGAGGTACTCCCGCTGGAGCTCTCGCACCCGCGCGCGCGTCTCCGGCGCCAGCTGATCGAGATCGCGATCCTGGACGCGGATGACGTCGGCGTCGGCCAGGGCGAACGCGACGTGGAAGTCGACGAGTGCGGGCAGGGCCTCGGCGGCGATGGAGTGCGCGTCGCGCGCGGCGCGTCCGCCGGCGAGGAGGCGTTCGCTGACCCCCAGCAGGATCTCGGCCAGGAGCGCCTGCTTGTTCTGGAAGTGGCGATAGAGGGCGGGACCGCTGACCCCCACTTGGGCGCCGAGATCCTCGAGCGTCGCCCCTACGTATCCTCGCTCGGCGAACAGGCGTGCCGCGGCGCGCACGAGCGATCGGTGTCGGTCCGCCTTGGCGCGCTCGCGGTCGGTGACTCCCATTGCCATCTCAGTTAACCCTCGCTAACCTCGGGGTGTCGGTGAGTGAAAGCTAACCGAGTGCGTCTCTCGCCAGCAAGCGCCGGGGGCCTTCGTGACGTCGATGGAGATGACATGAACATGACCGAAGAGGAGCGCGAGCTCGCAGCGCTCGTGCGCGATTTCGCGGAGCAGGTGGTCGCTCCGCGGTCCTACGAGGCCGATCGCACGAAGACCCTCCCGCTGGACGTCGTCGCAGGGATGGGGGAGCTGGGCCTGTTCGGATTGCCGTTCCCCGAGGAGTACGGGGGTCAGGGCGGCGACTACTTCGCCCTGTGCCTGGCGATCGAGGCCATCGCCCGCGTGGATCAGTCGCTGGCGATCACCCTGGAGGCGGGCGTCGGGCTCGGTGCGATGCCGGTCTATCGCTTCGGCACCGAGGAACAGAAGCGGGAGCTCCTCCCGTCGCTCCTGCGAGGCGAGGCGCTGGCCGGGTTCGGCCTCACCGAGCCCGAGGCGGGATCCGATGCCGGCGCCACGCGCACGATGGCGCGACGAGAGGGCGAAGAGTGGGTGATCGACGGTGCGAAGCAGTTCATCACGAACTCCGGCACGCCGCTGACGCGCTTCGTCACCGTGACCGCCGTCACCGGCGAACACGATGGTCGCAAGGAGATCTCCACCCTGATCGTCCCGACCGACGCGCCGGGCTTCCAGGTGGGGCCGGCGTACGACAAGGTCGGCTGGCACGCGTCGGACACCCACCCCCTCACCTTCGATGGCGTGCGGGTGCCGGTGGCGAACCTGCTCGGCGAGCAGGGGAGGGGGTATGCGAACTTCCTGAACATCCTCGACGAAGGTCGTATCGCGATCGCTGCACTGTCCACGGGGGCGGCGGAGGGATGTCTGGAAGAAGCGCTCGCCTACGCCACGTCCCGCCGCGTCTTCGGCGAGCCGCTCGCCTCCCGGCAGCACGTACAGTTCACCCTCGCCCGCATGCGTCAGCGCGTGCACAACGCCCGGCTCGGATGGCAGCACGCCGCTCGCCTTCGTGACAGCGGACTGCCGTTCAAGGCGGAGGCGGCGATCGCGAAGCTCACGGCCAGTGATGCGGCGATGGACAACGCCCGCGACGCCACGCAGATCCTCGGCGGCAACGGCTTCATGAACGAGTACGCATCGGCACGGCACTTCCGCGACTCGAAGGTCCTGGAGATCGGCGAGGGGACGACCGAAGTACAGCTGCTCGTGATCGCCCGCGCGCTCGGCGTCGCCTGACGGATAGCCTGACGAGGTGAGCGAGACGAGTCGGAGCTTCGATCTGGGCCCCGCCCTGCTGTTCTGTCCCGCGGACCGGCCGGAGCGTTTCGAGAAGGCGATGGAGCGCTCCGACGCGGTCATCCTCGACCTCGAGGACGCCGTGGCGGACAGCGCGAAAGCCGCCGCGCGCGGCCACCTGATCGATCAGCCCCTCGACCCGTCACGGGTGGTTGTCCGGGTGAATCCGGTGGGAGGGGAGTCCTTCGCCTCCGATCTCGCGACCCTCTCGCAGACGGACTACCGCACGATCATGATCGCGAAGGCGGAGTCCCCGAAGCGCATCGGGCGGATCGACCCACGCTTCCGTGTGATCGCCCTCTGCGAGACGGCGCGCGGGGTCGCGGCCGCGGAGCGACTCGCCTCCCGTGAGAACGTCGTCGCCCTCATGTGGGGGGCCGAAGACCTGGTCGCCTCTCTCGGGGGGACCTCCAGCCGGAAGCCACGCGGCACGTACCGTGACATCGCGCGCTACGCCCGCTCGCGCGTGCTCCTGGCTGCCGGTGCCGCGGGGAAAGCCGCCATCGACGCGGTCCACCTCGACATCGCCGACGTGCGCGGGCTCCGCCGTGAGGCCACCGATGCGGCGGCCAGCGGCTTCACGGCGACGGCTTGCATCCACCCTTCTCAGGTGGAGACGATCCGTGAGGCCTACCGCCCGAGCGACGCCGAGCTGACCTGGGCGCGCGACGTGATCGCCGCCGCGGCGACCGAGGGTGGAGTCTTCCGATTCCGTGGACGGATGGTCGATGAGCCGGTGCTGCGGCACGCGCGCACCGTGCTCCGCCGCGCGGTCGCATAGCCCGGGATCACCGGCTGCGGGTCGCGCGATCGCGATCTCGGTGACGTGCAGCTAGGACGCGATGCCCGCGTAGTCGAGCAAGCTCAACCGATCACGCTCCATGAGGAAGGTGTGCGCGGACCCGTTGGCGAGGCGTTCGCCAGCAGCAGGGAAGGCACCGCCGGTGGCGTGACGGATGAGTTCCCGGATGAGCGCACCGTGCGAGACGACCACGAGCGACGGCGCGAGCGGGAAGGTGTCGCGGCGGGCGTCGCGGATCGCCGTGCGCAGGCCTGCGATGGCACGCACCCGCACGTCGGCCCAGGCCTCCGCGCCCGGGACGACCGCGTCTTCCCACGCGCCCCAGGTCTCGCGGAACTGCTCGATGCCGACGCCCTCGGCCTCCCCGTAGCCCCTCTCGCGGAGGGCCGGGTACGCGCGCGGGGCCGTCGCCCCGAGGACGTCCGCGATGATACTCGCCGTCTCCCGCGCGCGGGAGAGGTCGCTGGACGCGACCACGAGTGGTGCGTCGAGGTCGAGACGCGATCGCAGGCTCTCGGCCGCTTCTCGTGCCTGCTGCCGGCCGGTGTCGTTGAGGGGGATGTCGGTCGAGCCTTGGATCAGCCGTCGGGCGTTCCAGTCGGTCTCTCCGTGCCGGACGAGGGTCAGCGTGGTCACCTCTCGAGCCTAACCTCGACGCCCGGGGAGGAGCGCCCGGTCAGCCGGTGAGCGCCACGGACAACGCGTGCAGCACTTCGGTCGTTCCGGCATCGACCTTCACCGTCGCGGTGCTGTCGGCGCGGGTCTGGCCGCGGTTGACGATGACGATCGGGATCCGGCGGCGTCGGGCGCGTTCGACCAGTCGCACGCCGGAGTTGACCACGAGTGAGGAGCCCGCCACCAGGAGAGCGTCGCTTCCGCGGAGCAGCTGCTCCGCCTCGCGGAACTTCTCCAGGGGGACGAACTCGCCGAAGAACACGACATCGGGCTTGAGCAGTCCACCGCACACTGTGCAGGCGGGCACCCGGAATCCCTCGGTGCTCTCGGGAAGGACGTCGCCGTCGGGTCCGAGAGCGACGCGCTCGGGCACGGTGATCCAAGGGTTGTCGGCTTCGACGCGTGCGGCGAGATCCCGCCGGTCGAAGACCTGTCCGCAATGGGTGCAGAAGACGCGGCGCATCGTGCCGTGGAGTTCGACGACCCGGTGGCTTCCGGCGCGAAGGTGAAGGCCGTCGACGTTCTGGGTCACGACGCCGCTGACCGCTCCGGCGCGCTCCATCTCGGCCAGAGCGATGTGGCCGGCGTTGGGGGTGGCGGCGGCGAAGGTGCGCCACCCGAGGTGGCTTCCGACCCAGTAGCGCCGGCGGGCATCGTCGTTCGCGAGGAACTGCTGCGCCGTCATCGGCGTGCGCACCGGTGCTCCCTTGCCGCGGTAGTCGGGGATACCGGAGTCCGTCGATACGCCGGCTCCGGTCAGGACGGCGACACGACGCCCGGCGAGGGCTTCGACGGCGCGGTCGATATCCGCCGCCGTCGCCGCGTCGTCGTGCACCACCGTCGTCATCGCGCTCGCCTTCTCCCCAGGTCGTCGACTGCACTCTACGCCGTCCGGTTTTCGGTTGTGTTTCGTCGGCCCGCACGCCTGCGTCGGCCGAGAGGATCATGCCGTGACACAGTGGAGGCGTGCCGATCCCCGCGTCCGAGCCGACCACGCCGCCCCCCTCCGTGACGATCGACGATCCTGCCGACCCGCGTCTGTCGGACTATCGCGACCTGACGGACGTGGCGCTGCGGCGGGTGCGTGAGCCACAGGAGGGGCTGTACATCGCCGAGTCGGCGAAGGTCATCGCGCGCGCCCTGGCCGCCGGTCACCACCCGCGATCCGTGCTGGTGCAGGAGAAGTGGCTCGCCGACATCGGCGGTCTGCTCTCGGCGGCTGGCGTCGTCGATGTGCCGGTGTACGTCGTCTCCGACCGGGTCGCCGAACAGGTGACGGGATACGCCGTCCATCGCGGTGCCCTCGCCGCCATGCATCGTCCCGCGCTGCGTTCGGTCTCCGAGGTGGTCGCGGGGGCACGGACGGTTCTGGTGCTGGAAGACATCGTCGACCACACCAACGTCGGGGCTGCCTTCCGGGGCGCGGCAGGTCTCGGGGCCGATGCCGTGCTCGTGACGCCGCGGTGCGCCGACCCCCTCTATCGGCGGAGCATCCGGGTGAGCATGGGTACCGTCTTCCAGGTTCCGTGGACGCGTCTGCCGGAGTGGCCGGAGGCGCGCGAGCAGGTGCATGCCGCGGGGCTCCATATCGCCGCATTGGCCCTCGCCGAGGAAGCAGTGACGCTCGACGCCTTCGCGGCGAGCCGTCCGCCGGGGGTGGCACTCGTCCTCGGCACCGAGGGCGACGGCCTCTCGCGCCGGGCCCTGGAGGCAGCCGACACCGTCGTGACGATTCCGATGGCCGGCGGAGTCGACTCACTCAACGTCGCGGCAGCATCCGCGGTCGCGCTCTGGGCGCTCCGCTGACTTCCCAGACCGCCGACGTCTCGTCTAGGCGGGGCTCCCCGGACGCGCGTCGCGGTCTGCGCCGGGGGCGACCGTCTCGATCGGCAGCGGCTCAGGTCGCTTCGCGGTGATGTGGTCGCCCGACGACTGGTGACGCACGCGCCGGAGCACCCACGGCACCAGGTGCTGCCGCGCCCACACGATGTCGTTCGCCCGCGCCTCGCGCCAGGTCAGCGAGGGGAGGGGGTCGGGCTGCATGGGCTGGAGATCGTTGGGAACGTTGAGGGTGCGCAGCACCATCCGCGCCATCTCGTGATGCCCCAGAGCGTTCAGGTGAAGCCGGTCATCGTCGAAGAACCGCATGTCCTGCACTTCTTTCAGCGCCCACTGGTCGGCCACGACGCAGTCGTAGCGCTCGGCGATGGCCCGGATGTTCTCGTTGTAGATGGCCACCCGCCCGCGGATGCCCCGGAAGACGGGCGTGAAGTTGGTGTCGATGCCGGTGAAGACGACGAGTGTCGCGCCGCGCGACGACAACCGGACGACCGCGTCCTCGAACAGTGCGGCGACCGCGTCCGGGTCACCTCCCGGCCGGATCACGTCGTTGCCTCCGGCGGAGAACGTGATGAGGTCGGGATTGAGAGCGATCGCCGGCTCCACCTGGTCGGCGACGATCTGGCCGATGAGCTTTCCGCGGACGGCGAGGTTGGCGTAGGCGAAGTCGTCGACCTGAGAGCCGAGCACTTCGGCGACACGGTCGGCCCAGCCCCGGTGCGCGCCGGGCGTGCCCGGGATGGGGTCGCCGATCCCCTCGGTGAACGAGTCGCCGAGCGACACCATGCGCCGCCACGGATGGGGCGAGTCGTTCGGGATGTAGGGGGAGCGGTGATCGTCGGGTGTCGGTTCGTTGTTGCGCATCTGTTCCTCGACTCGTGGTCGTTTCGAGGCTACCCCTCGCGCCCAGCGTTTAGGGTGGTCACTCGTGACGGCGGACGAGCAGGCGGGAAGCGAGGGGTCCCATTTCGGGAGCTTCGCCGCCGAGCACCTGTCACCCGCCTTCCCGCAGCGAGCGCCGTGGGGGACCGCGCAGAACCTCCGTGCCTGGCAGGCCGAGGCCCTGGAAGCGTACTTCGACGCCGATGGACCCGACGGAGTCGGCAAGGGCCCGCGCGACTTCCTCGCCGCCGCCACCCCCGGCGCCGGAAAGACGACCTTCGCCCTCCGGCTCGCCTCCGAGCTCCTCCGACGCGGGGTCATCGATCGCATCGTGGTCGTCGCTCCGACCGAGCACCTGAAGACGCAGTGGGCTGACGCGGCCGCCCGGGTGTCCATCCGCCTCGACCCCCGCTTCAGCAACCGCCACCATGCCCCGGCACGCCACTACCACGGCGTGGCGGTGACCTACGCGCAGGTCGCCGTGAAGGCCTCCGTCCATCAGCGCTTGACGATGGACGCCCGCACGCTCGTCATCCTCGACGAGGTCCATCACGGAGGCGACGCGCTCAGCTGGGGCGACGCTCTCCGCGAGGCCTATGGACGGGCCACGCGCAGGCTTCTGCTGTCAGGAACGCCCTTCCGCAGCGACACCGCGCCGATCCCCTTCGTCGAGTACCACCCCAACGAGAAGGGCATCCGGCTCTCCCGCACCGACTACAGCTACGGGTACGGGCGGGCGCTCGCCGACGGCGTCGTGCGTCCTGTGCTCTTCCTCGTCTACGCCGGGAAGATGCGCTGGCGGACGCGGGCCGGCGACGAGCTGGAGGCCCATCTGGGGCAGGACAACACGAAGGACGTGACGTCGCAGGCCTGGCGGACGGCTCTCGATCCCGAAGGCGACTGGATTCCCGCCGTGCTGCAGTCGGCCGACCGGCGGTTGTCGGAGGTGCGCCAGGAGGTTCCCGATGCGGGCGGCCTCGTCATCGCCACGGATCAGACCGCCGCCCGCGCCTACGCCGCGATCCTGCGCGACATCACCGGGGAGGCGCCCACCGTCGTCCTCTCCGACGACAAGGCCGCCTCGGGACGGATCGAGACGTTCTCGCAGTCAACCAGTCGTTGGATGGTCGCCGTGCGGATGGTGTCCGAAGGAGTGGATGTTCCTCGCCTGTCCGTCGGGGTCTACGCCACGAGCGCGTCCACGCCGCTCTTTTTCGCCCAGGCGATCGGCCGGTTCGTGCGGGCCCGCCGGCGCGGCGAGACGGCGTCGGTCTTCCTTCCGCACGTGCCGCCGCTCCTGAACCTCGCGGGGGAGATGGAGCGGGAGCGCGATCACGCGCTGGACCGGGAGAGCGACGGGGAAGACGGGCTCGACGACGATCTCCTCGAATCGGCCGAGCGGGAGGAGAGCGCCTCCGACGCCCTGACCGAGGAGTTCACGTACCAGGCGCTCGGATCCGTCGCGCACTTCGACCGGGTGCTCTACGACGGCAAGGAGTTCGGTCAGCTGGCGGTACCGGGGACGCCCGAGGAGGAGGAGTTCCTGGGTTTGCCGGGGCTCCTGGAGCCCGAGCACGTCCACGAGCTGCTGATGCAGCGGCAAGCGCGCCAGTCGCGCCACCGGCGTGCACGGGAACGGGCGGCCGGCGCAGCCGAGACCACCGAGGGCGAGGAGTCTCTCCCCGCACCCCTGCACCGCACCCTCCGCGAGCAGCGGCAGCTCCTGAACAGCCTCGTCGGGCTGTACGCGCGTCAAAGCGGAGAGCCTCACGGCGCCGTTCACGCCGAACTGCGTCGGATCTGCGGCGGACCCGAGGTGGCCCGAGCGACCGTGGCGCAGTTGCAGGCGCGCATCGACGTGCTCCGTTCGCGCGTGCGCTCCTGACCGGTCGGTCCCGGAACGACGGGAGGAGCGGGTTCCTGCGGTCGCCCGAAATGCTGGCAGTTCCGCCGAACGCGACGTCCCGCGCCTCGCGCCTGGATACCGTGGATCGTCCCCCTCACCCATCTGGAGAGAGCCGTGAACGCCGCCCCCCTCACCGAGCCGTCCGCTCGAGACCGTCGCCGCTGGGCGCAGTACCTCGCCGACGAGCGGGCCGAGGCACAGGTCTACCGGGAGCTCGCCGGAAGGCGGACGGGAGAGGAGCGCGAGATCCTGCTCGCCCTCGCCGAGGCGGAGGGCCGTCACGAGGAGCACTGGCAGGAACTGCTGGGAGGCGAGCCCGAGCGGCTGCCGCGGGCCAGCACTCGATCCCGGGCGCTGGGATGGATGGCCGGGAAGTTCGGCTCCATCTTCGTCCTCGCGCTCGCGCAGAACGCCGAAGCGCGCTCGCCCTATGACACCGAGCCGTTCGCCACACCGCGCATGGTGGCCGACGAGAAGATCCACGGGGAGGTCGTCCGCGGCCTCGCAGCCCGCGGGCGACGCCGCTTGTCCGGCACCTTCCGCGCGGCGGTGTTCGGGGCCAACGACGGCCTCGTCTCCAACCTCGCCCTGGTCATGGGGATCGGCGCGACCGGCGTGGCTCCGCAGTTCGTCCTCTTCAGCGGCATCGCGGGCCTTCTCGCGGGCGCGCTGTCGATGGGCGCGGGGGAGTATGTCTCGGTCCGTTCGCAGCGTGAGCTGCTCGATGCGACCGAGCCCAACACGTACGGCCACGATGTGCTCGCCGATCTCGACCTCGACGCGAACGAGCTCGCCCTCGTCTATCGCACTCGCGGCATGGACGCGGAGGAGGCTCTCGAACACGCCCGTTCGATCGTCGGCGCGGCCCAGCGCTCGGACGGCTCGGCCCCCTTCATCCGGCCGCGCGAAGCCGCCGGCGAGCACGAAGTGGTCGGCAGCGCCCTCGGGGCCGCGGGATCGAGCTTCCTCTTCTTCGCGTCTGGTGCGATCATCCCCGTCGTCCCGTGGCTGTTCGGCCTGTCGGGTCTGTCCGCGGTGCTCCTGGCTCTGGCGCTGGTCGGACTCGCCCTCGTCGCCACGGGCGCGACCGTCGGCCTGCTCTCGGGCGCACCGCCGCTGCGACGCGGGCTGCGCCAGCTCGCGATCGGTTTCGGAGCTGCGGCGATCACGTATCTGCTCGGCCTCCTCTTCGGGGTGTCGGCCGCGTAGCCGGTTCGTCGGGCCGCGCCGGACGTGCTAGGCTCGGTCCTCGGTTGGTGACAACCACACACCCATGCGCGGGTGGCGGAATAGGTAGACGCGCTAGCTTGAGGTGCTAGTGCCCTTTAACGGGCGTGGGGGTTCAAGTCCCCCCTCGCGCACAGAGAGAAAACAACCCCCGACCGGGGATTATCCGGCCGGGGGTTGTTTCTTTGCCGCCCCGCCAGCCTCGCCCCAGCCCCACCCCACCCCGCTCAGGTGGCGCGTTCTGTCGTCTCATTCGCAGCGAGGCAGCACGTTGCGCCACCTGAGGGTTCCTGGCCGTCGCGTCGAACGGGGCGTGGTCGCGCCGACCCGGTACCGTGGAGCGCATGCCCGAGATTGACGATCTTCCCGAGGTCGCGCGCGTCGCCCGAGATCTGATCCGTTTCGACACCACCAACTGGGGGGAAGGGCGCGCACGCGGCGAGCGCGAGGCGGCGGAGTATGTCGGGGCGTTCCTCGAGTCGCTCGGGCTGCAACCCGAGTACTACGAGCCGATCGACCGTCGGACGAACCTGAGCGCGCGTGTTCCGGGACGAGACCCGTCGCTTCCGGCTCTCGTACTCCATGGACACCTGGACGTGGTCCCTGCGGTCGCCGAGGACTGGAGCGTCGACCCGTTCGCGGGCGTGATTCGCGACGGCATGCTCTGGGGCCGTGGGGCCGTGGACATGAAGGACATGGACGCCATGATCCTCACCTCGGTCGCCGACCTCTTGCGCGCCGGCGAGCAACCCGCCCGCGACCTCATCGTCACCTTCTTCGCCGATGAGGAGAACGGCGGCGTCGAAGGCTCCGAACTGGTCGTCCGGGACCGGCCGGAGTGGTTCCGGGGCGCCACGGAGGCGATCAGCGAGGTGGGCGGGTACTCGATCCCGGTGGCGGGACAGCGCGCCTACCTCCTCCAGGTGGGGGAGAAGGCGCTCGTGTGGCTTCGGCTGCGGGCGCGGGGCACGGCCGGCCACGGCAGCAGGTTCCACCCCGACAACGCCGTGACCCGCCTCGCCGAGGCCGTCGCCGCTCTCGGGCGCACCTCCTGGCCGATCGCGCTGACGGACACGACCCGTCAGACGATCGACGGGCTCGCCGCCCTGTGCGGCGGTGACCCCGCCGATCCCGATGCCGTCGCCGACGCAACGGGCGCCGCGTCGGGTTTCCTGAAGTCCACGTTGCGCACCACGACCAACCCCACGGGGCTCACCGCCGGGTACAAGCACAACGTGATCCCCGATGCCGCCGTCGCCACGATCGACGTTCGCACGCTGCCGGGGCGTGAGGACGAAGTACTGGCCGAGATCCAGCGGATCGTGGGAGATGACATCGTCGTGGACGTCTCGCACCGTGACATCGGGCTCGAGGTGCCGTTCTCCGGTCCCCTCGCCGAGGCGATGGTCGCGGCCCTCGGCCGCCACGACCCCGGCGTCCCCGTGATCCCGTACCTCATGGGCGGCGGCACCGACAACAAGGCGCTCGCGCAACTGGGCATCGCCGGCTATGGTTTCGCGCCGCTGCGCCTGCCCGCCGACCTCGACTTCACGGGCATGTTCCACGGCGTCGACGAGCGCGTTCCCCTCGACGCCCTCGTCTTCGGCCAGCAGGTTCTGACCGATCTCATCCGCGACTACTGAGAGGCCACCATGGGCTCGTTCTTCGACGCGATCATCCTGGGCATCGTCCAAGGCTTGACCGAGTTCCTCCCGATCTCCTCCAGCGCGCATCTGCGGATCGTGGGGGAGTTCCTCCCCGCCGCACAGGACCCCGGAGCCACCTTCACCGCCATCACGCAGATCGGCACCGAGCTGGCCGTCCTGGTCTACTTCTGGAGCCGCATCACCCACATCATCGCGCAGTGGTTCCGGTCGCTGTCCGGGCGCGTGCCGCGCAACGACCCGGACGCCCGGATGGGCTGGATCGTCATCATCGGCACGTTGCCCATCGGAGTTCTCGGATTCCTGTTCCAGGACGTCATCCGCGACACGTTCCGAAACCTGTGGCTCGTGGCGATCGTCCTGATCGTCTTCGGCCTCATCCTCGGTATCGCCGATGCCCTCGGCGCACGTAATCGCACCGAGAAGGACCTCACCTACCCGCACGGTCTCGCCCTCGGTTTCGCGCAGGCGCTCGCCCTCATCCCGGGCGTCTCTCGATCCGGCGCAACCACCACGATGGGGCTGGCGCTCGGGTACACGCGTCCCGCCGCCGCGGAGGTCGCCTTCCTTCTCGCCGTCCCTGCGGTGTTCGGCAGCGGCCTGTACGAGCTCTTCCACGCGTTGCGGGAGCCGGGGACGCAGGCCTTCACGATGCTGCAGACCGGGGTGGCGACGGTGGTCGCGTTCGCCGTGGGGCTGGCGGTCATCGCCTTCCTCATGCAGTACCTCAAGCGCGGCAGCTTCCTGCCGTTCGTGCTCTACCGGCTGGTCCTGGGCGTCGTGCTCCTGATCCTGCTGGCGACGGGCGTCCTGCAGGCGTACTGAGCCTGACGCACCCGGTTCGTCCGTCGGGCGGGAGGGCCCTCAGCGGCGGGGGTCGTCGCGCCCGGGCTTCGACGGCCCCTCGCCGCCGCGACGCAGGTAGCGTTCGAACTCCTGCGCGATCGCATCACCGGAGGCCTCGGGGGAGTCCCAGGTGTCTCGCGTCGCCTCGAGTTGCCGGATGTACTCGGTCATCTCTTCGTCGTCCGCCGCGGCCGCATCGATCGAGGCTTCCCACGCGAGCGCTTCGGCCGGGAGCTCGCCACGGGGAATCTCCGCGCCGGTGATGTCGCCGAGGCGGTCCAGGAGCGCGAGGGTCGCCTTGGGGGAGGGGGAGTGCCCGGCCACGTACGCGGGGACGCTCGCCCAGAGGGCGACGCTCGGGATGCCCGCGTCCTCGGCGACGGCGGCGACGACGCTCAGGATGCCGACCGGCCCCTCATAGGTGGGGCGTTCCAGACCGAGCGAGGTGCGCAGGTTCTCGTTGTCGCTTCCGGCGAAGACGGAGATGGGGCGGGTGTGAGGGACATCCGACATCATCGACCCGAGCGCCACGATCCCGGTCACGTCCTCACTCAGGGCGGCGTCGACGATCTCCGAGGCGAAGGCCTGCCAAGCCCGTGCGGGCTCCACACCGCTCAAGAGCCAGAGCCGGGGTGCCGTGGCGGCCGAGGCGGGTGGGCGCCACAGCGTGGCGTCGGGCCAGACGATCTCGCGCGCGCCCTCAGAGGTGAGGCGGACCTGGGGTCGGGTGTACTGATAGTCGAAGTACAGCTCGGGGTCGACGCTGTACGACTCCTCATACGTTCCGGAGGCGCGCAGATGCGCGACCGCGGCCGATGCGGCCTCACCGGCATCGTTCCAGCCGTCGAAGGCGATCACCAGCACGCGCTGACCGAGACCGTCCACTCCGCTCCTTCCGTCCGGGAGATGTTCACCCACGATACGCCGCGCGCTGGTCGCGGGGGCGCGTCGGCACCGCGCCGGCGCCTGGATACGATGGAACGATGAGTTCCGCCCTCCCCGCCGCCGTTCTCTGGGACATGGACGGGACCCTCGTCGACACCGAACCGTACTGGATGGCCGCAGAGGGCCCCCTCGTGGAGAGCTTCGGGGGCGAGTGGACGCACGAGAAGTCGCTCGAACTCGTCGGTCTCGGCTTGGACGACGCCGCCCGCGTCCTACAGCGGGCCGGTGTGCGCCTGGCGGTGCCCGAGATCGTCGATCGCCTTACCGACGAGGTTCGCGCCTCGCTCCGCCGCGAGGGCGTTCCCTTCCGCCCCGGCGCGCGCCAGCTCCTCAGCGACCTGCGCGACGCGGGCGTCCGGACCGCCCTCGTGACGATGTCGCTGCGGCGCATGGCGACCGAGATCGTCGAACTCATCGACTTCGAGGCCTTCGACCTCGTCATCGGCGGCGACGACGTCCCCCGCCCCAAGCCGTTTCCCGATCCGTATCTCCAAGCCTGCGAGATCCTCGGTGTGGCTCCCGGGGAGTGCGTCGCGATCGAGGACTCGCCCAACGGTGCCCGGTCCGCCGTCGCGGCGGGAGTGACGACCATCGGGGTTCCCAACGTGGTCTCGCTGGCCGGTTCCGGCGTGACCGAGATCTGGCCGACCCTGGAGGGCTGCACGCCGCAGGACCTCGCCGATGCCCTCGCCCGACACCACCGGAAGGCCCGCGCGTGAACACCGACCTCCGTCCCCGTGGGCCGTTCCGCTACGGCGATCGTGTCCAGCTAACCGGCCCGAAGGGCCGTATGCACACCGTGACCCTGCGCGAAGGCGGAGAACTGCACACGCATCATGGTGTCCTTCCGCACGCGAAGATCGTCGACCTCCCCGACGGTTCCGTCGTCAGCAACAGCGCCGGCCACGATTACCTGGCCCTGCGGCCGCTCCTGCGCGACTTCGTGATGTCGATGCCGCGAGGGGCAGCGATCGTCTACCCCAAGGATGCAGCCCAGATCCTCGCCGCTGCCGACATCTTCCCGGGGGCGCGCGTCGTGGAAGCCGGCGTCGGCTCGGGGGCGTTGTCCTTGTGGCTGCTCCGGGCGATCGGTGCCGAGGGCACGCTCACCTCCTTCGAAAGGAGAGAGGAGTTTGCCGACGTTGCGAAGGCGAACGTCGAGACCTTCCTCGGGCACGTGCCGGAGAACTGGGACGTCGTGGTCGGCGATCTGGTCGAACAACTGCCCTCCACCGCTCAGCCCGGGTCGGTGGATCGGGTCGTCCTGGACATGCTCGCTCCGTGGGAGTGCATCGACGTGGCGGCCGATGCCCTGGCTCCCGGCGGGGTCGTCCTCTGCTATATCGCGACGGCGACGCAGCTGAGCCGTGTCGCGGAGTACCTCCGCGGCACGGGACTGTTCACGGAGCCCGAGGCCACCGAGACGATGGTGCGGGGATGGCACGTGGAAGGGCTGGCCGTCCGACCCGATCACCGGATGGTCGCCCACACCGGGTTCCTCATCACGGCACGTCGTCTGGCGCCGGGCGCGATTCCGCCCGACGTGCGCAAGCGGGCGTTGAAGAAGCCGTCCTACTCCGACGAGGACGTCGAAGTCTGGACTCCGGGGGCCGTCGGCGATCGCGAGATCACCGACAAGAACCTCCGCAAGCGCGTGCGGGAAGCCCAGCGCGCGGCAGGTGGCGGGCGGGCGTTGACCGAGAACTCCACGGGTGACGACGTAGACTGATCCGGTGCTGCGTCGGATCTCTGCTGTTGTCGCCGTCATCGGGCTCTCCGCCTTCGCCTTGGTGGGCTGTTCGTCGTCCGCTCCGAACGCGTCCTGCGAGCGTCCGCACGCCGAGTCGAGCGCCCTGGGGCTCATCGACGCGTC
The DNA here is from genome assembly GCF_001620065.1 of Microbacterium sp. TNHR37B. GTDB lineage: Bacteria > Actinomycetota > Actinomycetes > Actinomycetales > Microbacteriaceae > Microbacterium. The sequence goes on from NZ_LQGV01000001.1 coordinate 317,781, forward strand.
CGGCGAGGTCGGGAAGCCGACCCTCTCGGTCAAAGACCCCGTGCACGTCTCCCGCACCTCGTTCGTGGACGAGACGGTGGGCACCGGCACCCGGGTGACCGCTGAGACGCAGGACGTGGCGTTCTCCATCACGCTGGCCAACGGCGCGACGGGAGAGACGCTCGTGGCTACACCCACCGACGCCCGTCCTCTGTCGGGCTGGCGTGAGCACTACGCCGGGCTGGCGGACATGATGATGTGCGCCACCGAAGGCTCGCGCATCGTCGGCGCCATGCCCGTTGATGCGGTCTCACCTGAGGCGGCATCGAGCATGGGCCTGAGCAAGGGCGACTCCATCGCCGTGGTGCTCGACCTCCAGCGCGTGTACCTCGCCGCTGCCGACGGAGCCCCGCAGTACAACGATCGTCCCGGGATGCCGTCGGTGGTTCTCGCTCCCTCTGGTGCCCCCGGCATCATCGTCCCGGATGCCGCGCCGCCGGCAGATCTCGCGGTCGAGGTGCTCAAGCGCGGCGACGGACCCACAGTGACGGACGCCGACTCGATCCGCGTGCAGTACACCGGCGTCACGTGGGCCGATCGGAAGGTGTTCGACTCCACGTGGGAGTCCGGAGCCTCGGCCGTCGTCACCCTGGATGGCGTCGTCCCGGGCTTCGCGAAGGCGCTGGAAGGTGCGACGGTCGGATCGCAGATCCTCATGGTCATCCCGCCGGAGCTCGGTTATGGCGAGAAGGGCAGTGGGGCCATTCCCGGCGGCGCGACGCTCGTGTTCGTCGTGGACGTGCTCGGCGTCGACCAGAAGCCTGCTGCTTCTCAGTAGTCCCCACGCTCGCCACGACCACCGGTCCCCGCCGACGGGTCCGCGCGGCGGGCCGCCGACCCGCGTTGCCGGGATCGACCTAGGATGAATCGCGTGGCCACCGAATCGACGCGCATCGCTCCCGAGGAGCGGTTGGTCAACCTCGTCGTCGCGCTCTTGGCCACCGAGCAGGGGCTGACCAAGGACACGATCCTTTCCTCCGTGTCGGGCTACCGCGAGCAGGTCGAGGCGGGGGCGAGCAAGGACGCTCTCGAGAAGATGTTCGAGCGGGACAAGGAGAATCTCCGCGGGCTCGGCGTCCCGATCGAAACGATCGGGGACTACTCCGATCCGGATGATCTCCGAGAAGCGCGCTATCGCGTTCCCACGAGCGAGTACGAGCTCCCCGTGGACATCGACTTCACTCCGGCCGAGCTGGCCGTCCTCAATCTGGCCGGTGGGGTGTGGAGTGAGAGCTCCATGTCGGCGCAGGCGCGCAGCGGGCTGCGCAAGATCCGCGCTCTCGGCAACGATGTCGATGCGCCGATCATCGGCTACTCGCCGCGGATCAACCTCCGAGAGCCCGCCTTCGTTCCGCTGCAGCGTGCGATCGAGCAGGCGCGGGTCGTCGAGTTCGACTATGTCAAGGCGGGGGAGGACGCGGCGCGGCGACGTCGACTTCGCCCCCTGGCCCTGGTCGAGTACGAGGGACGGTGGCACGTCTTCGGATTCGATCTCGACCAGCAGGCCGAGCGCACCTTCCTCCTGTCGCGGGTGTCCTCGGACGTGCGGATCACCAAACGCGAGTTCGATCCCGCGCTGCGAGACGGCGCCGGAGACCGTGCGCTGCGGGGGCTGCGCGAGGTGGCCGATCGGCAGCAGGCGCTGCTGGAGGTCGACCCCGGCACCGAGGCGGCGCTTCGTCTGACGCGTCGAGGTGCGACCGCGGAGCAGGGGATCCGGGTGCCCTACGTCGATGCCGAGGTGTTCGCCGACGAACTCGCCTCGTACGGTCCCGAGGTGCGCGTGGTCGAGCCGGCCGATCTGCGCGCCAAAGTCATCCGTCGCCTCCAGCGCACTCTCGAGCTCCATGAGGGGAGTCCCGCGTGAACACGAAGCCGCTCTTGGCGACCGATCGCGCCGCACTCATCCTCCAGCTGGTCCCGTATCTGATCGGCAAGGGGGAGGTCTCGCTCGCTGAGGCGGCTGCCGAGTTCGAGGTGTCCGAGGCGCAGATGCGCGCCATGGTCGAGAAGCTCACCGTCATCGGGCTGCCGGGTGACAGCGGTTTCTGGCAGATGGCGAACGACCTGTTCGACATCGATTGGGATCTGCTGGACCAGCACGGCGTCATCTCCATCACCAACACGGTGGGCCTGGAGCGCACGCCGCGACTGACGGCGAGAGAAGCGGCAGCCCTGCTGGCCGGTCTCCAGCTGGCGGCCAGTCTTCCCGGCGTGGGGGATAGCGGCGTCGTCCAAGGTCTCCTCGCCAAGCTCGCGCGGGGTGCCTCCGGGGTGCCGGCCGAGGTGATCGTCGCGCCCGAAGCGGTCGACGACGTGCGTGTGACCGTCGCCGACGCCGTTCGAGCGGGGGTCGCCGTCACGTTCACCTACAAGGCTCCCGATTCGCCGGTCACGACCCGCACGGTGGACCCGGTCAAGGTTCACATCGCGTCCGGGCAGTGGTACCTGCAGGGCTGGTGTCATCTCCGTGAGGCGATGCGGACATTCCACCTGGACCGGGTGTCCGACGTGCGGCTGAGCGACATCCCCATCACTCACGGGGGCGAGCGCGTGCCGGAGCTGTTCGAACCGAGCGACACCGATGCCGTCGTCGACCTGCGCGTGCGCGCCGCGACATTGCCCCTGCTCGCCGAGTACCTCGACGCCTCTTCGGTGACGGGGGAGGGCGACATGCGCAGCGCCCAGATCCGGGTGGCGGACGAGCGCTCCCTCAAACGGGTGGCGACCCGTCACGGCGGTGACGTCGAGGTGCGCTCGCCCGACGAGGCGCGACGAGCGGTCGCCGCGTGGGCCGAGGCGGGGCTCGCGCAGTATCACTGAGGCCGCGCGGGCGCGGGTCGGTTACACTGGCCGTACCTCCATTCCGAACGGGAAGAGATCATCATGGGACCTCATGGGTGGCAGTGGCTGCTGATCCTCGCCGTCGTTCTGCTGTTGTTCGGCGCGGCCAAGCTGCCCGCCCTGGCAAAGAGCCTCGGTCAGTCCGCCCGCGTCTTCAAGGGTGAGATGAAGGCCATGAAGGACGACGACAAGCCGGCCGACACCGCGTCGACAGCGGCTCCGACGGTCGCGACGCCGCTCTCCGAGCCGGCCGCCTCCCGCGCCGATACGGGCGATTCGCCGCGCACGTCCTCCTGACGACGGAGCGTGGTGACCGAGCGGACGACCCGCCCCCGCGTCAAGAAGCCGCGTCCTGACCGACGCGAGAAGCGGATGTCCCTCGCGGGGCATCTCGTTGAGTTGCGCAACCGCCTGTTGATTGCGGCTGCGGCCATCGTCGTGGCGATGGTGATCGCGTACTTCCTCACCGACCCCTTCATGGAGTTCATCACGCGCCCCGTGCGCGAGATCGCGATCGCGCGCGGTGAGGAGGCGAAGATCGAGGTCATGTACACGACCGTGACCGGTGCCTTCGACCTGAAGCTGCGGATGTCGTTCGCCATCGGCATCCTGCTCGCGGCACCGGTGTGGTTGTGGCAGATCTGGGCCTACATCATGCCCGGGCTCAGCCGAAAAGAGATCCGCTACACCGTCGGATTCCTCCTCGCCGCGATCCCGCTGTTCTTCGCCGGGGCGCTCACGGGCCTCCTCGTGATGCCCAACATCGTGAAGCTCATGGCGGAGTTTCTCCCCGAGGGCACGTCGGCCTTCTACGAAGCACGCACCTACTACGATTTCGTGCTGAAGCTCATGCTCATCGTCGGGGTCGCCTACGTGCTCCCCGTCTTCCTCGTCGCGCTGAACTTCGCCGGGATCATCTCCGGCAAGGCGATTCTCAAGGCGTGGCGGGTGGCGGTCGTGATCGCCGTCGTCGTCGCCGCCATCGCGACCCCACCCGCTGACGTCGTCTCCACCTTCCTCTTGGCCGGGATCCTCGTGGTGCTCTTCTTCGCCGCGGCCGGCTTGTCGATGCTCTTCGATCGACGTCGCGCGAAGCGCACGGCCGCGGAGTTGGGTACGGCTGCGTGACCGACCCGGCCGAGAGGTTCGCGCGGGCGGAGGCCGCGCGCGCGCACCCGGTGACGACGTGGTTCGCCGATGCGCAACGGTTCGACCTCGATCCGTTCCAGATCGCCGGATGCCATGCGCTCGAAGAGGGGCGAAGCGTCCTGGTGGCGGCACCGACCGGGGCGGGCAAGACGATCGTCGGGGAGTTCGCGATTCACCTGGCGATGCGCGCGCCCGGCGACAAGGCCTTCTATACGACACCTATGAAGGCGCTGTCCAACCAGAAGTTCCGCGAGCTCCAAGAGGTGTACGGCGAGAGCGAAGTGGGACTGCTCACCGGTGACACCAACATCAACGGCAACGCCCGCATCGTCGTGATGACGACCGAGGTGCTCCGCAACATGCTCTATGCGGACTCCTCTGCGCTCCGGGGCTTGCGCTACGTCGTGATGGACGAGGTGCACTACCTCGCCGACCGCTTCCGCGGTGCGGTGTGGGAAGAGGTGATCATCCACCTTCCTCCCGAGGTGCGTCTGGTCTCCCTCTCGGCCACGGTCTCCAACGCCGAGGAGTTCGGAGACTGGCTCGACACCGTCCGTGGTGACACGGCGGTCATCGTCTCCGAGACCCGCCCGGTGCCGCTCGAGCAGCATGTGCTCGTCCGCGGCGACCTCCTGCCCCTGTTCGACGACCGCGCCGGAGTGGCCACGGCTCAGGTCAATCAGGAGCTCATGCGGATCCGCTCGTTCACCGGATCGCGCTTCGACAACAACCGGCGCGCGCAGCAGATGCGGTCGCAGCCGTCGTACGAGGCGACGCGCCGTCGACCGCAGCGCGGAGGGACCCGCCCGGTGCGTCCGTCGAACGTCCACCGCATCGAACGCCTGGACCGGCCGGACGTGGTCCAGTTGCTCGGGCGTGCCAACCTCCTCCCGGCGATCTTCTTCATCTTCAGCCGCGTTGGTTGCGACTCCGCCGTGCAGCAGGTGCGACGGTCGGGCGTGCGGCTCACCTCGCGGGAGGAACGTGACGAGATCCGGCAGATCGTCGACGAGCGCACCCGCACCCTCCACGACGAAGACCTGGCGGTCCTCGGGTTCTGGGAGTGGCGGGACAATCTGGAGCGCGGTGTCGCGGCCCACCACGCCGGCCTCCTCCCGGCGTTCAAGGAGATCGTCGAAGAGCTCTTCCAACGCAAGCTCGTCAAGGCCGTCTTCGCGACGGAGACGCTGGCGCTCGGCATCAACATGCCGGCCCGGACCGTCGTGCTGGAGAAGCTCGAGAAGTTCAACGGGGAAGCGCGGGTCGCCATCACAGCGGGCGAGTACACCCAGCTGACCGGTCGCGCCGGCCGCCGCGGGATCGACGTCGAAGGGCACGCGGTCATCCAGTGGACGGAGGGGCTCGACCCGCAGTCGGTCGCAGCCCTGGCTTCGAGGCGGACATATCCGCTCAACTCGAGCTTCCGCCCCACGTACAACATGGCCGTGAACCTCATCGATCAGTTCGGCAGGTCTCGCGCGCGCGAGATTCTGGAGTCGTCGTTCGCCCAGTTCCAGGCCGACCGGGCTGTGGTCGGACTCGCCCGGCAGGTCAAAGAGGCGGAGCAGTCCCTCGCGGGCTACGAGAAGGCGATGGCCTGCGACCGCGGCGACTTCGTGGAGTATGCGGATCTGCGCCGGCGTCTGAGTGAGGCAGAGAAGCTGAACCGCGCCGACCGCACGGCCTCCGCCAAGACGCGTCAGCACCGCCAGAATGAGATCCAGTCGCTGCGGCGGGCGCTCCAGCGTCATCCCTGCCACTCCTGCCCGGATCGTGAGAACCACGCGCGCTGGGGGGAACGCCATGCGAAGCTCTCGCGCCAGGTGGCGAAGCTGCGTCATCAGATCCAGACGCGGACGGGCACGGTGGCGAGGATCTTCGATCGCGTCGTCGACGTTCTGACGGCTCTCGATTATGTCGAGCGCGACCGCGCGGGCACCACGCGGCTGACCGCTGCGGGCGCGACCATGCGGCGGATCTACGGAGAGCGCGACCTCCTGGTGGCCGAGTCGCTGCGCCGGGGACTGTGGGACGAATTGGACGCCCCTTCGCTGGCGGCGCTGGCGTGTTGTCTGGTCTACGAACCACGACGTGACGATGCGAGCGATCCGAGGCTTCCCCGCGGCGCTTTCCGCACGGCGCTTCACCGCACTCAGGAGCTGTGGGCCGTACTCGACGACATCGAGCGCGAACACCATCTCCCCGGCTCGGAGGCTTTCTCGCCGGGGCTCGCGCAGGCCATGCACTCGTGGGCGCGGGGCATGGCGCTGGAACGGGTCCTGGAGGAGGCCGATCTCGCGGCGGGCGATTTCGTGCGCTGGGCCAAGCAGACGATCGATCTGCTCGATCAGCTTTCCCTCGTGGCGCAGCCGCCCGTGGCCACGACCGCGCGAGCCGCGCTGGACGGCGTGAGGCGGGGGATCGTCGCGTACTCGACGGTCTGAGCGCCGCCGGCTTCCATCCGCTCGCATAGGCTCGTCACGTGCGTTCCGATCCCCGACCCCTGCTGCCGTTATGGGCCGCGATCCTCGTCGCGATCGCGGGCGGAGCCATCCTCGACCTTGCTTTCCCCGACGTGGGCTGGTGGCCGCTGGCCTTCGTGGGAGTGGGAGCATCGCTTCTGACGCTGATCGGCCGCTCGGCGGGTGGAGCCTTCGTCGTCGGGTTCGCTTTCGCAGCGTCGTTCTACCTGATTCACATCGTATGGATCACCCGCTACCTGGGTGTCGTCCCTTGGTTCGCCCTGGCGGGGATCGAGACCTTGCTGAGCGCGATCGGAGCCATCGCGATCGCGTTGGCCTACCGTTGGCTGCCGCGCCTCCGTGGGGGTACCTGGGCCCGTCTGGTGCTGCTTCCCGCGTTGGTGGCGGGGCTGTGGACGGCCCGGGAACTATGGCTCGGTGCGTGGCCCTACACGGGATTCCCGTGGGGCAGGATCGGGATGAGTCAGGCGGAGAGTCCGCTGGCTCATGTCGCCTCCTGGACCGGCGTGACCGGGCTCACGTTCCTGATGGTCTTCGTCGTCGCGGCCGTCGGCGAGATCGTCCGGCTGCGTGCGTGGCGCGCGCCGGTCAGGATGACTCCCGCCGCACTCGTGCTCGCGGCGCTCGTGCTGGTTCCTCAGTTCCCCACCTTCGACGCGGGAACGATCCGCGTGGGTGCCGTGCAGGGGAACGGCCCGGCCGGCTACTTCGACACGCGTGAGCCCTACGCGGTGCTGCAATCACAGCTCGACGCGACGGCGCAGCTCTCGGGGCAGGATCTCGATGTCCTGTTGTGGCCGGAAGGGGGGATCGATGCTGACCCCACTCGGAATGCCTCGGTCGCACGAGTCCTGGATCGACTGTCCGGCGAGTTCGATGCGCCTCTCATCGTCAATGCAGCGACCGAGCGCGGCGATCAGACGTTCAACACGTCCATGCTGTGGCACGTCGGCGAGCACAACCCCGTCGCCATTCACGACAAGAGCCATCCGGTGCCGATGGGGGAGTACGTCCCCGACCGGTGGTTCTTCGAGATGCTCGCCCCCGACCTCATCGGCCTCATCCAGCGGGAGTACACTCCCGGCACCAACCCGCCGTTCTTCGATGTGGACGGCGTCGGGGTGGGCCTCGCAATCTGTTTCGATGTCATCTACGACGACGTCATCTGGAGCGGGGCGCGCGACGGCGCGGAGGTCTACATGTTCCAGACGAACAACGCCGACTTCCGCGACACCGACGAGAACCTGCAACAGCTGGCGTTCGCGCGGATGCGGGCGATCGAGACGGGGCGGGCCGTGGTCAATCTCTCGACCGTCGGCACGAGTCAGGTCATCGCCCCCGACGGGTCGACGGTCGAGTCGCTCGCCGCAGGCGTGCCGGGTGCCATGATCACCGACGTCCCGCTCCGGACCGGTCTGACTCCGGCGGTGATCATCGGACCCGCTGTCCAGGCGCTGCTGGGGTGGGGCATCGTGCTCGCGTTCGGCGTCACGGGCGTCTTCGCGATCCGCCGAGCCCGGTCCTCCGCACAAGGATGACGCCGGCTCCCAGGGAACCGGCGTCATCGATGGCGTGTGCGTTATGCGGAGAGGCGCGCCTTCTCTTCGCCACCGCGACGGGCGCGCAGCAGAGCGAGGCGCTCTTCGAGCAGTTCCTCGAGCTCTGGAATGGTCCGGCGCTCCATCAGCATGTCCCAGTGGGTCCGCGGCGTCTTGTCGCCGGAATGGTCCACCTCGACGACCGTGTCTCCCACACGGAGCACGGCCTCGGCGCCGCACGTGCGGCACTCCCAGACCTCCGGGGCTTCCGCGTCGGCGGCGAAGGTCATGACGGTCTCTCGTGCGCACTGCGTGCACACGTAGGTGAAGTTCGCGCGCTCATGGAAAACGACGCCATCCTCGCTCTGTAGGCTGGATGCGCCGATCCGCATGCCGCGCAGGCTGCGATCTGCCATTGTGTGGTCCTCTCGTCCTCGTCAGGTATAACGCCCTGACCTGTGCGCGTCATCCGAACGGGCGGCCTGGGCGGCGCTTTCACAGCCGATGCCCAGAATGCCCAGACGCCCTGGCGCGTCGGCCTTCCGAGCTGCCGCCGTGTGACGACTCAGGACCGCGAGCGGAGGACGGCCAACGCCCGATCCGCGCGGTCGGTGACGACACCGTCGACGCCGAGCTCGAGGAGCTCCGCCATGAGATCTTCGTCGTTGATCGTCCACACGTGGACCTCGACTCCGGCAGCGTGCACCGCATCGATGAAGCGTCGACGGACGATGGGCACGGGGCCTTGCCGGAGCGGCACTTGCACGGCGTCGACCCCGTCCAGGACTCGCCGGACGGCCCGGGACGAGCGCGTGGCGACGGCGGCGAGAGTCCGAGCAATGACGCTGCTTCCCGCGGAGGTCGCCGGCCGGCCGCCGAGGGCGCGCGCCGCATCGAGGGCCAGGCGTCGACGGCGGTCGGAGAAACTCGTCAGCAGCACTCTGTCGGAGTGACGTGCTACGTCGCGACCGACCTGCTCTGCAGCATCGGCGGCCTTGACGTCGAGGTTGAATCGGAGGGTCGGGAAGCCGTCGAGCGCCTGCGCGAGGGTCACGAGCCCACCCCGCGTGGACATCAGCTCTTCGAGCTCCCGCACCGTCACATCTCGCACGCTTCGCGGGTCGCCGGCGACCCGTTGGAGGTCGGCGTCGTGGAGGAGAACGACGACGTCGTCCGCCGTCAGGTGGCAGTCGGACTCGACGTACTCCGCGCCGACGGCGTGCGCCCCGGCCAGCGCGGCCAAGGAGTTCTCGACGACTCCTTCCGCGTCATCGGGAACGAATCCGCGGTGGGCCAGGATGCGCGGGCGGTCAGGAAGGAACCAGGGATGCGTCACGCGGCGGAGATCAGGCGGTGGGGGGAGTGCTGGATGCGGGCGGCGCCGGCGGTGTGCTCGATCCGCCGTCTGCACCGGCCGGCGCGGCGGGAGGGATCTTCGCGGCGAAGCCGGAACTGAGCCCCTTGAGCGCCTCGGTGAACTCGCTCGGGATGATCCAGAGCTTGCTCGATGCGCTGTCGCTGATCTTCGGGAGCGTCTGCAGATACTGGTAAGCCAGGAGCTTGTCGTCGGGCTGGCCGGCGTGGATCGCGTGGAAGACGGAGGTGATCGCGGCCGCTTCGCCTTCCGCGCGGAGGATGGCGGCCTGCTTGTCGCCTTCCGCGCGGAGGATCTCGGCCTGTCGGCGACCCTCAGCCTCGAGGATCTGCGATTGCTTCGAGCCTTCGGCCGTCAGGATTGCAGCGCGGCGGTCACGCTCCGCGCGCATCTGCTTCTCCATCGAATCCTGGATCGAGTGGGGCGGATCGATCGCCTTGAGCTCCACCCGCGAGACGCGGATACCCCACTTGCCGGTGGCTTCGTCGAGCACGACGCGCAACTGGCCGTTGATCTCATCACGACTCGTGAGCGCCTCTTCCAGGTTCAGCCCGCCGACGACGTTTCGGAGGGTCGTCGTGGTCAGCTGCTCCACCGCTCCCAAATAGTTGGCGATCTCGTAGGTGGCGGCGCGCGCGTCGGTGACCTGGAAGTAGACCACCGTATCGATGGAGACCACGAGGTTGTCCTCGGTGATCACGGGCTGCGGCGGGAACGAGACGACCTGCTCCCGCATGTCGACGAGGGGTCGAAGCCGGTCGATGAACGGCACGAGCAGGTTCAGACCGGGGGAGAGGGTTCGCTGGTAGCGGCCCAGGCGCTCGACGACGCCGGCGTAGGCCTGCGGGATGATTCGGATCGACCGGAAGACGACGACGATCACGAAGATCGCGACGACGACCAGGAGGACGATGATGAAGATCTGTCCGATGAATGCGCCGAGGTCGATGGGCATCAGTCCGCGCTCCTCTCTCCGGGGGTGGGGTCTGGGGGCAGGGATGGGGTCTCTGTGGGAGCGACCTCGACCGTGGCGCCGCGCACCGCAGTGACGACGACGCGGGAGCCAACGTCCAGTCCGGGGTCGGGTCCGACCAGCCGTGCGGTCCAGGTCTCGCCGTTGTCGAGCTTGACCGATCCGGCGGAGTCGGTGAAGGGGGCAAGGACACGTGCGCCGAGACCGTAGAGGGCATCGACGTTGGTGGGTTGCGGCTGACTGCTCCGATGGAGGGCGCGCAAGAGCAGGGGGCGGATCGTGAAGAGGAGGAGCGCGGCGATGGCGGCCGCGGCCAGCACCTGTGCCCACCACGCGCCGCCGAGGAGGTTGACGCCGAGTCCGCCGATGAGCGTGCCTCCGGCCAGCATCAGGAACGTGAACTCCAACGTCAGCAGTTCGATGATGACGAAGAGCAACGCGAGCACCAGCCAGACGATCCAGAGATACTGGGTGAGGTCAGGCAACACCGTTGCCTCCTTCCGCGAGTGCTCTCTCGAACCCTAACACCCCGGTGCGACGCGGGGAGGGGGAAGGGGCGGTTGATAGGCTGAACGCCATGTCTCAGCCCATTCCTGCCGGCGCCCTCGCCGGTCGCACCGCGCTCGTGACCGGCTCCTCTCGGGGAATCGGGGCCGACACGGTGCGGTACTTCGCCCAGGCCGGCGCAAACGTCGTGATCAACTTCCGCAACAAAGCGCCTCGCGCGGAGAAGCTGGCGGCGGAGTTGCGCGAACTCGGCGTCGAGGTGCTCGTCGTCGGTGCAGATCTTACCGACTCCGCCTCCGTTGCCGAGATGTTCGCCGCCGTCAAGGATCGGTTCGGCTCGCTCGACATCCTGGTGCTCAACGCCTCGGGTGGTATGGAAGGCGGCATGGCCGAGGACTATGCCATGACCCTCAACCGGGATGCGCAGCTCGGTGTCCTGGACGCCGCCCTTCCCCTGCTCGACGACGGCTCCCGCGTGGTTTTCGTGACCAGTCACCAGGCCCACTTCATCCGCACCACCCCGACCATGCCGGAGTATGAGGTCGTCGCACTGTCCAAGCGCGCCGGTGAAGACGCCCTCCGTGAGCGCATCCCCGGTCTTGCGGAACGGGGCATCGGGTTCGTCGTCGTCTCCGGCGACATGATCGAGGGAACGATCACCGCGACGCTCCTCGAGCGCGCCAATCCGGGAGCGATCGAATCGCGCCGGGAATCGGCAGGCAAGCTCTACAACGTCTCGGAGTTCGCCGAGCAGGTCGCTCTGGCAGCCGTCGAACCCATTCCTGCCGACAACACCCGCCTGATCGGCGATGTGAGCTCGTTCGGGGGTCAGTGACCCTATCCGCACATGCGATGCGGCGGCCCGTTGGGAGATGTTCCTCCGGGCCGCCGCATCGTAGGAGGACTACTTTCCGAACGTGAAGGCGCGTACGAGGTTGAGCACGCCCATCGCGATGAGCATGATCCCCAGAAGCCACCAGAGCACGACGGCTGCCCAGAGGGGCGACAGCAGGAGGTAGGCGCCGGCGATCACGCTGACGATGGCGAAGAGGATCGTCCAGGCCTTGGACTTCGCGTCGCCCAACGTCGAGAGCGAGACGACGCCCTCCACGATCCAGGCGATCCCGATGAACACCGAGACGAAGACGGCAAGCCACACGGTCGTGGCGGCGAGGTTCGCGAAGGCGATGATGCCCGACGCGACGAAGAGCAGGCCCAGGACGATGTGTCCGACGCGCACCCACCCGCCCTTGGTCTTGCTGAAGATCCCGAGGCCGGCGTACACCAGCCCGGTCGCGATGACGTAGATGGCGAGGATCCCGGTGACCACGGCGGCAGTCTGACCCGGCCAGACCAGGATCAGGATCCCGGCGATCAGGGTGAGGATGCCGGCAAGGCCCAGCGTGACGCGGATGCCGGTCACGGCGTCCTTCTCGAAAGAGGTTGCGGTAGACATGACGGTGCCTTTCTGGGAAATCCCTGTGAGGGAACGCTCCCAGCGTAGTCCTCGGGCCGTGCCGGGGGGAGTGGGTGCGTCAGAACGTGACGACTGATCGCCTACAGCAGCCAGGTGATCAGCAGCAGCACGGGAACGCATCCGAGGGTCGTCACGAAGACGGTGTCGCGGGCGATCGGCTCGCCGATATCGAAGCGTTGCGCGTAGTTGAAGACGTTCTGCGCGGTGGGAAGCGCGGCCAAGACGGTCACGATGAGCACGTCGGCGGGGGAGAGGTGGAGCAGATGCGCGGCGACCGCCCAGGCGACGATCGGCATCACCGCGAGCTTGAGGACGCTCGCGACGAGTACGTCGCGACGGCGACCGGGCACGCCGAGGACCCGCTGCCCGTGCAGCGAGATGCCGTAGGAGATCAACAGCACGGGCACGCATGCGTTCGCGATCAGCAGCAACGGCTCGATCGCGACCGGAGGAAGTGCGATCCCCGACACCGACACGAGCATGCCGAGCACGGACCCGACCACGATCGGGTTCGTGGCGGTTCGGCGAAGGATCGCTCCCGGCCGTCGCTGCCCCGTGGAGACGGCTTCGAAGATCGCCATGCTGATCGGAGTGAAGATCACGAGCTGCATGAGGATGACGGGCGCGGGGTACGCCGCGCTGCCCAGCAGATAGAGCGAGAGCGGGATGCCGATGTTGTTCGAGTTCACCTGACCCGACGACAGGGCGCCGATGAGCGTCTCACCGACGCTGCGCCGCCACCAGAGGCGTGCGACGAGCACATAGATCGCGAACACCGACACCGCCGCGATCGCCGATACCGGCAGGAGCGCGGAGAAGAGGGTGTGCACGTCGGCGCGTGCGAGGACGACGAACAAGAGGAAGGGCGACAGGACGAAGAAGGTGAGTCTTCCCAGCACGTGACGCGCGTGGGGCCCGAGGAGATCGATCCGTCCGAGCAGCCAGCCGAGAGCGATGGCGAGACCCACGACGACGAAGCCGGTCAGTGCGTCCCACATGGTTCGAGCCTAGGGCCAGCGGCGAGTCGCTTCGCGCGCGGCCGAAGGAGCAGACTGTGCTTATGGACCTGACCGCCGTCTTCCCGCCGTTCGGGCTACGCGTAGAGGCGGGGCCGGTGATCCTCAGGCCCATCACCGACGATGTGCTTCCCGCGCTCATCGACCTCGCCGTCCGTGGAATCCACGATCCCGACGTCATGCCCTTTCACTATCCCTGGACCGATGCCCCCGTCGACGAGCTTCCTCACCAACTCGCGCAGTATCACTGGGGTACGCGAGCCCGGTGGTCGCCCTCGGCGTGGTCGCTCGAGTTCGCCGTGGAGTACGAGGGCACTGTGGTCGGGACACAGGGATTCTCCACGCAGCAGTACCTCACGACCCGGACGGGCGAGACGGGATCGTGGCTCGGACGTGAACACCACGGGCGCGGCGTGGGAACCAGGATGCGTCAGGCGATCTGCGCCTTCGTCTTCGACCATCTCGATGCGGTCGAGGTGACATCCGGAGCGTTCGTCGACAACGCCGCGTCGCTCGCGGTGAGCCGCAAGGTCGGTTACCGCGACGATGGACGTCAGCGTCTCGCGCGACGTGGTGAGGCCGCGGTGTCGCGACGTCTCGTGCTGACCCCAGGCGATTTCGTCCGCGGCGAGCCGATCCGGGTGAGCGGCGCCAAGGAGTTCCGTCGCTTCATCGGTCTCGACGCTGCGCGTGATGACAACGAGCCTAATAGCCGATAATGCACATTATGTCAGTTTGTTGGGCTGACCGGCTGACGGGCTGACCGGCGCGCTCCCCGAGACCTGTTCGGTAGTGTCGAGGAGTGACCTCCCGCGCCATCTACGTGGAGATCGAGATCTCCGCTCCGGTCGAAGAGGTGTGGAGACGGACGCAGGACGCGGCGCAGCATTCGCGCTGGGACATTCGTTTCTCGCGCATCACCCCGGCGGAGCCAGATGCGTCCGGTGTGCAGTCGTTCTCGTATGCGCGACGGGTTCCCTTCCACACGATCGAGGGTGTCGGCGTGAGCATCGGTGAGAGATCCCGCCCCGACGGCAGTCGGACCTCGGCGCTCAAGTTCTTCACGGGTGACCGGATCTCCCCGATCCGTGCGGGGCGCGGATACTGGCGCTATGTGCCGTCGGGTGACGACCGCACACGTTTCATCACAGGCTATGACTACACGCCCGGGTGGGGGCGCTGGGCCGATGTCGTGGCTCGACCCGTCTTGGCCTGGGCCACGGCGTGGAGCTTCGATCGGCTGAGGATCTGGATCGAGCGCGGAGAGGAACCGGAGGCCTGGCCCCTGCACAGCGCGCTGTGGTTCTGGAACCGGCGGCGTCCGCGCGCGGCACGGTGCCGCCGTTCCCCCGAAGGCGGCTCCCGGCGCGGCGATCATCTGAGTGACGCGCCGGCGACGCTATCCTCCCTCCACTCCCCTGAGACGGCGCGATGACGTCGATCTTCGAACGCGTGATGGGCGAGGACTTCACCCGGCTCCACCCCCAGCTCCAGCGACGCTTCGGCGTCGGTCTCGATCGCGGCGAGGCCTGCATCGGACGTGGCATCATGACGCAGATTCGGCGAGGACCGTGGTGGACGGTGCCGTTCCTCCAGATCGGGCGACTCCGCAACATCCTGATCCCGGACACGGGCACCGACGTCCCTTTCGTCATCGAGAACTATCCCTATCTCGATCCGTACGGCCGGGAGACCGTGACCTTCGTCCGCGAGTACGCGATCGGCGCGCGGCGGCGGCGGTTCGACGCCACGATGGTCCACGACGCGGGCCGCATCGTCGATTATCTGGGAACTCATCAGCACCTCGCCGTGGATCTGGATCTCGCGGTCGACGAGGACGGCGCGCTCGTGTTGACCTCGCACGCGCAACGCTTCTACGAAGGGCCGGTCGCCTTCGCCTTCCCGCTCCTCTTCAGCGGCCGCGCGCGCTTGCGCGAGTGGTTCGATGACACCGAGGAACGATTCCACGTGGACCTGGAGGTGCACAACGAGCGCTTCGGCTTCCTCTTCGGCTACCGCGGGTCGTTCACCTGCGAGTGGACGCCCGCATCGCACATTCCCGCGCGCCTGCTCCCCCGCCGTCACGAGCGACGCACCTAGGGCGTCGCGAACGACCGCTCGCCGCGGGGTGGGTAACGTGGACTCGTGACCGCTTCGCCCGCTCCCCGCGTCGCCGGAGCGCGGGCCTGGCTCATCTGGACCGTCGGCGTGGCGGCGTACGTCCTCGCGATCACCAACCGAACCTCGCTCGCGGCGGTCGGTGTGGACGCCGCCGAGCGCTTCCAGGCCGATGCGGCGACGCTGTCGTTGTTCGCCGTGGTCCAGCTTGCGATGTACGGCGGCATGCAGATCCCCGTCGGGGTTCTGCTGGATCGCTACGGCGCACGTCCGATCATGACGGCGGGGATGATCCTCATGGCCGCCGGGCAGCTGACGATGGCCCTCTCCCCCAGTGTCGGCGTCGCCATCCTCGCCCGGGTTCTGCTCGGCGCCGGCGATGCCGCGGTGTTCCCGGGCGTTCTGCGGCTCATCGCCCTCTGGTTCCCGGCACAGCGCGCGCCGCTCATGGTGCAGCTGACCGGCATCGTCGGTCAGGGCGGGCAGCTCCTGGCTCTCGTTCCCTTGGCGGCCTTCCTCCACGCCACGTCCTGGAGCATCGCGTTCGGCAGCATCGCAGGTCTCGGGGTGCTCTTCGCCGTCCTCGTCTTCGCCCTCATCCGCAATCGACCTGCGGCCCTCGCCGCCGACGTCAGCGTCAACACCGACACCGGGGCGATCCGCGTGGTGACCTCGTCGGTGGACACCGGCGTGGGAATCCGCGCCGCGTGGGCGCATCCCGGCACCCGGTTGGCGTTCTGGTCGCACTTCACGACGCCGTTCGCCGGCTCCGCCTTCATCCTCCTCTGGGGGATGCCGTTCCTCACGGCGGGAGAGGGACTCTCGCGCACGGCCGCCGGAGCGGTGATCTCCACGTATGTGATCGTCGGCATGGCGCTGGGGCCGGTCATGGGTGAGCTCTCCCGCCGCGTTCCCCACCTGCGCTCGCGTGTCCTCGTGCTGCCCGCCATCGCCGTGCAGCTCATCGCGTGGGTAGCGGTGATCGTGTGGCCGGGTGCTGCGCCGCACTGGCTTCTGTACGGGCTCGCGATCGCGCTGGCGATGGGCGGTCCGGCCTCGATGATCGCCTTCGATCACGCCCGCACCCACAACCCCGCTCACCGCCTCAGCACGGCAACGGGCCTCACGAACGCCGGAGGGTTTCTGGCAGCGCTGATCGCGGTCTTCGCGATCGGGATGGCTCTGGACCTCCAGGGGGCGGGCACCCCGGCGACCTACTCGATGGATGCGTTCCGTCTCGCCTTCCTGACGCAGATCCCGTTGTGGGTCATCGGAGCGGTCTTCATCGTCATCGAGCGATCCCGGACCCGCGCGCACATCGGATGGACCAAGCCGCCGCGGAGACGCTGACGAAGGAGAGGGCGACCGCGCCGTGGCGGTCGCCCTCTCCTCTCCCCCACCGTCAGACGGCGGTGGAGTCTCCTGACGTGCTGGTCTCGGTGCGAGTCACGCGTTCCCCGACCGCCGGATCGACGGTACGGGTTACGGACTCGGTGGAACGACGGCGCGCCAGCAGGATGATGCCGATCACGAAGATGACCGCTCCCGCGCCCATCAGGATGTAGCCGATCATGTCGAGGTCGACGTACTGCACGTCCACGTCGACGGCGAACACGAGGATCGCTCCGATCACGAACAGGGCGATTCCGGCACCGATGCTCATAACGCACTCCAATCACGAAGGTGGTGGGACCATCGTGAGGGCGTCAAATGCGTGATGTCTGCTCCCTTGACAGCGCCGCGACGCCTGTGGTTAGCCCGGGGGGATCTCGATCCACTCCGGGTACTTCGGTTCGCGGCCGTCTCCCGACGACGTGCCCGTCAGGCGTCGCCGCATCCAGGGTCCGAGGTGCTCACGGAAGTACTCGCTACGCCGCAGCCGTGCCGCCTCGGGCGACTCTGGCAGAGCCCACCAGTTCTCCGGCGGCCGCTCGCCGACCGCCTCCAGCACACGTGCCGCGACGCGGTGGTGACCGCGGGCGTTCATGTGCAGGCGGTCCTCCGACCAGTACGACGGACGCGACAGCTCGCTGTCGGGCCAGTTGAGGGCGCGGATCACGTCGTCACGGCGGGCGACGCGATCGAGCACCGCCATCGACATCAGGTCGCCCCGACGCTGGATCACCCGTCCGAGGGGCAGTCCGGCGGCGGGGTTCGCACCCGAGAGCAGGATAAGGGTGACCCCCTCTTCATCGCAGCGTCGCAGGACGTGGCTGAAGGCATCGGCGATGTGCGCGATCGAGGTGCGGGGCCGCAGCATGTCATTGCCGCCGCCGTTGAACGAGAGGTGCGTGGGTCCCAGTGCCAGAGCCCGCTCCAACTGCTCGCGGACGATCGGCCACACGAGCTTCCCGCGAATCGCGAGATTGGCGTACGCGATCGACTCCCCGCGTGAGGCCGCCCAGCCCTGCGCGGCGAGGTCCGCCCATCCACGGACGTAGCCTTCGGGATGGTCCGCGTCGCCGGGGAGCTCGTCTCCGACGCCCTCGGTGAAAGAGTCGCCGATGGCGACGAACCGAACCGAGGACATGACGGCCAGCCTACGCGCTGCGTCTCCCCTCGGTGGTCGCGGGCAGCTCGGTGTGGCGAGCGGCTCAGGCCTCGCCGGCGGCCAGGATCTCTCGCACTCGCGGCACCACGCGTGTGCCGTAGAGCTCGATCGAACGCATCAGTCGGTCGTGCGAGAGGGTGCCGTTGGAGAACTTGAGGTCGAAGCGATCTGCACCGAGCGTCTGCAGGGTCGCGGCGATCTTCTGGGCCACCCGATCCGGGGAGCCTGCGTATACGGCGCCTTCCGGTCCCACATCGTGCTGGAACTGGAGGCGGCTGTACGGTGGCCACCCGCGCTCCGCGCCGATGGCGTTACGGTTGGCTTCCATCGCGGGGTACAGCTCCTCCCACGCTTGCTCGTCGGTGTCGGCCACGTGCCCGGGCGAGTGAACGCCGACGGGGCGCCGGTCGTGACCGAACTCGTTCAGCGAGTGGTGGAAGAGATCGACGAAGGGCCGGAAACGCGCCGCCGAACCGCCGATGATCGCCAGCATGAGCCCGTACCCGTACTTCGCCGTACGGACGACCGATTCGGGAGAGCCTCCGACCCCCACCCACGCGGTCAGGCCGTTCTCCGTCTTCGGGAAGACGTCGGCGCCGGTCAGGGGCGCCCGCGTCGTTCCCTGCCAGGTCACCGGCTTCTCACCGAGCAGGTGGGCGAACAGGTCGAGCTTCTCTTCGAAGAGCACTTCGTAGTCGCGGAGGTCGTACCCGAACAGCGGGAAGGACTCGATGAACGAGCCGCGGCCGAGGATGACCTCGGCCCGGCCGCGAGAGACAGCGTCGAGAGTCGAGAACCGTTCGAATACCCGGACCGGGTCGTCGCTGGAGAGCACGGTGACGGCCGTCCCCAGGTGGATCCGCTCGGTGCGGGCCGCAGCGGCCGCCAAGACGATCTCGGGGCTGGAGATGGCGAACTCCTGCCGGTGGTGCTCCCCCACGCCGAAGAAGTCGAGCCCTACCCCGTCGGCGAGCACGGCTTGATCGACGGTGTCGCGGATCGCCTGAGCGTCGCTCACGCGCTGCCCCGTCGCATCGATCGTGACGTCTCCGAACGTGTCGAGCCCGAACTGCG
Organism: Microbacterium sp. TNHR37B; assembly: GCF_001620065.1. Lineage (GTDB taxonomy): Bacteria > Actinomycetota > Actinomycetes > Actinomycetales > Microbacteriaceae > Microbacterium. Next base: position 336,925 of record NZ_LQGV01000001.1, read on the forward strand.
GATGTGACATCACGACCTCCTGTGAGGAGCCCCGACCGGCCCGAGGACTCCGAACGAACAGTTTCTATTCGAGCGAATGTAACCGACGGGAGGGGCGCGGTATTCCCCGCGCCCCTCCTTTCCATCGGTGGGGACGTCAGGCGTCGAGGATGGCCATCCGCAGCGTGTCGAGACCGACGCCTCCCAGGCGCAGCGCACGCATGTGGAAGCGCTTGATGTCGAAGCCCGCACCCTCGCGTTCGGCCACGTCGTCGCGGATCTGCTCCCAGATGCGCTGACCGACCTTGTATGACGGGGCCTGGCCCGGCCAGCCGAGGTAGCGGTTGACCTCGAACTGGATGAACTCGTCGGACATGTTGACGTTGCGACGCATGAAGTCGAGCGCGTAGCCGGCGTCCCACGTGCCGGTGCCGTCGAGGCGCGGCTTCTCGAGGTGCACGCCGATGTCCAGCACCACGCGCGCGGCGCGCATCCGCTGGCCGTCGAGCATCCCGAGCCGGTCGGCCGGGTCGTCCAGGTAGCCGAGCTGCTCCATCAGTCGCTCGGCATACAGGGCCCACCCCTCGGCGTGGCCGCTGGATCCCGCGAGGAGGCGCCGCCAGGAGTTCAGCTCCGCGCGGTTGTACACCGCCTGGGCGATCTGGAGGTGGTGTCCCGGAACGCCCTCATGGTAGACCGTGGTCAGCTCGCGCCACGTGTCGAACGAGTTCACTCCTTCGGGCACCGACCACCACATGCGCCCGGGGCGGGAGAAGTCGTCGGTGGGTCCGGTGTAGTAGATCCCACCCTCGTTGGTCGGCGCGATCATGCACTCGAGACGCCGAATCGGTTCCGGGATGTCGAAGTGCGTCTTGCCGAGCTCGGCGACCGCGCGGTCGCTCGTCTCCTGCATCCAGCGCTGCAACGCGTCGGTGCCGTGGAGCTTCCGGCTCTCGTCCGCCTCGAGGAAGGCGACGGCCTCTTCCACCGAGGCTCCGGCTTTGATCTCCCGGGCGATGGACTCCTGCTCGGCGACCATGCGGGCGAGCTCCTCGATCCCCCACTCGTAGGTCTCGTCGAGGTCGATCACGGCACCCAGGAAGCGGCGGGAGTGGAGCGCGTACAGATCGCGTCCCACCGCGTCCTTGTCGTTCGCGGCCGGGGCGAGTTCGGTGGAGAAGAAGGCCGCGAGGCCGTCGTACGAGACGCGCGCGGCGTTCGCGTTGTCGGTGAGGTCGCGGGCCAGGGACGCGGGGAGGTTCCCTTCCTCGGGCGCGGCCTCTCCGGCGAAGGTGGCGAAGAAGCCGTTGTCGGCGGTGTAGCGCGCGATCTGGGTGATGACCTCGGTCACCTGGCGACGTGCGGGCACCACGCCTTCGGCGATGCCGGAGCGGAGGGTCTCGATGTAGCCGTCGATCGCCGCCGGAACCGCCTTCAGCCGCGCCGAGATGACCGACCAGTCCTCCACCGTGGCCGTCGGCATCAGATCGAAGGTGCTGCGGATGTCCTGCGCCGGGGAGGCGATGACATTGAGATCGCGGAGGTGACTGCGGGCCTCGTGAAGATCGATGTCGAGCTGGAGGTCGCCGGCGAGGTCCGCCTTCGTGACGACGTCGACCTCGTCGGACGGCTCCGCGGCCTGCAGAGCAGCCAGCGTCGCTCGCGCCGCCTGGTAGGCCCGCTCGTGGCCCTCGGGAGAGAAGTCGTCGAGCCGATCGTTGTATTCGAACCGGCCGATGTAGGTCGCCAGACCCGGTGACAGTTCGGCTGCGGTGTCGACCCAGGCGTCCGCGATCGCGTCGATCTGGGTGGGAGTGCGCTGTGCGTCAGTCATCCTTCGAGCCTAGTCCCGAGCCCGATCTCGACGGGAGCGCGCGGCCCCCTCCCCGGCCCGTCGGCGTGTCTCAGTGCCCGGCGGCATCCCAGTTGGCGCCGCGGCCGATCTGCACGTCGAGCGGCACCGTGAGCTCTGCCGCATCGCCCATGCGTTCGCGGACGATGCGCTCGACCTCGTCGCCCTCGCCCGCCGCGACCTCGATCACGAGCTCGTCGTGGATCTGGAGGAGCACGCGAGACTCCATCTGCGCTTGGCGGAGCTCTTGATGGATGCGGAACAGCGCGATCTTCATGATGTCGGCGGCGCTCCCCTGGATCGGGGCGTTCAGCGCCGCGCGCTCGGCGTTCTCCCGCAGCACGCGGTTCGGGCTCCCCAGGTCGGGGAACGGGCGACGGCGGCCGAAGATCGTCTCGGTGTATCCGTCGATCCGGGCTTGGGCCACGGAGGAGCGGAGGTAGTCGCGCACCGCACCGAACCGCGCGAAGTACTCGGTCATGAGCTGCTTGGCCTCCGCCTGCTCGATGCGCAGCTGCTTGGAGAGCCCGAACGCGCTGAGCCCGTAGACGAGCCCGTACGACATCGCCTTGACCTTCGTCCGCATGGCGGGAGTGACGTCTGCGGGATCGACCCCGAAAACGCGCGCACCGACGAAGCGGTGCAGGTCCTCACCGGAGTTGAACGCCTCGATGAGGCCGGGGTCGCCGGACAGGTGCGCCATGATCCGCATCTCGATCTGCGAGTAGTCGGCCGTCAGCAGCGTTTCGTATGCGGCGCCCACCTCGAAGGCGGCGCGGATTCGGCGCGACTCCTCGGTGCGGATCGGGATGTTCTGGAGGTTCGGATCGGTGCTCGACAGCCGCCCGGTCTGACTGCCGGTCTGGAGGTAGGTCGTGTGGACACGACCGTCGGCACCGATTGCAGCATCCAGCGATTCGATGATCTGCCGCATCTTGGTGGCTTCCCGGTGCTGGAGAAGGAGGTCCAGGAAAGGATGCGGGTGCGACTCCTGCAGATCGGCGAGCACGGCGGCATCGGTGGAGTAGCCGGTCTTCGTCTTACGCGTCTTCGGCAGCTGAAGCTGCTCGAACAGAACCTCTTGCAACTGCTTGGGAGAGCCGAGGTTGACCTCGCGATCGATCTCGGCGAAGGCCCGCTGCGCCACGGCATCGGCCCGCACGGCGAGGTCGGATGAGAACGCGGACAGGAGCTCATGCGAGACGGCGACGCCGGCCAGCTCCATGTCGGACAGCGCGTCGAGGGTGGGCAGCTCGATATCGGTCAGTACCGTGTGCACCGATTCGGGGAGTTCGGGACGCAGCGCCGCGACGACGCGGAGGATGTACCAGGACAGTTGACCGGGCGTGGCCCCCTCGGTCTCGGGAATCAGTTGCGTCGGATCCGCCTCGGGCAGCTTCTCGTCGAGATAGCGTTCCACGAGATCGGCCAGGGACTTGTCGGGGAAGCTGGGGCGCAACAGCCACCCCGCGAGGATCGGATCGAACACCAGTCCGCCCATCCGCACGCCGGCCCGACGCAGTGCCTTCACCTGTGGCTTGGCGTCGGCGAGAATCTTCGGCGCGGCGCTCTCGAGCCACGGTGTGAGGGCTTCGGCGAGCTCGTCCGACCACGATGCTTCGACGACCGCATCGAGCGTCGCCAGACCGATCCGGTCGGGAAGGCCGCCGACAGTCGTCAGCGTCACTCCGATGCCCTGCACGGCCCCCTCGTCGACCGCGTCGGCCGTGTGCGCCGCGATCCACGCGGCCATACCCAGCGCGTCGGGCTGGCTCGGCGTCGGGGCGCTGACCGAGGGGGTGTCGTGAGTCGGGGTACCCGCCTCCCCCGCCGCCTCGAAGACGCGGGGCAGCAGGGTGCGGAACTCGAGACGGGCGAAGATGTCGCGTACGGCTTGGGCGTCCAGCGGCTTCACGACCAGGTCGTCGGGCGTGACGCCGAGCTCGACATCGCGCAGGAGCGTGTTGAGGCGGCGATTGCGCCGGACGTCATCGAGGTGCTCGCGCAGGTTGCCCCCGACGACGCCCTTGATCTCGTCGGCGCGCGCGAGGAGGTCGTCGAGAGTGCCGAACTGCGTGAGCCACTTGACGGCCGTCTTCTCCCCCACTTTGGGGACGCCGGGAAGGTTGTCGCTGGTCTCGCCGACGAGAGCGGCGATGTCGGGATAGTTGGCCGCCGGAAGACCGTACTTCTCGACGACGGCCTCGGGCGTGTAGCGCTTGAGCTGAGAGACGCCTTGCACGCTGGGGTACAACAGGGTGACGTCATCGGTCACGAGCTGGATCGTGTCGCGGTCGCCCGAACACACCAGCACATCGAAGCCCTCCGCGGCCCCCTGGGTGGCCAGGGTCGCCAGGATGTCGTCGGCCTCGACTCCCTCTTTGGTCAGCACCGTCACGTTCATCGCGGCGAGGCATTCCTGGAGCAGCGGGATCTGGCCCTTGAACTCGGCAGGCGACTCGGAGCGGTTGGCCTTGTACTCGGCGTACTCATCGGTGCGGAACGAGTGGCGAGACGTGTCGAATGCCACGGCCAGATGCGTCGGCTTCTCGGCCTTCAGGAGGTTCACGAACATGGACAGGAAGCCGTAGATGCCGTTGGTGTGCTGGCCGTCCTTGGTGGAGAAGTTGTCGACCGGCAGTGCGAAGAACGCCCGGTACGCCAGCGAATGGCCGTCGACGACGAGAAGGGTAGGCTTTGCGGAGTCCGTCACCCTGCAAGCCTAGACGGGGGTGCGGACACCACGAACGGTCCACTTCGAAGGTGAGCGATGACGTCCGATTCCACTTCCGCCGACCTCTCCGGGCTCGAATGGGCCACGCAGCGAGGGATGGGGGCCCTCGCCGAGAAGATGGGGATGGAGTTCCTCGAGTTCTCCACCGAGCGGTGCGTGGCCACCCTGCCCGTGGAGGGCAATACCCAACCGGTGGGCCTCATGCACGGCGGCGCGTACGTCGTGCTGGGCGAATCGCTCGGCTCGATGGCCGCGAATCTCCACGCCGGTCCTGGACGCCTCGCGGTGGGGGTCGACATCAACGCCACGCACACGCGCTCGGCGACAACGGGCATCGTCACGGGTGTCTGCACACCCGTCCATCTGGGGCGCAGCATCACGGTGCACGAGATCGTCGTGACCGATGATCAGGGGCGGCGCTGTTCGACGATCCGGATCACCAACATGATCCGGGACCTCCCCGCCTGACGCGGCCGTGCGGCCTCGGGCGAGGAGCCGTCAGCCCTTCTTCGGCGAGAGCTGCTCGATGATGGCCTTGGCGACGTCCTGCATCGTCAGGCGGCGGTCCATCGATGCCTTCTGGATCCAGCGGAAGGCCTCCGGCTCGCTCAGGCCCATCTTCTCGTTGAGCAGCCCCTTGGCGCGGTCGACGAGCTTGCGGGTCTCGAAGCGCTCGACCATGTCGGCGACTTCGGCCTCCAGCGTGATGATCTGCTCGTGACGAGCGAGGGCGATCTCGATCGCGGGAAGCAGGTCGTTGGGAGTGAACGGCTTGACCACGTAGGCGAGCGCGCCGGCCTCGCTCGCACGCTCCACCAGCTCCTTCTGACTGAACGCGGTGAGCAGGACGACGGGGGCGATGTGGGCCTTGCTCAGCTTTTCAGCGGCGCTGATGCCGTCGAGCACGGGCATCTTGACGTCCATGATCACGAGGTCCGGGCGAAGCTCGGTCGCCAGCTGCACGGCGGTCTCGCCGTCTCCGGCCTCGCCGACGACATCGAATCCGTTGTCGCGGAGGATCTCGACGATGTCGAGGCGGATCAGCGACTCATCCTCGGCGACGACGACGCGTCGCGGAGCGGAGGACGAGGCGGCGGTGGTCTGTTCCTGCTCTGTCACTCGTCCATCCTAGAGCCACGTCGCCGCCCCGGCGGCCAGGAGCACCCGCCAGACTGCGGTATCGTCGTGAGTCGTGCGCCGGTGTGGCGGAATGGCAGACGCGACCGACTCAAACTCGGTTGCCCGAAAGGGCGTGTGGGTTCGACTCCCACCACCGGCACGAGAACGACGGAGGGCGGGAACCGCATGGTTCCCGCCCTCCGTCGTTCCGGTCCGACCCGGTTACTTCTCCGCCTGGTAGATCGGCGCGTTGCCGTGCACGGCATCGCCGATCTTGTGCACGCGGATGTCGTTGGTCGACCCGATGATTCCGGGAGGCGATCCGGAGATCACCACGACCTTGTCGCCTTCGGAGGCGAGCTTGTTGCCCAGGAAGAACTCGTCCACCTGGAGGAACATGAGGTCGGTGTGGGCGACGTGCTCGACGAGAGTCGACTGCACTCCCCAGGTGAGCGCCATGCGGCGTCGGATCGCAGGATCCACGGCGAAGGCCATCATCGGGATGCCGGGGCGCAGTCGCGACATGCGACGGGCCGTGTCACCCGACTCGGTGAAGATGCAGATGAACTTCGCCTCGACGAACTCTGCGACCTCGTTGGCCGCGAGGGTGATGATGCCGCCCTGCGTGCGGGGCTTGGCGGAGAACGGGCGGATGCGTTCGAGCCCGTGCTCCTCGGTCGAGGCCACGATGCGGGCCATCGTCTCCACGACGACGATCGGGTACTTCCCGACGCTCGTCTCGCCCGACAGCATCACGGCGTCGGCACCGTCGAGCACGGCGTTGGCGACGTCGCTGGTCTCGGCGCGCGTGGGCACCGGGTTCTCGATCATCGACTCGAGCATCTGCGTGGCGACGATGACGGGCTTGGCCATGCGGCGGCAGAGCTCCACCGCTCGCTTCTGGACGATCGGCACCGCCTCCAGGGGGAGCTCGACGCCCAGGTCGCCGCGGGCGACCATGATGCCGTCGAACGCGTCGATGATCTCCTCGAGATTGTCGACGGCCTGCGGCTTCTCGATCTTCGCGATGACGGGAACCTTGCGTCCCTCCTCGGCCATGATCTCGTGGACGCGGGTGACGTCGGCGGCGTTGCGCACGAACGACAGTGCGATGATGTCGGCTCCGGCCTTCAGGCCCCAGCGGAGGTCGGCCTCGTCCTTCTCGGACAGCGCGGGCACACTCACGGCGACACCCGGCAGGTTGATCCCCTTGTTGTTGGAGACGGGGCCGGCGACGATCACCTTGGTCGTGACGACGGGACCGTCGACGCTCTCGACCTGGACGCGCACCTTGCCGTCATCGATCAGCAGGAAGTCGCCCGGCTTGACGTCTCCGGGCAGACCCTTGAAGGTCGTGGAGACCAGTTCCTTGGTCCCGGGGACATCCTCGGCGGTGATCTTGAAGATGTCTCCGACGGCGAGTTCGTGCGGACCATCCGTGAACTTGCCGAGGCGGATCTTGGGCCCCTGGAGGTCCACGAGGATCGCGACGGCTCGACCCGAGTCTTCGGCTGCCTTACGGACGTTCGCGAAACGCACTTCGTGCTCCGCGTACGAGCCGTGGCTCAGGTTCATTCGGGTCACGTCGACACCGGCGTCGATGATCGCTCGGATCATCTCGTACGACTCGGTGGCGGGTCCCAGGGTTGCGACGATTTTCGCGCGTCTCACTGACTGACTCTCCGGTCTGTGTTCGATTTTCGGGGGTGGTTCCAGCCTACGCGGGCTGGAGGCCGATCGCGATGTCGTGAGGACGCACCGGCGACGGCAGGTTCGTCCGCCCCATCAGGTACTCGTCCACCGAGGCGGCCGCCGCGCGGCCCTCGGCGATCGCCCACACGATGAGCGATTGACCGCGGCCGGCGTCGCCCGCGACGAAGACGCCCGGGGTGGTCGACTGGTAGTCGTCGCCGCGCTCGACGTTGCCGCGGCCCGAGAACACGGTACCGAGCTGGTTCTCCAGCGCGCTGCGCTCCGGGCCGGTGAAACCCATCGCGATGAGGACGAGATCGGCGGGGATCTCCCGTTCGGTGCCGCTCTTGGGGACGCGACGACCGTCCTGGGTGTACTCGGTCTCCGCGATGCGCAGCGCGCGCACCTCTCCCGCGGCGTTTCCGAGGAACTCGACGGTCGAGGCCAGGTAGGTGCGCTCTCCGCCTTCCTCGTGAGCCGACTGGACCTCGAAGATCGTCGGCATCATCGGCCAGGGCTGGTGGTCGGGGCGCTCTGACGGCGGCTGCTTGCCGATCGCGAGGTTCGTGACGCTGAGCGCCCCCTGGCGATGGGCCGTGCCGATGCAGTCGGCGCCGGTGTCACCGCCGCCGATCACGATCACGTGCTTGCCCTCGGCGTGGATCTGATGGGGTACCTGGTCCCCCGCGACCGCCTTGTTCGACTCGATCAGGTACTCCATGGCGAAGTGGACGCCGTCGAGGTCCCGCCCGGGGATCGACAGGTCGCGCGGCACGGTGGAGCCGGTGGCCACGACGACCGCGTCATAGCGGGCCCGAAGCTCGTCCCAGGAGATGTCCTTGCCGATCTCAACCCCCGCGCGGAAACGCGTGCCCTCGTCCTGCATCTGGCGCAGACGCGACTCGAGATGACGCTTCTCCATCTTGAAGTCCGGAATTCCGTAACGCAGGAGCCCGCCGATGCGGTCGTCGCGCTCATAGACGGCGACGGTGTGGCCGGCGCGCGTGAGCTGCTGAGCGGCGGCGAGTCCAGCCGGCCCGGACCCCACGACGGCGACGGTCTTGCCGGTCAGGCGTCCCGGCGGCTCCGGCTCCACCCATCCGTTCGCGAACGCGTCGTCGATCGTCGAGACTTCGATCTGCTTGATCGTGACGGCGGGCTGGTTGATGCCGAGCACGCAGGAGCTCTCACACGGCGCGGGGCAGAGCCGACCCGTGAACTCGGGGAAGTTGTTGGTCGCGTGCAGCCGCTCGATCGCGGCACGCCCCTCCCCCCGCCACATCAGGTCGTTCCACTCCGGGATGAGGTTGCCCAGCGGACACCCCTTGTGACAGAACGGGATGCCACAGTCCATGCAGCGTCCGGCCTGGCGTCGGAGGACGGCCGAGTCGCCCGGTTCGTAGACCTCTTTCCAGTCCATGATGCGGACGGGAACCGGACGGCGCGCGGGCAGCTCGCGTTCGGTGGTCTTCAGGAAGCCTTTGGGATCAGCCACCGGTCACCTCCAGGATGCGGGTCCAGACGACGTCGCCGTCGGGGTCGAGCCCCTCGGCGGCCGCCTCCTGGCGGGTCTGCAGGACCGCGGCGTAGTCGCGCGGCAGGACTCGGACGAAGTGGGACAGCTCGTTCTCGAAGTCGTCGAGGAGTGCCGCGGCCAGGGTCGATCCGGTCTCCTCGACGTGTTGCTCGAGCAGGTCGCGGAGCATCTCCGCGTCGCCCGCGCCCAGTGAGAGCAGCTCGAGCTCTCCGGAAGCGAGCGCTTCCCGGTTCACGAGGCTCTTGTCGAGCTTGTACACGTAGGCCGATCCCCCCGACATTCCTGCGCCGAGGTTGCGCCCCGTCGTTCCGAGGATCACCGCGAGGCCACCGGTCATGTACTCCAGTGCGTGGTCACCCACGCCCTCGACGACCGCGGTCGCGCCGGAGTTTCGCACCAGGAAACGCTCACCGACCACGCCGCGAAGGAAGAGGGACCCTTGCGTTGCGCCGTAGCCGATCACGTTGCCCGCGATGACGTTCTGGGAGGCGTCGAAGGTCGCCCCCCGCGGCGGGCGCACGACGACTCGGCCCCCGGAGAGGCCCTTTCCGACGTAGTCGTTGGAGTCGCCCTCCAGGCGCAGCGTGATCCCGGCTGGGAGGAAAGCGCCGAAGGACTGGCCCGCCGAGCCGGTGAGGTTCACTTCGATCGACCCGGTCGGAAGCCCGTTCGCACCGTGGGCGAGGGTGACCCGGTTGCCGAGCATCGTTCCGACGGCGCGCTCCGTGTTGCGGATGGGGAGGTCGATCGTCACGTGACCGCCGTGGGCGATGACGTCCTGCGCGCGCTCGATGAGCTGCACATCGAAGTGCTCGTCGAGCTCGTGGTCCTGGGTGCGCATCGCTCGCCGCGGGGCCGTCTCGGCGAACGCGGGACCGTGCAGGATCGGAGCGAGATCGAGCCCGTTCGCCTTCCAGTGCTCCACCGCGCCGTTCATGTCGAGCAGCTCGTTGTGGCCGACCGCCTCGTCGAGGCTCCGGAATCCGAGCTCGGCGAGATACTCCCGCACCTCTTGCGCGATGAACTCCATGAAGTTCACGACGAACTCCGGCTTACCGGAGAACCGGCTCCGCAGCACGGGGTTCTGCGTCGCGACGCCCACCGGGCAGGTGTCGAGGTGGCAGACGCGCATCATGATGCAGCCCTCGACGACGAGCGCGGTCGTGGCGAACCCGAACTCCTCGGCGCCCAGCAGCGCCGCCACGATGACGTCGCGGCCGGTCTTGAGCTGGCCGTCCGCCTGCACGACCACACGGTCGCGCATGTCGTTGAGCATCAGTGTCTGCTGCGTCTCGGCGAGCCCGAGCTCCCACGGCGTCCCCGCGTGCTTGAGGGAGTTCAGCGGGCTCGCACCTGTTCCGCCGTCATGGCCGGAGACGAGGATCACGTCGGCGAGGGCCTTGGCGGTGCCGGCCGCCACGGCGCCGATCCCCGATTGGCTCACGAGCTTGACGTGCACGCGCGCCGCGGGGTTGGCCCGCTTGAGGTCGAAGATGAGCTGCTTGAGGTCTTCGATCGAGTAGATGTCGTGGTGCGGCGGAGGCGAGATGAGTCCCACGCCGGGCGTGCCGCCGCGGGTCCGCGCGATCCACGGGTACACCTTCGCCGGCGGCAACTGGCCGCCTTCGCCGGGCTTCGCACCCTGAGCGAGCTTGATCTGGATGTCGTCGGCGTGCGTGAGGTACATGCTCGTCACGCCGAACCGGCCGGAGGCGACCTGTTTGATGGCGCTGCGACGTTCCGGATCGAGGAGCCGTTCGACGTCCTCGCCGCCTTCGCCCGTGTTCGACTTCGCGCCGAGGCGGTTCATCGCGATCGCGAGAGTCTCGTGGGCTTCCTTCGAGATCGAGCCGTAGCTCATGGCGCCCGTCGAGAAGCGTTTCACGATGGCAGAGACGGGCTCCACCTCGTCGATCGGCACCGGCGGGCGCTGGCCGGTCTTGAGACGGAACAGGCCGCGCAACGTCTTCAGCTCGGCCGCCTGGTCGTCGACGAGCTTGGTGTACTCACGGAAGATGTCATACCGCCGCGTGCGGGTCGCGTGCTGCAGGCGGAACACGGTGTCGGGGTTGAAGAGGTGAGGGGCGCCGTCGCGTCGCCACTGGTACTCGCCACCCGTCCACAGTCGCTCATGAGCGCGAGCCGCGCCGTCTTCGGGGTAGGCGAAGTCGTGACGGGCCTCGTTCTCCGCGGCGATCTCGGCGATCCCGATGCCGCCGAGCTTCGTCTCGGTGCCGGTGAAGTAGCGGTCGATGAACTCCTGAGAGAGGCCGACAGCTTCGAACACCTGCGACCCGGCGTAGGAGGAGACCGTCGAGATCCCCATCTTGGACATGATCTTCAGAACGCCCTTGCCCAGGGCGTAGATCAGGTTCTTGACCGCCTTCTCGGGCGTCACCCCGGTGATGAAGCCGGCGCGCACGAGGTACTCGACGGTCTCCATCGCGAGGTAGGGGTTCACCGCCGAGGCGCCGTAACCGATGAGGGTCGCGACGTGGTGCACCTCGCGCACATCGCCGGCCTCCACCACGAGACCGACCTTCATGCGGTTCTCGCGGCGGATCAGATGGTGGTGCACGGCGGACAGCATCAGCAGCGACGGGATCGGGACGAGGTCCTTATTGGAGTCCCGGTCACTCAGGATGATGAACTCCGCACCCTCGGCGATCGCCTCGTCCACCTCCGCGCACATCGCGTCGAGACGGGCCTCCATCGCTCCCGGACCCTGATCGAAGTGGTACAGGCCGCGAATGGTCACCGAGCGACGGCCCGGAAGCGCCTTGTCGATGTTCTGGAGCTTTGCGAGCTCGTCGTTGTCGATCACGGGAAAGTCCAGCGTGATGGTCCGCGTGTGCTCAGGACCCCACTCCAGGAGGTTGCGCTCGGGCCCGAGACCCAGGGCGAGCGAAGTGACGACCTCTTCGCGGATCGAGTCCAGCGGCGGATTGGTGACCTGCGCGAACTGCTGCGTGAAGTAGTCGAACAGCAGACGTGGACGTTCGCTCAGCACCGCGACCGGGGTGTCCGATCCCATGGCGCCCAGAGGCTCGGCACCGGTCTGTCCCATCGGCGTGAGGAGGATCCGAACCTCCTCCTCCGTGTATCCGAAGGTGCGCTGGCGGCGCGTGATCGAGGCGATCGGATGGACGATGTGCTCGCGCTCGGGCAGTTCCTTCAGGCGCACCCTGCCCGCGTCGAGCCACTCCTGCCACGGGTGGAGGTCGGCGAGCTGCTGCTTGACCTCGTGGTCTTCGATGATGCGCCGCTGGGCGGTGTCCACGACGAACATGCGCCCCGGGCGCAGCCGGCCACGACGCTTGATCCGCTCGGGAGCGAAGTCGAGGACGCCGGTCTCGCTTCCGATGACGACGAGGCCGTCGGTGGTCTCGGTCCAGCGCCCGGGCCGCAGGCCGTTGCGATCCAGCGTCGCCCCCACGAGGGTGCCGTCGGTGAAGATGAGCGCGGCGGGGCCGTCCCACGGCTCCATCTGCATCGAATGGTACTCGTAGAACGCCCGGAGCTTCGGGTCGATGTCGGCTTGCTTCTCGTACGCCTCCGGGACCATCATCATGATCGCGTGGGGAAGGCTCCGGCCGGTGAGGGTGAGCAGCTCGAGCACCTCGTCGAACGAGGCCGAGTCGCTGGCGCCCTCCGTGCAGATCGGCAGGAGCGGACGGATGTCGCCGATGAGCTCGGACTCCAGCTGGGACTGCCGGGCCCGCATCCAGTTCCGGTTCGCGCCGACCGTGTTGATCTCGCCGTTGTGGGCGAGCATCCGCAGGGGCTGCGCCAGCGGCCAGGACGGGAACGTATTGGTGGAATAACGCGAGTGCACGACCGCGAGCTCGGTCGCGAAGCGTTCGTCCTGGAGGTCGGGGTAGAACGGCTCGAGCTGGAGCGTCGTGACCATCCCCTTGTAACCGATCGTGCGGCTGGACAGGGACACGAAGTAGACGTCGTGCTCGCGCCGTGCCCGCTTGCGCAGCCGGTACACGCGACGGTCGAGCTCGATGCCCGACAGCGCGGGGGCGTCGCCGACCGCGGGCCGGGAGACGAACACCTGCTCGAAGGCGGGGCGCGCCTCGAAGGCGAGCTTCCCCAGGTGCTGGTCCTCGACCGGGACCGTACGCCACCCGAGGACCGTCAACCCCTCGGCCGCGGCGATACGTTCCACGCCCGCCTTCATCTCGGCCCGAGCGTCCTCATCGCGGGGCAGGAAGGCCATGCCGGCGGCATACTCCCCCACCGGAGGCAGGTCGAAGTCCACGACCGCGCGCAGGAAGGCATCGGGCATCTGCGTCAGGATCCCCGCGCCGTCGCCGGTGCCGGCGTCGGAACCGATGGCACCGCGGTGCTCGAGGTTGCGCAGCGCGGTGAGGGCGAGCTCGACGATGTCGTGTCCCGCCTCGCCGCGGAGCGTGGCCACCATGGCCAGCCCACACGCGTCCTTCTCGAACGCGGGGTTGTACATGCCCTGCTTGGCGGGAAGACCGGCCAGCGCGCGGGCGCCGTTGTCGCCGGGGCTCGAGGGCATACGGGTGCTCGAAGGCATGTATACCGTCCTCACTTGATGCTCAACTGGGACGACGTCGGCCCTGCGGACTACTTCACGTTGGGTGCGCGATCGCTACTTCGCGCTGACGGTGCTTGTGGCGGCGTCTTCGACGGACTCGGACTGCGGGGGTGCGCTGATGTCCACGAAGTCGTCGGTGTTCTGCGATTGTACAGCCCCGCCGCCGGTCCATTCGCGCCCCGGGACGTAGGGCGACGGCTCGAAGCCGAGGTGACGCTTCTTCTGGACGAAGAAGATCACCGCGCCGATGACCACTCCGGCGATGGCCGCCCACACGTTCGTCCGCAATCCGAAGTACACCTCGCTCGGGTCGATGCGGATCGACTCCCACACGATGCGACCCGCCGAATACCAGATGAGGTACAGCGCGAACAGACGGCCCCACTGCAACCGGAATCGCTTGCCGGCCCACAGCAGGACGACGACGCCCATCACGTTCCACACGACCTCGTACAGGAAGGTGGGGTGGAAGAGCGTGTCCTCCGGGAGCCCCGCGGGCCATGCCGAGTTCGGGTAGTCGATCTTCAGACCCCAGGGCAGGTCGGTCGGCAAACCGTAGAGCTCCTGGTTGAACCAGTTGCCGAAGCGGCCCATGGCCTGGGCGAGAAGGAGGCCGGGGGCCAGCGCGTCGGCGAAGCTCCAGAAGCGGATGCCCGTCCAGCGACACCCGAGCCAGGCGCCGATCGCGCCGCCGATGAGCGCGCCGTAGATCGCGATCCCACCCTCCCAGATGCGGAAGACCGCCCAGAAGTCCTTGCCCTCGCCGAAGTAGAAGCCGGGGTGGGTCACGACGTGGAAGATTCGCGCGGCGATGATCGCGAGGGGCACCGCGAGCAGAGCGATGTCGATGACGACCCATGGCTCCGCGCCGCGCCGGGTGAGCCGGCGATTGGTCATGAGCGTGGCCGCCACGATCCCCGCCAGGATGCAGAGGGCATAGAAGTGGATCGTGAGGGGCCCGATCGCGAACGAGCTGATCCCGGGGCTGGGGATGCTCAGCGGGACACCGGCCAGGAGAGAGGGTGAAAGCACGAAGGGCAGTCTACTTCGGCTGACTACCGCCGCGTGCCGTGCGACAGGCGTTGCGCTTCGGCGGCCAGCCCCTCGACTCCCCCGTCGCGGAGGGCGCGCACGAGAGCGGTTCCCACGATCGCGCCGTCCGCGTACTCGAGAACTCCACTGACCTGCTCGGCGGTGGAGATGCCGATGCCGACGCAGGCGTGGCTCACGCCGCGCGCGCGCAGGCGGTCCACGAGCGTGCGTGCTGCGGCGTCGAGCTGGGCGCGCTCCCCCGTGATCCCCATGGTCGAGACGGTGTAGACGAACCCGGTCGAGGCGGCCGCGATGAGGTCGAGGCGTTCGTCGGTCGAGGTCGGGGCGGCCAGGAACACGCGGTCCAGGCCCGTGCGCTCCGACGCGCGGATCCACTCCGCTGCCGCATCGGGCGTGATGTCCGGCGTGATGAGCCCCGCCCCGCCGGCGGCCAGGAGATCGTCGGCGTAGCGGTCGACGCCATACTGCATCACGGGGTTCCAGTAGGTCATGACCAGCACCGGCACGTTCACGCGAGCGGTGATCTCCCGCACCGCGGTGAAGGTGTCGCGCAGCTTGAAGCCGCGGGCGAGCGCGGTCTGCGTGGCCTCCTGGATCACGGTGCCGTCCATCACCGGATCGGAGTAGGGCGGACCGAGCTCCAGCACGTCCGCACCGTTGTCCGCGAGGGCGACCGCCGCGTCGATGCTCGTCTGGAGGTCGGGGAAGCCGAGCGGCAGGTAGCCGACGAGGGCTCCCCGCCCCTGTGCCTGGGCGGCGTCGATGGCCGCCGCGACGCGAGAGGTCATCGCTGTGCTCCGTCGTCGTACAGATCGAACCACCGCGCGGCGGTGTCCATGTCCTTGTCACCGCGGCCGGAGAGGCTCACGGCGATGAGGGCGTCGGGGCCGAGCTCGCGGCCGAGCCGCAGTGCGCCGGCGAGGGCGTGGGCGGACTCGATGGCGGGGATGATGCCCTCGGTGCGGGACAGCAGCCGGAGGGCATCCATCGCCTCGGCGTCGGTGGCCGGAATGTAGTCGGCGCGCCCGATGTCGGCGAGCCACGCGTGCTCGGGGCCGACCCCCGGGTAGTCCAGCCCGGCCGAGATCGAGTGCGACTCGATCGTCTGGCCGTCCTCGTCCTGGAGGACGAAGGTCTTGGCCCCGTGGAGGACGCCGGGACGCCCGCGCTCGATCGAGGCGGCGTGGCGCTCGGTGTCCACGCCGTCGCCGGCGGCCTCGACGCCGTAGAGCCTGACGCCCTCATCGTCGAGGAAGGCGTCGAACATGCCGATCGCGTTGGACCCGCCGCCGACGCACGCCACCACGGCGTCGGGCAGTCGTCCCGTCTCGTCGAGGAGCTGCTGTCGGGCCTCTTCGCTGATGATCTTCTGGAAGTCGCGCACCATGGCGGGGAACGGGTGCGGGCCGGCGGCCGTGCCGAAGATGTAGTTGGTCGTCTCGACGCTGGCGACCCAGTCGCGGTAGGCGTCGTTGATCGCATCCTTCAGCGTCCGGGAGCCCGTCGTGACGGGCACGACCTCGGCGCCGAGGAGTCGCATCCGGGCGACGTTGAGCGCCTGGCGCTCGGTGTCGACCTCGCCCATGTAGATCGTGCAGTCGAACCCGAACAGGGCCGCAGCCGTGGCCGTGGCCACTCCGTGCTGTCCGGCGCCGGTCTCGGCGATGACGCGCGTCTTGCCGAGCCGGCGGGTCAGCAGAGCCTGCCCGAGGACGTTGTTGATCTTGTGGGATCCGGTGTGATTGAGGTCCTCGCGCTTGAGGAAGATGCGCGCTCCCCCGGCGTGCTCGGCGAAGCGAGGCACCTCGGTGAGGGGCGACGGGCGGCCTGCGTACGAGTGCAGGAGGCTCCGGAACTCGGCGTCGAAGGCGGGGTCGGCCTTCGCGGCCTCGTACTCGGCGGTGAGCTCATCGATGGCCGCGATGAGCGACTCGGGCATGAAACGCCCGCCGAAGTCGCCGAAGAACGGACCGTGGGCGTCGCGCAGGCTCATCTGCCGGCCTCCAGGAATGCGTGCAGGGTCGTCACCGGGTCGTTGGTGACGAGGGCTTCGCCGATCAGCACCACATCGGCGCCGGACGAACGGTAGTGGGTGACGTCCTCGGGTCGCAGGACGGCCGATTCCGCGATCTTCACCGCATCGGCGGGGAGATCGTCGTGCAGCTTCGCGAACAGGTCGCGGTCGAGCTCGAACGTCGAGAGGTCGCGGGCGTTGACACCGATCAGCCGGGCGCCCAGGTCCGCCGCGCGATGGACCTCGTCGCGGGAGTGGGTCTCCACCAGCGGCGTCATGCCGAGATCGAGCACGAGATCGTGCAGGCGCTGGAGGACGGGCTGGTCGAGAGCCGCGACGATGAGGAGCACGAGGTCGGCTCCGGCGGCGCGCGCTTCGAGCACCTGGTACTCGGTCGCGATGAAATCCTTGCGCAGCACCGGCACGCCCACGCGGCTCTTGACCGCTTCGAGGTCGGCGAGGGAGCCCTTGAAACGTCGTCCCTCGGTCAGCACGGAGATCGCGGATGCGCCGCCCTCTTCATACCGTGCTGCCTGCAGAGCGGGGTCGGGGATACGGGCCAGGTCGCCACGGGAGGGACTGGCGCGCTTGACCTCGGCGATGATCTTCACTCCGTCGGCCGGAGCGAGAGCGGCGAGGGCGTCGAGTGCCGCGGGGCGATCCTGGGCGTCGCGTTCCACGGCCGCCAGCGAGCGCGTGATCCGGCGCTCCTCGGCGTCCGCGACTGCGCCGGCCGTCAGGTCGGCGAGCACGTCAGTGCTGCTTCGGCAGGTACTTGGGACCGTTGACGCCGTAGCCGGCCTTCGCCAGGACCCAGCCCGAGAGAGCGCCGACGACGAGCAGGACCACCGAGGCCCAGACCAGCGCGGGCATTTCGAGGAAGAAGAACAGCGTGCCCAGCGAGATCGCGACGAGCATGATCACCACGGCCGTCCACGCAGCCGGGGAGTGTCCGTGGCCGGGTTCGTCGGTGGCGTTGCTCATGGTTCTCCTTCGCAGGCGGGCGGGATACGGCCAGTCTAGCGGGAGCCGGCTTGCTCGCCGGCCCTCAGGCGGTCGGGTCGTCGCCGCGGGAGAGGTCGTCCCACGAGTCGATCGCATCGTGCGGACGGCTGCCGGAGACGTCGGCACGACGCGCCTCCTCCGTCCGGTAGCGGCGTCCCGCGCCGGGCCACCGGCGCGCGGTGAGGAGCGTGAACACGCTTCCCGCGATGACGGCCAGAGCGGCCACCGCGGTGACAGCGGGCCAGGGCGTCGCCGTCACGGTGTGGACGAGGCCCGCGATCGTGTCGGTTCCGCTGAGGCCGGTCGACTCGGTGACCGTCGAGGCGACGGTGTCGAGGGGCGCGGCGATCGCGATGCGCAGCGCCGAGACGACGAGGGAGAGACCGATCGCCGCGCCGACCACGGCGAACACGTACCGAAGCACGGGGCCGACGATCGTGAGGGCGAGCCCCAGGGCGAGGGCAGCCAGGCTCAGCGGCGCGAGGAGAGGCACAGCCACCGCGCCTGCCACGGCGAGGGGCGTGACGGCAGCGTCTCGCAGGACCACGTCGAGCCAGGTCTGCGTCGACGCGATCAGCGCCAGCGCTCCGCCGACGAGGATCGTGACCACGGCGAGCGACCGCGAGCGCCGGTTCACGCAGGCCTCGGCATCGTCACGGGGTGGAGGTCGCCGGCGTCGAAACACGTGCGGTCGCCCGTGTGACAGGCCGCTCCCACCTGGTCGACCGAGATGAGGAGGGCGTCGCCATCGCAGTCCAGCCGGGCACCCTGGACGTACTGCGCGTGTCCGGACGTATCGCCCTTGCGCCAGTACTCCTGTCGGGAACGCGACCAGAAGGTCACACGACCCGTGCTCAGCGTGCGCCGGAGGGCTTCGGCGTCCATCCACCCGAGCATGAGCACCTCACCGGTGTCGTGCTGCTGGATGATCGCCGGCACCAGTCCGTCGGGTCCGAACGAGACCCGCGCCAGGAGGTCGGAGATGTCCTCGGTCATGACCTCACCTCGATGCCGCGATCCGACAGCGCCGCCTTGACGTCGCCGATCGTGAGTGCGCCCGCGTGGAACACCGAGGCGGCAAGGACAGCGTCGGCGCCGGACTCGACCGCGGGCGCGAAGTGCTCGGCCGCGCCCGCTCCCCCCGACGCGATCACCGGCACCGAAGAGGCCTCGCGCATGAGGCGGACCAGTTCCAGGTCGAACCCGTCCTTGGTCCCATCGGCATCGATCGAGTTGACCAGGAGCTCCCCCGCGCCGCGCTCGATCGCCTCACGGGCCCACGCGATCGCATCGAGCGTCGTGAGGGTTCGGCCGCCATGGGTCGTCACGACGAAACCGGAGGCGGTGCCGGGGGCCCGCTTGACGTCGAGGGACAGGACGAGCACCTGCGCTCCGAAGCGGTCGGCGATCTCGTCGATCAGGGCGGGACGAGCGATGGCGGCGGAGTTGACCCCGACTTTGTCGGCGCCCACGCCGAGCAGCCGCGCGACGTCGTCGGCCGAGCGCACCCCGCCTCCGACCGTGAGCGGGATGAAGACCTCTTCGGCCGTCCGGCGGACGACGTCGTACGTGGTCGAGCGATCGTCCACCGTCGCCGTCACGTCGAGGAAGGTGAGCTCGTCGGCGCCCTGCGCGTAATAGCGCTGGGCGAGCTCGACGGGGTCACCCATCTCCCGGAGATTCTCGAAGTTGACGCCCTTGACGACCCGGCCGTCCTTGACGTCCAGGCACGGGATCACTCGGCAGGCCAGACTCATGACCGCACGTCCTCAGAAGCGTGCATGGTCTCAGAGCCTCGCGTTGTGGATCGGCGTCACCAGGATCGCGCGCGCCCCGATCGCGTAGAGCGCGTCCATCACCTGGTTCACCGTCCGTCTCGGGCTCATGACCCGCACCGCCACCCACGCCGGGTCGCGCAGCGGTGAGATCGTCGGCGACTCGATGCCGGGGGCCAGGGCCACCGCCGCATCGACGAGGTCGGCGGGGAGGTCATAGTCGATGAGCACGTACTGCCGGGCGACCATGACGCCCCGGAGACGGCGCAGCAGGATCTCCGTCCCCTCCGCCTCCTCCGGCGCACCGATCAGCACGGCTTCGGACTCCAGCAGCACCGGCCCGAAGATCTCGAGCCCTGCCTGCTTGAGGGTCGTCCCGGTCGAGACGACGTCGGCCACCGCGTCGGCCACGCCCAGCTCCACGGCCGATTCCACGGCACCGTCGAGCGGCACCAGGTCGACCGCGACGCCGTGCTCGTCGAGATAGGCGTCGACGAGTCCGGGATAGGCCGTCGCCACCCGGACGCCGTCGAGGTCGGTGAGCTCGTGGAACCGCCCGGGAGGGCCGGCGAAGCGGAAGGTGGAGGCGCCGAAGCCGAGCTTCTCGATCTCGCGGGCGCCCGGCATGCGGGCGTCCAGGAGCAGATCGCGTCCCGTGATGCCGACGTGCAGGGCACCGGATCCGACGTAGGTGGCGATGTCCTTCGGCCGGAGGTAGAAGAACTCGACCTCGTTCACGGGGTCGATGACGTGGAGGTCTTTGGGGTCGCGACGGCCGGTGTATCCGGCCTCGGCGAGCATCTCGGTCGCGGTCTCGGCGAGCGATCCCTTGTTCGGCACGGCGATTCGCAGCATGGTGCGGGCTTTCGATGTCGGAGTCGGAGGAGGAATCGGGAGTGCGGGGCGTGGAGGCGCCGGCCGCCCTCAGAGATGTCGGTAGACGTCCTGCAGGGACAGGCCCTTCGCGAGCATCAGCACCTGCAGGTGATAGAGCAGCTGGGAGATCTCCTCCGCCGTCTCGGCGTCGGACTGGTACTCGGCGGCCATCCAGACCTCGGCTGCTTCCTCGACGATCTTCTTGCCGATCGCGTGGACACCGCGGTCGAGCTGCGCAACCGTGCCGGAGCCGTCGGGACGCGTCCTGGCCGTCTCGGTGAGCTCGGCGAACAGGGCGTCGAAGGTCTTCACCCTCCCAGGCTACCGTCCCGCGCGTCGCGTCTGGCGCCGTCCGGGACAGCGTCGCCCCGACGCTCCGGCGGGATCAGTGCCGATGGGCGCCGGCCGCGCTGCGGAGAGACTCGATCGCGCGGGAAGGATCGTCCGCACCGAAGACGGCGGAACCGGCAACGAAGGTGTCCGCGCCGTTCTCGGCGGCCTGGGCGATCGTGTCCTCCCCGATCCCACCGTCGACCTGAAGCCAGACGTGGGAGCCCCGGCGCCGCGCCTCCTGGCTCAGACGAGCGAGCTTGGGCATCTGGTCGGCGAGGAAAGACTGCCCGCCGAACCCGGGCTCCACCGTCATGACGAGGATCTGGTCGAACTCGTCCAGCACGTCGAAGAGCCCTTCGACCGGGGTGGCCGGCTTTACGGCGACTCCCG
The DNA here is from genome assembly GCF_001620065.1 of Microbacterium sp. TNHR37B. GTDB lineage: Bacteria > Actinomycetota > Actinomycetes > Actinomycetales > Microbacteriaceae > Microbacterium. The sequence continues at coordinate 357,857 of NZ_LQGV01000001.1, forward strand.
CCCGCGCGCCGATCTGCCGCAGGCGCCGTGCCAGTGCCACGGGCTCGGTGGCGGCCTCGAGGTGGAAGGTGACCGACGCGGCGCCGAGCTCTGCGTAGCCCGGTGCCCAGCGGTCGGGGTCGGTGATCATGAGGTGCACGTCCAGCGGCACGGGACTCGTTGCCTGGATGCGTTCCACCATCTGCGGACCGAAGGTGAGATTGGGGACGAAGTGGTTGTCCATCACGTCGACATGCACGAAGTCCGCATTCGCGATCCGGCCGAGCTCCGCCTGCATGTTGACGAAATCGGCGGCGAGGATGCTGGGATTGATTCGGAGGTCGTCGCCGGTCACGCCGACCACCCTATCGGGCGTGTGTGCGCCGCGCGGATCCCGCGATGCCCGCTCTTCTCGGCGCGTCACCGGCGACGCAGGAGGCTGATCGACATGGCGTCTGTGCCGTGGCGGTGAGGCCACAGCTGCGCCCGTCCGGAGCCGTCGGCAGAGGGCGCCAGGTCGATGGGCGACGCGGACAGGGAAGCGATGACCTCGCGGGCGTTCAGCTCCTCGAGCTCGATGTCACTCGCGCGGCGGACCTCCGCGACGATCGCGGCGGTCTCCGCCAGATGCGGCGAGCACGTGACGTAGGCGACGACGCCCCCGGGGACGAGGGCCCTCGCCGCGGCACCGAGGAGCTCGGTCTGCAGCGTCGCGAGTTCCGGAACGTCCGCAGGCGACTTGCGCCAGCGCGCCTCGGGGCGGCGCCGGAGGGCACCCAGCCCCGTGCAGGGGGCGTCGACGAGGATGCGGTGATAGCGGCCGTGCGCGGCGCGGGTGCGTCCGTCCTCCTCGGAGACCGGGACATCGACGGGGACACCGGACACCGAGTCTCGGACGAGGCCGGCGCGCGCGGCCGAGACTTCGTTCGCCTCCAGCCGCGCGCCGGACGCGAGCGCCTCGGCGGCGAGAACGGCCGTCTTGCCTCCGGGGCCGGCGCACAGGTCCAGCCAGCGTTCGCCGTCGGCGACGGGGAACGCCCGGGCGAGCGCGAGGGCAGCCAGCTGCGACCCCTCGTCCTGGACGCGGATCCTCCCGCCCGATCCTGCGACGAGGCGGGTGGGGTCTCCCCCGCCGTGGCGGAAGCCGATCGGCGAGTAGGCCGTGTGCTCGGCTCCCTCGGGCGCTTCGGCGAGGCCCGGGAGCGCCGCCATGGTCACCGCGGGGGCGACGTTGTCGGCGGCGAGGAGGGCGAGGAGCTCGTCGGCGCGGCCCTCGGCCGCCAGCGCGCGCCGGAAGGCGCGGATGATCCAGACCGGATGTGCGTAGCGGAGTGCCAGACGCTCGTCGTCGGAGCGGGCGCCGGCCTCGATACGCGTGATCCACTCGTCGGAGGAGCGCTCCGAGACCCTCCGCAGCACCGCATTGGCGAAGCGGGCGGGGCCGGGACCGGCGGCCGCACGCACTTGGCGTACGGTCTCGTTCACGGCGGCGTGGGCCGGGATCCGCATCGACAGCAGCTGGTGCACCCCGAGGCGCAGGGCGTCCAGGATCACGGGGTCGATCTCCCCCACGGGCCGGCCGGCGGCGTCGGCGATGATCGCGTCGTAGGTGCCCTCGCGGCGGAGAGTGCCGTAGGTCAGTTCGGTCGCGAGGCCGGCGTCGGCGGCGGAGAGTCCCGCGCGGGCGATCTCGGTCGGAAGCAGGAGGTTGGCGTAGGCGTCGGAGTCGTGAACGGCTCGCACGGTGTCGAACGCGACCCACCGCGCAGACGTCACGACGCGCCCCCGTGGTCCACGTCGAGGTGATCCCGGCGCACGCCGCGCCACCAGTCCGTCGCCGCCATGGCGGACTTTCCGGCCGGCTGCACCCGGGTGAGCACGACGGTTCCGTCGGTCGTGCCCAGGAGGATGTCGCGCTCGCGGGCGACGATCCGTCCCGGCGTTCGCTCGGCCGGCGAGAGGTCTGGACCCCGGTGCGCACCCAGCACTTTGAGTCGCTCGCCCCCCACGGACAGGTGTGCCCCCGGCTCCGGCGTCGTGCCGCGGAATCGGTCGATCAGCGCGTCCGCTCCGGTGCTGACATCGAGCGCGCCGTCGGCCAGCGAGAGCTTCGGAGCGAAGCTCGGCTCTCCCTGCTGCGGTCGGGCGACGGCGGTCCCGGCGGCGATGCCGTCGACGACGTCGGCGAGCAGGGCGGCGCCGCGCTCGGCGAGGGCGTCGAGGACGTCCCCGGCTGTCTGGCCGCGGGGGATGTCATAGACCACCTCGCCGTAGACGTCGCCGGCGTCGAGCTCGGGGACGAGCTGGAACACGGAGGCACCGGTCCGGCGATCCCCCGTGATGAGGGCGTGCTGGACCGGCGCCGCGCCCCGCCATCGCGGCAGGAGGGAGAAGTGCAGATTGATCCAGCCATGACGGGGCGTCGACAGGAGCGGCTCTCGGACGAGGCCTCCGTAGGCGACGATGACGCCGAGATCCGCGTGCAGCTCCGTGATCGCGGCGGTCGCCTCATCGTCGAGGCGATCGGTCTTGATGACCGGGACGTCGAGCCCCTCCGCTGCTGCCGCCACCGGTGAGGGCGTCAGCACACGCTTGCGCCCGAGCGGCGCGTCGCGACGGGTCACGACGCCGACCAGCTCATGGGCCGACGAGGCGAGGGCGAGCAGGGAGGGAACAGCCGGCTGCGGCGTTCCGGCGAAGACGATGCGCATGGATACCTTCGGGCGTCTCGGACCGGTCACAGATCGAGCTCGGGGACGTCGAGCCGCACCCTGAGTGTAGTCCGCGCCGATCGCTCTCCCCCGTTGCGGGCCGCTCGCGCGGCACGGCTGCGGCTGGCAAGCGCCTCCTCCACGACGGAGGCCCGCAGCGACTCGGCGACGGCCTTTCCCGCGGCGTAGTCGAATCGGACGAGTGCGCGCACGATTCCGTCCTGCTGGGGCACCGGGCCGAGGACGGCGTCGGCGGGAAGGCCCGGCAGGCGGTCTCGCACGTGGCCGATCGCAGTGTGCACGGCGCCGGCCGTTCCCTCGATCGTGGCGACCCGCACGGTGGGCGGCATGTGCAACGGGGCTCGTTCAGCCAGTTCAGCGCGCGCATACGCCGACTGGGTCCAGGTGGCCAGCGCCCGCGCCACGGGTCCGGCCACCCCCACGAGGTGTACGGGGGCGCCGGGCGCTGCCAGTGCTGCGGCATTGGACCACCACCGCAGGCACGACTCTCCGATCCGCAGCTGCTCGGCCAGCAACATCTTGTCCGCATCGAGCAGGAGGATGGCGCGGTACCCGCCGCGCGCGATGGGCTCGGCGCCCCGCGTGGCGATCACGAGCGCGGGTCGCTCGTCGACCTCGGTGACCGGGTGGGCGCCGTCGGAGACGATCACTCGGGTGAGGGGAAAGGCACGGCCGAGCTCGTCCGCCGTGCGCTCACTGCCGGAGGATGCCATCCGCAGGCGTGTCGATGTGCAGTGCGGGCAGGTCCATCGCGGATACGTGCGCCCGCACCAAGTGCAGTCGGGGGCCCGCCCCGGCCTCGTCGCGCGCAACGGTCCGCCGCAGTGCGTGCAACGAGCGGGAGCGCGGCAGTCGGCGCACACGAGCACGGGTGCATACCCGGGGCGGGAGACCTGGACGAGCACGGGACCGTGCGTGAGGGCCTCGCGCGCGGCGGCGAATGCCGCCGAGGGCACCCGCTGACCGGGAGCCGCGCCCTCGTGCGTTCCGGAGAGCACGACGCGGGGGCTCTCTCGCCGCGCCGCGGGGATCTCTCTCACCCACCCGCGCTGGACGAGACGCTCCACGTCGGTCGTGCGGGTGTGTCCGACGAAGGCGAGAGCGGATCCCTCGAGCTCTTGACGGATGAGTGCGGCGTCCCGCGCGTGGACTCCGGGGCTCAAGGGCTCCGAGAGAAGAGGATCGCCGTCGTCCCACACCACCACGAGCCCGGTGTCGTGCGCGGGCGCATACACGGTGGAACGGTTACCGACCACGATCACCGGCACCGGGTGGCGCAGGCGCAGGTAGGACGCGTAGCGCTCTGGACCGGAGCGATCGGCGTCGTCGCGCACGACTGCCTCATCGGGGAGCCAGCGCTGCAGGGAGGCGATCACCTGGGCGCGATCGCGATGATCGGGAAGCGCCAGGACGACGCTTCGCTCTCGCGACAGGACGAGAAGGCTCTGCGCGGCCAGCAGGTCGGCCCATGCCCCCCAGGGCCCCGAGGGGCTCGGGCGGGGTGGCGCGTCGACCGCGACGCGCTCGCCGTCGCCGAGGGCTTCGGCCAGGCCCGGGAATCCGGACAGCTCCGCCTCGGCCCAGGCGAGGGCGTCACCCGGCACCGTCGGCGCTTCGGGGACGGGGGCTGCCAGCCAGGCCTTCTCCGCGCGCACCATCCGTTTGGGGACGACGAGTCGCAAGACGTCGATCGCCGATCCTGCGGCGCGGTCGGCGGCGCGACGGGCCAGGCTGTAGAGCTCCCGCGGGAGCACGACGACGCTCGAGACCACGCTGTCGATCTCCGACAGTCGACGTTCGGGCTGTGCGATGTCGACGACCTCGATCACCCACGCCTCGATCATGCGGCCAGCGCTGCGCAGCGGCACCTTGACCCGGACGCCGGGGACGATCTCGGGGCTCAGCGGATCGGGAACCGCATAGTCGAACAGGCGGTCCAGCTGCGGCAGCGGCGAGTCGACGAGGACGCGCGCGACGGTCACCACGGGTCAGAGGCCGGCGGCCGCGCGCAGCTCCTCGACGCGGTCGGTGCGCTCCCAGGTGAAGTCGGGAAGCTCGCGACCGAAGTGTCCGTAGGCAGCCGTCTGCGCGTAGATCGGGCGCAACAGGTCGAGGCGATCGATGATCGCCTGCGGTCGCAGGTCGAAGACCTCGCGGATCGCCGAGGAGATCGCCTCGTCGGAGACGTGACCGGTTCCGAAGGTCTCGACGTAGAGTCCCACCGGCGCGGCGCGGCCGATCGCGTAGGCAACCTGGACTTCGAGGCGGTCGGCGAGGCCTGCCGCGACGGCGTTCTTGGCCACCCAGCGCATCGCGTACGCGGCGGACCGATCGACCTTCGAGGGGTCCTTGCCGCTGAAGGCTCCCCCGCCGTGCCGTGCCGCGCCACCGTAGGTGTCGATGATGATCTTCCGCCCGGTGAGACCCGCGTCCCCCTTGGGTCCTCCGATGACGAACGGTCCGGCGGGGTTGATGACGTACTCCACGTCGCCGATGTCCAGACCCGTGCGCGCGAGGACGGGGTCGATGACCTCCGCACGGACGGCCGCGCGCAGCGCCGTCAGCGAGATGTCAGGCTGGTGCTGGGTGGAGACCACGACCGTCTCGACCGTCCGCGGAACGTGGCCGTCGTAGCCCAAGGTGACCTGGGTCTTCCCGTCGGGACGGAGGAACGGCAGCGCACCCGAACGCCGGGCCTCGGTGAGGCTCTCGGCCAAACGGTGCGCCGTCCAGATCGCCATCGGCATGAGCTGCGGGGTCTCGTTGGTGGCGTACCCGAACATGATTCCCTGGTCACCGGCTCCCAGCGCATCGGTCGGATCGACCGAGCCCTCTTCGCGGTGCTCGAGGGCATTGTCGACACCCGCCGCGATGTCGCCCGACTGCTCTCCGATGGACACGGTCACCCCGCACGAGTCGCCGTCGAACCCGGTCTCGCTCGAGGTGTATCCGATCCGGTTGACCACACCGCGGACGATTCCCGGGATGTCGACGTAGCCGTCGGTGCGGACCTCGCCGGCGACGTGGACGAGGCCCGTGGTCACGAGCGTCTCGACGGCGACGCGGCTTCCGGGATCGACCGTCAGGAGCGCATCCAGCACGCTGTCGGAGATCTGGTCGCAGATCTTGTCGGGGTGCCCCTCGGTGACGGATTCGGACGTGAACAGACGCAGCTGTGTCATCGGTGCTCCAGGAGACGGGCGCGAACAGGGGTGAAAACCATCATGCCCGCGATCCCCGACACGTCGGGTCTCGCGGGCACGGCGACGCCACACGGCGTCATGGTCAGTCCAGCGACCGCAGGCGGAGCTTGTCCTCGTGGATCTCGTGCAGCGCGATCGTGAGGGGCTTGTCCTCGACGGTGGAGTCGACGAGAGGGCCCACGTTGTCGAAGAGGTTTCCCTCGTGCAGGTCGGAGTAGTAGTCGTTGATCTGGCGAGCACGCTTGGACGCGTAGATCACCAGCTGGTACTTGGAGTCGACCTTGTCGAGCAGCGCGTCGATCGGCGGATCGATGATGCCCTTGTCGCGAGTGGCCATGAGGGACCTCCTGAATCGGATGGCGGCGGAAGTTCGAGGGCGCACGCTCGTCATCGACGAAACGGCGGCATCGAACCATTCTACAGGTGGACGGCCCCTCAGCGCGCGAGGGCGGCCACCTCTTCGGCGGCACGGGCCACGTCGTCGTTGACGACGTGATGGTCGAACTCGCCTTGTGAGGCCAGCTCGACCCGCGCCGTCCGCAGGCGCCGGGCGCGTTCCTCGGCGTCCTCGGTGCCGCGTCCGACGAGCCGGTCGACGAGCTCGTCCCAGCTGGGCGGCAGGAGGAAGACGAGGTTGGCGTCCGGAGCGGCCGCTCGGACCTGCCGTGCGCCTTGGAGGTCGATTTCGAGCAGCACCGTGCGTCCGTGCTCCAGCGCCGCCGTGATGGGGGCCTTCGGGGTTCCGTAGCGGTACTTGTTGTGGACGGTCGCGTGCTCGAGGAGCTCGCCGTCCCGGATCAGGCGGTCGAACTCCGCGTCGTCGACGAAGTAGTAGTGCTCGCCGTCCACCTCGCCGGGGCGGGGAGAGCGGGTGGTCGCCGAGACGGAGAGGAGGATGTCCGGGTGATGGTCCTTGATGTGCGCGGCGACAGTCCCCTTCCCCACTGCGGTCGGCCCGGCCAGCACGAGCAGTCGGCTGCGACCGGATCGGGGCTGCGGCTCGGGCCACCGCGAATCGAGGAACGTGCGGAGGGCGTCGCGCTGGCGGCTGCCGAGCCCGCCCAGGCGCTTGACCGGAGAGATCCCGAGATCGGCGAGGATCCGGTCCCGCTTGCTCTCACCGACGGCCGGTATGGCGGTGAGGAACTCGGTGACGCGCATGGCTCCCGCCGCCGACGAAGGGTCGGCGAGGGCGCGACGCAGCAGCTCCTGCGGACTGATGACCCGCGTGGTGACGTCGCGCTTGAGGGCGGCCCGCTCTCGTCGGGCCGCCACGGCGCGGCGGGAGGCGGCCGCGCGGTCGACCTCCGGGGGGCGGCGGGCGTCAGACATCGAGTGCTCCCTCGAGCTCGCGGACGTGGTCGTCGATGGCCTCTTCGATCCCCGCCGGGCCGGCACGCAGGACACTGCGGCTGACGCTGGCGAGAACGTAGGGCGAACGGGGGCCGAAGAGGGCGGCGATGTCGGCGAGGCGCGCGCCCTGTGCCCCGAAGCCGGGCGCGAGGACGGGGCTGGCAACGGACCGCGGTGCCTCATCGGGGGTGACGAGACCGTACTCCTCCGCGGCGACGGTCGCGCCGATGACGAGCCCGACCGTTCCGAGCCGACCACCGAAGGAGCCGTTCATCGCGTCGACCTCCGCAGCGACCTGCGCGGCGACGGAGCGCCCGCCCGCCTCGGGGGTGACCGCTCGCTGGAGCGAGGCGCCCTCCGGGTTGCTCGTCGCCGCCAGCACGAACACGCCCTTGCCGGCCTCGCGCGCCCGCTCGAACGTCGAGGTCAGGGCGCCGACGCCGAGGTACGGGCTCACGGTGAGGGCGTCAGCCTCCAGGGGGGCGCCGGGCGTGAGCCAGGCGGCGGCGTACGCGTCCATCGTCGTCCCGATGTCGCCGCGCTTGGCGTCCGCGATGACGAGCAGTCCCGCGGAGCGAGCCCGTCCCATCACCTCTTCCAGGGCAGCGATGCCTGCCGATCCGTAGCGCTCGAAGAACGCGACCTGGGGCTTGACGATCCCGACGCGACCCACGGCGGCCTCGACGACCCGAAGGCCGAACGTGCGCACGCCCGACGCGTCCGCGTCCAGGCCCCACGATCGCAGGAGCTCCTCATGCGGGTCGATGCCCACACACAGTCGCCCCCGCGTGTCGATCGCCCGCTGCAGGGCCTCGCCGAATCCCGTCATGCCGTCGTCTTCCGGTCCTCCGCGAACTCCTGCAGGCTCCGCACGGCAAAGCCCTCCCGGAGGACGGGCAACGCACTCACGGCCGCGCCGAGGACGGCCATCGTCGTGAAGAGCGCCTTGTCGGCGGCCACTGCGGCTGCGCGGATCTCGTAGCCGTCGGCCCGGGCGATTCCTCCCGAGGGGGTGTTGACGACGATGTCGATCTCTCCGGCGTTGATGAGGTCGACGACGTTGCGTTCGCCGGACTCCTGGGTCGCCGAATACTTCGCGACGACGTCGACACGGATGCCGTTGCGGGCGAGGATCTCCGCCGTGCCCTCCGTGGCGGTCAGTCGGAATCCGAGCTCCTGCAGGCGGTGGGCGGGCAGGATCACCGCACGCTTGTCGTCGTCGGCCACCGAGAGGAAGACGGTGCCGGACGTCGGCATCCCGCCGTAGGCGGCCGCCTGGCTCTTGGCGAAGGCGGTCGGGAAGTCGCGGTCGATGCCCATGACCTCCCCGGTGGAGCGCATCTCGGGGCCGAGCACCGAGTCGACGGTGTGCCCGTCGGCGGTGCGGAACCGCTTGAACGGCAGGACCGCCTCCTTCACCGCGACGGGAGCATCCAGCGGCACGCGCGAGCCGTCCTCGATCGGGAGGAGACCCTCCTCCTTCAGCTCCGCGATGCGGGCGCCGGCCATGATGCGACTGGCCGCCTTCGCGAGCGGGATCCCCAAGGCTTTCGAGACGAACGGCACCGTCCGCGAGGCCCGGGGGTTGGCCTCGATGACGTAGAGCACGCCCGCCGAGACGGCGAACTGCACATTGAGGAGACCGCGCACCCCGACACCCTCCGCGATCGCGAGGGTCGCGGTGCGGACCCGGTCGATCTCGGTCCGGCCGAGCGAGATCGGCGGGAGCGTGCAGCTGGAGTCGCCGGAGTGGATACCGGCCTCCTCGAGGTGCTCCATGACGCCGCCGATGTAGAGCTCCTCCCCGTCGAACAGGGCGTCGACGTCGATCTCCACGGCGTCGTCGAGGAACCGGTCCACGAGAAGCGGGGCACCCTCGCCGATGATCGCCTGGTCCGCGATGCGCGCGAAGTAGTCGTGGAGGCTCGGGGTGTCGTAAACGATCTCCATGCCCCGGCCTCCGAGCACGAAGCTCGGCCGCACGAGGACGGGGTACCCGATCTCCTCTGCGATCCGCACCGCACCGGCCTCGTCGATGGCCGTCCCGTTGCGCGGGGCGACGAGTCCCGCGCGGTCGAGCAGCCGCGAGAACAGCTCGCGTTCCTCAGCGAGGTCGATCGCCTCGGGCTGCGTCCCGAGGATGCGGTAGCCGGCCTCTGCGATGCCCTTGGCCAGGCCCAGCGGCGTCTGCCCGCCGAGCTGGCAGATGACCCCGAGGATCTCGCCGGAGGCGGCTTCTGCGTGGAGCACCTCCAGCACGTCCTCGAGGGTCAGCGGCTCGAAGTAGAGACGATCGCTCGTGTCGTAGTCGGTGGAGACCGTCTCGGGGTTGCAGTTGACCATGACCGTCTCGAACCCGGCGTCGGCGAGGGCGAACGAGGCGTGGACGCACGAGTAGTCGAACTCGACGCCCTGTCCGATCCGGTTGGGCCCTGAGCCGATGATGACGACTTTCTGCCGATCGCTCGGAGTGACCTCGGTCTCGACGTCGTACGAGGAGTAGTGATACGGCGTCAGGGCAGGGAACTCCCCCGCGCAGGTGTCGACCGTCTTGTAGACCGGGCGGATGCCCCACGCGTGGCGGATGCCGCGGATCTCCCGCTCGTCGTCACCGCGCAGCTGGGCGATCTGCGCGTCGCTGAAGCCGTGCTCCTTGGCGACACGGAGCGTCGCGGAGTCCAGTTCGGCGGCGTCGCGCACATACTCGGCGACCTCGTTGATGAGCACGATCTGGTCGATGAACCACGGGTCGATCTTGGTGGCGTCGAACGCCTGCTCGGCGGTCGCGCCCTTGCGCAGCGCCTGCTGCAGCACGACGATGCGGCCATCGGTCGGCGTCTTCGCGATCTCCAGCAGCTCGTCGACGGATCGGGGCTCCTCACCCCAGTGGAAGCTGGACCCGCGCTTCTCGAGGGAGCGCAGCGCCTTCTGCAAGGCGGTGGCGTAGTTGCGGCCAATCGCCATGGCCTCCCCCACCGACTTCATCGTGGTCGTGAGCGTGGTGTCCGCGTTCGGGAACTTCTCGAAGTTGAATCGCGGCACCTTCACGACGATGTAGTCGAGCGTGGGCTCGAAGCTGGCCGGCGTGACCTTCGTGATGTCGTTGGGGATCTCGTCGAGGCGGTAGCCGATGGCGAGCTTCGCGGCGATCTTCGCGATCGGGAAGCCCGTGGCCTTGGAGGCCAGCGCCGAGGAGCGGGACACGCGCGGGTTCATCTCGATGACGATGATGCGGCCGGTCTCGGGGTCGACCGCGAACTGGATGTTGCAGCCGCCGGTGTCCACGCCCACCGCGCGGATGATGTCGATGCCGATGTCGCGGAGCTTCTGGTATTCGCGGTCGGTGAGCGTGAGGGCGGGGGCGACGGTGATCGAGTCCCCCGTGTGCACGCCGACGGGGTCGACGTTCTCGATCGAGCAGACGACCACGGTGTTGTCAGCGGAGTCGCGCATGAGCTCGAGCTCGTACTCCTTCCAGCCGAGGATCGACTCCTCCAGCAGGACCTCGGTGGTCGGAGAGTCCCGCAGGCCCGCCCCGGCGATGCGCCGGAGGTCGGCCTCGTCGTAGGCGAAGCCCGATCCGAGGCCCCCCATCGTGAAGGACGGACGGACCACGAGCGGGTAACCCAGCTCGTCGGCGGCGGCGAGCACGTCGTCCATCGTGTGCGCGATGCGCGACGCAGCGACGTCGGCCCCGGCGTCCAGCACCAGCTGCTTGAAGATCTGGCGGTCCTCGCCCTTCTGGATCGCGTCGACCTTCGCGCCGATGAGCTCGACCCCGTACTTGTCGAGGATCCCCTGCTCGTGGAGCGCCATCGCCGCGTTGAGGGCGGTCTGCCCGCCGAGGGTCGGCAGGATGGCGTCCGGCTTCTCCTTCGCGATGATCGTCTCGATCACCGCCGGGGTGATCGGCTCGATGTAGGTGGCGTCGGCGAAATCAGGGTCGGTCATGATCGTCGCCGGGTTGGAGTTGACGAGGATCACTCGCACGCCCTCTTCGCGCAGCACGCGACAGGCCTGGGTGCCGGAGTAGTCGAACTCGCACGCCTGACCGATGACGATCGGGCCGGAGCCGATGACGAGGACGCTCGTGATGTCTGCGCGCTTAGGCATTCTTCGTGGTCTCCAAAGTGGTGCGCACCAGGTCGGCGAACCGGTCGAAAAGGTAGTTGGCGTCGTGGGGTCCGGCAGCGGCCTCGGGGTGGTACTGCACGGAGAAGGCGGGGATGTCGAGGGCTCGCAGGCCCTCCACGACGTTGTCGTTGAGGCCTACGTGGCTCACCTCGACGCGGCCGTAGCCGTGGGGGCTGTCGACGGTGCCGTCGATGGGCGCATCAACGGCAAAACCGTGGTTGTGTGCCGTGATCTCCACGCGTCCGGTCTGCTTGTCCAGCACCGGTTGGTTGATGCCGCGATGGCCGAACGGCAGCTTGTAGGTGCCGAATCCGAGGGCGCGGCCCAGGAGCTGGTTGCCGAAGCAGATGCCGAAGAAGGGCAGGTGGTCATCGAGTACCGCGCGGAGGAGGCTCACGTGGTCGTCCGATGCCGCGGGGTCTCCCGGACCGTTCGAGTAGAAGACCGCGACCGGCTCGATCGCGCGGATGTCGTCGATCGTCACGTCCTGCGGCAGCACGTGCACGTCGAAGCCTCGGGCGGCGAGGTTGTCGACCGTCGCCTGCTTGACGCCGAGATCGAGGACCGCGAGAGCGCCGATCCGCTCGGATCCCTCGTGCGCGGGGGTCACCTCCGCGGCGGACACGGAAACGGCGGCCGAGAGGTTCTGGCCCGCCATCTGCGGCGCCTCGCGCACGATGCGTAGCTGTTCGTCCTCGGGAAGTCGGGTTGCCTCGCCGGAGAAGATCGCCCCGCGCATGCTTCCGACCGAGCGCAGCCGGCGGGTGATGGCTCGGGTGTCGATCCCGCTGATGCCGACGACGCCGTCCTGAGCGAGCGCCTCATCGAGCGACGAGTCGGCGCGCCAGTTGGACACCACACGCGAGGGGTCGCGCACGATGTAGCCGGCGACCCAGATTCGGCGCGACTCGGGGTCCTCGTCGTTCATGCCGGTGTTGCCGATGTGCGGCGCCGTCTGGAGCACGATCTGTCCGGCGTAGGAGGGATCGGTGAGGGTCTCCTGGTAGCCGGTCATGCCGGTCGCGAAGACGACCTCACCGATCGTCGTCCCGCGCGCGCCGTACGCGCGTCCGGCATGGCGGGTGCCGTCCTCAAGGACGAGGACTGCGGGGTCGAGCGTCTGTGCGAAAGTCGGGGTGGTCATTCGTCGGATCCCGTCGGAGTGGTCGAGGCTGGGGTCGGAAGGAGTGTCGCGATCGCGTCGGCCAGCGCACGCGCCGTGCTGTCCTGCGGTCGGAAGTACAGGTCCACGAGCGCGTCGGCGTCGGTCGCGGCGAGGGGGCGCCAGGTCACCCGGGCGAGGCCACCCTTCTCGACCACGCGGTCGATCGCGACGGTGGCCACATCGGCCCCGGCGATCTGCGCGGTCGGGAGGAAGAAGCGTTCCGCCCCCGGAAGGTCCACCGCCACGCCGTGGTCGGTGACGATCACATCGGCGCGCGAGCGGAAGGCGAGACCGCGGATCGCCAGACGCTCCAGCGGTTGGTTGTGGCGCGTGGCCGCGACGTAGAAGCCGTGAGCTGTCGTGATCACCTCCGCGCCGGCGGGCACCTCACCATGCGGCGGCACGATGCCGTCGTCTCGGCGCGCGCGTCGGCGCCATGCCCAGACGCCGAGGCCGAGGAGTACGAGCGTGACGGCGACGACCACGAGGAGGGCGAGCTCGCGGGTCATGCGATGCCCGCCGGATCGTCGGTCACGACGCCGGACGCGAGCGTCGTGCGTCCGCGGTAGAAGGTCCACTGCACGGCGCCGGGGAGCTCGCGCCCGAGGTACGGGGAGTTGCGGCTCCGGCCGCGCAGGTCGGTGGGGCCGAAGGACGACGATGCGGCCGGGTCGTAGAGCGTCAGCGACGCGGGGGCGCCGGGCTCCAGGGGCGTTCCCGCCGCAGCGAGACGCCCGATCCGGGCCGGCGCGAACGACATCACGCGGGCGACATCGGCCCACTCCAGCAGTCCCGTCTCCACCATCGCGCGATGGACCACGCGGAGCGCCGACTCCAGGCCCACCATCCCGTGTGCGGCCGCTTGCCACTCACAGGATTTGCTCTCGTCGGGGTGCGGAGCGTGATCGGTGGCGACGATGTCGATCGTGCCGTCGGCGAGGCCTTCGCGCACCGCCAGGACATCCTCTTCGCGTCGCAGCGGGGGATTCACTTTGTAGCGCGGGTCGTATCCACGCACCGACTCCTCGGTCAGGAGCAGGTGGTGCGGGGTCACCTCCGCGGTCACCGCGATCCCGCGCTTCTTCGCCCACCGGATGATGTCGACCGACCCCGCCGTGGAGAGGTGGCAGACGTGGAGCCGGGATCCCACGTGCTCGGCCAGCAGCACGTCGCGCGCGATGATCGACTCTTCGGCGACGGCGGGCCAGCCGGCCAGCCCCAGCTCGGCCGAGACCGTGCCCTCGTTCATCTGCGCGCCCTCGGTGAGTCGCGGGTCCTGCGCGTGCTGGGCGACGACTCCATCGAACGCCTTCACGTATTCCAGCGCGCGTCGCATGATGAGCGGATCGAAGACGCAGGAGCCGTCGTCGCTGAACACGCGGACCCGGGCGCGGGAATCGGCCATCGCCCCCAGCTCCGCCAGACGCTCGCCCTTCTGGCCGATGGTGACGGCGCCGATCGGCTGCACGTGGACATACCCGGCGGCCTCGCCCAGGGCCAGCTCCTGTTCCACGACGCCGGCGGTGTCGGCGACGGGCGAGGTGTTGGGCATCGCGAAGACGGTCGTGTAGCCGCCGGCGGCGGCGGCGCGGGAGCCGGTGAGGATCGTCTCGGACGCCTCGAATCCGGGCTCGCGCAGGTGGGTGTGCAGGTCGACGAGGCCGGGCAGGGTCAGGAGCCCGTCGGCGTCGACGACCGTCGCGCCGGCGCGGCTCAATCCGGACCCGACCTCCTCGATCACTCCCCCGGAGAACACGATGTCGGTGACCGTGCCCTCGACCGTGCGGGCACCGCGGATCAGTGTCGAGGTCATCGGGCGTCTTCCTCTGCGTTGGTGTCGGTGCGTTCCCCGGCCAGGAGGAGATAGAGCGCCGCCATCCTCACGGACACTCCGTTGGCGACCTGCTCGAGAACCGTTGACCGGGGTGAATCGGCGGCGTCGGCGGAGATCTCCAGGCCACGGTTCATCGGGCCCGGGTGCATGACAATGCTACCGTCCGGCAGAGCGGCCAGGCGCTCCGCGTCCAGACCCCAGCGCCGGGAATACTCCCGTTCAGTCGGGAAATACGCCGCGTTCATCCGTTCCAGCTGGATCCGCAGCATCATGACGGCGTCCGGAGCCGCGGCGATCGCCTCGTCGAGGTCGTAGACCACGCGAGCCGGCCACGCCGAGACATCCTGTGGCACGAGGGTGGGCGGGGCCACCAGCGTGACGCGGGCCCCGAGGAGGGTGAGGAGCCACACGTTGGACCGCGCCACCCGGGAGTGCAGGATGTCGCCGACGATGGCGACGTGCATCCCCGCGAGATCCCGACCGCGGCTGTCGTCACCGAAGGCACGCTTGCGGATCGTGAAGGCATCGAGCAGCGCCTGGGTGGGGTGCTCGTGGGTGCCGTCTCCCGCATTGATCACGCCCGCGGTGATCCAGCCGCTCGTGGCGAGCGTGTGCGGCGCGCCGGACGCGCCATGGCGGATGACGACGGCGTCTGCCCCCATCGCCTGGAGCGTCTGCGCCGTGTCCTGCAGCGACTCGCCCTTGGAGACCGACGACCCTTTCGCCGAGAAGTTGATGACGTCCGCCGAGAGCCGCTTGGCGGCCGCCTCGAAGGAGATTCGTGTGCGCGTGGAGTCCTCGAAGAAGAGGTTCACGACCGTCTTGCCCCGAAGCGTCGGAAGCTTACGCACCTCGCGCGACTGCGTGTCGCGCATGTCCTCGGCCACATCCAGGATCCGAAGGGCCTCGGCGCGGTCCAGCGAGGCGGTGTCCAGCAGGTGCCTCATGATTCGATCGTCACCTCCTCGACACCGTCGGTGTCGGCGAGATGGACGTTGACGCGTTCGTCTCGAGAGCTCGGCAGGTTCTTGCCCACGAAGTCGGGGCGGATCGGCAGCTCCCGGTGCCCGCGGTCGACGAGGATCGCCAGACGCACCGCCGCCGGTCGGCCGATGTCGTTGAGGGCGTCAAGGGCAGCCCGGATGGACCGGCCCGAGAACAGCACGTCGTCGACCAGGACGACGGTGCGACCGTCGACACCGCCGGCGGGGATGCGGGTGCGTTGCGGTGTCCGGGTGGGGTTTCGGTGTAGATCGTCCCGGTACATGGTGACGTCGAGAGACCCGACCGGCACCGTCTGGCCGGAGACATCGCCGACGAGGGCTCCGATGCGCTCGGCGAGGGTGACTCCGCGTGTCGGGATTCCGAGGATGACGAGCCCCTCGGGGCCCTTGTTCGACTCGAGGATCTCGTGCGAGATCCGAGTCAGAGCACGGGCGATATCTGCGCCGTGCAGGACGGTTCGTGATGCCCCGGTGCGCACAGGCTCCTGGGTACTCATCCGCCGCTCCCTTCTCCGCCTCACAGGACGGTGTTAAAGGTTGCTGTGGTTCGCCCGCCAGCCTATCGGATCCGGCCGCGAGGCGAGATCATCCGGATCACACGGTGGGGACGCCGGGAGCCAGCAGTCGCCGCACCAGAGTGCGAGAGGCCGTGAGTCCGAGCACGAGGAACGTCACCGACCAGAATCCCCCCAGCGAGACCGCCTCGCCGAACAACCAGTCTTCCAGCCACAGCACGACGAACTTGCTGCCCGGCAGAATGAGCGCGAGCATCATCGCCGAGGTCACGCGTCGTCCGGTGGTCGAGGCGGCGCGCAGGCGCGCGACGACGACCTTCTTGAGACGCAGCACTGCCTCCAGGACGAGCTTGAGCATCACGGATGTCGCCAGCGAGACCGCGAAGCTCTCCGCGACGACGCCCGGGACGAACTGAGCGGTCAGATTGAGGACCACGAGGTAGACGAGGACGTCCACGAGGTGCAGTGGGTCGAATCTCATGGCGGTCCGGCGTGCGTCTCGGGATCCTGGGTGCATCTGCGCGCGAGTGGAAGAGGATTCAGACGACGGCGGACTCCGACGTCCGTGCGGCGCGGATGGGATGACCTTGCGAGGTCAGGCAGCGGCCGGTGGCGAGGTCCCACTTCCAGTCGTGGAGCGAGCACGTGAGCACGCCGTCCTCGATCTTGCCGGTCTTGGTGAGGTCGGCGCGCAGGTGCGGGCAGCGCCGCTGCACGGTCCACTCGCCGAGCTCGGTGTCCTCGGTCTGATCAGACTGCTCCGCGTACCAGTTCTCGACGTACTCGATCCGGTCGCGAGACAAGCACTTCAGGAACGTCGTGAGGAACTCGTTGAACTTCCCGCTGCGCCCGACGTCGAACTGCATGGAGAGGAAGATGGAGTTCGACCAGTCGATCTCATGGTCGGCGATGTTCGTGGAGACGAGGTCGGCGGGGATCGTGTACCAGTAGATGCACTCCTCCCCCGCGTACTCCCGCACCTTGGCCTTGGGGAAGTCGACGACCATGTCGAGCTCGCCGATGCGGAAGCGGACGTTGCCGCCGACGCCGTTGCGGATGGTCCGCGCGCGCCGGAGGAGCGGCTCCCACCACTCCTTGATGGCCAGCAGCATCTCCTCGGGCGGAAGGACCGCGGCGCGCGAGCCCTCTTCGCGGCGGATCTCGTCCTGGCGGGAGTCGCGCTGTTCGGCGAGGTAGGCCCACTTGTCGTCGAAGACGCGATCGATCTCCGCCTCGCTGTAGAGGGTCTGGGTGACCGAGATCTCGCCGTGGTTCAGATCGACCTGGGTGCCCGGAACGAACTCGTAGCCCTTCTGCTCGGGGCGCAGCTCACGCATATGGGCGAGGAACTGACGCTGATCCGTGAAGATCGAGTCGTCCTCCAGGCCCCAGCCGTTGTAACGGAACAGCTCCTCGCGAAGGAACATCGGGGGGCCCGCCATCGGGAACACGTGCTCCGCGTCGACCTTCTCGATGTAGTACATCGCCCGCTTGTTCTGCGCGTCGCGCTTGAGCTGAGCGAACGTCTGCTTCGAGTCCTGGGGAAGGTCGTAGACCATCGGCCACCAGATCGCTCCGGAGACCTGGGTGAAGTAGGCGTCGGGCTTCGTGAACGACAGCAGCTTCTCCAGGTCGAGGGGGTGCGAGTCGTTCTGGTTGAGCACACTCGCCGTGCCGTCGAACACACTCAGCGACGAGTCGCCGATCGGTCCGTCGCTCGGTGCGCGCAGCGGCGTGACCATCACGTGCAGGTCGCCGAACTCCAGCGGCACACCGGCCTGCGTGTAGACGATGTTCTCGTACCCCAAGGCTCGGATGTCCTTCTCGAGGTCGTCGGTGGGATACTCCGGCAGCAGCACCCTGATGTCCTTGCGGACGTAGCGGTTCAGCAGTGCGGGGTCGAAGTGGTCGCGGTGGCGGTGCGAGATGTACAGGAAGTCCGCCGCCCCGAAACGCTCCCAGTCGAGCGCCCGGTTGTCGGGGAAGGGGAACCAGGAACCGAAAAAGCTCGGGCCGATCACCGGGTCGCAGAGGATGCTGCCCCCTGCCGTCTCGATGAACATTCCCGCGTGGCCCAAGCCTGTGATCCGCATGATGGCTACCTCCTGTCGAGCCCGACGAGTCTACGCGAGCCGGTTCGCCGGACCCTGGGCGACGGGCCGTGTATGCGTCGCGCCTCAGTCGAGAAGCCGCCGGATGTCGTCGGCGCCCAGCGCCTTCGAGAACGCACCGTCGGCGTCGATGACGGAGTGGAACAGGTGAGCCTTGCGCTGCTGCAGCTCGAGCACTTTCTCTTCGATCGTTCCGGAAGCGATGAGCCGGTAGACCGTCACCGGACGCGACTGTCCGATGCGGTGGGCACGTCCGATCGCCTGTTGCTCGGCGGCCGGGTTCCACCACGGGTCGAGGAGGAAGACGTAGTCCGCCTCGGTCAGCGTCAGCCCGACCCCGCCGGCGGTCAGGCTGATGAGGAAGACCGGCGCGGATCCGTTCCGGAACGCGCGGATGACGTCCTCACGGCGCGTCGTCGCGCCGTCGAGCCGCACGAGATCGAGCCCGTGCGCGCGCAGATCGCGCTCGACGAGGTCGAGGTAGGAGGTGAACTGGCTGAACACGAGCGCCCGGTGACCCTCCGCGGCCAGCTCCATGAGTCGCTCACGGAGGGCGTCGAGCTTGCTGGACGCGATGCCGGGGCCCCCGGCGTCGACGAGGGACGGGTCGAGCGCGAGCCTTCGGAGAAGGGTGAGCGAACGGAAGACGATGAAGCGATGACTGTCGAGGTCGTCGAGGAGTCCCAGCACTTTCCGTCGCTCCCGCTGAAGCACCCGGTCGTACACGGCACGGTGACCGCTGGTGAGGTCGATGCGCACGTCTTGCTCCTGGCGTGGTGGCAGGTCGGCGGCCACGACGTCCTTGGTCCGGCGGAGGAGGAAGGGCCGCAGCCGTCGCCGCAGCCGCTCGAGCCGCCGACGACGCGAGGCCCCTTCGTCGCCATCGTGCCGTCCGTCACCGCGCTCGATCGGTTGCACGTACTCGTCGCGGAAGCGCCGGGCGGAGGCGAAGAGACCGGGTGAGGTCAGCGACAGGATCGCCCAGAGATCGACGAGGCTGTTCTCCAGCGGGGTACCGGTCAGCGCGAACCGCGCGCGGGCACGCAGACCCTGGGCGGCGCGGTGCACACGGGTGCGGGGGTTCTTCAGCGCTTGCGCCTCGTCGAAGACCACGACCGACCAGTCCGACCCGGCATAGGCGGCCTCATCCAGGCGGAGAAGCGCATAGGACGTCACGACGATGTCGGCGGTGAGGTCGGCAGGACGGATACCGGTGGCTGTCACGACCTGCACGGTGAGACCCGGCGCATGTCGCGCGGCCTCGTCGCGCCAGGTCGACACCACCGAAGTCGGGGCGACGACCAGCGCGGGGCGGGCCGGTCCTGAGGCGCTCGCGTGACGGATCAGCGCCAGGGTTTGGAGTGTCTTGCCGAGGCCCATGTCGTCGGCGAGCACGCCGCCCAGCCCGGCGTCCCACAGGGCCGCGAGCCATCGGAAGCCCTCGCGTTGATACGGCCGCAGGTCGCTCGCGAGACCGGTCGGAAGGGTCGCGTCAGCGGGCGCGGCGGCGCGCAGTGCCGCGGTGGCCTCCCGCCAGGCGACGGCCGGCGCGGCGACGTCGGCGGCGTCCTCGAAGTCCTCCCAGAAGGGCAGGTGATAGCGGCTCAACCGCGGCCCCGCCTCCCATTCGACGAGATCGCGGGAGTCGTCGATGAGATCGCGGAGTCGGTCCAAGGAGCGATGGGCCAGCGAGAAGTAGGCGCCGTCCGAGAGGAGGATCCGCTTCCGCCGCTGAGCGAGCGCGGTGAACAGCGGAGCGAAGGGGATACGGCGGCCCTCGATCTCCACGAGCACGCCCAGGTCGAACCAGTCGGCCTCCCTCGAGGGAACGGTCGTGATCGTCACCCGCGGATCCCCCCGCAGTTCCCGGTAATCACGGCGGATTCCGGACGTCTCGATCCGCACGCCGTCGAGCTCTGCGAGGGCCGGCAGCAAGAGCGCGACGAACTCCGCAGCAGCGATGCCCGATGCGCGCCCGGAGGCCTGGAAAGGGATGTCGAGCGATGAGTTCCAGGCCGCCTCCGCGGCCCGTCGGCGACGGTGCAACGCGGGGTCGCGCTCGCCGTCGGTCGCCAGCGCGATGCTTCCCGTGACGTCGTCCTGCCACGTGATCTCCCACGAGACGACGTCGCGGGGCTGCAGATCCACCCGCACGAGCAGGACCGCCGGGCGCTGAGGAGGGAGCTGGACGCGCGGGCCCGCGGCCACGACCGTTTCTCGCGCGATCCGAGGATAGGCCTCTCGGAGGAACTCCTCGCGCTCGCCGTCGGGGACAACGACGGGCCCGCCAGAGCTCAGCAGCGCATGAGCCGTCTCGCCGAGCGCGACCGGTGCCAGTCGCAGGTGCAGGGCCTCCCCCTCGCGACGGACGGCATACAGGCCCACGTGACCGATCGGGCGGATCACCGAGGTGGGCCCCGGGTCCTCCCCGTCGATCGTGATCTGCGCCGCAAGTCGGAGCCCGGCTCCCTCCGCGTCGACGCGGAGGTCCACCGTCGCCGCGACGGCGAACGAGACGTCCTGGTCGGCGCGGGTGGGAACGATCGGGATGCCGAGGGCATCGGCGGCGGTGAGATGCGGCCACAGGAGATCGGAGTCGACGCCGTCGAGCGTGAGCCACTCGGAGTCGCCGTAGCCTCCGAAGACCCGCACGTCGTGAGCGATGCCGTGGAGGGCGGCGAACCATCGGCGCCGAGCGGCGTCGACGCGCCACGCTCCGCGTCGCAGCGACTCCCAGGTCTCTGCTCCCTGCACCCACGCACCCGTCGCCGTGCTCCGCACGAGCGGACGCACCGCGAGGCGGAGCTCTCCCGACGACGTCTCGACGCTTCGCGCGGTCGCCGGTCGCACGCGACGGGGCCCCCAATGGGCTTCGTCACCCTCGCGCTGGCGCAGCTGAACGCCGAGGGCGACCTCGATCGGGTCGGCGACGGCGGCAGGCAGCACGGCGCGCCACGAGCGGGGCCGTGCGGAGGTCATGGCAGATATCCTCGCCCCGGCCTCCGACGCTGCGGCTCGGTCAGCTCGCTCGCGCGATGCGGGCGAGCACGCCGTGGACGAATGCGCCGGAATCGTCGGTCGACAGTTCCTTCGCGAGCTCCACCGCCTCGTCGATCGCCACCGCGGTGGGAACGGCGTCGTTGAACAGGATCTCCCAGACCCCGATCCGCAGCACCGCGCGATCGACCGTCGGCATCCGCTCGAGCTTCCAGTCTCGTGCGTGGCTGACGATCTGCTCGTCGATCTCGTCGCGGTTGTCGATGATGCCGTCGACGATCTCCCGCGCGTAGAGCCACGACGCCTCCCGGGCCGGCTCACTGGCGGCGCGACGGGCTTCGGCGGCGAGGGTGGAGGCCAGATCGTCCCCGCGGACGTCGCTCTGGTACAGGATGTCGAGGGCGCGTTTGCGCGCCTTACTCCGGGCGCTCATACAGTCGGCGTGGGGCGATCAGTTGACGCGGCCGAGGTAGTCGCCCGTGCGGGTGTCGACCTTGACCTTCGTGCCCGTCTCGAGGAACAGCGGCACCTGGATCTCGTATCCCGTCTCGACGGTGGCGGCCTTCGTGCCGGCCGACGAGCGGTCGCCCTGCAGGCCCGGCTCGGTGTAGGTGATCTCGAGCACGACGGAGGCGGGAAGCTCGATGTAGAGCGGGTTTCCGTTGTTCAGCGCGATCTGGACCTGCTGGTTCTCCAGGAGGAAGTTCGCGGCGTCGCCGACCGTGGCCGCACCCACCGTGATCTGGTCGTAGTCGGCCACGTCCATGAACACGAAGCCCTCACCGTCGTTGTACAGGTAGGTGAAGTCGCGTCGGTCGACGTTCTCGAGCTCGACCTTGGCGCCGGCGTTGAACGTCTTGTCGACGACCTTTCCGGTCATGACGTTCTTGAGCTTGGTGCGGACGAAGGCGCCGCCCTTGCCGGGCTTGACGTGCTGGAACTCCACGACGCTCCAGAGCTGTCCATCGATGTTGAGGACGACGCCGTTCTTGATGTCTGCGGTGGATGCCATGAGAGTGGAGGTTTCCGTTCGTGTGGGTTTCGGGGCCGCTCGCCGAGGCTCCGGTCGCAGGCCGACAGTCGATTCTACGGGATCGCTCGCTCGGCACCGTCGGTGCGGCCCTCGATCACGTCGAGGAGATCGCGAGTCGCGCGGGCGTATCCGGCGACGCCCTCGCCGACGACGTGGACCACTGCCACGTCGCGGATGAAGGAGTGATGCCGGAACGGCTCCCTCGTGGAGACGTCGGAGATGTGTACCTCGGCGACGGGGAGCGCCACGCCCGAGAGGGCGTCGCGCAGGACCACCGAGGTATGCGTGAGGCCTCCGGGGTTAATCACGATGCCCGCACAGTCGATGCGTGCGGCATGGATCGCGTCGATCAGGACGCCTTCGTGGTTGCTCTGGATGCTCCGCACCTCGGCGCCTCGCTCGAGAGCGGTCTCCCGCACCAGCTCTTCGACATCGGCGAGGCTCTCGCGGCCGTAGATGTCGGGCTCCCGGATGCCGAGGAGGTTGAGGTTGGGACCGTTCACGAGGAGCAGCCGGACGGGAGAGGGCACAGGCAGCACCTTAGTCGTCGCCGCTCGCCCGGGGCGCGGGAGCCACGTCGCGACGCATCTCGATCTCGGGACCGATGCTGCTCGTGAACGTCACCCCGGTCGGCTCGAAGCCGAGTCGGTGATACGCGCGTCGTGCCCTCTCGTTGTCGCGATGCACATCGAGTGTCAGGGCCGTCGCGCCGCGGGCACCCGCCCAGTCGCCGGCCGCGTCGACGAGACGGCCCAGGATGCCGGCCCCGCGATGATCCGGGGCGAGGTAGACCCCGACGACGTCGGCCCGTCGCGTGAGCACCGCACGGCCGTGGTGGTCGACAGTGCGCGCTTCGCGGAGAAGAAGCGTCGCGGAGCCCACCCACCGGCCGTCGCTCTCGGCGATGAACTGCGCTGCGTCGTCGCTGTCGGCGGCGTGGGCGGCGCGATCCCGCCAGAACCCGTCGTCATGCGCAGACTCCTCCTCGAACGTGTGCAGGAAGGCCAACGGGGCGGCCGGATCGCTGACCGCTTCGAGACGGAGCGCGCGCACGTCGGCCCACTCGTCGGCACGAATGCGCCGGACGGCGACCTCCGGCCTCACTCGGCCACCTCCTGGTAGGCCGCGAACAGCAGCGACTCGTCGGGCGCCTGGAGGACCGTCGGTTTGGCGATGTCATCGAGCACGATGAAGCGCAGGAGGGAACCGCGCGTCTTCTTGTCCCGCTGCATGGTGGCCAGCAGCTGGCTCCACGCTCCGCCGCGGTACGAGGTCGGCAGACCGAGCGTCTCGAGGATGTCGCGGTGCCGCTGGGCGCCGGCATCACTGAGACGGCCGGCGAGCCGCGACAGCTCCGCCGCGAACATCATCCCCACCGAGATCGCCGCCCCGTGGCGCCACCGGTAACGCTCGGCGTGTTCGATCGCGTGACCGAGGGTGTGTCCGTAGTTCAGGACCTCGCGCAGACTCGCCTCGCGCAGATCCTCGCCGACGACGCGCGCCTTCATGTCGATCGCCAGCTCGATGCACCGGCGGAAGACGTCGCTGCCGGGGTCGACGGCCGCCGCAGGATCGGCTTCGATCAGATCGAGGATCTCCGGGTACCAGATGAAGCCCGCCTTGACGACCTCGGCGAAGCCCGCCACACGCTCGTTCTCCGACAGCGTGTCCAGCAGATCCAGATCGCAGACGACCGCGCGGGGCGGCCAGAAGACGCCCACGAGGTTCTTGCCCTCGGCCGTGTTGATCCCGGTCTTGCCGCCAACGGCGGCGTCGACCATCCCGAGGACCGTCGTGGGAACCTGCACCACCGCCACACCGCGCAGCCAGGTCGCGGCGACGAACCCGGCGAGGTCGGTGACGGCGCCCCCACCGAAGCCGATCACGGCATCCGTGCGCGTGAAGTCGGCCTGGCCCATCACCTGCCAGCAAAAGGCGGCCACCTCCACGCGTTTGCCCTGCTCGGCGTCCGGGATCTCGGCCAGAAGCACCTGGCGCTCGTCCGACAGGCGTGCGCGGAGGTCTTCCGCCTGAGCGGCGAGGGTCGGGGGGTGGACGATCAGCACCTTGCGCGCCTCAGGCGGCAGAGCCGCACCGACGAGGTCTCGCACACCTCGACCGATCGTGACCTCGTACGGCTGCTCGCCGCCCACGGGGATGACGGTGGTTGCGCTCACGCGGTGTCTCCTCTCACCCAGGACGCAACGGCGGTCACCACGTCCTGCAGTGGGCCCACCGATGTATCGAACGCCGCGTCCGCCAGGCGTTCGTAGGTCTCTCGTCGTTGCTCGTACAGTGCGTTCCAGCGCGCGACGGGATCCTCGTCCTGCAGGAGCGGACGTCGGGTGCGCCGGATGCGCGAGGGCACTGTCTCGGGTCGGACGGTGAGGAGCACGACACGGTGTGCGGACAGGTCCCGCTGCGTCTCCGGATCGAGGACGGCTCCCCCGCCGAGCGACACGACTCCGCCCTGCGCGAGGCCGGCTCGCACCGCGCCGCGCTCGAGCGCGCGGAAATGCGCTTCGCCGTGCTCCGCGAACAGTCGGTCGATCGGACCGTGCTCGCGGACGACCGCCGCGTCGCTGTCGTAGAAAGACAGGCCGAGCTCCTTCGCCAGCCGTTTGCCGACGCTCGTCTTGCCCGCGCCCATCGGGCCGATGAGGACGATCGCGCGCTCGGTCATCCCAGCGATTCGTCGCTCGCGGACGCTGTCGCCAGGGACTCCGGAATCGCGGCGACGTAGCTCTGGAGGTTCCGTCGCGTCTCGGCCACGCTGTCGCCGCCGAACTTCTCCAGGACAACGTCGACGAGGGTGAGGGCCACCATCGCCTCCGCTACGACGCCTGCGGCGGGAACGGCACAGACATCGGATCGCTGGTGGTGTGCCGTGGCGGCCTCGCCGGTGGCCACATCGACGGTTCGCAGCGCCCGCGGGACGGTCGCGATGGGCTTCATCCCGGCGCGCACGCGCAGCACGGTGCCGGTCGACATCCCTCCCTCGGTGCCTCCGGCGCGGTCGCCTGCGCGGGTGATCCCCTCTCCGGCCGAGAAGAGCTCGTCATGGGCCGCCGAGCCGCGGCGACGCGTGGTCTCGAAGCCGTCGCCGACCTCGACTCCCTTGATGGCCTGGATGCTCATGAGCGCCTGGGCCAGCTTGGCGTCGAGGCGCCGGTCCCAGTGCACATGCGAACCGAGGCCCGGCGGGAGCCCGTAAGCCAACACCTCGACGATCCCGCCCAACGTGTCGCCGTCTTTGCGTGCAGCATCGACCTCGGCGACCATCGCGGTGCTCGTGGCGGGGTCGAAACAGCGCAACGGGTCGGCGTCGAGCGCGGCCACGTCGTCGGGTGTCGGGAGCGCCGCCCCGTCGGGCACGCGTACGGGGCCGATCGACAGGGTGTGACTGACGAGCCGGATTCCGAGCTCGGACAGGAAGGCGCGGGCGACGGCGCCGAGCGCGACACGTGCCGCCGTCTCGCGCGCACTGGCGCGCTCGAGCACGGGGCGCGCCTCATCGAAGCCGTACTTCTGCATGCCCACCAGATCGGCGTGCCCCGGGCGCGGACGCGTGAGGGCGGCGCCGCGGCCTCGCGAGCGATCGGTCAGCTCTGCGGGCTCGGGGCTCATCACCTCGACCCACTTGGGCCACTCCGTGTTGCCCACGCGCAGAGCGATGGGGCTTCCCAGGGAGAGGCCGTGGCGGACGCCGGCCGAGATCGTCAGCTCGTCCTCTTCGAACTTCATCCGCGAACCGCGACCGTAGCCGAGCTTCCGGCGAGCGAGGTCCTCCTGGATCGCCGCCCGCGAGATCGGCACTCCGGCCGGGAGTCCCTCCATGACGGCGACGAGTTCGGGGCCGTGCGATTCGCCGGCCGTGATCACGCGAAGCATTCGACTATCCTCCCACGAGCGCGCGGCGCATGACGGCCAGCACGACCGCCTCGTCGGGCAGGGGTTCGGAGACATCGGCGGTCGCGAAGATCCGAATCTGCAGGAGGGCTTGATGCAGCAGCAGCGCCTCTCCCGACACCACGAGGGCGCCCGTCTCGTGCCATGCGGCGGTGAGGGTGGTGGCTCCGTGGCCGTACCCGACGTCGAAGAGTGCGCCCCCGGCGTCGGCGAGGGCGCCAGCGGTGGTGGAGGCCATCGCCGCGTCGGCGGGGATCGTGGAGACCGTCAGCTCACGCGCGTCCGGAGAGCTCGCCATCAGTGAGCCCGTCCGCACCGCGACGCCCAGCCGCTCTCCCCGCTCGACGAGTGGTCCGGCCGCCGTCGGACGTCGCGCGAGGATCTCCACCTCCCGCGCACCCATCTCGGCAAGGGCGACCAGCGCCGAGGTAGCCGTCGCCCCGGCGCCCAGGATGCGGACGCGTTCCACCGCTGTGATGCCGTGCTCGGTGAGCGCCCGGACCATGCCTCCGACATCGGTGTTGTATCCGCGCCGACGACCTTCCGTGAGCAGCAGTGTGTTGACGGCCCCCGTGAGCTCCGAGCGGTCGTCGCGAGACTCGGCCGCCGCGAACGCGACCGCCTTGAGCGGCATGGTGCACGACAGCCCGCGGTGACGATCGTCCAGCCCCGCCAACTCGGCGGCGAACCGGTCCTCACCGACGCGCCGGCGACCGTAGGTCCAGTTCCAGCCCAAGTGGGCGTACGCGGCCGTGTGCAGAGACGGAGAGAGACTGTGGGCGATGGGATCTCCCCACACCTCCAGGATCTGGCCGGACATCCGTCAGCAGCCGGAGTCGGGGTTCTCGGCGCACCACGACTGCCATTGCTTCACGTACTTCTGGTGCTCCTGGTACGTGTCGGTGAAGATCGTCTCGCCGGTGTCCAGGTTGACGGTCACGAAGTACAGCCACGGTCCCTCCGCAGGGTGCATCGCGGCGTCGATCGCGAGGTCTCCCGGATTGGCGATCGGTCCCACCGGCAGGCCCTTGCGCACGTACGTGTTCCACGGGTTGTCGTCGTACTGCGCCTCCGCGCTCGTGCTGGCCGAGCCGTCGTGCATCTCGCCGTACCCGTACTGGGCGGTCGAGTCCATCTGCAGCAGCCCGTGCGTCTCCTGGTTGGAGCTGTCGAGCCGGTTCTGGATCACGCGCGAGACCTTGAAGAAGTCGTCCTCGAAGCGCGCTTCACGCTGGATGATCGAGGCGATCGTGAGGATCTCCTCACGGCGGTCCTTCGGCACGTCCGCGCGGTCGAGCGACGTGATGGTGCGATCGACGAGCGTCTTGATGACGTCCTTGGCCGTGGCCTCGGGGCCGAACGTGTAGGTGGCCGGGAACAGCCAGCCCTCCAGGCTGTCGGCCGACACGCCGTAATCGGCGGGCGTGGCGACGGCCTTCTGGAGGTCTTTCAGGGGAATGCCCGTGCCATCGGCCAGGATCGGAAGCGACTGCTCGACGGTCAGCCCCTCACGCAGCTGCGCGGTGTTCTCCATCTTGTTGGCGGGGTCCTCCAACGCTTCGAGAGCGGCGGCGGAGGTCATCTGCTTCTGGAGCCGATAGGCGCCCGGGTAGAACTCCGTCGCCACGGCATTGGAGATGAGATAGTCGTAGAAGGCCCCGCTGGTCTTGGTGACGCCGGCCTCATACAGCCGCTGGGAGATCGAGGACCCGGTGTCGCCTTCGACGATCGTGACGACGGCCTCGCCGTTGGCCTGTCCGGCCTCGTAGTCCTTGGGCTCTTCCCACCCCATGAAGGCGCGGATCTTGTCTTCGTAGGTCGTCCAGACGTAGAAGCCGCCCGCAACGACGCCCCCGAGGAGGAGGAGGACGATCCCCAGGATCACCCACCCGGCGATGCGTCCCTTGCGGCGGTCGCGGGCATGGCGCTTGTCGTGCACGTGATCCGACGCGGCGGCGTCGGCGCCGAACAGCGCGTCGATCGTGGCCGGCGAGCGGGGCGGCTCGGGCGCGGCGGCGCGGGTCTCGCCGCGGGCAGCCTCGCCTGACGCACGCGGCGTTGCTGCGTGATCCGCCGCCGTGACGGGAGCGGCGGCGACGCCTCCCGCGGCGAGGTGCAGCTCGGAAGCCTCGGCATCGCCGCGTGCGGCGGCTTCGCGGGCTGCGCGTCGACTCAAGGGCTGCTCGGAAGGACGATCAGGCGGCGACTTGCCGTCCGGACGAGAAGGAACGGCGCGTTGCGGAGCCGGCAGTTTGCCGAACAGGTCGGCGAACTGATCGTCGGACGACGGGGTCTCGGGCATCAGACGGGCTCCGGGGGGTTGTGCAGAGCACCGGCCGGGTTGCCCGTGCTCTTCTCGACGTCGATCGCCTGCTGGAGGAGGACGACCGCGGCGACCTGATCGACAAGCTTACGAGAGTTTCGCTGCGTACGACCCGAATCGCGCAGCGCCGCATGCGCGGACACCGTGCTCAGACGCTCGTCCACCAGGCGGACCGGCAGCCCCGTCGCCTGCGCGATCTGTCCGGCGACCTCACGCGCGTCCGAGGTGGAAGCGGTCTCACTCCCGCTCAGACTGATCGGCAATCCGACGAGGATCTCCAGCGGCTCGTAGTCGGCGACGAGTTCGACGATCCGAGGGATCGTCGAACGGCCTCGGGGAACCGTCTCGACCGGAACCGCGAGCATGCCGTCGGGATCGCATCGTGCCACGCCGACGCGTGCCTTTCCGACGTCGATGCCGAGGCGAACCCCGCGTCGGAAACCGGTCACGCGACCGCTGACCTCAGCTCCGCGACGACGGCGTCGAGCGCGCGGGCGAGCGCGCTGGCGTCGGGTCCGCCGCCCTGGGCAACGTCGTCGCGTCCGCCTCCGCCGCCGCCGAGCAGGCCCGCGGCGGTCTTGGCCAGCACGCCCGCCTTGGCTCCGGCGTCTCGAGCGGCCTCGTTGGTCGCAACGATGACGACGGGGCGGTCGTCGCCGACCAGCGCCCCCAACGCCACCACCGCGGGCTCGGATCCCATCCGATCCCTGACCTGCAGGGTCAGCGTGCGCAAGTCGTCGGCCGCGCCGACGGCTCCGATGGCATGAGCCACGACGCGCACCGGCCCTACCTGCTGCGCACGCTCGACGAGCCCGGGGATCCGCTCCCCCAGCGCCTTCGCCTCGAACTGTGCGATGCGCTTCTCGGCGGCCTTGAGGCTCGCCTGAAGCTCCGCGATGCGCGCGGGAAGCTGATCCCGGGGCGCCTTGAGATGCGTCGTCAGCTGCGAGACGATGGCGCGCTCCGCCGCGAGCTCGCGGAACGCGTCGAGTCCGACGAGGGCCTCCACGCGGCGGTTGGAGGCACCGACGGACGACTCGCTGACGAGGCTGATGAGTCCCACCTCGGCGCTGCGACCCACATGGGTACCCGCGCAGAGCTCCCGGGACCACGGTCCGCCGATGTCGACCATGCGCACCGTCTCGCCGTACTTCTCCCCGAACAGGGCCATGGCTCCGAGGGACTTGGCCTCGTCGAGCGGCAGCACGCGCGTGGTGACCTCGAGGTTGTCGCGAACGGCGTTGTTCGCGATCTCCTCGATCTCGCTCTTCGTCGCCTCCGACAGCGCCTGGTTCCAGGAGAAGTCGAACCGCATGTAGCCGGCACGGTTGAGAGAGCCCGCCTGCGTCGCCGACGTCCCGAGGGTGTCGCGCAGTGCGGCGTGCACGAGGTGGGTCGCCGAATGCGCCTGCTGCGCGGCGCGGCGGTTGACCGCGTCGACGACCGAGGTGGCCGGTTGCCCGAGCCCCACCTCTCCCGAGACGACCTCGACGGTGTGACTGATCAGGCCGGGCACGGGCTTTTGGACGTCGATGACATCGAGCTCGAAGCCGGGCCCCACGATCACGCCCTTGTCGGCCACCTGGCCGCCCGATTCGGCGTAGAGGGCCGTCTCCGCGAGGATCACTTCGGCGATCTGCCCCTGCGTCGCGCGCGTCGCCGGCTGTCCGTCCACCAACAGCCCGAGGACGGACGATGCCGTCTCCAGGTCGCTGTATCCCGTGAACACCGTCTCGCCGTGGGCGCGGAAGTCGCGGTACACGCTGGTGTCGGCGAGCTGACGCTTGCGCGAACGCGCGTCGGCCTTGGCCCTCGCCCGCTGCTCCTGCATCAGGGAGTCGAAGGCTGCGCGATCCACCGAGAGCCCCGCTTCTTCGGCGATCTCCATCGTGAGGTCGATCGGGAACCCATACGTGTCGTGGAGGAGGAACGCCTCGCTCCCGCTCAGGCTGCGACCGCCCGCGCGGCGGGTCTCCTCGACGGACGCGTCGAGGAGCTCGGATCCGGCCGCGAGCGTACGCAGGAACGTCGCCTCCTCGGCGAGGGCGTACTGCGACAGGCGGGGGTAGTCGGCTTCGACCTCCGGGTAGGCCTCCTTCATCGCGTCGCGTGACGCCGCGAACAGCTCCGCGAAGGTGGGGCCCTCGACACCCAGGAGACGCATGGCGCGAATCGCCCGACGCATGAGCCGGCGGAGGATGTAGCCGCGCCCTTCGTTGGAGGGTGTCACGCCGTCGGACAGCAGCATGAGCGACGAGCGCACGTGGTCGGCGACCACCCGGAAGCGGACGTCGTCCTCGTGCACCTGGCCGTACGTCTTGCCCGACAGCTCCACCGCCTTGTCGAGGACGGGGCGCACCTGGTCGGTCTCGTACATGTTGTCGACGCCCTGCTTGAGGAAGGCGACGCGCTCGAGGCCCATCCCGGTGTCGATGCTCTTGGCCGGCAGCTCCCCGACGATCGTGAAGTCGTACTTGGACCGGACGTCGGTGATCTCGTACTGCATGAAGACGAGGTTCCAGATCTCGACGTACCGGTCGTCGTCGGTCGCCGGTCCCCCGTCGATGCCGTACTCCGGGCCGCGATCGAAGAAGATCTCCGAGCAGGGCCCCGCCGGCCCCGGAAGGCCTGTGCTCCAGTAGTTCGAGTCCTTGCCGAGACGCTGGATCCGCTCTTCCGGGATGCCGGTGAGCGTCAACCACAGCTCCCGGGCCTCGTCGTCCTCCTCGTAGACGGTCACCCAGAGGTCCGCCGGATCGAAGCCCAGACCACCATCGTCCTCGGGCGTGGTCAACAGCTCCCACGCGAAGCGGATCGCCCCTTCTTTGAAGTAGTCCCCGAACGACCAGTTGCCGAGCATCTGGAAGAAGGTGCCGTGGCGAGGGGTCTTGCCGACCTCGTCGATGTCCAGGGTGCGAATGCACTTCTGATTGTCTGCGACACGGGAGTACGGCGAGGGGACGTCACCGCTCAAGTAGGGGATGAACGGCACCATTCCGGCCACGGTGAACAGCAACGCAGGGTCGTCGGTGACCAGTGAGGCCGACGGGAGGATGGTGTGGCCGTTCTTCTCGAAGTAGTCGAGGTAGCGCCGGGCGATCTCAGCGGTCTTCATCAGGGGTATGTCCTCGGGAAAGCATGCGGGTGCGTCGTGCCCGTCCGGGCAGAGCGGGGTGGTGCCTCAGTCGGTGAGACGGGCGGCGCCGTCTTCTGCCGCGTCGGCGACGGCGTGGGCCGCGTCGGCGACGGCGTCCTTCGCGGAGTCGAGGGCGTCGGTGGCGGCGGTCTTCGCATCGGCGACCAGGCCCTCCATCTTCGCTTCCTGCGCGCGATAGGCATCGCCGATCCGCTCGGTGAACTCGGAGATACGCGCGTCGACCTCGGCGAGGACTTCGTGTCCGCGCGGATCCTTGTTCACCAGGTGGGCGGCGACGAAACCGCCGGCGAGCCCGAGCACGAACCAGAACGCGTTCTTCATGCGTTCCATGTTAGGTGCAAACGACGAAGGGCGCCGGGTGTCCCCGGCGCCCTTCGCGCGATCGTCACCGACTCAGCGAGCGGCGTAGTACTCGACGACGAGCTGGACGTCACAGGTCACGGGGACCTCGGCGCGCTTGGGGCGACGCACGAGACGTGCCTGGAGCTTGTCGAGTTCGACCTCGAGGTAGCCCGGAACGGGCGGCAGGACCTCGGCGTGACCGCCGGCGGCCGCCACCTGGAAGGGCTCGAGCGCTTCGCTCTTCGGCTTGACGTGGATGAGCTGGCCCGGCTTCACGCGGAACGACGGGCGGTCGACGAGCTGGCCGTCGACGAGGATGTGACGGTGCACGACGAGCTGGCGGGCCTGCGCGGTGGTGCGGGCGAAGCCGGCGCGGACGACGAGGGCGTCCAGACGCATCTCGAGCTGCTCGACCAGGTTCTCACCGGTCAGGCCGTCCTTGCGGCGGGCCTCTTCGAACTGGATGCGCAGCTGCTTCTCGCGGATGCCGTACTGCTCGCGCAGACGCTGCTTCTCGCGCAGACGGACGGCGTAGTCGCTGTCGGCCTTGCGCTTGGTGCGGCCGTGCTCGCCGGGCGCGTAGGGGCGCTTCTCGAGGTAACGGGCAGCCTTGGGGGTGAGCGCGACACCGAGTGCGCGCGACAGGCGGACCTTGCGGCGGTCCTGGGACTTCGTAGCCACGAAGTGATCCTTCCGATGACGTGGTCGTGTCTCTCACGACTCACGGACGTATCCCCCGCTCTTCGCCCGATCTGGACTGCACGCCGGAGCACGCCAGATGGTCTGTGTCGGAAGAGGGAGATGCCCGAAAACCCGGTTTCGAGCCGCTCAAGTCTATCAGAGCTGCCGTCTCCGCCGAGAGCGGGCTCTTCGCGACCCGGATCGGACGCTCTCGGGCCTCACGGGAGGAAGTCGAGCACCCCGTCGGGGTACACGGGTTGGTTTCCGCGTCGGAGGTCCGCGACCGAGTGCCACGCCACGAATGTGTCGCTGTCCTGAACAGGGAGCCGGTCGCCGATCGGGAGGCGCTCCAGGTCTCGCGAGGCCACCTCGAACACGTGGACGATCTCGTGTCCGCGCCTTCCGTGCGCATCGAAGATGTTCTCTGTCACCGCCCGGAGAGTGGCGCTGTCCAGCGTCGCGCCGAGCTCCTCGGCGAACTCCCTGCGGATCGCTTCGGCGGCCCGCTCTCCGATCTCGATTCCTCCTCCGGGCATCCGGAGAAACCCCGCGTGGTGCGCAGTGGGCGGGTACTCCTCCGCAAGGACGTGCCCGTCGTGCACGAGCAGGCCGACCACGATGCTACGAACACGTTCGGCCTGTCGGAGCTCGCCCGCGTACGCCTCGACGGCTCGCGTATACGCCGGAAGGTGGGGAGCGAGCGCACGGAGGGCGAGGCGCAGGGCCTCGGCGGGCTTGCCGTCGTCGTACAGAGCGAGCGAGCGGAACGCGGCGGCCGCATCGGCCAGCGGGTCATCGGCGCCGATGTCGCGCAGCACACTCAGCGCGGCCGAGGGCTCTCCGACGTTGCGCAGCGAGCTGGCGAGCTGGATCCGGGCTTCGGTGCGGGCCCCACCCGCAAGGCCTCCGCCCAGCGCTTCGCGGTAGAGCGGGATGGCGCGGTCTTCCTCGCCGAGATAGTCGTGCAGCGACGCGCGCTCGAACAGGGCGTCCGGATCGGTGGCGGCGCGCTCGACCAGGATCGCCTCGAGACGAGTCCACAGTCGCGCCGCATCCTGTCCCTCGGCGTCCCGCCAGAACGCTCCGATCCGGCCCTCCCACGTGTCGGACATCTGCTCACGCCTCCCGTCCATCGGCTTGTTCAGTCCCCCAGGATCTTCCGGATCTTCTCGAGCCGTGCGGCGATGTCACGCTCGAGTCCGCGGCCGGAGGGGCGGTAGTACTGGCGGTCGCGCAGTTCGTCAGGAAGATACTGCTGCGTCGCGACCCCTACCTCGAGATCGTGGGGGTAGACATAGCCCTTGCCATGCCCCAACCGCTTCGCGCCCGGATAGTGGGCGTCTCGCAGATGAGGGGGCACCCGGCCGAAGCCGCCCGCCCGGACATCGGCGATCGCACGGTCGATCGCGGTGTAGGCGGCATTGGACTTCGCGGTGGTCGCCAGATACGCGGTCGCCTCGGCAAGGGGGATCCGTCCTTCCGGCATCCCGATGAAGGCGACGGCGTCGGCGGCGGCGACGGCGATCTGCAGTGCCTGGGGGTCGGCGAGGCCGATGTCCTCGGCCGCCGAGATCACCAGGCGACGAGCGATGAAACGCGGATCCTCCCCCGCCTCGATCATGCGGGCGAGGTAGTGCATCGCTGCATCGACATCGGATCCACGGATCGACTTGATGAACGCACTGATGACGTCGTAATGCTCATCCCCCTGCTTGTCGTACCGCAGGAGCGCGCGGTCGACGGCTTGGGCGACGTGATCGGCCGTGATGACGGGAGGATCCTCCGCCGCGTCGGCATCGTCCTCGGTGGCGGGCGTCACCATCGCGGCGGCGGCCTCGAGCGACGTCAACGCGCGCCGCGCGTCACCCGATGCGAGATGCACGAGCGCGTCGCGGGCTTCCGGCGAGAGCGCCACGGCTCCCGCCAGACCCCGGGGATCGCTCACGGCGCGATCGATGAGACCGCCGAGGTCGGCGTCGGTCAGGGGCTGGAGCGTGAGCAGCAATGATCGGGAGAGCAGCGGCGAGATCACAGAGAACGACGGGTTCTCCGTCGTCGCTGCGATGAGGATCACCCAGCCGTTCTCCACACCGGGAAGCAGCGCGTCCTGCTGGGCTTTGGTGAACCGGTGGATCTCATCGAGGAAGAGGATCGTCGAGGCGCCGTAGAGGTCACGCTGTGTCATCGCCTCCTGCATGACCTCGCGCACGTCGCGCACTCCGGCGGTCACGGCGGACAGCTCGACGAAGCGGCGTCCCGACGTCCGCGCGATCGCTTGAGCGAGCGTCGTCTTGCCCGTGCCGGGCGGTCCCCAGAGGATGACGGAGACGGCGGAGCGGGTGGTCG
Organism: Microbacterium sp. TNHR37B; assembly: GCF_001620065.1. GTDB lineage: Bacteria > Actinomycetota > Actinomycetes > Actinomycetales > Microbacteriaceae > Microbacterium. The sequence goes on from NZ_LQGV01000001.1 coordinate 392,675, forward strand.
TGCTCCCGTCGGCGAGGGCGACCAGGGGAGAGCCGGGACGCAGGAGATGGGCCTGACCGGCCACTTCGTCCAGTGACACGGGCCGCATGCGCACAGCCAGAGGCGTCTGCCCCGAGAACAGGGCGCTGGGGGTGGTCACCGATACAGGCTAGCCGCGGTCACCGACGCCGGCCGCGTTTGTCGCCCGCGGCAGGCTCCCCGTAGGCTTTCCCTGCCCCGGGCGTCCGGGAATCGAGGGAGGTCCTGTGGCTCTGGGGTCGGGAAAGAAAGGTGCGCGCGACGCGCGCGCCGCACGTGAGCGCGCGCGTCTCTACCAGGCGCGTCAAGAGTTCCAGGCCTCGATCGTCCGGCGCCGTCGCCGCGACAACCTCTGGGCCGGGGTCGCCGGTGGCGCGCTCATCCTCGCGGTGATCGGTGGTCAGGTCGCGTACTACACGCTGGGCCCCGGTCAGCCCGAACCCGTGCCGACTCCGACTCCGACCGTCGGTTCCCCGGTGCCGAGCGACACGCCGGCGCCCAGTGACAGCCCGACGCCCACTCCCACTCCCTGACGGCTGCCGTATAGGCTGGCAGCCGACCGAACCCCCAGGCGGCGTGTGCCGCGACGAGGTGCTACCCGTGACTTCCGCTTCCCCTGACTCCGCATCGAACGACACCCCGCTCGAGCAGTCATCCTCCCCCGTCCCGACCCCCGCCACCATTCCGGTCCCGCGGCCGCCGGCAGGGTCCCCGCGACCCGCCGCCGTGTCGGCTCCGAGTGAGACCTGGGGGCGCGTCGATGACGACGGAACCGTGTCGGTGCGCGAGGGCGACGAATGGCGCGTCGTCGGACAGTACCCCGACGGCACACCTGCCGAGGCGCTCGCGTACTTCGAGCGCAAATACGTCGACCTCGCCGGCGAGGTGACCCTGCTGGAGGTCCGTCACCGTCGCGGTGGCGCGTCGGCGTCGGATCTGCGATCGACCCTCCAGGCGGTTCGGGAACGGGTCGTCGGTGCCGCTGCGGTCGGAGACTTGGCGGCCCTCGGGGCGCGACTCGACGCGCTCGACGGCGCGCTGAGCGAAGCATCGGCCGAAGAGGCCCAGGCGCAGCGCGAGGCGGTGGATGCGGCCATCGCCGAACGCACCGCGCTCGTCGAGCAGATGGAGGCGATCGCGGCGCGCGATCCCCGCTCGATCCAGTGGAAGCAGACCACCGCCGATGTCTCGGCCCTTTTCGAGCAGTGGCAGTCCCACCAGAGCGCGGGGCCGCGCCTGCCGAAGTCGGTGGGACAGCAGCTGTGGAAGCGGTTCCGTGACGCTCGTGCGATCGTCGACAAGAACCGTCGTGAGTTCTACGCCGCCCTCGACGAGACCCACAAGTCGGCCCGCGACGCCAAGGCCGCGCTCGTGGAGCGTGCAGAGGCTCTCGCGCCGCAAGGCGAAGACGGCATCGTCGCCTATCGCGGGCTCCTCGATCAGTGGAAGCGCGCGGGACGGGCCGGCAAGAAGGCAGACGATGCCCTCTGGGCGCGCTTCAAGGCAGCCGGTGACGCGCTGTACGCGGCTCGTGCCGAACGCGAGGAAGCCGACGCCGAGGCGTCGCGGGAGAAGATCGAGGCCAAGAAGCAGCTCCTCGCCGAGGCCGCGGGCATCCCGCGGGAGAAGGACACCGCCAAGGCGCGCGCGCTCCTCACGGGCATCCAGCGGCGCTGGGACGAGATCGGCCGCATCTTCCCGCGCGAGGCCGAGCGGAGCCTCGATGACGACCTGCGCAAGATCGAGCAGTCCGTGAAGGCTCGCGAGGACGCGGATTGGAAGAGCAACAACCCCGAGACCAAGGCGCGTCAGAACGACATGACGCAGCAGTTGCACGATGCGATCTCCAAGCTCGAGGAGGAGCTCGCCGCCGCCGTGGCCTCGAAGGACAAGCGCAAGATCGCCCAGGCCGAGGAGGCGCTCGAGGCGCGGAAGGCGTGGTTGCGGGCGCTCGGCGGCTGACCCTCCCCGGAGGCGGCACCGGACGGACTGTCCACAGTCCGCGCCACGACGACGTCTCCCCGGGTCCCGCGTACGCCAGAGTCGAGGGGTGATTTCCCCTTTCCTCTACTACTGCGGAGACCGCCTCAGTCATGCCGAGCTGATGTCGGCGCGACTCGACGGCGATGTCGTCGAGATCGGAGAGGCCTACATGCCGGCCGATGCGGTGGAGACGGCGGAGATCCGGGCGGGCTCGCTCCGCGACCTCGCCGGTGAGAATCTCGCTCTCACACACGAGTCGGCAGCATGGGTCTACGGGGCTCTGGATGATCCGCCCCAGCGGCACAGCATCCAGCGGTACGCGCCGACGCGTCCTCACCACATCCTCGACGCGCGGGTCCGTTACCGCGATGTCCGCCTTCCCGCGGCCGACGGTCGCGTCTTGGCCGGGGTGATCGTCAGTACCCCGGTGCGCACGGTGATCGACCTCCTCCGCGACCGTGTCATCCGCGACGGTGCGAGCACCACCACGGTCGAGGGGCTGCTGCGTGGCGATGCAACCCTCGCGGCGGCCGCCATCGAGTGGAGCGTCCACTCGGCGCCACTGCCGCACAAGCGAGCTGCGGTGGCGTTCCTGCGGGAATGGGAGCTCAGGAAGACGTGACGCGATAGACGTCGTAGACGGCGTCGATCCGGCGCACCGCGTTGAGCACCCTGTCCAGGTGCACGATGTCGCCCATTTCGAAGACGTAACGGCTGAGGGCGAGGCGATCATTGTTGGTCTGCACCGACGCCGAGAGGATGTTCACGTGGTGCTCGCTGAGTACCCGGGTGATGTCGCTCAGCAGCCCCGAACGGTCCAAGGCCTCCACCTGGATGTGGACGAGGAAGACGCTCTTGGTCGTGGGCGCCCAGGACACCTCGATCATCCGCTCGGGATCGTCTTTGAGCGAGCGCACGTTCGTGCAGTCGGCCCGGTGGACCGACACACCGCTCCCCCGTGTCACGAACCCGACGATCTCGTCGCCGGGCACCGGAGTGCAGCACTTCGCGAGCTTGACGAGGATGTCGGGCGCTCCGCGGACGAGGACGCCCGAGTCGCCTCCTCGCGGGGCCCGGGAACGTCCCACGGGCGGAAGATCGATCGGCCCCGTCGAGGTGTCTTCTTGCGCGCCGACGAGCGCGGTGACCTTCTCGATCACCGATTGCGTCGAGACGTGCCCCTCACCGACGGCGGCGTACAGGGCGGTCACGTCCTCGTAGCGGAGCTGATGGGCGACTTCGGTGAACGAGTCCTGGCTCATCAGTCGCTGCAGCGGCAGGTTCTGACGACGCATCGCGCGCGCGATGGCATCCTTGCCCTGGTCGACGGCCTCCTCGCGCCGTTCCTTGGTGAACCATCCGCGGATCTTGCTGCGCGCTCGCGTGGACTTGACGAAGCCGAGCCAGTCCTGGCTGGGACCGGCGTCGGGGTTCTTCGACGTGAAGACCTCGACGACATCGCCCGAGTGCAGTTCGGACTCGAGGGGCACAAGGCGTCCGTTGACTTTGGCGCCCATCGTCCGGTGGCCCACCTCGGTGTGCACCGCGTAGGCGAAGTCGACAGGCGTGCCGCCCGCGGGAAGCCCGATCACCCGGCCCTTCGGCGTGAAGACGTAGACCTCCTTCGCCCCGATCTCGAAGCGGAGGGAGTCGAGGAACTCGCCCGGGTCGGCGGTCTCGGCCTGCCAGTCCGAGATGTGCGCGAGCCACGCCATGTCGGTGTCGAGGGCCTTCTCGCCCGTCTTTCCGCCATTGACGCGTTCCTTGTACTTCCAGTGCGCCGCGACCCCGTACTCCGCCTGCTGGTGCATCTCGTTCGTGCGGATCTGGATCTCGACCGTGCGTCCTCCCGGCCCGATCACGGTCGTGTGCAGCGACTGGTACAGGTTGAACTTGGGTGTGGCGATGTAGTCCTTGAAGCGGCCCGGAAGGGGCGTCCACCGGGCGTGGATCGCGCCGAGCACCGCGTAGCAGTCGCGGACGGTGCCCACGAGCACCCGGATGCCGATGAGGTCGTAGATGTCGTCGAACTCGCGGCCACGCACGACCATCTTCTGGTACACGGAGTAAAGCTGCTTCGGCCGGCCCATGATCCGGCCCCGGATGCGCAGATCGCGCAGATCCGCCTCGACCGCGTCGATCACCGTCTGCACGTACTGCTCGCGTTGCGGCGTGCGTTGCTTGACGAGGCTGTCGATCTCGACATAGAGCTTGGGGTGGAGCACGGCGAACGAGAGGTCCTCGAGCTCGCTCTTGATCGCCTGGATTCCGAGTCGATGCGCCAGCGGCGCGTAGATCTCGAGAGTCTCCGTCGCTTTCTTGGCCGCCTTCTCGGGCGGTACGAAGCCCCACGTCCGCGCGTTGTGCAGCCGGTCGGCGAGCTTGATCAGAAGCACCCGGATGTCCTTGGACATCGCGACGATCATCTTGCGGACGGTCTCGGCCTGGGCGGCGTCACCGTACTTGACTTTGTCGAGCTTGGTGACGCCGTCGACGAGCATGGCCACCTCGTCGCCGAACTCGGCGCGGAGCCGGTCGAGCCCGTAGTCGGTGTCTTCGACGGTGTCGTGCAGCAGGGCGGCCGCGATCGCGCGCGGACCGAGCCCGAGGTCGGCGAGGATCTGTGCGACGGCCAGCGGATGGGTGATGTAGGGCTCGCCGCTCTGGCGCTTCTGTGAGGAGTGGGCCGCGGCGGCCACCTGATAGGCGCGCTCGATGATCGCGAGATCACCCTTCGGGTGATGTGTCCGCACCGTGCGGATGAGTTGCTCGACCCCGTTGCGCGACGGCGCCCGCGAGAACAGGCGCGGCACGAGCCGGCGGAGCGAGCTCTGGGGAGGGTTCTGCGCCGATGAGGAGACCGTCTCGGTCATCGAGTCACCTCCGCCGCTTCAGAATCCACTCATCCTACGCTCGTGAGAACCGGGTCAGGCCGCCGCGAGAGCCTTCTCGCGCGCCGCCAGAACGCGGGCATCCCGCTCCTTGATCTCGGTCTCGTTCTCCCTCATCAGCGAGAACAGAGGAGCCGCGACGAAGAGGGTCGAGTAGGCCGCCACGATCGTTCCGACGAAGATCGACAGGGAGATGTCGGTGAGGGTCTGCGCTCCGAGCCACAACGCGCCGATGAACAGGATCGCCCCGGTGGGAAGAGCCGCCACGACGGTCGTGTTGATCGAGCGCACCAGGGTCTGGTTGACCGCGAGGTTGACCGATTCGCCGAAGGTGCGTCCCGACTTCTCGCCGTCCTCGCGCGTGTTCTCCCGGACCTTGTCGAACACGACGGTGGTGTCGTAGAGCGAATAGGACAGGATCGTGAGGAACCCGATCACCGCCGCCGGCGAGATCTCGAATCCGAAGACCGCGTAGACGCCGACCGTGATGACGAGGACGTCGACGAGGCCGATGATCGCCGCGACCGACATCTTCCACGTGCGGAAGTAGATCGCGAGGATGAGGAAGGTGAGCGCGAGGAAGATCGCGAGTCCCCACAGCGACTGACGGGTGACGTCCTGTCCCCAGCTGGGGCCGATGAAGGACGAGCTGACCTTGGACTCGGCGACCTTGTACGCCTCCGCGAGCGCTGTCGTGACCTCGCGCGTCTCGGCGTCGGTCATCTGATCGGTCTGCACGCGGACGGCGTCGTCGCCGATCGTGGTGACCTTGGTCGTGGAGCCGGGGACGACCGACTGCACGGCTGTCGTCGCGAGGGTCTGGTCGGGAGCGGTCACGCCGCTCACCGTGAACTGTGATCCCCCGGTGAACTCGATCGAGAACTGGATCGGCCGGAAGACGGGCACGAGCGCGGCTCCGATGACGAGCACGGCGGCGATGACGAACCACAGCCGACGCCGACCGACGAAGGGGAAGGAGGTCTTCCCCGTGTAGAGGTCGTTACCGAATTCGTTCATGGAGCGCATCAGTCGTCTCCCTCCGTCGTGGAGCGGCTATCCGCGGACTGCTGGGCGAGCTTTCGCTCGGCGATGGTCTGTCGACGTTCGGCCTCGCCGCGTGAGCGCGACGCCCGACGCTGAGCGGCACTCCGGCCGCCGGCCTCCACGGGCGAGCGGAACTGTGCACGGCCGCGATAGACGGCTCCGAGCGCCTCCGGGTCGAGCCCCGACAAGCGGTGCCCGCCGCCGAAGAAGCGTGTGCGTGCGAGGAGCTGCAGCACCGGGTGGGTGAACCAGATGAAGATCAGGATGTCGATCAGGGTCGTGAGGCCGAGCGTGAAGGCGAAGCCCTTCACGGTCGCGTCCGCGAGGATGTAGAGCACGACGGCCGCGAGGATGTTGATCGACTTCGAGATGTAGATGGTCCGCTTGGCGCGGCCCCAGCCGTCCTCGACGGCACCCGTGATCGACTTGCCGTCACGGAGCTCGTCTCGGATGCGTTCGAAGTACACGATGAACGAGTCGGCGGTGAAGCCGATCGTCACGATGAGGCCCGCGACGCCGGCGAGCGACAGGCGGAAGCCCATGCGCCACGCCAGGATGCACAGGGTGATGTAGGTCAGGACGCCCATCACGGCGAGCGACGCGATGATGACGAAGCCCAGGGCGCGATAGACCACGAGCGAATAGACCGCGACGAGCGCCAGCCCGATGAGGCCGGCGATCAGGCCGATCTGCAGCTGCTGCGAGCCGAGCGTCGCGGAGATGGAGTTCGAGCTCTGCACCTCGAAGCTCAGCGGCAGCGCGCCGTACTTGAGCTGGTCGGCGAGGGTCTTCGACGTCTCCTGCGTGAAGTTCCCGGTGATCTGCGGCTTGCCGTCGAGGATGACGGCGTTCATCGACGGCGCCGACAGCACACTGCCGTCCAGCACGAACGCGAACTGGTTCCGCGGCGCGGTCTCGCCGAACAGACGCTGGCTGATCTTGCCGAAGACCTCGGTGCCCTTGGCGTCGAAGACGATGTTGACGGCCCACTGGTTGTTCTGCGTGTTGAGGCCGTTGGTGGCGTCGGAGATCGACGAGCCGTCGAGCTCCACGGGACCCAGGATGTACTTCGCCGTCCGCGTGTCGTCACACGTGATGAGCGGCTGGTCGGCCGGCTCGTTGGCGGGGTCGTTCGCGGCGTCCTCACAGTTGTAGGCGAGGAACTTCGCCTGCAGCTCGTCGGTGATCCAGCTCGGGTCGCTGCCGTTGGTGGGCGCGGCGGTCGGGGTCGCGTTGAGCGTCGCAGCGGGGCTCGGGTACGGCGTCTCCTTGCCGTCCTCGCCCACGAAAGAGGTCGCGGGGTTGCCGGTGAAGAGCACGGCGCGCAGCTGCAGCTGCGCGGACGACTGGATGCGGTTGCGCGTCTCCTCGTCGGCGGGTCCGGGCACCTGCACCACGATCTGGTTGCCGGCCTGCGTCGTGATGTCGGCCTCGCCGACACCGGAGGCGTCGACCCGCTGACGGATGATCGATGCCGCCTGGTTCATCTGCTCCGCCGAGGGCTGCGCGCCGTCCGGCGTCTTCGCCGCCAGGATGATCTGCGTCCCTCCCTGGAGGTCGAGCGCGAGCTCGGGCGCCCAGGAGCTGGCGGGGTTGCCTTCCGCGTCGGTGAAGGCGAACACGCCGAGGGCGTTGATGCCGAACAGGAGCGCAGTGAGCACCAGCAGGCTGGTCAGGGCGCGCCAGGCATGTCTGACGGGAGTGGGAGCGGCCACGGAAGGTCCTTCGGGATGAACGACGGTGGAGGACGATCAGCCCTTGGGCTTGTCGTCCCCATCGGGCTGGACGTCAGCGGAGCCGGAGCTCAGACCCGGCTCGGGGTCGACGGCTGCCTGCTCGGTGTCGCTCTCGATGAAGTCGTCTTCCGTGAGTGTCGGCTCCTCGGGCTCGACGACGCGGAGCACGGCCTGGCTGTGCACCTCGATCGGCACGCCGGGAGCGATCTCGACGACCGCGGGAAGGGAGAGGTCTTCGGCGTCGAACGACACGAGCGTGCCGTACAGGCCGCCCTGCAGGAGCACCTTGACGCCGGGCACCATGGCCTGCTGCTTCTTCTCCTGCTCGACCTTCATGCGCTGCGCCCGACGACGCGAGCTCCAGAACATGAACACGATGAGCGCGAGCAGCAGGAGGAGCAGACCGTAGTTGGCGAAGAACGACTCCACCGGACCGAGCTGCTGTGCGGGCGGGGTCTGGGTCGAGGCAAAGAACATGAAGGTGAGTGCGCCTTTCGCGGGTGCTCGTCGCGAATCGCGACAGGGGAAATCGGCGGCCTGAGCCTTCAGTGATTATAGGTCATCGAATCTCAGCGACTCGTCGGACCGCGGAATTCGCAGATGCGCATACGCTTCGGGCGTCGCGACGCGGCCGCGGGGGGTCCGTCCGAGGAAGCCGATGCGGACGAGGTAGGGCTCGACGACCGACTCGATCGTCTCTGCTTCCTCCCCGACGGTCACCGCAAGCGTGTTGAGGCCCACGGGCCCGCCGCGGAAGCGACGGATGACCGCATCCAGCACGGCGCGGTCGAGGCGATCCAGGCCGATCGCGTCGACGTCGTAGAGGTCGAGCGCCGCAGAGACATCGCTCTCGGTCGCGCTGCCGTCCTCTGCACCATGCACGATGACGAAGTCGCGCACGCGGCGCAGCAAGCGGTTGGCGATGCGGGGGGTGCCGCGCGATCGTCGTGCGATCTCCTCCCGCGCCGGGCCCGGCACATCGACGGCGAGCATTCCCGCCGATCGCGCGATCACCCGCTCCAGCTCCTCCGGCTCGTAGTACTCCAGGTGTGCGGTGAAACCGAAGCGGTCCCGCAGCGGATTCGGGAGGAGCCCAGACCGTGTGGTGGCGCCCACCAGTGTGAAGGGGGCGAGATCGAGCGGGATACTCGTCGCGCCGGCTCCCTTTCCGACCATGATGTCGATGCGGAAATCCTCCATCGCGAGGTAGAGCATTTCCTCGGCCGACCGCGCCATGCGGTGGATCTCGTCGATGAACAGCACTTCGCCGGGGACCAGGCTCGACAGCAGCGCCGCGAGATCTCCGGCGTGCTGAATGGCGGGACCGCTGGACATCCGCAACGGTCGCTCGCTCTCGTGGGCGACGATCATCGCGAGCGTCGTCTTGCCGAGGCCGGGCGGGCCCGACAGCAGAATGTGGTCCGGTGGTCGCTGCTGGATGCGCGCCGCGTCGAGCAGCAGCTGGAGCTGGCCGCGAACCTTCTGCTGCCCGACGAACTCCTGCAGCGACATCGGGCGGAGGGCGCCCTCGACGGCGAGCTCCGTCTCGTCCTCGGCCAGGCCCGGATCGCGCGGCTCAGCCACGACCCGCCTCCTGTCGGGCGGGACCCAGGTGGGCCAGGGCGAGCTTGAGGAGTCCTGGCACCGATCCGCGCGCGTTCGCGTCTGCATCGGCGGCGACCGCGGTGACGGCTTCGGTGGACACGCGTTCGTTCCAGCCGAGCGCAACGAGGGCGGCCACCACCTGTGCCGTGATCTCCGGGCCGCGAGCGCCACCTGAACGGCCGCTCGCCGGAGCGGCGGCCGTCACCGTGAGCTTGCCCGCCAACTGCACGACGATGAGCTTCGCTGTCTTGGGCCCGATCCCCGACACGCGCCGGAACGGGGCGTCGTCCTCGGCTGCTACGGCGTCGGCGATCTGGGCGACAGTCAGGGCGGAGAGCACTCCGAGCGCCGACTTGGGTCCCACCCCCGAGACGCCGAGGAGCTGGGCGAACACGGTGAGCTCCTCGCGATCGGAGAACCCGTACAGCGACAACGCGTCTTCGCGCACGATGAGCGACGTGTGCAGGGTGATCTCGTCGCCGACGTGGAACTCGCGCGCGAACTGCGGGGTCACGGCCACCGCGAAGCCGACGCCGCCGACGTCCACGACGACGCTCTCGGACTCCACGAGAAGCGCGCGCCCGCGCAGCGAAGAGATCATGCTCCGAGCCTAGGCGAGCGTTCGCATCTATGTTCGATCGACACGCGGTCAGCGGCGGGCGAGCCGTTCCGCGTCCGCCCATGCCTGCTGTGCCGGAGTGAGGCTGGATGTCGCCGGACCCGCGCCGCCACCACGGCGCCACGCGTGGCACAGGGCGATCGCGAGAGCATCGGCGGCGTCGGCAGGTTGTGGAAGCGTCTCGAGGCGGAGAACGCGCGCGACCATCGTCTGCACCTGTCGCTTGTCGGCCGATCCGTAGCCGGTGATCGCCGCCTTCACCTCCGACGGCGTGTGGGTGGCGGCGGGAAGCCCGCGCTCCCCCGCGATCAGGAGTGCGACGCCGCTGGCCTGAGCGGTGCCCATGACCGTCTGCCGGTTCTGCTGCGCGAACACGCGCTCCACGGCCACGACGTCCGGGCCGTGCGCATCCAGCACCTCACGCAGGCCGGCCGCGATCGTCGCGAGGCGCTCGTGGATGGGTGCTTCGGGATCGCTGCGGACCACCCCGACGTGCACGAGCGAGGCCGAGCGATCCCGGCGCACGTCGACGACCCCGACACCGCAGCGGGTGAGGCCGGGGTCGATCCCGAGGACACGGAGGGGTGCAGCCATGGCGCTCACGCTAGGGCTCGCCGCAGCGGGAGGCCCCCAGGCGCGCCCGTCAGTCGTCCGACTCGAGTTCGGCCTGCACGTCGGCGCTCAGGTCGAAGTTGCTGAAGACGTTCTGGACGTCGTCGCTGTCCTCGAGGGCGTCGATGAGCCGGAAGATCTTGCGAGCCGTGTCGGCGTCGATCTCGACCTTGAGGTTCGGAACGAACTCGACGTCCGCCGACTCGTACTCGATCCCCGCGTCGGCGAGGGCGGAGCGGACGGCCACGAGGTCGGAGGCCTCGGTGATGACCTCGAACCCCTGTGCGTGCGGCTCGACCTCCTCGGCCCCCGCTTCCAACGCTGCCATCATGACGTCGTCCTCAGTGGTGCCCTCGTCGGAGACCACGATGACGCCCTTGCGGGTGAAGTTGTACGCGACCGATCCGGGATCGGCGAGCGTTCCCCCGTTGCGGCTGAGGGCGGTGCGCACCTCCGCGGCCGCGCGGTTCTTGTTGTCGGTCAGACACTCGATCATGAGCGCGACGCCGTTGGGGCCGTAGCCCTCGTACATGATCGAGGAGTACTCCACCGACTCGCCGCCGATGCCGGCGCCGCGCTTGATGGCGCGATCGATGTTGTCCTTGGGGACCGAGGTCTTCTTCGCCTTGAGGACCGCGTCGAAGAGCGTGGGGTTTCCCTGGAGGTCCGGGCCGCCGAGCTTGGCGGCGACTTCGATGTTCTTGATGAGCTTGGCCCACGACTTGGCACGGCGCGCGTCGATGACGGCCTTCTTGTGCTTGGTCGTTGCCCATTTGGAGTGTCCGGACATATCGACGAGTTTACTGGTGCGCGTGGACGGCGTCGTGCGCGGCGGCGCGTTCCTGGATCAGATCGAGGAGCAGTCGATGAAAGCGCAGGTCTCCGGTGACCTCCGGGTGGAACGACGTACCGAGGACGGACCCCTTTTGCACCGCGACGATGCGGCCGTCAGCCAGCGTCGCGAGGACCTGGACGTCACCGGCGACATCGACCACGATCGGGGCGCGGATGAACACTGCCCGCACGGGCGGCGGCTCCCACCCGGATACCGAGAGCTCCGTCTCGAAGGAGTCGAGCTGACTGCCGAACGCATTCCGCTGCACCGTGACGTCCAGGCCGCCGAAACTCCGCTGGCCCGCGGCGGCGTCCAGGATCCGGTCGGCGAGGAGGATCAGCCCCGCGCAGGTGCCGTAGACGGGAAGTCCGGCCGCGATGGCCTGCCGGATCGGCTCGTGCAGACCGAACGAGCGCGCCAGCTTGTCGATCACCGTCGATTCGCCACCGGGAAGCACGAGACCAGCGACGGACGCCAGCTCATCGGGCCGCCGCACCGGGACGGCGACGGCTTCGAGGCGCTCCAGCGCGCGGAGGTGTTCGCGGACGTCGCCCTGCAGGGCGAGTACGCCGACGCGCGGGTTACCAGCCACGCTCGGCGAGCCGGTGCGGGGCGGGAAGGTCCGAGACGTTGATTCCGACCATCGCCTCCCCGAGGCCGCGCGACACCTCGGCGATCACCCGCGGGTCGTCGGCGAACGTCGTCGCCTTCACGATCGCCGCAGCGCGCTGGGCCGGATTGCCGCTCTTGAAGATGCCCGAGCCCACGAATACGCCATCGGCGCCCATCTGCATCATCATGGCCGCGTCGGCCGGGGTGGCCACTCCCCCGGCGACGAAGAGGACGACTGGCAGCGCCCCCGTCTCGGCCACCTCGGCGACGAGGTCATAGGGGGCCTGCAGCTCCTTCGCCGCGACGTACAGCTCGTCACGGGAGAGCGCGCGCAGCGACGCGATCTCGGAGCGGATCGTGCGGATGTGCTTCATGGCCTCCGAGACGTCGCCCGTCCCGGCTTCCCCCTTCGACCGGATCATCGCCGCGCCCTCGGTGATGCGACGGAGGGCTTCGCCGAGGTTTGTCGCGCCGCAGACGAAGGGCACCGTGAACCCCCACTTGTCGATGTGGTGCACGTAGTCGGCCGGCGAGAGGACCTCGGATTCGTCGATGTAATCGACGCCCAGTTCTTGCAGCACCTGCGCCTCCACGAAATGCCCGATGCGCGCCTTCGCCATGACCGGGATCGACACGGCGTCGATGATGCCGTCGATCATGTCGGGATCGCTCATCCGTGACACGCCGCCCTGGGCTCGGATGTCCGCCGGAACGCGTTCGAGTGCCATCACCGCGACGGCACCCGCGTCTTCCGCGATGCGCGCCTGCTCCGGCGTGACGACGTCCATGATGACGCCACCCTTGAGCATCTCGGCGAGACCGCGCTTGACGCGCGTGGACCCGGTGCGGGCGGAGGAAGACTCAGTGCCGGCGGCGTGTTCGTTTGACATAGGCCAAAACCTAGCATGGTCTGTCACATAGACTCATCAGGTGACCGATGCCCCGCCGACCCGCGCTGTGCGCATTCTCGGTGCGACGGCGACGGAGATCGCCGACTGTGTGCGTGAGCAGGTGGAGCGCGGCGCGCTCTCGCCTGGCGACGTGCTGCCGCCGGTCCGTGCCCTCGCGGAGGATCTCGGCGTCAATCGCAACACGATCGTCGCCGCGTACCGCCTCCTGACGCAGGCCGGGATCGTCGAAGCGCGCGGCCGCGCCGGAACGCGCGTCGCCGTACACACCCCCGTCGCCCAGGAGGGCTTCGCCCAGGGCACGGTGCTGCGCGACCTCGCCGCGGGGAACCCCGATCCGCGGCGCCTCCCGGATCTGCGTGAGGCCCTGGGCCGGATCGCCGCTCGCCCCGTGCTGTACGGGGAGCCGGTGATCGACAGGGAGCTGGAGGCGTGGGCCCAGACGTGGATGCGCGACGCCGTCGGTGATGACCGGCCGCTGCGGCTCACGATCACCGGGGGCGCCTCGGACGCGATCGAACGCCTGCTCGCGCAGACGCTCACGCGCGACGACGCCGTCGCGCTGGAGGACCCGTGCTTCCTCGCCAGCCTGAACACCGTGCGCCTGGGGGGTTACCGGCCCGTCGCGGTTCCCGTCGACGAAGAGGGAATGACGGTCGAGGGACTGCGCTCTGCGCTGCAGGCCGGTGTCCGTGCGGTGCTGCTGACACCGCGCGCCCAGAACCCCACCGGAGCGAGCCTGAGCGCCGCGCGGGCGGCGGCGCTGCGGGAGCTGTTGAGCGAACACCCGTACGTCCTCGTCATCGAGGACGACCACTTCTCGCTGCTGTCCTCGCGGCCCCTTCACTCGGTGGTCGGTCCCGACCACCGGCGCTGGGCGCTGGTGCGTTCGGTCTCGAAGTTCCTCGGCCCGGACATGTGTCTCGCGATCGTCGCCTCCGACCCCGAGACCGCCGAGAGGCTCGCCCAGCGGCTGAATCCGGGGGCCACCTGGGTGAGTCACCTGCTGCAACGCCTCGCGCTCGAGCTCCTGACCGACAGCGACGCGGTCCGGGCGGTCGCCGACGCGTCCACCCACTATGCCGAGCGCAACCGGGCCGCCGCCCAGGCGCTGTCGGGGCGAGGCATCGCCGTCGGTGCGGGGGACGGCTTGAGCCTGTGGGTGCCGCTTCCCGTGCCCGCGCGCGCGGTGTCCGAGCAGCTCATGCGCCGTGGCTGGCTCGCCCGCCCCGGCGACGAGTTCGTCTTGGAGCACGATCTCGCCGCGCGGCACCTCCGCCTCACCGTCCACGACCTGACCGACGCCGAGCTCGAGCGTCTGGTCGCCGACCTGGCCGCCGCCATCGCCGCGGCCGCGACCCCGAAAGCAGGATGATCCCGCGATGAAGATCCTCTCGATCCAGTCCGCCGTCGCCTACGGACACGTCGGAAACTCCGCCGCCGTCTTCCCGCTGCAGCGCATCGGCGTGGAGGTGCTCCCCGTCTACACCGTGAACTTCTCGAATCACACCGGATACGGTGCGTGGCGCGGGCCGTTGATCTCACCCGACGACGTGCGCGAGGTGATCACCGGCATCGAGGAGCGCGGTGTGCTCGGCGATATCGATGTCGTGCTCAGCGGATACCAGGGTGGTGAGGGAATCGCCGACGTCATCCTGGACGCCGTCGCCCGCGTGAAGGCCGCCAACCCGTCGGCCGTCTACGCGTGCGATCCCGTCATGGGCAATGCCAAGAGCGGCTGCTTCGTCGCGCCCGCCATCCCGGTGCTCCTGCGTGATCGGGTGGTTCCGGCGGCGGACATCATCACCCCCAACCAGTTCGAGCTCGGGTTCCTCACCGACACCGACCCGCACGATCTGGCCTCGACGCTGGCGTCGGCAGACGCGGCACGGGCGATGGGTCCGCGAACGGTCCTCGTCACCTCGGTGGAGCGTCCGGACGCGCCCGAGGGGACGATCGAGATGCTGGCCGTGACCGACGAGGGGGCCTGGATCGTGCAGACTCCGCGGATCCCCATGAAGGCCAATGGCTCCGGCGACGTCACCGCCGCGCTGTTCACGGCGCATCTGCGGGCAACGGGCGATCCTGCTGACGCCCTCGGCCGAACGGTCTCCAGCGTCTACGACCTGCTCCAGACCACCTTCGACTCGGGCGAGCGTGAGCTTCAGCTCGTCGAAGCTCAGGAGTTCTACGCTCACCCCCGTCTGCAGTTCGAGGTGCAGCGGGTGCGCTGATGTCCGCCGGCGGTTGCCGTACACGCGTGCTCCGCCGTCGGGCCTCAGGGCGGAGGAGGTCCCGCGTTCAGACCGGTGCGTAAGGCCAGCGGGCGGTGAGCTCGGGCGAGATCGCCTCCATTCCGGCGCGGAGGCGTGCCACGTCGAGATCGGTGGGCTCATCGATCTGCTCGAACGCCCCGAGGAGATGCCCCGTCATGATCCACTCCGTGACAGACAGGTGCATCGCTTGCAGGCGTGAGACCGACCGCTCGCCCTCCGTGTGATCGAGGAACCAGACGTCGCCACGCGGCCCGAGCCACCATTCGTCGCCTTGCCCGTTGTCTCCGATGAGGAACCAGTCGGCGGCGACCTCCAGATCGACCCAGTAGATCGGATCTTGCCGCTCGCGCGTCTCCGCGACGGCCCGTCGCGCGTCGAACGCGGTGACATCGCCGCTCAGCTCCCTGACGCTGGCCGGCAGGTCGCGCAGCCGGTGGTCGACGGCATCGAGGCCGGTCGCCCGATCTGCCCTCATCGTGCCGGCCAAGCGGCGGCGAGGGACTCCCGCACCTCCCCCAGGAGCTGAGGGAGGGCCTTGGTCCGGGCGATGATCGGGAAGAAGTTCGCATCCGACGCCCAACGCGGCACGATGTGCTGATGCAGGTGCTCGTCCACGCCGGCACCGGCGACGGCGCCCTGATTCATCCCGATGTTGAACCCGTCGCAGCGAGAGACCTCGCTCAGGACCCGCATGCCGGTCTGGGTGAGAGCACCGATCTCCGCGACCTCCTCCGATGACGCCTGGTCGTAGGTGGCGATGTGGCGGTAGGGGCAGACGAGCAGGTGCCCCGAGTTGTACGGGAAGAGATTGAGCAGGACGTAGGCGCTCTTCCCGCGATGCACGATGAGGCCGTCGGCGTCCGACTTCTGCGGCGCCGCGCAGAACGGGCATCCGGAGCCGCGCAGGGCGTCGGCGCCGGTGTTGATGTACGCCATCCGATGCGGCGTCCAGAGTCGCTGGAAGCCGTCGGGGACGCCGGCGAACGCGCTCGCCTCTTCGAGGCGGCCGTCGCCGGCGTCCGCCTCGCTCACGCCAGGTCCTCCGCGGAGTTGACCAGAAGCTTGTCGGCGATGGCCGTCGTGATCTTGGCGATCGCCTCCTCGACCGGGATGCCGTTGGTCTGCGAGCCGTCGCGGAAGCGGAACGACACGGTGCCGGCGCTGCGGTCCTGCTCCCCCGCGATCAGTTGCAGCGGCACCTTCTGAGTCGTGTGCGTGCGGATCTTCTTCTGCATGCGGTCGGCCGAGTGGTCCACCTCGGCACGAACGCCGGCGGAACGCAGCCGCGCGACGATGTCGTCGAGGTAGGGGGCGAAGTCCTCCGCGACCGGGATGCCCACCACCTGGACCGGCGCGAGCCACACCGGGAAGGCGCCGGCGTAGTGCTCCAGGAGGATCGCGAAGAACCGCTCGATCGAGCCGAACAACGCCCGGTGGATCATGATGGGGCGGTGCTTCTCGCCGTCAGGCCCCGTGTACTCCAAGCCGAAGCGCTCCGGCAGGTTCGGGTCCACCTGCACCGTTGACAGCTGCCAGGTGCGCCCGATCGCGTCCTTCGTCTTCAGATCGATCTTCGGACCGTAGAAGGCGGCTTCTCCCGGCACTTCGGTGAGCTTCAGGCCACTGGCCAGGGCCACGTTGCGCAGGGCCTGCGTGGAGGAGGCCCAGAACTCGTCCGACCCGATCCACTTCTCCTTTTCGTCGTCGCGCATCGACAGCTCGAGCTCGAACTCATCCAGCCCGAAGTCCCGCAGCATCGAGATGACGAACTCCAGCACGCGGGTCGCCTCGCTCTCGAGCTGATCGGGTGTCACGAACAGGTGCGAATCGTCCTGGGTGAAGCCGCGCACGCGAGTGAGCCCGTGCAGCGCGCCGGAGAGTTCGTTGCGGTACACCGTCCCGTTCTCGGCGAGCCGGAGGGGCAGGTCGCGGTAGCTGCGCGCACGCTCCTTGTAGATGAGGATGTGCATCGGGCAGTTCATGGGCTTGAGGTAGTAATCCTGGCCCTGCTTGGTGACCGTACCGTCGGCGGCCCGTTCCTCGTCCATCCGGATCGGGGGGAACATGCCCTCCTTGTAGGTGACGAGGTGGTTGGAGGTGAGGAAGAGGTCTTCCTTCGAGATGTGCGGCGTGTAGACGTATGAGTAGCCGCCCTCGATGTGACGGCGCCGCGCGTGCTGCTCCATCTCACCGCGCACGATGCCCCCCTTGGGGTGCCACACGCTCAGGCCCGAACCGATCTCGTCGGGGAACGAAAAGAGGTCGAGTTCCTTGCCGAGCTTGCGGTGATCGCGCTTGGCCGCCTCTTCGAGGCGCTGCTGGTAGGCGCGAAGTTCGTCCTTCGTGGCCCACGCGGTGCCGTAGATCCGCTGCAGCTGCGGGTTCTTCTCGCTGCCCCGCCAGTACGCGCCCGCGATCCGGGTGAGGTCCCAGCCGTTTCCCACGATGCGGGTGGAGGGGACGTGCGGCCCTCGGCAGAGGTCCTTCCAGACGGTCTCGCCGTCACGCGCGACGTTGTCATAGATGGTGAGCTCGCCTGTGCCGACCTCGACGGATGCTCCCTCGGCCGCTTCCTTCGTGCCGCCCTTGAGACCGATGAGCTCGAGCTTGAAGGGCTCGCCGGCCAGCTCTTGGCGAGCCTCGTCGTCGGACACCACGCGGCGGACGAAGCGCTGCCCCTCACGGACGATGCGCTCCATCTCCTTCTTGATCGCCTTCAGGTCTTCCGGCGTGAAGGGCTCGTCCACACCGAAGTCGTAGTAGAAGCCGTCGACGATCGGCGGGCCGATGCCGAGGTTGGCCTGGGGGCGGACGCGTTGAACGGCCTGAGCCAGCACGTGGGCCGTGGAGTGGCGGAGGATGGACAGGCCGTCGGCGCTGTCGATCGTGACCGGCTCGACGTCGTCGGTGGAGCGGACGACCGTGGCGAGGTCTTTCAGCTCGCCGTTCACGCGCAGGGCGACGATGGAACGGTCGGGGTACAGCGCGAATCCGTCGGTCGGATACGACACTTCGGCCGGGGTGATGGCGTCAGTCAAGGGAACTCTCCCGTCAAGGCTCGAATCAAGGCTACTCAGCTTCGAGCGCATCGCGCTCCGCCCGCTCAGGCGTGAAGCGTTCGCGTGCCGATGACGGTGCCCGCCCTTGTCGACCTGATCCGGAGCGGTTCCATGCCGCTCAGTCTACCGAGGGGCCGCGGGGGCGCGGACGCGCCCCCGCGGTGCACGGTCACTGCGAGCAGAGCGTCCCGAGCTTGGTGCTGGAGTCCTGGATCGCGGTGGCGGCAGGCTCGAACTGGTCGAGCTTTCCGCTCAGGCCCTCCATGTCGCCGTCCTCGAGCCCGTCGAACAGCGTCGCGAACTTGTCGACGCTCGCGGAGAGATCGTTGACCGCCGTCTTGACCTCTTCGTTGGTGATCTTTCCGGACGCCTCGTCGAGCTTGCCCTTGAGGGTGTCGAACAGCCCCGAGACCTTGGAGAACTCGCCGGCCGAGGCGTCCGCGGAGACCGAGGCGACGTCGGTCTGGACCTCGGAGACGGTGGACTCTGCGATCTTGCACGCGTCGGCGACGGACTGCTGGCCGGAGCAGCCGGTCAGCGCGGCGACGGCGAGCCCGCCGACGAGAAGGAGCGACAGAGAGGAGGTGGTGCGCATGCGTATCCATTTCTTCGAGCTCGGGGCCTGTCGCCCGAGCGATGCGGTGATGACCCTCGGGGGCCGGTGCGAGTCTAGACGGATGGGGCGACCGGCGTGGCGCGTTCTGCCGTCGGCTGCGGCGGTGCCGCATGCCAGATGATGGATCCCGTGAAGCTCGTCCTCGTCGGATCCTTCCTGATCCTCGCCTCCGCTGCCGCAGTGATGGCCGGCGTGCTTCCCCTCGACGAGGTGGCGGTCATCGCAGAACGGGTCTGGCCGATCCTCGTCTTCGTCGTCGCGGTCACCGTGGTCGCCGAGCTGGCGTCGATCGCGGGTGTCTTCGACGTCGCGGCCGGCGCTCTTGCGCGCCTCTCGCGGGGGCGGACCATCGCGTTGTGGCTTCTCGTCGTAACGTTGGCGAC
This sequence comes from Microbacterium sp. TNHR37B, assembly GCF_001620065.1. Taxonomy (GTDB): domain Bacteria; phylum Actinomycetota; class Actinomycetes; order Actinomycetales; family Microbacteriaceae; genus Microbacterium. Next base: position 411,872 of record NZ_LQGV01000001.1, read on the forward strand.
CGCCTCGACGGCCTTCCTGTCGCTGGACACCACCGCGGTGTTGCTGACACCTGTCGTCGTCGCGGTCGCGCGGGCGAACGGGCTCTCCCCACTGCCCTTCGCCTTCGCCACCGTCTGGCTCGCCAACACCGCCTCGCTCGTTCTGCCGGTCTCCAACCTCACGAATCTCCTCGCCGTACATCGCCTGGGCGGCGCGGATGCCGGCGCCTTCATCGGATTGCTGGGGCCGTCCGCCGCCATCGCGGTGGGTGTGACGGTGGCGCTGCTCCTCGTGGTCCACCGGCGTGACCTGCGGGGGCGGTTCCTTCCCGCGGCTCCCCCGCTGATCTCGGATCGTCTGCAACTGCGCATCGCCTCGCTCGTGGTCGTGGTCCTCGCGCCGCTCCTCGTCGTCGGAGTGGAGCCGTGGATCCCGGCCACCGCGGGAGCCATCGTCCTGCTGGCTCTGTTCGCGTGGCGGTCTCCCCGCGTCCTGCGGTTCTCGCTCGTGCCGTGGTCCCTGCTCGTCTTCGCCATCGGGCTCTTCGTCGCCGTCGGGGCGCTCGAACAGGTCGGGCTTCGCACGATCGCCGCCGCGATGACCGGTACCGGGGAGAGCCCTCTCGCGTTGTGGCAGATGTCGGGTGTGGGGATGCTCACCGCCAACGCCGTCAACAACCTCCCCGCCTACGTCGCGCTGGAAGGGGCAGCGGACACCCCGCGACGGCTTGCCGCGCTGCTCATCGGCGTCAACGCCGGTCCGCTCATCACGCCCTGGGCGTCGCTGGCGACGCTGCTGTGGCACCAGCGCCTGACCGCCGTGGGAGTCCACGTCCCGTGGCGCACCTACGTCCTCTGGGGCTTGGTCGCCGCACCGCTCACGGTCGCCGCCGCGGTCGTCCCCTTGACGGTGCGGTGAGCCGAGGACGCGTCAGCCCAGGTTGAGGTCCACCTGGATCTCGTCGGCCAGGCGCTCCAGCGCCGCCACGATGGGAGCGGCATCCGCGTCGGCAGGCACCCGCACCGAGACGACCGCCTCGAAGAGGAGACCGCCCGCCATCGGCGCGTCGATCGTCCGGCTGGTGAAGGCGTCGATGCTCACGGCGTGCTCGTTGATCGCGTTCGTGACGTCGCGCACGATGCCGGGCCGATCGTTGCCCAGCACCGTGAAGGTCAGGAGGCGCCCGGGAGTGGCCGGAAGCGTCGTGCCGCTGTGGGCGGTCACTCGCAGGAGCCCATCGAGACGGGCGAGCGCAGAGGTCAGCTCCTCCCGACGCTCGTCGGGAACGGAGACCAGCACGATGCCGGCGAATGCACCCGCGAGTTCCGTGAGTTCGCTGCGCTCCCAGTTGCCCTCGTGGGCGGCGATCGTGTCGGCGAGGGCACGGACGAGACCGGTGCGGTCGTCGCCGACGACGGAGAGGACGAGGTGAGCCATACCGCCGAGCCTAGCCCGCGACCCCGGGCGCGACCGAGGTCCCCTCGATGCCCTGCGCCGGAAGCAGGGAGGGGACGAGCCGCACCCACACGACCATCCCGACGAGTTCCACCAGCGTCTGGGTCACCACGACGCTGCCGGCGACGGCAAGCCCCTCGGGGAGCGCGAGCGCCAGCGGCAGCACGACGAGCGAGTTGCGTGTGACGCCGGAGAAGACCACGGCGCGGGCGGGGACTGCCTGCTGCCGGAAGACGCGCGCCGTGAGAACGCCGAGCGCCGTCATCACCCCGAGGAACACCACGAAGAGAGGAATCACGCGGACAAGGGCCGCGGCGTCGGAGCCGAGACGGGGGACCTGAGCGGCGACGACGATGACGAGCGTCAGCGTCATGATCGGCACCATCGCCGTGTCCGCAGAGCGGACGAGGGTGCGCGCGGGCCGCCATCGCGCGGCAGCCCACTGCGCGGCGGCAGCGAGGCCCAGGGGAACGGCGATGAACAACATGAACGCCTCGGCGAACGGTCCCGCATCGATGCCGACCATCGTGTCGGCGCCGGCGAAGAGGACGAGCCAGAGCGGCAAGAGCAGGAACTGGAGGATCATCAGGAGCGGTGTCGCGGCGAGGAGCCGATCTGCCGCTCCCCCGGCCATTCGGGTGAAGACGATCACGTAGTCGACGCAGGGCGTGAGGAGCACGAGCAGCACGCCGACGAGGAGCGCGGCGTCGTCGGCGACGAACCTGCTGAGGATGAACACCACGCCGGGCGCGACGGCGAAGTTCAGGACCAGTACGGCGGCGAGGAACCGCACGTCCCGACCGGCTTCGGCCAGGCGTGCAAGCGGAACGCTCAGGAAGGTGGCGATGAGCAGCATCATGAGGGCGGGGGTCACCAGTGCCGGGAACGGAAATGCCGACGCCGGCACGAGGAGACCGACAGCGGCACCGGCCATCATCGCGCCGAGGTACAGCGCGAGCTGGTGACGCTGCATCCTCATCCTCACTCGCCCAGCCTACGGACCGTCGCCGCCCGTGCCGCGAGCGGACCACCTGTCAACCCCCGTCTCCGCTCGAACGATCGTCCCTAGCCTCGCTCCATGACCACGACGAACCAGACCCTTCCGGCAGAGACCGCTGCATCCGCTCCGCGTGCCATCGTCACCGCGTCCGATTCCGGCATCGGCGCCGCGACCGCCATCGCGTTGGCCGAGTCCGGGATGGATGTCGGGATCACCTGGCACACCGACGAAGAGGGCGCCCGTCGCAGATCACCGTCAACGCGGTGGCCCCGGGCGAGATCGCCACGCCCATGAATGACATGGAGTCTGACGACGCCGACGTGACACATCGTCCCGGCATTCCCCTCGGGCGACCGGGCCGGCCGGAGGAGATCGCCGCGGTCGTCGCCTTCCTCGCCTCCCCGGCCGCCTCCTATGTGACCGGTGCCAGTTGGGCCGTGGACGGTGGCATGCTCCAGATGGGGCCGCAGGCAGGATCCCATCTCCGGGACGACTCCTGGCGAGAGGGCTGAGGATCTGAACGCAGAAGGACCCCTGAGAGATCAGGGGTCCTTCTCGTGTGTGCGCGATACTGGGATCGAACCAGTGACCTCTTCCGTGTCAGGGAAGCGCGCTACCGCTGCGCCAATCGCGCCCGTGTGGGCTATTCAGTTTGTGCCGGAGAGGTGGCGACGGGATTCGAACCCGTGTAAACGGCTTTGCAGGCCGGTGCCTAGCCGCTCGGCCACGCCACCGTGTGTGGTTCGACCCACGTGTCGGGATCTCTCCGAAGACAGATCCTCGCACTCGAGCGGATGACGAGACTCGAACTCGCGACCCTCACCTTGGCAAGGTGATGCGCTACCAACTGCGCTACATCCGCGTGCTCCCGAGTTGCCCCGGGCGCTTGATCGACTTTAGTCGACGAACCGCCAAGTGCAAAACCGGACGGCCTCCGCGCGTGTCCCGGTTCGGATTCGGTGCATGCCCGTCGATCCGGTAGCATCGGTTGTCGGCCCCTTGGGGCGACGGGCGATTGGCGCAGTTGGTAGCGCGCTTCCTTCACACGGAAGAGGTCATCAGTTCGAGTCTGGTATCGCCCACTCCTCTCTTCCTGCCTCTTCCCGACCACTTCCCGCCTCGGCGAAGGTGGCGATGGTCATGAACACTCCCGGTCGAGCGCTGGACAGTTCCGCCGTGCGCCGCGCGTAGGCGGCGGCGCCCGGGGCCGATTGCGCCGCCGAGAGATGCTCCGCACTGTCCCAGCGCGCGACGTTGATGATCCGCGTGCCGTCGGTGCTCAGGAGCAGCTCGAGCGAGACGAAGCCGGCGCACCTCGAGAACACGGTCGCCGCGCCCTCCCGGAGATGTGCGATCACCTGGTCCCGGGTGTCCGGGTCGATGTCGAGGACGTTGACGAAGGTCACCGGTCCAGTCATGTGGATCCTCCAGATCTGCGATGAGACGAGCACGTCGGTGGGCGGCTCTCCAGGTAGACGACACGACCCGCCGATGTGTGAGGTTCGGCGGCGAATCCGACCTCACGGTCTGGGTGGCTGCGTCGTCTCGTTGTCGAGAAGATGGGGCGAGGCGCGACGTGTGGCACCGGTGCCTGCCCCGACGGAAGGAGGGCGCAGTGGACGAGGACACCCACGCCCCGGATGCGGACGCGGCCGCGGCGAGCGAGCGCTCGGCACTGCGCGGGCTGGCGTATCGGATACTCGGGTCGGTCGCCGATGCCGAGGATGCCGTACAAGAGACCTACGTCCGGTGGTACCGGATGACGCCGTCGCAACGGCGGGAGATCCGCTCCCCTCGCGCCTGGCTGATGACGACGGCAGGGCGCATCGGCGTGGACATGCTGACCTCGGCGCGCGCCCGGCGGGAGCGCTATAGCGGGCCCTGGCTTCCAGAACCCGTGCCCGGCGGCTCCACGTGGACGAGCGGCGGGGCAGCCGCGGTCGACCCGGCCGATCGGATCAGCACGGACGAGTCCGTCTCGATGGCCGTGCTGGTCGTGTTGGAGGCGATGACACCTGCCGAGCGTGTCGCCTTCGTGCTGCACGACGTCTTCGGCTACACGTTCCCGGAGGTCGCCGAGGTGGTCGGGAGGTCGCCGGAAGCGTGCCGCCAGCTGGCCGCGAGCGCCCGTCGACGGGTCCAGGGTTCCCGCCGGCGCCCTGTCGAGCCCGACGAGCATGCCGCAGCGGTGCGAGCGTTCCGGCTCGCGTGGGAGACGGGAGACACCGAGAACCTCATCGGTCTTCTCGACCCGAACGCGACCGCCGTCATCGATGGCGGGGGCGTCGTCTCTGCCGCTTCCGAACCGGTGGTCGGTGCCGAGGCGGTCGCCGCGCTCCTGATCGGGGTCCTGGCCCGACAGCCCGGTGTCACGGTCGCCGAAGATGTCGTGAACGGCCGCCTCGGCCTCCTGGCTCGCTCGGACGGCGAGATCAGGGCCGTCATCAGCGTCGACCAGGTGGATGGCCGGTTCGTGGGCCTGTGGGTCGTGCGAAACCCCGACAAGATCCGGGCATGGCGGACCGAGCCCTGACAAGGCTCAGCGCTCGATAGGCCAGCCCCAGCGACGATGCAGCGCGTCGGCCACGATCCGGTAGCGCGCCTCGTCGAGAATCGCCGCCTCTCGGCGCAGCCCGTCCCGATGGACGCTGTACACCTGGTCCAGGTCCAGCCATGACGCCCGGCCGGCGCTGTCCCAGTCGCCGGTTCCGATCGGGAGGAAGTCGCGGTCGCCGTCGTGGGCCTTGCTCGTGAGCTTGACCGCGAAGACACGCGACGCGTCCTGGCGCGCGATCACGAGTACCGGGCGGTCCTTTCCGCGACCGTCGTTCTCGGCATAGGGAACCCACGTCCACACGATCTCGCCGGCGTCGGGATCACCGTCGAGCTCCGGGGCGTAGCCGATCTGCAGGCCGTCTGCGGGCGGTGGTGCGACCTCGACGGTGGCCGTGCCCGCGTCCTGCGGCGGCGTGGCCGTGCGTCGCGATGGGAAGGTGTCCGGAGCCGGGTCCGACGGCCGGAGCCGAGCCTTCGCCGTCCGCACGATTCCTGCGAGGAGATCTCGAACGGTGCGCGGGCGCGGCGAGGACGGCGTCATGGCCGACAGGCTAACAATCCTCGACGTGGCGGGCCGTGAGACACGAACGCCGAGGGGCGCCGGACCGGTGTCCGACGCCCCTCGACGTGCTGTGTCCTGCTGATCGCGGGGATCAGTCGACGAGGGCGTAGCCCTCTTCGCCGTGAACGACCGTGTCGATGCCGGCGATCTCGTCCTCGTTCTTGACGCGGAAACCGAGCGTCTTCTCGATTGCGAAGCCGAGGACGTAGGCCACGATGAAGGAGTACACCGCGACCACGATGGAGGCGATCACCTGGAGGAGCAGCTGCCCTCCGTTGCCGCCGGTGAACAGGCCCGTGTTGATGGCGAAGAAGCCGAGGTACCAGCAGCCGATGAATCCACCGACCATGTGGATTCCCACCACGTCGAGCGAGTCGTCGTAGCCGAGCTTCCACTTCAGCTCGATCGCGAGGGCGCAGACCGCTCCGGCGATGAGGCCGAGCACGAGCGCCCAGATCGGGTCGAGGTTCGCACAGGCCGGCGTGATCGCGACGAGACCGGCGACGGCGCCCGAGGCGGCTCCGACCGACGTGGCCTTGCCGTCCTTGAGCTTCTCGACGATGATCCAGCCGAGGATCGCTGCGGCGGTTGCACCGAGCGTGTTGATGACGATGAGGCCCGCACCCGTGTTCTCCTCGCCGAGGAGGTTGAAGGTTCCTTCGGCGCCGGCGTTGAAGCCGAACCAGCCGAACCACAGGATGGCGGCGCCCAGCATGACCAGAGGCACGTTGTGCGGCTTCTGGATGCCCTTCTGGAAACCGACGCGCTTGCCGAGCACGAGGGCCAGCGCCAGGGCTGCGGCGCCGGCATTGATGTGCACGGCCGTGCCGCCCGCGTAGTCGATCGTGCTGTAGTCGAAGCCGAAGGCCTGACCCAGGTTGAAGATCCAGCCGCCGGCGCCCCACACCCATGCCGCCACCGGGAAGTAGACGAGGGTCGCCCACAGGCCCGCGAACAGCAGCCAGGAGCCGAACTTGGCCCGATCGGCGATCGCACCCGAGATCAGGGCGACGGTGATGATCGCGAAGGTCGCTCCGAAGGTCGCGCCGACCAGCTCGGAGCTCGTGTATCCGGCCAGGGCGAAGTGCTCACCGAACGGGTTGCCGGAGAACTCGAAGCCCCAGCTCTCGCGCTCGCTGATGCCGGCCATGTTGAATCCGTACAGGATCCACAGGACCGCGACGAGCCCCATCGCGCCGAAGCTCAGCATCATCATGCTGACGACGCTCTTGGCCTTGACGAGTCCGCCGTAGAAGAACGCCACACCGGGCGTCATGAACAGTACCAAGGCGGTAGCCGCGATCGACCAAGCGAAATTGCCTGAATCCATGAGAATCCTCATTCGTGTCGTGTTACTCAGATCCCGTAGCGACCGCGGGCAATCGGGTGTGCGGCTTTCCGGGCGCGACCAGTTTCGCGAGGCGGGGTTACCGCTGGCACACGTGTCGTGTTTCCAGTCGGTTACGGGGTCGGTGCCTACGTAAACTTCACGTTTCGTGCCGCCGGACGGAGGCCGGGAATCGGCTCAGGCGTGCGTGAGAGCGACCAGGCGCGAGATCGCGCGCAGGTACTTCTTGCGGTATCCGCCCGCCAGCATGTCCTCGGAGAAGACCTCGTCGAGCGGGGTACCGGTGGCGCGGATGGGCAGTTGTGCGTCGTACGCGCGATCCACGAACGCGACGAAGCGCAGCGCTGCCGACTGATCGGTCAGTTGTGACACATCGCGCAGCCCGACGAGCGAAAGGCCGTCGATGAGACGGATGTAGCGGGATGGGTGCACCGATGCGAGGTGACGGATCAGATCGGGGAACGCGTCATCCGATGCGACCCCCGGGGTGCTGGCGATCGCTTCCGCGTAGCTCTCCTCGTCGCACGTGGCAGCGTGCCCGTCGACGGCGCGCTGGCGGTAGTCGGTGCCGTCGATGCGGATCGTCTGGAAGCTCGCCGCCATCGCATGGATCTCTCGAAGGAAGTCCTGCGCGGCGAATCGCCCTTCCCCGAGCGCGTTGGGAGGAGTGTTGGAGGTCGCGGCCAGTTTCGTGCCGCCCGGGACCAGCTCGCCCAGCAGGCGCGTCATGACCATGGTGTCTCCCGGGTCGTCGAGCTCGAACTCGTCGATGCACAGGAGGTCTGCCCCGCGGAACAGCGCAACCGTCTGCTGGTAGCCGAGCGCCCCGACCAGGGCGGTGTACTCGATGAACGAGCCGAAGTACTTCCGGCGAGCGGGAACTGCATGGTAGATCGCCGCCAGCAGGTGCGTCTTGCCGACGCCGAACCCGCCGTCGAGGTAGACGCCGGGCTTGAGCTCTGCAGGCTTCTCCCGTCGGCGGAACAGCCCGCCCCCGCGGGGTGCTGCCGCTCCCGTGCCGCTGAAGGCCATGAGGAGATCCTTCGCGGCTTGCTGGGAAGGGTATTCCGAATCGGCGCGGTAGGTATCGAACGTGGCGTGGTCGAACTGTGGCGGCGGGACGAGGGCGGCGACCATCTCGCTTCCGGTGACCTGCGGAGAACGGTCGGTCAGGTGCACGATGCCGGCCGGGACGTTGCTCACCCGTCAAGCCTAGACGGGCGATGTGTTACAGGCGCGACGCAGCGGGGGGCTGCGGGATCAGATCGTGGCCCTCGAGCCATTCGGTGATGCTCCGACTCCAGCGGTCCTGGTCGTAGTTCCAGAGCTTGGTGTGACGGGCCACCGAGAACGTCTGCATCTCGACCAGGTCCGGCCGCGCCGCGGCGAGGTCATACGACGCGTCGGGCGGGACGAATCCGTCGTCGTCGCTGTGCAGGATGAGCACGGGGTGGCGCAGCTCCCCCGCACGGGCGACGACGTCCAGCCGTTCAAAGGGGATGCGTGCTTCCGTTCCGGTCAGAGGCGTCGCCCAGTCGGTCCCCAGCGCTCCGATTGCGAGGCCGGCCACGCCCGCCGGGAGGCCGAGCTGACGCGCCTGATAGGAGAGCACGCGTCGCCAGTCGATCACGGGTGACTCCAGGACGATCCCGGCGAGCAGATTCCGGTGCGCGGAGTTCAGGGCTACCTGAAGAGCGATGGCGCCGCCCATCGACCACCCCATGACGATGATCCGTCGCGCGCCCCGCCGCCGCGCGACGCCGAGGGCAGCGTCGACATCGCGCCACTCCGTGGCTCCGAGCGCGTAGGCACCCGAACGGCTCCGCGGGGCGGAACCGTCGTTGCGGTACGACACCAGCATCGAGGTGATGCCGAGCCCCTGGAAGAGCGGAACCGCCCGCAGGCACTCGGCGCGCGTCGTGCCGCGCCCGTGGACCTGGATCACCCACGTGTCGGACGGCTGTGCGCTCGGGAAGATCCAGGCGGGACACGGGCCGACGGCGGCGCCGACCAGCTCGGACTCGAACGGGAGATGCAGCTGCTCGGGGTGGTCGAAGTACCATCCGCTGAAGGCGGCGTCGGCCGCCAGGCGCGAGTCCGATCCGATATGGGTCAGAAGCTTGCGTGTGACGGTGGATTCGTCGTCGGAGAGGACCGATCCGACCTTCACATAGTCCGCCGTGCCTGCTGTGAACAGCCCGTAACGCCCCGGGAGAACAGTGTCGGCGGTCTTGCTCAGTGTGATGGTCTGCGCCGCGACATCGACATCGACGATGCGCGTGTCGGCGAGCCGGCCCGCGGGTGTCACCACGCGCCGCGCCATGCGCCCGGCGACGGCGGCGAGAAGGGCCAGGGAGGCACCGAGGGCCACCGTGAGCCCCACGATCAGGGCATGGAGCACGGCCGGAGACGGTGCTGCGCCAGCGGCGCGCCTGGAGGCGTTCATCGAGGCCTCACTTTAGTCTGTCGCTGTGGATGACACCCGTCCCCCGCGCGACCTCGGTTTCGCGCAGGCCGCCGAGGCGCTGCGAGCCCTCACGTTCCGTGATGACTTCGTGGTGCGGGAGATCGCGGCCCCGGCCTCGCTCGCACCTGACGCCGTGGCGTTCGCCGGGGACGTGCGGCCTTCTGCCGACGGGGTCGATTCCGAATACGGCACGGGACGATTCGTCCTCCTCCACAACGACGAGGAGCCCGACCAGTGGGGAGGCCCGTGGCGGATCGTGTCGTTCGCCCAGGCGCCGCTGGAGCCGGAGATCGGAACCGACCCGCTGCTTGCCGATGTGGCCTGGTCGTGGCTCGTCGACGCGCTCTCGGCACGCGGTGCGGCCTTCCACGCCGCCTCCGGGACAGCCACGAAGACGCTCTCGAAGGGATTCGGTACGCTCGCGGAGGAAGGTGACGGCGCGCAGATCGAACTGCGGGCGTCCTGGTCTCCCGCCGGAGACCTGACCGCTCATCTCTCCGCGTGGGCCGAACTGGTCTGCATGCTGGCGGGGTTGCCGCCCGGATCGGAAGGAATCGCCGTCTTCGGCGCGCACAGGAACACACGTGGCTGACTACATCGTTATCGCCGACCCGGAAGGAATGCTCGACGCTGCTGCGGCGCTCGCCGCCGGAGAAGGGCCGGCTGCTGTCGACGTCGAGCGGGCGTCCGGCTTCCGCTACTCTCAACGCGCCTACCTGATCCAGGTCTTCCGGCGTGGCGCGGGCGTCTTCCTCTTCGATCCGCCGGCGATCGGCGACATGTCTGCGCTCCAGGAGGCGATCGGTGACGTCGAGTGGGTTCTCCACGCGGCGAGCCAGGATCTGCCGTCGTTACGCGAAGAGGGCCTGGAGCCGCCCACGATCTTCGATACCGAACTGGCGGCCCGGCTTCTCGGCCACGACAAGGTGGGGCTGGGTGCGGTCGTGGAGGACACGCTCGGGATCACGCTGGCCAAGGCCCATTCGGCCGCTGACTGGTCCACGCGTCCCTTGCCCCAGGCCTGGCTCGAATACGCCGCCCTCGATGTGCTCCATCTGATCGACGTCCGTGACGCATTGGCCGTCGAGCTCGCCGAGCAGGACAAGTCCGACATCGCCGCGCAGGAGTTCCACTCCGTGTTGACGCGGCCCGCCAAGCCGCCGAGGGAAGAACCGTGGCGCCGCTTGAGCGGTCTGCACACCGTGCGCGGCCGGCGGTCGTTGGCGGTCGCTCGCTCGTTGTGGCAGGCGCGGGAGGACTACGCGCGCGACGAGGACGTCTCCCCCGGTCGTCTGGTGCCGGACCGCTCGCTGGTGGCCGCTGTCATCGCGGACCCCGCGACCAAGCAGGACCTCGCACGGCTCAAGGAGTTCACCGGCCGTGCCAGCCGGACGCAGCTGGACCGGTGGTGGTCGGCGATCGAGGCGGGACGCGCCGCCGAGAGCCTGCCGTTGGAACGGACGCCCGGCGAGGGGTTGCCGCCGCCCCGTGCGTGGGTCGACCGCAATCCGCCCGCCGACGTCCGCCTGAAAGCGGTCCGTCCGCGCATCGAGCAGCTGGCGCTGGATCTCCGGATGCCCACGGAGAATCTCCTTACACCGGAGACGCTTCGCCGCGTCGCGTGGGCGCCGCCGGAGCCCCTCAGTCCCGAAGCCGTTGCCGACGCTCTGGCCGGCCACGGCGCGCGCCCGTGGCAGATCGAGCGCACCGTCCCGGTGATCGTCGAGGCGTTTGTGGAATCCGTTCAGCCCTCGTCGCAGGCGCCGGAAACCGCTTCGTAGGTTCGATCCAACGGTTTTCGCGAGACCCGGTTCCACTTTAAGCTGGACTCGATCTCAATCTTTGGAGGCAGTGTGGCCGAGCTCACCGACGTCTACTTCATCGACGGCATCCGCACCCCGTTCGGGCGCGCCGGCGAGAAGGGCATGTACTGGAACACCCGCGCCGACGACCTGGCGGTGAAGGCGACCATCGGCCTGATGGAGCGCAACCCCGGCGTCCCGGCCGACCGCGTCGACGACGTCGCGATTGCGGCGACGAGTCAGACCGGCGACCAGGGACTCACGCTGGGTCGCTCCGTCGCGATCCTCGCCGGACTCCCCCAGACCGTGCCCGGGCTGGCGATCGAGCGGATGTGCGCCGGTGCGATGACGAGCGTCACGACGATGGGCGCATCGATCGGCGTGGGGATGTACGACGTCGCCCTCGCCGGCGGTGTGGAGCACATGGGGCATCACCCGATCGGTTCGAACGCCGATCCGAACCCGCGATTCGTGGCCGAGCGCATGGTCGACCCGGGCGCGCTGAACATGGGGGTCACCGCGGAGCGGATCTTCGATCGCTTCCCCCACCTGACCAAGGAGCGCTCCGACCGTTTCGGCATGCTCAGCCAGCACAAGGTGCAGGCCGCCTACGACGCCGGCAAGATCCAGCCCGACCTGGTGCCGGTCGCGGTGAAGGGCGCCGACGGCGCATGGGGCCTGGCGACAGAGGACGAGGGGCGGCGGCCCGACACGACGATGGAGGACCTCGCCGGGCTGAAGACGCCCTTCCGCCCCCACGGGCGAGTGACGGCCGGCACGTCCTCACCGCTGACCGACGGCGCGACGATGTCGCTGCTGGCCGGGCGTCACGCGGTGAAGGAGATGGGTCTGGCGCCGAAGATGCGCATGGTCTCGTTCGCCTTCGCCGGAGTGCAGCCGGAGATCATGGGTATCGGGCCGATTCCGTCGACCGAGAAGGCACTCGCGAAGGCCGGGCTCGCCATCTCCGACATCGGTCTGTTCGAGCTCAACGAGGCGTTCGCGATCCAGGTGATCTCCTTCCTCGACCACTTCGGCATCGCCGACGACGATCCCCGGGTCAACCCGTGGGGCGGGGCGATCGCCCTCGGTCACCCGCTCGCGGCGTCCGGCGTGCGGCTCATGATCCAGTTGGCGGCGCAGTTCGCCGAGAGGCCCGACGTCCGCTACGGAGTGACCGCGATGTGCGTGGGCCTCGGTCAGGGCGGCACGGTCATCTGGGAGAACCCCCACTTCGACGGCAAGAAGCGCTGAGGAGCATCGCACATGAACGGATACGAGACCATCGACTTCTCCGCCCTCGACGAGCTCTCCGCCGACGAGGTCGTCACCCACGCACCCGTCCGCGACGTCCGGCTGCCGTCGGGGCGCACACTCGCGCTGATCACGCTCGACAACGGTCGTGATCACACTCGCCCGAACACGCTCGGACCGAAGACCCTCATCGCGCTCGGCGGGACTCTCGACGAACTCGCACGCCGTGCTGCCGCCGGCGAGATCGACGCGGTCGCCATCACGGGCAAGCAGTACATCCTCGCCGCCGGCGCCGATCTGTCCGACATCACGCGCGTCGGATCGAAGGACAACGCGCGCCGGATCGCCCAGCTCGGCCACCATGTGCTCGGGAAGCTGAGTGAGCTCGGCGTTCCGTCCTTCGCCTTCGTCAACGGTCTCGCCCTCGGCGGCGGCCTCGAGATCGCCCTCAACTCGACCTACCGGACCGTGGACGCCTCGGCCGCCGCGGTGGCGCTGCCCGAAGTGTTCCTCGGCATCATCCCCGGGTGGGGTGGCGCCTATCTCCTCCCCAACCTCATCGGCATCGAGAACGCGCTCGAGGTGGTGATCAGCAATCCGCTCAAGCAGAACCGGATGCTCAAACCGCAGCAGGCGTTCGATTACGGGATCATGGACGCGATCTTCCCGCCCGCCAACTACCTCGAGGACTCCCTGCGGTGGGCGGACAGTGTGCTGGCGGGCGAGGTGAAGGTCGTCCGCAAGAACGAGCCGGGGAAGATCGAGCGGCTCACCAAATGGCCGATCGCGATCAAGATGGCGCGCGGCATGCTGCAGTCCAAGATCGGAACGGTGCCGCGCTCCCCCTATGTCGCGCTGGACCTCCTCGACAAGGCGAAGTCCGGCTCGAAGGCCGAGGGCTTCGCACGCGAGGACGAGGCGCTGGCAGACCTCGTCACGGGCGACCAGTTCGCCGCCTCCATGTACGCCTTCGATCTCGTGCAGAAGCGCGCCAAGCGGCCCGTCGGCGCCCCTGACAAGTCGCTCGCGAAGAAGGTGACGAAGGTGGGCGTGATCGGAGCCGGCCTGATGGCCAGCCAGTTCGCGCTCCTGTTCGTGCGCAAGCTGCAGGTTCCCGTGCTCATCACCGACCTGGACCAGGCCCGCGTCGACAAGGGTGTCGCCTACATCCACGAGGAGATCGGCGCGCTGGAGGCGAAGGGGCGTCTCGATGCCGACACCGCCAACAAGCTGCGCGGCCTGGTCACCGGCACGACCCACAAGAGCCTGTATGCGGACTGCGACTTCGTCATCGAGGCGGTCTTCGAGGAGGTGGCCGTCAAGCAGGCGGTCTTCGGCGAGATCGAGCAGATCGTTGCCGAGGACGCGATCCTCGCGACCAACACCTCCTCGCTGTCGGTGACGGAGATCGGATCCGCGCTCCGTCACCCCGAGCGGCTGGTGGGGTTCCACTTCTTCAACCCCGTGGCCGTCATGCCCCTCATCGAGGTGGTCCGGACGGAGGCGACCACCGATGCCGCGCTCTCGACGGCGTTCGTGGTGGCGCGCGGCCTCGGCAAGAACGCCGTGCTCACCGCCGACGCGCCGGGGTTCGTGGTCAACCGCCTTCTCGCGAAGGTGATGGGCGAGGCCGCGCGGGCAGTCTATGAAGGGACACCGGTGGCCGAGGTGGAGAAGGCCTTCGCCCCGCTCGGGCTTCCCATGGGCCCGTTCCAGCTCATCGACCTGGTCGGATGGAAGGTCGCCGCCCACGTGCAAGACACGATGGTGCGCGCGTTCCCCGATCGGTTCTACGCGAACGAGAACTTCCATGCCCTGGCGGAGCTGCCCGCCGTCGTGGAGAAGGACAAGGGCGGCCGCGTCACCGGATTCACGAAAGAAGCGGAGAAGGTGGTCGCTCCTGCCGTCGGGTCCACCCCCGCCGCCGCGGAGACGATCCTGCGGAGGGTGCAGGACGGGCTCGCCGGAGAGATCAAGCTGATGTTGGACGAAGGCGTCGTCCCGGAAGTGCAAGACATCGACCTGTGCCTGATCCTCGGAGCGGGATGGCCGTTCATCGACGGCGGCGCTTCGCCGTATTTGGATCGCGAAGGTGCGTCTGAGCGCGTCTTCGGGGATACCTTCCACCACCCGCCGATCCGCGGCATCGACCACTGATCCTCGACGTCGTACTCACGTGACGAGGCTCCGGGGCATCCGCCCGGGGCCTCGTTCCGTCCCTCCGGGCCGCCGTCAGCCGTGGGGCTGCATGCTCTGCACACGGAGAGCTCGGGCGAGTCCGTCACGCTGCTCGATCACCAGACGCCGGAGGGCGCCGGGAGCCTCGCGATGCGAGGCGAGCCACGCGTCCACGTCGTCGAGGCGATCGGCGGCCGGGAAGAGGCCGCGGACCAGTCGAGTCGCGATCTCGATGCTGCGGCCCTGCCACACAGCGCCGATCCGGGAGAAGTAGTCCGCGTCGAGGTCGGCGATGAGATCACGGCGCCCACCGGCACGGATGCCCGCGATCGTGGCGTCGAGATGGTCGTTGGAGAGCGTGTCGTCGGTCCACGCGGACGACCATGCGGCTCGTCGCACGGCCGCGTCGGGACGAGCGGCGATGACCGTTCGGTGTGCGCTCGCACCCCGCGACGACCGATCCGCCGCGAGTTCACGATCAGCGTCTGATGGTGTCGCATGCCCCGTCGCCGACAGCGCAGCCAGCCAGCTCCAGCGAAGATCGGGATCGAGGACGAGACCGTTCGGAGTCCGCGTCGTCCCGGCGAGCATCGCCGTGAGCTCACCGGCCCTGTCCGCGCAGACGGCCGCGGCAGTTCCCACCGCTCGCGACCACGCGACTTGCGCGTCGCTGCCGGCGGGGGCCTCGTGCAGTGCGCCCCACACCGTCTGCAGCCACGACGCCTGGAGCGTCTTCCGCTCGCGGGGAGCCGCGTACCGCGCGATCGCGAAGCCGGCGTGGGTGATCGCGTCGCCGAGAAGCGTCGCGTGCGGTTCGCGAGGCGCGTGGCGCGCGACGATGTCGAGATAGTCGACAACGGGCAGCCTGCCGTCGCGGACGGCATTCCACAGTCCGGCCCAGATCACCGAGCGCGCCAACGCATCGTCGAGCGTGTGCAGTCCGCGCGCAACGGTGGCGATCGAGCGATCGTCGAGGACGATCTTCGCGTAGCTCCGGTCGTCGTCGTTGGGCACGACGAGCGCCGTCTCCGGCAGCACGGGAGGCGTCACCGCGGTGCGCGTCGCCGCCACCTCGACCTCGACACCGCCACGGCGAACGAGCTCGTCACCCTCCAGGTCGTAGAACCCGATCCCCAGGCGGTGCGGTCGCGCGTCGCTCTGGATCACCGTCACAGGTGAGTGTCGATCGACTCGGACCTCCGGCACGCCCGTCGTCTGGAGCCAGCTCGCGCTCCAGGACCGCACGTCGCGTCCTGTCGCGGCGCCCTCCAATGCCGTGAGCAGATCATCGAGCCGGGTGTTGCCGAAGGCGTGCGCGGTGAAGTAGTCCCTGACGCCTCGGAAGAAGGCCTCCTCCCCCACGAAGGCGACGAGCTGCTTGAGGAGCGAGGCGCCCTTGGCGTAGGTGATGCCGTCGAAGTTGAGCTTGGCGGCCTCCAGATCGGGGATGTCGGCGACGACGGGGTGTGTCGTCGGCAACTGATCCTGCTCGTAGGCCCACCCTTTCCGGCGACTGGCGAAACTCACCCACGCGTCGGGGAATCCTCCCGCCCGCGCTGCGACATGGGTGCCCATGAAGTCGGCGAAAGACTCTTTGAGCCAGAGGTCGTCCCACCACTGCATCGTGACCAGGTCGCCGAACCACATGTGCGCCATCTCGTGAAGGATCGTATTGGCTCGTGTCTCGTGCTGCGCCGCCGTCGATGCTCCGCGGAAGATGTAACTCTCGGTGAAGGTCACGAGCCCCGGGTTCTCCATGGCGCCGAGGTTGTACTCCGGCACGAAGATCTGGTCGTACGTGTCCCCCCACGGATACGGGCCGCCGAACACGTCTTCGTAGTAGGCCAGGCCTCGGCGCGTGACGTCGAGGATCTCCTCGGCATCGAGGTGGGGCGAGAGCGAGGCCCGGCAGAGGACACCGAGTGCGATCTCGCGCTCCCCCGAGCGGTACGCGGAGGCGACCCGGTGGTACGGTCCGGCGGCCACGGCGGTGATGTAGCTGGACAGCGGCGGCGTCTCTGCGAACGTCACCCGGTCCGTGCCCGCAGCGGAGTTGGTCTCGCGGGCCGTCTGCGCGCCGTTGGAGAGGATGTGCCACGGCGTGGGGGCGGTCACCGAGAACCGCCACCGCGCTTTGAGGTCGGGCTGCTCGAAGCACGGATAGACCCGGCGACAGTCGGCGGGCTCGTACTGCGTATAGAGGTAGACCTCGTCGTCGACGGGGTCGCGGAATCGGTGCAGCCCCTCGCCCGACGAGCTGTAGAGTCCGCGCGCGCGGATGACGACGACGTTCTCCGACTGGAGGCCGTCGAGCCGGATCCGCGCCCCATCCCACTCCACCGCACGCGGCTCCCCGTTGACGGTGACCTCCTCGACGGCTGCGCCGATGAAGTCGATCCAGGTGGAATCACCCGTCGCCCCGAAGGTCAGCACGGACGTCGTCGGGAAGTCGCGGCGCCGGAGATCCCGGGCGTCGCTCAGGTCGAGGTCGACGGAGATGGTCTCCAGACGCAGGCGAGAAGCGCGATCCGCCGTCTCGTCACGGGTGAGGTTCGCGGAGGCAGATGAGGTGGTGTCGGGCACCCCTCCATGCTGTCACGGCCGGGTGGCCGGACCGTCGCGTGCGGGGCGTCAGCGGGTGCGGTGCGCGTCCTCGGACTCGTCGGTCGCCATCCAGCGCGGCGCCGGCTCGACGGGGGGACGCGCGACCGGGATGCGGGTGCCGAGAACCTGTGCCACGACATCGTGGGCGATCTTGGCCGCGGACAGTCCGGCGTCCGCGAGGATCTGCTCACGCGAGGCGTGGTCGATGAACTCATCGGGCAGGCCCAGTTCGTCCACGGCGGTGTCGACGCCGCCCTCGCGCAGTACCTGCCGGACTCGGGTGCCGATCCCTCCCACGCGGATGCCGTCTTCGATCGTGATCACCAGGCGATGGCGGGCGGCCAGTTCCACGACCGACGGGGCGACGGGCACCACCCAGCGGGGGTCGATGACCGTCGCGCCGATGCCCTGCGCACGCAGGCGCTCGGCGACCTCCATCGCCAGCTGGGCCATCGGCCCGATGCCCACGAGAAGCACGTCTTCGCTGTCGGATCGGAAGAGGACGTCGACGCCGTCCGGCAACCGCTCGATGGCCGGCAGATCGTCGGAGACCGAGCCCTTCGGGAAGCGGACGACTGTCGGCGCATCGTCGACGGCGAGGGCTTCGTCGAACTCTTCGCGCAGTCGGGCGGCGTCGCGTGGTGCCGCGATCCGGATGCCGGGAACGAGCTGGAGCATCGCCAGGTCCCAGATGCCGTGGTGGCTCGGACCGTCGGGTCCGGTCACCCCCGAGCGGTCGAGGACGAAGGTGACTCCGGCCCGGTGCAGTGCCACGTCCATCATCACTTGGTCGAAGGCACGGTTCATGAAGGTGGCGTAGATCGCCACCACGGGGTGCAGCCCGCCGAAGGCCAGGCCCGCAGAGGCGGCGACAGCGTGTTGCTCGGCGATCCCGACGTCGTACACGCGGTCCGGGAACCGCTGCGCGAACGGCTGGAGTCCCGTCGGGCGCAACATGGCCGCGGTGAGGGCGATGACGTCCTCGCTGCGCTCTCCCGCCTCGACGAGCGACTGCGCGAAGACGTCCGTCCACGTGAGTGCGCCAGAGGCGCCCAGAGGCTCTCCGGTCACGGGGTCGATCTTCCCTACGGCGTGGAACTGGTCTGCTTCGTCGTTGCGCGCCGGCTCGTACCCACGGCCCTTCTCCGTGATCGCGTGCACGATGACCGGCGAGCGATACTCCTTGGCGAGCTGGAGCGTCTCCAGAAGGGCGTCGAGATCGTGTCCGTCGATCGGGCCCAGGTACTTGATGTCGAGATTCGAGTACAGGGCCGCGTTGTTCGTGAAGCGCGAGAGGAACCCGTGCGTACCGCCGCGCACGCCCCGGTAGAGGGCGCGCCCCATCGGTCCGAGCTTGCGGAAGAACGAATCCGACCCGCGGCGCAGGTGCTGGTAGCTCTCCGCCGTCCGCACACGATTGAGATATCGGGCCATGCCGCCGATCGTCGGGGCGTAGGAACGACCGTTGTCGTTGACGACGATGACGAGGTTGCGGTCGTTGTCGTCGGAGATGTTGTTGAGCGCCTCCCACGTCATACCGCCGGTGAGCGAGCCGTCACCGACGACCGCGACCACATGACGGTCCTTGCGCCCCGTGCGCGTGAGGGCTCGGGAGATGCCGTCCGCCCAACTGAGCGAGCTGGACGCGTGTGACGACTCGACGACGTCGTGCGGGCTCTCGGATCGTTGCGGGTAGCCCGCCAGTCCCCCGCGACTGCGCAACGCGGCAAAGTCTTGGCGGCCGGTGACGAGCTTGTGGACGTAGGACTGGTGCCCCGTATCGAAGACGATGGGGTCGCGCGGCGAGTCGAACACGCGGTGGATGGCGAGAGTGAGCTCGACGACACCCAGGTTCGGCCCCAGATGTCCGCCCGTGCGGGCGACGTTCTCGACGAGGAAGGCCCGGATCTCGTCCGCCAGCTCCCGCAGCTGGTCGGTCGTGAGGGCATCGAGATCACGGGGACCGGAGATCGACGCCAGGAGACTCATTCCACGATTGTATGCGGCTGAACGTGGACCGGTCGTGGGGACACGGAAAGGCCCCGCCCCGCGCGGTTCACGCGGAGCGGGGCCTTCCGACGGTGTCAGACGAGCGAGCGCAGCACGTACTGGAGGATGCCGCCGTTGCGGTAGTAGTCCGCTTCACCGGGCGTGTCGATGCGCACCTTGGCGTCGAAGACGATCGTGTCCTTGCCCTCCGGGGAGAACTCGCTGGGAGCCGCCGTGACCTTGACGGTCTTGGGCGTCACGCCCTCATTGAGCTGCTCGAGACCTTCGATCGAAATGATCTCGGTCCCGTCCAGCCCGAGCGACTTCCACGAGGCTCCCTCGGGGAACTGCAGCGGCACGACCCCCATGCCGATGAGGTTCGAGCGGTGAATGCGCTCGAAGCTCTCGGTGATGACGGCCTTGACGCCCAACAGACTCGTGCCCTTCGCTGCCCAGTCGCGCGACGAGCCGGAGCCGTACTCCTTGCCGCCGAAGACCACGAGCGGCGTGCCCTGGGCCTGGTAGTTCATGCACGCGTCGTAGATGTAGGACTGCGGACCGCCCTCGCGGGTGAAGTCGCGCGTGTATCCGCCCTCGACGACCTGCCCGTCATTGACGGCCGCGACCAGCTCGTTCTTGAGGCGGATGTTCGCGAAGGTGCCGCGGATCATCACCTCGTGATTGCCGCGTCGCGATCCGTAGGAGTTGAAGTCCTTCTGGGCCACGCCGTGCTCGGTGAGGTACTGGGCGGCGGGCGTGCCCGCCTTGATGTTGCCGGCCGGAGAGATGTGGTCGGTCGTGACCGAGTCACCGAGGGCCGCCATGACGCGCGCGCCGTGGATGTCGCTCACCGGGGTGAGGTCCATCGTCATCCCGTCGAAGTACGGCGCCTTGCGGACGTACGTCGAATCGGCGTCCCATTCGAAGACCGGACCGGTGGGCGTGGGCAGGTTCTTCCAGCGCTCATCGCCATCGAAGACGGTCTCGTACTGCTTGATGAACTGCTCACGCGAGATCGAGGAGTCGATGATCTCCTGCACCTCGTCGGGAGCCGGCCAGATGTCCTTCAGGAAGACGTCGTTGCCCTCGGCATCCTTCCCGAGCGGATCTGTCTCGAAATCGAAGTTCATCGACCCGGCCAGCGCGTACGCCACGACGAGCGGCGGCGAGGCCAGGTAGTTCATCTTCACGTCGGGGCTGATCCGGCCCTCGAAGTTGCGGTTCCCGGAGAGCACAGCCGTCACGGCGAGGTCGTTCTCATTGACCGCCTGGGAGACCTCTTCGATGAGCGGACCCGAGTTGCCGATGCAGATCGTGCAGCCGTAGCCGACGGTGTAGAAGCCGAGGCCCTCGAGGTCCTTGTCCAGGCCCGACTTCTCGTAGTAGTCGGTGACGACCTTCGAACCGGGACCGAGCGTCGTCTTGACCCACGGCTTCTGCGTCAGCCCCTTCTCGCGCGCCTTGCGTGCCAGCAGGCCCGCCGCGATCATCACCGACGGGTTGGACGTGTTGGTGCAGGAGGTGATCGCCGCCAGCGTCACGGCACCGTTGTCCAGGATGTAGGAGGAGCCGTGCGGAGGTGTGACGGTGACGGGGCGGGAAGCGGCCGCCGGAGCGCCGCTGTTGATGTGGACCTCGCGGGTCTCGGGCTCTTCATCGCCGGGCGCCCCGCCCGGGTCGGAGGCCGGGAAGGAGTGCTTGGACTCGAGGTCGACGACGTCGTTGGAGACCGACGGCGACGCGTAGTTGAGGATGTCCTTCTCGAACTGCGACTTCGCTTCGGACAACAGAATGCGGTCCTGGGGGCGCTTCGGCCCGGCGATGGAGGGGACGACCGTGGAGAGGTCCAGCTCCATGTACTCGCTGAAGGACGGCTCGGCCGACGGGTCGTGCCAGAGCGACTGCGCCTTGGCGTACTGCTCCACCAGCGCGATGGCAGCGTCATCCCGGCCGGTGAGACGCAGGTAGTCCAGCGTCACGTCGTCGATCGGGAACATGGCGGCCGTGGA
Source organism: Microbacterium sp. TNHR37B (assembly GCF_001620065.1). Classification (GTDB taxonomy): domain Bacteria; phylum Actinomycetota; class Actinomycetes; order Actinomycetales; family Microbacteriaceae; genus Microbacterium. Next base: position 433,076 of record NZ_LQGV01000001.1, read on the forward strand.
GCCGAACTCGGGGCTCATGTTCCCGATGGTCGCGCGGTTGGCCAGCGGCACCGACGCGACGCCGGCGCCGTAGAACTCGACGAACTTGCCGACCACGCCGTGCTTGCGCAGCATGTCGGTGATCGTGAGGACGACGTCGGTCGCCGTGACGCCGGCGGGGATGTCGCCGGTGAGCTTGAAGCCCACGACACGCGGGATGAGCATCGACACGGGCTGTCCGAGCATCGCGGCCTCGGCCTCGATCCCGCCCACGCCCCAGCCGAGCACGCCGAGTCCGTTGACCATGGTGGTGTGCGAGTCGGTGCCGACGCAGGTGTCGGGGTAGGCGCGCAGCGTGCCGTCGACGGTGCGGTCGTAGATGACCTTGGCGAGGTGTTCGATGTTGACCTGGTGCACGATGCCCGTTCCCGGCGGAACGACCTTGAAGTCGTCGAACGCGGTCTGACCCCACCGCAGGAACTGGTAGCGCTCACCGTTGCGCTCGTACTCGATCTCGACGTTGCGCTCGAGGGCGTTCTCGGTGCCGAAGAGATCGGCGATGACGGAGTGGTCGATGACCATCTCGGCCGGCGAGAGCGGATTGACGCGGGCGGGGTCTCCCCCGAGGGCCGTGACGGCCTCGCGCATCGTGGCGAGGTCGACGATGCACGGAACGCCGGTGAAGTCCTGCATGACCACGCGTGCCGGAGTGAACTGGATCTCGGTGTCCGGCTCGGCATCGGGATCCCACGATCCCAGCGCCTCGATCTGCGCCTTGGTGACGTTGGCACCGTCCTCGGTGCGCAGCAGGTTCTCCAGCAGCACCTTCAGGCTGAACGGGAGCTTGTCGTAGCCCGGGACTGTGTCGATGCGGAAGATCTCGTAGTCGGTATCGCCGACCGTCAGGGTGCTCTTGGCTCCGAAGCTGTCAACTGTGGACACGTCTGGTCTCCTTCGTCGGCGGACGCAGGCGCACGGCCTGTCGATTCCATCTTCCCGCTGCTCCGACGCGCAGGCTAGTGAGGTAGCCCTTACCGGGGCGGGAGAGATATTTATCTTGATGTCGAGATAAATCTATCACGCCGCGGGTGGCTCGACGCGCCGGTACAGAGCGCGGACCGTCAGCCAGGTGACCGCGACCAGGGGCGCGAACAAGGGCAGACCCATCACGAGTTTCAGGGTGCCGAGCGTGGTGACGTCCCTGGCGAGGTAGAGCGGGAACTGCACGGCGAGGCGGAGGAAGAACAGGGCCGCCCACGCGATCGTGAGCCAGAAGAAGACCCGTCGTTTGCGGCGATCGGCGCGCCAGCTGGTTCCCTCGTTCATGAGGAAGCCAACGGCCAGACCGATCAGAGACCAGCCGACGAGGGCGGAGATCAGGAGGGCAGAGCCGTAGGCCGCATTCGTGATGAGGCCCGGCACGAAGTTGTCCTCGCCGCGGCCGGTCCACAGCGCGAGCCCCGCGGCGACGGCGGCAGCGACCAGGCCTCCGAGGGCCGCGCTGAGGGTGGATCGCTGCACGAGTCGGATGACGGTGAACAGCGCGGCCGATCCGACCGAGACGACGAGGGAGAGCACGAGATCGCGGGTGATCGTGAACAGGATGACGAAGGCGAGCCCGGGGACCACCGACTCGAAGATGCCGCGCCATCCGCCCATCGCGGCCCAGACCACGTGACCGGTGCTGGCCTCACGGGAAGGATCGAGGCCGGCCCGTCGAGCCGCCCCGCCGAGCGCTTGGCTGATCAGTTCGGACGCGGTGGGCTCGGGGGGCGTCAGCCCGGGAGCAGTCGCTGCCGCGCCGCGCTCCGACGAGCTCTCGTCTGCCGGACCCGAGCCGATCGGCGCGCCGCCCTGAGTGTCGCGGGCGTCGCTCATGCCGAACCGGGCGCGGCCGGCATCTTAAGCGGAATGAGATCACGGGGAGGCATGGGAGTGCTGCCCCGGACCACGACCAGGGAGCGGAAGAGGTCCTCGACCTTCTCAGCCGCGGCGACGTCCGCCGCGGCGGCGCCACCGATGACGCCGCGAAGGAACCACCGGGGGCCGTCGATCCCGACGAAACGTGCGATGCGCTTGCCGCTGGCGCCTTCCGCGCCGGCCACGACGGGCACTTCGGCGAGCAGCTCGGGGCCGAGCGGGCCCTCGCGCTCCTCGACGCGGCCGCCCTGCTGGCGGATCTGCTGTCGGATCTGCTCTCGCGTCTCATCCCACAGCCCGCTCGACCGAGGAGCAGCGAACGGCTGGACCTGAAGGGTGGACTCGGCGTAATCGAGTCCGACCGCCACGATCCGCTTGGTCTGCTCTTCCACCTCGAGACGGAGGTTCAGGCCTTCCCGAGGAAGGACCTTGATCCCGCCCAGATCGATGTACGGCCGTACCGGATTGGCTTCGGACTCGTCGAACGGCCCGGCGCTGGCCCGGTCTGTGGGTGCTGCCTTCGGACGGTCGCCGGGAGCGGGAGCCGCAGGTGACGTCGGATCGGTCATGAGGTGCGTCCTGTCTGGTAGCCGGTGGAGCCGAAGCCGCCCTCCCCGCGCGTGCTGTCGGGGAGCTCGTCGACCGGGAGGAAGGTGGCACGGGTGACGGGCATGACGATCATCTGCGCGATGCGGTCGCCGGGCATGACCTCATAGGCGTTCTCGGTGTCCGTGTTGAGGAGGGAGACCTTGATCTCGCCACGATATCCGGCATCGACGGTGCCGGGTGAGTTCACGATCGTGATCCCGTGCTTGGCCGCCAGCCCGCTGCGCGGCACGACGAAAGCCGCGAAGCCCTCGGGGAGCGCGATACGTACGCCGGTCCCCACGAGAGCGCGCTGCCCCGGAGCCAAGGTCACGGCTTCGGCGGCGACCAGGTCCGCCCCCGCGTCGCCGGGGTGGGCGTAGGTCGGGAGGAGCGATGCGATGATGGGGATGTCCACACTTTGGATCACTCCACGAGGGTAATGCACAACGCCATGACCGAACTGAGACCGTCCGCCGTCGAATATCGGGAGCGGTTGAGCCCATCGTTGTGGGTACTCGTCGCCGCGGCCGTCAGCGCGCCCATGGTCGCGCTCGTGTTCACCCCCATCGACGCGACGCTCGCGCTGGTGGCCGGTGTCGTTGTCGCGGTGGCGGTGACGGGCGGTTTGGTGGCCTCAGCCCCTGTGGTCGAGGTCCGGGACGGCGAGCTCCGCGTCGGCCCCGCACACATCCCCGTCGACCTCCTCGGCGAGGCCGAGACGGCGACGGGCGAGGATGCACGGCAGGCACGAGGGCCGGGCCTCGCCCGCACGGCGTGGCATCTGTTGCGTCCGGGGATCGACGGCGTGGTTCGGGTTCCCGTCGACGATCCGCGTGATCCGGTGACCGAGTGGGTGTTCTCCTCGAGGACGCCGGATCGAGTGGCGGCCGCCGTTCGCCGCGCGAGGACGGCCGCCGTCAGCGGCTGATCAGGCCGCGCACTCCACGCATACCGCCCCTGCGGCGGACTCGTGGTCGATCTGGGTACGGTGCTTCACGAGGAAGCACTCGATGCAGGTGAACTCGTCCTCCTGCGGGGGCAGCACGACGACGTCCAACTCCAGGTCGGACAGGTCGGCGCCGGGCAGCTCGAACCCCGAGGGGTTGTCGGCGTCCTCGGAGTCAACCGATCCGGACAGCTTGTCGGGGACGCGTTCCTTCAGAGCCTCGATCGACTCGCTGTCGTCTTCGGTCTTGCGGGGGGCGTCGTAATCCGTAGCCATGCTCGAACGTCTCTACTTCCAGGGTTTGCGTGGGGTCGCGGCCCGAATCGGGCGGCCATAGTTTGCACGACGCCACCACATTTCGCAAATGCCGCCCGGATCCCACTGATTTCCGGCGGGTGCGTCGCGTGAAACTCGCGGCGCGCCCCCGATATTCCCGACCATGTCGAGTGCCTGTGACACCATGGGCGCACACCCAGGATCTGGAGGCGCGTTTCCGCATGGAACAGCTCAAAGTCATCGGCATCGAAGACGGCGTGCTCGTGCTCGCCACCGAGTCGGGCGACCGCTTCTCGTTGCCCGTCGACGAGACGCTCCGGTCGCACCTGCGCCGCGTGACGCGCGACCACGAGTCGCGTGCGGCCCGTCCCAGCCCTCGGGAGATCCAGTCCCACATCCGCGCCGGCATGTCGGCGGAAGAGGTCGCGACGCTTCTCGGCGTCCGGGTCGAGGACGTGGCCCGCTTCGAGGGTCCTGTCCTCGCCGAGCGAGAGCACATCGTGGGTCAGGCGCTCGCGGTCCCGGTTCTCATCAGCGGCGAGCTCGATCCCGACGCGCAGCCGACATTCGGCGCCGCGGTCCGCGCGAAGCTCGCCGAGGCGGGAGCGACCGGTGAGCGCTGGACCAGCTGGCGGGAGCAGAACGGCTGGATCGTGAAGCTCGAGTTCACGGCGGGCGACGTCGACCACGACGCCCGGTGGACGTTCGATCCGAAACGGGCCACCCTGGCCCCGCAGAACGCCGATGCGACGCAGCTGTCTCGGCAAGGCTCTCTGCCGGAAGGGCTCATCCCGCGGCTGCGGGCGCTGGACTCCTCCGGGGTGAAGGACGCGTCCCGGTTCGACAGTGGCGCTTTCGGCCCGCGCCGTGTCCCGGATGCGCAGTTGGAGACGCCCGAGGTCCGCGAGCCTGCCAGCCCGGCGGTGCAGCAGGCCGCCATCAAGCGGGCTCCCGAACAAGGCGTGACCTCCACCGACACGGCCGATCTCCTCGAAGCCCTCCGTCGGCGGCGCGGGCAGCGCGAGGCCATGCCGGCGGAGCCGGCGTCATCCGACCAGCGCGTCGACTCCTCGCCCGTGGCCCTGTTCGACGCTCTGGAGCCCGGCTACGAGGAGGCGGCTCCCCAGACGGACGCTCCGTCTTCGGACGATCCAGCGCCGGCGAATGTGAATGGCGACGGAGCGGCCTCGGCGGAATCCTCTCGCCGTAAGGGGCGCACGTCCATGCCGTCCTGGGACGAGATCGTCTTCGGCGCGCGCACCGAAGACGGCTGAGGCCGACCGGTCAGCGGCTGAACGCCCCGAGTCGGACGAGCGGAACAATGCGCTCCTGATCGGTGAGTGAGCCGTGCTGCCCGATCATCCGCTGGGGCTTCTTGTCCGGCTCTCGGTCGTCGTAGTACGCAATCGCGCTGCGCGCGGCGACGAGCACATCACCGATCCGCGGCGCTACCGCCTGCTCGACGCGGGGTCCGAACAGGCCTGCGTCGATGGCCTCCGCTCGTGACATCACCCACGACCTCGCGTGCTCGCTCTCTCGCCAGCGGGAGAGGACACGATCAGCGGAACCGGTCTCGGTGTAGAGGTGCAGCATGCGTGGCTCCCCCGCGACCACGTCCACCTCGTCGACGAGCGGATCGCCCTCCCGCAGGAGGACGTGCTTGTGCGCAGGCACGTCGACCATGCCGTGATCCGCGGTCACGAGCGCGCCGGTGCCCGCTGGCAGCGCCCGGGTGAACGTCTCCAGGTCCCGGTCGAGGTCCTCCAGAGCGGTCAACCATCGAGTGCTCTCCCATCCCGACGCGTGGCCGACGGTGTCGAGTTCGGGCACATAGACGTAGACGAGGGCGCCGTCGTGCACACGCACCGCCTCCACCGCCCTCGCCAGCCGCTCCGCTACCGAGCCGGCCGCGAGGAAAGTGGCGCCGCGCTGGATCGCCGTCGTGAACCCGGTTCCGGCGTACAGCCCCTTGGAGACGACGAAGCACGGCCTCCCCCGCGAGGCTTCGAGCTCGAAGAGAGGAGAGGACCGTTGCCACAGGAGCGGGTCGAGGCCGTCGCTCTCCCACCCCTTGAGCTGGTTGACCGCTCTTCCGGTCTCGGGCACGCGCACGCGGTATCCCACGATGCCGTGTTCACCGGCCGGCCGACCGGTCAACAGGCTCGTGAGCGAGGTCGCGGTCGTGGAGGGAAAGCCGGCGCGCACGGCATCGGCTTTCGCCAGTCTCGACGACAGGAAACGCGCGTGGCCGGAGCGGGCGGTGAGGTTGGCGCGGCCGAGCCCGTCGACGAGGACGACGATCGCCGACCGCGCGGGTGGGAACCAGTCCCCGCCACCCTCCAGCGCGGCAATCGTCTGTGACACGACGTCGGTGAGGCTCCGGGCGCTCGGCGGGTCCGCGGGTAGGCTGAGTGGCATCGGGGTCAGTCTCGCACACGGCACCCGTTCCCCCGCGGATCGCGGGATCGGCTCGACGATCCCGCGCCGCCCGCTCGTCCCGGAGGACCACTCGATCCATGGCCGCCTCGCGCAACAGCCCCGTGCCCGCTGGTGAACGTATCGAGGACGTCGACGTCTCCGCCGAGATGCAGGGATCCTTCCTCGAGTACGCCTACTCGGTCATCTACTCGCGTGCGCTCCCCGACGCGCGCGACGGTCTCAAGCCCGTCCAGCGACGGATCCTCTTCCAGATGGCCGATATGGGATTGCGTCCCGATCGCGGGCACGTCAAGAGCGCCCGCGTCGTCGGCGAAGTGATGGGCAAGCTCCATCCCCACGGCGACTCCGCGATCTACGACGCCCTCGTGCGGCTCGCGCAGGACTTCGCGCTGCGCGTGCCGCTCGTCGACGGGCATGGGAACTTCGGCTCGCTCGACGACGGCCCGGCGGCGGCTCGCTATACCGAGGCGAGGCTGGCTCCCTCGGCGCTCGCGCTGACGGAGAACCTCGACGAGGACGTGGTGGACTTCGTCCCCAACTACGATGGCCAATTCCAGCAGCCCGACGTGCTGCCGGCGGCCTTCCCCAATCTCCTGGTCAACGGGACCACGGGCATCGCGGTGGGGATGGCGACGAACATGGCGCCGCACAACCTCATCGAGGTGGTCTCGGCGGCCGTGCACCTGCTGGACAACCCCGATGCCACGCTGGAAGAGCTGATGGAGTTCGTCCCCGGCCCCGACCTCCCCGGCGGCGGCGTCATCGTGGGGCTCGACGGTGTGAAAGACGCCTACGCGACGGGTCGCGGGACGTTCCGCACGCGCGCGAAGGTATCGGTCGAGTCGCTCGGTCCGCGCCGCACGGGTCTGGTCGTGACCGAGCTGCCCTACATGGTCGGACCGGAACGTGTCATCGAGAAGATCAAGGACGCGGTCGGCGCGAAGAAGCTCACCGGGATCGCGGACGTCGTCGACCTCACCGACCGCAACCACGGGCTGCGGCTGGTCATCGGGATCAAGACCGGCTTCGATCCTCAGGCCGTCCTGGAGCAGCTGTACCGACTGACTCCGCTCGAGGACTCCTTCGGCATCAACAACGTCGCCCTCGTCGACGGGCAACCGCAGACGCTCGGGCTGAAGGATCTGCTCCGGGTCTACCTCGACCATCGCATCCAGGTCATCACTCGCCGTAGCCGCTTCCGGCTCGCTCGACGCCGCGAGCGTCTCCATCTCGTGGAGGGGCTCCTCATCGCGATCGTCGACATCGACGAGGTGATCCAGGTGATCCGCACCTCGGATGACGGGGAGCAGGCGCGGTCCCGGCTGATGGATGTCTTCGACCTCTCGCAGCCGCAGGCGGAGTACATCCTCGAGCTGCGACTGCGGCGGCTGACGAAGTTCTCCCGTATCGAGCTCGAGAACGAGCGCGACGCTCTGAACGCGGAGATCGCCGCGTTGGAGGAACTGCTCGCCAGCGAGACCCTGCTGCGCGGCCAGGTCGCCCGCGAGCTCGAGGCGGCCGCGGAGGCGTACGGCACTCCCCGTCGGACGCTTCTGCTCAATGGCGGACCGGTTGCCGCACGGTCGCGTTCGGCGAAGCCGGCCGATCTGCAGATCGCCGACGCGCCTTGCCGCGTGTTCCTCTCTGCGACGGGGCGCATGGTGCGGGCGGAGCTGAGCGATGACCTGCTCGGAGGAGGGGGCGTCGTGCCGCCGACGCGGCGCTCCAAGCACGACGCCGTCCGGGCGGCCGTCGACGCGACGACGCGGGGCGACGTGGGCGCGATCACGACGTCCGGCCGCCTGATTCGCTTCTCCCCCGTCGACCTTCCCTCCGTGCCGGCGAACTCGGTACAGCTGGCCGCGGGGGCCCGAGCCGACCAGTACCTGGCTCTCGGTGCGGGCGAGCACGTCGTCACGATCGTGCCGCTGACCGAGGGGCCTCCGATCGCACTCGGAACGGCGCAGGGCATCGTCAAGCGCGTGTCGGCCGCGGAGCTTCCGGCAGGCAAGCATGACGTCGAGATCATCTCCCTCAAGCCCGGGGATCGTGTGGTCGGGGCGGGGCCCGCCCCCGACGACGCCGAGCTGCTGTTCGTCACGAGCGACGCCCAGCTGCTGCGCTTCGATGCGTCGGCGGTCCGGCCGCAAGGGCGTGCGGCGGGAGGCATGGCGGGGATCCGGGTGGCGGACGGAGAGCGAGTCATCTTCTTCTCGCCGCTGTCGGCCCGCGACGATGCCGTCGTGGTGACGGTGGCCGGTTCGACCGACTCGCTGCTGGGTGCCGACGCGGGAAGCGGAAAGGTCTCCGCCCTGTCCGAGTTCCCGGCGAAGGGTCGTGCCACCGGTGGTGTGCGCGCCCAGCGCTTCTTGAAGGGTGAGAACACCCTCAGCCTCGCCTGGGTGGGAACCGACCCGCGCGCTGTCGGTCCGGATGGCGCGGTGCGGTCGCTGCCCGACGCCGGAGCGAAGCGCGACGCGTCGGGTGTCGCGCTCGACGCGGTGATCGGCGCCGTAGGCTCCCCGATCGGCTGAGCGTCCGGCGGCCTCGGCCGTCCGGCCGGACAAGGCCGGCGGCACGCGGGGCCGGGTCAGGCGTCGATAGCCTCGCGGTCCAGGCGGTCGGCGGAAGACACGATGAAGTCGCGTCGGGGTGACACGTCGCTTCCCATCAAGAGCTCGAACACGTGGGCGGCGGCCTCGGCGTCCTGCACGCGGACCCGCCGCAGAGTGCGACCGGCGCGGTCCATCGTCGTGGTCGCGAGCTGATCGGCATCCATCTCGCCCAGACCCTTGTACCGCTGCACGGGCTCCTGCCAGCGTCTGCCCGACTTCTGGAGGCGGTTGAGCAGCGCGTGGAGCTCCTGCTCGCTGTAGGTGTAGATCGTCTCGTTCGGCTTGGAGCCCGGGTTGATCGCGATCACCCGGTGCAGCGGGGGCACGGCGGCGTAGACCCGCCCCTCCTCGATGAGAGGGCGCATGTAGCGGAAGAACAGCGTCAGCAAGAGCGTACGGATGTGCGCGCCGTCGACGTCGGCGTCGCTCATCAGGATGATCTTTCCGTACCGGGCGCCGGCGAGGTCGAAAGAGCGCCCCGACCCGGCGCCGATGGTCTGGATGATCGCGGCGCACTCTGCGTTGGAGAGCATGTCGCTGATCGAGGCCTTCTGCACGTTGAGGATCTTTCCTCGGATGGGCAGCAGCGCCTGGTACTCGCTGTTGCGCGCGTGCTTGGCCGTGCCGAGGGCCGAGTCGCCCTCGACGATGAAGAGCTCCGACTCGGCGACGTCGTTGCTGCGGCAGTCGGCGAGCTTCGCCGGCAGCGAGGACGATTCCAGCGCGTTCTTCCGGCGCTGGGTCTCCTTGTGCGTACGCGCAGAGATGCGCGCCTTCATCTCGGCGACGACCTTGTCCAGCAGCAGCGCCGTCTGAGCCTTGTCGTCGCGTTTGGTCGACGCGAACCGAGCGTTCAGCTCCTTCGTCACGACGCCCGCGACGATCGCGCGAACGGCGGGGGTGCCGAGGATCTCCTTCGTCTGCCCCTCGAACTGGGGCTCCGGCAGCCGCACCGTCAACACGGCGGTCAGACCGGCGAGGATGTCGTCCTTCTCGATCTTGTCGTTGCCGACCTTGAGTCGTCGAGCGTTCTGGTCGACCTGGGTGCGAAGCACCTTCATCAGACCCTGCTCGAAGCCGGCTTGGTGAGTGCCGCCCTTGGGCGTCGCGATGATGTTGACGAAAGAGCGGAACGTCGTGTCGTACCCCGTCCCCCACCGCAACGCGATGTCGACGTGACACGTCCGCTCCACATCGGTCGGGATCATGGCGCCGCTGTCCTGCAGCACGGGAACGGTCTCGGTGAAGGTTCCCTCACCGGTCAGTCGCCACGTGTCGGTCACGGCCGCGTCGGCGGCGAGGAAGTCCGCGAACTCGGAGATGCCCCCGTCGAACCGGTAGCTCGTCTCGGTGCGTTCCTCGCCTCGCTCATCCGCGATGACGATCTCGAGACCCGGCACCAGGAACGCGGTCTGCCGCGCGCGCTGCACGAGCTCGTCGAGATGGAAGGACGCGTCTTTCGTGAAGATCTGACGGTCGGCCCAGTAGCGGATGCGTGTGCCGGTGACACCCTTGGCGGTCTTTCCGATGACGCGGAGCTCCGAGGACGCCTCGAAGGGCCGGAATGCGGCGTCCGGCTCGGGCCCGTCGAAGACGCCCGGCTCGCCGCGATGGAACGACATGGCGTAGGTCTTGCCGCCGCGGTCGACCTCGACGTCCAGCCTCTCGGAGAGCGCGTTGACGACCGAGGCGCCCACGCCGTGGAGCCCTCCCGATGCGGCGTAGGAACCGCCGCCGAACTTGCCGCCGGCGTGAAGCTTGGTGAAGACCACTTCGACGCCGGTGAGCCCTGTTCGGGGTTCGACGTCGACGGGGATCCCGCGCGCGCGGTCGCGGACCTCGACGCTGCCGTCGGCGTGGAGGACGATATCGATCCGGTCACCGAAGCCGCCCAGCGCCTCGTCGACCGCATTGTCGATGATCTCCCACACGCAGTGCATGAGACCGCGCGAATCGGTGGAGCCGATGTACATGCCGGGACGTTTGCGGACCGCTTCGAGCCCTTCGAGCACCTGAAGATGGTGGGCGGAATACTCGGAGGTCACAGTGCTCAAGGATATCCGGGGCTCCCGACCCCGCGAGCGCGACACACGTCGCGGCCCGCGATGTCCCGCGACCTTGCCGAAACACCGTACGCGCAGAGCGAAATGTGACCGGGGGCGGGCATGCTCGACGGCATCGCGTGGTTGTATTGCACAGATCCCAACTGGAGTTCAGGCACTGAGGAGGCACCCAGAATGAGCATCTCGACAACCGCAGAGCAGGGCGTCCTCGAGCACCGCCTGACCGCGGCCGACCGCTGCGATTCCTGCGGGGCGCAGGCGTACATCGCGGCGGAGGTCAATGGCAGCGAACTGCTCTTCTGTGCGCACCACGGGCGCAAGTACGAGGAGAAGCTGCGCAGCGTCGCGACGTCGTGGCACGACGAGACCGATCGCCTGCTGGCCTGAGCCGGCCCGTCTCTTCCCGCGGCCCGGTCAGAACCCGACGGCCGCCTGGTACACCGGGAGCAGTCCGGTGCGCACTCCGGAGGCCGACGGCTTCGGCTGGAAGACGCTGGAATTGTGGTTCCCCTCGATCACCACAGGCCCGTTCGGCGTGATCGCGAGGTCCCATCCCACGTAGGGGGCTTCCGGCGTGCGTCGGGCGAGCTGTTCGGTGATCTCGAGGACGCGGTCGTACATCGGCACCCGGAACCCGACGATGGGCGTCCCGGTGACGGGGTGCTCGCGGTACACGTTGCTGCGCTTGTCCACGCCAGGGTAGAGGGCGACGCCGTCGTCATCGAGCATGGTGAACATGCCCCCGGAGGCGAAGTTGTCGATGACGTCGCCGTTGCCGATCCGCAGCACCGCGGCCAAGAGTCGTACGCTGCCGCCGGGCTCCGGACCGCGCTGATCCAGGAACGTGATCATCCGCACCGTGTTCACGCTGTCGGGGTAGAGCGCGCTCATCTCCGGATGCTGGACGATGAACTCATCGATGATCGTCTGTCCGGCAGCGGTCACCTCCTCGCGGAACGCGGCGACGTCGGTGACGTTCTCGTGGAGGGTGATTCCGCCGCCGCCCTGACCGTCCAGCGGCTTGGCGAGCACCTTCGGGTGGCGGGTGAGGAAGCCCGCCAGCGTCGTGTCGTCGACGTCGCGCACATCGATCGTCTCCCGACCGAGGAGGTCGGCGTATTCGCGCGCGAAGCGGCGCTTGTCCTCCAGCTTCGCCCGTCCCTCGGCGGTGTTGTACATCCGGGTGATGCGGAACGACTTCGGGTGGGTCATCCACGTCTTCCGCTCCTTCGCCGTGAGGAGACGAATGTCCCACACGGCGTAGTCACGGAACCCCATGTCGTATCTCACGGAGCACCAGAGCATGTCCGCGATGAGCACGGGCAACGGAGCCTTCGACACCTTCTGGGCCTGCCGAGCGAACTCGACGAGGTTTCCGGGACGGAGCTTGGCCGCGCGGCGCGCGAGGTAGCGCAGGCGAACGGTGGCTCTGCTCATGGGCTGGTCATCCTTCCGGGGCGCGTGCTCAGAAGCGCATCGCAGCGCGGTATCTCGGCAACAGCCCGCGCCGGATGCCCGAGACGGAGGGCTTGGACTGGAAGACACCCGTGTTGTGGTTGCCTTCGATCACGACGGGGCGTTCGGGCGTGATCGCGATGTCCCAGCCGATGTAGGGCATTGCCGGAACACGCCGGGCCAGCCGGTCGACGAGTTGCAGGATCTCGCCGTACAGCGGCACCTGATATCCGCTGATCCGCTCCCCCGTGACGGGGTGAGTCTCGAACGGGTGACCTTCTTCGTCGCTGGCGGCGTGGAGGGCCCGGCCGTTCTCGTCGAGCATCGTGTACATGCCGCCGTTGCTGAAGTTGTCGATGACGCCGCCGTTGCCGATCTTCAACACCCCCGCGAGGACGTGAACCGTTCCGACCGGGTCGAGATAGGTGACCATGCGTAGGGAATTGACGCTCCGCGGGTAGAGGCGCGCCATCTCCGGGTGCTGTTCCAGCACTTCTTCGACGAGGGTCTGCCCCGATGCGAGGAGCTCACGGCGCAGCTCGCTCACATCGGTGATCTCCTCGCGGTCGCGCATCGTGATGCCGTTACCGCCGACGCCGGTCGGGTTCTTCGTGATGATGCGCGCATGGCGTCCGACGAAGGCCTCGAGGGCGGCGACATCAGTGGTCGAGACGTCCAGCCACTCCCTGCCCAGCTCGTCACCGAACTGCTCGGCGAATCGGAGCTTGTCGTCGAAGATCGCCCGTTGACTGTTGTCGTTGAGCTTCCGCGAAAGGTGGAACGACTTGGGGTCGGTCATGTACGTCTTGCGCTCGCGGGCGCGAAGAATCCGGAAGTCCCACTCGGAGTAGTTCTCGAAGGTGGTCTCGTAGCGCACCGCGCACCACGCCATGTCCAGCACGACCCACCACAGCGGAGCTCGCGAGAGAGACCTGGACTGACGCGCGAACTGCAACACCCGTTCGCGGTCGAAGGAGACGATGCGCTTCACGAAGAAGCGCGCGCGTCGATAGAGCCGATTGACCGCGGACACGTCAGTTCCCGTCGGACGAGGTCGCGCGGCGGATGATGCCGAGCGGGGTGGACTGGTGTCCCTGACCGAGCGGATTGTCGCTCAGGATCTCCACGAGCCGCCGTTCGCCGGCCGCATCGAGCGTCGAGCCGAGGATGTTGCCGCCGATGTCGTTGATGTCGACGACCGCGACCTCGTTCTCTCCACCCAGGAGCTGCTTGAGGTGCGCAGCGACCTTGTCGGGCTCCTTCGGACCGAGCACGACGGCCTTGTTGTATGGCGGAATGGTGTGGCGAGTCGGACCGTCGATCGAACGTGCCTTGTCGCCCGCGATGCGATAGAAGTCACCGCGTCGCCCGACGAGCTTCCCCACGGCGCTGACGGCGGCCGCGAACAGGATGCGCGGTGTACCGCACTCCCGCAGCGCCATCTCCATGGTCTCGGGCATGCCGAGGCCGATCCCGTACGACGTCTTGACGACGTAGCGCGACAGGAATCGCGCGAGCGGCCGCGGGGTGATCTCCTCCACCAGGAAGGAGCGCCCCTGCGTGATCGCGACGATCTTCTCCGTCACGAAGAGGAGATCGTCCGCTCGGAGCTGCGGACGCGCGTACTCGAGGACGAACGCGTCCAGGTCGTCCCCCGGCATGACGACTCTCGTCCGAATCGGAAGCCGCGCAAAGCGCGTGCCGTCGACGGCGATCTCCAACGATTTGCCGTCGTTGGCCTGTGCACTCATTCGAGGTAGTCCCGCAGCGACTGCGAACGCGACGGGTGCCGCAGCTTCGCCATCGTCTTGGACTCGATCTGACGGATGCGCTCTCGGGTCACTCCGAAGGTGTCGCCGATCTGGTCCAGCGTCTTCGGCTGACCGTCTCCGAGACCGAAGCGCATGCGGATGACTCCCGCCTCGCGCTCCGACAGGGAGTCCAGGAGCGCCTCCAGCTGACGCTGGAGCATCGTGAACCCCACGGCGTCCGCGGGAACGACCGCCTCGGTGTCCTCGATCAGGTCGCCGAACTCGCTGTCGCCGTCCTCGCCGAGAGGCGTGTGCAGGGAGATCGGCTCGCGGCCGTACTTCTGCACCTCGATGACCTTCTCCGGGGTCATGTCGAGTTCGCGGCTGAGTTCCTCGGGCGTGGGCTCGCGCCCCAGGTCCTGCAGCATCTGTCGCTGCACGCGCGCCAGCTTGTTGATCACCTCGACCATGTGCACGGGAATGCGGATGGTGCGCGCCTGGTCGGCCATGGCGCGTGTGATGGCCTGACGGATCCACCACGTCGCGTAGGTCGAGAACTTGAACCCCTTGGTGTAGTCGAACTTCTCGACGGCGCGGATGAGACCGAGGTTCCCCTCCTGGATGAGGTCGAGGAACTGCATCCCGCGTCCCGTGTATCGCTTGGCGAGGGAGACGACCAGTCGGAGGTTCGCGCCGAGGAGGTGACTCTTGGCGCGCTGGCCATCGCGCGCGACCCACTGGAGGTCGAGGCCCAGCTGCGACGACTTCTCGCTGGCCGACATCTGCGACAGCTTCTCTTCGGCGAAGAGGCCTGCCTCGATGCGCATGGCGAGCTCGACCTCTTCGGCCGCGTTGAGGAGCGGGACCTTGCCGATCTGCTTGAGGTAGTCCTTCACCGGGTCGGCCGTGGCGCCGGTGATCTGGGTCGAGTAGACCGGGACGTCGTCCTCGTCGCTCGAGGAGATCACGATCGCGCCGGTGGGAAGCGGCTCCGTGAAGGCGGGCTTCGCGGCGCCCTCCTCGTCTTCGTCGTCGTCCTCGGAGTCGGCCTTCTTGGCCTTCTTGTCGGCGGGCGCGTCGGTGGTGTCGTCCTCGGTGTCGTCGTCGTCGGTGTCGGTGACCTCGTCGATGTCGCCCTCGTCGTCGAGGTCGGGTTCGTCGTCGTCCTTGGCGGTGGCCTTGCTGGCGCGAGCCTTCGCCGGGGCGGCCTTGGTCTTGGCGGCACCGGACTTGGTCGCGGTCTTGCGCGCCGGCTTCTGGGCCGGGACTGCGGTCGCCTCTTCGGTGTCCTCAGCCTTGCGGGTGCGGGTGCTCTTCGTGCCTGACGTCACGTCTCGCCTTTCACCGACGATGGTCGTCGGGGTTTCGGACACTAGTAAGACCCTTGTCAAGTCCTCCGGGCCGTCGAGCGGACGACGAAACGGGGATGACAACGGGTCAGATGTCCTATTCTCTCACAGTTCTCCGCGGGAACCAGTCCAGCGACACCGCGGAGACCGTGGCCTTCCACCGATACAACGCTCACGCGCTCTCCGGAATTCCGCGGAGGGACGACGCGATCGGATCCGAGCGGCCGCTCAGCGGCGCTCGTGCTTGTCTTCGTCGCCGGGCGGACGCGTGGCGAGGAACCGCTCCAGTTCGGCCGCGAGCTCATCCGCGCTCGGAAGGTCGCCCGTGTGGATGATCGGCTGGGCCTGGGTCGAGCCCGCCATGTAGGCGTCGTAGCGCTCCTCCAGCCCGTGGAGCATCGCGGTCAGCTCGTCGCTGCCGGACACCTGCTCGGTGACCTTCTCGAGGTATTCGCGGTTCTCCTCGCGAAGGTCGTCGAGGTCGAACACGAGGCCGGTCGCGACCGAGATGCTGTCGAGCCCGGCGATGGCGGCGGCGGGGTAATCCGTGTCGCCCAAGTAATGAGGGACGAGGAGGGCGAACCCCGCGACCTCGGCACCCGCCTGCGCGAAGCGGTACTCCAAGAGGTGCCCGATCGTCGCGGGAACCTGCGTGTGGGGCTTCCAGACGGAGTGGGCCTCGGTGAGGTCGCGGCGGGTGCCGCTGACGGTGGTGCCGATCGGCCGGGTGTGCGGCACCGGCATGGGGATCGCGTGGACCCACGTGACCGAGGACACCTGCAGTCCTTCGGCGAGGCCGACGACGGTCTCGGTGAACGCTTCCCACGCGAAGTCGGGTTCGAAGCCCGCGAGGAGGACGAAGGGCTGCCCGAGCGAGTCGTGCGCGAGGGCGAGTTCCAGCCGTTGCGGGCGGTACCCGCTCAAGTGATCGGCTTCGAACGTGATGAGCGGACGTCGGGCGCGGTAGTCGAAGAGCACGTCGGCGGAGAACGCGACGACCGGGGCCGGGTCGAGGTCGTCACGGAAGTAGGCCAGCATACGTCCGGCCGCTCCTCCCGCGTCGGTGAATCCCGTCAGGGTCACCACGAGAGGAAGGCCGCTCGGGATCGGCGGGGCGCTGGCGACACGCTCGTAGAGAGGACCCTGCAGTGGCATGCCTCCACTGTACGAGCCCTCCGCGACGCGAGGCTTGCGTGACGGCCCTCGCATACCGCTGACAGCGAACACGGGTCGAGTGGCGTGGCCTCGGGCCATCCGGGGCAAAACTAGGATGGACGACATGCCGTTCCCGGAGCTGTCGTACACCACCGCTGCCCTGACCGACATCGATGCCGATGCCTGGGTGCTCGCACTCCCTCCGTTGGACGACGCGATCGCGGCGCTGGTGGACTTTCCGGGCCTGGACGACGCGCTGTCGGCCGTGGGCTTCACGGGGAGCGCAGGCTCAGTGGCGCGAGTCTTCGCACCCGAGACGACGACGCGGCCGCTGTTCGTGGTCGGCACGGGCGCGCAGCCCACGGCGGACGCTCTCCGCGATGCCGTCGGCACCGCCGTGCGGACGACCACGGGCTTTGCGACGCTGGCCGTCGCCGCGCCGGGTGTGGCCGGACGAGAACGCGCGATCGGCGAAGGAATCGTGCTCGGCGGTTACCGCTTCGACGACTACAAGTCGGATCGCGGCGCCCAGCGCGCTGCCCGCGTCGTGGTCTCCAGTCCTCATTCTGTCTCCCCCGACGACCTCGCCGCTGTCATGGCGATCGGTTCCGCGTCGGCCCTCGTCAAGGACCTCGTGCACACGCCGGCTGAGTGGCTCGGCCCGCAGGAGTTCGCCGAGCGTGCGATCGAAGCGCTCTCCGGGCTCCCTGTGACCGTGGACGTCCTCGACGAGGCGGAGCTGGCTGCCCAAGGCTTCGGCGGAATCCTCGGCGTCGGAAAGGGATCCGACCGACCGCCGCGCTTCGTCCGACTCGATTACACGCCGGCCGATGCCGTCGACGCCCGCCACGTGGCCCTCGTCGGCAAAGGCATCACCTTCGACACCGGCGGCCTCTCACTGAAGCCGCCCGCCAGCATGGTGGGAATGAAGTACGACATGTGCGGTGCCGCCACGGCGCTCGCCGTCGTTCGGGCGGTCGCCGAGCTCGCCCTCCCGGTGCGCGTGACCGGGTGGCTCTGCATCGCCGACAACATGCCGTCGGGACGGGCGACGCGCCCGGGCGACGTCGTGCGCATCCTGGACGGCACGACCGTCGAGGTACTCAACACCGACGCGGAAGGGCGACTGGTCCTCGCGGACGGTCTCGTGGCCGCCAGTCGCGCGCAGCCCGACGTCATCGTCGACATCGCGACCCTCACAGGCGCCATCACGGTCGCGCTCGGCAATCGTTATGCGGGCGTGATGGGCGACAACGACGCCGTGGCGGCATACCTTGCCGCCGCGCAGCGCGCCGGTGAGCTGGCGTGGCAGCTCCCCCTCCCCGATCACATGGAGGACGAGCTCGACTCGCCGATCGCCGACCTGCAGAACGCGAAGATCGGCGATCCGGCGGGCGGGTCCCTGTTCGCGGGACTGTTCCTCCGTCGCTTCGTCGGGCGGACGTCCGAGGCCGACGACGCCCCACGCATCCCGTGGGTCCATCTCGATATCGCGGGCGCCGGGACGACCAAGGCGGCCTTCGGGGCGACCGACAAAGGCCCCACGGCGGCGACGGTGCGGTCGCTCGTCGAGTTCATCGCAGGAGGCGCACAGTGAGCGAGCACGCATTCGACATCGTCGTCCTCGGTGGGGGCAGTGGCGGGTACGCCGCAGCGCTGCGCGCCCGCGAGCTGGGCAAGACCGTCGCGGTCATCGAGAAGGACAAGGTGGGCGGCACCTGCCTGCACCGCGGCTGCATCCCCACGAAAGCCCTGCTCCACGCGGCGGAGGTCGCCGATCACGTGAGGGACGCCGCGAGCGTCGGCGTTTCGGCCACGTTCGTCGGTATCGACACGGCAGCCGTGACCTCGTACCGAGAGGGAATCGTCGCGAAGAAGTACAAGGGGCTGGAAGGCCTTCTTGCGGCGCGCGGCGTGACGGTCGTCGCCGGCGAGGGGCGACTCCTCCCCGATCGTGCGATCCAGGTGGGGGACGACGTCTATCGAGGTGCGGACGTGATCCTCGCCACGGGGTCGTACAGTCGAGTGCTTCCCGGCATCACGATCGAGGGCCGGGTGCTCACCAGTGAGCAGGCCCTCGCACTGGACGAGGTCCCGGACCGCGTGGTCATTCTCGGTGGTGGCGTGATCGGCGTCGAGTTCGCGAGCGTGTGGCGGTCGTTCGGTGCAGAGGTCACGATCGTCGAGGCGCTGGATCACCTCGTGCCGCAGGAAGACATCGCTCTCAGCAAGGCCCTCGAGCGGGCGTTCCGCAAGCGCGGGATTGCGTCCCGCCTCGGGACGCGATTCGCGTCTGTCGCGCAGGACGAGAGCGGCGTCGTCGTCTCGCTCGAAGACGGCAGCACGGTGGAGGCGGACTACCTCCTCGTCGCGGTCGGACGCGGCCCCGCGTCGTCGGGACTCGGCTTCGAGGAGGCCGGCGTCCGCATCGACCGCGGGTTCGTCGTCGTCGACGAGGCGCTCCAGACCACGGTCCCGCACGTGTGGGCCGTCGGCGACATCGTGTTCGGACTGCAGCTGGCCCATCGCGGCTTCCAGCAGGGGATCTTCGTCGCCGAGCACATCGCGGGGTTGTCGCCTTCGCCGATCGTCGAATCCACCATCCCGCGCGTCACCTACAGCAGCCCGGAGGTGGCGTCCGTGGGGCTCACCGAGGCCCAGGCCCGCGCCGAACACGGCGATGCCGTCGTGGCCTATGAGTACAACCTGGCGGGGAACGGGAAGAGCGAGATCCTCGGTACTGCCGGCCTTGTGAAGGTCGTCCGTCTGGTCGATGGCCCCATCGTCGGTGTCCACCTCGTGGGCGATCGCGTCGGAGAGTTGATCACCGAGGGGCAGCTGGTGGTCGGCTGGGAGGCCCACCCAGAGGACCTCGCGCCCCTCATCCACGCTCACCCGACCCAGAGCGAGGCACTGGGCGAAGCGTTTCTCGCTCTTGCCGGCAAGCCGCTGCACGCCCTCTGACGACCCGCTCGCGCAGGTCACTAAGCTTAAGAAGACATCGACACGTCTAAAGGAGACACACCTATGAGCACACCCGTGGTCCTCCCCGCGCTCGGCGAGAGCGTCACCGAGGGTACGGTGACCCGCTGGCTCAAGCAGGTCGGTGACACCGTCCAGGCCGACGAAGGTCTCTTGGAGATCTCGACCGACAAGGTCGACACCGAGATTCCGTCTCCGGTGAGCGGCGTGATCGAGGAGATACTGGTTCAGGAGGACGAGACCGTCGAGGTCGGCGCCGTCCTCGCCAAGATCGGTGATGGCTCCGGCGCCGCCGGCGCCGACGATGCCCCCGCGCAGGAGCAGCCCGAGCCCGCAGCCGCCGAGCCCGCGCCGCAACCGGAGCCCGAGCCCGCCGCGCAGCCCCAGCCCGCCGATGACCAGCCCGCCGCCCCGGCCGCCGGTGGCGATGCGAAGGATGTCGTCCTTCCCGAGCTCGGCGAGAGCGTCACCGAGGGCACCGTCACCCGCTGGCTCAAGCAGGTCGGTGACGACGTCGCCGTCGACGAGCCGCTGCTGGAGATCTCCACCGACAAGGTCGACACGGAGATCCCCTCGCCCGTCGCTGGGACGCTCCAGGAGATCGTCGTCGGCGAGGACGAGACGGTCGCCGTCGGCGCTGTGCTGGCGCGGATCGGCTCGGGGGCTCCCGCAGCGCCCGCGCCCGAACCTGCCGCTGCTCCCGCACCGGCACCGGCAGCGGAGTCCGCTCCGGCTGCTGCCGCTGCCGCCCCGGCTGCTGCCCCCGCTCCGGCTCCTGCCGCCGCCCCCACTCCTGCTCCGGCACCGGCCCCCGCCGCGGCAGCCGTTCCGTCTTCGCCCTCCGACCCGTCGGCAGACGCGGACGACGACGGCCCCACGTACGTGACCCCGCTCGTGCGTCGCCTCGCTCAGCAGCAGGGTGTGGACCTGGCGTCGGTGACCGGCACCGGTGTCGGTGGCCGGATTCGCAAGGAAGACGTCCTCAAGGCTGCGGAAAACGCCGCGTCTGCTCCTTCGAGCGCTCCCGCGTCCGCGGCGCCGGCTGCACCGGCCCGCGAGGTCTCCGATCTGCGCGGAACGACGCAGCCGATGTCGCGTCTGCGCAAGGTCCTCGCCGAGCGCGCCGTGGCCTCGATGCAGCAGACGGCGCAGCTGACGACGGTGATCGAGGTCGACGTCACGAAGCTGTCCAATTTCCGCGACTCGGTGAAGGGCACCTTCCAGCAGAAGACCGGAGACAAACTGTCGTTCCTGCCGTTCTTCGCGCTGGCCGCCGCGGAGGCGCTGCAGGCGTACCCGATCATCAACGCGACGGTCGATGGCACCGACATCGTCTATCCGGCGACCGAGAACCTTTCGATCGCCGTCGACACGGAGCGCGGACTCCTCACTCCGGTTCTGCGGGATGCCGCGTCGAAGAACCTCGCTCAGATCGCTCACGAGATCGCCGACCTCGCCGCGCGGACGCGTGACAACAAGCTCAAGCCGGACGAGCTCGCGGGAGGAACGTTCACCCTCACCAACACCGGCTCGCGTGGTGCGCTCTTCGATACTCCCGTCGTCTTCCTGCCGCAGTCCGCAATCCTCGGTACGGGCGTCGTCGTCAAGCGTCCGGGCGTTGTGAACGTGGACGGCAAGGACGCGATCTCGGTGCGCTCGTACGTGTACCTCGCGCTGTCGTACGACCACCGCACGATCGATGGCGCCGATGCTGCTCGCTTCCTCGGTGCGGTCAAGTCTCGCCTGGAGGCGGCCGACTTCGAGGGCCAGCTCGGCATCTGATCCGGCTCCGTCATGGCTGGTCCGCGACGTCGAACACGTCGCGGACCAGCCATGAGTCGTTCGTGCGGATGATGACGGCGTATTGCGCTGCGTGACCAGGAGCCTCGATACGAAGGACCGCCACGCCCCCGTAGCGTTCGACCACCGTTGTCGTGCGGTCCGCATCCGGATCGTTCGCCACGCCGCGCGGGAAGGTGTCGCGTGGGTCTTCCACGACGCTCGTGCCGCACGTCGCCGCGCAGGCGGCGTACGTCTCGATCAGCTGGCTGGCTGTGTGCGCGAGCGTCGATGTGCCCTCCTCCAAGGCGTCGCCCGTCGGCGCGTCATCCGCCCGCACCTGGGCCGGGCTATCGCTCGGGGCGGAGCGCGGCGGAGGCGTCGGCGGCGCCGTGGGTCCGTCGTCGCGGGGGATATCGGCGGTCTCGGTGCCGCCATCGGCCGCCGTGTCGCCGTCGGGCCAGCTCACTCCGATCACGAGCACCGCGGCCATGACCGCCGCTGCCACCAGGAGCGGACGCCGTGAGGTGCGCGCACGCGTGCGTGGCCGCGCCCGCTCGCTCCGTGCCGACGGAGGCCGCTCGGTCCGCACGATCAGACGGTTGAGCCGTTCGACGATCGGGTGATCGACGAAGCCGTGCAGCGCGGACGGGAGCCGACCTCGAGCCTCCGAAGCCGCCTCGGACGTCGTCCGTTCCTCGTGAGCGGTGAGGCGGCGTGCAGGAAGCGAGACGAACTCGGTGACGAGCGGGGTCGGCTCTGCGCCAGCGAACAGTCGAGCCTCCAGCTCCTCCATCGCCGCAGCGTGGCCAGGGGACGCGATCGCGCCCGATACGTCGCTCAGCACCTCCGCGAGGAGACTCGGCGAGAGTGCGACGAGGTGCGACAACACGTCGCGCGTCGTCTCTCGCCAATCGCCCGGGCCCACGCCTGCGAGAACCGGGCGGCCGTCGGAGGTCACCCACCACTCACCCCGCTCCAGGCCGCGCTCGTGCGCGGATGCGCTCCCCCGCAGGATGCTAACGCCGAGGGTCACGATCTCGCCGTCGTCAAGGCGCGTCCGCCGGCCGAGCCACTCGTCGAGGCGATGAGGGCAATGGGGTACCGCCACGATCGGGCCGTCGTCGGACTGGCCGAGGTCGACGGGAGCGAGCAGGTGATCGGCCCCGTCGGCGTCCCAGCAGCGGTCGTCTCGCCACAGCGCGCCCGACGTCCACACCACGGGAGGGTCACCGGCCACGAGGTCGCCGGGATACGGTGCTTCTGCCGGCCCGAGCCGGCGCAGCGGGCTCGGATGCAACGAATCGGACATGGCAGAGAGTCTCACGCGCTGGCGCCTCGCGATGACGTCCTCGATCGCCGCCTGTGCACAATCGGCGTGAGGCGCGCGCTGTGACGTCGGCCCCGCGGCGAAGGTAGGCTGGTGCCCATGTCATCGCGCAGTTCCGCACCCGAGAAGCGGCCCGGTTTCTTCAGCCAGATCCGATCCCTGCTGACCTTCACCAAGGACGTCTATCCTTGGACGCCGTGGGTGCTCCTGGCGATCCTCGTCGTCGGCGCGACCCTCGGCGTGGTCGCGGGCTTCCTCATCCCGCCGGCTCCGCTGTGGAGCATCATCCTGTGGGGCGTGACGGGACTCCTTTTCGGACTGCTGGCGGCGATGATCACCCTGACCCGGGTCTCCACGAAGGCGATGTACAAGAAGATCGACGGTGTTCCGGGTGCGGCCGGGCATGTCCTGTCCACGGGGCTGGGGCGCCGTTGGGTGGCGTCGGACACACCCGTCGGCGTCAACCCGAAGACCCAGGACGCCGTCTATCGCGTCATCGGACGCGGCGGCGTCGTCATCGTGGGCGAGGGCGCGCGCGGACGGCTGACGCGGCTCATCAACGACGAACGGGTGAAGGTTCAGCGGGTCGCCTCGGGCGTCCCGGTCCACGTCCTGCACATCGGTCACGGCGAAGGCGACGTGCCGATCGGCAAGCTCGCCTCGACCATCAAGGCGCTCCCGAAGAAGGTCGATCGCGTCACGATGGCCGCTGTCGTCAAGCGCGTGGACTCGGTGTCCCAGTCGGTGACGTCTCTGCCGATCCCGAAGGGCATCGACCCGATGAAGGCCCGCGCTCAGCGGCCGCGCTGACCCGTCTCGCCTCGAGGGAGCCGCTCTAGCCGCGGATGAGGATCGTCCCGGCCGCCTTGTCGTGGAGCCCGCGCTGATCGGGGTCCCAGATCACGGCCGGGATCACGAGGACCAGGAGAGCGGTCCGGACGATCGGCCGCCACAGCCCCACCCATCCTCCGTGCAGGCGCTGCAGCCGGAGGCCGACGAGGCGGTGTCCGGGACTTCCGCCGAGGGTCGGCAGGAAGAGCACCTGGACGATGGCGAACACCGCGGTCGTCGCGAGGGCGTCGTACGAGAAGAAGGCGATCGACACGATCACGGCACATGCCCAGTCGATCGCGAGCGCCGCGATGCGCCTGCCCGGTCGAGCGACGCTCCCCCGGCCTTCGGCGGGCATCCCGAGTCGTTGGCCGGGGTACGCGTTCTCGGTCGGGGTCACCGCTCCAGCGTATCGACGTCCGTGTAACATGCCCGAAACACAGGAGATACTGCCGGGCAACCCGCCCTCGCTAGGTTCGGGAGGAGCCTGGCAGCGTCAGGCCGATACCCACCCGATCTTGGAGACTCCATGTTCAAAGATTCATCCGAGGTGCTCAAGTACATCAAGGACGAGGACGTCAAGTTCCTCGACATCCGTTTCACGGACCTTCCGGGTGTGCAGCAGCACTTCAACATTCCCGCTTCGACCGTCGACGAGGAGTTCTTCACCGTCGGTCAGCTCTTCGACGGCTCCTCGATCCGTGGGTTCGCGAACATCCACGAGTCCGACATGCAGTTGATCCCCGACGTCTCCACGGCCTACCTCGACCCGTTCCGCGAGGCCAAGACGCTGGTGATGGTCTTCGACATCTACAACCCGCGCAACGGCGAGATCTACGCGAAGGACCCGCGTCAGGTCGCCAAGAAGGCGGAGAAGTATCTGGCGTCGACCGGCATCGCCGACACGGCATTCTTCGCCCCTGAGGCCGAGTTCTACATCTTCGACGACGTGCGCTACTCGGTGACGCAGAACGCCAGCTTCTACAGTGTCGACTCCGAAGAAGGCGCCTGGAACACCGGCCGCGAGGAAGAAGGCGGCAACCTCGCCAACAAGACCCCCTACAAGGGCGGCTACTTCCCCGTCTCCCCCGTCGACAAGACGGCCGACCTCCGTGACGACATCTCGCTGCACCTCATCGACGCGGGCCTGCACCTCGAGCGGGCACACCACGAGGTCGGCACCGGTGGACAGCAGGAGATCAACTACCGCTTCGACACCATGGTGCATGCGGCCGACGACATCCTGAAGTTCAAGTACATCGTCAAGAACGTCGCCGAGCAGTGGGGCAAGGTCGCGACCTTCATGCCCAAGCCGCTCTTCGGCGACAACGGGTCGGGCATGCACACGCACCAGTCGCTGTGGCTGAACGGCCAGCCCCTCTTCTATGACGAGAAGGGCTACGGGGGTCTCTCCGACACGGCTCGCTGGTACATCGGGGGCCTCCTGGCCCACGCGCCGGCGGTCCTGGCCTTCACCAACCCGACGCTGAACTCCTACAAGCGTCTGGTCAAGGGCTACGAGGCGCCGGTGAACCTCGTCTACTCGGCCGGTAACCGCTCGGCGGCCATCCGTATCCCCATCACGGGATCCAACCCCAAGGCGAAGCGCATCGAGTTCCGAGCGCCCGATGCCTCGGGAAACCCGTACCTCGCCTTCGCCGCGCAGATGATGGCCGGCCTCGACGGCATCAAGAACCGCATCGAGCCGCACGAGCCGGTGGACAAGGACCTCTACGAGCTGCCGCCCGAGGAGGCCAAGAACATCCCGCAGGTTCCGAACTCGCTGCTGGACTCGCTCGAAGCGCTGCGCGCAGACCACGAGTTCCTGCTCGCGGGTGGCGTGTTCACGCCTGAGCTGATCGAGACCTGGATCGAGTACAAGATCGAGAACGAGATCAAGCCGCTCGCCGCGCGTCCGCACCCGTTCGAGTACGAGCTGTACTTCGGGGTCTGACCACCTGGCGCGAAAGAGCCCTCGGAGGATCACCTCCGGGGGCTCTTTCCGTGTGAGATCGTCGGTCCGCGGTGCGCCTCTTGTCAGCGGCGCGCCGCGGGCACTTTCGGTGCCAGGGCCCCGACCGGGCCGGGTACCGGTGGCGGGGTGAGCGCCGTGACGCGGGCGTTCGGCGCGAAGGTCCAGAGCACCGCACCCTTGTCGTTCTGGAGGCGCCACCAGCCTGCGTACGAGCCGGTGAGGATGTAGGACGTGCCCTTCGCGACCGACAGCCGCCCCTTCGCGCACGACGTGGAGGGTGCCGTGCGAACGGTCGTCGCATTCGCGATGACGGTCGCGACATCCGCCCGCGTGAGGACCTCAGCGCGCGGAGGAGTTGTGCATGCCCCGATCGTCGACGGCGCGCCCGTCGTGGTCTTGACGCCCTTGGCGAACCAATCGACGTAGTAGTTGTAGAAGTTGCGATTGCCGTAGCTGGAGCAGGGGTCACCGGACCCGTAGCCTGCCGCGAGGGCAGAGATGTTGGGCCGGTACGGCGTGTAGTTGTACAGGTTGGCGGTGGCCTGATTCTTGATGAACACCCGGGAGGCTCCGCAGGCCGCATCGGGATGCCACTTGATCGTGTTCGTCTGTCCCGCGCGATAGCGGAACGACGAGGGCTTCTGGGTATAGATCTGCATCTGCCGGGCGCCGAGATACACCTGGTTGACGAAGCCCGCGGCTGCAGCCGCGCACGGCGCAGTGTCGGGACAGTCCTGTCCCATGGCCGCGCGATAGGACCACGCGGTCGGGGCGGTGGCGGTCACGAGACCCTGTTCCTTCTGCAGCATGACGAGGATCACTCGGGGGCTGATCCCGCAGGCCGCCGCAATGCTGGTGATGATGTCGGCTGCCCGCGCTCTCGTCTGTTTCGGCAGCGCAGTGCAGTAGGCATCGGCGGCCCGAGCGGGAACGTCGGCCACGAAGTCCTTGAGACATTTCGGCGCCCCTGCGGTTGCGCGGCAGGTGGGCACTCTCGCGCGGAGGAAGGTCTGCACCTGGGCCGCCGTCATCGATCGTGCCGAGAAGAACTCGGCATCGCTGATGAGGTATCCGCCATCGCGGATGTTGCCGGGAAGCGGCGCCGTCGCCGCGGCGGCGGGAGCCGTACCCGACAGGAGGGCGATGACGAGCGCGACGACGACGACCAGGGGACGCTGTGCGCGGTGAAGGAAACGGGGCATCTCCCTGCCGATGCTATCGGTCGGGAGGGTGCGTCTCGCGGTCAGCCGTAGAAGAGCTTCTCGAACACCCGACGGGCCCGGCGTGAGCGGCGCAGCCACTCCTCCTCCACGAGCGTGGCCGACCGCGGGGGGTACTCGAGCAGGCGCCCGATGCCGTCGAGCTTCGCGCGGTCCACCGGGAGCACGTCGCTGGTCTGTCCGGAAAGAAGGGTGTTCGCCGACCGCAACCGACTAGCGAGCCGCCAGCTCGCGGCGAGCCGGTCGGCTGCGGCATCGGGTACCAGTCCGGCTTCGCGCGCCGCGGAGAGCGCGTCGATCGTGGAGGTCGTGCGCAGGCCCGGCAGACGGTGCGCGTGCTCGAGCTGCAGGATCTGGACGAGCCACTCGACGTCGCTGAGTCCGCCCGGACCCAGCTTGAGATGGCGACTGCGGTCACCCCCTTGGGGAAGCCGCTCGTTCTCCACCCGCGCCTTGATGCGCTTGATCTCCCGCAGCGCCTGCGGATCGACGCTCGCCGGGTAGCGCACGTCGTCGGCGAGGGCCATGAACCGCCCGATGAGCTTCGTGCTTCCCGCGACTCCCCGAGCACGGAGGAGCGCTTGCGCCTCCCACGACAGCGACCACCGCCGGTAGTACGCCGCGTAGGACTCGAGGGAACGCGCCATCGGTCCGTTTCGCCCCTCCGGCCGGAGATCCGCGTCGAGCTCGAAGGGAAGGCGGTGGTCCTCCGAGTAGGTGCGCAGTCCCGCGACGATCTGCAGCGCGAGCTCTTGCGCCCGGTGCGGCTCGACGCCGTTGGGCTCATAGACGTACATCACATCGGCGTCGGAGCCGAACCCGAGCTCCGCTCCCCCGAAGCGTCCCATCGCGATCACCGCGAAGTCCAGGTCGTCATCTTCTTCCGGCACGACTTCTCGGCGAACCGCCCGCAGCGTCGCCTGGATCGTCACCTCGCTGATCGTCGTGAGCGCCTGGGCCAGCTCTTCGATCGTGACGGTGTCGAGGATGGCGGCCAGCGCCAGTCGCAGCAGTTCCCGTCGGCGGAGGGCACGGACCGCGCTCATCGCGTCGTCGATGGAACGGTGGCGCGTCTGGATGGCGCGAGCCTCGTCCTGGAGGACCACTCCCGAACGCGGACGCAGATGTTCGTCAGCATCGAGCCACGCGACCGATTCAGGGATCCACTCCATCAGCTCGCCGACGTATCGCGAGCCCGACAGTGCGCGCGTCAGACGCTCGGCGGCGCCTGCCGAGTCGCGCAGCATGCGGAGGAACCAGGGCGTGTCTCCGAGGCGTTCGCTGACTCGACGGAAGGCGAGGAGGCCGTAATCGGGATCGACGCCGTCGGCGAACCACCTGATCATCACGGGCATGAGGTGGCGCTGGATCGTCGTCTTGCGGCTGATCCCGCTGGTCAAGGAGCCGATGTGGCGGAGCGCACCGGCGGGGTCGCGGAAGCCGATTGCGGCGAGGCGGTCGTGGGCGGCCTGCGCCGAGAGCGTCTGCTCGTCAGCAGGAAGCGCTGCCACCGCCGAGAGCAGCGGTCGATAGAAGAGGCGGACGTGAATCTCGCGGACTTCGCGCTTGATTGACTCCCAGAGCTCCCAGACGCCCGGTCCGGAACCCGCCAGCCGGGAGGCGCGCGCGAGCGTGCGCAGTCCCTCCGGGATCGACGGCATGAGGTGTGTACGTCGGAGTCCGGAGAGCTGGAGGCGATGCTCGAGCACGCGAAGCGATCGGTAGTGCTGCGAGAAGGTGGCCGCTTCGGAACGACCGATGTATCCCTCGGCGACCAGGGCATCCAGCGCCGAGAGCGTTCCGCGCTGACGGACGTTCTCGTCGGCGAGTCCGTGGACCAACTGCAGCAGTTGGACCGTGAACTCGATGTCCCGGATGCCACCCGGGCCGAGCTTGAGCTGGTACGCCACCTCCCCCGCCGGGATGTGCTCGGTCACCCGCTCCCGCATGCGTTGGACGCTGTCGACGAAGTTCTCCCGTGCGGCGCTCGTCCACACCTTCGGCTGTACGGCGGAGACGTACGCCTCGCCCAGGGTGGCATCGCCCGCGATCGCGCGCGCCTTCAGGAGCGCCTGGAACTCCCAACTCTTGGCCCATCTCTCGTAGTACGACAGATGCGACTCGAGGCTTCGGACCAGCGCCCCCTGTTTGCCTTCCGGACGCAGGTTGGCATCCACCTCCCACAGCGGCGGCTCGATCTCCATACCGGAGATGCCGCGCATCGTGTGAACGGCGAGGCGGGTGGCGATGTCGATCGCCCTGCTCTCGCTCAGACCGTCGCCATCCGCGCGGTGCGTGCCGCCGACGAAGATGACGTCGACGTCACTGACGTAGTTGAGCTCGCGGGCTCCGGTCTTTCCCATTCCGATGATGGCCAGCCGCGTCGCGGCGACCTCTTCGCGGGGGAACAGGCCGCCGACCCCTCCGTGTCCCGAGATCCGCGTGCGCGCGACGCTCAGCGATGCCTCCAGTGCGGCGGCGGCCGCATCCGCGAGCGACGCGGCCACCTCAGCCAGGACGGCGGTCGCGTCATCGGCGGCGAGATCGTAGACGGCGATGCGGGCGACCAGGCGCCGGTACCGCACCCGCAGCGCCACCCACGCGTCCTCGTCCCCGCGCGCCGCAAAGCCCGCGTCGTCGGATCCGACGGCGGCCAACAGCTCGTCGTGCAGCTCCTGAGCCGTCGGGAGCGCCGACCGCACGCCGAGGTCCCGGAGCTCTTCGGGGTGACGGAGGTAGAAGTCCGCGAAGCCTTCAGAGGCGCCCAGGAGCGACCAGGCCGCTCGTGGTTCTCGCTCGAGCACCGCACGGACCTCGTCGGCGGAGCGACGGGCCACGCGGACGAGGGCGGAGAGCGCCGCGTCAGGATCAGCCGCCCGCTCAGCCTCGCGCGCGATGTCCTCTCGGGCGAGCCCGACCAGCGAGGAGAGCTCGTCGAGCAGCGCGTCGGCCTGCCCGAACTCGCTGAAGCCCGCGCGTGCGAGTCCCGTCAGCGATGACGATCGCGCGTGCGCCGACATGAGACCTACAGCATCTCCAGGTTGCTCTTCAGCTCGAAGGGGGTGACCTGCGCGCGGTACTCCTGCCACTCGCGGCGCTTGTTGAGCAACACGTAGTTGAAGACCTGCTCGCCGAGGGTCTCGGCGACCAGCTCCGACTCCTCCATGTACTCCAGTGCGTGATCGAGGCTCGCCGGCAAGGCTTCATATCCCAGGGCGCGGCGCTCGGCGTCGGTCAGCGACCAGACGTTGTCCTCGGCCTCGGCCGGCAGCTCGTACCCCTCTTCGATGCCCTTGAGCCCCGCGGCGAGCATGAGCGCGAAGGACAGGTACGGGTTGGCGGCAGAGTCCAGCGCGCGATATTCCACGCGAGTCGACTGACCCTTCTTCGGCTTGTACATCGGCACGCGGACGAGAGCGGAACGGTTGTTGTGCCCCCAGCAGATGAAGCTGGGCGCCTCGTCCCCGCCCCACAACCGCTTGTACGAGTTGACGAACTGGTTCGTGACGGCGGCGATCTCGTTGGCGTGGCGCAGGAGGCCCGCGATGAACTGCCGCCCGGTCTGCGACAGCTGGTACTGCGCGCCCTCCTCGTAGAAGGCATTGACGTCGCCCTCGAACAGCGACATGTGGGTGTGCATGCCACTGCCGGGGTGACCGCTCAGGGGCTTCGGCATGAACGTCGCGTAGACGCCCTGCTCGATCGCCACCTCCTTGACGACCGTGCGGAACGTCATGATGTTGTCGGCAGTGGCGAGGGCGTCGGCATAGCGGAGGTCGATCTCGTTCTGTCCGGGCCCGCCTTCGTGGTGGCTGTACTCGACCGAGATGCCGAGGTCCTCCAGCATCCGCACCGAGCGCCGACGGAAGTCGTGCGCGGTCCCGCCCGGGACGTTGTCGAAGTACCCCGCAGAGTCCACCGGCTCGGGCCCGCCCGGCCCGAACGACGACGACTTCAGCAGGTAGAACTCGATCTCGGGGTGCGTGTAGAAGGTGAACCCCGCGTCGGCCGCCTTGGCGAGTGTCCGCTTGAGGACGTGGCGCGGGTCGGCCACCGCCGGCTGTCCGTCGGGTGTCGTGATGTCGCAGAACATCCGCGCGGTCGGATCGATCTCCCCGCGCCACGGCAGCGTCTGGAACGTGCTGGGGTCGGGATGGGCGAGCAGGTCGGACTCGTACGAACGCGTGAGTCCCTCGATGGCGGAGCCGTCGAAGCCCAGTCCCTCGGCGAAGGCCCCCTCGACCTCGGCCGGAGCGATCGCCACCGATTTGAGGGTACCGATCACGTCGGTGAACCAGAGGCGCACGAATTTGATGCCTCGTTCCTCGATCGTGCGCAGTACGAAGTCCCGCTGCTTGTCCATCGCGTCCTCTCCGATGCCGTGGATGTCAGACTATCGGCCCGAGTCGCTTGCGCCATCCGGCGCCGCGCCGCCCTTCGCTGCGTCCTCCCGCGCCTCTTCCTCGGCCCAGGCGCGAGATCTCGCCGCGATCACCTCGGGCGCTCGGGCCGCTTCCGCCTCCGTGTCGAACGGGCCGGCGCGATCGACCGACGGCGACTCGAAACCGCGCTCGACGCGTCCGGTCTTGAGGTTGTACCAGTACTTCTCGTCGGCTGCGGTCATGACGACTCCTCAGGGCTGTGACGGTTGTCCTGGTCGATCCTAACGAGGGCCCGGTTCGCTCTCGATAGGCTGAGGCCATGGCGAGCAAGGCGACCCGCGCAGTCGGGGTGGACATCGGCGGTACGGGAATCAAGGGGGCTCTCGTCGATCTCGAACGCGGTGCCCTCCTGAGCGATCGGGTGAAGGTCGCCACGCCCGCGGGAGCGGAGCCGGTGGACGTCCTCGTCGCCGTACGAACCGTGCTGGAGACCCTCGGGGTGTCCGAGGCGGAGGTGCCGCTGGGCGTCGCGTTCCCGGCGATCGTCAAGCACGGACGGACGCTGTCGGCCGCGAACGTGTCGGATGCCTGGATCGGATTCGAGGCAGAGCGCTTCTTCGAGGACGGGCTCGGACGGGAGATCCACTTCGCCAATGATGCGGACGTCGCCGGCGTCGCCGAACTGCGTTACGGGGCTGCCGCCGACCAAGACGGTCTCGTCATCCTCACGACACTCGGCACCGGCATCGGAACCGCGATGCTCCACAACGGCACGCTCATTCCGAACTCGGAACTGGGTCACCTCCAGCGGGCCGGCCACAAGAAGGATGCCGAGGCGTGGGCGGCGTACTCGGCTATGGAACGGGACGAGCTCGATTGGGCGGAGTGGTCGCGGCGCCTGCAGTGGTACTACAGCCACCTCGAGTTCCTGCTGAGCCCGGACCTTTTCATCGTCGGCGGTGGCGTGTCGAAGCACGCGCAGGAGTTCCTGCCGCTGCTCGATCTACAGACGCCGATCGTTCCCGCGGTGCACCGCAACAACGCCGGGATCATCGGAGCTGCCGCGCTGGCCGTCTCCTGATCCACGGCACCGGCGATCTCCGTCGGCGGGGCGAATGGGCCGGCCTGTACGCCGGGTTCTGTCCGGGGGCGTGAGCCCCGTGGACGGTCATCTCTCTCGGCGACACGTTGCCGTGCCGCTCCAGCGGCCTACCCGGGGACTCGGCGGGCCGCGTCGTCATCCCCTGTCTGGCCTTGCTCCGGGCGAGGTTTGCCGTGCGGGCCGTGTCACCACGGCCCCGGTGGTCTCTTACACCGCCCTTTCACCCTTACCCGCCGAAGTCGGCGGGCGGTCTGCTCTCTGTGGCACTGTCTCGCGGATCGCTCCGGGTGGGTGTTACCCACCGCCCTGCCCTGTGGAGCCCGGACGTTCCTCGGGGCGGTCTCCCGCCACGCGACCGTCCAGCCGACCCATTCGCGTCGGTGAGTCTAGCGCGTGCAGTGGGGAAGTAGTGTAGAGTCCTCGATGTGTGGGCCCTCTGGGGTTGGGCCCGATGAGCAGGCTGGGGGGCTTGTCATGAAAAAGTCTGTGTTCGCGCGCGCTGTCTTCGCGGGGGTGCTGTTGCTGTCGCTGCCGACGGCGGCGCACGCTGCGACGGGAGACGACTACACGCCAGGGGTCGGCGGCAGCGTCACGCTGGCCGGATCCGATGTCTCGAGCGTGTGTGAGAACAACGTTCCGTGGATCTCGTACTCGGTGACTCTGACCGATCCGGACAACCAGGTCACCGAGCGTGACGCGCACTTGGTCATCTCGGACGCATCGCACTCGACGACCATCGATCTGGGCGATCTCGGCGACGACGGTCAGCTCTCGGGCCGCGTCCTGTGGCCCGGTGCCTCGGTGGCCGGCGACGGCTCGGCGAACGGCTGGCCGGGATTCGCCAAGATCGACGACACGTGGGTGCAGACGTCGGACAACTTCGCGTGGACGCGCGGGGACATCTCGGCCAAGGTCGTCGTGAACCCCGAGGTCGAAGTGGCCCTGAGCTACCCCGCCGGGAACTGTGGGCCGGCGGTGACCGGTGCGCCCGCGGGCGTCAGTGCAGAGTCCACGCTGGCGGTGACCGGCTCGAACGCCAGCACGCTGCCGTTCCTGCTGGGCGGTGGCGCCGTGCTGCTCGTCGGCGCGGGGCTGTTCGTCTACAGCCGCCGTCGCGCACACTGATCCGTCTCCGGAGTCATGGAGGACGCGCCGTCTGAGAATCCCCGCCGCCGTGTGCGGCGAGTGATCGGATGGACGGCGCTGGCCGTACTCCTTGTCGTCATCGCCGCCAGCGCGTGGGTCGTCACCCGCGTGCTGGCGGTGAACGGTGAGGCGCAGGCTCTCGCGACACTCGAGGGTGACGCGAGAACCGCCATCGCGAAGGGAGACGTCGGCCGACTCGACGCGATTGCGCGGGAGTTCGATACACGAACCGAGGCCGCCGCGGCCGCGGTGGGCGATCCGATCTGGCGCGCCGCTGAGATCGTTCCTCTCGCGGGACCGAACCTACAGGCGATTCGTGTCACCGTGGAGCAACTCCGCACGCTTTCGACGTCGGTCGCCTCACCCACGGCTCAGGCGCTGGAGGGCATCGGTGACCGCGGCCTCATGGCGGACGGCGCCATCGACCTCGCCGTGGTGGAGTCGCTCCATGAGACCGCGGCCCGCGCCTCCACGTCGCTGGAGAAGGTGCGCTCCCGACTAAACGCGATATCGACCGGCGCGACGGTGGATCAGGTCCGTGACGGCGTGGATCAGGCGCGTCGCCTGACGACGACGTTGTCGGCGTCACTCGGTCCGATGGCCGACATCACGGGCGTTCTGCCGGCCGTGCTCGGCGGCGATGAGGAACGCACGATCCTCGTGATGTTCCAGAACAACGCCGAGTTGCGCTCCGGAGGCGGCATCACCGGTTCGTTCGCGGAGATCCGCGCCAAGAACGGAGCCCTGCGACTCGTGCGCCAAGCCGACTCGAGTGACTTCCGTCCTGCGGATGAGGATGTCGAGCCGGTCCCGGAGACCACGTCGGCCGTCTACGGCGATACGGTCGGCCGGTTCGTCCAGAACGCGACCTCGACACCCGACTTCGATCTGTCTGGCCGACTTGCGTCGACGTGGTGGAAGAAGCTCACCGGACACGCGCCCGACGTGGTGATCGCCATCGATCCCATCGTCCTGCGGGCGCTGCTCCCGGTGACCGGCGAACTGACGCTCCCCGACGGCACGGCGCTGACGCACGACACGTTCGTTCGCGACGTCCTGGTCGATCCCTACCTCGCGCTCACTGGATCGGAGCAGAGCGAGTACTTCGCCGCTCTCACCGAGCGCTACTTCACCGCGCTGACTTCGTCGCCCACGTCGCCGTCCGCGTTCTTCTCCGCCCTCCGCACGCCGGTCGAGCAGGGACGTGTCTCCGTCTGGAGTGCGCACGACGACGAGGCGGCGGTCTTCGCGGCGAGTGTCTTCGGTGGTCCCCGCGCCCGCCACATCGCCGCCGGTCCCGGTGCATTCGCCCTGTACTTCAACGACAGCACGGGCGGAAAGATGGACAGCCGTCTCGGCGTCGCGGTCGGCGCCGTCTCGGCGACCTGTCGCGCGGACAACCATGCCGTCGTCGCGGTGCAGGTCACGCTGCGCAACGACGCCCCCGCCGATGCCGGCTCGCGTTGGCCGTTGAGCATGACGGGCGGTGGGCATTGGGGCGTCGAGGCTGGACACATCGGCACGGTCGTCTCCGCCGCGGCGCCGTCGGAGTGGTTGTTCGGGGGCACACGGAAGAACGGCGAGCTGGCCGGGGCGGTCGACGTCATCGACGGAGGGAGTCCGACCAGCGCGCTGGAGGTCGATCTCGCCCCCGGGGAGTCGGTGGAGCTGGAGTTCCGCTTCGTCTCCCCCGTCGCCGGCGCGGTCGAGCCGACGCTGCTGCGCACCCCGCTCCTGCGGGCGGCTGATGAGCGGGAGCCCGCACCACTGACGTGCGGGTGAGCGCCGCCACGGAGTCGTCCAGCGTTCGCGCGCGGTGTTCAGGACTTCGCGGCGTCGTTCGAGATCCGCAGGTCGAGGGCGAAGTCGATGGGGAACCCTCCGAAGAGCAGCTCCCCCGCGGCGGCGGCGCTGTCTCTCACGGCCTCGGTGACGGCGTCGGCATCGCGCTCGGGGCAATGGACGATGATCTCGTCGTGCAGGAAGAAGGCGAGATGAGCACGCCGTCCGAAGACCGGCCCGGATGCTGCGGCTGTCGAATCCGTCGGCGGAAGCGTCCGCAGCCGCGTGCGGAGCTCGGCGAGCCAGCAGAGAGCCCACTCGGCGGCCGTTCCCTGCACCACGAAGTTGCGGGTGAAGCGGCCGCGGTCCCGCGCCGAACGACGTGCCGCTTCGGCGGCGTTCGCCGGCGCCTCAGGATCGCTCGCATTCGCCTGTAGGTGTCTCCACCGTTCCGACGGACCGGGACTGGTGCGACCGAGCCACGTCGTGACCGCCTCGCCCCGCTCGCCCGCGCGAGCAGCGTCGTCCACGAGCCCCATCGCGCGTGGATAGGCACGACGAAGAGCGGGCACCAGTCGGCCGCTGTCTCCGGTCGTCGCGCCGTACATGGCGCCGAGCACCGCGATCTTCGCCTCTTGCCTCGTCGTCACGACGCCGCCCGCGACGATGCCGGCGTACAGGTCCGTTCCGCGGGCTGCGTTCGCGAGCGCCGTATCTCGGGACATGGCCGCGAGCACCCTCGGCTCCAGTTGTGCCACATCGGCCACCACGAACACCCACCCCGGATCGGCACGGACGGCAGGTCGGAGCAGACGTGGCAGCTGCAGGGCTCCCCCGCCGGATGAGGCCCACCGACCTGTGACGACGCCCCCCGGAACGTAGACAGGCCGGAACCTCCCAGCTGCTGCCCACTCGTCGAGCCACGTCCACCCGTTCGCCGTGAGCAGCCGCGTGAGCTTCTTGTAGGCCAGGAGCGGAGGGATCGCGGGATGGTCGTACTGCGTGAGCTCCCACCGGTTGGTCGTCTGTGCCGCGATGCCCGCTCGATGGAGCGCGCGCAGCAGCTTCGGCTGCGAGTCGAGGCTGGCGTGGGGGTCACCGAGCGCCGCACGCACCTCGTCCGCGAGCCGTTGCGCCTCTCGCGGAAGGGTGCCGGGGGCGGGTCTCGGGCCGAGGAGATCCTCTAGGAGGGCTTCGTGGGTGGGGCGATGCCAGGGGAGGCCTGCGGCGTGTAGTTCGGCCGCGAGCAGCGCACCGGCGGATTCGGCGGCAAGCAGGAGGCGGAGCCGGTCGGGTTGGGTGGCGGACTCGAGTGCGCGCCGTTGGCGGTCGAACTCGGCCTGCACCTCATCGATGTCGTCGGGCAGTCGTTCGCGGTCGTCCACGAGGTCGAAGAGAGCATCGCCACCAGCGGGTGCGGGCGCCGCCGCGGCCCAGGCCGTCGCGGCCCGAAGCTCCGCCGGATCGGTGACGAGGGTGCTCAACTGCAGGATCGCGTGAGAGAGGCGCAGATCGTGGCATCGCTCGATCTCCACGCCGTCGGCCAGGAGAGCCGGGTACCAGGCCGCGGTGTCGTTCCAGACCCATCGGAGCCCCGGTGACGACTCCCGGACCCACCGGGTGAGCTCGGCATCCGCGACGACGTGTCGACGCTGCTCGGCGCCTGCGGGGTCGAGGTCGACGAGCACCGTGTCCCCCGCAGCCTGGTGTGCGACCAGGCGCCATCGCGCGTCGGTCACGGGTGGATGGCGAGTGCCCTCATGAGAGGCCCGACTCCTCGGTGCGCACGAGGATGCAGCCGCATTCCGGGCAGGTCACGACGTCGTCCTCCGCTGCCTGGGCCAGGCGGTGCAGGTCGGAGCCGGCCAGCACCATGCGACAGCCTTCGCAGGTGCGCTGGCGGAGGAGCCCGGCGCCGATCCCCCGCGCGGCGAGCCGGTCATACATCGACAGCAGATCCGCCGGGACGGTCGCCGCGACGGCGTCGCGGTCGCGCGAGGCCCCGTCGTAGGTGGCCGCTGCGCTCTCGACCGCAGCTTTGCCCTCGGCGCTGAGGCGAGCACCCTCGTCGTTGGTGGCGGCGATGAGCGCTTCCTGCGCGGCGATCTCGGATTCCGCTGCCTCGATGCGCTCCATGACCTCGAGTTCGGCCTCTTCCAGATCGTTCTTGCGCTTGGCAAGCGAGGCGATCTCGTGTCCGAGTCCTTGGGCGTCCTTCGCGCTGCTCGTGGCCGCCAGCAGTTCGGCGTCACGTGCCGCACGAGCATCCACGACGGCCACATCGGACTCGATCCGCGAGAGCTCGGCGGCGAGGTCATCGCGTGCGCCGAGAAGTCTCGTCAGCTCGACCGACTGGGCCTGGCGCTGGGCGAGGAGCTCCTGAACCCGTTGCGCCTGAGCGGGGTTCTTGCGCGCATGGTCGGCCGCGCGCAGCGTGACATCGAGCGCGGCGAGGTCGAGGAGGCGGCGCTGGTCCGTGGGGCTGGCTTTCACGCAGTCCAACCTATCGCGCGTATCCACACGCCGGCGGCCCGCTCCCCCGACGGGATCTCGCTCGGGTCTACGATGTGGTGCGGACCCGCGGAGGGAGCAACACGATGAGCGTGATGCGGACGAAGAGCGTCGAGAGATCCATCGCCGATACCGAGGAACCTGAGTTCCGTCTGAAGAAGTCCCTGTCCGCGTTCGATCTCACCGTCTTCGGTGTCGGTGTCGTCATCGGTGCCGGAATCTTCACTTTGACCGGCCGCGTCGCCCACGAAGTGGCGGGCCCTGCCATTGTCGTGAGCTTCGTCGTCGCGGCCATCGCGTGCGGCCTGGCGGCCATGTGCTACGCGGAGTTCGCGTCCACGGTCCCGGTTTCCGGATCGGCCTACACCTTCTCCTACGCGTCATTGGGCGAGTTGTTCGCGTGGATCATCGGATGGGATCTGATCCTGGAGATGTTCCTGGGCGCGGGCGTGGTGGCCCAGGGGTGGAGCGCCTATCTCGGTGTGCTCCTCGAGCAGCTGGGTCTGCCGATCCCCGAGGCCATCGGTTACGGCGGCACGGTGGACGTGATGGCGATTCTCCTCGTGATCGTCCTCGGCGCCCTGATGACGTACGGCATTCGCGAGTCGATGCGCGTGAACATGGTGCTCGTCGGCCTCAAGCTGTTCATCGTCCTCTTCGTGATTGTCGCGGGGCTGCTGTTCGTCAATCCGGCGAACTACACGCCCTTCATTCCGGATTCCGCCCCTCGAGAGACGGCGACGGGGCTCACTCAGCCCCTCCTGCAGTTCGTGTCCGGCATCGAGCCGATGGCGTTCGGTCTCGGCGGGATCTTCGCCGGCGCCGCATTGGTCTTCTTCGCGTACATCGGCTTCGACGTCGTGGCGACCACGGCCGAGGAGACGAAGAAGCCGCAGCGGGACCTCCCGATCGGGATCATCGCCTCGCTCGTCATCTGCACCGTGCTCTACTGCGCGGTCGCGCTCGTCGTGACCGGCATGGTCTCCTACGCGGATCTCGACCCGGCAGCCGCCCTCGCGAACGCCTTCGCCCACCACGGTCAGGCCTGGATGGCGACCGTGATCTCGGCGGGTGCTGTAGCTGGGCTCACCACGGTCGTCCTGACCCTCCTCATCGGTGCCACGCGCATCATCTTCGCGATGTCCCGCGACGCCCTCCTCCCCCGCTCGCTTGCGAAGGTCCACCCGACGCGCCGCACACCATGGGTGATCTCGATCATCGTCACCGTCGTGGTCGCCCTCGTCGCCGGCCTCACCCCGGTCGGGGTCCTCGAGGAGATGGTGAACATCGGGACGCTCTCCGCGTTCGTCCTGGTGTCGATCGGCGTCATCGTGCTCCGACGCACCCGCCCGGATCTGAAGCGGGGGTTCCGCGTGCCGTGGAGTCCTGTGCTTCCCGCGCTCTCCGCGGCCATCTGCACCTATCTCATGCTCAACCTGACTGTCGAGACGTGGCTGCGGTTCCTGATCTGGCTCGCCCTGGGATTCGTCATCTACTTCGCCTACGGCCGAGGTCACTCCCGTCTGGGTGCGGACGACGCGCCGTACTTCAATCCCGCTGAGCCGAAGATCGTCGGACGCGACGGCTGATCAGGACGTGTCCCGAGGAGAATTCCGCTCAGCGCGTCTGGATCGTGAGATCCGCGAACGGGTGAACGATGGCTGGACAGTCGTGGAGCGGCGCCCCGATGGGGTGCTCCTGACACACCCCGCGCCGCCGCCCGCATGGTGGGTCCTCTGGGCGTGAGCCGTGGCGGGACCGGGCGGTGACGTCGACGGACAGCGGAGGAGAGAGAGGGGGGCTCCGCGGTGGGCGGGGATGATGGGTGGGCCCTGCCGGGATCGAACCGACGACATCCACGGTGTAAACGTGGCGCTCTACCAGCTGAGCTAAAGGCCCGCGGTGTCGAGTCTAGCGGCGCGGCGCAGCGCCGCTCTCGACCCCGCCCGACGGCGCCGGGAGGGGCGGTGAGTGACTAGGCTGATCCAGGATGCGTTGTCGTTGCTTCACAAAGCCCGGCGCCTCCACAGCCCCATCCCTGGTATGACCTGCCAGAAGACGAAAGGTGTCCCGTGACTGTCAACGATCAGGATCCGTACTCCCAGGGCCCGCAGGACAGCGATCCCGAAGAGACGCACGAATGGCAGGAATCCCTGCATCAGCTCGTCGACGCCAAGGGTGCCGGCCGGGGTCGCGAGATCATGCTGAGCCTGCTGCAGGCATCGCGTGAGCTGCAGCTGAACGTGCCGCAGATCCCCACGACCGACTACATCAACACGATCGCGCCGGAGAACGAGCCCGAGTTCCCCGGAGACGAGGAACTGGAGCGCCGGTATCGCCGGTGGATCCGCTGGAACGCGGCGCTGACCGTTCACCGTGCGCAGCGCCCCGGCATCGGCGTCGGCGGCCACATCTCCACCTACGCCTCGTCTGCCTCTCTCTACGAGGTCGGCTTCAACCACTTCTTCCGGGGCCTCGACGACCCGAGCGGTGGCGACCAGGTGTTCGTGCAGGGCCACGCCTCCCCCGGCATCTACGCGCGGTCGTTCCTCGAGGGGCGCCTCTCCGCCGACCAGCTCGACGGATTCCGCCAGGAGAAGTCGCAAGCGCCGCTGGGCATCCCCTCCTACCCGCACCCGCGGCTGATGCCGGACTACTGGCAGTTCCCCACCGTGTCGATGGGTCTTGGACCGATCAACGCCATCTACCAGGCGATGACGAACAAGTACCTCACCAACCGCGGCATCAAGGACCTCTCCGACTCCCACGTCTGGGCGTTCCTCGGCGACGGTGAGATGGACGAGGTCGAGAGCCGTGGTCAGCTGCAGGTTGCGGCCAACGAGGGCCTCGACAACCTGACCTTCGTGGTCAACTGCAACCTGCAGCGCCTCGACGGTCCCGTCCGCGGCAACGGCAAGATCATTCAGGAGCTCGAGAGCTTCTTCCGCGGCGCCGGCTGGAACGTCATCAAGGTCGTCTGGGGCCGCGGCTGGGATGAGCTGCTGGAGAAGGACCGTGACGGTGCGCTCGTGCACCTCATGAACACGACCCCCGACGGCGACTTCCAGACCTACCGCGCCGAGGACGGCAAGTTCATCCGCGACCACTTCTTCGCGCGCGACGAGCGGACGCTCGAG
The DNA here is from genome assembly GCF_001620065.1 of Microbacterium sp. TNHR37B. GTDB lineage: Bacteria > Actinomycetota > Actinomycetes > Actinomycetales > Microbacteriaceae > Microbacterium. Next base: position 473,789 of record NZ_LQGV01000001.1, read on the forward strand.
ATGGTGAAGGACTGGTCCGACGACGACATCTGGGGCAAGCTCCGCCGTGGTGGCCTGGACTACCAGAAGGTGTACGCCGCGTACAAGACGGCCGTCGAGCACAAGGGCCAGCCCACCGTCATCCTCGCCAAGACGATCAAGGGCTACGGGCTCGGTCACCACTTCGAGGGGCGCAACGCGACGCACCAGATGAAGAAGATGACGCTCGACGACCTCAAGCACTTCCGCGACTCGATGCGTATCCCGATCACCGACGCGCAGCTCGAGGAGAACCCCTACCTCCCGCCGTACTTCCACCCCGGTATGGAGGACGAGACGATCCAGTACATGGTCGAGAAGCGTCGTGCGCTGGGAGGCTTCCTCCCGGAGCGCCGCACGCACCACGTGCCGATCGCCCTCCCCGATGACAACGCCTACGCGCTCCCCAAGAAGGGCTCCGGCACGCAGGAGGTCGCCACCACGATGGCGTTCGTCCGGTTGCTGAAGGACCTCCTGCGGGTGAAGGACTTCGGTCACCGGATCGTCCCGATCATCCCCGACGAGGCGCGCACCTTCGGGCTCGACGCGTTCTTCCCGACCGCGAAGATCTACAACCCCAACGGCCAGAACTACACCTCGGTCGACCGCGAGCTGCTCCTGGCCTACAAGGAGAGCCCGCAGGGTCAGATCATGCACGTCGGCATCAACGAGGCGGGAGCCGTCGCGGCGTTCACGAACGTCGGCACGGCGTACTCGACCCACGGCGAGCCGCTCATCCCGGTCTACATCTTCTACTCGATGTTCGGATTCCAGCGCACGGGTGACGCCCAGTGGGCAGCCGGCGACCAGATGGCCCGCGGTTTCATCATGGGCGCCACCGCCGGTCGCACGACGCTCACCGGTGAAGGGCTCCAGCACGCCGACGGGCACTCGCACCTGCTCGCCTCGACCAACCCCGCCACCATCTCGTACGACCCGGCCTACGGCTACGAGATCGCGCACATCGTGCGCGCGGGAATCGAGCGGATGTACGGCGGCAACCACCCCGACCCCAACGTGATGTACTACATCACCCTCTACAACGAGCCGCTCGTGCAGCCGGCCGAGCCCGAGGGTGTCGACGTCGAGGGCATCGTGCGGGGCATGCACCGGATCTCGACCGGCGAGGGCGACGGCCACCGTGCCCAGCTCCTCGCCTCGGGCGTCGGCGTGCCGTGGGCGCTGGAAGCGCAGCAGCTCCTCAAAGACGACTGGGGCGTCGTGGCCGACGTGTGGTCGGTCACGAGCTGGACGGAGCTGCGTCGCGACGGTCTCGCCGCGGACGAGCACAACTTCCTCCACCCGCTCGACGAGCCGCGGTCCGCCTACGTGTCCGACCGGCTGCGGGAGACCGAGGGCCCCGTCATCGCGGTCAGCGACTTCATGCACGCCGTGCAGGATCAGATCCGTCCGTGGGTGCCGCGTCGCTTCGCGACTCTCGGCGCCGACGGCTTCGGCTTCTCCGACACCCGGCCCGCGGCCCGGCGATACTTCAAGATCGACGGCCCGTCGATCGTCGTCCGCACGCTGCAGGCGCTCGCGGAGGACGGTCTGGTCGACCGCTCCCTGTCGGCGCAGGCGATCGAGAAGTACCGTCTGCACGACGTGACCGCCGGCACGAGCGGGAACGCAGGCGGCGAGAGCTGAGCTCGCGCATGCCGACCAGACCCACCCCGCAGGAGAAAGCCGAGACGCTCGCGTGGTTGCGTCGCATCTCGGGAGACCTCGCGACGGCGACGATCCAGCGCCTCGAGGACACCCTTCCGTGGTACGCGGAGATGCCGCCCGCGCGGCGCTCCGCGGTGGGTCTGGTCGCGCAGGCGGGGATCTCGGCATTCATCCAGTGGTATGACGACCCCACGGCCCAGCCGTGGATCGCGGCCGACATCTTCGCCGCGGCGCCGCGCGAGCTCCTCCGCAGCGTGAGCCTCACGCAGACCCTTCAGCTGATCCGGGTCACCGTGGAGGTGACCGAGGAACGTGTCGCCGGTCGCGGTGAGGATCTGCGCGAGAGCACTCTGCTCTACTCGCGAGAGGTCGCCTTCGCTGCCGCCGACGTCTACGCCCGGGCGGCCGAAGCCCGAGGGCTGTGGGACGCGCGACTCGAAGCGCTCGTGGTCGACTCGATCCTCACCGGTGAGTCCGATGAGGAGCTGCCGAGCAGGATCGCCGCCCTCGGTTGGCACGGCCACGGCGAGGTGGCGGTGCTCGTGGGCACCACTCCCCCTCAGTTCGACGTGGACCACCTGCGTCGGCTGGCTCGCAAGCTCGGCGTCGACGTGCTGATCGGTGTGCAGGGTGTCCGCCTCGTCCTCGTCATCGGTCGCGCCGATCCACCCGGAGCGAGCGAACGCGAGGACAAGCTCTCGTTCCCGGAGATCGCCAAGCGCCTCGAGCCGGGCTTCGGCAGCGGACACCTGGTCCTGGGCCCCCCGGTCCCCGCGCTCGTCGATGCCGGCCAGAGTGCGCGCGCGGCCCTCGCGGGCTTCGCCGTCGCGAAGGCCTGGCGTCACGCACCTCGTCCGGTCGAGGCGGACGATCTGCTCCCGGAACGGGCTCTGGCAGGCGATCCCCTCGCGAAGGCGACGCTGGTCGAGCGGATCTACCGGCCGCTCCAGGCGCATTCGACCGATCTCGTGGCGACGCTCTGGAGCTACCTGGACAACGGCCGGTCGCTGGAGGCGACGGCGCGCGAGCTGTTCGTCCATCCGAACACCGTGCGGTATCGCCTCAAGCGGGTTTCGGACGTGATCGGCTGGGACGCGACGGGGCCGCGGGAGGCGCTCATCCTCCAGACCGCGCTCATCATCGGATCGATCGGCACCGACGTCACCCGCCGGCGTTCGCCCGCGCCGCGGCGAGGCTGAGTCGGGCGGTATCCTGTCCGACGCGCACAAAGGTCTTCGTGTTTCTTGTGACTGTCTCGCCAGTCGGCGAGCATCTGTTCTTGGGAGGATAGGGAAGTGATCATTGCTGTCTTCCCCGGTCAGGGGTCGCAAACACCGGGTTTCCTCGAGCCGTGGCTCGAGCTCGACGGTGCACGCGAGCGGCTGGCCGGGTTCTCCGAGCTCGCCGACGTCGACCTCGGGGCGGCCGGGACGACGTGGGACGCCGAGCGCATCCGCGACACGCGCGTCGCTCAGCCGCTGATCGTCGCCGCCAGCCTCCTGTCCTGGCACGCGCTCGACAGTCGCGCTCCGGCCCTCCCTCAGGGTGTCGCCGGGCATTCTGTCGGGGAGATCTCTGCCCTGGCCGCCGCGGGCGTCCTCACAGACGCCGACGGCATGCGCCTGGTCGGCATCCGGGGTCGTGCGATGGCGGATGCTGCTGCTGCCGAGGAGACCGGGATGAGCGCAGTCCTCGGCGGTGATCAGGACGCGGTCGTCGCCCGACTCGAAGAGCTCGACCTCACCCCGGCCAACTACAACGGCGGCGGCCAGATCGTCGCCGCCGGTGCCGCATCTGCGCTCTCCGCGTTGTCCGAGACGCCGCCGCCGGCCACGCGCGTCATCCCCCTGTCCGTCGCGGGTGCGTTCCACACGCGCTTCATGGCGCCTGCCGTCGAGACGCTGCGAGCTGCGGCCCAGGGTGTGAACCCCGCCGCTCCGGCGCGGACGCTCTGGACGAACCGCGACGGCTCCGTCGTCACGGATGGCCGCGCCGCGCTCGACCTGCTCGTCGAACAGGTCGCTTCGCCTGTCCGCTGGGACCTGTGCATGGCCTCGTTCGCCGAGCACGAGGCACACGGGATCATCGAGTTCGCACCGGCCGGCGCGCTGACCGGTCTCGCCAAGCGAGCGCTGCGCGGTGTTCCCACCGTCGCGCTCAAGACGCCGGAAGACCTCGATGCGGCCATTGCGCTGCTCTCCACCGACAACGACACCCAGGGAGGCGCCGCGTGACCGTTACGCTCAAGCAGTCCACCGGTCCCGCGCACACGCGCATCTACGCCTACGGCGCGGCACGGGGCGAGAACCTCGTGCCGAACGATGACCTCGTGGGCCCGATCGACTCGAGCGACGAATGGATCCGCCAGCGCACCGGCATCGTCACACGCGCACGCGCGAGCAGCGACGTCACGGCGATCGATCTGGCCACCGACGCCGTCGCCGAGGCGATCGCCCGTTCCGGGGTGGCGCCGTCGGACGTCGATGCCGTGATCGTCTCCACCATCTCCAACCCGAAGCAGACGCCGTCAGTGTCCGCGATCGTGGCCGACCGCGTCGGCGCGAACCCGGCAGCAGCGTACGACGTCAACGCCGCGTGCGCGGGCTTCGCGTATGGAGTGGCGCAGGCCGACGCACTCATCCGCGCCGGCGCCGCGACGTATGTCGCGGTCGTCGGCACGGAGAAGCTCAGCGACATCGTCGATCCCACCGACCGGTCCATCTCGTTCCTTCTCGGAGACGGCGCGGGAGCCGTCATCGTCGGGCCGAGCGACTTCCCGGGGATCGGACCGACGGTGTGGGGCTCGGACGGTTCGAAAGCCGATGCTGTCGGGATGAACCACACGCTCGTGGAGTTCCGCGACGGCGTAACACCGTGGCCGACGCTCCGTCAGGAGGGCCCCACGGTGTTCCGCTGGGCAGTGTGGGAGATGGTGAAGGTCGCCCGTCGCGCGCTCGAAGAGGCAGGCGTGGAGCCCAGCGATCTCGCGGCCTTCATTCCGCATCAGGCGAACATGCGCATCATCGATGAGTTCGCCAAGCAGCTGGGGCTGCCGGAGAGCGTCGCGATCGGTCGCGACATCGAGACCACGGGGAACACGTCGGCGGCATCCATCCCGCTGGCCACCCACCGCTTGCTCGAGGAGCGGCCGGAGCTCTCGGGCGGCCTCGCCCTCCAGATCGGCTTCGGTGCCGGGCTCGTGTTCGGGGCGCAGGTGGTCGTCCTCCCGTGAGGCGACTCGTCGCGCACCTAGACTTGCTACCGGCCGTGTGCCGGTGACACCTCATCCAGACCATCAGAAAACAAGGAGACATCCCATGGCATTCACCAACGACGAGGTCCTCGCAGGGCTCGCCGAGCTCATCACCGACGAGACCGGCATCTCCGCCGACGAGGTCGCGCTCGAGAAGTCCTTCACCGATGACCTCGACATCGACTCCATCTCGATGATGACGATCGTCGTCAACGCCGAGGAGAAGTTCGGCGTGACCATTCCCGACGAAGAGGTCAAGAACCTCAAGACCGTCGGCGACGCGGTGACCTTCATCACGTCCAACCAGGCCTGACCTGCACGAGCCCCGACGGGGACGGTGCGGGACTCGCATCCGTCCCCGTCGCCGCAGTATGAGGAACACATGAGCAACAAGCGCATCGTCGTCACCGGAATCGGCGCGTCCAGCCCCATCGGCGGAACCGCCCCCGAGAGCTGGGAGGCTCTCCTCGCCGGTGCGTCCGGCACGAGCACCCTCGAGTACGACTGGGTCGAGAAGTACTCGCTTCCTGTCACCTTCGCCGCCCAGGCCAAGGTGCGGCCCGACACGGTGCTGGAGCGACCGGTCGCCAAGCGACTCGATCCGTCGTCTCAGTTCGCCCTCGTGGCCGCGATGGAGGCGTGGGCCGATGCCGGCTCCCCCGAGGTCGAGCCCGAGCGTCTCGGGATCGACTTCGCCACGGGGATCGGCGGACTGTGGACCCTGCTGGACGCGTGGGACACGCTGCGCGAAAAGGGACCTCGTCGCGTTCTGCCGATGACCGTTCCCATGCTCATGCCCAACGCCGCGGCCGGGAACCTCTCGCTCCACTTCGGTGCCCGTGCCTACGCGCGGACGGTGGCCAGTGCGTGCGCCTCCAGCACCGAGTCGCTGGTCAACGCCGTCGAGCACCTGCGGGCCGGCCTCGCCGATGTCGTGATCGCCGGGGGGACCGAATCGGTCATCCACCCGATCACCATCTCCTCCTTCGCATCGATGCAGGCGCTGTCGCGTCGCAACGACTCCCCCGAGACCGCTTCTCGCCCGGCCAGCATCGACCGTGACGGCTTCGTCATGGGCGAGGGGGCCGGCGTGCTGATCCTCGAGACCGAGGAGCACGCCAAGGCGCGCGGTGCCAAGATCTACGCGGCCGTCGTCGGAGGCGGCGTCACGGCCGATTCTTACCACATCACGGCCAACGACCCCGAGGGGACCGGTGCCGCGCGCGCCGTGCACCTGGCGCTCAGCGCCGCCGGACGGTCCGTGGACGAAGTCACGCACGTCAACGCGCACGCCACCTCGACGCCCGTCGGCGACCCGAACGAGTACGTGGCTCTCCACAGCGTCTTCGGCGATCGGATCGACGAGATCCCGGTCTCAGCCACCAAGGCCTCGACGGGGCACCTTCTGGGCGGCACCGGCGCGCTGGAGGCCATCTTCACGGTCCTGGCGCTCCGCGACCGCGTGGCGCCTCCGACGATCAACCTCACCGAGCAGGATCCCGCTGTTCCCTTCCGCCTCTCGGGACAGCCCATGCCGCTCGGTGCCGGTGACCAGCTCGCGATCAGCAACTCCTTCGGGTTCGGTGGCCACAACGCCGTCGTGGCCTTCGAATCGGTCTGACCAACCTGCCCAGACGAAAGGACGCCCTCCGCGAAGCCAGCGGAGGGCGTCCTTCTTTCGGGTGAGGCGGCCGGCACGTGTTCCCACTCCCCGGGAAGCCGTCCGAGGGCGGTACTGGCGCTCCCGCGCCGCCTGGTGTGTGAAGTTGTGCCGACGGCCCGATGAGCCCCTCATCAGAGAGGTGTCGGGGCCGGTGGGTCCGTCTCGCGCGGCCTCAGCCGACTTTGTGGAGCCAGACCACGGGTGCATCGTCGCTGGCGTGGCGGAAGGGCTCGAGCTCCTCATCCCACGCCGCGCCGAGGGCGACATCGAGTTCGCGCTGGAGCTCGGCGACATCGCCGGCCGCGATCTCCATCGCGTAGCGAATGCGGTCCTCCCCGATGACGACGTTGCCGGCAGTATCGGTCTGGGCGAAGTGGATGCCGAGACCCGGCGTGTGCAGCCAGCGCCCTCCGTCGCTGCGGGGCGTCGGGTCCTCCGTCACCTCGAAGCGCAAGTGCTCCCACCCGCGGATAGCGGTGGCCAGGGCGGCGCCGGTACCGACGTTGCCCTCCCAGTAGAACTCGGCGCGGCGACTGCCCGCGAGCACCGGCTGGTCCGCCCAATCGAAGTTGACGGCGTGGCCGAGGGCGCGTCCCACCGCCCACTCCAGGTGGGGGCACAACGCGCGTGGCGCGGAGTGAATGAAGATCACTCCACGCGCTTGATGTGTCGCCATCGTTCTCTCCGTTTCGTCAGGTACGTCTTCCCCTACGACCTGAACGGTGCGAGCCGATGTGCGGCGATGTATGTGGTTGTGCATTCAGTATGACGGACGCGCTGGACGAATGACAAGCCTGTCATTCGTCATGTAGGGCGGGTGGGACTTGAACCCACGATCGTCGGGTTATGAGCCCGCTGCCTTGACCAGCTTGGCCACCGCCCCTCCCGGCGTGAACGCCGGCCGCGGCCACTGGGGCCGCTCCCCCGAGCCTACCGGTGTGGGGGCTACCGCCGCGGTCGCAGATCCTTGTCGTCGTCCACGGGCGGATCAGGCCAGACCTTGGAGACGGCCTCCGTGATCCGGATCGAGCCGGTCTTCGTCGACGGCAGGTCGGACAGCGAGCCGCTGCTCCCCCGCGCGATGGGGATCTCCTGGCTGTTGCTCACGACCTCGGGGTGGTAGCGGGCGAGCTGGAAGACGCCGGCGACGGCCAGCGCCCCGGCCGCGGCGAATCCGATGTAGGCACCGAAGGGCGCCCCCTCCGCCTCGCGCAGCACGACGAGTCCGATCACGATGGCGATCATGGGGTCGACGACCGTCAGCCCCGCGATCACGAGGTCGGGGGGGCCAGAGGCGTAGGCGGTCTGCACGAAGTAGGCACCGACCGCCGTCCCGGCCAAGAGGGCGGCGACACACAGCATCGTGAGCCACTCGAAATCGCCCGAGGAGATCCGGCTGATGACGACCTTTGCGAGGGTGGCGACGAAGCCGTAGACGATGCCGGCCGCGACGATGTAGAAGAGCGCGCCCATACGGTGTCTGAGCCACGCCCACAGCCCTGAGAGGACGAGCACGACCGCCGCGAGGATGATCAGCACCGTGATGAGCTGCCCGTCCGAGATGGGCGTCTCGGTGGCGTAGAGAGCGGCGATGGTGACGAACACCAGAATCCCGCCGACGCACATGGTGATGGCCGCGATCGAACGTCGGGTGGGGCGGTGGCCGGAGATCCGTGCATTGAGGAGCGTCGTGATGACCAGCGAGACGGCCCCGAGGGGCTGCACCAGGATAAGGGGGGCGTAGGTGAGCGCCGCGAGCTGGCAGACGATCGCGAGACCCAACATGAGGGTGCCGATCACCCACGACGGACGGCGCAGGAGGTTGAGGAGCTGTCCACCGGTGAGACCGGTGCCGCCATCGACCTTCGTCAGGCGCTCGACCTTCTGCACACCGCGGTGCTGGTACTGGGCGCCGAACGACATGAACACGGCGCCGAGAAGGGCGAGGGGGATGCCGATCAGGATCCCGGGGTCGCGAAAGACCCCCACGAGCTCCTCGGTGAGGTCATCGATGGCAAGCTCCGCGATTCCCACCCCTCGACACTAACGGCAGCGCGCCTGGATAGGCTGAGGACGTGGCTGTTCTCCCGATTCGCATCATGGGCGATCCCGTCCTGCACGCTCCCGCCAGTCCCGTCGGCGAGGTCGACGACGAGGTGCGCCAGCTCGTAGCCGACATGTTCGAAACGATGGATGCGGCGCCTGGAGTAGGTCTCGCGGCACCGCAGGTCGGCGTTGGGCTCCGCATCTACACGTACAGCTATGAAGATGACGAAGGTGCGCCTTGGCGCGGTGTCATCGTGAACCCGGAGCTCTGGATGCGTCCGCTGGAGCCGGGCGAACCCGACCCCGAGGAGGAGTCGGAGGGGTGTCTGTCCGTCCCCGGCGAGCGGTTTCCGCTCCGCCGGTCCGATTCGGTCATGGTCACCGGAACCGACCTCGACGGCGCTCCCGTCCGCATCGAGGTCGACGGCTGGCGCGCGCGCATCATGCAGCACGAGTTCGACCACCTGGATGGCGTTCTCTACATCGACCGGTTGTCCGGCGCCGACGCGAAGACGATGCAGAAGGTCGCGCGGAAGCGTGGGTGGGGGCGCCCTGGGCTCTCGTGGATGCCGGGCGTGGACGACCTCGACGCCTGACGCGTTCACAGGGCCGTCCGCGGAGCCCGTGCCGATCAACGTCACGCAGCTGAAGGACACCTACTGACATGAGCACTCGCGCAAAACTCACCTCGGTGGCAGCCGCCGTCCCCCTCGTTGCTGTCACCGGCTGCGCGGAGGTCTCGGCCGTCGCTGAGAACTCCGAGTCCGCACGGCCTCGCTCCTCCTTGGCGGGGCACGAGACAGTGTTCTCGGAGGGGCTGGATGCCCTCCCCTCGGAGACACTCACGGACTGGGTCAGTTACGCCGACGCAGTTGTTGTTGTGCGCGTGAGCACGGAGACGAGCGGAAAACTGACGAGCGACGAGGAGCAGGCCGGCGAAGGGCTGGAACTGCGCTACGTCGATCTTGACATCCTCGCTACCCTCTGGACCGGGCCGCGAGGTTTGACGCCCGATTCACAGATCACGGTATCTCCGAACGCGTGGGTCGTCAGCGCCGGTGAGAAGGATCGGCTGCTCGTCTTCGCAGAGGCGTCACGCATGGAGGTCGGGCGGGAGTACCTTGTTCCCCTCGTCCACGATGACGCGTTCGATCCGGCCTGGCAAGCGCTCGCGATCACATCCGTGTTGCCCTTCGACGGTGGAGTGGTGGGGCAGGGGGAAGTGCTGCTCGACGAGACAGGTGCCACGGTACTGCCGGAGGAGCTGTCGAACGCGGCGCAGAGCCTGTGGCGTGCCGGGCGGGAAGATGTCATCCGGCTGCTGGAGTCGCCTCCGCCCGACGCCACCGCGAAAGAGCTGTCTTCGCTCGCGCCCACTGACCGTTTCCGCGAGGTGCAGAAAGCGGCAGGTCCGGAGGAGTGAACAGCGGACCGTAAGGTCTCCTCTCAGCTCTGCCGGAATGGTGTGTCCGGGAGCCGCAGCGGATCAACCGGCAGCGCCGCGCCGATCTGCGATGCTGCCTCTGGATCCTGGTAGGGGTGAGTGGGCCGACTGCGCCCCAACTGGGCGTCGGAGTACTCATCTGAGGCGTAGAGCTCGGGCGTGCCTTTGCGACGAGGAGTGGGAAGAGAGAGCGCCGCGATGAGAAGTAGCCCGACCCCGATCACTGTGGGAAGAAGCCAGACGGGCCATCGCAGGATGGTGGCAGTCAGACACAGTCCCAGACCACCGAGAACCACAGCGACGATCCCGATCCTTCGCCAGCGAATTCCAGCCATGGCCTCACGCTAGCGCTCCTCCTCCGAGGAGGCATACGACAGTGCCGCAGCGCGTTGACAGGGGACATCCGCGGAACCTCGCCGCGCAATCACGGGCAAAGAGAAACGGCCTCGAGGTGGAGCTCGAAGCCGTTCAGCTCCCCGGCTTGGACTCGAACCAAGAACCTATCGGTTAACAGCCGATTGCTCTGCCAATTGAGCTACCGAGGATCAGCCCGCCTCGCGGTGGGCAACCCGACTATCGTAGCAAAGCTCGCGGGCTCCCGATGACACCGCTCGGCACGGGCGCGTCGTCACGAGGCGAGCGGCGTGGTCCCGTCGGGCGTCCAGATGAGGCCGTCCACGCTGGGGCCGTAGCCGACGACGTGGCCGGACTTGAGCACGAGCACGTCGGCGTCGAGCTCGGCAATCGACTCGGGGTCGTTCATGACCACGATGGAGGACATTCCGTAGTTCGCCCGCCGCCGTCGCAGCGCGTCGCGCGCGGCGACACGCACCTCGACATCCAGGTTGCCGAAGGGCTCATCTCCGACGAAGACGCGGGGGTCGAGGACGAGAGCACGAGCGAGCGCGACGCGCTGGCGCATGCCGGCGCTCAGCTCATACGGGTACTTCCCCGCTGCTCCGAGCGGCAGTTCCAGCTCGTCGAGCAGCGACGCGACGCGGACCGCCAGGGCGCGGGAGTTCACACGCCGGTCGCGAGACGTGATCGGCGCGGCGATCACTTCCGACACCGTCAAGCGGGGCGGGAGGGTCGCGCCCGCGGCCTGCGCCATGTAGCCGGTCAGATACGTCCGCATCCGGCGCGTGCGGCCGGCCTTGCGCACCGAGAGGCCCGCGACGGACGCCTCGCCTCCGAGCACTCGAAGCTCCTCGTCGGCGCCGGCGAGGAGGGCCGCGAGAGTCGACTTGCCGGCGCCGGTCGGCCCCATGATGGCGAGGACTCCCCCTGTGGAGAGGTCGAACGTCACGCCGTCGACGACGCGCTCGCCACTCCCCCGTCCGATAGAGAGGTCACTCGCGCGGACGGCGGCATCGTCGTCGGGTCTGCGGGGCATGCGACCCATCCTGCCTCGTCTGAGCGGACGGGGCTACTGGAGCTCCGCGAGCGCTCGTCGCTGCCCGTCGAGCTCGCGGAGCGTCATGCGCACCGTGCGTCCCTCCTCAGAGTCCGGAGCGACCCTCTGGATCGCGGACAGCAAGGCGCGCTTGCGGGCATCGATCGCGCGGATGCGCAGTCGTCGGCACATCGCCAGAGCGGAGTTGGCGGCCTCCGCCTCGGTGAGCGCAGGGAAGGCCGCCGTCAGCAGTTCGACCGCGAGTGAGCGGTAAGGCTCGCGAACCGACTCCACGGCGTCTGAGGCCCACCCCGCACGTGTCCGATCGTCGTGGGCGAGCCTTGCGACGATGGCCTGCCGGACTGCGTCGAGCGCGGGATGCTGCAGCGGGATGCTGAGTGCCGCATCGACCTCACGGGGATCGATCGCGTGACCGTACTGGAGTACACCCATGAGGGCATCCCGTTCCAGGGCCACATCCGCCGTACGCGGCAACGATGAGAGGGTGACGCGGGTGCTCGGAGGCGGTGCGTCGGTGCCGGGGCCGTCCGCCGATGCCGGCATCTGCCCGGACGTCTGTGTGGCGCTCCGGTCGCTCGCGTCCCGATCGGACGCCGGCTTGCCCTCTCCCCCGCGTTGGGCGGCGCGAACGACCGCACGGTGCACTTCGGAGAGCTCCTCGCCCAATCGTTTGGAGAGGAGATGCTCGTATCGGCTGCGCACGCCCCCGTCACGGATCTCGGCAACGATGGGCGCGGTAGCCCGGAGCGCCGCCAGACGCCCTTCGACCGACTCGAGGTCGTGTTCACCGATGCGCCGGTCGATCACGAACTCGAAGAGCGGCGACTTGAGATCGACCATCGAGCGCACGGCCGCATCGCCTCGCTCGAGGCGCAGATCACACGGATCGAGACCCTCCGGGCCAACGGCCACATAGCTGCGCAGCGATGACCCACGCGCTTCGGCGAACGCACGCACGGCGGCCTTCTGCCCGGCGGCATCGGGATCGAACGTGAAGATGATCTCTCCCGACGCATCGCCGCCGACGACCCGCCCCACCACGCTCATGTGGTCCGAGCCGAAAGCCGTACCGCACGTGGCGATCGCCGTCGTCACGCCGGCGAGGTGGCACGCCATGACGTCGGTGTAGCCCTCCACCACCACGACGCGGTGGTCCCGGCTGATGGCCTTCTTCGCGATGTCGAGGCCGTACAGAACTTGGGCCTTCTTGTAGATCAAGGTCTCGGGGGTGTTCAGGTACTTGGGGCCCTGATCGTCGTCATACAGGCGTCGCGCGCCGAAGCCGATGGTCTGACCGGTGATGTCGCGAATGGGCCAGATGAGCCGACCGCGGAATCGGTCGTAGACGCCGCGCTGGCCCTGCGAGACGACTCCCGCGGCAGACAGTTCTTCATCAGTGAAGCCTTGCGAGCGGAGGGCATCCCGCGCTCCGTCCCATCCCCGTGGCGCATACCCGATCCCGAAGTGCGCGGCGGCGCCTGCGTCGAAGCCCCGCTCCCCCAGGAACCGTCGCGCGGTCTCCGCCTCGGGCGAGGCCAGCTGAGCCCGGAACCACTCCGCGGCAGCGGTGTTGACGGCGTACAAGCGCGTGCGTCCACTGGTCTCGGGCGCCGGACCACCGTCTTCGTAATGGAGCGTGAACCCCAAGCGGGCGGCGAGCTTCTCCACGGCCTCGGTGAAGCTCAGATGATCGATGGCGCGCAGGAAGGAGTAGACGTCGCCGGATTCGCCGCAGCCGAAGCAGTGGTAATACCCCACTTGGGGTCGGACGTTGAAGCTCGGGCTCTTCTCGTCGTGGAATGGGCAGAGCCCCTTGAGCGAGCCGACGCCGGCAGACTTCAGTGCGACTCGTTCGCCGATGATGTCGGCGATGTTGGTGCGTGCCTTGACCTCGTCGACGTCGGCCTGCCGGATGCGTGCCACGGTCAGAGCCCTTCGAGGGGCTCGGGGAGGGCGAAGGCGTGCGATATCGTCGCGCGTCCGTCGCCTGAGACGAGACCCAGCTCCCGGAGGTCGACGGGACCGATCAGACGCGAGTGCCACTCGATGGCGAAACGGTCGGTGAGCGTGGCGACCTGATCGACCACCACCCGTCGCTTCGCCGCGTCGTCGTCCGCGCTCGCGAACTCACCGGCGTGGATGGTGTCGAGTTGGTCGGGGCGCTCCCACAGCGCCGTCGCCAGACGCTTGAGCACACGGCGCTGCTCCTTGTAGAGCCCCTTACGCCCGTCGATCGAGACGACGAAAGCCCCGAGGACTCCCTTGAGCACCGCCATCTCGACCTCGATCACGCGCGGGACGACGACTCGGCCTCGATAGCGAGTGAGCACCGGAGACTCGAAGTGCTCGCGAGTGGCGGCCGTCGCCGCCCGCGCGAAGCGGCCGATCAGGTCGGACGTGAGATTCTTCAGCCGGGCGACGGCACCGCGTGAGCCGTCGAAGTCGCTCAGCCACTCCGGAAGCCGGGTGAGGCGGTACAGCGCATCGGCCAGCTCGTCGCGGGTGTAGCCGTATCCCACCCACGACTGGATGGCGGTCAGCAAAGCCTCCCGCTCGCGCGGATCGGCAAGTCGACGCGGGTCGAGGTAGCCGTTGAGGATGGCGTCCTCGAGATCGTGCACCGAGTACGCGATGTCGTCGGAGAGGTCCATGACCTCCGCTTCGATGCAGCGCACGCGGCCCGGAGCGTGGGCCCGCATCCAGTGGAAGACGCTCTCGTCCTCGGGATACACGCCGAACTTCTGGCGCCCGCCGGGATCGGGCACCGCGTGGTCCGCGGTCCACGGATACTTGCAGGAGGCGTCGAGGCTCGCGCGGGTCAGGTTCAGTCCATAGCTCTCGCCGTCGGCGCCCAAGACCTTGGGCTCGAGTCGGCTGAGGATGCGGAGGGTCTGGGCATTGCCCTCGAAACCGCCGATGTCGTGCGCCCACTCGTTGAGCGCCCGTTCGCCGTTGTGCCCGAAGGGCGGGTGACCGATGTCATGGCTGAGGCAGGCGGTGTCCACGACGTCGGGAGACAGCTCCAGCGCAACGGCGAGCTCGCGACCCACCTGGGCCACTTCGAGGGAGTGGGTGAGACGATTGCGCGCGAAGTCAGCGGGGCTCGCGGGGCTCAGGACCTGCGTCTTCGACGCGAGCCGGCGCAGCGCCGCCGAGTGCAGCACCCGCGCACGGTCGCGGGCGAAACTGTCGCGCTGGGACCGGTGCGTCTCGGGATGGAAGCGTTCCGCATCGTGGTCGTCGTATCCGGCGGGACGGCCGGAGGAGACGCCCACGCTCCCGCCGGTGCCGGAATGCACCATCGCGTCAGCCACCGCTGTGCTCCAACTCGGCATCAGCGATGGCGCTGGACTCGGCCGCGTCGAGGTCGCGTGACTCCAGCCAGCGATCGGGCAGGGCCGGTCGTTTTGGCGTGCCCGCCCGGCCCCGCTGGCCTTCCGCCGCCGCGCCCGGATACGGGGCATCGCTGTCGAGCTCCGCAAGAATCACGTCGATCTCTGCCAGCGTCGAGACCGTCGCCAGACGTGCGCGGGTCTCTCCCCCGACCGGGTACCCCTTGAAGTACCAGGCGACGTGCTTGCGGATGTCCCGGCAGCCGCGGTCCTCGCTGTCGAAGAACTCCACCAGAAGCTCCGCGTGCCGCCGGAAGGCCCGGCACACGAACCCCAAGGTCGCGTCGACGGGTTCCCCGGCAGCGGCGTTCGGGCCGCCGAGCGCACGGGCGAGATCGCCGAACAACCAGGGCCGGCCGAGGCAGCCGCGACCCACGACCACGCCGTCGCATCCGGTCTCTGCCATCATGCGGGCAGCGTCGTCGGCCGACCAGATGTCGCCATTGCCGAGCACCGGCACGCTCGTGACCGCGCGCTTGAGCTCGGCGATCGCTTCCCAGTCGGCGTGGCCCGAGTAGAACTCCGCGGCGGTACGTGCGTGAAGAGCGACGGCCGCGACACCGGCGTCTTCGGCGATCCGTCCCGCATCGAGGTAGGTGAGGTGATCGCTGTCGATGCCCTTGCGCATCTTCACCGTCAGGGGGATGTCGCCTGCCGCGCGCGCAGCCCGCGTGACGATGTCGCGGAAGAGGTCGAGTTTCCAGGGCAGCGCCGCTCCGCCGCCCTTGCGGGTGACCTTGGGTACCGGGCAGCCGAAGTTCAGGTCGATGTGATCGGCGTGGTCTTCGGCGACGATGATGCGGACCGCGGCTTCCACGGTGGCCGGATCGACGCCGTAGAGCTGGATCGAACGCGGCGTCTCAGACTCGTGATGCCGGATGAGCCGCATCGTGGTGGCGTTGCGCTCGACCAGGGCACGGGTCGTGATCATCTCGCTGACGTAGAGCCCGGCCCCGTACTCGCGGCAGAGCCGCCGAAACGCGGTGTTCGTGATTCCCGCCATCGGTGCCAGCACCACCGGCGCGTCGAGGGCGATCGGCCCGATGCGCAGGCGGGCGGGCGAGGTGACAGTGGTGGACATCCTTGACATTCTCCCAGACAGCGCGGCCCCTCCGGCAGCTCTGGCGGGCATATCGTGGTCGATATGGCCGATAGCTCATCTGTGGAGATCCGTTCGATTCCGTTCCACGACGCGGAGGGAGCCGAGAAGACGCTCGCCGACTTCGGCGATGGTCCCGTTCTCATCGTCAACGTCGCCTCGAAGTGCGGTCTGACCCCCCAGTACGAGCAGCTGGAACAGCTTCAGCGTGAGTACGGTGATCGCGGACTTCGGGTGCTCGGCTTCCCGTGCAACCAGTTCATGGGTCAGGAGCCGGGGTCGATGGAGGAGATCCTCGACTACTGCGCCGTGACGTGGGGCGTGAGCTTCCCGATCATGGACAAGATCCGCGTCAACGGCTCACACGCAGCGCCGCTGTACAAGGCGCTCAAGAAGGCCCGCAACCACGAGGGCGCCAAGGGGCCCGTGATGTGGAACTTCGAGAAGTTCCTGCTGACGCCCTCGGGCGAGGTGCATCGATTCCGTCCGCAGACCAAGCCCGACGCGCCCGAGGTCATCGCCGCGATCGAGGCGAGCCTGCCTGCCTGATCAGGCGGCGGTCGTCGGCGACGCCTTCCGCTCGTTCCAGACCTGGCGCGCGATCTGCGCGAAGGCCTCGGCGGGCTGGGCGCCGCTGACGCCGTACTGGCCGTCGATCACGAAGAACGGCACGCCCTGGATCCCATACGCCTGTGCCTGTGCCTGATCGGCACGAACAGCGTCGAGGTATCGGCCTGACTCCAGTGCGGCGCGCACGTCGTCGCGATCCAGACCGACCTCCGCCGCGAGGTCGACCAGGTCGTCGATCCGCCCCACGTGGCGTCCTTCGGTGAAGTAGGCGGACATCAGTCGCTCGGCGACCTCGTGCTGGCGGCCCTGCTCCTTGGCGTAGTGGAGCAGCTCGTGCGCCTTCACCGTGTTCGTGTGCTGGAGCAGGTCGAAGCGATACTCCAGGCCGGTATCCGCCGCGACACCGGTGACCCGGTCGAGCATCTGGACGACCTGCTCGCGCGGCAGACCTTTGTGCCCGGCGAGGAAGTCGATCTCATCGCCTTCGAAGTCGACCGGGGTGTCGGGAGAGAGCTCATAGGAGTGGAAGGTGACCTCGACGCGGGGGGCGTCCTCGTCACCCGCCGTCGCGGCGATTCCCTTCTCGAGGTTGCGCTTGCCGATGTAGCACCAGGGGCAAGCGATATCGCTCCACACGTCGATCTTGATGGCATCCGTCACGAGGGAGACAACCTCGCCACGTCGCCCATCTATTCCCGACCGGAGCGATCAGACTCCGGCGTCGCTCGCCGCGTTCGGTCGGTCGACCGCCCCGCCGAACCGCCGGTCGCGGTTCGCGTAGGTCGCCATCGCATCCCAGAGGTCGGTGCGGGAGAAGTCCGGCCACAACCGATCGAGGAAGACCATCTCCGCGTAGGCGGACTCCCAGAGCAGGAAGTTCGAGGTGCGCTGCTCCCCCGACGAACGGATGAACAGGTCGACATCGGGCATGTCGGGGACGTACAGGTGCCGGCGGATGGTCTTCTCGGTGATCGCCCGCGGTGCCAGCCTCCCGGCAGCGACCTCCGTGGCGATCGCACGCATCGCGTCGACGAGCTCGACGCGACCGCCGTAGTTGACGCACATCGTGAGGGTGAGCACATCGTTGTCCGCCGTCAGCCGCTCGGCGAACTGCAGCTCCTTGATGACGGATCCCCACAGCCGGGGCTTGCGACCGGCCCACCGCACGCGCACTCCCCATTCGTTGAGCTGATCGCGGCGGCGGTGGAGGACGTCACGGTTGTAGCCCATGAGGAACCGGACCTCGTCGGGCGAGCGGTTCCAGTTCTCCGTGGAGAACGCATACACGCTCAAGTGCCGGACCCCGGCCTGGACGGCACCGGCGACGACATCGAGGAGCACCTCCTCACCCGCACGGTGCCCCTCGATCCGCGTGAGGCCTCGACGGTTGGCCCACCTCCCGTTGCCGTCCATGACGATCGCGACATGTCCGGGGACGCTGCCCGCGCGGAAGTCGGGCGGATACTGGCCGGTCCAGTCGAGCGGACGGTAGGGGACGGCGTCGCGGTGCGTGTAGGGCTTGGGCGTCATCGGTGCTGTTCCATGTGGGAGAGGGAGCGGATCCCCCGCTCGAGGTGCCACTGCGCGTAGGCGGCGACGAGACCGGAAGCGGCAGCGGTGGCACCGTCCGTAGCGGCGTCGACGATGTCCCACTCTCCTGCCATCAAGGCACGCAGGAGAGAACTCGTCTCGGGCTGGAGCCGTGCGGCCCCTGTCGGTGCACAGGCGCTGCAGACGGTGCCGCCCAGTTGCGCGACGAACCATTCCTGAGGTCCCGCCGCGGAGCACCGGGCACACTCGCTGAGCGCCGGCGCCCAGCCCGAGAGGGCCATGACACGCAGGAGATACGAGTCCAGAACGGACCGGGGCGCGTGGTCGCCGCGTGCCAGGGCGCGAAGGCCCCCGACGAGGAGCAGATACTGCTGCGCCGTGGCCTCGGCTTCGTTGAGCCGGTCGGCCGCTTCCACCATGGCGTGGGCGGCGGTGTAGCGGTCGTAGTGGGCCGCGATGTCGGCTCCATAGGCGCCGATCGACGAAGCCTGCTGCACCACATCGAGGGTGCGGCCGCGGTACAGCTGCACATCGGCCACCATGAATGGCTCCAGCCGGGCGCCGAAGCGCGAGGACGTGCGCCGAACACCCTTCGCCACGGCGCGGACCTTGCCGTGCCGGCGACTCAGGAGGGTGAGGATGCGGTCCGCCTCACCGAGTTTGTGGGTGCGCAGGACCACGACCTCGTCGCGGTAAGTCGGCATCTATCGATTCTCTCGCACCCCACGATTATGAGGGCGACCGGCGACAATAGAGGCGTGACAGAGCCGCTCTTCGTGATCCCCCTGTGGGCCGACCTCCTCGCCGTGGGCCTCGGCGGCGTGCAGGGGGCCCTCTTCGCTTCCGGGTTCGTGGGGCAGCGTCGTCTCGACCTGCTGGGCGTGACGATCATCGGGATCGTGATGGGGATGGGAGGAGGTCTGATCCGAGACCTTCTGCTCAACGTCGAACTGGCGACGATGCAGAGCAACTGGTATCTCATCACGGCGGGCGCCGCCTCGCTGATCGGGATGCTGCTCGCCAACGTCTTCCAGCGTCTGAACGGCGTGATCGTGGCGCTCGACGCCCTAGTGATCGGATTGTTCGGCGCTTTCGGCACGGCCAAGGCACTCGCGATCGGACTCCCGGCCGTTCCCGCGGTCTTCGTCGGGGTCTGCGCGGCTGTCGGCGGGGGCATCCTCCGCGACGTCTTCATGGGGCTCCCCGTGGCGATCATGCACGTGGGATCGCTGTACGCCGTGGCCGCCGGTGTCGGTTGTGCCGTCCTGGCGGCCACTCACGGCCTGGGCGCGCCGCTCGTGGCGGCGGCGATCACGTGCGTGGTGGTCACGACGGTGATCCGTCTCCTGGCGGTCCTCTTCGACATCTCACTTCCCGAGCAGCGCGCACTCCACCGCCGCAAGGTGGCGCTGGAGACGTCGGCGATCCCGATCATCCGGTCCTGACCGGTAGCGCGACCGCGACGACGCCGTCGGGAAGTCAGACCGCGCTGAGGACGCCGGACTCCGAGCGCGTGCGGATCGCGCGGTTGACCGCCGACACGATCGCCTTCAACGACGCCGTCGAGATGTCTCCATCGATCCCCACGCCCCACAGGCGCTCGCCATCGACCTGCAGCTCGACGTACGCGGCGGCCTGGGCGTCGCCGCCGGCACTCAGGGTGTGCTCGACGTAGTCGTACAACGTGATGTCGAAGCCCTGCGCCCGGACCACCTCGAGGAAGGCCGAGACCGGGCCGTTGCCCACACCGGAGGTGGCGATCTCTTCCTCGCCGTCGCGGAGGGAGACCTCCAAGGTCACCTCGCCGGACATGTCGCTCTCGGTCCGGGTGGACAGCAGCTCGAACCGGCCCCATTTCGCGTCGTCGTCGGAGGCGGGGAGATACTCGTCGGTGAAGATGTCCCAGATCTGACGGCTGGAGACTTCGCCGCCTTCCGCGTCGGTCTTGGCCTGCACCACGCCGGAGAACTCGATCTGGAGCTTTCGCGGTAGGTCGAGCGAGTGGTCGCTCTTCAACAAGTAGGCGACGCCGCCCTTGCCGGATTGCGAGTTCACCCGGATCACCGCTTCGTAGGAGCGGCCGAGGTCCTTGGGATCGACGGGCAGATACGGGACCGCCCACTCGATGTCGTCGACGGACACGCCGGTCTCCTCCGCCCGCGCCGCCATCGACTCGAAGCCCTTCTTTATCGCGTCCTGGTGCGAGCCGCTGAACGCGGTGAAGACGAGGTCGCCCGCCCACGGGCTGCGCTCGTGCACGGGAAGCTGGTTGCAGTACTCAGCGGTGCGCTTGACGTGGTCGATGTCGCTGAAGTCGATCTGCGGATCGATGCCCTGCGTGAACATGTTGATACCGAGCGCCACCAGGTCGACGTTTCCGGTGCGCTCTCCGTTGCCGAAGAGGCAGCCCTCGATCCGGTCGGCGCCGGCGAGGTATCCGAGCTCCGCGGCTGCGATCGCCGTGCCACGGTCGTTGTGCGGGTGCAGGGAGAGGATCACGTTCTCCCGGTGATGGAGGTGCCGGCTCATCCATTCGATGGAGTCGGCGTAGACGTTGGGCGTTGCCATCTCGACGGTGGCCGGAAGGTTGATGATGACCTTCCGATCCGGGGTGGGCTCGAAGACCTCGAGCACCTGATTACACACGTCAACGGCGAACTCGAGCTCGGTGCCGGTGTACGACTCCGGCGAGTACTCGTAGTAGACCTTCGTCTCGGGGATACGGGTTTCGAACTTCCGGCACAGACGAGCGCCTTCCAGAGCGATGTCGATGATGCCCTGACGATCGGTGCGGAAGACCACCTCCCGCTGCAGCACGCTCGTCGAGTTGTACAGATGCACGATGGCCTGCCGCGCGCCCGCGATCGCCTCATACGTGCGCTCGATCAGGTGTTCGCGCGCCTGCGTGAGAACCTGGATGGTCACGTCGGCGGGGATCAGGTCGTCCTCGATGAGCTGGCGGACGAAGTCGAAGTCGGTCTGGCTCGCGCTGGGGAATCCGACCTCGATCTCCTTGTACCCCATCTGCACGAGCAGCTCGAACATGATCCGCTTGCGCTCGGGGCTCATCGGGTCGATCAGTGCCTGGTTGCCGTCGCGCAGGTCGACCGCGCACCAGCGTGGAGCCTTTTCGATGCGCTTGTCGGGCCAGGTGCGGTCGGGCAGATCGACGCGGATCTGCTCGTGGAAGGGCCGATACTTCGAGATCGGCATGGTCGACGGTTGCTGGTTGTTCTGCATGATGGTGTCGCTTCTTCTCTTCGCGGAGGAAACGGGCCGACGACGATCTCCGCGACGAGGAGGGCCCTGTTACGAGGTCTCGTCGCGGCGGCTAAGAAGAAGGAGAACGCCCGCGCGCATGAAAGTCACCCTACACCCGATCGCTTCCGCTCGGCGGGACCCGGGCACCGCTTCTGTCCGCGGCACCTCCGCCTGAGACGAAACCACCGGCGGCGACACTCGGGAGGTATGAATCGTCGCGGAGCCGTCGTCGTCGCCACTCTCACCCTGGTCGTCCTGCCGCTCGCCGCGTGCGCGGCTCCGGCGTCGCCGGCCGGATCCTCCCCCGACGTCGGGTGGAGCGATGCCCGGCCCGGGCTCCCGGAGGGCGAGGTCCGCGCACAGGGGACGGTCCTCGACGACGGCTCGACCGTGTCGTTGTGCCTGGGCGCCGTCAGGGAGTCCGCTCCCCCGCAGTGCGAGGGGATACCGTTGATGGGCTGGGACTGGGACGGGGTCGACGGAAGCACGACGACAGGGGGAACGACCTGGGGTGCCTACGCGGTGCGGGGCACGTACGACGGCGCCGGTCTCACGGTCACCCAACCTCCGATCATGCTCGCGCTGTATGACCCCCTGCCCCCGGTCGACCCCACCGGAGGCGTGCGCGGTGAGGCGACAGCGGCCGAGGCGGAAGCGATCTCCCGCGAGGTGAGTGGCCGCGTGGGCGAGTCGTTCCTCGGTGCGCAGGAGCGGGACGGCTGGGTGTGGCTGGATGTCGTGTGGGACGACGGCACGTGGCAGGACGCCGCGGACGGTGAGTTCGGTGCGCGGAAGGTCGTCGTCCGCTCCGCGCTGCAGGAGATCGCTACGCCGTGAGAAGCCGAGGTCGTCGCGCTGAGGCTCCGCAGCGGGGGGTGGGCTCCTGCTCTCAGGTCAGGAGCGCGATCTTTCCTCCGGGATGCCCGGTCGCGAGCTCGCGGAGGGCTTCTGGCGCCGCGGCGAGCGGATAGGTCCGCGCAACGGGCACGATGAGCGCACCGGAGGCGGCGAGGTCGACGAGCCCGCCGCGAGCGGCGTCGCGGAATCGTGCGCTATCGGGAAGGGCGCCGGCGATCCACCGCAACCCGTCGGCGTGCGCCCGGTCCGGAGCCGCGATGGTGACGATGCGGCGGCGGTCGTGGACGAGTGTCTCGGAGACCTCGACGGCCTCGTCGGTTCCGACGGCGTCCAAGGCGGCGGCGAAGGGTGCCTCTCCGGCGAGGTCGCGCAGGCGAGCCAGGAGGCCGTCCCCGTAGGCGACGGCCTCTGCGCCGAAGCGTGTCACCCGGTCGAAGGAGGCCGGAGACGCCGTGCCGATGACCCGCAGCCCCTGTCGTCGGGCCAGCTGGACGACGGCGACGCCCACCGCCCCGGATGCTCCGTGCAGGAGGATCGTCTCGCCTCGGGATGCCTCGACGACCGCGAGCATCTCCGCGGCGGTCGTGCCGGCGAGGAGGAGATTGGCGGCCTCGGCGTGCGAGAGGGCTCCGGGCTTTCGCAGGACCTTCTGCGACGCCACGGTGATCTCGGTGGCGTATCCGCCCTGTACACGGAAGGCCAGGACCTCGTCGCCCACGGTGGCAGGCTCGCCCGAAGCGAGAACCGCGCCGTCTCCGACAGCGACGAGCTCCCCCGAGACCTCGTATCCGATCGGCACAGGGAAGGTCACTCCGCGGCGCGGATGCAGCACGTGCTTGACGTCGGCCGGATTGACGCCGGCCGCGCGCACGCGGATGGTCACCTCACCGGGCGCGGGCGGAGCCGGATCCACCGCCTCGAACGTCCACGTCTCGGGGCCTCCGGGTCGGTGGGCGATCCATTGCCGGGCCACCTCAGAACCCCAGCCGTCCCAGGTGTTTCGGGTCCCGCTGCCATTCCTTGGCGACACGCACGTGGAGTTTCAGGAAGACCTTGGTTCCGACGAGCGGCTCGATCTGCGCTCGCGCGCGGGCGCCCACGTCGCGGAGGCGGGAACCCCGGTGACCGATGATGATGGCCTTCTGGCTGTCGCGCTCGACCACGACGTTGGCGAAGACATCGGTGAGCTCCCCCTCCTCGCGTCGGGAGATCTCCTCGATGGTGACCGCGATCGAGTGCGGCAGTTCGTCACGCACGCCTTCCAGAGCCGCCTCGCGGATGATCTCGGCGATCCGATCCTCGAGCGACTCGTCGGTCACGACGTCATCCGGGTAGAGGGCCGGTCCTTCCGGCAGAAGGCGCAGGACCTCGTCGGCGAGTACATCCAGCTGAACGTCGGTGACCGCGGAGAGCGGGATGACGGCTGCCCAGTCCTCGCGCAGGCTGTCCACCTCCATGAGACGCTCGGTCACCTCGTCGCGGCCGGCCACATCGACCTTCGTGACGATCGCAACTTTTGCGGCCCGTGGATACCCGTCGAGGGAGGCAGCGATGCGTCGGTCACCCGGACCCACCTTCTCGGTGGCGGGGACCAGGAAGCCGATCACGTCGACGTCGCCCAGGACCTGTTCGACCAGATCGTTGAGCCGCTGCCCGAGAAGAGTGCGGGGCTTGTGGATGCCCGGCGTGTCGACGATGACGATCTGCCCGCCCGGGCGCGTCAGGATCCCCCGGATGGCCCGGCGCGTGGTCTGCGGCTTGTCCGAGGTGATCGCGACCTTCTCGCCCACGAGAGCGTTCGTCAGTGTCGACTTGCCGACGTTCGGGCGCCCGACGAACGTGACGAAGCCGGAACGGAACGGGGTGGCGGGCGGCGTGCTCACGAGTCCTCCTGAGCGGGTTCGGTGTCTCCGGCGTCACGCGCGGACGCCTTCTGAAGTGCCTCGAGGGCGGGGCTGCGCTCGACGAAGACCGTGGCCAGTCCCCGCCCTCGCCCGAGGGATGTTCCGCCGGTGATGAGGAGACCGTCGTGCTCTGCGGTGGACCCCGGTAGCGGCACGCGCCCCAGCAGCTTGCCGAGGAGCCCGCCGATGGAGTCGACATCGTCGTCTTCCAGGTCGATGCCGAACAGCTCCCCGACCTCGTCCAGCCCGAGACGCGTGCTGACGCGGTAGCGCCCGTCGCCCAGATCGACCACTTCGGACGAGCGCGGGTCGTACTCGTCGGCGATCTCGCCGACGAGCTCCTCGATGAGGTCCTCCAGCGTCACCAGGCCTGACACTCCCCCGTACTCGTCGACGACGAGGCAGACGTGCACCGCGTCACGCTTCATCTGCTGGAGCAGGGTCTCCGCCTTCATCGACTCCGGCACGAAGACGGCCGGACGGGCGATACGGCTCACGGGAGCCTGGCGCCAGGCGGTCTCGTCGCGATAGGCGAAATGCACCAAATCCTTGAGGTACACGACGCCGACGATGTCGTCTGCGTCGTCGTCGGCGACGGGGATGCGCGAGACGCCCTTGTCGAGGAAGAGCTGCATCGCCTCCTGCGTCGTCGCGGCCGCGTCCATGGTCACCATGTCGGTGCGCGGCACCATGACCGCGCGCACGAACGTATCGGTGAACTCGAACACCGAGTGGATGAGGTCGCGGTCATCCTCCTCGATCAGGTCTTGCGAGGCGGCCTCGTCGACCATGCTCAGCAGCTGCTCCTCCGACGCGAACGACGTGCCGCGCGCGACACCGGGTGTGACGCGGTTGCCGACGATGACCAGGAGGTGGGCAAGCGGCCCGAGGAGGATGCGCGCGGCGCGGACGATCGGAGCGAAGCCGCGCAGCATGCCCTTGGCATGTTGGCGTCCGAAGCTTCGGGGGCTGGCTCCCACGAGCACGAACGACACCGCGCTCATGAGGACGGCCGCAGCCAGCATCGCCCACCAGATGTTGTCGAACAGGAGCGTGAAGGCGGCGGTCACGAGCACGGCCGCGGTGGTCTCGGCCAGGATGCGGATGAAGACCACGGCGTTGCCGTGTGCCTCGGGGTCGGCCGCGATGCGCTGGAGCGCCGATCCGTTGCGTCCCGTCAGGGAGAGCTCGGCGATATCGAGCCGGGAGGTGACGCCGAGGGCGGCATCGAGTGCCGCCATGAGCCCGCCGAGACCGACCAGCAGGACGGCGGCGACGAGAAGCAGCGCCTCCGTCATGCGCGTCGTCGACGCTCGGAGGCGTGGAACGCGGCAATCAGCTCACGCTGGAGTCCGAACATCTCACGCTCCTCCTCCGGCTCGGCATGGTCGAAGCCCAGGAGGTGGAGGAGGCCGTGGGTGGTCAACAGGATCAGCTCATCGAGAGTCGTGTGTCCCGCCGCCTCGGCCTGCGTCTCGGCGACCTGTGGGCAGAGCACGATGTCTCCCAGGAGGCCGGCGGGCGTCGGCTGTTCCTCCGTGCCGGGGCGCAGTTCGTCCATGGGAAAGCTCAGGACGTCCGTCGGCCCGGGCTCGTCCATCCACTGCACATGGAGGGCCTCCATCGCGCCCTCGTCGACCAGGAGGATGGCGACGTCGGCGTCGGGGCTGACGTGGAGCTCCGCGAGGTTGTTCTCCATCAGCCGCAGAAGGACGGTCTCGTCCACGGCGGCACCGGACTCGTTGGTGATCTCGATCGTCATGAGCGTCCTCGCGGGGGGAAGTGGTCGCGCGGTCCCTTTGCGCGGCGGGGGTCACGGGGGTCGTGGGCCTTGCGGCGCTCGGCCCGGTTGGCGAACTCGGCCGCCTCCTCGCGTTCGCGACGCGAGGCGAGTCGCTGCTCGTCGTACTCGGTGTACGCATCGACGATCCGGCCGACCAGCGTGTGACGGACGACGTCGTCGCTCGTGAGGTAGCTGAAGTGGATGTCGTCGATGTCCTTCAGGACGCGAGTGACCAGACGCAGCCCCGACGCGCCCTGCGGGAGGTCGATCTGGGTGATGTCGCCGGTGACGACCATGCGGGTTCCGAAGCCGAGGCGGGTGAGGAACATCTTCATCTGCTCGGGGGTCGTGTTCTGGGCCTCGTCGAGCACGACGAACGAATCGTTGAGCGTGCGTCCGCGCATGTAGGCGAGAGGGGCGACCTCGATGGTGCCGGACGCCATGAGCTTGGGAACCAGCTCCGGATCGAGCATCTCGTTGAGCGCGTCGTAGAGCGGGCGCAGGTACGGATCGATCTTGTCGGTGAGACTGCCCGGGAGGAACCCGAGCCGTTCGCCCGCTTCGATCGCCGGCCTGCTCAGGATGATCCGGCTGACCTCTTTGCGCTGGAGGGCCTGGACGGCCTTCGCCATGGCGAGGTAGGTCTTTCCGGTGCCGGCGGGGCCGATGCCGAAGACGATCGTGTTCTCCTCGATCGCGTCGACGTACGCCTTCTGCCCGAGCGTCTTCGGCCGGATGACACGACCGCGCGAACTGAGGATCGGCTCGCCGAGCACTTCGGACGGACGCGTTGCCGTATCGGCCCGCATCATGCGGCTGGAGGCGCTGACGTCGGCGGGGTCGAGACCCTGCCCGGCACGCGCCATGGCGATGAGCTCCTCGACGAGCGCGCGGGCGGCCGCCACGTCGTCGGCCGCGCCGGAGAGGGTGATCTCGTTCCCACGCACGTGGACGAGGACGTCGGGGTGTTCCCGCTCGACGACGCGCAGCAGCCGATCCTGCGGGCCGAGCAGCTGCACCATGGCGACGCCGTCGGCGTGGATCTGCGCGACGGTCGGTTCGGGGGCGTCAGCCACCGAGGCTCCCTTCGTCGAGGTCGCCCGCCAACACGTGTGCGTGGACGTGGAAGACGGTCTGCCCCGCGGCCGGGCCGGTGTTGAAGATGAGGCGGAAGTCCCCGCCGGCGTGTTCGCTCGCGAGCGAGTTCGCCAACCCGATCATCTCGGCGAGGAGCGCCGGATCGCCCGCCGCCAGCTCCACCACGTTGCGGTACTCCGCCGACTTGGGGATCACCAGGAGATGGACGGGAGCCTGCGGGGCGATGTCACGGATGGCGAAGGCGTTCTCGGTCTCGGCGATGATCTCCGACGGGACCTCACCCTCGAGGATGCGCGTGAAGATCGACGGCTCACTCATGCTCACGAGTCTATCCGCGGTGGCGCGAGCGGAGGAGGCGCTCACCAGCGGCCGAGTCGTCCGTTCAGCAGAGCGAGGGCTGCGGGGCCTGCGGTCGAGGTACGCAGGATGGTCGATCCGAGCCGCACGAGCGTGGCCCCCGCCTCGTCCAGTCGCTGCAGCTCGTCGGGTGCGATGCCCCCCTCGGGGCCTACGACGAGCACGATGTCCTCCGCAGCGGCGGGCCCCCACGCGCTGAGCGCCGTCTGCGCGGTGGGCTCGAGCACCAGTGCCGCCGGAGCGAGCGAGAGGAGCTCGACCGTCGAGAGGGGTGCCTCCACGCGCGGCACCCATGCGCGATGGGCCTGCTTGGCCGCTTCGCGGACGATGGACTGCCACCGTGCGACGCCGCGGTCGCGCTTGGCGGCCTCCCACCGGGAGACGCTTCGGGCGGCCTGCCACGGGATGATCCGGTCGACGCCGAGCTCGGTCGCCGCCTGGATGGCGAGCTCGTCGCGGTCTCCCTTGGCCAGCGCCTGCACCAGGGTGACGCGGGGCGCCGGGCGTTCCTCATGGCGGACCGAGCGCACGCGCACCGAGACCTCGCGTGCGGACGCCGTCTCCACGACCGCCTCGACCCACGAACCGGCGCCCTCCCCGAGGGTGACCTCTTCCCCGGGGCGAACGCGACGCACCGTCGCCGCGTGGTGCGCCTCGGCTCCCCCGAATGTCACGACGTCGCCCGTCGCGGCTGTCGAGAGATCCCGGTCGTCGAGGAGGAAATGCAGTGCCACGGATCAGCCGTTGCGGAAGCGGTCGCGCAGCTTCGAGAAGAGCCCCTGATGGAACTCCGCCAGCCGCGGCCCGGGGGCCTTGGTCTTCTTGGCGAACTCCTCGATCAGGGCTCGTTCGCGTGCATCCAGGCGTGTCGGTGTGACCACGTGGATACCGACGCGGAGGTCGCCGCGCTGACCGCCGCGCAACGGCGTGATCCCTCGTCCCCGCGTCGTCAGGACCTCGCCCGACTGTGCTCCGGGCTTGATCTCGAGCTCGACGGGACCGTCCAGCGATTCGATCGTCGTCGTGGTTCCGAGGATGGCGTCGGGCATGGACACCTCGAGCGTCGCCAACAGGTCGTCGCCCTCCCGGCTGAACACCTCGTGAGGCGTGACGGTGACCTCCAGATAGAGGTCGCCGTTGGGTCCTCCCGCGGGACCCACTTCGCCCGATCCGGGCAACTGCAGACGGAGGCCGGTCTCGACGCCGGCGGGGATGTCGACCGAGACGGTGCGACGCGCGCGGACGCGTCCCTGGCCGGCGCACGTCCCGCACGGGTAGGGAATCGT
Organism: Microbacterium sp. TNHR37B; assembly: GCF_001620065.1. GTDB lineage: Bacteria > Actinomycetota > Actinomycetes > Actinomycetales > Microbacteriaceae > Microbacterium. The sequence goes on from NZ_LQGV01000001.1 coordinate 502,454, forward strand.
GGTGCCGTACCCCTGGCAGGTCGTGCAGGGCTGGGAGGTGACGACGTTGCCGAGGAGGCTCCGTACCGTCCGCTGGACCTGACCCGAACCATGGCAGATGTCGCACGTGACCGGCTGGGTGCCCGGCTGGCAGCACGACCCCTGGCAGGTCTCGCACAGCACGGCGGTGTCGACCTCCACGTCGCGGTGGGCGCCGAAGACGACGTCGCCGAGATCGAGGGTCACGCGCACGAGGGCGTCCTGACCGCGCTCGCGCCGCGAGCGGGGGCGTCCGGCCCGGGCTCCCCCGCCGCCGAAGAACGCCTCGAACACGTCGCCGAACCCGCCGAATCCCCCGGCGCCCCCGCCGAACGGGTTGTTGTCACCGCCGAGGTCATACCGCTGGCGTTGCTCAGGGTCGCTCAGCACGTCGTAGGCGTGCGTGACGAGCTTGAACTTCTCCGCCGCGTCCTCGCCCGGATTGACGTCGGGGTGGAGCTCGCGCGCCAAGCGACGGTACGCCTTCTTGATCTCGTCGGGCGTCGCCTCTCGCGACACTCCGAGCACCTCGTAGTGGTCAGCCACAATCGCCTTTCCCGCCGCTCAGGGCGCGGTCTGCCGTCGACGGCGTCACCGGGACTTCTCGTCCTCGTCCAACAGCCGGCTCAGATAGTGCGCGACGGCGCGGACCGCCGCGAGGTTGGTGGGGTAGTCCATGCGCGTGGGTCCGAGCAGACCCACCCGCGCACGGGTTCCGGTCGCGTCGTAGTCGCCCGCGATGACGGAGGCTTCGGGAAGCCCGAAGGGCTCGTTCTCCCGCCCGATGCTCGCCGCGAGACCCTGCTCGTCGGCGACCATCTCGCCCATGAGACGGAGGAGCGTCACCTGCTCCTCGATCGCCTCCAAGAGCGGGTAGATACTGCCTCGGAAATCGGATTCCCGTCGCGCCAGCGTCGCGCTCCCGGCCATGACGAGCCGGTCCTGGCGGAACTCCTCGAGCTCTTCCGCCACGATGCCGGCGACGGTGTGCACCGCACGATCGATGCGGGTGGCGCCGGCCGGTCGCGAGAGGAACTCGCTGAGCGCCTGGGTGCCGTCCCGGACGCTCCGCCCCGTGACGAGGTCGGCGATGGCGACCTTGACCCGGGCGACCTCCGCCTCGTCGAGCTCTTCGGCGAGGAAAGCGAGGCGCTGGGACACACGGCCGGTGTCGGTCACGACGATGACGACGATCCGAGTCGCGCCCAAGTGGACGAACTCGACGTGGGAGACATTGGCGCGGGCGAACGACGGATACTGGACGATCGCCACCTGCCCGGTCAGCTGCGTCAGCGATCGGACGGTGCGCACGAGCAGGTCGTCGAGATCGACGGTGCCGTCGAGGAACGACGAGATGGCCGCGCGCTGCGCGGACGTGAGCGGACGGAGCTCGGCGAGGTGGTCGACGAAGACCCGGTAGCCCTTGTCGGTGGGGACCCGTCCGGAGGACGTATGGGGAGCCACGATCAGCTCCTCGTCCTCCAGCAGCGCCATGTCGTTGCGGATGGTCGCGGCGGAGACGCCGAACTGATGGCGATCGACGATCGATTTACTCCCCACCGGCTCGTGGGTGTCGACGTAGTCCTGGACGATGGCGCGGAGGACCTGGAGACCGCGTTCCGAAACCATGACCCCTCCTCGCTGGCACTCCCGACGTGTGAGTGCCAATTCTAGCGCGCGCAGCCCCGATCGTCGGTCGCCGGGCTCATGAGGTGAGGGCGCGCACGACAGCGTCGGCCAGTAGCCGACCACGCAGGGTCAGCACGATGCGACCGCGCACCGCCGCCGCCCCGTCGACCAGGCCGTCGGCGATGAGCCCGGCGACGGCGGGACGCGACGGTGCCGCGAGCTCGTCGATCGGGAAGCCCTCGGCGATGCGGGTGCGCAGGAGCACGCTCTCCAGCTCGCGAGACTCCTCGTCCGGGCGCTCCCGCCCTGCGGCCGGCGACTGTCCCGCGGCGAGCCGCTGCGCGTAGGCGGCGGGGTGCTTGACGTTCCACCAGCGCAGGCCCGCGATGTGGCTGTGCGCACCGGGTCCGTAGCCCCACCAGTCGTCCCCTCGCCAGTACGCGAGATTGTGCCGCGACCGATCGTCCGGCCGACGTGCCCAGTTCGACACCTCGTACCAGGTGTACCCCGCCCCGGCCAGTGCCGTGTCGGCCGCCTCGTACATCGCCGCCTGCAGATCGTCATCGGGCTCCGCGACCTCGCCTCGGCGGATCTGCCGCGCGAGTTTGGTTCCCTCTTCGATGATGAGCGCATAGGCCGAGACATGATCGGGCGACAGCGCGATCGCGGTGTCCAGAGACTGCTGCCAGTCGGCTTCGCTCTCCCCCGGCGCTCCGTAGATGAGATCGAGGCTCACGGCGAGTCCCGCCTCCCGGGCCGCGTGGACAGCAGCGGCGACGTTCGCGGGATCGTGGGTGCGATCGAGCGCGGCGAGGACGTGCGCAACGGCGGACTGCATGCCGATCGAGACCCGCGTGACGCCCGCCTCGGCGAGCCGGTCCGCCACCGCCTGATCAAGGGTGTCGGGGTTCGCCTCCACCGTGATCTCAGCCTGGGGGGTGAGGCCGAAGGACGATCGGACTCCGTCGAGCATCCGGGCGAGGTCACCGGGGGGAAGGAGGGTAGGGGTGCCGCCCCCGAAGAAGACCGTGGAAGCGGGGCGGAGTGCCCCGCGCGCCGACAGCACGCCGACGGACAGGTCGATCTCGCGTCTCACCTCGTCGGCGTAGGTGTCCTGACGCGCGCCGCGCAGCTCGGTGGCCGTGTAGGTGTTGAAGTCGCAGTACCCGCACCGGACCCGGCAGAAAGGGACGTGCAGGTAGACGCTGAAGGGTGTGCCGGGATCGGCCGCCAGATCATCGGGCAGAGCGCCGTCGGAGGGAGCGGGGTCGCCGAGGGGAAGTGCGGATCCCATCAGCTCGGTGAGGCGAACAACGGCGAGACCGCGCGCAGGTATCCCTGGAACAGTTCTCGGCGTCGGCGACGCACGAGCGGTGGGAGGAGCCGGTAGACCGCGGCGACGGGGCGGTCGAAGGCGCGCACCGTGAACCACACCTCGTCGTTGTCGCGCCAGTCGACGGCGAACGACTCCTCGCCGCTGACGACGGAGCCGTCGACCGTTCCGAGGGCGTATCCCACGCGCCGCGGTTCCTCGGTGACGGAGATCACCCGCAACTGCGCGTCGGCCCGAAGGCCTTTGACCCGGCCGTGCACGCGGATCGTCGTGCCGGCGCCGACGTAGGGCGTGCCGTCCGCGTCGAAGCGCTGGTCCGCCTCCAGCCGGCTCGGGGCCACCGGGGCCCCTTCGGCATCGAAACTGACTCCCGAATACATGGGTCCCGATGCGGGGCGGACGTCGCTGACCCGCAAGCCGGCTCCGCGCAACGGTGCCCAGGACAGCAGGGTGTCCGCCGACGTCGTGAACCGCGCTTCGCCGCTGCCGATGCGCCAGCTCGCTTCGGCGGGGATGCTCTTCTCGGGCGGATAGCCCATCAGGTCGGCGGCCTGGGTGGCCCCGACAGCGGCGTAGTCCACCGTGCCTTCCTGGAAGCTCCCGCGACGCATTCGACCACCCTATCCTCGCTGTGTATCGCCTACTTCTTGTCCTTGCCTTCGACGTCACCGGACAGGGCGGCGATGAACGCCTCCTGCGGAACCTCGACCCGGCCGACCATCTTCATGCGCTTCTTGCCCTCCTTCTGCTTCTCGAGGAGCTTGCGCTTGCGGGTGATGTCACCGCCGTAGCACTTGGCCAGCACGTCCTTGCGGATGGCGCGGATGTTCTCACGCGCGATGATCCGTGCGCCGATCGCGGCTTGGATGGGCACTTCGAACTGTTGCCGGGGAATCAGCTTGCGCAGCCGCTCGGTCATCATCGTGCCGTAGGAGTACGCCTTCTCGCGGTGGACGATCGAGCTGAAGGCATCGACCTTCTCGCCCTGCAGCAGGATGTCGACCTTGACGAGGTCCGCGGTCTGCGAGCCTGCCGGCTCGTAGTCCAAGCTCGCGTATCCCTGCGTCCGCGACTTGAGCTGATCGAAGAAATCGAAGACGATCTCGCCGAGAGGCATGTTGTAGCGGAGCTCGACGCGGTCTTCGCTGAGGTAATCCATGCCCAGGAGAGTGCCGCGTCGCGACTGGCAGAGCTCCATCACGGTGCCGACGTAGTCCTTCGGAAGGAGGATGCCGACCTTCACGACCGGTTCGGACACCGAGGCCACGCGCCCGTCGGGGTACTCGCTGGGGTTGGTGACCGTCACCGTCTCCCCCGTGTCGGTGGTGACCTCGTACGTCACCGACGGAGCTGTCGTGATGAGGTCCAGGCCGAACTCGCGCGACAGGCGCTCGGTGATGATCTCGAGGTGCAGGAGGCCCAGGAAACCGCACCGGAAACCGAATCCGAGCGCCACGGAGGTCTCCGGCTCGTACTGCAGCGACGCATCGGAGAGCTTCAGCTTGTCGAGGGCCTCGCGAAGGTCGGCGTAGTCGCTGCCATCGATCGGATAGATGCCCGAGAACACCATGGGCTTCGGGTCGGTGTAGCCGGAGAGTGGCACCGTCGCGGGCTTGCGATGGTTGGTGACGGTGTCGCCGACCTTGGACTGACGCACATCCTTCACGCCGGTGATGAGGTAGCCGACCTCTCCGATCCCGAGCCCCTTGGTCGGTACGGGCTCCGGGCTGGAGACACCGATCTCGAGCAGCTCGTGGGTGGCCTTGCTCGACATCATCTGGATGCGCTCGCGCGGCTCGAGCTTCCCGTCGACCATCCGGACGTAGGTCACGACCCCGCGGTACGAGTCGTAGACGGAGTCGAAGATCATTGCTCGCGCCGGGGCGGTGGGATCTCCCGTGGGAGCCGGAATGCGCTCGACGATCCGGTCGAGGAGCTCCTCCACGCCGTGCCCGGTCTTGCCACTCACCCGGAGAACATCGTCGGGGTCGCCACCGATGAGCCCGGCGAGCTCGGCCGCGAACTTCTCGGGGTCGGCGGCGGGGAGGTCGATCTTGTTGAGCACCGGGATGATGTGGAGGTCGTTCTCCAACGCCAGATAGAGGTTGGCGAGGGTCTGCGCCTCGATGCCCTGCGCCGCATCGACGAGCAGGATCGCTCCTTCGCAGGCCGCGAGACTGCGCGAGACCTCGTAGGTGAAGTCGACGTGTCCGGGCGTGTCGATCATGTTGAGCGCGAAGGTGGCATCTCCCGAGGCCCACGGCATGCGTACGGCCTGGGACTTGATGGTGATCCCTCGCTCGCGCTCGATGTCCATCCGATCGAGGTACTGCGCCCGCATGTCGCGGTCGGAGACGACGCCGGTGATCTGCAGCATGCGGTCGGCAAGCGTCGACTTCCCGTGATCGATGTGGGCGATGATGCAGAAGTTGCGGATCAGCTCTGGAGGGGTCGCAGACGGCTCGAGAGGCTTCAGGGCGCGCGGTGACATGTCCCGAGCAGTCTACCGGCGAACCGCACCGCCGACCGCGGGCACGACGTCGGTGCGCCGGACCCTACCCGAGCACCATCGGGACACGCCAGCAAACGGGTACATGAGAAAGAGTTAACCGATTTGACACTTGTCGCGGGCTGCGAACCCCAACAATGCTCAGTTTGGCGGCCGATGGCTGCGCGATCCTCCTCCCGCGCGCGGACCGCCTCCAGGAGACGTCGTGACGCACGCAGCACTCAGCCCGCACGCCCATCGTCCCGCTCGCCGAGGGGTCGCCGTCGTGATGACGGCAGCCTTGTCGCTGGCTGGGCTCGCCCTCGCCCCCACCGCCGCCCAGGCGGCTGTCGGGCCTGATGCCCCGGTGGTGATCTCCGAGGTCTACGGGGGTGGCGGCAACAACGGAGCCGCTTTCAACCGGGACTTCGTGGAACTGGTCAACACGTCAGCCGACGCGGTCGACCTCGACGGGTGGAGCATCCAGTACGCGTCCGCGACCGGGTCGTCATGGCAGGTGACGCCCCTCGCCGGTGTGAACGTCCCCGCGGGGCAGAACCTGCTCGTCGGCCAGGCGTTCGGGGAGAACCGGTCGCTGCCGTCGTTCGAGGCGGACGTCGAGGGCTCGATCCCGATGAGCGGGAGCCAGGGCAAGGTCGCGCTGGTCTCCTCCACCACCGCGCTGTCCGGCGCGACCGGCATCGCCGCGCGTGACGACGTGATCGACCTCGTGGGCTGGGGCGGTGCGACTCACTTCGCAGGATCGGCGCCGGCTCCTGCCACGACGAACGCGACGAGCATCGCGCGGATCGATGGCGCCGCCAACACCGCCGACAACGCGGCTGACTTCCGGACCGGGGCTCCGACGCCGGAGGGCCTGGACTCCGACGGTCCCTCGCCATCGCCCAGCCCGACAGCGACTCCCTCGCCGACCCCCACGGAGACCCCGAGTGAGCCGGAGCCGGTGCCGACGTTGAGCATCGCCGAGATCCAGGGCGAGGGTGACACCTCCCCCGTCGCCGGCACCACCGTGACGACGACGGGCGTCGTGACGGCGCACTATCCGACCGGGGGCTACGACGGCTATGTCGTGCAGACGCCGGGGACCGGGGGCGAGCTCGACCTCACCACGCACACGGCCTCCGATGCGGTCTTCGTCTACGCCCCCGGTGCCACCGGCGAGGTGGCACTCGGTGACACGGTGGAAATCACCGGCGTCGTGTCGGAGTGGAACGGGCTGACCGAGATCACGGTCGCCCCCGGCGACGCGCGCGTGGTCGCCGATGCCGAAGCGCCCGTCCCCGCGTCGGTCACGTGGCCCACGAGCGCGGCGCAGCGTGAGGCCCTCGAGTCCATGCTGATCGCACCGACCGGAGACTTCACGGTCAGCAACACCTACGCGACCAACCAATACGGCGAAGTGGGCCTCGCCTCCGGGACCACTCCCCTGCGTCAGCCCACCGACGTCGCCCGCCCCGGCAGCGACGAGGCGGCAGCGGTCGCCGAGGACAATGCGGCGCGCGGCGTCGTCCTCGACGATGGCACGAGCATCAACTACCTCTCCTCGGCGAACTCGTCACTGACCCCGGCGTACGTCTCCCTCGCCGAGCCGATCGTCGTCGGGGCATCGGTCACCTTCACGGAGCCGGTGATCGTCGATTACCGCAACAACACGTGGAAGCTCAATCCCACCGAGCCTCTGGCCGGCGACGGGTCCGGCTCCGACGGCGTCGTGTTCGAGGATCCCCGCACGTCGGCACCTGCCGCGGTGGGCGGCGACGTCACCGTCGCGTCGTTCAACGTCCTCAACTACTTCACGACGCTCGGTACGGAGAACGCGTCGTGCGTGCCCTACCGCGATCGCTTCGGCGACGGTGTCACGGTGCGCGAGGGATGCGCCCAGCGCGGGGCGTGGGACGCCGACGACCTGCAGCGCCAGCAGGACAAGATCGTCACCGCGATCAACGCGCTCGACGCCGACGTGGTCGGTCTCATGGAGATCGAGAACTCGGCGGCCCTGGGCGAAGAGACCGACGAGGCCACCGCGACGCTCGTCACTGCGCTCAACGCGGCCGCGGGCGAGGAGCGGTGGGCATTCGTCCCGTCCTCGAGCGAGCTTCCTCCGGCCAGCGAGCAGGACGTCATCACCAACGCGATCATCTACCAGCGTGCCGCGGTGGCGCCGGTGGGCGCCTCCCGTGCCCTCGGGGATCAGAGTGGCGCGGGCCAGGCCTTCGTCAACGCCCGTGAGCCCATCGGCCAGGTGTTCGAGCCGGTCGATGGCGGGGCGCCGCTCCTGTTCGTCGTGAACCACTTCAAGTCGAAGAGCTCGGTGGGCCCCTGGCCCGGCGACGTCGACGCCGGCGACGGTCAGGGCGAGTCGAACGAGTCCCGGGTCCGCCAGGCCACGGCGCTGCGCGACTGGGTCGGCGAGATCCAGGGAGACGTCTCGGCTGTTGCGCTGGTCGGCGACTTCAACTCGTACGGCAAGGAAGACCCGCTGCAGGTGCTGTACGACGCCGGTTACACCGACGCCGCCACGCACTTCGACGTCGACTCCTCGTCCTACGTCTTCTCCGGCCTGTCCGGGTCGCTGGATCACGTGCTGCTCAACGAGGCGGCGCTGGGGCGCGCGTCGGGTGCCGATGTGTGGAACATCAACTCGGGAGAGTCCGTCGCGCTCGAGTACAGCCGCTTCCGCAGCCACGGGACGGAGTTCTACGCGGACGACGTGTACCGCTCCAGCGACCACGACCCGGTGATCGTAGGCCTGTCCGCCGAGCAGTCGGACACGGAGCTGACGCTCCTCGGCATCAACGACTTCCACGGCCGGATCGACAACAACACGGTCGCCTTCGCCGGAACGGTGGAGGAGCTGCGGGCACAGGCGAACGGGCCCACGCTGTTCCTGTCCGCCGGTGACAACATCGGGGCCTCGCTCTTCGCCTCCTCGGTGGCTCAGGACCGTCCCACCATCGATGTGCTGAACGCGCTCGGCCTCCAGGCCTCGGCCGTCGGAAACCATGAGTTCGACCGCGGCTGGGACGACCTGGCCGGGCGGGTGACCGACGCCTCCGAGTATCCGCAGCTGGGAGCCAACGTGTATCTGGCCGGCACGGACACCCCGGCGCTTCCGGAGTACGCCCTGCTCGATGCCGGGGGCCTGACGGTCGGGGTCATCGGTGCCGTCACCGAGGAGACACCTACCCTCGTCTCCCCCGCCGGGATCGAGGCGCTGGAGTTCGGAGACCCGATCGAAGCGGTCAACCGGGTCGCTGCCCAACTCTCCGACGGCGACACCGCCAATGGGGAGGCCGACGTGATCGTCGCGCTGTACCACGAGGGCGCCGGGGCGGGAACGCCCGACGGGTCCACCCTCGATGAGGAGCGCGCGGCGGGCGGGCCGTTCGCCGCTCTCGTCTCGGATACCTCCCCCGAGGTCGACGCCATCTTCACGGGCCACACGCACAAGGAGTACGCGTGGTCGGCGCCCATCCCCGGCACCGACCGCACGCGTCCCGTCGTCCAGACGGGCTCCTACGGAACGAACATCGGTCAGATCGTCCTGACGGTGGACGGGGAGAGCGGCAACGTCGCTGCGCACACCGAGCAGCTCGTGAAGCGCACCACCACTGCGGCGGCAGACCTCATCGCCACCTACCCGCGCGTCGCGGAGGTCGACGCGATCGTGAAGGACGCGCTCGCGGCGGCCGCCGAGATCGGGAACACGGCCGTCGGAGAGGTGTCCGGCGACATCACCACTGCGTTCGCGGGGGGATCGTTCGTCGACGGCGTGTGGACCGGCGGAACGCGCGACGACCGGGCGTCGGAGTCGGCGCTCGGCAACACGGTGGCCAACATGCTCCGCGACTCGCTGTCGACACTGCCGCAGGGCGCGCAGATCGGCGTCACGAACCCCGGCGGCCTCCGCGCAGACCTGTGGGACACGCAGGCGGAGTTCGGGGCGACGGCGATCCCGGGAATGGCGGACGGGACGGTCTCCTTCTCGCAGGCGAACGCGGTGCTGCCCTTCAACAACACGCTCGCGCTGGTGAGCCTGACGGGTGAGCAGTTCACGACGCTGCTCGAACAGCAGTGGCAGCGGGCGGCCGACGGTTCTGTCCCCCAGCGGCCGTACCTGCAGCTGGGGCTCTCCGACAACGTCGCCTACACCTATGACGCGGACCGTCCGGAGGGCGACCGCATCACGTCGGTGACAATTGACGGCGAGCCGCTCGATCCGCAGGCCGAGTACCGCATCGGCACCTTCTCCTTCCTGGCGACCGGTGGAGACAACTTCCGCATCTTCACCGAGGGAATGAACTACGTCGACACCGGTCTCCTCGACTACGAGGCGTGGATGGACTACATCGCGGACAACTCGCCGCTTGCGCCGGACTATGCCAAGCACGCGGTGGAGGTGACCGGGGTGCCGGAGACGGTGACAGCCGGTGAGGAGATCTCTTTGGAGGTCAGCGGGCTGAACATGACCAGCCGTGGTGCCCCGGAGAACACCTCTCTGAGTGTCGCTCTCGGTGACGCCGCCCTCGGCGAGAGTGCCGTGGCGGGCGGCAGCGCGACCGTCTCGGTCACGGTGCCGGCGGGACAGGCGGCGGGGCAGGCGGTGCTCACCCTGACCGTGTCGCCATCGGGCACCGTGGTGCGCGTCCCGATCACGATCGAGGCCGGAGTGACAGCGCAGGAGACGTCGACGACGCTCGTTCCCGTTCTGCCGCTCCACATCAACCGGTTCCTGCCGACGACGCTCGTCGCCCTGGTCGGCCAGGCGGAGGGGACGCCGGAGGGCACCGTCGAGTTCCGCGAGGGGACGACGGTCGTCGGAACCGCGACCGTGCGACGGGGAGTGGCCACCTTCACTCTCGGGAAGCTCAGTCGCGGCACGCACACCTTCACGGCGGTGTATGTACCGAAGGACCCGAGCGTGTCGGCCGGGTCGACCAGCAACGCCGCGAAGGTCGTCGTCCTCTTCTGACGATCGATGGCGGGAGGGCGGAGCACGGTCACGGTCGGCGCTCCGCCCTTCGTCGTTGGCGCGATCTAGGCTGAACCCATGGCCCCCCTGGCTGATGCGGCGTCTCCGGCTCCTCCCCCGGACGGGGGCAGGGGCGCGGTGCAGGTGGTCCTCGTGCACGGGATTCGCACGTCGGCGACCATGTGGCGGGCGCAGATCGCGCACCTGCGCCATCGCGGGGTCGCCGCGGTCGCGGTGGACCTTCCCGGACACGGCACACGGATGAACGAGCTGTTCACCCTCGAAGGAGCAATGCGGACGATCGGCGACGCGGTCAGCGATGCGGCGGATCGTGGCCCCGTCGTCCTCGTCGGGCATTCGATGGGGGGTCTCCTCTCCATTGCATTCATGGGCACGGAGCCGGCGCCGCCCGTCTCCGCGTTCATCGCCGCCTCGTGCACCGCGATACCGCGGGGGGTCGGATTGGCGACCTACCGTGCCCTCGCGCGCGGATTCGACCGCCTCCCGGGACGGGGCCAGCGCATCGCCGACTGGGTGCTCGATCGCACGCTCCCCGAGGAGACACGTCCCGACTTCGGCGCCGGCGGATACGCCTACGACGCACAGGACGTCGCGCTGAAGAGCCTGTCGGTGCTCGACCTGCTCGCAGCCCTGCGCCGCATCCACGTGCCCACGTGGTTCATCAACGGACAGTACGACCAGTTGCGGGTGAGCGAGCGACTGTTCGTCTCGCTCGTGCCGGATGCCGAGCTGATCGTCGTCCCTCGCACCAGCCACCTGGTCACGGCGATGCGTCCCGGGGTCTTCAACGCCCTTCTCGACGTCGCGACGGCGACGGCGGCACGGTCGCCCTCAGCGAGCGGCGCGGTGTCGCACCCGGAGGGTCATCAGGCCGCCGACAGCCGATAGGACGGCGCCGACGAGGAAGAGGAGCCAGAACCCTCCCACCGCTGCCACGAGCCCGGCGCCCACGAGCGGCCCCACGAGTTGTCCCAGGCTGGCTGCGACGTTGACGAAGCCGAGGTCACGCGCGTGGTCGTCGGGAAACGGCAGAACCTCGGTCGCGAGGGCGAGCCCGACGGACATGTACGCGCCGTAGCCGATGCCGAGGAGCGCCGCCGCGACGAGCGCCGTCTCGAAGGCCGGGACCACCGCGAGGAGGAGAGAAGCCGCGGCCTGGACGAGCGCTGCGGCCACCGTGATGCCGATCCGTCGTCCGAAGCGGTCGGAGAGGCGGCCGCTGACGACCGAGGCGACCACGACGAAGAGGGTGTAGACGACGATGAGCAGGAGGAGATCGTCCTCGGCGTGAGTGGGGCCGCGATCGAGCCCGTAGAGGAGGAAGAACAGCAGCAGCCCCGTGCCGAGCGCGTTGCCGATGTTCACGACGAGGCGGCCCCCGAGGATCCACGCGAAGTCGCGATCGCGGAGGGCCGCGGTCCGGTCCCGGAGCGAGCGGACGCCGCGGGCCGCCCGCGTCGCCTCCTGCGCGGGCGGGTCGGGAAGGAGAAGCGCGGCACCGGTGCCGACTACGAGCAGGGTCACCGCGAGCACGAGATACCCGCTCCAGACGCTGAGGCCGCCGACGACGATGACGCCGACTCCGACCACGATCCCGAGGGCTTGCGCCGAGGAGACGGCCGCCGAGGCTACTCCCCGCTGGGTGTCGAGCTGATCGGCGATGAGCGCGGTGAAGGCGGCGGAGGCGACGGCGACACCGACCGAGACACCGACCCAGGCCGCCCCCACGCTCCACGCGTCCTCGGCGGAGGCGAGGACGACGAGAGAGGCCGACGAGACGAGGCTTCCCGCCACCGCCCAGGGGCGTCGTCGCCCGCGGCGGCCCCGCGTCCGGTCGGAGAGGCCGCCGGCGACCGGTCCCGCGACCACGCCCGCCAAGCCCCCGATGGCCAGGACCATCCCCGAGGAGACGACGCCGGAGATCCAGCCGCCGGCATCGTCGGGCGTGTCGAGCTGCAACGGGATCAGCAGCTGCAGCGGCGTGAGCTGCACCGTCCACAGGGCCAACCACGCCGCGGTGAAGAGCGCGAACCAGGTAGCGCCCACCCGCCGCGCGTTCATGCGCCCGCTCCTGCCTCGTGCTGCGCGCGGCTGGCGGCGATGCGGTCTCGGAACCAGGAGTAGGACGCTTTCGGGGTTCGGAGCGAGGTGTTGTGGTCGACATGAACGAGACCGAAGCGCTGAGTGAACCCGTCCGCCCATTCGAAGTTGTCCAGGAGAGACCAGACCGTGAACTCAGCGATGTCGAGTCCGTCGTTCCTTGCCGCTTCGACCGCATCGAGGTGTCGCGCGAGATAGTCGATGCGCTCGGCGTCGTGGATCGTGTGCGATGAGTGGTCGGGCTCGGGGAAGGACGCCCCGTTCTCGCCGATCACGATCGGTGGCAGCGCGTCGCCGTAGCGGTCCGCGAGTTGGCCGAGGACGGCGCGGAGCCCCTGGGGGTCGATCGGCCAGCCGAAGCCGGTCGTGGGCGCGCCCTCGATCGGGAGGATCTCGAACGGAATGGGACTGTCGGGCGCAGCGGCGCCGACACGGGTGGGGTTGTAGTAGTTGACGCCGTAGAAGTCGGACGGGCGCGAGATCAGGGCGAGGTCTCCGTCCTCGACGGGCAGGTCGGGAACGCCGAGCATCGAGAGATCGGGATACTCGCCTCGCAGGACGGGATCGGCGAACAGGCGATTGTGGAGGAGGTCGTAGACCTCGGCGGCGGCGAGATCTTCGTCCCGTGCCGACGCGGGGCGCACGGCGGTGTGGTTGTTGACGATCCCGACACGCCCGGAACCGGCGGAGCGGATCACCTGTTGCGCCAGGCCATGGGCCAGCAGCTGGTGGTGAGCGGTGGGGAGGGCGCCGAACAGAAGGGTCCGGGCGGGGGCCAGTTCGCCGATCGCATAGCCCTGCAGGGTCGTCGACACCGGCTCGTTGATCGTGTACCAGTCGGCGACGCGGTCTCCGAGCGCATCGACGACCGTCTGCACGTACTCGGCGAACGCGAAGGGCGTGCGCCGGTCGAGCCAGCCGCCGTGCTCCTCCAGCACGGAGGGAAGATCCCAGTGGTAGAGCGTGACGAACGGGGCCACTCCGGCGTCCAGGAGCGCGTCGACCATGCGGGAGTAACGGTCCAGGGCAGCTCTGTTCGCGGGCCGTCCGTGTTCGGGTCGCACACGCACCCACGAGAGCGAGAAGCGGTAGCGGTCGACGCCGAGCTCGACAGCCAAGGCGATGTCCTCCCGCCAGCGGTGCCAACTGTCCGGGCCGGGTTCTGCCGTCGAGCCGTCCAGGACGGCGCCGGGCATCTCGACGAAGTCGTCCCAGATGCTGCGTCCTCGACCATCCGCATGTCGCGCTCCCTCGATCTGAAAGGCAGCGGTGGCGACCGACCAGCGGAGCGGGGCGAGGCGGCGAGGACGACGCGAGCCGGGAGGATCGTCTGTCACGGGTTCTCCTTCGTTGGAGCGGCGCGCATGCGCCCGATGTCACGATCATGCCGGGTGCACGGGTGTTCCCGCACCTGCCGCGGATGATGTCGGTCGTCACGGGCGCGGGAGTGAAACCTGGTAGACTCGGCTTTTGGCTTGCGTGTGGGCTTCTCCCTCACACGACCGTCGCGAGACAGCCCTCTTCTGTCGCGTGACACATCCATCGAAAACTCCGAACGAAAGAACCGTCGAACGTGGCGAACATCAAGTCGCAGATCAAGCGCAACAAGACCAACGAGAAGGCCCGCGAGCGCAACAAGGCCGTCAAGAGCGAGCTCCGCACCGAGGTGCGCCGCACCCGCGAGGCCGTGGCAGCCGGCGACAAGGCCGCTGCCGAGCAGGCACTCGCCAAGGCGTCCAAGAAGCTCGACAAGGCCGTGAGCAAGGGCGTCATCCACGAGAACCAGGCAGCGAACCGCAAGTCGGCCATCGCCAAGCAGGTCGCCGCGCTCTGAGCCATCTCCTGCAAAAGGCCCGCCCTCGACGAGTGGCGGGCCTTTTCCGTGCGCCGTGCCGTGTCTGAGACGGGAGCGCGGTCAATCGCCGAAGGGCGCCCGCGTGGCGATCACGGTGACGAGCCGTTCGACAGCGAACACCGGATCCCGGGAGGCGCCTTTCACCTCGGCATCGGCCCGCGCAGCAGCTTGAATCGCCATCCCGAGGGACCTCTCGTTCCAGCCGGACAGATCGCGACGCGCGCGGTCGACCTGCCAGTCCTTCATCCCGAGACGCGACGCCAAGGCCCCAGCGGGCTCTCGGGAGCCTGCCACGCGCGCCATCGTGCGCAGCTTCGAGGCGATCGCCGCAACGAGGGGAACCGGGTCGGCTCCGCTGGCGAGTGCGTGGCGCAGGGCGATGAGAGCGTCGCCGTACCGGCCAGCGATCGCGGTATCGGCCACGGTGAAGGCCGTGGTTTCCACACGGCCTCCGTAGTATCGCTCGACTGTCTCGACGGCGATGTCACCGGGGACATCGGCGATCAGCTGCTGACATGCGGCGGCGAGTTCGGTCAGGTCGTCGGCGAACGCGCTGACGAGGGCGCGCAGCGCCGCAGGGGCGATGCGCTTACGCGCCGTCTGGAACTCGCCAGCGGCGAAATCGAAGCGGTCGGAATCTCGCTTGACCGCGGGGCAGGCGATCTCCACTCCCCCGCCCCGACCGGCGCGGATCGCGTCGAGGAGCTTCTTGCCGCGCACCGAGGCGCCGGTGTGCCGCAGCACGACGGTCGCGCCCTCCTGCGGTGACTCGAGGTATGCCAACGCTTCGGTGAGAAAGGCATCGGAACACTTCTCGACCCCCGCCACGCGCACGAGCCGAGGCTCGCCGAACAGCGACGGCGACGTCGTGGTGAGCAGCGTCCCCGCGGTGTAGTCGTCGGCGCGGACGTCGGACACTTCGAGGCTGTCGTCCTCGGCCCGCAGGAAGTCGCGGACTCCCGCGATCGCGCGCTCGGCGCAGACCTCTTCGGGCCCGGAGACGAGGACGATCGGAGCCGGCTGGGGTGCGCGCCAGGAGATCTGCGGGATGGCCGTGGCGGCGCGCCCTGCGGGTTTGCGGGAGGTGGTCGCCATTCCTTCAGCCTACCGAGCGCCATCGACACCCCGTTCGCCCCAGAGCTGGATATCGCTTCCGTCGCGCCACAGCGCGAGGGCCGCGGAACGGTCCGTGCGCAGGACGCGCGCGCCGAGATCCGTCATGAGATCGAGCGTCTCCTGTCGCGGGTGGCCGTACGTGTTCTCGCCGACGCTGAAGATCGCGACGCCCGCTCGGATCCGCTCGTAGAGCGGGGGTGCCTGATCGGCGCTTCCATGGTGGGCGACCTTGACGACGTCGTAGGGCGGCCGGACGCGGGCCGACAGCGCCTGCTGGGGCGTGGCGGAGAGATCGCCGAGCAGGATGGTCGAGGGCATCCGCCCACCCCGGATGTCGATCACCACACTCGCATCGTTCCCTTCGTAGCCGGCGGCGCCGGCGCGTGGCCACAGCACTTCCCAGACGGCGTCGCCCAGCGGGCCCGAGTCTCCCGCGACCGCTTGCTGCAGCCGCGCTCCCTCACTCGCGACCGCTGCCAGTGCGCGTGCCGCGTCGGCGTCGGGAACCGGGCCGTGGAGGAGGAGGTCGACGCGGCCGTGCAGGCCGGGCAGACCTCCGCGGTGATCCGCGTCGAAATGCGAGAGCACGAGCACATCCACGCGACCGACGCCGAAGCGATCGAGGCACCGGGTGAGGGCGTCGGGATCGGGCCCGGTGTCGACCAAGGCGATGCGTCCCGCGTCTCGGAGCAGGAGCGCGTCGCCCTGCCCGACGTCGCACGCGGCGACCGCCCACGAAGCTGGGGTTCGCCACCGTTCGACGACGGTCAGGATCGGGCCCACCGCGAGGACAACCCCAGCGACCGCCGCGAGGAAGAGCACCGCCGTGGACCGCACGGGGCCCCGGCGGATGGTCACCGCGATGACGAGCGCGCCACCGCAGAGGGTGAGTGCCGCGAGTCCTGGGAGCCCTTCCCACCACGCCACCGTCGCCTGGGGAAGGCCCGCGATCGTCGACGCCGTCGCGGCGATCCACGCGGCAGGTACCCACGCCAGGGCCGCAAGACCGTGCCCGATCACGGGCATCCCCGCGCACAGGCAGGCGAGGAGGCCGAGCACCGTGGCTGCCGGCGCCGCGGGGCCTGCGAGAAGGTTCGCGGCGACGCCGTAGAGGGGAATGGCGGGGGTGACGAGAATGAGCAGCGGCCCGCAGGCCAGCTGCGCTGCGGCGGGGACCGCCAGGGCGAGCGCGAGGGGCTCGGGCATCCAGCGCGTCAGGCCACGCGCGAGCGCGGGCGCCAGCAGAAGCAGCGCTGCGGTCGCCGCCGCGGAGAGCGCGAACCCGAGCGAGACGGCCAACCACGGGTCGGCGATCAGGCACACGATGACGGCGGCGCCGAGGACGGAGACTCCCATGGCCCGCCGTCCGACGAGCACCGCGATCATCGCGACCCCCGCCATGGCGGCAGCGCGGACGACACTGGGCTCGGGCGTCACCAGGAGGACGAACCCGCCGAGGGCCGCCGCCGAGAGGGCGATCCTGCCGCCGCGCGGGAGCCGCATCAGGGCGCCCATACCGAAGGCCGCGGCGGCGACGAGAGCGCAATTGGCGCCTGAGACAGCGGTGAGGTGGGACAGCGAGGACGTCTTCATCGCGTCGTCGAGCTCCGCGGTGACCAGCGACGTATCCCCGACGGCGAGGCCGGGAATGAGCTGCGCGCCGGGATCCGGCAACCCGGCGACCACGCGCAAGAGACCCCTTCGCAGCGAGGCAGCGGTGTCGAAGAGCCCCGCCGCGGGCCGGGTGATCTGCACCTCATCGTGCGCCGTGACGATGAGGACCTCGCGCCGAGCCGCCTCGGCGCGTTCCGCAGCGCCCGCCATAGCGACGGTGGCGCCGATCTGCAGGTCCTCTGGGTGAGCGGAGACGCGCACGACGACGGGCACCGTGAGGACGTGCGCGTCGTCGCCGATGCGGACGGAGTGGGTGATGGCGTCGAACGCCCATCCTCGTGCCCGGGGCTCGATCTTGCCGACCACGACCGCCTCGATGGTGACCGCTCTGCCGCCGTCGACGGGGAGTTGCGCGGCGGCTGCCCGGTCTGGCGCTGCGGCCGCCACCTGAGCGGCGACGGCGGTCGCCGCGGCGAAGGCGACGGCACAGAGCGCGACCACGGCGGAGACCGGGCGACCCCTGCGGTGGATGGCGACGGCGAGGGCGGCGAGGGCTGACCCCACCGCCACCGCGCCGATCACGGCCGAGACCTGCGGAGCAGCCACAGCGGCACCCGCTGTTGCCCATGCGGCCGCGGCGATCGGCAGCAGGCGAAGATCTCGCGGTGCGAGCGTGTCGTTCACACCGTCACCAGGTCCCGGAGGCCGGCCAGGAGACGTTCGCCAATGCCCGGGACGGCCAGGAGATCATCCACGCTGCTGAATCGACCGTTCTCCTCCCTCCAGGCGATGATCCGCGCCGCCAGCGCGGGCCCGATCCGGGGCAGCGCCTCCAGCGCGGTCGCGTCGGCGGTGTTGAGGTTCACGAGGGTGGGACCGACGGAGGTCGAGGGTGGCGGACTCTCCCCTTCGCGCGGGACGAGGAGCTGTTCGCCGTCGATCAGCTCCCGGGCGAGATTGACGCCCTGCCGGTCGGCGTCGCGGGTGAAGCCGCCCGCCGCACCGACGGCGTCGACCACACGGGATCCGGGATCCAGTCGGTACAGGCCGGGCTCCGCCACCGCACCGTCGACCTGGACATACAGCGGGGCGTCAGAGGCCGGCGTCGCTCCCGGTGTGGGCGCGAGGGACGAAAGATCCTCGACCGGGGACCCGGCGGTCCGCACCATCCCGATGACGACGGTCACCGCGAGGGCGACGATGACGAGCACGATCGCAGCGCCGACGCCGAGCCGGCGCGCTCCCCCGGCCTTCGTCCCGTCCATCCCGACAGGCTGGCAGGCCGCGGGCGGGGCCCGACGCACTCATGCGGCCCACCGGGGGGCCCGAGCGAGCTCGGTCTCCTGGGGAGTCGTCGATGGTCGACGCCGCCGCAGTGGACGGCACCGCAGCGCTCAGCCGGTGGTGAAGCTGACGACCTTGGGGGCACGAACGACAGCGCGGACGATCTCTCGACCGCCGAGAGAGCGCTGCACCTTTTCGTCGGCGCGCGCGAGGGCTTCGAGCTCATCGGCCGAAATGCGTGCGGGAACAGTGAGAGTGCCGCGGACCTTGCCATCGATCTGCACGACCGCGGTGACCGATTCCTCGACGAGCAGCGTCGGATCGGCCGCACGCCACGGCACGAGTCCCACGAACGGCTCGTAGCCGAGGATCTCCCACATCTCCTCCGCGGTGTGCGGGGCGAAGAGGTCGAGGATCATCGCGGTGGCCTCTGCAGCCTCACGAACCGCGGGGTCGGCGGGGCCGGCACCGGAGTCGATCGTCTTGCGCGTGGCGTTGACGAGCTCCATCAGGCGGGCGACCACGACGTTGAACTTCGTCTGCTCGACCAGGCCCGGGGCATCGGCGAGGAGCCGGTGCGTCACACGGCGCAACGCCACGTCGCCCTCGGCCCACACGACATCCGGCGCACTGCTGACGTCCTTCGCGACGCGCCATGCCCGGGCGAGGAACTTCTGGGCTCCCGTCGTCGAGACGTCCTCCCAGTTGATGTCGTCCTCGACCGGGCCTGCGAAGGCGATTGCGACGCGCACCGCATCGGCCCCCGGGTCGACCATGCTCGCCGCGAACTCCACCAGGTTGCCCTTGCTCTTGGACATCTTGGAGCCGTCGAGCAGGACCATGCCCTGGTTGATGAGTGAGCTGAACGGCTCGGTGAAGTCGATGAGCCCCATGTCGAACAGCACCTTGGTGATGAATCGCGCGTAGAGGAGGTGCAGGATGGCGTGCTCGACTCCGCCGATGTACGAGTCCACCGGCGCCCAGCGGGCGGCCTCCTTCGGTGAGAACGCCTCGCGCGGGTCGCCGGGCGAGAGGAACCGCAAGAAGTACCACGAGCTGTCGACGAAGGTGTCCATCGTGTCGGGGTCGCGGAGGGCGGGCTCACCGGTCTCGGGGTCGGTCGTCTGCATCCACTCGGTCGCGCCACCGAGGGGCGAGGTGCCCTTCGGTGCGAGATCGAGGCCGTGCGCGTCCGGAAGGGTGAGCGGAAGCTGGTCCTCGGGAACCGGAACGATACGTCCGTCGGACGTGTGGATCATCGGAATCGGCGTGCCCCAGAAGCGCTGACGCGAGATGAGCCAGTCCCGCAGTCGGTACGACTTCGCGGCGCGACCGGTACCGAGCCGTTCCAGCTCGTCGATCGCACGCGCGATCGCGTGGCGCTTGCTCAGGCCGTTCAGCGCGCCGGAGTTGATCATGCGCCCCTCCCCCGTGAGCGCCGTCCCCGTGACAGCGGGGTCGATCTCCGACAGGTCGCTTCCCGGATCGATGGGGTTCCCGTCCTCGTCGAGGTCGATCACCGTGATCGCCCCGGTGACGGGTGCTGTCGTGTCGACGACGACCTTCACCGGAAGACCGAAGGCGCGGGCGAAGTCGAGGTCGCGCTGATCGTGCGCGGGTACCGCCATGACCGCACCGCGCCCGTAGTCGGCCAGCACATAGTCGGCCGCCCAGATCGGCAGCCTCTCGCCGTTGATGGGATTGATCGCATAGCGATCCAGGAACACCCCGGTCTTGGGGCGGTCGGTCGCCTGGCGTTCGATCTCGCTGGCCTTGCCCACCTGGTCCAGGTAGTCCTGGAAGCGCATCCGCACCTCTGCGCTCGAGCCCGCCGCCAGCTCCGCCGCCAGATCGCTGTCGGGAGCCACGACGAAGAACGTCGCGCCGTGCAGCGTGTCGGGCCGCGTCGAGAAGACGGTCACCTTCTCGGGATGCCCCTCGATCTCGAAGTCGATGTCGGCACCCACGGAGCGACCGATCCAGTTGCGCTGCATCCGGATGACCTTCGAGGGCCAGAAGCCCTCCAACTGGTTCAGGTCGTCGAGCAGGCGATCGGCGTACTCGGTGATCTTGAAGTACCACTGGGTGAGCTTCTTCTTCACGACCTCGTGGCCGCAGCGCTCACACCGGCCATCGACGACCTGCTCGTTGGCGAGCACGGTCTGGTCGTGAGGACACCAGTTGACCGGGCTCTCCTTGCGATACGCCAGTCCACGCTCATAGAGCTTCTGGAACAGCCACTGGTTCCAGCGGTAGTAGTCGGCGTCGCTCGTGTGCAGGACGCGGCTCCAGTCGTACGACGTGCCGAAGTGCTGCAGGCTCGCCTTCTGCTGCGCGATGTTGGCGTAGGTCCACTCGCGGGGATCCGCGCCGCGCTGAATGGCGGCGTTCTCCGCCGGAAGACCGAACGAGTCCCAGCCGATCGGGTTCAGGACGTTGTACCCGCGATGGCGCCAGAAGCGCGCGACGGAGTCGACGTAGGCGTAGTTCTCCGCATGGCCCATGTGCATGTCCCCCGACGGATACGGGAACATGCCGAGCACGTACTTACGGGGACGCGTGTCGTCCTCGCCGCCGGCGCGGAACGGGTCAGCGGCGCGCCACCGCTGCTGCCACTTCTCCTGGATCCCTGCCGGGTCGAAGCCGCCGTTCTCGGTCACCCCGGTGTCGTGAGCAGACCCGGTCCCGGAGGCAGGAACTGACGGAGAGGCCGAAGGGGACGTCGCAGACACAGAGCACCAATCATGGAAGTTCGGGAACGCGCGAAGGCGTCCTTCCAGATTAGCGGACCCGGCTCAGTCCCAGCCGGGTGGGAGCGTTGCGCCGAGTGCGGCCAGCGGGCCTCGCGCCTTCACACCGACCTCCGCCACCTCGGCGCTCGCATCGGAGTGCCACGTGATCCCCCCGCCTGCTCCCACGTAGACGCCCTCGCGCTCGAAGACGATGGACCGGATGACCATCGCAAGGTCGGCCGCGCCGTCCTGTCCGATCCATCCGAAGCACCCGGCGAAGACGCCTCGCTCCGCGCCCTCCAGGGCATGCAGGATCGACATCGCGGAGAGCTTCGGCGCCCCGGTCATGCTGCCGGCGGGGAAGGTGGCGTCCAGGACCTCGCCGATCCGGGCGCCGGCGGTGAGGGTCCCCGAGATCGCGCTCACCAGCTGATGCACGGCGGCGTACGACTCGACGTCTAGGAGGCGGTCCACGACGACCGAACCGGGCACGCACACACGCTGCAGGTCATTGCGCATGAGGTCGACGATCATCACGTTCTCGGCACGTTCCTTCGCGCTCGCGCGCAGCTCATCGATCAGCTGCCGATCCTCCTCCCCCGTCGCGCCCCGGGGCCGCGTGCCTTTGATCGGATGTGTGCGGACGGTTCCCGCCGAGATCTCGAGGAACCGCTCGGGACTCGCGCTCACCAGGGAGCGGGGGCCCACCCGGATGATGCCGCCGTGATGGGAGGGGGTCGCGGCGCGGAGCCGGAGGTACGCCGTCACGGGGTCCACCACCGCCTCGACGGTGAAACGGGTGGTGAGGCAGAGCTGGTAGGCGTCGCCCTCCCTGATCGCCTCCCGGCAGCGGCCGATCAGACGGGCGTAGGCAGCGGCGGTGTGCCGCGCGATGGCAGGGACGGGTTCTGGCGCGCGGAGCGCAGGCAGGGCGCGTCGCCACGATCGAACCGTCAGCTCGAAGGCATCGAGCTCGTCGGTCGGAGCGCAGAGCCACAGCCGTCGCGTCGCGTGGTCGGCGGCGACGAGTCGGCGCACGTGCACGCCCGCGCCGCCGGGGGCCGCGGAACCGCGGTGGGACGGGGCCCCCGCGCGAGCCGCCGCGTCGTCGTAGTCGAGCCAGCCGACCCAGCCGCCCTGGAACGGGGGCGCTCCGGCCACCGCCGACTGCCCGCCGATGGCGAGATCGCGGGGCGCCCCGGCGGCGGAATCGCCGATGCCGAGGTAGCTCCAGCCCGTGCCGGCGTCCTGCCCCGCATCCAACCAGAACCCGAGATCGTCCTGGGCCGGGCCGCCGAGGTAGAGCTCGACGGGCTCGATCCACTCCCCGAAGGGGCGGCTGACGAGAGGTGACGGCACAGTACCAGGCTAGATCGTCGAGCCGTGCGGCAAAGGCTCAGTCGCCGCCTCACCTCCGACGTAGGCTGGAGCGGTGAACGAGTTCCTCACCTGGCTGCTCGACGCCGTGCAGAGTGTCGACCCGGTGGTGAGGACATTGCTGGCCGGCGTCGCCATCATGCTCGAAACGAGTGTCCTCATCGGTCTGATCGTTCCCGGAGACACCGTCGTCATCGTGGCAGGCACCGCGGTGGCATCGCCGTGGGAGGCCGGCGCCCTCATCCTCGTCGTCATCGTGGGCGCTCTGGCCGGCGAGAGCATCGGCTTCTGGCTGGGCCGCTGGCTGGGACCTCGCATACGCTTCTCGCGCCTGGGCGCCAAGGTCGGCGAGGACAACTGGACCCGTGCGGAGCTGTATCTGCGACGGCGCGGCGGCCCCGCCATCTTCTTGTCGCGCTTCCTTCCCGTGCTGCATTCGCTCGTGCCCCTCACCGTCGGCATGAGCGGCTTCTCGTATCGTCGCTTCCTGGCGTGGACCGCGCCGGCGTGCACCCTGTGGTCGATCTTGTACGTCTCGGTCGCCGCCGCAGCCGCGGGCACTTACCGCGAGCTGGCCGACCGCATCCACTTCGCGGGCTACATCTTCGTCGCTGTCATCGCGCTGTTCCTCATCCTCGTGTACGTGGCCAAGCGGGTGATCGTCGCCCGGGAGTCGCGTCATCTGCGCCTCGACGACGAGGAGAACCGCAACGCCGACGAGCGGGCATGAAAGACTGAGACGATGTCTGGCGCTCCCCCCTCTCGCCCGAAGGTGCTGTGGCTTGCCCGGTGGGAGTACCGCTTCCACGCGTGGCGCGAGCGGCGCGCCCGCGCCCGCGGTCAGAAGCCGACGGTCGCGGCCTTTCCGGGCTACGGCGGCGAGGACTGGGTGCGCGTTCTCGGACGCGTGCTCATCGTTCCGCCGCTGCGGTCGCGTCGTGGCGGCGAGTTCGCGAGCGTTCGGGGGTGGCGCAGCTTCGCGTCGGTGCCCGTCGGCTTCGCCCAGGTGACCGTCACGATCGACGGGGTCTCTCACGAGGTGGTGGCCGATCGCGGCGGTGTCATCGACACGGTGCTTCCGGCGAAGCAGGCTCCGGGATGGCAACCGCTCACGATGTCGGTCGAGGGCAGCGACCCGGTCGAGACTCGGGTCTTCGTCGTGGGCTCGGACACGTCCTTCGGGATCGTCTGCGACGTGGACGACACGGTGATGGTCACTGCCCTGCCGCGGCCGCTCGTGGCGGCATGGAACTCGTTCGTGCTCGACGAGCACGCGCGGCAGCCCGTCCCCGGCATGGCCGTGCTCCTGGAGAGACTCGTGCGCGATCATCCCGGTGCCCCCGTGGTCTATCTCTCCACCGGCGCCTGGAACGTCGCGCCGACGCTCGTCCGCTTTCTGCGGCGCCATCTCTTCCCGCCCGGAGCCTTGCTCCTGACCGATTGGGGCCCCACTCACGATCGGTGGTTCCGGAGCGGAAAGGCGCACAAGAGTGAGAACCTCCGTCGATTGGTGCGCGAGTTCCCCCAGGTGAAGTGGATGCTGATCGGCGACGACGGGCAGCACGACGACGACCTGTACACCGCGTTCACGAGCGACTTCCCCGACCACGTCACCGCGGTCGCCATCCGCCAGCTGTCGGCCGCCGAGGCCGTTCTCGCAGGAGGCCGCACGGCGGTGAACGACCACTCGGCCGCACGTGTGCCCTGGGTCACCGGTCCCGATGGTGCGGAACTCCTGGAGCGCCTCGCCGACGTGGGGATCGTCGATCAGGCTCCCTGACGCGCTGCCGCCGGGTGTCGGCGGCCCTGTCTAGGCTGGGCTCATGTGCGGTCGCTTCGTCGTTGCCCAAGACGGTTCTGAGCTCGTCGGCGTGCTCCGCGTCGACGTCGTGGCCGACGACCTCCCCGGGCCATCGTTCAACATCGCGCCGACGGATCGCGTGGCGATCGTCCTCGACTCGGCCAAGACCGAGCCTCCCACGCGTCGGCTCGAGGCCGCCCGGTGGGGCCTCGTTCCGTCCTGGGCGAAGGACCCGTCGCTGGGCGTCCGAGCCTTCAACGCGCGTTCGGAGGAGGTCGAGGACAAGCCGATGTTCCGTCAGGCGCTCATCAAGCGTCGCGCGATCGTTCCCGCAACGGGCTACTACGAATGGCACACCGAGGCCGGCGTGAAGACCCCCTACTTCATCTCCCCCGCCGACGGCGACCCACTGCTGTTCGCCGGCCTGTACGAGTGGTGGAAGGATGCGGCGAAAGCAGACGACGATCCGGCTCGCTGGCTGCTGAGCTTCACCATCATGACGCGCGCCTCGGTGGGCGAGCTCGGCTCGATCCACGACCGCATGCCGTTGTTCCTCGATGTGGACCACGCCGACGCGTGGCTCGACCCGACGACGGACAACGTCGGCGACGTGCTGGACGCGGCCATCGATGCCGCACCGCTTCTGGCCGAGTCGATGACCCTTTATCCGGTCAGCTCTGCGGTGGGCAACGTCCGCAACAACGATGCCTCGCTCATCGCCCCGGTGGCGTGAGCGAGGCATCGTCGATCAGGTCAACTCGACGAGCGCCGTCTCATCGTTGACGATCACGATCGGGGTGATCGGCGACAGCCCGGCGGCGCGGATCTTGTCGACGTCGAAGCGCAGGAGCGGTGTGCCCGCCGTCACGTCGTCGCCCGCCGCCACGAGGGGCTCGAAGCCGTCTCCCTTGAGGGCGACGGTGTCCACTCCGACATGGATCAGCAGTTCGACGCCGTCCGCCAGCTGGAGCCCGATCGCATGGCCGGTCGGGAACACCGAGGCGACCGTGGCATCGGCGGGCGCCACGACGGTGTCGCCCGTGGGATCGACGGCCACGCCCGGACCCATCGTCCCCTGCGCGAACATCGGGTCGGGAACCTCTGCGAGGGGCAGCACGCGGCCGGCGAGGGGTTGACGGAGGCGGACGACCTTCCCGCGCGAGCGCAGACGCTGCTCCGCGGCCGCCCCCGCAGCGACGGCGGCCGCTGCGACGTTCGGAAGGCCCACGGCGGTGGCGAGACCCGCGACCGCACCCGTCTGTCCGGCATCCGCCCCACGGAACGCTTCGATCCGCTCGGTCCGGTCGTTGATGATGTCCTCCATCGCGTCCTTGACGAACTGGACGTTGAGGCCGTAAACGACCTGCACGGAGTGGCCGCCTGCCTTCATCGTTCCTGCGGCGCCGGCGCGTTTGAGTGCATGCTCGTCGACCTTCGACACGTCCGCGATCTCCATGCGGAGCCGCGTCGCGCAGTTGTCGAGCTCGACGATGTTGTCCTTGCCTCCCAGCCCCGCGATGAACTTCTCGGCGGTGCCGTGGTATCCGGAGAGCGAGGTGCCGATGTTGTCGGCGTCCTGTGCGTCGGCGTCGTCCTCGCGCCCGGGAGTCTTCAGCCGGAAGCGCTTGATGAAGAAGTAGAACGTGAAGAAGTAGATGAAGAACCAGCCCACACCCATCAGCAGGAGAATCCAGGGGTTCTGGGCGAGCGGATTGGCCCATTGGAGCACCATGTCGATGAAGCCGCCGGAGAAGCCGAACCCGAGGCGTGTGGGCAGCAGCGCCGCGAGCCCGACGGAGATGCCGGTGAACACGGCGTGGATGAGGTAGAGCCACGGGGCGACGAACATGAATGCGAATTCCAGCGGCTCGGTGACCCCCACGAAGAACGACGCGAACGCCGCCGAGAGCATGATGCCATAGGTGACCTTGCGGCGCTTGGTCTGCGCCGTGAGATACATCGCCAAGGCGGCACCCGGGAGACCGAACATCATGATCGGGAAGAAGCCCGCCATGTACTGCCCCGTCACGCCGTACTCGCCGGTGTCGTTGAGGAAGTTCGACAGGTCGTTGATCCCTGCCACATCGAACCAGAACACCGAGTTCAACGCGTGGTGGAGGCCGGTCGGGATCAACAGTCGATTCATGAACCCGTAGATGCCCGCGCCGAACGGTCCGAGCGTCGCGATCCACTCTCCGAAAGCCACGAGCCCGCCGTACACGACCGGCCAGATGAACAGCAGGAGCACGGCTACGATGAGCGAGACGCCTGCCGTGACGATCGCGACAGATCGGCGGCCCGAGAAGAACGACAGGGCGTCGGGGAGCTTCGTGTCTTTGAACCGGTTGTAGCACCAGGCGCCGATCAGCCCCGCAATGATGCCGACGAAGACATTCTGGACACGGCCGAAGGCGGGGTCGACGGTCTCGGGGTCGGCAACGTTAAGCAACCCGGCAACGTTCGCGGGACTGAGGAGCGTGACGATCGTCAGCCACGACACCAGCCCGGCCAGAGCAGACGTCCCATCGGTCTTGTTGGCCATGCCGATGGAGATGCCCACCGCGAACAACAGCGGCAGATTGTCGAGGAGTGCTCCACCGGCGGCGCCGAGGAACGTGGAGACGACGTTGCCTCCGGTCACCGACGCGATCCAGTAGGAGACGCCCGAGAGGATCGCCGCGACGGGAAGCACGGCGACCGGGAGCATGATCGATCGACCGAGACGTTGAAAGAACTTCATCCGTGAAACTCCATCCGTGAGGACCACGCGACCGCATCGTCACGTGTGCCACGAACGTACCGCCGGCTCGGGTTCGCGCACCACCGGCCACTCCGCCCACGCCGTGACGCGTTGGTGCGACAGCCGCACGCAGCCGCACGCAGCCGCGCTCGCGGACGACCGGCACGCACCGTACTGAGAAATGACAAAAACCCCGGATGAACCGGGGTTTTTGTGGACCTGAGGGGACTCGAACCCCTGACCCCCTGCATGCCATGCAGGTGCGCTACCAGCTGCGCCACAGGCCCATGGTCGCCGCTCGCGGCAACTCCACCAGCTTACTACATCAGAAAGCCGGCGACGAACCACTCACTCCGCGGCGACGGCGCGGGGAACGCTGACGGGGATGATGGGGCAGTCCTTCCACAGGCGCTCCAGGCCATAGAAGGCGCGCTCCTCCTCGTGGAAGACGTGGACGACGAGATCGCCGAAGTCCAGCAGGATCCACCGTGCCTCGTTCCGCCCCTCGCGACGCAGTCGCTTCACTCCGGCCTCGAGCATCGCTTCCTCGACCGCGTCGGCAATCGCTGCCACGTTCCGCTCGCTCGTCCCGGTGACCAGAAGAAAGGCGTCCACGAGCGGAAGTGGTTCGGAGACGTCGAAGGAGACGAACTCCTCCCCACCCTTGGCGGCCGCGGCAGCCGCGGCCACCTGTACGAGCTCGACGGTCGTGTCGGCAACGGTCATCAGAAGACTCCTGTCGTGATGGCGACGATCAGCACGCCGGCCAGGGCAACGGCGAGCACCCCCGCCGTGATGGCGAGCACGACCATCAATCGGCTGCCTCTTTCGGGGGCAGGCGGCTTGATGATCTCTTCGGCGGATTTGATCGTGCTGATGGCGGCACTGGCCGCGATGGGGGTGGGTGAAGAGGCGGCGGGCAGCTCCCCGTCGACGAGCACGGCGTCGACGTCGGAGCCTTCCGAACGGCCGGGCACGGTCCCCGTCGACCCGTAGGTGTCGGGAAGGGCGAATGTCCCGGTGATGAGAACTTCGCCCGTCGCTGTGATCGGTGAGACCAGGGACGGCCCCGATTCCGGAGTCTGCGAAAGGATGAGCGCATTCGGCATCGACAGCGCGCCCGTCGCGGCGCTTCCGCGCGTGAGCAGCTGATCGAAGGAGGCGGGCACCTCGACGTCGCCACCCTGACCCGCGAGCAGGTCGGCTCCGAGGTCCGGAGCGACCGTGCGTCGCTCCTCCCCCGCGTTCGCTTCCTCGGCGGCTGCGGGCCCCGTCTCATCGGCGGCCGCGTCCGCGGCCGGGTCCGCCACGTGCTCGGGAGCCTCTCCAGGACCGTCCTCGACCGCGCGGTCATCAGCGTCGTCGGTCGTCGAAGCGGCCGGTTCGCCGAGCGCGGAGGCGTCCTCGTCCGACGAAGCGCTCGTCTCGGCGATCTCCGCCTCATCGGGGCTCTGGCTCTGTGGGGTCGCCGGTCCCCACGCCGCAGGAGGGGTCCACTCGGTGTCGACCGACTTCCCCGTTGCCGCGGAGGTCTCCGGTTCGCTGATCGGCTCGACGACGTCCGAGTCCCCTGCGACCACGGCCGTGTCGCGCTCGGCGGCATCGCGCTGGGCGGCGATGACGTCGGAGGTGATCACCGGGACCGAGGCCGTCCGGAGGCGCTCGCGCTGACGCACTTCGCGCCGCGTCAGCTGCCTCTCGCCGGTGTGTCCCGCGGCAGGAGCCTCCGCCGGCGCAGGCAACGACACCGGTTCGGCGGCGCGCGGCAAGGGAGCGACCGGCTCCGGGACCGCCGCGGGGGCAGGATTCTCGGTGATGATCTGGTTCGCCGCGGTGTTGCGCAGCTCGCGCAGCTGTCGCCGGGTCAGCTGCGGTGGCTCTTCGGGTGTGCTCATGGCTTGCTCCGGTAGAGGTGGTGCTTCGCGATGTATTGGACGACCCCGTCGGGAACGAGGTACCAGACCGGCTCTCCGCGACGGACCCGTTCGCGACAGTCGGTCGAGGAGATGGCCAGGGCGGGGATCTGCAGTTGGCTCACGTCGTCGCTGGGGAGTCCGTCGGTGCTCAGCTCGTGCCCCGGTCGAGAGACGGCGACGAAGTGAGCGAGGTCCCACAGCTCCGCGTGGTCCCGCCAGCCGAGGATCTGTGCGATCGCGTCCGCCCCGGTGATGAAGAAGAGGTCGGCGTCGGGCCGCTGCTTCTTCAGGTCGCGCAGGGTGTCGATCGTGTAGGTCGGTCCGGACCGATCGATGTCGACGCGGCTCACACTGAATCGTGGGTTGGACGCCGTGGCGACGACGGTCATGAGGTAGCGGTGCTCGCTCTCGGTGACATCTTCCTTCTGCCACGGCTGGCCCGTGGGGACGAAGAGCACCTCGTCGAGGTCGAACGACTGCGCGACTTCGCTGGCGGCCACGAGGTGTCCATGATGGATCGGGTCGAACGTCCCTCCCATCACCCCGATCCGCGGAGCGCGCGCCGATGCCATCACGGCGGCCTAGTGGTGGCCGTGTCCCGCCTGCGAGAGTTCGGTGGCGTGCGACTTCGCGTAGGCGTCGGCCTTGTGCGAGTGCCGGTTCGCGACATTCCGGTAGGACAGCGTGACCAGCCCGAGCAGCAGGAAGATGACGAACGCGATCACGCCGAAGATGAACGTCTCTGCCTGGACGTTTCCGTGGTGCTCCGCCTCCCCTGCAGCAAGGGCGACGATCGTGGCGAGGGTCATTCGGGCTCCGTTCGGTTCGGGTGCGCAGGTTCCAGTTTAGGCGGTCAGTCGCGGATTTGCCCGGCACCGCGGGCGAGCCACTTCGTGCTGGTCAACTCCGGCAGGCCCATGGGGCCTCGAGCGTGCAGCTTCTGCGTGGAGATCCCCACTTCCGCCCCGAAGCCGAACT
The DNA here is from genome assembly GCF_001620065.1 of Microbacterium sp. TNHR37B. Lineage (GTDB taxonomy): Bacteria > Actinomycetota > Actinomycetes > Actinomycetales > Microbacteriaceae > Microbacterium. Next base: position 532,449 of record NZ_LQGV01000001.1, read on the forward strand.
CGCCACCGTCGGTGAACCGGGTGGAGGCGTTGGCCATCACCACGGCGGCATCCACCTCGGCGAGGAAGCGCTCCGCGTGGTCTGTGTCGGCCGTGATGATGGACTCGGTGTGCTGGGTGGAGTAGGTGCGAATGTGCGACAGGGCCTCGTCGAGATCCTCGACGACGCGCACCGAGATGTCGAGGCTCATGTGCTCGGTCGCCCAGTCGGCGTCCTCCGCCGGTACGGCCTCCGGCACCAGTGCGCGCGTGTGCTCGTCGCCGTGGATGGTCACGCCGCGCTCCAGGAGTGCGCGGGAGACCTCCGGCAGGAGTCGGGACGCACCGTCGCGGACGACGAGGAGGGTCTCCACCGCGTTGCACACGCTCGGCCGCTGCACCTTCGCGTTGACGACGATGTCGCGCGCCCATTCGAGCGGAGCGGACGCGTCGAGCACGATGTGGACGACACCCGCACCGGTCTCGATCACCGGAACGAGCGACTCGGTGACCACGGTCTCGATGAGCTGAGCGCTGCCACGCGGGATCAGCACGTCGACGAGCCCACGTGCGCGCATGAGCGCGCGCGCGCCGTCCCTCCCGAAGTCGTCGACGCTCTGGAGAGCCTCGGGATCGATCCCCGCGTCTGTGAGCGCCTCTCGCATCACGCGGATGAGGGTGGCGTTCGTCGACTGGGCGGCGCTCCCGCCGCGCAACACGACCGCGTTGCCGCTGCGGAGAGCCAGAGCCGTGATGTCGACCGTGACGTTCGGGCGCGCCTCGTAGATCGAGCCGACGACGCCGAACGGGACTGACACTTTGTGAAGAGAGAGCCCGTTGGGAAGCGTCCGCTCCTCCAGTACGCTTCCCACGGGATCCGGCAGGGCAGCCACATCGCGCACGGCGGCGGCAAGAGCCCGCACCCGCGACTCGTCGAGGCGGAGCCGGTCGAGCAGTCCCGCTCCGATCCCGTCGGTCTCGCCGCGCTGAAGGTCCACAGCGTTCGCGGCGACGATGTCGGCGATGCGGCTTTCGATGCGGTCGGCGATCCGGTGCAGCAGACTCGCCTTCTCGGCGTCGGTCAGCAGTCCGATCTGACGCGACGCCTCCTTCGCGCGCGCCATCCGTTCCTGAGCGGTATCGCGAGGGGAGGTCATCGCGTCAGTCTATCCAGCGGTCGGAGCCCACCCGACGGTGCGCACGGCGCCGGCGACCGTCATGAGGTGCGGATGGGAGCCGTTCCCACCGGTCGCACGGCGGCCGGGTCGGGGGCGAACCACGTGCCGACCGGGGCGCCGGTGAGGGCCTCCGCGACGAGGTCGGCGCCGGTCACCAGCACGCCGATACCGGCTGCCGAGGCGAGTTTGGCCGCCGACGCCTTGGTTGCCGCCCCGCCGGTTCCGACGGAGTTGACGACGACGGATCCGAACTCGTACGCGGAGAGGTCGTCGTCGGGCGCGACGCGATCGATGGGCTCCGCGCCCGGTTCGCTCGGGGGGCGGGTGTAGAGGTGCGCGATGTCACTCAGCAGCACCAGGGCATCGGCACCCACGAGGTCGGCGACGAGGGCGGCGAGTCGGTCGTTGTCGCCGAAGCGGATCTCGTGCGTCGCGACGGTGTCGTTCTCGTTGACGATCGGGAGGATGCGAAGACCCAGCAGCCGCTCCATCGCGCGTCGTGCGTTGGAGCGGTGGGTCGGGTTCTCCAGATCGCCGGCGGTCAGGAGCACCTGGCCCGCGACGATCGCGAAGGGGCGAAGCGCCTCCTGGTAGCGGTAGATCAGGATGTTCTGGCCTACGGCGGCAGCTGCCTGCTGGGTGGCGAGGTCGCTCGGGCGTTCATCGAGGTTGAGGAAAGGCATGCCGGTGGCGATAGCACCGGAGGAGACGAGAACCACCTGGGTGCCTCGACCATGTGCCTGCGCGAGCGCTTCGACGATCGGGCCGATCTTGTGCGCATTCTCCCCGCTGATCGAGGACGACCCCACCTTCACGACGACCCGTCGCGCCCCGAGCAGGCCTGCGCGCTCCTGAACGCTCACTCCGCGTCGTCCTCGCCGTCGCGTCCGCCGGAAATGCGCTCCGCTTCCAGCTCGGCTCGAGCCTCCGCTTTGGCGTCCATGCGCTCGCGATAGCGCTCGCGCCGCTGCGACGTGGTCCGCCGGGGATTGAGGTCCAGCCGGGGATCGGTGCCGCGGGGCGCCGTCATCAGTTCCGCCGCCGACGACAGCGTCGGGTGCCAGTCGAACACGATGCCGTCGCCTTCGCCGATCACGACGGTGGAGCCCGCGACCGCGCCTGCGCGGTAGAGCTCGTCTTCGACGCCCAGCTTCTCGAGCCTGTCGGCGAGGAATCCGACTGCTTCCTCGTTCTGGAAATCGGTCTGCTGGACCCACCGCACCGGCTTGGCGCCCAGAATGCGATAGATGTTGCCGTAGGTGCCGCCTTCGACGCGCACGGTGAAGTCGCGATCAGCGCCGCGCGGCCGGATCACGATGCGCTCGGGCTCCACCGCGGCTGCCTGCGCGGTGCGATGCTGGGCGACGATGTCTCCCAGCGCGAAGGTGAGCGGACGCAATCCATCGTGGCTCACCGTCGAGATCTCGAACACGCGGTAACCGCGCTCTTCGAGATCGGGGCGAACCAGCTCGGCGAGATCGCGGGCCTCCGGCACATCGACTTTGTTGAGTGCCACCAGCTGGGGCCGCTCCAGCAACGGAACCTGTCCCTCGGGCACCGGGTAGTTCCGCAGTTCCTCCAGGATGACCTCGAGGTCGCTCAGAGGGTCACGCCCCGGATCGAGGGTGGCGCAGTCGAGGACATGGACGAGCGCGGTGCACCGCTCCACGTGACGCAGGAACTCCAGTCCCAGGCCCTTGCCTTCGCTCGCCCCCTCGATGAGGCCGGGCACGTCGGCGACGGTGAAGCGCGTGTCACCGGCCTGGACGACGCCGAGATTCGGGTGCAAGGTCGTGAACGGGTAATCCGCGATCTTGGGGCGTGCGGCCGAGATCGCCGCGATGAGGCTCGACTTGCCCGCCGAGGGGAAGCCGACGAGCGCCACGTCGGCGACGGTCTTGAGCTCCAGAAGGACGTCGCCTTCCCACCCCGGAGTGCCCAGCAGCGCGAAGCCCGGAGCTTTGCGCTTCGGCGACGCGAGAGCCGCATTGCCCAATCCGCCCTGACCACCGGGGGCGACGACGAACCGCGTTCCCGGAACCACGAGATCGGCGAGCACCTCGCCGTCGGCGTCTTTCACGACCGTGCCGACCGGGACCGGGAGCTCGACGTCCTCCCCCGCGGCGCCGGAGCGATTGTCGCCCATGCCGAAGCCCCCGTTGCCCGCGGAGCGGTGTGGGGAGTGGTGATAGGACAGCAGGGTGGTCACCTGGGGGTCGGCGACCAGCACCACATCACCCCCGTTGCCCCCGTTGCCGCCATCGGGGCCGGCGAGGGGCTTGAACTTCTCGCGACGGACCGACACGCAGCCGTTCCCGCCCTTGCCGGCACGCAGGTGCAGCGTGACCCGGTCGACGAACGTCACCATGTCGGTCTCCTCAGAAAAACACGCGAGGGACGAGCCGAAGCCCGCCCCTCGCGTTGGGTGTGCAGCACGGTGTGCTGACGTAGCCGGTGTCTGGCGCGGTTACTCCGCGGCCGGAACGATGTTGACGACCTTCCGGCCGCCCTTGGTGCCGAACTCCACCGCGCCCGCAGCGAGAGCGAACAGCGTGTCGTCACCGCCGCGCCCCACGAGAGCGCCGGGGTGGAAGTGCGTGCCGCGCTGGCGGACGAGGATCTCGCCGGCGTTGACGGTCTGGCCGCCGAAGCGCTTCACGCCCAGTCGCTGAGCGTTGGAGTCACGACCGTTGCGGGTGGAGCTTGCGCCCTTTTTGTGTGCCATCTGAAGTGTCTCCCCTGGCTTACTTGATGCCGGTGATCTTGACGCGCGTGAGGTCCTGGCGGTGCCCCTGGCGCTTCTTGTAGCCGGTCTTGTTCTTGAACTTCTGGATCACGATCTTCGGGCCGCGCTCCTCGCCGAGAACCTCGGCGGTGACGGTCACCTTCGCGAGCTTGTCGGCGTCGGTCGTCACGGCATCACCGTCGACGAGCAGCACCGCGGGGAGGGAGAGCGTGTCTCCCACCTTCGCCTGCTGACGGTCGAGCACGACGATCGTGCCGACCTCGACCTTTTCCTGACGGCCACCGGCGCGCACAACTGCGTAAACCACTTCACACCTGTTTCTTCTGTGGAGCGCACGGCTCCGATTGTCTGTATGAGACTGGGAAGTCTGCGGTGCGGTCTCGACAGGGCACTCTCGAGAAGCAGGATGCATCGCCACGGAAGGCGACGCGGACGCACCGAGGTTCTACTTTACCGGATGCCGCGGGTATGGGCAAAAGCCCGCGGACCGCGTGTCGCCGTAGGATCTCATTGATGGCCATTCTGATCGATGACGCGCGCTGGCCGGCTCACGGCAGGCTCTGGGCACACCTCGTCAGCGACGACAACCTCGACGAGCTGCACCGCTTCGCTCGCGCGCACCAGATCCCGCGTCGCGCCTTCGACCTCGACCACTACGACGTCCCCGAGGAATCCGTGGAGCGACTGATCTCCGGCGGCGCGGAGCACGTCAGCGGCCATGAGCTCGTGCGGCGCCTCATCGCCTCCGGCCTGCGAGTGACCGCGCGCGAACGGCGCGGCCACTGATTCGACTCAATCCTCGTCGGCGCGGGGCGCGTCGGCGACGGCGGACACGGGCGTGCCGCTGAGCGCCGCCGTCGTGACGCGTCGACGAGAGCGTCCCTGTCCGGGGGCCTTGGGCTCGGGGAGCGCATTGAGGACGGAGTCGAGGAGCAGGTCCTTTTCGGTGCGCGGCTTCTCGGGACGCTTCTTGCGCGGCTTCTTCGCGCGTTCGGGGGCCTCGGCTTCCGGCAGCTCGATCGGAAGCTCGACGGCGGGCGTCGAGGCCGCCGCTGGCTCGCTCGCCGAGGGATGGATCGTCGACGCCGCGATCTGCGCGAGGGCCGACTTGGCCCCCTCGGTGATTACGTGGGTGCCGCCGTTCTGTCCCTGTGCGCCGCCGGCCGCTCCCCCGCGGGAGCGTCGTCCCGACCCGTTCTGCGACGATGACCGGTGCTTCACCACGGGGTCGTGGTGGACGATCACGCCGCGCCCCGCGCAGACCTCGCACGGCTCGCTGAAGGTCTCCAGGAGGCCGAGACCCAGCTTCTTGCGGGTCATCTGGACGAGTCCGAGAGAGGTGACCTCCGCGACCTGATGCTTCGTGCGGTCACGGCTGAGGCACTCCACCAGGCGCCGCAGCACGAGGTCGCGGTTGGATTCGAGCACCATGTCGATGAAGTCGACGACGATGATGCCGCCGATGTCCCGAAGCCGCAGTTGACGGACGATCTCCTCGGCGGCCTCGAGGTTGTTCTTGGTGACGGTCTCTTCGAGGTTGCCGCCGGAGCCGACGAACTTGCCGGTGTTGACGTCGACGACGGTCATCGCCTCGGTGCGGTCGATGACGAGGGAACCGCCGGACGGGAGCCACACCTTGCGGTCCAGGGCCTTCTCGATCTGCTCGGTGACGCGGAACTCGTCGAAGGGATCATGGTCGCCCTCGTACTTCTCGACGCGCTCGAGGAGGTCGGGAGCGACGCCGGTGAGATACGCGGTGATCGTCTGGTGCGCCTCCTCGCCCTGGATCAGCATCTTGGAGAAGTCCTCGTTGAACACGTCGCGGACGATCTTGACCAGGAGGTCGGGCTCGGAATGCAGCAGTGAAGGTGCTTGGCCCGACTCGGCCTGGGAGCTGATGTGCTCCCACTGAGAGGTGAGCCGCTGCACGTCGCGAGTGAGCTGGTCTTCGGTCGCCCCTTCGGCGGCGGTGCGCACGATCACTCCGCTGGACTCCGGGAGCACCTCTTTGAGGATCTTCTTGAGGCGCGACCGCTCGGTGTCGGGGAGCTTGCGCGAGATCCCGTTCATCGCGCCACCGGGGACGTAGACGAGGTAGCGACCGGGGAGGGAGATCTGGCTCGTGAGCCGGGCTCCCTTGTGTCCCACCGGATCCTTCGTGACCTGGACCAGGACCCGATCGCCCGACTTCAGCGCGAGCTCGATCCGGCGCGGCTGGTTGCCGGTCTCCACGGCATCCCAGTCCACCTCGCCGGAGTAGAGCACCGCATTGCGCCCGCGCCCGATGTCGACGAAGGCCGCTTCCATGCTCGGGAGCACGTTCTGCACGCGTCCCAGATACACGTTCCCGATCAGAGAGGCGTCCTGGTTGCGGGCCACGTAGTGCTCGACCAGGACGTTGTCCTCCAGCACCGCGATCTGGACACGACCGTTCTTGGACCGGACGATCATCACCCGGTCCACAGCCTCCCGGCGGGCGAGGAACTCTGCCTCGGTCACCACCGCGCGCCGACGTCCGGCCTCGCGCCCGTCCCGCCGGCGCTGCTTCTTCGCCTCCAGGCGCGTGGACCCCTTGATGCGCTGCGGCTCCGTGATGAGCTCCACCGCACGCCGGCGCGGTGCACTGCTCCCGGGTTCCGCGTCACCATTGCCCCCGGCACCGCCGCCTCGACGCCGATTGCGGCGCCGAGCGCTGGATGAACCGTCGTCTCCGGCGTCGTCGTCCCGCTCTGTTCCGGGACGAGCCGGCAGGGGGACGATCTCGGGGGCGTAGAAGTGCAGCGTGGTCGAGACGGTGGAGACGAACTCCGCCGGGAGGAGGCCGAGCGAGACGGCGGTGACCGGCTCCTGCGTCGGTGGCTCTTCGGCCGGGGCCTCCGGGACCTCGACGCCCGCGACATCGCCGGCATCCCCAGCGGTCGCCTCCTCGTCGGCGGCATCCTCGCCCGCTCCGGCCGGCTCGGCCGAGACGTCTGCGGCAGCGGGAGTCGCCGGCTCCACGTCGCGCGCGTCGGCGGCGGCGGCTGGAGTCGCGGGGGGCTCCACGGCGATCGGTGCGTCGTCATCGCCCGCCGGGGCAGCCTCCGCCGGCGCATCCGCGGGCGGAGTGCCGGTGAGGGGCGGCGTCAGCGCCGTCTCGGACTCCGCCGGCTCGGGGGTGTTCTGGTCGTCGTGTTCATCGGCCATCACTGGCTTACTCCTAGCCGACGGCTCCGCGCGCCGTCTGGCGTAAATCTGGCGGCGCCGCTCCGTAGGGACGAGCCGCGAACTCTCTCGGTCTGCAGCAGGCGCGAGGCTCTGGCTGCGAAGGGCGTTCATCGCCCGAAGTCTCTGTATGACGCGGGTGTCGGCGCGGCCGCACGAGCGTCGACAGCCATTATCGCACCATCCGAACCGAATCCGCGATCGACCCGTGCACGGCGCGCCCCGCGCGGACGTCACAGCGGGGTCATCAAGACCGGGTGGAATACTGAGCGGATGACCACGGCCCCCTCGCACCGCCGCCCCCGCGGACTCGCCGTCTGGCTGATCATCGCGGGTGTGATCGGCTGGATCGCCGCCTTCGCGCTCACCCTCGAGAAGTTCCATCTGCTCGAGAACCCGGGCTCGTCAGCGTCGTGCGATTTCAGCCTGCTCGTGCAGTGCGGAGCGAATCTCACCTCGTCGCAGGGCGCGGTCTTCGGGTTCCCCAACCCGCTGCTCGGCCTGGCGGGGTGGATGGCGCCGTTCGTCGTGGGGGCGGCGATCCTCGCGGGGGCGCGGTTCGCTCGGTGGTTCTGGCTCGCGTTCTGGGCAGGCATGGCCTTCGCGTTCGGATTCGTCATCTGGCTGATCAGCCAGAGCATCTTCGTGCTCTCCACGCTCTGCCCCTGGTGCATGGTCACCTGGCTCGTCACCATCCCGAGCTTCTATGCGGTCACCCTCCACCTGTTCCGGGCCGGTGTCGTCCCGATCGGCGCGCGTGGGCGGGCCACGGCGTCCACCCTGATGGGATGGACGCCGCTCCTGACGATCCTGAGCTACATCGTGGTCGCGGTCATCGCACAGGCGCGTCTCAACTGGATCGCCGAGGTTGCGAGGCTCTTCGGCCTGTAGAGGCGGCCGCGACGCCGGCCGTCAGAACCAGATGGCGAGTTCTCGAGACGCAGATTCCGGGCTGTCGCTGCCGTGTACCAGGTTCTGCTGAACCTTGGCGCCCCAGTCGCGACCGAAGTCGCCACGGATGGTGCCGGGAGCCGCCGTCGTCGGGTCGGTGGTGCCGGCAAGCGACCGGAACCCTTCGATGACGCGGTTGCCGGCCAGGCGGATCGCCACCGAGGGGCCGGAGAGCATGAACTCGAGAAGGGGCTCGTAGAACGGCTTGCCGGCGTGCTCGGCGTAGTGCTTCTCGAGGGTGTCGCGGTCGGGTTCGACGAGCTTGATGTCGACGAGGGCGTAGCCCTTGGCCTCGATCCGGGCGAGGATCGCTCCCGTGAGTCCCCGTGCGACGCCGTCGGGCTTGATGAGGACGAGGGTCTCTTCGGTGGGCATGTCAGTCTCCGTTCGTCACGTCTGCGGCGCGTCGCGCATTGCGGCGATCGAGTTCGCCGCCCTTGATCGTCGCATACGCATACAGGCCGCCGAAAACCAGCGCGACGATCCCGAGCGCCGGAACCAGGATCGCACCGAGCGCGACGACGAGCTGCAATCCCCAGCCGACCCCGATCCCCCACGAGTGACGCACCCAGCGGCCCGCGAGGATCATCACGATCGCGAGCGCCGAACCCGCAACGATCCCCCACCAGTCGGGGATTCCCGCGGGGAGGACGCGCAGGCCGAACACGACGAGCCCGCCGAGGAACACGATCACCGATTCGAACCCGAGGACCACGGACGCCAGCGACTCGCGCGCGCCGCGCGGGCGACGGTGACGAGATGACCCGGCGGTCGTCATCCGCGCCACCCGTCCTTCCAGTCCTCGTCGGCGGCGAGCTGGAGGGCTTCGCCGGCCAGCACGACACTCCCGGCGATGACGACGGCGCGACGGTCCGACGATGCCGCCCACTCGCGGGCCGCGTCGGCAGCATCCGCCAGAGCCGGGTGCACGGTGACGGGGACCCCCGATGCCTCGACGATGTCCGCAAGGGCGTCGGGGTCGGCGGCGCGGTCCGAGTCGGGCGCGGTCGCGAAGACCCGCGTGGCGGCGGGAGCCAACGTCGTCACGATGCCGGCGGTGTCCTTGTCTCCGAGGATCCCCAGCACGACCCCCCACTCGTCGAAGTCGAACGATTCGTTGAGGGCGGCCACGAGCGACCTCGCCCCGTGCGGGTTGTGCGCGGCATCGACGAGGACGGTCGGTGCCACCCCGAGGAGCTGAAGCCGGCCGGGCGAGGTCACCTGGGCGAGCCCCTCGGTGAGGACCTCGGACGCGATCGGCTGCGATCCGTCACCGATCAACGACTCCACGGCGGCGATGGCGAGGGCGGCGTTGTGGCCCTGATGTGCCCCGTAAAGAGGGAGATAGAGCTCGTCATACACCGCCGCGCGCCCGCGCACGGAGAGCTGTTGCCCGCCGACGGCCAAGCGCTGCGCCTCGAGGCCGAATCCCTCGCCCTCCACGGCGAGGGTTCCCCCTGCCGCGCGAGTCGCCTCGTCGATGACCGCGCGCGCATCGCGCTGCTGGGCGGCGGAGACCACGGTGGCCCCGGGCTTGATGATCCCGGCCTTCACGGTCGCGATCTCCCTGATCGTCTCTCCCAGACGGTCCGCGTGGTCGATGTCGATGGGGGCGAAGACAGCCACATCGCCGTCGGCGGTGTTCGTGGAGTCCCATGCACCGCCCATGCCGACCTCGACCACGGCAACGTCCACGGGCGCGTCGGCGAAGACGACGAAGGCGAGCACCGTGAGCAGTTCGAAGTACGTGAGTGGGGCATCGCCGGCGGCGGCGAGCTCCGCATCCACGAGATCGACGAACGGCCCGACCTCGTCCCAGGCGTCGGCGACGGCCGCATCGTCGGCGGGTTCGCCATCGATCATGATGCGCTCGGTGAACCGCTCGAGGTGCGGACTCGTGAACAGGCCCGTCCGCAGACCGTGGGCGCGCACGATGCTCTCGATGATGCGGCTCGTCGACGTCTTCCCGTTGGTGCCCGTGACATGTACGACCCGGTACGTCCGCTGCGGGTCGTCGAGAAGCTCGAGCACCCGGCGAGTGCGTTCGACCCGAGGCTGCACCCAGCGCTCCCCCTGACGGGTGAGCAATGCGGCGTAGACCGCATCGGCACGATCCTTGTCGTTCACGCAGGTCCTCCGATCTTCGTCACGGCGATGGTGAACTCCCCCGCGTTGGCGAAGTCTCCCGCGGCGACCGTCACGACGTGATCGGCGTCCACCGTCCTGCCCGAGGCCAGCACCGAACCGTCTCCCATCAGCACGTCGCCATCGGGACCGACGACGGCGTAGTCCAGCGCGAGGGTCTCCGCAGCGACCTGCGCCGTCTCGAACGCGTCGGCGACGGCACGGGCGTCGCTCTCGTCGGTGAAGAGCAGCTGCAGCCGGATGCGATCGCTCACCTCGAAGCCCGCGGCCTTGCGCGAGTCCTGCACGCCACGGATCACATCGCGGGCGAGCCCCTCCGCCTCCAGTTCCGGCGTTGTCACGGTGTCGAGGAGCACGAAACCACCCGGGCGCTCGGCGCTCCCCTCCAGCAGCGCGATCGCCGTGCCCTCCTGGACGCCGCCCGCCTCGAGGGTCAGCTCGTACTCGCCGTCTTCCAGAGCCACGCCGTCGACGACGACCGTGCCGTCCTCGACCGTCCAGATCCCGGCGCGTGCTCCAGCGATCACGTGCTGGACCTGCTTGCCCAGGCGGGGCCCGGCCGCCCGCGCGTTCACGGCGAGGCGCTGGCTGATGCCGTAACTCTCGCCGAGGCCGTCTACCAGCTCGACCAGCCGCACCTCCTTGACGTTGAGCTCGTCCCGAAGGATGTCCTCGAACTGTGCCAGTGCCTCGGCGTCGCGCACCGCGACCGTCAGCGAGGACAGGGGCAGGCGCACGCGCTTGCCTTCCTTCTTGCGGAGTCCGTTGGCGACCGAGGAGACCTCGCGCACGGCGTCCATCGCGGTGCGGATGTCCGCGGCCGCAGGGAAGGTTTCCGGGTCCGGCCAATCGGCCAAGTGCACGCTGCGCTCTCCCGTGAGCCCCTGCCACACCTTCTCCGCCACCAGCGGAATGAGCGGCGCAGCGACGCGCGTCACTGTCTCCAGGACCGTGTACAACGTGTCGAACGCCTCTGTCGAGGCCGCGTCGGAATCGTCGACTCCCACCCAGAAGCGATCGCGTGAACGGCGGATGAACCAGTTGGTGAGGGCTTCGCCGAACTCCCTCAGCGCGGCTGCGGCCATCGTCGAGTCCAGCGCGTCGAGGTGTCCCGCGACGTCCCGCACCAGGTCGCCCGTGAGCGCGAGAATGTACCGGTCGAGCACATGGGTAGAGTCGGTGCGCCACCGGGCCGTGTAGCCGGCCCCGTCGGGGCCGCCGTCGGCGTTCGCATACGTGGCGAAGAAGTACCACGCGTTCCACAGCGGCAACAGGAACTCGCGGACTCCCGCCCGGATCCCTTCCTCGGTGACGACGAGGTTTCCGCCGCGCAGCACCGAGGAGCTCATGAGGAACCAGCGCATCGCATCGGATCCGTCGCGGTCGAACACCTCGCTGACGTCGGGATAGTTGCGCAGCGACTTCGACATCTTCTGGCCGTCGCTGCCGAGGACGATGCCGTGGCAGGCCACCCCCGCGAACGCGGGCCGATCGAACAGCGCGCCCGAGAGGACGTGCATCACGTAGAACCAGCCGCGGGTCTGGCCGATGTACTCGACGATGAAGTCCGCGGGAGCGTGCGAGTCGAACCAGTCGCGGTTCTCGAACGGATAGTGCACCTGCGCGTACGGCATGGACCCCGAGTCGAACCACACGTCGAAGACGTCCTCGATCCGGCGCATGGTGCTGCGGCCCGTGGGATCGTCGGGGTTCGGGCGGGTCAGGCCGTCGATGTAGGGACGGTGCAGATCGACCTCTCCCGCCTCGTTGGTCGGCAGCCGGCCGAAGTCCCGCTCCAGGTCGGCGAGAGAGCCGTACACATCCACGCGCGGATACGCCGGGTCGTCGCTCTTCCATACCGGGATGGGCGAGCCCCAGTAGCGGTTGCGACTGATCGACCAGTCGCGCGCGCCTTCGAGCCACTTACCGAACTGTCCGTGCTTGACGTTCTCGGGTGCCCAGGTGATCTGCTCGTTGAGCTCGACGAGGCGGTCCTTGATCGCGGTCACCCGCACGAACCAACTCGACACCGCTTTGTAGATCAAGGGGTTGCGGCAACGCCAGCAGTGCGGATACGAGTGCTCGTAGCTCGCCTCGCGAAGTAGACGCCCCTCAGCGCGCAACAGGCGGATGAGGGGACGGTTCGCCTCCATCCAGAGCTGTCCGGCGACGTCGGTGACCTGCGGGAGGAAACGCCCGCCATCGTCGAGGCTCATGATGAGCGGGATGCCTGCGGCCTCGGTGACGCGCTGGTCGTCCTCACCGTATGCGGGCGCTTGATGCACGATGCCGGTGCCGTCGCTCGTCGTGACGTAATCGTCCACGAGCACACGCCAAGCATTCTGCGTGCCCCACGTCTCCGTGTCGGCGTAGTAGTCGAAGAGCCTGTCGTACTGGACGTCGGCGAGCTCTTCCCCGCGGAGAGTCCTCTCGACGGCGGCGTGCGCCTCCTCCACCGACCCGTAACCGAGGTCCTTCGCATAGCCGCCGAGCAGCTCCTCCGCCAGCAGGTAGCGGTGGGAGGCGCCCTCGGCGCGATCCTCGTGCACGTCGGCCGCTCCGGCGGGCCCTCCGGGCACCACGACGTACGCGATGGCCGGGCCGACCGCGAGGGCGAAGTTCGTGGGGAGCGTCCATGGCGTGGTCGTCCACGCCAGCGCACGCACGCCCGTCAGGCCGAGGCTCTCCGCCTTCGCACCGACGAGGGGGAATGTCACCGTGACGGAGGGATCCTGACGCATCTTGTAGACGTCGTCGTCCATGCGCAGCTCGTGATTGGACAGCGGAGTCTCGTCGCGCCAGCAGTACGGCAAGACGCGGTGGCCCTCGTAGGCGAGTCCCTTGTCCCACAGCTGCGCGAACGCCCACAGCACGGATTCCATGTAGCCCGTGTCGAGCGTCTTGTATCCCCGTTCGAAGTCGACCCAGCGGGCCTGGCGGGTGACGTAGTCCTCCCACTCCCGGGTGTACTCGAGAACGGAGGACTTCGCCTTCGCGTTGAACGCGGCGATCCCCATCTCCTCGATCTGACTCTTCTCGGTGATCCCCAACTGCTTCATCGCCTCGAGCTCGGCGGGAAGCCCGTGCGTGTCCCAGCCGAAGACGCGGTCGACCTTCTTGCCGCGCATCGTCTGGAACCGCGGGAAGAGGTCCTTCGCGTAGCCGGTGAGCAGGTGACCGTAGTGGGGCAGTCCGTTTGCGAACGGCGGGCCGTCGTAGAACACCCACTCCGGGGCACCCTCGCGCCGAGCGATGGAGGCGCGGAAGGTGTCGTCCTCGCGCCAGAACTCGAGGATCTCGGCTTCGATCGCGGGGAAGCGGGGGGTCGGGACGACGGCAGCTGGCCCGAAGGCGGCTCCGTTCGCGGCTGAGTCGGCCGACGGACGTCGTGGGTAGGTCATGTCACTCCAGCAGGTTGCGTCGCTTCCTGCGAGGACGACCCGTGGGTGTGACGGGCCGCGGTACCACCCCGCGTTGCCCACATCCGTGGGCCTCTCTCACTGCGGCTGTCACGGGCCTGACCCGCTCGGTTCTAGTGACCACCGAAGTGGCGTTCTTCCGAGAGCTCCCCGGTGATGGCCGGTTCACAGCTGATCCGACCATCATACGCGGCGGATAGGGTCGCAGGATGGCAGCACGCTCCTCCGTTCCGACTCCCCCGCGTCGCGTCGTCCCCGATCTGCCGAGCGTCTTGGATCCGGCGGACGCCATCGAACGGCACGCCGACATCGCGGGGGCCCGGATCACCGGCCTGACGGGCGATGTGGATGCCGCCCACGCGCGGATCGTCGAATGCGCATGGGAGGAGTCGACGCTCGCCCGCCTCGATGTCCGGGGAGCCGTGCTGACCGATGTCGTGTGGCGCGAGCCCCGCATCACTGAGCTGATCGCACGCGACTCCCGCTGGCGCGACGTCCAGGTGATCGGTGGCCGCCTCGGCGCGCTCGACCTCGTGCGCGCCGAACTGGCCGGCGTGGTGCTGCAGGGCGTCAGGATCGATTACCTCTCGATGGCCTCCGCCACCCTCACCGATCTCCGCCTCGTCGATTGCCGGATCGGCACCCTGGATCTTCCCGAGGCGCAGCTGCAGCGCGTCGCGTTCGAGGCGTGCGTCGCCGACGAGGTCGACTGCCGTGGCATGCGCGCATCCGATGCCGACCTTCGCGGCCTGGAGGCGCTGGCGTTCACCGACTACACCGCGCTCCGCGGTGTCGCCCTCGGCGTGGAGCAGACGCGTACGCACGCCCCGGCGCTGGCTGCCACGCTCGGCATCCGGGTTCTCGACTGAGCTGCCGTCGTTCGGGTGGACTCAGCGCCCGATTCCGAACAGTCCGCGTCGAAGGATCGCGCGCCGAAGACGCAACGGAAGGCGGTGCCAGACGGCGCGCAGCCACGGCGGTCTCGCCGCGCGCACCCGAGTGATCCACCGGGGAGGTTCGGCGGTTCCCGTTCGTACGCGGCCGCGGCGGTCGATCGAGTAGAGCGTGCGGGACGGCACCCCGCCCAACTGGATGGAGAACGGCGTGCGCGACGGAGCGTCCCCGCGGATCTCCAGTCCGGACGGGCCGACGGCCGCACGGCAGGAGCCCACGACCCGCCCCGAGCGCGTCACGAGGCGGCCGGCGATGTCCACGTCGCCGTGCACCTCCACGTGGGGCAGCGCGAGGACGAAGCCGTGCCCGTGTGTGCCCGGGAGGCTCCGGGGTGGCTCCGGAGCCTCATCCACCGCAGTCATGACCTGCTCGCCGACATCCACGGCGAGATTGCCGGCCTGACTCCGGTAGGCGACGGCGAGACGTCCCGCGACGGCCGCCCAACGATGATTCGTGAACACCGCCTTGACGGGCCGCACGACGCGCGTACGCATGAACGTCGAACGCAGATGCGCGTCCCAGACCGAATCGTGCAGCCGTCCGTCTTCGGACATCCGCCACTGCACACGGATCGTCTCCGTCATCAGCGGATCGATGCCGCCCGTGACGGCGGGTGCGCTGCCCCGCGCCCACGCCCAATCGACCTTCTGCGCTCGGGAACGACGCTCCAGCGACCATCCGGCCTCCGGGAGGAGCTCCGTCACGTCGTCGGTCAGCCCCGCCGCCTGGGCGAACTCGGCGACCTCGGGTGCGAGCTCGAGGACGACGCGACCGTCGCGGTAGCGCACGGCGCTCCCCGATTCGGTCTGCGATCGCCACTCCACCTCGACGGAGAAGTCCAGCCCCGCCGACGTCCAGATCGGCTCGCGAACGGTCGGCGCCACCCGGAGCCGCGGCATCGTGGCTTCGTGGATCGGCACGAGATCGAAGCGACCGGCACGCAGGAGCGCGACTTTGATCCGCCGCCATGGGTCGAGATGAACGTCGGCCTCGGGGGCGATCCGCGGAAGCAGGTCCGTCACGAACGCGCGGATCCGCTCCTGATCCTCCTCGCTCCGCGGCGCTCCGCTGAAGAGCGTGAGCACGCGCATGTGGAGTTGATAGGCGAGGAACCGCGGGTAGAGCTCGGCGAAGCGAGGCTGTCGCAGGTCGTCGTCGATCCACGTGAAGACCCGGGACACCGCGTCGAGGTACTCTCCCAGATCGTCGTGGAACGACGCACTCGTCGTCGCGGTCGGCGTGCGGTTCCACAGGTAGTACGGCGTCTCGACCATCAGGGAGACGACCTCGGCTCGCGCGTGCGCCGCGATGTCGAAGGCGATGTCCTCCCAGATCTGGCGCCCGCCCTCGGGGAAACGCACCTCCTTGTCGCGCAGGAACTGCGTGCGGAAGAACTTGTGCGGGTTCATGGGCAGCAGCGGGTGGGTGTCGGTCCAGTCGATCGCGTTCTCGACGTCGTGATCGACGTCGCGCATCGCCCAGCCCGGAGTGTTGCTCTTGGACTCCTTGCCGTCCACGACGTCCGCCCCCGTGCGTGTCGCAAGGTCGTACGCCGCTCGGAGCGCGTCCGGATAGAGACGGTCATCGTGGTCGATGAAGGCGATGTACTCGCCACGCGCCTGATCGATGCCGTGATTGCGTGGCCGCGATGGCCATCCCGACGGGGGCAGCTCGAACACCCGGTAGTTCGGGCGCGTGGCAGCGAAGGCCCGGAGCCGCTTCGCGGTGTCGTCGGGCGAGCCATCGTCGATCAGGAGGACCTCGATGTCCTCCTGCGGCATGGTCTGGCGGTCCACGCTCGCGACGAGCTCGTCGAGATGGTGGCTGGAACGGTAGGTCGGGACGACAACGGTGACCTTGGGCACCGCGCCAGGCTATCGGGCCCGGCGCCGATCAGCAGCCGCGGCGCGGCGGCTAGAATCGATCGGAAACCCACATTCAGGCACGCTGACACAGTGCCGCACATACCGTTCGAGGAGAGACCCATGCCGCAGATTCCCGACAAGCCCGCGCTGGAAGGCCTCGAGCAGAAGTGGGATGCCGAATGGTCCGCACGGGGCACGTACCTCTTCGACCGTGAGGCCGCAAAGGCCGTCGGGCGCCCGGGTGTGTTCTCGGTCGACACTCCGCCGCCGACCGCGTCGGGCTCGCTGCACATCGGCCACGTCTTCAGCTACACCCACACCGATGTGAAGGTCCGCTTCGAGCGGATGCGGGGCAAGACGGTGTTCTACCCGATGGGATGGGACGACAACGGCCTGCCGACCGAACGCCGAGTCCAGAACTACTACGGGGTGCGCTGCGACCCCTCCCTTCCCTACGACGCCGACTTCACGCCGCCGTTCGCCGGAGACGCCAAGAGCCTCAAGCCGGCCGACCAGGTGCCGATCAGCCGCCGGAACTTCATCGAACTCTGTGAAGAGCTGACTCTCCAGGACGAGAAGCAGTTCGAGGACCTCTTCCGCCAGCTCGGTCTGTCGGTCGACTGGACCCAGACCTACCGGACCATCTCCGACGAGACGATCCGCACTAGCCAGCTGGCCTTCCTCCGCAACCTCGAACGGGGCGAGGCCTATCAGGCGCTCGCACCGACCCTGTGGGACATCGACTTCCGCTCGGCCATCGCGCAGGCAGAGCTCGAAGATCGCGAGCAGCAGGCCGCCTACCACCGCATCGCCTTCCACAAGACCGACGGCTCGGGCGACATCCACATCGAGACCACGCGACCCGAGTTGCTCGCCGCGTGTGTCGCGCTGGTGGCCAACCCCGACGACGAGCGCTATCAGCCCGTGTTCGGCACGACGGTGCGCACGCCCGTCTTCGATGTCGAGGTGCCCGTCCTCGCCCATCCCTTGGCGCAGAAGGACAAGGGCTCGGGGATCGCCATGATCTGCACCTTCGGCGACGTCACCGACATCATCTGGTGGCGCGAGCTCGATCTCCCGAACCGCACGATCCTCGGCAAGGACGGGCGCGTGCTCCCGGACGCCCCCGACGCGATCGTCTCGGAGGAAGGCAAGGCCGCCTATGCCGAGCTGGCGGGGAAGACCGTCTTCAGCGCCAAGAAGCGTATGGTCGAGCTGCTGGAGGAGTCGGGTGAGCTCATCCAGGTGTCGGCCCCGTTCGCGCACCCCGTCAAGTTCTACGAGAAGGGCGACCGTCCGCTGGAGATCGTCTCCACCAGGCAGTGGTACCTGCGCAACGGCGCCCGTGATGCCGACTTCCGCGCCCGTCTCATCGAGCTCGGTCGGGAGATGGGATGGCACCCGGACTTCATGCGTGTGCGCTACGAGAACTGGACCAACGGCCTGACGGGCGACTGGCTGGTCTCGCGGCAGCGGTTCTTCGGCGTGCCCATCCCGGTGTGGTACGGCCTGGACGAGAACGGGGAGCGCGACTATGCACGTGTGATCACGCCCGACCTGGGACAGCTGCCGGTCGATCCGACGATCGACGTGCCGGCCGGTTACGACGAGTCGCAGCGCGGTGTCCCGGGCGGGTTCGAGGCCGAGAAGGACATCTTCGACACGTGGGCGACATCGTCGCTCACCCCGCAGCTCGCGGGAGGCTGGCAGCGCGACGACGAGCTCTGGTCGCTCGTGGCGCCGTTCGACGTGCGTCCTCAGGGCCAGGACATCATCCGCACGTGGCTCTTCTCGACGATGGTCCGTTCGGCCCTGGAAGACGGCCGCGCGCCGTGGTCCGACGCCGCGATCTCCGGCTTCATCGTCGACCCCGACCGCAAGAAGATGTCGAAGTCGAAGGGAAACGTCGTCACGCCCGCCGACATCCTCTCCTCGCACGGCACCGACGCGGTGCGCTATTGGGCGGCGTCCAGCCGGCTGGGGGCGGACGCGGCCTTTGATCCGCAGAACCCGACACAGGTGAAGATCGGACGCCGGCTGGCGATCAAGGTGCTCAACGCCGCGAAGTTCGTGTTGTCCTTCCCCGTGCCCGACGAGGCGCGCATCACCCACGACCTCGATGCGTCGATGCTCGCGACGCTCGACCGGGTCGTTCGCGAGGCGACCCGCGCGTACGAGGAGTTCGACCACGCGCGTGCGCTCGAACTCACCGAGGCCTTCTTCTGGACGTTCTGCGACGACTACCTCGAGCTCGTCAAGGAGCGCGCCTACGACCAAACGGATGCGGGGCAACCCTCGGCGGCGTTGGCGCTGCGACTGGCGCTCTCGTCTCTGCTCCGACTTCTCGCACCGGTCCTCTCGTTCGCGACGGAGGAGGCGTGGTCCTGGTTCGAGGAGGGCTCGATCCACACCGCCGCGTGGCCCGCTCCGCTCGAGATCGAGGGGAACCCTGCGGTCCTGCGGATCGTCGGGGAGGCGCTGATCGGAGTGAGGCGCGCCAAGACCGAGGCCAAGGCCTCGCAGAAGACCCCCGTCGAGACGGTCACCCTGTCGGGGCCCGACGACGTGCTCGCCGCTCTGCAATCGGCCGAGGGCGACCTCAAGGCCGTCGGCCGGATCGCCCAGGTCTCGTACCAGAGCGCGGATGAGTTCTCGGTCAGCGGCGTCGTGCTGGCCCCGGTGGAGGGCTGACATGCGATTGGGGACGCGCTGGCTCAGCGGCGATCCGGTTCCTGCGGCCGTGCCGAGCGAGCTCCACGCCCAGATCGCGGCGGTCGACACGGCGATCGCCCGTGACCTCCTCGGTCAGCCGCGGCCGTCGTGGACGCTGACCTTCTTGGAGAACCGGCCCGTCGCAGAGCTGGACACCGGAGTGCTCGTGGAGCTCACCTCATCGGGCGAGGTCGTCGTGCGGCACGACATCGACGACGACTTCGCCTGAGTCGTCGCCGGGCGCAGAATCCGCCTCCGCGCCCGCTCGACGGGTGCCGCCGACGACGAGCGGAAGGGCGAGGAGAGACACCGCGACCACGACCGCTCCGCCGATCCAGAACGGCAGGCGCAGGTCGATGCGACCCACCATGCCCCCGACGAGCGTGGCGACGGGAAACAGGCCCCACGTCACGGTGCGGATGACGCCCAGGACGCGCCCGAAGATCTCCTGAGGGACGATCTGCTGCCGGAGGCTCCCCCACGGCACGTTCCACACCGACACCGCTGCGGCGGAGACGGCGAACACCGCGACGGCGACCCAGGCCGTCGGAGCGAGGCCGGTCAGCACGAGAGTGATGCCGGTCGTGATCATGGCGACAGCCATCACCGGGCCCCGCCCGAAGCGACTGACGAGGCGAGAGGCCACGAGAGAACCGAGGAGGGCGCCCGCTCCGATGCCGGCGGTGACGAACCCGACGGCGACGAGCGGCACGTCGAGGGTGTCGAGGAAGAAGAGGATGAGCACGGCCTGCGCGAACGCCAGCGAGGAGCCGATGACGGACGTGAAGACCACCATCGCCCGCAGATAGCGGTGGTCCCAGAGATAGCGCAGAGCCTCGCGCGTCGTGATCGGTGCGGGGGCGAGGGCACCCGTGAGCGGCTCCAGCACGGCGCCCGCCGCCAGGTCGCCGTCATCGCGCGCGGATGCCTGCGGCCGATCGCGCAGCGGTCGTGCGGCCGACAGCGGAAGGAACAGCGCGAGGGCGATCGGGATCAGATAGCCGGCGCCCCCCACCCAGAGGGGCAGTGCCAGCGCCGCCGCGAAGAGCACCCCGGCGATCGGTGTGGCGATGAAGCTGTCGATCGTCACCTGGGCGGCCTGCATCCAACCGTTGGCTCGATCGAGTTGGTCACGCCGCACGACGCCAGGGATCACCGCGCTCGTGGCGTTGTCGAACAGCGTCTCCCCCAGGCCGAAGATGACCGTCGCGACGAAGAGCGCCCACAGTGACAGCTGGCCGCTGACGGCGAGGACCGCGAGCCACACGGCCACCCCGCCACGGAGGGCGTTGGCGAGTGCCATGATCACGCGCCGGTCGTAGCGGTCGACGATCATCCCCGCGGGCAATCCGAAGACGAGCCAAGGGAGAAACGCCAGAGCGCCGATGACCGAGATCAGCAGAGGATCGCGCGTGAGGGTGGTGGCGGCCAGCGGAACGGCCGTCCGTCCCAGACCGTCGGCGAGGTTGCTGAACGCGGCTGCGGTCCAGAGCTTGCGGAAGTCGCCGCCCAGAGGCAGGCGGCGGGTGGTCGATGAATCGCGCATGTCAGTTGCTCTCAGGAGGGAGGGGAAAGAGGTCGACGCGGAGCGAGAAGGGAACGACGCCTTCGCCCTCCTGGTCACGGAAGCGATCGCTCGCGTCGCTCAGGACCTTCGTGAGCTGTTCTGCGAGCTCACGGGCCTGCTCTTCGGTCACGCGGATCGTCGTGCTGGAGATCACCGCTGCGGCGTCGTACAGGTCTTCCGGGGTCTTGATGCTGTCGCCGACATACCGCATGAGCTGCTGATGCCGGCGGTTGAGGAACTCGCTCATGATGACCTGGGTGGCCGCTCGCCCGGACGGGGTCTTCATCACGGCGGGGTTGGTGAAGGAGACAGAGCCTCTCGGCCGCTCCCACCAGCGTTCCCTCGCCGACCCTCGGCCGGCGACCTCCCGGATCAGATCGTGCTTGGCGAGCGCCCGGAGGTGATAGCTCGTGGCCCCCGATGACTCCCCCGTCAGCTGTGCGAGTGAGCTCGCGGTCTGCGGACCGAACTGGGAAAGGATGTCGTACATCCGCACTCGCAGAGGGTGGGCGAGCGCCCGCAGGGCGCCAGCGTCGAGCACGCGTTCGGGGCTGGGGATGTCGGCCGGTTCGGTCATGAGTGCAAAGATACCTTTGCAAGCTATACTTTGCAAAGAACTCTTTGTCCAGAGCGAAGCGAGCCGCACCTAGGCTGGACGCATGACGGATGCCTCCTTGTCCAGCCCCCTCCTCTCTCTCGTCTCCGAGTTGCCGTACGGCCTGCCGGACTACCGCGCCATCCGTGTCGAGCACTATCTGCCGGCCTTCGAGCACGCGTTCGCCGAGCATCGTCGAGAGATCGAGGCGATCACGCGGGTGCGGTCGATGCCCACCTTCGACAACACGATGCTTCCTCTAGAGCGCTCGGGGGCGCTTCTCGGACGCATCGCGAGGACGTTCTACACGGTGTCTTCGGCCGACGCGACACCCGAGATCCAGGCCATCGATGAAGCCCTGGCCCCCCTGATGGCCGCGCACCACGACGCCATCCAGCTCGATCCCTCGCTCTTCTGGCGTATCCGCACCCTTCACGAGCAGCTCGAGAGCCTGGACCTCGACGACGAGTCTCGCTACCTCGTGGAACGCCATTTCCGCGAGATGTCGCACGCAGGAGCCGGACTCGACGACGAGCAGAAGGTCCGTCTGACGGCGCTCAACCAGCGCCTGTCCGTGCTGACGACGACCTTCGAGAAGAACCTGCTCGCCGATACCAACGATCTCGCCGTCGTCTTCGACGAGGCTGAGGAACTGGACGGTCTGACCACGGGTGAACTCTCCGCGGCCGCGCGGGCAGCAACCGAGCGCGGCCTCGAGGGCAAGTATGTCGTGACGCTGACGCTCTTCACCGGTCACCCCTATCTCTCCACGCTCACCCGGCGACAGAGCCGCCAGCGCATCATGACGGCATCTCGCTCGCGAGGCTCCCGCGGCAACGCCAACGACAATCGCGGTGTGCTGCGGGAGATCGTGCGCCTGCGCGCCGAACGGGCGGCGCTCCTCGGGTTCGACAGCCACGCGGCGTATGTCACCAGCGACGAGACGGCGGGCACTCCCGGTGCCGTTCACGACATGCTGCGCCGCCTGGCGCGCCCCGCCGCGGCCAACGCGCGCGACGAGCAGCGTGCGTTGCAGGAGATCATCGACGCGAGCGACACGCCGTTCTCCCTCGACGCCCATGACTGGGCGTACTACACCGAGCGTGTCCGCGCGGCGCGATTCGACCTGGACCACACGGCCCTCCGCCCCTGGTTCGAGGCGGAGCGGGTGCTCGTAGACGGCGTCTTCCGCGCCGCGACGGCGCTGTACGGCGTGACCTTCACGGAACGCCCGGACATCCCGGGATACCACCCGGACGTGCGGGTGTTCGAGGTGATCGAGGAGGACGGTACCGGGCTGGGGCTCTACCTTCTCGATCTGTACACGCGCGACACCAAACGGGGCGGGGCGTGGATGAACTCCATCGTTACGCAGTCCCGGCCGGAGGGAACCGCCCCCGTCGTGGTCAACAATCTCAATGTCCCGAAGCCCGCGACGGGCGAGCCGACGCTGTTGACACTCGACGAGGTCACCACGCTCTTCCACGAGTTCGGGCATGCGCTGCACGGGCTGTTCGCCTCGGTGACCTACCCGCACTTCGCCGGGACGAACGTGCGGCGTGATTTCGTGGAGTTCCCGAGCCAAGTCAACGAGATGTGGATCCTGTGGCCGGAGATCCTCGCGGCGTACGCGACGCACGTCGACACGGGAGAACCTCTCAGCGACGACGTGGTGGCCAGGTTGCACGCCTCGGAACGCTTCAATCAGGGGTTCGCGACGAGCGAGTACCTCGCGGCGTCGTGGATCGACCAGGCGTGGCACTCGCTCGATGTCGACTCCGCCGCGGCGGACATCGACGTCGCAGACTTCGAAGCCCGCGCGCTCGCAGAGGTCGGCCTCGACAATCCGCTGGTGCCGACGCGATACTCGTCGACCTACTTCGCCCACGTGTTCTCGGGCGGCTACAGCGCGGGCTACTACTCCTACATCTGGAGCGAAGTGCTCGACGCTGACACCGTCGAGTGGTTCCGTGAGAACGGCGGTCTCACCCGCGCGAACGGGGAGCGGTTCCGTCGGCGGCTGCTCGGCGTGGGCGGTGCGAAGGATCCGCTGGAGGCCTACCGGGACTTCCGCGGTCGCGACGCCCGCATCGAGCCCCTATTGGCCCGACGCGGGCTCGACGCGGCGTCCGAAGCCTGATCGCGCGTCAACCCGACCTCTCCACGCGGTACACCACACGCGCGAATTGGCCCGCCGCCGTCGCCGACACCAGTCGGAGGGAGGAGGCCTCGACCCGCCGCGGGAGCAGCGGGGCGCCGCCGGTCAGGAGCACCGGCGCGAAGGAGACCGCGATCTCGTCGAGTTCCCCGGCGTCGAGGAACTGACCGGCCAGGTCGCCCCCTCCGACCACCCAGATGTCTCCCTCCCCCGCGGCGTCGCGAATCGCGGGCATGGCCTGCCGGACATCGTCGGAGACGAACCGCACATCGGCGCCCTCGGGGACGGGCAGAGACCGGCGGGTGAAGACGAACGTCGGCCGATCTCCGTGGAACTCCTGCCAACGGTCGGGGTGGGTCAACAGGTCGGACTCCCGAAGGAGCCATTCGTAGGTCGTGGAGCCTTCCACCAGCACGCTCGCGTTCTGCGGCAGCAACGATGCGTCGGGCTCGGTTCCGCCGTCGACGTCGAAGAGCCATTGCAGCGAGTTCTGCTCATCGGCGATCCAGCCGTTGAGCGACGAAGCGGTATCGAAGAGGACGCGAGTCATCCCGTCAGCCTAGGAGCTCCCTCCGACACCGGCTCGCGCCCGTCCCCCGGACGGGAGACGGGCGGTCAGGCGCTCTTGCGCTTCTGGCGCAGCACGAGCGTGGGAGGAGCCCCCTCGTTCACTGCCGCTCGCGTGACGATCACCTTGTCGACGTCTTCGGTGGACGGAATCTCGAACATGATCGGACCGAGGACATCCTCCAGAATCGCCCGCAGACCGCGTGCGCCCGTCTTGCGAGCCACGGCGAGATCCGCGATCGCGCGCAGGGCGTCGTCTTCGAACTCCAACTGCACGCCGTCGAGCTCGAACATGCGCTGATACTGCTTCACGAACGCGTTCTTGGGGCCCGTAAGGATCTCGATCAGCGCCTTCTGGTCAAGCGGCGACACCGACGTGACGACCGGAAGGCGACCGATGAACTCGGGGATGAGTCCGAACTTGTGGAGGTCTTCGGGCTGAACCTCGCTGAACAGGTCGAGGTCCTTGCCCTTCTCATGGAGCGGAGCGCCGAACCCCACCCCGTGCTTGCCCACGCGGGACGAGATGATCTCCTCCAGTCCGGCGAAGGCGCCGGCGACGATGAAGAGCACATTCGTCGTGTCGATCTGGATGAACTCCTGGTGCGGGTGCTTGCGCCCGCCCTGCGGGGGCACGGAGGCGACGGTGCCTTCGAGGATCTTCAGGAGTGCCTGCTGGACGCCTTCGCCGGAGACGTCGCGCGTGATCGAGGGGTTCTCGGCCTTACGGGCGATCTTGTCCACCTCGTCGATGTAGATGATGCCCGTCTCTGCACGCTTCACGTCGAAGTCGGCAGCCTGCAGGAGCTTCAGCAGGATGTTCTCGACGTCCTCTCCCACGTACCCGGCTTCGGTGAGCGCGGTGGCGTCGGCGACGGCGAACGGAACGTTCAGGCGCTTGGCGAGAGTCTGCGCCAGGTAGGTCTTTCCGCAGCCGGTGGGTCCGAGCAACAGGATGTTGCTCTTGGCGATCTCGACCTCGTCGGCGCGCTGCTCCGCGGGCTGGAGCGTCCCGTGCGCGCGCACGCGCTTGTAGTGGTTGTACACGGCAACGGCGAGGGCCCGCTTGGCGGGATCCTGCCCGACGACGTACTCCTCCAAGAAGGAGAAGATCTCCCGCGGCTTGGGGAGGTCGAACTCGGCGACGGCACCGTCGGTCGATTCCGCCATGCGCTCTTCGATGATCTCGTTGCACAGCTCGACGCATTCGTCGCAGATGTAGACGCCAGGGCCCGCGATGAGCTGCTGGACCTGCTTCTGGCTCTTGCCGCAGAAGGAGCATTTGAACAGATCGGCGCTCTCACCGATTCGTGCCATGATCAACCTCCTGTGCCCCGACCGGCCACCCGAGTCGCGGTGCTTATCATCCAGGCAATTCCCAGAACCTGTTCGAGCCTAACCTCTGGCAGAGACATGGCGGCGGATTGAGACGGGTCTGTCACCCGGGGCTCGCTCGATGACACGGCGGAGGGCCCCGACGATGTGTCGGGGCCCTCCGTCTGCGCAGCTGTACCGGTTGTGTTACGCCGTGATCGCCGCAGGGGTGCGCTTGCGCGACGTGAGCACCTGGTCGACGATGCCGTACTCGAGGGCTTCAGCCGCGGAAAGGATCTTGTCGCGATCGATGTCCTTGTTCACCTCGGCCTGCGTCTTCTTCGTGTGACGGGCCATGGTCTCCTCGAGCCACGTGCGCATCCGGAGGATCTCGGCGGCCTGGATCTCGATGTCCGACGCCTGTCCGTGACCGGCCTCGCCGACGGCGGGCTGGTGCATGAGGATGCGGGCGTTGGGGAGGGCGAGGCGCTTGCCGGGAGCACCGGCGGCCAGAAGCACGGACGCGGCGGAGGCGGCCTGGCCGAGAACCACCGTCTGGATCTCGGGAGAGACGTACTGCATGGTGTCGTAGATCGCCGTCATCGCCGTGAAAGAGCCGCCCGGCGAGTTGATGTACATGATGATGTCGCGGTCGGGATCCTGCGATTCCAGCACCAGCAACTGCGCCATCACGTCGTCGGCCGAGGCGTCGTCGACCTGCACGCCGAGGAAGATGACGCGGTCCTCGAACAGCTTGTTGTACGGGTCCTGGCGCTTGTATCCGTACGCGGTGCGCTCCTCGAATTGAGGAAGGATGTAGCGGCTGGACGGCATCTGCACGCCCTGCGGCAGGCCGAAGGTGGGGGTGTTCATTCTGTGTGTCCTCCGGTCTCAGTTCTCGGTGCCGCCGCCGCCGACCACGTCGGTCGCGGACTCACGGATGTGGTCGACGAAGCCGTACTCCAGTGCCTCCTCGGCGCTGAACCAGCGGTCCCGGTCCCCGTCGGCGTTGATCTGCTCGACGCTCTTGCCCGTCTGGGCCGCGGTGATCTCCGCCAGACGCTTCTTCATGTCCAGGATGAGCTGGGCCTGCGTCTGGATGTCGCTCGCGGTACCGCCGAAGCCGCCGTGCGGCTGGTGCAGCAGCACGCGGGCGTTCGGCGTGATGTACCGCTTGCCCTTGGTGCCGGCCGTCAGGAGC
Organism: Microbacterium sp. TNHR37B; assembly: GCF_001620065.1. Lineage (GTDB taxonomy): Bacteria > Actinomycetota > Actinomycetes > Actinomycetales > Microbacteriaceae > Microbacterium. The sequence continues at coordinate 559,003 of NZ_LQGV01000001.1, forward strand.
AGCTGCCCCATCGAGGCGGCCATGCCGATGCCGACGGTGACGATGTCGTTCGGCACGAACTGCATGGTGTCGTAGATCGCCATACCCGCGGTGATGGAGCCGCCGGGAGAGTTGATGTACAGGTAGATGTCTTTCTCGCTGTCTTCGGCGGCGAGAAGGAGGATCTTGGCGCAGATCTCGTTCGCGTTCTCGTCACGCACCTCCGACCCGAGCCAGATGATGCGGTCTTTCAGCAGCCTGTCGAAGACGCTCGTCGCGACAAGTGGTTCAGCCATGAATGCTCCTGATTCCGGGTGGTCCGTTCGTCATCGAATCTATCGGCGCGCCGAGGGCGACCCGCCCGTGTTCGCCGTCGGCATAGTGCTGCCCGGCGACGGTGATGCGGGCCGGGTCGGCGCCGGGGCCGGAGATGACGGTGGGGCCGGGCACCGAAGCACCCGACCCCACCCATCGATCACGAAGGCTTACTCGCTGTCGGCCTTCTTGGCGGTCGACTTCTTCGCCGGAGCCTTCTTCGCCGGAGCAGCGTCGGCGTCGTCGGCCTTGGCGGCGGCCTTCTTCGCGGGAGCCTTCTTGGCGGCAGGCTTCTTCGCGGGCTTCTCCTCCGCGGCCTCCGCAGTCTCGCCGTCGGCGTCGCCGTCGGTGGACTCTTCGTCCTCCACCGCGATGAAGCCGGTGAGGTCCACGGCCTTGCCGTTGGTGTCCACGACCTTGACCTTGCCGAGCGCGATCGCGAGCGCCTTGTTGCGGGCGACCTCGCCGACCATGAGCGGCAGCTGTCCGTTCTGCTGGAGCGCGTCGACGAACTCCTGGGGCGCCATGCCGTACTGCGCCGCGGACTGGATCAGGTACTGCGTCAGCTCGTCCTGCGACACCTGGACGTTGCTCGACTCGGCGAGCTTGTCGAGGATCATCTGGGTGCGGAACTGCTTCTGGCTGGCCTCGGTGACCTCGGCGCGGTGCTCGTCGTCTTCGAGGCGACCCTCGCCTTCGAGGTGCTGGTGCACCTCGTCCTCGACGAGCTGAGCCGGAACCGGGATGTCGACCTTCTCGATGAGAGCGTCGACGAGCTTGTCGCGCGCGGCGGCGCCCTGCACGTACACCGAGTGCTCGGCGAGGCGGGTGGCGATGCTCTCGCGCAGCTCGGCGATCGTATCGAACTCGCTCGCGATCTGGGCGAAGTCGTCGTCGGCCTCGGCGAGCTCGCGCTCCTTGACCGACGTGACCGTCACGGCCACTTCGGCTTCCTCGCCGGCGTGGTCGCCGCCGACGAGCGTGGAGCGGAACGTGGTCTCCTCACCGGCGGTGAGCGACTCCACGGCCTCGTCGATGCCCTCGAGGAGCTCACCGGAGCCGACCTCGTACGACACGCCCTGGGCGCGGTCGATCTCCTTGCCGTCGATCGTGGCGACGAGGTCGAGCTCGACGAAGTCGCCCGTCGATGCCGGACGGTCCACCGTGACGAGTGTGCCGAACCGGCCGCGCAGACGATCGAGCTCGGCCTCGACGGCGGCGTCGTCGGTCTCCACGGCGTCGACCTCGACGGTGATGTCGTCGAACGACGGAAGCTCGAACTCGGGGCGGACGTCCACCTCGACCTCGACCTTGAGGTCGCCCGAGAAGTCCTTGTCGCTCGGCCACTCGATGATCTCGGCGGACGGGCGGCCCACGATGCGGACCTCGTTGGCGTTGACGGCCTCGCGGTAGAAGCCGTCGAGTCCCTCGCTGACCGCGTGCTCGATGACGGCGCCGCGACCGACACGCTGGTCGATGATCGGAGCGGGGACCTTGCCCTTGCGGAAGCCGGGGATCTGGACGTCCTGAGCGATGTGCTCGTAGGCGTGCGCGATGCTGGGCTTCAGCTCGTCGGGGGTGACCGTGATGTGCAGCTTCACCCGCGTCGGGCTGAGCTTCTCTACGGTGCTGGTGACCATGCCTGTTCGTTCTCCTCGTGTCCAGCCGCGCACACGGGCGCAGCCGCTGGTGGTCTCTGGGTCTGTGGGCCGTGGTCGGGGCGACAGGATTTGAACCTGCGGCCTCCCGCTCCCAAAGCGGGCGCTCTACCAAGCTGAGCTACGCCCCGGGGCGCCGACGATCTCGTGCGTGCACACGGCCGTGTCGAGTCTAGCCGACGAAGCCCTGTACACTGTTCGAGTTGCCGTTCGCACGGCTCCGGGGATGTAGCTCAATGGTAGAGCCTCAGTCTTCCAAACTGATGGTGCGGGTTCGATTCCCGTCATCCCCTCCACATACTGTCGCGACACTCGCGTGTCGCTCACGGTCCCTTGGGGTGCAGCTACACCGGTCGCGCCGCGGCATGCGTCGCTGAGTGAGCGCGGTAGACGTCGGCGTTCCGCAGCAGCGCGTCGCGCTCCTCATCGGTCAGCGAGCGACGCACCTTTGCCGGCACTCCGGCCACGAGCGAGCCGTCCGGAATCTCTGACCCTTCGAGGACGACCGCTCCCCCGGCAACGAGGCACCCGCGACCGATGCGGGCTCCCGAGAGGATCACGCTCCCCATGCCGATGAGCGAGCCGTCGCCGATCGAGCACCCGTGCACGACCGCGTTGTGCCCGACGGAGACGTTCTCACCGATGATGACCGGCGAGCCCGCATCGACGTGGACCGCGACGTTGTCCTGAAGGTTGCTTCCCGCGCCCACCGTGATCGATGCGCTGTCGCCACGCAGCACGGCGTTGTACCAGACGCTGCTCTCCTCATGGAGGGTGACAGCACCGATCAGTCTCGCGCCGGAGGCCACGAAGGCCGACGGATGGAGGACGGGGGCACTGCCCGCAAGGGCGAGGATCGAGGCGTCTTCGGCGATCGTCATACCCCCGAGGCTACACAGCGACCTCTCGCCGGGCCGTGATGAGGACCGCGGAAACACGCGGTAAGACGAGCCTTCTCTTGGTTGCGGAATGCCTGACGCCGAGTAGCGTTTCCTCTAGGGCAGGGCACATCCCCTGCCGACATGGAGGGTGAGAGATGACCAAGACGCAGACCATTCCCGCGACCATCACCGACTCGGAGGCCGCCGCGAGCACCGCTCAGCTGCTGACCCCCGTCGTCCTGGGCCTCCAGGCCCTCGCTGTCAACGGCAAGCAGGCGCACTGGAACGTGCGTGGCGCGAACTTCATCGCCATCCACGAGCTTCTCGACACGCTCGTCGCCAATGCTCAGGGTTTCGCAGACCTCGCCGCCGAGCGGATCGTGGCTCTCGGGCTTCCGATCGACGCGCGTGTGTCGGCCGTCGCCGAGAAGACGACGACGGCCGTGCCGGCGGGCTTCGCCCAGTGGCAGGACGAGATCAAGGCGGTCATCGCCGACATGGACGCGGTGATCGCCGACGTGCAGGCCGCGATCGACGGCCTCGACGAGACCGACCTCACGAGCCAGGACGTCGCCATCGCGATCAAGGCCGGGCTCGACAAGGACCGCTGGTTCCTCTTCGCGCACGTCGCCGAGTGAGACACCGCGAAGGCCCCGGGAGCATCGCCTCCCGGGGCCTTCGTACTGCCTGCGACAACCGTCAGGCGAGGTGCGTGAGACGCCCCTCCAGAAGCGTGGCCGCCACTTCGGTGGCGCGCAGGTCCTGCTCCCCTGCGATCAGCGGGTCGGTATCGACGATGATCAGGTCGGCGGCAAGGCCCGGTTCCAGCGCGTTCCCCGTGGCCGTTCCACCCGCGCTGGAGGCCGCCAGGGCCGTCGCGGCGTCGACGCCCTCCTCGGGTCGCCAGGCGGGACGACCGTCACGGGTGCGGTGGACGGCGGCAGCCATGGTGGCCCAGGGATCCAGCGGTGCCACAGGCGCGTCCGAGCCGAAGAGCAGGGTCGCCCCCGCGTCGGCGAGAGAACGCAGCGGGTAGGCGATCGCGGTCTGGTCGCCCCAGATGGAGTCGGTCATGTCGCGGTCATCGATCGCATGCTCCGGCTGCACGCTGGCAGCCACACCGAGCCGCGCGAAACGGGCGATGTCGGCATGCGCCACAAGCTGCGCATGCTCGATGGTGCCCCGCGCACCGGTGGCGGCGAAGGCGTCGAGCGCGTGGGTGTTCGCCAGGTCTCCGATCGCGTGGACGGCGACATCGAGACCGGACCCGGTGGCGCGTACCAAGAGGTCCTGCAACTGCGCGGGGGGAACGGTGAGGACGCCGTGGTTGTGGGGATCTCCGGGATAGGAGTGGGAGCAGGCCGCCGTGCGTGTGCCGAGCGAGCCGTCGGTGATCACCTTGAGCGGGCCCATCCGTACGAGGCCGGCCGGATCGAGCGCGTCGCCGGTGGCCAGGCCCTCGCCGATCGCACGATCCAGGAGAGCGGGATACACGCCGAACGAGATCCTCGTCGTATCGAACCCTGCGGCCAGCCGACGGGCCCATGCCTCGGCGTTCCACGCCATGTCGAGGTCGACGACGCCGACCACGCCTCGTCGTGCGGCCTCGGCCAGCGCCTCCGCGACCAGGCGATCCCCCACCGCCGGATCGGCCGCATTGAGGCGACGCGACACCTCGAAGGCGAGCTCTTCTCTCAGCACGCCGGTCTCGTCATGCGGCAGACCCTCACGACGAAGCGCGGCGGAGTTCAGCCACACGCTGTGCACGTCCGCGTTGATGAGATAGGTAGGGACGTCTCCACTGCGCGCGTCGAGGAGCTCCAGTGTCATGGCGTCCGGCCACAGGGCATCGCGGAAGCCGGTGCCGACGCGGCGGCCACCGGCGAGGATCGGGGCGTCGGCCATCAACGCGGCGGCGTGGGCGGCCGAGGTCGCCGCGCCCAGTGGCACCCGTTGAGCGACGAGGGCCCATTGGACGGTGTGGACGTGGTGATCCCACAGGCCGCGCGTGACCCACCCGCCGCCCGCATCGATGACCCGTCCGCGGCGCGGGAGAGCTCGCGCGGGCGCGATGTCCACGATCACGCCGTCGCGCACGTGAATGTCCACCGGGTCGGCGCCGAACGGATCGAGGCGTTCGCTCCCCGTCAAACGGGCATCGGCGATGACGTCGACCGTCTCACCGACCGTCACACCCGCGGTCATCGCTTCTCCCTCGCGGCACGAAGGCGGTCGTGTGCGCGCTGCATCTCGGCAGGAAGGCGGGGGTCGGTGTAGGGACCGCTGCCCGCGGAGAGCTCGCGGATGATCGTGTCCACCACCGCGTCGGGCTTGTTCTGGCTGAGCTTTCGCTTTGCGACGACACGGTTCGGAGTCAGTCGGAACCCGACCGTTCCTCTCTCCAGCCCTCGGACGAACGTCTCATCGTTCGGCAGCTCCCACATGCGTCGCGGATGGGGCATCCTCGATTCGAACCGATCGACCAGGCGATCGAGAACCTGGAGGTTCTCCTCTGGGGTGAGGATCTCGGGGGTGCCGCTCAGATGCACCGAGACGAAGTTCCACGTCGGTACCGACGGTGCGTCGCCGTACCACCCCGGAGAGATGTAGCCGTGGGGCCCCTGGAAGATCAGCAACACCTCCCGGTCACCCAAGCCGTGGATGGCGTCATCGGGCCGGCCCACGTGGCCGACGACGGTGAGATCGTCTCGGTCTCGATCGAGGAGCACGGCGTAGTGCGAGGCCACCAGCCCCTCGTCGGTATGACTGACGAGGGTGGCCCACGGATGTTCGTCGATGATCCGGCGGATCTCCGGGACATCGGTCATCGCGAAGCTGGGGTTCTGTCTCATCCCGCCCTCTCGTCGTCGTTCGTGTCGGCCGGTCTCAGCGCTGGCAGGACGGGCACCAGTAGAGCTTCCGCGCCGCCATCTCTTCCACCACGATCTCGGTGCCGCAGATCCGGCAGGGAAGCCCGGCGCGATGGTAGACCCAGTGGCGGTCGTCTCGGCTGCTCATCGCGCGACGGTAGGCCTCCGGATCGAGGTCGTCCATCGTCATCATCTGGCCGGTCTCCACTCCGATGGCCAGCAGCCGCACCCAGTCGCGCCACAGCGCGCGCACCGTCTCCTCGGGTACGTCGCGCCCGGGAGTGTGGGGATTGAGGCGGGCGCGGAAGAGCATCTCCGCGCGGTACACGTTGCCGATCCCGCTCACGACCGTCTGATCCATGAGAAGCAGCCCGATCGGCGTGGGCTTGCGCCTGACCACGCGGGTAAACCGCTCCTCGCCGTCCGCGACGTCACCGACGAGCGGATCCGGGCCGAGCTTCGCGACGGTGGCGAGCATCTCGTCGGGAGTCTGCAGCTGGCATGCCGTCGGACCCCGAAGGTCTGCGCTCGTCACGTCGGTCAGCAGCCGGAGGCGCACCTGCCCCACGATCGGCGGCGGCCAGGTGCCATCCTCGTCGTCCAGGCCACGGGTCTGCTCGCTCATCCGCACGCGACCGCGGGCCTGTCGAGGCGCGCCGATCGAGGTCAGCGAATTCTCGCCCGCCGCATCGAAGACGACCCCCGGGTCGGTCCCCCGCTGGTTCGTCTGACCCATCCGACCGTTCGCCGAGGCGATGGTGGGATCGATCAGGATCTCACCGGCGAAGTCCCACGCGCCGTACATCCCCAGGTGCACCCGGAGCCAGAGGTCGTGGTCGAACTCGAGGAACATCTGCTTGCCGACCGCTCGGACCTCCGTCGGCGTGCGGCCGTCGAGGATCGCTGCCCCCTCCGCGAATCTGCCCTGCGGACTCGTCGCGCCGACACGGCGCCCCACGAAGTTGCGGTCGAACTGACGCGCGATGCGGTGGACGGAGTGACCCTCGGGCATCAGGACGCGCGCGGGTCCGGCTCGAGGGTGCCGTCGGTCTCGTACGCGGCGAGCTGACCGATCCGCCGCGCGTGGCGCTCCTCCCCGGAGAACGGCGTCTGGATGAACCGGTCGATGAACGACACGGCCTCCTCGAAGGTGTGCTGGCGGGCACCGATCGCGATCACGTTCGCGTCGTTGTGCTCGCGCGCGAGCTCGGCGGTCGCGAGATTCCAGGCGAGGGCGGCACGCACGCCGCGGACCTTGTTCGCCGCGATCTGCTCGCCGTTGCCGGAGCCGCCGAAGACGACGCCGAGCGCCTCCCGACCCTCGGCCTGGTCGGCGACAACGGCCTGTGCCGCCCGGATGCAGAACGCGGGGTAGTCATCGAGGGGGTCATACTCGATCGGCCCGTGGTCCACGATGTCGTGTCCCTGTTCCGCGAGGTGGTGCTGCAGACGGGTGGAGAACTCCAACCCCGCGTGGTCGGTCGCGATATGGATGCGCATGGAGACCATCCTAGAGATCCGGCGACCTTCGCCGGCCCGTGACATGATGGTTTCATCATGTCGATAAGTCAGCGCCAGCGACCGCTCTATGAGGTCAAGGCGAACCTGTTCAAGGGCCTCGCTCATCCGTTCCGCATCCGGATCCTGGAACTGCTGGCCGCCGAGCCGGAGGTCTCGGTCGCTGCGCTCCACGCGGACACCGGCCTGGAACCCTCTCATCTGTCGCAGCACCTCTCCGTGCTCCGGCGGCACCGCCTGGTCGTCAGCGAGCGGCGCGCGAGCCATGTGTTCTACCGCCTGACTGATCCGGCCGTCGCGCGACTGCTCGCCACAGCCCGGGAACTCCTTCTCGAAGTGGTATCCGACGACGGAGCGCTCCTGGTCGACGCGCGCTCCCTCCCCCGCCTCCCAGAGGTCCCCGGGAGCCCGTGATGACGGTCTCGACCCCCATCGCGATCGTCGGCCGGTCGTCCCGCCGCGCGCGGCTGCGATCGCTCCTCCCCTCGCGCGCGGACTACACCGTGGCTCGCCGTTCGTGGCGGTCGGACCTGACCGCGGGCGTCACCGTGGGCATCGTCGCGCTTCCGCTCGCCCTCGGCTTCGGGGTCAGTTCCGGGCTCACGGCAGAGGCGGGGCTGGTCACCGCCGTGATCGCGGGTGCCCTCGCCGCCTTCTTCGGGGGATCCCACGTGCAGGTGTCGGGTCCAACCGGGGCGATGGTCGTGGTCCTCCTGCCGATCGTCGCGGCACACGGGGCACCCTCGGTCGTGGTCGTGACGCTCATCGCCGGCGTGCTGCTCGTGGCGGGAGGACTGTTCGGGTTGGGGCGCGCGGTGTCGTTCATCCCCTGGCCCGTGATCGAGGGGTTCACCCTCGGGATTGCGACGATCATCTTCCTCCAGCAGGTGCCCTTGCTCCTTTCGCCGCACATCGCGACGGCAGGGCAGCACAGCACGAACGCGGCGATCGCCGCCGTCGAAGCGGCCACGACGGCAGACCCGGACTATCTTCTGTGGTCAGGCGGCGTCGTGGCGGTGGTCGCCGGCTGCATGGTCCTGGCCCCGCGCGTGCATCGCGCCATTCCGGGCTCGCTCGTGGGAATCGTCGTGACGACGGCGATCGTGGCCGCGGCGCCCACGCCGCTCGCCACGATCGGCCCGCTCCCCGCAACACTGCCGCTCCCGACTCTCCCGGAGATCGACCCCGGATCGCTGGCGCCCCTTCTCCTGCCGGCCGTGACGGTCGCCGTCCTCGCCGCCATCGAGTCTCTCCTGTCGGCACGAGTGGCCGCCTCGATGGCGGACACGGGCCCCTACGACCCCGACCGCGAACTCGTCGGCCAGGGCATCGCCTCGATCGGCTCCGGCTTGTTCGGCGGAATGCCCGCCACCGGCGCGATCGCGCGTACGGCGGTCAACGTCAAGTCGGGCGGCCGCTCGCGCCTGGCCTCCCTCACTCACGCGGCGGTGCTCCTGGTGGTGGTGTTCGCCCTGGCGGGGCCGGTGGGCCGGATCCCGCTCCCGGCACTGGCCGCCGTGCTGATGGTCACGGCGGTGCGCATGGTGCATGTCTCCACGGTTCGGATCATTCTCCGTTCGACAAGGAGCGATGCCGCGGCCTTTATCCTCACGGCACTCATCACGGTGGCCTTCGACCTCATCGTCGCCGTCGGGATCGGTGTTCTCGTGGCCGGCCTGTTCGCCTTGCGCAGTCTGGCGCGGCGTGCGGGCGTGCAGCGCGAGACGATTCAGGGCGACGCGGTGGCCGGCGACGAGAGGATCGCGATCATCCGTTTCGACGGCCCCCTCTTCTTCGCCGCCTCCGATCGCGTCTTCGAGAAGGTCAACGAAGTCCGTGACGTCTCGGTCGTCATCCTGCGCATGAGCCAGGTGGAACTCGTCGATGCCACCGGCGCCCGCATCCTCGAGGAGATCGTGCAGACGCTCGAGCGTCGCGGCGTCACCGTCCTGATCAAGGGCGTGCAGCCTCGTCACGACCGTCTGTTCCGGCGCATCGGCGTGCTCGACGCGCTCCGCGACCACCGACATCTCTTCCTTTCGCTACCGGACGCGATCGCACATGCCCGAGATCATGTGCGTCGGGAATCGGCGTCGGCGTAGGCTTGTCAGGTTGTCGCAGACGCCAGCAGCGCCTGCCCGCGGCATCCACCCTCACCCTTGGGAGACACCAACGTGCCTGGAGAGAACCTCACCCGCAGCGAAGCGCAGGAGCGCCGCTCGATCGTCGACACGTCCTCGTACGAGGTCACACTCGACGTGACGACCGGACCGGAGGTGTTCCGTTCCCGCTCCGTCGTGCGCTTCAGCGCCGTCGCGGGCGCGTCGACCTTCATCGACCTCATCGCTCGTGATGTCCACACGATCACGCTCAACGGCCGCTCCATCGATCCCGCTCGTGCTTTCGCCGACTCCCGCATCGCGCTGGACGGTCTCGCGGCGGAGAACGAGCTCGTCGTCGAGGCCGACTGCCCTTACACGAACACCGGCGAGGGACTCCACCGGTTCGTCGACCCCGTCGACGGCGAGGTCTACCTCTACTCACAGTTCGAGGTGCCCGACTCGCGGCGCGTCTTCGCCGTGTTCGAGCAGCCCGACCTCAAGGCCACCTTCCAGTTCACCGTCACCGCGCCCAGCGCGTGGAAGGTCGTGTCGAACTCGCCGACCCCCGAGCCGACGCCCGCTGACGATGGCGCCTCGACCTGGTCGTTCGCGCCCACTCCCCGCATTTCGTCGTACATCACCGCGCTCGTCGCCGGGCCCTACGAGGCGACCTTCTCCGAGCTGACGAGCGCTTCGGGGCGGGTGATCCCCCTGGGCGTCTACGGCCGTAAGAGCCTCTGGCAGCACTTGGACGCCGACTACATCTTCGAGAAGACTCGGCAGGGTTTCGCGTACTACGAAGAGAAGTTCCAGGTCCCCTACCCGTTCGAGAAGTACGACCAGCTCTTCGTCCCCGAGTTCAACGCGGGCGCTATGGAGAACGCGGGGGCGGTGACCTTCACCGAGACCTACGTGTTCCGCAGCAAGGTCACCGACGCGGTCAAGGAGCGTCGAGTCGTGACGATCCTCCACGAGCTGGCACACATGTGGTTCGGCGACCTGGTGACGATGAAGTGGTGGAACGACCTCTGGCTCAACGAGTCGTTCGCCGAGTGGGCGTCGACGATCGCCACCGCCGAAGCCACCGAGTGGACCGAGGCGTGGACGACCTTCAACGCCATGGAGAAGTCGTGGGCCTACCGCCAGGATCAGCTGCCCTCGACCCACCCGGTCGTCGCGGAGATCAACGACCTCGAAGACGTGCAGGTGAACTTCGACGGGATCACCTACGCGAAGGGCGGATCCGTGCTCAAGCAGCTCGCCGCGTGGGTGGGGATCGAGGCGTTCTTCGGCGGCGTGTCCGCGTACTTCCAGAAGCACGCCTGGGGGAACACCGAGCTGCGTGACCTGTTGGTGGAGCTGGAGGCCACGAGCGGCCGCGAGCTGACGAGCTGGTCGAAGAAGTGGCTGGAGACGGCCGGGGTGAACACGCTCGCTCCCGAGATCAAGACCGACGGCGCGGGGGTCATCACGCGCTTCGCGATCGTGCAGACGGCGCCGGCGGACTACTCGACGATCCGGCCGCACCGCCTCGGCGTGGGTTTCTACACCCTCCAAGACGGTGCACTCGTGCGGACGCACCACGTGGAGATCGACGTCGATGGAGACCTGACCGAGGTCTCCGAGCTGGTCGGCCTCGAGCGACCCGACCTCGTGCTGCTCAACGACGAAGACCTCGCGTACGCGAAGATCCGCCTCGACGACCGGTCTCTCGCGACCGCCATCGAGCACCTGAGCAAGATCAGCGACCCGCTTGCTCGCTCGCTGGTCTGGGGCGCCGCGTGGGACCAGACCCGCGACGCTGAGGCCTCCGCCTCGGACTACATCGACCTCGTTCTGCGCAACATCGGCGCCGAGACCGAGTCCACGACCGTCCGCACGACGCTTGCTCAGCTCCAGCTCGCGGCGAATTCGTACGTGGCACCCGCCGTCCGGGACACGTCGCGTCGGAAGGTCGCCGACGGCCTCTGGTCGCTCGCGCAGGCGGCAGCCCCCGGCAGTGACAGCCAGCTCCAGTTCGTCACGGCGTTCGCGTCGGCCGCGTCGACGGCTGAGCACTGGGATCGTGTCCGCGCGCTGCGAGCCGGCGAGCTCGTCCTCGACGGTCTCGCCGTCGACGACGATCTCTCCTGGGCTCTTCTGGTGTCCCTGGCAGCCGGTGGGGTCGCCAGCGCCGCGGAGATCGACGCGGCGCGAGCGGCAGACAACACCGCCAAGGGGGGCGAGTTCGCCGCGCAGGCGCACGCCGCACTTCCCACCGTGGAAGCCAAGCGGATCGCGTGGGCTTCGCTCATCGAGTCCAACGACCTCCCGAACACCGTCGTCCGCTCGGCGGCGCTGGGCTTCATCCACCCCGCCGGAACCGATGCACTCGCCGCGTTCGTCGACGACTACTTCGAGATGCTCCTCCCGATCTGGTCGACGCGGACGTATCAGATCGCGAACTATCTGATCACGGGGCTCTACCCCGCGCCGCTGGCCAACAGCGAGCTCCGCGACGCGACTCGAGGCTGGCTCGACAGTCACCGTGATGCACCCCCCGCGCTTCGACGCCTCGTGGCCGAGAACCTGGCCGGCGTCGATCGTGCTCTCGCGGTGCAGGAGCGCGACGCCCAGTAGGCGGACTCCCCCGCGGGCCGGCCTCCTCCTTCGGGCGGACGCCGGCCCGCGGCATCCGGTACCCCGGGCGGATGTGCGCCGAACGCCCGCTCAGTACCGTCGAAGCATGATCGTTGCAGAAGGCCTCACGAAGAGGTTCGGAGACAAGAACGCGGTGTCCGACGTCTCCTTCACCGTCCAGCCGGGGAAAGTCACGGGCTTCCTCGGCCCGAACGGTGCCGGGAAGTCGACCACCATGCGCATGATCGTCGGTCTCGACCGACCGACCGCGGGCCAGGTGACCGTCAACGGACACCCCTACCGCTCCTCGCGCGCACCGCTCACCGAGGTGGGCGTGCTCCTCGACGCCAAGGCGGTGCACACGGGACGGAGCGCGCAGGCGCACCTCCGGGCGATCGCCGCCACACACGGCATCGGGAAGAGCCGCGTCGATGAGGTGATCGAGCTCGCCGGTATCGGCTCGGTGTCCCGCAAGCGGGCCGGCAAGTTCTCGCTCGGCATGGGCCAGCGGCTGGGGATCGCGGCGGCCCTGCTCGGCGACCCGCACACCCTCATCCTCGATGAACCGGTGAACGGACTCGACCCGGAAGGCGTTCGCTGGGTGCGCCAGTTCGTCCGGTATCAGGCCTCGCAGGGGCGCACGGTGCTGCTATCCAGCCACCTCATGAGCGAGATGTCCCTGACCGCCGACCACGTGATCGTACTCGGCCGGGGACGGGTGCTCGCCGACGCGCCGCTGGCGGAGCTGGTCTCGGCGTGGACGGCGACCACGGTGCGCGTGCGCACGCCGCGTCCGAGCGAGCTCGTCGATGTTCTGGCGGGCGCGGGCGTCAGCGTCACGGCCGCGGAGACAGGCGTCCTCGACATCGAGGGCACCTCGGCCGCCGTGATCGGCGACGCTGCTGCCGCCGCGGGCATCCCCCTCCATGAACTGACCCCGACGACGGGCTCGCTGGAGGACGCCTATCTGGCGCTCACCGGCGAATCCGTCGAGTACCGCTCCAAGGAGATCTCATGACCGCCCCCACCCTCGAGGCCACCGCGGCTCCGGCCCCGCGTACGGCGACGCCCGCGGCGCACCTCACCTTCGCGCGGGTCCTGCGCGCGGAGACCATCAAGCTCGTCTCGCTGCGTTCCACGTGGTGGTCGATCGGGATCACCGCCGCGATGTCGGTCGGGATCTCGGCCCTCATGGCAACGGCCTCGAGGGACTTCCCCTCCGGGTTCCCGCCGGTCATGGCGATCACCGCCCCCATGCAGTTCACGATGCTGTTGGCGGGCATCCTCGGTGCGATCTCGGTGACCGGCGAGTACTCGACCGGCATGATCCGTTCCACCCTCACCGCCGTGCCTCGCCGTGGCGAGGTTCTGGCGGCGAAGGCCGTCGTGGTCGGGGGCTTCCTCGCGATCGCGTCGGCGATCATCTTCGGCGCCGCGGTCCTGGCGACCGCTCCGCTCCTGGCCTCGCCCATCGACTGGGCCGAGCCCGCCCAGTCGATCGTGCCGATCGCCTACAGCGTCATGTCGATGACCGTGTTCGCGCTGATCGGCGTGGGCTTCGGGTTCATCCTCCGAAGCGGCGCGGGAGCCATCGCGGCAACGGTGGGCCTGCTGTTCGTCCTTCCCATCGTCGTCGATCTGTTCCGTCTCTTCGGCCCGGCGTGGGCCTGGGTCGCCGACCTCGGCAAGCATCTCCCGATGAGCGCCGCGCAGGTGCTGACAGTCCCGGGCACGACGGACCCCGCGACTGCGGTCCTCACGCTCGCCGGCTGGGCGGCCGTGTGCCTCGGCGGCGCATGGGCCGTCCTCCGCGTCCGCGACGCGTAGAGTCGGGGCCGTGTCACCACGCAGCCGCAGCTCGTCCTCCGTCATGGACGACGAGCTGCGGCTGCCGCGTGTTCCCGGCGTCATCCGTCGGTTCTGGGCGCGACATCCGCTTCTCGCCGACATTCTGGTCGCCCTGATCTGCCTCGCGCTCAACCTGGTTCCCGCCGCGACGTTCCGGGTCCCGGCGGAGGCCGGCCGTGGACCGTCTCCGGCGGCGCTCGTGCTCGTCCCGCTGACGATCTGTGCCTGTCTCTTGCTCCTGCGTCGCCGTCAGTGGCCGACCATCGTGTTCATGGGCGCCCTCGTCCTCGACGTCGCCTTCCTTCTCGCGGGGACCGGCACCGGCTCCATGCTCGGTCTCGTGACGAGCTACTCGCTCGCGGTCTACCGATCGACGCGCGCCGCGTGGATGGGATTCGGTATCGGGGTCAGCGCGCTGGGAGTCGTGGCGTTCTGGCTCGGCTTCGCGGGACTCGTCGCGCCCTCAAACGGCGCGAACTCGGTCGTCGGCACCGGCGGCATGCTCCTGATCGGCACGCTGATCGGAGTCAATGTCGGAAACCGCAAGCGCTACGTCGAGGCGATCATCGCGCGCTCCCGCCAGCTCCTCGTCGAACGCGATCAACAGGCACAGCTGGCTGCCAGCGCAGAGCGATCGCGCATCGCGCGAGAGATGCACGACATCGTCTCCCACTCCCTGACGGTGATCGTCGCGCTGTCCGAGGGGGCGACGGCCACCCGAGACCAGGACCGCGCGCGGGCGGCGACTGCTCAGGTGGCCGACACCGCCCGGGCGGCGCTCCTGGAGATGCGAGCGATGCTCGGGGTCCTGCGCGATGACAGCGCGTCCGCTCCGCTCAGCCCGGTGGGTGACGACGCCGTCGCGACCGTCGTCGAGTCGGCGCGCGCAGCGGGCTATCCCGTCGTGATCCGGCAGGAATCGACCGCCGGCACGATCGCCGACCTACCGCGGTCGCTGCGGCTCGCCGTCGCGCGCATCGTCCAGGAGGGCGTCACGAACGCGATGCGGCACGCACCGGCCGCGCGGCGGATCGATGTTCTCCTTCAGATCGGTGCGCGTGAGGTCGTGGTGGAGGTGCGCAACGACGGCGTGGTGGGCCCGCCGTCCACCGGCGGGTATGGCCTCCGAGGGCTGCGGGAGCGCGTCGACCATGTCGGCGGCGAACTCGATGTCGGTCCGCTGTCCCCCAGCGGCTGGCGCGTCCGAGCTCGCCTGCCCGTCGACGTCGATCGTGCGCGTCCCGAACCCACCGACCTGCCGTCCCCCGAGGAGACACCGTGAGCAGCCCCATCCGTATCCTGTTGGTCGACGATCAGGAGTTGATCCGCGTCGGTTTCCGACTCGTCTTGGAAGCGGAGACCGACATCGAGGTGGTAGGAGAGGCCGCGGATGGACGGGAGGGCGTCGAAGCAGCCGTCCGTCTCGCCCCAGACGTCGTGCTGATGGATGTGCGGATGCCTCACATGGACGGGATCGAGGCGACGGCGAGGCTTCGAGACCTCCGTCCGGAGACGCGCGTGCTGGTGCTGACGACGTTCGATCTCGACGAGTATGCCTTCGGGGCGCTCGAGGCCGGCGCGAGCGGCTTCCTCCTCAAGGACGCACAGCGGGCGGAGCTGCTGGCCGCCGTGCGCGCGGTCCACCGCGGCGACGCCGTTCTGGCGCCGCGGGTGACCCGGCGCGTGATCGAGCAGTTGGCGCCCCGCGTGACGCCTCCTGCGGGGCCAGACCCGTCTGCCTCGCTCACGGAACGCGAACGCGACGTGTATCTCGCGATGGCGCGCGGGCGGACGAATGTCGAGATCGCCGAAGAGCTCTTCCTCGGCGAGTCCACCGTCAAGACGCATGTGGGGCGGGTCCTCGCCAAACTCGGCGCACGGGACCGCATCCACGCCGTCATCCTCGCCCACCGCTGGGGCCACGTCGAACAGAGCGCGGACTGAGCGCAGACTCCGCGGTCCCCGGGCAACGCTGAGGCGGCGCTCGTTAGGATCGAAGGGTGATGTTGGTTCCCTGGGAGGCGGGCGACCCCGCGCAGTGGTCATGGCCGTGGTGGCTGCGGACGTTCGGCGATATCGGCGTGAAGCTCCTCGTGATCGCCGCCATCATCGTCGGGGCATTGGTCGTGTCCTGGCTCCTGCGCGTCGTCATCAGACGCGTCGTCAATCGCATCGTCACCGGCGCGAAGTCGAAGGCCAAGGTGACCGACACACAGGCGCTCGATCGGTCGCCACTGGCCGCCGTCCGCCTGGTGCAGCGCACGCGCACGCTCGGGTCGATCCTCCAGAACATCGTCAACGTCGCCCTGGTGATCATCGCTGCACTCCTGATCGTGAACGCGATCGATCAGAACGTGCTCGGCTCGTTCGCGCTGCTGTCGGCGGCGATCGGCGCCGGTCTCGGTTTCGGGGCGCAGAACATCGTGAAGGACGTCCTGAACGGCATCTTCATCGTCGCCGAGGACCAGATCGGGATCGGCGACGTCGTCGATCTCGGTCTCGCGACGGGCATCGTCGAGTACGTGAGCGTGCGCATCACGCATGTCCGTGATGTGAACGGAACGCTCTGGTATGTGCGCAACGGTGAGATCACGCGAATCGGGAACATGTCGCAAGGGTGGTCGCGCGTCATCATCGATCTCGCGGTCCCGGTCGACGTCGTCATCGAAGACGTCGAGACCGCGATGCTCGAGACGGCGAAGAGTCTGGCGAAGGATCCCAAGTGGCGCACCCGGGTCATCGAGCAGCCGGAGGTGTGGGGCCTGGAGTCCGTCAGCGGCGACGCGCTCGTCATCCGGCTGGTCATGAAGACGCGCGCCAACGCGAAAGACGACGTGGCCCGCGAACTGCGGATGCGCCTCAAGCGGCGGATGGACGAGATGGGCATCACGCTGCCGCAGATGAACTCCATCATGCTCAGCGGACTGGAAGGGGCGCAGCGCGTGCGCGGCGCCAACCCTCCGCGGACGAAGCCCACCCCGGTCACCCCTGCCGACGACTCTGTCGCCCGACCGGTGTGGAAACCCAAGCGCAAGCCGCGTTCCTCGGGGTCCGAGGGCGACGGCAAGGGCGGTTCTTTGACCGACGGAGCACCGTCGTGAGCGACGCGACGCGCAGCTTCTACGAGGAGATCGGCCCGGACGCGTTCCGGCGGCTCGTCGACGCCTTCTACCGCGAGGTCGCCGCCGACGAGGTCCTCAAGCCGATGTATCCGGAAGAGGACCTCGGGCCGGCGAACGAACGCTTGCGGATGTTCCTCGAGCAGTACTGGGGCGGCCCGTCGACCTACAGCGAGAGACGCGGCCACCCGCGTCTGCGTATGCGGCATGCGGCGTTCCACGTGAATCCCGACGCCCGTGACCGCTGGCTGCGGGCCATGCGCGTCGCGCTGGACGAGGCGGAGCTCTCTCCCCTTCAGGACGCGACGATGTGGGACTACCTGGAACGGGCCGCTCACGCGATGGTGAACACGTTCGAGCCCTCCGGTATCGCGCCCGAGCGCCCGGCGTCCCGCCCCGGGCTCCCCCTTCATCCCCGATCCCCCGCGGCGCCCTGACGGCGACCGCTGAACACAGTCCCCTCGCGACGAAGGAGTCGACGGATGAACGCACGCACGACGCATCGGACCGATGTCCTCATCGTGGGCTGGGGGCTGGCCGGACTCGTCGCCGCCACCGAAGCGGTGGCGGCCGGCAAGCGGGTGGTGATCGTGGATCAGGAGCCGCGCACGAATCTCGGCGGTCAGGCGTTCTGGTCGTTCGGAGGCCTCTTCCTGGTGGACTCGCCGGAACAGCGCCGCCTGGGGATCTCCGACTCGATCGACCTCGCCCGGCAGGACTGGTTCGCCACGGCCGGCTTCGACCGGGAGGAGGACCGCTGGCCGCGAGAGTGGGCCGAGGCATACCTCCACTTCGCTCACCACGAGAAGCGGGCATGGCTGCGTGAGAAGGGGGTGAGATTCTTCCCCGTGGTCGGCTGGGCGGAGCGCGGAGGCTACACGGCGCTCGGTCCGGGCAACTCCGTTCCCCGCTTCCACATCACCTGGGGAACGGGGCCGGGGGTGATCGCGCCGTTCATCGCGGAGATCGCACGTGCGGAAGCGGCCGGAACCGTCACGATCCTCCCCCGCCACCGCGTCACGGCGCTCTCGACGCACGACGGTGTCGTCACCGGCGCCGTCGGTGACATCCTGGCCCCCTCGGGCGCGCCGCGCGGCGAGGCGACCTCGCGTGAGGTCGTCGATGCGTTCCAGGTCGAGTCGGGCGCGACAGTCGTCGCCGCCGGCGGCATCGGGGCCAATCACGACCTCGTGCGGGCCCAGTGGCCGTCCCGGCTCGGCGCCCCGCCGCAGGAGATGCTCTCCGGGGTCCCGGAGTATGTCGACGGGTCGATGCAGTCGGTGACGGCGGCGGCGGGGGCGCGACTGATCAACGGTGATCGCATGTGGCACTACGTGGAGGGCATCCGGAACTGGGACTCCATCTGGCCTCGTCACGGAATCCGGATCCTCCCCGGACCATCGTCTCTGTGGCTCGACGCGACCGGAGAGAGGCTGCCGGCGCCCCTCTTCCCCGGCTTCGACACGCTCGGAACGCTCGAGCATCTCCGGCGGACCGGTCACGACCACTCCTGGTTCGTGCTGTCCCGCGCGATCGTCGAGAAGGAGTTCACCCTGTCCGGTAGCGAGCAGAACCCGGACCTCACCGGAAAGAACCTGCCGCTCCTGCTGAAGTCCCGCCTCGGCAAGGGCGCCGCCGGCCCCGTGCAGGCCTTCCTCGACCACGGTGCCGACTTCGTCGTGCGCGACGATCTCGATGCCCTCATCGAGGGGATGCGCGCGCTCCCGGGCGGCGAGGTCCTCGACGGCGCGCGGGTACGGGAGGAGGTCGTTGCGCGTGACCGCGAGATCGGCAACGCGTTCACGAAGGATGCCCAGATCGCCCTGCTGCGATCGGCCCGCGCCTACCGCGGAGATCGGCTCGTCCGCACCGCCCGACCGCACCGGATCCTCGACCCGGCATCCGGTCCGCTCATCGCCGTCAAGCTCCACGTGATCACACGGAAGTCCCTCGGTGGCATCGAGACCGATCTGTCGGCGCGTGCCCTGGACCCTGCGGGCGTGCCGATCCCCGGCCTGTATGCGGCGGGCGAGGCCGCAGGCTTCGGCGGCGGGGGCCTCCACGGGTACCGCGCGCTGGAGGGCACCTTCCTCGGCGGATGCTTGTTCTCCGGTCGTGTCGCGGGGCGGGCGGCGGCAGCGGCCGCGTAGTTCAGGCGGGCGCGCCCGTCGGCCGCACCGGCGTGAGGCCACTGCGCACGATCGTGCGCGTCAAGACGTGCCCCCGGACGAGGCTGACACGCGTCCACGGGCCGAGCTGGTGGATCGTCGCCTCTTCCTCGCCGCGGATGAAGCCCAGCGCGAATGCGGCGAAGGCGACGCCGCTCGGCAGTCCGTTCATGGTCTCGTCGGGCTGTCCCCAGACGTCCGAGCGAATGGCGTGAACCACCTCCTCGCCCGCGTCCGTCGGCATCCGCTCGGCGACCGCGGCGATACCGCCCTGCGCGCGAGCGGCCAGCCGGGCGGCGGGAACCTGTCCGACGGCGGTCCACCCCGCCCGCGGAGGCGAGACGCCGGCCCATGCGGCGGTGACAGCCGTCGCGGGCAGGGAGACGCGGGACGGGTCCTCGCCGGGAGCGAGCGTCGCCGCGTCGACGACGAGGTCGCACACCAGTTCGGGATCGGTCCGCACCGCGCGGAGGCCGAGGATCGTCGGTGTCGGTTCCCCCAGGGCACGCGGCGCGAGCGGGGCACACGTCAAGGTCAGCGTTCCCCGATCCGCGTGCAGGCGGACGGTGCCATCTCCCAGACGCGCCGCCCGTTGCGCGAACGTCAGCGCATCGGATGCGGCGCGGGGATCGGGGAAGAGGAGCGAGGCGGACACCCGCTCTAAGCTAGCAAGGTCAGTCCGGACCGCGGAGGGAGTAGGCGTGCCAGAGGTTCCCGACCCGGTTGCTCTCATGCTGGACGTGCTCGATCTGTCTTCCAGCGATGCGCGGACGACGGAAGACATCTTCACGGGTCGCTCCCATCCGATGCCGAGCGGTCGGATCTTCGGAGGCCAAGTGCTCGCGCAGGCCATCCTCGCCGCCGACCGCACCACGTCGGACGATCGGGTGCCGCACTCGATGCACGGGTACTTCCTCCGTGCAGGCGACGCCTCGGCGGGGCTGACCTTCTCGGTGGATCGTATCCACGACGGCCGTTCCTTCTCCACGCGTCGCACGCAGGCCTTCCAGGACGGGCTCCCGATCTTTTCCATGATCGCGTCATTCGAGAAGGAGGATCCCGGACTCGAGCATGATGCGCCGATGCCGGTGGGCATCGACGATCCTGAGACGATACGGCGCCGCCGGGACGCCGCTTCCCGCCACCCGGCTTCCGGCCGGCTCCTCGACCAGATCCCGATCGAGATCCTGCATACGGCGGGCGATCTCTATACCGAGCCGGCAGCCGATCGCACTCCGGGGCAGGCCGTGTGGATGCGGACGCGACGGTCCATCGGCGATGATGCCGCGCTGCACCGCGCGGTCCTGGCCTACATGACGGACATGACGATCCAGGAACCGGTGCTGCGGGCCCACGGCGTGGCGTGGTCCTCGCCCGGCCTGAAGGTCGCCAGCCTCGATCACGCGATGTGGTGGCATCGACCGGCACGCGTGGACGACTGGTTGCTCTACGTCCAGGAGTCGCCCAGTGCCCGCGGTGGCCGCGGGTTCAGCACAGGTCGAATCTACTCACGCGAGGGCGCGCTGGTCGCCTCGGTGGCACAGGAGATCATGGTGCGGGTTCCCGACCCGCATCGCGTCATCGACGATGCGTGAAGGCGGGCGGTTCGCCGAGGTACGGTGACCACGCGTCCCGCATCTCGTCGGTCAGGCGCTGCGGACGCCCCGTTGCGGCATCGACCATGACGACGACCGAACTCGCCCGGGCGTACAGCGTCCGTTCCGGGTCACTCGCCGGGGAGAACACCTCGTAACAGACCTCGATGCTGGAGCCCCCGAGCTTGCTGAACCACAGCTGCACGTCGAGTGGCTCCCGGCGATACGGCACCGGCGCGAGGTACTCGATCTCCTGACGGGCGATGAGCGTGAGCGCGCCGGCGTCCAGCCCGCTCTCGATCACGGCGGTGCTGGGCGCAGTATCGCCCGCCTCTGCGACCCAGAACGCCCGCACACGAGCCTCTTCGAGAAGCTTCAGCATCGAGGTGTTGTTGACGTGGTTGAACGCGTCCAGATCGCCCCACCGCAGGTGGATCGGAACGTGAAGACGGCGGTCCGCCGCGACGCCTCCCTGCCCCTCAGTCACGCGTGAGCTTGCGGTAGGTGGAGCGGTGCGGCGTGGCGGCGTCGGGTCCCAGCCGCTCGATCTTGTTCGCCTCGTAGGCCTCGAAGTTTCCCTCGAACCAATACCACCGGTCGGGGTGCTCGTCGGTTCCCTCGTAGGCCAGGATGTGGGTCGCGATCCGGTCGAGGAACCATCGATCGTGCGTGATGACGACGGCGCACCCCGGGAACTCCAGCAGCGCGTTCTCCAACGACTGGAGCGTCTCGACGTCGAGGTCGTTCGTGGGCTCGTCCAGGAGCAGGAGGTTGCCCCCCTCCTTGAGCGTCAGCGCGAGGTTGAGGCGGTTGCGCTCACCCCCCGACAGGACACCGGCCTTCTTCTGCTGGTCGGGGCCCTTGAAGCCGAACTTGGACACGTACGCACGGGAGGGGATCTCGGTCTTGCCCACCGTGATGATGTCCAAGCCGTCGGAGACGACCTCCCAGAGGGTCTTCTGCGGATCGATGTTGGAGCGGCTCTGGTCGACATAACTGATCTTGACGGTGTCGCCGATCTTGAGGTCACCCCCATCGAGCGGTTCGAGGCCGACGATCGTCTTGAAGAGCGTCGTCTTCCCGACGCCGTTCGGACCGATCACTCCGACGATGCCGTTGGGCGGCAGGCTGAAGCTGAGTCCGTCGATCAGGGAGCGGTCCCCGAAAGCCTTCTGAAGCTTCTTCGCCTCGATCACGACGCTTCCCAGTCGCGGCCCCGGGGGGATCTGGATCTCTTCGAAGTCGAGCTTGCGGGTGCGCTCTGCCTCCGCCGCCATCTCCTCGTAGCGCGCGAGACGGGCCTTGGACTTCGCCTGGCGCCCCTTGGCGTTCGAGCGCACCCAGTCGAGCTCCTCGGCGAGCCGCTTGGCGAGCTTCGCGTCCTTCTTTCCCTGCACCTCGAGACGCTCGGCCTTCTTCTCCAGGTACGTGGAGTAGTTGCCCTCGTAACCGATGAGCCGCCCGCGGTCCACCTCTGCGATCCACTCCGCGACGTTGTCGAGGAAGTACCGGTCGTGAGTGATCGCGATGACAGCGCCGGCGTACTTCTGGAGATGCTGCTCGAGCCACAGCACGCTCTCGGCGTCGAGATGGTTGGTGGGCTCATCCAGGAGCAGCAGGTCGGGTTTCTGCAGCAGGAGCTTCGTGAGCGCGACGCGACGCTTCTCCCCTCCGGAGAGGTTGCTGACGGATGCGTCACCGGGCGGCGTGCGGAGCGCATCCATCGCCTGCTCGAGTTGGGAATCGAGGTCCCAGGCGTCGGCGGCGTCGATCTCCTCCTGAAGTGTGCCCATCTCGGCCAGCAGTGCGTCGAAGTCGGCGTCGGGGTCGCTCATCAGGCCGGAGATCTCATTGAAGCGATCGACCTTCGCCTTGATGGCGATTCCCTCCTGGATGTTCTCCAGGACCGTCTTGGACTCGTCGAGCTCGGGCTCCTGCATGAGGATGCCGACGGAAAACCCCGGCGTCAGCTTGGCATCACCGTTGGAGGGAGTGTCCAGCCCCGCCATGATCTTGAGGATCGTCGACTTTCCCGCGCCGTTCGGACCGACCATGCCGATCTTCGCACCCGGCAGGAACGACATCGTGACGTCGTCGAGGATCAGCTTGTCCCCCACGGCCTTTCGGGCGCGGACCATCTGATAGATGTACTCAGCCATGTCGTTTCACAATCTCCAAAGGGGTGACGTCGTCAGCCTCCCAGCCTAACGCCGCTGCGCGAGAAGCGACGCCGACGGAGCACCTGCGCGGTCCCTCTCCGGGGAACCTGTGGCTAGCCCCCGGGAGTCCAATCGATCTCTCGCGTCTCGCCCACGAGACAGCGCTCGTCGGGCAGAGCGGGAAGGACGACGGCAGTGGGCTTCTTGGTGGAGGGGCCGACCTGTCCGACGAGGCACTCGTCCTTCCAGAGCACCGAGAACTGGATGCTGTCCGCCGGGTTGCCCACGCTCGTCTCGTCGCGGGTCACCTGCATCGTCTGCACGTCGAACCCCGCCTCCGCGAGCGCATCGATGTACGCGCGCCCCTTCACCTTGTCGTCGGTCTTCCACACGGCGCGCATGACAGCTGTGAAGAGGGGCAGGTTGTCTTCCGCATCGCCATCGGGCTTCAACGTCGCTCCGCTGGCGGTCGGTGTGGGCGATGCCGCGGACGGACTCGACGGTGCCGGAGGTGGTGTGTCGGCGGGTGTGCACGCCGTCGCACCGCCCGTCAACGCGGCGATGAGGAGTGCGGCGACGATGAGACGACCGGGCGTTCGGGACACCCGTCGATTGTAGGTGCGATGCACGGTCGTCCGTGCGGCGACTGTGCAGGGAACGTGAGGGACTCGCCGTCGGCATGTCAGAACGGAGAGTCCGACGCGCCCGCGTAGGCATGCTCGTCCGGTGGCGACGCAGAAGGGGCGGCGTCGTCGCGCAGCCCGGTGACGGGAGTGACCGTCTGAGGCGCGGACTCACTTCGCCGGTACTCCGTTGTCGCCCACAGGAGGTCGTGCCCCACGGCGGAGGCCTCGATCTCGGCGGAGGTGCCCTGTTTGCCGGCGGACTCCCACTGCCGCAGGCGGAAGGAACCGACCACGATCACGCGCTGGCCCTTGCCGAGCGACTGCAGCACATTCTCCGCGAGGCTCCGGTACGCCGAGATGGTGAACCAGTTCGTGTGACCGTCGACCCAATTGCCCGAGGCCTCGTCGCGCCTGCGTTCGGTGCTGGCGAGGCGGAAGCGGGCGACGGTGTGTCCGCCCGCGGTCTGGCGGCGCTCGGGATCTCCGACGACGGTGCCGATGACGGTGATGTGTTCGCTCATGTCGGTGACCTCCTCGGTCTTCAGGACTCGGTCGCATCAGCCTCGCGTCTGTCCTCGGCCGTAGGGCTGCCGCACCTCGTGATCCGTGTGCAATCGACTCGTTGCAGTTGCTGGGGAGGAAGCAGTGCCGTGTCGGTGCTCGAAGCTATGTTCGAAGCATCAAGAAGGCGAGAGGAGGCCGACATGTCCACGACGAGCGATACCCGAGCGATGGCAGACCCCTTCGACAGGTCCTCGCAGGGACGGTTCCGGGTGGGCGGTGCCGACCTGCTTCGAGTGTCTGAGCGATGCTGGCGGGCGATGGACAGGTCGGGACGGGTGTTGGGGCATATCCAGGCGCGCGGAGAGAGCGACGCGCGCAGATACGTCGCGCGTCGGTTCCTGACGTCGCGAAACGCCTACCGTGATCTCGGCGAGTTCTGGACCCTGCGCGAGGCCGTCGACTGCGTCCGGTTCTCCCGCTGACCGCTCCGCTCGAGGGTGCCCCCGACGCGGTCCGCCCGTCTACACGAGGGTCGCCAGGTCGTCGGGTACGCCCCGCGGCGCTGCCGCCTTCACCAGCGGCCAGATGTCGGCAATCTGATCGATGCCGCGTCGCAGCAACTGCGGTGATGCGGTGAAGGGGATGCGTAGGTTGCTCTCGTGCGTGCCCTCCGGGGCGAACCGCGAACCCGAGGACAAATGGACACCCCGAGGACGGAGTGCCATGACAAGCCCTGCGCTGAGTGGCGCATCCAGCCGCACCCAGAGGGACACTCCGCCCTGGACCTCCGGGATCCCCCACTCCGGCAGTCGCGTCGCAAGAGCGTCCCTCAGGGCGGCGTGACCCTCGGCGAGCAGTGCGGCACGCTGCGAGAGGATCTCCGGCATGCGCTGCAGAAGCCGGACGGCAACTGCCTGTTCGAACTCCGGCGTTCCGAGTTCGCGGGATGGGCGGGATGCGACGAGACGGCGGATGACGTGCGGCTGTGCGCGAATCCATCCGATGCGCAGACCGCCCCAGACCGTTTTCCCCAACGAGCCGATCCGGAGTGCGGGCACGCCGACGAGCGCCGGATCCGGCATGGCACTCTCGTCGAGCGTCAGCTCCGCCGTCGTCTCATCGAGCACGAGCATGCATCCCGACTCGGCTGCCGCGCGGGCGACGACGTCCTGTTCTTCGCGGGTCATCGATCGGCCCGTCGGGTTCTGAAAGGTCGGCATCAGGTAGGCCAACGTCGGCGCCGTTCGAGAGAAGACCTGCTCGGCGCGCTCGAGATCCCAACCGGCCGACGCCGACACCGGAATGCTGACCAGACGCGCGTCCGCGTTGCGGAATGCCTCGGCGGCGTGCGGGTAGGTGGGCGTCTCGATGACGATCCGATCGCCCCGGCGCACGAGAGCACTCGCCACGAGATGGATCGCACTTTGCGCACCTGTCGTGACCAGGATCTCTTCCGGCCGGGTGGGGAGGCCTCGTTGGTCGTAACGGGCAGCGATCGCTCGACGCAGCTCCCGCGAGCCGACGATGTCGTACCCCGGCCGGGAGAGGAGCGAGGCCGCTTCGGAGGCGGCTTCGGTCAGCGTTCCGGCGAGCCCGGGCCACGCCGCGGGGCTCGCCTGTGTCAAGTCGATCTCGTCGGCGGCGCGTACCGGCGGCGCCGACTCGCGGTGCCGGGCAGGGAGAGTGACGCTGCCCGATCCCCGCAGGCTCTCGATGTGCCCCGTCTCACGCAGGCTTCGGTAGGCGGCCGCCACCGTGGTCCGGCTGAGCCCCAGGGCGGCGGCGAGCTCTCGCTCTGCCGGAAGCGCGGTCCGCGGTGCAAGACGATTGTCCAGACACAGCAGGCGGATGGCGTCCGCGAGCGCTTCGTAGGCCGGGTCACGCGTCCGCCACCCCCCGAGTGCGCGCTGGAGGCTTCGAGCAGTGACTCGCGAATGCATGTGGCCACGATAGTGGAATTGGACTGTGTCGAGACGTCCAATCCTGGGGTTGAATGATCACGTGGCTCTCCGTCTTCTCCAACTCCTCGTCGGACTCGTGCTCTTCGGCGCGGGGTGCGCGGTCATGGTCCAAGCCGGAATCGGCCTCGACCCGTGGACCGTGTTCGCTCAGGGCCTCTCGCGCCAGACGGGAGTCGGGATCGGGTGGGTGACCAACCTGGTGGGATTCCTTGTCCTGCTTCTGTGGATCCCGCTCCGGCAACGGCCAGGGATCGGCACGATCGCCAACATCCTGCTCGTGGGAACGAGCATGCAGCTCACCCTGTGGGTCCTGCCCAGCGTCCAGGGGTTTCTCCTCCAGGTCTTGGTGTTCCTCGCGGGAACGGCACTGGTCGCGGTGGCCTCTGGCCTCTACATCGGAGCCCGCTTCGGGCCCGGCCCCCGCGACGGCCTCATGACCGGCATGCACGAACGATTCGGGTGGCCGATCTGGACGGCGCGGCTGACTGTCGAGGCGACCGTGCTGCTATTGGGATGGCTTCTCGGCGGGACCGTCGGTCTCGGCACCGTTCTGTTCGCTGTCCTCATCGGACCGCTCGTCCACGTCACGCTCCCCTGGTTCGATACGCGAACGCGCGCGTCGCGGTCGCGTATCGGACGGCGGACAGCCCCTGCACCCGGAGCCTGACCTCGCGCGTCAGTGCTCGCCGAACCGAGGCCAGTCCGATCCCGGGGCTAGATGGGCGTGAAGAGCGCTCTTCGCGATCTCCATCGTCGGATAGCTGCCCAGTTCGGCGGAGGCTCCGGCCATCGCTACGGTGTAGCTCTCCTCGGCGGCGCGGATCGTGCCCACGACCCGGCCGTCGGCACCGTAGGCGATCCAGACCCGAGTCCGTGTGGTTGTCGTCATCGTCGACTCCTTCCCAAATCCGACCGTACGCTGCCGACGTGCGTCGCACCATGGGGTCGTCGGGGAGGTCACGGCGCCCCCGGCAGGATTCGAACCTGCGACCAACGGATTAGAAAGCCGATGCTCTTCCTCTGAGCTACGGAGGCTGAACCTCCAGATTACTGAATCGCGCAACCGGAGAGAGCGCACAAGCGGACCGCGCGGGTGGAGACCGCGCGCCGGTGCGTCCGACCCCCTCGTTAGGATGTCCCCATGGTGGGTGCTGCAGAGAACGACCGTCTCGTCTGGATCGATTGCGAGATGACGGGACTCGATCTCTCGGTCGATCAGCTCGTCGAGATCGCCGTCGTCGTCACCGACTACGAACTGACCATCCTCGACCCCGGATTCCAGGTCGTCATCAAGCCCGACGCCTCGGCGCTCGACAACATGAACGACTTCGTCACCGACATGCATCGCACGTCGGGCCTCCTCGACGAGATCCCGCACGGCGTCAGCGTGGCCGAGGCGGAGTTCCAGACGCTCGAGTACATTCAGCGCTTCGTCCCAGAGGGCAAAGCTCCCCTCGCAGGCAACACGATCGGGACCGACCGGATGTTCCTCGCCAGGTACATGCCGCGGGTGGATCGCTGGCTGCACTACCGGAACGTCGATGTGTCGAGCATCAAGGAACTCTCGCGCCGGTGGTACCCCCGCGCGTACTTCCACGCCCCGGGGAAGGACGGCGGGCATCGCGCTCTCGCGGACATCCGCGAGTCGATCCGCGAGCTCGCCTACTACCGGCAAGTGGTCTTCGTCGCCCCTCCCGGGCCCACGAGCGACGAGGCACGCGACGCCGCGACTGCCCTCGTGTCGTCGTTCGGGTCCACCCTGTAATACAATCGTGTGGTTGCCCGCTCACACGGGCGCATGGTGGGTATAGCTCAGTTGGTAGAGCACCTGGTTGTGGTCCAGGGGGTCGCGGGTTCAAGTCCCGTTACTCACCCCATGTCTTCGCTGCACGATCTGCTGTACCCGGCAGATCGTCGATGCGGTCACGGGTAGGCTTTCCCGAGTGGGGTGCAGGCCATGATCGAGATGGACGAGACGGACTTCGAGTCCCTCGTTGCGGAAGAGCTCGATCAGCTTCCTCACGAGATGACAGCCGGTCTGGATAACGTCATCTTCGTGGTCGAGGATCGCCCCGAGGACGGCTCCCTCGATCTCTTCGGTCTCTACGACGGGCTCGCCCTGACCGAGCGCGACCGGTACGGGCTCGGTGAGCTGCCGGATCGCATCATCGTGTATCGCGAGCCGCATCTCGATGCCTGCGACGACGTGGATCAGCTGCGTGATGAAGTCCACACCACGCTCGTCCACGAGATCGCCCACTTCTACGGCATCGATGACGCGCGCCTGCACGAGCTGGGTTGGGCATGACACTGCCGCTCGAAGACGTGCGCCTGGACGCCGACACGACGGCCTCGCCGCCCTGGCAGACGGTCGTGTGGAATGACCCCGTCAACCTCATGAGCTACGTGACGCATGTCTTCCGGGAGTACTTCGGCTACTCGCGCGACCACGCCGAGAGCCTGATGCTCGCTGTGCACCACGATGGGCACGCCGTCGTGGCCGAAGGCGCGCGTGAGCAAATGGAACTGCACACCCAGGCGATGCACGACTACGGGCTCTGGGCGACCGTTCGAAAGGCACCCTCGTGACCGGCCAGACCCTCCTCATCGATCTCGCCGCGTTGGAGATCGCCCACCTGCGCGATCTCCTCGACCAGTTCGCGGCGTTGCTCGAAGCTCAGACCGAACCCGTCACGCCGGATGACCCGGCCATCGCACGACTCGTCCCCGACGCCTACGCAGAGGACCGCCACGCCGCGCGAGAGTTCCGCTCACTCACCCAGAGCGATCTGCTGGCGCGGCGCATCGACGACGCGCGGCTCATGTCGGCTTCCCTCGCCGCCGCCGTGGGAGGCGATGCATCTGGCGCGGCGCCCGACAGTGCCGTGCTCGTCACTCTCGACGCCGATGCCGCCGCTGCCTGGCTGCGCACTCTCGCTGCTCTTCGACTCGTGCTGGCGTCGCGTCTGGGAATCACCGAGGAGGCGGACGGGGATGTGGAGGATCCCCTCTACGGGGTATACGAGTGGCTGGGATTCCGCCTCGACAGTCTGCTCAGTGCTCTGGAGGCGTGACCAGCGTCACGGAACGCGGACGGTCACGGTGGCGAGCTGGTCTGGTCGGTGGGCCGCCAGATGGGCCTCTTCCTGAGCCGCCCACCGATTCCAGTGGGGACGATAGGTGTCACCGTCTCGATCGAGGGCACGTTGCTTGCGACTGCGCGGCGGCGAGTCGATCCACACCGACACGTCCGCGAGAGCCGCCGACCTCGGGGTGAGGATGCCCGAGCCCTCCACGATCAGGGGCGAATGCGGATCGACGTCGTGAGGTTCCGCTGCTTCGCCCCGCAGCCAGTCCCACCGCACCCACCGACCGGCGCGACCGAGCGACCTCGGTTCGAGCACTCCCTCGATGACCGCGTCCGCGCCTGCGCGGAGACCATCCCACCCCGGATAGACGCTGTCGAGACCCAGGACCTCCGCCTCGAGAAGCCGTGCGACTATCGCCGCCAGCGTGCTCTTCCCTGCGCCAGACCGCCCGTCGATCACCACGACAGGGCGCGAGAGTTCTCCCACCAGGAGTGCGACGCTCTCGGCGGCGTCGCGGAGCGTGCGCTCGATCTCAGCGTTTGAGGGCACGGATGATGCGGCTGAGCGCCCTGCCGGCTACCCAGACGAACGGGATGCCGACAGCCACGAGCGAGACGAGGTTCGGATCAAACCGAAGGTCGTCTCCCCTGCGGATGTACGCACCGACCGGAATCGCCACCCCGCCGCCACCACCCCCGCTTCCTCGTTCGGGGTCCTCGCCGGCGCCGAAGCCCGACCAGGAGATCGCCACGGGGATCACCCGCACGCCATCCACATCCTGCTGTTCGCCATAGACGCTGCGGACACCGAGTGACGCAGACTGCTTACCGAGTTCGAGTGCGAGATTGGGCATGGCTCCACCGTAGTCGCCGTCACCGCGATGTGAAGGGGGGTCTCACTCGTCGACGGGGAGTCGCGGGTTGGTGGGGAGCGCATTGACGTCGCGCCGGGGACCCAGGGTGCTCGCACGTGTGACGGCAGCACGACCGAATCGCGCCCGCGCCCCGTCGAGCGCTTCGTCGACGGCGCGCCACTCCGCATCGTCATCCCAGAGCGGCGTGGGACCGCCGCCAGCCCCCACGAGGCGCTCCCCCCGCACACCGATCAGTCGAACGGGCTGCGTGAGCGGCAGCTCGTCGAGCAGCGACAAGCCCACCTCCCCGATCCGTTGGCCGACGTTGGTGGGTTCGGGAAGGGTCAGCGAACGCGACACGGTGGTGAAGTCGGCGTAGCGGAGCTTGAGAGCGATCGTTCGCGCTTCCCACCCCGCGGCGCGAAGACGTGAGGAGACCCGGTCCGCCAGTCGATGAACCTCGGTGCGCAGCACGACGGGATCGGTGACGTCTTCGAGGAACGTCTCCTCGTGGCCGACACTCTTCTCCACGTGCGTCACCTCGACCTCACGCGGATCGACTCCCCGAGCCAGGTGCCAGATGCGCTCCCCCATCGCCTTCCCGAGGGCGCGATCCAGGACGGAGCGTGGTGATGAGAGAACGTCGGCGACGGTGCGGATGCCTCGGCTCTCGAGCGACTCCGCGGCACGAGGACCGACGCCCCACAGGGCCCGCACGGGTCGCGCCGCTAAGAACGCCCCCGTGTCGGGGAGGGAGACGATCAAGAGACCGTCGGGCTTGGAGAGGGTGGAGGCGATCTTCGCGACGTGCTTCGTGGCGGCGACGCCGATGCTGCACGTGAGCCCCGTCTTCGCGAGAACCCGTGCCCTCAGATCGCGCGCGATCGTGCCGGGACTCCCCCACAGCCGCCGCGCGCCGCTCACGTCGAGGAAGGCCTCATCGATGGAGAGCGGTTCGACGAGGGGCGTGACCTCGTGGAAGAGCTCCATGACGCTGCGCGAGGCCGCCGCATACCGATCGAAGTGCGGGGTGACGACCACGGCATTCGGGCAGAGACGTAGTGCCTGCCCCACCGGCATCGCGGCCCGCACCCCGTAGCGTCGCGCCTCGTAGGAAGCGCTGGAGACCACCCCCCGCCCTTCGGCACCGCCGATGATCAGCGGCCGCCCCCGAAGCGAAGGGTCGTACAGTACCTCGACCGACGCATAGAAGGCGTCCATGTCGACGTGGAGGATTCGGGTTCCCGTGTCGTCGGCACCGTCAGGCGACACGACCCGCCCCGTGCCGTCTCCGCGCCCCATGTGTCCATTCTGCGACGCGCCACCGACACCGGCTCGACGCCGGTGACGGCCGCCTGTGCCCCGCCCTAGGCGCTCGCTCGCTCCAGCACCAGCTCGCGCACTCGCGCCGCATCCGCCTGTCCGCGCATCGCCTTCATGACCGCGCCGATCACAGCACCGGCGGCCTGCACCTTGCCATCGCGGATCTTGGCGAGCACGTCGGGCTGGGCGGCCAACGCCTCGTCGATGGCCGCGATGAGGGCGCCATCGTCGGAGACCACCGCGAGTCCCCGCGCGTCCACGACCTGCTGCGGCGTGCCCTCGCCGTCGATCACTCCTTCGAGGACCTGGCGGGCGAGCTTGTCGGTCAGCGTGCCGGCGTCGATGAGTTGCTGGAGCGCCGCGACCGACTCAGGCTCCACCAGTGACGACGGCTCCACGCCACGCGCGTTGGCGATGCGGGAGATCTCGCCCGTCCACCACTTGCGGGCCGCGCTGGGGGTCGCCCCGGCGGCGACGGTCGCTTCGACCTCGGCGACGAGACCGCCGTTCGCGACATCCTGGAACTCGAGATCGGTGAACCCCCACTCCGCCTTCAGTCGCCGGCGACGGGCCGCCGGCGCCTCCGGAAGACCCGCCCGCAACTCCTCGATCAACGAGGGAGCCGGCACGACGGGCAGGAGATCGGGCTCAGGGAAGTACCGGTAGTCGTCGGCATCGGACTTGGGACGACCGGGCGACGTACGGCCGGTGTCCTCGTGCCAGTGGCGGGTCTCCTGCACGATCGTGCCGCCGGAGGCGAGGATCGCGGCCTGCCGCTGGATCTCGTAGCGGACGGCACGCTCCACGGAACGCATGGAGTTGACGTTCTTCGTCTCGGTGCGAGTGCCGAGCTTCTCCTGCCCGCGCGGGCGCAGCGACACGTTGGCGTCGCATCGCAGGTTTCCCCGCTCCAGACGCGCTTCGGAGATCCCCAGGGCGAGCACGATGTCGCGGATGGTCGCGACGTAGGCCTTCGCCACCTCCGGCGCCCGGTGCTCGGCTCCGAAGATCGGTCGGGTGACGATCTCCACGAGGGGAACACCAGCCCGGTTGTAGTCGACCAGCGAGTACTCCGCCCCCTGGATGCGCCCGGTGGCACCACCCATGTGCGTGAGCTTGCCGGCGTCCTCCTCCATGTGGGCGCGTTCGATGGGCACCGTCATGCGCGTGCCATCGCTGAGCTCGATCTCCACCTCGCCGTCGAACGCGATCGGTTCGTCGTACTGCGAGATCTGATAGTTCTTCCCCAGGTCGGGGTAGAAGTAGTTCTTGCGGGCGAAGCGGCTCGACGGAGCGATCGAGCACCCCAGGGCCAGACCGAGACTGATCGAGTGCCGGACGGCCACCTCGTTGACGACGGGAAGCGCGCCGGGCAGTCCCATGTCGACGGGGGCGACGAGAGTGTTCGGCGCGGCCCCGTGATGCGACTCGTGCGCGGGGTTACCGGCCGAGGAGAACATCTTCGTCTGCGTGTTGAGCTCGACGTGCACCTCGAAGCCGAGCACGGGCTCGAACAGCTCCAGTGCTTCGTCGAAGTCCATCAGTGCAGCCTTGGCCATCACAGCTTCCCTTCCCGTCGCGGGGCCCGATCCAGCAGCGGCCCGCCCCATTGGTCTACGAGGAGCGCCTCCAGCGCCGCACCCACGCGGTACAAGCGCGCGTCCTCTCTCGCGGGGGCCAGGAACTGAACGCCGACCGGCAGTCCGTCCTCATCAGCCAGACCCGAGGGCACCGAGATCCCCGGGACTCCGGCGAGGTTCGCCGGGATCGTCGTCACGTCGTTGAGGTACATCTGGAGCGGATCGTCGATCTTCTCCCCGAGCCGGAACGCCGTCGTCGGCGCGGACGGCGTGGCGATGACGTCGACGGCGCGGAATGCGGTGTCGAAATCGCGCTGGATGAGCGTGCGGACCTTCTGGGCAGACCCGTAGTACGCGTCGTAGTAGCCGGCAGAGAGCGCATAGGTGCCGAGGATGATGCGACGCTTCACCTCGTCGCCGAAACCGGCGTCACGTGTCACGGCCATGACGTCTTCGACCGTGCCTCCGGGCACATCGACCCGGAGGCCGAAACGCACGGAATCGAACTTCGCGAGGTTGCTCGACGCCTCAGCCGGGAGGATCAGGTAGTACGCGGCGACGCCGTATTCGAAGTGAGGCGCGCTCACCTCGACGATCTCCGCACCATGAGCCTCCAACAACGCCAACGCCGCGCGGAACGACGCCGAAACACCGGCCTGGAAGCCCGAGTCGGGAAGCTCGGAAATGACGCCGACCCGCAGTCCACGCAGGACCTGACCGGTGGCGCCCTCCCGCGCGGCCGCCGCGAACGACGGCCACTCCTCCTGCAGGGACGTGGAGTCGTGCGGGTCGTGCCCACCGATCACGTCGTGCAGGAGCGCGGAGTCGAGCACCGTGCGCGAGACCGGACCGACCTGATCGAGGCTCGACGCGAGGGCGATCGCTCCGTACCGGCTGACACCGCCATACGTGGGCTTGACCCCCACCGTGCCGGTCACGTGGGCGGGTTGGCGGATGGAACCGCCGGTGTCGGATCCCAGCGCGAGCGGTGCTTCGAACGCGGCGACCGCCGCCGCCGAGCCGCCACCGGATCCCCCGGGGATACGGTCCAGATCCCACGGATTGTGCGTCGGCCCGTAGGCCGAGTGCTCGGTGGAAGACCCCATCGCGAACTCGTCCATGTTGGTCTTGCCGAGCGGGATCATTCCCGCGGCCCGCGCCCGCGCGACGACCGTGGCGTCGTACGGGGACATGTATCCCTCGAGGATGCGCGAGCCGCTCGTCGACGGCATGTCCGTCGTGACGAGAACGTCCTTGATGGCCAGGGGAACGCCCGCCAGCGGGCCGAGGGATTCACCGGCGGCGCGACGGCGGTCCACCTCAGCAGCCGCGTCGAGAGCGTGCTCGTTCACATGCAGGAAGGCGTGGATGTCACCGTCGACGTCACCGATGCGATCGAGGTGCGCGCGCGTCGCCTCGACGCTGGACACGTCCCCCGCGCTCAGCCGGGCCGAGAGCTCGTCCGCGGACAGGCGGATCAGGTCGCTGCTCACTGTTCCTCCCCCAGGATGGCGGTGACACGGAAGCGGCCGTCGACGGCGTCGGGCGCGTTCTGCAGCACTTGCTCGGTGGTGAGCATGTCGCCGGCCACATCCGGGCGGAACACGTTCTCCAGCGGGATCGGGTGGCTGGTGGCGGCGACCTCGGGCGTGGCCACTTCGGACACCTTGGCGATGTTGTCGACGATCACCGACAACTGCTGGGTGAGCCGGTCCACCTCCCCGTCGCTCAGCTGGATTCGGGCGAGCGCACCGAGATGGCGCACGAGTTCTGGGCTGATTTCCGACACCAGGTCATTCTAGTTGCGACGTGTGCGGCTCATCGTCCGCGTCATAGGCTGGGCGCGTGACGACCTACCACCCGCCCCGCCCGTGGATCGCCAGCTATGCCGAGGGCGTGCCGGAGGATCTCCCCGCCGTTTCGGGATCGCTGCTGGACATCGTCGAAGCATCCGCGCGGGACTATCCCGATGCGGCTGCGCTCCAGTTCTTCGGACGCGAGACGAGCTACCGGGAGCTGGAGGAGGCGATCGAACGGACGGCGGCGGGCCTGCGCGCCCTGGGCGTCGCCGCGGGCGATCCCGTGGCGATCGTCCTTCCCAACTGCCCGCAGCACATCATCGCTTTCTACGCCGTCCTGCGTCTGGGTGCGGTGGTGGTCGAGCACAACCCGCTCTACACGCCGAGAGAGATGCGCAAGCAGTTCGAGGACCACGGCGCGAAGATCGTCATCGCGTGGAGCAAGGTCGTCTCCACGATCCAGGCCTTCCCCGAGGACGTCGCGGTGTCGCGCATCGTCTCCGTCGACATCACCGAGGCGATGCCACTCAGGCTGCGATGGGCGCTCCGTCTTCCGATCGCGAAGGCGCGCGAGTCTCGCGAAGCCCTCACCGCACGGGTCACCGGGGTGACGCCGTGGAGCCAGCTGGTGCGCAGCGAGCGTCTGCCGGAGACGCATCCGCGCCCGAGCACGGACGATCTCGCGATCATCCAGTACACGAGCGGCACCACGGGGAGCCCGAAAGGGGCGATGCTCAGCCATCGCAATCTGCTCGCGAACGCGCGGCAGGCGCAGGCCTGGGTGCCGTCGATCCAGCGGGGGAAAGGGTGCGTCGTGTACGCGGTGCTCCCGATGTTCCACGCGTACGGGCTCACCCTGTGCCTGACGTTCGCGATGTCGATGGGCGCCCGCCTGGTGCTCTTCCCGCGGTTCGAGCCCGATCTCGTGCTCGAGGTCACCAAGAAGCACCCGGCCACCTTCCTTCCCTTGGTGCCGCCGATCGCGGAACGGCTCCTGTCCGCCGCGCAGTCCGCCGGGGTCTCCCTGCAGGGGACGGACATCGCCATCTCGGGAGCCATGGCGCTCCCCCACGAGCTCGTCGTGCCGTTCGAACGGGCAACCGGCGGATACCTCGTCGAGGGCTACGGACTGTCGGAGTGCTCTCCCGTCCTCATGGCGAACCCCGTGGCCGCCCACCGTGTACCCGGCACCGTCGGCCTCCCGCTTCCCGGCACGGAGTGCCGCGTCGTCGATCCGGACCGGCCGGACCAGGACGTTCCCGCCGGAGAGCGTGGCGAGCTTCTCGTGCGCGGGCCGCAGGTGTTCGCGGGGTACTACGGGCGTCCGGAGGAGACAGAACAGGTGTTCGTCGACGGCTGGTTCCGTACCGGCGACATCGTCACCATCGACGAAGCTGGCTTCGTCCGCATCGTGGACCGCATCAAGGAGCTCATCATCACCGGCGGCTTCAACGTCGCGCCCACCGAGGTCGAGAACGCTCTTCGCCAGCACCCGTACGTCGATGACGCCGCCGTCGTCGGACTCCCGAGCGAGCACTCCGGTGAGGAGGTCGTGGCGGCGGTGGTGCTCTCCAAGGATGCTCCCGCCCCCGATGTGGAGGACATCCGTGCGTTCGTTCGCGGTCTGCTGACGCCGTACAAGGTGCCTCGCCGGGTGTTCGTCGTCGATGAGTTGCCGAAGTCTCTCATCGGCAAAGTGCTACGGCGCCACGTGCGAGACAGCCTGTTGCAGCTGACACGGCCCAGCGGGGCATGATCAGTCGCCGTCGGCGGGAGGCAAGGCGTCTGGGCCCTCAGTGACGAGCAGGGCGAACTGAGCCGCGTCGATGATGCGGACACCGAGTTCTTCGGCACGGGCGAGTTTGGAGCCGGCTCCAGGACCGGCCGCGACAAAGTCGGTCTTCTTCGAGACGCTCGAGGCCGCCTTACCTCCGGCGGCGATGATCGCCTCTTGCGCGCCTTCGCGCGTGAAGCCCTCCAGGCTGCCGGTCGCGACGACCGTGATCCCCTCGAGCACCCCACCGCCGTCTGCCGCCGCGCCGGGGCCCGGGTGACCCGGAATCTCCAGACGCGCTCCCGCCGCTTGCCAACGCTCGACGATCTCGCGGTGCCAGTCGATCTCGAACCACGCGATCAAGGAGTCGGCGATGATCTCACCGACGCCGTCTACGGCCGCCAACTCATCACGGCTCGCGGCACGGATCGCTGCCATCGAGCCGAACCACTGCGCGAGTGCACGTGCGGCCACCGGTCCGACATGCCGGATGCTGAGGGCCACGAGGAACCGCCAGAGATCCTTGGTCTTCGCCTTCTCCAGTTCGGCGAGGAGCTTCAGGGCCGCCGCAGACGGCTGCGGGCCGTCCCGACCGTCCCGCTTCTCCGCGGCGCTCGGCTGACGCTGGAACGGCGCGCGCGTCTTGACCACACCGTCACCGTCCTCCTTCGGCAACCCCGTCTCCGCATCTCGCACGATCACCCGGATCGGCACGAGTTGCTCCAGCGTGAGCTCGAAGAGCCCCGCCTCCGTCTCCAACGGCGGTACGGCCGGCGACTCCGGCTGAGTGAGAGCCGCCGCCGTCACCTCGCCCAGCACCTCGATGTCGAGCGCGCCACGCGAACCGATGTGCTCGACCCGGCCCCGCACCTGCGCCGGACATGCACGCGTGTTGGGGCAGCGGAGGTCGATGTCGCCCTCCTTCGCCGGAGCCAGCGGCGACCCGCATTCTGGGCAGTGGGAGGGCATGACGAAGGCGCGCTCGCTACCGTCGCGGAGCTCGGCGACGGGGCCCAAGACCTCGGGGATCACATCCCCCGCCTTGCGCAGCACCACCGTGTCGCCGATGAGGACGCCCTTGGCGACGACGACCTCTTGATTGTGGAGCGTCGCCTGCCGCACGACGCTTCCTGCCACCCGCGCGGGGGCCATGACCGCAAACGGCGTGGCCCGGCCCGTGCGACCGACGGATACGACGATGTCGAGCAGCTTCGTGTTGACCTGCTCGGGCGGGTACTTGTAGGCGATCGCCCATCGCGGAGCGCGACTGGTCGCCCCGAGCTCGTCGTGCAGGGCGAGCTCGTCGACTTTCACGACGACCCCGTCGATCTCGTGCTCGACGTCATGGCGGTGTTCGCCGTAATGGTCGACGTAGCCGATGACGCCCTCGATGTCATCGAACGTGCGGAAGTAGGGGCTGGTGGGCAGGCCCCAGCTCTTCAAGAGCCCGTAGACCTCACTCTGCGATGCGACCGGCGGGTCGGGCCACGCTCCGATGCCGTGCACGAACAGTCGCAGCGATGCGAGCCGCGCGTCACCGGCTTCGCGTTCGAGTCCCGACTTCTTCTCCAGCTGCTGGCGCAATCCGCCGCTGGCGGCGTTGCGAGGGTTCGCGAACGCGGGGAAACGGCGGATCGCACTGCGCTCGGCCTTCTCGCGGTCGCCGCCTTTGGCCAGCGCCTCCTCGAGGACGCGCGCGCGCAGATCTGCTTGGAGCCGGTTGAGCGCCTCGAACGCCACGACGGGGATGAACACTTCTCCCCGCACTTCGACGATCGTGGGGTGGCCCGAACCGGCCAGGCGCGCGGGGATGCCCGCGACGCGCAACGCGTTGACGGTGACGTCTTCGCCGATGCGACCGTCGCCCCGCGTGGCCGCTGAGACGAGCACGCCGTCCTCGTAGCGGAGACTGATCGCCAGTCCGTCGATCTTGAGCTCGGCGAGCCAGCGGATGTCACGGCCCGCGGCGCCGCGAGCCTTGGCGCACCATTCCCTCAGTTCATCGGTCGTGAAGACGTTGTCGAGACTGAGCATGCGCTCGGCGTGCTCGATGGGAGCGAACATCGTGCTCTCGGCCGCGCCGACGCTCTGCGTCGGCGAGTCCTGACCCTGCAACTCGGGATGCTGCCGCTCGATCTCCTCGAGCCGGCGCATCCAGCCGTCATACGTGGCGTCGTCGACGAGTTCGGCGTCTCTGCCGTAGTAGGCCTCGCGCGCGTCGAGAATCCAGCCGGTCAGCTGCGCCGCTTCCTCCCGCGCGTGCTCCAGCGACACGTCTTGCGACACCTCTGCGCCCTCTGCATCCGTCACCCGGTCAGTCTAGGTTCCGGCTCCGACATTCGCGTCGATGGTGGCAGGGCCGCGTCAGGCCTCCACCGGCACCGCGGAGACCGTGCGCGCGATCGTGAACTGGCCGAGAACCCGAGTGCCGTCATAGAGCACGGCGGTCTGCCCCGGCGCCACTCCGTCGAAGGGGTTCTCGGGGATCACCGTGATCGTGCCGTCCCGTACGCTCGCGCGGGCGGGGACGGGCTCGGCATGTGCCCGGATCTGCACGTGGCAGGCGAAATCGGCGTCCTCCGGCGCGCGGCCCGCCCAACTGTGCCGCTCCCCCGCGATCTCCGCGGTGGCCAGCGCCTCCTTCGGCCCGACGACGACGGTGTTGGTCACGGGGCGCACTTCCAGGACGAACCGCGGCTTGCCGTCGGGAGCGGGAACACCGAGCGACAGCCCGCGCCGCTGACCCACCGTGAAGGCGTGAGCGCCCTCGTGCTGCCCGACGACGGTTCCCGTGCGATCGACGACGTCGCCGGTCGCCGCTCCGACCTTGTCGGCCAGCCATCCCCGCGTATCCCCATCGGGGATGAAGCAGATGTCGTGACTGTCGGGCTTGTGCGCGACGGTGAGCCCTCGCCGCTGGGCCTCGGCACGGACCTCGGCTTTCGAAGGCGTGTCGCCGAGCGGAAAGTAGGAATGCGCGAGCTGTTCGGCGGTGAGCACACCGAGAACGTACGACTGATCCTTCGCTGCATCCGATGCGCGGTGGAGCTCCCGCCCCTCGGGCGTGTCGACCAGGATGGCGTAGTGCCCGGTGCAGACGGCGTCGAAGCCCAGCTCCACGGCACGTTCGAGCAGAGCCGCGAACTTGATCTTCTCGTTGCAGCGCATACACGGATTCGGCGTGCGGCCGGCGCGGTACTCCTCGATGAAGTCGTCGATGACGTCGTCGCGGAACCGTTCCGAGAAGTCCCAGACGTAGAAGGGGATGCCCAGGAGATCCGCCGCGCGGCGGGCATCCATCGCATCCTCGATCGTGCAGCATCCGCGACTTCCCGTCCGGAGGGTTCCGCCGGCCCGAGAGAGTGCGAGATGGACGCCGACGACCTCGTGTCCCGCGTCGACGGCACGCGCCGCGGCCACGGCGGAATCCACGCCTCCGCTCATCGCGGCGAGAATCTTCATCCGTCCAGTCTACGAACGCGCGCCCCGGCTGAGGGCCGTGTCACCGTCAGCCACCCGCAGCTGCCCGTGCGCGCGCGTACGTGACCGGGAGGAGGTCGGCGAGGGCGTCGACGTCGGCGCGCGTGGTGGTGCGTCCCAAGGTGATCCGCAGTACAGAGCGCGCCGCGCGTTCGTCACGTCCGAGCGCGAGAACGACATGAGAGGGCTCAGTGATCCCCGCCTGGCAGGCCGCGCCCGTCGAGACCGAGATCTGCTCCTGGTCCAGGAGGAACAGGAGCGTCTCACCATCTGCACCGGGAAACCGCACGTGCACGTTACCGGGCAGACGCTCGATGCGGTCGCCGAGGATCTCCGCATCCGGGAGCTCCGCGTCGATCCGGGTCATCAAGTGGTCTCGGAGCGCCGCGAGCCGACGCGATTCCGCCTCTTGCTCGGCGGCCGTCGCTGCCAGCGCGGCCGCCATCGCCACGGCACCGGCGACATCGGCGGTGCCGGGACGGAGGCTCCGCTGTTGCCCGCCCCCGTGGATCAACGGAGTGAGCGACGCGTAGCGGGACACGACGAGCGCGCCGATTCCGGCGGGCCCACCGACCTTGTGACCGGACATGCTCAGGGCGACGAGACCCGCGCGTGCACGGGAGGGCCCCCGCCATCGACGAAAGGACACCTCCAGCGCCCCGACGGCTCCCACGGCGTCGAGGTGAAGCGGCACCCCCGCTGCCTCTGCGGAGCCGACGAGCGCGGGCACATCGGTCAGAGTTCCCACCTCATTGTTGGCGACCAGCGCCGTGGCCACCGCGGCGCCGGGAAGCGCTGTGGCGAACGCGGAGGGGTCGGGCGCTCCGTGCGGTGTCAGCGGCACCGCACGCACCTCCGCCCGCTCCGTCTGCCGGAGCCAGTCGACGGCCTCGGTCGTGGCGTGATGCTCGCCCTCGGGCATCACGATCGCGGAGCGGCCGGGCTCACGCGACCACCAGAGCCCCTTCACCGCCAGGTTGATCGACTCGGTGCCGCCGGAGGTGAACAGCACCTCGATGGGATCGCAGTCGAGCGTCGCCGCGACCGATTCCCGAGCCGTCTCCCACAAGCGACGCGCAGCTTGGCCGTGACCGTGGACCGAGGCCGCGTTTCCCACCGTGTCGACGGCCTCCAGCCACGCCTCCCGCGCCTCCGGTCGGAGCGGGGTCGTTGCGGCGTGATCCAGATAGACCGGCATACCTCTCCTCGAGCCCCTGCGCCGTCAGGAGGCGCCGCGGAGCGTTACTACTGTAGATCGCATGTCATCGACTGCGGCCCTCGCGACCACCTCGATCCTGTCCCCGGACTTCGATGATCTCGGTGTGCAATCCGGGCCCGATGGCGGAACCCTCACAGTGTGGTCGCAGCACGCGACGAGTGTCGAACTGGTGCTGTTCGACGCCGACGATCTGGACTGGATCACCGATTCGCTGCCGATGACGCGCGACAGCGCGGGGTGCTGGCGCGCGACCAGCCCGGCCCTCGTTCCGGGGACGCGCTACGCGATCCGCGTGGACGGGCCTCACCGCCCCGGCGACACATTCAATCCGGAGACACTCTTGATCGATCCCTACTCTCGTGGGCTCGTCTCGGGCGGCGTCGGCGATTGGCGGTCCGTCGTCGTCGACACCTCTTTCGACTGGCAGGGAACGGTCAAGCCCGCCGTCCCGTGGGATCGGACGGTCATCTATGAAGCGCACCTGAAGGGGCTGACCAAACGCCACCCCGACATCCCCCCGGCGCTTCACGGCACGTATGCGGGTCTGGGTCACCCCGCGATGACCGACCACCTCGTGTCGCTCGGGATCACCGCGGTCGAGCTCCTGCCCGTTCACGCGTTCGAGCCCGAGCCGCGGCTCCGCCAGCTCGGACTGACCAACTACTGGGGCTACAACTCGGTGGGCTTCTTCGCACCCCACGCCGACTACGCGACGGCGCGGAGCATCGCGGAGGGGCCGGACGCGGTTCTACGCGAGTTCAAGGAGATGGTCAGATCGCTCCACGCCGTGGGGATCGAGGTGATCCTCGACGTCGTCTACAACCACACATCAGAGGGCGAGCTCGGTGGTCCGCGCTCGGGCTTCCGCGGCATCGACGACCGTGCGTACTACCGGCAGCACGACGACGGTGCGTACATCGACGTCACCGGCTGCGGGAACGCCGTGGACACCTCCACGCCCGCCGTCTCCCGCCTCATCCTCGACTCGTTGCGCTACTGGGCGCAGGACGTGCAGATCGACGGCTTCCGATTCGACCTCGCCGCGACACTCGGACGCGACGCACGTCACGAGTTCCGCCCCGACCACCCGCTGCTTCGCGCGATCGTCGAGGATCCCGCTCTTCGCGGCGTCAAGATGATCGCCGAACCCTGGGACGTCGGGATGGGCGGGTGGCAGACCGGGAACTTCGGCACCGGCTGGGTGGAATGGAACGATCGCTACCGGGACCGGGTCCGCAACTTCTGGCTGAGCGACATCGACTACGCGCGTCGCGCGGGCACCGCGCCGGTCGGGATCGGTGGGTTCGCGACCCGGCTCGCGGGCTCGTCCAACACGTTCTCATCCGAGCGAGGTCCGCTGGCCGGCGTCAACTTCGTCACGGCCCACGACGGGTTCACCTTGCGCGACCTCGTCTCCTACGACGTCAAGCACAATCTGGGCAACGGCGAGCAC
This sequence comes from Microbacterium sp. TNHR37B, assembly GCF_001620065.1. GTDB lineage: Bacteria > Actinomycetota > Actinomycetes > Actinomycetales > Microbacteriaceae > Microbacterium. The sequence goes on from NZ_LQGV01000001.1 coordinate 601,495, forward strand.
AATCGCGACGGCGCGGACATGAACCGGTCCTTCAACCACGGCGCCGAAGGCCCGACAGAAGACCAGAGCATCCTGGCCCGCCGGCGCAAAGCGATGCGCAACCTGCTCGGGACGTTGCTGTTGTCGGCGGGTGTGCCGATGCTCACGGCCGGCGACGAGTTCGGACGTACGCAGCGCGGCAACAACAACGCCTATTGTCACGATTCCCCGCTCACCTGGCTCACCTGGGAGCACGCCCCGTGGCAGCAGGATCTGGCCGAGCACGTCCGTCGGCTCACTCACCTCCGGCAGGAGAACCCGGCTCTACGCCCCGTGCGCTTCGCACACGAGGAGCAGACCGTCCCGGGGGCATCGGTGATCGACTGGTACGACGAGCACGGGCGGACGATGTCTCACGAGCGCTGGTCCGACCCGGCGCACCGCACCCTGCAGTACGTCGCGCAGTCGACCCCCGAGTACGAAGCACCCAACCGCGTGCTGCTGATCGTCCACGGGACCGAGCGGCCCGTCGATGTCGTCCTGCCCCACATCGAGGGTGTCGCGCGGTATGTGGCGCTGTGGTCGAGCGTCGACGAGCGTCCATCGGAGCCGGGCGACACCTTCCTGCCCGGCGACGTCGTCTCCCTTCCCGACACCGCCATGCAGCTCTTCCGGGTCGAGGACCGTGGCACGGAGGACCCCAGCTGAACCACTCACGCCCGAGCGCGCCGATAGGCGCGCGCCCCGCGGAGAGGTAGGTTCGAGACGTGGCCACGACGACGCAGTTCACCCCCTCCGTGCGCAGCACCGCACCGATTCCCGTCCGCCCGAGCCAGCCCGCGCAGGAGTCGACGGACACGCGCATGGGCCGTATTCCCCTGGTGCTGCCGCGGCCCTCCGTACCGGGCGGACTGTTCGCCCCACGCGCGTTCGTCGGCGAGGCGGTCCCTTTCCAGATCACCGCCTTCCGGGAAGGGCACGACGTCATCGGCGTCCACCTTCGCCTCGTCTCGCCTTCGGGCGTGGAGAGTCTCCACCGCCTCTCTCCCCTCAACAACGGCTTCGACCAGTGGCGCGTCCTCGTCGCGCCGCTGGAGCGAGGTCGATGGAGCTTCCGGTTCGAAGCGTTCGCCGACGAGTTCGCGACGTGGGAGCACGCCGCGGCCCTCAAGATCGCGGCGGGGGTCGACAGCGCGCTGATGCGCGAGATCGGCGCCCGGCTGTTCACGCGCGCCGCCGCGGAGAAGGGCCGCCCAGCCGCCGACCGGAAGCGTCTGGAGGCCGCAGCGGAAGGGCTCCTCTCGCCCGCGCGCGATGACGACGACGCGTTGGAGATCGTCCGCGACGAGGCGATCGCCAGCCTGTTCGCGGCGCGTCCGCTTCGGGACCTCGTCACCCACTCCCGCGAACACACCCTGATCGTGGAGCGTGAGCGCGCCGGGGTGGGGGCCTGGTACGAGTTCTTTCCGCGGTCAGAGGGCGCCCGGCGGCTCAAGGACGGCAGCGTCAAGAGCGGCACGTTCCGCACCGCGATCAAGCGGTTGCCGGCGGTGGCCGACATGGGATTCGATGTCGTCTACCTCCCGCCGATCCATCCGATCGGCGAGGTCAACCGGAAAGGCCCGAACAACGCTCTCTCCGCCGGTCCGGGCGACCCCGGCTCCCCCTGGGCGATCGGCTCGCGGTTCGGCGGCCACGACGCCGTCCACCCCGACCTCGGCACCCTCGCGGACTTCCGGGCCTTCGTGCGTGCCGCGTCGGCACAGGGGCTGGAGATCGCCCTCGACCTCGCACTGCAAGCCGCGCCCGATCATCCGTGGGTCCGGGAGCATCCGGAGTGGTTCACGACGCTTCCCGACGGCTCCATCGCGTATGCCGAGAACCCCCCGAAGAAGTACCAGGACATCTATCCGATCAACTTCGACAACGATCCCGAAGGCATCCGTGAGGAGGTGCTCCGGATCGTCCGTCACTGGATCGCTCAGGGCGTCCGGATCTTCCGTGTGGACAACCCGCACACCAAGCCTCTGCAGTTCTGGGAGTGGTTGATCGCCACCGTCACGGCGGAGACCCCCGACGTCGTGTTCCTCGCCGAGGCCTTCACCCGGCCCGCTCCCCTCCAGGCCCTCGCCTACAGCGGCTTCCAGCAGAGCTACTCGTACTTCACCTGGCGCAACACGAAGGCCGAGTTGGAGGAGTTCTTCACCTGGATCACCGACGAGACGGCCGACTTCATGCGTCCGAACCTCTTCGTGAACACACCCGACATCCTCACCGAATACCTCCAGTACGGCGGACGCCCGGCCTACAAGGTGCGCGCCGCGCTCGCGGCGACGGCAGGGGCGAGCTATGGCGTCTACGCCGGCTACGAGCTCTACGAGAACGTCGCCCGGCCGGGCTCGGAAGAGAACATCGACAACGAGAAGTACGAGTACAAGATTCGAGACTGGGAAGGTGCCGAGGCGCGAGGGGACTCCCTGCGCCCGTATCTCACTCGTCTCAACGAGATCCGCCGCGCCCACCCGGCGCTGCGGCAGTTGCGTGGACTGACGATCCACTGGAGCGATGACGATGCGATCCTCGTGTACGTCAAACATCTCCCCGCCGCCCTCAGTCCCGACGGGACCGCGGACACGATCATCGTCGTCGCCAACGTCGACCCGCACTCCGCGCGCCAGACGATGGTCCACATCGACAGCGCCGTCTTCGGAGTCCACCCAGGGACCGACTACGACGTCGAAGACCTCCTCACCGGTGCGCGGTGGACCTGGAACCGCGACAACTTCGTTCGCCTCGACGCCTTCCAGGAACCCGTGCACATCCTTCACGTCAGGGGCCACTCATGACCGCCGTCGCCGATTCCGTTCTCGATGCCGTCGCCGCGGGCGCGTACCACGCGCCCCACGACGTTCTCGGGCTCCATCCTGACGGAGATACGTGGACCGTCCGGGTGCGCCGCCCCCTGGCGCACAGCGTGACGGTGATCACGGAATCGGGCGACCGTGTCGACCTGACGCACCGACGCAGCGGGATCTGGGAGGCGCGCGTCGACGTCGCCCCCGAGAGCTACCGCATCGAGACCCTGTATGACGACGGCGGTGGCTTCACCGAGGACGACCCGTACCGCCATCTCCCGACGCTCGGCGACATCGACCTGCACCTCATCCGCGAGGGCAGGCACGAGCAGCTCTGGACGGTGCTGGGGGCGCGTGTGCGTCATTTCCCTGGGGCCGACGGCGTGTCGTTCGCCGTGTGGGCCCCCAACGCTCGCGCCGTCCGCGTGGTCGGCGACTTCAACGGGTGGGACGGTCGCGGGCACGCGATGCGCTCGCTCGGATCCAGCGGTATCTGGGAGCTCTTCGTGCCGGGTGTCGGCACCGGCGTCACGTACAAGTACGAGATCCTCACCCCGGACGGTCAATGGATCCTCAAGGCCGATCCGATGGCACTGCGCGCCGAGGTCCCCCCGGCCACGGCATCGGTGGTGACCGAGAGCGCCTACGAGTGGAACGACGGCGCGTGGATGACCGATCGTGCCACTCGCACGCCGCTGGATCAGCCGATGTCCACCTATGAGCTGCATCTGGGCTCATGGCGTCCCGGTGCCGGCTACCGCGACGTCGCCGATCCGCTCATCGACTACGTGACGGCGCTCGGGTTCACCCACGTGGAGTTCCTTCCCCTCGCCGAGCACCCTTTCGGCGGCTCGTGGGGCTACCAAGTGAGTGGCTACTACGCTCCGACCAGTAGGTTCGGCACGCCCGACGACTTGCGCTACCTCATCGATCGCCTGCACCAGGCGGGTATCGGCGTCATCATGGATTGGGTGCCGGGCCACTTCCCGAAGGATGCGTTCGCGCTCGCCCGGTTCGACGGCCGTCCCCTCTACGAGCACCCCGACCCGCGTCGCGGAGAGCACAAGGACTGGGGGACGCTCATCTTCGACTACGGCCGGAACGAAGTGCGGAACTTCCTCGTCGCCAACGCGCTGTACTGGTTCGAGGAGTTCCACGTCGACGGTCTCCGGGTCGACGCGGTAGCGTCCATGTTGTACCTCGACTACTCCCGCGAGGCCGGTGAGTGGGAGCCCAACATCCACGGCGGTCGCGAGAACCTCGAGGCCATTCGCTTCCTGCAGGAGGTCAACGCGACCTCCTACAAGCGCTACCCCGGGATAGCCATGATCGCTGAGGAGTCCACCAGCTATCCCGGCGTCACGGCACCCACCGACCACGGCGGACTCGGCTTCGGCTTCAAGTGGAACATGGGCTGGATGAACGACTCACTCGTCTACATCTCCCGGGACCCGATGTACCGCGCCCACCACGACGGCGAGCTCTCCTTCTCGTTCGTCTATGCCTTCAGCGAGAACTTCGTGCTCCCGATCAGTCACGACGAAGTCGTGCACGGCAAGGGGACCCTCTTCACCCGCATGCCGGGCGACCACTGGCAGAAGCTTGCCAACATGCGCGTGTTCCTGGCCTACATGTGGGGGCACCCGGGTAAGCAGCTCCTGTTCATGGGGCAGGAGTTCGGGCAGATGTCGGAATGGTCGGAGTCCCGGAGCCTCGACTGGTGGATGCTCGACCAGCCGCCGCACCAGCAGCTCCACGGGTTCGTCGGTGCTCTCAATCACGCGTACCGAGACAACGCTCCGTTGTGGTCGCGCGACAGTGACCCCGACGCCTTCACGAGGCTGGGAGGCCCGAGCTGGAACCCGAACGTCGTCGCCTTCGCTCGCCGCGATCACCACGGCAACGTCGTCGCGGTGATCGCCAACTTCTCCGGCGTGCCGATCCACGATTACCGACTGGCGCTTCCCGAGCGCGGGCGATGGCGTGAGATCCTCAACTCCGACGCGCAGGAGTACGGCGGATCCGGCGTGGGCAACCTCGGCGGAGTGGAGACCGACGACCGGGCCGAGGCCACCCTCGTGCTGCCGCCCCTCGGCGCACTCTGGTTGTCCCACGAGCACGACGTTCGCGGCTGAGCACGTCAGCGCTGGTCGTCCCGGCCGGACGGGGTCAGAACAACAGGCTCGCCAAGCGTGACCGCGCCTGGAGCACGCGGGCGTCGGCGTCGCCGATCAGACCGAACAGTTCCAGCAGGCGTTCACGGACAGCGATGCGCTCGTCGGCGGGAAGCTGCGCGAAGAGGTCGAGCAACCGGCCGAACGCATCCTCCACGTGACCGCCCGCGACGTCGAGGTCGGCAACGGCGAGTTGCGCCGACACGTCGAGCGGATCAGCGGCAGCGGCCGCCCGGACCTCGACGGAATCCGTCCCCTGAACCCGATGCAACAGCCGCACCTGACCGAGCCCGGCGCGAGCGTCGTCGTCACGGGGGTTCTCCGCCAAGGCGGCTTCATACGCGGTGATCGCCCGCGCATAGTCGCCCGCCTCGATCGCGTCGAACGCTTCCTGGTGCAGGGGCGGCAGCGCCGGCTCGTCGACGGCGTCGTCGGCCGGAGCATCCTCCCCATCGGTCGGCATCGTGCCGGTCACCCCGTGCTGCGCCGCCAACTGCAGCAGCTGCGCGAACACCTCACGCACCTGCTGCTCGGGCACCGCTCCGGTGAAGAGCGGGACCGGCTGCCCCGCGATGAGCGCCACGACCATGGGAATGGACTGCGCGCGGAACCCCTGAGCGAGCTGGGGGTTCGCGTCGACGTCCACCTTGGCCAGCACGACGCGGCCCGCCAACTCCCGCACCACCTGCTCGAGCACGGGACTGAGCTGCTTGCACGGTCCACACCATTCGGCCCAGAGGTCGACCACGACGGGAACCGTGCGCGAGAGCTCCAGCACCTGCCCGAAGTTGGCATCCGTCGCGTCGAAGATGAGACTGCTCGCCGGAGCCTGCGCCTGCTCGCCCTCGGGCGCCGCCGCAGGACGGTTGCGGAGCGAGGAAAGGTCGACGGCGCCGCGGAGCACCGCGCCGGAAGTGGGGTCGGTCACTTCTTCTTCACCACCTTGGCTGAAAGGATGTCGGAGGAGTACCCCAGGAATCGGATGCGTTCCGTGGAGCTTTCGGCGGGGATGAAGAAGAACAGCTGGTCGCTGTAGGTCGTCGTGAACCCCGTCGAGGACTGGGTGACCCCCGTCAGCGTCTTCACGACGGGGTTCCCGGGCTTGCCGTCCACCTTGATGACGGCGTCGTCGTTGGTCGGAGTGACCGTGACGTTCTCGTCGACGGTCACCGCCACGATCGCGCCGCTGTCGACCGTCGACATGGCGATCGGCTCATCGTCGCCGGCGGAGGCGGTGAAGGCCATCTTGCCGGTCTTTGCACCCGTCTTGTTGAACTGCTCCAAGATGGTCGCGCGGTTCTCCTCGACGGAGGCGCGGAAGGAGTCGGTCTCCTCATCGAAGAGCTTCGCGTACGTGCTGTCCTCACCCTTGTCGAGGACATCTGCGTACGCGGCAGCGAGCTCTTGCGGAGGAAGAAGCAGGAACGGCGAATCAGGCTGGACACGCCGCGCGCCGAGATACTCGGGCGCCACGTTCAACTCCGCATCGGCGACGAGGGTGGCGACGTAGGAGAGCTTGTAGTCGGCCCACGGATCCTGCTGAGTCAGCGTCATGATCGTCGCGAGGCTCGTGGACGGATCCTCCACGACGGCGAAGAAGGCGCGGGGCCAGCCGGTGAATGCTTCCGGAAGGAGGATCTCGAGGTCCTTGGTGGGAATCGCCGCGAGCGGCTTCTGGTCGTCCAGGTCATCGCGGAGCTTGTAGTTCGTCTTGCGCACGGCCAGCGCCGCCCCGGTGAGGCGCTTCTCCGCCTCCTTCGCGCTGCTCTTCTCATCGGCCGTCGCGACCTGGGCTGCGACCTTCGTGAGGATGCGCTCGGCTTGCGCGGGCGTCACAGCCGGCGGATCGTCCTGCCCCTCGGGCACGATGATCGTCGTGCTCGAGGTGGGCGTCGGCCCCGCCGGCATCTGAGGCCACGAATCCGCGGAACATCCCGCGATCGCCAGTGCAGAGGCCGTGACGAGGGGAAGGGCGAGGAAGGCGCGCTTGCCCGCCGAGAGCTGACGTCGAGTCGGGGTCGCGCTGATCACGCCCTTCTCCGCCGCCTCGTCCGCGAGATCGATCGGTTGCGTCTCCAACATGGGCAGCCCCTTGCGGCGCGGCCCGCGCGAGCGACGCGCATGACGCACCCCGAGGACGTAGAGCACGATCCCGACCGCGAGCATGATGCTTCCGCCGACGATCAGCGGACCTGCCCAGGGCGTCGTCACCCCGGTGGGCCAGGTCACCGAGAGCGTCGCCGGTGCCGGAGACGTGCCGTCCCGGGCGACCAGAACGCTCATGTCGGCCGGAAGCTGGAGTGTCTGGATGAGGACGTCGTCCTGGGAGAACTCGTCGAGCCACAGGTCTGATCCGGACGGGTCGAGCGGTGGCTCCTCAGTCCCGTCTGCGTCGGCGGGAGGAGCCTGCGCAGCGACCCGGGTGGTGGTGACGTCGCCGCCCTTCTGTTGCACGTGCACGTAGTCGGAGCGCGCGAGCCACGCCAGCACGTCATCGGTACGGCCGTACGCCGCGAAGATCTCTCCGTCGCCCTGAGCACGCAGCGTCTGCGCGCCCGGGTGATGGGCCAGCACGGCACCGTCAATGAGGACGTACGGCGCGGAATCGTCAATCGCGATCGACTGCGTCTCCGTCTTGGGGCCCTGGAGGACGGTGCGCTGCGCGATGCCCGCGCCGATCATCACCGTGGCCAGCACGAATGCGGCCACCGCCCAGACAAATCGCACGGATCACCTTCCCGCGCCCGGGATGCCCAGCGAAGCGCTTTCGGGACGTGCTCGGGCGCACAATCGACGTTCCAGACTAGCGAAATCTCCTGAATGTCGCCCGGGAGGGGGTGGCGGCGGGCACAGGCGGCGCGGCCGTGCGTATCCTGATCGTCAACCACCTCGGCAGAAGGCAGATCCGTGAAGCTCCAGCATCCATTCCGCACCGCGCTCGTGGCTACTCTCGGCGTGGGAGTCGGTCTGATGCTGATCTCGAGCGTCCAGACTCTGTCCACCGTCCTCCTCTATGTCGGCACCGCCCTCTTCCTCGCCCTGGGCCTCGACCCCCTCGTCTCCTGGCTGGAGCGCCGGGGACTCCCCCGGTGGGGGGCGCTGGTGGTGACCTTCGCCGCCGTGCTCGCCGCCTTCGCGGGCATCATCTTGATGGTGGTGCCGATCATCGTCGGCCAGATCACGCAGCTCATCAACGAGATCCAGAAGCTCATCGCGCAGCTCGTCAGTCAGCAATGGGATCCGATCACCGACACCAAAGAGTGGCTGCACACCACGTTCCCGCTCCTCGATGTCGATCAGGTGTTCGACTACCTCTCCGACTGGTACCAGTCCATCAACGTCGGAGGAATCGGGACCAGCATCGGAGAGAGCCTGGTCACCATCGGGGCATCCATCATCGCGGGGTTCACCGGGGCGATCATCGTCCTGATCCTGACGATCTACTTCACGGCCTCCACGCCGTCGCTGAAGGCCGCGGTCTACCAACTCGTCCCCGCCTCGAAGCGGGCGCGCTTCATCGACCTGTCGGAGCAGATCACCGCTTCCGTCGGCTACTACGTCATGGGACAGGTCACTCTCGGCGCCGTCAACGGCGTCCTGAGTGCGATCTTCCTCACGGTCATCCAGGCGCCCTTCCCCGCCGTCCTGGCGGTCGTGGCTTTCTTCTTCTCGCTGATCCCTCTCGTGGGCACCCTCACGGGATCGATCATCATCGTGCTGACATGCCTGATCCCCGGTCTCGGTTCGCCGCTCACCGCCATCGTCGCGCTCGTCTGGTACGTCGTCTACATGCAGGTGGAGGCGTACCTGATCTCGCCGAGGATCATGAACCGCGCGGTCGCCGTTCCCGGTGCCGTCGTGGTCATCGCGGCACTGGCGGGTGCGTCCCTGGGTCAGCTGCTCGGTGCCCTCGTCGCGATCCCGGTCGCCGCGAGCATTCTCATCATCTACCGCCAGGTCGTCATCCCCCGGCAGAACGAGCTATGACGCCGGTCGTCCCTCCGGGCCGTCCCAATCCTCGGGCAGCGGGAGAGCGTCGGGGTTGACTGCCGCGACGATCTCCGTCAGCACGCGCCGGGTCTGGTTCTCTCCCACCCACAGATGTTTACCGCCCTCGACGGCGACGAGCGTCGCATTCGGAAGGACCCCGAAACGGCGCCGAGCCTCGTCGGGCCGCAGGTAGTCATCGAACTCCGGAACGAGGACGACGAGCGGCCGCGGATCATCCCGCCAGGCCGCCACCTCCTCGTCGGTGGTGCGATGTAGTGGCGGTGAGAGCAGGATGACACCCGCGACGTCCAGATCGCGCCCGTACTTGAGGGCGAGCTCCGTACCGAAGGACCAGCCCACGAGCCACGGGCGTGGCAGTCCTCGGTCTGCGACGAAGGCCACCGCTGCGGCGACGTCGAACGCTTCGGAGGCTCCCCCGTCGAACGTCCCCTCGCTCGTCCCTCGCGCCGACGTCGTTCCCCTCGTGTTGAAGCGCAGGACGGCGATGTCGGCCAGCGCCGGCAATCGCCCCGCCGCCTTCCTCAGGATGTGTGAATCCATGAAGCCGCCGGCGGTGGGCAACGGGTGAAGCGTGACGAGCGTGGCCACGGGAGGCCGCTCGAGTGGCAGCGCCAACTCTCCGACAAGCGTCAGCCCGTCGAGGGTGTGCAGCTCGATGTTCTCTCGCTCTGCGGGAAGCAGGATCGGTCCGCGGATCTCCATGTCAGCCTCTCGCCCAGCATCCGGTGTGCCAGTGTCGTCGCGCCGCCAGATCAGCGGCGTCTCCCAGGATCCCATCGGCGCGCCACACGACCACGTGTGCGGTTCCTGGCGACACCTCCCCCGCGCACCCGGGGCAGGTGTAGCTCTTCAGCGCCTGCGGCGCGGAGACGGGCTGGATGGTCCATTCACGGCCATGGCGCACCTCGGTGCGCTTCCAGCCCGCGAGCAGGCGCTCGAAGGACGCGTCGCCGGCCGAGGAGTCCCGTCGGCGGCGATGTGACCGGGGCATACGATCAGTACCAACCTCGGCGTTGCGAGTGGTCCCAGGCGCCACAGGGCGAGCCGTAACGTCCCTTGATGTAGCCGAGGCCCCACGTGATCTGGGTGGCCGGATTGGTCTCCCAGTCGCTGCCGACGCTCGCCATCTTCCTGCCGGGGAGGGCCTGCGGGATCCCATAGGCACCGCTGGACCTGTTGTAGGCGTTGACCCGCCAGCCCGATTCCTTCTTCCAGAGCGCCACGAGGCAGGCGAACTGGTCGTCTCCCCATCCACGCGCCGTCACCATCTCGTAGGCGATGGCCTGCGCGCTGCCGGGGTTCGGAGTGACGAACGGGGGCCGCCAGGAGGATCCGGACCCGCCTGAGGGGGAACCCGTCGCCGTGTCTCGGGTGGCCGTCGGGGTGGGTTTGGGCTTCGGCTTGACGTAGGCCGTGAAGTTCATCCCGTCGCGACCGAGCCCATCTTCGTCATCGGCGTGGGTGACGATGTACGCCTGCGCATCCTCGATCGTGCTCGCATACAGCGAGATCGGATCCGGCTCCGCCGCCTGCGCGGGAGAGATCGTGGCGGTGAGAGGAAGGACGTAGGCCCCGGCGAAAGCCGCCGTCGCGAAGACAGCGAACACGGACACGAACCGGCGCCTCCGCGTCCAGGCCTTCGGCTCCGACGGGCTCCGGCCCCGCGTCGCCGAACGTCGCGCGGACGCCGGTGGTCTCGGAGACGAGACGGGGATCACGGCGCGGTCAGGACTCACAATGCGCTCGATCCTACCGGTCCCGCCGCGCAGATGCCACGCCCGCGCCGTCCGCAGGGCTATCCGACGGCGAGCATCACCTCGACGACGGCGTCGAGCACCGCGTCGACCTGAGCCTCGTCGTAGCCGTTGCGCTGCATGCGGAACGCCACGGTACGCACCTGTTCCGCCGTGAGCGGCTCCCCCGACTCGAGATACCCCGCGATGCGATCCGCAACGATGTCGACCTCGTCGATCCGATAGCCGAAGTGCAGGTATCCCGCCCGGCGAAACCGCTGTCGCGGCTCCCTCGACAAGCGATCAAGGATCTCCTGGGCAAGTCGGCGTGACGCGCTCACCCATGCCCGAGCACCCGCCTGCGACAGCGCCGATTCGCGTTCCCGGGCCGCAAACGCGTCCTCGATCCGCCCGAGAGCGGAGTCGACGGCAGCGACCTGATATCCCTGTTGGACGAGGGGAAAGGCCGTCTGGCGCACGTCCGCGGAGCGAAGCGGAGCCTCCGAGGCGGACGCTTCGAACGCCTCGCGCGCCTGCGCAAGGAAAGCGTCGACCGCCTCGGGGTCGTAGCCCTTGGTACGGCCGGTCGTTCGAGGGAACGGGCGAACATCGGTGTCGGTCATGAGCCACCTGCCAACGGAGAGAGGATGAAGTAGAGGCCGAGCGTCACGGCGGCGGACGGGAGGATCGAATCGAGCCGATCGAGGACACCGCCGTGACCGGGCAGCCAGGAGCTCATGTCCTTGATCCCGAGATCCCTCTTGATCATCGACTCCCCCAGGTCTCCGACCGTGGCGGTCACGAGGATCACGAGACCCACGAGCAGTGCGGCCCAGATCGGGATCTCCAGCAGGAAGATTCCCGCGAGAACCGCGGCGACCACGGCGAACACCGCTGCGCCCGCAAAGCCCTCCCAGGTCTTCTTGGGGCTGATGCGCGGAGCCATCGGGTGTTTGCCGAAGGCCAGCCCCGACGCGTAGGCGCCCGTGTCCGAAGCGACCACGACCACGATCATGGTGAGAAGCCAGTACTGCCCGGACTCCTGCCGGAGCAGGACGAGGGTGAGGCTGGCGAGGAAGGGAACGTAGATCGGTATCAGGCCGGCGACGAGCAGGTCGGACACGACCTCCCCGTAGCGCCGTCCATCCGCGAGGGCCATCTGGGCCACCATGCGCCAGACGATCAGCACGCTGACGCCGGAGAAGGTGACGACCCAGTGGGTCCAGTGCCCCTCCAGGAAGCCCGCCACCAGAATCAGGGTGCCGATGACGATCTGGGGCCAGACGTCGACCCGGCGACCCGCGCCCTGGAGCGCCCGGGAGAACTCGAAGATGCCGAGCACGCACACCGGGATCGCGAAGATGAGGAACAACGACTTGATGAACAGCAACGACCCCAACACGGCCGCACCGATGGCCAGACCGATCAGCACGGCCAGGAGGAGATTGCGTCCCGTACGTTCGTTGATGCGCTCGTTGACCTGCTCGAAGTCCGCGCGCGCCCGACCGATCTGGTGTTCGAACTCGGATCGCGCGGCGCGCACGTGCGACTGCAGCGACGACGGATCGGCCGAAGCGCCGCGACGCGCGTCACCTCTCGTCGGCGGGTCAGCCGGAGCCGGTCCCGACGCGGCCGAAGGGTCGTCGGTCATGGGGTGTCAGACCTCGAGGAGCTCGGCCTCTTTGCGCTTGAGCGCCTCGTCGATCTCGTCGACGTGCGCACGCGTGATGGCGTCGAGCTCCTTCTCGGCACGAGCGAGATCGTCCTCGCCGACCTCGCTCTTGAGACCGTCGAGCTCGTCCTTGGCCTTGCGCCGGATCCCACGGAGGTGCACCTTGGCATCCTCGCCCTTGGAGCGCACGAGCTTCACGTACTCCTTGCGACGCTCCGCGGTGAGCTCGGGCATCGTCACGCGGACGATGTTCCCGTCGTTGGTGGGGTTGGCCCCGAGGTTCGGTGTGTCACGAATCGCCTGCTCGATCGCCTTGAGCGCCGACTTGTCGTAGGGCGTCACGACCAGCGTCCGCGCCTCCGTGTTGTTCAGCGACGCGAGCTGTGCGAGCGGGGTCGGCGAGCCGTAGTAGTCCACCAGGATCTTCTGGAACAACTGCGGGTTGGCCCGCCCCGTCCGTACGGTGGCGAAGTCGTCCTTCGCAGCCTCCACGGCACGGTCCATGCGCGCGGTCGTGTCAGCCAGAGTCTCGGCGATCACGGTCACTCCATTCGTTGTTGCGTCTGGTCCAGTCTAGTGCGGCGGCTGCGCGGCACTCAGACGGTGACGAGCGTGCCGATCGACTCGCCCAGGAGGGCGCGGGTCACGTTCCCGCCGGGTTCCATCCCGAAGACGCGCATGTCGATCCCGTTGTCCATGCAGAGACTGAACGCGGTCGAATCGACGACCTTGAGTCCGCGCTGGAGCGCGTCGGAGTAGGTCAGTCGGTCGAGCTTGATCGCATCGGCATGCCGGTGGGGATCGGCCGTGTAGACGCCGTCGACACCGTTCTTCGCAACGAGAACCTCGTCGGCGCCGATCTCCAGCGCACGCTGGGCGGCGACGGTGTCGGTGGAGAAGTAGGGCAGGCCAGCTCCGGCACCGAAGATCACCACGCGTCCCTTTTCCATGTGACGCTCAGCCCGTCGGGGGATGTACGGCTCGGCGACCTGGGTCATCGAGATCGCCGACTGCACGCGAGTGGCCGCTCCGGCCTGCTCGAGGAAGTCCTGCAGCGCGAGAGCGTTCATCACCGTGCCGAGCATCCCCATGTAGTCGGCGCGCCCGCGGTCCATACCCCGCTGACTGAGCTCGGCACCGCGGAAGAAGTTGCCGCCCCCCACGACGATCGAGATCTCGACCGTGTCCACGGCCTCGGCGATCTCGCGCGCAATCTGGCTGACGACGTCAGGGTTCACCCCGAGCTGCCCGCCCCCGAAGGCCTCTCCGGACAGCTTCAGGAGGACGCGCCGGCGTCCGGTGGTCTCAGTGGGCATGGGGTTCCTCTCGTCGGTTGCAGACTATCCAACAGCGGGCATCGAAAAGGGGCCCGCATCGCGATGATGCAGGCCCCCTTCGACGATTACGCGCCGACCTTGAATCGGGCGAAATCGGTGATCGTGATGCCGGCCGCCTTCGCGACCTGCTGGACGGACTGCTTGTTGTCCTTCGCGTAGTCCTGGTCGAGCAGGGCGACCTGCTTGAAGAACGCTCCGACACGGCCCTCGACGATCTTGGGCAGGGCGGCCTCGGGCTTGCCCTCGTTGCGCGAGATCTCAGTGACGATCTGACGCTCCTTCTCCACCTCGTCCTCCGGAACGTCCTCACGCGAGAGGTAGGTCGGGTTGGCGAACGAGATGTGCTGAGCGATGCTTCGGGCGGTCTCGGCGTCGGAGCCGGTGTAGGCCACGACGACACCGATCTGCGGAGGAAGATCCTTGCTCGTCTTGTGCAGGTAGATCTCGAAGGCGTCACCGGTCAGGGTGCGCACGCGTCGCAGTTCGACCTTCTCACCGATGATCGCTGCTTCGTCCGAGATGAGCTCGGCGACGGTCTGTCCACCGGCGTCGGCGGCCAGCGCTGCCTCGGCCGAGTCGGCGCCGGCGGCAGCAGCAGCATCGAGCACCTTGTCCGCGAGAGCGATGAACCGCTCGTTCTTGGCGACGAAGTCGGTCTCCGTGTTGAGCTCGATGATCGTGACCTTGCCGTCACGCTCCGCGGCGGCGACGAGTCCCTCGCTGGTCGAACGGTCGGCCCGCTTGGCGTTGCCCTTCGCCCCCTTGAGGCGCAGGATCTCGACGGCCTTCTCGAGGTCGCCATCGGCCTCCTCGAGCGCCTTCTTGGTGTCGACCATGCCCGTGCCGAGCTGCTCGCGCAGGGCCTTGATGTCGGCGATCGTGAAGTTTGCCATGGGTAGTGGCTCCTAGTCGTGTGTCGTGAGGTGCCGGGGAGCCGCGATCGGCGACTCCCCGGCGAAAGCGGATTACTCGGCAGCGCTCGAGTCGGTGCTGGTCTCGGCGGCCGGGGCCTCAGCAGCCTCAGCGGCCGGCGTCTCGGCGGCGGCCTCGGCACCCGCCTCGTCGGCAGCGGATTCGGTCGCAGCGGTCTCCACGGCGGCCGCGTCCGGCGTCTCCGCCGCGGGCTGCTCCAGCAGCTCGCGCTCCCAGTCGGCCAGCGGCTCGGCGTCAGCGGACTCCTCGGAGGGCTGGTGCCGCTGGATGAGTCCCTCGGCGGCGGCGTCGGCGATGATACGCGTCAGCAGACCGACCGAGCGGATCGCGTCGTCATTTCCGGGGATCGGGAACTGGAACTCGTCGGGGTCGGCGTTGGTGTCGAGGATTCCGATCACCGGGATGCCGAGCTTCTTGGCCTCGTCGATGGCGAGGTGCTCCCGCTTGGCGTCGACGACCCAGATGGCCGACGGCGTCTTCTGCAGGTTGCGGATGCCGCCGAGGGACTTGTGCAGCTTGTCGAGCTCGCGCTTCTTGAGCAGCAGCTCCTTCTTCGTGAAGCCGCTCTCCGCGGGGTTCTCGAAGTCGAGCTCTTCCAGCTCCTTCATGCGCGCCAGGCGCTTGCTGACCGTGGAGAAGTTCGTGAGGAGACCGCCCAGCCAGCGCTGGTTCACGTACGGCTGGCCGACGCGGGTCGCCTGCTCGGCGATCACTTCCTGCGCCTGCTTCTTGGTCCCGACGAAGAGGATCGTGCCGCCGTGGGCGACGGTCTCCTTCGCGAACTCGTACGCCTTGTCGATGTACGACAGCGACTGCTGGAGGTCGATGATGTGGATGCCCGAACGCTCCGTGAGGATGAAGCGCTTGACTTTCGGGTTCCAGCGCCGAGTCTGGTGTCCGAAGTGGACGCCGCTGTCGAGCAGCTGGCGAATGGTGACGACGGCCATGGCCGTTCTCCTGTTCTTTGGGTTGTCTTCGACGGCCGGACGGCCGCGAACCTGGCGCCCAGGCACACATCCACCCTTCGTGAAGGGACCGGGGATGTGCGACCTTGAATGGGCACGCGTAGTCACCCCGACGAGCGGGATGCCCTTCCAGCCTACCAGCTGCGCCGCCTTCTCCCCCGCCACCGCGGGCGGTGCACTTCTCACATTCGCCATGACATCGCCGACCCGCGATGACCGCGCCGCACACACTGTCCGCATGCGTGCCCTCACCTCTGCGATCCTCCTACTGGTCGCCCTCGCCTGCGCGCCCTCAGCTGCCCCCACCGCGCCGTCGCCGCCCATAGATCCCCCCTCGATCGTCTGGCGCTGGCCCGCCACGCCGTTGCGGATCATCGCGCCCTTCGCCGAGCCCGCCCATGCCTACGCGGCAGGGCATCGCGGCGTCGATCTCGCCGCCACACCGGGACAGTCAGTCCTCGCCCCGGCCGATGGAGTCGTCGCGTTCTCCGACTCCGTGGCAGGTCGTGGTGTCCTCACGATCGACCACGGCGACGGATGGGTGACCACGCTGGAGCCGGTATCGGGCGCCGCTCCGGCGGGGACGTCGGTAGCGAGGGGATCGGGTGTGGCCGTTGTCGGCTCCGGCGGCCACGCTGACGGAACCCTGCACTTCGGCGTTCGACGCTATGACCGGTACGTCGACCCGGCCGCGCTCATCGGCAGCGTGCCGCCCGCCGTCCTTCTCCCCTGCTGCTGACTGATCGGCTAGGCGCGGGGGTGAGCCAGGCGATAGCTCTGCGTCAGCTTCTCTGCGGAGACATGCGTGTAGATCTGGGTGGTTCCGAGACTCGCGTGGCCCAGCATCTCCTGCACGGCGCGAAGGTCAGCACCGCCGTCGAGAAGATGCGTGGCCGCCGAGTGCCGCAACGCGTGCGGGCCGAGCGCCGCGGCACCGACGGCGGGCCCCACCTTGCGGCTCACGACGTCGTAGACGGCACGGCTGCCGATGCGGCTGCCACGCGCTCCGAGGAAGAGCGCCGGCGTCCCCGTCCCACGGGCCACGAGAACCGGACGCCCCGAGGCGAGATAGCGGTCGATCGCCAGCTGCGCGGGCCGGCCGTAGGGGGCGGTTCGCTGCTTGGCTCCCTTGCCCGTCACGCGGACCGTCCCGCGTTCCTGGTCCAGATCGTCGAGGTCGATCCCGCAGAGCTCCGAGACGCGCAACGCTGATGCGTAGAGCAGCTCGAGGACAGCAGCGTCCCGGAGCGCGACGGCGTCGCCGTGATCCGCGGCCACCCGCGCCGCGTCGAGCACGGTGCTCATCGCATCGGCAGAGGCCACGCGCGGAAGTGGACGGCCCCGTTTGGGAGACTGCAGGCGTGCGCTCGGATCCGACAGGAGGTGCCCGGCGCTCACCGCCCAACGGAAGAACGAACGCGCCCCCGCTGCCCGACGGGCGATGGTGGAGCGGGCATCGCCGCGCTGAGTGGCCGTCCACAACCACTCGCGCAGGTGCTCGATGTCGATCTCCTCGAGGGTGTAGCCCTGGTCGAGATCACGCAGATCGGCCGTGTACGCCCGGACCGTGGCCGGAGAGAGTCTCCGCACATCGGTGAGGTGGCGCGCGAACTCCTCGATCGCGTCGGTCATCTGCATGCGTCCACCATGCCTCCCGACACGGCGGACGCTCGTCCGACTCACCGCGATGCCCGTCGCCAGCCCTTCGGTCCTTCCGCGACCCGCCCCTCGAGGGCGAGAAGTCCGAGCGCCGCAGACACCTCGTCGGCACGCAGACCGGTCCGCTGAGAGAGCTCAGCAACGCCACGTGGGGCGGTGGCGTTGAGCGCCGCGATCAGTCGATCAGCCGGGTCCGTCGACGACACGGCGGCGACCTCCCGGGCGTCAGACGCGCGGGAGTCGTCGAGGGAGCCCATCAACTCGAGCACGTCATCGACGCCCGTGACGCACTGTGCACCGTACTCCCGCAGCAAGCGGTGACAGCCGGCCGAAGCCGCACTCGTCACGGGGCCGGGCACTGCACCCAGAGGTCTTCCCAGCTGCGCGGCATGTCCGGCCGTGTTGAGAGAGCCGCTGCGCCATCCGGCCTCCACCACCACCGTCGCCACCGACGACGCCGCGATCAGACGGTTCCTCGCCAGGAACCGCCATTTGGTCGGCGACGCGCCGCAGGGAACCTCGGCAACGACCGCGCCTCCCTCTCCGACGATGCGTTCGATGAGGTGGCGGTTGCCCGCGGGATACGGGCGGTCGACGCCGCCTGCGAGCCATGCGACGGTGGGACCCTCCGCCAGCAGGGCGTTTCGATGACCGACGGCGTCGATACCGTAAGCGGCGCCGGAGACCACGACCGCGCCTCGGCCGGCAAGACCGGCCGCGAGCTCGGCGGTGACGTGTTCGCCGTAGGCGGTCGACGCGCGAGCTCCCACGAGAGCGACGCTCCGCGGCAGGCGCAGAACCTCTGCGCTCCCCCGCCACCACAGGCACACGGGAGCGTGGACACCCAGGTCGTCGAGTCGACGCGGCCACGATTCGTCTTCTGGCGTGAGGGGCATGACTCCAGCCGCACGTGCGCGCGCGACGGCAGTGGTCGCCTCATCGACCCGCGCCATCCAGCGCCGACGGCCCTCCCGGATGTCGTCGGATCGCACACTCGGGAGCTCGCGCGCACCCACGGCGATCTCGAGGGCTGCGCGAGGTCCGTAGGCGGCGATCAGCGCGCCGGCGACGCCGTCGCCCGGTTCGATGAGAGCGGACCAGAGCATCCGTGCATCGAGCGACCGCAGGGCGTCATCGTCCGTCACGTCCGCCCGGAGCACACCCGATCGTCGTCGGGCAGCCTCTGTGGAGAGATCGATCATGACGCCGCGGATCCCTTCTTCAAGAAAAGCGCACGGCCCACGTCGCCGACCACGAGGCGATCACGGCCGTCGAGATCAGCGAGCGTCCAGGCCACACGCAGCACACGGTCGTAGCCGCGCAGGGTGAGCACGCCGCGCTGAAGGGCCGCATCCAGTGGAGCTCGGACGTCCGCCGACGGAGCCTGCGGGCCGCCTCGGAGCCACGTCCCGCTCGCTCGGGCGTTCGTCCTCCACGGCAGCCCCTGCAGGCGGTGCTCCGCTCGAGCGCGCGCCTCCGCCACGCGCTCGCGTGCGCTCGCGCTGCTGACCGTCCCTTCGCCACTGCGCAGTCGGGCCAGTGACACGCGCTGCAAGGAGAGCTCGATATCGATCCGGTCGACGAGCGGACCGCTCAATCGGCTGAGGTAGCGCCGAATCGCCAGCGACGGACAGGAGCAGGCGCCGCCGGGAACCCCGTACTGGCCGCAGGGACACGGATTGGTCGCCAGCAGCAGTTGAAACCGCGCCGGGAACCGGGCATGGAAACCCGCTCTGTGGATGGAGATCTCCCCGGTCTCCAGCGGCTGGCGCAGCGCATCGAGCGCGTGGGCGGAGAACTCCCCCGCTTCGTCGAGGAACAGCACTCCGCCTGACGCACGCGCGATCGCCCCGGGTCGCACATGCCTGCTTCCTCCCCCCACGAGGGCAGCCGCGCTCGCGGAGTGATGGGGAGCTTCGAAGGGTGGCGTCCGATCGAGGCGGCGGACGGGGCGTCCGGCGAGGGACCGCAGCGATGCGACCTGCAGGGCCTCATCGTCGGCCAACGGGGGAAGGATGCCGGGAAGACGCCGCGCCAGCATCGTCTTCCCGGCCCCCGGCGGCCCACTCATCAACGCGTGGTGTCCTCCTGCTGCGGCAACGATCATCGCCTCCACCGCTTCGGGCTGACCGATCACCTCACGAAGGTCGATCTCCTCCGGCGGAGAGTCGACGGTCGGAGACTCGCCCCCGGGGAGCGGCACAGGCTCCTGGGAAGTGTCGACGACGTCCAACCCGTGAAGTCGCGCCACGTCGCGAAGACTCACCGCAGGGACCACACGCACGTCGGCCACCAGTTCGGCCTCGTCACGGCAGGCGGCCGGCACCACCACGACGCGGAACCCGGCGCGGGCAGCCGCCGCCACGGCGGGGAGGATACCTGGCACGGGTCGAAGCCGTCCATCCAGACCCAGCTCGCCCAGATGCACCGTAGCCGCGAGCGAGGCCGGGTCGAGGGGCAGTTCCGTCGCCAGCGCGGCGGTCGCCATGGCGACATCGAGGCCGGTGCCGTGCTTGGGCAGACTGGCGGGCGAGAGATTGACCACGACATGTCGTCGGGGCAACGGCAGGTCGCTGTTGCCGCACGCGTTACGTACGCGCTGGTGGGCCTCCCCGATCGACTTGTCCGGGAGACCGATCACCGTGAACCTCGGAGTCTGCGAAGCGAGGTCAGCCTCCACCTCGACAACGTCGCCGACGAGACCCGTGAGGACGACCGTCCACGTCCGACCGATCGTCATCGGACGTCTTCGAGGTGTTCGAGAATGGCGGTACGGGGGTCTTCCCCCGTGATTCCGATGATGTCGAGTTGCAGCCGGCGACCGCGCGCCACTGGCTCGTGGGTGCGAGTCCATGCAGCCCCGAGGCGCCACAGGCGCGCGGCCTTACGTGCATCGACCGCTTCGAAGGGGTGTCCGAACCATGCCGTCCGCCGGGTCTTGACCTCCACGATGACCAGGCTCGCCCCGCGCGTCGCCACGATGTCGATCTCGCCCTCGGAACACCGCCAGTTTCGGTCGACCACCCGGTAGCCCGCGGCGAGCAGATAATCGGCCGCGCGATCCTCACCGTCGCGACCGCGTATGTCTTTCAGCGCCATGCGACGATCGTGACGCCCGGCGACGAAGCGCACTTCGCCCGGCACCCTCAGATGGGGATGAGCCGCACCTCTCGCACGGCGTGGAGGAACCGGCGCTCAGGAGTCGAGCGACAGCTCGTCGGGGATCTGGAAGTCCCGCCGCTGCAGCTCCTCGACGTTCACATCCTTGAACGTGAGAACGCGCACCGACTTCACGAACCGGTCCGCACGGTAGATGTCCCACACCCACACGTCGTTCATCGAGATCTCGAAGTAGAAATCGTGCTCGGTGTCGCGGCGCACGACGTTCACCTCGTTCGCGAGGTAGAAACGCCGCTCGGTCTCGATGACGTACTGGAACTGCGACACGACGTCGCGGTACTCCTTGTAGAGCGCCAACTCGAGTTCGCGGTCGTAATCCTCGAAGACTTCGTCATCCATGGTGACTCAATCCTATGGCCGCGACGCGACGGCGACGTCCCTAGAACAAGGTTGGCGCATCCGCGATCGCCCACGACGATCGATGGTGAGGGCTGAGGCCGTGAGAGCGGATCGCGGCACGGTGGTCCGCGCTCGCATATCCCTTGTTCCGCGCCCACTGGTAGACCGGGCTCTCCTCGTGGAGACGCGCCATGAGCTCGTCCCGCGCGACCTTCGCGATGATCGACGCCGCGGACGCCGACGCGCAGTCTCGGTCCGCTTTGATCACGGGACGGACGGTGAGGGTCGCCGACCCCGCCGCGGAAATGTAGTCGTAGTTGCCGTCGAGAAGCACGAGCGCTTCCTCGACAACGACCCCCGCCGCGCGCAGGTCCGCGATGGCACGCTGGGCCGCCAACCCCAGCGCGCGCATGATCCCCACCCGATCGATCTCCCCGGCATCGGCCCACCCGACGGACGAGGCTCGCACCCATTCCTTCGCACGCTCGGCGACCTCCGGCCGCCGAGCTTCCGCGACGAGCTTCGAATCACGCAGTCCCGGAGGGATCCGGCGCCGCGCGCCAGCGGCATCCATGACGGTCGCCCCCACCGCCACGGGTCCTGCCAGGGCTCCACGGCCGACCTCGTCGCACGCGATGATGAGCGGGTGCTCCTTGAGGAGGCGCCGCTCGAGACCAAGGCGAGGCGCGACGACGGTCATTGCGCCTCGGGCTCCGGAACGCCCGCGAACACGTCGTGGTGGAAGTCGATGAGACCGAACCGCGGCAGCGGCCACGTGATGAGGAACGCACGTCCGACGACGTTATCGAGCGGGACGAAGCCGCTTCCCGGTTGGTCCATGTTGTACCGCGAGTCTCGGGAGGAGTCGCGGTTGTCCCCCAGCACCCAGAGCGAGCCCTCGGGCACCGTCACGTCGTACGAGACCACGTTGGGGGCGCTCTGGCCCTCGGCGAGATTGAGGTACGAGGACTCGTCGATGGGGACACCATTGACGGTCACCTGTCCCATGGCGTTGCAGCAGACGACGTGATCACCCGGAACGCCGATGATCCGCTTGATCAGATGATCTTTGCTGTCCGGCGCGGAGATACCGACCACGGAGAGCAGCCAGTCGACAGCCTCGACCAGCACCGACCGAGCCGGAGTGGGCTCGCTGGGCAACCATCCGCCGGGATCGCGGAAGACGACGACGTCGCCTCGGGAGTATCCCCCGAAACGCGGGGTGAGTTCATCCACGAGAATGCGGTCCTGCACTTGCAGGGTCTGCTCCATCGAGCCCGACGGGATGTAGAACGACCGGACGAGGAACGTCTTGACGAGGAAGGACACCAAGACCGCGATGACGATGATGACGAGGATGTCGCGCATCAGCGGCCACCAGCCTCGGCGAGACCGCCGTCGTGAGCGCAACGATGCTTCGGCCGCCCCTGCGGCGGTCTCTTCGGACGTCATGCGAATCCTTCGTCTCGGCGGCAGGGGCTGATCCCGCCATGCTCACTGCACCCCTCAAGGTTCGCACACCCCGGCCTCGTCTCCGCGTCGCGGCGCACGCTCAAGGCACCGGATCCGCCAAGATGCACCCCCCGGGAAACACGAATGCCCCGGGAAGAGACCCGGGGCATTCGCGGACGAGCGCGTCAGTTGTCGCGCTTCTCCTTGATCTTGGCCTTCTTGCCGCGCAGCTCACGCAGGTAGTAGAGCTTGGCGCGACGGACGTCACCGCGGGTGACGACCTCGATGTGATCGATGGACGGGCTGTGGACGGGGAAGGTCCGCTCCACACCCACCTGGAAGCTGATCTTGCGGACGGTGAACGTCTCACGAACGCCATCGCCCGAACGGCCGATGACGACGCCCTGGAACACCTGGATACGAGAGCGGTTGCCCTCGGTGATGTTCACGTGCACCTTGACGGTGTCGCCGGGCGAGAAGGTCGGGATGTCGGAGCGGAGCGAAGCCGCATCGACGGAGTCGAGGATCTGCATGATCGTCACTTCCTGCGACCGCCACAGGTCGATCGCGAGAGTCAAAGGTGAATGAGGTGTACCCGGGACGCCGATTGGTTCAGCGCCGTGCTCCCCTGAGGCAGAGACCGGTCAGGGCACAAGTGTCTATTCTGCCACGGACGGACACGGTCGCCAAACCGCGTCCCCGTGGACCCGGCCAGGCACGTCAGGGCGTCGGCGGGCGGTTCTCACGAACGATGAGCACGTCGGGATCGACTCGCCCGGACGCGGGCTCGGGTGCCGGAGGAATGTAGCCGACGCCGTCACTCGTGCGTAGCAGGAAGGACGATGGCCGCGCCTCTCGCCACAGCTGAGACAGCGAGGTGCAGAACGCGGCAACGCCCACGGCGACCGTCACCGCGAGGGTCGGCCACCACCATCGCCCGTCGAAGACCCCCAGAGCGATGATGAGCACGTGCCAGGCGCCGATGACGCCGAGATCGGTCCAGGACACGGCCCGATCGGTGCGCACCGTCCCGCGGGCGCGGATGAGAAGGGTCAGCACGATCTGGCCAATGAAGACAATGGGAGCCGACACGAGCACCCACAGGAGCGCCCACGGGTTCGCGCCGAAGACGATCCACCCGACCACGAGCCACAGCGGCAGGACGACCGCCGCGGGAATCAGCCATCGGAAGAACGCCTGTCGTACCCACATGACTCCGATGCTACGCCTGTCCGTCAGAATGGAACCTGAGGAAAGGATCCACATGATCGAGTTGCGCACGCCCGCAGAGATCGACCAGATGCGACCCGCGGGGCGCTTCGTCGCCGAGGTTCTCGCCACGCTCCGGGACGAGACCACCGTGGGGACGAACCTCCTGGCGATCGACCGGCGTGCCCACGATCTCATCCGTCGAGCGGGCGCGGAGTCGTGCTACATCGACTATCACCCCTCGTTCGGCGCGAGTCCTTTCGGCAAGGTGATCTGCACCTCGGTCAACGACGCCGTCCTGCACGGCTTGCCCCACGACTACGATCTGCGCGGCGGGGATCTCGTGAGCCTCGACTTCGCCGTCTCCGTCGACGGTTGGGTCGCCGATTCGGCCGTGTCCTTCGTCGTAGGTACCGCGCGCGACGAAGATCTCGCCCTCATCGACACGACCGAGCGGGCGCTGGAAGCCGCCATCGCGCATGCTCGCGTCGGCAACCGTATCGGCGACATCTCTGCCGCCATCTCTCACGTGGCCACGACCGACGGCTACCGCATCAACACCGACTTCGGTGGCCACGGAGTCGGGCGCACGATGCACGGTGACCCGCACGTACCCAACGATGGCAAGGCCGGTCGCGGATACCCACTGCGACCGGGTCTCGTCCTCGCCCTGGAACCGTGGTTCCTGCAGACCACGGATGGCCTGGTCACCGACCCCGACGGCTGGACGCTGCGCAGTGTCGACGGTTCTCGCGGCGCACATTCGGAGCACACGGTGGCCATCACCGAGGAAGGACCGATCGTCCTCACCGATCGTTCCTTCCTCGGTGTCGACTGAGGCCTCGACGTGCCCCTGGACCCCTACTTCGCGGAGCGGCTCCGGGTACACCGTCGCTACCTTCTGCGCCCGGCTGGGAAGACCCTGCGCACCGCCCTCAGCACCCTGCGCATGCGACTTCTCGGCCTGCTGCGGTGGTGGCCATCGCCGCCGCGGCGCGACGACTTCCGGTCCCCCGCGACACCCAACACCGACCCCGCTCCGGCCGGGCCGCCGCCTCGTCGAACCGGAGGGTCCGCGCAATCGATGACCCCTCGCGAGCGTCATCGCGCTGCCGCCCTGGCCTGGGATCGCGCCGAGCTGGCGCGCGCGGGAACGCCCGGTCCTGTCCTCCCGACCGAAGAGCACACGATCGTCGTTCCCGGATATCCCGCCGTCCGCGTCCGGATCTATCGCCCCGCCGACGACGACCGTCGCCGGCCCGCGGTCCTCTCCTTCTACGGCGGCGCCTTCCGAATCGGCGGAATCGACTACCCGACCACCGACGCGGCCCTTCGACGTCGTGCCGCCGGCGCCGACGTGGTGATGGTCGCCGTCGATTACGCCTTGGCACCGGAGCACCGCTTCCCCACGCAAGTAGAGCAGGGACACGCCGCGCTCGAATGGCTCCTGGCTCACGCGACGGAGCTGCGCGTAGATCGGGATCGCGTCGGCCTCCACGGCACGTCGGCGGGGGGCGCACTCGCCGCCGCCGTGGCCCTCATGAACCGCGACCGCGCACAGCACCCTCTCCGATGCCAGGTGCTGGAGGTGCCGGTCACCGACCTCACGGGTCGGCACATCGATCTCCGCCCCACGTGGGCGATGGGTATCCCCGCCCTGTTCGTCCTCCGCGAGCTGCGCTCGATCGCGCGGACATATCTCGGACCCCGGGGCGACGCGCGCCACCCGTACGCATCTCCGCTCCGGGCGACGGACCATTCCGGTCTTCCACCCGCTCTGATCCTCACCGCGGAGTACGACAACCTCCGCGGCGACGGCGCCGCCTACGGCGCGGCGCTGCGTCGCAGCGGCGTCGACGCGACGGTCGTGCGCTATCTCGGCGTCGGGCACGACGTACCGACCTACACGGGCGCGCTCGACGCGTCCCGTCGGTGGGACGATCAGGTCATCGCGGCGCTACGGGCGCTACACGACGGATGACTCGTCGTCGCCCAGAAGATCGGGGCGGCGGCTGCGAGTACGGTCGAGTTGCTGCTCGTGCCGCCACTGCGCGACGTGTCCGTGATGGCCGCTGAGGAGGACGGGAGGAACCTCGCGCCCCCGCCACACCGCCGGCTTCGTGTAGGAGGGATACTCGAGCAGCCCCGACTCGTGCGACTCCTCCACCAGGCTCTCGGGATTGCCGACGACGCCGGGGATCAGGCGGCCGATCGCCTCGATCATCGCCATCGCGGCGACCTCGCCACCGTTGAGCACATAGTCGCCGAGGCTGAGGAGTCGAACCTCGCCGAGCGTCTCCGCGTAGTCGAAGACCCGCTCGTCGATCCCTTCGTACCGTCCACACCCGAAGACCAGGCGGCGGTGCCCGGCGAGCTCGCGGGCCGTCGCCTGGGTGAAGCGCTCGCCCGCAGGCGAGGGAAAGATGAACGTCGGCCGCGTCTCCTCGTTCGCCTCATCGTCGGCCACGAGAGCATCGAGCGCCTGACCCCAGGGCTCGGGCTTCATGACCATCCCCGCGCCGCCGCCGTACGGCGTGTCGTCGATGGTGCGGTGGCGGTCCGTCGTGAAGTCACGAAGATCGTGCACGCGCACGTCGAGGATGCCACTGGCGCGGGCCTTGCCCAGGAGCGAGACCTCGAGCACGTCGAAGAACGACGGGAAGATCGTGACGACGTCGACGCGCACGTCAGGACTCGGAAGACGACTCGCCGGGTGCACCATCGGTCTCGCCGACCGGCTCCTCGTCATCGGGGAGGTCCTCGAACAGCCCCGGAGGAGGAGTGACCACCACGCGTCCGGCGGCGACATCGACCTCGGGGACGATCGCGGCGACGAACGGGACCAGGATCTCGCGATCACTCCCATCGGCCGGTGCCACGATGAGGAGGTCTTGCGCCGGCAGGTGATCGACGCGGCGGACCTGACCGACCGTCGCCCCGTCGCGAACGACCGAGAGGCCGACCAGCTGGTGGTCGTACCAGGCATCGTCCTCGGTGAGGTCGTCGCCGTCCTGGTCGATCCAGAGGATGGCGCGCACGAGCGACTCAGCGGCCGTACGGTCGTCGATACCTTCCAGGAACACCACGGGGTGCGAGTTCATCCAGCGGAACTCCCGAACCGTGGCCGTCTTCCCGTGCCACGGCGAGGACTCGGGAACCTGCAAGGTGAACTGAGCACCCGGGACGAAACGCCCATCGGGGTCGTCCGTGTAGAGCTCGAGCTTGAAGGCGCCCTTGAGTCCGTGCGCCTTGACGAGACGGCCGACGCGCAACTGGGTGCGTGCGGCTTCTGCACCGGCCACGTCAGTCGTCCGCGACGTCGACACGCACGCGCGACCCGTCGGCCAGAGCGGCCATGAGGGTGCGCAGCGCCTTGGCCGTGCGGCCGCCGCGCCCGATCACACGACCGCGGTCGTCGGGGTGCACGCGCACCTCCAGCACGTCTCCGCGAG
The DNA here is from genome assembly GCF_001620065.1 of Microbacterium sp. TNHR37B. Classification (GTDB taxonomy): domain Bacteria; phylum Actinomycetota; class Actinomycetes; order Actinomycetales; family Microbacteriaceae; genus Microbacterium. The sequence continues at coordinate 628,445 of NZ_LQGV01000001.1, forward strand.
GTGACGTGGACGAGCGGACGGTGACGTCGTCGGGGTGATCGACGATCCCCTTGACGACGTGTTCGAGCGCGGCAGCGAGCACGGTCTTACTCGGCCTCGGTGGTCTCGGCCTCGGCAGCGTCGGCGTCGGGAGCCGCCGGCTCCTCCGCCTTCTTCTCCGCCTTGGGCTTGATGACCGACTTCTTGGACGCGTCGACGCTGAACTCCGCCTTCGGCTCGGCGGTCTTGACCGTCGAGACCGCGTTGGCGTCGCCCTTGAACTTGCCCCAGTCTCCGGTCAGCTTCAACAGCGCGGCGACCTGCTCAGTGGGCTGAGCGCCCACCGAGAGCCAGTACTGCGCGCGCTCGGAGTCGACCTCGATGAACGAGGGCTCCTCGGTGGGGTGGTACTTGCCGATCTCTTCGATCACACGGCCATCGCGCTTGGTGCGCGAGTCGGCGACGACGATGCGGTAGTAGGGGGCCCGGATCTTACCGAGCCGCTTGAGACGGATCTTGACAGCCACGATTCTCCTGAATGGTGTGGGAGTGATGATGAACGTCGCCTGGAGAGTGGGGTGCACACCCGGCGGAAGCTCTGAGGTCGGACGAGACGCTGGATAGAGGGTCGAGCGCCGGTCCAACCGTCTATTTTGCCAGATCATGACGCATGCTGCGAATCCCTCCGCCTGGGCGTGTCAGACTGTGCGCATGACGGTGCCGTTCGCGACATCCGCCCGCTCCTCCGTGGGGCTGGAGTGGGAGCTCATGCTGGCCGACAACGAGTCGGGTGACCTCGTCCCCCGCGCGCCGGAGCTCGTGCCGGACCTGGAAGAGCGCACCGCGCTGGAGCGATACACCGTCACCGGCGAGCTGCTCACCAACACCGTGGAAGTCACCAGCGGGGTCGGGGACACCGTGGCCGCAGCCGTCGATGACATCGCGGACGCGATCGCCGAGATCCGTACGCTCACCGCGCCGCGTGGCATCGAGCTCCTCTGCGCCGGCAGCCATCCGTTCGCGCAGTGGTACGACCAGAGCGTCACCGACAAGACGCGTTATCACCGCCTCATCGAGCGCACCCAATGGTGGGGGCGAAACATGATGATCTGGGGCATCCACATCCACGTGGGGGTCGACGACGTCACCAAGGTCTTCCCGATCATCAATGCCCTGGCGGTCTATCTTCCGCACCTGCAGGCGCTCTCCGCGTCCAGCCCGTTCTGGGCCGGCGACCGCACCGGCTACGCGTCCAACCGCGCCCTGGTCTTCCAGCAACTGCCGACGGCGGGACTCCCCTGGCCGCTGGAGACGTGGTCGGAATTCGAGAACTACCTCGACGACATGGTGCGCACCGGCGTCATGGCGGACGCGACCGAGGTGCGGTGGGACATCCGTCCCGCACCGCGGTGGGGCACGATCGAGGTCCGCGCGTGCGACGGCATGTCGACCCTTCCGGAACTGGCAGCGGTCGCCGCCCTCGTGCAGGTGCTCGTCGAGCACCTGTCGCGCGAGATCGACGAGGGCCGCGAGCTCCCGACCATCCCGCCGTGGTTCGTGCGGGAGAACAAGTGGCGGGCCGCGCGCTACGGCCTCGACGCCCGGGTGATCGTGGATCGCGAGGGGACGCAGCGCCCGGTGGTCGACCACGTGCGCGAGACGATCGAGCGACTCGGCTCCGTCGCCGAGGAGCTGCACTGCGCACGTGAGCTGGCGGGGATCGAGACGATCCTGTCGCAGGGCGCCAGCTACGCGCGACAGTTGCTCGTCGCAGATGCCGCCGACGGCGACCTCCGGGAAGTCGTGCAGCACCTCATCCGCGAGTTCCGCGCCGGCCCCACACTGCGGGATCACCTCTCCTCTCCCGCCGTCTGACGCCCGGACCTCCCTCCCTCATCGCGACGGCTGATCGGCGGTCGCCTCCGCGTCGAGGTGGAAGGTGGAGAGGCCGTGCTCCGTCTTCTGCCAGTAGTGCGGCTTGGTGATGAGCTGCCAGAGTGCCTTGTACGACGCCGCGGAGTGCAGGATCCAGTAGACCGGGTTCAACATCGCCCAGCCGACCAGCCAGAAGGTGCCGCGCTTGTACGGCCCCATCATGTTCAGATAGACCATCAGGCCGTTGCCCACGAGGAAGTTCAGGAGGCAGAGCCACAGGACCAGCGGGGGGAAGGCCGCCGATACGTCCAGCCATGGGACGGCGAAAGCCGCCACGAGGAGCGCCATGAAGGGGATCACTCCGAGGAACGTCAACGGAGTGCCCGCGATCAGAAGAGTGAAGGACAGGAAACGCCGCAGGCCGATCTGCGCGATCAGTCTGCCCGGGCGCCGGGCGTGCACCAGCGCCGTCTGCATGTAGCCCTTGATCCACCGGCTGCGCTGACCGACGAAGACGCCCATCCGGCTGGTCGCTTCCTCCATGGTCGTGGAGTCCACGACGCCGACCCGGTACCCGAGCGCACTCGCGCGGATGCCGAGGTCGGCATCCTCCGTCACGTTGTACGGGTCCCAGCCGCCGAGCTCCCGCAGGGCCGCGGTACGGAAGTGATTCGACGTCCCGCCGAGTGGAATCGGGAGATCCCGCACGTCGAGGCCCGCGAGCATGTAGTCGAACCAGTAGCTGTACTCCAGCGCGAACATCCGCGTCAGGATGTTCTCACGGGCATTGAAGTAGTTCAGGGCGGCCTGCACAACGACCGTCGACTCGTCCGCGCGCGAGAAGGCGACCACGGTCTTCTTCAGCTGATCGGGTTCGGGCGCATCCTCGGCGTCGTAGATCACCAGGAACTCGCCACGCGCGACCTCCAGACCCACGTTGCACGCGCGCGGCTTGGTCTGCGGTGTACCCCGCGGAACCGTCACGACGACGAAGTTGGACGGCGGCTCTGAGACGGCGATGGCGTCGCGCGTCTCGTCGTCCTCCTCCTCGACGAGAATGATCACTTCCAGCTTGTCGACGGGATAGTCGAGTCGGCCGAGGTTCTCCACCAACCGCCCGACGATCTTCGCCTCGCGGAACACGGGCACGAGCACGGTGTACACCGGGAGGTCCTCATCGCTCAACGCGGCGATCGCGGATGGCTCCACGCGCTGAACGAGGTCGTATCGGGACCCATGAAGCGCGACCGAGAACTTGAAGAGCGTGCTGCAGAGGAAGACGAGGCTCGCCACCGCGATCACGGTGACGATCGTCGGGAGCGGCCAGAGGATCGCGCAGGCGACCACGACCAGGAGAATCGCCACGAGTCCGATCTGCTGTGAGCGGGAGAGGACGCGTCGCGCCGACAGCTCCGGATCTGCCTCCGCCAGGCCGTTGGCCGCATGATCGGCGAACTCCTCGCGGAACCGGGCGAGGACGCTGTCCACGACCTCGCGGTGGGAGACCGTCCGCACCTCGATCGCAGCCGCACCGAGGTCGCGCCGGATCTCGTTCCTGACCCCGCGCCCGAGCTCCCGCGAGGCGCCGACGACGATCGTCTCCCCCTCCCAGGCCAGCGGTATCCACCCTTCTTGCACATATCGGGTGCGCCACTGAGCGTTCCAGAGCGCGGGCTTCGGCGCGGCGTTCACGCGGTCTCTCCCACCACGACGCCGAGCCAGTCGCGAAGTGTCGCCCATTGAGAGGACGTCACCCAGCCGATGAGCCACAGCACGACGGCGACGCTCGCCGTCAGGAGCCGATGAGCGATGGTCGTCGCCGCGGGGACGATGGCCACAGCGAGCAGGAGCATGAGCGTGTAGGTGGTGCCGGCGTTACCGGGGGGCGTCAGGCCCAGGAAGTAGGCGATCAGCGTGCTCACGGCGAGGAACACGGCGATCAGCGCGGTGCCCGGAAACCGCAGGGCGAACGAGGTGAGGATCATGACCACGACGGGCGCGAGAAACAACAGGCCCCCAGGCGAGGTCACCGAGCCGAGGAAGCCCTCCACCCGCTCCGGGTGCCACACGAGATCGCCGCGCACCATGGCCAGCGGTCCCGCCCCGAAGGCGATCCCGAGAAGGGCCAGGGACGCGAACAGCGCCAGAGTCGGGAAGGCGACGACGAAGGCGTTGGCGAGCCTCGCACCGCGGCGGGACTGGATGATCAGCGTGCCGGCAACGGCCGCGACGAGGGCGGAGAAGGTCACCGTGGAGTCCGAGCACGCGGCGCAAGCGAAGAGCAATCCCGCCCGGAACCCGGCCTGCGTGTTGGCCCACGTGACGAATCGCACGAGGTCGACCATGCCCAGCCCGAAGAAGAGCAACCCGACGACCGATTCGAAGTTCGTCGTGGCGATATAGGCGAAGATGGGCGTCGTCGCCAGGGCCAGGGTGAAGACGATCCTCATGCCGAACGGAAATCCCTTGCGCTGCAGGGATTGGACGATCAGCTGCAGCATGAGGCTGGCAGCCGCGCTGCCCGCGATCGCGAGCCCGTATGCACCGCCGGGAATGAGCAGAGCGAGCAGGCTCGTGAGCGGCGGGTACAGAGCCCCGACGATCCCCACCCCCTCGTCGAACGCTCCTCGCGTCAGCACGGGTACACGCTCGGCGAGGGCACCGTTCGCCGTCGCCGACCAGTCACCGCCGCTTCCGAGGTGGTAGAGGGTCGCTATCGCCGCGAAGACCGCCGCGATGAGCAGCCGCAGACCCCACCGCGCCCATGGGGAGGCCGGGTACTTCGCCAGCCGGCCCGACTCACTTTCGACGAAGAGCGGCGTGTCCCGCTCGAACACGGACGTCGCCGAGACTGTCCTTGCCACTTGCCACCCGCCAGCTTCTCCCCCGCACGGCCCCCAGCGGTCGACGCCGCCATCGGCGTCGCACATCATTGCGGGTCAGCATAGCGTCGGGTCAGCCGATGATGTCGAACTCGGCCGCGCGCCTCATCCCTTGCCGAAGAGCTTCTGGATCTCTGCCAGATCCGGCTCGCCGGGCGTCGGGCGTCCCAGACCGAATCCGCTGCCGGCGGGCGTGGCACCCGTGGACGACGCGGCGAGGCCGGCGTTCTCGGCCGCCCTCTTCGCCGGGTTTCCCGAGCGGGAGCCGCCCGACTTCTTCTGCTTGTTCCCGCGCTTGCTCGACGCGCCCGGTTTGCCGCCCATCGGCCCCATGCCGGGAATGTTGGGCACTCCGCCGCGAGCGACCGTCTTCATCATCTTCGCGGCCTGGTCGAACCGTTGCACGAGCTGGTTGACGTCGGTCACGGTCATGCCGGATCCGCGCGCGATCCGCAGTCGGCGTGACCCGTTGAGCAGCTTGGGGTTGCGGCGCTCGACGGGGGTCATCGACCGGATGATGGCCTCGGTGCGGTCGATCTCGCGTTCGTCGAAGTTCTCGAGCTGCTGCTTCATGTTGCCGGCGCCCGGCAACATCCCCAGCATCTTCTTCATCGAGCCCATCTTCTTGAACTGCTGCATCTGCTCGAGGAAGTCCTCGAGGGTGAACTGCTCGGTCGCGAGCTTCTCGGCGACCTTCCGCGCCTCTTCCTCGTCGAACGCGGCCTGCGCCTGCTCGATGAGCGTGAGGATGTCACCGAGATCGAGGATGCGGCTGGCCATCCGATCGGGATGGAACGGCTCGAGATCCTCGAGGTTCTCGCCGGTCGACGCGAAGATGATGGGGCGTCCCGTGACGGAGGCGACCGAGAGCGCCGCCCCACCGCGAGCGTCACCGTCGAGCTTGGACAGCACGACGCCGGTGAAGTCGACGCCCTCCTGGAAGGCGCGGGCCGTGTTCACGGCGTCCTGACCGATCATCGCGTCGATCACGAAGAGGACCTCGTCGGGATCGACCGCTCGGCGGATGTCGGCCGCCTGCTTCATGAGCTCGGCATCGACACCCAGACGGCCCGCGGTGTCGACGATGACGACGTCGTGCTGATGCCGACGCGCATGCTCGACGCCGTCGCGCGCGACGCGGACCGGGTCTCCCACGCCGTTGCCGGGTTCCGGGGCGAAGATAGTGGCTCCCGCGCGTTCGGCGACGACCGTCAACTGGCCGACGGCGTCGGGGCGCTGAAGATCGGCCGCGACGAGCAGTGGCGTGTGGCCGTCCTTCTCGAGCATCCGCGCCAGCTTGCCGGCGAAGGTCGTCTTGCCCGATCCCTGGAGACCGGCGAGCATGATCACGGTCGGAGGGTTCTTCGCGAACTGCAGCCGACGCTGCTGACCTCCGAGGATCCCGATCAGCTCTTCATTGACGATCTGGACCACCTGCTGCGCGGGGTTCAGCGCCCGGTTGACCTCGTCTCCCAGGGCGCGCTCGCGGACGCGCGCGGTGAAGTCCTTGACCACCGTCAGCGCGACGTCCGCGTCCAGCAGCGCCCGCCGGATCTCCCGGACCGTGCCGTCCACGTCGGCGGGCGACAGCTTGCCCTTGGTGCGGAGGTTCCGGAAGGTCTCGGTGAGCCGGTCGGAGAGTGTGCCGAAAGTCGCCATGATGCACCGATTCTACGGGAGGGGGTGAGCGTCCAGACGCCCGCCCTCGCCCGTCATCGGGCCGAGCTCCTGGAAGAAGGTGACCTGAAGCCCCGCCGGCGCCCGCACGCGCGCATTGACGGATCGCCACGGCGTCTCCCTCGGCGTCGCCTCCAGCAGCGCCCCCGCCTGCGTCGCCGACAGCGTCGCCGCTGCGGCGTCGTCCACCTCGAGGCCGATCCGCACCGACTCGCTCGGGGCGTTCCCGTCCGTCTCGACGGCGTCGATCATGTCGATCTGCGCGGCGTTGGCCAGCTCCACCGTCGCCCGGCCGGCCTCGAGGATCGCGACGCGAGCATCACCGTCGCCGTGGAAAGCCGCCCGCTGCGGCATACCGAGCACATCACGGTAGAACCGGAGGGCACCGTCGAAGTCGTCGGCGCGGGTCACCACGCGGAGCTGGCGGACAGGGGCAGGCAACGTCGGCGCGGCGGCATCCAGCGCGGCCGAGAGGACGTCGTCGAGCCGAACGTGACCGGGCCCCCGTCGCGCCCACTCGGCCAGAGCGGCCGTGACGGCCCCCGCATGCGCGCTGCCGACGACGTCGGCGACGAGCGGCGAGCACCCGTCGCGCTGCACGCGGGCGGCGATCGCGGCACTGAGCCGGGCGCGACGCCACGCCATCTCGCGCGGGAGCTCGTCGGCCAGCCCCATCGCCTCGGCATGCGTCATGGCCAGGGCCAGGCTGTCCGGACGGAGGTCGGTCATCGCGGTGGTCACGGCCTCGCGGACCACGGCGCCGGCGACGAGAGACGCCTCCGCGGCATCGATGCGCTCGTCGAGTCCCGCCCACAGCACCGCCGACTTGGAAGAGAAGTAGTTGAAGAAGCTCGACCGCGCCACCCCCGCCCGGCGTGCGATGTCGTCGACAGTCGTCTGCGCATAGCCGCGTTCGAGGAACAACTCACAGGCGGCCTCGGCGATGGTCTCGGGAGTCGTGGACCTGGGTCTGCCGGCGCGCATGCCGCCAGCCTATCGATGGCGTATTGTTGGACGGCGTCCAGTTATCTGAGGAGGGCTCATGCTGGCTGTCGAGAACGTGGGGCTCGCGCCCGACCTGGTCCCCTACTCCGAGGCATGGGCGCTCCAGCGACGACGCCACTCCGAGATCGTGGCCGGAGAGCGGGAGGACACGCTGCTGTTGCTCGAGCACGAGGCCGTCTACACCGCGGGCGCGCGCACCGCGCGCCACGAGCGGCCCCAAGACGGCACTCCTGTCATCGACGTCGATCGCGGTGGCAAGATCACCTGGCACGGCCCCGGTCAGCTCGTCGGCTATCCCCTCGTCCGCCTCCCGGAGCCCGTGGACGTCGTCGCTCACGTGCGGCGACTGGAGTCCGTCCTGATCCAGGTGCTTCGGGAGTTCGGCGTCAATGGCCATCGCGTCGAGGGACGCAGCGGGGTCTGGGTGCGCCGCCCCCTGTCCGAGGACAAGGTCGCGGCCATCGGCGTGCGCGTGCAGCGCGGGGTCACCATGCACGGCTTCGCCCTCAACTGCGACAACTCGCTCCTCCCGTTCTCGCGCATCATCCCGTGCGGGATCACCGATGCCGGCGTGACGACGCTGAGCGAAGTCGCCGGGCGGGTGATCACCCCGGCCGAGGCCCTGCCCGTCGTGGAGGCCGCCTTCCGTGTCGCGTTCGCGACGGAGGTGGCCGCATGAGCTGTGGCGTCACCGTCGACCCCGGCGGCTCCCCCGCCGCTCCCGAAGGGCGCCGACTGCTCCGGCTGGAGGTGCGCAATGCGCAGACGCCGATCGAGCGAAAGCCGGAATGGATCAAGACGCGGGCGAAGATGGGCCCGGAGTACCAGCAGCTCCATGCTCTCGTGAAGGACGAGCAACTGCACACCGTGTGCCAGGAAGCAGGTTGCCCCAACATCTACGAGTGCTGGGAAGACCGGGAAGCGACATTCCTCATCGGCGGCTCGCAGTGCACGCGACGGTGCGACTTCTGCCAGATCGACACCGGCAAGCCCGCGGCCTACGACACCGACGAGCCTCGCCGCGTCGCCGAGAGCGTCGCTCGGATGCAGTTGCGGTACGCCACCGTGACCTGCGTCGCGCGCGATGATCTGCCCGATGGGGGTGCGTGGCTGAACGCCGAGACGGTACGGCGCATCCACGCGGCGAACCCCGGCACCGGCGTCGAGCTCCTGGCGACCGACTTCAACGGCCGCCCCGACCTCCTCGACGAGGTGTTCGCCTCCCGGCCCGAAGTGTTCGCGCACAACGTCGAGACCGTGCCGCGGATCTTCAAGCGCATCCGGCCCGCCTTCCGCTACGAGAGGTCACTGGACGTCCTCACCCAAGCCCGTGAAGCCGGGCTGATCACGAAGTCCAACCTCATCCTCGGGATGGGCGAGGAGAAGGCGGAAGTGATCTCGGCGCTGCAGGACCTGCACGATGCCGGGACGGACATCGTCACGATCACGCAATATCTGCGTCCGACGCCCCGCCACCTCCCGGTCGACCGATGGGTGCGCCCCGAAGAGTTCGTGGAGTTCAAGAACGAAGCGGAGCGCATCGGCTTCCTCGGCGTGCTCGCGGGTCCGCTCGTACGGTCTTCCTACCGCGCCGGGCGCCTCTGGGCACAGTCCATGGTCAGCAAGGGACGCGAGATCCCCGCGGGGCTGGCTCACCTCGCCGACGGGGCGGAGTTCGCCCAGGCCGTGTGATCCAGGCCGCTACGCGCCGAACGCTGCGACTCAATCGGCGCTGGTGACCGACTGGACGGAGCCGTCGCCGGCGAGATTGACCAAGAGCACCTCGTCGGTCGCGTCACGGTCGAGCGCATACTCGAGCACCGCGAAGGGATCCGTCCCGCCGTGCTCATCGGCGAGGATCGTCATGCTGACCAGCTGCAGCGACCGGATCACATCGATGTGCGTGTCGCCGGAGATGTCGGCGAGGAAGGCTTCGAGGTCCTCCCCCAGCTGCTCCTGCTGCTGAAGGATGTACTCCGTGACCTCGCTCGTGCGGTCGTCGAGCTCAGAGACCATCGCGTTCCGAGCCCGCAGATCGACGTCTTCAATCGCGGAGATCATGGCGGCAGCGACGTCGAGAGCCTCGACCGAGACATCGTCCTGGTCCGGCGCGGTCAGGTCGACCGTGACCGTCTGGTCCCCGAAGTCCACCACCTCGCTCCAGAAGATCGATCCGTCGGGGCCGGACTCCAGCAGCCCGAAGTAGTCGTGCTCGATCGCCATGGCTCTATGCAATCACCCTGCGACGGTCCGCGCGACCCACTGCGGTGGTGGGAGGTCGACGGGAGCGAGCGTTCAGTCGACCAGGGCCGAGGCGAACACGTGCGGGGTGAAGCCGGTGAGGTCACCGATGCCCTCGCCCTGACCCAACAGTTTCACGGGGATGCCGGTGCGTTCCTGCACGGCGAGCACGAAGCCGCCCCGTGCGGAGCCGTCCAGCTTGGTCAGGACGAGCCCCGTCACGCCCGCATGCTGGAGGAACGCCTCCGCCTGCATCACGCCGTTCTGTCCGGTCGTGGCGTCCAGGACGAGCAGTACCTCGCTGATCGGCGCGAGCTTTTCGATCACGCGCCGGATCTTGGTGAGCTCGTCCATGAGCCCGCCCTTGGTGTGCAGACGGCCAGCCGTGTCGACGAGGACGATCTCGGTGCCCGTGCGCAGAGCATGGTCGATGGTCTGATAGGCGACCGAGGCGGGGTCCTGACCCTCCTGCTGCGGACGCACGATGGCTGCGCCGCCGCGCTGGGCCCACGTCGCGAGCTGGTCCACCGCCGCGGCCCGGAAGGTGTCGGCCGCTCCGACCACGACCGACCGTCCGAAACGCTGCAGGTAGTGCGCGAACTTGCCGATCGTCGTGGTCTTTCCCACCCCGTTCACCCCGACCACGAGGACGACGGCGGGACGCTCGGTGAGCTTGAGCGTGGTGTCGAACCGCGCGAAATGCTCCTCGAGCGTCTCGCGCAGCATCCGCTGCAGATCCCGCGGATCGGTGGTGCGGAAACGCTCCACTTTCTCCCGGAGTTCGTCCAGCAGCCGCTCGGTGATGTCCGGGCCGAAGTCCGCCGTCAGCAGGGCGGTCTCCAGGTCTTCCCACGTCGTCTCGTCGATCGTCGGCTTGACGAACATGCCGCGCAATGCACGACCCAGGGACCACGAACTCTCCGCCATATCTCCAGCCTAGGAGGTCGTCGGGGAAAGGATCGCGTCGATGCCGCATCGCGCGACCTCGCGAACGAGTGCCGTGACGCGCACCGACTCAGACCGAGGTCTTCTCGCGGACGCGCTGCCCGACGACCGCCGAGACACCGTCCTGGCGCATCGAGACGCCGTACAGGGCGTCGGCGATCTCCATGGTCCGCTTCTGGTGCGTGATGACGATCAGCTGACTCGACGCGCGCAACTGCTCGAAGACGCCCAGCAGACGTCCCAGGTTCGCGTCGTCGAGCGCCGCCTCCACCTCGTCGAGGATGTAGAAGGGACTCGGCCGGGCCTTGAAGATGGCGGTGAGGAGCGCGACGGCGGCCAATGACCGTTCCCCACCGGATAGCAGGGAGAGCCGCTCGATCTTCTTCCCGACGGGACGCACCGAGACGTCGATGCCCGTCGTGAGCGGGTTGTCCGGATCGGTCAGCGAGATGTTGCCGGATCCTCCGGGGAAGAGGATCGGGAAGACCTCTCCGAAAGCGGTCTTGGTGTCCTCGAACGCAGCGAGGAAGATCGTCTGCATCCTCTCGTCGAGTTCCTCGATGATCGTCAGCAGATCAGCGCGCGTCTGGGTGAGGTCGGCGAGTTGTTCGGTCAGGAACGCGTGGCGCTGCTCCAAAGCGGCGAACTCTTCGAGGGCCAGGGGGTTCACACGCCCCAGTTGTGCGAGCTTCCGCTCGGCGTCGCGCAACCGGCGTTCCTGCGCAGCACGGTCGAACGGCTGCGGTTCGTCGTCGCTCTCACCGGGGATCGGCTGGTCGGGGCCATATTCCGAAACGAGAATGCGTTCGTCCAAGCCGAGCTCGCTGGACACGCGCTCGAGGAGGGAGGTCACGTGGAGCTTCTTCTCGTGCATCTGGAGTTCGAGGCCGTGGACGCTCTCTGTCAGGATGCTCAGACGCTCCCGTGCAGACGCCTCCTGCCGACGCAGTTCCGCGAGCTCGGCGGTGACCGCGGTCCGCGACTGCTCGGCGAGCTCCAGCTCGACCCGCGCCCTGGTCACGGAGCGGTCTACGGATTCCAGAAGCGCGGGAAGCTGGTCGGAGACCTCCGCGGCAAGGTCGCGCTGCGCGCGCCGGACGACGGCCCGGCGCGCCGCTTCTTCCGCCGCGGCGCGTTCGCGTTCGCGCTGTCGCTCCAGTTGCACGACGCGGGACTCCGCTGCGCGCACACGCTCCTTGAGCGTCTCGACGTCCAGGCGTGCACGCATCTCGGCGTCGCGGGTCCGTTCGAGCTCAGCCAAGAGTCCCTCCCGGGCGGAGGCGTCGAGGATCGGGCGGGGTGCCGCGACCGCCTTCTCGTAGGCCTCCGTCGCACTTCGCGCGGCCGACTCGGCCTCGGCGACGGCCGATTCGGCTTGGCGCACGCCCGCCTCCAGACGCTCGCACTCCGCGACGGCGGCCTCATGACGTACCGTCGCCCGATTGACGAGCTCCGTATGGGCGGCCAACGCCGCGTCGTGTTCTCGGAGGGTCTGCAGGGAGTCCTTCGTCCGGCGCCGGGCCTCGTTCCAGCCCAGCTGGGCCTCCGCCAACGCCTCGCGGAGTGAATCTGCGACCACCGCGATCTCGTCGAGCCGCTCCTGAGCAGCGTCGCGCTCGGCGGCGAGTTCCAGTCGCGAACGGCCACCGCCCGACCCCGCTCGAAGAGTGAACTCGGTCAGCACCTCGCCGGCACGGGTCACGAGCGTCGACGACGCGGCGGCCTTCGCGCGGAGGGACCGGGCCGCCTCGAGATCATCGACCACGAAGACGTTCGCCAGCAACCCGACGACGCCCGGCGGCGCCGTGACGATGTCGCGCACGGGGACGGCACCGTCGAGCGAGACGTTCGCGCTCGCGGCGCCGGCGGCGTCTGCCAGAACGATGTCGACGACACCGAGGTCCGCGTCTCGCGCGGCCGAGGCGTTATCCACCGCGGCGGCGAGATCATCGACGAGAAGGCCGTCGGCCAGGGAGCCGAGGGCCGCAGCGACCGCTGCCTCGTACCCGGGGGTGACCTTCACCGCATCGCTCACGAGGCCCCGCACGCCCGCGCCGCCGCGCCCGATGAGTGCTGCCGCAGCGTTGCGGACATCGAGCGCGCGGCTGAGCGCGGTCGCCTGCGCGCGCAGCGACTCGACCTCGCGTTCAGCGGCGTGCAGTCTGTCGCGGAGACTGCCCACCCGCGCCTCCGCGTCGGAGGCATCGCGCTGGGCGCGCTCATACGCCGCGGCGTGCTCCGCCGATGACCCCTCGGGGACGAGCTCGGGGTCGACTCCTTCCAGGGCCTGCTCTGCCTCGACTCGCCGCTGCAAGGCGGCATCCAGCGCGCGCTGCTGCCGTTCCACGGCTCCACGAACGGCATCCAGTCGCGACGTGGCGGCATCGGCGGCGCCGCGAAGCGTCGTCAACCGCATGTCGTGCTCGGAAACCAGCGCGCTCTGCGCCGCGATGTCCACGTCCAGCGCATCGAGCTCCGCGCGGGCGCGAATCACGTCGCGCGCGGCCGCAGCTGCCGCGTCCTGGGCCTCGCCCAGCCCGGAACCGATCTCATCGATCTCCGCGCGCGCTTCGTCGATGCTTGCTTGGCTGACGGTCGCGACGTCGATCGCCAGCTGCCCGTCGTCCTCCAGCAGCGCGAGTCGCTGAGCGGTCAGAGTGGCAAGGCCCCGAAGACGTTCCTGCACCTGCTCGAGGGCGAACGTCGTGGCGCGGGCGCGGTCGACGACATCCGAGCGCTGCTCCGCTTCCCGCGCGCGGATCAGCTCCGCCAGCTGCCCCGTCTCGTCCTGCAGGACGAGACGCTCGGCGTGACGTTCGTGTTCCGCGCGGGCATGATCGGCCAACTGTGCGCGCAACCCCACGAGCTCATCGGCGTAGAGCCGGGCCTTCGCGTCCCGGACCACAGCGGCAATGGTCGCGGCCTCGCGGGCGATGTCGGCCTGCTTGCCCAGAGGTTTGAGCTGCCGGCGCAGCTCGCCCGCCAGGTCGCTCAACCTCGTGAGGTTCGCTTCCATGGCATCGAGCTTGCGGAGGGTCTTCTCCTTGCGCCGTCGGTGCTTCAGGATTCCGGCCGCCTCCTCGATGAAGCCGCGGCGATCCTCCGGCGTCGCTTGCAGCACGGTGTCCAGGCGGCCTTGCCCGATGATCACGTGCATTTCGCGCCCGAGACCCGAATCGCTGAGCAGCTCCTGGACGTCCAGCAACCGGCAGCTCTCGCCGTTGATCGCGTACTCGCTCGTTCCATTGCGGAAGAGCGTGCGGCTGATCGTCACTTCGGAGTACTCGATCGGAAGCGCACCGTCGGAGTTGTCGATCGTGAGCTGTACTTCGGCGCGCCCGAGAGGACCACGCGTCGCCGTTCCCGCGAAGATGACGTCTTCCATCTTGCCGCCACGGAGGGTCTTGGCTCCCTGCTCGCCCATCACCCAGGCGAGCGCGTCGACGACGTTCGACTTGCCGGAACCATTGGGTCCCACGATGCAGGTGACGCCGGGTTCGAGCGCGAATGTGGTCGGCTGTGCGAAGGACTTGAAGCCTTTGAGCGTCACGCTCTTCAGGTGCATTCGGGGTTCCTCCACGGACAGGGTGTGTGGCTCCACCGTAGCGGACGGTGCCACGGAATCCCGGGAGCACCGACACGCCGTATCGCGGCCCTGGCTTGACGCTGCCGACGATTTCCCACTAGTCTGCGAAGTCGCGTCCGAAGTCGAGAAAGGAGGTCCCGAAGATGATGCACATGATGAACAGCGGAGTAACCGCTTCCCGTCGCGCGTACACCGGGACCCGCTCCTTCGGATTCGCGCCGAACGCCGCCATCGTCGCGTTCCACTGACCCCGCCGGAGGACTGTGCCCGTGTGGCACGTCCTGTCCGTGTCCGGTCAACCGTCTCTCGTGCTGCGGCACGTCCCTCGCCGCCCCGGCGGCACCTCTCCGTCGCGCTCGCGACAACATCTCCGCTCGAATGGACATTCACTCATGAACACCACCCTTACCGCGCCGCAGCGCGTCCTCGACGAATCCACGTCGCAGGATGCCGTCTCCACCACGCTGCAATTGAACGCACCACGTACCGCGCTCCTCGATCGGATCGCCCTGCGCATCGCACTCAAGCTGCTCTTGTGGAGCACACGGCCACCTGATCATTCAGACGCCGTCGCTCGTGCGCTCCGTCATCAGGAGCTCCGTCGAGAACGCGAACAGCGAGAACTGCGCTGGGAACTGCAGCGCCACTTCACACACATCTGAATCACCCCGCCCGCCGCGATGGCCGGTGCCGGATCGCGTACGAACGCAACGGCACCGGCCCGCGGCCCACCCGAAGGAATCCCATGGACACGGATCTCGACGTCGAATTCCGCCCTCTCCACATCCCCGCTCGCGCAGCCGACTCGGACGCCGCCGACTTCGCCGAGATGACGCGCGTGCGCAACGAGGTGTACCGAGAGATCATCGGCAACGACGATGATGCGCGCACGGCCGCTGAGCTGCTGCCGCACTTTCACCCGAATCCCGACGAGAGACGATTCATGTGGATCGTCGTGGCGAGCGGCGAGGTCGTCGGGCGCGTGGGTGTCGATCTCCCGCAGGAGCAGGGATCGCGAAGCGCGTTCTGGCTCATCGAACTGTTGCGATCGCACCAGGGCCGGGGCATCGGAACCGCCGCCTACGCACTCGTGGAGCGCACGGCACGAGAGCACGGGAGATCGGTGCTGCAGTCCTGGGCGTTCCACGCCCACGACACCTCCGACGCCGGGGAGCGCCTGCAGCCCCCGACGGGCTTCGGCACGATCCCGGTGGACCGTGCCGCGCGCTTCTTCCTCGCGAACGGGTACACGCTCGAGCAGGTCGAGCGCCGCAGCGATCTCGATCTGGCCGCTTCAGCGGAGACCGTGGACCGGTTGCTGGTCGACGCCGAGCGCGCCTCGGCCGGGCATCGCGTGGTGCAGTGGCAGGCACCGACCGCTGCCGAGCACCGCGATGGGTACGCCTGGATGAAGTCGCGCATGTCCACCGACGCACCGGTGGCGGGGCTGGAGATCGATGAGGAGCGCTGGGACGCCGATCGCGTCCTGCGCCACGAGGCCCGCTGGCGGGATGCCGGGATGACCGTTCTCATCACCGCGGCCCAACACATCGACAGCGGGCGGCTCGTGGCCTTCAACGAACTCGTGATCGGGTCCGATCTCACGCGACCCACCCATCAGGAGGACACGCTCGTCTTGCGTGAGCACCGCGGGCACCGCCTCGGCCAGCTCGTGAAGTGCGCCGCGCTGCGCGCGTGGCGCGACATCGCGCCCTCCTCCCCGAAGGTCACCACGTACAACGCGGAGGAGAACCGCCCCATGCTCGACATCAACGAGGCGATCGGCTTCCGTCCCGTCGGCTACGAGGGAGCGTGGAAGAAGATCCTCGACTGAGCGTCTCACGCGCGTCGCTGAGCCGTGCCGTGGAAGGCGGGGCTCAGCGGCGGCGCAGGCGCTGACAGCGTGGGCAGTAGTGCGAGGACCGATTCGTGAATGCGACGCGGACGATCTTCGCTCCGCACCGGGGACACGCCTTCCCGGTCTGACCGTACGCATTGAGGCTGTGCGCGAAGTAGCCCGCCTGGCCGTTCACGTTGACGTACTGCGCATCGAAGCTCGTGCCACCTTCGGCCAGCGCCTTCTGCAGCACGAGGCGGACCTCCGCGAGTAGCCGGCGTGCCGTGCGGGACGAGAGTTCCTGCGCCGGTGTCTCGGGGTGCACGCGCGCCGCCCACAGAGACTCATCGGCGTAGATATTGCCGATACCGCTGACGATCGTCTGGTCGAGCAGCACCCGCTTGATCGCCGCCTTCCGCGGTGCCAGATGACCGAGGAACGCAGCGTCGGAGAATGCCGGGTCCAGGGGATCCCGCGCGATGTGCGCGACCTGGGTCGGCACCGTCGCCTCCTCCGTCCCCCATCCGCCCGCGCGCCCGTCCGTCGTCGGCACGAGGGCGTCGAGCGCCAACGAACCGAACGTGCGCTGATCGGCGAACACGACGGCCAGCTCACCATGTTGGGGATGATCCAGGAAGAGCCGGATCCGCTCGTGGCGTTCCCGAGGAGCGTCGGGCGCCCGCAGCAGCAGTTGGCCGCTCATCCCGAGGTGACCGACGAGAGCGTGCGCGGAGTCCGCGACGGGGATCCAGAGAAACTTGCCTCGGCGCGCCGGAGCCTTCAGCAGAGCGCCGGTGAGACGGCGCTCAAAATCGTTCACGCTCCCCGAATGGCGCGTGAGCGCGCGAGCGTCGTGGACCTCGACCGCGGCGACGAAGGCCCCGGACACCGCGGGCGCGAGCCCCGCGCGAACGACGTCGACTTCGGGGAGCTCAGGCACGGCTGGACAACTGGCGCCAGACGGCGAGGGCGCCGGCCATCTCGGCCTGCTTCTTGCTGGAGCCGATCCCCGTCGACATGACCTCCCCCACCGTCACGGTGGCGGTGAACCGGCGGTGATGGTCGGGGCCCTCCGCGGTGATGGCGTACGTGGGCGGAGACAGGCTCAAGCGTGCGGCGAGCTCCTGCAGGCTCGTCTTCGGGTCCATGGCGGCCCCATAGCGCGCCGGGTCGGCCAAGAGCGGCTCGAGCAGGCGGAGCACGAGCGTGGTGGCCGCTTCGGCCCCGGCCGAGAGGAACGTGGCGCCGAAGACCGCTTCCATCGTGTCGGCGAGGATCGAGTCCTTGTCGCGCCCGCCGGTCTGGTCTTCACCGCGACCGAGCCGAAGATGCTCGCCCAGCCCGATGGTGCGGGCCACCTCGGCGAGGGCGACAGTTGAGACGACGCTCGCGCGGCGCTTCGCCAGGGATCCTTCGTCGAGCTCGGGATGCCGGGTGAAGAGGTGGACCGTCACGGCCTGCCCGAGAATCGAGTCACCCAGGAACTCCAGGCGTTCGTTGTGCGGGATCGCGCCATTTTCGTACGCGTACGAACGGTGTGTCAGCGCCAGCGACAGAAGCTCGGGGTCGATGTCGACCCCGAGCTTGCCGATGAGCGCTGCGTGCTCGTGAGAAACGTCTGTCACGACGTCACCGTCGTTCAGACGTCGGCGACCTTGCGGCCCTTGTACTCGAGGAACAGCTCGGTGCCCTGCGAGTCGGTGACGACCTTCGCCTGGTGAGGACGGCTGTAGACGACCTTGCCGTTCTCGACTGTCTTGACCAGCGCGGGCGCCTCGGCCTTCCACTGCGCACGGCGCGAACGCGTGTTGGAGCGGGAGACCTTCCGCTTCGGGGGGTTACCTGCCATGGCTAACTCTTCTCTGTATCGGCGGCGTCAGGGCGCGTTGCCTGGACGTCGTGGTCTGGTTTGAGGGCCTTCAGCGCGGCCCAGCGCACGTCGATCGGGGTTTCCGCAACCGATCCCTCTGCCCGCCTGTCGCCCGTTGTCGGGTCGAGCCCGGGGCAATCCGGCTGACAGACCGGTTGGAATGGAAGCGACAGGACGATCGAATCCCTGACCAGAGTTTCAAGATCCACGTGGTCGTCTTGAACCTCGAAGTCATTCGCTTCCGATCCAGGATACCCGAAGAGCTCTTGAAACTCGACTTGGACGGGCTCGGCGATTTCCCGCAGGCATCGACCGCAGACCCCGTCATAGCGCGTATCGATCTCCGCGGTGACCAGGATCCCTTCGTGAACCGACTCCAGGCGGACGTCGATCATGACGGGTGTGCCCTGTTCGACAGCGACGAGCCCTTCGCCCCACTTGTCGGGGGCCTCCGTCTGGAGGGAGTGCTCGCGCATCTCCCCGGGGCGGTGGACGATGTCGCGTACGGGGAGCACGAAGGGTCCGTTCAGGTGACGACGGGACATGGCGGCCTCCTCAGTTCTCTCGCGAGCCGGTATCGAGGAATCGTGCCACCGGCGGCGGCACGAACGGCGAGACGTCGCCGCCCAGCGCGGCGACCTGCCGGACGAGGGAGCTCGAGACCATCGCGTGCGCCGGGTCGGGAAGGAGGAACACCGTCTCGACATGAGCGAGATGCCGGTTCACGATGGCCATCGGGGTCTCATACGCCACGTCGACCTGCGAACGGATGCCCTTCACGAGCACCCCGGCGCCCACGTCGGTCGCGTAGTCAACGAGCAGTCCCATGCTCCACGAGGCGACGACGATGTCTCCTTCGATGCCGGCATCAGCCACGGACTGCTCCAAGAGCGTCAGGCGCTGCGCGATCGGCAGCATGGCCTCTTTTCCCGGGTTGTGCACCACCAGCACGTGGAGCTGATCGTAGAGCGAGGCAGCCCGGCGGATGACATCGAGGTGACCGAGGGTCGGAGGGTCGAACGATCCGGGGACGACCGCGATGCGGTTGTTCATGCCTCCAGCCTACCGGTGGGCTCCGCGCTCGAGCCGGTCCTGCATACGGAGGTCTCGCCGCCGGAGCGGTTCCGGCCTCAGTTCTTGTTCAGCGCCGCCCGCTCCTCGCGGCCCACGCGTCGCTCGATCGCCGCGGCGAGTTCGGGGTGACGGGAGAGAGGCGGATCGTCCTGGAGCACGTCCTCCGCCACCGCACGCGCGCGAAGGATCACGTCCGCGTCGGTCACGACGCGCAGGAGGCGCAGCGACGACCGGGCGCCCGACTGCGCGTCACCGAGAACATCGCCCTCGCCCCGGAGCTCCAGATCGACCTCGGCCAGGGCGAATCCGTCGGTCGTGGCCGCGACCGCCTCGACGCGGCTGCGTGCCGTGGTGCCCTGTGCGGCTTCGGTGACGAGCAGACACAGCCCGGCGACGCTCCCCCGTCCGACGCGGCCCCGCAGCTGGTGAAGCTGCGACACACCGAAACGGTCCGCTTCGAGGATCACCATGGTCGACGCGTTGGGCACGTCGACGCCCACTTCCACCACGGTCGTCGCGACGAGGACGTCGATGTCGGCACGGGCGAACGCCTGCATCACGGCGTCCTTCTCGTCGGCGGCCATCTTGCCGTGGAGCTGTGCGATCCGGATGGAAGCGAACGAGGGGTCGCGCTCCAGCATCTCCGCCACCTGAACGACGCCCCACCGCGTCCGCTCGCTCTCGCCGTCGACGGGTGCGGCGTCGGGCGCGTCGGCATCGGCGTCCTTTGCCGCAGCATCGATGGCGGCGCACACGACGAACACCTGGTGGCCTTTCGCGACCTCCTCGGTGACGCGCTCCCAGACGCGGCCGAACCATCCCGGCTTCTCGGCCACCGGGGCCACGAAAGTCGAGATGCCGGCTCGGCCGGCCGGCAGGGAGCGGATCGTAGACACGTCGAGGTCACCGAACACCGTCATGGCGACCGTCCGCGGGATCGGGGTGGCCGTGAGCACGAGGACGTGCGGCGCGGCGCCCTTCGCCCGCAACGACTCGCGCTGGTCGACGCCGAAGCGGTGCTGCTCGTCGACCACCACGAGCCCCAGGTCGGCGAAGGTCGTGGAGGCGCTGAGGAGCGCATGCGTCCCCACGACGATGCGCGCCTGACCTGACGCGGCGCGGAGGGCGGCCTTGCGTCGCTCGGCGGCCGGCAGCTGCCCCGTCAGCAAGGTGGGCATGAGCTCGGGCGCCAGCTGCGGTCCGAGCATGCGAGCGATCGAGCGGACGTGCTGGGCGGCAAGAACCTCCGTCGGCGCGATGAGCGCCGCCTGCCCGCCGGTCTGTGCCACCTGGAGCATCGCGCGGAGAGCCACGAGCGTCTTTCCGGATCCCACCTCGCCCTGGACGAGGCGATTCATCGGCCACGAGCCCTGCAGATCCGCCGCGATCCGGTCGCCGACGGCGATCTGGTCCGGCGTGCGATCGAACGGCAGCGCGGCGTCAAAACGCTCCAGGAGGTCGCCGGGCGGACGCGCAGTGGCGGTGAGCTCCCGCACCGCCTGACGCTGCTGCAACAGCGCGGCCTGGAGAACGAAGGCTTCGTGCATGCGCAGCGTGTCACGCGCGCGGGGGACGTCTTCCGGCCTGTCCGGCGCGTGGATGAGGCGGAGGGCCGTCCGCGCATCGAGGAGGCCCTCCGCCGTCCTCAACGGCTCGGGGAGCGGATCGGGCACCTCGCCCAGCCCCGCCAACACATGCAGGACCGCCTTGTGGAGCTGCCAACTCGTGACGGTGCTCGTGGCCGGGTAGATCGGGATGGGCTGGTGCTGTCGAGCCTCGGCGCTCGATCGCGCCTCCTCCTCGTCGTCGAACAGCTCGTAGTCGGGATGGGCGAACTGCTTCTGTCCCTTGAACTCCCCGACCTTGCCCGAGAAGATGCCTTGCCTGCCCACCCGCAACTCGTTCTGACGCCAGGCCTGGTTGAAGAAGGTCAGGTTGAGCGTGCCCGCGCCGTCGCTGATCACGACTTCGAGGAGCACACCGTGCCGTCCGCGCATCGGGCGTGTGGAGACCGACCGCACCTCGGCGACGATCGTCACCTGCTCGCCCACCGGGAGCGTCGAGATGGGCGTCAGCTCACCGCGGCGCGCGTACCGCCTCGGGTAGTGCCCGAGCAGGTCGCCCACCGTGCGCATGCCGAAGGCGCGGGCGAGGGTCTTCGTGGTCTTCACGCCGATGACCGACTCCAGATCGGTGGTCAGCGAGAACGACGTCATACGTCGAGTCTAGGGAGCGCGGCCGACGCCACGGAGGCAGGAGCCGGTCCCCCGGCACGGGCTCCGCACCGACGGACAACTAGGGTGGACGGGTGATCCGTTCGTCGCTCGCCCGCCTGTTCTGGCTCGTCAGCCGGTGGACGTTGCGCACGGAGCCCGCTCCGACTCGCCCCACGGTGCTCGTGGGCGCTCCGCACACCTCGAACTGGGACTTCGTCCTCATGCTGGCGATCGCCTGGAGGCTCCGCATCCGCATTCGGTGGCTGGGAAAGAGCACCCTGTTCGCCGGGTGGCGAGGCCCGATCATGCGGCGCCTCGGGGGGATCCCGGTCGACCGCCAGGATGCCGGGCGGGTGGTCGATGAAGTGGTCGCGCGTGTGCGCGCCGGCGAGAGGTTCGGGCTCGTCGTGACTCCCGACGGCACGCGTGGCGCGCATGACCACTGGAAGAGCGGCTTCTACCGGATCGCGGTGGCCGCGGAGATGCCCCTCACGCTCGGTTACGTCGACCGCACCACCATGACCGCGGGACTCGGACCCACTTTCTCTCCGACCGGCGACACGAAGCAGGACATGGACCGCATCCGCGCGTTCTACGCCGACAAGTCCGGTCTCCGACCCGAGCGGCGCGTGGAACCTCGGCTCCGCGACGAGGCCACTCCCGCCTCCGACGCTGGATCGGCCGATGCCCACCGCGGTGGGACGACCGCATGACGCGGATCATCGGCGGAGTCGCGGGGTCCCTGGGCCTCGCGGTGCCTCGGTCAGGAACCCGTCCGACCAGCGACCGGGTGAGGGAGTCGCTCTTCGGCGCGTTGGAGGGCCGCGACGTGCTCCACGACGCGCGCGTCGTCGACCTCTACGCCGGCTCCGGGGCCCTCGGACTGGAGTGCATCAGCCGGGGCGCCGCGTCCGCCGACCTCGTCGAGAGCGCCCCGCGCTCCGCGGCCGTGACGGCGCAGAATGCACGTGCGGTGCAGCACGCGGTCGACGGACCCACCATCCGCGTGCACCGGACGACGGCCGACGGGTTCCTTCGCACCTCGACGGGGAGTTTCGATCTCGCCTTTCTCGATCCGCCGTATGACCTCGACGATGCCGGGCTGACGGGCACGCTCCACCTCCTGACCCCGCGTCTCGCACACGGAGCGATCGTGATCGTCGAGCGCAGCTCACGCTCCCCCGAGCCCCGGGTGCCCGGGGAGCTTTCTCCCGACCGGACCAAGCGCTACGGCGACACGACCCTGTGGTGGTACACGCGGGAGTAGTCCGGGGAGTGGCTCGGGGGGCGCCGTCGATCGCGCCGCAACCGCTCAGCCTCGCGCGGAGTCCCAGTCCCGCTGAGGGTCCCAGCCGCCGGGACCGGAGGCCGGTTCACCACCGATCGTGACCGGTGCGGCCCCGCGCGGCCGCACCGTACCGATCGGCCGGAAGCCCGCCGGAAGGGCCTGTGCGGGAGCGAACGTCGCCAGCAGGGCGTGGTCCTCGCCGCCGCGAAGCGCCGCCTCGTCATCGACGACGTCGAGCTCGACCGTCACGCCCGAGGCATCCGCCAGCCGCGTGGCGTCCAGAAGCAAGCCGTCGGAGACATCCATCATCGCTGTCGCTCCGGCCTCCGCAGCACCGACGCCCGCACCGATGGGCGGCCGAGGCCGCAACTGGGCCTGGATCTCCTCGCGCTCACGCGCGGTCAGGAGCGCCGGATCCACCGGCACGGGACGACCGGATCCGTCCCGGAACCTGTCGAACAGGAGGGCCAGACCACGAGCGGCCGGGCCGAGATCGCCGGCGACTGCCACGACGTCGCCGGGCCGGGCACCGGAGCGGAGCACAGGTCGACCCGCGAGTACTCCCACCGCGGTGACCGCGATCGTCAGGGTGTCCGAAACGGTGAGGTCGCCGCCTTCGACAGCGCACTCGGGAGCGAGCTCCTCACAGGCGGCACGGAGGCCCGCGGCGACCTCCTCGACGAAGGCGATCGTCGTCGTCTCGGGGAGCGCCAGCGCGACGAACAACGCGGTCGGTCGCGCCCCCATGGCCGCCACGTCGGAGAGGTTCACGGCCGCCGCCTTGAAGCCGAGATCGTACGGCGACGACCACGCGAGACGGAAGTCCGGTCCATGCACCAGCGTGTCGGTCGTCACGACCACCCGTCCGCCGGGAGCGGCCAGCACCGCAGCGTCGTCCCCCGGCCCGACGACGGCGCGGGACGACCCCGCCAGCACGCGCAGGATCGCCGCCAGCAGCTCCTGTTCCGACACGTCGGCGACCGTCGGCGAGGGCGAGGGAGTCATCCCTCCACGGTAGCCTGGAGGAGTGTTCTCCTCGCGCCGCGCTCGTCGTCCGATCCTCGGCATCGCGGCCGTTCTGGTGGGAGTGACCGGCCTCAGCGGATGCGCGAGCACCGTGTCGATGAAGCCGGCGCCCGAGGCGAACTCCCCCGATTGCGCCGCCGTGATGGTGCGGCTTCCCGACTCCGTCGGCGGGCAGGCGCGCCACTGGACCGATGCACAGGCCACCGGTGCCTGGGACTCCGTCCTCCTCACCTGCGGCATTCCTGCCCCCGGGCCCACAGAGCTCCCGTGCGAGACCGTCGACGGCGTGGACTGGATCATCGACAACAGCGAGGCCCCCCGGTACCGGTTCACGACCTACGGGCGCTCCCCCGCGGTCGAGGTCTACCTCGACTACGACGTCGTGAGCGCGCGCGCCGTGCTGTCCTCGCTGTCACCGGCGGTGGGAATGCTTCCGCAGACCGGCGACGAGTGCATCGAGCGTCCGGCCGACTCCTGACGCGGGGCGGTCAGCGGACGCGGGCGAGGTCGATCAGCTCGGTGATCAGGTCGGCGTAGCTCATCCCGGAGGCGATCCAGCACTTCGGGAACATCGAGATCGGGGTGAATCCCGGCATCGTGTTCACCTCGTTGACGAAGAACTCCGTGCCGGTGAAGAAGAAGTCGACGCGAGCCAGCCCCTCCCCACCGACCGCGTCGAACGCGCGAGCGGCGATCCGCTGCATCTCGGCGAGCTCGCCCTCGCGGAGATCTGCGGGGCACGCCAGCTCGATGCCGGGGGCATCCAGGTACTTCGCCTCGAAGTCGTAGAAGTCACGCCCCGTGATGACGATCTCGCCGGCCACGCTCACCCGCGGCGGCGCACCATCCCGACCCTCGAGCACGCCGCACTCCACCTCGCGGCCGACGACGGCCTGCTCGACGAGCACCGTGACGTCCTCGGCGAACGCCGCCTCCAGGGCAGCATCGAGCTCAGTCCACTCCGAGACCTTCGAGACGCCGACGCTGGATCCCGCGCGAGCCGGCTTGACGAACGCGGGGAGCCCGAGCGCGCGCACGCGCCGCTCCCACAGGTCACGATCGCGGTCCAGCTCAGCGCGGGTGAACGCGACCCACGGGACGACCGGCACACCGGCGGCCTTGAGGACGCTCTTGGTCGTGTGCTTGTCCATCCCGATGGCCGACATGAGCAGGCCGGCGCCGACGTACGGCAGCCCGAGGAGCTCGAGGAACCCCTGCACCGTGCCGTCCTCGCCGAAGCGGCCGTGAAGGATCGGGAAGACGACATCCACATCGCCCAACGACTCGCGTCGCCCGTCGGCATGGTCCACGACGATCTCCCGCGACAAGGTCGAGTCGGGCCACCGCACCCGGGTGCCGTTGTCGACGACCTCCGGCAGCGCGCCTGGCGCGAGAGCGAACTTGTCGGGGTCGTCGTCCTCGAGGACGAACGCGCCGTCGCGAGTGATGCCGACAGGGATCACCCGGAAGCGGTCACGATCGATCGCTCGGAGAACGCCTCCCGCCGTTGCGGAACTGATCGAGTGCTCGCTCGAACGACCTCCGAAGAGCACCGCCACTGCCGCTTTTGCCATCCTGCGTCCTCTCGCCCTTCGGGGTGTCGTCGTCCGTCGTGAGGTGCGGGGCGATGTCCCGGGGGTTCATCGTTCCGTCCAAGACCATCTTCACCTGTTCGACGATCGGCATGTGGACGCCGGCCTCACGCGCCAGTTGCAGGACCGGGGCGACAGAGGCGAGCCCCTCCGCGGTCTGGTTCATCTGCTTGACGACGTCCTGGAAGCTGTAGCCCTGGCCGAGCAGGCGCCCCGCCGTGTTGTTGCGGCTCAGGGGCGACTGGCACGTCGCGATGAGGTCGCCGAGTCCGGCGAGGCCCTGGAGCGTCTCCGGCTGGGCCCCCTGCGCGACGGCGAAATCGGTCATCTCGACCAGGCCCCGCGTGATGATGGAGGCCTTCGTGTTCTCGCCGTAGCCGACCCCGTCGACGATCCCGATCGCCACCGCGATGAGGTTCTTCAGCACCCCACCGAATTCGGTCCCGATGACGTCGGTGTTGACGAAGGTGCGGAAGTAGTCGTTTCGTGCACGCCGGGCGACCGCCTCGGCGGTCTCCTGATCGGAGGAGGAGATGACCGCGGCGGTGGGCTGTTCGCGGGCGATCTCCAGTGCGAGGTTCGGCCCCGAAGCAACGGCGATGCGGGCCGGATCACAATGCAGCTCCTGCTCGATCACCTGACTCATCCGCAAGCCCGATCGCTTTTCCACGCCCTTCATGAGCGAGACGATCGGAACGTCGGAATCGGCGATGAGCGGGCGTACCGCCTTGAGGTTCTGCCGCAGGGCCTGACTCGAGATGGCGAGGTACACCTGGCTCGCCCCGTCCAACGCCTCCGACAGATGCGTCGTCGCCGACATCGATCGCGGAAGATTCACCCCCGGGAGGTACTCGCTGTTGCGATGCCCCTCCTGGATCTCCTGGGCGAGCTCGGCGCGCCGCGCCCACATCACCACGTGCGCGCCGCCGTCCGCCAGGACCTTCCCGAACGTCGTTCCCCAGCTGCCGGAACCGACCACCGCCACCCGCGGCCGTACCGTCTCCTGTCTACGACTCAAGGCGCCCGGTCTCCTTCTGGCCATGCGCGGAGGGATCCCAGCGCTGCGCGGGTGCCGGCTCCCCACGGAGCGTCGACAACAACGCGGAGATGTCGGCCATGACGGCGTCGGTCGCGGCAGCGAGGTGCGCCGTTCCGACGGCGGAGCGGAAGGCGTCGAGATCCACCGGTGGACCGAGCAGGACCTTCACGCGCCGGCGCGGGGGGAACACGCGCAGCTTCCCGTACCGCGGCAGGATCTGCTGAACGCCCCACGTCGCGACGGGGATGACGGGAAGGCCGCCTGCGAGGGCAAGACGGACGGCGCCGCTCTTTCCCCGCATCGGCCACATCTCCGGGTCCCGGGTGAGCGAGCCCTCCGGGTAGACGATGACCCCGCGTCCATCGTGCGCGAGCTGCTGCGCCTGTTCGATGGTCTGCTTCGCCGCCGACGCGGTCGACGCCCGGGCGACGGGGATCATCCCGGTCGCCCGAAGCAGGGATCCGAGCACCGGCACCCGGAAGAGGCTCTCCTTCGCCATGAAGCGGGGAGCGCGACCCAGCCTCCAGGTCGCGACGGCGATGATGAGGGGATCGAATTCGCTGTAGTGGTTGGGCGCGAGGACGTACGCGCCCTCCTGCGGGAGGTGTTCGCCGCCGGAGATCTCGATCCGGGCGAACCATCCGACAGCCGGGACCACGAGGGCCGCAGCCGGCCAGAAGGCGCTCGGGCGGGTCTTCTCAGCCGATGCGCGACGACGAGGCGACACGGCCGGTCAGCTCGCCACCGTGAAGTCGGCACCGAGCGCCGACAGCTTGTCGAAGAGCTTCTCGTAGCCGCGACGGATGATGTCGACGTTGCGGATGGTCGAGACCCCCTCGGCCGCGAGGGCCGCGATCACGTAGCTGTAGCCGCCGCGGAGATCGGGAACGACGACATCGGCACCATGGAGAGGCGTGGGCCCGGTGATGACCGCGGCCTGCTCCAGAGCCCGACGGGGAACGCGACGATCGTCGCTGGCGATCCCCTCCGGGTGGACGACGATGTCGGCCCCCATCTGGTTGAGCGCCTGCGTGAAGCCGAGGCGGTTCTCATACACCGTCTCATGCACCGTCGAGACGCCCTCCGCCTGCGTGAGCGCGACGATGAGGGGCTGCTGCCAGTCGGTCATGAACCCGGGGTGCACATCGGTCTCGACCATCACCGGCTTGAGCGCGCCGCCCCGGCGGAATCGGATGCCATCCTCGGCGATGTCGAAGTCGCCCCCGGCTTTGCGGAAGACGTTGAGGAACGTCAGCATCTCCTGCTGCTTGGCGCCGGCGACGAGGATGTCCCCATCGGTGGCGAGAGCCGCGCACGCCCACGACGCCGCCTCGTTGCGATCGAAGATGCAGCGGTGGTCGTAGCCGCGGAGGCTCTCGACCCCCTCGATGAAGATGACGCGGTTGGGCTCGTAGGAGATGATCGCGCCCATCTTCTGCAGCACGGCGATCAGGTCCATGATCTCGGGCTCGATCGCCGCGTTGCGAAGCTCCGTCGTGCCCTTCGCGCGCACGGCCGTCAGGAGCACCTGCTCCGTCGCGCCGACGCTCGGATAGGGCAGCTCGATGTTCGCCCCGTGAAGCCCCTCGGGGGCCGACAGGCGGATGCCGCTCGGGAGCTTGTCCACCGTGGCACCGAACGCACGCAGTGCGTCGAGGTGGAAGTCGATCGGACGGTCGCCGATGCGGCATCCGCCGAGATCGGGGATGAACGCCTGCCCGAGGAGGTGCAGCAGCGGGCCGCAAAAGAGAATCGGGATGCGCGACGCTCCCGCGTGCGCGTCGATCTCCTCCATGTGCGCCGAAACGGCGCCGCTCGGATCCAGGCGCAGCACGCCCTCCCCGTCGTCGTCCACGCGGACGCCGTGGACCTCGAGGAGCGAGCGGACCACCTTCACGTCGCTGATGTCGGGAACGTCGCGCAAGACGCTCTCCGATTCACCAAGAAGGGCGGCGACCATCGCTTTGGTCGCCAGGTTCTTCGCGCCCTTCACGTCTACGCGACCGCGCAACGGGTGACCGCCGCGGATCGTCAGGGTCTCGCCCTGCTGACCGCTCGGCTTCGACGACGCCGACTCGCTCACGAGTGTGTTCATCCGATCGACCTCACTTGTATCTCGAGGAATCTCCTACGACACCCCGTCGTGAGGGGCGTGTTCTCGGGCTACGGAACGGGGAGCGTCCGTGGTCGCCACGCCTCTCGGCGCGCCTCGAACTGCGAGATCTTGTCTTCGTTTCGCAGGGTGAGCCCGATGTCATCGAGCCCTTCGAGGAGCCGCCATCTAGTGTAATCGTCGATCTCGAAAGTGAGCCGGAGGTCACCGACGACGGCGGTGCGCTCCTGCAGGTCGACCGTCATCCCCGCACCGGGCTGGGCGTCCAGCAGCTGCCAGACCCGCTCGATGTCAGCCTCGGCGACCACGCCTGTCACGAGGCCCTGCTTGCCGGCGTTGCCGCGGAAGATATCGGCGAACTTGGGGCTGAGCACCACGCGGAAGCCATAGTCGCGCAGCGCCCACACCGCGTGCTCGCGGCTGGAGCCCGTGCCGAAGTCGGGGCCGGCCACGAGGATGCTCGCGCCGCGGTACGCGTCCTGGTTCAAGACGAATTCTGGGTCGTTTCGCCAGTTCGCGAACAGCGCGTCCTCGAAGCCGGTCTTGGTGACTCGCTTGAGGTACACCGCGGGGATGATCTGGTCGGTGTCGACGGCGGAGCGCTGCAGCGGGGCGGCGACACCGGTGTGGGTCGTGAACTTCTCCATGTCAGGCCTCCACGGTCTCTCGCGCGACCAGGTCGCTGGGACTGGCGAGTCTTCCCAGCACGGCCGTGGCCGCAGCCACCAGGGGCGAGACAAGGTGCGTCCGCCCACCCTTGCCCTGGCGGCCCTCGAAGTTCCGGTTGCTGGTGGACGCGCAGCGCTCCCCCGGGGCCAGCTGATCGGGGTTCATGCCCAAGCACATCGAACATCCTGCGAAGCGCCATTCGGCGCCGAAGTCGGTGAAGATCTTGTCGAGACCTTCCGCCTCCGCTTCCAGTCGCACGCGTGCTGATCCCGGAACGACCATCACCCGGACACCGTCCGCCTTCGTCCGGCCTTTCACGATCGATGCGAACTGTCGCAGGTCCTCGATCCGGCTGTTCGTGCAGGAGCCCATGAAGACCGCGTCGACGGGAACCTCCTTCAGCGGCGTGCCCGCGCGCAGATCCATGTATTCCAACGCCCGCTCGGCGGCGGCGCGTTCGTTCGGGTCGGCGATGGTCGACGGATCGGGGACGACGTCGTTGAGCGACACGCCCTGGCCGGGGTTCGTCCCCCAGGTGACGAACGGCTCCAGCTCGCCGGCATCGAGGAACACCTCGGCGTCGTAGACCGCGCCCTCATCGGACGGAAGCGTGCGCCAGTACGCGACGGCGTCGTCCCAGTCCTGGCCGGTGGGCGCGTGAGGCCGGCCCTTGACGTAGGCGAACGTCGTCTCGTCGGGTGCGACCATGCCGGCGCGCGCTCCCGCCTCGATCGACATGTTGCAGATGGTCATCCGGCCCTCCATCGACAGCGCCCGGATGGCGCTGCCGCGGAACTCCAGCACGTAGCCCTGACCGCCGTTCGCGCCGATCTTGGCGATGATGGCCAGGATGATGTCCTTCGCGCTGACGCCCGGCTTCACCTCTCCCTCGACCGTGATGGCCATCGTCTTGAAGGGTGTGAGCGGCAGGGTCTGCGTCGCCAGGACGTGCTCGACCTCGCTCGTGCCGATACCGAACGCCATGGCGCCGAACGCTCCGTGGGTGCTCGTGTGCGAGTCGCCGCACACGACCGTGATACCCGGCATCGTGAGGCCCAGCTGGGGACCGACCACGTGGACGATGCCCTGTTCCTTGTCCCCCAGGGAATGGAGCCGCACGCCGAACTCGTCGGCGTTGCGACGCAGCGTCTCGATCTGGGTGCGGCTGGTGAGGTCGGCGATCGGCTTGTCGATGTCGAGCGTGGGCGTGTTGTGGTCCTCGGTCGCGATCGTGAGGTCGAGCCGGCGCACGGGCCGACCCTCCGCACGGAGACCGTCGAACGCCTGGGGGCTCGTGACCTCGTGCAGCAGGTGCAGGTCGATGTAGATCAGGTCAGGCTGTCCGTCTTCGCCCTTGACGACGAGGTGGTCCTCCCAGACCTTCTCGGCGAGCGTGCGGGGACGGTCGGGAATCGGGGTGCTCATGTGTCTCGTTCTCCTGGAAGGGGCAGTGCCCACGGATTCAGGCCCGCGTCGGACTCCGCGACGAGAGAGGGCTCAGAACGAGTTCTCGTCGCGGCCGATAAGGAGAAGGCGAGCGATCCGCACCGGCTCAGATTACCACCGCGACGACGCTACCCGGTTCATCGAGGACCAGCGCTCCTCGTGCCGTCGACCGTCGGCGGCGTGCCCTTCTCCTCGGCGACCGCTGCCGCTGCCGCCTCCGCCCCGCCCGCCCGACGCTCGCGGGCGGAGGCGGCGAGGCTGGCGACCGTGGCGACCGTCATGGCCACCACGATCACGCCGAGCGACATCCACGTGCTGATCTCCGGAGCCCACTCGATGTGCTCGCCCCCGTTGATGAAGGCCACCTCGTTGACGTGCATGGCGTGGAAGACGAGCTTGACGCCGATGAAGGCCAGGATGAACGCGATCCCGAAATGCAGGTAACGGAGCCGGTCGAGCAGATCCCCCAGCAAGAAGTAGAGCTGGCGCAGCCCCATGAGGGCGAACAGATTCGCGGTGAAGACGATGAACGGGCTCTGAGTGATGCCGAAGATCGCCGGGATCGAGTCGATCGCGAACAGCAGGTCGGTGACGCCGATCGCCGCGAAGACGATGATCATCGGCGTCCACATCTTCTTCCCCGCTACGACCGTGCGAACCTTCGCACCGTCGTACTCGTCGGAGATGTCGATCGCGCGACGCAGGACTCGCACGATGAAGCTCTCGCGCTGCACGTCGTCGTCGTGATCGCCGCCCGGGAAAGCCTGCCGCCAGGCGGTCCACACGAGGAACGCACCGAAGATGTAGAACACCCAGCTGAACTGCTCGATGATCGCGGCGCCCGCGAGGATGAAGAGCCCCCGCAGCACGAGGGCGACGATGATCCCGACCATCAGCACTTCCTGCTGATACCGCCTCGGCACCGAGAACTGACCCATGATCAAGACGAACACGAAGAGGTTGTCGATCGACAGGCTGTACTCGGTCAGCCATCCCGCGACGAATTGGCCCGCGTACTCCCCGCCCGCGAACATCCACATCAACCCGGCGAAGATGAGCGCCAGGGTGACGTAGAAGACGACCCAGAGCGTCGACTCGCGCGTGGAGGGGATGTGTGGTCGGCGCAGGATGATGAGGAGGTCTGCCGCGAGGATGAGCGTGAGGACGACGAGCGCGCCGATCTCGAACCAGACGGGAAGGTCGAGGTCCATTCGGGCCTTTCAGAGGGGTGACGAAACGTCGAAAGTCTCTCCCCCGCTGTCGCGGCGCGCGCCCGGGGCCCCGACGACGGAGCCCGTGATGACGGACGCGCGAGTCCGGGATACTCCCTCTCGCACAGGCAAGGATAGCGCGCGCGGGCGACGACCAGACGCGGACTGTGAGACGGTCTGGGGAGAACGGACACCTCCCTCGTGAGAGACGATATGGAGACCATGACGGATCCGACCGCCCGGGGCGATACCGGACAGAGCGACGCAGAACTGGTCGCGGCGGCGGCGAGTGGCAACGCCCTTGCCTTCCGCGCCCTCTATCGCGCCTACGCGCGGCCGGTCTATTGGGTCGCGCACGGTCTGGTCGGCAACGCGGCGGATGCGGAGGAAGTCATGCAGGAGACGTTCCTCACGGCCTGGCGAAAGCTCCCCGGGATGACGTTGGAGGGCGAGTCCGCCCTCCCGTGGCTCGTGACGATCTGCCGGTTCCAGAGCGCGAACCGGATCCGGCGGCAGCAACGCGACCGTGCGAACACCGCCGCCGCCGTCGACGAGACGATTCCGGCGACGGTCGACGTGGAGCACCAGGTCATCACGGCGCAGCTGACGGAGCGCATCTTGCGCGAAGTCGCGACCCTCAGCGCGCTGGACCAGGAGATCTTCCGTCTGTGCGCCGCCGAAGGGTACGCGTATGAGGCAGCGGCCGAGCAACTCGGCGTCAGCCACGGCGCCGTCCGCAATCGACTCTCCCGCATCCGCACGCGTCTGCGGAGCGCCATCGAACCGGAGGGAAGGTGAACGCCATGAACGCCGACGACACGGAGCTTCCTCCGCTGAGCGACGCGCGAGTCCGCGAGATCGAGGAGAGCCTGCTCGCCACGATCCACGAGGAGGGACGGCGCGATTCCCGGCCGAAGGCGCACCCGGTTCGGCGGCGACGTAGGTGGGTGGCGGGCGCCACCGCTGCGGCCGCCGTCGTCGTGGCTGCCGCCGTCATCGCGCCGTCGCTGCCCGGCCTCCTGGGGCGGAACGCGACCGCCGGCTCCGCGCCCGCCGGCGGCGTGGTGGGCCTGCAGCAGGCAGAGGGGGGACGCGACTTGTCGGGACAGACCGCCCCGCACCCGGTGGCTCCGGTGACCGGTGACCAGGGCGTGAACACCCACGATCGGGAGATCATCGCGACGGCCACCGCATCGGTCGTCGTGGACGACGCCCGCGCGGCCGCGGACGCGATCGGGAAGGACGCCGTCGCACGAGGCGGGTATGTCGAGGCGATGAGCCTCGGATCCGGGGGCACGCTTCCGATGCGAGACGGTGAGGGGTTCGTCCCCGAAGGCGGTGCGATGGCTGTTTCCGACGCGTGGATCACCGTCCGGGTGCCCGCCGCGCAACTGACCGAGGCCACGACGGCGCTCGGCACACTCGGGGAGGTCACCTCGTCGCAGGTCGATCGCCGCGACGTCACCTCCGAGGCCGTCGACCTCCGGGCGCGCGTGTCCGCCCTCGAAGCCTCGGTGGATCGCCTCACGACGCTGATCTCCCAGGCGGACTCGACGGCGGACCTGCTCGCCGCGGAAGAGGCCCTGTCCTCCCGTCAGGCCGATCTGGAGTCTCTGCAGCAGCAGCTGACCCAGTTGGAGGACCAGGTGGGCATGTCGAGTCTCACGGTGTCGCTGACCACTCCCGCGCCGGCCGTCACCCCCGATCCCGCCGGATTCGGCGACGGCGTCGCCGCGGGATGGAACGGACTGCTCGTCGCCCTCAACGCCCTCGTCGTCGCCGTCGGCTTCCTGCTCCCCTGGCTGGGGCTGATCGCGCTCGCGATCCTCGTCGTCTGGCTCATCCGGCGTCGTCGCGGCGGCCGTGCCCGTGCCCGCGTCGCCGAGGTTTCGACGGAGGACTGACCCAGGAGAACGACAGAACGCCCGGTCAGAAGACCGGGCGTTCTGTCGTGTTGGTGACCCCAGCGGGATTCGAACCCGCGTTACCGCCGTGAGAGGGCGGCGTACTAGGCCGCTATACGATGGGGCCGATCAGGCAACCGTTCGATTATGCCATGCCGCGCACGCCCTCGCCAAATCGAGGAGCGGCTTGCTCGCACCGCGCGTACGGCGTTGACTGGTCGCATGCGCGTCACGAAACACGAACATGCCTGCCTTCGTCTGGAGTCGGAGGGAAGGACCCTGATCATCGACCCGGGCGCCTTCACGTTGCCGCTCCACGATCTGGACAAAGTGGTCGCCATCGTGCTCACTCACGAGCACCCGGACCACTGGACCCCCGAGCACCTCGACCGGCTCCTCACCGCGTTCCCCGACGCCGTCGTCTACGGTCCCGAAGGCGTCGCCACAGCGGTGGCTGAGCACCCGGTCACCGTAGTCTCGCCCGGCGACACGGTCACCGCGGGGCCGTTCACCCTGTCTTTCTACGGGGGCACCCACAACGTGATCCACGAGTCGATCCCGACGATCGACAACCTCGGGGTTCTCGTCAACGGGGAGTTCTACTATCCCGGCGACTCCTACGCCGTGCCCGAGGGCGTCGAGGTGGGGCTGCTCGCTGCGCCCATCGGCGCCCCGTGGCTGAAGATAGGCGAGGCGATCGACTTCGTCCTGGCCGTCGGTCCCCGGCGCGCCTTCGGCACGCACGAGATGACCCTGTCGCGGGTCGGGCTCGACATGCACCGCGCGCGGCTCACCTGGGCGACGGAGCAGGGCGGCGGAGAGTTCCTCTCCCTCGAACCCGGCGAGTCGACCGACCTCTGACGATCTCCGCCAGACGCACGAAAGCCGCGGGAAAACTCCCGCGGCTTTCGTGTCTCCGGTGACGGATTACTCGGCGTCGTGGTCGGTCTCGAGAAACGCCACCAGGCTGTCGAGCGCCTCTTCGGCACCGTCGCCCTCGGCCTTGAGTGTCACGACCGTGCCCTGCGTGGCGCCGAGACCCATGAGGGTCAGGATGCTGCCGGCGTTGAGGTCGGGGCCGCCGTCGACCGCGATGGTCACGGGCACTCCGGTCGCCTGGACCGCCTGCACAAAGAGCTTCGCGGGACGGGCGTGCAGCCCGGAGCTGCTCGCGACGGTGGCGGTGCGTTCTGCCATGGTGTTCCTCCTAGGTTCAGTCCTTCGAGACTATGCGGCGACGGCGCCCTGCGGTACTTCGACGCGACCGTCGATAACCGCCGGTGCGGGGCGGCGACGTGCGAACCGCTTCAGGAGCACGACCGACACCGCGCTGACGACCGTGCCGACGGCGATGGCGAGGAGCCACAGCCAGAAGCTGTCGATGGCGAAGAACACGAAGACACCGCCGTGGGGCGCCTTCGACGTCACGGCGAAGGCCATGGACAGGGCGCCGGTGACGGCGCCGCCGATCATCGAGGCGGGGATGACGCGCAGCACGTCGGCCGCGGCGAACGGGATCGCGCCTTCGGAGATGAAGGCAGCGCCGAGGAGCCACGCCGCCTTGCCGTTCTCGCGCTCCGGCTCGGTGAACAGGCCGCGGCCGAGCACGGTCGAGGCGAGGGCCATGGCGAGGGGCGGAACCATGCCTGCCGCCATGACGGCCGCCATGATCTGCAGGTAGCGCTCGTCGCCCGCGATGCCCAGGGCCAGGTTCGCCGTCGCGAAGCCGTAGGCGACCTTGTTGACGGGTCCTCCGAGGTCGAAACACATCATGAGACCGAGGATCGCGCCCAGGATGATGACACCGGCACCGGTGAGGCTGCCCAGCCAGTCGTTGAGCACCGACATGAGCCACGCGATCGGACCGCCCAGCACCATGAGCATCAGCCCGGACGCGAAGATCGAGGCCAGCAGCGGGATGATCACGACCGGCATCAGACCGCGGAGCCAGCGCGGCACGTCGAAGCTGTTGAGCCACCACGCCGCAACACCGGCGAGGAGACCGCCGACGATACCTCCGAGGAAGCCCGCGCCCATGAACGCGGCGACGGCGCCGGCGACGAATCCGGGCGCGATGCCCGGGCGGTCGGCGATGCCGAAGGCGATGTAGCCCGCGAGCGCGGGGACGAGGAAGCCGAACGACAGTCCACCGATCTGGAAGGCGACCGCGCCGAGATACTGCCCCAGCGGCCCGAGCGGCGAGACGATGTCGGTCGTCGGCAGGTTCCAGAGCGTCGAGTTCTGCAGGGTGAAGACCGCGTTGCTGACACCGCTCGCGTGCGCGGAGGCGATCTGATAGCCGCCGAGGAGGAAGCCGAGCGCGATCAGCAGGCCACCGCCGGCGACGAACGGGATCATGTAGCTCACGCCGGTGAGGAGTGCCCGCTTGACGCTTCCCCCGAGGGATGTCGGGGCCGCCGAGGCGGTCGCGGCAGAGGTGGCACTTCCGGAGACCCGAGCCGCGGAAGGGTTGCGCGCAGCGGCCACGGCCTCGGCGATCAGCTGCGCGGGTTGCTCGATCCCCCGCTTGACGCCGGCGCGGACGACCGGCTTCCCGGCGAAGCGCTGCTGCTCGCGGACATCCACGTCGACGGCGAAGATCACCGCATCGGCCTGGTCGATGAGCTTCTGGTCGATCGCCTTGTAGCCGCTGGATCCTTGGGGCTCGACGACGAGGTCGATGCCCTCCTTCTGGCCCGCGGCGGTGAGGGCGTCCGCGGCCATGAAGGTGTGCGCGATCCCGGTCGCGCACGCGGTGACGGCGACGATCCGAGCCGGACGTCCATCGACGAGGAGCTTCTCGTCGGGCGCGGCCGGCGCCGCCGCCGTGGGGGCGGCAGCGGGCGCCGGCGCGTCGGAGACGGCCTCGGAGACGAGGGCGACGATCTCGTCCGCCGTGGAGGCCGAGCGCAGTCCCGCGGTGAAGTCGTCCTTCATGAAGCTGCGCGCGAGGCGCGACAGCATCGCGAGGTGCTCTTCGGCCGCCGTGTCCGGAGCCGCGATGAGAAAGACGAGGTCGGCGGGTCCGTCGGGCGCGCCGAAGTCGACACCCGGCGTCAGCCGGGCGAACGCCAGCGTCGCGCGGGTGACGGCGGGACTCTTCGCGTGGGGAATGGCGATCCCGCCGGGAAGACCGGTCTCGTCCTTCTCCTCACGCGCCCATGCGTCGGCGGCGAGGGCTGCCGCATCGGTCGCCCTCCCCTGTGCGGCGACGCGGGCCGCGAGAGCCTCGATGACCGCGCGCTTGTCTGCGCCGAGGGGTTCGTCGAGGCTGACGAGCTCCGCGTTGATGATCTCTGACACGGTGACCTCCAGTGGTCGATGATTCTCAGGGTGTGAGCTGCCGCACCGGCACGTCGCCGGACGGAAGATCAGTAGGGGTGGGTGCCTGGGTGCCGGGCAGAGCGGCTGCCGCCGATCCGTAGCGGATACCGAGCCGGACCCGGTCTGCCGGGGGCGCGCCGCTGACGGTGGCCAGGAGGAAGCCGGCCAGCGAACTGTCGCCGGCACCGACCGTGCTTCGCACGCGGGTGGGGGGCGGCGTTCCCTGCCAGGCGCCTCCTGCCTCGACCAGCACTGCGCCGTCGCCACCGAGGGTGACGAACGCGGCGCCCACGCGCGCGGGCACCAGCGACCGGGCGATGTCGGCCACGGTCTCGGCCAGCGGACGCGACGGGTCGAGGGAGACACCGGCGAGCTCGGCGAGCTCGTCCTCGTTGGGCTTGATGAGGTCGGCACGCCCGTCGGCGACGACGGCGCGAAGTGCCTCCCCCGACGTGTCGACCGCGATCGAGGGGGCACTGTCGCCCCATCGCGAGCGCACGGCCCGGATCAGCCGCACGTAGTAGTCGGTCGGGAGGCCAGGAGCGAGCGAGCCGGCGAGCACGAGCCAGTTCGCGCCACCGGCCGTCTCGACGACGGCCTCTTCGAGCGCGACCGCTTCGGCCGCCGCGAGCGGGGCGCCGGGAAGGTTCAGCTTGGTGGTCTCCCCCGCCGGGTCGGCGATGGTGAGATTGGCCCGCACCGATCCCCGGACAGGCACCGTGCGCACGGGAAGTCGCGCGCCACGAAGGGCCGCGGCGAAAGGGTCGCCATCGTTGAGGGGCAGGACGGCGACGGTCGGGTGGCCCGCCGCGGCGATCACACGAGCGACGTTGATGCCCTTCCCCCCCGCGTCTTCGCGAGCCGTCGAGGCCGCCTGTACCTCGCCGACCCGGAGCGGTGCGGGGAGGGCGATCGTGCGGTCCAGAGAAGGATGGGTCGTGACAGTGACGATCATGCGACGTGCACCTCCACGCCCGCCTCGTCGAGAGCGTCGGCGAGAGCGCCGGACGGGGCGGCGTCGGTGAGCAGGACGTCGACCGCGCTGAGCGGGGCGAAGGAGACCAGCAGCTCGGAATCGAACTTCTCCGCGTCGGCGAGAACCACCACGCGCCGTGCCGAGGCGACGATCGCACGCTTGACGGCCGCCTCGTCGGGGTCGGGGGTGCTCAAGCCGAACGCCGGGGACACTCCGTTGGTACCGACGAAGGCCACATCGGGACGCAGGCGCGCGATGGCCTCCACCGTCTGGGCGCCGACAGCCGCCGCGGTGAGCCCGCGCACCCGGCCTCCGATCGCGGTGAGCCCGACAGCACTGCCCGCCAGCAGGTGAGCGGTCGTCATCGAGTGGGTGACGACCTCCACCGACGAGGGCTCCCCCGCCGCCACCGCCGCGAGCTCTTGCGCCACGGCCGCCACCGTCGTTCCGGCGTCGAGGTACACCGATCCGGTGAACGAGCCACCCAGGAGCGAGATCGCCGCCCGTGCGATCGCCTGCTTGGCAGGGTTCCTCACCCCGGCACGCTCCGCGAAGGACGGCTCTGCGGTGCTCACCCGGGTGCGTGAGACCGCTCCTCCATGCACACGACGGACGACGCCGGTGGACTCGAGCGCGGCGAGGTCGCGACGGACGGTCTCCGTGGTCACGGCGAACCGATCGGCGAGATCGACGACCGATACGCGGCCATCGACCGCGATCAGCTGCTCGATCTGATGCTGGCGCTCCGTCGCGTACATTCGTCCTCCTTGAACAAGCCACACGTTACAACACTTAACAACATGTTCACAAGAGGTAAAGCCACACGTTCCCACACTCGATCGGATGCCGGCTCGCCGCGGCGGTGCAGCAAAAGGAGAAGGCCCCGACGGCGCGTCGGGGCCTTCTCAGAAGGATGTGAGGCTCAGGCCTCGCTCATCACCGTGACTTCGCGCTGACCGCGAGCGGCCAGTGCCGCCGCACGGGCGGCGAGGCGCCGGGCCTGCTCCGCCTGCCCTGCGTCGAGGATCTCCTGGTCGACGTGCACGCTCTCGACCTTGTTCACCCCGTTGTACTTCTCGATGTATGCGTCGAGCTCCGGACCGCTCGTCCACGACGTGATGAGGCAGTAACGCGGGGAGTCGCCGTAGTGGGTCGCCGCGTGCCACAGCCGCTGTGTGTCGATCACCAGCTGCGCGCCCGCCGGCAGCGCGATCCGCGTCTCCTGGCTCGGGTCGGTGCGGTTCTCACGCAGGACGAAGAAGCTGTCCTTGTCGTCGGTGAGGTTGAAGAAGCTGCGCACGACCCAGCCGGTGCCATCGGGGTTGAGACGGTTGTTGTCGTCCTGGTGGAGGTTGTAGAGGCAGTCCGCGTACGTGTTCGGCTGCAGCTCGATGATGCGGCAGCGCCCGACGTTCGCGCCCGGCTCCAGCGCGCGCTCGGTGAGCGTCGGCGCGATCGCGGTCTGCGAGTCGATCCAGACGCCGTCCTTGTCGGTGCGCGGCGGCTTGTGGTTCCAGAAGCCGTTGCACTCGATCTCGCCCTTGGCCGAAGCCAGCGGCGCGAAGCGGGTGTCACCCGAGGACTTCCAGTCGACGTACTCGACGTCGAGCCACTCCTTGGGATCGATCGGCTTGTTGTACATGTCGAGGACGACGTAACCGGTCTCCTCCAGAGCAGCGCTCTTGATGTATGCCATGACGGATCATGCCCTTTCTGTCGGACCAGCGAAGTTTTTACAGGCCCGACTTAGGCAAGCCTACAGAGGGCCGCTGCGAGGCCGACTAGACTCGTCCGGGGTTTCGAGGAGCGATACGAGAGCATGACCACAGCCACGAATGTCGATGCGACCGCCGTCAACACGATCGAGTGGCTCTCCGCCCCCGATACCACGATCGTCGTCCCGGTGTACCAGCGTCAGTACCGGTGGGACATCGGCGGGTGCGAGCAGCTCCTCCGCGATGTGCGGGCGGTGGCAGACGCCGCCGACGACGACACGCACTTCCTTGGTTCGATCCTCTCCACCGCGGCCGATGCCGCCAGCGCCGACGGTGCTCACCTCGTCTTGATCGACGGCCAGCAGCGCATCACCACGCTCATGCTCCTCGTCGCCGCACTTCATCACACCCTTGCCGTGGACGACCCCGCCACGGCGGCCGAGCTGGAGCGCGTGCTCATCCGCGCCGACGATCCGCACGCGACCAAGCTCCGCCCCCATCGGGCGTGGGCGGACGTGTTCGAGAGCGTCGTACTCGACCGTCGCGCGCCGGAGGACGCGGACCGGGTGTCGCGATTCGACGACAACTACGCCTTCTTCCGGAGCCAGATCCGGCCCGAGGAAGCCGCGCACATCTGGCGCGGGCTGCGACGGCTCGAGCACGTCTCGATCACCCTGGGCGCGGGCGCCAACGCGCAGCAGATCTTCGAGAGCCTCAACTCCACCGGAGAGCCGCTGCGCGACCACGAGCTCATCCACAACTACGTGCTCATGGGACTCACCCACGGCGAGCAGACCGAGATCGAGCGCGAGTACTGGCTTCCGATCGAGCAGAACACCGGGGACGAGATCGGCGCGTTCTGGCGCCACTACCTCGTCATGCTCACGGGGCGGGAAGTCACCGTGACCGGCGGGCGCGGCGTCTACGACACCTTCCGCGCACGCTTCCCGCGACTGGACATCGACTCGCTCCGCCGTCACGCCGCACAGTGGCGGGAGTTCTCGGAGATCTACCGCACGCTGATCGATCCCGCGGCGATCGACGATCCCGCATTGCGCGATCAGTTCGCGTGGCTGAACACCTTCGGGCGAGGCATGTACCCGCTCGTCATGGGCCTGTACCGGGACTACCTCCACGGTTCGCTTCCGGCCCACGAGCTCGTGAGGATCGTGGAGTACTTGCAGTCGCTCCTCCTGCGCCGCGAGATCCTGGGCCTGTCCAACGACCGGCTCGTCGCCCGGCTGTGCCGAGCATCCACCCTCGGGATCGACGCGCTCTCGCACGCCATCGGGCGCATCACACCGTCCGACCAGCGGACGCGGGTCGGCCTCAAGTACAGCGCCCTTCCCCACGCCGTCTACGTGCTCGGCCGCCTGTCGGACGTCTCGCCCGACACCGCCGTCGACCTCGACCACCTGGTTCCGTTGGCGCCGGGCGACGAGTGGAGCGGCGACGGCACGCGCCGCTGGGCAGACCTCAGCGACGACGAGCAGAACGCGCACCGTGCCCTCGCGCCCACCCTCGGCAACCTCGCGCTCCTCGAGCCCGAGCTGGCCGAGCGCGCCTTCGACGCCGACTTCCCCACCAAACGCGGTGTCTACGCCCACAGCGGCATCGCGCTCAGCCGCGAGGTCGCCGAAGCCACCACCTGGGGAACGGCCGCGATCGCCGCACGCACCGAGCACCTCACCGCCGAGTTCATGCGCGTGTGGTCGCGCCCCGATGTCGTCGGCATCGACGACGACAACCTCACCCCCGTGCTCGATGCCAAGATGCGTCGCGGGTGGCCTCCGGGCTGGCAGCGCGAGTTCGACTACGTCGAGTTCCGCGGCGAGCACTGGGAGGTCAAGGACGTCAAGTACCTCTTCCACCGCATCTTCCAGCGCCTGTGGGCCGAGTCGCGCCAGAGCGTCATCGACTTCAGCGCCCGACGCGGAGGACCGGTGTACCCCGCGATGGCGTGGAACGGCCAGTGGGACGAGATCGCCCCGGGGCAGTTCCTCTACCTCGGGTGGGATTCCCGATACATGCTCTCCGCCGTCCAGGGTGTGCTCGACGAGGCGGGATGGGCCTCCGAGGTCTTCCTCAAGTACTCCTACATCGGCGACGCGATGCCCTGACGACGCCCGTCGCTCACGCCTCCGCCAACACGAGGGTGTTCTCGCCACTGTCGCGCAAGGTCACCGACCGGCCGCTCGGCTCACTCGACACCTCGGATAGTGCGGCGCCCATGGAGCGCAAGCGGACGACGTCTGCGTCGAAGTCGTCGGTGTAGATCACGACGACGGGCTCGTCACAGCCCCGCGCCTCGGCGTCAGGAAACAGCCAGATCCCGGCGTCGCCTCTGCCGCCGGGGCCCACGTGAACGGCGCGGAATCCCGGGAAGATCTCCTGATCGAACAGCGCCGTGAAGCCGAAAGCAGCGCTGTAGAACGACAACGCCGCGTCGAGGTCAGAAACGCGCACAACGGCTCGTCCCACTCGGTTCATGTTGTTTCTCCTTGTCGGATGGTGGTCTCGGGCTCGGACGCCCCCACGCGTCGCTCTACGGAGGTTCGTGGGAGGCGGTTGTCCTGGAGGTAGGCACGCAAGCGGTCGCGCACGGCCGCGGTGTCGGTCTCGTCGGGCGCCGTGAGCGCGTGCAGCGCGAGCCCGTCGAGGAACGCGTGAAGCCGCGCGGCCGCGCCGTTCAGGGCGTCGGGATCGGCGGTGTCGCCCGCCGACCATGCCAGCACCGCCCGGCAGACGCCGCGGACGTCATCGTGGAGTGCACGTGCATCCGCTCGCAGGCTCTCGTCGGTGACCGAGAGCATGCCGAGCTGAATCTGGGCGACGAGTTCCAGGCGCCGCTCCGCGTCCAGCGGCAGCAACTCCTCGAGCACGCCGACGGCCCGCGCCACTCCCTCACCCTCCACCGCTCGGATCCGGGCTCCGGCACGACTGCGGATCTCGGCCAGACAGAATCGGCGCAGCGCCTCCTGCGTCGGGAACGCTCGCCGGAGAGAGGCGACCGCGAGCCCCGACTCCGCCGCCACGGCGCGAACGCTTACGCCGGCGATGCCGTCGCGCTCCAGCACACGCAGTGCGGCGGCCGCGATCTCCCGCTCGCGCTGCTGCGGGTCGATTCGGACGACCACGATCAGCCCCGATCCCCGACCGCGGCCGCCGGTGCTCGTCGCGGCCACACGGTGTAGCTCACCGCCCAGATGAGATCGACGGCGACGATGATCCCGAGGATCCGCAGATACCCTTCGAGCGCCGCCGTGCGCTCCGGCGCGCCCACGAAGACAACGAGCGCGCCAATGATGCCGGCGGCGATCGCTGCAGCCAGAAGGGTGAGCCCGAGATCTCGCCAGCACGCGCGGGTGTACGCCGCGCCGTAGAGCTTCGGCCGCGGCGGCGCACCGTCGAACCTCCGCGCGAACAGAGCGTCTGCCCACGCGATCATGCGGTGCCCGTAGGCGATGGACACCCCGATATAGAGGGCGGCCAGCCCGTGATGCCACGATGCGGTGCCCCCACCGAGGAGGTCGACCGCGACGAGGATCAGCAGCACCGCGTCGATCACGGGCGCGAGGGCCAGGAGGACCAGTCCCAGTCGGCGCCTGCGCAACAGGTAGCGCGCGGAGAGCCCGGCGAGGATCGCCACCCAGAACGCCACTTCACACGCGATGATCGCGATCAGGATCATGCCGTCCTCCAATTAGTACAAGTGTGCTCAATGGAGCGTACAGGATGCGACCATCAGCCGCGCGCGGCGCTGACGACGCCCCCGCGGGGTGCGGTGCGCCGTCGATAGACTGCGTCCACCGTCAGCGTCGACCCACCCGAATCAGGAGTTCCCATGCGCAAGCGCTGGATCGCGCTCATCGTCGTCGGCGCCGTCCTCCTCCTCGCCGTCGCCGGCGGGTACTGGGCAGGACGCCACCTCTTCCACATGCCCTCGGCGCGCGGCGTCGACTCGGTCGTCGGCGAGCTCAAGGGCACCCGCGTGTTGGGGGTGTTCGCGCATCCGGATGACGAACAGACCGTCAACGGGCTGTTCTGGCGCGCGAAAGACCGGGACGGCGCCTACACGGCGATGATCACGATGACCGCCGGAG
Source organism: Microbacterium sp. TNHR37B (assembly GCF_001620065.1). Lineage (GTDB taxonomy): Bacteria > Actinomycetota > Actinomycetes > Actinomycetales > Microbacteriaceae > Microbacterium. Next base: position 672,038 of record NZ_LQGV01000001.1, read on the forward strand.
AGGCAGGTCACCAGACCCCCGAGGTCGCGCGCCAGAGCGACTTGGGGATCGTACGCACGGCGGAGGCGCTGAAGAACAGCTTCCACCTGGGGGTCGACGAACACGACGTGTGGGACTACCCCGACGGCGGCGTTCCCGACGTGCCGGAGGAGGAGCTCGTCTCGCGAGTCGTCGAGACGCTGCAACGCGTGCAGCCGGACGTCGTCGTCGGCTTCTGGCCGGCGAGCGGCGCGACCGGCCACAAGGACCACATGCAGGTGGGGCGGATCACGGAGCTCGCGATCGCGCGCGTGGCGGCCGAAGGCGGCTCCTACCGCGGTCCGGCGCACCTGGTCTACACGATCAGCCCGACCACGGCCTTGGAGCTGTTCGGCGGCGAGCAGGGGAAGCTCGTCGTGGACAACCAGCCCGACCCCGAGTACGCGATGTCGGCGGAAGTGGGAAGGAAGCACGACGGGTGGCGCATCCACGCGTCACAGGCGGACTATCTGCAGTCGTCCTACGGCCTGCCCGCGTGGCTCGTCTACGCCTTGTGGGATCAGGAGTTCTACCACGTGCGAGACCTGGCGACGGATCCCCTCACGCCGTGACGACGCCGGTGCGCGACGTCAGTCGGCGGCCCCGTAGTGGGCGATCTTCTCATCGAGCACTCCAATGGCCCGCTCCAGCTGGGACATCCGCCGTTGCAGCTCGTTGCGATGGGCGGCGAGGAATGCCACACGGTCGCCCGAGGAGGCCGTCCCGCGCAGGAGCGAGGTGAACTCGCGCAGGTCCGCGATCCCTAGGCCCGCGGTGCGCAGGCAGCTCAGGAGGCCGACCCAGAAGACGTCGTCCTCCGAATAGCGCCGGTGGCCCCCGGCCGCACGTGCGACGGGGCCGAGGAGCTGTTCTTTCTCGTAGTACCTCAATGTGTCGAGCGAGAGCCCCGTCCGCTCCACGACCTCGCCCGGTGTCAGGGTTGCCGTCATCAGGCTCGTCTCCTCCCGTCGGCGCGGCGGCCGATCTGGTGATCCACTCTCTGTCTCTAGCCTGACACCTGGAGCGCGCTCCACGTCACGTTCCGACCGCCGCCTTCATCGTCTCCGGCGCTCGCGTCGGCCGAGCCGCTGTCCGGCCGGGCGACGGAAAGTCCCGTATCGCGCTCACCAGGTGACGGTACGGGCGTAAACCGGACGGGGACCTGACCGACCACCCCTACGATCGCGCACATGACAGGCCTTCCCCGCCGCACCCGAGCCGGCTACGCCCTGGGCGGTGTCGCCTCCGGCACGTATGGAACCGTGCCCGGGCTCATCCTCATGCCCTTCCTCACGGACCTGCTCGGAGTCGAAGCGGTGATCGCCGGCCTCGTCGTGTTCGCCCCCAAAGCGTGGGACTTCTTCCTCAACCCGATCGCCGGCACGCTCAGCGACCGTTCCCGACACCCGTTCGACCGCCGGCGGCCGTTCATCCTCCGGGCCGGGCTCCTGCTGGCGCTGGCCTTCGTCGCGATGTTCTTCGGTCCCACCGCTCCCCCGGTCGCCGGAGCGCTGTGGGTGCTCGTCTTCTCCCTCGCGGCGGCGACGGCCTACGCGTTCTTCCAGGTGCCCTACCTCGCGATGTCCGCCGAGATCACCGATGACTACACCGAGCGCACCCGGCTCGTCACGTGGCGCGTGGTCGTCTTCACTCTGGCGATCCTCGTCTCGGGGGCGACGGCGCCGCTTCTCGTCGAGACGATCGGCGGCGTGGAGGGATACCGCACCATGGCCGGCGTCATGGCGGCACTCATCGTCATCGGCGCCATCGGGGTGTGGTGGTTCACGCGCGGTGTCCCGCTGACACGACATGAGAGCGCGGGCGGACGCCTGCGGGAGCAGTTGCGCGTGGTGCTCTCCGATCACGACGCGCGCTCGCTCGTCACCGCCTTCGTCCTGCAAGCCGTGGCGATCGGCATGGTGCTCTCGGGAGTCGTGTACGCCGCCCGACATGTCGTGCACGAACCGGGGATCGCCACCGTGGCGTTCGTCTGCTTCGTGGGTCCGGCGGTCGTGCTCACTCCGGCGTGGGCGCGTCTCAGTCGCGCGGTGGGGAAGAAGCGTGGGTTCGTCGTGGCGTCGCTCGTGATGCTCGCGGGGTTCGTCGCCCTGCTCTCCGCGGGGAGCGGATCTTCGGTCCCTCTCCTGATCGCCGCGGCGATCATCGGGATCGGCTACGCGGGGGCGCAGCTGTTCCCCCTCGCGATGCTCCCCGACATCGCCGCGGAAGACGCCCGGGTCAGCGGCACCAACCGCATCGGCATGATCTCCGGCGTCTGGTCGGGGTTCGAGCTGCTGGGATACGCGTTCGGCCCCGCCCTCCTGGGGCTCGTCCTGAGCATCGGCGGGTACGTCGCCACCGACGGTGCCGACATCACCCAATCCTCGACGGCGCAGGGCGCCATCATCGTCGGGATATCGGTGATCCCGGCCGCCCTCTGCGCGCTCAGCCTGCTGCCGCTGTCGCGGTACCGCCTCGACGCGATCCTGCGGGCACGATCGGAGTGAGGCTGCCGGTCGCGGGCGGCCGGGTCACCAGCTCGGCGGAACGCGCCCGACAGAACGGCCTTCCTCGTCGAGCAGGTGCCCGTTGCGCTTGCGGGCCCGGAGCACGGTCCATCGGTCGGTCACCTCGACTCCCTCTCCCCACGCCGCCTCGATCGCCGCGAGGGCGGTGAGGCTGCGCGCCCGCACACCCACGTAGAGGGGCGCCGCACCCACGAGGATCCCCACGCGATGGGTCTCGGCCAGGCGCGCCGCGCGTCCTGCGGCCTGTTCGGGGTCGGTCGCACGCGCCCACAGCACGGCGCCGCGCCGGAACCCCGCGGCCGGCATCGCAAGATCACAGCCCACGCGGATCTGTCCCGCCGCGATCGCCCGATCCACCGTGCGGCGGGCGGTCGCCTCAGAGACGCCCAGTTGCGCGGCGATCGCGGCCGCCGGAAGCCGCGGGTCCGCTTCGAGCACCGTGGCCAGTTCGGCGACGACCTCGGGGCGCGGAGGCCGGGGGCGCTCGCCCGGCCGGGTATCGCGCATGAGGCGCTCCTGCGAGCGGGCGAGCGCACGCAGCCGCCATCCCGAGTCCTCCGCGACGATCGCCGCGGCGACGTCCATCCGCCGCACCGCGGCACCGCAGCCTTCGACCTCGCGCATGCGCGCGCTGAGCATCGGCAGTCCGCCGGATGCCGCCACGAGGAGGAGCGCGCCGGCCGAGGTCTCGTCGACGCTCAGCACCCACGGGAGACCAGCCAGCTCGTCGAGGATCGATTCGGCGGTTCCCGGCTCCAAGAGGACCACGGCGACGTCGGTGGACGCCGACCAGCGTTCCGGCGTGGGCCAGGCGGTCAGCCACGCGAGCGACTGCTCCGCCATCGCGTGCCAGTGCCGGGCCACCGTCGTGGCGTCGGCGCCGACCGCCGCGGCGATACGCGTCCACGGGGCACGGCCGTCGATCTGCAGGGCGTGGAGGATCGCGAGATCGAGCTCGCTGAAGCCGTCGGGAGTGCTCACCTGACGAATCATAGGAACAGTCGGTCGGCACATGACGAATATGACCCTCCTTCCACCCTCTCCAATGCCCATCCCTAGTTTCGGAGGATGGAATTGACGGAAGACGCCATCTTCAGCACCATCGAAGATCTCGTGGCGATGGCGCCGCGCGCGACCGGTTCTCCGGGCGGGGAGGCGGCGGCCGCGTATGTGCAGCGGCGCTTCGACGCGGCGGGGCTCACGACCGAGATCCTCGAGGTCCCGTCCTTCGCGTGGCGAGCCGAGGCGAGCGCGCTCCGCGTGGGGGCGGAAGACGTGGCGTGCGCTCCCATCCTCCATTCCGCCCTCCCGGCAGACGACTGGACCGGGAGCGCGGAGCACCGCATCGAGGCGCGCGTCGTCGACATCGGCACCGACCGGGTGTGCCGTCACGATGTCCGCGGCGCGATCGTCCTGTTCGACCTCACGTTCGACATGACCGTGGCCCATTCCCTCCCGCTGACGATGTACCTGCACGACCCGGGGCGGAAGGTCCTGCGTCGCGATGTGCTGCGGGGCCGGAACCCCTATGTCACCTCGCTCGCCCGCACCATGACCGATGCGGCCGCGGGAGGTGCTCGCGCGGTCATCGGTGTGCTCCGCGACTATCCCGACTCGCGGAACTATCACAACGAGTACTACCGCCGCACGCTGTTCACACTGCCCGGAGCGTGGGTGACCCGCGCGGAGGGCGAGCGGCTGCGAGCACTGCTCGCCGCCTCGCCGTCGGCGATGTTGGAGCTCTCCGTGAAGCGGGAGCGCGTCGTGTCGCAGACCGTGATCGGCGTTCTTCCCGGCCGGACGAACGAGACCATCATGGTGCAGTCACACCATGATTCGGTCGGCCCGGGGGCGGTCGAAGATGCATCGGGGACCGCGGAGGTCATCGCACTCGCGGAGCAGGCCGGCGCCGAGGCGGCCCAGGGTCGCGTGCGAGACAAGACGCTCCTGTTCGTGACCTTCGACACCCACTTCACGGGTTATCAGGCGCATCAGGAGTTCGCGCTCCGCTACGTCCTCTCCCCCGACTCCCCCTGGAACATCGTGCTGAACGCGACGATCGAACACATCGGGCTGCGCGCCGTGGAGGGAGCCGACGGCGGGTTCGAGGACACCGGCGAGACGGAGCCCCGCGGGATCTTCCTCAACGTCAATCCGGCTCTCACGGTGCGCATCGCCCGGAAGGTGCGAAGGCACGGACTCCACGGCACCAGCCTCATGGCAGCCGGCGCGCTCGAGTTCTTCGCGGGGGGAATCCCGACCGATGCGTCCTTCATCCTTGTCTCGGGCGTTCCGACGGTGAGCCTCATCTCCGGGCCCCTCTATCTCTACGACGACGCCGACACGATCGACCGCATCGACCGGGCGCAGCTCGTGCCGGTGGCGCGGTTCTTCGCCGACCTCCTGGACGACGTCGACCGGCGACGCGGCGCTACGCTCGGGACGATGCCCGCTCCCCTTCGACGACTCCTCCCCCGTGGCCGATGGTGAGAGTCCGGTTTCCTGCCCGGCGCATCGACGGCACCGTCGGCGAGCAGACCGGGCTCGTGGAGCTGCCGAGCTCGCCGCCTCCGCGCGACGGATACCCGTTCGTCGTCTACGGGCACATGACCACCGGCGGCTCGGCACGATCGGCACCGAGCCTGGGCGATCCCACGCACCCGGAGTGGCGACGCATGTCGCAAGGCGACCTGCTGTGCGGCCTGCTGCGCCGCCGCGGGTTCGCGGTCCTGCGCCCCGACTATGAGGGCCTCGGGAGCAGCGGCCCGCACCCCTATCTGATCGGCTCGTCGCTGGCGGAGTCCGTGCTGGCGATGGTCCGCGCGCGGGCCAACTTCGGCGTGCCGCTGTCGCGTCGATGGCTCGCCGCGGGCCATTCCGAGGGCGCGGTCGCCGCCCTCCACGCGGCGCAACGACACGGCCACGATCCCGGCGACACGGAGCTGGTCGGCGTCGCCGCATTCGCGCCGGTGACCCGGATGGATCTGACGATCGGCGCAATGCGGCGTGTCCGGGCGCGCTTTCCGGGTTCCGGGATCGTGTCGGCGCTGATGGCCCTCATGCTGCAGGGAGCCGCGACGGACGACGCGCGCCTCGCGGAGCTCCTGCGCAGCGAGGGGCTCAGCCCGGCGGCGCGGCGGCTGTGGCCGGCGTTGCAGGAACTCTCGTTGACCGAGCTCGCTGAGCCGTCGTCGTGGGGGTCCCTGGCGCCCGGGAGCATCGGCGGGGCGTCGGGCGAGGAGGTATTCGCCCGGCTGGCGCAGAGCTTCCGCAGGAACGAGGTCGCGAGGCTGGCGGATCTGGCAGTGCCGGTGCGGATCGATGCCGGACTCCTCGACGAGGTCGCGCCCGCGCCGTTGACGCGACGCCTCATCCGCGGGTATCGAGCGGCGGGAATGGACGTGATAGCGCGGTGGTGGCCGACGCACCATTCCGGGGTCATGCGGGAAGAGTTTGCGCCGGAAGAGGCGGCGGCGTGGATCGCGGCGCGGTTCTGAGCGGGCGATCGACGTCACCGGCTAATCGCCGGTAAGGGCTAAGCGGTCGGACGAACGTTGCCGCGAAATCTCGCCAGACCTACTGCTGGGGTACCTGGACTCGAACCAAGAACAACTGAACCAGAATCAGCCGTGTTGCCAATTACACCATACCCCAAGGGTGTGCCACCGAAGTGGCACCGAGGGACGAGTCTACCCGACCGGAGCGGGGCGTCCAAACCCACCGGGCCCCGGGCGTTTCGCCCCGCCGTGGTCGCTCATCGCGCCAGAGCCCAGCCGTCAGCCGAGGTGCTGGACGAGCGCGTCGAGGCGGCGGAGCGACTCGGTCTTGCCCAAGAGCTCCATCGACTCGAACAACGGAGGCGACACGCGACGGCCGCTCACCGCAACGCGCAGCGGCCCGTAGGCGACGCGCGGCTTCAGGCCGAGACCCTCGATGAGCGCCTCCGACAGCGCCTCCTGCACCGCGGCGGCGGTGAAGCCCTGCTCGGGGACGAGCTCCAACGCACCCACCGAGGCCACGAGCACTTCCCCCGCGTTGGCGGGGAGGCCCTTCAGGGCGTCCTCCTCATACACCACGTCGTCGCGGAACAGGAAGCCGAGCAGGCCCGGGGCCTCACCGAGGAGCTGCATGCGCTCCTGGACGAGGGGCGCCGCTGCCGCGAGGATCCGCTCCTGCTCCGGGGTCAGGGTCTCCCCCACGAGCCCTGCGCTGCGCAGATACGGCAGGAGGCGCGCGGCGAAGTCGGCCGGCTGCAGCATGCGGATGTGGTCGCCGTTGATCGACTCCGCCTTCTTCTGGTCGAAGCGGGCCGGGTTCGGGTTGACGTCGACGATGTCGAAGGCCGCGATGAACTCCTCGAGGGAGAACACGTCGCGGTCGGGGGCGATCGACCAGCCGAGGAGCGCCAGGTAGTTGAGCAGCCCCTCGTGGATGAAGCCGCGCTCCCGGTGGAGGAAGAGGTCGGCCTGCGGATCGCGCTTAGAGAGCTTCTTGTTGCCCGTCTCCCCCAGCACGAGCGGCATGTGCCCGAAGCGCGGCACGAAGTCGGTGACGCCGGCGTCGATCAGGGCGCCGTAGAGCGCGAGCTGGCGCGCGGTGGAGGGCATGAGGTCCTCGCCACGGATGACATGGGTGATGCCCATGAGCGCGTCGTCGACGGGGTTGGTGAAGGTGTAGAGCGCCTGTCCGCCCGCGCGCACGACGACGAAGTCGGGGAAGGAACCGGCGGGGAAGGTGACCTCACCCCGGATCAGGTCGACGTAGGTGAGGTCGTGGTCGGGCACGCGCAGGCGCCACGCGGGCTCGCGCCCCTCGGCACGGAACGCCGCCTTCTGCTCGTCGGTGAGATCGCGGTCGTAGTTGTCGTAGCCGAGCTGCTTGGCGCGGCCGGCGGCGTCATTGCGGGCGTCGATCTCCTCGGCCGTCGAGTACGACTCGTACACCGCCCCCGACGCGATCAGCTTCTCGAGCACGCCGGCGTAGATGTCGCGGCGCTGCGACTGGCGGTACGGCGCGTGCGGGCCGCCCTTCTCGACTCCTTCGTCCCAGTCGATCTCGAGCCACGTGAGCGCGTCGACGAGCTGACGGTAGCTCTCCTCGCTGTCGCGCGCGGCGTCGGTGTCCTCCACGCGGAAGATGAGCTTGCCGCCGGTGTGACGCGCGTACGCCCAGTTGTACAGGGCGGTACGGACCATCCCCACGTGCGGAAGGCCCGTCGGCGAGGGGCAGAACCGCACGCGGACGTCGGTTCCGGAGGCGGTGGTGGTGCGGGGATCGATCGCTGCAGACATCCCCGCCAGTCTAGTTGCCGCCGCTGGGCACCTCCGCGGCCGCCAACGCCGCGTTCGTGGCCGCGGCGACCGCCCGCTCCACCCCCCGGAGGACGGTCGCGACAGCCGGAACCCGGTCGGCCCCGTGTGCCGTGACCACGTGGATGAGCCGTTCGTCGCCCGCGAGGAGGGGGCGTGTGACGATACCCGGCAGCGCCGGGAACGACGCGACCCCGAGTGCCGGCAACGTCGCGACGCCGATCCCCTGAGCGACGAGCCCCTCGACGGCGACGACGTTGTCGGTCTCGAATCCGATGCGCGGCGTGAACCCCGCGCGGCCGCACAGCTCCAGGAGGTGGCCGCGGCACCGCGGACAGCCGGCGATCCAGTTCTCCTCCGCCAGGAGTGCGACATCGATGACGTCGCGCCCAGCCACGGGATGATCCTCCGGCACGACGACGAGCAGATCGTCGCGCCCGACCGTCCGCACCGAGAGGCCGCGCGCGCTCGCGCCGTGGGGATCGGCCCGGTCACCGGGGTACGCAAAAGTCACCGCGATGTCGGCACGGTCCTCGCGTACGGCAGCCACGGCCTCCGGCGGCTCCGCCTCGACGTACGTGAGCGAGACTCCCGGATGACGGCGCGCCAGATCTCGCAGCAGCAGCGGCAGGATCGTCGGGGTCGCGGAGGGGAATCCGACGATCCGCACGGTTCCGGCCTCCAACCCGCGCAGCTCTGCAAGCTCGCCGACGGCGGCGTCCAGGGCCGTCGTCACCGAGGGAGCGTGCCGGGCGAGCACGCGTCCCGCCTCGGTCAGGCGGACGCGTCGCCCCACGCGTTCCAGGAGCGGAAGGCCGAGCTTCGCCTCGAGGCGCCTCATCTGCTGGCTGAGCGCGGGCTGGCTGTATCCGAGCAGGTCGGCCGCTCCGGTGAGCGACCCCGTGTCGGCGATCGCCTTGATCACGCGGAGATCGTGGACGTCGAGGGGCGAATCATCGGCCATCCGTACACATAAGCAGGCGTGATGCTTTCTATGCAACACCTGCCGTGGACGAATGATCAGGCGCCCGCCATGCTGGGGCCATGTCGCCCCTCACCGCTCCGCTCGCCTCGGCCACCGCGCCCCGCAGCCTCGCCGAGGTGCGCGCCGAGTTCGTCGACGCGCACGGATACCTCGCGGCGTGCACGGCGGGGCTTCCCACCCTCGGCACGCGGTCCGCGATCATGGGCGACCTGCTCGGCCGCCCCGATCCGCTGCACTACGCCGCGGTCGTCGAGGCCTCCCGCGGCCACTTCGCGCGGCTGGTGGGGGTGTCCGTCGACCGCGTCGCGATCGGGGCCCAGACCTCCGTGTTCGCCGCGCTCCTGGCCGCATCGCTCCCCGATGGGGCGGAGGTCTTGTGTCCCGACGACGAGTTCTCCTCACTGGCCCTCCCCTTCGTCCACGCGGGTCGCGGGATCACCGTCCGCACCGCCCCACTGGCCGACCTCGCCGCAGCGGTGCGCCCGGGCACCGCGTTGGTGGCGTTCTCGCTCGTCCAGTCCGCGTGCGGGTCGGTGGCCGATGCCGAGGCCATCGTGTCGGCCGCACGCGCCGTGGGAGCCCGGACGTTCTGCGACGTGACGCAGGCCGCGGGGTGGATGCCCGTTGTGGCCGACCACTTCGACGCCGTCGTCTGTCACGCCTACAAGTGGCTGTGCGCACCGCGCGGGGTCGCGTTCCTCGCCCTCGGCGCGGAGCTCGCCGCGACCCTTCGGCCCATCCATGCCGGCTGGTACGCGGGCGAAGACCCCTGGGCCTCCTGCTACGGCGTCGATGCGACGCTCGCGAGCGACGCGCGCCGCTTCGACGTCTCCCCCGCCTGGCAGGCCTTCGTCGGCGCGGAGCCGGCACTGCGCCTCTTCGCCGACGCCGACCCCGCCGCCCTCCACGCCTACACGACGGGGCTCGCCCACAGCTTCCGCGAGCGGATCGGACAGGAGGGGCCGCAGGAGAGCGCGATCGTGAGCTGGCCCGACCTGGCCGGACGAGACCTCGCCCGCTTGACCGCCGCCGGGATCGTCGCGTCCGGCCGTAACGGACGTGCGCGCGTGGCCTTCCACGTCTTCAACGATGCGTCGGACGTCGATCGCGCCGCACGCGCGCTGGGCTGCTGACTTCGCCGGATCCCGCTCAGCGGCGGGCGTAGGGCGCAAGCACGACGGTCGCGGCGACGAGGACGAGCGCGACCATCGCGAGCCCGCCGTAGTCGATCGCGCTCAGCAGCACCCCCGCGATCACCGCGCCCACCGCAGCGCTCGAGGTCATGAGCGTATCGCTGAGCCCCTGCCGGCGCGGTCGGCGTAGCGTCTCGGTGCTCTCGGTGAGGAGAGCCGCCCCGGCCACCGTCGCCGCGCTCCAGCCGAGGCCGAGGAGGAAGAGCGCCACGAGCACCGCCATCGGCTCGTTCGGGGCGACGGCCGCCGTCACGAGGGAGGCCGCCAAGATCGCCTGACCGAGGAGCACCGTCGCGATCCGCCCCCATCGGTCGGCGAGCATGCCGAAGACCGGCGAGAGGCCGTACATCCCGAAGACGTGGAGCGCGATGGTCACCCCGACGATGAGCGTCACGTGCTCGGGCGCCAGGTGCGACAAGTGCACCGGCGTCATCGCCATGACCGACGCCATGACCACGTGCGAGGCGGACACCGCGAACATCGCGTAGCGCGCGGCGACGGGCCGATCGACCTCCACGACATGTTCCCGACGCGCTTCGCCCGTGCGCGCCAGCTGCTGCGCCGTCAAGAGCGGGTCGGGCCGAAGCGCGACGAGGTAGAGCACGAGCGCCAGGATCTGCGCGACGATCGAGAACGCGTAGGCACCGGTCAGCGGCGGCATGCCGATGGCGGCACCGAGCGCTTCCCCCGGCGTGAGCATGAGCGGACCGGCGACGCCGCCGACCGTCGTGGCCCACACCACGGTGCCGAGGTCGCGCCCCCGCCGCGAGGTCGTGGCCAGGTCGGTCGCCGCGAACCTCGACTGCAGGTTCCCGGCGTTTCCCGCGCCGATCAGGATCACGCCGAGCAGCAGCAGCGGGAAGACGCGCGCCGCCGCCGCGCTGATCACCACCGCGATCCCGATGAGCGCGAACAGGTTGCCGAGCGTGAGCGCCCGCCGCCGGCCGAAGCGAGCAGCCAGCCGCGACAGCGGAATCGCGCACAGCGCCGCGCCCAGGGTCACGGACGCCGTCGCCCAGCCCGAGAGCGCTTCGTTGCCGGAGATGTCCGACGCCAGGAGCGCGCCGAGCGAGATCGTCGCCCCGAAGGCGATCCCGCCGAGCACCTGACCAACGGCGAGGACACCGACGGTGCGGCGCTGGAGACGGGCGATCGCCTCGGAGTGCTGTTCTGCCGGGGCGGGCGTGGTCACACGTCCGTCCGGCGTGTCGTCGCGATCCGCCGCGGCGGCCTCACGCATTGCGTGCGGTGTTGCGCAGCACGCCGATCCCGCCGATCTCCACCTCGACGGTGTCTCCCGCCTCGAACGGTCCGACGCCGGCGGGGGTGCCGGTGAGGATCACGTCGCCGGGAAGCAGCGTGAACGCGGCCGACGCGTACGCGATGATCTCGGCCACCGAGTGGACCATGTCGGAGAGCGGGCCGTCCTGCCGCACCTCGCCGTTGACGCGCGACACGATGCGAGCCCCGCCGGTGAGGTCGAACTCCGTCTCGATGACCGGTCCGAGCGGGCAGAAGGTGTCGAAGCCCTTCGCGCGCGCCCACTGCCCGTCGGAGCGCTGCAGGTCGCGGGCGGTCACGTCGTTGGCGACGGTGTAGCCGAAGACGCGCCCGAGGGCGTCGTCGACCGACACGTCCTTCGTCACGCGCCCCATGACGACGGCGAGCTCGCCCTCGAAGTCCGTCCGCTCCGACTGACGGGGCCGGACGATCACGTCGCCCGGGCCGATCACCGACGTGTTGGGCTTGAGGAAGAGGAGCGGCTCGGCCGGGGCCTCGCCTCCCATCTCGGCGGCGTGGTCGCGGTAGTTCTTGCCGACGCACACCACCTTCGAACGCGGGATCACCGGGGCCAGCAGCGTGACCTCGGAGACCGGGATCCGCTCCCCCGTCGTGTCGAACCCACTGAACAGCGGATCCCCGGCGAGCACGACGACCTCGCCTTCGTCGATGACCCCGAAACGGATCTTCTCGTCGTGGCTGAAACGCGCGATCTGCATGACTCAGGCGTCCAGACGCAGCAGCCAGCCGTGCGTGTCTTCGGCGCGACCGTACTGGATGTCGGTGAGGTGCTGGCGGAGCTCCAGCGCGAGCGTGCCGGTGGGCTGAGCGTCTTCGAAGCCCTTGCCCTTGAGGGTGCCGATCGGGGCGACGACGGCGGCGGTGCCGCACGCGAACACCTCGACGATGTCTCCGGAGGCCACTCCCTCGCGCCACTCCGACAGCGGCACCCGGCGCTCCTCCACGGCGTGACCGCGGTCGCGGGCCAGCTGCAGGAGGGAGTCGCGCGTGATGCCCTCCAGGATCGAGTCGGACTGCGGGGTGACGAGGGTGCCGTCCTTGTAGACGAAGACGATGTTCATCCCGCCGAGCTCTTCGACGTCGCCGTCCTGATCCAGGAAGACCACCTGGTCGCAGCCCTGCTCGTAGGCCTCGGCCTGGGGCAGGAGGCTCGCCGCGTAGTTGCCGCCGGTCTTGGCTGCGCCCGTTCCGCCCTTGCCGGCCCGCGCGTAGTCCTCGCTGAGCCAGATCGAGACCGGCTTCGCGCCCCCCTTGAAGTAGGCGGCGACGGGGCTGGCGATGAGGTAGTAAGCCACCTTGTTCGCCGGGCGGACGCCGAGGAAGGCCTCCTTGGCGAACATGAAGGGGCGCAGGTACAGGCTCTGGTCGGCCCCTGAGGGAACCCAGTCACCGTCGACGGCGATCAGCTCCCGCAGGGACTGGATGAAGTACTCGACGGGCAGCTCCGGGAGGGCCAGCCGGCGGGCGCTGCGCTGCAGGCGCCGCCCGTTCTGGTCGGGACGGAACGTGTGGATCGAGCCGTCGGCATGCCGGTAAGCCTTGATGCCCTCGAAGATCTCCTGACCGTAGTGGAGCACCGCGGCCGCGGGGTCGAGCGAGATGGGGCCGTAGGGCTGCACGCGGGGACGGTGCCATCCGCCGCGCGCCGACCAGCAGATGTCGACCATGTGATCGGTGAAGGTGGTGCCGAAGACCGGATCGCGCAGCAGCTCTTCCCGGGCGGCGGGCGAGACCGCGGCCAGGTTCTTGGTGACGGCGAACTCGAGCGGAGCGAGCGCGTTCTCGGAGTCGATGAGAGTCATGTGGATGTCCTGTTCCATGCGCGAGGTCGACGGGCGTCGGCAGGTGAGTCCAGGTTACGCCTGGAGCCGCGCGACGATCGCGTCGCCGATCTGGGCGGTCGTTCGAGCGTCCGACCCCCGCGTCGCGATGTCGTCCTCCACCGCGCGGGTGACGCGGAGGGCCAGGTCTGCCAGCCCGAGGTGGTCGAGCAGGAGCGAGACGGAGAGGATCGCGGCCGTGGGGTCGGCCTTCTGCTGTCCTGCGATGTCGGGCGCCGAGCCGTGCACGGGTTCGAACATCGAGGGGAAGGCGCCGTCGGGGTTGATGTTCCCCGAAGCGGCGAGACCGATGCCTCCGGTGACTGCACCGGCCAAATCCGTGAGGATGTCGCCGAAGAGGTTGTCGGTGACGATCACATCGAAACGGCTCGGGTTCGTGACCAGGAAGATGGTTGCCGCGTCGACGTGCAGATAGTCTACGGCCACGTCGGGGTACTCAGACGCCAGCGCGTCGACGATCCGCTTCCACATCCCGCCGGCGTGCACGAGCACATTGGTCTTGTGGACGAGCGTCAACCGGCCCCGTCGGCGCTGCGCCTGCGCGAAGGCGAACCGGACGACGCGCTCGATCCCGAACGCCGTGTTGACGCTCGTCTCGTTCGCCACCTCGTGCGGCGTGCCGACCCGGATCGCGCCGCCGTTGCCGACGTACGGTCCTTCCGTGCCTTCGCGCACGACGACGAAGTCCACCTCACCCGGGTCACGCAGCGGTCCGGGGACTCCGGGGTACAGCGTGGACGGCCGCAGGTTGACGTAGTGGTCGAGCTCGAACCGCAGCTTCAGGAGCAACCCGCGCTCGATGTTGGCGTGGGCGAGGCGGGGATCGCCGGGAACCCCGCCGACGGCTCCGAGGAGGATCGCGTCGTGACCCTTGATCGCCTGCAGGTCGTCCTCGGTGAGGGTGTCACCGGTCTCCAGATAGCGTCCCGCCCCGAGCGAGAACCGCGTGCTGGCGATGTCGACGCCGGTGCCGGAGGTGACTGCCGCCAACACCTTCTCCGCCTCGGTGACGACCTCGGGGCCGATCCCGTCGCCGGGAATGACGGCCAGTCGGATGGTGCGTGCGGCAGCGCTCGACATTGCTCTCCTCGTGAGGGGTGAAGGGGCCCCGCGGACACCCCAGGAGCGACGCCGCCGGCGTCAGTGCTCCGCGCGGGTGCTGCGGGTGCCTCCCAGCGTAGTGGCCGCGATGACGGCGGCGATCGCGACGAGCACGGCGCCGATGACGGCGGTGGTCCCGACGCCCGCGTCGAAGGCATGGGCCGCCGCGGTGCGCAGCTCGGCGGCGACCTCGGCCGGCAGCTGGCTCGAGACCGCAACAGCGCCCGCGAGGGTCTCCCGGGCTGCGTCCGCGGCGTGCGCCGGGAGCCCGTCGGGCAGCACGAGGCCGCTGCGATACGCCGCAGCGAGGATGCCACCGAGCACGGCGGTGCCGAGCACGGCGCCCACCTCGTACGCGGTCTCCGAGACGGCGCTGGCGGCCCCCGCCTTCGCGGGTGGCGCACTGGCGAGAACGAGGTCGTTCGACACGGTCTCGGCCGCACCGATCCCGACGCCCAGCAGGATGAAGGCCCCGACGAGCATCGCCAGCGCTCCTCCGCCCACCGCCGCGGGCACCAGGAGGTACGCCGTCACGGAGAACAGCAGCGCGACGGGCACCACGATGCGCGGGGCGACGCGCCGTGAGATCGGCACGACGAGCAGCCCCGCCACGATCATCGCCACCATGCCGGGAACGAGCGCGAGGCCCGCCTGCATCGGCGGCAGGCCGACGATCAGCTGCAGGTGCTGCGCGACGAAGTAGAGGAATCCGACGAGCGCGATGACGCTCAGGAGGTTCACCAGGAGCGCGCCGCTGAAGGTCCCCTGGCGGAAGAGGCGCATGTCGAGCATCGGCGCCGCCGAGCTCAGCTGGCGCCGGACGAAGACGACGCCGAACGCGAGCCCGACTACCACCAGCACGACGGGGAGCACCCCGAGGCCGTGCACGGCGAACTCCTTGATCGCGTAGACGATCGGCACCATCGTCAGCATCGACAGCAGGATGCTGACCGGATCGATGCGGCCCGGCTTCGGGTCCCGGCTCTCCGGCACGAGGATCGGGGCGAACACCAGGAGCGGCAGGAGCACGGGAACCGAGAGGAGGAACACCGAGCCCCACGCGAAGTGCTCCAGCAGGAGGCCGCCGACGATCGGACCGAGCGCGGCCCCCGCCGAGAACATCGAGGCCCAGACCGCGATCGCCAGCCGCCGTTGGTCGCGGTCGGTGAAGATGCTGCGCAGGAGCGAGAGGGTCGACGGCATGAGCATCGCCCCGAACACACCCATCCCCGCCCGCGCGGCGATGAGCCAGCCCGCCGTCGGCGCGAACGCGGCGAGCACGGAGACGGCCGCGAACCCCACCCCGCCGATGAGGAGGAGTCGCCGGCGACCGTACCGGTCACCGAGCGTTCCCATGGTCACGAGCAACCCCGCGAGCACGAGCGGATACGCGTCGATGATCCAGAGTTGCTCGGCGCTGCTGGGCTGCAGCTGGAGAGCGATGTCGGGCAGCGCGAAGCTCAGCACGGTGTTGTCGACCGAGACGA
The DNA here is from genome assembly GCF_001620065.1 of Microbacterium sp. TNHR37B. Classification (GTDB taxonomy): domain Bacteria; phylum Actinomycetota; class Actinomycetes; order Actinomycetales; family Microbacteriaceae; genus Microbacterium. Next base: position 687,802 of record NZ_LQGV01000001.1, read on the forward strand.
GCAGCACCGGGAGCATGAGGGCGACCAGGGCCGCCCAGCCGCGCCAGCCGACGCGCTTTCCTTGCGCGTCGGCGATGGCGATTTCTTCTGTAAGAGTCATAGTTCCTATACCGTCCAGCCGGTATAGTATCAGAAGCAGAACGTCGGACGCTTCCCTTCGGGGTGGCTACGATCGGAAGACATGAGCAGACCTCCCCTCGCCCGCGAACGCGTCCTCGACGCGTACGAAGCCCTGCTCATCGCCGAGGGTGAACGGGGCGCGACGATGGACGCGATCGCCCGCCACGCCGGGGTCTCCAAGGGCGGTCTGCTCTACCACTTCGCGTCGAAGGAAGCCCTGGAAGCAGCCCTCCTCGCCCGCACCGAGGCCCTCGCCGAAGAGGACGTCGCGCTGATCCGGACCGATGCCGCCGGCCCGGTGGCCGCGTTCATGCGCTCCTCCGTGCTGAACGACTCGCCGGTCGATCGTGCGCTCATCGCCGCCACCAAGCTCGCCCAGAGCGGGAACGCCGACGCCGCCCTGGCCCTCCGCCGCGTGCGACAGCAGTGGGAGGACGTCCTGCGCCCGCACACCCGAGACGAGACCGCCCTCCAGCTCGTGATGCTCGTGAGCGACGGCCTCTACTTCAACAACGCGATCGACGACGCCGTCGTCCAGGGACCGGTCCCCCAGGGGGCGGAGATGGACGCCCTGATCGCGCTCGTCGAGTCGGCGACCCGCGGCTGACCCGCCGCTGAGCCGGAAGCCCTCCCGGCCGCGAGGTTCAGGACTCGGTGATCTCGATCTGGCGGAAGAGGTCGGCCTGGATCGCCGAGCGGACCTCGTCGAGCAGTTCGTCCGCGACGGGCGAGTCGACCGTCAGCACCGACAGCGCCTGCCCGCCCGCCTGGCGACGAGCGATCTGCATGCCGGCGATGTTGATCCCCGCTTCGCCGAACTTCTGGCCGTAGACGGCCACGATTCCCGGACGATCCGTGTAGAGCATCACGATGTGGTGCTTCTCGATGGGAAGCTCCAGCGGGTGGTCGTTGATGCCCACGAGCTTCTCGGTCTGCTTCGTGCCGGTGAGGGTGCCCGAGACCGACAGCTGCGATCCGTCGGAGAGCGCGCCCCGCAGCGTGATGACGTTGCGGTACTCCTCGGACTGGTCGTCGACGAGAAGCCGCGACTCGATCCCGCGCTGCTCGGCGAGGAGCGGCGCGTTGACGTACGAGACGGTCTCGCTCACGATGTTCGTGAACACGCCCTTGAGGGCCGCCAGCTTGAGGACCTTGACGTCGTACTGGTTGAGGTCGCCGTGGACCTCCACGTCGAGGCTCGTCAACGGGGAGTGCGCGAGCGCCGAGAAGATCTGTCCGAGCTTCTCCACGAGCGGGATGCCGGGCCGGACGTAGGGGTCGATGACGCCGCCCGCGACGTTCACCGCGTCGGGGACGAGCTCGCCGCCGAGGGCGAGGCGCACCGACTTGGCGACCGAGACGCCGGCCTTCTCCTGTGCCTCGTCGGTCGACGCGCCCAGGTGCGGCGTGACGAGGACGTTCGGGAGGTCGAGGAGCGCATGAGCGGTCCCGCCCGCCGCGGGCGGCTCGCTCGTGAAGACGTCGAGTCCCGCGCCGGCGATCTCCCCGTCGATGAGGGCCACCCGGAGGGCCTCCTCGTCGATGAGCCCGCCGCGGGCGACGTTGACGATGTAGGCGGTCGGCTTCATGAGGGTGAACTGCGCCGTGGAGATCATCCCCGTGGTCTCCGGCGTCTTCGGCATGTGGATCGTCACGAAGTCGCTCTGCTGCAGGAGCTCATCGAGCGACACCAGCTGTACGCCGAGCTGCTGCGCCCGCGCGCTCGTGACATAGGGGTCGTAGGCGACGACGTTCATCCCGAAGGCCTGCAGTCGGGCGGCGATGAGGGCACCGATGCGGCCGAGGCCGATGATCCCGAGCGTCTTCTCGAACAGCTCGACGCCGGTGTAGGCGCTCCGCTTCCACTGTCCCGCGGCCAACGAGGCGTGCGCGGCGGGGATGCGACGTGCGAGACCCAGGATGTGGGCCACCGTCAGCTCGGCGGCGGAGACGATGTTCGAGGTCGGCGCGTTGACGACCATGACACCCGCGGTCGTCGCCGCCTTGATGTCGACGTTGTCGAGGCCGACCCCGGCGCGCGCGATGACCTTCAGCCGCGGGGCTGCGGCGATCGCCTCGGCATCCATCTTCGTCGCCGACCGGATGAGCACGGCATCGGCGTCCGAGAGGGCCGGAAGCAGGACGGAGCGGTCGGCGCCGTCGACGTGGCGAATCTCGAAGTCGGGCCCGAGGGCGTCGATCGTGGCGGGAGAGAGTTCTTCGGCGATGAGCACGACGGGCTTGGACACGCTGGGCAACCTTCAGGGGCGTCGCGAGAGCGAGGAGCGGTGATGGAATGCCGCGCCGCACACCGTCGGGGCGTGGCAGGGCCAGCCTACCGGGCCGCGGCGCGCGCCGATGACCGTGTGACGCCGTGGCAAAGCGGGGGCACCCGCCGGGGCTGAGCGCTCAGGTGTCGGCGGCGGCGCGTCGCAGCCACTGTTCCACCCCGGCCACGTGCGCGGTCGCGAGCGAGGTCGCCAGCTCCACGTCTCCCGCGGCGATGGCGTCCACGATCGCCCGATGCTCGTGGAGAGTGCGCTCCACCGCGCCGTCCTGCGTCAGCCCGCGCCACACCCGCGCCCGCACGGTATGACTCGTGAGGCTCTCGACGAGGCTTGCGAGGTAGCGGTTGCCGCCGAGCGCGACGATCGCCCCGTGGAAGCGCACATCGTGTTCGACGAGAGTCTCGATGTCGGTGTCGCGCGCGACCGCCTGCAACTCCGCCTCGAGCGCGGCGACATCCTCGGGCTCTGCCCGCTGGGCGGCGGCACCCGTCGCCTGGGCCTCGAGGATCCGGCGCACCTGAAAGATCTCCAGCAGCGATGCATCGTCATGCATGTCGACGACGAACGAGATCGCCTCCAGCAGTAGTCGCGGTTCGAGGCTCGTGACGTAGGTGCCATCGCCGCGCCGCACGTCCAGCACGCGGATGACCTCGAGTGCCTTGACCGCCTCGCGCATCGAGTTGCGCGACAGCCCCAACCGCTCGGACAGCTCCTTCTCGGGGGGCAGCCGGTCTCCCGGAGCGAGCTCGCCCGACACGATCATCGCCTTGATCTTCTCGATCGCCTCATCGGTCACCGCCATGGCGTTCATCGTAGGGACAGGCCAGACATCCCACCTCCCGGCTCGCCGAGGCTCATCGGGAAGAATGGACGGGTGCGTATTCTCGACAGCCACCTGCATCTCTGGGATCCGGCGGCGCTCCCCTACACGTGGCTGGAGGGAAGACTCCTCCGACGTTTCGGACCCGAAGACTACCGACGCGCCCTCGACGAAACGGCGGCGACGGACGGCGTCGCGAGGCCCGTCGCCCGCTCCGCCGTGTTCGTGCAGGCGGAGAGCGCCCCGCACCGCAGCCTCGACGAGGTGGACTTCGCCACGGCAGCCGCTGTCGAGGCGGGCATCGTCGGAATCGTCGCGCGCGCCGCCATCGAGCGCGGCGACGCGGTGGGAGACGAACTCGACGCGCTCGCCAGCCGCCCCCTCGTCGTGGGAGTGCGACGGCTCATCCAGGACGAGCCCCCGGGATTCGCGCACTCCGATGCGTTCGTCGCGGGAGCGCGTCACGTCGCCCGCCGCGGGCTGACCTTCGACGCGTGCGTCCGGTGGCACCAGCTCGACGAGGTGAGCGAGCTCGCCGTCCGGGTTCCCGACCTGCCGATCGTCGTCGATCACCTGGGCAAGCCGCCGCTCGGCTCCGCCCCGCAGGACGTCGAGGCGCGCCTCGCGTGGGAGCGTGCGCTCCGACGGGTCGCCGCCCACCCGCAGGTGCGGTGCAAGCTCTCCGGCCTCCCCGCGGAGTCCGGCGCCGACACCGCCCCGGGCGCGTGGGAGCACGCCCTCGATGTGGCGCTGGACGCCTTCGGCCCCGACAGGCTCCTCTTCGGCGGGGACTGGCCCGTCTCGTGGCCCCACGCCGCGTGGGAGCGCGCTGTGCGGACGTGGGCGGAGGGCCGGGTTCCGGACGCTCTTCCGGCGATCCTGGCGGCGAACGCGGAGCGCTTCTACGACGTGTCGATCAGCGACTCCCCCGCCGGGTCCTGAGGGCGGAACCCGTCACAGCGCGCCGCTGACCTCGGAGGCGGGGAAGGCTACTGCGGGCGCAGCCGCAGGCGCGCCATCCCGCCGTCGACCTCGATGAAGGTGCCGGTCGTGGATCCCGCGTGGGGACCGACGAGATAGCGCACCGCAGCGGCGACCTCCTCGGCCGTCACCAAGCGCCCGTGCGGCTGGCGCTGCTCCAGCGCGGCGCGTTCGGCATGCGGGTCGGACGCCGAGGCGAGGAGCCTTCCGACCCAGGGAGTGTCGGCCGTCCCGGGATTGACCGCATTGACGCGGATGCCCTCGCGGAGGTGGTCGGCAGCCATCGCCCGCGTGAGAGAGAGCACCGCGCCCTTCGACGCGCTGTAGAGCGCCCGATCGGGAAGACCGACCGTCGCGGCGATCGACGCGATGTTGCACACCGCGGCGTGCGAAGACCGTCGCAGCCACGGAAGCGCCGCAGAGGTGACGCGCGCCATGCCGGTGACGTTCACCGAGAGCACGCGGGCCCACTCGTCGTCATCGACGGTCTCGATGCTGCCCTGGGCGCCGATCCCGGCGTTGTTCACGAGGATGTCGATGCCGCCGGACTCCGCCGCCACGGCCGCGATGGCGACCTCGATGCTCGCCCGGTCTGTGACATCCGCGGCGTAGGCATCGCATTCTGGCGCGGCGCCCTCGACCGATCGGTCCAGCACCGCCACCCGCGCCCCGGCGTCGACCAGCTCGGCGGCGATCGCCGCGCCGATGCCGGAGGCTCCGCCGGTCACCACCGCGATCCTGCCCTGCAGTTCATCGGACATCTGCCTGCTCCTTCCATGAGCGGAACGTCTGACGGCCCCAGCCGAGGCCTTCCACCTCGACCTCGACCACATCGCCGTCGGCCAGATAGGGGAAGCGTCCCGAGAGGGCGACCCCCTCCGGCGTCCCGGTGAGCACGAGGTCCCCGGGGTCGAGGGTCAGATACTGCGAGAGGTGCCAGACGATGTACTCCGGGGAGAAGATCATGTCCGCCGTCGTGGAGTCCTGGCGCATGTCGCCGTTGACAAAGCTGCGGAGTCGGAGGCCCCCCGGCTCCACCTCGTCTCCGGTCACGAGCCACGGCCCGGTGGGGGTGAAGCCCGGGGCGCACTTGCCCTTCGACCACTGGCCGCCCGAGACCGTCAACTGGAAGTCACGCTCGGAGACGTCGTTCGCCGTCACGTAGCCGGCGATGTGAGCAGCCGCGTTCGCCGGCGCATCGAGATAGGAGGCCGTGCGACCGATCACGATGCCGAGCTCCACCTCCCAGTCCGTCTTTGACGAGCCGCGCGGGATGACCACCTCGTCGAAGGGTCCGACGACGGTGTTGGGTGCCTTGAGGAACATCACCGGAAGCTCCGGCGGCGCCGATCCCGACTCCGCGGCATGAGCCGCATAGTTCATGCCGATGCAGATCACCGCGCCGGGGCGGGCGATCGGCGCCCCCACGCGAAGCTCCCCTGCCTCCGGCAGCGGCGGCAGCACGCCGCGGTCGAGCGCATCTGCGGTCCGGCCGACCGGATCATCCGCAAGGAACGCTCCCGTAACATCGGAGGTCAGCGGCCGGAGGTCATAGTGCGTTCCGTCGACGACAACGGTCGGGACCTCCTGTCCGAGCGGTCCTAGTCGGGCAAATCGCATGCTTCTCCTCACGTCCGGGCCGGCAACTCCACCGGGTGCGGCGCCCGAGACGACGCCAGTTGACAGTATAAACATCGGATGTTTACTGTGGGAAGCCACAACCCGCCGGACGACCCGAGACTCTCCTCGATCGCCGGAAGCCCACCGACCAGGAGTGAACCGTGACCCGCATCGTCGCGCTCGATACCGCCGACATCCGCTTCCCCACGTCGGCCACGCTCGACGGTTCCGACGCGATGAACCCCGACCCCGACTACTCCGCCGCGTACGTGCGGCTCTTGACCGACGCCGACGACGGACTCGAAGGGCACGCGTTCGTCTTCACGATCGGGCGCGGCAACGATGTGCAGGTCGCCGCCATCCGCGCTCTCGAGAGCCACCTCGTCGGGCGTGAGGTCGAGCCGCTGCTCGCCGACATGGGGACGACCAACCGTGCGCTCGCGGGCGACTCGCAACTGCGGTGGCTCGGGCCGGAGAAGGGCGTGATGCACATGGCGATCGGTGCCGTCGTCAACGCCCTCTGGGATCTCAAGGCCAAGCGGGCGGGCCTGCCGCTCTGGCAGTTGCTCAGCCGCATGTCGCCGGAGGAACTGGTCGCCCTGGTCGACTTCCGACACCTCGGCAACGCTCTCTCACCCGCCGATGCACTCGCGCTCCTGGAAGCCGCAGTGCCGGGACGTGGGGCACGCGAAGCCGAGCTCCTGGCCACGGGCTATCCCGCCTACACCACCACTCCCGGATGGCTCGGCTACTCGGACGAAAAGCTCGCACGACTGTGCCGCGAGGCCATCGCCGACGGGTTCGGGCAGATCAAGCTCAAGGTGGGCGCGGACCTCGACGACGACATCCGCCGTTTCCGCGTGGCGCGAGAAGTCTGCGGGCCCGACTTCCCCATCGCGATCGACGCGAACCAGCGCTGGGAGGTGGCGGAGGCCATCGCGTGGGTCAACGCCCTCGCCCCCTTCTCCCCCGCGTGGATCGAGGAGCCGACGAGTCCCGATGACGTGCTCGGCCACGCGGAGATCGCCCGCGGCGTCGCCCCCATCCGCGTGGCGACGGGCGAGCACGCGCACAACCGGATCATGTTCAAGCAGTTCCTCCAGGCAGATGCCCTCGCGGTGATGCAGATCGACGCCGTGCGCGTCGCCGGCGTCAACGAGAACATCGCCAACCTGCTGCTCGCGGCGAAGTTCGGGGTGCCGGTGTGCCCGCACGCGGGAGGCGTCGGCCTCTGTGAAGCCGTGCAGCACCTCTCGATGTTCGACTTCGTCGCCCTCAGCGGCACGCGCGAAGGCCGGATGATCGAGTACGTGGATCACCTGCACGAGCACTTCGTCACCCCCACCGATGTGCGCGGCGGTGTCTACCACGCCCCGCTCACGCCCGGGACGGGCATGGAGATGCACGCGGAGAGCCGGGCGACCTACGCGTGGACGGGGGCGCACGCCCGTGTCTGAGCTGCGACGCACGCCGCACGGCGCGCTCCCCCGCCTCGGCTATGGGGCCGCGAATGTCGGCAACCTCTTCCGGCCGCTCACCGACGACGAGTCGTGGGACATCCTCACCGCCGCGTGGGACGCCGGGATCCGCTACTTCGACACCGCGCCTCACTACGGCCTCGGGCTGTCGGAGCGGCGCCTGGGCGCGTTCCTGCGCACCAAACCGCGCGACGAGTACGTGCTCTCCACCAAGGTCGGACGCTTGCTGCGTCCCAATCCCGACGACGACGGCGGCCTCGATCTCGCCCACGACTTCCACGTGCCCACCACTCTCCGCCGGGAGTGGGACTTCAGCGCTGCGGGCATCCGTACGAGTCTCGACGAGTCCCGCGAGCGGCTCGGAATCGAGCGCATCGACATCGCCTATCTGCACGATCCCGAGCGTCACGACCTCGACCTCGCCCTCGCCGAGGCCCTCCCCGCCCTCGTCGAGCTGCGCGCGGACGGAGCCGTCGGTGCGGTAGGCGTCGGATCGATGGTCTCGGAGGCCCTCGCCGCCGCCGTCCAGGCCGCACCGCTCGACATCGTCATGATCGCCGGACGCTTCACGCTCCTGGAGCAGCCTGCGGCCCGCGAGGTCCTGCCGTCGTGCCGGGCCCGCGGAACCGGTGTCGTGGCGGCGTCGGTCTTCAACTCCGGCCTGCTCGCGAGCGCCCACCCCACCCGCGACGGCCGGTACGAGTACGGCAGCCTGCCCGACGACCTCTGGGATCGTCTGCAGCAGATCGTCGCCGTGTGCGACGCCCACGGCGTTCCCCTCCCGGCCGCGGCCGTGCAATTTCCCTTGCGCGAGGAGACGGTGCGCTCGGTCGTCGTCGGCGGCAGCCGGCCCGCACACGTCCGCCAGAGCGCGGAGTGGATGGATCTCCCCGTGCCCGAGACGCTGTGGGACGATCTGTCCGAGCGCGGCCTCATCGACGCCTGACCGCTCGACGCGGCTCCCCCACCCGAAAGGACCCTCATGCTCGATGGCATCCATCCGCTCCTCACGGGCGAGCTCCTCTGGCACCTCGACGCGATGGGGCACTCCGACGCCGTCGTCATCGCCGATGCGCACTTCCCCGCCGCCGCCGTCGCGCGCCGGCTCGTCACCCTTCCGGGAACGTCGACGCCGGATGTGCTCGCGGCCGTCCGTACCGTGATTCCCCTCGACGACGCGCCGTCGCTCGATCTCATGACCTCCGCCACGGGCGAGATCCTGGACATCCAGCACGAGCTGATGGAGGCGGCGGGCACGTCCGCCGAGACCACGCGCTTCGTCGATCGGTTCGACTACTACGACCTGGCGCGCGGCGCGTTCGTCGTGATCCGCACCGGCGAGACCCGCATCTACGCCAACGCGCTGCTGCGGAAAGGCCTGGTCGGTTCGGTCTGATCAGCCGGCGCCGAGCAGAGTGGCTCCACGGACGGCCGCGTAGGCGAGGACGTTGAGCCAGAACACCGCGACCACGCCGAGTCCGATGAGCAGCAGTCCGCCGAGGAGGGTCGCCGAGCGCCGAACTCCGCCCGCGAAGGCCGCGGCGAACACGAGGATCGGGAAGAACACGGCCGACAGCAGGAGGGCCCATCCGCCGCCATTGAGGCCGAAGGTGCCCTGGGCCTGCGCGATGAGGAACGCGACGGCGTTCCAGACGGCGTAGGCGTAGAAGAGCCCGAAGAAGCCCGAGATCGTGGCGGTGAGCCAGAGCGGCGTACGGGGCCCCGGCGTGGTCGTCGTCGTCATGTCCCCACCGTCCCCACCAGCACGAACGGCCACGGGATCAGGACAGCCGCCCCCGCGATGAGCCAGACGAAGCGCTGCCAGAGCGACCGGCCGCGGGTGAACCACACGCTCCCGGCGAACCAGAGCGTGGGAGCGAGCACCGCCAGCCAGAGCGCCGGAAGCGCCCCCAGCGGCGGTGACAGTACGACTGCGACGTTCTGCAGGCGCATGCCGCCGACGATCCATCCCACCGTGTACAGGGCGTAGACCCCCGCGAGCACTCCGAGCGCCACGAGGGCGACGTCGGCGCCGCGCCGAGCCCCCTCGGACTCGGAGACGACCTGCGATGTCGCGTCGACCGGAGCACTGCCCTCTCCCGTCGAATTGGGCCCTTCCGTCGAACGGCGCTCGCCCGTCGATCTGCGCACCCGCTCGCTGCCCTTGCCGACGGCCGTGAAGCCTGCCGGGAGGTCGGGGGACGCGGGCGCGGAGCGGCCGCCGTGGACCAGGGTCGGGTCGTCGTCGCCGTCCCACGAGAACGCGTCGGCCGAGCCGTCGTCGTCGCGGGGATCTGTCACGAGGCCAGCGTAGCCGCTCCGCCTAGGCCCCGCGTGCGGCGGCGACCGCCTCCTCGACGACGGCACCGTCCGTGACGTCGTAGCCCTCGTCGGCGCCGCCACCGGGTCCGGAGGGCGCGCCGTCGGACACCCGTCCCCGCGCCGAGAGATGCACCGCGGGGACGCCGACCGCCACCAAAGCCGAGATGTCGGCCGGACGGACGCCACCCCCCGCCATGACCTCGAGGTCGGTGCCGGCGCGGGCGACGTACTCGCCGAGCCGCGCGATACCGTCGACGCTCCGGGAGGCGCCACCGGAGGTGAGGACGCGGGCGACACCCTCGTCGAGCAACGCGTCGAAGACGCCGTCGGGGACCGGGGAGGCGTCGATCGCCCGGTGGAAGACCACCGCCGTCTCCCCCGCGGCGTCCCGCCATCGACGGAGGGTATCGCGGTCGAGATCCCCCGCGCGGGTGAGGGCGCCGACGACGACGCCCCCGACTCCGCGCTCGACGGCGGCGCGGATGTCGCGGCACACGACGTCGACCTCGTCGTCGTCGTAGACGAATCCTCCGGCGCGCGGGCGCACGAGGACGTTGACGCGCTCGGCACCGATCTCTACGCACACGCGGTCGAGCACACCCACCGAGGGGGTGAGGCCGCCCACGCCGAGCGCACTGCACAGTTCCACCCGGTCGGCGCCGGTGGCCACGGCCGTTCGCGCTCCGGCGCCATCCTGGACGGCGATCTCGACGACGACACGAGGGTTCACGAGTTCACCGTATCGATACGCACCGCCACGGCGGGCTCTGCCCGCAGGCGCTCGGGGAGCTCGACCTCCCTCGTGCCGTCGGGCCGGGAGCGGACGACGGCGCTGGTCCCGTCGCTCCATGGCCGCAGCTCGCCGGAGAGGTCGGCCGGAAGCTCCACGACCCCGGGAGCAGGATCCAGCACGATCGCGTTCACCGTCGTCGCCGTCCGCGTGTAGGCACGCGGCACACCGATCGGTTCCCCCGCCCGCACCCACGGACGCGTGCCGTAGATCGCGTCTCCGTCGCGCTGGAGCCAGGCGCCGAGCTCCCGCATCGCGGCACGCTGCAGGTCCGGCAGCGACCCGTCGGCGCGCGGACCGACATTGAGGAGGAGGTTGCCGTTCTTGCTCACCACGTCGACGAGGAGCCGCACGAGCGCAGTGCCCGAGAGCGAGTGCTCGTTCCCCTCGGCCTGGTTGAAGCCGAACGAGTACCCGAGGCCGCGCGTGGACTCCCACGGGTGACCCAGGATGTCGGGCACGTGCGTGTACTCGCGCGTGAGGAACCCATGCCGCGGCACGCCCCACCGGTCGTTGACGGCGCCGTCCGGCACCGCCTCGAGGTAACGCCGGAAGAGCGCCGCGACGGCGAACTCGTCGCCGCCCTTGCCCCCGTCCGGCCACTCGATGTCGTTCCAGAGGAGGTCCGGCCGGAATCGGTCGATCAGCTCCTCGAGCTGCGCCGCCGCGTAGCGGGAGAACCACTCATCGGCTCGGCGGAAACGGAAGAGATCGGTGTCCGACTCGATCGGCGGGAAATCGCTGGCATGCCAGTCCAGCGCGCCGGAGAAGTAGACACCGAAGCGGGTGTCGCGCCGCCGCGTCGCGTCGTGTAGCTCGGCGATGAGGTCGCGGCCGGGTCCGCGGCGCGGCGCCGTGAACGTCGTGGTCGCGGAGTCCCACAGGCAGAACCCGTCGTGGTGCTTCGTGGTGGGGACCACGTACCGGGCACCGGCGCTCACGAGGTCCCCGACGAAGGCGTCCGCGTCGAAGCCCGTCACGTCCCACTCGTCGGCGAGGTCCTCGTACGTCCGGCCCGGACCGTAGAGCTCCTGATGGCGACGCCAGGTGGGGCTCCCCTCGATCCGCACCGTGTTCGCATACCACTCGGCGTACTGATGGTGGGCGTAGGCGTCTTCCACCGGCACTCCTCCGGGCGGGTGAGGCGGGGCCCATGCGGGCAGCGAGTACAGCCCCCAGTGCACGAAGAAGCCGAGCTTGGCATCGCGGTACCACTCCGGCACCGCCATCGGCGGATAGTCCGGGGCATCGGCGCCCAGATCGGGACCGATACGGGTCTCGAAGTTCACGCTGCCTCCCCCTCGCCCCGGCGCTCCACCCGAGCGGTGAGGTCGGGCCCGATCCCGGTGTCGTCGAACGGGTAGACGCCCGGGAGGAGCCGGGAGTGCCCGAGCCGCAGGAGGTCCTGGTCCACGCCACCGGGGGTGAGGGCGATGACCCAGCCCGCGGCGAGCTCATAGAGCTCCGGCTCGAGGTACCCGATCTTCACGATCACGACGTCGGCACGGGCCGGGTCCAGACCGAGCACGCGGAAGTCGTCCAGGTGGTGGAAGGGCTTGCGGCGTTCGGTGACGATCGCGTACACCGAGCCGGCGCGCACCACCACTTGGGTGCCGGCGACGGCGTCTCCGGGGGTTACGGAGAACACCTCGCCGTCGATCTCCACCGGACCGCGCGGCCGGCCGTCGACCCGCCCTCCGACCGACAAGCGGACGCGAGCTCCGGTCCCCGCGCGGGCGGCCTGCGCCACCGCGTCCGGATCGAACACCGACGCCACGATCACGGTGCGATCGCCCCGGCTGAGGTCCGCGCGTTCGAGCAGCCGGCCGAGCGTCCAGGAGACGTCTCCCGCCCCGCCGGCGGTCGGGTTGTCACCGGAGTCGGAGATCAGGAAGGGACGCGGTGCATCCTCCGCGAGCGCCTCGTCGAGTGCGCCGTCGAGGGAATCCACCGGGCCGACGAAGGCGAAGTCGGCGCGGGCGTCCCAGAAGGCACGGCCGAGGCGCTCCGCCTGATCGCGGATGGTGGCGGTGTCGTCGCCGAGCACGACGACGGTGGCGTGGCAGCGCGGCTCGTCGGCCCACGCGTAACCGACCCAGATGGAGGCGTCGAGGACGCCCGGGAGCTCTTCGACCTCGGCAAGCGCCGCATATAGGGAGCGCGCCGGCTCGATCCGCGTGCTCGTCTTCTCGCCCGGCAGCAGCACCGGCACCCGCACCCAGGCCTTGTGCGGGCGGCGCGCCACGGGGTCCGCGCCGTCGGCGCCGCGGAGGCGGACGAGGAGGTTGTGGACCGCGCGCTCCTTCGTGTTCAGCCAGTCCTCGTGCGGGGCCATCCGATAGCACGTGAGCAGATCCGCGGCCTCGAACAGCGCCTCCGACACGTTGCCGTGCAGATCCATGGAGGTGGAGACGAGGGTGTCGGGGCCCAGTTCAGCCCGGAGTGCCGCCGCGAGGTCCCCTTCGGCATCGTCACGCCCGACGACGCTCATCGCGCCGTGGATGTCGAAGAAGAACCCGTCGAAGGGGCCCTCCTCGCGCACGCCCGTGATGATGTCCTGTTTGATGCGGTCGTACGTGGCAGGGTCGACCGCGCCACCGGGGAGGGAACGTCCGTGGGTGAGGGGCACCCATTCCGCGGCCTCCCGCAGCGGGGAGCCTTCGGCCAGGAAGGGGTAGTAGCCGAGAAGCTCGTCGCCGGTGCGGATGGTGAACGACTCGTCGCCGGACACGTGAGGCGAGAAGGTGCTCGACTCGATCGAGATCCCGGCGATGCCGATGCGCGGGCGGGCGAGGCCGGCGGGATGCCGCTCGGGAAGAGGGCCTTTCCATACGAGATGGGCATCGGCGCGGACGGGCGACGGGTCAGCGGGGTTCACGGACGAGCTCGCTCTCTGTCGGGAGGGTCGGAAGGTCGGCGACGAGTGCGGCGGCGCCCAGCACGACGGCGTCGGAACGCAGCGCGCCGGGGACGATCCGCAGCGGGATGCCGGAGACGGGCGGCTGGTCGCGGAGGACTTCGTCGAGACCGGGCTCGAGGAGGTCCCATGCGGAGCTCACCCCGCCGCCGACGACGGCCAAGGGGAGATCGAGGAGAGTGGCCGCGGACACGCACGCGAGCGCGACGGCGCGGCCGGCGTCGAGGAACACGCGGCGCGCCACATCGTCGCCCGCCCGCGCCCGGGTCGCGACGACGCGGGCCGACAGCGGCGCGGAGTCGGTCGCCCGGCAGTACCGGCGCGCGATCGAGGTGCCCGACGCGAGCGTCTCCAGGTGCCCGGTGCGTCCGCACGTGCACGCGAGGTCGCCGTAGCCGGGCGTATGACCGATCTCTCCTGCCGCGCCGTGCGGGCCGTGCCAGAGGGACCCTCCGAGCAGGAGCGCCCCGCCCACACCGGTGCCGAGCATCATGCCGAGAGCGTCGCCGCTGTCGGCACTCCCCCACGCGCGCTCGCCGAGAAGGAAGGCATTGACGTCGTTCTCCACCCGCACGGGCATCCCCAGCCGGTCGGTGAGTCTCTCGCCAAGCGGATATCCCGCCCATCCGACGAAGGTCTCCGACGCGGCGCGGATCTCTCCGGTGAGCTGATCCACGACTCCGGCGGCACCCACACCGACGGCAGCGGGAGGGCCACCCATCGCAGCGAGGTCGGCCACGACCGCCGCAGCGGTCTCGGCCATCGCGTCGCCGCCGAGACGGGCCGGGGTCTCCCGCTCGGCCCGCGCCAGGACGGTCCCCTCGCGGGAGACGAGCGCGCCGGCGGTCTTGGTCCCCCCGATGTCGATCCCGGCGATGACCCCACCCGCGGTCATCGGCCACCCAATCCGGCCATCGCGATGCCCTTGACGAGGTGCTTCTGCAGAGCGACGACGAGAAGGGTCGTGGGGATCATCGAGATGATGGCCGCCGCCATCTGGAGGTCCCATCTCGTGCCGGTGATGCCGGAGAAGCTCGCGAGGCCGACGGGGAGCGTGCCGAGCTCGGAGTAGTCCACCGTCACGATGAGCGGCCACAGGTAGCTGTTCCAGAACGAGAGGAACGTGAACACCGACAGCACCGCGACGGCCGACTTCGACAGCGGCAGGATGATCTGGAGGAAGCTTCGCAGCGGCCCCGCGCCATCCACGCGCGCCGCCTCCTCCAGCTCGAACGGGATGCCCCGGAAGAACTGGCGCATCAGGAAGGTGCCGAAGGCGGTGAAGGCGAACGGCAGGATGAGTGCCTGGTAGCTGTTGACCCAGCCGAACCACTGCATGACCTGGAACATCGGGATCACGAGCACCTCGGCGGGCACCATGAGGGTCGCGAGGAAGAGGACGAACACGGCATCCCTCCCCTTCCAGCGGAGTCGTCCGAACGCGTAGCCGGCGGTCGTGGAGACCACGAGCACGACGAGGGTCCCGGCGACCCCGACGAACAGGGAGTTGCCGATGTACGTCCAGAACGGGCCGTACTCGAACACGGCCGCGAAGTTGCCCCACTTCAGCTGCGAGCCGATCAGCGTCGGCGGCATCGAGAAGATCTCCTCGTTCGGCTTGAGGGCCGAGAAGAACGCGTACACGAGGGGCGAGACGAAGATCAGTGCCGCGAGGTAGATGCTGATGTGCGCGATGACGAGGCGCACCCGCTCTCCTCGGGTGCGGACCGCGGCGGCACGGCGTCCGCCCTCGCCGCGCGCGACGTCGTCCTCGCCGGTGACGAGGGTCCGGGTGTCGGTGACGGACTCAATGCTCATAGTGCACCCACTTGCGCTGAGCGGCGAACTGCACGCCGGTGATGACGATGATGATCGCGAAGAGGATCCAGGCGGCGGCCGCCGCGAGGCCGAGATCGCCGAAGGTGAACCCCTGCTCCCAGATGAACATCACGAGCGGCTTCGTGGCATTGCCGGGGCCTCCGCCGGTGAGCAGCTGCGGCTGGGCGAACACCTGCAACGACGTGATCATCGTCATGATCGTCGCGAAGAAGATCGCCGGAGAGATCATCGGGAGCATGACGCTCCAGACGAGGCGGAAGCCGCGGGCCCCGTCGATGCTCGCCGCCTCCAGGACACTCTCCGGGAGCTGCTCCAGGGCGGCCGAGAAGATCAGCATGTTGTAGCCGAGCCCCTGCCACACGCTCATGGCGACCACCATGGCCATGGCCCAGAACGGGTCGGCGAGGAAGTTGGGAAGCGAGATCCCGAACCACCCCTGGGCCATGCCGTTCAGGAGCCCCTGCGGCTGGAGGATCATCTTCCACACCAGCACGTTGGCCACCATCGGCACGACCACCGGGATGAAGAACAACACCCGCAGCGCCCCGCGCCCGCGGATCCGGGGGCCGAGCCCGACGGCGAGCACGAGAGACAACGCGACGCTCAACGGCACGTACAGGATCGTGTACACCGCCGAGTTGCGCAGCGCCGGCCAGAAGTCGGGACTCGCGGTGAACAGCTTCACGTAGTTGTCGACGCCGTTGAAGGAACGGTCGCCGAACGTGGGCCAGTCGAAGACGCTCATCACGATCGAGAGCCCCACCGGCACGATCGTGAACAGGGCGAGCCCCACCAGGGCGGGGCTTGCAAACCCCAGCGCCTGGCGGGACTCGACCCGCGCGAGCGATCCGCGACGTTTCGTCGTGGTCGTCATTGCCATCTCTTCTGCTCGAATGCCGTCCGCGGACGACTCAGTTGCCGAACTGCGCTTGCGCGTTCTTCAGCAGTTCCGCCATCGTCATCTGGCCGTTGTAGACGCTGACGAGGTTGGGCTGGACGTAGCTGTCGATCTTCTCCCAGTTCTTCGTCATGTACAGCGGCACGGTCGTGGCGAACGCCGACTCGAACACGGTCTTGACCTGCTCGCGGTACTCCTCGTCGATCGAGTCGAAGTACAGCGGCTGCGACTCCGTGCGCGCCGGGTAGGAGCGACCCGACGAGGCGATGTAGTCCTGCGCGTCCTTGCCGAGAAGCGAGCCCATGACCTTCAGCGCCTCTTCGGGGTGGTCGCACGTGGCGGAGATCCCGTAGCCGGACCCGAGGATGGGCCCGGGGTTACCCTGAGCGCCGGCGGGAAGCGGGGCCATTCCGGCCGCGAACCCGGACTCGTTCTTGAGGTAGCTCACCGCGTTCCACGTGCCGTCGACGGCCATGGCGGCGTTGCCGCTCGTGTACTGGTTCTCGCCCCAGCCGGTGTCCGAGGCCGACGCAACGGGCGCGGCCACACCGAGCTTGGTCACGAGGTCGGCGTACCAGGTGGCCGCTTCGACGAACGCCGGGTCGTCGATGTGAAGCGTCCCGTCCTCCGCAGCGGGCTGCGTGCTGGAGTAGGCGATCGGCATGGACATCCACTGGTATCCGCCCATGCCCATCCCGAACCCGTACTTGCCATCCGTGGTGGCATCCTTCGCGATCGACGCGAAGTCATCGAAGGTCCAGCCGATCTCGGGCGTCTTCGCGCCCGCAGCGGTCAGGAGGTCCTGGTTGTAGTAGACGAGCATGGTGGCCACGTCGAAGGGGACGCCGTAGAGGTCGCCTTCGAAGCTGAGGATGCCGTCGGCGCCCGGGTTGAAGTCGGCGAAGTCGAGTCCCGCGGTGGCGAGGTCCTCATCGGTGAGCTTGCGGAAGCCGGACGTGAACCCTCCGAGCTGCGCACCACTCATCCCCGTCACGCACGCCATGTTGCCGCTGGCCATGTTGGTGGTGAGCTTCGTGAAGAAGTCGTTCCACGGCGCGGTCTGCAGCTTGATGACGACATCGGGATTGGCCTTCTGAGCGATCTCCACCTGCGCCTCGAGCGCGGCAGTGTCCGACTCGCTCCCCGACCACATGTCGACGACGATCGTGGGCTTGTCGCCTCCGCTCGTTCCCGGGTCGGTGGTTCCCGCGCACCCGGTCAGGACGACCGCGACGCCGGTCGCCGCGGCGACCGCCCCCACACGCATTCTGTTCATGTTGCCTCCTCAGGCAGTGCAGTGACTCTTTGGTTATTTCGGCCATCGAACTAACCTTGTACTCTTGTGACGCAAGTCACCCTGACAGATTTCGAAACCCGTTGCAATACGAACATCGGATGTTTATCGTTCGGTGATGTAGCGTCACACGATCGAAACGAAGCACCGCGGGACCCCGCCGGTGGACCTGCACGAGAACCCAGGAGTCCCTGATGTCGACCGACGGCGCACCGACCACCCCCTCCGACGACCTCCTCAATCGGCGCATCATCGACCTCATATCGCGGGGCGACGCGCGATCACGCTCCGACCTCGCCTCCCTCCTGGGCCTTGCCCCCTCGACGGTCGGCCTCCGCGTGCAGTCCCTCATCGATGCGCACCTCCTCCGCGAACGCGGCGAG
This sequence comes from Microbacterium sp. TNHR37B, assembly GCF_001620065.1. Lineage (GTDB taxonomy): Bacteria > Actinomycetota > Actinomycetes > Actinomycetales > Microbacteriaceae > Microbacterium. The sequence continues at coordinate 705,552 of NZ_LQGV01000001.1, forward strand.
GGCACGTCCCGCGGCGGGCGCCGTCCGCGGCTCCTGGAGCTCGACGGCGACGCGGGCGTCGTCCTCACCGCCGACATCGGGGGCGGTCACGCCCGGATCGGGGTACACGGCCTCTCCGGCGCCGTCCGCGACGTGCGCACCATCCCGGTCGTGCTCGCCGACGGACCCGTCGCCACCCTCGACGCCGTCTGCGCCGTCTTCGATGAGCTCTCGCGCGGCACGATCGTCCGCGCCATCGGGGTCAGCCTCCCCGGCCCCGTCGAGACCCGGTCCGGCACGGTGCACCAGCCCTCACGGATGCCGGGATGGCCCGGCTTCAGCGTGATCGCGCACCTGTCCGAGCGCTACGGCGCCACCGTCGCCGTTGACAACGACGCCAACCTGGCGGCACTGGGCGAACACCGTGAGCAGTTCGGCCTCGGCGGGCACAGCATCACCGTCAAGGCGGGGACGGCGATCGGCAGCGGCATCATCGTCGACGGCGCGATCCACCGCGGAGCCACAGCCGCCGCCGGCGACATCACCCACACCCGGATCGACGCCTCCGCCGGGCGGCCGTGCTCGTGCGGCAACACCGGATGCCTGGAGACGGTCGCCAGTGGCGCCAGCCTCGTCCGCCAGATGCAGGAGCTGGCTCACCAGGACGTGGTTCGCACGGGAGACGTGCTCCAACTCGCCGCCGACGGCAATCCCGAGGCGACGACTCTCGTCCGCACCGCCGGCACGCACCTCGGACAGGCGCTCTCCGGCGTCGTGAACTTCTTCAACCCGCACGCGGTCTTCCTCACCGGCAGCATGAGTGCGTCGGAGCCCTTCCTCGCTGCCGTCCGCAGTCGCGTGTACGAGGCCTGCCATCCACTGGTCACCCAGCAGCTGCGCATCGAGCGCGCCCGAACGGGCGCCGATGCGATCCTGTGCGGCGCGGCCCTCTGGGCCCTCGACAACCTCGAGCTCCCCGTGGTGCGCTGACTCCCCCGCGTCCGGGCAGGCTCACTCCCCGCGCAGCGTGAGCTCGATCACGGGCACGACGACCTCGGGCCGCCGGATCGGCAGATGCACCGAGAGGGTTCCCGCCGGCTGGCCTGCCGGCGTCATCAGGTCGGCCTCCCGGTCGGGATCACTCACCGAGGTCCGCAGCCAGGAACCGTCATGGAGGAGCCGCGCGAAGGAGACCTTCCCGGCCAGCCCCGGCAGGTGCACGACCCCCATCGGCCACGAGAACAGGTGGAGGAACACCCGGTTCCCCTGCCGCGTGTAGACGCCCTCCCGCGGCGCGACGAGTCCCGCGTGCCCCGCCCCGACGATCGCGTCGCGATGGAGGGCCATCCACTCGCCGATCTGCGCCAGCGTGCGCTCGTCGCGCGGAGCGATGGCGCCCCGTCCGTCCGGCCCGACGTTGAGGAGCATGTTGCCATCCATCGACACCGAGTCGGCGAGCATCTGCACCAGGAGTGCGGCGGACTTCTGGTCGTGGTTGTCGCGGTGGTATCCCCATGAGCCGTCCATCGTCTGGCAGGCCTCCCAGGTCTGGGCGACACCGTCCCGCACGAGCGGCTCGGTGGGCTGATACTGCTCGGGGGTGACGAAGTCGGCCGGGATCCCGAGGCGGTCGTTGACGAGCATGTCGGGCTGCAGCTCACGGCACATCGCGAGGAGCCCTGCGGCGTCCCAGTCCTCCGGTCCCTTGCCGGCGAGGCCGTCCCGGGTCTCCGGGTAGGTGAAGTCGAAGAACAGGTAGTCGATCGCTTCATAGTCAGTCAGCAGCTCCCGCACCTGAGCGTGGAGGAACTCGCGATATCGCGACATGTCACGCGTCGCGTTCCGCTCGGCGATGCCGGCCTCCCCGCGACGGGGGTGATTCCAGTCGATCGTGAAATCGGGATGGTGCCAGTCGATGAGCGAGTGGTAGAAGCCGACGCGGAGGCCCTCCTCCCGGAGCGCCTCGACGTACTCGCGGACGAGGTCGCGACCACAGGCCTTCGGGGCGGTGAAGTCGCTCACCGCGCTGTCCCACAGGGCGAACCCGTCGTGGTGCTTGGTCGTGAGCACGACGTAGCCCATCCCCGTGTCCGCGGCCCGGCGAGCGAGAGCGCGCGCATCGAAGCGGTCGGGGGCGAAGTGATCGAAGTACACGCGGTACTCCTCGTCGGTCAGCCGCTCGTAGTTCTGCACCCACTCGTGCCGCGCCGCGGCGCTGTAGAGACCGAAGTGCACGAACATCCCGAAGCGTGCGTGATCGAACCAGGCCTGTCTCATCGCGATCCTCTCTTTGGCCCCATCTTGCCACAGACATCGGATGTTTGATGCCACTGCGCGCGCGGCGGACGACGAGAGCCCGGACCCTTGTAAGGGTCCGGGCTCTGCTGGCTTACGTGAAGCCGGGCTCGGCGGGTGCGCCGAGGTCGTGTCGCCGCGATCAGCGCGCGGCGGAACCTTCCACGTAGTCGGCGTCCTGCTGCTTCCACGCGAAGAGGGCGCGCAGCTCCTTGCCGACGGCCTCGATCGGGTGAGCGGCCGCCTTCTCGCGAAGCTCGTGGAACTCGGGTGCACCGGCGTCCTGGTCGCCGATGAAGCGCTCGGCGAAGGCACCCGACTGGATGTCGGCGAGGACGCCCTGCATGTTCTCCTTGACGTGCGGGTCGATCACGCGGGGACCGGAGACGTAGTCGCCGTACTCGGCCGTGTCGGAGACCGACCAGCGCTGCTTGGCGATGCCGCCCTCCCACATGAGGTCGACGATGAGCTTCAGCTCGTGCAGCACCTCGAAGTACGCGATCTGCGGCTGGTAGCCCGCCTCGGTCAGGGTCTCGAACCCGTACTGCACGAGCTGGGAGACGCCACCGCAGAGCACCGCCTGCTCTCCGAAGAGGTCGGTCTCGGTCTCCTCCGTGAACGTCGTCTTGATGACTCCGGCACGCGTTCCGCCGATCGCCTTGGCGTACGAGAGGGCGGTCTGCCACGCGGAGCCGGACGCATCCTTCTCCACCGCGATGATGTCGGGGATCCCGCGACCGGCGACGAACTCGCGACGCACGGTGTGGCCGGGCGCCTTGGGAGCGACGAGGATCACGTCGACGCCCTCGGGCGCATCGATGTAGCCGAAGCGGATGTTGAAGCCGTGGGCGAAGGCGAGCGTCTTGCCATCGGTCAGGTTCGGCTTGATGTGGTCGTTGTAGATCCCGCGCTGGTGCTGGTCCGGCGCGAGGATCATGATGAGGTCGGCCCACGCCGTGGCGTCGGCGACGGACTTCACCTCGAAGCCCTCCTCCTGTGCCTTGACGGTCGACTTGGAGCCGTCCTTGAGCGCGATGACGACCTCGACGCCCGAGTCGCGGAGGTTCTGCGCGTGCGCGTGTCCCTGCGAGCCGTAGCCGACGATGGCGACCTTCTTGCCCTGGATGATCGACAGGTCGGCGTCGGAGTCGTAGAAGATCTCAGCCATGGTGTGTTCTTTCTCCTTGTTGTGAACGTGAGTGTCCAAGACACGCGGATCATGTGGGGCGAGCGTCCGCGTGTCTTGGACACTCGCCGGGTCTTCGTCAGCCGCGGAGCACGCGCTCGGTGATGGACTTCCCGCCGCGGCCGATCGCGAGCAGACCCGACTGTGCCAGCTCCTTGATACCGAACGGCTCGAGCGCCCGGAGGATCGCCTCGATCTTTCCCCGGTCACCGGTCACCTCGACCACGAGCGCGTCAGTGGCATAGTCCACGATCGACGCCCGGAAGAGGTTCACGACCTCGATCACGTTCGATCGGGTCTGGTTGTCGGCTCGCACCTTGATGAGCATGTGCTCGCGCTGCACCGAGGCGGCCGGGTCGAGCTCGACGATCTTGATGACGTTGATGAGCTTGTTCAGCTGCTTGGTCACCTGCTCGAGCGGCAGCTCCTCCACATCCACCACGACGGTGATGCGAGAGAGGCCGGGGACCTCCGTGACGCCCACGGCGAGCGACTCGATGTTGAAGCCGCGGCGCGCGAACAGCCCCGCGACGCGGGTCAACAGGCCGGGCTTGTTCTCCACGAGGAGACTCAGGACATGACGACTCATCTCAGGCCTCCTCGTCGAACGTCGGGGCGTGGTCGCGCGCGTACTGGATGTAGCTGTTGCTGACGCCCTGCGGCACCATGGGCCACACCATCGCGTCGGCGCTCACGACGAAGTCGAGCACCACGGGACGGTCGTTGGTCTCCAGGGCGGTGCGGATGGCCGCGTCGACGTCCTCCTCCTTCTCCACGCGCAGCGCGAGGCAGCCGTAGGCCTCGGCGAGCTTGACGAAGTCGGGAATGCGGATCGTGTCGTGGCCCGTGTTCAGGTCGGTGTTCGAGTAGCGGCCGTCATAGAAGAGCGTCTGCCACTGCCGCACCATGCCGAGCGACGAGTTGTTGATGATCGCGACCTTGATGGGGATGTTGTTGATCGCGCAGGTGGCCAGCTCCTGATTGGTCATCTGGAAGCACCCGTCGCCATCGATCGCCCACACCACACGGTCGGGCTCGGCGACCTTGGCCCCCATCGCCGCCGGGACGGAGTAGCCCATCGTGCCCGCTCCACCGGAGTTCAGCCACGCGTTCGGGCGCTCGTACTTGATGAACTGGGCCGCCCACATCTGGTGCTGGCCGACCCCCGCGGCATAGATGCCTTCGGGACCGGTAAGCTCGCCGATGCGGGAGATGACGTACTGCGGCGAGAGGAGACCGTCGGTCGGCTCGGCGTAACCGAGAGGGAACTCGTCCTTCAGTCCGTCCAGGAACGCCCACCACTCCGTGGTGTCGGGCTTCTGTCCGCCGGTGACCGCGCGGAAGGCCGCGTCGAGGTCGACCAGAACGTCGCGGAGGTCGCCCACGATCGGGACGTCGGCGGTGCGGATCTTGGAGATCTCGGCGGGATCGATGTCGACGTGCACGACCTTGGCGTGCGGCGCGAACAGCGCGGCCTTGCCGGTGACGCGATCATCGAAGCGGGCCCCGAGCGAGATCAGCAGATCCGCCTCCTGGAGCGAGAGCACAGCGGGCACCGTGCCGTGCATGCCCGGCATGCCGAGGTGCTGCGGGTGCGAGTCGGGGAAGGCGCCGCGCGCCATCAGCGTCGTCACGACAGGGGCCCCCGTGGCCTCGGCGAGGGCGAGCAGTTCAGAGGACGCCTGCGAGCGGATGACACCGCCACCCACGTACAGCACGGGCTTGCGAGCTTCCGCGAGCAGCTGCGCGGCGGCCTGGATCTGCTTGCCGTGAGCCTTGGTCACCGGCCGATAGCCCGGCAGATCGATCTTGGGCGGCCAGACGAACGGTACCTCGGCCTGCTGAGCATCCTTCGTGATGTCCACCAGAACGGGACCGGGACGTCCCGTCCCTGCGATCTCGTACGCGGCGGCGATCGCACCGGGGATCTCGGAGGCGTCCTTCACCAGGAAGGAGTGCTTCGTGATCGGCATCGTGATGCCCACGATGTCGGCCTCCTGGAAGGCATCGGTCCCCATCAGCGTCGAGAACACCTGGCCGGTGATGCACACCAGTGGCACGGAGTCCATGTACGCGTCGGCGATCGCGGTGACGAGGTTGGTCGCACCGGGGCCGCTCGTCGCGATGGCGACGCCGACCTTGTTCGATGCCGCGGCGTAGCCCTCGGCCGCGTGACCGGCACCCTGTTCGTGCCGCACGAGGATGTGGCGCAGGGCGGACGAGTCCATGAGGGGGTCGTAGACGGGAAGGATCGCCCCGCCCGGGAGACCGAAGACGTCGGTGACGCCCAGCAGTTCGAGCGAGCGGACGACCGCTTCAGCGCCCGTGAGGACGGGCGCCGCGTTTCCGCGCGCGGGTGGTCGGGGCACAGCAGCAGTGTCGGATGACATGAAAGAACCTCGAATGATCGATGACGCTGTCAGGACGGCCTATCCCGTCGTCGCGCCCTCCGCAGCGGAGCGCACGAGCTTCGAGTATTTGGCCAGGACGCCACGGGTATAGCGCGGAGGAAGGGGCTCCCAGCCTTCGCGGCGGGAGCTCAGCTCAGCCTCGTCGACGAGTAGGTCGAGAGTGCGAGCCGCGATATCGACCCGTATCAGATCACCATCGCGCACGAAGGCGATGGGACCAGCGTCCACCGCTTCGGGTGCTATGTGGCCGATGCACAGGCCGGTTGTGCCGCCTGAGAATCGTCCGTCCGTCAAGAGTAGTACATCTTTTCCGAGCCCCGCGCCCTTGATGGCCGCGGTGATCGCGAGCATCTCGCGCATGCCCGGGCCGCCCTTGGGGCCCTCGTAGCGGATGACGACGACGCTGCCCGCCTCGATCTCGCCCGCCGCGAGTGCGTCGATCGCGCCGCGCTCCCGCTCGAAGACGCGGGCCGGGCCCTCGAAGACGGCGGCGTCGAAGCCGGCGGTCTTCACGACCGCCCCTTCCGGCGCCAGCGAGCCGTGCAGGATCGTGAGGCCGCCGGTGGCATGGATCGGGTTGTCGAAGGTGTGGATGACGGTGCCGTCGATGGGGTCGGGATCGAGATCGGCCAGGTTCTCGGCGAGGGTCTTGCCGGTCACGGTGAGCGCGTCGCCGTGGAGCAGTCCCTCGTCGAGCATCGCCTTCATGATCACGGGGATGCCGCCGTGACGGTCGACGTCGTTCATGACGTACTTGCCGAACGGCTTCATGTCCGCGACGTGGGGAACCTTGTCGCCGATGCGGTTGAAGTCGTGGAGGCTGAGGTCGACGTCGGCCTCCCGGGCGATGGCGAGCAGGTGCAGCACGACGTTCGTCGAACCACCGAGGGCCATCGCGAGGGCGATCGCGTTCTCGAAGGCCTCCTTGGTGAGGATGTCGCGGGTGGTGATGCCCTGACGGAGGAGGTTCACGACGGCCTCGCCCGAGCGGTGGGCGAAGTAGTCGCGTCGGCGGTCGGCGGAGGGCGGCGCAGCCGACCCCGGAAGGCTGAGGCCGAGGGCCTCGGCGACGGACGCCATGGTGTTCGCGGTGTACATGCCGCCACACGCGCCCTCGCCCGGTGCGATCGCGCATTCGATGCGCTTCAGGTCGGCCTCGCTCATCTTCCCGGCCAGGCACGCCCCGACCGCCTCGAAGGAGTCGATGATGGTGACGTCCTTCTCGGTTCCGTCGGAGAGCTTGACCCATCCGGGCGCGATCGATCCGGCGTAGAGGAAGACGCTCGACAGATCCAGGCGTGCAGAGGCCATCAGCATGCCGGGAATCGACTTGTCGCACCCGGCGAGCAGCACGGTGCCGTCGAGGCGTTCGGCCATGACCACCGTCTCGACCGAGTCGGCGATGACCTCCCGACTGACGAGGGAGAAGTGCATGCCCTCGTGCCCCATCGAGATGCCGTCGGACACCGAGATCGTGCCGAACTGGAGCGGATAGCCGCCGCCGGCGTGGACGCCTTCCTTGGCGCCTTGAGCCAGTCGGTCCAGGCTCAGGTTGCAGGGGGTGATCTCGTTCCAGCTCGAGGCGATTCCGATCTGGGGCTTGTCCCAGTCCTCGTCGCCCATGCCGACGGCCCGGAGCATGCCCCGGGAGGTCGTCGCCTCGATGCCGTCGGTGACGACGCGGCTGCGGGGCTTGATGTCGATGGAGTTCTCGGGTGATGATGCGGGCGAAGGCATTCTCGAAGTCTATTCCCGCGCGGCGCTGCGCCGGTGCGCCACCTCACGCAGGAGCACGGCGAGTTCGTCGATCGAGGCGACGCGCAGGCGGGCGGCGGTCTCCCCGGGCCCCACCCTGATCCCGAGGTCGTCGGGGCCGAGCGAACGGATCGCGTCCTCGTCGGTGACGTCGTCGCCCGCGAACAGCACGGCCGTGGCCCCCGTCGCCTCTCGGAGACGGGCGACCGCGTCGTCCTTCCCCTCGTCGCGGAAGGCGAACTCCGTGATGGAGTGCCCCACCCGCCGGCGCCAGTGCGGAGCGCGCTCCGCCATGAGCGCGTCGATGCGCTCGTGCACCTCGGCGGCCCGCTCGGGGGCGACAAGGCGGGAGTGGACACCGAATCCGACGGCCTTCGGCTCGATCCACGCCCCATCGATGTCGGCGGCGATCTCCTCCGCCGCCGCACGCAGCTCGTCACGGAGCCCCGACTCGTCGGCGCCCGTGCGGGACGCTGCGGCCGGCGCCGACCGCAGACGCTCCGGCCACCAGAACTCGGCGCCGTGCGATCCCGCCAGCGCGATCGACGAGGCATCGTCGTGCTCGGCGATCACCCGGAGATCGGCGAGGCTCCGCCCCGACACGAAAGCCACCGTCGTCTGCGGCGTCGCCGCGAGCGCGTCGATGGCGGCCGCCGTCGTTGGCGCCATGCGCGCCTCGATCGGGACGTCCACGAGCGGGGCGAGGGTGCCGTCGAAGTCGAGCGCGACGAGGAGCTCGCGGGTGTGGATGAGTCCGTCGAGCATCACGAGCGCGCCTCGTGGACCCGGCGCAGGTCGTCGAGGAACCGACGCGACCACGCCGCCACGTCGTTGTCACGCACGCGCCGGCGGAGCGCTCGCATCCGCCGGCGCTGCTCGTCGATCGGCATCTCCACAGCGGCCATGATCGCTTCCTTGAGCCCTTCGATATCGTGCGGGTTCACCCGCACCGCCTGGGTCAGCTCGTCCGCGGCACCGGCGAACTCGCTCAGCACGAGAACGCCGCGGCCGTCCACGCGACTGGCCACGTACTCCTTGGCGACGAGGTTCATGCCGTCGCGCAAGGCCGTGACGAGCATCGCGTCAGCCGCCAGGTACAGCGCGACCATCTCCTCCCGCGGATAGGAGTGATGGAGGTAGAGCACGGGCGTGAACCCGACGGTGCCGTGGTCTCCGTTGATGCGCCCCACCGACAGCTCGATCTCGTCACGCAACTGCATGTACGCCGCCACACGTTCCCGGCTGGGACTGGCGACCTGCACGAGAGTGGCATCGCCGACGGCGAAGCGGCCGTCTTCGAACAGCTCCCCCACCGCCTTGAGCCGGTGCCGGATGCCCTTGGTGTAGTCGAGTCGGTCCACGCCGAGGAGGACGTAGCGCGGGTCGCCGAGCTCCGCCCGGATCTCCGCGGCACGCGCCTGGATGTCGGGGCGGCGAGCGAGTTCCTCATACGTCTCGGTGTCGATCGAGATCGGATAGGCCCTCGCGACAGCTTGACGGGTGCCCCCACCCTCGACCGGCACCTGGATGGAGCCCGCTTTCGTGTCGTAACCGAAGCGACGGCGCACGGCACGCGCGAAGTTACCGGCGTCGGCCACCCGCTGGAACCCGACGACGTCCGCGCCGAGGAGCCCTTCGAGCACCTGGGCACGCCAGGGAAGCTGCGAGAAGATCCCGTATGCCGGGAAGGGAATGTGGTGGAAGTATCCGATGACGAGGTCGGGCCGGGATTCCCGGAGCATCCGCGGCACGAGCTGGAGCTGGTAGTCGTGGACCCATACGGTGGCGCCGGGCGCCGCGACCGCTGCAGCCGCCTCGGCGAACCGCCGGTTCACGCGCACGTACGCATCCCACCACGCCCGGTGGTAGGTGGGCTCTGCGATCACGTCGTGGTACAACGGCCAGATCGTGTCGTTGGAGAAGCCCTCGTAGTACTGCGCGACCTCCGCCGCGGACAACGCCACCGGGACCAGATGCACGCCATCGAAGGTGAAGGGATCCACCTCCAGGTCGGCCTGTCCGGGCCACCCGACCCACGCGCCGCCGCTGCGGCGGACGACCGGCTCGAGGGCGGTGACGAGTCCTCCCGGGGAGCGTCGCCACGGTTCCTCGTCGTCACCCGACCTGTCCACGGGGAGTCGGTTGGCGACGACGACGAACTCGGCGGCGGGGGCGCTGGTCACGAAAAGCCTCTCTCCAGGTGTGTCTAGCCAGGCTAACAACGCGATGGCAACCCCCTGCCGCTCCTTGCCGCGGACGGTAGCGTGGTGGTATGCGCAAGTACGTGTTCGGCACCGGAATCATCTCTGCGATCACCAGCGGACTGACCCTGTTGCGCGCCGCCCGCGACGACACGCCGTTCAGCTGGCGCACCGCCCTCGCATGGCTCAACTGGGCGATCACGCTCGCCCTGGCGATCGGAGCGATCGTCGACACGCGTCGTGCGTCACGGGGTGGGCTCGTGGCCCCGGACTCCCCCGTCGCGGGGCGCGAGCAGAAGCTGCTCTCGCGGCGACTGCGCGACTGACCCTGGAAGTCCCGACTATCCGGGGGCGGAGAAGACCTCGACCCTCGAGGGTCTCGTCAGGACCTGGCGCACGTGCAGCGATCGGCGGTCGCGACACCGGCCAGTGCCTGATCGACGTGCTCGCCGCAACCGGCCCAGGTCGTCTTGCCGCAGCTCTGGCAGCTCACGGGGTAACACACGGATGGCACTCCTCTGTCTCGTCGGAGAAAGCCTAAGCCCGGCTGAGCGCGCCCGGGTCACGCGCGGAGGATCAGCGCCTCTCCCTGCCCGCCACCGCCGCAGAGCCCCACGGCGGCGACACCTCCACCCCGGCGCTGCAGCGCGTGCACGACGTGGACGACGAGTCGGCATCCGGACGCCCCGATCGGGTGGCCGATCGCGATACCGCCTCCATCGGGATTCACGACCGCCTCGGAGATGCCGAGAACCTCGCGCGACCGGACGACGACCGACCCGAACGCCTCATTGATCTCAATGAGATCCAGTTCCTCCGCGCGGAGGCCCTCCTTGGTGAGAGCCCGCTGGATCGCCCGCGCCGGCTGTTCATGGAGGGAGTTGTCGGGTCCGGCCACCTGACCAGAAGCGCCCACCGTGGCCAGCACCGGCCAGCCGCGGTCATCCGCATGGGCACGCGTGGTGAGGACGACCGCCGCCGCGCCATCGGAGATCTGCGAGGCGTTGCCCGCGGTGATCGATCCGTCGGACGCGAAGGCGGGCCGGAGGGCCGCGAGGCTCTCGACCGTCGTCTCGGGGCGCACTCCTTCGTCGCGATCGACGGTGACCGGTTCCCCACGTCGCCGCGGAACCGTCACCGGCACGATCTCCCCGTAGAAAAGGCCGCCCGCCTGGGCAGCGGCGGCACGCTGATGCGAGAGCGCCGCCACTCGGTCCTGCTCCTCTCGCGTCACCCCGAAACGTGCGTTGGCCCGCTCGGTGGAGGCGCCCATGCTCTCGTGGTCGTACGCGTCGGTGAGGCCGTCGTATGCGAGATGGTCCAGCATCTCGACCGACCCATAGGCCCACCCGTCGCGAGAGCCCATGAGGAGGTGGGGCGCTCGCGTCATCGACTCCATTCCTCCCGCCACCACGACCGTCGCATCGCCGACGGCGATCATCCGCGCCGCATCGATCACCGCCGTCAAGCCTGACAGACAGACCTTGTTCACCGAGGACGACGGCACCTCCCAGCCGATCCCCGCCAGGCGCGCCGCCTGCCGCGCCGCGTTCTGGCCCGTACCGGCGGGCAGGACGTGGCCCATCACGACGGCATCGACGGCGTCGACGGGTACGCCTCCCTGCGCGAGCGCTCCGGCGATGGCGGCACCACCCAGCTCGGGTGCCGTCAACCCCGCGAGCTGCCCCTTCATCCTTCCCTGCGGCGTGCGGGCGGCTGCGACGATCACGATGTCGCTGGTGACGATGTCTCCGGTCATCGGGCGGGCTCCTCTCGAGCGTCGATCAGGGGTGGCTCCGTGGCGGCGCGTACCTCGTCGATGGTCACACCCGGCGCCGTCTCGATCAGTACGAGGCCGTCGAGACGGACGTCGATCACCGCCAGGTCGGTGATGATCCGATCGACCACCCGACGACCCGTGAGCGGCAAGGAACACGTGTCGACGATCTTCGCACTGCCGTCTCGAGCAACGTGCTCCATCACGACGATGACCCGCTCGGCGCCATGGACGAGATCCATCGCCCCGCCGGGTCCCTTCACCATCTTTCCGGGGATCATCCAGTTGGCCAGGTCCCCCTCCCGCGACACCTGCATCGCACCGAGGATCGCCGCGTCGATCTTGCCCCCGCGGATCATCCCGAAGCTCGTCGCCGAGTCGAAGAAGGACGCGCCCGGCCGCACCGTGACAGTCTCCTTCCCCGCGTTGATGAGATCCGGGTCCACGTCGGCCTCCACGGGGTAGGGCCCGACGCCGAGAATGCCGTTCTCGGACTGGAGGACGACCGTCACGCCGGGCGGCACGTAGGCGGGCACGAGGGTGGGGAGTCCGATGCCGAGGTTCACGTAGGACCCGTCCGCCAGCTCTCGCGCGGCACGGGCAGCCATCTGCTCTCGGGACAGCGGCATGTCAGTGGCCCCTCTCCTCGCGGACGGTGCGCCGTTCGATGCGCTTGTCGACATCGGCACCTACCTCGACCACGCGGTGGACGTACACGCCGGGGAGATGGACCTCGTCCGGATCGATCTCCCCCGCGGGAACGAGCCGCTCGACCTGGGCGATGCAGATCCGCCCGGCCATCGCCGCGAGGGGGTTGAAGTTGCGGGCCGCGCGATGGAACACGAGATTGCCGTGGGTGTCTCCGATCGCCGCGTGCACGAGGGCGAAGTCGGTGACGATCGCCTCCTCCAAGACATACTCCGCGTGCTTCCCCCCGACGGTGAAGGATCGGACATCTTTCGGCGTGGAGGCCAGCGCCACACCCCCCGCACCGTCGTACCGTTGCGGAAGTCCGCCCTCGGCGACCTGCGTGCCGATACCGGTCTGGGTGTAGAACGCCGCGATCCCCGCCCCTCCGGCGCGGAGCTTCTCGGCCAGCGTCCCCTGGGGCGTCAGCTCGAGCTCCAGCTCGCCGGAGAGGAACTGGCGCTCGAACTCCCGGTTCTCGCCCACGTACGACGAGGTCATCTTCCGGATCCGTCCCGCCGACAGGAGGATGCCGAGACCCCAGTCGTCCACACCGCAGTTGTTGCTCACCACGTGGAGCGAGTGGGTACCCCGGGCATACACGGCACGGATCAACTCCATCGGGTTTCCCGAGAGGCCGAAACCTCCGACCGCGAGCGACGCACCGTCACCGATGTCGGCCACCGCCTCCGCGGCCGAAACCACTGTCTTGTCCACCGTGCACACCCTCGTGTCCTGCAACCGCGTCGACCCCTCTGCCCCCGCGCTACCTCCACCTTCACCCCGCCGATGGCTCGGGGCAAGGAGGTGCTTGCGATGTGGACGGACTCGCTCGTAGTGTCCACATGATGGAACACCCCACCGACTCTCCCGCCTCCCGGCGGGGCACAGCGGTGCCCGGCGCCCAAGCGATCGCTCGCGCCGCGCGCCTGCTCCGACTGGTGTCGGCCGCCGGCCCCGGGGGCCGCGCCGTCAGCGACCTCGCGCGCGAGGCAGACCTCTCCCGCTCTACGGCCCACCGCCTCCTGACGGCGCTACGCGCGGAGGGGCTCGTCGACCAAGACGAGCGGACCGCGCACTGGCTGCCCGGGCCAGAGTTGTTCCTGATGGGATCCGCCGCCGCGCCGCGCTACGACATCTCCGGCATCGCGGGCGACATCGTCCGCTCGCTGGCCGTGACGACCGAAGAGAGCGCGTTCCTGTCGGTGCGGCGCGGCGACGAGACGGTGTGCGTCCTCCGCGAGGAAGGCGCGTTCCCCATCCGCTCGTTCGTGCTCAGCGAAGGCGTGCGCTTTCCGCTCGGCGTCGCGTCGGCCGGGTTGGCGATCCTCTCGTTCGTCCCTCCGGACGAGGCAGAGGGCTACCTCGCACGGCATCCGGAACTGGGACAGACGTGGGGAGCGTCCCACGATGCGGAGCGTTTGCGCGCACGGTTGGCCGAGACCCGAGACCGCGGCTACGCCGTGAACCCCGGCCTCGTCGTCGAGGGATCATGGGGAATCGCGGCGGCGGTGTTCGATCCGCTGGGCCGGCCGGAGTGGGCACTGAGCCTCACGGGCGTCGAGTTCCGGTTCGGACCCGACCGGCTACCCGCGCTGGGACGATCCCTCCTCGCTCACGCCCACCAGCTCACGACGCGGCTGCAGTCGATGCGGAGACCGTGAACCCGGAGGTCGTGAGGACACGATCCGATGTACATACCGTAGTTATATACTGGCGGTATGAATCCAGCCGACGATCTTCTGCGCATCGTGATAGGGGCCAACGCCCTGACGAGAATCGCATCGACGGAGACCCGCAACGAGGCTCCTGCCGCGCAGTGGCGCACACTCTCGCTCCTGAGGACGCACGGGCCCCAGCGCGTGGGCGACCTCGCCTCGCTCAGCCGCGTCACGCAGCCCGGCATGACGCGGCTGGTTGGGCAGCTCGCCGAGGAGGGTCTGGTCGCACGATCCAGCGATCCGGCGGACTCCCGGGCCATCGTGGTTTCGATCACCGACACCGGCGCGCGGGCGCTCGAGGGATGGCTCGACCTCCTGCGCTCGTCGTGGGAGCCGCGCCTGGCGCAGCTCGACGATGCGGATCGCGCGGCGCTCGCACGAACGGCCGCCCTTCTTGAGCGCGTCGCCGCTCCCCAGGGGGTGGCTCGATGAGCCGCGCGGGCAGCAAGGTGTGGTCGCAGCCCCTCCCGGTGTGGGCGGTCGCGTTCGCCAGCGTCGTCGCCTTCATGGGTATCGGACTGGTCGATCCGATCCTCCCCGCGATCGCGGAATCTCTGGAGGCGACGCCTGTGGAGACCGAGTTGCTCTTCACGAGCTACCTCCTCGTCACCGGCCTCGCGATGCTCGTCACGAGCTGGATCTCCAGCCGCATCGGCGCGAAGGCGACGATGCTCGCCGGACTCGCACTCATCGGCGGCTTCGCGCTCCTGTGTGCGCTCGCGGGATCCGTCGAGGCGGTCATCGGCTTCCGCGCGGGCTGGGGGCTCGGGAACGCGCTGTTCATCTCCACGGCACTCGCCACGATCGTGGGGGCCGCCGCCGGCGGCAGCGCGGCAGCCATCGTCCTCTACGAGGCGGCTCTCGGACTCGGTATCGCGATCGGTCCACTCCTGGGCGGACTCCTCGGTGAACTCAGCTGGCGCGGCCCGTTCTTCGGTGTCGTCACCCTCATGGTCATCGCGCTGCTCGCCGTGTCGATCCTGCTGCGCTCCCCGTCCGAGCGGCCGCAGCCTCTCCCGCTTCTCGCGCCGCTGCGCGCCCTCCGGGTTCCGGCGCTCGCGATCCTCGCCCTGGCGGCCCTGTTCTACAACATCGGGTTCTTCATCCTGCTCGCCTTCTCGCCGTTCCCGCTGGGGTTCGGCGCTCTGGGAATCGGCTTCACGTTCTTCGGATGGGGCGTCGCCCTCGCGGTGACGAGCGTGTGGGGCGCGCCGCTCTTGCTGCGCCACGTGACGAGGACCACCGCGCTCCTGCTCCTCCTTCCGCTTCTCGCGGTGGACCTCGCAGCGGCCGCACTGTTCTCGGCGACGCCCGCGGGACTGGTCACCTGCATCGTCGTGGGCGGCCTGTTGCTCGGGTTCGTCAACACGATCCTCACGGAATCGGTCATGGAGGCCACCGATCTCCCGCGGTCCGTGGCGAGTTCCGCCTATTCGGCCGTGCGATTCCTCGGGGGTGCCGCCGCGCCGCCGCTGGCTGCTGCCCTCTGGCACGCGTTCGGCGCCGCCGTACCGTTCCTCGTCGGAGCCGTCTCGGTGCTGATCGCTGCCTCGGTGATCCTGCTCGGCCGCGGGCGACTCCGCCACATCGATCGGCGCGAGGCCGACGCGGCGGACGAGGCCGCAGCCATCGTCGCAGGCGACGCCGCCTGAGGGGCCGTCACGACGAGGCCACAACGTGACACAACGGCGGATCCCGGCACGAACACGCCGTCGTCGCCGCGCGGACGGGCGGCGTGTCCGTCGCCGCGTCCGCCATTGTGCCCGCACAGCGGGCTGTCCCCGGCAGAGTCACCGGGCTGTGTCGTCGCCGCCTCCAAAACGAAGAGCTCCCGGCACGTGATCTGCCGAGAGCTCTTCTGTGGTGCACCCCCTGGGACTCGAACCCAGAACCCACTGATTCAGAGTCTGACGAGGCCGCGTTCGAGGTAGAGCACCAGTTGCTGCTGATCTCCGAGGCGATGACCGACGCCGGGGTCGACCGACCGCGCTCATAGGCTGGTTGGTCGTCCGCCGGACGGCATCCCCCCCATCAGGAGTGTCATTGAAACGCGAAGTTCTCGCGCCGGCGGACTGGATCGAACCGCTCGGCGCCTACAGGGCCTGGATGACCGCGGCCCGCAAATCACCCGGCACGATCTATCAGCACGGCTACCACCTCCGCCGGTACGCAGCAGACACGAGAGTGGGACCGTGGGCCTCTACGCTCGAGCAGCTGGTCGCGTACCTCGGCGCCCTCGAGGTCGGCGACTCCGCGCTGCGACTCAAGCGGCAGGCGCTCCGAGGCTTCTACAGCTGGGCGCGCATCGTCGGGCGAATGGACGACAATCCGGCCGCGAGTATTCCGTCCATTCGAGCCGTCCCCGGCATCCCTCGGCCTGCACCGGAGCACGCGGTGCGCGTGGGTCGGCGCAACGCCGACGCGCGCGTCCGTCTGATGATCGAGCTCGCGGTGAACGCCGGGCTGCGCTGCTGCGAGGTCTGCAAGGTCCACACAGACGACGTGCTGCCCGATCTCGTCGGATGGTCGCTCCTTGTGCGAGGGAAGGGCAAGCGGCAGCGCACGGTGCCGCTCAGCGATGAACTCGCCCACGCGCTGCGCGACCGTGACGCCGGCTACGTGTTCCCCGGAAGGGTCGACGGGCACCTGTCCGCCGCGCGCGTCAGCGAGCTCGTGAGCGAGGCGCTGCCCCCCGGGGTAACCGCGCACCCACTGCGTCACCGATATGGCACGCGCGCCTACGAGTTGGGTGGCCGTGACATCCGGGCCGTGCAGGAACTGCTCGGGCACGCGTACGTGTCGACGACGCAGGTGTACACCTTCGTCAGCGACGAATCGAAGCGCCGCGCATCGCTCGCGGCGGCCTCGTGACATGATCGGCACATGGCACCCGATCAAGTCATCCTGCTCTCGATTGTCGCCTCTCTCGCGGGGTTCGGCGCGTTGTATGGCGTCATCCGGCTCGCCGTGACGCACGCGATCAGGTCATCGCTCTACTGGCAGCACGACGGCCGCTTTGATCGCGAGCTCGCGATCAGGCGTCGCTTTGCGGGTCGGGCTGACTGAGGTTGCTCGCTGCGGTTCCGAGGGCGGTCGCGGTGAGGACGGCGGCGGCGGCGGAAACCGCGACCCCGTACTCAGGTGCTGCGACCGCAATGATCGGTGCCGCTGCGGCGCCGGCGGCGCCGGCCAGGTACAGCGCGAGTCGGATGCGCGGGTGCTTCTTGAGCATGGTCATTCCTTTCGTCTTGTGTTCACGGTGTCTTCGAGCTCGTCGAGCTCACGTTGGTGACGGGTGAGAGTGTCCTCGAGGCGGCCCATGCGCTCGTCGCCGGCGACGAGTCGCCTGTTGATGAGGTCGAACCATCCCCTCGTCTCCGCGTGACGGCGGTCGAGCTCTTCGCGGAGGTTGGTGGAGTGGTCGTTCTCGACCTGGTGCTGGACGCGCTTTATCCGCCCGTTGATTCGGACGCCCTGGACGGTCACCACGGCGACGAGCACTGTCGCCGTCGCCGTGATGATCGTCTGTAGTAGCGCTTCGCTCACTTGATCCCGAGGAAACGCTTGGAGGCGGCGGCGAGGCGGTGGCCGCGCATGCGCTGCCACTCCAGGAACGACATGCGCCGGCCGGTCTTCCGGTCGAGGATCCAGGCGTGGACGTGCGGGCCGGTTGACTTGCCGGTGTTGCCGGAGATGGCAATGCGGGTGCGCCAGAGGCGGAGCGCGTTGCGCTTGTAGAGGTCGTTGCGGGAGAGGTGCTGGACGTTGAGCGTGAAGCGCGACCCGACGAGGCGGATACCCTTCCCTCCGTCCTCGTTCGCGAACGGCTCGATGCGGCCCGTGAACGGGGCGTACAGCGCCGTCCCACTCGGCACCGCGTAGTCGGTCGCGGGGCCGCCGCCGCGGCGCTTGTGGGCGGCGGTGTCGCCGCTGATCGGGTACTCCCAGAACTGTCTGGCCATGGTCAGGCTCCCTTGGTTTCGAGGTTGGTGAGGCGGGTCTCGTGGTCTTGGATGACGGAGAGGAGGGCGAGGCTGATGCGGTCGTAGCGGACGCCTTCGGGCTGGCCGTCGGTGCCGTAGTCGACGAGCCATTCGAGGCCGAGCTCGTCGAGCTGCTCGGCGATGAGGCCGTGCTCGATCGCTCCCGTGCGGTCGGTGTCGACGGCGACCTTGTACTGGAACTCGACGAGCTGCATCGCGAGGACGGCTTGCCGGTCGGGGGTCCAGTCGCGGATGTTCTTCTTATAGCGCCGCGACGAGGAGACCCATCCAAGGGTGCCGTCGCTCTTGACGTAGACGTTGCGGTAGCTGCCGCTGATCGTGCGGCTGTAGACGGCGGACGACAGGTAGCCGTCTTGCGCGGCCCCGGCGATGGCAAGGATCGAGTCGTCGTTGTTGTCGACGTAGGCCTTGGTGGCGACGTGGGAGCCGGACGTGGGCGAGTCGCAGGAGAGCTTGATCCCGACGAAGTTGCCGTAGCGGAGGCGCTGCTCCAGGTCGCTGTTGAGGTCGGCGTAGACGATCGCGTTGGCTGTCGAGATGCGGCTCCACGGCAGGGTGGGGATGCGCGCGAGGTTGAACACTCCGCTCGTGATGGAGGCGGCGTCCTGATCGTGGTGGTTGATGAGGGCATCGACGTACCACTTGTTGGCCGCGTCGTAGTCGTCGGACGGCGGCCCGAACCGTGCTCGGCCGAACGCGTCGCGCTTGACGTGCCGGTTCGCGAGGCGGTCGCTGGTGGCCTGGTAGGGGCCGGCGAGGTAGTCGCGGGTCTGATTGATGAGCGTGTCGATGGTGTTGGCCTGGGTGGTAGCGCCGTCGACCACGGCCATGCCGGCCGCTGCTGCTGCGTCTCCGATTGCCATGCTGGTCTCCTTAGGCGAGGGGGTATACGGCGTTGAAGCCGACCTGCGCCCCGGTGGGAAAGGTTGAGGTGCCGGGGGCGACGGTGCCGAGCCAGAGTTCGTTGCTCGCGTTGATGTAGCCGGACATGATTGCCCCGGTGAACCCGTCGTGGACGAGCGAGACGTTGATGCCCGACGCGCGCTGCCAGCCCGCCCCGAGGCCGCCCATGAGTTGGTTGACAATGTTGCCGTCGCCGCTCGGGACGGTGATCGCCGCCCCGGTGCGGGTGGCGAGGAAGCCGATGAAGGCGAGACCGCCGCGCTTCCGGCCCTGGATGTTGCTGAGGTTCCATCCGGGGGCGGACGCGATGAATCCGGTGGCGCCGGCACCGAGGGTGGTGAGGGTTTCGAGGGTCGTGAGGCGTGCTCGGTCGGCGCCGATCGCGTCGCTGACGGAGTCCTGCCCGATGTTCAGGAGGTCGCTGAACGTGTCGCGCTGGTCGTCCTCGCCGAACATCCAGACGCCGTTGGTGTCGAGGAATCCTGCTGCCATGGGGTCACACTCCGATCGTGAGGGCGTCAATCACGCCGGTCAGGTTGTCGATGTAGAGGCCGTCGGGCCACAAGTCGATCGCGTTGGCGACGGCGTCGGCGCTGCCACGGGTGCGGATCGTGGCCTCGTCCTCGGGGAGACGCCACGTGACCGACTCGATGTAGCCGACCTGGGGCGTGGAGAACGGCAGGGCGGTGGTGACGCCCATGCCGGGACGGAGGGAGTAGTCCGACACCCGGGAGAGTTCGAGCACGCGGCCACGGGCGCGGAGACGGTTGAGCCAGTAGCGGGCCGCGCCCTTGCCGGGGTAGGGCACGCTGCGCTCGATCGTGACGACCTTGATCGGGTCGCCCGTGTCCGACGCCGTCTCGTAGCGGACGCGCTGCTCCCCGGTCAGGACGGTCCACTGATAGCGGACCACGACCGCATCCGCCCACAGGTCACTGTCGAGCGCGACGACGTCACGAGCCGACGTGAGGTTGTCCATCACGACGGTCTCAGGGCGGACTGCGGATCGCTCGGTGAGGGTCCAGCGGCGGCGGTGATCACACCGGACCACGAGCCCGCTTGCCTCGGCCACGTTCGCCATGTAGTCCCACGCGCTCGTCCCCGGCTCCCACACGATCGCGTCGCCCTCCGCGATCGTCGCGTCAATGCCGGGCTGGAGCGCGGCGCCGATCTTGCCGAGGGCGTAGTTGACCGTGTCGCGGACGCTCAGGGAGCCGGACGTCTCGGTGCCGGTGGACACCAGCGAGTAGCCCTGCGCGAGGACCTCGTCCGTCGCGGCGGCGAATGTGATCGTCTGCGCTTCGTGATCGATCTCCCGGTCGGTGACGGCGAGGTTGGCGCGGATGACGCTGCCGGGCCGTGCGTCGACGCCGTTCCACGGGACAAAGTACGTGGCGGTGAGCTTCGCTGGGGTGAGAGCGGGACCGAAGGCAGCGGTGATCGCGGAGACGTCGCCGCCGTAGTCGGTGGTCACCTCGGAGGCGATGACGGGGTCACCGGTCGATTCCCGAAGCTCGATGAGGAGGCGGAGGCCGCGGTTCACGCGCGGGTCGGTGAGCGCGAGCTTGGTCTCGTCCTCGATCATCGCGGCCTCCACGACGGCGTCGCCATACGGCGCCTGCGACTCGTCAAGGTTCAGTTCCGTCCTGATGTCGCCGAGGTCGACGATGCGGCCCGTAGCGGTGACGACACGGGCCAGCGTCGTGTGCGCAGAGTGCCGGGTCACGACGACACCTCCCGAAACGGCACGGTGATGCGCCACACGTTTGTAGCAGCTGGCTCCTGCGTGGCCGTGAGCTCGCGGTCGCGAGGCACGACGTACCGCATGGACAGATCGAGCGGCTCGCTGGCGACGACGATCTCCAGCCACGTAGCGGCCCTGTGAAGGTCGAGGATGGAGGCGACTGCCTCTTGCCCCGTGACCATGAGCTCGAGGTCGCCAGATCGGCTTCCGGTCGGGCTGTGAGTCACGTCAGGGTCACCGCGACCGATGAGCTCGTGAATCCTCGCCCCGCCGGCGTAGCCGATGGTGACCGGCATGACTGTGGCCGCGGTCGCGGTCGCGCCGGTGTTCGAGGTAATGAGGATGCTCATACGACCGCCCGCTTCCGGTCGCGGGTGTTGACGCTGATGGTCGCGACCCGACTGTTGATCCGACGGACGATCCGGTCGACCTCGGCTTTCGTCTTGTCCTCGACGCCGACGTTGACACGCACGTCCTTGTCCCTGATCCCGTAGATCTTCTTCTCGATCGCGTCAGTGTTCTGCGTGGCCTGCCCGGTCTCGGCGTCGATGTAGATCGTCGTTCCGTCCGGGAGGCTGACGACGCGATCGCCGAACTCGTCGACCTTGCTCGTGGCGCCCTCGGTCTTATCGGCGATGTTGCGCAGCGCCTGGGAGAGGATGCCGGCGCGGGTCGAGCCTTGATCCATCTCGTCGGTGAGCTCTCGATAGCGCGAGCTCGCGTCTGCCAGCTGATCGAGCGCTTTGGACTGCTCGTCGTACGTGAGCTCACCGGCCTCTCGAGCTCGCGTGAACGCCTCACGCTGCTCGTCGAGAGAGTCATTCACTGCCTTGATGCTCTCGGGCTGGCCAGCCTGCGCGAGCACCGCTGTCTCGATACTCACCCCCCACAGTTCGGCTGCCTCGGTGGCCTTCTTGTACTTCTCGGTGTCGGTGATGATGTCGTTGGCGCCGGCGATGATCTGGCCAGCCGTGAGCACCCGCCCGCCGGCTTCGATGAACCGGTCGGCCCACTCAGTGATCCGCTCTTGGGATGCCGCGTTGGCGGCGTCGATCTGTTCGAAAGCGCCGATGATGAGGCCGAGGCCCGCTGCGCCCGCAGCGGTCGCCGCGAGGCCGGCGATGCCGCCGAGGGCGCCCGATCCCGCGAGGCCGCCGAGGGTGTCCTGGGCGATCTGTGGGAGGTCTTGCAGGTCACCACGGAATGAACTGAAGGTCTCGCCGAGGTTGCCGCGGAGCTCGTCGGATACCTCGGCCCCTTTCTCGCCGAGTCGACCGAAGCCGTTTGAGCCGGCATCGCCGACTTTGTCGACGGCGTCCGTCGTGTCCTTCGCCGCACGTTCAGCGCCGCGCGCCTGGTCCACGAGCTCGCGGAAGGATCGGTCAAGGCGTCCGAGAGAGTCTTCCCCCTGCCGGGCGCCGGCGTCGACACCGTCTCCGAGGTCACGGGCCGCGCGCTCGGTCTTGCCCGCCTCGTCTGCGACCTCGCTTAGCTCGCGCTGGAGGTCGCGCCCGCTGGCGCCTCCGTCGCGAGCGACGTCGTCGAGTGCGTCGGCGACATCGTCGAGCGCGTTGCCGATGTCGCGCGTGCCGCGCAGCAGGTCGCGGGTGTTGGAGACGAAGTCGATCTTGATCGGCATCAGGCCACGACCTCGACGGTGTCGATCGCCTTGAACTCGTCAACGACGCCTTTCACCCACAGGGCGACGATCCGGGTCCCGACCTCGCTCGCCGCGTCGAACGCGATCATTCCGTGCGGCCGGCGGGACCGGAACTGCCTGTTGATCGTGAGGGGCCGCGTGTAGGTGCGGCCACGTCGCGATCGCTGGCGCACGCGGACGACCTGGGTACGTGCGCCGAACTCGACGCCGGCCCACTCGTCGGCCGGCACGAGCCCTCCTGCGAGGGGTCGGCGCGAGGTTGCTGCCATGACGGATACTCCACGGTCGGATGCGGTGGCCCTGGCGCCGGCGGCGATCACTCGCTGTTCCATGCGCGTGCGCGCGCGGCGAGCGAGCTCCTGCTGCCAGATCGGGCGGAGGCGGGTGCGGGAAGATCGGTTGATCGAGAGACGGATGCCGCGGTCGGCTTGCCTGAGTGCGAGCACGGTTGCTTGGAGCTCCCGCGATTGGCGCACGTCGAGCACGGCCCTTATCCCTCCGGTTCGTCAGCGAGGTAGGTGACGGCCTCGCTGCACGGCAGCGTGAGCGTCACCTCGGGGATGCCGCCCGAGCGGTTGGTGACGAGTTGGGGCTTGAGCGTCTTGAGATCGACCGAGAGCGCGAACGTGCCGTCGTAGTGCGGGTACCAGATCAGCGTGAGCGGGGTGCCTGCGGGGCTGTCGTGGAACAGGCGCCAGAGCGAGTCGGCGTTCTCGGTGTCCTGCGCCATGGTGAGCGCGATGGTCGGGTCGCCTGGGGTCACCTCGCTGAGCGTGTTGTTGTCACCGCCCTTCCAACTGCTGCCGGTGTAGTTCGGGTTGTAGTCGATCGCGGACGTGTGCCCCTGGAACTCGTTCTCACCGATCTGCGCCTTCCAGCGCTTGGTGCTGCGGGCCGTGTTGGCGGGCGTGGTCATGCTGACTCCTCGAGGGTGAGTGCGCCGGAGGCGCGGATCGTGAACTGATAGGCGGGCTTCTGGTTGTCGTAGGCGTCGCGGGTCGCCGCGCCGTCCCAGACGTGAGTGGGCAGGGGCTCGAGGATGCGGATCATCGTCGCTGCGGCATCTTCGAGGAGGTCTTCGACGTCGGGGGTGTCGTCACCGCGGGAGCCGTCGACCACGACCCAGAGCATGAGCTCGACGGCGATCGGCATCCCGTTCCCGTCAGGCGACGTGTTGCCGGCGGTCATGGATCGCTGCTCGATCACGACTGCGACGGTCGTCTGCGGGTCGTCGAATGGCAGCAGGTTTACCGGGTGGGCGTGAATCTCCCACGTGTCGGGGGCATCCGGAGCGATGAGCTCCGCGAGGTCAGAACGTGCGCTCATGGTCAGCCGATCAGGGAGCCGACGCGACCGCGGTCTCCGACGACTGTCCCATCGACGGTGACCGGCGACGGCACGATGAGCAGCGCCATGATCTTGCCGTCGAGGGGGCGCAGCGCGACGCTCTGTGCCTCGCTGCCGTACTCGTCGTTGACGACGCCGGCTTGCGTGGCCTGCTTGTTCGCGAGAGCTTGGAAGACGACGCCCTGCGCGAATGACGCGGACGGTGGAGCATCGAGGGTCAGCGATAGACCCTTGACGCGAAGGCACTGCTCCCGTGCCGACGCCAGGCCGGCGGCGGTGACGGTCACGTTGAACGATGACTTGGCCGATTCCGGCGTGTGCCATGCGGGCTCGTCAGCCATGGTTGCTCTCCCTTCGTGGTAGGGGTCGTGGGCGGGCGGGGCGCGTCTCCGCCCGCCCCACGACGTGTGTGTCAGTCCTCGGAGTCGCCGGCGTCGTCGGCCAAGCCCTCGAGCTCGAGGTAGGACTTCCGGCGGGCGGTGAGCTCCTTGATCTGCGCGCGCAGACCCTTGATCTGCGCGTTGATGTGCTGCGCCTTCAGCTGCGCGTACGTCGCCGGCGCGGCCGGCTTCGGGGCGGGTGCCGGCGCCGGGGCCGCTTCCGGCGTGGCGGGCGCCGGCGCCGCCGTGGCCGGCGTGGCCGGCGTGCTGTTGTCGCTCATGCTCACGCCTCCGTGATCGTGGTCTTGACGATCGCGCGGGCGTCGTTGATGAGGGTGCCGCCGTAGGCGAACCAGCCGAGGTCGATGCCACCGTTGCCGATGACCTGCGCCTCGAGCTTGACCTTCGGCGACTCGAACACGGTCGCCGCGCGCGGGTCGTACGCGGCGAATCCGCCGGCGGCGAGCTCGAAGTTCACGTCGACGTCGAACACGTCGGCGAGCGACGTCGAGCCGTCGAGCTTGACGTAGCCGGTCGAGTTGGCGATCCACGCGGGCAGGTCGGCGACCTTGAGCTCGGCGAAGTCCACGAACACGTCTTCGGCCATCCAGAACTTGGTCGGGCGGGCGCCGATCTTGCGCAGCTGAAGGTAGGCCTTCGAGAGCGCGTTGAGCAGCGACGTCGCGCCGCCGGTCAGAGCGCTCGCGCCGGCGATGAGGTCGGCGAACACTGCCTTGTCGGACACACCCTCGTAGTTGCGGTCGAGGATCGCGAACATCGACGCGATGAGGTCGGCGCTGCCGAGGTCGGCGTAGATGCGGTCGATCCGGTTGCCCTTCGCCCAGCGCGACGGGGTCTCGCTGACGGGCACCGTCACCCACTCGTCGGAGGGGATCGGCGCGAGGCCGCCGGCGTAGGGCTCGGGCGCCGGCGTCGGCTCCTGCCACTTCCAGCCCTCGATCTTGTTGGACGTGAGCGGACGGACGCCACCCAGCGACTCGATGACGGGGCGCCCCTCAGGGGTCGCCTGCCAGACCTGCCCGATGCGGTCGGGCTGCAGGAACGCTTCGCCGCCGTCGTTCGCGACGAGGGTCGGGTCGTCGGTGATCGCGTTGTTGACGGCCAGGACGAACGCGGCGATGTCGTGGTTCTCGATCGCCGGCAGGAGCTCATCGCGGATCAGCTGCTGCCGCGAGCGGGGCCGCTCTTCGGTCTGGACGGGGGCCGGCGTGGGGGCGTTCTGCGGGCCGGTGGCGTACTCGGCGGCGACGGGCTGCCCGGGCGCTGCGACGGCGGCGACGACGGGCGCGGCCTGCGATGCAGCCGGGGCGCCCTCGATCGCGTCGAGCGATGCGATCGACGCGTCGTACTGCGCCTGGGTGATGGTGCCGGCGTTCAGGGCCGCCAGCAGCTGGGCTCGGTTCATGAGGGTTTCCTTTTCTCGGTGGGTTGCCAGGGCGGCGGGTGCCGGTGCCGCTGCGCGGCCGGCGTGGGCGAACATGGACAGGTCGAATGCGGCGGGCTGCTCGGCGGGCGCAGTGCCCTCGGCGCGATCGGCGAGGCCGGCGGCGACAGCCTCGTCGGCGGAGTACCACGCTTCGGCCTTCATGACGGCGCGCCAGGCGGTCGCCTCGCCGCCGGCCTTCGTCGCGTACATGGCGGCGATGTTGTCGCTGACGCGGTCGAGGTCGTCGCCGACCTGGCGCATGTCGTCGGCGTTGCCGATCGCGATCGTCCACGCGTCGTGGATCATCAGCTGCGCGTTCTCGCCCATCACGACCTCGTCGCCGGCGACGGCGATGAACGAGGCTGCCGACGCGGCGAGGCCGTCGACGTGGGTGACGACGTGCGCGGGGTGCTGGCGGATCGCGTTGCGAATCGCGATGCCCTCGAAGACGTCGCCGCCGGGGCTGTTGATGTAGACCTCGAGCGTGGCGACGTCGAGCGCGCGGATCGCCGGCACGATATCCGCTGCGGCCACGTCGCCCCACATGCCGCCGATCACGCCGTAGACGTGCAGCGATGCGACGCCGCCGGCGCTCTCGAGGTTCCACGTCGGCTTGTTCTTCGCTGCCTGCGCGGCGTACTGGCCGACGCGGCGCGCGAGCTCTTCGGGGGTGACGGCGTTCAGGATGATGCGGCGCGGGGTCATGCGGTGAGCTCCTTGGTCGGCTGCCCTTCCTGGGCGTCGATGAATGACTGGTCGATGAATCCGCCGCGCATGCCGATTTCGTACGTCTCGAATCGCGTCTTCATGTCCGGGCGGGTGAGCGAGTCGATATCGAGGTCGGTCGTCCAGCCGATCGGTGTCGTGTCGGCCATAGACAGCCGCGACGTGATGGGGGTCATGTACGTCGAGAGGAACAGGTCGATGAGCTCCCACGCCCGCGACTGCCGGTTCTGGTAGTTCAGCGTCGATCCCTCGAGCGCGACGTCGGCCGCCCAGGCGGGGATGCCGAGCGCGCGGGCGAGCTTGAGGTCCATGCGCTTCTGCGCGTCGATGAGCAGCTGCGAGTCCTGGATGCCGAGCGCCTTGACCTCGATCGTCTTGTCGGAGAATCCAGCGCCGTGCTTCGCTCGAGCTCGCCGCCACGATGCGAGCAGGTCGCCGATCTGCGCCTCGTCGAGCTGCTGATTCCCGGTGTAGTGCAGGTCGACCGAGGGCACGGGGTTCTCTTCGGCGAGCGAGGCGGCACGGTCGAGGACGATCGCGCGGCGCAGCGTGCGCTGGCCATCGTGCAGCAGACCGCCGTCCGGTGAGTCGAACTGGATCACGTCACGCGGCTCGACGGGCTTGCCCCACGCGCGAACGAGCTTGCCGTCGTTGTCGAACTCGGCGTCTTTGCGGTCGAGCAGCTTCACGCCGCCGCGCGCCGGCCAACCGTACGCGTCGCGGCGCTGGACGATCCACCACGTGCGCGGGTAGAACAGCAGCGCGTCGACAGTCCAGGTGAGCGTGGCCTCGACGGGTCGGTCGGCCTCGGGCTGCTGGAGGTAGCCCATCGCGACGGGGGCCGGCCTGCCGGCTTTGCGTGTGACCAGCTGCATGCGGCCGATGTTCGTCGCGAGGACTCGGCGCCCCTTTGCGACGACGTCGAGGCTCATCGCGGTCTTGCGGGTGATCTGGATGTTGCTCGAGTCGGCCAGGCCGTAGAGCTCGCCGACGATGTTGAGCGGGTCGCTCTCCCAGGGGGTCGCGATCGACGCGCGGGCACCCGTTCCGCCGAGGCCGGGGGTGCCGGGGTTCGCGAGCTCACGCGCGATCGCTGCTCGCAGTCGGGTCATCAGTCCGGGCTTGTCCACGCCTGAGAACGTCGAGCCGACTCCTGACACCCGAAAGGGTCAACGCGGCGTGTCGCGATTGTTCGCCCGACTCAGGGACTCCATCCCAGGAGGTCGAGCAGGTCGACCTCGACGGGCGGTGCCGCGCTGACGATCCGGAATGTGATCGGCCGCAGCGGGTCACCGACGAAGGGAAAGCACCTGTCGTCGCGCCGATGAGGGTTCACCAGGCAGTACGACCATCCCCATAACGGCGCGAGGTCATCGCCGCGCATCCCCCGGGCGAACGCGTGATGATCGTGCTCGCTGATCGCCTCCACTCGATAGACCTCGCTCTCGAGGATGTGCCCACGCCACGGCGCCGAGTAGGTGACCAGATCACCGACCACGGGCTCGACCGGATGGGCGGATCGACGGTGCCCCTGGATCGCGATCGCGTTATGGCCACGCCGGCGCTCGTCGTCGTCGCGCCAGTCGAGTGAGTACTCGACGCCGGCAACGTCGACGGTCTCGCCGCAGTCGATGCACACGGGGGCGAGCGGCGTGTATCCGGCCCAACTCACCTGTGATCCCGTCCGGTGGCTGCGGCACGTGCTCGGCTCATGCGTTGATCGCGTGCATTGCGGGCTTGGTCGTCCTCGGGGTGCGCTCGCTGCTCGTGTCGCGCGCCGACCTGCCACCCCTCGTGGGGGCTGTCCGCGAACCCACGCCACCAGGGGCAGCGGGAGCACAGAACGACGGTGCTGATCTGGGTTGAGTCGAGTCGAATGGTCATGTTCAGAACCTCGTGGCGGGCGTCCATTCGGGCGCGGATCGGTGGTCGATGAGGTACAGGCCGACCGCCGAGGCGATCGGGCCGGCTACGGGGCCGGTGGAGTCGGCGCGGCTGATGCGAACGGTGTCGTTGGTGCGCTTGAGCACCATGTGCGAGGCGCCGAGAGACAGGGTCTTCGAGCCGTCGTGGATGAGGGTCTTCTCGTCGCGGGCGGCGGTGATCCAGGAGTCGTCGGCGATGCCGCGCTCGACGCCGTTGAGCACGGTCACGGCGTCGTCGCCGAGGCGCAGCTGTAGCTCGGAAGTGATGCGGCGGGTCGGCCCGCCGTTGTCGGCGCCGAACGCTGCCGGCCCGTAGCCGTGGAGCTCGACGAGCAGGTCGACCATCCACTGGGTGCCGGGAGCGGCGTGGATGACGCGCGTGCACGGGTTGCCCTTGTCGTCGCGCCAAGTGCCGATGACGGCGCCCATCGCGTTGTCGAGGGCAACCTCCCACGTGATCGCGACGTCGCTCCACCGTGCGCTGATCGTCGGGTCGGCGAGGTCATCCCAGTCGGGGATGAGCGGATCGCGTGCCTCAGTCCAGCGGTTGCAGTACGCGCGAATCCACGTCGCGTGGTCGATGCGCTCTTCCTCGGGCGCGCGCCCGTCGACCTTCGCCATGAGGTCGTCGACGTCTTGCGTGTGTCCGATCGCCGGGTGGAACGCGGCGATCGCCGCCGGGTCGTAGGGGTCGGCGTCGTCAGGCAGCGACGCCTCGAAGTAGGCGAACCGAGGATGCGACCCGGGCTCGTCGACCGACCGCCGGCCGATCTTCATCAGCGCCTTCATGTAGGTCGACTCGGCGGTGCCGGCGGTCGACATGAACCAGATTTGCCGGCGTCCTCGGAGGGTGATCTGCGCGGGCTCGACGCCGTCAGCGATGAGCTCTTTGCCGGCCAGCTGTGAGAGCGTCCAGATTTCGTCGACGCCGACGAGGTTCGGCGTCTTGCCGTGAATCTTCGCCGGCAGCGGAGGGAACGCCCAGACCTCGGATTTGTTCGGGAACACCATGCCGGTCTGCGCGGCGCTGCGCTTGCCGGCGACGTGCGGCGCGAGCCGGCTGCTGCCTTCGACGCGACCAATGAGCGTCTTCATGATCGTGCGGGCGTCGTCGCCGGTCTGGGCCGTGAAGTACACCCGGGCGTTGGCGAGCTCGATCGCGCGGTGGATCTGGACGGGGCCGAACAGCGTCGTTTTCCCGGACTGGCGCGGCACGGTGATGAGCACCTTCTCGTATACGTAGTTGCCGTGGTCATCGACCTCGGTCGCGACGTCCCAGACCTCCTGCTGCCAGGGCATGGGTTCCCAGCCGAGCGACCGGGCGATAGCCGCGATCGCCGCGCCGCGCGTGGCCCTCGAGGGGTCGCGCTTCGTCGCGTAGGTGAACCCTGCCCAGGTCACTGCTGGCTCGCTACCCAGGACTCGAGCTCCTGCCAATCGCGGTTGCCCTTGGCAGCTGCGACTTGCAGCAGCGTGAGCATTTCCTCGTGTGCACCCTTGAGCGCGTCATTCACGGTGTAGCCCTTGCTGCGCGGATCGTCGGCGATCGCTGCGCGGCGCAGGATGCTGGCGCAGATGCCGGCGTGCGTGTCGTCGATGACGGCGAGGCGTTGGAGCTCGGCGATCGCTTTCTCGTACGACGGGAACACGGGCACGCGCGTCACTTCCGGCTCGAGGCCGGGGAGGAATTCCGATAGGTCGCTGCTGTTGTCGGTCATGTCGTGGGCTTTCGTCTAGATCGCTTTTTTCTGGGCGGGATCGGGAGAAAAGGAACGGGGCTTCGCGTGGGTGTCCTCGAAGTCAGCGGCTAAAAAACGCGAGGCCGCTCTCGATCGGGATGCCGACGGGACGGAGCGGCTTGCGACCTCTGGCGTAGTTGCAGCGGCGGTGCGACGGGCCGAGGTTGTCGAGGTCGTAGACCGCGCCGCCGTCAGCGCGCGGGATGATGTGGTCAGCGCTATCGCTGCCGGGTCGACCACAGTTGATGCACACGTCGCCGTACGCAGCGAGCGTGGCGTCGACGTACTGCTGCGCCTTTCGACCACCCCATCGCTGCGGCTTGGCATCCGCCTCGGCGTAGCAGCCGGGGCCGTGGCGCAGGGCGAGCGAGCTCATGGCTTGACTCGCGTCTCGTAGTACGCGAGGGCGAGCAAAGCGACGACGGACGCCCAGCTGCACGAGACGAGCAGCGCGAGCACGTCGCGCGGGATCATCGTCGAGATGACGACGGTACCGATCGCGATCGCCAGCAGCGTGACCATCGCGACGAGCAGCGCGTGAGCGCGGCGACGCATCACGATGCACTCCTGAGAGCGAGCGGCCTCTCGGCGCAGTGCACGCACTTGCCGTAGTGGCCGAGCTCGTGCGCGCCGTTGCGATAGTTCGCGGGGCACCGCTCATCCGACCAGCGCACGGCGCCGAGGTTATCCACAGGCGCAACCATCGTGCCCTGTGGTTGCGCTGGTACGTGATCTTTGTTCTTTACTTGGTCTTCTATAGGCGTCGGTTTGACCGACGACGGTGGAGCCGACGTCGGTTTAGCCGACGTCGGATAATCCGACGCGGTGCGGCGCGGGTTATCCACAGGCGCGAGTAGTGGTGAGGCACCGTGTTCGTCGACCCCCTCGAAGGGGTCTTGGATCACCCAGTCGTGCCCCGCCATGCGACCGTGCGCGCGGCGCTTCTGAACGCGGTGGAGGTACCCATAACGCTCGAGTTCGCTGACCATCCGGCGCAGGGCGTCGCGCCCCTCAAGACCAGCGCCGCTGAGAGCGTCAAGGGTGATCTGATAGCTCGAGGTGTCGTGCGTCATGAGCTCGGCGAGAAGGCCCCGTGCCCCACGACTGAGGCGGCGATCGCGGAGCCACGCGTTGGGCAGCTGTGTGAAGTCTCGCTCGAAGCGCAGCTGGACGCGCGTGATCCTCGCGGACTGCGCGGTGTGCTCGGTCACCATTGGACGGCAAGCGCGCTGGCGAATGCACGGGCCGCGGCGGAGCCGCGGAGTGCACCCTCGGTGAGGATGACGATCAGCGTGCGCTGCTGATCGAGCGAGAGCGGTGCGAGCGCGCGCTTGTAGAGCTCGAGGCGCACCAATGGTTCGGGGTGCTCGCTGACGGTCGCGAGCTCGGTGAGCTGACGCGCGATCGCCTGGTAGTTCTCGGTGGCGGTTGCCATGTCCCTGGTCTCCACTTCCGTATCATTTTCGATACAGAGGGAACGGTCATGCACCACAAGCCCGCTTGTCACGATTGCGTGCGGCGTGTCGCAATATTGCCACGCTTGACGCGCTAGCATGACGGCATGACCATGCTTCAGTCGCAGGCCACGACACCGGCTCAACTGCTCTCGGAGACTCGGCGCCTCTCGGGGCTCACTACGCGCGAGCTCGCCGCGCTCATCGGAGTCTCGCACTCGGCGATCGCGCGGTGGGAGCGTGGCGAGGGAGAGCCGAGCGCTTCGCAGTTCGTGCGTTGGGCGCGCGCAACAAGACAGCCCCTCGACCAGATGATCGAGGGGCTGTCGTCGTGCACCCCCTGGGACTCGAACCCAGAACCCACTGATTAAGAGTCAGTTGCTCTGCCGATTGAGCTAGAGGTGCAGGCTGTTCGCACGAGGCGAACCGAGGGTCAACGTTACCATCCCGATGCCCGCTCACGCCAATCGAGCAGGGCGGCGCCGGTATCCTGGAGCCGTGACCCCCGAACCCCTCGTGCGCTCCTGGAACGAACCGTTCACCGACGACCTCACGAGCGATCTCGAGCTGGCCCTGCGCATCGCGGACGCCGCCGATGCCGTGACGATGTCCCGCTTCGACGCCGCAGACCTGTCCGTGCAGACCAAGGCCGACGCCTCGCCCGTGACAGAAGCGGACCTCGCGGCGGAACGTGCGATCCGGGACGTCCTGGCCTCCGAGCGCCCGGAGGACGGCGTGTTCGGTGAAGAGTTCGGCGCGTCGGGCGATGCGAGCCGTCAGTGGATCATCGATCCGATCGACGGCACGGCGAACTACCTCAAGGGGATCCCGATGTGGACGACGCTGATCGCCCTCGCGATCGACGGCGTGCCGCGCGTCGGGGTGGCCAGCCAGCCCGCCCTCGGTCGTCGGTGGTGGGCAGCGACGGGCCTGGGCGCCTGGACCGACGGTGATGCTGCGGGCCCGCGACGGCTCCACGTCTCGACCGTGTCGACGGTCGCGGAGTCGAGCATCAGCTTCCAGAGCATCTCGCAGTGGG
Organism: Microbacterium sp. TNHR37B; assembly: GCF_001620065.1. GTDB lineage: Bacteria > Actinomycetota > Actinomycetes > Actinomycetales > Microbacteriaceae > Microbacterium. The sequence continues at coordinate 737,932 of NZ_LQGV01000001.1, forward strand.
ACGAGGCGGGCCGCGCCGACGCCCTCGTCCGCATGAGCCGCGCCGTGTGGCGCGACCGCGGCTACGGCGACACCTGGCCCTACATGCTGCTCGCCGAAGGGCGACTGGAGTTCGTCGCGGAGTTCGGCGTGAAGGAGTACGACATCGCTGCACTCGTTCCGATCATCACCGAGGCGGGCGGACGCTTCACCGACATCGACGGCAACGACTCCCTGTCCTCACGATCGTCACTGGCGACGAACGGCATCCTTCATCGCGCCTTCCTCGACCTCGTCCACGACCGCTGACCTCGGAGTCCCGCCCATGTCCGCACGTCTCCCCCGTCTCCTCGCTGCTCTCGGCACCTCGGCGGCCCTGGCTGCGACCCTCGTCGCGTGCAGTCCGTCATCGGCCGCACCCGCGCCCGGCGCATCGACACCCCTCGCCCCCAGCTCCCCGGCGCAGACCTCGGCGGCACCGCCTGCGCCCTCGGAGACGGCAGGCGCCGTTGATCCCGCCGACGTGACGTGTGAGAACCTCCTGCCCGCCGACCAGGTGGCAGAGCTCACCGAGCAGGGATGGACGTTCCGCGAGGACCCGTTCCTGATCGGCGACACGGAGTTCCCCGACGGCATCTCCTGCACGTGGGGTGACTTCGAGCAAGAGGTGGAGGACGACCTCCTGCTGTTCGGCTGGTCTCCGATCACCCCGGAGGAGGCGACGACGGCGCAGGCGGCGCTGGAGTCCGAAGGCTGGATCATCGAGCAGGGCGCGGAGGGCACCTACGTCACGGAGGACCCTGACGGGGCCATCAACCGCGACGAGGACGGCTACGGAATGACCTATCTCTTCGGAGACGGCTGGGTCACCGTGTCGGACACCAAGCAGGGGCTTCTGCTCATCCAGCGCCCCGCTAGCTGAGCGGGTCGTACGCGAAGGCGCGCACCTCTTGTGCGCAGCGGCACGCACGCGCCAGGCGAGCCGCCCACGCGTGGGCCTCATCGACGGTGGGGAGTTCGAGGATCGTGTAGCCGCCGCGAAGATCGCCCGTCTTCGCGTACGGCCCCGCCGTCACGGTGCCGTCGCCCGAGACCCTCACCGGGTCGACGGTCTCGTCGATCCCCCCGCCGAACACATACACGCCGGCGTCTTTCGCCGCCTGGATCACGGCGTGGGATTCGGCAACCACGAGGTCGAAGTCCTCCGGCGGGAACTCCATGACCCCGGTCGGAAAGGAGATGAGGTACTTGGTCATGCGCCGATTATCGCGTCGCCTCGGCTCGACCGGTAGCGTCGAGGCCACGTCGACACGAGCCGTAAGGAGCGGCGCGGCGGCGTGAGGCACGGAGGATCCATGGGCGAGTTCGACACGGTCGTCGTCGGCGCGGGGGTCGCAGGTCTCACGGCCGCCCGACTCCTGCGGCGGGCGGGCCGCTCCGTCGTGGTCGTGGAGGCGCGGGGCCGCGTGGGCGGCCGGGTCCACACCGATCGTACGGACGGGCGGATCACCGACCTCGGCGCATCGTGGATCCACGGCATCACCGACAGCCCGGTGGCCGCCGCCGCGTCGGCGTTCGGTATGCCCACGACGGAGTTCACGGTCGGCGGCTATCAACCCGACAGTCGTCCCATCGCTCACTACGACCCGTCCGGGCATCGACTGTCGCCGTCTGCGGCGGCGAGCTACGTCACTGACATCCACACGGTCGATGCCGCACTCGTCGACGTCATCGCCGCGTCCGCGCCGAGGGCCTCGTATCTCGAGGTCACCGAGGAGGTGATCGGTCGCCAGCCGTGGACGCCCGAACGTGCCGACCGCGTGCGCGAGTACTTCTCGCATCGCGCCGAGGAGCAGTACGGAGCGGCCATCGACGATCTGGCGGCCCACGGTCTCGACGACGACGCGATCGACGGCGACGAAGTGGTCTTCCCCGACGGTTACGACCGGCTCCCCCACCACCTCGCCGAGGGGCTGGACGTGCGCCTCGGCCATGTCGTCACGCGTATCGAATGGAGCGGCGCGGGAGCACGCGTCACGACCGCCCAGGGGATCTTCGCAGCCCGTGAGGCCATCGTCACCCTCCCGGTCGGCGTGCTGCAGTCCGGCGACGTGGCCTTCGACCCCGAGCTTCCCGATGAGGTCGCAGCTCCGCTCTCACGACTGCGCATGAACTCCTTCGAGAAGGTGTTCCTCCGGTTCCCGTCCGTCTTCTGGGACGACGACGTCTACGCCATCCGTCAGCAGGGCGCCGAAGGGGCATGGTGGCATTCCTGGTACGACCTCACGCGCCTCCACGGTGAGCCCACGCTCCTGACGTTCGCCGCCGGCCCTGCCGCGATCGGCACACGCGGATGGACGGACGACGAGGTCGCCGACTCCGTCATGGCGCAGCTCCGTCGACTCTACGGCGACGACATCCCCGCGCCCACGCGCGTCGATGTGACCGCCTGGCACGACGATCCCTTCGCGCGCGGGTCGTACGCGTATATGACGCTCGGCTCGACCACCGACGACCATGACGCCCTCGCAACGCCGATCGGCGGCGTCCTGCACCTGGCCGGGGAGGCGACGTGGACCGACGACCCCGCCACCGTGACGGCCGCGCTCCTCTCCGGGCACCGGGCCGCCGAACGCGTGCTCGGCCGCGAGATCGACGTGACCGGGGCCTGGGCCGACTGACGGATCTCCCCGGGCACGACGAAGCCCCTCGCCCCGGGTGAACCCGCGACGAGGGGCTTCCTCCATCGTGACAGTGGATTCGTGGAGCTGGGGGGAATCGAACCCCCGTCCAACGCTGTGATACTGCGTCTTCTCCGGGCGCAGTCTGTAGAGACGTTCTGCTCGGCCCCGACCTTTGTCACAGACACCTAAGTCGACAGGCCCAGTCTGGGAAGAGTCCCGTGTGACGTCCAGACGCCGTCACACAGCAAGATTCCTAGATGACGCCAGGATCCGTGTCGGAATCACACACGGTCTGACGGACTATCGGGCTCGCTTAGGCAGCGAGGGCGAAGTCAGTGCGCTTTGCATCGGCACTTATTGGTTCGCAGAGATCGTTAACGAGATAACCCTGCATCCTCGGCCCGCTTCCCGCAGCTTCGCAGGCGCTGTCGAAACCGATCAGCCCCGTGAGCCTTGCGGCAGAGAACCACTGTCACGCTGTGGAGTTGTCGTGTTCCGGCACCTCGGTGCCAGAGCATTACAGCCTACAACGCTTCGCGGCCCCGCGCCATTCCGCGGCGTAGAGTCGAGGCATGAGCGAGGTCATCATCACCGTCCGCGGCGAGCACGAGACGCGCGTCGCGCCTGAACGCGCCGTCGCCCGGATCTCTGCCGTGGCTGATGGCCCCGTACGAGGCACGGTCGTCGACCGGGTGTCCGCGCTCTCCTCCCCCGTGCGCGAAGACCTCACCACCCGCGCGGAAGCAGGCTCGGTCGTGGAGTGGAGCAGCGGCCGGGTCACCGTCTGGTCCGATCGCCCCTGGAATGCCGACGGTGTGCAGCTCGACCTCGTCCACCATGCGTCCGTGGAGCTGTCGGCCACGTTCGGCGACCCCGAAGCCCTTGCGGAGTGGCTCGACACCGTCGCCCAGCGAGACGGACTTCAGGTGGGCGGTGTGGAGTGGCAGCTCTCGCCGGAGACACGGGCACGTATCGAGCGCGAAGCCGCGACCCGTGCAGTCGCCACCGCCGTCGAGCGGGCCACCGCCTACGCGCGGGCGATCGGACGCAGCTCCGTCGTCCCGCTGGAGATCGCCGACCTCGGGCTCCTGCGCGGGGCTGAGGTCGACGCGACACCGCGCGTGTTCGCGAAGGCCGCGATGGAGATGGACGCCGCCGGATCGCCCGGCTTCGCCTTCCGCCCGGAAGAGATCGTCGTCCGCGCCGCGGTCGAGGCACGTTTTCGCGCCGAGTGACCGCGCCTCGGGCCGCCGATCAGTCGCCGAGGCGGTTGCGGGTGCGCATCGCGCGCTCCGCCTCGCGCTTGTCCTCACGTTCGCGGATGGTCTGCCGCTTCTCGTACTCGCGCTTGCCCTTGGCCACCGCGATCTCGACCTTGGCCCGCCCATCCGAGAAGTAGAGCTTGAGGGGCACCAGGGTGTAGCCGCCGGCCGAGATCGCGTGAGAGAGCTTGATGATCTCGTCTTTGTGGAGGAGCAGCTTGCGGGTGCGCTTGGACGCGTGATTGGTCCAATGCCCCTGCGAATACTCGGGGATGTGCACGGCGTCGAGGTAGGCCTGCCCCCCGTCGATGTAGGCGTAGCCGTCGCTCAAGTTCGCGCGCCCCTGACGGAGCGACTTCACTTCGGTCCCCGTGAGCACCAGCCCCGCCTCGTACGTCTTCTCGATGGCGTACTCGTGGCGCGCGCGACGGTTGGTCGCGACGACCTGCTCCCCGCGTTCCCTGGGCATGATGACTCCTCGTGTCCGATCGCCGTCGGTTCCCGAACGGGCTCGGGAGACGGCAGCCGACCAGCCTACCTCAGGCGCGGAGCCAGCGTCGGATCGCGAATCCGGCCGACAGTGCCGCGAGCACGAGGCCGATGAGGATGATCGCGGGAATGACGGCGGCCGCGTCGGACAGATCCACCCAGGTGGTGATGAAGTTCACGCGCTCGCGCAGGTATCCGCGCACGCCGAACTGGATCCCGGCCAGGATCGCTCCGCCGGCCAGCAGCGAGCCGATGAAGGCGGCGAAGACGCCTTCGAGGATGAACGGGGTCTGGATGAAGCGGTTGGACGCTCCGACAAGGCGCATGATTCCGAGCTCCTTCCGCCGCGCATAGGCGGAGAGCCGGATCGTCGTCGCGATCAGCAACACGGCCGCGACCAGCATGAGGGCGGCGATGCCGACCGCGATGTAGGTGGCGACGGTGAGCGCCGTGAACAAGGGATCGAGATACTGCATCTGGTTGATGACGGCGTCCACTCCGTCCATCGCGCCGAACGCTTCCGTGATGACGGCGGCCTGCCCCGGGTCGTTCAAGGTGACGTAGTACGTCTCGTTCATCTGGTCTTCGGTGACGAACTCGCGGTAGTCGTCTCCGTACAGGTCGAGGACGGCTTGGTAGGCATCAGCGCGCGACTCGAAGCGCACTCCCTTGACCACCGACTGCAGGGCCTCACTGTCGAGCTTCTCCTTGACGGCGGCGACCTGGTCCTCCGTGGCCACTCCGTCGACACAGGTCTTGGAGGTGGAGATCGAACTGCACAGTGAGACCGCCACCTGTGCGCGATCCACCCAGTACGAGTACATCTTCGTGATCTGGAGCTGCATGAGCATCGCGGCGCCCACGAACGTCAGCGACACGAAGGTCACGAGGATCACCGAGATCACCATCGAGGCGTTCCGACGCAGGCCCGACAGGGCCTCGCCGAGGATCAGTCCGACTCTCACGACGTGGGCCCCACTTCGTCTTCGTCGGTGGACAGACCGAGGCGATCGGCGGCGCCGAGACCGTCGAGTCCGAGCTCCTCGAGGTCCACCGAGGGTGCCGCGATCGGAATGGGTCGTGTGCCGGGCGCAGGATCGGCCGCGGGCTGGGTGAGCGCGGGCGCGTGGCCCGCCTCGGCGGCGTTCTCGGCGGGGGCGGGGCCTGCGGTCGTCGCGGGTGCGGGTGGGATGGGCTCGGGTGGGCGGGAGGCGATCTCCCGCTGCAGCTCGAGGACGGCCGTCAGGGCGGCCGTCGCCGCGACACCCTTCTCCTCCAGGGGAGCAAGACTCGGGAGCGCCGAGGTGTCACCGTAGCCACCGTGCCGGTCGTCGCGCACCATCGCGCCGCCGCGGAGCTCGATCACTCGGCGCTGCATCTCGTTGACGAAGCCGGCCTCGTGCGTGGCCATGACGACCGTGGTGCCTCCCGCGTTGATCCGCGCGAGGAGCTGCATGATGTCCACCGACGTCGCCGGGTCGAGATTTCCCGTCGGCTCGTCGGCGAGCAGGATCTGGGGCCGGTTCACGAGGGCCCGCGCGATGGCGACACGCTGCTGCTCACCGCCCGACAGCTCGTGGGGCAGGCGCTTGTCCTTGCCCTGGAGCCCGACCAGGGCAAGCGCCTCGGGCACGGCCTGCTGGATGAACGCGCGGGAGGAGCCGATCACCTGCAGCGTGAAGGCGACGTTCTGGAACACCGTCTTGCCGGGAAGCAGCCGGAAGTCCTGGAAGACCGATCCGATGTGACGCCGGAAGTAGGGCACCTTGCGGGTGGAGAGCGAGCGGAGGTCGCGCCCGAGCACGACGACTCGCCCCTCGCTCGGGGTGTCCTCCCGCAGGATCAGCCGGAGACACGACGACTTCCCGGAGCCGGACGCACCGACGAGGAAGACGAACTCACCACGTTGCACCTCGAAGTCGACATCGTGCAAGGCGGGTTTGCTGGTGCCGCGATATCGCTTGGTGACCTGCTCGAACCGGATCATGACCCGTCGAGCCTAAGCGCGCCGCGAGCCGTTGCCGGTCACGACACCCGCAGGAGCATGCGATCCCCGCTCGGCGCGGAGGCGGTGACGGTCTGCGTCGACCGTCTCTCCGGCTTCCGCGGACGCGGGGTCAGTCGTCGTCGTCCTTGCGCTTGCGCCACCGGATGCCTGCCGCGATCAGTCCGTCGAGGTCACCGTCGAAGACGGCGGCGGGGTTTCCCACCTCGTAGCCGGTGCGGAGGTCTTTCACGAGCTGCTGGCCGTAGAGGAAGTAGGAGCGCATCTGGTCGCCCCAGCTGGCGGTGATGACGCCGGCGAGCTCCTTCTTCTTGGCCGCCTCTTCTTCCTTCTGCAGGAGCATCAGGCGCGTCTGGAGCACGCGCATGGCGGCTGCGCGGTTCTGGATCTGGCTCTTCTCGTTCTGCATCGAGACGACGATGCCCGTCGGGATGTGCGTGATGCGCACGGCGGAGTCGGTGGTGTTGACCGACTGCCCACCGGGGCCCGAGGAGCGGAAGACGTCGACACGGATGTCGCCTTCGGGAACCTCCACCTCCTGGGCCTCCTCCATGACGGGGATGACCTCGACGGCGGCGAAGCTCGTCTGGCGCTTGTCGGCGGATCCGAACGGGCTGATGCGCGCCAGGCGGTGCGTTCCCGCCTCGACCGACAGGGTGCCGTACGCATAGGGGGCGTCGACCTCGAACGTGGCCGACTTGATGCCGGCGCCTTCGGCGTAGGAGGTGTCCATCACCTTGACGGGGTACTTGTGACGCTCGGCCCAGCGCAGGTACATGCGCAGGAGCATGTCGGCGAAGTCGGTCGCGTCGTCGCCACCGGCGCCGGAGCGGATGGTGACGACGGCGGAGCGCGCGTCGTACTCGCCGTCGAGGAGCGTCTGCACCTCGAGCTGTCCGATCGCGTCGCGGAGGTTGGCGAGCTCGGTGCGCGCCTCGGCGGCGGAGTCCTCGTCTTCCATCTCGTTCGCGAGTTCGACGAGCACCTCGAGATCGTCAAGGCGCTGGCCGATCTCGCTGACGCGCTTGAGCTCGGCCTGGCGGTGGCTCAGGGCGCTCGTGACCTTCTGCGCCTTCTCCGGGTCGTCCCAGAGATCGGGGGCGCCGGCCTCTTCGGACAGGCGGTCGATCTCGGCGCGGAGCCCTTCGACGTCGACCACCGCCTGGATGTCGGCGAAGGTGGAGCGCAGGGCCTGGATGTCGGCGGAGAGATCGAGTTCGAGCATGACACTCCAGACTAACGTGGAAAGGGTGACCGCCGCCGACTCCCCCGACCCCATCGGGAGGATGCTGTGGCGACTCGCGCCGATGATCTACGGCCCGACCGTCCTGTTCGCGCTCGGTGAGGGCGCCCTCCTTCCCCTCCTTCCCGTCTTCGCGTCGCAGTTGGGCGCCGATGTTCCCACCGCGGCGCTCGTCGCCTCGGCCCTCGTGGTGGGTCAGCTCTGCGGCAACCTGCCGGCGGGGTGGGCCGTCGCCCGCATCGGCGAGCGAGCCGCGATGGCGATCGGCGGCGGGGTGGCGATGGCGGCCGTCGTGGGCGTGGTCTTCGCGCCCAACCTGGCGGTCCTGGCTCTGTCGGTGTTCGCGATCGGACTGAGTGCGGCGGCGTTCGGGCTCGCCCGGCACGCCTTCATGACCACGCGAGTGCCGCTGTCGTTCCGGGCGCGGGCGCTGTCGCTGCTCGGCGGCACGTTCCGGCTGGGCATGTTCGTCGGTCCGTTCTTGGCGGCGGCGCTGCTGGCGGTCTTCGACGACCCGCGCGCGACGGCGTGGTTCTTCGGCATCTGCCTGGTCGCGGCCGTGACGCTGGTGCTGACGGGGCAAGATCCCGAGCGACTGGTGCCGGCGACTCCCCCGCCCGGCGCCGCGTCGGGGGCCACGGATGCCGATACCGGCGAACCGGTGACTGGCCCCGTTCAGGTGCCGCGCCGGGAACCCGGGACCGGGGTGATCCGCACGATGTGGCGCCACCGGCGGGTGCTGTCGCGTCTGGGCGTGGCTGCGGCCTCATTGTCGGCGGTGCGCTCGGCCCGGCAGGTGGTGCTGCCGGTGTGGGGCGTGTCGATCGGCCTGGATGCCCAGACGATCGCCCTCGTCGTAGGAATCTCGGGAGCGATCGACTTCGCCCTGTTCTACGCCAGCGGCCAGGTGATGGACCGCTTCGGGCGACTGTGGGCTGCGCTCCCTGCAATGCTGCTGATGGGCGTGGGGTTCCTCGCGCTGTCGGTGACGCACGACGGCGATCAGGCCGCGATGTGGTTCGGCGTGTTCGCGGCGGTGCTCGGGGTGGGCAATGGACTCTCGAGCGGCATCCTCCTCACACTCGGAGCGGACGCGGCCCCGCAGAGCGATCCGGCCGCGTTCCTGGGCTCTTGGCGGACGCTCACCGATGCCGGTGGCGCCGTCGCTCCACTGCTCGTCTCCGCCACCGCCGCCGTGTTCTCCTTTCCGGTGGCCACCGGAGTCATGGGCGTGATCGGTCTTCTCGGTGCCGCCGCCTTCGTCCGCTGGGTGCCACGCCCCTGATCGGTTGACTCCTATACGTGCGAGTCGTCGCGGGCGGACCGCACGATGTCGCGTTCCAGCAGGCGATAGCCCAGGTACTGCAGGCCCGCGAGCAAGAGCAGGCCGACGACCGCGACGACCCACCACGGCACGAACGGCTCGATCCAGATCGCCGCGACGTAGTACGCCGCGAGCACCGCGACAACGAGACCGATGCGCGGCAGGGTGCCGAAGAGGGCACGCGTGGCTTGAAGGCTGAGGACTCTTCTCATTCGATCCATCCTCGCCGCTTCAGCACCCAACCCTTTCATCCCAGAGCCGTACGGCTGGTCGCGGTCGAAGTGAGAACGACGCCGTCGGGGACGAAGAGACCGACCAGCGGCGGCCGCCACACCGCCTCGATCGTCACCCGCGCAGACGAGCCATCGGGGGTGTCCGCGCGGACGAGTCGCATGTCGTCTGCGCCGCCGAGCAGCAGACGCGCCTGTTCCGCGACGCCCTCATCCGTCAGGCGAGCAACGGGGACACCGTTGTTCACCTCGATGATGAAGCCGTCAGCTCCCGCGAGCGCAGCAGCGTCCGCGACGGCGTCGACACGCTTCTGCATCAGGTAGAGACTCGTCGCACTGACACTGACGAGCACCAGCGCGATCGCCAACAGCGCGTATCCGAGAGTCAGCAGCAGGATGCTCCCCTCATCGTCAGGTTCATCCGACTCCGTCACGGCTCACCACCCCACGTGCGCGCCACTTTTTGTGAGGCCGCGGCATCGACAGTCACGCGCGCCGCTCGCTCCAGCCCGAGAACGGGTGGCACGAGTGGGAGCGCGACCTCGGCGCGCAGCGTCACCAGGATCACCGCGCCGGCGCGGGGGCATTCGACTCCCTGCGGGCGGCAACGCAGCTCGACCTGCACAGAGCCGGGCTCCATCCCATACTCGCGTTCGATTGCCGCCAGCACGCGCTGAGACCGGATGTCGGCGTCGTCCCGATCCTCCGACGTGGCGATCGTGCGCGCCAGGTAGCGCGCACCCGCTTCCACGGCGAAGGCGTGCCCTTGAATCTGTCCGAGCGCAATGATCAGGTACACGATCGGGACGAGGAGCACGGCGCCGGCAGCAATGAATTCCAGCGACGCCGAGCCGGCGTCGCCTGTTCCTACAGTGTCTCCGTCGCAGAGCCGCGACTCACGGGAGCGTCTCCGCAGGCGCACGACCGACCACCTCCCAACCACCCGGGACTCCAAAGGGCCCGACCAGGGGAAGAGTCGCCGTCACCGTGACCTCGACCGACGGCTCACCGAGGAAGGTGACCTCTCGCGCGGTGACCTGCTCGACGAAGCCCCGCCCGACGGCGCGCTCGACCACGTGGCGAGCGCGGATCGCGCCGTCCGCCGCATCGACGTCGGCGAGCGCGCCGTAATAGGCGCCTTCGACCGCGGCGTCGTGCACGACGTTCCGGAGATACACCGCCACCCCGACCTGGAGAACCCCGAGGGTCAGGAACGTCACGAGAATGCCGACGAGGAGAAACTCGACAGAGGCCGAGCCACGATCGTCGGCGGTGTCCGTCAGAAGCCGGAGACGCGACTGATCGCTTGCTCGAAGAGGTTGGCGAGTGCCGGACCGGCCAACGCCCAGATCGCCACCACGAGTCCCGCCGTCATCAACGTCACCAGCACCCAGCCGGGAACATCTCCGCGCTCGTCCTCCCCGAACCCGGAGGTCCGCGCACGCCACCTCTTCCACAGCCTGTTCCACATGTTCTCTCCCCTCTTCAGTGATCACGACACCGCTCACCCCACACCCAGGCGCAGCATGACGATTCCTGGAAAAACCGCGAACAACACCGACAACGGCAGGAGCAGAAACACGAGCGGGAGGAGCATCGCGATCTCCTTGCGTCCGGCGAGCTCCAGGAGGTCTCGTTTGGCTCCTTCGCGCGCATCGGCTGCTTGATCCTGCAGCACCTGCGCGAGAGGAGCGCCGCGGTCGATCGCCGCGACGATGTGATCCACAGCCCGCCCCAGGGCCGCGACGTCCAGGCGCTGTGAGACGGCCCGCAACGCGTCGCTCAGATTGGATCCCGTGCCGCTCTCCACGACTGCCCGACGAATCTCGCCCGTCAGCTCGCCCGTGCCGACGTTCCCGACACGGTGCAGGGCGTCCCGCAGCCCCTCGCCTGCCGCGAGGCAGAGTGAGAGGAACTCCAACACCGTGGGGAGCTCGTCCTCGATGCGGACGCGTCGCTGCTGGGCCCGCCGCGTGAGTCGCATCTCACAGACCGCCGCGGCCACACCACCACCCAGAGGCGCGAGCATCGTGGCCGCGGGGCCTCCCCCACCCCACACCGCCAGAGCGACAGCAACGAGCGCGCCGATCAGGACACCCCCGAGTCCCCAGCCCAACTGCACGGAGCGAAACGATGCGACCGACTGCATCGATCCCGCTTGTTGGAGGCGCCGGGCGACCTGCGCGTGCCCGCCGATCTGTCCGAGGAGTCGGTGAAGCCGCGCAACTCCCGTCGCCGACCCCGTCGGCCCCGCGACAGGTGTCAGCCCCAGCGGGTCGGCGATGTCACGCAGGTACGGCGCAATCCGGCGCGTGAGCGTCGGTGCCGCCCACTGCGGAACGCGCGTTCCGAGGAGGAGCACCCCCGTCGCGAGCGCACCGCCGAGAATGACGGCCAGGGCCACGTCGCTGAGCAGACTCACCCGAACCACCGCTGTGGTTCCGGGAGCCGGCCCAGCCGGACCATGAGTCGATACGCGGCGACCGATACGCCCGCTCCGGCGAGGACCAGGATGAACCCCTCCGGAGACCCATACGCCCGGGACCCCTCGGGGCGGGCAGCCAGCAGTCCCAGCACGAGCCACGGCGCCACGACCCCCAAGACGGCAGCGCCGCGGGTCCACGACTGACGCGCTTCGATCTCTCCCCGCAGGGCGGCGTCCGTACGGACCGACGCCGACAGCGCGCGGAGCACCGCGGTCAGTTCGGTTCCTCCCACCTGACGAGCCATCCGCAGCGTCTCGAGGATGCGGTCGCTCACGGAATCCCCCAGGACTGCCTTGAGCCGGAGGAGCGCGGAGTCGAAGTGCCCCGAGGCCGCCAGATCGGCCGAGAAGACCCGGAAGGCCGGCCGGAGGGCCGGCGGCGCGGACTCGGCGAGCGACGCCACCCCGTCCGGGAGCGACATCCCCGACCGCACGGACGCGACGAGAAGATCGCAGACATCCGGCCAGAGCGTGCGCCGCATGCGACGCAGGCGACGAGCCCTCGAGCGCAGCCATACGACCGGCGCGTGAGCGCCGGCGGCAGCGGCGATGAGGGCGACCGCGAGAAGGCCCGTCACGAGCCAGGCCACCGACGCGCTGCCGGCCGCTGCGCCCACCGAAAACATCGCGAGACGCGCGGCCGGGATGTGCGCGTATCCGGCCACGTCGAGCAGACGTCGAGCGCGCCCCTCCTCGCGTACGGCGACACGATGCTCGACCGGCGGCCAGAGCCAGGGGGACAGGATGAGGAGAATGCCCGCCGCCAACACCCCGCCGAGGAACACGGTCATCGAGGTTCCCCTTCGCCGAGCGCACGGGTCTCGATGACCCCGTCGACGACGCGCCCGGTCACCTCGACGACTTCCGGCACGACCCGTCGGCCGTCGCCTCGGCGGGCGCAGTGCAGCACGAAGTCGACCGCCGAGGCCACCGCAGGAAGGACGAACGAGGAGTCGATGTTCCGTCCGGCCAGGAGCGGCAAGGACGCGAGCTTGCGCAGAGCGTCGGCTGCCGAGTTCGCGTGGATGGTCGCCGCGCCGGGAACGCCCGTGTTGAGCGCGAGCAGGAGGTCGAGCGCCTCCGCACCGCGCACCTCACCGATCACGAGACGGTCCGGTCGCATCCGGAGCGCCTCCTTCACCAGCCGACGGAGGGTGACCTCCCCCGTTCCCTCCAAACCGGGCTGTCTCCCCTGCATCGCAACGACGTCGGGAGCAGTGATCGCCAGTTCGAACGTCTCCTCCACAGTGACGACCCGCTGGGATTGATCGGCCGCATCGATCAGTGCCCCCAAGAGCGTCGTCTTCCCCGCGTGCGTCGCACCGGAGACGAGGAACGACTTCCCGGCGTCGATCGCCGCCACGATCCATTCGGCGGTGCGCTCGGTGAGCGACCCGGCCGCCACCAGCGCCGGAAGGCTTCGCACGCCCGGCACGAACTTGCGAATGTTCACCGCCCAATGCCGGCGCGTGACATCGGGGATGACGACGTGGAGTCGCGAGCCGTCAGGAAGAGACGCGTCCACGAACGGGTGGCTGAGGTCCACGCGACGACCGGTCGCGTGGAGCATGCGTTCGACGAGGTCGCGCACCTCCTCCTCCGTCAACCGCAGCGGCAGGCGCTCACTGCGACCCTCACGGGCGCAGAAGACCCGGTCGGGCGCATTGATCCAGATCTCCTCGACCGTCGCGTCGTCCATCAACGGCTGCACCACGCCGTATCCCGAGACGCTCGCGAGGATCGCCCGCACGGCCGCCTCCTCGTCGTCGACGGAGGCAACGCCGCGCGAGGGCGCGAAGTCGTTGTGCCGCTGGATCTCGGCCAGCACCAAGCGTCTCGCGCGCTCGGGATGGCGCATCGGATCCACCTGCTCGACGCGGAAGACATCTCGCACCCGTTCGCTCAACGCGCGCGTCACGGAGAGATCCTCGGCGGCATCGATCAGCGGAAACATCGCGATCATCCTGACGAACCCGCCGGCCAAGCCTCCGAAGTTATCCACACCGCCCGCGGGCGGTGCGTGCCGTCAGAGGTCGCGGCGAGCGTAGAGGCGCGCGGCCACCGCGCGGGACGCGATTCCCAGGCCCAGCACGACGACGAGTGCGCTCACAGCGAGCCACACCGGCGGCACCGAGGTCAGCGCCGCCGCGACGGCCTCCCCCGCCTCGGGCACGAGGCCTCCGACGAGCACGACGACCACGACGATCGCGGCGGGCACCGCGAATCCCACCGTGCGTGCGCGGGTGGCGCCCACCGCGAAGTACAGCGGCAGCTCGATCGAGAGGACCACCGCTGCCACCGCAAGGCTCCCCGCGGCGATGCCGAGCGCGAGCGGGAAGTCGAAACCCGTCGCCAAGGCCTTCGCTGCGAGCGGGGCGATGAGGAGGCCGACGGCGGTCATCGCGACGAGGATCGCGAGGGCCGTCGCGTAACGCCCCGACACGACCCTCCGTCGATCGATACCGAGAGCCCCGTAGAGGGTGTCGAGCCGGCCTCTCTCGTCGTTGCCGAACAGATACTGCGGAGCGATCATCACCGCGAACACGCCGGCGGCGGGGATCACGGCGTAGGGGCTCTGCGACGGCAGAGCGGCAGCGACCAGAAGCACGAGGGCCGGCAGCAGGAGCGACCGCGCAGACGGGCGCAGGGATCGCAGGTCGAGTCGGATGAACTGCACGACGGAGTTCACGGGTCACACCTCCTGGGGCTGGTGGCGCTGATGATGAACGACGACCTGCTCGATCGTCGGCGCCTCGATCTGGACCGACGGCCCGAAGGCCGCGGTGTCGGCGGTACGGATGATGCCGTCGAAGGTCTCTCGTCCCCGCCGCAGTCCCCGCACGAGCGGTTCGTTGTCCGGCGTCACATCGTCGAGCATTCCTCGGACATAGGCGAAGTCGGTCGTGAGCTCGTCCACGGGGCCGGAGTAGACGACCTTCCCCTCGTCCACGAACAGCAGATGATCGGCGAAGTGCTCCAGGTCGCTCGTGATGTGAGTGGAGAAGAGAAGCGACGCCTCGGATCCCGTCATGTAGTCGCGGAGGACGTCGATGAGGTCCGCCCGCGCCGACGGATCCAGTCCGCTCGTCGGCTCATCGAGGATGAGGAGCTCCGGGGCGTCGGCGAGCGCCAGAGCGGTCATCAGGACGCTCCCCTGCCCCCGTGACAGGTCCTTCACCTTCGCATCGGCAGACAGACCGAACCGTCGACAGAGCCGGTCGAACCGCGCCCCGTCCCAGCCGCCGCGGAACTGCGCGTAGGTCGCGGCAGCGTCACGGACGCGCCAGTCGGGAAGGACGAAGGGCTGGTCGAACGCGACGCTCACGCGCTCCGGCGGCGGAAGCCGGATGGTCCCCTCGTCTGCATGGACGAGACCCACGAGCGTACGCAGAAGGGTCGTCTTGCCCGCGCCGTTGGCGCCGACCACCCCCGTGACGAACCCACGAGGAACAGCGACGTCGATCGGGCCGACGACGAAGCTTCCGCGTCGCTTGATCAGCCCCGAGACCTCCACCACGTTGTCCACCGTCATCACAGCTCCCACTCCTCCTCGATCATCGTCATCAGTTCCTCTCGGGACACCCGGCCCGAGGCGCGAGCGCGCGTCACCACCTGGCGGATCCCCGCACGAGCGCGGTCGAGGGCGCCGGCGCGGGCGACGTCGGCGTCGATCTCGGCGACGAACGACCCCTTTCCCGGCACGTTGACGATCAGCCCCTCGGCGGCCAGCTCGTTGTAGGCGCGCGTCGTGGTGATGAGCGACACGCGCAACTCCTCGGCAAGCGCACGCAGCGACGGCAGGGGCGATCCAGCGGAGAGCTCGCCCGACATGACCTGTGCCCGCACCTGCTCCACGATCTGTTCGTAGAGCGGGACGCCGGACGTCGTCGAGACGATCACGCGCATACCCACTCCTTCATCGCGCCTTACTGTATATACACACTATATACACCTACACGACCCCGGTCACCCCTGCTTTTCTCCAGCCCATGGGCGACCGCTGTGGTCGGACCACAAGTAGACTCGCCGCAGGCGGTCATCGCCGCGAAAGGAGCGGATGCGATGCTCAGCATCTCGGAGACCCTCGACGTCCAGGCGGACGCCGCCGTGCACAAGGCCGATGGACTGCGCACTCCCCTGCGCTTCACGCTCTCGGGCATGCTGGCCGGCGCCTACATCGGGATCGGTGTCGTCCTGATGGTCGCCACGGCCGGACCGCTCCTGGCGGGCGACACAGGCTTCGGCAAGCTCGTCGCGGGGCTGGTGTTCGGTGTCGCGCTCACGCTCGTGGTGTTCGCCGGCGGCGACCTTGCCACCTCGGCGATGATGGTGCTCCCCCAGGGTGCCCTCATGCGGGCGATCAACCCGTGGCGCGCGGTGGCGACGCTCCTCGCCACCCTCGCCACGAATCTCCTCGGAGCCCTGGTGTTCGCCGCCCTCATCGTCGTGTCCGGCGTCCTCCACTCCAACGCCGCCGCGGGCGACATGGTGCAGAGCATGCTCTCCGCCAAGGCGCACGAGTCGCCCGCAGAACTCCTCGTCCGCGGAATCCTCTGCAACCTGCTCGTCTGCCTCGCGATCTGGATGTGCGCTCGCGTCCACTCCGAGGCAGCCAAGATCCTGCTCATCTTCGCCGCGATCCTGGCCTTCATCAGCTCGGGCTTCGAACACGTCGTGGCCAACATGACCACCTACGGGATCGGCCTGTTCGGCGGCTACGCCGACACCACATGGATCCTGTTCGCCTCGAACCTCTGGTGGGTGGGCCTGGGGAACCTCATCGGCGGCGGACTGTTCGTCGGCGTCGCCTACTGGGTCATCGGCGGCTCCCCGCGGTCCGTCGGCGCCGGATCGGCGGCCCCCGCGACAGCCGATTCCACGGCGGATTCGCAGACCCGTGCCGTCTCAGATACGAAGGCCCCCTCGATAGACTGATTCCCCCGCGGGAGTGGTGGAATTGGCAGACACGCAGGATTTAGGTTCCTGTGCTGAAAGGCGTGTGGGTTCAAGTCCCACCTTCCGCACGGGACGATGCAATCCGCGTCGTCCGTCATGACCGCCGACCGCATGTCCGACCGACGGGACCTCCGTGCACTCCATCGCCCTCATTCCCTGGCTCGACCCCACCACGATCATCGAGGCGGCCGGTCCGTGGGCTCTGCTCGTCGTCTGCTTCATCGTGTTCGCCGAGACCGGGCTGCTCGTCGGGTTCCTCCTGCCCGGCGACACCCTCCTGATCATCTCCGGGCTGCTCACCCACACGAACGAGATCTTCGGCGTCAACATCTGGATCGTGTCGCTCCTGATCGCCCTGGCGGCATTCCTCGGCGGAGAGGTCGGCTACTACATCGGGCACAAGGGCGGCCCCGCCGTGTTCGAGCGCAAGGAGTCCGGGCTGTTCAGCCGCAAGAACGTAGAGCGGACGAACGCCTTCTTCGAGCGGTACGGCGGGCTCACGGTCATCCTCGCCCGCTTCGTCCCGATCGTGCGTACCTTCGCGCCGGTGGCAGCCGGCGTCGGACACATGCCGTGGAAGCGCTACAGCCTGTACAACTTCATCGGTGCGATGATCTGGGGCTTCGGGCTCACCATGGTCGGCTTCCTCGTGGGCTACATCCCGTGGGTCGCCCACCTGGTCACGGAGTACATCGACCTCATCCTGCTCGTCGCCGTCGGCGGAACGGCGATCTTCACCCTCTGGCACTACTTCTCGGAGCGCCGCAAGGTGCGCAAGGAAGCCGCAGCCGGGGTGGAGCCTCGTGTCGACGCCCGGGAGGCCGAGGAGCTCGCCCTCGAGCCCGAGGTCTTCGACGACCCGCTCACCCCCGACACCGACGCATCGGCCGAGCACCGGCAGCGCGAGGAGCCCCGCGCCGACGCCTGAGCGAGCGTCCGCTCAGGACGCCTTCTTCGTCTTCTTCGGTGCGGCCTTCTTCTTCGCGGAACCGCCATCACCGGAGCCCGAGCCCGCAGAGCCCTTGTCGCCCGAGGCACCTCGCGCGGCACGGCTGCGCTCCACACTGGCGCGGAGCGCTTCCATCAGGTCGATGACCTCGCCACCCGAGTCGGCGCCTTCCGCTTCGCCGAAGGTCTCGCTCGTGTCCAGCGCGTCACCCTTGTCGAGCTTGGCCTCGATCAGCGTCCGCAGCTCGGCCTGGTAGGCGTCGGTGTACTCTGCCGGATCGAAATCACCGGAGAAGCTCTCCACGAGGGAGGCCGACAGGTCGAGCTCCTTGTCGGAGATCTTCACCTCGGTCTCCAGCGCGGGAAACGACGCCTCGCGCACTTCGTCGGCCCACAAGAGCGTCTGCAGCACGAGCACGTCTCCTCGCACTCGGAGCGCGGCCAGGCGCGTCTTCTGACGGAGCGAGAAGCGGACGATCGCCGTCCGGTCGGTCTGCTCCAGCGTCTTGCGCAACAGCACATAGGCCTTCGGCGAGGAGGAGTCGGGCTCCAGGTAGTAAGCACGGTCGAGGGTGAGCAGGTCGATCTGCTCGGACGGCACGAACTCCACGACCTCGATCTCGCGACTGCGCTCGGCGGGGAGTGACGCGAGGTCCTCCTTGGTCAGCACCACGGTGCGTTCGCCGTCGTCGTACGCCTTGTCGATGTCGGCGTACGGGACGACCTCGCCGTCGATCTCGCAGATGCGCTGATAGCGGATCCTGCCGCCGTCGGCCGCGTGCACTTGATGCAACGGCACGTCGTGGTCTTCGGTCGCGGAGTAGACCTTGACCGGCACGTTGACGAGGCCGAACGTCAGGGCGCCCTTCCAGATGGATCTCATCGTCCCAGTAGACACCGAGGGCGCGGGTGGTCGCCAGGGGTTGCCCGTTAGCCTTACGCCATGGCAGATGCTCCGCGCCGCGCCTCCCCGCAGACCGTCGAGGTCGCCGGGCGCCGTCTGCGCGTGAGCAACCTCGACAAGGTCCTCTACCCCGAGACCGGCACCACCAAGGGGGAGGTGATCGACTACTACACCCGGATCGCCCCGCTCCTGCTGCCTCACGTGGCCGGGCGTCCGGTCACCCGCAAGCGCTGGCCCGAGGGCGTGGATGCCGCACCGTTCTTCGCCAAGGCACTCGAGGCCGGTGCCCCGTCCTGGATCCCGAGGCGTCCGATCGCCCACAGCTCGGGCCCGAAGGACTATCCACTGATCGAAGAGACCGCAGCGCTCGTGTACTTCGCCCAGACCGCGAGCCTGGAACTACATGTGCCGCAGTGGCGATTCACCCCCGACGGCGACCGAGGCCACCCCGACCGGCTCGTGCTCGACCTCGACCCCGGCCCGGGAGTGGGCCTCGCCGAATGCGCGCAGGTGGCCCGCTGGGCCCGAGCGGTCCTGACCGAACTCGGCATGGACGCGCTCCCGGTGACCAGCGGCAGCAAAGGCATCCACCTCTACACGCCTCTCGATGGCTCCCGCACGAGCGAGCAGATCTCCACGTTCGCACACGAGCTCGCCCGAGCGCTGGAAGCAGACCACGGCGATCTCGTCGTGAGTCAAATGAGCAAGGCCGCTCGACCGGGACGAGTGTTCCTCGACTGGAGCCAGAACAACGCCGCGAAGACGACCATCGCCCCCTACTCGCTCCGCGGTCGCGCCCAGCCGACCGTCGCAGCGCCGCGGACGTGGGCCGAGCTCGACGACGCCGACCTTCGACATCTCACCTTCGCCGAGGTGCTCCAGCGCGCCGACGATACGAGCCTCACTCCCCCATCCCAGCCCACACGCGCCGCAGCGAGAACCTCCGACCACGCGCTCGGTCCGTACCTCGCCAAGCGCTCCGCCGACAAGACACCCGAACCCATGCCGTCCTCCGCAGACGCTGCCACCGATGCGGCCGAGGGCACCGCCTCGCGGTTCGTCATCCAGGAGCACCACGCCCGTCGCCTGCACTACGACCTGCGTCTGGAACGCGACGGTGTGCTCGTCAGCTGGGCCGTTCCGCGCGGCGTGCCCGAGACCGGCGCCCAGAACCATCTCGCCGTCATGACGGAGCCCCACCCGATGGAGTACCTCGACTTCCACGGCGAGATCCCGAAGGGACAGTACGGCGCCGGGACGATGACCATCTGGGACGTGGGCACCTACACCACCGAGAAGTGGCGCGACGACGAGGTGATCGTCACCCTTCAGGGCCGAGACGCGGGCCCGCTGCGCGAGGCGCGGCTGGCTCTCATCCGCACCGGCGGGGAGGGCGAGAAGTCGCAGTGGCTGCTGCACCGGATGACCCGGGAGCCGGCCGCCCTGCCCCGCCGCGGACACCATCGGCCTTCCGCCTCCCCCACGCGCGGCCGTCCCGCCGCCGACGGGGAGGGGGACGCCGCGATAGCTCCGATGCTCGCGACGGCATCCACTCCGGAGTCGGCGCGACGGGCCGCCCGTCGCTGGTCAACGCCGTGGGTGGAGTTCAAGTGGGACGGCATCCGGGCGATCGGCTCGTGGGACGGGAGACGCCTGCGGTTGACCGCGCGGAGCGGCACCGACATCACCGATCGTTACCCGGAGCTGTCCGACGTCGATGCCGGGTTCGGGCCGGTTCCCTGTGTCGTCGACGGAGAGATCGTCGCCCTCGATGCCTCCGGCCGCCCGAGCTTCAGCCGGCTGCAAAATCGCATGCACCTCGCTTCTCCCGGAGAGATCCGCCGGGAGATGACGCGCACGCCCGTGCAGTACTTCCTCTTCGACCTGCTCTCCCACGGCGGCACCGATGCCACTCCCCTCCCGCTCGCGCAGCGACGCGAGCTCCTGGAGGCCGTGGCTTCCGACACGATCGAGGAGATCAGCGTTCCCCCGGTCGTCGACGACCTCGAGGTGGCTCTCGCAACGGCCGAGGAGCTGAACCTCGAAGGCGCGGTGGTCAAAGACCCCGCATCTCCCTACCGTCCGGGGCAGCGCAGCGAACAGTGGCTCAAGGTGAAACGCACGCACACCCTCGAGGTCGTGATCGGCGGCATTCGACCCGGAAAGGGGGGACGCACGGGGCAGATCGGCTCACTCCTGGTCGGAATCCCCGGGCCTGACGGCCTCCGCTACGCCGGACGCGTGGGATCGGGGTTCAGCGAGCGCACGCTGCGCGTCCTGGACGACGCACTCGCACCGCTGCGCTGCGAAGCCGATCCGTTCGTCGGCACTCCGGCCGCCGACGCGGGCGATGCGCTCTGGGTGCGGCCGCGCCTGGTCGCCGAAGTCGAGTTCGCCGAGCTCACACCCGATGGCGTCCTCCGGCACGCACGATGGCGCGGGCTCAGGTCGGACATCACCGCCGACGAACTCTCCTGACCCGGTTAGTGGGCGTCGTGCTCGACGTGTCCGACCGTCTCGAACTGGAAGGTGGAGTGCTCGACGTCGAAATGCTCCGCCAGGCACGTCTGGAGCTCGGCGAGGAGCTGCGTCGTCCGCCCCTCGGAGAGCACCTCGGCAGCGACGACGACATGCGCCGTGAACACGGGCGCCCCACGGGTGAGCTGCCAGACATGCACGTCGTGCACGGCAGTGACCCCGGGCTTGCTGAGCAGGTGCTCGCGGATCTCGGCGACATCGGTGCCACGCGGAGAGGACTCCCCCAGCACCGCGAAGACCTCCCGGAGCAGCGTCACGGCCCTCGGCACGATCATGACCGCGATCGTCAGCGACGCCAGCGCATCGGCGGGCATCCACCCGGTGAGCCAGATCACGCCCGCCGCGAGGATGACCACCACCGAACCGATCAGGTCGCCCATGACCTCGAGGTACGCACCCCGGACGTTGAGGCTCGTCCGTTGCGCGGCACTCAGCAGCCACATCGAGATGGCGTTCGCGACGAGGCCGGCCGCAGCGACGATGAGCATCACGCCACCGGCCACCTCCACCGCGGACGGGTCGATCAGGCGCTGGATCGCTTCGACGACGATCCACGCGCACAGCAGGATCAGGATCACCCCGTTGATCAGGGCCCCGAACACTTCGGCACGCTGGTACCCGTAGGTGTTCCGGTCGTTCGCGGGCCGTGCGGCGATGATGCTCGCGACAAGGGCCACCACGAGGGCGGACGAGTCTGCGAACATGTGCGCGGCATCGGCTAGCAACGCGAGCGATCCGCTCCACAGCGCGCCGACGATCTGGACGACCATGACCGTGGCCGTGAGGCTGAGCGAGATCGTCAGCAGCCGGCGGTTGCTCGCCGAACGAATCCCCGGCGTGGGTGCGTGGTCGTGCATGTCTTCGAGGCTATTGCCGAAGAGTCGTGATCACGGCCGATTCCCACAGTCGGGAATGAGTGTGATTTTCAGTCGCCCGATCGCGGCACCCGGGCCAGCAGCGGGCTCAGCTCACGGAAGGCGCGGCCCCGATGGGACGCTGCGTTCTTCTCTTCGGCCGACCACTCGGCCACTGTCCGTGCCGGCTCGTCCTGACCATCGGGGATGAAGATGGGGTCGTAGCCGAAGCCGCCCGCGCCCGAAGGGGCGCTGGCGAGCCGCCCGGGCCACACCCCCTCGACCACGTATTCCTCGCCGCCGGGAAGGACGAGCGCGATCACCGACACGAACTGGGCGCCACGGCGCGGGTCGGCGATATCGGACAACTGGTCCAGCAGGAGCGACACGTTGGCCGCCGCATCCTTCTGGTGCCCCGCCCAGTACGCCGAGAATGCCCCCGGCGCACCGCCCAGCGCGTCGACACAGATCCCGGAATCGTCTGCGAGGGCCGGCAGCCCGGTGTGCGCGCACGCTGCGCGCGCTTTGATCAGCGCGTTCTCCGTGAAGGTGACGCCGTCCTCTACGGGCTCGGGACCGTCGTAGCCGACCACCTCGATGTCCGGGCGCTCGTCACGCACGATCTGGGCGAACTCTGCCACTTTGTGAGGATTGTGGGTGGCCAGCACGATGCGGGTGGCGGCGCTCATTCGGTCTCTCCGGCCGCGAGGGTCGCCCGCTGGATCTCCCGCAGTTCCGCGCAGCCGTCGACCCCGAGCTCGAGGAGCGCATCCAGCTCCCGCTTGTCGAACGGGGCTCCCTCCGCCGTTCCCTGGACCTCGACGAAGAGACCGCGGCCGGTGACGACGACGTTCATGTCCGTCTCGGCGCGCACGTCTTCGACGTAGGCCAGATCGAGCATGGGCGTCCCGTCGATGATGCCGACCGAGACCGCCGCCACGGAGTCGCGGAGGACCTCGGCCTTCTTGGCGACGAGTCCCTTGGCGCGGCCCCACTCGATCGCATCGGCGAGCGCCACGAACGCTCCGGTGATCGCCGCCGTACGCGTGCCGCCGTCGGCCTGGAGGACGTCGCAGTCGATGACGATCGTGTTCTCGCCGAGGGCCTTGGTGTCCACGACGGCGCGGAGGGCTCGGCCGATGAGGCGGGAGATCTCGTGGGTGCGCCCCCCGACCTTGCCCTTCACCGCTTCGCGGTCGTTCCGGGAGTTCGTCGCGCGCGGAAGCATGGCGTACTCGGCGGTCACCCAGCCCTTGCCCTTGCCGGTCAGCCAGCGCGGCACTCCGCCGGTGAACGACGCAGTGCAGAGCACTTTGGTTCCGCCGAAGGAGATGAGCGCCGACCCTTCGGCGTGCGCGCTCCAGCCACGTTCGATCGAGATGGGGCGCAGCTGGTCGGCGGTGCGGCCGTCGGCCCGGACGTCAGTGGTCATGCGTTCTCCTTGGGAAGGTCGATGGCTCCGGTCTGGACGAGACGAACGCGCGAGACGCCCTGTCCCATCAGTCGATGAGCGAGGCGGAGGAAGTCGTCGGCGGAGTCGCCGGTCGCCTCGTATACGTGCGTGGGCGTCGCGTCGGGACCAGCGAGCAGATCGCGGGAGACGAGCTGACGGTAGACGTCCTTGGCCGTCTCGGTGTCGCTGGAGACGAGGGAGACGTCAGGCCCCATGACGTAGCTGATCGCGCCCTCGAGGAAGGGATAGTGGGTGCAGCCGAGCACCAGCGTGTCGACGCCGGCATGCCGAAGCGGCGCGAGGTAGTCCTCGCACGCCTCCAGTACGGCCGGCGAGTCGGTGATCCCCGCCTCGACGAATTCGACGAAGCGGGGGCATGCCTGCGCGAACACCGACAGCTGCGGATTGACGGCGAGCATGTCCTGGTACACGCCGGATCCGATCGTTCCGGTCGTACCGATGACCCCGATCCGGCCGGTGCGGGTCGTGGAGACTGCGGTCCGCACGGCGGGGCCGATCACCTCGACCACCGGCACGTCGTATCGTTCGCGCGCATCCCGCAGCATCGCCGCCGACGCGGTGTTGCACGCGATCACGAGCATCTTGACCCCCTGATCGACGAGCGTGTCGAGAACCTCGAGGGAGTAGCGGCGCACGTCGGCGATCGGCTGGGGTCCGTAGGGAGAGTGCGCGGTGTCGCCGATGTAGAGGAGAGACTCCCTCGGCAACAACTGCGAGATCGCGCGGGCCACGGTGAGCCCCCCGACGCCGGAGTCGAAGATCCCGATCGGCGCGTCATTCACGATTCCCCAGCCTACCGTCCGCACCCAGGCGGCCGCCGCGACCCCCGGGCGCCTCGTGCCGGGACGTCGATAGAGTGTCGCCATGAGCGCCGCGTCCCGCACCGCACTGCTGACCGACCGCTACGAACTGACGATGATCGATGCCGCGCTGCACGACGGCACGGCATCGCGCCGTTGCGTCTTCGAGGTTTTCGCGCGCAGGCTCCCCGGCGCCCGCCGCTTCGGGGTCGTCGCCGGCACGGGACGACTCCTCGACGCCCTCACCCGCTTCCGGTTCGACGACGACGAGCTGCGGTACCTCCACGACGAGCGCGTCGTGAGCCCCGAGACGATCGCTTTTCTGGAGGGCTACCGTTTCGGCGGCTCGATCACCGGCTACGCGGAAGGGGAGCTGTACTTCCCGGGCTCCCCCGTCCTGACCGTGGAGGGAACGTTCGCCGAGGCCGTGCTCTTGGAGACACTGTGCCTGAGCATCCTCAATCACGACTCCGCCGTGGCCAACGCCGCTGCCCGGATGAGCGTCGCCGCCGGTGATCGCCCCCTCGCCGAGATGGGGTCGCGGCGCGCTGCCGAGCACTCCGCGGTCGCCGCCGCCCGGGCCGCCTACATCGCCGGATTCGACGCCACGAGCAACCTGGAAGCCGGTCGCCGCTGGGGTGTGCCGACCATGGGCACCGCCGCGCATGCATGGACACTGCTGCACGACAGCGAGGAGGAGGCGTTCCGCAGCCAAGTGGCCACGCTCGGCACGGGCACCACCCTGCTCATCGACACGTACGACATCCGCGAGGGCGTCGCGACAGCCATCCGCGTCGCGGGGCGGGAGTTGGGGGGCGTGCGCATCGACTCGGGGGACCTTCCGACGGTCGCCTCCGAGGTGCGCGCGCAGCTCGACGCTCTCGGCGCCACCAAGACCCGGATCACCGTCACCAGCGATCTCGACGAGTTCGCCATCGCCGCGTTGGCCGCATCCCCGGTCGACGCGTACGGTGTCGGGACCTCGGTCGTCACCGGCTCTGGCTCACCGACCGCCGGAATGGTCTACAAGCTGGTGGCGAGGCAAGGCAGCGACGGCGGCTGGGTGCCGCTGGCCAAGTCCTCGGTCGACAAAGCCTCCCGCGGGGGCCTCAAATCAGCCTTCCGAACGCTCGAGCGTGGGACCGCGACCTCAGAGCTCATCGCCGTCGCCGACGGCTTCGATCGGAAGCCAGTGCCCGCCGATCACCCCGAGGCACGCTCCTTGCAGGTACCACTGATGTCAGACGGCGATCCCGACATCGCGGCGCTGGGACCCGAGGGCGTGCAGCGCGCGCGGGCTCACCACGCCCTCGTGCGCGAGGAGCTCCCCGTGCAGGCGCTGGCCCTCAGCAGATCCGACCCGGCGCTGCCGACGGTGTACGTCGACGTCGCCTGATCAGGAGATCAGCGACTCGTAGATCTCCTTGCACGTCGGGCAGACCGGGAACTTCTCCGGATCGCGCCCCGGCGTCCACTTCTTGCCACAGAGTGCGCGCACGGGCTTGCCCGTCAACGCCGACTCCAGGATCTTGTCTTTCTTCACGTAGTGCGAGAAGCGCTCGTGATCTCCTGGCTCGATGTTCTCCTCGCGGATGAGTTCCTCGAGCTCGCGGTCGAGGGTGGCCAGCCCGCCTTGGTCGGGGCTGTCGAGGGGCTGGTTGCTGGCCAGGGGCATGCTCATGGACACCGATTCTAGCCGCGCACGCCGCCGCCGGATCGGGTCAGCTTGCCTCGGCGAACTCCATCACGCGACTCGCCCGCCGGACGAAGAGCCATCCTCCCCCGAGTACGCCGACAACGAGGATGAACAGGCCGACGCCGATCCCGAGCCACATCGCCGTCCACGTCATCGTCGTCTCGCCCGACAGGGTGAGCCACGCCGCCCAGAAGGCCGGGGCCGTGAGGACGAGGGCTCCCCCCAGCACCATCCCCTGGCTCACTGGCCCTCCCGTGCGCTGGGGCTGCTCGAAGGGGCTGTCCCCCGGGCCGGACACCGGGTAGGGGGCGGCGACCGAGGAGATCGACGACAGGCCGAATCCGGAGAGAAGGAGGCCGGCACACACCCCGATCATCGCCGGAAGGAGGCTCCAGTCACCGTGCACGCCGATGGTGACCGAGATCGAGACCGCGAGCGTCGGGATCGCCAGGAGCGTGGGCGGCACGAGCCGCCCGATCCGGTCCGCGACACCGCTCACGCCGCTGGCCACATGCATCCAGATGGCGGTGGAGTCGTAGGCGAGGTCGTTGTGTGCGAGCCAGCCGAAGAAGAGGGCCATGAGAGGCGCAGGTACGAGGACGGCCGTCTGGAGCGGAACACCGACGACGATGAGCGGAACCATCACGACCACCGCGGCGATCGGGATGACCACGACGTTCACGATGTACCGCGGGTCGCGCGTCCAGTAGATCAGGCTCCGCGCCGCGATCGCTCCCGTGGGCGTCCCCGGGGTGATGGTGAACCAGCCGAGCCCGCGCGCCGACCTGACCGAGAGGGGACGTTCGGTCGTTTCCAGAAGCCAGCGCACTACAGCCCACCAGGCGACGGCGAGCAGGACGAGCGTCAGCAGTGCGACGGTGAGCGGCCCCGCGGGATCGCCTTCCTGCCATCGCCACGGCACGGCCCAGGCCGCGCCGAGAGGCGTAACGGCCAGAATGTCGACCGCTCCGGCGAGCTCACGCGGAACGTCCACATCCCATTGCAGCGACGCGGCGAAGACACCGACGGGGACGGCCACCACGAGGAGCGCCAACAGGAGCACTCCGGTGAGCTCACGTGAGCGCCGCTCGCGGAGAACGCGAGCGCTCACGGCGAAAGCGATGCGTGCGAGGAGCACCGCAGTGACGACGCCGGTGATCCCGGCCAGGACCGACACCCCCAGCGGCACGCCATGCGCGTCCCACACGACGACGAGCGCGACCGACGCGGTGATGAGCGCGAGGGCGGGGAGGCTCAGCATCCCGGCCAGAGCCGTCACCGGCGCCAACGATCCCGGCGTCGCTCCGAGCACGGCGAACCGGCGCGGATCGAGCGGGTCGTCCGGGCCACCCAGGAGCGGAGCGACGAAGAAGCCCGCCACAACGGTCGCTCCCGCGATGACGGTGACTGCTGCCGCCGCGTCGTCGTCGAGGCGGTCGATCCGCAGCAGCGCCCACACCGCGGCACCGGCGGCGACGACCGCGAACAGACCGGAGAGCACCGCCGAGGTCACCTGGCGGCGGTCTCCGCGCACCGCTCCGAGCAGGAGGGCGAGCCTCAGCCGGAGAACGTGTGCAACCACTCGAGCCCCTCCACGTCGCTGAGTCCCCCGGCGAGCTCGACGAAGCGCTGTTCGAGCGTGAGCTCTCCGCGAACGTCGCTGACGGTTCCCTCGGCCAGTACCCGGCCCGCGACGATGACCGCGACGCCCGTGCAGACACGCTCCACGAGATCCATCCCGTGGCTGGAGAGCACCACAGTGCCGCCGTGCGCGACGTAGGCGGACAGGATGTCGAGGATCACGGCACTGGAGACCGGATCGACTGCCTCGAAGGGCTCGTCCAGCACGAGGACTCTCGGCGAGTGGATCATGGCGCCGGCGAGCATGATCTTCTTCGTCATGCCCGCCGAGTAGTCGGCGACGCTCCGCCCGAGCGCCTCGGTGAGGTCGAAGGCACGAGCAAGGTCGGAGGCCCGGCTGTCGGCGACCGCCGGCTTCAGGCCGCGCAGCACCCCGTAGTAGTGCAGGAGCTGCCGACCGGTGAGTCGATCGAAGGTGCGCAGCCGGTCGGGAAGAACTCCCATCGCCCGCTTCGCCCCGCGGGGATCGACACGCGCGTCGATGCCGGCGACCTCGATCGTGCCGGCGTCGGGCGCGAGGAGCCCCGCGATCATCGAGAGCGTCGTCGTCTTTCCGGCCCCGTTGGGGCCGACGATGCCGTAGAACGTGCCCGCCGGGATCGTCAGGTCGACCGCGTCGACGGCGCGCGTTGCACCGAACGACTTCGACACGCCGCGGACGCGCACGGCGGCGGGAGGCTCCGCGTCGACCATCGCGTCGACGTCGGTCGCGGCGTCGACCACCGCGTCGGCGGGGGCGTCGGCATCGGTCACGTCGGCGTCGGCCGTCAGGGGCGAAGGAGCCGTGTCGTCGGCCCGGACCGCCCCGAGATCGTCCCCGTCGTCGCGCCACGCAGCGCCCTCCATGACGACGCTCTCATCCTCCGCGACGACGCTCTCACCGATCAGGCTCGCATCGTCAACGACTGCCGGCTCCTCCGGTGCCGCCACCTGGTCGAGCGGCGACGCCTCCTCCGGAGCCGGCACCTCCTCTTCGGGTACCGGCGCCTGCTCGGCCGCGGCCGACTCCGCCGGTGAAGCGACAGGCTCTTCCACAGCCGTCGGTACCGGCGCTGCCTCGGCGTCCGGATCGGCAGCGACGTCAGGCGTCGCCTCGGCCGCGTGCACGTCATCGGTCGCCGGCTCCGCGGGAGCCGGTGGCACCTCCACGGAAGCTGCGCTCTCGTCCGGAGTCGGCGAAGACCCATCCTGGCTGCTCGCCACAGCGTCGATGTCCGAAGCGAGTGCCTCCGAGCGGGCCTCTTCCGCAGTCGTAGGCTCCGGAATCCCCTCGACGCCTCCCGGGTCCGGCGCCGTGACAGCGCTCGGCAACGGCGGTACGGGGGGAACCGACGACACGGAGGGAGGGGTCCGCACCGTGGCCGCCGTCGGCACGGGCGGGACTGTCGGCAGAGGAGGTACCGGCGGCACAGATTCCGCCTGCTTCTTCGCCGTGCCGGACTTCTTCGCGACGCCGGACCTCTTCGCGGCGGCGGGCTTCGGGCCGGCCGCCTTCTTCGCGGTGCTGGGCGTCTTCTTCGCGGCGCGCGGTGACTTCGCGGAACCGGGGGCCGCCGTCGCCGGCGATCCCGTCGTCGAGCCGGCGTCGCCTTCTCGCTGGGAGGCGGACGCCTCGTCGTCACGCGCAGCGGGCACGGGAGGGGCAGCGGGGTCCCCGGGCTCCGCTGCTCGCGACGCAGCCGAGGACGAGACTTTCGAGGCGGCTTTTGCGGGACGCTTCTTCGCCGTGGTCCGGGGCGGCCGGGGCGAGGCCGACACCGAACTGCGAGCGGGCTTCGAGACCGACGCCGCGGCCTCCTCCGACTCGGCGACGCGCCGGGCCGCCTCCGCCGCAGGCACCGACGGAAGTGGCGGTGGAGTCGCCGACAGGCCGATCTCGTCGATCGAATCGTCGTGCGACGGCGAGGAGGAGGCTGTCACCCGTCCAACCTAGCAAGTGGGCCCGAGGGTTCCTCCGAGGATGCCGGACGCCGACACGAAGCCCGTCGGAGGTCACGAATGGGCAACGGCGGCGCCATATCCTGCGCCTTCCCAGGGGCCTCCGATACCATGACAGACGGCACGAAGGCGTGTCTCTCCGTCTACACGACAGTGAACACCTTCAGGAGCACAGCTTGACTCTTCAGATCGTCATCCTTGCGGCCGGCATGGGCTCGCGGCTCGGACGCAGTCTGCCCAAGCCGCTCACCGAGCTCGCCGACGGCCGCACCATCATGCAGCAGCAGCACGACAACATCCGTGCGGCGTTCGGCACGTCCGCGCGGATCACCGCCGTCGTCGGGTACCGCGCAGAGACGATCGTCGAGGCGTTTCCCGAGGCCGACTACGTCTACAACGACCGCTACGACCAGACCAACACCTCCAAGAGCCTCCTGCGTGCCCTCAAGGCAACGGGTCGCAGCGGTGTGCTGTGGATGAACGGAGACGTCGTCTTCGATCCGCGCGTTCTGGGCCGGGCCATCGAGCTGGTCGAGCGCGACCAGTCGTTCGTCACGGTGAACACCGCGAAGGTCAGCGACGAAGAGGTCAAGTACACGATCGACGCCGCCGGAAACATCCAGGAACTGTCCAAGACGGTCGTGGGCGGCATCGGAGAGGCCGTCGGGATCAACTACGTCTCCGCCGCCGACAAGCGAGCGCTCATTGCACAGCTGAGCCGCGTCGACGATCAGGACTACTTCGAGCGGGGGCTCGAGCGGGCGATCGCGGAGAACGGCATGGTGGTCCGCCCCCTCGACATCTCCGACCTGTATGCAGTCGAGGTCGACTTCGCGGAAGACCTCGAGCGCGCGAATCTCTTCGTCTGACCACCGCACAGCCGCCCTTCAGGCCGCGCTCATAGGATCGGGCGATCATGGCCAAGGTCCACCGCATCCACTCACTGCCCGATGACGCGCCGTGGGCAGGTGGACTGCCGCCCGAGGGTTCGCCGGAGCACCCCGCGATCGTGCGTGCCCTCGACCGGGTCTTGAGCGTCCAGCGGCCCGTCGTCGTCGCGCACCTGCGGAGCATTCGCCTGCGCCACTCCGACGCGTCCCCCGCGACGATCGTCCGCATGCTCGAGCGGCGCTATCTCGCCGCGGTCACGACCGGTGGCGCCGCGGTGGGTGCGACTGCCGTCGTGCCCGGCATCGGGACCGGCATCACCCTTGCCCTCAGCGGAGCGGAGACCGCGGGATTTCTGGACGCGACCGCGCTGTTCGCGCAGTCGCTCGCCGAGTTGCACGGCATCCGGGTAGAGGACCCCGACCGCGCGCGAGCACTCGTGCTCACGATCATGCTGGGGTCCGAGGGCGTCGCACTGGTGTCGCAGTGGGCCCGACAGGCGTCGGGAAAGGGTATGCCGCGTGACAAGTACTGGGGCGAGCTCATCACCACGTCGCTCCCTCGCGCCGCCGTGGGTCCCCTCGTGGACCGGCTGAAGTCGACCTTCGTCCGGCACTTTGCCTCCCGAGGCGGCGCATCCGTCCTCGGCAAGGCGCTCCCCTTCGGCGTCGGTGCTGCGATCGGCGGCGGCGGAAACCATCTCTTGGGTCGCCGCGTCGTGGTCACCTCTCGTCGCGCTTTTGGCGTCGCTCCGTCGGCCTATCCGCCGGAGTTGGAGCCCAAGCCCGGCGCCCGTCCCGTCGAGCACGCACTGGCGGCGCGGCTGCGCCAGGTCGGTGGAGCGGTCGCTGGCCTCGGTGAAGCCGCGGGCGGCACGGTGTCACGGCTTGCCCGGGGGCGCCGACGGGCATCGGGGACGACGGGGATCAGCCCGGTGGAAGGCAGTACCGACGTCCGCTGATGCCTCCCCGGGCGGCCTGGTTTGCCCATTGTCCACAGCATGACGGTGTGGCGCCCGACGCGGGGCCATGGACGTCGGACAGTGCCCATAGCGTTCCGGCATGCTGGAGATTCTGGAGGGGGAATCCCCCCACCCGTACCGCGTTCCGTGGCGCGTCGACCGCGTCCACGATTCTCATCCGCTGATCACCCATCGTGGGACCGAGCCGGCCGACTTCGTTCGGGTGTTCCGCAGCGACGGTCCCGACGAGTACTGGGGACGCGTTGTTCCCGGCGACACCGCCGAGCTCTGTCTCTGCGATGGCGACCTCGACACCCTGACGATCACTCTGTCGTGGTTCCGCGCGGGCACCGACCAGGAGTACGTATGGCGCTTCGTCGTCTGAGGCGAGGTGCTGGCCGCAACACCCCCTCGACGCGCAGAATGGAGTCATGGGATTGTTCCAGAGCCGCCCTGAGGAGCCCACTGAGTGGGCGGGCCTGCCTGCCGAGCCGTGGGATGAGCCGAGCCCCTCGGAACAACTGGCGGGTCCGACGGAGGCCTCCCCCGCCGCCATCGACCTCACCGCCCTGCGCGCACCCGAGGGCCACGCGTATGTCGCTGTCCCGATCGAGGCCGTGCCGTTCGTCACGGGGACGGAGGCGTCCGACGCAGACGGCGACGGCGACTGACCCGCTGACGCCGCGGGCGGTGGCGGTCACCTCACGCGGAGGCGGCTCGCCGGCGCAACTCTCGACGGAAGTCAGCCTCCGAATAGGGCGCGATGTTCGCCGGCAAGTCCTCGGCAGTCAGCCCCCGGACGAAGACCTCAGGAGCGACATCGAGAGCAGTGGCCAGCTGAATGAGCACGTAGAGCGTGGGATTTCCCTGTCCGTTCTCGATCCGCGCAAGATGCGACACGTCGAGATCCGCGCGTTCGGCCAGCGCCTTCCGGCTCACCGTCTGCTTGTCGCGAAGAGAGCGCACGAGCATGCCCACATGAGCGGAGGCTCGAGAACGCGGTTCGGACATGCCCCCAGCATCGACGCGATGGACGCGCAGGCAGGAGGCTTTCATGAGTGGGCCTTTACGCCTACACTTGCTGCGGGTCTAGGCTCGCGACGTGGGTGACCTGCGACGACGACTGCTCTCCTTCACGGAGTCGTCCTTCGCCGACTCCGACACGCGCGAGCTGATCGCCCTCCTCCAGGCGTGGATTCCCACGCAGCGCTGGTTCGCCTCGAAGGGAACCGCACCTCGGCTGCGTCCGATCGCGGCAGCCATCCTTCCCACGGATGTCCCCGCGACGCGCGTATACGTCCTGATCGTCCGCGACGAGGCCACCACGACGGGGGTGACCTACCACGTCCCCCTCGTCGACGCGGAGGGCAGCACCGCGGCGACGAGTCTCGGCGTCATCGGCCGCCGCGGGGACGGAAACGTCGTGATCGACGGCCCCCACCACCCCGCGTACACGGCCGCGCTGGCTCACGCGGTGGCCCCTCAAGTCTCGGCGGGGCCGGCACGCGTCCTCGACGGAGAGCAATCCAACACCTCGATCATCTACCGCGCCGAGGGGCGCCCGGCGGTGATCTGCAAGATCTATCGTCAGCTCCACACGGGGCCTCACCCTGACATCGAGCTGCAGAGCACACTCGCGAGGTCGGGATGCTCACGTGTCCCCGCGGCAGTCGGCGTGTGGGAAGGCGCGTGGACTCCCTCAGCGTCGGGGGCGCTCGCCTTCGCGCAGGAGTACTTCCCCGACGTCGAAGACGCGTGGCGCGTCGCCCGCTCGGCGGCCCTCGCGGGTCGGAGCTTTGTCGAGGATGCCCGAACGCTGGGCGAGGCGACCGCCGACGTCCACCTTCGGCTTGCCGAGCTGTTCCCCACGACACCTTCCGATGCCGCTGCGCGTCACGCGATCGCCACCGCATGGGACCGGCGGCTCCGCCTCGCCGTCGCCGAGGTGCCCGCCATACAGAGGCACCGCTCGGCAATCGCCGAGGCGTACGACCTCGCTCTCGAGACCCCCTGGCCGCCGCTACAGCGGATCCATGGCGACTACCACCTCGGACAGGTCCTCCAGGTTCCCGCCCGGGGGTGGGTGCTGCTGGACTTCGAGGGCGAGCCGCTCCGACCCATGACGGAGCGGCTGCGACCAGATGCCGCATGGCGAGACATCGCAGGAATGCTGCGGTCCTTCGACTATGTGGTGGGCTCGCTGCAGAACGAAGGCAACCCCGAGCACCTCCGCGGCTGGGCCGAGGCTGCGCGTGATGGATTCCTCCGCGGATACGAGCGCCGGACGCAGCGTCCGTCCGCGGGAGCACTGCTGGATGCATTCGAACTCGACAAAGCGGTCTACGAGGCGATCTATGAGACTCGCAACCGCCCCTCATGGCTCGAGATCCCCCTGACCGCGATCGATCGGCTCGTCGACACGGATTGAGCGCGTTCGGCGTCCACTCAGGGCAGTTGTGGATACCGTTGACGCGATGGTCACCACTCCTCCCCCGCGCGCGAGCGGCCGCATCAACAGCCTCGACGGATTGCGCGGGGTTGCAGCGATGGTGGTGCTGCTGCACCACTGGCTCCTCATCGCGCAGCCGTGGCTGCAGGGAACCGTCGTCTGGGCATGGATCTCCCAGTCGCCCGCCAAGCTCATCACGGCCGGCAACGAGGCCGTGCTCGTCTTCTTCGTCCTGTCGGGCCTGGTCGTGGTCCTTCCCGTCTTCCGCGCCGGCTTCTCCTGGATGGGGTTCCTGTCCGCGCGGGTCGTGCGCCTCTACGGACCCGTCATCGCGGCACTGCTGTTCGCCGCCCTGCTGATCCTCCTCGTGCCCCGCGATCCCTCGCGGATGCCCGCCGGCTCATGGATGACCGACACACACGCCACGCAGGTCTATCCGCCCAGCCTGCTCGCCCAGATGACGCTGATACCGCGGTCCTACCCCTTGAACAACCCGCTCTGGTCGCTGCACTGGGAGCTCGTGTACTCGATCCTCCTCCCCTTCGCGACGGCCCTCGCGCTTCTCGTGCGGCGGTGGGCGCTCACCGCCGTGCTCGCGTGCGCGGCCCTGAGTCTGGTCGGCCGGATGCTGGAGCAACCCGAGCTTCTCTACTTCCCGATCTTCCTCATGGGCACGATCATGGCCACCCGCCTTCCCGACATGCTCGCTTGGGTCGAGCGGCCGCGACCACGCTGGTTCATGCCGCTGTTCGCCGCGGGAAGCGTGTTGCTCCTCATCGCGAGCTGGCTGGCCCGCCCCATCGCACCCAGCGGAGGAATCCTCAACACGGTCCTGTGGTCGCTGGCCGCACCGGGGGCGGCGGGACTGGTCGTGGTGAGCCTGGCGTGGGCACCGGTCATGCGCTTCTTCGAAACCCCCGTCATGCAGTGGCTCGGCAAGATCTCGTTCAGCCTGTACCTCGTGCACGTGCCGATCCTCGCCACGCTCGCCTACGCGGTCGGCTCACAGAACTGGCAGCTCGTGGGCCTGCTCGGCATCCCCCTCAGCCTCCTGGTCGCCTGGGGCTTCTATCAGCTTGTCGAAGCTAAAATGCATCAGGCGGCGCGTCGTGTTCACCGCGCCGTCGCCGCACGAGCACGGCGTCGGGCGAACGAGATCGCGCCCTGACGTCGGCCGACGATCGAGAGCACCGCCCACCCATGCGCCTGAGACTGCCCGCTGTCCTGTCCAAGACCCTTCGTCGGGCACGGCGCATGGCTGCCGCCGAACAGATCGCCCTCGCCCGGCTCCTCCCCATTCGCCCCCGGACCGTCCTCTACGAGTCCTTCGCCGGCAACGGGGCGCTCTGCAACCCGGAAGCGATCTTCCGGCGGCTCCTCGCCGACCCCGACTTCGGCGATCTGGAGCACATCTGGGCGCTCAGCGACACCGACGCCGCCGCTGCGCTCCGTCGCGAGTTCGCCGGCCGACGAGACATCCGGATCGTGGAGCGAGGAAGCGCCGCCTACTGGACGGCCGTATCGACCGCGGGGTACCTGATCAACAACGCGACGTTCCCGCCGTCCTTCGGGAAGCGCCCGGGACAGGTGTATCTCAACACGTGGCACGGCACTCCGTTGAAGCTCATGGGGTTCGACATGCCCGGCGGCGCGCGCGAGTCGGCGAACACGCTGCGAAACCTGCTGAGCGCCGACTACCTCCTGGCCGCCAACCCCTTCATGACCGAGGTCATGTACGAGGACGCCTACCAACTGCGCAACATCTACCCGGGCTCGATCATCGAGGAGGGTTACCCCCGCATCGATCGCCAGCGCCTCACCGACGCCGAGGAGGAATCCGTCCGGAAGACGCTCACCGAGCAGCTCGACGTGCCCCTCGACGGCCGCCGCATCGTGCTGTTCGCCCCCACGTGGCGCGGCGCCTCGTTCCAGTCGCCCGATGCCGACCTCGCCCACCTCGCCGATCAGGCCGCGGAGCTCCAGCGTGGTCTCGGCGACGGCGTCGTCGTGCTCGTCAAGACGCACCAGGTCGTGCATTCACTCGCACAGGGCGTTCCGTCGCTACGTCGCCTCCTCGTGCCCAACACCATCCCCGCGAATGTGCTCCTCGGAGTGGCGGATGCGTTGGTGACCGACTACTCGTCGATCTTCTTCGACTATCTCGCCACCGGCCGCCCCATCGGCTTCCTGGTCTCGGATGCGTCGAGCTACGCCATGGAACGAGGCACCTACCTCCCGCTCGACGAGCTTCCCGGGCCCGTGTCGACGGACGCGACCGCGGTGGCCAGCGCCCTGCGCGACCTCATGGCACCCGGCGCCCTGCGGCACGCCCGGTACGACGAGTGGGCCGCCCGCTTCGTCCCCTACGAAGACGGTGACGCCGGGGACCGCGTCATCGACGTCGTCTTCCGCGGACGAGTACGCGACCGCCGCATCCGCACCGCACGACGGGACGGGAAGCCGCGCCTGCTCTTCTACGTCGGCGGCATTCGGATGAACGGCATCACGACCTCTGCCGTGAACCTCCTCAACTCCCTGGATCGGGAGAAGTACGACGTCACCGCACTCATGGCGTTCCCCAGGGGCGACACGACACGCCGCAACCAGGCCCGACTCGACCCCGGCATCAGACAGATCTTCCGCATCGGGGGGATGAACGGCCTGAAGGGCCGACAGCTCTTGCGGCGACTCGAGGACGTGAGCACCGATCCGCTCCGCGCTCATCGACGCTTCGGTCATCGCACGCTCTGGCGGGATGAATGGACGCGGGTCTTCGGAACCGCCCGTTTCGACTGGGTCGCCGACTTCAGTGGCTACAGCCCGTTCTGGGCACACCTGATGCTGCATTCCCCCCGCGCTGTCCGCGCCATCTGGCTGCACAATGAGATGGCAGCCGACCGAGAGCGCACGGTCGCCGGGAAGCAGCCCTTCCGCCGCTCCCTCGGGCGCGTCTTTGCGATGTACCGGGCGTACGACCAGTTGGTCTCGGTGTCTCCGTCGCTCACGGAGCTCAACCGCGCCGAACTGGCCCGCTACGCCCCCGCCGATAGGTTCCGGACACTGCGGAATCTCCCGGACCCCGTCGAGCAGGCCGTGGATGCGGAGCCCGAGGCACCCCGCAGCGAGGAGGACGAGGCCTGGCGCCACGCGTTGGAGATCGAGGGTGTGCAGCGCTTCATCACGGTCGGACGCCTCTCGACCGAGAAGAACCACGCGCGGTTGATCCGCGCGTTCTCCCGCGTCCACGCCGAGCGGTCGGCGACGCAGTTGTTCATCGTCGGCGGCGGTCCCCTCGCGGCCGACCTGGAGGCGCAGGTGCGTGCGGCCGGGCTCACCGGGGCCGTGTTCCTCACCGGTCCACAACCACAGCCGGGGCGGATCATGGATCGCACCGACTGCTTCGTGCTGTCGAGCGACTACGAGGGCCAGCCGATGGTGCTGATCGAAGCCGCTCAGCGCGGGATGCCGATCGTCTCCACGGCGTTCGGGTCCGCCCGCGGCGCCCTGCCGGGCGACGACATGCACGTGGTCGACCGCGACGACGACGCCCTGGCCGAGGGGATGCTCGCCTACCTGGAAGGCCGAGTGGCCCCCGCAGCGCTGGACGTCGAGCAGTACACGGCGGAGGTCCTGGCCCAGTTCGACGAACTCGTGCCGCATCCGGAATGATCGACCACATGACCCGCGACGCCGACGTCCCCCCGGAGGGGTCGGGCGTCACCTTCGTGATGCCCGTGCTCAACGAACGGGATTACCTCGAACGCGCCGTGCGCACCGTGCTCGCGCAGGATGTCGATGGTCCGTCCGAGATCATCCTCGCCCTCGGTCCCTCGCACGATGGCACGACCGAGTTGGCGCACGAGCTCGCCGAGAGCGACGAGCGGATCCGCCTGGTCGAGAACGCGGCCGCCGACATCCCGGTCGGTCTCAATCTGGCCATCTGCGCCGGCTCCTACCCGACAGTGGTGCGCGTCGACGCGCACTCCGAGCTCGCCCCCGGCTACACCGCCCGAGCGTTGCAGACGCTCGCCCGGGAGCGCGCGGCCAACGTCGGGGGCATCATGCGGGCCGAGGGGCGCACCCCCTTCCAGCGCGCCGTCGCCCACGCATACAACTCCCCCGTCGGCCTCGGCGGCGGGGCGTATCACGGCTCGGGCGAGGCCGGCCCTGCGGAGTCGGCCTACCTCGGGGTCATGCGACGATCCGTCCTGGAGGACGTCGGCCTGTTCGACGAGTCCATCCGCCGCGGCGAGGACTGGGAGCTCAATCTCCGGATCCGTCGCGCCGGCTACCGAGT
This sequence comes from Microbacterium sp. TNHR37B, assembly GCF_001620065.1. Taxonomy (GTDB): domain Bacteria; phylum Actinomycetota; class Actinomycetes; order Actinomycetales; family Microbacteriaceae; genus Microbacterium. Next base: position 775,976 of record NZ_LQGV01000001.1, read on the forward strand.
CTGGTTCGACCCCGCGCTCTCGGTCACCTACTGGCCCCGCGAGAGCTGGAGCCGGCTCGTCCGCCAGTTCCGCGCCACGGGCACATGGCGAGGGGAGCTAGTCCGACGCTACGGGACCGGAAACTCGCTGCGGTACTTCGCCCCTCCCCTGCTCGTGCTGCTCGTCGCGGTGGCGGCCGTGGTCGGCGTGCTGCAAGCCGCCCGCCTGCTCACGGGCCCCGCGTCGCTCGTCGCCAGCATCGTCTACGCGCCGATCGCGGTCTACGTGCTCCTCGTCCTCGCTTTCGCGGCCGCGCCCAGCCGGGGACGCGGCGGGCGGGAACGGCTGTGGAGCCTCGCCGTTCTCCCCTCGATGCACCTCGCGTGGGGGGCCGGCTTCGTGTGGGGACTGATGCGCGGCGCCCAGGAGACCGTCGATACGTCGCGGCTGGAGCGCAACACCCCACTGCCGTGACGACGTCGACACGGCCACCCGAGCCGCCGAGCGGCCGCATTCCCGATCAGCGTTCGACGAACCCCTGATCGAGGATCCGGGCGACGACCCGCTGGGCCGCTGCACCGTCCTCGCGCTCGTTGAACCGTCGGCGCCACGCACGGTAGCGTTCCGCGAAGTCGTCGACGACACCGCCGTCGGCGAGATGGGCTTCCAGTTCGTCCTGAGTGACACTGACCGGCCCGGGCGCCTCGGCGAGGAGATCGAAGGAGAAACCCCGCAGCTCCCCGCGGTAGTGCTCGATGTCCGGGGCGAAGAAGTAGACGGGCTTCCCGGTGACCGTGAAGTCGAACATGACCGACGAGTAGTCCGTGATCAAGGCGTCGGCGGCCACCAGCAGGTCGGACACATCGGGGTATGAGGTGACGTCGATGACGCGGGGGCCCTCTGCGTCGTCTCCTCCGGAGAGCGTTCGCGAGTGGCCGCGCACGAGCACGATCGCGCCCGTGGCCGCCGCCAACCGTTCCAGATCGAGGAAGTCGACGATGTCGGCGCGGTCGTCTCGCCACGTCGGCGCATAGAGGATCACATGCTCGTCGTCGGGGATGCCGAGGCGACGCCGCACCGGACCGGGCTGCCCCGTCACCAGGACGTCATTGCGGGGATACCCCTCGATCCAGATCGGACGGCGGCGGAACGCGTACGCCCCCCGCAGGACCCGTGCAGCATAGGGGTTCTGCGCCAGGAGCACATTCCATCGCCGCGACTCCTTCAGCACCGCGAGGGCGCGCCGTGGATCGAAGCCGGGACGATGGAGGGCGAGGCGCTTGAGGGGCGTCCCGTGCCAGGTCTGCAGCACGATCTGTCCCGGACGCCGCGAGAATCGGCGGCGCAGCCAGTCGTTGACCACGAGCAGCCGCGCCGCGCCCCGCGCGCGCCACCATTCCGGGCTTCCCTCCACGACCGCGATCGCGCCGTCCGGCACCTGCACCGACAGATCGACGACGCTCCAGTAGCGCACGACGTTCGGTGCGAGCCGCGCGAGCTCGCGATCGATCGCCCTGGGATTGCAGCTGGCGCTGCGCCCGTAGAAGCTCTCGAAGAAGACGGCGTTCTCCAGCCCCTGGGGCCGCGTCGCGTATCGACGTTCCAGCGCGTCCTGGCCCTCTCCCGAGTCGTACGCGGGATCGAGGGGCGGACCGACCCGCAGTACCCCGTCGCGCAGCTCGGCCCGCAGCGACGGCCACTGCGTCAACGGCAGCGCGGGTGGTGCCTCCGCGAGTCCGCCGCCGTCGAACGTGGCCTCCACGAGGTAGTCCCCGGACGGGAGGGGAAGCGTCGGCCCGTCCCAGCGCGCTGCCTCCAACGGGATCACCGCGCGCCACGTCTTCCCGCGGCCGGTGATCCGGCCCGGGACGCGCGCGCGGGAGCCGCGGAGCTCGACGCGGCGGGGGCGGTCGCCGCGGCCGGTGAGCTCGAGAGCGGGGTGGGGTGTGAAGCGTGCCTCGATCATCGCCGTTGCCCTTCCAGGATGTCGCGGATGCGCACGTACACGCGTTCGGTGTTCCGCCCGTCGCGGAAGGCGTGCACCCGCGCGTCGAGCGCCCGTGCCCGCTCCAATCGCCTGTCCCGTTCCGCTCCGTCGGCGAGGACCGCGGCGAGCTGGTCGGCCGCCTGAGCCCAGTCGCGGGCGTGCTCTCCCCCGGACACGTCCGCGTAGCGGCCGTAGAACCCGCGCTCGGCTTCGTAGGACTCGAGGTCGGGGGCAAGGAAGACCGCGGGGACCGGCACGAGCGAGGCGTCGAAGATCAAGGAGGAGTAGTCCGTGACGAGCGCCCGCAGGGCCGGGAGCAGCGGGGTGACGTCGGCGACGAGGTCGCTGCCGAGCAGACGTATCCGATCACCGACTCCCGCGGCGTAGTCTCCCGCCCCGAGCGGGTGCGAGCGGATGAGGAGAACCGCGTCCCGCTCCTCCAGGACCTCGACGATGCGTTGCCATTGCGCTGCATCGGGCACCGCGGGGTCGGGGGCGCCGTCGCGCCACGTCGGTGCGTACAGCACGAGCGCGCGGCCATCGACCGGTCCCACGACACGCTCGATCTCGGCACGTGCCGCGTCGTGTCGCTCCGCCGCCGAGCCGGTCGACAGCACGTCGACACGCGGCTCCCCCGTCACCGGAACACTCGGGTCGGGAAGGGCGAACGCGGACTCCAGACGGCCCCGCACGAGGTGCGATGCCGCCGGGATCAGCCGGATCTGCCGCTGCGTGCGCCGATACAGCGCGGCGATCAGAGGCCGGAGGATCACCAGAGGCGCCCGCACCGTCGCGGGCGAGTCGAGTCCGATGCGCTTGAGGGGAATGCCGTGCCACAACTGGACCACGACCGCGCCCGTCGTCGCGTAGCGGTCGACGTCGCCGAAGCCGTGCGTCACGACGACGACCCGCGCCCGCGCTGTCCGCCAGAAAGCGCGGGCAGAGCCCTTCCGCACCGCAGGGATACCTGCCGTGGCGGCCGCGCGTGCCTGCTCGTCGTCGGCGACGAGCCACACCGTCTGCTCTCCCGCGGCAGCCGCAACACGCCAGAGAGCCAGGGCGCCGTCAGCGATGCCGACCGCGGAGCCGAAGACCCACTCACGCGACGAGCGCGGAACGATCATCGTGGCCAGTCGCCCGAAGACGTACAGCGGGATCCGCACCAGCTTGGCGACGTTTCCCGCACCGAAAGAGAAGGACGCCACCTCGCGAGCCTATCGCGGGGTGGCGTCCTTCGAGGCCGTCAGTCGGAGAGCGTTCCGAGGGTCACGTCGACCGAGGCGGTCTCGCCGTCACGCACGTAGACGACGGTCGCCCTGCTTCCTGCGGCGAGTGCGCGCACCTGCGCCGTCAGATCGGTCGCGTCGGTGATCGGCACCCCGTTGAACGAGGTGACCACATCGCCGGCCTTGAGCCCCGCCTTGGCTGCCGCTCCTCCGGCGGACACCTCGCTGATGTAGGCGCCCGCGGTCGTTGCGCCCTTCTGCGACGCGGCGTCGCCGACCATCGCCCCGAGGAGTCCGTGCGTGGCCGCCCCCTTGTCGATGAGCTCGTCGGTGATGCGCTTGACGACGTTCGACGGGATCGAGAAGCCCACGCCGATCGAACCGGCCTGGCTCGAGCTGGACCCGCCGGTGGAGGCGATCGCCACGTTGATGCCGATGAGCTTCCCGGCCTCGTCTACCAGAGCACCGCCGGAGTTGCCGGGGTTGATGGCGGCGTCGGTCTGGATCACGGCGATGGAGATCGAGCTCTTCGGTGACTGCTGCTGCTGGCCCTGACCGAAGTCGAACTGGAAGGGCGACTCGTTCTGTCCCTGCGGCGAGTCGTCGTCTCCGCCGCCGTCGGGCGCGGCGGACGAGGCGATCTGGATCGAGCGGTTGAGCGCGCTCACGATGCCCGTGGTGACGGTGTTCGAGAGCCCGAGTGGCGCACCGATCGCGACGGTCTGATCGCCGACGTTCAGCGAGGACGAGTCGGCGAACTCGATGGGCGTCAAACCGCTGGCGTCCTTGAGTTTGATGACGGCCAGGTCGTAGGTGGGGTCGGTGCCCACGACGGTGGCCTGATAGACCTTGCCGTCGGAGGTCGTCACGGTGATCGCCGCGTCTCCCGTGGCGCCATCGAGGGTGACGACGTGGGTGTTCGTCACGACGTAGCCGTCGCTGCTGAGCACGACACCGGAACCCGTGCCACCGCCGGAGCCGGACGTCGCGGCGATGGTGACGACGCTCGGGAGGACCTTTGCCGCGATCGCCGTGGTCTGGTTGACCGACTCACGGTTGTTGACGGTGACGGTGGAGGGACCGGAGGTCACGACCGTGGAGCCGTTCGCGGTGAAGATCGAACCGCCAGCGGCCGACGCGCCAAGCCCGGCCGCACCACCGACGAGGGCGGCGGCGACCATGATGGCGACGATCTTGCCCGCTCCGACGCGCCCGGACGGTTCAGCCCCCGTGTGGTCGGCTGCGTGCGGCGTCGACCCCGGCTGCGCCGGCGCCGAGGCGTACGGGCCCGGGGCGTAAGGCTGCGTGGGCTGCGTGTGGAACGCGCCACCGTACGGCAGAGGCGGACGCGGGGGAACGGCCTCGCCAGCCGTATCAGGAGCCGCGGGGGCGGACTCGGACGCCGGCGAGGCGGGGCCGGTGTGCGAGGCGGCGCCGGTGTGCGAGGCGGCGGTGTCGGACGCCGCGTCGTTCGCACCGTTCGGGAACGACCCGGCGTCGGGGACGGAGGTGTGGTCTTCCGGTGATGAAGTGCTCATGGCGGTTCCTTTCGAGACTCCCTCAGCTTGACCCGCAATGCTGTGCGTTCCTTATGGCGAGGCCTCGATCAGCCTATGCGTGTAGCCTGACCCGGTGCAGCGCATTCCGTCGACGCCGCCACCGCCCGGAGCCTGGCAGCGCGCCGCGCGGGGAGCGGGCCTGCTGGCCCCCGACGGCACGAGCGCCCCGACCATCTTCGCCGAGATGAGTGCCCTCGCCGCCCAGACGGGGGCGATCAACCTCGGGCAGGGCTTCCCCGATGAAGACGGTCCTGACGAGGTGCTCGCCGCGGCACGAGCGGCGATCTCGACCGGGCGAAACCAGTACCCACCCGGGCGAGGTGAGCCCGATCTCCGGCACGCCGTGTCGGAACACCAGCGCCGCTTCTACGGTCTCGCGGTCGATCCCGACCGCGAAGTGCTCATCACGGCCGGCGCCACCGAGGCGCTCGCCGCGACTCTTCTGGGGCTCATCGACGGTCCCGGCGACGAGGTCGTCGTCTTCGAGCCGACGTATGACGCCTACGCCGCGCTGATCGCTCTCGCCGGTGCGACCCTGGTGCCTGTGCCGTTGCGGTCACCTCGCTTCCAACCGGACCTGGAGGAGCTGCGGCGCGCAGTGAGCGATCGAACCCGCATCATCCTCGTCAACGACCCCCACAATCCCACCGGCATGACCTTCGACGCCGAGGTCCGCGACGAGATCGTCCGCTTGGCCGCGCGGCACGACGCGATCATCGTGACCGACGAGGTGTACGAGCACCTCGTCTTCCGCTCTCGGCACGTGCCGCTGGCCAGCCTGGAAGGAGCGCGCGAGCGCACCCTCTCGATCTCTTCTGCCGGCAAGACCTTCTCGGTCACGGGGTGGAAGGTCGGCTGGATCACCGGCCCGGCGCGCCTCATCGACGCCGTCGTCGCCGTGAAGCAGTGGCTCACCTACGTCAACGGTGCGCCTTTCCAGCCGGCGGTCGCTGTCGGTCTGCGCCTCCCCGATGAGTTCTTCTTCGGCGCCGCCGCGACGCTGCGGGACAAGCACGCGCTTCTGGCGACCGGGCTCCAGGCAGCAGGGTTCTCCGTGATCGCGCCGCACGCGGGGTACTTCACGATCGCCGACGCCCGGGACCTCGGCGAGGCGCACGGCAGAACCGACGCCGACGACTTGTGCCGATGGCTGCCGGAAACTGTCGGCGTCGTGGCGATCCCGGTGACCGCATTCGTCACGACAGAGCATCGCGAGGACTACTCCTGGCTCGTGCGCTTCGCCGCGTGCAAGCGCCTCGAGGTCATCGCCGACGCGTCACAGCGGTTGGCGACGATGGTGCGCGCGTAGCCCCGCCCGCACGCGACCTCACTCGGCCTGCGGCACGGTCTCGCTCCGCCTCGGCGTCACCCCGAACCGGCGCAGGGCCAGGGCCGGGTTGATGCGCCGGACGCGGGACACGGCGGCGCGGTCCAGATGGGCGACCGCGACGTCGGTCGCCGTGCCGACACCGGCCACCTCGACGCCCACGGGGTCGACGATCATCGAGGCGCCGACACCCAACGGCGGCGGATGATCGGCCGCCGCTACGAAGAACGTGTTCTCGATGGCGCGCGCGTGCAGGAGTGTCCGCCACTGATGCTCCTTGAGCGGCCCCCTCACCCATTGGGCCGGCACGAGCGCGAGCTCTACTCCGGCATCGGCCAGCAGCCGACTCACCTCGGGGAAGCGGAGGTCGTAACACGTCAGCAAGCCGCAGACCATTCCCGCGACCTCGAAGGTCTGCGGATCCTCCACCGCGCCAGGCTCGATCCAGTCCGATTCGCGCTGCCCGAACGCGTCGAAGAGGTGCAGCTTGCGGTAGCGCGCGAGGAGGCCACCACCGTCGACGGCGACGACGGTGTTGCGCACGCGCCCACCATCTGCCTCTTCGAGCAGCCCCGCAACGATCGTGAGGTCATGCTGACGGGAGAGGGCCGTGAGCGCGGCGACGAACGGCCCGTCGAGCGGTTCGGCGTTCTCGGCGAGCGACGCATCGAACGGATCCACGAAGTAGCTCGAATACTCCGGGAGCAGGAGGAGGTCGGCTCCGCGCTCCGCCGAGCGCCGAACCAGGTCGCCGATGGTGTCGAGATTGGCGGCGCGGTCTGCCGACGGAGCGAACTGTCCCACCGACACTCCCACCGACGCGCTCACGACACGTCCGCCGATCGGCGTGCGGCCGCCATCATGCGAGGGACGACGATCCAGAGGATCCCGATGACCACGCCCAGCGCGCCCCCGGCGCTCCACGCGGCCCCCGCGCCCACGACCACATCGAAGACGAAGGCGACGACGCCCATCATCATGAGCGAGACCGTGAACAGGGCGGTGATCAGCGCCGCGTGTCCGAAGGCGACGATGATGGGCTTCGCACCGCGTCGGAACAGCATCCGGTGCAGGGCGACGGGCGCGAGCGCGACGATCGCGCTGAGGGCGGCGAGCATGACCAGGACGAGGTAGAAGACGCGCTGACGATCATCGAGGTCGGCGAAAGCGGGTTGGAAGGCGAGAGCGAGGAGGAACCCCGTGAGGATCTGGGTTCCCGTCTGCAAGACACGAAGCTCCTGAAGCACCTCGCTCCAGTTGCGGTCGGCGCGCTCGTTGACCGTCTCGGCACGTCCATCGCCGGGGCGCGCGTCCGCCGCGTCACCCCTCGTCGCCGCTTCCGTCATGCCTTCATCCTCCTGCCCCGCGTCTCGCCGAGGCAAGAATCCGAGCGGATTCGCCCCCTGCCTCAGAGCGTGCTAGGCTGACTTCTTGTGCCGCGGGGTGGAGCAGCTCGGTAGCTCGCTGGGCTCATAACCCAGAGGTCGCAGGTTCAAATCCTGTCCCCGCAACAAGAGAAGAAGGCGTCCCCCAGGGGGCGCCTTCTTCGCATTCCCGCCGTGTGATCGTCACGCCCGGGTCGTCATGCCCCCGCTCGGTCGCGAGCAGGCGAGTCCCCCACGACGAGCTCCATGTCCCCCAGGAACCGGGCGATCGCCCGGAGCTCGTCGTCGGTGTAGCTCACCATCGCATCCCGCATGCGCCTCATGCGCTCCCCGAAGTGGCGATAGAAGTCCACTCTCGCGCCCTCCGACAGGACCACCACCCGGGAACGACCGTCGTGGGGGTGCGGACGCCGCTCGAGATGCCCGCTGGCCGTGAGCCGATCCAGCAGCTTGGTCGTCGAGGCGGTGGAGATCGCCAGATGCCGGGCGATGTCGTGCGGGGAGACGAGCTCTCCCCGACCTTCGCGCACGATGAGCATGCGCAGGGCTGCCAGATCACTGGCGTTCATGTCCATCTCCCCACGGATGCCTCCGTGCATGTGATCCATCGCATCGGAGAAGGCACGCAGCGAACGCATGACATCGAGGACCAGTTCGTCACGGGGGCTCTGAGGAACCCAGCGCTGGTCAACCATGTGGACACCCTCTCGTTGCTTATGTAGTATCGCTGAAAATCGCTAGTTAAACTAGCAATAAGGAGAAGACATGACTGTGACCGATCTCGTCGTGCTCCTCGATGACGACGGACAAGAGATCGGTACCGCTCCGAAATCGAGTGTGCACGGCACCGATACCGCGCTCCATCTCGCCTTCTCGTGCCACGTGTACAACCGCCGCGGCGAGACGCTCGTCACACGCAGGGCACTCGACAAGCGTACGTGGCCCGGTGTCTGGAGCAACTCGTTCTGCGGGCACCCCCGCCCCGCCGAGCCGGTGATCGCTGCCGTTCACCGTCGGGCCGAGCACGAGCTGGGGATCACCCTGCGCGACGTGCGGCTGGCCCTGCCGCTGTTCCGCTACCGCGCCGTGGACGCGAGCGGTGTCGTCGAGCACGAGGTCTGCCCCGTCTACCTCGCGGTCACCGATGACGAGCCCGACCTCAACCCCCGCGAAGTCGTGGAAGCCCGCTGGGTGAGACCGGAGGAGCTGGGCGCCGGACTGGCCGCGACGCCGTGGGCCTTCAGCCCGTGGCTCGTGCTCCAAGCCGAGCAGCTGGGGTTGTTCGAGGACGACGACGCCCGCAAGAGGGCTTCGTGATCGACCTCACCGCCCAGCAGCACAGCGCGATCGACGCCGCGATCACCGAGTCCGTCCAACGGCTCTGCGCACGCACGGCCGCGCTCGGAGAGGGCGCCCGCGCTCTCGGCGAGGCGGTGGCCGCTGCGACGGCCGACGGCAAACGCTTCCGCCCCGCCCTGGTCGTGGCGGCGTTCACCGCCTTCGGAGGACGCGAGACGGAGGCTCCGGCCCTGTGGCAGGTCGCCGCAGCCTTCGAGATCCTGCACACGGCGTTCCTCATCCACGACGACCTCATTGACCGCGACGTCGAACGACGCGGGATGCCGAACGTGGCAGGGCGGTTCCAAGCCCGCGCCCTGTCCGCGGGCGCCGACGAGCGAGGGGCGCGGGTCGTCGCCGACGCCGCGTCGGTGCTCGCCGGAGACCTGCTCCTGTTCGAGGCCGCACGGATCATCGCCGCCGCACCCGTGGATGAGAGCACCCGGGCGGCACTCACGGATGTCCTGGACGAGGCGGTGCTCGTCTCGGCAGTGGGCGAGCTCGCCGACGCCGAACATTCGTCCCGCGCGGACTATCCCGACGCCGAGGCCCTCCTCGCGGCGGCGCACGACAAGACGGCGGTGTACTCGTTTCGTGCGCCCCTGCGCGCCGGCGCGATTCTCGCCGGCGCCCCGGCCCACGCACCGCTGGCCGAGGCGGCGGCCGAGCTCGGCCTCGCGTTCCAGCTCGTCGACGATCTCATCGGGACCTTCGGCACCCGGCGACAGGCCGGACGTGAACCGGGCGCGGATCTTCGCGAGTCCAAGCGCACCCCCCTCATCGCGCTGGCCCGGGAGACGCCGCAATGGCCCCGGGTCAGCTCGGCGCTGGCCGTGGCCCACACCGGCCCCATCGCCGTCCGACGCGCACAGCGCGCGATCGAGGCCAGCGGCGCACGTGGTGAACTGGAACGTATGGTGTCGGAGAGCCTCGCCCGAGCGAGAATGCACGCGAGTTCGCCGGCGCTCCCCGCGCGCGCGGTCGATCTGCTCGAACGCTTGGCCGTCGCCATCGAGGCGCGGATCCCGTGAGCGCCGCGACCCTCTATGACCGCTGCGCGCGCGAGGCCGCGTCGGTGGTGATCGGCGCCTACTCGACCTCATTCGCCCTCGCCTGCCGGCTGCTGGGAAAGCGCACTCGTCAGGACGTCCGCTGCGTCTATGCGCTCGTACGCATCGCCGACGAGGTCGTCGATGGGACCGCTGACGCGGCCGGCGTCGCTCCCGACGAGCAACGCGCGATCCTCGACGCGCTGGAGGCCGAGACCCTGCACGCCGTCGCCGGAGGGTTCAGCACGAATCTCGTGGTGCACGCCTTCGCCCTCACGGCGCGCGCCTGCGGAATCGGCGCGGATCTCATCGTTCCGTTCTTCGCCTCGATGCGCACCGACCTCGACACCTCCCTTCACGATGGAGCGTCTCACGACGCCTACGTCTACGGGTCGGCGGAGGTCATCGGGCTCATGTGCCTGCAGATCTTCGTGAACGCCGGCTCGCGGCGACCGATTGCACCCGATCCGGCCCTGGTCGACGGCGCACGTCGGCTCGGGGCGGCATTCCAAGACATCAATTTCCTCCGCGACCGCTCCGACGATGCGGAACGACTGGGCCGCGACTATCTGGGTCTGTCGACGGGCGAGAACACCCGTGAGGACGTGCTCCAGCGCATTCAGGCCGACCTGGACGCCGCCGCGGCGGTGATCCCCCGTCTCCCCCGTGACTGTCGCCGAGCCGTCACGGTGGCACACGGCCTGTTCGCCGAGCTCGCGCAGCGCCTGCGGTCCGCCGACCCCGACACTCGCGTGAGCGTCCCCGGCGGTGTGAAGGCGCGGATCGCGGCACGCTCCCTCCTTCGCCTCTCCCCTCGGAGCACATCATGAACGGCACGGTCGCGGTGATCGGTGGCGGCATCGCCGGGTTGGCCACCGCCGCGCTCCTGGCGCACGACGGCGCGACGGTCACCGTGTTCGAGGCGCGCGAGGAGGTCGGTGGACGCGCGGGATCGTGGGAGCGCGACGGCTTCCGGTTCGACACGGGGCCGAGTTGGTACCTCATGCCCGAGGTGTTCGAGCACTTCTTCGCGCTGCTCGGAACCACAGCGGCGGAACAACTCGACCTCGTCCGGCTCGATCCCGCCTACCGTGTGTACGGCGAGCCGACGGCCGCGGGGCCGGCGGAGCCCGTCGATGTCGTCTCGGGCAGAGACCATGCGCGGAGGCTCTTCGAGTCGCGGGAGCCGGGCGCCGGAGCGCGACTGGACGCCTACCTCGATTCCGCCGCCGATGCGTACGACCTCGCCGTGTCACGCTTCCTCTACGACACCTACGAGACCACCGAAGGGCTTCGGGACCGCCGCGTGGTGCGGCGCCTGCCCGAGCTCATCCCGCTCCTTCTCCGCCCGTTGGCCCAACACGCGGCACGATCGTTCCGCGACCCGCTGCTCCGCCAGATCCTCGGCTACCCCGCCGTCTTCCTCGGCGCGTCGCCGTACCACGCCCCGAGTCTGTACCACCTGATGAGCCACCTCGACCTCGATGACGGCGTCCTCTACCCGCAGGGCGGCTTCACCGAGCTCATCCGCGCGATCGACAGGCTCGCGCGGGAACGCGGCGTGGAGGTGCGGACTTCGAGCCCCGTCGAGGAGATCCTCGTCGAGAACGGTCGGGCCACGGGGATTCGACTCGCGGACGGCAGCCTCCACGCGGCCGACCTCGTCGTGTCGGGCGCCGACCTCCACCACACCGAGACCCGGCTCCTTCCGCCCGCCCTGCGCTCCTACCCGGAACGCTGGTGGCGGCGGCGCACGCCGAGTCCCGGGGCGCTCCTGCTCCTCCTCGGGGTCGACGGAGAGCTTCCCCAGCTGCCGCACCATACGCTTCTGTTCGCCGAGGACTGGCGCGAGAACTTCGGCGCGATCTTCGGGAAGGAGACCCGGGTTCCCGACCCCGCGTCGCTCTACGTCTGCCGCCCGTCGGCGACCGACCCCACCGTCGCGCCTCCGGGCGCGGAGAATCTGTTCGTCCTGGTCCCGATCCCCGCCGACCCCTCCCTGGGACGGGGCGGAGAGGACCGCTCAGGCGATCCGCGGGTCGAGGAGCTCGCCGACCGCGTGATCGCCCAGATCGCGGAGTGGACGGCGGCACCCGACCTCGCCGAGCGCATCCGGGTGCGACGGACCATCATGCCCGCCGACTTCGAAGCCGACCTCGGCATCTGGCGCGGGAGCTCCCTGGGCCTTGCCCACACCCTCGGTCAGAGCGCGGTCTTCCGGCCCCGCAATGCCTCCAAGAAGGTGAAGAACCTCCTCTACGCCGGGTGCTCGGTGCTCCCGGGCATCGGACTCCCGATGTGCCTCATCTCGGCCGAGCTCGTGTTGAAACGCGTGCGCGGGGAACGCGGTGCGGGCCGCATCGCAGCCCCCCTCTCGCATCGCCGCTGACATGCCCGGGCTCTATCTCCTCTTCCTCGTGCTCTCGGCCGCGGGTGTCGCGGCGCTCGATGTCCGCTTCCGCCTGGCCTTTCCCCCCGCTCGCGCGCGAACGGCGACCACCGTCGCGGTGGGAACCGTGTTCTTCCTCGCGTGGGACGCGGTCGGGATCGCCTCGGGGGTGTTCGTCAAGGGCTCCAGCCCTCTCCTCCTCGGCTGGGATCTGGCTCCGCACCTGCCCGTCGAGGAGCCGGTCTTCCTCGCCTTCCTCTGCTACCTCGGGCTCGTCGTGTGGCAGGCCGCCCTCCGCCCCATCCGTCGTCGCGGCGGCGTCGACGCGACCGCCGCGCCCCCGCACCGCGACGATGAGGGGGGCCGCTCGTGAGCTACCCCGTGATCGTCGTTCCGTTCCTGATCGTGACGCTCGCGGTCACCCTGTGGTCGTTGCGACGACCGGGCGCCCGGCAGCGCCTCCTCGCCTCCGGAATCGCCGCGGCCGTGCTCGTCGCCTTGACGGCGGTCTTCGACAACCTGATGATCGCCGTGGGGCTGTTCACCTACCCGGAGGATCTCATCAGCGGCATCCGCATCGGCCTCGCGCCCATCGAGGACTTCGCCTACCCCGTCTGCGCCGCCTTCCTCGTTCCCGCCGTGTTCGCCCTCCTCCCCGAAAGAGGTCCGGAATGACGCAGATCCTCGTGCAGCTGTTCGTCGCCTCTCGCCCCGTGAGCTGGATCAACACGGCCTACCCGTTCGCACTCGCCTACCTCCTCACCACGCGACAGATCGACTTGCTCCTCGTCGTGGGAACGATCTTCTTCCTGATCCCCTACAACCTCGCGATGTATGGGATCAATGACGTCTTCGACTACGAATCCGACCTGCGCAATCCTCGCAAAGGCGGGACCCACGGTTCGGTCCTCGACCGGCGGTTCCATCGCATCACCCTCTGGTCTTCTGCCGTCGGCCTCGTGCCGTTCGTCGTGCTGCTCGTGATGTGGGGATCGCCCCTGTCGACACTGGTCCTCGCGCTGAGCCTGTTCTTCGTCGTCTTCTACTCCGCGCCGCCGCTGCGACTGAAGGAGCGGCCGTTCGCGGACTCGATCACCAGCAGCATCCACTTCTTCTCCCCGGCCGTCTTCGGACTCGTCCTGGCGAACGCGACGTGGACGGGCGCTCTCGTGCTCGTCGTCGTCGCTTTCGCCCTGTGGGGCATCGCTTCTCACGCCTTCGGCGCCGTGCAGGACATCGTCGCCGACCGTGAGGCCGGCATCGCCTCGATCGCGACGGTCCTGGGCGCCCGTGCCACCGTCCGGATCGCTCTGGCGGCCTACGGCCTCGCCGGGATCGCGCTCCTCGCAACGACCTGGCCCGGGCCTCTCGCGGCCGTGCTCGTCGTTCCCTACCTCGTGAACGCGTGGCCCTCGCGGAACCTCCGTGACGAGGACTGCACCCGGGCGACAGCGGGATGGAACCGCTTCTTGTGGCTCAACCAGATCGCCGGGTTCGGCACCACGCTCTTGGCGATCTGGTGGTGGTTCGTGTCGGCCTGACCGCGGCCCGGCCGACACGAACCCAGGTGATCAGCCCTGGCTCGGGCTGAGCTCCAGCAGCGTCTCGACGGCCTTCGTGAGTCGGGCGTCCGCCTCGGCGAACTTCGTGAGGTCCCCCGCCTTGAGCGCGGCATCGCGGTCGAGCATCGCCTGTCGCGCATCGTTGAGTGCCGCCTGGTAGGCCACGTTCGTGTCGGTGCCCCCGGGGGTTCCCCCGCCGGGCGTCTCGGTCGCTCCGGGCGACGGGCTCGGGTTCGGCGTCGGTGTCACGTCGCCGTCGCCGGTGCTGGCACCCGAGTCGCCCTGGAAGAGGGAGTCGAGGGCCTCCTGCAGGGTGTCCTCGAAGGCCAGCTCGTCACCGAACGCGACCAGGATCTTCCGGAGCGCCGGGAGCTGTGTGCCGCTCGCCGGCTGGACGAACACGGGCTGCACGTAGAGGAAACCGCCACCGACGGGGAGCGTCAGCAGGTTGCCGTTGAGGACCTCGGACTGGCCGATCTTGAGGACGTTGATCTGCGATGAGATGACCTCGTCGGAGTTGAAACGGCTCTGCACCTGACCGGGACCGGGCACCGGCTGGTCGGCGCTGATCTCCAGCATGCGGAGCTTGCCGTAGCCCTCGCCGCGCACGCCCTTCTGGTTCCCGGCGTCGGCGTCCACGCCCAGATACCCCATGAGCACATTGCGCGCCCCCGTGCCCTCGGAGGCAGGGATGAAGGAGCTGAACATCGAGTACGTCGGCTCGTCCTGGCCGGGCATCTGCATCGTGAGGTAGTACGGCGGCTGAAGGACGTCGTTCTTGGAGACCGGGTCGTTGGGGGTCTTCCAGGCATTGTCACGAGCGTAGAAGGACGCGGCGTCGTCGACGTGGTAGGTGCCGAGCATCGCCCGCTGCACCTTGAACAGGTCGCTCGGGTAGCGCACGTGGCTCATCAGCTGCGCCGACATGTCCGAGATCGGCCGCAGCGTGTTCGGGTACACCTTCTGCCACGCCTTGAGCAGCGGATCGGTCTCGTCCCACGCATACAGCGTGACCGAGCCGTCATAGGCGTCGACAGTGGCCTTGACCGAGTTGCGAATGTAGTTGACGTTGTCCAGCGCCAGCCGGGAGACGTTCGTCGTCGAGTCGCTGATCGCCTGACGCAGGCTGACGATCGACGAGTAGGGATAGTTGGCGCTCAGCGTGTAGCCGTCGACGATCCACACGATCCGTCCGTCCACGACACTCGGGTACGGGTCGTTGTCGAGCTCGAGGTACGGCGCCGCCTTCTGCACCCGAGTGAGCGGGTCACGGTCGTAGAGGATCTGCGACTTCTCGTTGACCGCGTCGGAGAAGAGGATGTCGGTCGACTGGAACTTCAGCGCGTAGATGAGTCGGTTGAAGAGGTTCCCGATGTCCGGTCCACCGTCGCCCGTGAAGGTCGTCTTGGTCTGTGCCGCGCCGTCTTCGGTGCCGCGCGGGTAGTCCAGCTCGATGTCATCGGTGCCTTCGGGCGCGCCGACGATCGAGTAGGCGGGCGAGGACTCACCGAAGTACACACGAGGCTCGTACTTCTCCTCGGTGGTCAGCTGTCCCGAGGTCGGGATGCCGCGTTCGATGAAGACCGGGTTGCCGTCCGCCGTCCGGTCGTTGCCCTTCGCGGCCACCATGCCGTACCCGTGGGTGTAGACCAGCGTCGTGTTGTACCAGGAGGCCGCTTGACCCAGCTGCGGCAGGTCGAGCTCGCGGACCGAGACGACCGCGTCCTGCGTCTTGCCGTCGATCTCGTAGCGGTCGACATCCAGCGGATCGGCAAACTTGTAGTACGAGCGATACTGCTCGAGCTGACGCACCGTGGGCGGGATGATCGCCGGGTCCATGATGCGGATCGAGGCCGTGGTCTCGGCATCGGCGCGCAGCTGCCCCGACTCGGCGGTCGTCACCGCGTTGTAGTCGATCTTTTCCAGATCGTTGATCCCGTAGGCCTTCTTGGTGGCATCGATGTTGCGCTGGTAGTACGTGCTCTCCAGCCGCTCCTGGTTCGGCACCACCTGGAACTGGTTGACGAACCAGGGGTAGGCGACGCCCACGACGAGGGACGAGACGATCAGCAGCGCGGTCGCGATGAGCGGAAAGCGCCAGCGTCCGATCACGGCGGTGACGAAGAACAGCGCCGCGACGATCGCTGCCACGACGGCGAGGATGGTCAGACCGGGGATGATCGCGTGCACGTCGGTGTAGCCGGCGCCGGTGATGCGGTCCCCCTCCGACAGCAGCGTCTTGTAGCGGTCGAGCCACAGGCTGACGGCCTGCACCGCGAGATAGAGACCGGCGATCACGGCGAGCTGGATACGCGCCGACTTGGAGATCCGCAGCTCGCGCTGGCCGATCCTCATCGCACCGTAGAGGTACGCCACGATCACGGTGACGGCCAGGCACACCAGGAGCACGGCGGAGGCGAACCCGACGACCGAGCCGTAGAAGGGGAGCTCGAACAGATAGAAGCTCGTATCCAGCCCGAACTGGGGATCGAGGTCGCCCGTGGGAACGCGGTTCATCCACAGCCAGGCGGTCTCCCACTGTGCGGAGGCGGCGAAGCCGGCGAATGCGCCGAAGAAGACGGGAATGCCCCACATGGCCAGGCGACGCAGCGGCTCGACGACCTCCTGGTAGTGGTCGAGCTGCGAGCTCAGGCGGGCGTACACCGGGCGCAACCGGTAGGCGAGCTGGATCGCGACGAACACCGGCACGGCCATCGCGGCGAAGCCGACGAGGAACATGACGACCCGCGCTGTCCACTGCGTCACGAGCACCCCGTCGAAGCCGAGCTGTTCGTACCAGAGCCAATCGGCGAAGAGGCTCGCGAAGGTGAAGAACGCCACCACGAGCGCGGCGATCACCGCGAGCGTGATGCCGATCGCTCGGCGGAGGGGACTGGGCGTGGCCTGGTTCGGCGCTGAGGTCGTGGTCACCCCTCCATCCTAAGCGGGGGCCGTCTGGGTGAGCGCCGTGGATCGGCGGTCACCACCCCTGTCCGGCTCGTCAGGAGCTGCAGGTGGGAAGCGCATCCAGATCGCCGTGATCGCGCAGCGCCTTCAGTACCGCGAGCGAGTCGTCGAGTGTGGCGACGGAGAAGACCCGGAGACCGGAGGGGACATGGCCGACGACCTCGCCGCAGTTCCTCTCCGGTGCCAGGAAGTAATCGGCTCCCGCGCGGACGGCGCCGTACATCTTCTGCCGGATCCCGCCGATCGGGCCCACGGTACCAGCCGCATCGATCGTGCCGGTGCCCGCGACATCGAGCCCGCCGTTGAGCTCCCCCTCCGTGAGGGTGTCGATGATCCCGAGAGCGAACATCATTCCGGCGCTCGGCCCCCCGACGTTGTCGAGCTGGATGGTCACCTCGATGGGGAAGGTGTAGTCGTGCATCGCGGTGATGCCGACGACCCAGGAGGTCTCCCCGTCGACGACCGCCTGCGTGGGCGTGACGGTGACCGACACCGCCTTCCCGCTCCGATCCACGTCGAAGGCGACGGGAGCACCATCGGCGTCGTTGATGACCTTGCGAAGTTCGGAGACGTCGCTGATCTCCTTCCCGTCGGCCCGACGGATCACGTCGTCGGCTTCCAGCCGCCCCTGCGACGGGGAGTCGTCGGTGAGGGCATAGACCCGGACCACCGGCTTCACGTCGTATCCGAGGGAGGTCAATGCCGCTGCCGTCGCCTCCTTCTGCGAGTCGACCATCATCGCGGCACTCTGCTCGTTGCGCTGCTCCGTCGTCTCTCCTGCCGGGAAGACCTGATCGATCGGGATCACCGCACGGGAGGGATCGAACCACGCGGTGGCGAGCTCGAACCACGAGGGGGTGCGCTCCCGATTGCCGACCACCTGCACGGTGAGGAGATCGAGCGACCCGGCCGTCGGATACGTCTGCGCTCCCTTGATCGAGATGAGCGGGACGTCCTCCTTGTCGGCGTTCTGAGCCGTTCCCAGCGTGTTGAAGACGGGGCCCGCCTGCTGGATCACGAACGAGGTGGGGAGCACGGTCAGCGCGAGAAGGGCGGCGAGGGCGACCGTGACGGCCCAGATACCGGCGACGGCCGAGCGCGGCAGACGACGGCGGGGAGCGGGCGCGACCACGTCGCGGTCTTCGAACAGTGCCACAACGACCTTCCTGGCCGGACGTTCGCGACCGGCGTACACGAGACGGGCTCGCGCCGGACGGGGCGTGAACGCGTGCGACTAGCGTAGAACGCGATGTCATCATCCTGCTGAAAGGCCCCTGACATGAGCGACGACGACCGCCCCGAACCCGAGGACTTCGCCGAGATGCTCCGCAATCTGCTGGGGGGCCAAGGAGGCCTCGCGGGGCTGGATCCGGAGCAGCTGGAGCAGTTGCGAGGACTCGGTCTCGATCCCGCGATGGTGCAGCAGATGATGCGACAGCTCCAGGGCGCCTTCGCCGCCGGAGGTGACGGATCGATCGACTGGTCGGCGGCACGCACCCAGGCGCTTCATCTCGCCAACAAGGACAGCCACGCCATCGACAGCGGAGTACGGGCAGACCTCGACCGCGCGGTGTCCCTGGCCACCCTCTGGCTGAGCGAAGCGACCGCGATCTCCGAGCTCCCCGCTCCCGCCCGCGCCGTCACCCGCGGCCAGTGGGTCGAGTCCACCCTCCCGGTGTGGCAAGAGCTCGCCGAGCCGGTGGCCACCTCGATCGCCGACGCGCTGACGGAGGCGATCGGCACGCAGCTCCCGGAGGAGATGCGTGCCGCCGCGGCGAACGCGGGGCGCATCATGCGGACGGTGGGCGGCTCGCTGTTCGCCGCGCAGTTGGGCTCCGTCGTGGGCGCTCTGTCGCTGGAGGTGATCTCGGGCGGCGACGTCGGGATCCCGCTGATGCCCGACGGCGAGGCCGCGCTCCTCCCCCAGAACTTCGCCGACTTCGGCAGGGATCTCGAGATCGACGAGGATCAGCTCGCCCTCTACGTCGCGACGCGTGAGCTCGCTCACGCCCGGCTGTTCCGTCACGCTCGCTGGCTGCGCCTGCACGTGATCTCTCAGGTGACCGAGTTTGCGCGGGGACTGCGGGTCGACACCGACGCGCTGGAGGACATGGCCACACGATTCGACCCGTCGTCCCCCGAGGAGCTCCGCGACGCGCTGCAGAGCGGGGCCCTCCTCGATACACGGTCCGAGGCGCAGGTCGCCGCATTGGCTCGCCTCGAGAACCTGCTGGCCACGATCGAGGGCTGGGTCGATGTCGTCACGGCCGATGCGACTCACCGGCTCCCCGACGCGCACCGGATCGCCGAGGCCGTGCGACGCCGGCGCGCCGTGGGCGGACCCGCCGAACGCGCGATGGGATCCCTCGTGGGACTCGAGCTGCGCCCCCGGCGACTGCGGGAGGCGGCGGCGATGTGGCGTGCCGTCACCGATGCGGTGGGCGCGACCGCGCGCGACTCGCTGTGGGACTACCCCGACCTGATGCCCACGGCGGAGGACATCGATGATCCAGCCGCGCTCGTGGAACGCCTGCAGGCGCGAGAGCGCGGCGAGAGCCCCGCGCGCGACGCGATGGACGACGCGCTGGACGCCCTGTTGGCCGAAGCCACCGACGAGCGTCCGGGCGACGGGGCCGGTGGCGACGACGACCTGCCGCCGGAGGGTCCGCGGCCGGTCTGAGCGGCCCTGGCACGGCGGCTTGTGGACAGCGCGTCACTCCCGCTCCCGCCGCGCACGAGAATCGACCGCATGCTCCGGCTCGATCCCTCCCACCCGCCGCTGTGGCGCACGCCCTCCGATCTGCAGTTCGGCGTCGACGACGTGGCTCGGCTGCGAGACGTCCGGCCGTGGCAAGAGAGAGTGCTGGCCGCCCTGGAGGGCGGGGTCCCGGACGGGAGACTCGTCGGCCTCGCGCGGAGTTTCGGAGCCTCTCCATCCGAGGCAGAGGAGTTCGTGCGGGCGATCCGCCCGGCCTTGACCCATGACAGCGGCGAGGAGCGACCAGCCAGCCTGGAGTTTCCGGGGGACTTCCCGGTCGCAGATGCGAACCTCGTTCAGGAGACGCTGGAGCGGTGCGGAGTCGAGCTCGCCGACGTCCGACGTTGGCCGGACACCAGCCGCGCCCCGTTGATCATCGTCGCCCACCACCTCGTGGATCCGGGGCACGCCGCCAGACTCATGGCCGACGGGGTGCCGCACCTGCCGATCGTCCTTGCCGGAGCGCACGCGGTCGTCGGCCCCCTCATTCTTCCCGGCCTCACGGCATGCCTGTCCTGCCTGGCGGCTCATCATCGCGATCGCGACCCGCAGTGGCCTCTGCTGGTGAGCCAGTTGCTGGGACGCCCGGCACCGCCGACGTCCCGCGCCGTGCTCGTGGATGCCGCCACCCTCGCCGGGCGGTTCCTCCACGGCGCGGTGCGGCCGGGAGTCTCGGTCGCCGTCAGCGCCGCGAGCGTGCGTCGCCGGTGGCGCGTACATCACCCGCACGCAATGTGCCTGTGCCGATCTCCTGAAGGAAACGGGAGCGTTGACGCTCCCGCCCCCCGCTCCCCCGCGCCCACGACAGCGCGAGGGTTCGCGCGGCCCGCGTGATGCCGACGTAGGCGAGGCGTCGCTCCTCGTCGATCTGCTCCAGTCCCGTCGCGTACGAGATCGGGAGGAGTCCCTCGGCGAGTCCGACGATGTGCACGTGGTCCCATTCGAGGCCCTTGGCCGCATGGAGCGTGGCGAGGGTCACCGTCCTCAGCGAGGGCTCGTGCTGATCTTTCGCGCGCGCGTGCAGCTCGTCCGCGAAACGTCGCAGTGTCATGTCCGCCGGCGCTTCCTCAGCGAGACGGAGCAGCGCCGCCCGCGCCTCCCAGGTCTCCCGGAGCGCTCCTCCGACGGGTGGCGCCTCGTCGGTGTGACCGAGCGATCGCAGCACATCGCGGACGGCGGGCACGAAACCGGTCTCCATCGGTGCAACAGCGGCGCCCCGCAGCGCCATCAGCGCTTGACGCACCTCGGGCAGATCGAAAAACCGTGTCCCGCCGAGCACCGTGGCGGGGATCCCCGCCGCGGCCAGCGCCGACAGCAGCGGGGCGGACTGCGCGTTGGAACGATAGAGGACCGCGATGTCGTGCGGCGCGACGCCGGACGACAGTTGACCAGCGATGCGCGCGGCCACTCCGGACGCCTCCGCGGCATCGTCGGAGTAGGCGTACTCCGAGGGAGCCGATGATGCGGCCGACGAACTCCCGCTGACCTCACGCGCCGCGCTCTGGAGCCGGAGCGCGCCGGGTCGCCCGCGCATGAGCGCATTGGCGACATCGAGGACCGCGGGGTCTGATCGGTAGTTGCGCTCCAACCGGACCAGCCGGGCGTCGGGGTGGCGCGCCTCGAAGTCGAGGAGGTAGGAGGGGTCCGCACCGGCGAACGAGTAGATCGTCTGGCTCGCGTCACCCACCACGCACAGATCCCGCCGGTCCCCCACCCACAGCTCGAGAAGCCGGTACTGCAGCGGCGATACGTCCTGGAACTCGTCGACGGTGAAGTGGCGGTACTGCTCGCGCACTTGCGCAGCCACGCGCGGCTCGGACTCGAGCATCCCGGCGCACGCCAGGAGAACGTCTTCGAAGTCGAGCTGCCGACGCTCGTCCTTGAGCCTCTCGTACGCCCGCTGCAGCTCGGCGAGCGCGTCGGGCCCGACGCCGCCGATCGATCTCGGTCGGTCGCGGGCAGCCTGCTCGATCGAGCGCATCGTGACTTTCCGCCACTCGATGTAGCTCGCGACGTCACGCAGCGTCGCGCCATCCAGACGGAGCCGCAGACCGTCTGCCGCCTGACCGAGGAGCCGGACCTTCCCGGACACGATCGTCGGGGCCGTGTCACCGGCGACCTGCGGCCAGAAATGGTTCACCTGCGCCAGCGCCGCGGCGTGGAACGTCCGCGCCGACACCCCCGGCACACCGAGGCGCCGCAGCCGCCCCCGCATTTCCCCGGCGGCTTTGGCGGTGAACGTCACGGCCATCACCCGGGAGGGCGAGTAGGCGCCGGTGTCCACACCGTGGGCGATGCGGTGGGTGATCACTCGCGTCTTCCCGGTTCCGGCTCCCGCCAGAACGCACACGGGACCGCGCAGGATGCTCGCCGCCTCCCGTTGCGCCTCGTCGAGTCCGGCGAGGGCGTCGCCGCTCACGCCGCGGCCCAATCCGCGATCAGCCGGCGTGCGATCGAGGTCTCCCCGGGCAGCACGAAGTCGGCTCGGCCGTCGACGGCCGAGGCGATCTCGGCACGCGTGAACCAACGGACATCCACGATCTCGTCACCGTCGGGACGCGCCACCGAGGCGTCGTCCACCGTCGCGTGGAAGCCGATCATGAGCGATCTCGGATACGGCCAGGGCTGCGACCCGCGATACCGGATGTCGGAGACCCGCACTCCCGCCTCCTCTTCGATCTCCCGCAGGATCGCCGCTTCCAGGGACTCGCCCGCCTCGACGAAGCCCGCGAAGGTGGAGTACACGTTGCGGCTGCGCCACTGCGCGTTCTGCCCCAGGAGAAGACGGTCGCCTGCCGCGTCGGAGACCGCGACGATGACGGCCGGATCGGTACGCGGGAAGTGCTCGCGTCCGCACGCGGGGCATGACCTGGCCCAGCCGGAGGCGCGGACCGCCGTGCGCGCGCCGCAGTGGGAGCAGAACGCTGCGTCGCGCAGCCACCGCCCGACCGCGACGGCGGCCACCAGCGCCGCCGCGTCCTCCCCGGGAAGGGTCGCTCCGACCTCGCGCAACGACGCCCACTCCGGCGCGGGAAGCGCGGCGGCCTCGGCCTCATCGCATGGGGCGACGAGCAGGGCACGGCCGTTCCCGTCGCGCCCGAGGAAGGCCCAGTCCGCCGCCGCCGTCACCTCGGCCGGCCTGAATGTCCGCAGGCGGAGGTCGGAGGTGACCGGGGCGCGATCGCCGCTGACGACGACCACCCGGGTCTCCGCGTCGGCCCGCAGTCGCGGAACCAGAGTCGGGTCCTCGCGCTCCTCGGCGGCACGGCCGAGGGCCGCGCGCGAGAGAGCGGGCGGCTGAGGTGTGTCCTGAGGCGTCATCGAGGACCTCTCTTGCGGGCGTGGCGCCGTAGCGCCCGGACGTGCCCCGCCTACCCTGGGGGCATGGCACGCTCACCTCTCACTCTAGCCGCGTCGGTGACCTCGGCCCTGCCCGGAGCAGTGGTCGTCGGCGCCGCCGCACTGTCGGAGGGAGCAAGCGGGAGATACGACTCCGCGGTGGCCACTCTGCACGACGGCGCCAAGGTCGTCATCCGCGTCCCGATCGACGCCGCGGCGGAGAACGACCTCCGCAGCGACGCGCGCGCTCTGGGCGCCCTCACGCAGGGCGTTAGGAGCGTCCTGCCGTTCCACGCTCCCTTCGTCGTGGGTGAGACCACGGTCGACGGACGCCACGCCGTCGTCCAGACCTGGTCGCCCGGGTACCGCGTCGATGCGGCGCACGTGCCACCCGGTCCCGGCGTCGCCTCCGCCCTCGGCACCGCGATCGCTGCCGTCCACGCCTTGCCGGCCTCGATCGTGCGAGATGCGGGACTTCCGTTGCTGTCGGCGGCTCAGGTACGTGACGAGGCGGAGCGCCTGCTCGACCGCTGCGAGGCGACGGGACTCCTCCCGTTCGGGCTTCTCCGGCGCTGGAGCACGGCGCTGGGCTCCGACGCCCTCTGGCGCTTCGAGAGCACCGTGACCGCCGGCGGCGTCGACCCCGCCTCGTTCCTCTTCGAGGACGACGCGCAGGGCGTCCCCCGGGTCACGGGCCTCCTCCACTGGGGTGGACTGAGCGTCGGGGATCCGGCGAAGGACCTGCGCTGGCTGGCTTCCGCGCCCGACGCGCGCACCGCGGTGCTCGACGCCTACACCGATGCCGCGTCGCACGCGCCCGATGCCGCTCTGTGGGAACGTGCTCGGCTCCACGCCGAGCTCGAGTTCGCCGCGTGGCTCGTCCAGGGGCACGAGGCCGGCGCCGAGACGGTCGTCGCCGACGCCGTCGGACTGCTGGAGGCACTCGACGAGAGCGTGAGGGACGCCCCGCCACTGGCACAGGAGTCCATCACGGTCGACGACGCGATCGCGGCCCTCGGGCGCGTCGCCTCCGACACCGCGACCGTCGACACCTCGATGCAGACCGACACCTACGACGCGGAGGCGCTCGGCGAGTACACCGCAGACGACGCGGAGCCCGCTGCGCCCGGCTCTGCCGACGAAGAGACTGCCCCCCTCGAATGGGAAGGCTGGGCCGACACCGGCACGAGCGGCCCCGGCGCGACGACCGGCGGCACCCCCCACCGGTCCGAGCCCGACACCGAACCGCGAGACGAAGACATCGACGAGGCGGCTCGTAACGCACTTCGCCGGTGGACGGAGAGCGCCTGACTCACCCGCGCAGGACGACCCCGTCCGCGACGTAGAAGAGCACGACGTCGATCTGGTCCAGCGGAGTCCCGAACTTCGCGTGATACGCGCGCCGGTACAGCTCCACCTGGAACATCCGTTCCCGACGCTCCCGCGGCGTCACCGGCGGTCGCCCCGTCTTCCAGTCGACGATCTCGATGCGACCGTCACGCTCATACACGGCGTCCAGCTTGCAGATCACGACGTGCGGGCGGCCGCTGCCTGCCTCCTCGGGGAAGAGGTCGTCAGCGGTGAAGTCGATCTCCGTCTCCACGGCGATCGGCTGCAACGGCGCCCACTCGGAGGCGAGGAAACGCTCCTTGAGCTCGTCGAGAGTGCGCTGATCCGCACCCGCGTCCTCCGCCGGATCGTTCGCCTCCTCCCACAAGCCGTCATCGATCGAGGGACCGAGCCCGCTGACCCCCGAACGCTGCTCCACCCAGGCGTGGAACAGCGTCCCCACGCGCGTCTGTCGATAGGGCCGTTCCGGGAGCGGACGTGCGGCGGCTGCGGCCGCCGCGGTGTAGTCGAGGGCGAAGTCCTTGAAGCGCGACGCGGGGATCCGTGTCGGCGCGCGCGGCGACGTCCGTCCCGCACGCTCCTCACGCTCGGCAAGGAGCAGGCGCAGATCGCGCGAGGGCTCTGCTCGTCGCCCCTCCGCGGCCGCGCGCACACGGGCGGCGGCCTCTTCGACGCGAGGGCGACGGATGCCGAGGGGATCCAGCGGCCACGCGAGCAGCCGACGGACATCCTGATAGGGGTTCTCGCCGGGCTCGACCTCGCCCATCGGCGCCCCCAGAGCCTCTGCCGCCTCCCGCAGGAAGGTGCTGGGATCGCGCGGAGAGAGGGTGCCCGACCAGGATGACCCGGTCAGCAGGAGGTGCTCCCGCGCCCGGGTGACGGCGACGTAGGCGAGACGCCGCTCCTCGTCGAGCTGACGGCGCGCGATGTCGGTGCGGAACTCCCCCAGCGCGTCGCGCAGGTCCTGCTGGGTCGGGGAGTCCTCGCGTCGCCATCGCAGGCGGGGCAACCACTCCCGGTCGCCACGGAAGTCGTACGGGAGAACTCCGAAACGCGCCCAGCCCAGGCCGTCGCGAGGCTTGGCGGGAAGCTCATCGGTGACCATGCGCACGACCGCGACCGCGTCCCATTCCAGCCCCTTGGAGCCGTGGACCGTGAGCAGCTGGACCACATCGGGCTCGGGTGGTTCGGTCCGGGGCGCGAACTCGTCGATCCGTTCGGCGCGGTCGAGCCATGCGAGCAGCGCCGGAAGGGAACCGCTCTCCTCGGTCTGGAGAAAGCTCTGCACTTCGTCGACGAACGCGCGCAGCTGATCGCCCGCGGTGCGCGCCCGGCCGCGCGCCTCGTTCGCGGCCAGTTCGATGTCCAGACGCAGTTCCGACTCGATCAAGCGGACGAGTTCGGGGACAGGGAGCGTCGATGCGCGACGCAGGCCTTCGAACACCGTCCCCGCCTCGCGGAGTCGACCCCGTCCCTCGCGTGTGAAGCCGCTCAGCCAGCCGTGGTCGGGCTTTTGCCGGGTAAGGAAGTCGAGCGCGTCGATGAGCGATCCCGCTTCTCCGCCCGCCCGGCGGAGGTGGTCGACCACGTGAGGCTCCAGCGCTTGGAGCGATGCGTCATGACGCGTGAGCCGCCGCGAGAGCGCGGCGAGTGCGCGAAGGTCGGCGAGGCCGACCTCCCAGCGCGGCCCGGCGAGCAGTCGCAACAGGGAGGAGCCCGCCTGTGGATCGCTGATCACCCGCAGCGCCGCCACGACGTCCACCACCTCGGGGGTGCTGAGGAGCCCTCCGAGACCGAGGATCCGATGGGGGATGCCGCGCCGGGCGAGCGCGTCGGCGAAGCGGACCATATGCTTCTTGGCGCGGAAGAGCAGGGCCCCGGAGGTCGTCTCACCGCGCGCCGCGCGCGCCTCGCGCACTGCGGCGAACCAGCCCGCCACGCGGTCGGCCTCGGCGTCGATGTCCGGATCGAACCCGATCTCCACCGATCCCTCCGGCGCACCGGGCCGCACCCGCAGTCGGCCGACCGGAACCGGCGCGGTCTCTGCGAGCGGGGCGAGGATTCCGTTGGCCGCCTCCAGCACGCGCGCACTGTTGCGCCAGCTCGTCAGGAGGCTGTACTCGGTGGCCGAGGCGTCGTCATCGAGGCCTGTTCCCGCGAAGGCCCGCGCGAAGCCGCCGAGGTTGCCGGCGCTCGCTCCGCGCCACCCGTAGATCGACTGGTGCGGATCGCCGACCGCCATCACCGGTGTGCCGGCAAAGAGCGCCGCGAGCAGGTCGGTCTGCACGACGGAGGTGTCCTGATACTCGTCGAGCAGCACGACACGGAACCGGTCGCGCATCGAGGCGCCGATACCGGGATGACCACGAACGGCCCGCAGCGCGCCCGCGACCTGGTCGGAGAAGTCGATGAGGCCCGCGCGCCGCTTCTGGTCGTCGTAGCGGCGGGCGAGCTCGCTCAAGACGTCGAGGCCCCCCACCCGCGCGGCGGCGGTGCGCACATCCGCGTAGACCGTGGTGCGCTTGTCGCGCGAGGGTCGCTCGAGCACGTCGGAGAAGTCAGCGGCGAACGTCGCGAGCTCCTCGAGGTCGACGAGGTTGTCGACCTCGTCGCGTGCGAGTTGGAGAGCGGCGTCGATGATGGTGCTCGGCCGATACTCCACCGTCTCCAGGCGGGGGTCGTCGCTCTCGTGCACGACGCGACGCATGAGCAGCCAGGCGGCCGATTCGGTCAGCACGGCCGCGTCGGCATCACGTCCGAGGAGGATCGCGTTCTCCCGCACGATGCCGTCGGCGAAAGCGTTATAGGTGGCGATCGTCGGACGGTGGAGGATCGCATCGCCCGGCACGGACGACGAACCGCCTTCCCCGCCGAGACTCCGGAGGGCGGCACGCCGGTCGGCGGAGGACGCCCCCCGCTGCTGGAGCACGCCGAACGTGTCGAGCGCGCCCACGCTGTGCAACTCCTCCAAACGATCCAGGAGACCGTACTCCTCGAACTCGGCCAGCCTCTCCAGGCGATTCCGGATGCGCTCAGCGAGCTCGCCCGCAGCCTTACGGGTGAACGTGAGTCCCAGTACCTGATCACGACGCACGAGCCCGTTCGCCACCAGCCAGACGACCCGGCCCGCCATCGTCTCGGTTTTTCCGCTCCCGGCTCCGGCGACCACGAGCGTCGGCGTGAGCGGCGCGGAGATCACCGCGGCCTGCTCGTCCGTCGGGGGAAACTGCCCCAGCGCCGCCGCGAGGGCATGCGGTCCGATCCTCGGCCGCGGGTGAACGGAAGAGGACGAGGCAGCCCGGAGGACGTCGTCGGCTGTCGTCATGAGGCACTCACCGCGCCCACGGTGTGGATACGACACAGTCCGAAGGTGTGGTCGTCGCGACAGTGGGCTTCGTACGGAGCCAGGAACTGCGATCCCCCGACCACCTGCACGGCGTCGCGGACACGGGCGAGGAACGCAGCACGGGTCTCCTCGTCGAAGGGAGGCTGCGTCGGCGTGGCGTACGGTGCTCCGCGTGTCGGCTTGAGCACGAGCAGCTTCGCGCCGCCGGAGGGCCGTCCGGACACCGCGGCGATGGCTCCCGACTCCACCGCCAGCTGGTAGGCGCTCAACTGCGGGTTGGTGAGCGCGGCGCGCGGCCCCGTCGACTCGCTGCGCCCCGTCTTGAGATCCACGATCACCACCGAGCCGTCGCGGGCGAGTTCGACGCGGTCGATGGTGCCGCTGAGGACCGCCGGGCGGGTAAGGCCCTCTACGGGGACCTCGCACTCGAAATGCGGTTCGGCGCTGACCAACTGCACGCCGTCGGCCTCGACATCACGGAGATAGCGAGCCAGGCGCGAGATGAGGTCACGCGCCCGCGCGCGCTCCGTGCGTTCGATCCAGTCGGCCTCGAACTCCAGCTCCCCCCACCGGCGCTCCACGGCGGCCCACAGGGCCTCCTCATCATGGCCGTCGACGGTCTCGAGCGCGGCGTGGAGGAGCGTCCCCACTCCGGCGACCACCCCACCCCCGTCACCACCGAGCTCACCGATCACCCAGTTGAGTTGGCAGTCCTCGATCGCCTGGAGCTTCGACGGTGAGAGGCGGGCCTGCTCGACCTCCAGATCGAACAAGGGGCTCGCCGAGGAGGGTCCGGCCATTCCGTACCACGATGAGGGATCCGCACCCGGCACACGAGCCTCGGCGAGGAGGACGAGCTGGGCAGAAGCGTGCGCCTTGTCCGCCTCCGAGGCGTGGAGAGCCGTGAGGGTGCGCCGATGCGCGGCCACGAGACCCCGCAGCGAGAGGGGATGATCGGCCGACGCCGGCACGGGGGAAGGCGAAGGAAGGAGCTCGAACAGGACGCTCGGTCCGTTGTCGTCATCGTCCACCGCCGTGATCACGAGCTGGGAACGCGCCCGCGAGATCGCGCGTGCAAAAAGGCGCAGCTCGTCATGGAGCACATCACGTCGGCGGTCGAGGGCGTCCGCCGCCTCGCCCTCGGCCGCCCCGAGCCGCCACGTCTCCAGCAGACCGCCGCGAACGCGGAGATTGGGCCAGACGCCGTCCTGCAGTCCGGCGACCACGACGGTGTCGAACTCGGTCGCCAGTGCGCCGGCGGGTGTCATGACGCGCACGACGCCGTCGCGGGCCGCGACGCTCAGCCTGTCTTCCGCCACGTCGGAGTGGAGGACCCCTCGGATGAAGTCGATCGGGGACGTCCCGTCGGCGCGCTCCCCGTGCCGCTTCGCGGACTGGAACAGATCGACGACCGAGTCGAGGTCCCGACCCGCCTGGTCTGCCAGGACGCCGCTCCCGCGCGCCGCTTCGACCAGATGTCGCTCCCGCCCGGAGCGTTCCCATGCCGTCCACAGCAGTTCATGGGCCGTGGCGCCGTCCCGCAGTCCCGCCCCGAGCTGGATCAGCGTGTCGGCGACACGTGCCGCGCGGCGGCCCTCTCGCGTGTCGAGGAGCTCGAACTCCAGCGGATGCCGCAGGGCGGACACCAGCAGTGCCGCCGCCGTCGCCGCGTCCTCCCCCTCACGGCGGACGGCCGCATGGCGCAGCGCCGATCGCAGCCGGCGCGTCTCGACGACGTCCATCCCGGCCGCGCGCAGCGCGTCGTGCACCGTATC
The DNA here is from genome assembly GCF_001620065.1 of Microbacterium sp. TNHR37B. Lineage (GTDB taxonomy): Bacteria > Actinomycetota > Actinomycetes > Actinomycetales > Microbacteriaceae > Microbacterium. The sequence goes on from NZ_LQGV01000001.1 coordinate 805,313, forward strand.
GGGATCCCAGGTGTCGGGGTCGGTCGCAGCGATGTCTACCATGCGCAGCAGGTCCCGCACGGTCGCCGACGACGCCAGGGTTCGCGCGGGGCCCGTGGCGCCGGTGGGCACGTCGCGCGCCGCGAGCTCGTCTTCGAGCGCCGCCACTTGACGCGTGTCGTGTGCGATGATCGCGCACTCCCCCCACGGCACCCCGTCGTAGACGTGACGCTCCCGCAGCAACCGTGCGATCGTGTCGTACTCCTCGGCGACCGACCGCAGGGCGAAGACGGCCACCGACCCGTCGGAAGGCGCGCCGGTGGGCCGTTGCCGGTGTGCGACCAGACCCCCCGCACCGATGCGCGAGGTGACCTCGGCCAGGAGGTCGCGCTGTGGCGGGGTCCCCCGGTGCGGTCGCGCGAGCACGTGGATTGGGCCCGAGGCCGAGAGCCGGGCGAAGTTCTGCGGCGTGGCGCCACGAAACGCTCCCGAGCCGACGTCGGGGTCACCGAACGCGAGAACCGACACCCCGCGCTGACGCAGGGCCTCGAGAACGTCGATCCCGCCGGCGGTCAGCTCCTGTGCGTCGTCGACCATGACGACCTCGAGATCGGACAGCGCACCCCACTCCGGCGCGCCGACCGGGAGATCGGCGAGGAGCTCCGCAGCCTCACGCACGAGACCGGCCGCATCGCGGTGCGCGCCCCGCATCCGTGACCGGACCCCGTGATACTCCCGCGCGAAGGACGCCATGGACTCCCACACCTCCACGCCATCGCGTCGAGCACGGCGGGAGAGCTCGGCCTCGGTGAGTCCGAGGCTCGTCATCTCGGCGAGGAATGCGCGCACCTCGGCACGGAACCCGCGGGTCGCCCGGACCTCGGCCGGCAGCGAGGCGGGCCACCGATGGATGCCGTCCCGCTCGTCCTCGGCGTCGCCCTGGAGGAGGTCCTCGATCAGACGGTCTTCGTCGGGCCCCGTCAACAGCTGCGGCGTCTCGGCTCGTCGATGGACGGAGACGGCGCGGACCACCTGATAGGCGAAGGCGGCGACGGACCTGACGAGCGCACCGGTGGTGGCCGCCCCGACGGCCACGGCGACCCGGTCGCGAAGCGCCGTCGCGGCCGGTCGCGTCGGCGTGAGCACGAGGATGCGGTCCGGTGACGTGCCGGAGGCGACCAGCGCCGCGGCACGCGCCACGATCGTCGCCGTCTTGCCCGTTCCGGGCGCGCCCACGACGACGCCCGATGCGTCGGCGGGGAGCGCGATGATCTCCTTCTGCACCGCATCCGCCTCTTCTGCATGCAGAGACGGGGCGATCGACATGTCCCCCACGCTAACGCTCTGCGCCGACATCACCGCACGATCGGCGCGGCGGTCGGCGGAGGCTTGCGGTAGCCGGGCCGCCGACCCCTTCACGTGTCGTAAAGTCGAAGCAGGCATCCGGAAGCCCGGGCCGGAAAGGCAATCATCGTGGAGATCCGCATCGGCCTCGCGAACACCGCACGCGAGCTCAGCTTCGAGTCCGACGAGACGGCGGAGGCCGTCAAGAAGACCGTCACGGACGCGATCGAGTCGGGCACCGGCCATTTGAGCTTCACCGACGCCAAGGGCAACTCGTACGTCGTCCCGACCACCGCGATCACTTTCGTCGAGGTGGGCACCGACCAGTCGCGCCGCGTCGGCTTCGTCGCCTGACATGCAGATCGTCATCGCCCTCGTCTTCGGTGCCGCGGCGGGAGGACTGCTCCACTTCCTCCAGGCCGGGCGCACCTCGCGTGGCGTGGCTCTCGCCCCGATCCTCGGAGCCTTCGTCGGCGGAGCCGTCTGGCTCGCGCTCACCTGGGCGGGCCAGACGACGCTCGACCCGTGGCTGTGGCTGATCTCCCTCGCCGCGCCCCTCGTCGTCGTGCCGCTCACCCTCGTCGCGCTCACCCGCGCGCGTGCCGCTCACGACGACCGTGAGCGCGTCCGTCTCGGCATCGCCTGACGGATCAGGCGTCGAGGCCCAGCTGAGTCATCCGACGCGAGTGCGCACCGAGGAGTTCGGTGAAGACCGGTTCGACGCGCTTCTCCTCCGCGGCATCGAGTCCCTGCGGCCGCAATGCTCCGCGCGCGATCAGCAGCGTGTCACCGACCAGACGTCGTCCCCAGAGCGCCAGTAGCGAGCGCCACTCGGAGTCACTCGCGATCGCCGCCGTGATGATGCCGACGAGGGCGTCTCGGTCGTCGTCGCGATCGAGGATGTCGGCGACGCGGCGGCCCGTCGATGCATAACTGGCCGAGAGCGAACGGTAGAAGTCGTCCAGCATGCCGGCCGTGATGTGGACCGAGAGCATCGTCTCCAGAGGACGCGCACCGTGGGTGGCTCGGCGAAACGCGTCGAGCGGCTCGCGGAACGGCAACATGAGATCGAGGGGGTCGTCCCCCCGCTCGCGGATCACGCTGACGAGCTCGCGGTGCTTGAGGAGCGCGGCGCCGGCGGCCAGCGACAGCGACTCCTTCTGATTGAGGTCGGGCGTCGGCGCGATGAGCTCGCTGAGCGTCTCGAAGTAGCCGAGCTGCAGGTAGGCGGCCTGCCCCAGGAACGTGTCGATGTCGGGAGCGAGCTCCTCGAAGTCCACGCGGGAGACGTCGCCCAGCTCGCCGCGCGACCGCAGCCGTAGCGTCCGTTCGGGAGTGCGCCCGCGTTGCCAGAACCACCTCACCACGGGCACCAGCCTAGAGGCACCGCGCGCGACGACACGGCCGATCACCCAGGTGGGTGACGGCGCCTCCGGTAGGCTGGTCGGGTCCCGGCGACGGATCGGGACCCCGCGCCTGTGGCTGAGTGAAGGGCGTGGACCTCATCACCGGCGGCTTCTCACCGCCAGACAGGCATGGAAAAGTGACGACATTCGTCGAACTCGGAGTGGACAGCGACATCGTCGACGCGCTCGCCGCGCGCGGCATCGTGGACGCCTTCCCGATCCAGGAGCAGACCATTCCGCTGGGACTTCCCGGCCAGGACATCATCGGACAGGCCAAGACCGGAACCGGCAAGACCTTCGGGTTCGGCATCCCCGTGGTCCAGCGTCTCGGCCTCGACCCCGCCCCCGGCGTCAAAGCCCTGATCGTCGTCCCCACGCGGGAACTCGCGGTGCAGGTGTACGAGGACATGGACATGCTCACCTCGAACCGCTCCACGAGCGTCGTCGCCATCTACGGCGGCAAGGCGTACGAGGGCCAGATCGATCAGCTCAAGGCCGGCGCACAGATCGTCGTGGGAACGCCCGGGCGCCTCATCGACCTCAACAACCAGCGACTGCTGGATCTCTCGAACGCGACCGAGGTCGTCCTCGACGAGGCGGACAAGATGCTCGATCTCGGCTTCCTCGCCGACATCGAGAAGATCTTCTCCAAGGTCCCCGCCATCCGCCACACGCAGCTGTTCTCGGCCACGATGCCGGGCCCGATCGTCGCTCTCGCGCGGCGCTTCATGTCCAACCCGATCCACATCCGCGCCACCGATCCGGACGAGGGGCTGACGCAGGCGAACATCCGCCACCTGGTCTACCGCGCCCACGCGTTGGACAAAGACGAAGTCATCGCCCGCATCCTGCAGGCGGAGGGACGCGGCAAGACGGTGGTGTTCACCCGCACCAAGCGCGCCGCGCAGCGCCTCGTCGACGAGCTCAATGATCGAGGATTCAACGCGGGTGCCGTGCACGGCGACATGAGCCAAGAAGCACGCGAGCGTTCCATGGCGGGCTTCAAGGCGGGCAAGAAGGACATCCTGATCGCGACCGACGTCGCTGCCCGCGGGATCGACGTGGACGATGTCACCCACGTCATCAACCACACGATCCCCGACGACGAGAAGACCTACCTGCACCGCGTCGGCCGCACCGGGCGCGCCGGAAAGACCGGGATCGCGGTCACCTTCGTCGACTGGGAAGACCTGCACAAGTGGGCTCTCATCAACCGCGCGCTGGAGTTCGGCCAGCCGGAGCCCGTCGAGACCTACTCCTCGAGCCCCCATCTCTACAGCGACCTGGACATCCCCGCGGGAACCAAGGGACGGATCACGACGGCACCCAAGACCCAGTCCGTCCGCACGGCTGCCCCCGCGCGCGCCGCAGACGCGGCCGCCGAGGGCACCACCGAAGGCGGCACCCGTCGCCGTCGGCGGCGGCGCAGCGGCGCGAACGAGGCCCGCGTCGGCTCCACGTTCGCGGACGGATCCGGTGAGGGAGAGGACTCCCCCGCCTCGGAGGGGTCGACGTCAGCAGCCCGCTCGGACGACGGCGCGGGGACGCATGACGGCGCCGGCAAGGAGCACCACGACGGCAAGCCCGCCCCGGCCCGGCGCCGGCGCCGGCGTCGCGGCGGATCGGGCGCCCCGGTCGCCGGAGCCTGAGCGCACGGTCACGACGGGAAGACCGGCGAGCTGCCGCGTCCCCGCTCGATGATCCGCGCGATCATCGCGACACTCGTGGTGTTCTCCCCCGGCACATTCGGCTTGCCGACGCCGTGGTAGTCACTCGAACCCGTCACGATCAGGTCCTCGCGCTCGACGAGGCGTCGGAGTCGGCCGAGCGCCGGCTCGACGTTCTCGCGGTGGCCGAGTTCGAATCCCGCGAGCCCCGCCTCGAGCATCCGCTCGGTGAGGTCGACCGGCAACAGCCCGGCCCGGCCCGCGGGGTGCGCGATGATCGGCACGCCCCCCGCCCCCGCGATCGCAGCGACGGCGGTCACCGGGTCGGGCGCATACAGATCGACGTAATAGTCACTGCGGGGATGGAGGATGCCCGCGAACGCCTCGCCACGGTCGCGAACGAGCCCCTTGGCCACGAGCGCGTCGGCGATGTGCGGGCGCCCCACCGTCGCGCCGTCGACTGTCTGGGCGACGATGTCCGCCCACTCCACGTCGTAGTCACGCGAGATCCGATCGGTCATCGTGCGCGCACGCGTCAGGCGTGAGTCCCGGATCCGGCTCGTCAGCGCCCGGATGCGCGCGTCGTCGGGATCGAACAGGTAGCCGAGCACGTGGACGCTCCGCCACTCGTGACGCGCCGAGAGCTCCATTCCCGGAAGGAAGGTCATCCCGAGCGAGGTGGCGGCCTCTGCCGCCTCTGCCCAGCCCTCGGTGGTGTCGTGGTCGGTCAGGGCGACGCAGCGCAGCCCTTCGCGGTGGGCGGCGAGCATCACATCGGCGGGCGGCTCGGTACCGTCGGACCAGTCGGAATGCAGGTGGAGGTCTCCCGGACCGGCGAACGGGAGGTCAACCGTCCCGCTTCCCTCGCCGTGCCACTGCATCCTCAGAGGGTATCGCGATGCCGAGAACTCCCAGCCTGCTGACATAGAGTCGGGCGCGTGGTGCGTGCGTTCGGAGTCCTGGTGACGGTGCTGTTCGCCATCGCCGCCGCGATCATCACCTGGCCGCAGTTCTTCCGTCTCGAGCGCACGTTCCCCTTCGCCCAGATCGTCTCGCTGCGCGGCGTCCTCGTCGCGGCATTCGCGGTCCTCGCGTTGCTCTCGCTGTTGCTTCTGCTCGCCCGGTCCGCGAGGGCGTTCGCTGCCTCGCTTCTGGTCATCGCGGTCGCCGCTGGTGGAGCCAACGCCGCCATCCTGGTCTCACGCGGCATCGGGACGACGTCGCTACCCGACAAGACGGCGGACTCGCTGCGGGTGATGACGTGGAACACCGCGGGCTCGGCGACCGATCCCGCGGTCATCGCACAGACCGCCGTCGCCATGCGCGCCGACATCGTCGCGCTCCCCGAGACCACGATCGAGGCGGGCAAGGAGGTTGCCGTCGCGATGCGGGAGATGGGTCACCCGATGTGGGCCCACCACGAGAACTTCGGCGATCGCGCCGACTACCCCGATTGGGATGCGAACTCCACGACCCTTCTCATCTCCCCCGACCTCGGAGACTACGCGCTGGTGGAGTCCACAGCGGGCGGCGCGAGCAACACGTCAGCCGTTCCGAGCGTCGTCGCGATGCCCGTCGACGGAGACGGTCCGATCGTGGTCGCCGTCCACGCCGTCGCGCCCCGAGAGGACGCGATGGAGGCCTGGCGCGGCGACCTGCAGTGGATCGCCGACCAATGCGCCGCCGACAACGTCATCCTCGCCGGCGACTTCAATGCGACCGTCGATCACATGGACCGTCTCGGCACCGACGGCGGCACGCTCGGCAAGTGCCTCGATGCGACCTCGGCCACCGGCACCGGAGGCATCGGCACCTGGTCCACCGAATGGCCGGGGCTGCTGGGCGCCCCGATCGACCACATCATGGCGACCGACGCCTGGACACCCCGCGCGTCCGTCGTCATCGGCTCGCTCGACGGGGCCGGCAGCGATCATCGCCCCGTCGTCGTGCAGTTCGAGCGTTCCGAGGGCTGAACGCCCCACCGCGCGACGCGGGGTGGGAGACTGGTGCCATGAGCACGAGCGACAGCGACACGATCGCGGACACCCCCGTCGACACCGAGACGGCGCCGGTCGAGAACACCAACCGCAAGCAGCCCTTCCCGCGCGGCTTCCTGGAGACGATCTTCACCGGGTGGGCGGACCGCGAGGCGCTTCCCTCGCCTGCTCGTCCTCAGTCCGCGTACACCGCGGCGCGACGCGATGCGGTGTCTGCGGCATTCGCCGGGCGGCGGCTGGTCATCCCCGCGGGCTCGGCCAAGCAGCGTTCGAACGACACCGACTATCCGTTCCGCGCGCATTCCGCGTTCTCTCACCTCACGGGGTGGGCCGCCGACACGGTTCCGGACTCGGTTCTCGTGTTCGACCCCACCCACGACGGGCATCGGGTGACGCTGTATCTTCGCGAGCGCGCCGATCGCACGACCGCGGAGTTCTACGCCGATGCCTCCGTCGGCGAGTTCTGGATCGGTCCGCGACCGTCGCTGGCGGGCGTCGCCGCGGACCTCGGCATCGACACCGACCACCTCGCGGCGTTCGAGCCCCATGACGACGACGTCCGGCTGGAGGACGATGCGGAGCTGACGAGGTTCCTCTCCGAGCTCCGCCTGGTCAAGGACGAGTACGAGCTGAGTCAGCTGCGCGAGGCGGTGGCCGCCACCGCTCGAGGCTTCGACGACATCGTCGCCGACCTCCCCCGCATCATCGCGACCGAGCGCGGCGAGCGCGTCGTGGAAGGTGTGTTCCACCTGCGGGCGCGCACCGATGGGAACGGAGAAGGCTACGACACCATCGCAGCCTCGGGTCCGCACGCCTGCTACCTCCACTGGACCCGCAACGACGGGCGGGTGATCCCCGGAGACCTGATCCTGATCGATGCCGGCGTCGAGGTCGACAGTCTCTACACCGCCGACATCACCCGCACCCTCCCGGTTTCGGGAACCTTCACGCCGATCCAGCGCCGCATCTACGAGACGGTCCGCGAGGCCGCCGACGCGGCGTTCGCGGCGGCTCGGCCCGGCGTCAAGTTCCGCACGGTCCACGAAGCGGCGATGTCGGTCATCGCGCAGCGCGTTGCCGAGTGGGGCCTGCTCCCCGTGACCGCGCAGGAGGCATTGGACGCCGACCTCGGTGGTCAGCACCGCCGGTACATGGTCCACGGCACCAGCCACCACCTCGGGATCGACGTCCACGACTGCGCGCAGGCGCGTCGGGAGATGTACTACGACGGCATCTTGGAGCCCGGGATGGTCTTCACGATCGAGCCGGGCCTCTACTTCCAGATCGACGACCTCACCGTTCCGGAGGAGTACCGCGGAATCGGGGTTCGGATCGAGGACGACATCGTCATGACCGCCGACGGCCCGGTGAACCTCTCGGCCGGAATCCCACGGACGGCCGACGAGGTCGAGGCCTGGATCGCTCGCCTGTCGTCGTGACCTACACGCCGCCGCCGGCCGTCACGACCCGGCCCCTCCTCCAGGGGTCGTTCGGGTTCAGCGCCTCCACCCACTGGCTCGCCACAGGCGCCGCTCAGTCGGTGCTGGAGCGCGGGGGGAACGCATTCGATGCGGCCGTGGCCGGAGGGTTCGTGCTCCATGTGGTCGAGCCCCACCTCAATGGTCCCGGAGGCGACCTGGTGGGGCTGTTCACGGAGGCGGGTACGGGTGCGACGCGCGTGCTCATGGGGCAGGGGCCAGCGCCGGCGGGCGCGACCATCGCGCACTTCCGCGCAGAGGGACTGGGCCTCGTGCCGGGTGCGGGCGGTCTGGCGGCAGCCGTCCCCGGGGCCGTCGACGCCTGGCTCCTCCTCCTTCGGGATCACGGCACGTGGGAGCTCGCCGATGTCCTGGCTCCGGCCATCGCCTACGCACGCGACGGGCATCCGCTCCTGCGCTCCGCGGCCGAGACGATCGGACGCGTGCGCGAGCTGTTCCAGCATCATTGGCCGACGTCCGCGGCCCTGTGGCTCTCGCGCGGTCACCCTCCCGAGCCCGGCGAGATCGTCCGGAATGCCGCTTATGCCGACGTTATGGACCACCTCGCCTCCGCCGCCGGACGGGAGGGCGGGGCGACGCCGCGCGCCGATCGTATCGACGCCGCCCGGCGTGCCTGGAGGGAACTCCTCGGTCACGCGGTCGACCTGGTCTCCCACCCGCATCGGCACTCCACCGGGACCGACCACGCCGGGGTTCTCCGCCAGGACGACATCGATGCCTTCCGGGCCGGATACGAGCGTCCCGTCAGCGCCACGTTCCGCGGGGCGACGGTTGTCAAGGCGGGGAGCTGGACGCAAGGGCCTGCGCTCCTGCAGGCACTGAAGATCCTCGAGCCTTTCCCCGATCACGCGCTCGATCCGGGCACGCCCGATGGCGCCCATCACATCGTGGAGGCCTTGAAGCTCGCGCTGGCCGACCGCGATGCGTACTTCGGCGACGGAGCGGATGTCACCGCTCTCCTCGAGGACAGCTACGTCGCGCAGCGGCGAGACCTCATCGGCGACCGCGCCTCCCGGCAATGGCGCCCCGGTTCCCCCGCGGGCCTGACTCCCTTCCGTCCGCCCCTGACACGGACCGCGGCCCGACCGCTGCCGGGCGCCGGAGAGCCGACCGTGGATGCCTCGGGGGCGACCCGGGGAGACACCTGCCACATCGACGTCGTCGACCGGTGGGGGAACATCGTCTCCGTCACCCCGTCCGGCGGATGGCTACAGTCCTCACCGGCAGTGCCGGAGCTCGGCTTCTGCCTCGGCACGCGGCTGCAGATGTGTTGGCTCGACGAGTCGTCGCCCTCGGCGCTGCGCCCCGGAAACCGCCCGCGCACGACATTGACCCCGACGCTCGTGCTCTCCGGAGACGGGTCGATCATGGCGATGGGCACCCCGGGAGGCGATCAGCAGGAGCAGTGGCAGCTGCCGATGCTTCTGCGGATGCTGGTCGGCGGATACCAGGCTCAGGAAGCCATCGACGCGCCCACACTCCACACCTCCGCGCTCGTCGACTCCTTCTGGCCCCGCGAGTGGGAGCCGGCCGGGGTGACGATCGAGGACCGGCTCGGCGCGGAGGTGATCCACGGCCTCCGCGCGCGCGGCCATGACGTGACGGTCGTCGACGGCTGGACCCTCGGCCGGCTCAGCGCCGTCGGTCATGCCTCCCGGCGGAGCGAGGAGACTCCCCGGCTCTGGGCCGCCGCCAACCCGCGGGGTCAGGCCGGTTACGCCGCCGGACGGTGAGGGTGCCGGAGGGAACACGACGGGCTACCGGCCCAGAGCCTTCCCGATCCACGGTTCGACGCGCTGCGCGATGTCCGCGCCGATCACCGCGGAGTCCCGCTTCGCGCCCCTCACCTCGAAGGAGTGACCCGCGTCTTCCACCCAGAGGATGCTCGCCCGCGGCAGGCCGTCAACGACGGCCGTGAACTGTTCGAGGGGCTGGAGGAAGGGATCCGCGGTTCCCGAGACGAACAGCTGCGGCGCGGTAATCGCCGGAAGGTGGTCGGCCCGCACCTTGTCGGGTGCTCCCGGGGGATGCAACGGGTACCCGAGGTAGACCAGCGCAGCCGGAGCGATCACGCCCTCGGCAGCGGCCATCGACGCCATGCGTCCGCCGTAGGAGCGACCGGCCGCGATCATCGGGACCTCGGGCCGGCGCCGCGCAGCGTGCGCGAACACGGCGCGCCAGGCGGCAACGGCGTGAGCGGCGGGCCCCGGCATCCGCCGTCCTCGCTGGGCGTAGGGGAAGGCGAACCGGACGACGTCGAAGCCCGCGCCGGCAAAGGTGTCGGCCACACCCGTCAGGAAGGGATGGTCCATGCCTGCCCCGGCCCCGTGGGCGAGGACGATGACCGCCCGCGGCCCCTCGTCGCGCGCCCGAGCGGCATCCACCGCGATACGGACCTCCACGTCATCCGAAGGAAGCTCGACGAGGACGGACGTCACGTCGCGGGTTTCTGCTCCGCGGAGGGGTCGGTGTCATCGGTCCCGGGCGCCGGGGCGTCGGAGGTCGGCGCGGGCAGGTCGATGCGTTCCCCGTACTTCGGCGGAGGAAGCGGAGCGTCCGCGGGCGGCGACACCGGGGCGGAGGAGCGAGCGCGTGCCCCGAGGATCTCACGCGACCGCGGCAACGAACGCGGCAGCACCGTGACCTCGTAGTGATCGGCCACGACCTGCGTGATCGATGTGAAGTCCCGCCGACGTCGCAGGAGCGAGTAGGTGACGATGCTCATGAGCATGCCGATCGCGATGCCGACGAACATCACTCCGACGAACAGCTGGATCGCCGCGTTGGGCGTTCCGAGGACGAAGATCGCGGAGAAGAGCAGACCCAGCAGGATGCCGTTGATCGCGCCGGTGCGGGCGGCCGCGGCGTACCCGAGCCTGCCCGTCACGGTCTCCACCGAGCGAAGGCCGCGGCCGACGATCGCGATGTCTTTCGCCGGGATCTCGCTCGCGATGAGCTGCGACACCGCTTTCTGCGCGCCCTCGTAGGAGGAGAACTCGGCGATCGTCTCGCCGTGCTCCTGCGGTGCACCACCCATCATGCTCACACCACCCATCTTCGCATGCCCCGCCGTCGACGGAGCGGGACGGGATGCGCCCCGCCTCCCTCGCTCGCCGGCGGCGCGGGACCGGCCGGGCGCCGCGGTCGCGGGCTACGCTGGACGAGTGAGTACGCAGCGGGTTTTCGTCGCGCGCCTGGTCGGGTGCGCCGTCTTCGACCCCGCCGGCGACCGGCTCGGCAAAGTCCGGGATGTCGTCGTCATCTTCCGAAAAGACGATCCGCCTCGAGTCGTCGGACTCGTGGTGGAGATCCCCGGACGCCGTCACGTCTTCCTGTCGATCGGACGGGTCACCTCGATCGCGACCGGTCAGGTGATCACCACCGGTCTCATCAACGTGCGTCGCTTCCAGCAGCGCGGCGGCGAGGTGCGGGTGATGGCCGAGCTCCTCGGACGCAAGGTCTACTTCCGCGATGGCTCGGGCGAGGGCGTGATCGAAGACGTCGCCATCGAGCGCAACCGCCTCGGCGAGTGGGACATCGGTCAGCTGTTCCTGCGCAAGCCGAAGACGAGCGCGTCCCCCTTCGCGAAGGGCCCGACGGCCTTCGCCCAGTGGCGAGACGTGCGCGAGCAGCAGACACCCGGCGAGGCGCAGTCGGCGGAGCAGCTCGTGGCGAGCTACTCGGAGCTGAAGCCCGCCGATCTCGCCAACACCCTTCTCGACCTCCCGGAGGAGCGCCTCCTCGAAGTGGCCGAAGAGCTGCCGGACGGGCGTCTCGCCGACGCCCTCGAAGAGATGCCCGAGGACGATCAGGTGCACATCCTCGAGGCGCTCGGCGATGAGCGTGCAGCCGACATCCTCGATCAGATGGAGCCCGACGACGCCGCCGACGTCCTCGCCCAGCTGCCCGAGCAGCAACGTGAGGAGCTGCTGGAGCTCATGGAGCCCGAAGAGGCCGAGGACGTCCGCGAGCTTCTGAAGTACGGCCCCGACACGGCGGGCGGACTCATGACGAGCGAGCCGATCGTGCTGTCGGCAGACGCGACGGTCGCGGAGGCCCTCGCGCTGATCCGGCGACACGAGCTGCATCCGGCCCTGGCTGCCGCCGTCTTCGTCACCCTCCCGCCATACGAGACACCGACGGGAAGGCTCCTCGGCACGGTCCACTTCCAGCGGATGCTCCGCTACCCGCCGCACGAACGGCTCGGTGCGATCATCGACGACACCGCCGACGCGGTGCCGGTGACCGGTTCTGCCGCCGAGGTCGCACGACTCCTGGCCAGCTACAACCTCGTCTCCCTGCCCGTGGTGGATGCCGCTCACCGGCTGGTCGGAGTGGTGAGCGTCGACGACGTACTGGACTACCTGCTGCCGGAGGACTGGCGCTCCAACGACGGTGAGCAGGCGGCGGCGACAGCAGGGAGGCGATGATGGCACGCACGACTCGCCAGGCCTCCCTCGACGCCCCTCTGGGCCGCACGACCCTCCGGGCGCGTCCCCCGCAGCCCTCCCGCGACCGGTTCGGCCGATTCACGGAGTGGATCGCACGCGCGATGGGAACCCCGACGTTCCTGCTGCTGCTGACCCTGTTCTGCGCTCTGTGGATGACGTACACGGTGGTCGCCGAGGCCAACGGCTGGTGGCGGTTCGATTCGGCAGCGCTGGGGTTCACCGCCCTGACCCTCATTCTGTCGTTGCAGGCGTCGTACGCCGCCCCGCTGATCCTGTTGGCACAGAACCGTCAGGACGACCGCGACCGCGTTCAGATCGAGCAGGACCGGCAGCGCGCCGAGCGGAACCTCGCCGACACCGAGTACCTGGCGCGCGAGGTCGTCGCGCTGCGGATGAGCCTGACGCACCTGACCGACGAGCTCGTCAGCAAGGACACCCTCCGCCAGGAGCTCGCCCGACTCATCGAGCATCTCGACGCCCGGGCGGCAGCCGACCCGCAGACCGACGCGCCGACCGGCGACGCGCGGGCATGAGCGCCGACCCCGCGTCCTCCTCCGCGCACGACCGGCGGGTCGCCGCGGTCCACGCCGCTGTCGCCGCCGTGATGGATCCAGAGCTGCGCCGGCCGATCGGAGAGCTGGACATGGTCCGGGCGGTCACGGTCTCGGCGGATCGGGCAACGGTGTCCATCGCCCTGACGATCGTCGGCTGCCCGGCGGCTGACCGCATCGAGCGCGAGGTGCGGGCTGCGGCCGCCGGTGTCCCCGGCATCGAAGAGGTCGACGTCGAGGTCGGTGTGATGAGTCCCGCTGAGCGTACGGCGCTCGTGGAGCGCCTGCGCGGCGGCACCCGACGGATGCCGTTCGGACCCGACTCGCTGACGCGGGTGATCGCGATCACCAGCGGCAAGGGCGGGGTCGGCAAGTCCACGGTGACCGCGAACCTGGCGGTGGCCCTTGCCGCCCGGGGGCTCGCCATCGGGGTGATCGACGCCGACGTCCACGGGTTCTCCATCCCCGCGCTCCTCGGCCTCGTGGGCGACGACGGCCTCCCTCCGCAGCCCACCCGCGTGGGCGACCTGATGCTTCCGCCGGTCGCCTTCGGCGTCAAGGCCATCTCGATCGGCATGTTCCTTCCCCCCGGCGCCCCCGCCGCGGTGGCGTGGCGTGGACCGATGCTCCACCGCACGATCCAGCAGTTCCTCACCGATGTCTTCTTCGGCGACCTCGATGTGCTGTTGATCGACATGCCGCCCGGGACGGGCGACATCGCGATCACGGTGGGACAGCTGCTGCCCCACGCGGAGGTGGTGGTCGTCACCACGCCGCAGGCCGCCGCGGCCGAGGTCGCCGTACGCAGCGGGCTGCTCGCCCGCCAGACCGGCCAGCGCGTGGTCGGCGTGATCGAGAACATGGGACCGCTCACCCTCCCCGACGGGACGAGCCTGGATCTCTTCGGGCACGGGGGCGGGGAGGCGGTAGCCCGCGCGCTCACTGCCGCCCCGGCGGAGCGCTCAGCGGATACGGACGCACCCTCGGCTGCGTCGCCCGCAGTCGTGGAGGTGTGGGGGTCTGTGCCCCTGAGCGCCGCCCTGCGAGCGGGCGGCGATCAGGGCGTCCCCCTCGTCGTGAGCAGTCCCGACGACCCCGCGGCGCGCGTTCTCGAAGACATCGCGACACGCCTCTCCTCGCGGCCCCGAGGACTGGGCACGCGGCGGCTCCCCCTCACCGTGACCTGAGCCGCGCGTGGGCGGAGGACGGAGCCCGCCCCACCGCGGCTGCTTCGCCCCACCGCGGCTGCTTCGCAGAGGCTCGACTCAGGTCGCCTCGGAGTCGAACGGAACGCGGACCGCCGAACCCGGCTGGAACGTCTGCACCGCATCACGGGCGGTGTTCGTCGGCGTCGGTACCTCCGCTGCCGACGTCGACGCGGAACTGATCGGCGCAGCGACGGCGGTCGAGGTCGCCGCAGGAGCAGCGGGCGAGTCTTCCAGAAGTGCGTCGCGGATGATCCTACGCGGATCGTATTGTCGAGGGTCGAGCTTTCGCCACTCGATCTCGTCGAAGTCCTCGCCCATCTCGTCGCGGACGCGCGAGCGCGCTCCATTGAGCCAATCGCGCGCGCGGACGGTGAACTTCGCGAGGAGCTCGGCGTAATGGGGCAGCTTCTCGGGGCCGAGGAGAAGGGCAGCCACCACCGCGATGATGACGATCTTCTCCATGTCGATCCCGAAGAACATGGGTCAAGGTTACCCGTGCGCCTCGCCGCCCCGCGCCGCCGCGGACCGTACGCTTGCAGTGGAGGTGCAGGCAATGCGCGACAACGATGCTGAGGCGGTCCGACGGTTCTCGGACGAGGTGACGACGGAGCCCGAGACCATCGCCCGTGCGCGCTCTCACGCCCTCGAGCTCGGCGCTGATCCGGTCAGTGCCGCCGTCGGCGCGCAGTGCGCGGTCATCTCGGCAGCCACCGCGGCCCTGAACATCGTCGAGATCGGAACAGGAGGCGGCGTCTCGGGCCTCTGGCTCCTGCGGGGATCGCCTCGGGCGACGCTGACGACGATCGACGTCGAACCCGAGCATCTCGCCGCCGCACGCTCCGCCTTCTCCGACGCCAAGATCCCGCCCGCGCGTGCCCGCTTCATCACCGGCCGCGCTGCCGACGTCCTCCCCCGTATGAATGAGGCGTCCTACGACATCGTCCTGGTCGACGCAGACCCCGACGGCGTGATCGAGTACGTGGAGCACGGCCTGAGGCTCGTCCGCGCCGGTGGCACCGTTCTCGTGCCCCGCGTCCTCAACGGCGGCGCGGTGGCCGATCCCGTGCGTCGAGACAGCGTCACCGGCGCGTACCGGTCACTGATCCAGGAGACGCAGTCGTCGCCGGCCGTGCTCGGTGCGCTCTCGATCGTCGGAGAGGGTCTGCTCCAGCTGACGACCACGTCGGCCGAAGTCCGATAAGGCGTCAGCCGCGCCCGTCTCCGGTCACGCGGCCGAGACACGACGAGAGGCCGGTCCGAAGACCGGCCTCTCGTCTGCGGGGGAGGTCAGGCGGCGCCGACGACCTCACCGAGAACGCTGTGGAGTTCCTTCGCCTCGTCGTCGTTCACCGAGACGACGAGACGTCCGCCGCCTTCGAGAGGAACACGCACGATGATCAGGCGTCCCTCCTTCACGGCCTCCATAGGTCCGTCACCGGTTCGCGGCTTCATGGCTGCCATTGCGGCTCCTTTTCGTCGTGTACCCGACAAGTTTACCCGTCCCGACCGACACCTCGGTTCGGGCCGTCATCGAGACGCCCATTGCGGCTCCGCCGCGTTCACGGAATCTGGTAATACGTGGACGCGACGGCATACATGTTGTAGATCCACCACCACTGGCCGCAGAGACAGACACCGAGCACACCCGCCCGCCACACCCGCGACCGGGGAATCGCGAGGGCACCCAGCAGCGGCGACATCGGCAGGAGGAGCCGAAAGACGCTCGACTGCGGGAAGAACACGGCCAGGAGATAGACGACGTAACTCGCCGACCACAAGCGCACCTCCATGCCGAGCCTCCTCACGTGCGGCACGAACAGCAGCATGCCCGCCACGGCCACCACGCCGAGTCCGAGGGCGACATAGCCCCACTCCGCGGGCAGTCCCCACAGCGGGAACCAGATTCCCGCAGCCCGGACGAACCCGTCGAACGGGACGAACCCGCCCGACTCACCCGTCCACGCGCGCCGCCAGCTCAGCTCGGTCTCGAGGTAGCCGGCGGGGTCGCCGGTCACCGCCCCCACGATCCACTGCCAGGAGAAGCCGATGACTGCGGCCCAGAGGCCGAGCGCCACGATGTGGATGATCTCCCCCACGCCCAGCGGCTCGGTGCGCCGTTGCCACCATCGCCAGATGCCGAAAAGCGCCAGGAAGAGCGAGAAGGCGAGGACTCCGGGACGCGTGTATCCCATGAGCGGAATGAGCAGATAGAGCCATCCGAACCGGCGCCGTTGGACGCACCACAATGCACAGAACAGCCACAGCAGAAAAAGCGACTCGGCGTATCCGACGTGGAAGAGGGCGGCGAGGGGGCCGCTGACGAAGAACACGACAGACCACATCGCAGCGCCCTCACCGATGCGTTCCCGAAGGATCGCGTGGAGGACCAGCGCTGCGAGATAGCCCGCGACGAGGGCGACGATGAGGGCCCCCGCTCCGTAGTTCCCGAAGGGAGCACCCACGATCCGAGCGATCAGGGGGAACAGCGGCATGAACGCCCACTGGTTGGTGGCCACGTTCCCGCTGTCGTCGCGCGGCAGATCGCTCGGGTAGCCCTGGGCGGCGATGAAGCCGTACCACTCCGCGTCCCACCCCATGACGAACGAGCCGAGCGTGGCCTGCTCGCCGAAGCGGGAGCCGGGTCCGGAGATCTCCGCCGCGAGCAGCAGAAACGCAGTGGTGATCAGCCGCGCGGCGAGGTAGACGAGCGCGATTCGGGCAGCCGCGGGCGCAGCGCGCAGCCGTCCCCACGCGAGCGCGCTCAGCGCGCCGCCAGCCACGCCCGAAGGCCCTCTTCGACGGCCAGGATCTGCGCCACCGGGACGCGCTCGTTGTCGTGATGGGCAAGGTGCGGGTCGCCCGGTCCGAAGTTCACGGCGGGCACGCCGAGCTCGGAGAACCGCGCGACGTCGGTCCACCCGTACTTGGGCCGCGGCTCGGCGCCGACGGCGGCGAGGAACTCCTGGGCCAGCGGCGCATCGAGACCGGGACGGGCCCCGGGGGCGACGTCGACGATCTCCACGTCGAACCCTGCGAAGACCTCCCGCACGTGAGCGGCGGCCTCCTCGCCGGAACGCTTCGGAGCGAATCGGTAGTTGACCTCGACCGCGCAGAGATCGGGGATGACGTTTCCCGCGACGCCTCCGCGGATCGCGACCGCGTTGAGCCCTTCGCGGTAGACCAGCCCGTCGACGTCGATGCTGCGGGGACGATACTCCGCGAGGCGGGTCAGGATCGGAGCGGCCTTGTGGATCGCGTTCTCTCCGATCCAGGACCGCGCACTGTGCGCCCTCACCCCGTGCGTGCGGACGACGGCGCGGAGTGTGCCGTTGCACCCTCCCTCGACCTGGCCGTTGGAGGGCTCCCCGAGGATGGCGAAGTCCGCCTGGAACACCTCGGGCCGGCTCGCGACGAGACGGGTCAGAGCGTTGCGGGCGGAGTCCACCTCTTCGTGGTCGTACCAGATCCAGGTGAGGTCGACGCGGGGGTCGTTCAGTTCGGCGGCGAGCTTGAGCTGCACCGCCACTCCCCCCTTCATGTCGACCGTGCCCCGGCCCCAGAGGTAGGCCTGGCCGTCCTCGTCGACTTCTCTCGTGGGGAGGTTGTCGTTGATCGGGACGGTGTCGATGTGACCGGCGATCGCCACCCGCTGCGGGCGCCCGAGCGACGTGCGGGCGATGATGGTGTCACCGTCGCGCTCCACGTCGAGATGCGGATAGGCCGACACCGCCGCGTAGATCGCATCCGCCAGCGCGGTCTCGTCGTCGGACACGCTCGGGATGTCGCAGAGGGCGCGGGTGAGCTCCACCGATGAGGCGGTCAGATCGAGCGTGGGCATGACGACGAGTCTAGTGAGTGCCCTCGGGTACGGCCTTGGCGCTGCCGCAGACGACGGGGCCCTCGGCTCGCTGCCGATACGCTGGAACGATGAGTGACGCGCGTTGGGTGTGGGGTGCCGGTCTTGCCACGAAGAGCGGAGACGGAACGGTGCTGGACACCTGGTTCCCGTCGCCCGCGCGCGGTCGGGCGCCGGAGAACCCCGACCTCGACGTGGTGGCCGGTGGCGCCGGAGCAGACGAGCGTCGTGGAGTGACGATCGAGGTCGTCGTCGTCGAGATCGATCTCGATGCGCCCCCGGCCGGGACCTCCGACGCCTACCTCCGCCTTCACGCTCTGTCGCATCTGCTCGTGGCCCCCAACGACCTCGACCTCACCGGCATCTTCGGGCATCTCCCGAACGTCGCGTGGACGAACGCCGGACCGGTGCATCCCGACGACGTCACCCGTCTGCGCCCGGGCTTCGTGCGAGCGGGGATCCAGCTGCAGGGTCTCGACAAGTTCCCGCGCCTGACCGACTACGTGGTGCCGGCCGGCGTCCGCATCGCCGACGCCTCGCGCGTGCGCCTGGGCGCCCACCTCGCGCCGGGGACCACCGTGATGCACGAGGGCTTCGTCAACTTCAACGCCGGCACCCTCGGCAGCTCGATGGTGGAGGGCCGAATCTCACAAGGCGTCATCGTGGGTGACGGCAGCGACATCGGCGGAGGCGCGTCGATCATGGGAACCCTCTCCGGTGGCGGGAGCCATCGCGTGTCCATCGGAGCGCGAACCCTGCTCGGCGCCAACGCCGGGATCGGCATCTCGCTGGGAGACGACTGCGTCGTCGAAGCCGGACTCTACGTGACCGCGGGCTCGAAGATCACCCTCGCCGGTGAGCCGCCGCGTGCCGACGGCAGCAGACCCACCGTCAAGGGGGCCGAGCTCTCGGGACAAAACGGCCTCCTCTTCCGCCGCAACTCGGTCACCGGAGCCATCGAGGCCGTGCAGCGCGCGGGCGTGGGCGTCACCCTCAACGAGGCGCTCCACGCCTGACCGCCCCGAGCTCACGCGGTGCGACAGGACAGCCTAGGCTCGTGCCATGACGACACGGGTGCCGAAGAAGGTCTACGAACGCGAGCTCAAGGCGCTGCAGGCGCAGCTGGTCGACATGCAGGCGTGGGTGCAGGCGACGGGCGCCCGCATCGTCGTGATCTTCGAGGGCCGGGACGCGGCAGGCAAGGGCTCGACGATCAGCCGCGTCTCCCAGTACCTCAACCCCCGGGTCACCCGGGTGGTCGCCCTGCCGACGCCCACCGAGCGGGAGAAGTCGCAGTGGTACTTCCAGCGCTACATCGCTCACCTGCCCGCCGCGGGTGAGATCGTCTTGATGGATCGGTCCTGGTACAACCGTGCCGGGGTGGAGCACGTCATGGGGTACTGCACCAACGCGGAATATCACCGCTTCCTCCACCAGACGCCGATCTTCGAGCGCATGCTGGTCGAAGACGGGATCCTGCTCCTGAAGTACTGGTTCAGC
Organism: Microbacterium sp. TNHR37B; assembly: GCF_001620065.1. Lineage (GTDB taxonomy): Bacteria > Actinomycetota > Actinomycetes > Actinomycetales > Microbacteriaceae > Microbacterium. The sequence goes on from NZ_LQGV01000001.1 coordinate 824,771, forward strand.
GTGTCTGACGTCGAGCAGGAGGCGCGGTTCCGTTCCCGCAACGACGACCCGATGCGCCGCTGGAAGCTGTCCCCCAACGACGTCCTGTCGATCACCAAGTGGGAGGACTATTCGCGCGCGAAGGACACGATGTTCGTGCACACCGACATCCCCGAGTCCCCGTGGCACGAGGTCGACAACGAGGACAAGCGCCGCGGCCGGCTCAACATGATCCACCACCTGCTCTCGCAGATCCCCTACCAGCAGGTGGAGCGCGACCGGATCGAGATCCCGGAGCGCCCCGCGCCAGGAGGCTACGAGCGTCCGCCGCGCGAGCTCCAGAACTACGTGCCCGACTATGCGGCCGAGGTCATCGCGCGAGCCTCGTCGAACTGAGCTCAGCCGCGGAGCGCGGCCGCGCGGGCGTCGCGGTGCTCAGCCTCGGTGATGACGCCGCGCGCGCGGAGGTCGTCGAGCTCCCGCAATCGCTCCTCCAGGGTCGTGATCGGCGCGGCCGGCGCTGACGGCGCCAACGCACCGCTCTTGATCACCTTCGCCGCGATCTCCGCGTCCACGGCGAGCGGGTCGATTCCCGCGTCCGTGAGGATGCGGTACTTCCGCACCGCGACGAAGACGCCGAACACGATGACACCGACGGCGATGACGGCGAAGAGGCCCATGAGCCCCGCCATCCCGCCAGCGAGACCGGCCACGGGATCGCCCATACCCGGGTCGATGACGTCGACATCGGGGAGATCGTCCGGGCCCATGCGCTCACCATACCGCGCTGCCGCGGTCACCGAGACGTGCGTCGTGGAGCTGGGCGTGACCGATCGCGGCCGTTGACACCTGGCTGCTGGTACGTCAGCCGATGCCGGGGTAGTTCCTCGCAGCGGAGCCTGTGTACAGCTGCTGCGGACGGCCGATCTTGGTCTGCGGGTCCAACTGCATCTCGCGCCAGTGGGCCAGCCAGCCCGGCAACCGGCCGATCGCGAACAGGACGGTGAACATCCGGGTGGGAAATCCCATCGCCTTGTAGATGACACCCGTGTAGAAGTCCACGTTCGGGTAGAGGCGACGTTCCTTGAAGTAATCGTCGTTGAGCGCGATCTCCTCGAGCTCCTTCGCCAGATCCAGCAGCGGATCGTGCACGCCGAGCTCGGCGAGCACCTCGTCGGCCGACTCCTTGACGAGCTTCGCGCGCGGGTCGTAGTTCTTGTAGACGCGGTGCCCGAAGCCCATGAGCTTCACCCCGTCCTCCTTGTTCTTGACCCGTTCGACGAAGCGCTGCACGGTCTCCCCCGAGTCGCGAATGCGCGCCAGCATGTCGAGCACGGCCTCGTTCGCACCGCCGTGGAGAGGCCCGTACAGCGCATTGATGCCGGCCGACACGGAGGAGAACTGGTTCGCGCCCGTCGACCCCACCAGCCGCACCGTCGAGGTGGAGGCGTTCTGCTCGTGGTCCTCGTGCAGGATCAGCAGACGCTCCAGCGCGCGAGAGGTGACCGGGTTGACCTCGTAGATCTCGGCGAGGACACCGAAGTTCAGCTTGAGGAAGTTGTCGACGAAGCTCAACGAGTTGTCCGGGTACAGGAACGCCTGACCGATGCTCTTCTTGTGCGCGTAGGCGGCGATGACCGGGAGCTTCGCGAGGAGCCGGATGGTGTTGAGCTCGACGTGGTCGGGATCGTTCGGGTCGGACTGGCCCTCATAGTAGGTCGAGAGCGCAGCCGTGGCCGCAGAGAGCATCGACATGGGGTGAGCGGTGTGCGGGAGCGCGGAGAAGAACCGCTTGAGGTCCTCGTGAAGCAGCGTGTGCCGACGGATCTTCTCGTCCCACTCGGCGAGCTGGTCGGCGGTGGGGAGATCGCCGTAGAGGAGGAGCCACGCCACCTCGAGGTACGTGCTGTTCTGCGCGAGCTGCTCGATCGGATAGCCGCGGTAGCGAAGGATCCCCTCGTCGCCGTCGATCAAGGTGATCGCCGACTTGGTGGCCGCCGTGTTGACGAACCCATAGTCCAGTGCCGTGTGGCCGGTCTGTCTCGTGAACGTCGAGAAGTCGACGGCGGGAGTGCCCTCGGTTCCCACCAAGACGGGGAGTTCGGCGGTGCGGTCACCGATGGTGACGGTGGCCTGCTGGGGGGTTCCCGACTCGCTCACGAAGCCTCCTTGCGGTCGAACTGGGCGTCCTTACAGCCTACTGGGCTCTGCGGCCTACTCAGATCGTCACCAAAGGAACGGCGCGATCGCGAGAGGATTCCTCTAAGCGCGCAGTCGCCGCGCCGCGGTCTCGATCCGCTCGTCGCTCGCGGTGAGGGAGAAGCGCACGTGCTGCGGGAAATGGGTTCCGTAGAAGTGACCGGGGCCGGCGAGAATGCCCCGATCGGCGAGGGCGCCGAGCGACTCCCAGGCGTCCTCGCCCGCTGTCGCCCAGAGGTAGAGGCCCCCCTCGCTGTGATCGATCCGGAACCCGGCCGCCTCCAGGGCGGGCTTCAGCGCGTTCCGTCGCGCTCGGTACAACTCCTTCTGCCGAGCGACATGCACGTCGTCGGTCACGGCGGCCGTCATTGCGGCCTGCACGGGCGCGGGAAGCATGAGGCCGAGGTGCTTGCGCGCGGTGAGCAGGCGCGAGACCAGCGCCTCGTCGCCGGCGAGGAACGCGGCACGGTATCCGGCGAGATTCGACTGCTTGCTGAGGGAGTAGACCGACAGCAGACCGGCCAGGGCGCCGCCCGTGACCGCCGGATCGAGCACGCTGGGCACCCGCTGGCTGGCCCACGGGCCCTCCCACCCCAGCTCCGCGTAGCACTCGTCCGAGGCGAGCACGGCTCCGAGCTCGCGCGCACGCGCGACCGCGGCGCGGAGCTCCTCGACGCCGAGGACGCGCCCGTCGGGGTTGCCGGGCGAGTTGATCCAGACGAGCCTCGTCCCCTCGGGCCACTCACTCGGGTCGTCGGAAGCGACCGGACGCGCGCCCACCAGCTTCGCGCCGACGGCGTAGGTCGGGTAGGCGGCACGGGGATGCACGACGGAGTCGCCCGGCCCGAGGCCGAGCAGGAGCGGCAGCAGCGCCACGAGTTCCTTCGACCCGACGGTGGGGAGCACGTGCGACGGGGGCAGCCCCGTCACGCCCCGGCGCCGGGCGTACCAGTCGACGATCGCCTCGCGCAGCGCCGGGGTGCCGGTGGTCTGCGGGTAGGCGTGGGCGTCGGTGGCGTCCCGCAGCGCGCGGGCGACCAGTTCCGGCGTGGGGTCGACAGGCGAGCCGATGGACAGGTCGACGATGCCGTCCGGGTGCGAGCGGGCGCGCGCGGCGAACGGGGCGACCGCATCCCACGGATACTCGTCGAGGTCGGCGACACCCATCAGTGCGACTGGGGCGGAAGTGCGGAGATCACGGGATGATCCTTGGCGATCACGCCCACCTTGGCCGCGCCGCCGGGCGACCCGATGTCCTCGAAGAACTCGACGTTGGCGGTGTAGTAGTCCTGCCACTCCTCGGGCAGATCGTCCTCGTAGTAGATCGCCTCGACCGGGCACACCGGCTCGCATGCTCCGCAATCCACGCACTCGTCGGGGTGGATGTACAGGGAACGCTCACCCTCGTAGATGCAGTCGACGGGACACTCGTCGATGCACGCACGGTCCTTCACATCCACGCAGGGCAGGGCGATCACATACGTCACGCCTCAAGTCTAGTTCGTCGGCATCGCGGGTCGGCCCATGCCACGGGTTCGCTTCCACTGTCCGCTCGCTCTCGATGGGCAGTGCAGAAGGAGGTCAGTCGCGCGGGCGCAGGGCGGGGCGCGACGGCCACGCGACGACCAGGGCGACGACGATCGGCACCCCGATCGTCCAGATGATCCCGGTGGACACAGCGCCCTCGGCCGGCGCCGGAACCACCACCGATCCCCCCGGGCCCCGGCCCGAGAAGACGAGGGTCGCGATCATCGCCCCCAACCCGGTCGCCAGCGCGGCCCACCGGTCGCCGGTGAGCAGGCGCACGCCGAGGAGGATGGCGGTCGTGCCGATGAGGGCGACGACAAGGCCGATCGGCACGCCGGCCCATGTCGAGCCCTGCCCGATGGTCCCGGCAACGCCGAAGACGATGCCGACGACGAGGGCGACGATCCAGGACCCCCAGCGGGACAGACGCGTGCTCACCCGGTCAGTCTAGGCGCCGGCGCAGATGATCAGGCCGCCCAGCCCAGGGCACGCAGACCCGCCGCCACAGCGGCGGCCGCCACCACGACGACCAGGAAGGGAGCGCGCATCGCGAGCAGCCCTCCAGCCACCAGGAGCGCCGGGACCCGCGCATCGACCACGATGCTCTGTCCGAGGCCGAGGGCCTGCACGACCACGAGCGCCGACAGCAGCGCGACGGTGAGAAGGTCGGTGATCCGGGAGGGCGCGGGCGCATCGAACCACCGCGGCGGGACGAGGTACCCGACGCCCTTCAGCGCCACGCACAGGATCGCCGCCACGAGGACGGCTGTCCACATCGTCATGAGGCTCTCCCCCGCGCCAGGACCTCGTCGCCGCGGCCGTTGCCAAACCAGTTGAACCAGCCGACGACGACAGCGACTCCCGCCGCCACGAGCACTGGGAGGCCCGGCATCACGATGGGCGTGAGCGCGGTGGCCACGACCGCCGCGGCGACGCCCACGGCGACGGCCTGACGTCGCCGCAGCCGGGGCCACAGGAGCGCGAGGAACGCCGCCGCGGCGGCGGCATCCAGTCCATAGGCCCGCGGGTCTCCGAGGACATCGCCCAGAAGGGCCCCCGCGAGGGTCGACAGATTCCACCCGACCCAGATCCCGAGGCCCGTCACCCAGAATCCGACCAGGCGGGCGCGCGGCGTCGGCTGTGCCAGGGCGACGGCGGTGGACTCGTCGATCGTCAGGTGCGCGGCGGCGGTGCGCCGCACGGCGCCCGGCCCGATCACCGGCGACATCCGCAGTCCGTAGGCGATGTTGCGTGCGCCGAGGAGGCCGGCCGAGGCGATCGCGGCCGGCGCGGCGGCGAGGCCTCCGGCGGAGATGACACCGACGAAGGCGAACTGCGATCCCCCCGTGAACATCAGAAGACTGAGGACGCAGGTCTGCCAGAGGTCGAGTCCCGACGCGACCGACAGCGCTCCGAACGACACGCCGTACGCGCTCGTCGCGATCGCGACTCCGGCGGCCTCCCGTCGCGCGCGGCGCACGTCGGAGTCGTCCGGTGGCGAGGTAGGCATGGTCAGCATGATGCTCGGTCGGGGATTGTTCGTCAAATCAGCCGATCGTTCGTCATAATGAACAGATGAACACGAGTGCAGCGGACGGCGTCCAGCCGGATAAGGCGGACACCCTCGGCACGCGGATCGCTCGCGCCCTCCGGCGGGAACGGGAGCGCGCGGGGCTCGGTGTGGCGGGGCTCGCGCGTCAGGCGGGTGTGGCCAAGGCCACCGTGTCCCAGCTGGAATCCGGCGCGGGCAACCCCAGCGTCGAAACCCTCTGGGCGATCGCCACGGCGCTGGATGTGCCGTTCTCCGTCTTCGTGGACGCCCCGGCGGCGGAGACCCATGTGGTGCGGGCTGCGGACCGGCCGGGTGTCCGCGCGAGCGACGCCCCCTACGAGGCCTTCCTCCTCGCCGCCGGCGCTCCGCATGCCCGCAGCGACCTCTACATCCTGCGGGCGCAGCCGGGCGAACCCCGCCGCTCGCTCCCCCACCCGTCGGGGACCACGGAGCACGTCGTCCTGATCAGCGGACGCGCGTCGGTGGGTCCGGCCGGCGAACCCGTGGTGCTCCATCCGGGGGACTACATGCGGTATCGCGGTGACGCCGCGCACGTCTTCGAGGCGTGGGAGCCGGACACCACCGCGGTACTGGTGTCCGAAGTGCGCTGACGGCAGACTGCCCTCATGAACAGTCGTATCGAACGGCTGACCTTCGCGTCGGTGTATCCGCTCTACGTCGCCAAGGTCGAGCGGAAGGGACGCACCCGCGCCGAACTGGATGACGTGATCCGCTGGCTCACCGGGTTCGACGATGAGCAACTCCACCGGCACATCGACGAGCAGTCGACGTTTCGCGCCCTCTTCGACGACGCGAACCCGCCGGCAGCGATCGCGTCGATCACCGGCGTCGTGTGCGGGGTCCGCGTCGAGGAGATCGACGACCCGCTCCTGCGCAACATCCGCCTGATGGACAAGGTCGTCGACGAACTGGCCCGCGGCAAGGCCGTCGACCGGGTCATCCGACGCTGACCGGCGGCTGCGGCGACACCGGGTGCCGCCGCGGGATCAGGCGTTCGCGTCCTGGCGCTTGAGCCGCGCAGCGGCGCGACCGCGCTCGGTCGCGTCGAGGACGACCTTGCGGATGCGCACCTTCTCCGGAGTCACCTCGACGCATTCGTCGTCTCGCGCGAACTCCAACGACTCCTCCAGCGACAGCGTTCGCGGCGGGGTCATCGACTCGAAGGAGTCGGCGGTCGACGAGCGCATGTTCGTCAGCTTCTTCTCCTTCGTGATGTTCACGTCCATGTCGTCGGCGCGCGAGTTCTCGCCGATGACCATACCCTCATAGACCTCTTCGGTCGGCTGGACGAAGAACGACATGCGCTCCTGCAGAGCGATGATCGCGAAGGGGGTGACGACGCCGGAGCGGTCGGCGACGATGGAACCGTTCTGACGGGTGGAGATGTGACCGGCCCACGGCTCGTAGCCGTGCGAGATCGCGTTGGCGATGCCGGTGCCGCGCGTGGTGGTCAGGAACTCGGTGCGGAACCCGATGAGTCCCCGAGAAGGAACGACGAACTCCATGCGCACCCAGCCGGTGCCGTGGTTCGTCATCGTCTCCATGCGGCCCTTGCGTGTCGCCAGGAGCTGGGTGATCGCGCCCAGGTACTCCTCCGGGGCATCGATCGTCAGGTGCTCGAAAGGCTCGTAGGTCTTGCCGTCGATCTTCTTGGTGACCACCTGGGGCTTGCCGACCGTGAGCTCGAAGCCCTCGCGTCGCATGTTCTCGACGAGGATCGCCAGCGCGAGCTCGCCGCGCCCCTGCACCTCCCACGCATCCGGCCGTCCGATGTCGACGACCTTGAGCGACACGTTTCCGATCAGCTCGCGATCGAGACGGTCCTTCACCATCCGAGCGGTGAGCTTGTGGCCCTTGACCTTGCCGACGAGCGGTGAGGTGTTGGTACCGATCGTCATCGAGATGGCCGGGTCGTCGACCGTGATCGCAGGAAGCGGTCGGACATCCTCGGGGTCGGCGATCGTCTCGCCGATGGTGATCTCCTCGATGCCGGCGATGGCGACGATGTCGCCGGGACCGGCCGACTCGGCGGGGTAGCGCTCGAGCGCGCGGGTCTTCAGCAGCTCGGTGATCCGTGCGGTGGTGTGCGACCCGTCATGACGCACCCACGCGACCGTCTGCCCCTTCTTGAGCGTGCCGTTGAAGACGCGCAGGAGCGCGAGACGTCCGAGGAAGGGCGAGGAGTCGAGGTTCGTCACCCACGCCTGCAGCGGCGCCTCGTCGTCGTAGGAGGGCGCCGGAACGTGAGCGAGGATCGCCTCGAACAACGGCTCGAGATCGTCGTTGTCGGGCAGCGACCCGTTCTCGGGCCGATTGCGCGACGCGGCACCGGCGCGACCGGAGGCGTAGACGATCGGCACGTCCAGGAGGGCGTCGACATCGAGGTCAGGAACGTCGTCGACGAGGTCGGAGGCCAGCCCCAGCAGCAGGTCGTGCGCCTCCTCCTCGACCTCGGCGATCCGCGCGTCGGGCCGGTCGGTCTTGTTGACGAGGAGGATGACGGGGAGCTTGGCCTCCAGCGCCTTGCGGAGCACGAAGCGCGTCTGCGGCAGCGGTCCTTCGCTGGCGTCGACGAGGAGGACGACGCCGTCGACCATCGACAGTCCGCGCTCGACCTCGCCGCCGAAATCGGCGTGGCCCGGCGTGTCGATCACGTTGATCGTGACGGGCACGTCGGTGTGTGCGCCGTTGTAGGTGATCGCGGTGTTCTTGGCGAGGATCGTGATCCCCTTCTCACGCTCCAGGTCGTTCGAGTCCATCGCCCGCTCCTCGACGTGCGCGTGCTCGCCGAAGGAGCCGGTCTGGCGCAGCATCGCATCGACGAGCGTCGTCTTGCCGTGGTCGACGTGTGCGACGATCGCGACGTTTCGGAGATCCGGACGGAGGGCATGCGCCATGGAGGTGGTCCTTGCGGAGGGTGTCGATGAGGTCGATGTCGGAGAGCCCGCGCAGCAGATCCGCGCGCGGCCGACGTTCCAGGATACCCTGTGCGGCGCCCTGGGCCGCGCGTTCCGCGGATCGCGGTCGTCGACGGGACGCGGAACGGGGCGGGATTCCGAAGAATCCCGCCCCGTTCGGGTGCGAAGGGGATCAGCCCTTGTAGCCCACGATCGACCAGTCGGTCGACTTGAACGTCGCCTTGCCGAAGTTGACCAGCCCCTCGTCGGTCGCAGCGACCTCCGGGTAGGGGTAGATCGGGATGCTCGGCAGGTAGTCAGCGATCACGCCGCTGATCTCGTTCGCGATCTTGATGCGCGCGGCCGGGTCGAGCTCGGCGTTCGCCTTGTCGAACAGCGGCTTCAGACGGTCATCCGTGAAGAAGGAGTAGTTCTGACCGTTCTGGTCGCCGAACTCCTGCTCCGGGTAGTAGATCGTCTCGGACGACGAGATCGGGAACGGGGTGCCCTGCCAGCCGAACGTGGCGGCCTGGTACTTGCCCTCGGAGATGTTGACGAAGTAGTCCTCGGAGGGCGACTCGTCGATCGTGACCTCGATGCCGAACTCCTTCAGCGCGTCCTGGATGCCCAGTGCACGGTTGATGTTCGACTGCGTACCGGCGGGAACGATGATCGCGAACGTCAGCTTCTGACCGTCCTTCTCCCAGTTCTGACCGTTCTTGGTGTAACCCGAGGCCTCGAGGTACTCCTTGACCTTCTCCTCGCTGCGCTGGTACTTCTCACCGAACGCGTCGATGTAGCCGTCCTGGCCGGGCATGAAGATCCAGTCACCGAGCGTGGCCGCCGGGGCGCCGAGCGGGGTGTTGGCCACCTGCGCGATGAGCTCGCGGTCGATCGCCGAGGCGACGGCCTTGCGCACGTTGGCGTCGTCGAACGGAGCCGACTTGCCGTTGAACGTGAGGTGCGACCAGGTCAGACCGCCCGAGCGCTGGATGACCGCGCCCGCCTTCGACTCGGCCGTGGCCAGAGCGTCCGGCGTCTGGATCTCGAGGTAGTCGATCTCGTCGTTCGCGAACGACTGCGGCAGGGCCTCCTGAGCGATGCGCTTCCAGGTGATCGAGTCGAGCTTGGGCTTGTCCTCGCCCCACCAGTTGGGGTTGGGGACCATCGTGTAGATGGCGGCGTCGTTGTCGACCTTGTCGACCTTGTACGGGCCCGCCGTGGGGATCGGCTTGTTGGTGTAGCCGGTGTTGAAGGCGTCCTTGTCATTGGCGATCGCAGCCGGGATGACGGGGACGAGCATGAGGTTGGCCCAGTCGGCGAAGGTCGCCTTGAAGCTCACCGTGAACTCGGCGTCACTGACGACCTCGACCTTGTCGATCTGCGCGAAGACGGAGGACGGGATGACCTCGTAGCCGTCGTCGGTGTTGCCGGCGGAGTCGAGCGTGGCCTTCCAGTCGTCGGCCGTGATCGGCGAGCCGTCTTCCCAGACCGCCTTGTCGTTCAGCTTGACCGTGACGACCTGCGGCGACTCGCTGGTGAGCTCGACCGAGGTGGCGTAGTTCGGGTTCGCGACGACCTTGCCGTCCTCGGTCACCATGCCCAGGTTGCCGAGCGTCGGAGCGAGGAGGTTCTGCACCTCGACGTTCGCGGCCTTGGCATGGTTGGGGTTCCAGTTGCCCTCGTCGGTCGGCGTGCTCAGGATCGACAGGTTGAGCGTGCCGCCCTGCTTGACGTCCGAACCCGGCACCTGCTCGTAGGCGACGGTCGCCAACGTGGGCTGCTCGGACGGCGCAGGAGACGTGTTGGTCGGCGTCCCTCCACCGGCGCAGGCCGAGAGCAAGAGCGCTCCGGCACTGAGCACGGCGAGGGCCGCAACTGCTGTCTTGCGGTTCATGTGCGTTTTTCCTCTCTGGTGTCCCGTCGCACGCGACGGAAGTCTCTGAATCCTCGTCAGACCGCGACGAGGGTGTTCTTGTCGACGTGGTGGCAGGCTATCTCGACATCCCCGCGCACGTCGAAAGCGGGGTACTCGGTACGACACTTCTGCTGCGACGCCTCGTCCAGGATCTTGTAGAGCGGGCATCGTGTGCGGAAGCGGCAGCCGTCGATCTGGACGGCGGGGCTGGGCAGGTCCCCATCGAGCAGGACCCGCTCGCGGGTGCGCTCGATCCGGGGGTCCGGGATCGGCGCCGCCGACATGAGGGCCTGCGTGTAGGGGTGCCGGGGGTTCATGAAGACCTCCGCGATCGGCCCGGCCTCGATCACACGACCGAGATACATGACCGCCACGTCGTCGGCGAGCTGACGCACGACGGCGAGGTCGTGCGCGACGAAGATCATCGACAGTCCCAGTCGATCGCGCAGATCCTGCAGGAGGTTGATGATGCCGGCCTGGATGGAGACGTCCAGAGCGGAGACCGGTTCGTCGAGGACCAGCACCTTCGGGTTGGTCGCGAGCGCGCGTGCGATGCCGATCCGCTGTCGCTGACCGCCCGAGAACTCGTGCGGATAGCGGTCGGCCATCGCGGGGTCCAGGCCCACGAGGTTCAGGAGCTCCATCACTCGCGCCTCACGCTCACGCGGGGGGACCTTGTGCGCAAGGAGCGGTTCTGCGATCACTTCGCTGACGGGAAGTCGCGGGTCGACCGCCGCTGCCGGGTCCTGGAAGACGATCTGGATGTCCTTGCGCAGCGCGCGACGACTCGATGCGGTGAGGCTTCCCACTTCGCGTCCCTCGAAGCGGATGTTGCCGCTCTGCGGTGCCACCAGTTCCATGAGCTCCAGGATCGTCGTGGTCTTCCCGCATCCGGACTCGCCGACGAGCGCCAGGACTCGCCCCGGCTTGAGGTCGAAGGACACACCGTCGACGGCGCGGACCGTTCCGACCTGCCGCCGGAAGACTCCTCCCCGCGTGAGCGGGAAGTGCTTCACGAGGTCGTCCACCTCGACGATGGGCTCATCGCTCGTCTCGGCCTTGACCGTCTCCGGCAGCGCCGGCGGACGCGGGAAGATCTCGGCGCGGGGCAGTGTACCCGCCGCGATCTCACCGGCGCGGTGGCACGCGGCCTGGTGCCCTTCGACACCCGTGGGGTGGACGAGCTCCGGCTCGACCTCGCGGCACACCGCGATCGCGGCGGGGCAGCGGTCGGCGAACGGGCATCCCTTCGGCAGAGCGGACAACTGCGGCGGACGACCCTCCAGCGGCACGAGGCGTTCGGTCCCGGCGGTGCGGATGTTGGGCACGGAGCGCAGAAGACCGACCGTGTAGGGCATCGCGGGCTGGCTGAAGAGGGTGTCGACGTCGGCGATCTCGACGAGCTTCCCCGCATACATGACGCCCACGCGGTCGGCGTGACCCGCGACGACGCCGAGGTCGTGCGTGATCAGCGACACTGCGGCGCCCGTGAGACGCTTGGCCTCCTCGAGCACCTCCATGATCTGCGCCTGGATCGTGACATCGAGCGCCGTGGTCGGCTCGTCGGCGATGATGAGTCGCGGATTGTTCGCGATCGCGATGGCGATCATCGCGCGCTGGCGCATTCCACCGGAGAACTCGTGAGGGAAGGCCCGGACGCGGCGTTCGGGGTCGGGGATCCCGACGATCTTCAGCAGTTCGATGGCCCGCTTCTGCGCTGCCTGAGCGCTCAGGTGCCGATCGTGCAGCCGCAGTCCCTCCGCGATCTGGTCGCCCACCGTGTACACCGGTGTGAGCGCGGAGAGCGGATCCTGGAAGATGATGGCGAGCTCGGAACCGCGGATCTTCGAGAACCGCCGGTCATCGAGATCGAGCAGATTCTTGCCCCGGAAGAGGATCTCGCCCTCGATCTGGGCGGTGTCGGGAAGAAGCCCCATGATGGCCAGCGACGAGACCGACTTGCCCGAACCGGACTCACCGACGATGCCGAGGAACTCGCCCTCGTGAATCGTGTAGCTCACGTCGCGCACGGCGCGGACGGGGGATCCGTTGCGCTGCGGGAAGGTCACGGTGAGGTTCTTGACCTCCAGGAGAGGAGTGTTGAGGTTTTCAGCCACGGTTGACTCCCGAGGTCGGATCGATGGCGTCGCGGAGGGCGTCGCCGAGCAGGCTCAGGCTCAGCAGCAGCAGGACGAGGACGCTGGCGGGGAAGGCGAACAGCCAGGGACGGGTCGCCGCCGCCGTGTTGCCGTCGGCGATGAGCACACCGAGCGACACGTCAGGCGCCGGAACGCCGAAGCCGAAGTAGCTGAGACTCGTCTCGGCGAGGATCATCGCGCCCACACCGAGCGCGGCATCGATGATCAGCAGCGAAGCCACGTTGGGGACGATGTGCCGCGTGACGACCGACCACGATCCGAAGCCCATGTAGCGGGCCGCCTTGACGAACTCGCGCTCGCGGAGCGACCGCGTCTGCGAGCGGATGACCTGTCCCATGATCATCCAGCCGAACAGCGCGAGGAAGAACGTCATGACGATCCAGCTGGCGCTGCGGAAGAACGGCCACAGCAGCACGAGGATGAAGAACGACGGCAGCACCAGCAGGAGGTCGATGAACCAGGCGATGACCTTGTCGGCCCAGCCGCCCAAGTAACCGGCGATCGATCCCACGATCGCCGCGATCGCCGTGGCGAGCAGGCCCGCGACGAACCCCACGATGAGTGAGATGCGAAGACCTGCCATCACTCGGGCGAAGATGTCGTACCCCAGCGTGTCGGTGCCGAACGGGTGCGCCAGGCTCGGCGCCTGGTTGAGGGCGAAGTAGTCGCGCTCGGTGTGGCTGATCGGCCACAGCATGGGCCCGAAGATCGCCCAGAGGACGATCGCGGTGAGGACCACGCCGCCGATCCAGAACTGCTTGGACGAGCGCAGTCGGCGCCACACCACGCGGGCGCGGGAGAGCGGGCGCCGGACCTCGATGAGCTCCTGGCTCTGCTCGACCTGTTGGGGGGAGAACGACACGTCAGCGCCTCACTCTCGGGTCCAGGGCTGCGTACAGCACTTCGGACAGCGTCGACGAGCACAGGATCAGTACCGCGACGAACATGGTGGAACCGGCGAGGGCGTTGATGTCCTCCTGGCGCACGGCCTGAATGGCCCACTCCCCCATGCCGTGCCAGCTGAAGATGACTTCGAGCATCGTGGAGCCGGCGACGAGGGTCCCGAAGCTGTACGCGAAGAAGGTGGACATCGGGATGAGAGCGACGCGGACGCCGTGACGCACCAGCGCCGACCCGCGGGTGCGCCCCTTGGAGCGCGCCGTGCGGATGTAGTCCGCACCGAGGACGTCGAGCATCGCGTTGCGCTGATAGCGGCTGTACGACGCAGCGGCGGCGAGGATCAGGACGAGCGTCGGCAGGAGCAAGTGGGAGAGGCGGTCTCCCAGTTGTGGCCAGAACTCGTCGGGTATGCCCGGGGAGTACTGACCGCTGAATCGGATGACTTGCGCGCCGACGAGCTGGTTGAAGTTCGTCGCCACGATCATCAGCAGGATCGCCATGACGACGGTCGGCGTGGCGAAGACGAGGTAGGACACGATCGTCACCACGCGGTCGCTCAGGCGGTACTGGCGCACCGCTCCCCAGACACCGAGGATGACGCCGAGGATCGCGCCGATGAGAGAGCCGATCAGCAGGAGCTGCAGGCTCACGCCGGCGCGCACCCAGATCTGGTCGATGACGGGCTGATTGCCGACGGTGAGACCGAGGGAGCCCTGCGTGAAGAGATTCCAGAGCCAGCGTCCGAGGCGGACGATGAGCGGGACCTCACGGTTGACGCCGAGGCGATCGAGGATGGAGTCGACCGTCTCCTTCGGCACCGGAGGGTTGCGCAGCTGGAACTGTCGCGCAGGGTTCAAGCCGATGCTGGCGAGCATGTAGGCGAGGGAAGTCGCCACGAGCGTCAGGATGAGGTAGTTGATGACCCGACGAAGGAGGTAAAGCGTCACGCGGAGTCGGGTCCTTTCTCACGGCGAGGGGATTCGACCGAGCGCTTGCCTCGCGCTCGCTGCCCCGCAGCCTCGTCAACGGTAACAAAGGTCGAACGGAATGGACCCCTGTGTTGAACATGTCGTTTCATGATCTTTACATCACGGACGCACAATTATCAGCGCGAGGAGGGCCAGGGCGAGCAGAATGCACCCGACGGTCACCGCCCGAACGTCCCAGCCGGACCAGGCGACCGCATCGGATTCCGGGGCGGATTCCTTCGCCGCCTCCAGGAGCTGCACGGCTTGGCTCGGCCCGGTCTCGCGTCCCCGCAGTCCGGGCCGGGCGGCGAACGGCGCGCCCCAGCAGTCCCGCCGCGAACCATCGGCGAGTTCGATCCTGATCTGGGGTTTCTCGACGATCGCTCGCACCTGCCGCCACGGGATGCGGTGCACGCGCAGCAGGTTGACGACCACGACATGATCCGGTTCGATCCGGATGCTCGAGTGGTAGAGCAGCACCCAGAATCCCCAGACGACGAGAGCCACGACGGCGGACCAGCGGAGGAGGAACTCGGAGCTGCCGCGCAGCGCCGCGTCACCCATGAGAAGGACCACCAGTCCGACGACCGCCCAGAACGCCACGAGCGACGAGGTCGCGCGCAGCACCGTCGGACGCGACGAGCGCGCCCCGGGTCGATCGGTCACTGGGCGAACTCGAAGCCCGCGCCCGGGATGGCCGCGAGCAGTTCCCGCGTGTAGGGGTCCTGCGACTTGTCGAACACCTCGTCGGTCGTCGCCGACTCCACCAGGCGACCGGCCCGCATGACGCAGACGTTGTCGGCCACCAGACGCACCACCGCGAGGTCGTGCGTGATGAACAGGTAGGTGAGGTCGAGCTCGGACTGCAACTCGGTCAGGAGTGTCAGGATCTGCCCCTGCACGAGAACGTCGAGCGCCGAGACAGCCTCGTCGAGCACGAGGACCTCGGGCTTGAGGGCGAGGGCGCGAGCGATCGCGACGCGTTGCCGCTGACCTCCCGACAGTTCGCTGGGGTAGCGGTCGCGAGCGGCGGCGGGGAGTGCCACCTGATCGAGTAGCTCCCGCACCCGGGCGCGCTGACTCGCGCGGTCACCGACTCCGTGCACGCGCAGGGGCTCGGAGATCGTGTCCCCCACGTTGTACTGCGGGTCCAGCGTGCCGTACGGGTCCTGGAACACCGGCTGCACGCGGCGGCGGAAGGCGAGCATCTCTCGCTTGCCGAGACGCTCCTGCTTCTTGCCGTCGAAGAGGATCGAGCCGCTCGTGGGCTGCTCGAGCTGCAGGATCATCCGCGCGAGCGTCGACTTCCCCGATCCGGACTCGCCCACCACCGCGGTCGTCGTGCCCTTGGCAACCGAGAAGCTCACGTCGTCGACGGCGACGACGTCCTTCGTGCGCAGACCGCCGGTGCGGACCTTGTACACCTTGCGGGCACTCACGACCTCGATGAGGTTCTGGGGCCCGGTCGTCGCGGCGGACTCCGCTTCGGCTTCGCGGACCTGCGCGCGCTCGAGGAACTCCTCGCCGGCACCGAAGACGTCGACCTCGTCGTGGTGACGGACGGCCTGGATCCGGCGCGAGGCGAGGCTCGGGGCGGCAGAGACGAGTCGCTGCGTGTAGGGGTGCTGCGGCGCCGCGAGGATCTCCTGGGACGGGCCCGACTCGACCACGCGGCCCCGGTACATCACGACCAGGTGCTCGGCGCGCTCGGCGGCAAGGCCCAGGTCGTGCGTGATGAAGAGGACGGTCGTGCCGAACTCCTCCGTGAGCTCCCCCAAGTGGTCGAGGATCTGCCGCTGCACCGTGACGTCGAGCGCCGAGGTCGGCTCGTCGGCGATCAGCAGCTGCGGGCGTGCAGCGAGACCGATGCCGATGAGGGCGCGCTGGCGCATTCCTCCCGAGAACTGGTGCGGGTACTGCCGCATCCGCTCGGAGGCGTTGGGGAGCCCGGCCTCGTTGAGCACCTCGATCGCGCGGTCCTTGACGGCACGACGCCCTCGCACCGAACCATTGTTGCGGACCGCTTCTTCCACCTGGTAGCCGACCGTGAGGACCGGGTTGAGGTTCGACATCGGGTCCTGCGGCACATAGCCGATCTGAGATCCTCGCACGTGCCGCAGTTCGCGCGGCGAGAGAGTGGCCAGATCACGGCCGCCGAACATGATCGACCCCTGCGTCACCTCTCCCGAGCCGGGAAGAAGACGAATGATCGCTTGTGCCGTGGTCGACTTCCCCGATCCCGACTCCCCGACGATCGCCACCGATTGGCGCGGATAGATCGTGAGGTCGACGCCTCGGACGGCCGGAACCACGCCCGACTTCGTCGTGAAGCTGACGTGCAGGTCACGGATCTCGAGCAGCGGCGACGCGCTCGAGGCGCTCGCGTGGGTTTCGCTCATCGGCGCGCACGCTCCTTCGGATCGAGGGCATCCCGGACGACATCACCCAGCATGAGGAAGGCCAGCACCGTCAGAGAGAGCGCCGCGGCGGGGTAGATCATCGTCATCGGGTTGGTGAGGATCGAGACACGGGCCTGCCCGATGTCGTTGCCCCACGACATGACGCTCGGCGGGAAGCCGAGACCCAGGAACGACAGGGTGGCCTCGGCGACGATGTAGGTGCCGAGCGAGACCGTCGCGACTGCGATCGCGGGTGCGACCGCGTTGGGGAGCACGTGGCGCACGAGGATGCGGAAGCGCGAGACACCGACGGCGATCGAGGCGATGACATAGTCGGACTGCTTGGCGCTGAGGACCGCGCCCCGCATGACCCTGGCGATCTGCGGCCAGGCGAACACCGCGATCACGACAGCGACAAGAAGCGCGTTGCGATCGGGGAACACCGACATCAGCACGATCGCGCCGAGGATCGTCGGGATGGCGAAGAACACGTCACCGATGCGGGAGAGGATGGCGTCGAGCCAGCCGCCGTAGTACCCGGCGATCGCGCCCACGACTCCGCCGAAGATCGTGACGATGAGGGTCGCGAGCACGCCCACGAGGACCGACGCCTGCGCGCCGTGCACGACGCGCGAGTAGACGTCGCATCCCTGCCGCGTGAACCCGAACGGGTGGCCGGGCTGCGGGCCGCCGTCGCCGTTGGCGAGGAAGCACTGCGAGCTGGGCGGGAACGGCGCGAAGAAGCCGGGGAAGATCGCGACGAGAAGGATCAGGACGATCAGGACGGACGACACCCAGAAGAGCGGACGACGCCGCATCAGCTCCCAAGCGTCCCGCCAGACGGTGCGGGGCTTCGAGTCGACGTCGACGGCATCGATCGGAGCGATGGGCGTCTCGTCGAGCGGCGCGACGACGTGCTTCTGCGGGGCGGGACGGTGATCACTTGGCATAGCGGATCCTCGGGTCGAGCCAGGCGTAGAGGAGATCGACCAGGAGGTTCGCCATCATGATGACGACGACCATGATCGCGACGAAAGAGACGACCGTCGGCCCCTCACCGATGATGATCGCGCGGTAGATCGTTCCGCCGACGCCGTTGATGTTGAAGATGCCCTCGGTGACGATCGCGCCGACCATCAGCGCGCCGAGGTCGACGCCGAGGAAGGTCACGACGGGCACGAGGGAGTTGCGGAGCACGTGGACCGTGACGACGCGCGGACGGCTGAGGCCCTTCGCGGTCGCGGTGCGGACGTAGTCGGCGGAGAGGTTCTCGGCGACGCTCGACCGGGTCAGGCGCACGATGTAGGCGAACGACACCGAGGCCAGCACGATGGCCGGGAGGACCAGCTCGTTCCAGGGGGCGGCGGGGCTCACGGTGGGACGCGCCCACCCCAGCTGCACACCGACGACGAGCTGCAGGACGAAGCCGATGACGAACGTCGGCACCGAGATGAGCAGGAGGCTGATCACGAGCACGCTGGCGTCGAAGATCTTGCCCTTGCGCAGTCCCGCGATGAGCCCGATGACGATCCCGAACACCGCCTCGATGGCCAGAGCCAGCACGGCGAGGCGAGCGGTGATCGGGAACGCACGCGCCATCACGTCGGCGACGGGCTGGCCGGAGAAGGTCGTCCCCCAGTTGCCCTGCAGAAGGTCTCCGATGTACAGGAAGTACTGCACGAGCAGGGGCTGGTCGAGGTTGTACTGCGCGCGGATGGCGTCGATCGCGGCCTGAGACGGCTGACGATCGCCGAACAGTGCGGCGATGGGGTCCCCGGGGAGGGAGAACACCATGAAGTAAATGAGGAAGGTCGCCCCGAAGAAGACGGGGATCAGCTGCAACAGCCGTCGACCGATGAACCACAGCATCGACGATTCCTACTCTCGGCGGTTCTCGGCGGACAGGGACTCAAAGAGCATATGCCCTCTCATGACGCAACCGGTGCCCGGGGTGTCGCGCACCCCGGGCACCGGTTCACGCCATCAGTGAGGGGTCAGCCCTTCGTGATGTCGTGGTAGAGCGGGACGGAGTCCCATCCGAAGACGACGTTCTGCACGCCCTCGGCCCACACGCCCACGGCGTTCTGGTACCAGAGCGGAACGCTCGGGAGGTCCTTCATCAGGATCTCCTGCGCCTCCTTGTAGAACGCCGTCGACTCCTCCAGGGAGCCGGCCGCGGTGGCCTCGGCGAGCTTGGCGTCGAAGTCCTTGCTCGAGTAGCCCTCGTAGTTGGAGCTTCCGCCGGTCGAGTACTGCGCCGAGAGGAAGTTGTACTGCGACGGGTAGTCCGCCTGCCACCCGGCGCGGGTCGCGCCCTCCAGCGTGCCGGTGACCCGCTTGTCGAGCGCGGCGGCGAAGGTCGGGAAGGGCAGGCCCTCCGCCTTGACGCCGAGCGTGTTCGAGATCGAGTTGGCGACGGCATCGACCCAGGCCTGATGGGGCCCGTCGGAGTTGTACGCGATCGTGAACGTGCCCTCGTACGGGGAGATGGCGTCCGCCTGGGCCCAGAGCTTCTTGGCCTCTTCGGGGTTGTAGGCGAGCACCTCGGCGCCGGCCAGGTCGTCGGTCCAGCCGTCCACGACCGGCGACGTGAAGTCGGTGGCCGGGGTGCGGGTACCCAGGAAGATCTTGTCCGTGATCTCCGCGCGGTTGATCGACATCGAGATGGCGGCGCGACGGAGCTTGCCCTCTTCGTCGTTGGCGAAGTGGTCGAGGTAGAACGGGATGTTGAAGCCCTGGTAGATCGCGGCGGGCTGGTTGACGCTCCGGTCCGGGAAGTCCGTCTCGAACGAGGCGAACGAGGTGTCGGGAACGGCGTCGAGGACGTCGAGGTTCCCCGTGCGCGCGTCGGCGTACGCGGCGTCGAGCGACGTGTAGAACACGATGTTCAGGCCGGCGTTCTTGACCTCGCGGACACCCTTATAGTCCTCGTTCTTGACGAGGTTGATGCCCTCGTCGTGGCGCCAGGCGCCCTCACCCTCGAGCTTGTAGGGACCGTTGCCGATGGGGTTCTCGCCGAAGGCCTCCATGTCCTCGAACGCGACCGAGGGAAGCGGCATGTAGGCGGTGTAACCCAGGCGCAGCGGCCAGTCGGCCTCGGCCTGCTTGAGCTTGACCGTGAACGTGCTGTCGTCGACGACGGCGAAGCCGGTGGGCTCCCCCTTGCCGTCTTCGGTCACGCCCTCGACGTTGGTGTACCAGTACGCACCGGCCGGGTCCTTGGCGGCGGCGGTCCAGGTGTCGACGAACGTCTTCGCCGTGATGGCCTCGCCGTTGGTGAAGGTCCAGCCGTCCTTGACCTTGACGGTCCAGGTGATGTTGTCATCGCTCTCGATGGAGTCGGCGACCTCGTTCACCGGCTCACCATTGGCGGTGTAGCTCACCAGACCCGCGTAGATCGACGTCAGGATCTTGCCACCGCCGACCTCGGTCGTGCCGAAGGTGATGAGCGGGGCCTGCGGCTCGTTACCGTTCGTGGTGATGATCGCGTCGCTGGCACCCGCGCTCGGCGACGTGCCCGGGTCGGTGGCGCTCGGAGAGCAACCGACGAGGGTCAGCGACACCACGGATGCGAGCGCGAGGCCGGCAAGGCCCCAACGTCGTCTCGACATTATTCCTCCATGTGCAGTCGAACGTGCCGCAGTCGTGCGTGATGACCGGGCGAAGGGCCCGGGCTGCGGTCACGTGAATGAATCGACCATAAACGGCGCCGTCGCCACGGACCGCGTCCGACGGCAAACCGTTACAAGGCGGCAACAATCCCGGCCCTTCGATTGTGCAGATCCCCCACGTCTGAGCGCGGGAGCGAGGGGATCTGCACAATTTCAACGGACCGCGATGATCACATCGGAGGCGGCGCGGGGCTCGGTGCGTACGGGATCACTCGGCCTTGACCTTTCACACCCCTGCTCGGATCCATCCTGGGCCTTACATGTGACGGCGAGATGATACGGTTCCCTTCGTATCGCCGGTTCCGGCGGTGGAGGAAGGAGTCACGGTGAGCAACGACACCGTTCTGATGTACGCGAGCACCGAATCGGCCGATATGCGGCACGTGATCCCTCACGAGGTGCACGACCCGTTCCTCTACATCGAGACGGATGGTGAGCGGTACACGGCGATCAAGTCGCTGGAGGCCGCGCGCATGCGCGACGTGCAGGGAATGACGGTCTTCCCGCTGGAGGAACTGGGCTACGACGATCTGCGCGCCGCGGGTCAGGACCCCGACACGGCCGAGCTCAACGCCCTCGTCGAGGCGTGCCGCCGGACGGGCGTCACGAGCGCCGCCGTGCCGCCGACGTTCCCGCTCGAGGTCGCCGACCATCTGCGTGAGCACGGGATCGCGCTCCACGTGGACCGGGAGCTGTTCGTGATGCGACGCAGGGTCAAGACCCCCGAGGAGCTGGCCGGGATCCGACGGGCCCAGGTGGCCGCCGAGGCCGGCGTCTCCTTCGTGGCGGCGTCCCTCGATCGTGCCGAGATCGGTAGCGACGGCGGCCTGCTCCTGGACGGCGAGCCTCTCACCTGCGAGTGGCTCAAGGAGGGCATCCGTGCGGCATATCTGCGCAACGGCTGCGAAGACGCCGGCATGATCGTCGCCCACGGGGCACAGACCTGCATCGGCCACCACGCCGGTTCGGGTCAGATCTTCGCCGGCGAGCCGGTGACGGTGGACATCTGCCCGCGTGATGTGATCTCGGGCGGCAACTCCGACATGACTCGCACCTTCGTCAAGGGCGAGATCAACGAGGAGCTCGCGTTCTACTACCGCATCGTGAAGGAGTCGTTCGACGCGACGCTCGCCGCCATCCGCCCGGGTCTTCCGGTGGCCGAACTCCACCGCATCTCCTGCGAGCCGATCGAGCGGGCGGGGCAGCCCACGCAGTTGTCCAAGAAGCCGGGCGAAGTGCTCGACGAGGGCTACTTCCACAGCCTCGGGCACGGAATCGGCCTCGAAGTCCACGAGGCGCCCAGCCTCAACCAGAACGACGCCGTCCTCGTGGTGGGGGACGTCATCGCGATCGAGCCCGGCTGCTACCGCCAGGGCTTCGGCGGCGTGCGGCTGGAGGACATCGTGCGGGTCACCGAAGACGGCTACGAGCTGATCACCGACTACCCGTACGAGCTGACTCCGGTCTCCCTCCCGCGGGGCGCGTGATGCCGACCGGTGTCATCGGTCGGGATGCGCGCATCCAGGCACGCGCAGACCAGATCGTCGCCGACTGGCAGGCCCTGTGCCGCATCCCGACGGTGGCGGGCGATCTCGCCGCGATCGGAGAGGCGGCCGACTGGCTGGAGATGCGGCTGCGGCCGCTCATGGACCGGGTGGATCGCTATGAGATCCCCGGATACGGCCCCGTCGTCGTGGGCTTCCGGTCCGGCCGCAGCGATCGCACGCTGCTCCTCTACAACCATTACGACGTTCAGCCGGCAGGCGACCCCGCGCGCTGGACCTCGGGGCCCTTCGATGCGGAGATCCGGGACGGCGCGATGTACGCCCGCGGCGCCTGCGACGACAAGGCCGATGCGGCCGGGCGGCTGATCTCGCTGGAGCTGTGGATCGACGAACACGGCGGCGATCTGCCGTACTCCGTCATCTATCTCGCCGATCCGTGCGAAGAGATCGGGAGTCCCGGGCTGGCCGACGTGCTGGCCGCCCACGCCACGGACCTTCGGGCGGACGCGTGCCTGTGGGAGAGCTATCTGCGGGAGGAGAGCGGGCGCCCCGCGATCGGCTTCGGGTGCCGCGGTGCCCTGGAGATCGAGCTGCGCCTGGACCTCCTGGCGGCCCACCAGCATCCGTCGTACGCGTCGGTCCTCCGTTCGGCTCCGCTGGAGATGATGAGCGCGATTGCCTCGCTGCAGACGCCCGACCAGCGCATCGCTGTGGAAGGCTTCGCCGACGGGGCGCTCCGGCCGGACGCCGACGCGCGGCGTCGGACCCAGGACATCGCGGTGCCGGGCGACTCGATCGCCCGCCCCGGTGTCGACCCGCACCCCCGCGTGGCGGAGGACGAGCTGCGCACCCGCTTCATCTACGAGCCGTCGATGAGCCTCTCCGGCTTCGATCTCGACGACGCGGTCCGCCAGAGCATTCCGGCCTCCTGCACCGCGCGCGTGCGGTTCAGCCTCGTCCCCGGGATGGTGCCGCGGACGGCGCTGGCCGCCGTCACGCGACACCTGCAGGCGCGGGTTCCGGAGATGCAAGTGTCGCTGATCCGCGAGATGGAGCCCGCCTACTCCCCCGTCGACTCCGCTTTCGGCGTCGCGGTCCAGCGCGCCGCGCGGCGCGCCTTCGGGGACGAGCCGGTCGTCTACGACGTCATGACCGGCGCGGGACCGGGAGCGATCTTCCTCGAGCACCTCGGCGCGCCGATCATCTCTCCCACGGGAACCCTCCGCCCCGAAGGCAACATGCACGGATACGACGAGCACGGCTACGTCGAGGACTACCTCCAGCACGTGCAGTTCACGCTCGATGTGCTCCGCGAGCTCGACGCGGCCGGCTTCGCAGACGGGGACGCGCGACCGTGAGCGCCGCCACGAGCCCCCGTTCCGGCGAGGAGACGCCCGACGAGACTCCGGGCCTCCGCCAGATCCTCGAGCCGGACCGCGAACCCCTCGACCTCGATGACGTGGACCGGCAGCTCCTGCAGCACCTGCACGAGGACGCGCGACAGCCGATCCGCACCCTCGCCGCCGAGGTGGGGATGTCGGCCCCCGCCGTCGCGGAACGGATCGCACGGCTCGAGCGTGGCCACGTGATCCGGCGTCGGACGATCGAGCTCGACTGGGCGGCGCTCGGCTATCCACTGCTCGTGGTCATGCCCATCAAGCTGACGGCGTCGGCCGACGCGCTCGACGTCATCACCGAGCTCCGCAGGATCCCCTCGCTCACCGAGGTGCTCGTCCTCGCGTCGCGCTACGACCTCATGGCGCGTTTTCGCGTGCGCGACCACGCTGACCTCCAGCGCCTCCTGATCGAACACATCTGGACCATCCCGGGGATCGAGGACTCCGAGGCGATGATCTCGATCGGTCGGCTGGCCGACCAGAGTCCGCTCCGGCACGTCCTCGCGCTCGACGACGCGTCGTCGAGTTCCCCCACCCCGACCCGAAGGCGACGTTCCTGATGCGCATCGACGACTCCTGGCGAACCCTCGCCTCCCCTGACTTCTCCCTCTTCGCCGACATCGACGAGCACCGGAAGATCATGATGATGGGGGCTGACCCGTTCGCCCCGGATCCCTGCATCCCCTCCCACGTGATCGAGGCCACCAAACGCGCGCTCGACGAGGGCAAGACCCACTACTCCCTCGCCAACGGATACGCCGAGCCCCGCCTGCGGGATGCGTTGGTGGCGAAGCTCCGCGACTTCAACGGGATGGAGGTGGACCCGGACACCGAGCTCATGGTCTGCCCGAGCTCCGCCTTCGGGCTCTACCTCGCGATCCGCATCTGCGTGCGCCCCAACCAGGGCGACGAGGTACTGACGACCGGCCCGGGCTTCAGCGAGAACTTCAACGACGTGCACCAGATCGGCGCCGTGAACGTCGAGGTCCCGACCTCCGCCGACGACGACTTCGAACTGGACATCGACGAGGTGCGCGCCCGGATCACGGACCGCACCCGCTGCATCGTCATCACGAACCCCAACAACCCGACCGGCACGGTGTACCGCCGGGAGACCCTCGAGGCTCTCGCGGCGCTGGCCGAGGAGTTCGACCTCGGCGTCGTGGTCGATCAGGACTTCGAACGCCAGGTCTACGACGACCGCGAGTACGTCACCTTCGCGACCCTCCCCGGGATGCGGGAGCGGACGATCACCGTGTTCGGAACGTCGAAGGATCTGGGACTCACCGGGTTCCGCGTGGGCTACATCGTCGCCCCCGCCGAGATCATGCCGATCCTCAAGACCGCGACGTTCAACTACGTCGGCCCCACCAATACCTTCGCCCAGTACGGCGTCGCCGCCGCGTACGAGGACCCCGCCTACACGGACGAGTGGTTCGCCCGCTATGACTCCCGCCGCCGCCACGTGTTCGACGCGCTGCAGGGCATTCCCGGCGTGATCTGCCGCATGCCCCAGGGCGGTTTCTACCACTGGGTCGACGTCCGCGCCCTCGGCACCTCCGTCGAGGTCGTCCGCCATCTCGTGACGACCCAGGCTCTCGGCGTCTCCCCCGGCAGTTGGTTCGCTCAGGCCGGGGAGGGCTACATTCGAGTGATGTACGGCACCAACGGTGACGACGCCGTCTTCGAAGAAGGCGTGCGACGGCTCGCCGCGGGCCTGCGCGACCTGGCCGCGCATCGGGGCATCGCCGGATAGGACGACGCGGGAGGGGTGACAGGCGCATGAGCGAGAGCACCATCCGCGTCCCCTCGGCCCGACTCTGGTGGGAGATCTCGCTCGTCCTCGCGCTGTCGGTCGGACGCTCCGCGCTTTACTCCGTCCTCTCGCTGGTGCAGGCGCTGACGCGGGAACAGTCGCTCGGTGAGCAGTCGACGTCGCTGAACCCGGGCGCCAACGCCCAGGACTTCTGGGACGTGCTCTATCAGTTCCTCGGGCAGTTCTTCGCGCTCGCTCCGATCGCCCTGGCGATCTACTTCCTGTGGGAGCCGGGACGCTCCGCGTTCCGGCGCATCGGCCTCGACTTCCGGCGCTTCGGCCGCGACCTCGGCGGCGGAGTGCTCCTCGTCGCCGTCATCGGGGTTCCCGGCCTCGGGCTCTACGCCGCCGGGCGGGCGATGGGGATCACCCTGCAGGTGGACGCGTCCCCGCTCGACCCGTCGTGGTGGACGATCCCCCTGCTCCTGCTCGCCGCGGTCCGCGCGGGTCTCACGGAAGAGGTCGTCTTCATCGGCTACCTGTTCGATCGCCTCCGCCGGCTCGGCTGGAGCACCTGGACGATCATCCTGTCCACCGCGGCGCTGCGCGGCGCGTACCACGCCTACCAGGGGTTCGGCGCGATCGTCGGCAACCTCGCGATGGGCATCGTCTTCGGATGGGTCTACCAGCGGTGGGGCCGCGTGATGCCCCTCGTCATCGCGCACACGCTCATCGACGTGATCGCCTTCATCGGCTACCCCCTGGCGTCCGCCTGGTGGCCCGGACTCTTCTGACCCGAGTCCGAACCACTCCACTCAGGCGAAGGCCTCGATCGGCGGGCACGCGCAGACGAGGTTGCGGTCGCCGTAGGCATTGTCGATACGGCGCACCGGCGGCCAGTACTTCGTCCGGATCAGGCTCCGGAAGGGATACACCGCCTCCTCCCGGCTGTACGCGTGGCGCCACTCCCCGGCGATGACCGATTCGGCCGTGTGGGGCGCACCGACGAGCGGATTGTCGTCGGCCGGCCACTCCCCCGCTTGGACACGACGGGCTTCGGCATGGATGGCGATCATCGCCTCCACGAACCGGTCGAGCTCACCGAGGTCTTCAGACTCGGTCGGCTCCACCATGAGGGTCCCCGCCACCGGGAACGACATCGTCGGGGCGTGGAATCCATAGTCGATGAGGCGTTTGGCCACGTCGTCGACGGTGATGCCGGTCTCCTCCTTGAGGGGACGGAGATCGAGGATGCACTCGTGCGCGACGAGGTCGCCCTCACCCGCGTACAGGACCGGGAAATGGTCCTTCAGCCGGTGCGCGACGTAGTTGGCCGCCAAGACCGCCGCTCCGGTCGCCTGCCGCAGCCCGGCCGTCCCCATCATGCGCACGTAGGCCCAGGAGATCGGGAGGATCGAGGCCGACCCGTAGGGCGCCGCCGAGATCGGCCCGCCGTCGAAGACGAAACCTCCCGCGTGCTCGGCGCGCTGCGCCAGCGGGTGCGACGGCAGATACGGAGCGAGGTGCGCCTTGGCCGCGACGGGGCCGACGCCCGGTCCCCCACCACCGTGCGGGATCGCGAACGTCTTGTGGAGGTTGAGGTGGGAGACGTCGCCGCCCAGATCGCCGAAGCGCGCGAATCCCAGAAGCGCGTTGAGGTTCGCCCCGTCGACATAGACCTGACCTCCCGCCGCATGCACGGCGGAGGTGATCTCCACGACGTCCTGTTCGTACACGCCGTGCGTGGACGGATACGTGATCATGAGCGCGGCGAGCGTCTCGGCATGCGCCGCGATCTTCTCGCGGAGGTCGGCGAGGTCGACGTTGCCCGCCTCGTCGCACGCCACGACGACCACGCGCATCCCCGCCAGGACCGCGGAGGCGGCGTTCGTCCCGTGGGCGGACGACGGGATCAAGCAGACCGTGCGTTCCGTGTCGCCGTTCGCGTGGTGATAGCCGCGGATCGCGAGGAGCCCCGCCAGCTCCCCCTGCGAGCCGGCGTTCGGCTGCAGCGACACCGCGTCGTAGCCGGTCACCTCCGCCAGCCACGACTCGAGCTGCTCGATCATCACGAGGTACCCCGCGACGTCGTCGGCCGGGGCGAACGGATGCACCCGCGCGAACTCGGGCCAGGAC
This sequence comes from Microbacterium sp. TNHR37B, assembly GCF_001620065.1. GTDB lineage: Bacteria > Actinomycetota > Actinomycetes > Actinomycetales > Microbacteriaceae > Microbacterium. Next base: position 851,755 of record NZ_LQGV01000001.1, read on the forward strand.
ACGGCAGCCATCTCGGTGGCGGCGTTGAGCTTCATCGTGCAGGAGCCGAGCGGGATCATTCCACGATCCAGCGCGTAATCGCGATCTGCGAGCTGCGCGAGGTAGCGCATCATGGCCGTCTCGGACCGGTGGACGTGGAAGACGGGGTGGGTCAGGTACTCGTCCTCGCGCACGAGGCCCGCCGGGATGTGCGAAGCGGCACCCGAGCCCGCGACGAACGCGAAGGCGCGCTGCGAGGGTCCGCCGAACACGTGCGCGATCGCATGGAGGTCGGCGACCGTCGTGGTCTCGTCGAGCGAGATGCCGACCGAGTCGCTGTCGCGGAACCAGAGCTGGAACCCGCGTTCGCGCGCCGCGTCCAGCACCTCTGCCGCGCGACCGGGAACCCGCACGACCAGGGTGTCGAAGTAGTGCTCGTGGAGCACGTCGTTCCCCGCCTCGACGAGCCATTCCCGGAGCATCGCGGCGTCGGTGGCGATCTTCGCCGCGATCGCCCGCAACCCATCGGGGCCGTGGTAGACGGCATACATCGATGCCATCACCGCGAGGAGCACCTGTGCCGTGCAGATGTTGCTGGTGGCCTTCTCGCGCCGGATGTGCTGCTCCCGCGTCTGCAGCGACAGGCGATAGGCGGGGTGACCCGCCGCGTCCTGGCTCACGCCGACGAGACGGCCCGGGAGCTGCCGCTCGAGCCCGGACCGCACGGCCATGTACCCCGCGTGGGGACCGCCGAAGCCCATCGGCACGCCGAACCGCTGCGTCGTCCCGACCGCAATATCGGCCCCGAGCGACCCGGGCGATCGCAGCAGGGTGAGAGCGAGGAGATCCGCGGCGACGACCGCCAGCGCGCCGTTCGCCTGCGCGGCCGCGATGACCTCGGAAGGATCCCATACCCGCCCGCTCGCACCCGGGTACTGCACGAACACGCCGAACACGTCGAGGTCTTCGGGAAGCTCGCCGACGGCGAAAGCCACCTCGCGGATCTCGATGCCCAGGGCGGCCGCGCGGTGCGCGATCAGTGCCTTGGTCTGCGGGAAGGCATCGGCATCGACGAGGAAGGTCGACGAACGGCTCCGTGAGGCGCGCCGGGCCACGAGCATGCCCTCCACGACCGCCGTCGACTCATCGAGCATCGACGCATTCGCCGTCTGCAGTCCGGTCAGGTCGGTGACCATCGTCTGGAAGTTGATGAGCGCCTCGAGACGACCCTGCGAGATCTCCGGCTGATAGGGGGTGTAGGCCGTGTACCAGGACGGGTTCTCGAGAACGTTCCGAGAGATCACCGACGGCGTGACGGTGTCGTAGTAGCCGAGCCCGATCATCGACCTGGCCGGGCGGTTCAGTGCCGCCAGGTCACGCAGCTCCGCCAGGGTCTCCGCCTCACTCGCCGCCGCCGGGATGACGGAATCTGCCACCGGCTCCGCGTGGATCGACGAGGGAACCGCGCGGTGCACCAGCGCGTCGACCGACTCGTATCCGAGCGCGGCGAGCATCTGCCCCTGCGCGTCGGGCCCCGTTCCGATGTGACGACGGACGAAGGGGACGCTCACTCCTCGCCACCTGTGAGGGCGACGTAGGCGTCTCGGTCCAGGAGTCCGTCCAGAGCGGACGCGTCGGCGACCTTCACCTTGATGAGCCAGGCGCCGAAGGCGTCGCCGTTGACGAGGGACGGGTCGTCGGAGACCGCGTCGTTCACCTCGACGATCTCGCCGCTGAGCGGTGCATACAGCTCCCCGACCGATTTCGTCGACTCGATCTCGCCGCAGACGTCACCGGCCGTCACGGCCGCTCCGACCGCCGGGAGGTCGACATAGACGACGTCGCCGAGCTTGTCAGCCGCGTAGTCGGTGATCCCGACCGTGGCCACGTCGCCGTCGAGGGCGATCCATTCGTGTTCCTGGGTGTAGGCGAGCGCGTGCAGGTCGGTCATGTTGTCCTCCGGTAGAACGGCAGTGCGGTGACGGTGGCGGGGATACGGGTGCCTCGGACATCGAGGAAGAGTTCGGTGCCGAGCGCGCTGACGCGCGGGGAGACGAACGCCATCGCGATGGGGTGACCGAGCGTCGGGCTGAGGGCGCCGCTGGTCACTTCTCCGACGGGGGAACCCTCGGCGTCCAGGACGGCGTAGCCGGCGCGCCCCGCCCGGCGCCCCTCCGCGACGAGTCCGACGAGGACCGGAGCGTCGCCCGCGACGACCGCGGCAAGGGACTGCTTGCCCACGAAGTCGTCTTTGTCCAGGGCGACCACCCGGCCGAGCCCCGCTTGGGCGGGGAGGATCTCGGCCGACAGCTCGTGCCCGTGCAGCGGCATGCCCGCTTCCAGACGCAGGGTGTCGCGCGAGGCGAGCCCGGCCGGCACGAGTCCGCGGGGTCCGCCCGCTCGAAGAAGAGCGTCCCAGAGCTCGCCCGCGCGCTCGTTGGTCACGAGGAGCTCGAACCCGTCCTCGCCGGTGTACCCCGTCCGGGCGACGAAGAGCTCGTCGCCCGCGAACGTACCGTTCCGCCACGCATAGAAGCCGAGGTCATCGAGCCCGGGGATCTCGACGGACTCGGTATCGGCGAGGATCTCCGCCGCGCGTGGCCCCTGCACGGCGATGAGCGACACCTCTGCGGAGATGTCCCGGACCGCGACGTCGAAACCCGCCGAGCGCTCGGCGAAGGCCGCGGCGACGACGGCGTGGTTACCCGCGTTGGAGATCACGAGGTAGGAGTCCTCCCCCTGCCGGTACACGATCACGTCGTCTACGACACCGCCCGCGTCGTTGAGCAGCAGCGAGTACTTCGCCTTGCCCTCTCGCAGGACCGACAGCCGGCCCGCGAGCGCATAGTCCAGGAACGCGCCGGAATCGGGTCCGTCGATTCGGAACTCGGCCATGTGGGAGATGTCGAACAGCCCCGCGGCCGTGCGGACGGCGTGGTGCTCGGCGAGGTCGGACGTGTATCGCACGGGCATCGACCAGCCGCCGAAGTCGGTGAACGAGGCGCCGAGCGCCCGGTGCCTGTCGGCGAGCGGAGTCTCGGCGAGCGCGGTGGCGGGCACCGGATCGCCGTTGGGCAGAGCTGGGTCGGTCATGAGTTCTCCCGGGTCGGGCGGGCAGACGCCGAGAACCGGCGTCCGTGAACTCCCCCTCTGTCATTGGCCTGAGAGTTTCGCCCCTCGCGCACGGCGGCGGGCTTTCACCTTCGGCACGATCCGCGGACGGATCGTTTTCCAGAGCGGCCGGACGCGAGCGGTACGCGGACCTGAGAGATTGGCGGGGAGGCTTGCTCCTTCGGTGCCCGGGCCCTGGGCCCGGAGCTCTCCCGCACACGTCATGCGGCCTGTCTTCAGTTGCAGGCCCAGCATAGCGTGGGCTAGCTCGTGCACCGCCCTGACGCGACGGTGGGGCTCGAGGCGTCGATGCCGTCCAGTGCCGGCCGCACCTCGGCGCTGGTCATGGCGTAGCCGCGACGGTCACCGTCGACGCCGCGCGCGAAGACGACTCCGATCACCTCACCCTCGGCGTCCAGGAGGGGACCTCCGGAGTTCCCGGGGCGCACCTCCGCGTCCAAGGCGTAGACCTCGCGCGCGGCGACGGACTGATCGTAGATGTCGGGGACGGGCACGGGCCCCACGCTCAGCACGGCAGCAGCCCCGCTCGTGAAGGGGCCGCCGAGGGGATACCCCTGCACCGCGGCGCGGGTGCCGGGTTCGGCCGGCGCCGCCAGTCCCAACGGCGCGGTGGGCAGTCCCCGTACCGCGATCACGGCGAGATCGTCGACGGGGTCGAGATACACGAGCCGCCCTTCCGCCGCGATGCCTCCGGGAAGCTCGACGATCGGCGCGTCGACACCGGCGACGACGTGGGCGTTGGTGACCACGAGACCGTCGGCCGCGACGAAGCCCGAGCCGGTCATCGACCGGCCGCAGCTGTACGCGGTGCCGCTGATCCGCGCCACTGACTGCGCCGCCCGTTGCAGCTCAGGATCATCGAGAGCGATCGGCGGGCCCGTCACCGGGGTCGTCACCCCGATGACCTCCGCCAGACGCGGCACGGTGTCGTCGATGACGAGCGAACGCAACTGCGCCACGACATCGGCGACAGGTGCCGGCGTCGCATCGTCGATGACCGTGAGCACTCGGGACGAGGCGACCGCCGCGGACACGACGGGGATTCCGGCGGTCTTCAGTCCTGCAGCCAGCGTGGTGACGACGAGGGTCGTGGCGAGAAGGCTCACGACTCCGCCGAAGAACCGCTCCACGCCACGAAGCCGGGCGCGGTCGGCGCCACGGCGGACGACGGCGCCGATCCCCGCCCCGATACCGACCGCCAGCAGGACGATCGCGACGGCGAGCGCCGCCAACGCGACGCTGCGCCACAGGCCCGCCGGAACCACCGTCGAGACCGCGGGCGTGGCCAACGGCACGAGCCAGAGAGCGGCCAGCGCCCCGGCCACCATGCCGACGATCACTCCGAGGCTCGCGAAGAATCCGCGCGTGAAACCCGAGACGAGAGCCACCGCCAGGACGATCAGCACCACGATGTCAACGACGAGCATGCCGATCCCCCTCCTGCGCTGCGGCAACCACCGTAACGAGGGGCGGCTCGGATTTGCCTGAGCATCGTTCCTGCGCGTCGGCGGTGACGCGCCGGGCGTTATCACCGGCCGGGCGGATTTGCCCTTCGAGTCACAGAGACCCTAAGATCGTTCAGGAACTTAGAGTCACCATGACACAAACACCTTCCTCCCCTGTCGACGGCATGGAGATCCGCGTGGCGGTCTCCACCGTCATCTTCAGCCTGCGCCACGACCGCGATGCGGAGATCCCTCGTGTGATCGTCCCTCTTGTCCGCCGCACGCGCGACCCTCACGAGGGTCAGTGGGCGCTCCCGGGCGGCTGGCTGGGCGCGGCGGAGAACCTCGAGGCCGCCGCGTCGCGCACGCTCGCCGAGACGACCACGCTCGCCCCGAGCTACCTGGAGCAGCTCTACGCGTTCGGCGATGTGGACCGGTCGCCCAGCCGCGTCGTCTCGATCGTCTACTGGGCGCTGGTGCGCGAGGACGACTCCCGCAACTCCGAGCTCCACAACGTCGCCTGGTTCGACGTCGACGCGTTGCCCGCCCTCGCCTTCGACCACGCGCAGATCCTCGATTACGCCCTCTGGCGCCTGCGCAACAAGGTCGGCTACAGCCGGATCGCGCACGGCCTCCTGGCCGAGACCTTCACCCTCGCCGACCTTCGCGAGGTCTACGAGGCCATCCTCGGACGGCGCCTCGACCCGGCGAACTTCCGCCGACAGGTCGAGAACTCGGCCACGCTCATCCCGACAGACCGCTTCCGCACCGGAAGCCACCGCCCCGCACGTCTCTACCGCTACAACCACGCCGTCGAACTCGCCGACCGCGGACCTCTCCCGGGGTCTGCGGCCGATCACTGACCACCCGCAGACGCACCGCGCGCCCTCACTCGAAGGAACCCCATGGCCGCCACCGCCCTGACCCTCCAGCCCCGACCGCTCGACCCGAGCGTCGACCACGAGATCCAGGCGATCGTGGCCGGAGAGCTCGTGGCCGAGACCTGCAACACCGACCTGGCCGCCGCTCCCTGGACCTTCGACACCCGTCCCGGGTACGGTCCGGGATCGTCCATGGGCGACGTCATCCCCGCGGGCGCACCGCGCCAGGGGGCGCTCCCCGAGGAATACCGCACGGCCGACGAAGCCGAACTCGCCGACCGCATCCGACGGGCGAAAGAGACGCTCGGCGACCGGGTCGTGGTGCTCGGCCACTTCTACCAGCGCGAGGAGGTCGTGGTGCATGCCGACTACGTCGGCGACTCGTTCCAGCTCGCCCGCGCGGCCAAGGCCCACCCCGAGGCCGAGGCGATCGTCTTCTGCGGGGTCCACTTCATGGCCGAGACGGCCGACCTCCTCTCCGGCGCCGATCAGGCGGTGATCCTGCCGAATCTCGCCGCCGGATGCTCGATGGCCGACATGGCAGACATCGATCAGGTCGAGGAGTGCTGGGAACAGCTGGCCGACGTGCTCGGCGACCTCGACACCCCCGACGAGGACGGGCTCCTTCCCGTGATCCCGGTGACCTACATGAACTCCTCCGCCGCCATCAAGGGTTTCGTCGGGCGCCACGGCGGGATCGTCTGCACCTCCTCGAATGCCCGCACCGTGCTGGAATGGGCGTTCGCCCGTGGTCGGCGCGTGCTGTTCTTTCCCGATCAGCACCTCGGACGCAACACCGCCAAGGCGATGGGCGTGAGGCTCGAGGAGATGCCGATGTGGAACCCGCGGCGCCCCCTCGGCGGTTCCACGGCGACGCAGGTGCAGGACGCGCGCGTCATCCTCTGGCACGGCTTCTGCTCCGTCCACCGACGCTTCACGGTGGACCAGATCACCCAGGCGCGGCGAGAGCACCCCGGAGTCCGTGTCATCGTGCACCCGGAATGCCCGATGGACGTGGTCGACGCCGCCGATGAGGCCGGCTCCACCGACTACATCCGGAAGGCCATCGCCGCCGCGACCGAGCCCACGACGTTCGCGATCGGGACGGAGATCAACCTCGTCCAGCGCCTGGCCGCGCAGTACCCCCAGCACGAGATCTTCTGTCTCGACCCCGTCGTGTGCCCGTGCTCGACGATGTACCGCATCCATCCGGGCTACCTCGCCTGGGTGCTGGAGGGCCTCGTCGCCGGTGAGGTGCGCAACCGCATCACGGTTCCCGGCGACGTCGCCGAGCCCGCCCGCGTCGCCCTGGAACGCATGCTGGCGGCCCAGCCGTGACCCACCCCGTCGCTGCGCGGTCGTGTGCGGACGAGCCCGCACACGTCGTCGTCGCCGGCTCCGGCATCGCCGGGCTCACCGCAGCGCTCCACGCCGCCGATAAGGGCTGCCGCGTGACGCTCGTGACCAAGAACGCGCGGGAAGAAGCAAACACCCGCTACGCCCAGGGCGGGATCGCCGCCGTGATGTTCGAGGACGACCAGGTGGAGTCGCACGCGCAGGACACGCTCGTCGCGGGTGCGGGGCTGTGCGACCCGGACGCGGTCGCGGTGCTGACGTCGGAGGGGCCGGGACGCGTGCGCGAGCTGATCGCGCTCGGGGTCGCCTTCGATCGGTCTCCGGAGGGAGTCTTGCGGCGGGGTCTCGAAGCCGCGCACTCCGCACCGCGGGTGCTCCATGCGGGAGGCGATGCGACCGGCGCCGTCATCGAGGCGGCCCTCGTCGCCCGCGTGCGGCAGAGCGGCGTCGCGATCCTCGAGCACACACTCGTCGTGGACGCCGTCATCGACGGTGGCCGTGTCACGGGCGTCACCGTCCTGCAGGAAAGACCGGGCCGCGAGGGCCGACGGTCCACGAGCGATGCGCCCGGCACGATCGGCTGCGACGCGCTCGTGCTCGCCACCGGCGGCGTGGGCGAGTTGTACGCCCATACGACGAACCCGCGCATCGCCACCGGCGACGGCATCGCGATCGCCCGGCGCGCCGGAGCCCGAGTGCGCGACCTCGAGTTCGTCCAGTTCCATCCGACGGTGCTTCCCACCTGCCGCGCGGAGGCCGGCGTCGGCGAAGCCTTCCTCGTCTCCGAGGCCGTTCGCGGGGAGGGCGCCGTTCTGCGCGACCGCGAAGGTCGGCGCTTCATGCCGGACATCCATCCCGACGCGGAACTCGCTCCGCGTGACATCGTCGCCCGCGCGATCGCCGCCCAGATGCGACGACAGGACGGAACCCCCGTGCTGCTGGACGCCACGGGGCTGCGCTCCGACGATGAGACGACGTCTCGTTTCCTCGCCGAACGCTTCCCGACGATCGACGCCGCGGTGCGCGCGCGCGGCCTCGACTGGTCGCGCACACCGATCCCCGTCACTCCTGCCGCCCACTACGCGATGGGCGGGGTGGAGACCGACCTCTGGGGGCGCACCGGCGTCCCGGGCCTGTACGCCGTCGGCGAGGTCGCCCGCACCGGTGTGCACGGCGCCAACCGCCTCGCCTCGAACTCGCTGCTGGAGGGGGCCGTGTTCGGGGCCCGCGCGGGCGAGCGCATCGCGGCCGACACGCTCGGCGCCCGCGCGGGCGAGCCCTGGCCCGTCGACCTCCCGGTCCCGCCCCGCGATGCGGAGCTCCCGGCGGCTCCGCTCGGTCTCGACGCGGACGGCTTCACGCGTCACGGCCTGCAGGAACTGATGTGGGCGCACGTCGGCCTCGTCCGAGACGATGCAGGGCTGCGCCACGCCGCGGCCGTCATCGATCGGTGGGAGCGGGCGCTTCCCGCGCCGCAGAACCTCCGCGACCATGAGGATGCCAATCTCCTGCTCGTCGCGCGCGAGATCGTCGCGGCGGCGCGGGCGCGAACGCGCTCGGTCGGCGCGCACTTCCGCAGGGACGACACCGAGTCACCGCGTCACCCGATACCCGGCCTTCGACACGGCCACGCCCCGCTCTCCGGAAAGGTGACCGCCTGATGCTGCCCCCCGCCCACATCGACCGCGTCGTGACCGCGGCCCTGGAGGAGGACGCTCCCTGGGGCGATCTCACCGGCGAGTACCTGCTTCCGGCCGACGCACGCGCGACGGCCGTCCTCGTCGCGCGAGAAGGCGGCGTCTTCAGCGGAGGCGACGTCTTCGCCGCCGCCTTCCGGCTCACCGACCCGCGGATCGGGATCGAGGTGCACACCCCGGACGGCGGCCGGATGGTGCCCGGGCAGGTCCTGGCGACCGTCTCGGGCCCCGCCCGGAGTGTGCTGACGGCCGAGCGGGTCGGCTTGAACTTCGCGCAGCGGATGAGCGGCATCGCGACGCTCACCGCACGCTACGTCGCCGAGGTCGCCCACACCGGCGCGCGGATCGCGGACACCCGCAAGACCACGCCCGGACTGCGAGCCCTCGAGCGGCACGCCGTCCGGTGCGGCGGGGGCCACAATCACCGCTTCTCGCTCTCCGACGCGGTCATGGCCAAGGACAACCACCTCGCGGTCCTCAGCGCGCTGGCGCCCACGACGACGCCGGGGGCCGCAGTGACCCAAGCGCTGCAGGCGGCCATCGCCCGCCTGCCCCATACGACGCACGTCGAGGTGGAGGTCGATCGCCTGGACCAGATCGACGCCGTCCTGGCAGCCGGCGTCGGCACGATCATGCTCGACAACTTCACCCTCGACGAGCTGCGCGCGGGAGTCGAGCGGATCGGAGGACGGGTGACCGTGGAGGCGTCCGGCGGCGTGTCCCTGGAGACCGTCCGCGCCATCGCCGAGACCGGCGTCGATGTCATCTCGGTCGGCGCGCTCACGCATTCCGCCCGCGCGGTGGATCTCGGTCTCGACGTGCGGGTGGAGATCGCGGGGGCCTGAGCATGCTCTATCTCGATCACGCCGCCACGACCCCGGTGCGCGCCGAGGTACGCGAGGCGATGCTCCCGTACCTCAGCGAGCGTTTCGGCAATCCGTCCAGCCACCACACCGTCGGCGAGGCTGCGGCCGACGCGCTGTCCGACGCCCGTCGACGCGTCGCGGCGGTGCTGGGGGTGCGCGCCGGCGACATCGTCTTCACCTCGGGAGGCACCGAGGCCAACAACCTCGCGATCAAGGGACTCGCCCTGGGTGCCGCTGCCGCCCGCGCCGAGCGGGACTCACCCGCCGATCGCCGGGCGCACGCGGCGATTCCGGCGGTGCACATCGTCACAACCCCGATCGAGCACGAATCGGTCCTCGCGTCCTGCGAATACCTGGAGCGCTTTCACGGCTTCACCGTGACGCGCCTACCGGTGTCTTCGACCGGCCGGGTCGACCCCAATGACCTCGCCGCAGCGATCCGGCCCGACACGGCGCTCGTGACGCTCGGATACGCCAACAACGAGATCGGCACGATTCAGGACGTCTCCCGCATCGCCGAGGTGTGCACGGCTGCGCGCACCCCCCTGCACCTCGACGCGGTCCAGGCCGCCGGCTGGCTGCCGCTGCGGTCGACGGGCGCCGATGCCCTCTCCATCGCCGGACACAAGATCGGCGCCGCTCCCGGCAGCGGAGTGCTCGCCGTGCGCGGCCGCCTGCCGCTGGAGCCGCTGCTCCACGGCGGGGGGCAGGAACGCGATCGTCGCAGCGGCACCGAGAACGTCGCGGCGGCGGTCGGCTTCGCCGTGGCGCTCGAGCGCGCGGAGGCGGAGCGCGAGGCGCTCGCGGCGCGGGTCGCCCGCCGTCGCGACGCCTTCTCGGCGCGCGTTCTCGCGCTCGTCCCGCAGGCGCGCCTGACCGGAGATCCGGTACACCGGCTCCCCGGCACCGCGAGCTTCACGTTCGCGGGGGTCTCGGGCGAGTCCGTGCTGCTCGAACTGGAACGTCGGGGCGTCGTCTCGTCGAGCGGTTCGGCGTGCGCGGCGGGAAGCGACGAGCCGTCACACGTGTTGCTGGCCTGCGGAATCGCCCCCGAGGTGGCGCAGACCTCCGTGCGCTTCACGCTCGGACACGGGCCCGATCTGGACCTCGAGCCGGTCGCCGACGCCGTCGCCGATGCGGTGGCGGCGGTACGATCGGGCGGGTGAGCACTCCCGCCATCACGGTCATCGTCCCCGGTCGAGACGTCGCGGCCTATGCGCCGGACGCTCTGGAGTCGCTGCGGAACCAGACCTCCACGCAGTGGCGCGCGATCCTCGTCGACGACGGCTCGACCGACGAGACCACGCGGATCTTCCAGGAGGCCGCCGCCGACCCCCGGTTCGAGCTCATCCGTCACGACGTGCCGCGGGGCCTCGGCGCGGCACGTAATGCGGCGCTGGACCGCGTGGAGACGCCGTTCGTGACCTTCCTCGACGCCGACGACGAGTACACGCCGCAGGCGTTGGAGCGACTCGTCACGACCATCTCCGAATCGGGGAGCGATCTCGCGGTGGGCGCGTACGTGCGCCTGCGCCCCGGCGTGGACGGCTACGTCGAAGGCCCCGTGCAGCCCTGGGTCGCCGCCTCGACCTCGCCCGCGCGCCGCGGAACCACGCTGCGGGACCATCCCGCCGTCTCGGGGAACATCGTCGCGTGGTCGAAGATCAGCCGGATCGAGTTCTGGCGCCGGCACGATCTGCGGTTCCCCGAAGGGCGGATGTACGAAGATCAGGTGGTCGCCCAGCGGATGTACACGCTGGCCCGCGCCATCGACGTGATCCCCGATGTCGTCGTCCGCTGGCGCGAGCGCGCCGACGGATCGTCCATCACCCAGCACAAGGACGCGGTAGACGTGCTCGCCGACTATGTCGCCGCGATGCGCGACGGGATCGCGGTGCTCGATGCCGCCTCGCAGCGCACCGCTGCGACCGAGCGGGTACGGCTGATCCTGGAGATGGACACTCCGCCGCTCGTTCGGATCGCGAGCACCCACGACGACGCGGTCTATCGGCGCATCGTCGGCGACTTCGTGCGGGAGCTCACCTCGCGCGCCGACGCGGACGCCCTCGCGATCAACCCCGAGACGAAGGGACTGCTCGACGCCGCCAGCCTGTGGTGATCTCCGCCCACCGCGCTCACCGCGTGCCGTGCTTCTCCGGACCGGATTCGAGCTCCGGTGCTCTCTGAGACTCCAGTCCCTCGATCCGCGCCGCCGCCGTCTGCTCCCTCGCAAGCTCCGCATACAGTCCGCCCTTCGCCAGCAGCTGCCCGTGCGTCCCGGTCTCCACGATCCGGCCCCCGTCGATCACGTGGATGACGTCTGCCCCGACTACCGTCGACAGTCGATGGGCGATCGAGAGCGTCGTCCGCCCGCGGGCGACGTTGTCGAGCGCTTCCTGCACGACCCGCTCCGACACCGTGTCCAATGCCGAGGTCGCCTCGTCGAGCAGCAGGATGGGCGGGTCTTTCAAGAGCACCCGCGCGATCGCGATCCGCTGCTTCTCCCCTCCCGAGAGGCGATAGCCGCGCTCCCCCACGACGGTGTCGTAGCCCTGGGCGAAGCCACGGATGACGTGATGGATGTTCGCCGCCGCGCACGCCGCCTCCAGCTCTGCCGCCGTCGCGTCGGGCTTGGCGTAGCGGAGGTTCTCGGCGATCGTCGCGTGGAAGAGGTAGGTCTCCTGCGAGACGATCCCGATGTGATCGATGATCGACTCCTGCCGAAGTGTGCGCACGTCGGCTCCGGCGAACAGCACCGACCCGCCACTGGCCTCGTACAGTCGCGGCGCCAGATAGATGACCGTCGTCTTGCCCGCCCCGGACGGACCCACGAAAGCGACGTGCTGGCCGGGTTCGGCGACGAAGCTCACCCCATCGAGAGTGGGACGGGAATCCGGGCCGGCATCGGGATAGCGGAAGACGACGTCGCGGAACTCGATCCTCCCGATCGGCCCCGGCGCCGAGGCGACGTCCGCCGCGCCGGGGGCGTCCACGATCGCCGGCCGCAGGTCGAGGTACTCGAAGATGCGGGCGAACAGCGCCCGCGAGGTCTGGAGGTCGAGAGCCACCCGCATGAGACCCATGAGCGGCTGGAGGAGCCGGGCTTGGACCGTCGTGAAGGCCACGACCGTGCCCGCCGTGATCGCTCCGGCGCCGCCCGCGATGAGCCAGCCGGACACGAGGTAGATGACGGCGGGAACCGAGGCCATCAGCACCTGGACGACGGCGAAGAAGCCCTGCCCGCTCATCGCCCGGCGCACCTGCAGCCGAATCTGGTTGACGTTCTCCTCCTGGAAGCGCGCCGACTCCGTGCGTTGCCGGTTGAACGCCTTCGACAACAAGATCCCCGAGACCGAGAGCGTCTCCTGCGTGATGGAGGTCAGCTCGGACAGCGACTCCTGGGTCTGCCCGGCGATACGGGCGCGCACCTGGCCGACGCGACGTTGCACGAACACGAGCACCGGCATCATGACCACCGCGATCGCCGTCAGGCGCGCATCGATGATGATCATCGCCACGAGCGCGGAGATCACCGTCACGGCGTTGCCCAGGATGCTCGTGACGGTGTTGGTCAGCACACCCGAGACCCCTCCGACATCGTTCTGGAGGCGCGACTGGATGACGCCGGTCTTGGTGCGCGTGAAGAACCCGAGCTCCATCGCCTGCAGGTGCTCGAAGAGCTTCACGCGCAGGTCGCCGGTGACCGCGTTGCCGACCGTGGCGGTGAGCCAGGTCTGAAGGACGCCGAGTGCCGCCGTGAGGAGGAAGAGTCCGACCATGACGGACACGAGCACGCTCAGGAGCCGCAGGTCGGGCGCCGAGCCGGTCACGGGGAAGAGCGCGTCGTCGAAGATCCGTTGCACGATCACGGGAGGGACCACCGCGATCCCCGCACCGAGCACCACCAGGACCCCGGTGAGGACGATCCGCCCGCGGTAGGGACGGAAGAGGGCCACCACGCGCCGCCCGAGACCGTCGATGTGGGGTGCGTCGGCGTTGCTCCGTCGCTGCGCTTCCTCGTCGACGCCGCGGAATCCGCCGCGGCCACCGAACCCGCCGCCCATGCTCACCCGCTCACTCTAGAGCGGTCCTGTGACCTCGGGGTCAGCCGAGCGAGGTGACGAGATTGATGACGGTCGCGAGGATCACCGCGCCGAAGAGGTAGGCGAGCAGCGTCTGGGCGATGACGATCCGCCGGATCTCGCCGCGGGTGACGTTGGTGTCCGCCACCTGATACGTCATCCCCAGGCCGAGCGAGAAGTAGGCGAAGTCGGTGTACGCGGGAGGCTCCTCCTGGTTGAAGTCGATCCCGCCGCCCGGACGGCCGTAATAGATGCGGGCGTACCGGAGCAGGTAGTCGACCTGGATGAGGGCCCATGACGCGGCGACGGCCACGACCGCGATCCCCGCCAAGGCGAAGGAGGTCGCGGGAGCAGCACCGTGTGTCTGCAGCAGCACCACCACGACCGCCCCGAGACTGGCGACGCTGCCCACGACGGCCACGAGACGAGCGACACGGCGGCCGGGATCCTCGATCTGCGCGTGCGTGCGGGTCTCGGACGCGTTCATCGGCCAGATGACCGCCACCACCCAGACGACGTCGACCAGCGCGAGAGCAGCCCAGCCCGCCAGGAGCGCCGCGGCGAGACCGAGCGACGGCGCCACCATCAGACCGATCACGACGCCCACAGCGACGGCCGCCGCTTCGCGGACGGCCGCTCGGCGGGGGTGGAAACGGCTCATGCGGCCCATCGTTCCACGGGAAAGCGCCGGATCGGGGAATAACGTGTCGGCGGTGCGGGTTAGTCTCGTTCAGGCGCTCGGGCTGTCACGGGCGTTCCGCGTTTTTCTGCCGCCATCGCCCGAGGAGTTCCATGACGTCTGCGACGACCCGCCGTTCGGCCCCGCCCTTGCTCGGTCCGGCCGAAAACCGCATCGTCTGGCTCCTGCTCGGCGCGGCGTTCGTGGCGATCCTCAACGAGACGACCATGGGCGTCGCCATCCCGCACCTCATCGACGACCTCGGTATCACGGCGGTCTCGGCGCAGTGGCTCACGACGGCCTTCATGCTCACGATGGCCGTCGTCATCCCGATCACGGGCTTCCTGCTGCGCCGCTTCACGACCCGTCAGGTGTTCATCACCGCGATGAGCCTCTTCTCGCTCGGCACCCTGATCGCCCTCCTCGCGCCCGGGTTCCCCGTCCTGCTCGTGGCTCGCGTCGTGCAGGCGATGGGCACCGCGATCATGATGCCGCTGCTCATGACAACGCTCATGACCATCGTCCCGCCTCATTCGCGCGGGCGGATGATGGGTCGCGTCTCGATCGTGATGTCGCTCGCCCCGGCGATCGGGCCCACCCTCTCGGGTTTCCTGCTCGAACTCGGTTGGCGGTGGATCTTCGCGGTCGTGCTGCCGATCGCACTCGTCTCGCTTTCGGTGGGAGCGCGCTGGATCCGCAACCTCGGTGAGACCACGAGGGCTCCGATCGACCTCCTGTCGGTGGTCCTGTCCGCCTTCGGGTTCGGCGGGATCGTCTACGGACTCAGCCAGATCGGCGGCGCGGCGTCGCACGGATCGACCGAGAACGCAGCCGCCGATGCGGCCGCCCAGAACATGTCGAGCGTCTCTCTCGTCGTGGCTTTCGCAGTCGGTGCGGTCGCGCTGGGCCTCTTCCTGTGGCGGCAAGTCATCCTGCAGCGCGCCGACGACGCCCTGCTGGATCTGCGCGTGTTCCGGGATCGCAACTTCAGTCTCGCGATCGGCCAGATGGCGCTGCTCTCCCTCGCCTTCTTCGGCACGATCACCGTGCTGCCGCTCTACATGCAGCGCGCCCTCGGGCACAGCGCGCTCGAGACGGGGCTCGCGGTTCTGCCGGGATCGCTGCTGATGGGCTTGGCGGGCCCGGTGATCGGCCGCATCTACGACGCACGCGGAACCCGAATCCTGCTCGTTCCCGGCGCGGTCATCGCGGCGGGCGTACTGTGGACGTTCGCGATGACGTTCACGGCGACCACGCCGTTCTGGTTCATCGCCGCCGCCCAGACCGTGCTGTCCCTCGGGCTCGCACTGTCCTTCACCCCGCTTTTCACGGCGTCGTTGGGGTCGCTCGAGCCCCGCTTCTACAGCTACGGCTCCGCCGTGCTCGGTACCGTGCAGCAGGTCGCCGGGGCGGCAGGCATCGCCGTCATGATCACCGTGATGTCATCGGTGGCCGCCACAGCGGCAGAGGCCGGCGTCGATGCTCAGACGACTGAGGCGCAGGGGGCCCACTCGGCGTTCCTGCTCGCCGCGATCGTGTCGCTGCCGCTGCTGATCGGCGCGTTCCTGATCCGCAAGCCGGCCGACACTGGGGCCGGCGAGCTCGCCCCCAGTCACTGAGAACGGGGTCGCGGGGCGGAGATCAGACGCCGCAGGTGCCGCCGCCGCAACACGATCCGCCGTCGGACAGAACCTCGATCAGGTTCTTGTCATCGGGAACGGGCTGAAGCTGCGGGGTCGGGAGGTTCGACGTGGCCATGCCCCCTATCCTACGACCGTGGTGCGGATCAGGCGCGGCGATACGTCGCAGCCATCGGGCAGTCGAACGGGTCGCGTGCGCCAAGCCCCACCCGGTTGAGGTAGTCGATCACGATCGCGTACGAGCGCCAGAGCGTGGTCTCGGTGTACGGCACGTCATACGCACGACACTGCTCGATGACGATCTCGCGCGCCCGGGAGAGCGCGGGGCGCGGCATGTTGGGGAAGAGGTGGTGCTCGATCTGGTAGTTGAGACCGCCCATCAGCCACGTCGCCCACCAGCCGCCGCCGACATTACGCGAGGTCCGCACCTGCTTGCTGAAGAAGTCGAGCCGAGCATCCGGCGCGATCACCGCCATGCCTTTGTGGTTCGGTGCGAACGACGCCCCCATGTACACGCCGAACACGGCCAGTTGCACCCCCACGAAGGCGAAGGCCAGGCCGAGCGGCAGGAAGACGAAGACGGGGGCGACGAACACGAGGAAGCGGACGACGAGCAGCCCGAGTTCGATGAAACGGCCCTTGACGGGGGCCCGACCCAGCAAGTGTCGGAACGCGAGAGCGTGGAGGTTGAGACCCTCCAGCGTCAGGAGCGGGAAGAACAGCCATCCCTGATGCCGCGTGACGAGGCGCTGCACACCTCGCGCCCGGGCCGCGTCCTCCTGCAGGAACGAGATGGTGTCCACCTCGATGTCCGGATCCTTCCCGACGCGGTTGGGATTGGCGTGGTGACGCGTGTGCTTCGTCGACCACCATGAGTAGCTCATGCCGACGACGCCGTTTCCGAGCAGGCGCGCGAGCCGGTCGTTGGCGGGACCCGACGCGAGGATCTGGCGGTGCGCGGCCTCATGCGCGAGGAAGGCCACCTGCGTGAACAGGATTCCGAGCGCCGCGGCAATGAGCAACTGGAACCAGCTGTCCCCCAGCAGGACGAAGCCCGTGATGCAGCCCGCGAACGCCACGGCGATCGCGGTGCCGACCAGCGCATAGAACCAGGGCGTCCGCCGCAGCAGCCCCGTCTCTCGCACGACCTGCGCCACCTCGGTGTAGGCGCGGGTAAGGGGCGGGAACTCGTCCGTCCCGGCGTAGGTCTGGCGAAGCGGGCCGAGGCGAGGGGCGAGAGCGGAAGTGGAGATGGAATCACCTGCTGGAGATCGGGACCCGGAGGCCGGAGAGCCAAAGGCGGGCGCCGATCGCTATGCCCCACCGTACGCCTGCCCACATGGCCGCATCGGCATGTGCCCGGGCACACGAAAGCCGGGCCCCGTGCAGTACGGAGCCCGGCTGACGGGAAGTCTCAGAGCGCGCGAATGTTCGCTGCCTGCATGCCCTTGGGGCCACGCTCGGCGTCGAACTCGACCTTCTGGTCTTCGCGGAGTTCCTTGAAGCCTTCGCCGGCGATCGCGCTGAAGTGAGCGAACAGGTCGGCGGAGCCGTCATCGGGAGCGATGAAGCCGTAGCCCTTCTCGGAGTTGAACCATTTCACGGTGCCAGTGGCCATCGTGTCTTTCCTTCTGTTGTTCGGGCCGCCGAAGCGACCGGGGTGCCGAGCCGAAGGTTCCGACTCGGACGTATGTGGTGGTGTGGAGGACAGGCGAGCGGATCGCGTGTCGGAATCAGAGGACACCGGAGCAAACCATCATCAACCCGTCTGCATCGGAAGAGCAGAGGATCGGGGACGAATCGGCCGGTCAGGACGACTGAGCCTAACACGGTCGCCCGCCGCCGCGTCAGTGCCTGTGCGTATGTTGTCAACCCCCTCTTTCATGTCGGGGGCCCGACCTAGCCTGCCGTCATGACTCATCTCAGCGGAAAGAAGGTCGCCTTCCTCGCGACCGACGGCTTCGAAGACAGCGAGCTCACATCCCCGTGGGAGGCGGTGACGTCCGCTGGAGCGGAGGCCGTGCTCGTCGCCCCGTCCAGCGGCAGCATCTCCGGGAAGAACGGATACGCCCAGTCCGTCGATCTGACGACGGACGGCGCCCGGGCGAGCGACTTCGACGCGCTCGTGCTTCCCGGCGGCGTCGTCAACGCCGACCACCTGCGGCTCGACGCGGCGGCAGTCGACTTCACCCGCGACTTCTTCGAGCAGCACAAGCCGGTCGGGGCGATCTGCCATGCGGCATGGATCCTCGCCGAGGCGGACGTGCTATCGGGGCGGACGCTCACGAGCTACCCGAGCTTGAAGACCGATCTGCGCAACGCCGGCGCCACCTGGGTGGACGAGGAGGTCGTCGTCGACGAGGGACTGGTCTCCAGCCGCACGCCCGATGACCTTCCCGCCTTCAACGCCAAGGTGGTCGAAGAGATCGACGAGGGCGCGCACTCGGGTCAGACCGCATGACGCGACGATGATCGAGAGGGTTCGTATCCACACCACGGGAGCGGAAGCGGTCGAACAGACGTGGCGGGCCGTGGTGCCCTCGGCCCATCTCCGACGCGCCGAGCACCAGCAGTACCGGTTCTCGTGGTCGTCGGCCACATGGCAAGGGGCGTCCGTGGTCGCCTACGATCTCGACGCTCCCGTGCGCTCGCACGCGGCACCCGAGGACCAGATCATGATCTGCCGGCTGACCGTCGCGGGCGGTGGCGCCTGGGATGAGGACGGTGCGCTGAACGGTGAGCTGCCGTGGGGAACCGACGGACGCCCCATCAGCGCGCGGTGGGACGGACGCGGTCGGGTCCACGCTCTCGTGTTCGACCGTTCGGAGATCGAACGGGCCGCCCACGCGCTCACCGGGCGGGAGCATCCGCGTCCGCATCGCTGGGACAGTCGTCCGATCTCCGACGCCGCGGCGCGACACTGGGAGCGCACCTATCGGTATGTCGCCGCGTCGGTCCTGGGCGACCCGGAGGAGCCGAGCGCGCTCGCAGCGGTCGAGCTCCGGCGCCTCGCCGCGCAAGCGACTCTCCTGGCCTTCTCCCCGACCTTCCTCGACGACACCGACCGCACCTCACAACGGCGGGCGGCCCCGACGAGCGTCCGACGCGCACTCAGTTTCATCGAGGCGAACGCCGACCAGCCGATCGGACTCGACGACATCGCGCGGGCGGCCGGGATGTCCACGCGCGGACTGCAGTACGCGTTCCGTCGCGCTCTCGATATCACGCCCATGCAGGCACTCCGGCACGCACGACTCGTCGCCGTGCGGGAGGAACTGCGCCGGGACGAGACGATGAGCGTCGCCGAGATCGCTCGTCGCTGGGGGTTCCTCCACCCGTCCCGCTTCGCGGCGCACTACCGCGCCGCGTTCGGCGAAAGCCCGCATGCCACGCGCCGGAACCGCCGATGATCACGTCGCGGGAGCCGTTCGGTCACCCGTCGCTCGACGCTTTCGTTTTGCGGCTCCGCTCTTCGTCCAGGGGGCACGGCGACCGCCGGTGTCCCGGCGCGACGCATGCTGGTTCCGGTGAGCAGACTGGTCTACGACGGACATCATCGCCTCGTCACCGACGACCGCACCCTCCGTCACCTGCAATGGGTCATCGGGGACAAACTCCGTCGCCACGAACCGTTCATGTTCACCTGGACGCACCCCCCGGAGGACGGCGGCGGTCGCCTGGCCGTGTGGGTCACCCCCGACGTCGGGCTCGCCTATACGTTCGACGAGCGCCGGGGCGGGCCGCTGAACGCCCGCTGGATCCAGGCGCTCGCTCTAGCCGCGCACTCACCGGCCGGCCTGTGGCTGGTCCCCGAACCCGTCGACGAGGATGGGGAGACGGAGACGAGCGACCCCAGCCCCCAGGAGGTTTCCCCGTGACCGACACGCCCCCGGCAGACATCGACGATCTCCTTGCTGCCATCGCCGGCAGGTGCGAGGAGACCGGAACGCACGTCGGCGCCGTGGAGTCGCTGACAAGCGGAGCGATCGCGACTGCCCTCGGCCGCGGTGAGGGCGCGTCCGCGTGGTTCCGAGGCTCCATCGTCGCGTATGAGATGCAGACGAAGCACGACCTCCTGTGGCTCGAGCCGGGCACCGACCCCTGCTCCCCCTCGTGTGCCCGCCAGCTGGCCCAAGCGGGCCTGAGGGCGCTCGCCGCCGACGCCTGCGTGTCGGCGACGGGAGTCGGAGGGCCGGATCCGTCCGACGGACACCCACCGGGCGAGGTCCACATCGGGGTGGCAACCCGCGCGGGAGTCACCACGCAGGCGCACCAGTTCGACGGATCACCCGAGGAGATCCTGGAAGCCACCGTGCGCGCGGCACTCCTCGCCCTGTGGGAGCGGGGCGAACCGGATCCCTCCGCCACCGTGACCGCAGACGACGACGGTGTGCGGATCGAGCCCCTGCGTCCCGACGACGCCGGCGAAGTCCTCACCGTTCAGCGAGCGGCCTTCGTCAGCGAAGCGCAGCTGTACGGCTCGGCCGAGACGCCGCCGCTGACGCAGACCCTCGAGCAGGTCGAGGCAGAGCTCGCCGACGCGGACGGCTGGGTCGCCCGGCGTCACGGGCGTCTCGTGGGCGTGATCCGCACGCGCGAGCACGACGACTCGCTCCTCATCGGGCGGATCGCGATCGCGCCCGACCAGCAGGGTCAGGGTCTCGGTCGCCGGCTTCTCGAGGCCGCGGAGTCGCACAGCACCGCGCGGGTGGCGGAACTGTTCACCGGGAGTCTCAGCGAAGGCAACCTCCGGCTCTACCGCGACTGCGGCTACCGGGAGAGCGAGCGCGTCGACCAGGGCGACGGCACCGCGCAGGTGTTCCTCCGCAAGACGCTCCGCGACTGAGCGGGCGACTCGCCTCCCGGGCGGCGGGGAGGGGACGCCCCGCCGCGCCTCCGGCCCGGAGTCGTCGATCACGACTGCGCGTCGAGCACGACCTTGATGCAGCCGTCTTCCTTCTTCTGGAAGAGCTCGTAGTGTTCGGCGGCTCGCCCCAGCGGTGGTCGATGGGTGACCAGATCCTCGGTTCCGAGCGGATCGTCCGGCGCCTCGACGAGCGGCATCAGCACGTCCGTCCAACGCCGGACATTGCACTGCCCCATCCGTAGGGTGACCTGCTTGTCGAAGAGCGTCTTCATCGGCAGCGGGTCGGCCTCCCCCGCGTACACGCCGCTGATCGAGAGCGTTCCGCCGCGCCGCACCATGTCGACGCCGCTGAGCAGAGCCGCCGTCCGATCGAGCCCGGCGGTCTGCAGGAGCGGCTGCGCGACGGCGTCGGGGAGCGCACCGAGCAGGTGATGCGCCGCGCTGACCACCGGATTGCCGTGTGCTTCCATCCCGACCGCGTCGATCACGGCATCCGCCCCGCGACCCCCCGTGGCGCTGCGGACGACCTCGACCGCGTCGTCGACGTCGATGGCGCGCACGCCGTGACGCTCGGCCATCGCCCGACGCTCGGGGACCAGATCGATCCCGACGACGTCGTATCCCAGGTATCGGCCGATGCGGGAGGCGAACTGTCCGACCGGCCCCAGCCCGACCACCGCGAGCGTGCCGGCTTCGGGGACGTGGGCGTACTGCACGGCCTGCCATGCCGTCGGCAGGATGTCGCTGAGGAACAGGTACCGGTCGTCGGGAAGGTCGTCGCCGACGGGGATGGCGTTGGCATCGGCGAGGGGAACCCTCAGTCGTTCGGCCTGGCCACCCGGCACCTGTCCATAGAGCTTGGTGTATCCGTAGAGCGCCGCCCCGGACTCGTACTCGCGCACCTGAGTGGTCTCGCATTGGGACTGGAGGCCACGCGCGCACATGAAGCACTGTCCGCACGCGATCGTGAAGGGGATCACGACCCGCTGGCCCGGGGCGAGCGACTGCACCGCCGAGCCCACCTCCTCCACGACCCCCATGGTCTCGTGACCGAGCACGTCGCCCCGGTCGAGGAACGGGCCGAACACCTCGTACAGGTGGAGGTCCGAGCCGCAGATCGCCGTGGACGTGACCCGGATGATCGCATCGGTCGGCTCGATGATGTGCGGATCCGGGACCTCCCGCACCTCGACGTGCCGACGCCCTTGCCAGGTGAGGGCCCTCATGCCTGACCCCCCGACTCGGAGGCGGCTGGAAGCTCGGTCCGCAGATCGCGGGGTCCGCCGGCCGGGTCGGCGGGTTCGGCGAGGTCGTCGGGGCTGAGGTCGCCCTCCCCGTCCTCGCCGATGTCGGCGATCAAAGGGTCTGTCCCCTGCGACTCCGGCTGAGCCGTGGATGGGGGGAGGTCCTCCTGCGGGATCTCTTCCGTGACCTCGGCCTGGTCATCGTGCGGGAAGCGGTCGGTGAAGTCGGCTGCGGTGGTCATGCCCCCCACGTTCAGGGCGCGGGATCCACGGACGAAGGGGGTTGCGTCGCCTCGCCCGCCCCGCTAGGCGCTCCTCCCCGCACGCCGGACTCCCCACGTGAGCGCTGCGGCGCCAAGGGCCGTCACGACGATCACCGCGAGCCACAACGCCGGCATCGCGGGCAAGGCGGACAGCGCGAACCAGAAGGAGGTGCAGGAGTCGTCGGCGGTGCCGGCAGGGCACGCGGTCGCCTGCACCAGCGGGGCCCAGAGCACGGTGGCGACGAGAACGAGGGCGGCGGCTGCCATCCACACGATGGCAAGGGTGCGGCCGGACCATCGGCTCAGACCTTCCCCCTCCCGGCGATTCATCGCGCCCGCCCGTCGCCGCTGACAGGCCTCGACGCCTCCTGGATCTCCGTGGCGAGATGGGTCGCGAGCGCCCGCACATGCTCACGCCGAGCGCGGGCGGCGGCTTCCCCCTCGCCGACGAAGAGTTTGGCCAACTGTGGGAAGACGTGCCAGCCGTCGGTCAGCGTGACGATCGAGAGGAGCAGTCCCCCGGCCGCCTCTCTGGAGACATCCGGGAGGGCGGCCTGCACGGCGGTCACCTTGTCGAGGCAGTGCGCCTGGCGACGCTCGAGTGCGGCGACCTCGACACCCCGGACGAGCCCCTCCCACGCCATGAGGCGCGGGAGCTCCGGATGGGCGGACACGTGGTCGAGCAGGCGCGCCGCGTAATCGCCGATCGCCTCGGGCCCCGATCCGTGGATCGGGACGTCGGCGGTGGCTCGGCCGAGCTCGTGCGCGACCACCGCGTCGAACAGCCCGTCCTTGCTTCCGAAGTATTGGTAGATGCGCTCCTTGTTCACCGTCGCGCGCTCGGCGATGCGATCCACGCGCGCACCGGACAACCCGTGTTCGCTGAACTCCGCCGTCGCTGCCTCCAGGAGCAGCTGGCGCGTGCGTGCCGTATCGCGTGCCATGACCGGAGTGTATCGTCTTCCAACTATTCAGTTGCTAACCCCTCACGCGAGCTCTATGCTCGGAATACTCAAACCAACCAGTTAGTTGGAGTCGTCATGACCACACCGACACCCGCATCCCGTCCTCTCGCTCCGTCCGCCGAAGAGGTCACGCTGCCCACCGCTATGCCGACTCCCCCGCCGATGCCGAGCATCCACGTCCGCGCGTTCCTCACGTGGCTCGCGATCTTCCCCCTCGTCACGCTCGGGATGACGGCGATCAGCCCCCTCACGGAGGACTGGCCGATCGTCCTCCGCGCACTCGTGTTGACCGCCATCGTCGTTCCGATCGCGGTGTACCTCGCCATGCCGCAGCTCCTCCGGGCCCACGGCGCGCTCGCACGCCGGCGAGGCCGCCGCTCAGCGCGCTGAGGACCCGCCGGTTCAGCTGCTGAGGATCCGCTGGAACAGCAGGTGATCCTGCCAGCGGCCGGCGATGCGCAGATACTCCGGAGCCATCCCGATCCGTTCGAACCCGCAGCGATGCAACACCGCCTGCGACGCACCGTTGTCGACGAGCGTGCTGGCCTGGATCCGGTGGAGACCGATGGCGGTGCCGGCCAGCGCGACCGTCGCCTGCACGGCCGCGGTCATCAGCCCCCGGCCGGCATACTCGGCATCGATCCAGTAGCCGAGGTTCGCGCTCTGGAACGCGCCGCGAGCGATGCCCGACAGGGTCACCCGACCGATGATCAGGTCTTCGTCGAGGAGCGCCAACGGCACTCCTCCGCCGGCCTTCTCATCCGCGAGCGCCCGCTCGATCTCCGTCCGCTGCCCCTCCTCGCTGAAGAACGTCTCGTCGCGTATCGGTGACGTGGGTTCGAGGTGAGCCCGGTTCCGCCGGTATGCCTCCGCAAGCGCGGCGGCATCGGCCAGGGCAAGTGAGCGGAGGCGGATGTCGTCGGAGAGCGCGATGTCGTGGTGCACTCGAGGGACCCTAGTGCGACGTGGGGCGCCACACCAATCCGCGCCCGCTGAAGGCGCTCAGGGCTCCACGACTCAGGTGCCGCCCTCTCGCGTGTAGACGATGCGGAGATGACGTAGGTCTGCCGAGCCCTGCCAGAACTCCACGCGTGTGGGCACCACGCGCCACAGGGTCCAGTCGTCGGGATCGATGCCGTGCTGCGCGGCGGCGCTGCGCGCATGGAGGTCGGCGAGACTCTCCTCGCCCGACGCTTCGCCGACGCGACCCCGCACGCGGATCGACCGGACGAGGGGCTGCCACCAGAAGGTCAGCGCCGCCTGCGGCGCGGCTTCGAGCTGGCGCCCCTTGGCGCTGCGCCGCGTGCTCGCGAACGCCCATCCGCGGTCGTCGACGTCTTTCAATACGAGCACCCGCGCGTCGGGGACGCCGCTCTCGTCCACCGTCGACAGTGTCATCGCGTGCGGCTCGGGAACCCCGGCGCGACGCGCTCCGTCTAGCCAGTCCAGGAACAGACTCACCGGGTCGTCCGGGAGGCGGTCCGCGTCCCACGACGGGGCGGTGCCGGCCAGCGACGGAAGCGAACGCAACAACGCTCGAGTGTCGTCGGTCATGCTCTCCTCCGTCGATCGGTCCGGGGCGCGGCCGGTGGCGGCATGCGGTGCCGGCGCCATCTAGACGTTGACGCGGAACTCCACCGGGTTACGTTATGGATAGGCATCTGCCTCGCCGTTCGAACGCGGCAAGATGGAAAGCATGTGCGCTACCAACCTGTGGGTGATCAACGCGGCCGCATTCACACCCGAGTTCACTCGGTTCACCACCGACGTGCTCGGCGTCGAGCCGACACCGTCCGAGATACGCATCTCCTCCAGCCGAGTGCGCAACTCGTCCACTGTCTTCACGCTCATCCGGCGGATGTGCGACTGTGACACCCTCGTCGGGCGTCGCAACGATCCTCCCGTGGACGGCGAGATCAGCGCCGAGGCGTGGCTCACGTGGCTTCGCGACCTGCCCGCCCACGTGCCACATGTCTCGCGCATCGCAGTCATGCGCGCATGGAGCCCTGAGGATGACGTCATTGCGCCAACCCATGCGCGTGGCATCCGGATCGGCGAACTCACCGAAGACGTTCTTCGCGATGTCCGCGACGACAACCTGCTGACGATCGACTATCCGCGCGCCGCGTGAGTACTCATCAAGCGCGGAAAGGATCACACGTTGAAGCGGAACTCCACCGAGTTCCGACACAGGGAAGTGTATTCTCTGACGGTCATGAGTGCCGCCACTCGCAAGAATTCGGTCACAAAGCATCGTCATGGCACGAACTGCTGCCGAGGACAGCCCCTTGCCTGAAGGTGGGCACTACTCGAAGTAGTCCTCATCGACCTCGACAGCGCTGAATCGCTGCTTCTCTTGCACACCGACGCGGTAGGCGATCATCAGGTCGACAAGCTTCGATCCGTCGATCAGAATGATGCGCGACTGAACCTTCTGGGCGTAGTCGATGGCACCAGACGTGAACGCACTCGTGGTGAGGAAAACTCCCCGAGAGGCCCCGAACCCATGGAGCGCCCCAACGAAAGCCTGAATAGGCTCCCGCCCGACGTTGTTGCCCTCTTTGTATCGCTTCGCCTGAATGTAGACTTGGTCGAGACCGAGGGCATCTTGATCGATCAGACCGTCGATTCCTTCATCGTTGCTACCCCCGATGCGTTTGCCACGCTGGGCCGCTCCCCCGTAGCCCATCTTCAGGAGCAGATCCACGACGGCCTGTTCGAAGAAATCGGGGTGACTGTTGCGGAGCCGGTCGAGCAAATCTTCACCGACGCTGGCTTCGATACGAGCCACAGCGTCTTCGATGACCTCGATGGGATCGGAGATCTCGTCTGAGGGCTCCGGCGCTGCGCTCGGTGACGACGCCTTGGTCTTCTCGGGCCAGAACGGCGCGAACACCTCTCGAGCGAGCGCGTAGTCGAATCCGTTCGGGTAGTCCGCCAGAGCCTTCCTGCCGGCGTCGTTGATGACGTAACGGCCTCGCTCTGGCTTATCCACCCACTGCGCCTTCCCCAGATGGCTCAGCACCCAGCCCATGCGCTGCTCGTATCGGGTCCCGCCGGACTTGAGCGTCTCGGCACGGGCATCGTCGCTGATGCCAGCGCGCTCAGCGACAGCATCGAAGATCTCCCGCCGCTGATAGTTCCTGCCGTCGGAAAGTACCCGCAGTGTGGGTACCACCAGAACTGGCCAGATCGGCACGAGAGATGAGTCTTCGGACATGCTCTTGATTATCCCAGGTTGGCTCGTCGGCCATCTGAAGCGGTGAGGCGACCGGGAGGGGCGACCAGCTCGGGTTGTCCCGCTGAGGACTGCATGCGCAACATCGATGCGCTCGTCAGCGGATTCTTCCCACTGCTCACGGGAGTCTTCGTCATGACTCCAAGCTTCAAGCCCAAAGCGGGCTCGCCGTCTGCCACCCCTCGGGAACGCCCATATGAGAGATCGGAACGATTTGCACTGTCGGGAAACTCTTGACCACAGCGGGCAGTAGCCTACTTTGCCCTACCTCGAGTCTGTCCGAGAGAAAACGGATGAGCGTCAGTTGCCCGAACGTGCGGCTCCAATCGGTCGCCACAGAATCAAGGTCGGGGTGACGGCCAACTCTCGGAAGCTTCGGGGCGATGGTGTGCACTCGGTTGAAAAGCCTTCCGTGATGTGCACAGGTGTTACGCACAAGATTGAGCGCCTTGAGCCAGCTCGTCAGCTGCGGCGCGCTGAGTCCACAAGCATCGGCAACCACGTCCTGAACATTTCTGGGTGCGAAACCATAGAGGTATGTGAGGCTCCCCCAATCAAGGATCTCCGTCGCAGCCCAGACCGGCAAGCGTCCACCGTATTTCTTGTGGTGGTGGTCAACGAAGTCCTCACGCGAGTCGTTCAGTTCTTTCTCGTAACGCTCAACCCAGCGCGGATACTGGTCACCCCGTCTTGCCGTAGGGCCCAGCATAGAAGGATCCAGATGAGCACAGGGATCGATTCGACCGAGCTCGTGGCCGAGCAGGGCACGTATAGCAAGTTCGACCGGCGTCAGAGCAGCGAACGTCGCAGCCCTGAGCCTCGCGTCGAAGTCGTACAGCGCGATGACATCCGCAAATCGGCTACCAGGGTAGAAAGAGTCTTCGCGGCCGCTCGAAGTGAGTTTTCGAAAGGGATACCAGTAGCCGCTCAAACGGTAGTAGTTCACCCTGCGAAGAGTCGCGGCGGCGGCTTCATCATCACCCATGTCCATGCCACGACTCGCGAGGAGGGCGACCTGCTGTTCATAGGTCTTGTGCTCCTTGACGTCTTCGTCCACGAACACCACCTGAGAAAAATGAAGACCGGCCCTGGACCTACCGAGGTAGGCGGAACCGGTCGTAGTGGTTCAAGTGTACGTCAGATCCAGGTGCTTGTGCAAGAAGTCGGACGAGCGAGGCGCTCTGGCCTGGTAGTCACTCAGCAGAGCACGCCCGCAGCCCGTCGAGTCGCTGCTCGGCAATCGCCAGAGCAGTGTCTGCCTGTATCGCGTTCTGCTCCTGGACAAGGATGCGGTCGTGCAGTCGCTGTACGGACACGGAGTCGACTTCTTGGAGTGCAAGCTCGCCCAGCTCGTGAAGGGGACTGCTGCACGGATAGGTGACGGTGGGTTTGTCACGCGGCCGGTGCGGCTGGCGTGTTCATGATGACCTCGAACTCCACGGGCGTCAAACGTCCGGGGCGAAGTTGGCGGCGGCGTCGGTGGTAGGTCCGCTCGATCCAGGTCACGATGGCGATGCGGAGCTCATCGTGAGTGGCCCAGGATCGGCGGTTGAGGACGTTCTTCTGGAGTAGTGCGAAGAATGACTCCATGGCGGCGTTGTCGCCTGCGGCGCCGACCCGGCCCATGGATCCGACCATGCGGTGGCGGGCGAGGGTGCGGAGGAACTTGCGGCTTCGGAATTGACTGCCTCTGTCGCTGTGAACCACGCAGCTGGCGACGTCGCCGCGCATCTGGGCGGCGTTCTCCAGGGCCCTGACGGCCAGGGTCGACTTCATCCGGGAGTCGATGGAGTACCCGACGATCTTGTTCGAGAAGACATCCTGGACCGCGCAGAGGTAGAGCTTTCCTTCGCCGGTTCGGTGCTCCGTGATGTCGGTCAGCCAGAGCTGGTTCGGCTCGGCCGCGGTGAAGTCGCGGCCGACGAGATCGTCGTGGACGGGCGGTCCGGGCCTCTTCCCGCTCCCGCGGCCCCGCTTCTTCCCGAAGCTGGACCACCAGCCATTGGCTGCAGCGATCCGCCACGCCGTCCGATCCGCCATCGCCTCACCCGCATCACGGGCCTCGTCCGCGAGCAGCCGGTGTCCGAACTCCGGGTCATCCTTGTGAGCGTCGAACAGCGCGTTCGCGCGGTACGCCTCCACCACCTCGCTTTGCGTGATGGGGGCCGCCAGCCACCGGTAGTAGGGCTGGCGAGAGAGCTTGAGCACCCGGCACGTCACCGTCACGGGAATCCCCGAGCCGGCGAGCTCCTTCACGAGCGGGTAGAGCCTTTTCCCGGCAGGTTCGCCTGTGACAGATACGCTGCCGCCCGCCGGAGGACCTCGTTCTCTTGCTCGAGTAGCCGGACCCGCTGCCGCAGCTCACGGTTCTCCGCGGACTCCGCCCGGGACGGGCCCGGCGCAGTCCCATCGTCGACCTTCGCGCGGTGGAGCCACTTCTGCAGCGTCATCGGGTGAACACCGAAGTCTTTCGCGATCTGCTCGATCGTCACTCCGGGCTCACGGTTCCGCGCGACGCGCACGACGTCATCACGGAACTCACTCGGGTAGGGCTTGGGCACAGCAACATCCTTCCAGGCCCACCCCTCGGGCAAGCCAGATCAGATGTCACCTACTCGCGCAGCAGTCCCCAATCACCCAAACTCTGTGTTAGTGATGCCCCGAAAAGCGCGAGAAATCAACGATCTAGTTATTAAATCTAAACTCCACCACGTCGCCGTCCTGCATGACGTAGTCCTTGCCCTCCAGGCGCGCCTTGCCCGCCGCCCGTGCGGCCGCGACGGACCCGGCAGCGACGAGGTCGTCGAAGGAGATCACCTCCGCCTTGATGAAGCCCTTCTCGAAGTCGGTGTGGATCACCCCGGCCGCCTGCGGCGCCTTCCAGCCCTTGCCGATCGTCCAGGCCCGGGCCTCCTTGGGGCCTGCCGTCAGGTAGGTCTGCAGTCCCAGCGTGTCGAAGCCGATGCGCGCGAGCTGGTCGAGCCCCGACTCGTCCTGACCTGTCGAGGCGAGCAGCTCGGCTGCGTCCTCGGGATCGAGGTCGATGAGCTCCGACTCGATCTTCGCGTCGAGGAAGACGGCGGAGGCGGGGGCGACGAGCGCCGCGAGCTCCGCGCGTCGGGCATCGTCGGTGAGCACCGACTCGTCGACATTGAAGACGAAGATGAAGGGCTTGGCCGTCAGAAGGCCGAGCTCCTTGATGGGCGCGAGATCGAGGGACGACGCCGAGAGGAGCTCACCCCGCTGCAGCACCTCCAGCGCTTCCTGCGCGGTGGAGAGGACGGCGGGGTCGAGCTTCTTCCCGCGGACCTCCTTCTCGTACCGCGCGATAGCCCGCTCCAGCGTCTCGAGGTCGGCCAACTGCAGCTCGGCGTTGATCGTCTCCATGTCGGAGGCGGGGTCCACCTTGCCGTCGACGTGCACGACATCGCCGTCCGCGAAACCGCGGACGACCTGAGCGATCGCGTCGGCCTCCCGGATGTTGGCGAGGAACTTGTTGCCGAGACCCTCACCTTCGCTCGCGCCACGGACGATGCCCGCGATGTCGACGAACGAGACCGCCGCGGGAAGGATCCGCTCGGAGCCGAAGATGCCCGCGAGGGTCTCCAGGCGCGGATCGGGAAGGTTCACGACGCCGATGTTGGGTTCGATCGTGGCGAACGGATAGTTCGCCGCCAGCACCTGGTTCTTGGTGAGGGCGTTGAAGAGCGTCGACTTGCCGACGTTGGGGAGACCGACGATTCCGATGGTAAGAGCCACGGGATGTCAGTCTACGTGGGCTCCCCGCCCTCTCCGCGCCCGGGCGTGCGGGCACGGAAGGCTCGCGTCACGTACGGCAGCCGCACCTCCGCGTCGCCGACCGCACCGATCTCGTCGAACAGCTCCGCGATCTCGGCCTCGATGCGCGAGCGTTCGGCCGCCCCGGCCGTGATCACGTAGCTGCGCGAGCGCACCATTGCGGTCAGCCCCGCCTGCGTCATCGGGCGCTCCCACGACCACCGCTGCTCTTCGAGACCCGCGAACGGCGGCCTCACCTCCGGACCGCCGCGAGCCAAGAGCTCCTCGGCGTGGCTGCCCTTCATGATCGCGGTCAGCCGGGCGACCCACGGCACACGCTCATCCCGCAGGTTCCACACGAGCCCCAGGACGCCACCGGGCCGGAGGACCCGGGCCACCTCGATGGACGCGGCGCCGGGGTCGACCCAGTGCCACGCCTGCCCGAGCACGACCGCATCGAGCGCGCCGACACTCTCCCCCGCTCTCGGCAACGGCAAAGCCTCCGCACTCCCCACGAGCGTCGGCACGCCCGGGACGGCGGTTCTGAGCGCGGCCAGCATCTCCGGATCTGGGTCGACCGCCACGACGTCCGCGCCGAGGCTCCGAAGCACCCGGGTGAGCTTGCCCGTTCCCGCTCCGACGTCAGCGACGCGGACCGGCGCGGCACCCCCGACGGGTGCGAGCATCCACGACACCGCCTCGACCGGATAGTCCGGGCGACCCGCCTCGTAGACGTCGGCGGCGCGGCCGAAAGACCGGGAGAGATCCTGGGCATCGCGCATGTCCCGACCCTACGCTCGCGTCGCGCGACGCGGTCGAGGGCGCGTCCACCGCAAGCGTTCCCGGCGCGCCTTCCTCACGCGAACCGGGCGCGGGGTGAGTCTGGGGAGGTGCCCCTGGACTTCACCGCGATCGACTTCGAGACGGCGAACTCCTCCAGCGCGTCGGCCTGCTCGGTGGGGCTCGCCCGTGTGCGGAACGGCCGCGTGGTGGCCACGGCGGGATGGCTCATCCGCCCGCCGGCGGGCCACGATCGATTCTTCGAGATCAACACGCGCATTCACGGCATTCGGGCCGACGACGTCATCGACGCGAAGGACTGGACCTCTCAACTCCCGGACCTGTGCGCCTTCCTCGGCGACGACGTTCTGGTCGCCCACAACGCCGGATTCGACATGACGGTGCTGCGCCGGGCCTGTGAAGCCACCGGAGATGTGCATCCCGCGTATCGCTACCTGTGCAGCCTGCAGGTCGCGCGGAAGACCTACGACCTGGAGTCGTACCGTCTTCCGCTGGCCGCCGCAGCCGCCGGCTACCTCGACTTCCCTCACCACGACGCTTTGGCCGACGCGATCGCCTGCGCGCACATCGTCATCGACGCCGCCGCCCGAGCGGGCGCGGGAGACGCTGTCGAGCTCGCCATGCTCCTCGGCCTGCGCGTTCCGCAGGTGCCGGTTCCGGAGAGGGCAACCGCTCTCTCCGACGTGCCCGCCGTCGCCTGACGCGGCGATGTCGGGACCTCCGAGGAGGATGGCTCCATGAACGACATGCCCCTGCTCGTCACCTGCCTCGCGTGCGTGCTCGTGGGGGTCGCGGCAGGCTGGTTCGGTGGAGCCGCACGCGCCACGGCGCGGGCTGCGGTGGAACGCACCACCACAGCGGCCCGACTGGCCGCAGCCGAGGCGGAACGTGCCGCGCTGGCGACACAGCTCGATCAACAGCGCGAGGTGACGCGGGAGCTCGCGGCGCAGGCACGGTCAGACCAGGCGATGCGCGACGAGCGGGAACGTCGGGAGCAGCATGTGTTGCGCGCACTCGCCCCCGTGAACGACGCCCTGCAGGCGATGCAGCAGAAGGTCGATCACCTGGAACGCGAGAGGCAACAGCAGTACGGCTCGCTCGCCGAACAGCTCCGGCGGGCCCACGAGCAAGGAGAGCGGTTGCGGGCCACCACCGAGTCCCTGTCGGGTGCCCTGCGATCGACGTCGGCACGCGGCGTGTGGGGCGAGACCCAGCTCCGGCGGATCGTCGAGTCGGCCGGCCTCACGCGGTACGTCGACTTCGAGACCCAGGCCTCGGTGACCTCCGATGCGGGCGCCGGGCGGCCCGACCTCGTCGTGCGCCTTCCCGGCGACAAGGCGCTCGCCGTCGACGCGAAGGTGCCTCTCGACGCCTATCTGGAGGCGAACGATATTCCGGTCACGGCGACCGGCGCCGAAGGCACGCGCCGCAAGGCCCTCTTGGATCGGCATGTGAAGGCCGTCCGCGCCCACGTCGACGCGCTCGCGAAGAAGAGCTACTGGTCCGGGCTGTCGTCGAGCCCGGAGTTCGTCGTCTGCTTCATTCCGAGCGAGTCGCTCCTCGCAGCGGCCCTCGACGAGGATCCGTCGCTGCTGGACTACGCGTTCACTCGCCGCGTCGTGCTGGCGTCGCCGGTCAACCTCTGGGCCGTGCTCAAGACCGTCGCCTACACCTGGACTCAGCAAGACGTGTCCGATGAGGCACGCCGGCTCTTCGACCTGGGGAACGAGCTCTATCAGCGCCTCGGCGGCCTCGTCCGACACACCGACGATCTGCGGCGCGCGATCGAACGGACCGTCGATAGCTACAACAAGCTCACCGGTGCCCTCGAGTCCCGGGTGCTCGTCAGCGCACGGCGGTTTCCCGGCATCGATGCGACCAAGCTCGACGCAACGGCTACTCCGACCGCGATCGAGAGCTCTCCGAGGCGGCTCACGGCGCCCGAGTTCATCGAACCTGCGACGACCAGCGCCGAGCAAACCGTCACGGAGACGACCAGCGCCGACGTGGGTGAACTGCGTGTCCGCTTGGACGGGGTCAGCCGCCCGGGAAGAAGTTCATGAGGCCGATCACGGCGGCAGACACCGCGACGAAGGCGCCGATCATCCACCACGCGCTCACCTGGTGGTCTTCGGGCATCCGGCGACGCAGCAGCACGTCGGGGCGGCGGGCGGGGTCGATGGGTACCGCGATCTGACCGGTCTTCGGACTGTTCATTGCTGCGGACATCAGGACTCCCAAATCATGTGGAGGGCGACGTGTCGCCGATGACACCGCTCACCATTCTGCCAGAGGGGGCTGTGAACAGCCTCCATCCCGATGGTGTCCCGCGTGGCGCATCCGTCTCGATCAGGTCACAGCCACTTCGAGGTGAGGTGCTCCGACGAGATGCGTCGCAGTGTTCCCGACGCGCCGCGGAGCACGACCGACTCGGTGTAGACGTAGTCACCC
Source organism: Microbacterium sp. TNHR37B (assembly GCF_001620065.1). GTDB lineage: Bacteria > Actinomycetota > Actinomycetes > Actinomycetales > Microbacteriaceae > Microbacterium. Next base: position 885,118 of record NZ_LQGV01000001.1, read on the forward strand.
TCACGTCGCACGCCGGCCACGAGCTCGCCGTTGGTGACGCCGGTCGCCACGAAGATCGTGTTCTTCCCCGTCACCATCTCATCGGCCTCGTACACGTGATCGTCGAGCTTGAGCCCCGCGTCGATGCCGCGCTGCTTCTCCTCGTCGTCGCGGGGCCACAACCGACCCTGGATGTGTCCCCCCAGGGCCTTGATGGCGCACGCCGTCACGATCCCCTCGGGGCTGCCGCCGATGCCGACGCACATATCGGTCCGGGCGTTGTGACGGGCCGCGTTGATCCCGCCCGCGACATCGCCGTCGCTCATCAGCCGGGTGCCGGCACCGGAGGCCCGGATCTCCTCGATCAGGCGGGCATGTCGGGGCCGGTTGAGCACCGAGACGACCATCTCGTCGACGGGCTTACCCAGCGCCTTGGCCAACCGGTGGACGTTCTCGGCAACGGGGAGACGGATGTCGACCACCCCGACGCCCGCGGGGCCGGTGACGATCTTGTCCATGTAGAAGACCGATGAGGCATCGAGCATCGCACCACGGTCAGCGACGGCGAGGACCGACAGCGCGTTGTTGCGCCCTTCCGCGGTCAGCGTCGTCCCGTCGATGGGGTCGACGGCGATGTCGCACTGCGGGCCGCGCCCGGTGCCGACGTGCTCTCCGTTGAAGAGCATCGGGGCGTTGTCCTTCTCCCCTTCGCCGATGACGATCACGCCGTCGAAGTTGACGGTCGACAGGAAGGCGCGCATGGCATCGACCGCGGCACCGTCGGCGAGCTCCTTCTGACCACGGCCGATGAACGGCACCGAACGGATGGCCGCCGCCTCGGTCGCGCGCACCAGTTCGAGTGCGAGGTTGCGGTCGGGATGCAGCGGACTCATGTCCGCGGTCAGGCTCACCATGCGCTCAGACTACGCGGCGAAGAGGCTCCGCTCCGCGTTTTTCCAGCGTGCCGAGGCGAAGGAATCGCGTTTCTTGACAGCGGTGAAGACGTCGCGCAACGACGGCTTTTCCTGGCGGCCCGCGCGTCGGCGCGGAGTGTGCTTCGCTAGAGTGACCGAGGAATCACCGCCGCACATATGACCGAGGAGTCGTCATGCCCGTCGCCACCCCTGAGCAGTACGCCGAGATGCTGGATCGCGCGAAGGCGGGCGGATTCGCCTACCCCGCGATCAATGCCGCCAGCTCGCAGTCCGTCAATGCCGTGCTGCAGGGACTCACCGAGGCGGGTTCCGACGGCATCCTGCAGGTCACGACCGGGGGCGCGGACTACTTCGCCGGCCACACCGTCAAAGCCCGCGCGACGGGAGCGCTCGCCTTCGCCGCCTACGTGCACGAGGTCGCCAAGAGCTACCCGATCACCGTCGCCCTCCACACCGACCACTGCCCGAAGCCCGCGCTCGATGACTTCGTCCTGCCGCTGATCGCCGAGTCGGAGAAGGTCGTCGCCGACGGAGGCCAGCCGATCTTCCAGTCGCACATGTGGGACGGTTCGGCCGTGCCGCTCGACGAGAACATCGAGATCGCGAAGGAGCTGCTCCCCCGGATCAAGGCGATCAACGCCATCCTCGAGGTCGAGATCGGTGTCGTCGGTGGCGAAGAGGACGGGGTCAAGCACGAAGGCTCCAACGAGGCGCTGTACACGACCACCGCCGATGTGGCCAAGGCGGTCGAGGCGCTCGGACTGGGCGACCAGGGCCGGTGGATCGCCGCGCTGACCTTCGGCAACGTCCACGGCGTCTACAAGCCCGGCAACGTCAAGCTGCGCCCCGAGCTCCTCGGTGAGATCCAGGCGGGCATCGCGGAGAAGTTCGGCACCGGCCCGAAGCCCCTCGACCTCGTGTTCCACGGCGGCAGCGGTTCGACGGACGAAGAGATCGCCCTCGCGGTGGCCAACGGCGTGGTGAAGATGAACATCGACACCGACACCCAGTACGCCTTCACCCGCTCGGTCGCCGGCTTCATGTTCCAGAACTACGACGGCGTCCTCAAGGTCGATGGCGAAGTGGGCAACAAGAAGGCCTACGACCCGCGGGCCTGGGGCAAGATCGCCGAGTCCGCGATGGCCGCCCGTGTCGTCGAGGCGACCCAGCAGCTCGGATCGTACGGCAAGTCCACGTCCTGATCTCTGTCACGCCGATGCCGTGGCACCCCTCGGGGTGACCACGGCATCGTCGTCTCGGCCCCGGCGAGGCAATCCCCGTCACGGGGCCGCCTGATCCTGCCGCGCCGCGGCTCAGTACGAGGCGGTGCCCAGCAGATCACGCGGGTAGAGGATCTTCGCCACGCCATCGACCTTGACCCCGAGGTGCAGGTGCGGGCCGGTGGAGCAGCCCGTGGAGCCCACCTCCCCGATCTTCTGCCCCGCCTTGACGGTCTGGCCGTTCTTGACCGAGAACTTGCTCAGGTGCGCGTAGTTCAGCTCGAACTCGGTCCCGTCGATGACCGAGGTGATGCGTACCTGCTTCTGGCGCGTGTTGTTGGGAGCCCAGGAGGGACAGCCCGAGGTGATCCACACTTCCTCGACCTTCGCCTTGCCCCCACGCATCGCGTAGACGGGGGTGCCGGTCGGCTCGGGGAAGTCGTCTCCACTGTGCCCCGAATAGGTCGTCATGGTGGCGGAGGGACGGATCGGATAGGCCCAGCCGTACCGGCCCGGAGTGCTGCCGGTGGCGGCGGTCGCGTCGGAATAGACGGGGAGCTTCTTCTGGTCCCACGTCCACAGGCCGTCGACCTCGACCAGACGCAGGTTCCCGCTGTTGTCGAGAGTCAGTGCACTCACGGCGTACCCGGTGGTGCCCGACTGCCACGCCGGCCGGTCCGACGACGAGTAGACCGCCAGCAGCCCGTCCTCGCGCAGGACGAGAATCGGGTCGATCGTCCCCGTCGTCTTCGTGGAGCGAAGCGGTGTGCCGTTCTTGGTGAGGACCACGTTCCCGTCTCCCTGGACGGTGAGACGATAGGTGCCGTTGGGGGAAGCGAGGTAGGTGCCCGTGCGCATCGCGGTTCCCGGCCGCAGCACGTCGCCGAGCGACCACGATGCGGACCGTTTGGCGGACTGACGCGTCACGGTGAGGTAGCCGCTCTTCTTCGCCGTCACCTCGACGGTCACCAGTCGACCGGCCGCCCATTCGGGAACGGTCCAGGTGGAGGACGTCGCGCCGGCGACATCGGAACCGTCGACACGCCACTGATAACTGAAGCTCGGTGCCGGCTTCCACGATCCGACATCCGCACGGAGTTGCCGACCCGCGGCGACGGTGCCGGTGACCTTCGGAGAGGGTGAGGCGGTGAAGCCCCACTTGGCGTCGACGGCGCCGCTCGTGCGGGTGACGGTGGTGTACCCGGTCTTGGAGCCCGTGATCCGCACGGAGATCTCGTGACCCGCGTCCGCCGACACGAGTGTGTACGTCTTCTTGGTGGCACCACTGATCGACTTGCCCCCGCGGAACCACTCATAGCGGAAGGTGACCGGCGACGGCCCCCACGTGCCGGGCTTGGCCGTGAGCACGGAACCGACCGTCGGCGTTCCGCTGAGGCTGACGGTCGACGGCACCGTCAGAACCTTCGGCACGCTCACGGCGCCGGAGGCCTTGGTCACAGTCGTGTAGCCGCTCTTGGTGGCGGTGACCCGCACCGAGACCTCTTTCCCGGCGTCCGCCGCGACGAGGGTGTACGTCTTGCCATCGGCTCCGGAGATGGCGCTCGACCCTCGATACCAGCGGTACGAGAGAGTGACGGGTGCCGGCGCCCATGCGCCCGGGCTCGCCGTGAGCTTCTTGCCGACGGCGACCGTCCCGGTGATCGCGGGCGCCGGGGCTGCCGTGAATGCGCGTCCGACCTTCTTGCCGTCGCTGGTGGCCGACGCCGTGATATAGCCGTCTCGCGTGGCGACGACCTTCGCGGAGACGGTCGCATCCGCGTCGGCGGCCGTCAGCGTGTAGGTCGACGCTGTCGCCCCCGAGATCGCCTTGCCGGATCGCAGCCACTGATAGGAGAAGACGCTGGGCGTGGGCTTCCAGGTCCCCGGCGCGACGCGAAGGGTGCGGCCCACCGTCGCCGTGCCCGAGACCGCCGGTTCACCGATCGTGGAGAACGGCTTCGGGGTCGGAGAGGGAGTCGGCGTGGGTGACGGCGATGGCGAGGAGGTCGATGAGGGCCGAGGGGTGGGCGTAGCGGCGGTCGCGACGTTCTCCGATGCGACGGTGGTCGCGGCGACCGCGGGAAGGGCCTGCGCGGGCACGAGACCGAGCGCCAGGCTCGAGGCGGTGATCAGCGCCAGCGAGACCGTCAGGGCACCACGACGGAGGGCACGGGGCATTGCTCGCTCCCTTCGGGGGGTCTCGGGGCGCACGCCTGAGCGCAGCGTCACCGTACCAGACCCGTGGGGCTGGTGTGACCAATGAAGCGGAAGTTGTCTCGCGTGACGTCAGCGCGCGCGAGCGAGTTCGCCCATCAGAGCGGGGTCGGTCACCAGGGGAATGCTCAGGCAGAGGCTGACGACGATGAACGACACGACCGCCCCGACGATCGGTATCCACCACGACCGCCGGCCCCGCCGAATCGCACGCCAGGACGCGAGGGCGGTGAGCACCCAGCCGACAGCGAATGTCACGGCTCCCGTGATGCCCCACGCGCGCGCCGACGCGGTGACCTCGAAGGTGGCATCGATCTGGGCGAGCTGCATCCAGGTCTTCACGAACCCGCCGTAGTCGATGAGCTGACCCATCGTGGAGACGACGACGAACAGCCCGTAGGCGAGGAGTGCGATCGTGACGAACCGGTCACCCCGGCGTACCGCGGCCTGCTCGGAGACCTCGGCGACTCCCCCGGCGGCCGGATGCGGTGCTTCCACGCGGCCCGCTCCGACAGGCTCTGCCGGCCGGGGCACCGACGACGCGCCGTCGCCTCCACGGAAGCGCGCCTGCTGCTCGGGCGTTGCGTACTCCCCATACCTCGGCGCGGGCGGGGGCGTGGGGTCCTGGTCGCTCACGCGCGACCCCGGCCACCCAACGCGCGCTCGTCTCGACGTCCGGCCGCATCCTGACGCAGTTCCTTCGGCAGGGAGAACATGAGGTCCTCCTCGGCGGTGCGCACTTCTTCGACATCGCGGTAGCCGGCACCGGAGAGCTCCGCGAGAACCTCGCGGACGAGGACCTCCGGAACCGATGCGCCGGAGGTCACCCCGACGGTCTCGACACCGTCGAGCCACGCCTGATCGATCTCATGCGCGTAATCCACCCGATAGGCCGCTTTGGCACCGTACTCGAGCGCCACCTCGACGAGCCGCACGCTGTTGGACGAGTTCGCAGATCCCACCACGATCACGAGGTCGGCGTCGCGAGCGACCTTCTTGATCGCGACCTGACGGTTCTGCGTCGCGTAGCAGATGTCGTCGGACGGGGGGTCCTGGAGTTCGGGGAAGCGCATCCGCAGCCGCCGCACCGTCTCCATCGTCTCGTCGACCGAGAGAGTCGTCTGCGACAGCCAGACCACCTTGCTCGGGTCGCGCACTTCCACGCGGTCGGCCTCTTCGGGGGAGTTGACGACCGTGACGTGCTCCGGCGCCTCTCCCGCTGTCCCCTCGACCTCTTCGTGCCCCTCATGACCGATCAGGAGGATCTCGTAGTCGCTGCGCGCGAACCGCACCGCCTCGCGATGCACCTTGGTCACGAGCGGACAGGTGGCGTCGATCGCCTGGAGCCCTCGTTCTTCGGCCGCGCCGACGACGGCCGGGGATACGCCGTGGGCGCTGAAGACGACGTGCGCACCGGAGGGAACCTCGTCGACCTCCTCGACGAAGATCGCTCCCTTGGCCTCCAGCTCGGTGACCACGTGGATGTTGTGGACGATCTGCTTGCGTACGTACACCGGCGCGCCATACCGCTCGAGAGCCTTCTCTACGGCCACGACCGCACGGTCGACCCCCGCGCAGTAGCCCCGCGGCGCGGCCAGCAGCACCCGCTTGTGTCCGGCGACCGGGTTATCCTGGAGCCGCCCACGGGCCCCGGGAATGCGGGGCAAGGGCAGGGGGACGGCGGAAGTGCTCACCCCTTGATTCTACGAGTCGCCGGTCGGCAAAGGCCTGAACGTCCCCGATCCGGGCGGCGCCGCGTGCCAAGCCGCCCGGCGAAGGAGGACGAGTGACCGCGTTCGAGACGGCAACGGGCGACGCCGCTCCCCCGGATGCCGTGCACCCCCGGGACTCGAGCCCGCAGGCACCCACCTCCGTCTCCCGCCTGAACGAGACCATCCGCGACTTCGTGCAGCGATGGAACTCGGTATGGGTCGAGGGTGAGATCACCTCTTGGAACGTTCGCGGCGGGCACGTCTTCGGCCGCCTCAAGGATTCCTCCCTCGACGCGGTGATCTCCTTCCGCCTCTGGGCGTCGACCCTGCAGCGTCTCCCCGAACGCCCCGGCGTCGGCGACCGGGTGGTGGCCTGCGTCAAGCCGGACTACTTCGTCAAGACCGGCGATTTCACCTTCACGGTGTCGGCGATGCGCCACACAGGCCTCGGCGACCAGTTGGAGCGGCTGGAGAGACTCCGCGCGCAGCTGCGGTCGGAGGGACTGTTCGACCCCTCGCGAAAGCGCCCGCTGCCCTTCCTCCCCCACGTCATCGGCCTGATCTCGGGCGAGCGCAGTGACGCCGAGAAAGACGTCCACCGAAACGCCGAGCTGCGCTGGCCGCATGTCCGGTTCCGCACGATCCACGCGGCGGTGCAGGGCGACCGCTGCGTGCCGGAGACGATGGCCGCGCTCGCGACGCTCGACGCCGATCCCGAGGTGGACGTCATCGTCATCGCTCGCGGAGGCGGCGACCCGCAGACCCTTCTCGGCTTCTCCGACGAGCGACTCCTGCGCGCGGTCGCGGCGGCCCAGACACCCGTCGTCTCCGCGATCGGACACGAGAACGACCACCCGCTCCTCGATGACGTCGCCGATCTCCGCGCATCGACTCCCACCGATGCGGCAAAGCGGGTCGTCCCCGACGTCGCCGAGCAGCGCGCGCTCGTCAGACAGCTGCGCAGTCGGGCGGGATCCCGTCTCGCGCAGCGCGTCGCGCACGACATCGGCCAGCTCCAACAGCTGCGCTCCCGCCCCGTGCTGCGCGATCCCGAGACGATGCTGACCGGTCGGGCCCAAGAAGTGTGGACGTGGGCGTCGCGCGGACGAGAACAGGTGCGCACGCGCCTGGACGACGCCCGCGCGACGACGGCCGAGCTCCGCGCCGCACTCCGAGCCCTCTCGCCCGGGGCGACCCTGGCCCGGGGATACGCGATCGCCCATGTCGGTGACGGTGTGATCGTCCGCGACGCGGCGCAAGCGCCGACGGGGACCGAGGTGGTCGTCACGGTGGCCCGTGGGTCCTTCGCCGCGCGCTCAGCGGGTGAGCTGACGCAAGACCCCGGAAGCCACGACGACGGCCCTACCGGATCGAAAGCGACGTCGTCGCGGGAACATAGGATGGACGCATGAGCAGCGACGGCACCGCCGACATCGCCGACCTGTCTTTCGAACAGGCGCGCGATGAGCTCGTCCGCGTCGTCGCCGAGCTCGAACAGGGCGCCCCCACGCTCGAGGAGTCCCTCACCTTGTGGACGCGCGGCGAGGCGCTCGCGGCCCGTTGCGAGGAGTGGCTTCTCGGGGCGAAGCGCCGACTCGACGCGGCGCGAGCCGCCGACACGGAGTCCTGATGGCATCCGGCCCGCGCGTCGTCGCGGAGCTCGGGCGCCCCGAGACTCCGGAGGAGACGGCCGCCCGCAAAGCAGAGTCCTCGCGCGTCTACCGCTCCAGCCAGACGCTCCGCAATCTCGTGGCCGCGCTCGTGGTCACCGTCGCCGTCGTCGCGGTCGTCTACTTCGGCGTGCCGCGGGGCACTCCACCGGAGCCGAAGCCCGCCGACGTCGCCGCCGCTGCGGCGCGGGTGTCCGCGTCCCTGGACCGGATCGTGCTCGTGCCGGACGTGCCGGCGGGGTGGCGCGCCAACTCGGCGCAGATGGATGCCGGCGCCTGGGTCACGGTGTATGCACCGGGCGATGGCTTCGTCCGGATCGCGCAGGGCTTCGACGCCGACGAGCAATGGGCCGCGAGCCTCTTGGGCGGATTCGCCCCCACCGGCACGACCACCGTCGATGGGATCGAGTGGGACGTCTACGACCTGCCCGGCACGGCACGACTCAGCTACGCCCTGGCAACCGAGGCCGGAGCCGACACGGTGGTCGTGTACGGGTCGATGTCGGCCGAGACCGCCCAGACCGCCGCCGAAGGATTGACCGACCAGATCCGCCGACTCCGGGAGGAAACGCCATGACCGCACCCCGCCCCGCCCCCGCGACCGTCTGGGAAGAAATGCGCCGCGGCAACGCACGTTTTGTGGCCGGTGAGCCGCGACACCCTCGCCAGGACGTCGAACGCCGCCACGAGCTGGAGGCCGCACAGAAGCCGCGCGCGGTGCTGTTCGGCTGCTCGGACTCCCGCCTGGCGGCCGAGATCATCTTCGACAAGGGCCTCGGCGATCTCTTCGTCGTCCGCAATGCCGGCCAGGTCGTCTCAGATTCCGCCATCGCGAGCATCGAGTACGCCGTCGCGGTGCTCGATGTGTCGCTCATCATCGTGCTGGCGCACGACCAGTGTGGCGCCGTGCGCGCCGCGATCGACTCGACAGCTCTGGATGCTCCCGAGCTTCCGCCCCACATCTGGCGGTTGATCGCCAAGATCGTTCCCGCCGTGCGACGGGTCCTGCGCTCCACCGAGGGCGCGACCCCCGACACGATCGACGCGGAACTGGTCGGACGGGAGCACCTGCGCAACACCGTCGACGAACTGATGGCGTCGTCCCGTCTCATCAGCGACGCCGTGGCCGACGGCCGACTGGCCATCGTCGGTGCGAACTACCGCCTGGGCGAGGGAACCGCCATCGCTCAGGTGAGCGTCGGCATCGACGACTGACTCTCCCCGACTCCACGGGCCGCTGCGACGGCCCTCCGAACACCTACCCGCACGAGGAAACGAGGACGTGACCGCCATGACCGACACCGAGTACCGCATCGAGCACGACACCATGGGCGAGGTGCGCGTCCCGAAGGATGCGCTCTACGCCGCCCAGACCCAGCGGGCGGTGGAGAACTTCCCGATCTCGGGGAGCGGCCTGGAGTCCACGCAGATCGCGGCCCTCGCACGGATCAAGAAGGCTGCCGCTCTCGCCAACAAGGAGCTCGGCACCCTCGATGCGGCGATCGCCGACGCGATCGCATGGGCGGCCGACGAGGTCGCCACCGGACGCTACGACGACCAGTTCCCCGTCGACACGTACCAGACCGGTTCCGGCACCTCGTCGAACATGAACATGAACGAAGTGTTGGCGACCCTCGCCACACAGCACCTCGGGGCGCCCGTCCATCCGAACGACCACGTCAACGCTTCCCAGTCGTCCAATGACGTCTTCCCCACCTCGGTGCACATCGCCGTCACCCAAGCCCTCGTCGACGACCTGATCCCTGCCCTCGACCACCTCGCGGTGGCGCTGGAGGGCAAAGCGGAGCTCTGGAAGGACGCCGTGAAGTCGGGGCGCACCCACCTCATGGATGCGACGCCGGTGACCCTCGGCCAGGAGTTCGGCGGATACGCCCGCCAAGTACGGCTGGGTATCGAGCGCGTGCAGGCCGTCCTCCCCCGCGTGGGCGAAGTGCCGCTGGGAGGCACCGCCGTGGGTACGGGGATCAACACCCCGCTCGGCTTTCCGCAGAGGGTCATCGCATTGCTCCAGGAGGAGACCGAGCTGCCGATCGTCGAGGCGAAGGACCACTTCGAAGCTCAGGCGAACCGAGACGGTCTCGTGGAGGCATCGGGCGCGCTCCGCACGATCGCCGTCTCGCTGACCAAGATCAACAACGACATCCGCTGGATGGGTTCCGGACCCAACACCGGCCTCGCCGAACTGCACATCCCGGATCTGCAGCCGGGCTCGTCGATCATGCCGGGCAAGGTGAATCCCGTCGTTCCGGAAGCGACCCTCATGGTGTGCGCGCGCGTCATCGGCAACGACGCCACAGTCGCGTGGGCGGGAGCATCCGGGGCGTTCGAGCTGAATGTCGCGATCCCGGTGATGGGGACGGCCCTGCTGGAGTCCATCCGCCTCCTCTCCAACGCCATGCGCGTGCTCGCGGACAAGACCATCGATGGCCTGCAGGCCAACCTCGATCGTGCCGCCGCCTACGCCGGGATGTCCCCGTCGATCGTGACGCCGCTCAACAAGCTCATCGGGTACGAGGCGGCGGCGAAGATCGCGAAGCATTCGGTGGCCAAGGGCATCACGGTGCGGGAAGCGGTGATCGACCTCGGGTACATCGAGCGGGGCGAGCTGACCGAGTCGCAGCTCGACGAGAAACTCGATCTCCTGTCGATGACCCACCCGGGTTGATAATCGGAGAGTGAACCGCACGAACTCCGTGCATTCCCGCCGAACGCGCACCCTGGGGCTCCTGGTCGCCGTCGTCGCGGCGGGCTTTGCACTCGCAGGCCTGGGCGACGCCGTCGTCCACGTCCTCACGGACCAACCGTTGCCCTGGGCATCGATCCCGGTATACATCGTGATCGCCGTGGCGACGATGGTCGTGACGGCCGTCGTCGGGTGGGCCGTGATTCCTGCGGTCCCGCTGGGCGGCTTCCCCGCCGATGGGGACGAGACCGCTTACGAGGCCCAGCGCCGGCTCTTGGACGACGTGCGGCACGAGCTCAAGACCCCCATCACGATCGTGCGCGGTCACCTCGAGGTGATGAACCCGCAAGACCCGGCCGACGTCGCGGCCATCCGTGAACTCGGGATGGCGGAACTCGACCGGATGACGCGGCTGATCGGCGACATCGACCTGCTCGCGGCCGTGGAGACGGACAAGTTCACGATGACCGACGTCGACCTCGCTCTCCTGACGCAGCGCGTCGGAGAGCTCGTCACCGTCATCCCCGACCATGTCTGGCGGGTCGAGCACAGCGCCGCCGCGGTCATCCGCGGCGACGGCGATCGGCTGCTGCAGGCGTGGCTCCAACTCGCCGACAACGCCGCCAAGTACACCCCTCCCGGAAGCTCGATCGAGGTGGGCAGCGCCGTCCACCCCGGCGGCGTCCAGTTGTGGGTGCGCGATCACGGTCCCGGCATCCCGCCGGCCATGCGCCACCGGATCTTCCGCCGCTTCGATCGCGGCGCCGGGAAGCGCGCGGTGGGAGGATCGGGGCTGGGCCTGGCGATCGTCGACGCGATCGCCAAAGCCCATCGAGGGCACTGTTCCATCGCTGAGACCCCCGGCGGCGGTGCGACGTTCACGCTCGAGATCCCCGTGGGGACCCGAGCACACGTCCCTTCACCGGTGCGTGCCGGTGATGTCCTGCTGCAACGGGAGGCCTCCGCATGACTCGTATCCTGGTCGTCGATGACGAACCGCACATCGTCTCCCTCGTGACACGGGGCCTCGCCTCCGAGGGATACGAGACCGCTGTGGCCGAAGACGGGGCGGAAGCCCTGGAGCTGGCGATGGAGCCCGACCTCGACCTGATCATCCTGGATGTCGGCCTGCCGACGATGGACGGGTTCGAGGTCCTCCGGCACCTGCGCGCTCGAGGCAACACCGTCCCGGTGATCATGCTGACAGCGCGTAGCGGAACGAGCGACACGATCGAGGGGCTCGATGCCGGAGCGAGCGACTACGTCTCCAAGCCGTTCGCCGTCGCCGAGCTCCTCGCCCGGGTGCGCTCCCGTCTGCGGGAGTCGCCCGCGACCCCCGTCGTGCTCACGCGCGGCGACGTGAGTCTCGATGTCCTCGCCCGTCGCGTCACCGTGGGCGACCGGGAAGTCGACCTGTCCGCCCGCGAGTTCACGCTGGCGGAGCAGTTCCTCCGCCACCCCGGCGAGGTGCTCACTCGGGAGGTGCTCCTCAGCCGCGTCTGGGGGCTCGACTTCGATCCGGGCTCCAATGTCGTCGATGTGTACGTGCGCTACTTGCGCTCCAAGCTCGGCCCCGATCACATCGTGACGGTCCGTGGCGAAGGCTACCGGTGGGACTGACCTCGTGACCCTTCCCTCCCGTGACACCCGTGTCACCTATCCCGACGGCGACGTGGTCAGTGAGGCGACCGTCCTGCACGTGACCGACAGCGGCGACGGACGCACGGTCGTCCTCCTCGACCGCACGGCATTTCACCCCGTGGACACGGCCTGGCCCGACCAGCCCTCCGACCGAGGCAGCATGAGCGACGGCATCCAGCGGTGGCCCGTGCCGGAGGCGGTGACGGGAGGAATCCACGAAGGTGAGCTCTTCCTCGGTGCCGACCTCCCTGTTCGCACGGGAACGGAGGGATGGGTCTTCGTCGTCGGGCACGTCGTCGAGGGGTCGGGACCGCGCGTCGGCACGCCGGTGCGGATCGAGGCGGACCGGGCGCTGCGAACGGATCTGTCGCTCGGGCACACGGCCTGTCATCTTGCCTCGCTCGCGCTCGATCTCGCTCTGCGCGACTCGTGGACGAAGGAGCCTCCGCGTGACGGGCTCGGGAGCCCCGCCTTCGATGCCCTGGCGATCCAGCGTTCTCGCATCGAGCCTCGGGGATCGGTGGACACGTATCGGATCGGCAAGTCGCTCCGCCGCAAGGGCTTCGACCCGGCGGGACTCGACGACCTCGACGCCGTGGCCGCTCGCGTCGACGAGGCTCTGGCACGCTGGCTCTCTCAGGCGTCGGCCGTCCGCGTCGAGCGCGAGGCCGAGGAGCTCTCGGCCCGCCGCGCATGGACCTGCCGCCTGGATGACACCGACATCCGCATCCCGTGCGGCGGCACACACGCGGACTCCCTCACCCGGTTCTCCTCGGTGCACGTCGACCTGGAGCGGCGTGACGTCGAGGGCGGTCTGGAACTCGTCATGCATACGCGCGCGGTCGCCCGTCACGACCGCGCGCGTATGGCCGGCTCCGTCAGCTGAGCTCGCCCTGCTCCAGCAGGTCGGTCACGAGCGCCGCGATCGCCGAGCGTTCCGATCGCATGAGCGTCACGTGTCCGAACAGGCCGTGGCCTTTGAGGGTCTCGATCACGGAGGCGACGCCGTCGTGGCGCCCGACGCGGAGGTTGTCGCGTTGGCCCACGTCGTGGGTGAGGACGACGCGCGAGTTCTGCCCCATCCGACTCAGGACGGTCAGGAGGACGTTGCGTTCCAGTGACTGGGCTTCATCGACGATGACGAACGCGTCGTGCAGGGAACGGCCGCGGATGTGCGTGAGCGGCAGCACCTCGAGCAGTCCGCGCGCGACGACCTCCTCCAGCACGTTTCCCGAGACCACCGAGCCGAGGGTGTCGAAGACGGCCTGCCCCCACGGGTTCATCTTCTCCGCCTGGTCGCCCGGGAGATAGCCGAGCTCCTGCCCGCCCACCGCGAACAGGGGGCGGAAGACGATGATGCGCTTCTGCTGCTGTCGCTCCAGCACGGCCTCCAGACCCGCGCACAAGGCGAGGGCGGACTTTCCGGTGCCGGCCCGGCCACCGAGGGAGACGATGCCCACCTCGGGGTCGAGGAGCAGATCGATGGCGATCCGCTGCTCCGCCGAACGTCCGTGGAGGCCGAACACGTCGCGATCTCCACGGACGAGACGGAACTCGCCGTCACCGATCACCCGCCCCAGAGCGGATCCGCGCTCGGAGTGGATGACGAGGCCGGTGTTGACGGGGAGACCTCGGACGTCATCGCTGAGGGCGAGCTCGGTCTCGTACAGGTCGCTCATGTCGTCGCCGGACACATCGATGGTCGCGATTCCCGTCCATCCCGAGTCGACGGCCTGCTCGGCCAGGTACTCCTCGGCGTAGAGCCCCAGCGAGGCGGCCTTCACACGCATCGGCATGTCCTTGGAGACGACGGTGACCGCGTGCCCCTCCTGCGCCAAGTGCATCGCGACCGAGAGGATCCGGGTGTCGTTGTCGGCCAAGCGCATGCCCACCGGGAGGATCGAGGGATCGGTGTTGGTGAGCTCGACACGCAGCGTGCCTCCGTCGCCGACCGGCACCGGGAAGTCCAGCCGGCCGTGCTCGACTCGGAGTTCATCGAGGTGGCGGAGGGCTTGCCGGGCGAAGTACCCGATCTCGGGGTCGTGGCGTTTGCCCTCGAGTTCGCCGATGACGACGATCGGGACGACCACCGAGTGCTCGGCGAATCGGAAGAAGGCTCGTGGGTCACTCAGCAAGACGGAGGTGTCCAGCACGTAGGTGCGGAGATCCTGTGCTGCAGCGGCGGAGCCGCTCGTGCTGGTGGAGCGCTGCTTCTCTGGTGCTCGTGTGGTCACAACCCACTCCCGCCCCGGGTGAGTCTCACCCGGCAGTCACGAGTCGACCAGGGGCCACGAGTCAGTGGATGGCCGACTCGAACGGGCGCCTTGCCCGATGAGATGAACGTACGTCTCCCCGTCGTCGGGTGGCCGACGCGACACGCGGGCCCAGATGTCCTTCTCGTTAACTATCGAGAGCGACGACCGCGGGAGGAACGGGAACGTTCCGACGCGCCGCGACCTCGGCGAGCGCATCGCCGAGCAACTGCAGCGTGTCGGCTCCGGTGCCGGCGTGGGCCCCCAGGCGCACCACGCCGCCGCGCGCCGTGGCCGTCACGCCGTGGTTGGCGAGAGCCGCTGCGAGGGGCCCGGCATCGGCGGGCTCGGGTTCGAGCGCGACGATCCCCGAATGCGCCTCGCGTGGCGTCAGGACGGGGATCTGGTACCGGTCGGCCAGAGCCATGACGTGCCGCGCGCGATCGGCCACCTCGGCTGCCACCGCCGCGACACCGGCGTCGACGACCTCGGAGACGGCCACGGCGAGCCGTCCCGCGGCGAGGGAATCGGTTCCTGTCACGGTGAACGCGTCTGCCCCCGCGCGGGCGCCGCCGAACTCGCCGGGACCGAGCTCCCCCTCGAGTCCCGCGAAACCGGCCAGCACCGGCTCGATCCGTTCACGCGCGGTCGGGGAGAACCGGACGAAGCCCGTGCCGTATCCGGCGCGCAACCACTTGTATCCGTTGCCGCAGAGCACGTCGGCGGCCGCGTAGTCGGCATCGACCACACCCACGGCCTGAACGGCGTCGACGATGAGGAGGCGATCGCCGATGACCTCCCGCACGGTGCTCAGGTCCAGCGTGTAGCCGGTGCGGTAGTCGACGAGGCTGACGAGCACCGCGTCGATGTCGGCGGTGAGTGCATCGCGCAGCGCCTCGGGCCGGAGCATCCCGTCCGCCGGCGCGAACTCGCGCACGTGAAGACGACCCCGTGCCTCGTGTGCCCGGCGGGCTGTGACCGGCAACGCCGGGTACTCGGCGGAGGAGACGAGGACAGTGCCGGTGAGCCCGAACAGCGCGTGCATGAGCCCATAGGTGGTCGAGGGCTGAAGCGAGATCTCGTCGGCGGGTACCCCCAGCAGATCGCCGAGGGCGCGGCGGGCCTCGTCTCGATGAGCCGCGACGAGCGCGATCCCGGAGGCGCGTCCCGATGCGAGCAGTTGCGCGTCGGCGCGGCTCTCCTCGAGCACCGTCGGCGACAACGGACCGAAGGCCGGCCAGTTCAGATATCCCGGTTCCTCATCGAAGCTGTCGAGAAAAGACTCCAGCGCGCTCACCCTTCCAGTCTGTCACGGGGCGCGGCACCGGCGACGACGGGTTCAGCCCCCGTAACGACGGTCGCGGGAGGCGTAATCCCGGATCGCGCGCAGGAAGTCCACTTCGCGCAGGTCGGGGCCCAAGGCCTCGACGAAGTAGAACTCGGAGTGTGCGGACTGCCAGAGGAGGAAGTCGCTGAGCCGCTGCTCGCCGGAGGTCCGGATGACGAGATCGGGGTCGGCCTGACCTCCCGTGTACAGGTGCTCGCCGATCTGCTCGGGAGTGAGGTGAGCCGCCAGCTCCTCCAGCGATCCCCCCCGCTCCTGGTGCTTGGCGACGATCCGTCGGACGGCGTCGACGATCTCGCTGCGCCCCCCGTAGCCGACCGCCAGGTTCACGTGCAGTCCTCGGTTCCCGGCGGTGCGCTCCTCGGCCGTCCGGAGGGCCCGCGCGAGATCGGTGGGGAGGAGGTCGGCGCGGCCCACGTGTTGCACACGCCACTCGGGCTCGAGGGAGATGGCATCGGCCAGCTCGGCGATGATCTCGATCAGGTCGGCGAGCTCGCCGGAGTCGCGCTTGGTGAGGTTGTCGGTCGACAAGAGATAGAGCGACACGACCCGGATGCCCAGTTCGTCACACCAGCGCAGGAACTCCCGCATCTTCGCGGCTCCCGCGCGGTGTCCCTCGGCGACGGTCGGATACCCGGCTTGGCGAGCCCATCGACGGTTGCCGTCGATCATCATCGCCACGTGGTGCGGCACCGTCTGGGGTGCGAGGCGCCGACGCAGGCGCGAGATGTACAGCCGGTAGAGCGGACCGCGCCCCTCCCCCGAACCGTTCGCCGTCACGAGGTATACCGTACCCCTCACGACTCGGAATCCGCCGTCTCGACGAGCTCTTCGCACCGCGGCGCGTATGTGAGGGTGGGCATACGGCGCGGCGTAGGCTCGGGTCGTGACCACCCCATCCGAGGGCGCTGAGATGCCTCAGCTCCCACTCCTCGATGCCGCTGCGGCTGGTGCCCAGATCGAGTTGAAGCCGTCGTGGCGCGGCTGGATCCATGCGGCGACCTTCCCCGTCGCCATCGCCGCCGGAGTCGTGCTGATCGTCCTTGCCCATGGAGCGGCCGCCAAGTGGGCCAGCGCGGTGTTCATGGCCACGTCGCTCCTCCTGTTCGGAAACTCCGCGCTCTATCACCGCTTCCACTGGGGTCCGCGGACCAAAGCGGTCCTCAAGCGCATCGACCACGCGAACATCCTGCTTCTGATCGCCGGAACCTATACACCGATCGCGGTGCTGGCCCTCCCCCGGGACAAGGGCCTGCTGCTTCTCACACTCGTCTGGACGGGGGCCCTCCTGGGCATCCTCTTCCGCGTGTTCTGGATCAATGCGCCCCGCTGGCTGTACGTCGCGCTCTACCTGCTGCTGGGCTGGGCGGCCGTCATGTACATGCTCGACCTGCTCCAGGCGAGCGTGCCGATGATGATCCTGGTCATCGTCGGCGGTCTCCTCTACACGGGCGGCGCGATCGTCTATGCACTCAAGCGCCCGAACCCGTGGCCGGGCCACTTCGGCTTCCACGAGATCTTCCACGTCTGCACCGTCCTGGCCTTCCTGTGCCACTGGACGGCGTGTCTCCTGATCGCGCTGTCGCCCCTCAGTCCTTCACTGGGCTCGGCGGGATGAGGCTCGGCCCATCGCCGTCGCCGTCAACGTCGCGCGCTTCCGCTGCCTCCGCGTCGAGCTGTTCGGCGATCTCGGAACGATAGCGGGCGCGACGGATGCGTCGCTGCATGTCAACCAGCAGGAGCACCACGGCGATCGCGATCACGGCGATCCCGATGAAGCCCGCGACACCGGGGGTGACCCGGTCGGGGTCGATGAGCGTCGGAGACGGCGAAGGAGTCGGGGTCGCCGTCGCGAGCCACATGAGCGCGTACATCTGTCCTCGTTCTGCGCGCGAAGCGCATAGCCTGGAAGTCCAGCCTAGAAGATCCCTCCGCGCGTCCCGACCGCTCCGTCGGGCTGCGACCACGACCGACGGAAGACGATGACCACCGAATCCACGCAGGCGATGCTCGACGACCGGTATGGGCGCTCCTCCGCCCGAAGCCGCCGGCTGCGATGGATCGTTCTGGGTGTCCTCGCGGCGGCGCTCGTGGGATACCTCGGCTGGACGACGATCTCCCGCACGATGAACCAGGTGGACTACGACACCACCGGCTTCCGAAAGGTCGACGATCACCAGATCACGATCGACTTCCAGGTCACGTCGCAACCCGACACCGCTGTCGCCTGCGCCATTGAGGCCCAGGACACCGAGCACGGGGTCGTCGGATGGAAGGTCGTGGAGTATCCGGCCGATCCGGCGCACACACGCCGATTCAGCGAGACGGTGCCGACGACCGCACTCGCGACGACGGGTTTGGTCACCTCCTGCTGGATCCCGTAGGCTGAGTCGACACTCATGCGCCCCGGCTCGGCTGCCGGGGCGTTCGGTTTAGGTCCGATCCCATCGGCCTCTTCCCCCTAGGAGACGACGTGTCCAGCGACAGCACTGTGACCTTCCTCACGCAGGATGCCTACGACCGGCTCGCCGCAGAGCTCGAGCACCTCTCGACGGTGGGCCGCGAGGAGATCGCGAAGCGCATCGAGGCGGCCCGCGAGGAGGGCGATCTCAAGGAGAACGGCGGATATCACGCCGCGAAGGACGAGCAGGGCAAGCAGGAGGCCCGCATCCGCACCCTTCAGCAGCTGCTCAAGGAAGCCCAGGTGGGCGAAGCACCCGAGTCCGACGGCACCGTGCAGCCGGGAACCGTCGTCACCGCCGTGGTTGCGGGAGGGGAAGAGGTGTTCCTGCTCGGCAACCGCGAGATCGCGGCGGGTTCCGAGCTCGACGTGTACAGCGAGGCATCCCCGCTGGGGTCTGCCATCCTGGGCCTTGCCGAAGGAGCGAAGACCTCCTACACAGCACCGAACGGGCGCGAGATCTCCGTGGAGATCGTCAAGGTCGAGACCTACGCGGGACAGTAACCCCTCAGTCGGACACGACCCGCGGCTGGAACCCCGCCTCTTCGAGGACGGAGATCACGTGGGCGCGGTGGTCCTCGCCGCGCGTCTCCACGCTCAGCTGAAGGATGACTTCGCTGATCTGGAGCCCTTGTCCGTGACGGGTGTGCAGCACCTCGATGACGTTGGCGCCGGCCACCGACAACAGCTCGGACACGCGGGCCAGCTGACCCGGGCGGTCCGGGAGCGGGATCTGCAGTGTCATGTACCGCCCGGAGGCGGCGAGGCCATGGGCCACGACGCGCTGCAACAGGAGCGGGTCGATGTTCCCCCCGGAGAGGATCACGACGGTCGGGCCGCTGGCCACGACCTTCCCGGAGAGGATGGCCGCCACCCCGACCGCCCCGGCTGGCTCCACGACCTGCTTGGCGCGCTCGAGGAGCACGAGCAGTGCCCGCGCGATGTCGTCGTCGGTCACGGTGACGACCTCGTCGACGAGGTCCCGGATCACCTCGAACGGCGCCGCGCCCGGTCGGGCTACCGCGATGCCGTCGGCGATCGTCGGGGTGGTCTCGATGGTGACCGGCTCCCCCGCCGCCAGGGAGACCGGGTACGGCGCCGAGTTGGCCGCCTGGACGCCGATGATCCGCACGACACGTCCGTCGGCGGCCGCGCGGGCCTTGATGGACGCCGCCACGCCGGCGATGAGCCCGCCGCCCCCGATGCCGAGGATGACCGTCTCGACGTCGGGCACCTCGTCGTAGATCTCCAGACCGACGGTTCCCTGACCGATGATGACGTCGCGATGGTCGAACGGGTGGATGAGGACGGCGCCGGTGCGCTCGGCGAACTCGGCCGCCAGCCGCAGGGGCGTCTCCACGGTCTCGCCTTCCAACACGACCTCGGCACCGTATCCGCGGGTCGCGAGGAGCTTGGGCACCGGGACGCCGAGAGGCATGAAGATGGTGGCCGGGATGCCGAGCTTCTGCGCGGCGCGCGCGACGCCCTGTGCGTGGTTGCCGGCGGATGCGGCGACCACGCCGCGCGCGCGCTCGTCATCGGTCAATCGCGACATCCGATAGGCCGCACCACGGATCTTGAACGATCCGGTGCGCTGCAGGTTCTCGAGTTTGAGGGAGACCGGGACACCGAGGACCTCGCTGAGGAACTCGGAGTCCTCCAGCGGCGTGCGCGCGGCGACGTCGCGGAGGAACACCGCCGCATCGTGGAACTCGGCGAGCGACGGGTGGGTCGCGGTACGGGGGTCGGTCACAGGGCACTCCTCTTCGCGCGGGGCACGGTACTCCAGATCAGGTCGTCGGGTCCCAGCCGCGCCCCGGTCTCCCATTGACGGCGCGACAGGTACAGCGCGACGACGTTGACGAATGCGGCCAGCGGCACGGCGAACAGCGCACCGGGGATGCCGGCGATCATGGCGCCGCCTGCCACCACCAGGACCACCGCCAGCGGGTGGACCTTGACCGCTGCGCCCATCATGAGGGGCTGCAGGACGTGGCCTTCCAACTGCTGCACGCCGAGCACGACGATGAGCATCCACAGCGCGATCCAGGGTCCGTTGTAGACGAGCGCGAGGAAGACCGCGAGGCTTCCGGTGACCACCGCCCCGACGAACGGGATGAACGAGCCGAGGAACACCAGAACACCGATCGGGATCGCCAGCGGAACACCGAGGAAGAAGGCCCCGAGTCCGATGCCGATCGCATCGATCGTGGCGACGAACATCTGGGTGCGGGCATACGTGACGACGGTCTTCCATCCGGCGTGGCCCGCGCCGTCGACCGCCGGCCTCGCCGCGGACGGGAAGAGGCGCACCACCCAGCGCCAGATACCGCCGCCATCGGCGAGCGTGCAGAGGAGGATGAACAGGGTGAGCAGGGCGCCGGTGGCCACGTGCCCGACCGTGGATCCGATCGCGAGGGCGCCCGACCAGAGCGTCTCGGCCTGCTGCTGGAGGAACGTGCCGGCCTGGGCGAGGAGATCGTCGATCTGCTGGGCCGTCAGGTGCAGCGGACCATCGATCAGGTACTGACGGAGCTGCTCCACCGATGCCTCTGTGCTCGCGCGCACGCGCGGCCACTCCCGCGTGATCTGCCAGATCGCGAGGTAGACCAGCCCGGAGACGATCGCGATCGTGCCGAGCACGCTGATCACGAGCGACAGCCATCGCGGAACGCGATGGCGCAGCATCCACGTGAAGGCCGGCCAGACCAGGGCCGTGATGAGCAGGGCAACCAGCAACGGGATGACGAGGAGCTTCAACTGGATGACGAGCCACACGAAGATCGCGAACGCAGCGGCGATGACGACGAAGCGCCACGAGTAGGCTGTCGCGATGCGCAGCCCCCGCGGGATCGACTCTCCGATCTCCGTGGAGACGGTGCGATTGCGCAGCGCATCCCGGAACGTGCCGCGGGGCTTCGGATCCGACGACTTCGGGGCTGAGCCGGTCATCCCGCCAGTCTACGACCGGGCGTATGCGCCACCGGGAACGCGCACGCTCCTAGAAGCGGCCGCCCATCTCGTGCAGCCGAGAGATGCGGTCGGGCAGCGGTGGGTGCGTCGCGAACAAGCGTGACATCGCGCCCGGTCGCAGGGGGTCGCTGAACCAGAGGTGCGCCATCGACGTGCTCTCCTTCGCAAGAGGGCGTCCCTGATCGGCGAGCTTGGCCAGCGCCGAGGCCAGACCGTCGGGGTCACGGGTCGTGAGCGCGCTCGTCGCGTCGGCGAGATACTCCCGCTGCCGCGAGATCGCCGCCTGCACGAGTCCGGCCAGCAGAGGTGCGACGACAGCGGCGACAACGCCGAAGATGAGGAAGACGATCTGCGCCTGGTTGTTGCCGCGGCCCCGACCTCCGAAGAAGGCGACCCGCATCATGACGTCGGCGAGGATCCCGACGGCCACCACGAGCCCGAAGACGATCAGCGAGACGCGGATGTCGTAGTTGCGGATGTGACCGAGCTCGTGACCGAGCACCCCCTCCAGCTCGCGATCGGTCATGAGCTCGAACAGGCCGGTGGTCACCGTGATGGAGGCTTCTTCCGGGGTCCGTCCGGTCGCGAACGCATTGGGGGCGGGATCGTCCACGACGTACAGACGGGGCATCGGCGTGCCCGTCGTGATGCACAGGTTCTCGACGAGTCGGTAGTAACGGGGAGCCTCCTCGCGAGTCACCGGTTGGGCACCGGCGAGAGCGAGAGCCTCCTTGTCGGCGACGAAGTACTGCACGGTCGCGTACCCGGCCGAGAAGATCAGCACGAAGGCGGTGATCCACCAGTTGTTGCCGGCCAACCAGCCCGCCACCAGACCGATCGCTCCGAGGACGAGCACGAACCCGATGAGGATGAACCAGGTGTTGCGCTTGTTGCGCGCGATCGCGGAGTACACGTCATCACCTGCGGTTTCCCGCGGCGCTCACCGCCGACCTCAGAATTGGATGCGCGGAGGCTCGGCGATGGCGGCACCATCGACGACCTCGAAGAACTCGCGCTCACTGAACCCGAGGTTGCGCGCGAAGAGGTTGTTCGGGAACACCTTGATCTTCGTGTTGAGTTCTCGCACTCCGCCGTTGTAGAACCGCCGCGAGGCCTGGATCTTGTCCTCGGTGTCGACCACGGCCTGCTGCAGCTGCAAGAAGTTCTGGCTCGCCTGCAGTTGGGGATACGCCTCGGCGACGGCGAACAGCGACTTGAGCGCCTGCTGCATGTGGCCCTCGGCGACGCCGGCGTCGGCGGGGGTGGAGGCCGTCAACGTCTCGGCACGTGCGCGCGTCACGTTCTCGAAGACCGCCTTCTCATGCGCCGCGTACCCCTTGACCGCCTCGATCAGATTCGGCAGCAGATCGGCACGACGCTTCAGCTGGACGGTGATGTCGCTCCATGCCTCGTCGACGCGAACGTTCAACGCCACGAGCGAGTTGTAGGTCGCCCAGAGGTAGATTCCGACGATGACGACGAGTCCCACGACGATGAGGACGGGGATCAGCCACTCCATAGCACTCCCAACGGTTATGTGCTCATCCTATCCAGGCGTCGAAGGCTCACGGACCGCGGCGGCCTCACTCCCAGCCGTTACTCACCGAGGACGCGCTGGAGATACGGGTTGCGGAAGCGTCGGTCGGGGTCGAGGCGGTCGCGCAGGGCGACGAAGTCGTCGAAGCGCGGATACTCGGTCCGAAGGTCGTCGGCCGTCTGGGTGTGCATCTTCCCCCAGTGCGGCCGTCCTGCGTGGGAGCGCATGATCTGCTCGACCGCGGCGAAGTATTCGCGGTGGTCGGCGCGCCAGTAGCGATGGACGGCGATGTAGCCGGTGCGACGTCCGGACGCCGTGGACAGCCACAGGTCGTCCGCTGCGGCGGTCCTCACCTCGACCGGGAACTCGATGCGCCACCCGTGGGCGTCCACCAGTTCTCGGACCTCGGCGAAGGCCGATGCGACTCGTTCGAGGGGAACCGCGTACTCCATCTCGCGGAAACGTACGCTCCGTGCCGTCGTGAACACACGAGACGAGGCGTCGGAGAAGGCCCGGTCGCCCCACACCCGCGCGGACAGTCGATTGATCACGGGAACGGCGGGCGGCACGATCCTCCCCGCACTGCAGACCAGCTGATGCACACCGTTGCCGACCACGACGTCGTCGATCCACCGCCTCACGGGCGCGAGCGGCGCGGTCGGCTCGCCCGGCGGGAGTCGTGTGTTGGCCTTGGTGAGCGCGACATCCGTGTGGGGGAACCAGTAGAACTCGAAATGGTCGGTTTCCTTGGCGCGGCCGAGAAGTCCGGCGACGACATCCTCGAGGGGTTCCGGACGCTCGACCGCCCGCAGGCCGAACGCGGGCACGCATTGCAGGGTGACATCCACGATGACACCGAGAGCACCCAGACTGACAGCGACAGCGGGAAGGAGCTCGGGCTCGTGCTCCTCGTCGATCGTGAGCAGCTCGCCGTCGGCCGTGACGAGGGTCATGGCGCGCACCTGCGTGGCGATGCCTCCGAACGCGAGGCCGGTCCCGTGCGTGCCCGTGGACAGAGCACCCGCGAGCGACTGCCGGTCGATGTCACCGAGGTTCTCCATGGCCAAGGCGTGCGGTGCGAGCAACGCCGGGATCTGATGGAGCCGGGTCCCCGCCCACAGCCGCACCCGGCCCCGGTCGACATCGACCGAGACGATGCCGGTCAGATCGGAGAGATCGAGCAGCACACCCGGAGCGACCGCGGCGCCACTGAAGCTGTGCCCGGCTCCGACGGCTTTCACAGCGAGGCCGCGCGACGCGGCGGAGCGCATGGCGCGACGGACCGCATCCAGGGTCGGTGGATACTCCACCCGCTGGGGACGCACGCTCTCGGTGCGCGCCCAGTTCCGCCACGTGCCGCCGGGCCGCGTCACAGGAAGGCCTTCCCTTCGCCCCGGTATGTCGGTGTCTCGCCGATCAGCTCCGATCCTCGCGTGAGGTGATATCGATCGACGCGCTCGGCGAGCTCGCCGCTCTTGGCGTGTCGGAACCAGACGCGATCGCCCACGCGGAGGCCTCGTGCGTTGTCGCCCTGCAGCGGGGTCTGCACCTCTCCGGTGCCCTCTCGTCCGAGCGTGCGCAAGCCCGCGGGCCAGACGGGGCGCGGCTGGCGAGAGGCCACGGGAGGCCCGGAGGCGACCCACCCGCCTCCCAGCACCGTGGCGATGTCGAGCGTGGGACGGCGTACGACCTCGAGGGCGAAGGCCGCGGCAGGCGCCGGATCGAAGGCTCGGTAGCCGTCGAAGAGGTGGCCCGCGAGCAGGCCGCTCCCCGCCGTCGTCTCGGTCACCGCCTGGTCGGCGGAGGTCGACTCCAGTGACCCGGTCCCACCCCCGTTGACGAACTCCAGCGGTGCGATCTCCCGCAGAGCGGCGACGATCGCTGCGCGGCGGTCGCGCAGTTCGTGGTCGCTGCGCCTCTGCATCCACCGAATCACCGGATCGCCGGGTCCGACGTCGTCGGGCTGGCCGGCGATCTGCGCCTCGTACATCATCAGCCCGACGAGCCGGAATCCGGGCCGCGCGACGATGCCCCGGGCGAGACGGGAGACTTCCGCCGCATCGTGCGCGGGCGATCGGCGCACCCCGATGTGCCCGAGCACGGGTGCCCGCCACGAGGCGTCGGCGTCGATCGCCACGCGAAGCGTCGCGCGGTGCGAGGGGGCTGCGACCGCGTCGATGAGGTCGAGCTGGGCGAGGTCGTCGACCATGAGCGTGATGCGCGCGCTCGCTGTCTCATCGGCGGCGAGAGAGGCGATCGCCGCGCGGTCTGCCGTCGGATATCCGAGGACGATGTCGTCGTACCACTGCGCGAGCCAGAGCGCCTCCGGCAGGGTGAAGGCGAGGATGCCCGCGTAGCCATCGAGCGCCAGCGCCGCATCGAGCACCGCCCTCACCCGGATGGACTTGCTCGCGACCCGGATTGGCACCCCGCTGGAGCGGACGACGAGGTCGAGGGCGTTGTAGCGCACGGCGTCGAGATCGATCGTCGCGATCGGTCCGGACAGCGACGCGATCGCGCGGTCGCGGGCGGTCCAGTACGCCTCCGGGTCGCGCCAGGGCGCGAGCGCGCCCGCGGGTTCGGAGAGAAGATCGAGGCCCATGTGAGGCTCCTTCGCACGTCGAGGCCCAGCCTAGACGTCCACCGGCGCCGGGCGCCCACATCCGCCGCCGACGGCGCGCGGTGACGATGTGGGACGATGTGGGACGATGCGTAGGATGTCCTCTCCCGATGCCGAGCTCCGCGACCTCCGCCAACGCGCATACGGTCGCCACGCCGACCTCGACGACGTCGGCCGACGCCGACTCGAAGAACTGGAGGAGCTCGAGCGAGTGGCACGGTCGAGCGCTCCCGCTGCGATGCGCCCGGCGGGCGCCGACGATGGGGAGCCAGATCGTGACGATCGGGACGGGGATCAGCGAGACGGGGAGGCCGCCGAAGCCTCGCCCGCACCGGTGCACTGGCCGGACGCGGACGCCGACGCCCTCCCCGAGCCATCCGCGTCGGTGATCGAAGGCCCCGACCTCCGACGCCGTCTCCCTGACCTCCGACGCCGTCTCATCGGGCGCCGATGGCTCTATGCCGCGTCGCTGGTTCTGGTCGCGGCGGTCTCGGCAGCCCTCACCTGGTCACTGTCGGCCGTCGCGCCCGTCGTCACCTCGAGCGGTGCACGCCAGGTCGCGACGCTCCAGCAATCGGGTCAGCCGGTGCCCGGATTCTTCAAGTCCGCGGGCGAAGGAACACGCGTGTACGAGTTCCACGGTATGACGATCGTGCGCACCGAAGGCTCCTTCTATGGGACGGCCGGCGAGTGCATCATGGCCTACCCGTCCCTGAACGCGTCCGCCTCGGGCGACGCCATCACCGGGCCGAGCTACTACGGCTGCCGAGCCGGCGACTTCCCCGCCTCCGTCCAGTTCACGGTAGGCGCCGACGACCCTGCGGAACTACGGGATTCCGTCGGCGAGGGGAACGGCGTGCAGTTCGTGCTGGATGGTGACGTCGTCGGCGTCTTCGTGAGCGAAGCCGCCTCCGACGACTAGGTGTAGTTCCCCGTGAGCCGGCGGGACTCGTCGCGCTCCGACACCGGGGACGTGAGGAGCTGGAATCGGAACAGCACTCCCCCGCTGACGAGCCACAGGATCCAAGGGTTCTCGGTGACGGGATGCGCGGAGAGCAGGGCTCCCTCGTCGTGCGGGTCTTCGATGAGCGCCGTGTCGTGGGCGAAACGCTTGCCCAACACGACGAGGTTCCCTCGACCCTCCGCCAACTCCGCGACGCTGAGCTCGAGCCAATCGCCGAGCTCGTGCGCCTGCGGCGAGAACGTCATGCCTCCTACGGGGCTCGGATCGGGGACGAACGCCGTCTCCTCCGCCATGTCGATGTGGATCATGCGTGCCCAGCGCTCGGCGAAGATGAGACCACAGGTCTCCAGTTCGCCGCGCACGCCGCGTACGGCGTCGACGGCGTCGGCGCGCGCGAGTGTCGGACTGGCCGTCAGCGCTTCGAACTCGTGGAACGGAAAGGCGGAGCGTCCCCGCACCACCGTCGTCGTGCGCCGCACGCCACGTCCACGCTCCGCGCTCCCCGCGACATCGGCGCAGAAGTCGCCGAGGTGACTCAGCATCACCGGCCCCCACTCGGGGACGAAACCGATCGGCGCCAGCTCCTGCATCGCCCGATCCCAGGCCTGGTTCGTCCGGTCGTCTGGGCGGCGCACGTCGGGGACCACCGAGGGATCGACCTCTTCGACGATGCAGTGGTCCAGATCGCGCGTCTCGGTGACACGGAAGGCGACCTGACCTCCATCGATCACCCCCGTGAGGAAGGAGACAGAGGAGCGTCGGTACAGAAGGTTGACGGCCAGCTGTTCGGCGTAGGCGCCAACGGCCGACTCCTCCCATCCCGGCCGCGACGTGTACCACTGCGTCCCGTCCTCAGAGACGAGACGAGCCTCGGTCGCCACCGCCGCGAAGACCTCCACACACACCACGCGGGCCAGAAGGTATCACTGCTGCGCAGCCGTCTGCAGAGAACAGACGTACCCCCGCTGGGACTCGAACCCAGACTGAAGCGATTTTAAGTCGCCTGCCTCTGCCATTGGGCTACGGGGGCCTGCGCCCACGATAGCCCGCGGGTCAGCGCGCGGTGGTCTCGGCGGGCTCCTTGGCGGCCGCCTTCTTGGCCGGGGCCTTCTTCGCCGCGGGCTCAGCCGGAGCCTCCGCCACCGCCGGACGCGGGCGAGCGGCGAACTCCTCGAAGACGTACCGCGGGTTCTGCACGGTCTGCAGCGACACGTTGTCGCGGTTGAGCCAGAAGTTGTGCCACCAGTCGCCGATCACACGCCACTTGCGCTCCCACGACGGCATCGCCAGGCCGTGGTAGCCACGGTGGGCGATCCACGCGACGAAGCCCTTGAGCGCGATCTTGCCGGACTGGAAGACACCGTTGTAGAGACCGAGACCGGCCACCGCACCGAGGTTCTTGTGGATGTACTCACGAGGCACCTCACCGCGCATGACGGCGACGAGGTTCTTGGCGAGGAGCTTGGCCTGGCGGACGGCGTGCTGAGCGTTGGGCACGCAGTATCCACCCACGCCGGCACCGGTGAGGTCGGGCACGGCCGCCACATCGCCCGCGGCCCAGGCGCCCTCGACGGCCTCGTCGGAAGTGCCCACCCGGAGGTCGGCGCGAGTGCGGATGCGGCCGCGCTCCTCGACGGGGAGGTCACCGCCGCGAACGACGGTCGGGTTGGCCATGACACCGGCGGTCCAGATGATGAGGTCGGTGGGGATGACCTCGCCGGTGGAGAGCTCGACGTTGCCGTCGACGGCGCCGGTCACCTGCGTGTCGAGGTGGACGTTGGCGCCCCGCTTCGCGAGGTCCTTGAGCACCCACTCGCTCGTCTTGAGCGACACCTCGGGCATGATGCGCCCCATCGCCTCGATGAGGTGGAAGTGCGTGTCCTCGAAGCGCAGCTGCGGGTAGAGCTTGAGAAGCGACGACGCGAGGGCGCGGGTCTCGGCGAACACCTCGATGCCGGCGAACCCGCCGCCGACGACGACGACGGTGAGCAGGCGGTCGCGCTCCGGCCCGGCCGGAAGGTTGGCGGCACGATCGAAGTTCGTGAGGATGCGGTCACGGATCGCGACGGCTTCTTCGATCGTCTTCAGACCGATCGCGTTCTCGGCAATGCCGGGAATCGGGAACGTGCGGGAGACGGCACCCGCGGTCACGACGATCTGGTCGTACGTCTCGGTCCACGGCCCACCCACCTCGGGCGTGATGGTCGCCGTGCGCGTTGCGTGGTTGATGCCGGTGACCTTCGCCACCACGACGCGGGTCTTCTTGAGGTGCCGGCGCAGGCCGACGACGACGTGGCGCGCCTCGATCTCACCCGCGGCGACCTCCGGCAGGAAGGGCTGGTACGTCATGTACGGCAGCGGGTCGACGATCGTGACCTCCGCCTCGCCCTTCCGGAGGTGCTTCTCGAGCTTCCACGCGGTGTAGAAGCCGGCGTAGCCGCCTCCGACGATGAGGATCTTGGGCACAGCGCTGGTCGCGGGGGCGAACGCAGGGCTGGTCGCGGTGCTGGTCACAGGACGCGGAACTCCTTGAATCAACGGCTCGACGTGCGGGAGGCGCGCGCCGATCTAACTCGCCGGGCAGCAGCGGTGACGCCGAGCCCCACCATTATAGCCACCACGGTACCGGCCAAGAGCGGCACGGTGCCGTACCTCAGGCTCTCCGCGCTCGGCAGGAGCGCCGATTCCGGCGGCGTTGCCGCCTCCGGGGCGGGAAGCTGCGGGACCACGACGGGCGCCACGGTGGGAGTCGGCTGCGGCTTGACCTCCTGGCGCCGGTACAGACGGATCCACTCGGTGAGGCTTCCCATCGGGTTCTCATCGACGCGGGCGACCTTCGCCGAGACCGCCGCGGCGGCATCGACCAGACCGTAACCGTACAGCGCAGGCTTGGCCCGAGACTCCGGGGTCGACCGTGCGGTGCGGATGATCCGGTTGATGACGTTGTCGGCGTCGAGCTCGGGGTGGGCCGCCCTGACGAGTGCCGCGATCCCCGCCACGATGGGGGCCGCACCGCTCGTGCCGTCCCAGATCACGATCTGACCGTCGGGCGACACCCCGAGCAGTTCTTCGCTGGGCGCCATGATCCCGATCGCGATCCCCTGCGTCGATGCCTCGACGCTCGCCTTGCCGGAACGGTTGACGCCGCCCACCGTGAGCACACCGGGAATCGTCGCGGGCGCCCCTACCTCGTCGGTGCCGGTGCCCCGGTTCCCCGCAGCGACGACGACGACGACGTCGTGCTGGAACGCATAGAGGAATGCCTCGTCCCAGCTCGGATCCCATTCGAGAGTGTTCGTGGTGAACGACAGGTTGATGACATCGGCGCCATGGTCGACGGCCCAGCGCATGGCGTCGGCGATCTGGTCGACGAACGGCACGGCCGCCGACGAGCCGAAGCCGACCGACAGCGACAGGAGCGTCGCCTCGGGGGCGACCCCGAGCATCCCGGCTCCGTCACCGGTGCCCCGCGATGCCGCGAGCGATGCCACCCAGCTGCCGTGGTTCGAGTCGACGGCGCCGACGGGGCTGCGTCCGTCCGGTGCGCCGACGCCGGAGAAGTCCGCGCCGTCGCGTACCCCGCCGAACTCCACCGGGCCCTTCCCGATGCCGGTGTCGATGACGGCGATCGTGACACCCTCGCCCCGACTGGTCTCCCACGCGGTGCGGATGCCGTAGTCATCGAGCCAGTACTCCAGCGACTGGACCGGATCGATGTCCGCGTCGTCGTCGGGCGGTACCGTCGCGGCCGTCGTCCCCCCGAGGACGATGAGGAACGCGACGGCCGCGGCGCTCCAGCGCACCCACGGGCTCCATCGGGCCGTCACGCGGCGTCCTCCGCGCCGGGCCCGGGACGCGCGCAGGTGCACCTGGACGGAGACCAGTCGCCGCGCTCGAGCGCGAGATCGCCGATCGGGTTGACGCCGGGGCCTGCCGCCAAGGCGTGTCCCGCGAGGGCGTGGAGGCACTTCACACGCGAGGGCATACCGCCGGCGGAGACTCCCTCGATCTCGGGCACCTCGCCATAGGCCGCACGGTCGGCCAGGTACGCCGTGTGCGCTGCCGCGTACGCGGTCGCGACCTCATCGTCCGTCGCCAACAGCTCCGAGAACTCGCGCATGACCTGCGCCGCCTCCAGCGCGCTCATCGCGGCGGTCGCGCCCGGATGCGTCAGGTAGTAGAAGGTGGGGAACGGAGTGCCATCGGGAAGCCGCGGCTCGGTGGCCACGACCGTCGGGTTGCCGCACACGCACCGCGCGGCGATCCCGACGACGCCGCGCATGGGGCGACCGAGCTGCTCGCGCATGATCTCGAGGTCGCGGTCGGTGGCAGGCGTCAGAGGCACCCGTCCAGGCTACCCGGCCGCACCTGAGGCCCCGCTGCGTCGCGAGTAATGGTGAAGGGGGCGGCGCGATGGCCCGGCGACCGCTCACTCCCCCACGGCCGGCCGCGAGAGCCCTGCGGCGGCGACGGATCGCACGAGCTGCGCCATCCAGTCGGTGCGCGTCTCTTCGACATCCTCGCTCACCGGGGCCTGCTCCTGCGGGATCGCGGAGGCGGGAAGATCGTCGTCGACGAGATAGACGACCTCACCGGGCCGGTAGTAGTAGAGCCTCTCCCGCGCCTGTGCCGTGACATAGGCGGGATCCGCCCAGCGCTCGCGCTCCAGCTGGAGCTCGGCGATCTCGTCCTTGCCGAGCGTCACGGCCTGACGCAGCGCCGCGATCTGCTGCCGCTGATCCAGGTACGTCCCCACCGACGGAACGAGGACCAGCGCCGCGAGCACCACGAGTCCCAGCATGATCCCCGTGAAGGCCGTCAGCCGCAGACGCCCCACCCAGTCGCGGACGTCCACCTGTGACCGGGACGGCGAAGAGGGAGCCGACGCGGCGCGTCGGGCTCCCTCTTCGTTCATGTCTTCCAGCCTACGTCGCCGCAGTTGGGGCCGCGGCAGGCGCTCCGTCAGCCCGCGAAGCGCGGGAAGGCGGCGCGCCCGGCGAAGACCGCGGCGTCGCCGAGCTCCTCCTCGATGCGCAGCAGCTGGTTGTACTTGGCGACACGCTCGCTGCGTGCCGGCGCCCCCGTCTTGATCTGGCCGGCGTTGACCGCGACCGCAAGATCGGCGATCGTGGTGTCCTCCGTCTCGCCGGAGCGGTGCGACAGCATCGAGCGGTAGCCGCTCTGCGTGGCGAGGGAGATCGCGTCGAGGGTCTCCGACAGCGTGCCGATCTGGTTGACCTTCACAAGCAGCGCGTTGGCGACCCCGAGGTCGATGCCGCGCTGCAGTCGCTGCGGGTTGGTGACGAACAGGTCGTCACCGACGAGCTGGACCTTGGAGCCGATCGCGTCGGTGAGCGCCTTCCACGCGTCCCAGTCGTCCTCGGCCAGGGCATCTTCGATCGTGACGATCGGGTAGTTGGCGACGAGGTCGGCGAAGTAGTCGGTCAGCTGCTCGGCCGACCACGCCTTGCCCTCGACGGTGTAGACGCCATCGGCGAAGAACTCGGTCGCGGCGACGTCGAGCCCGACGGCGATGTCCTTGCCGGGCTGGAAGCCGGCCTTCTCGATCGCCTTCATGAGGAAGTCGAGGCCCTCGCGGTTGCTGGGGAGGTCGGGGGCGAAGCCGCCCTCGTCGCCGAGGCCCGTCGCGAATCCGGCGGCCTTCAGCTCACCCTTCAGGACGTGGTAGACCTCGGTGCCCCAGCGCAGGGAGTCGGCGTACGTGTCGGCGCCGATCGGCGCGAGGAAGTACTCCTGGAAGTCGATGCCGTTGTCCGCGTGCTCGCCGCCGTTGATGACGTTGAACAGCGGGACGGGGAGGACGTGCGCGTTCGGGCCGCCGAGGTAGCGGAACAGCGGCAGGTCCGCGCTGTCGGCAGCCGCCTTGGCAACGGCGAGCGAGACGCCCAGGATCGCGTTCGCGCCGCAGCGCGACTTGTTCTCGGTGCCGTCGGTCTCGATGAGGATCTCGTCGACGATGCGCTGCTCACTGGCCTCGACGCCCTCGAGCGCCGGACCGAGCTCGTCGACGACCGCGGCGACGGCCTTCAGGACGCCCTTTCCGCCGTAACGGCTCTTGTCGCCGTCGCGCAGCTCGTACGCCTCGAACGCGCCGGTGGATGCGCCGGAGGGGACGGCGGCGCGCTGGACGATTCCGTCGTCGAGCAGCACCTCCACCTCGACGGTCGGGTTGCCACGCGAATCCAGGATTTCGCGTGCGCCTACAGCCTCGATCAGTGCCACAGGGGACTCCTTGCTTGTGGAGGATGGATCTGGGAGCGTCGTCGGTCCGCTCCCGAGTCTAGTGATGCCGCGACGGGACTCACAGAGCGTGGCCGCCGGGTCAAAGCTCCCCTGCGCGGACGACCACCGCGAGGGCGATGCCGTCCCACCCCTTGAGATCGAGGGTCTGGAGAGCCGTGGCGTCGAAGCGCGGGTCGCTTCCGAGCATCGCCAGGGCGCGCTGCGTGCCGACCACACGCGGGTCGGTGGCGTCGGGATCGGCCACCTCCCCACCGCGGGCCACGTTGTCGACCACGACGACCGTGCCCTCCCGCCCGAGCCGTGCGGCCCAGTCGAGGTAGAGCGTGTTGGACTCCTTGTCGGCGTCGATGAAGACGAGATCGAACGGCTCCTCGTCGGACAGGGTCGGCAGCACGTGCTCTCCCCTGCCGACCCGGATGTCCACGAGTGATCCGACTCCGGCGCGGTCGACGTTCGCACGCGCGACCCCGGCGTTGACGGGCTCCGCCTCTATTGTCACGACCCGACCGCCTCTGGGCAGGGCGCGGGCGAGCCAGATCGTCGAGTACCCGCCGAGCGTCCCGATCTCCAGCACCCGGCGAGCGCCGCTGATGCGAGCCAGGAGGTGGAGGAACTTGCCGTTGACCGGTGCGACCTCGATGGCGGGAAGGCCCGCGTCGCGCTGCGCCTCGACGGCCTCCTCCAGTGCGGGATCGTGTCCCACGAGGGTGTCGGCGAAGTAGCGGTCGACAGCGAGCCAGCCGTCAGGAGTGGGCGATGCAGATGTCATGCCCCCAGCGTCGTTCCGCCTGGTCGCCTCGTCAAGCCGCGCCGCGATCGGAGCGGCGGGCCGCGCGGGCGGCGAGTGCCGTCAGCACCGAGGCCCCGGCCGCGGCGTCGTCGACGGTTACCGTGAAGGTCTTGCCACTCCGGCGACGCACCTCGATGCCCTCGCCCGCGCGCATGACGACGCCGAAGCGCCCCGAGGGCGCCCAGCGGAGTCCCCACCCGCCGAACTCCGCCATCGGGTCGACGTGCACGACGGCCGCCTCGGCCACCTCCGCCAGAGGAACCCGCATCCGCGGCCATCCCAGCCCCGAGGTGACGGCGAGGCCGGCCTCGTCCACCCGCACATGGAAGACGAGGTTCATCGCGACGAGGAGGACGAGGAGCACGGTGACGCCGAGCATCACCGCCTGACCGGCGAGGTCCATTCCGGAGAACCAGGCGATGACCGCGATGACCACCATGAGACCGGTCGCGGCGAGCAGGATGACGATGCCGCCCCGCGCCATCACCGTCCGCTGGAGCCAGACGACCTGTTCGTCGTCGGCGACCTCCAGCGGTGCGGCGTCGCCGAGCCGCGTGGGGACGTAGACCATCCGGGGTTGAATCGCGAAGCCGACGGCCCCGGCGGCGGCACCCGCGAGGACGCCGGCGAGGAGCGGCATCCAGATCGTGGCGGCGTCGGCGGCGTCGGCGAGCCCCGCCTGGGCCGTGGTGGCGACCGTCACGAGGACCGTCAGGAACACGGCGAGCCCCCACGACACCGCCCCGAGGAGTCGAGGAGAGCTCCCGATCCCGCCTCGCCGCAGCGCGGGAAGCGTCGTCAGGGCCATCAGGAGCGAGGTGCCGGCGACGACGGCAAGGAGCACGAACGCCACGAGCCACAGCGGCCCGAAGCCGTCCGGGTGTCCGCTCGCGCCCCAGTGCACGGCGATCGGGTCGGGAAGCGCCTCGGCGACCGAGATCAGGACTCCCAGCCCCGCGGCGACCGTGAGGAGCGGCAACACGATGGCGACGAGGACGAAACGGCGGACCGCCGCGCGAGGCTCTGCCGTCTGTGGGGTCGGTGTGTCAGCGGTCATGGGCTGCCTCCTTCACGAGAGCGGCGAGGGTGTCGGGCGATAGCGAGAGGGCGCGGGCGCGGGCGGCGAGCGCCGTGATGTCCTCGTGGAGATCGGCGAGTGGCGCGACGGCGGCGGTCACGACGGCACCGCGTCCCGGGCGCAGATCGACGAGGCCTTCGTCGCGCAGTCGCTGATACGCGTGGAGCACGGTGTGGAGGTTGACCTCGAGTGCCCGAGCGAGTTCGCGGGCGGCGGGAAGGCGATCGCCGGGCTTCATGCGGCCTGCGGCGGCGTCGGTGCGGATCGAGGCGGCGATCTGCTCGAACAGCGGCGCACTGCTGGTCGGGTCGACGCGGACGATCATGCATCCATTCTATGACAACTAGAACAAATGGAGCGTGCGTCGACGATCGGATCCCGCTCCTCCGAGGCGGGGAGACGGATCAGCGGCGGGATCAGCCGAGCGTCTTGAGCTGGAGGTCGTCGCGCCCCTGCCCCGCGCTGACGGTCGCGAAGGAGGTGTAGCCGTCGGCGGCCGCGCGCTCGAGAAGACCCTTGAGATTCTTCGTCCGCTGCTCGAGTCGAACGCGGGCCCCCTCCCCCACGAACGTCGCTTTGAGGTGAGCGAGGTGCGCGACCGGAACGTCTCGGTCGTGGACGAGTACGACAGCGTCGGCCGCGATCGCCGTCGCCGGCGCCACGAGGTCGACGATCCGCTCGAACCCGAGCGAGAAACCCACCGCGGGCACGTCCTGGCCGAGGAAACGCCCGATCATCCCGTCGTAACGTCCGCCGCCACCGAGGGAGAAGCCCACCGACGGGTGGGCGAGCTCGAAGATCGTGCCGGTGTAGTAGCCCATCCCGCGCACGAGGAACGGATCGAAGACGAGGGGGACGCCTGCGACCGGGACACCGCGCGCCGCGGCGACGGCCTCGGCGATGCCGGCCAGGTCGGCGGCGGGCTGCCGCACCTCCTCCGGCAGGACATCGACGGCAGGGAGGACCCTCAGGATCGCATCGACCGTGACCGGGACCGACACTCCCGTCGAGGAGACGCCGTCGGTGCCGACCAGGAGCGACCGCAGGTAGTCGGCAGCGGCATCTGCCGGCACGCCGTTGTCGTGCAGTTCGGCGACGACCCCGTCGGGGCCGATCTTGTCGAGCTTGTCGAGGGTGATCAGCGCCGAGGCGGAGAACTCGTCGCCGATGCCGAGGAGGCTCAGGATGCCCCGAAGGATGCGGCGGTCATTGATGCGGATGGTTCCGCCGTCGAGGCCGAGGGCGTCGAGAGTGTCGAGGCTCGCCGCGAGCAGCTCGGTCTCGGCGCGCGCCGACGCGTCTCCGATGATGTCGATGTCGCACTGCAGGAACTGCCGGTAGCGGCCCTTCTGGGGGCGCTCGGCGCGCCAGACGGGAGCGATCTGGATGGAGCGGAAGACCGCGGGGAGCTCCGCACGGTGGCTCGCGTAGAAGCGCGCCAGCGGCACTGTCAGGTCGTAACGGAGCCCGAGGTCCGACAGCGCGGCGGGATCGTCGGCGCTCGCCCGGATCGCCTCGGCATCCATCCCGCGCTTGAGCACGCTGAAGGAGAGCTTCTCGTTGTCGCCGCCGATCCCGGCGTGCAGGCGCGCGTACTCCTCGACGACGGGAGTCTCGATCTCGTCGAATCCGTGCGCCCGGTAGCGGTCGCGGATCACGGCGAGCACGCGCTCGCGACGGGCCTTGTCAGCGGGGAGGAAGTCGCGCATGCCACGCGGCGGGTTCACGGATGCCACCTGGCCATTGTCCCAGGTCTGCGCCACTCCTCCGGTCCGGCTCCGGAAGAGTCAGGCCACGCCGTCCGCGTGGGACTCGGCCCGGCGCACCTCGACCTCGACTCCGCGCAGCCGCTCACGGAGCGCCCGCTCGGCATCCCATCCCTGCGCGCGCGCGGCGGCCACCAACGCCAGGAGAGCGTCACCGAGCTCCTCTTCCGACGCCGGAGACGGGGAGGGCGGCAGAGGCGAGTCGATCACCGCGCCGACACGCCCGAGCATCTTCTGCGCCAGCGCCAGTGAGGGCATGTGCGGCGACACGCCGTCGAGCACACTGGTCCGAGCGCTCTTCTCGGCCGCCTTCGCGGCGTTCCAGTGCACGAGCACCTCTTCCGGTGTCGTCGCCACGGCGTCGCCGAACACGTGAGGATGCCGCCGCACCATCTTCTCGGTGAGCGCGCGGGCCACATCGTCGATGTCGAACGGATCGTCGCCGTCCTCCGCGGCGATCTGTGAGTGGAAGAGCACCTGCCACAGCAGATCGCCCAGCTCTTCCCGCAGGTCGTCACGGGTGCCGGCCTCGACGGCATCGACGAGTTCGGCGGCCTCTTCCTGCAGGTAGGGCACGAGGTCGCGGTGGCTGATCCGTGCGCTCCACACGCACCGCTCGCGGACGGCCTGCATCGTCGCGACGGCACGGCGGAGCGGATCGAGGTCGGTGTCCATGCGGCCACCCTAGATCCTCGTCTCCCCCGCGGCATCCGGCGTCACACGTGACGAGCCGGTAACAACCTGCCGTTACCGTTGAAGCCATGCGTGAACTCACCCGGACGGAAGCCATCGACCTCGTCGGACGCGGCGAGGCCGAGCAGGAACTTCCCGAGCAGATGCGCGCCGACGTCCGTCTGCTCGGCGGCCTCCTGGGACGGGTCCTGCGCGAGAGCGGGTCGCCGGGCCTCTTCGAGGACGTGGAGCGGCTGCGGTTGGCCACGATCGCCGCGTACACCGACGAGTCCCCCGAGGCGTTCGAGCGCGCCGAAGCGATCGCCGAATCGTTCTCGGTCGCCCGCGCCGACGAGGTCGCCCGCGCCTTCACCGTCTACTTCCACCTGGTCAACCTCGCCGAGGAGCACCAGCGCGTGCGCGTGCTCCGGGAGCGCGACGGACGTCCCGACCGCGAGGACGTCACCGACTCGGTCGCCGCCGCCTTCGTGCGCCTGGCGGCGGAGGTCGGCGACGACACCGCGCTGGAACGCCTTCAGCAGATGCGGTTCCACCCCGTGTTCACCGCCCACCCGACCGAAGCACGACGACGGGCCGTCTCCTCCAGCATCCGTCGCCTCGCGGCGCTGCTGACCGAGCACGACGCGGCGCTCCGAGGCGGGGCCGACGAGCGCCGCGCGGAACGGCGCATGCTCGAGGAAGTGGACACACTGTGGCGCACGGCTCCGCTGCGGGCTGAGAAGCCGACCCCGGTCGACGAGGTCCGCGCCATCATGGCCGTCTTCGACGAGACGTTGTACACCGCCGTTCCGCACGTCTACCGCCGCGTCGACGACGCGTTGCAGGGCCCCGCGGCGGGCGGCCGCGCTCCGGTCGTGCGTCCGTTCGTGCGCTTGGGCACGTGGGTCGGCGGCGATCGCGACGGCAACCCCTTCGTCACCGCCTCGGTGACCAAGAAGGCGGCCGCCATCGCGTCCGAGCACGTGCTCCTGGGCCTGGAGCACACGGCGGAGCGCATCGCGCGCACCCTCACACTCTCGGCCGACACCACTCCCCCGTCTCCCGCGCTCCAGTCCCTGCTCCAGCGCCTCGCGGCCGCCGACGAAGAGGGCGCGACCGACGCCGTCAAGCGCGCCAGCGGGGAGCCGCACAAGCGGGCGCTCTTGCTCATCACCCGACGGATCACCGCCACCCGCCTGCGCGACGCCGACCTCGCCTATCGCGACCCGGAGCATCTGCTGGCCGATCTGCGCGTGGTCCAGGACTCCCTCGTGGCCGCGCACGCGAGCCGCCAGGCCTACGGACACCTGCAGCAACTGCTGTGGCAGGTCGAGACCTTCGGTTTCCATCTGGCCGAGCTCGAGGTGCGTCAGCACTCCGCCGTCCACGCCAAGGTGCTCGCGGAGTGCGAGGCGGGCGGCCCGCTGAGCGACCAGGCCGAGGAGGTGCTGGACGTCTTCCGCACCATCGCGCAGGTCCAGCAGCGCTTCGGCCCGCGGGCGGCCGGCCGCTACATCGTGTCCTTCACCCAGTCGGCACAGGACCTCGCGAACGTGCACCGTCTCGCGCGCCACGCCGCGGGCGCTTCGGGAATCCTGCCCGTGCTCGACGTCATTCCGCTGTTCGAGACCTTCGCCGATCTGCAGGCCGCGCCGGCGATCATGGCGGAGGTGGTGGAATTCCCCGAGTTCGCGGCGCGCCTGGCCGCCACCGAGCGTCGCCTGGAAGTGATGCTCGGCTACTCGGACTCCTCGAAGGACGTCGGCCCCGTCGCCGCCAACCTCGCCCTCTACGAGGCGCAGGCGAAGATCGCCGCATGGGCCAAGGAGGCGGACATCCGCCTCACCCTCTTCCACGGTCGCGGAGGCGCGCTCGGACGCGGCGGCGGACCGGCGAACTCGGCGATCCTCGCCCAGCCCCCGCACTCCGTCGACGGACGGTTCAAGCTCACCGAGCAGGGCGAGGTCATCTTCGCGCGGTACGGCGACCCCGCCATCGCGATGCGGCACATCGACCAGGTCGCCGCCGCCGTACTCTTGGCCTCGGCGCCCTCCATCGAAAAGCGCAACAGCGACGCCGCCGACCGCTACGCCCACGTCGCCGCGACCATGGACACCGCCTCACGGGAGCGGTTCTTCTCGCTCGTGAAGGCAGACGGGTTCGCCTCCTGGTTCGCGACGGTCACCCCGATGGAGGAGATCGGGCTGCTGGCACTGGGTTCGCGCCCCGCGCGGCGCGGGCTGTCGGTGGAATCGCTGGAAGACCTCCGCGCGATTCCGTGGGTCTTCGCGTGGTCGCAAGCGCGCATCAACCTCGCCGGCTGGTTCGGTCTCGGTTCGGCGCTCGAGGCCGTCGGAGACGAGGATCTGCTCCGAGAGGCCTACGAGCAGTGGCCCCTCCTCCGCACCGTCATCGACAACGTGGGCATGAGCCTCGCCAAGGCCGACACCCGGATCGCCCGCCGCTACCTCACCCTCGGCGATCGCCCCGACCTCGCGGAGCTCGTCCTCGCCGAGATGGACCTCACGCGCGATTGGGTGGTCCGCATCACGGGAGGCGACGAACTGCTGGCGAACCGGCCCATCCTGCAGCGTGCCGTGAAGATGCGCGACCCGTACGTCGACGCGCTCTCGCTCTTGCAGCTGCGTGCGCTGCGCGTCCTCCGCACCGACGAGGCCGCAGCGTCCCCGGACTGGCAGCGACTGCTGCTGCTCTCGGTCTCCGGCGTCGCCGCGGGACTCCAGAACACCGGGTGACGAGCGGCCCGTCCAGGCGTCAGTCCTCGAGCCGCCGGTCGCTCGAGTGGCGGGAGAGCGATGAGGCGTAGCGTTCGGTGAGCTGCGTCATCAGGTCGGGCGTGTCACGGTCCAGGCCGAAGACGAACCCCGGGAAGTCCAGGTCGTGCTGACGCTCCCAGATCTCCTCGTGACGGTCGGGCGAGAGGACCTCCGCCGGGTCGCCCACCGCGACCCAGCCGATAGGGACGACGGTGCGCGGCGGCAGGACCGTCCGCAGATGCACGACCGCATTGATGCGCACTTCGCTCCCGGTGCCGATGCGCGCCCCGTTGAACACGCGCGTGCCGGTGGCCAGGAAGACCTCGTCCTCCACCACCGCTCCCGACACGCTCGCCATCGGCCCGACGAGGACGTGATCGCCGATGTGGACCGGGTGACTCGCGCTGGCGCGGACGAGGGCGTTCTCCATCACGATGACCGACGAGCCGAGGGTCACGGGGCCGCCCTCGGCGGTGAGGACCGCGCCGTGCAGGATCTGGCATCCGGCGCCGATCGTCACATCGCCGGAGATGACGGCGGTGGGAGCGACGACGGCTTGGGGGTGGATCCGGGGCTGCGCCCCGAGGTGCTCGAATCGCATGCCGCCAGCGTAGGGCCCGGTCGTCATCTGCGTCGAGGTGACCCGTGAGCGCCGCTAGGGTGAAACCCGGACCTCGCTCCACCCCGACCCGCCGCACCCGTACGGCAGGGCTCTCCCCGCCACATCCCTCGGCCAGAAAGCTCCACCATGACCGAAACGCTCACCGCCCTGCCCGCGTCCGTCCGGGAGGTGTTCCAGACGGTCGTCGCCCGCAATCCGCACGAGCCCGAGTTCCAGCAGGCCGTCCACGAGGTCCTGGTGTCGATCGCCCCAGTGCTGGACGAGCACCCGCAGTTCGTCGACGGCGGAATCCTCGAGCGCATCGTGGAGCCCGAGCGGCAGATCATGTTCCGCGTGCCGTGGGTCGACGACGCCGGCCGCCTGCAGGTCAACCGCGGCTATCGCGTGCAGTTCTCCTCCGTGCTCGGTCCGTACAAGGGCGGTCTTCGGTTCCACCCGTCGGTGAATCTGTCGATCGTGAAGTTCCTCGGCTTCGAGCAGATCTTCAAGAACGCGCTCACCGGACAGGGAATCGGCGGCGCCAAGGGCGGCAGCGACTTCGATCCGCACGGCCGCTCGGACGCTGAGGTCATGCGCTTCTGCCAGTCGTTCATGAGCGAGCTGTACCGCCACCTCGGTGAGCACACCGACGTCCCCGCCGGCGACATCGGCGTCGGCGCCCGCGAGATCGGATACCTGTTCGGGCAGTACCGCAAGATCACCAACCGGCACGAGTCGGGCATGTTCACCGGCAAGGGCGTGCAGTGGGGCGGTGCCGAGGTGCGCACCGAGGCCACCGGCTACGGCGCGGTGTTCTTCGCCGAGGAGATGCTCCGGATCCACCGCCGCTCTCTCGAGGGACTGCGGGTGTCGGTGTCCGGATCGGGCAACGTCGCGATCTACGCGATCGACAAGGCGTGGCAGCTCGGAGCGACCCCCGTGACCGCCTCGGACTCCTCCGGCTATGTCGTCGACGACGACGGGATCGATGTCGCCCTCCTCCGACAGGTCAAGGAGCAGGAACGGGCCCGGATCTCGGAGTATGCCGCACGCCGCCCGAACGCCCGCTTCGTCGACGGCGCCCGGCCGTGGGAGGTGCCCGTCGACGTCGCGATCCCCTCGGCCACGCAGAACGAGCTCGACGAGAGCGACGCCCGTGCCCTCAT
Source organism: Microbacterium sp. TNHR37B (assembly GCF_001620065.1). Lineage (GTDB taxonomy): Bacteria > Actinomycetota > Actinomycetes > Actinomycetales > Microbacteriaceae > Microbacterium. Next base: position 926,459 of record NZ_LQGV01000001.1, read on the forward strand.
CGACAACGGCGTGCGCGCGGTCGCCGAGGGAGCCAACATGCCCTCGACACCCGGCGCCGTGGCGGCGTTGCAGGGCGCCGGCGTGCTGTTCGGTCCGGGGAAGGCCGCCAACGCCGGCGGGGTCGCCACGTCCGCGCTCGAGATGAGCCAGAACGCCTCGCGCCAGCGCTGGAGCTTCAGCGACAGCGAGCGCAAGCTCCGCTCGATCATGAAGGACGTGCACGACGCGGCCTTCGAGGCCGCTGACCGCTACGGACACGGCGGCGACTACGTCGTGGGCGCGAACTCGGCCGGCTTCGAACGGGTCGCCCACGCGATGCTCGCCCAGGGTGTGATCTAACCCGGGCGGTTCGCGCCCGAGGACCTGAACCGGCTCGCGGTCACGCGTCGGCTGCGCGACGCTCCGGGATCGGGAACATCTGGTCGAGCAGTTGCCGGGTCCAGGCCAGCAGATCGTCGGGGGCCACCGGCTCCCCTCCGGCCGTCGGCAGGGGGACGATCATCGCCTCGCCGCCGGCCAGCACCTTCGCCTTCGGGTGCAGGCGCTGCAGCCGCACTCTCAGGGAGTCGGGAAGGTGGGCGGGAGCGATCCGCAGGTTCGGCCCCATCGCGACGACGTCGGTGAGCTCCGACTGTGCGGCGCGGCGACGCAGGCGCGCCACCGCGAACAGCGCCTCCACCTCGGGAGGCGTCGCGCCGTAGCGATCGCGCAGCTCTTCGGCGACGAGATCGATGGCATCGGGCGCGGCGGTGACCGCGGCTGCCGCCGACAGCTTCTGGTACGCCTCCAACCGCAGGCGCTCACTGTCGATGTACGACTCGGGGATGCGCGCCTCGATCGGCAGTTCCAGCCGGAGCTCGGCCGGCCCGGCCGTGTCCTCGCCGCGGAAGGTGGCAACCGCCTCACCGATCATCCGGAGGTAGAGGTCGAACCCGACGCCCGCGATGTGTCCGGCCTGCTCGGCACCGAGGAGGTTTCCCGCGCCGCGCAGCTCGAGGTCTTTCAGGGCGACCTGCATGCCCGAGCCGAGGTCATTGTTGACCGCGATGGTCTCCAGGCGATCCGCCGCGGTCTCGCTCAACGGCTTCAGTTCGTCGTAGAGGAAGTAGGCGTACGCGCGTTCGCGTCCGCGACCGACCCGGCCGCGCAGCTGATGGAGCTGACTGAGCCCGTACTTGTCCGCACGGTCGATGATGATCGTGTTGGCGTTGGAGATGTCCAACCCGGTCTCGATGATCGTGGTCGAGACCAAGACGTCGGCGCGACGCTCCCAGAAGTCATCGACGACCTGTTCGAGCGCATGCTCGCCCATCTGCCCGTGGGCCACGGCGATCCGGGCCTCCGGCACGAGCTCCGCCAGATGTGCGGCGACCCGCTGGATCGACTGCACGCGATTGTGGACGTAGAAGACCTGACCCTCACGCAGCAGCTCACGCCGGATGGCGGCGGCGACCTGCTTGTCGCTGCGTGGTCCCACGTACGTGAGGATCGGATGGCGATCCTCGGGTGGCGTCTGGAGGGTCGACATCTCCCGGATGCCGGTGACGGCCATCTCCAGGGTGCGCGGGATCGGGGTCGCGCTCATCGCGAGGATGTCGACGTTGGTCTTGAGCTTCTTCAGCTGGTCCTTGTGCTCGACGCCGAATCGCTGCTCTTCGTCGATGATCATGAGTCCCAGGTCGCGGAAGACCACCTTCTCGGTGAGGATGCGGTGGGTGCCGATGACCATGTCGATCGTGCCGTCCAGGAGCCCGGCGATCGTGGCGCGCGCCTCCTTCTCGGACTGGAACCGCGACAGCGGGCGCACCTTCACGGGGAACCCGGCGAAGCGCTCGGTGAACGTCTCCAGGTGCTGCTTGACGAGGAGGGTCGTCGGCACGAGCATCGCAACCTGCTTGCCGTCCTGGATCGCTTTGAAAGCGGCGCGCACGGCCACTTCGGTCTTCCCGAAGCCGACGTCACCGCTGAGGAGACGGTCCATCGGGATGGGACGCTCCATGTCGGCCTTGATCTCATCGATCGTCTGGAGCTGGTCCTGCGTCTCGGCGAACGGGAACGCCTCCTCCAGCTCCCGCTGCCAGGGCGTGTCGGGACCGAAGGCGTGTCCCTTGGCCGCCATGCGTGCGGAGTAGAGCTTGACGAGCTCGACGGCGATGTCGCGCACGGCCTTTCGCGCACGCCCCTTGGCCGCCGCCCAGTCGCTCCCGCCCATCTTCGAGAGGGTCGGGGCCTCGCCGCCGACGTAGCGGGAAAGCTGGTCGAGCTGATCGGTGGGGACGAAGAGCTTGTCGCCCGGGAACCCGCGCTTGGACGGCGCGTACTCCAGGACGAGGTACTCACGCTGCGTCTTGACCGCATGGCGTCCGCCGCTGGAGACCTCGCGCTGCACGAGTTCCACGAAGCGCCCGATCCCGTGGGTCGCATGCACGACGACGTCTCCCGGCTTGAGCTGCAGCGGATCGACGACGTTGCGGCGCCGCGAGGCGAGCTTCTTGACGACACGGGAGTCGCCGCCGATCGTCCGGCCGTAGAACTCGTTCTCGGTGAGGACCGCGAGCCGCACCTCGGGCGATTGGAAGCCCGACTCCAGGGAGGCCACGACGGCGGTGGCGACGCCGGGCTCCGGAGCCGCCTCGAGCTCCGCGACGGTGCGGGCCGCAACCCCGCGCTCGGCCAGGACATCGCGGGCACGGTCGACGAGGCCGGCACCGCTCGCCGCGATCACGACGCTCCATCCGTCGGCGACGAGTCCGGCGACGTGACCGGTCGCGCCCTCCACGTTGCCCTGGAACGAGGGGACGGGCGCTGCCGGCACCCGCACCGCCCCATCCGCCTCGACGAGCCCCTCGGCATGCGCGTCGGCGGCCCCGGAGTCGAAACCGCTGAACGTCCACCAGACGCCGCCGCGTTCGGTCGCGGTCTCCCGCAGCTGGGGCAGCGTCAGGAAGTCGCCCGAACCGAGGTCGACGGGGGTGTCCGCCCCCGCGGTCGCGGCGCTCCAGGCCGCCTCGAGGAACTCCTGATTGGTCTCCCCCAGAGTCATCGCCCGCGTCACGGCGCGCTCCGGGTCGACCACGGCCGTCGCCGTGCCCCGAGGAAGGTAGTCCAGCAGCGGCACCACATCGTCGGCGACGGCGGGAAGGAGCGACTCCATCCCTTCGACGGGGATCCCCTCGCTCATCTTCTCGAGCATCGTGCGCAGACCGGGGAACGCGTCGCGGAGCCCGGCGGCGCGCTCCCGCACGCTCGGAGTCAGTAGGAGCTCGCGGCTGGGGACCAGAGTGGCCGAGGCGATCTCTCCGGGAAGGGACCGCTGGTCGGCGACGGAGAACGCGCGGATCTGATCGATCTCGTCGCCGAAGAACTCGACCCGGACGGGGTGATCGGCCGAGGGGGCGAAGACGTCGAGGATTCCCCCTCGCACCGCGAACTCGCCCCGCCGGGACACCATGTCGACCCGGTGGTAGGCCAGATCGATCAACCGGCGGACGACCTCGTCGAGCTCTTGGCCGCGAGCGCCGACGGTCAGCTCGACCACGCCGGCCGCGGTGAGCCCGGCCGCGAGCGGCTGGAGGGCGCTTCGGACCGAGGCGACCACGATGAGGGGCATCGAGCCGTCCCATGCTTGCGCGCGACGCAGCACCTCCAGACGGCGGCCGACGGTCTCGGCGCTCGGACTCAGTCGCTCGTGGGGCAGGGTCTCCCAGGCGGGGAACTCTCGCACGTCTGCTGTCGGGACCAGGGAACGCAGCGCCGTCGCGACGCTCTCGGCGCGGCGTCCGGTCGGGGTGATCACGAGGAGGGACGGCGCCGTGCCGCCCGCGGCACGCGCGTCGAGGAGAGCCGCCAGCAAGGGGGCGTCCAGGCCGGCGACGACGGAGAAGTCGGCATCGCGGCGGGCGTGCCGCAGGACCTCGGCGAAGGAATCGGACTGCGAAAGGGCGCGCACGATCCCGGCGACTGTCATCCCTCCAGTCTAGGCGTCGGGTCCGACACCACGCCGCCGAGGAGCGTCTTGCCGGCGACATCCGGCATCCTCCCGCCGTTCACCGGGTCGTCACCCCCTCTCCGTAGTGTCGCTCGTCCGACATCCCCCGGCAGACCCGCCGCGCGGGATCCGTCACCGAGGGACCCCCGCGGGGAATCCGAGAGGCCGACAGATGAGCACGCAGACCGTGACGCGCACTCCGGCGGGCGTGCGTGTGGGGCTGCGCCCTCCCGCCGAGGCCTACGCGTTCATCGGCGCGGACCATCCTCTCCAGCCCATCGCCGTCCTCGACGTCACCCTCCAGGAAGGCGAGGCCTTGGCCGCCATCGAGCTGGCCACGGTGTGCGAGTGCGACCTCCGCACGACGAGCTCCTCGCGAGCCGCCACCGTCCCGCAGATCCTGGGCCATGAGCAGGTGGGCCGGATCGTCGCCCTCGGCCCGGGGGATCCGGCGCTCACCGCCGACGGACGTGTCCTTGCGCTCGGAGATCGGGTGGTCTGGGCGCGCGAGGTCGCCTGCGGGCGGTGCGACGAGTGCCGCACCCGCTCCGCGGGAGCGGTCGAGCAGACGGCGGCATGCCGCCGGCCCCACCGCTACGGGCGCGAGCGGGCGACGCGAGGGTGGGAGCTCTCGGGCGGGATCGCCACGCACGTGCATCTGCTCGCCGGAACCGTCGTCTTCCGCGCACGGGACTGGGTCCCCGCCGCGGTGCTCGCCCCGGCCGCCTGTGCCGGCGCGGCCGCCACCGCCGCGCTCGACTCCGCCGCCCGGCAGCAACCACTCGAAGGGGCCCGCGTCGTGATCTCCGACGCGGGGATGCGCGGTGTCACCGCCGCGGCGATGGCTGCGGCCCGCGGGGCCGTGGTCACGGTGCTGGACGCGGATCCCGTCCGCCGGCAACGCGCGCTTCGCTTCGGCGCCTCCGCCGTGTTCGCCCCCGACGTCTCTCCGAAGGGGCACGACGTCGCGCTGGACTTCGTCGGAACGACCGAGGCCGTCGACGCCGTCGCTGCCCGAACGCGTCACGGTGGCCTGATCGTCGTGGCCGGCGACGACGCTGCGCCACAGAGACGTCTGGTCCAGACCGCATCGGTGATCTCACGCGAGCTTCGCGTGCATGTCGTCGAGAAGGTCGAGCCCGTCCACGTGGGTCAGGCGCTGGCGTTCCTCGAGCGCGCCGATGCCGCTGTGTTCGCCGAGGCGGTCGGTGAGACCGTGCCGTTGCGCGAGGCGCCGCGCGCCTTCACGGCCGCGCCTCACCTGCGCCTCCGCACCGCGATCCGCCCCTGAGACGCCCTCTCCATCGAGCTCGCGGCGGCCGGGGGGCGCCCCGAGCGGCGGTCTCAGGATCGGGGGGCGTGCCAGCGCTGCTGCGCGGCCAGAAGGCCCTCGCCGACCACCTGCTCGACGGCGTCCGCCGCATCCGAGACGAGGGACGGGAGCACGGCGCGCTCGGTCGCCGAGAACGGATCGAGGACCCAATCGGCGGGGTCCTGGCGGCCGGGCGGCCTCCCGATGCCCACCCGCACGCGGGCGAACTCCGGCGTTCCCAGGGCCTTGGTGACGTCGCGGACCCCATTGTGCCCCCCATGGCCGCCGCCGACCTTGAGCTTGAGCGAGTCGAACGGGATGTCCAGCTCATCGTGGACGACGATCACGTGGTCGGGCGATATGCCGTAGAACGCCGTCAGCGCCGACACCGGACCTCCCGACACGTTCATGAAGGAGTTCGGCTGGGCCAAGACCATCTTCGCCGCGCCCGGGCGCAGCCACGTCTCCGCGACGCGAGCGTTCGCCTTGTGGGAGCGGAGGGTCTCGGACCGTCGCGCCGCGAGCTCGTCCACCACGAGCTGTCCGATGTTGTGGCGCGTGCGTTCGTATCGGGGCCCGGGATTACCGAGTCCCACCACGAGCCAGGTGTCAGCCATGCGCATGCCTTTCACGACGATGCCCGCCGTCGCCATGAGCGGCGTCGGCGGGCATCGTCATACGGGAGGGTGTCGCGATTACTCGCCGTCCTCGGCCGAATCGGCCTGCTCCTCGGCCACGGCCTCGTCGGCGGCCTCGATCTCATCGGCCTCGGCGATCGTCGCGGCCGGGACGGAGATGGCGACGATGAGCGTCTCGGCGTCGGTCACGAGCGACGCACCCCGCGGCAGGGTCAGGTCTGCGGCCGTGATGTGCGTGCCGTCCTCGAGACCCTCGACGTCGACCTCGATGTTCTCGGGGATGTGGGTGGCCTCGACCTCGAGCAGGACGGTCGTGTTGTCGAGGTTGGCGATCGTGCCGGAGAACGGCTCGCCGACGACGGTCACGGGCACATCGACCTGGATCTTCTCGCCCTTCTTCACGACCAGGAGGTCGATGTGCTCGATGATCTGGCGCACCGGGTCCTTCTGGACGTCCTTGACGAGGGTGAGCTGCTGGGTGCCGTCGACCTCGAGCTCGAGGACCGCGTTGGCGCGGCGGACGAGCAGGGAGACCTGGTGGCCGGGAAGGGCCACGTGGACGGGGGTGGTGCCATGCCCGTAGATGACGGCGGGGATCTTGCCGGCGGCGCGAAGGCGACGCGCGAAGCCCTTGCCGAAGTTCTCGCGGGTCTCGGCGATGACCTTGGTGTCGGTCTCGGTCGACATTGTTGTTCTCCTTGTGGACCGCTACCGGCCCGGATGTGGGGTCTGTGGTTTCGACTCGAACGCACGCGCGTGAGGAAGCCATCAGGAGAACGGAGGAGGAAATCCACCGCCTGCATCTCCAGGCCGAATCACCGCGTCGATCACGGATGCGTGAACGCACCCCTCGCCGAAGGACACCGTGAGTCTACCAGGACGCCCGCTACGATGGGGACGAGCCCGCACCGACCAGGAGGAACCATGGACTACGGCTGGATGTCGCACGCACTTCTGTGGCTGATCGGCCTGATGTCGATCGGAGCCACGCTGGGAGCGCTCGGCGCGCTCTGGTCGATGGGGCGCTCCAACTACCGCAAGGACTGAGCCTCGCGGAGAGACGCGATCCGGCCGACCACCGATTCCAGGTCGGCGTCGTTGGCGACGCGGATGCCCGGCTCGTCTGTGGCCAGCGGCTCGAGAGTGGCCAGTTGCGAGTCCAGCAGCGCCGGCGGCATGAAGTGATCCCGCCGCGACATACGCGTCTTCAGCTCTCCCTCATCGACGACGAGCTCGACGAACCAGGCGTCACTGCACGTCTCTCGAATCCGGTCGCGGTAGGCGCGACGCAGCGCGGAGCACGCGACCACCACGGGAGCCTGTCTCATCAGGACCAGGGCGACGGCGTCGAGCCACGGCGCCCTGTCGGCGTCGTCGAGGGGCACCCCCGCCGCCATCTTGGCGACGTTCGCTCGCGGGTGGAGGTCGTCGCCGTCCACGAACCGCGCACCGCGGCGGGCGGCCAGCGCCGCACCCACGAGCGACTTCCCCGATCCGCTCGGCCCCATCACGACGATCCGGCTCATTCCGGTTCCTTTCTTCCCCTGCGACGCGGAGGCGTCCGGCGCACACGGCCCTGGAGGCTTTCGTCGGCTCGAACGCCCCGGTGTCGAGCCTAGGCGCTGACGTCATCCGGCCACACGCCGATACGCATCCGACTACGCTGAGAGGTACCCCGAGCGTGTGACGACGCCCTGCCGCGTGTCGCCACCCCGAGCGTCTATCTGAGGAGATCTCTGTGCCGGACCAGCCTGTCGCCAACATCGGAGTCGTCGGACTCGCCGTCATGGGATCCAACCTGGCGCGCAACCTGGCCTCGCGAGAGGGCAACACCGTCGCGGTGTACAACCGCAGCCGCTCCAAGACCGACGAGCTGGTGTCCACTCACCCCGAAGCCGGTTTCGTGCCGGCGTTCTCCTACGAGGAGTTCGCCGCTTCACTCCAGAAGCCCCGCACCGCGATCATCATGGTCAAGGCGGGCCGGCCGACCGACGCGGTCATCGAAGAGCTCATGAACGTGTTCGAGCCCGGCGACATCATCGTCGACGGCGGCAACTCGCTGTTCACGGACACGATCCGCCGCGAGAAAGCGGTCGGCGAGCGCGGGTTCAACTTCGTCGGAATGGGCGTGTCCGGAGGCGAGGAGGGTGCTCTGCACGGCCCGTCGCTGATGCCCGGCGGCCCCGACGCCTCCTGGGTCACGCTCGGTCCGATACTCCGCTCCATCGCCGCCGTCGCCGAGGGCGAGCCGTGCGTCACCCACGTGGGCCACGACGGCGCCGGACACTTCGTCAAGATGGTCCACAACGGCATCGAGTACGCCGACATGCAGCTGATCGCGGAGGCGTACGACCTCATCCGTCGCGGCACGGGCAAGAGCCCCGCCGAGATCGCCGACATCTTCGCCGAGTGGAACCGCGGCGAGCTCGAGTCGTACCTGATCGAGATCACCGCGGAGGTGCTGCGGCAGAACGACGCCGCGACGGGGCTCCCCCTCGTCGACGTCATCGTCGACGAGGCCGGCGCGAAGGGCACTGGCGCGTGGACCGTGCAGACCGCGCTGGATCTGGGCGTGCCGGTCTCGGGTATCGCGGAGGCGACCTTCGCCCGGTCGTTGTCCAGCCACCGCGAGCAGCGCGACGTCGCGGGATCGCTGCCGGGGCCGAGCGAGGACTCGTTCACGGTCGAGGACGTCGACGCGTTCGTGGAGCAGGTGCGCCTCGCCCTCTACGCCTCGAAGATCGTCGCCTACTCGCAGGGCTTCGACGAGATCCGCGCCGGGGCGGCGCAGTACGGCTGGAACATCGATCTCGGTGCGATCTCGAAGATCTGGCGGGCGGGCTGCATCATCCGGGCGCAGTTCCTCAACCGCATCGCCGACGCCTACGACGCCCAGCCCGATCTGCCCGTGCTGCTGACGGCCCCCTACTTCGTCGACGCGCTCACCCGTGCGCAGGACGCGTGGCGGAAGACCGTGACGATCGCCGCGGAAGCGGGGATCCCCGCGCCGGCGTTCTCGTCGTCGCTGGCTTACTACGACGGCCTGCGGGCCGAGCGCCTGCCGGCCGCCCTCATCCAGGGACAGCGCGACTTCTTCGGGGCACACACCTACCGCCGGACCGATGCCGCGGGCACCTTCCACACGCTGTGGTCGGGTGACCGGTCCGAGGTCGAGGCCGAGGACACGCACTGAGCGGCACCATCGACACGACCGCGTTCCGCGTCCAGCGAGTCGCGGCGCGCGTCGTGCTCGCGCTCTTGTCGGCGGCGTACCTCTGGGCAGTCGCCTGGATGACCCTCCGCGCCGCACCGTACGGATCGGACATCGGCGCGGCGCTCGACCGGCTTCTCGCGTGGCTGGCAGAACGTCCGTCGACCGCGTGGATCACGTTCGATCGCATCGAGTTCGCCGCCAATGTGGCGATGTTCGTCCCGCTCGGGATCTTCGCCGTGCTGTGGTTCGGCGTGCGACGCTGGTGGACGGCGCCGCTGCTCGGTTTCCTCGCCAGCGGCGCGATCGAGCTGACCCAGGCAGCATTCCTCGACAGCCGCGTCGCCGACGTACGAGACCTCGTCTCCAACACGCTCGGCGCGATCATCGGCATGCTGCTCATGCTGCTGCTCGCCTTCCTGCTGTCGTCCTCTCGCCCCCGACGCTGAGAACCCCGCATCCCCGCCGCGTCCTGCGCCGGGCACCCAGGGGGAGGAAGGGGTGCGGGCGCGGGAGCGACGCGGATGCGGGGAGTCGTGCAGTCAGCGGGTGATGTCGCGGACCGTGCCCTTCTCCAGCCGCAGTCGACGACGGGCGCGACGCGCCACCGCGGAGTCGTGGGTGACGACGACGAGCGTCAGCCCGTCGGCGTTGAGGGCCCCCAGCACGGCGAGGATCTCCTCGCGCATCGACTCGTCGAGGTTCCCGGTCGGCTCGTCGGCCAACAACACCCGTGGCCGCTTGGCGATGGCCCGCGCGATCGCCACGCGCTGCTGCTGACCGCCCGACAGCTCGCCCGGAAGGTGCTCGGACCGCTCCCCCAGACCGACATGGTCGAGCGCATCGGCGACCCGAGCGGAGCGCTCGTCGCGGTCCAGACCGAGCGGTTCCAGCCCCATCCCGACGTTCTCGGCGGCCGTCAGGGTCGGGATGAGATTGAACGCCTGGAAAACGAAACCGATCTCGGTGGCCCGCACGCGCCCCTGGACCGCCGACGACGCGCTGGCGAGGTCGGTGTCCCCGATGAAGACGTGACCGCTCGTCGGCGTATCGAGTGCTCCGAGCAGTTGCAGCAGCGTCGACTTCCCTCCCCCGGTCGGCCCCTGGATGGTGACGAAGTCCCCCTGCGCGATCTCGAGGTCGACGTCCCTGAGGGCGTGGATCTCTCTGCCCTTCTGCCGGTAGGTCTTGGTCACCGAGGCGAGTCGGTAGGCGGGGAGGTCGGGCGAGGGGATGCCGCCGGTGGGCTCGGTCTGTGTCATGGTCATCTCTGTCTCCTGGTGAGGTACGGGTCAAGCGAGGGCACGGAGGGCTTCTGCGGGCCGGAGGCGGGCAGCCCGCCATCCGCCGAACGCGCCGGCGATGAGGCCTCCCGCGACGGCCAACAGCAGCGCGGCGAGGACGATCCCGACGGACAGCGGCGCGCTCAGGACGATGTCGCTCGCGTTCTGGGCGAGCGGGCCGAGGCCGCCGCCCATGCCGCCGGGGCCCCTGCCGACGGTCGTCTCGGCGGGCGTGGACGAGATCGTCGGAGCGGCGAGGGTGACCGCCGTCGCCCCGGCAACGCCGAGAAGGACCCCGGCGACGCCGCCGAGGAGGGACTGGACGACGGACTCGCCGGCGACCTGGCCGACGACGCGACGCTGGGACCACCCGATGGCCTTGAGCGTGCCGATCTCGCGGGTGCGGCGAGAGATCCCGGAGACGGTGAACAGCACGGCGAGGGCGACGGCGACCGCGAGCACGATGATCGACAGCCACGTGCCGAGGCTGGTGATCAGCGAGCTGGCGCTGGCGAGGGAGCCCGACACCGTCGAGGCGAGCTCGGACTGCGAGCTCACCGTCGCGTCGGGCAGGGCCTTCTGCACGGCCGCCTGAACGGTGGAGATCTGGTCGCTGGAGGCGGCGTGGACGTAGACGGTGGAGACCACCTCCCCCGCACCGGACAGTTCCTGGGCCACGTCGAGCGGGATGTACACGTTCGCGGCTGTATCGGCGTCGGAGGAGGACGAGGCAACGATCCCGACGATCTCGAACGATGTGCCGCCCACGTCGATCGTGTCGCCGACGGCGAGCTCCGAGCTGGCGGCGTACGTGGCGTCGAGGACGGCGACCTTGCGTCCGGCGTCGGCCTCGGTCAGGGCGCGTCCCCCCGACACCTCGACGGCCGACAGGGGGCCGACGGCCGTGTCGACGGCGTCGATGCCCAGCACGGTGAAGGAGTCGACGTCGAACGAGCCGCCGCCGAATCCGCCTCCACCGCCCGTCGGGTCGCCGGGGTCGCCCTCGGGAGCGGTCTGGCTGGACCCTCCTCCGTCGGCGCCGCCGGGACGCTGCGGCAGTTCGCCGTCGAATGTCATGTTGGTCAGGCTCAGAGCGCCCGAGGCCTCCGAGACTCCCTCGACGGACGCCACGGTCTGTACCGTGTCCGCCGCGAGGGTGCTCCGTCCGAAGTCGGTGATCAGGCGCGACTGGCTGAGGGTGGTGGTCCCGTCGTCGTCGGTGTCGCCACTGTCCTCATCGAAATCGAACTGCCGTCCTCCGTCGCCTCGCTCCCCCGGCTCGGCTTGCGCCCCGGTGACGGTGAGATCGGTGCCGACGCCGTACACCGACTCCAGCGCCTGTGCCTGCGCGTCGCGGACACCCGCCGACAGCGCGTTGACGATGATGACGAGCGCGACGGCGATCGCCAGACCGAGCGCAACGATCACGGTCTGTTTGGTGCGCCCGGCGAGCTCTCGCCGCAGATACGTCCAATACATGTCTCTCCTCTCCGCGCACGGGCTCGGGCGCACACTCCTCCGGTGCGCTCTCGGGAGCCGTGGCCGATGATCCGACGCTAAGGAGGGCTCTTCTGCGCCCGTGTGGCGCGGCTATGCAGTCCGTATGGGCGATCGCGAGGCGCCCGAAGAGCAAGCGGCTGCTTTTCACAGAGAGCGCATAGGAGCGTCCATAGGAAAGCCACAGGATGTGGCGGACACTGGATGTCATGACCGCTGCTTCCTCGCCCGCCCTCCGTCGCGCCGACGGTTCGCCCCTGCGCGTCCTCGTCGTCGACGACGAACAGATGCTGACCGACCTTCTGTCGATGGCTCTACGGATGGAGGGGTGGGATGTGCGGACGGCGGGCTCCGGCTACGACGCCCTGACGGTCACGCGGGAGTTCGACCCCGACGCGCTGGTGCTGGACATCATGATGCCCGACCTCGACGGGATGTCGGTGCTGCAACGCCTGCGTCACGGGGGCAACGACGTGCCGGTCCTGTTCCTCACCGCCAAGGACGCCGTCGCCGATCGCGTCGCAGGCCTCACGGCGGGCGGTGACGACTACGTCACGAAACCCTTCAGCCTCGAGGAGGTCGTGGCTCGACTGCGCGGACTCATGCGTCGGGCAGGGACGGCGACCGCAGGCGGCGCGGATCCCATCCTGCGGGTGGGAGACCTCACGCTGAACGAGGACTCGCACGAAGTGGAACGACACGGTACCGAGATCGAGCTCACCGCGACGGAGTTCGAGCTCCTGCGCTTCCTGATGCGCAACCAGCGGCGCGTGGTGTCCAAGGCACAGATCCTCGATCGCGTGTGGAACTACGACTTCGGCGGACGCTCGAGCGTCGTCGAGCTCTACATCTCCTACCTGCGCAAGAAGATCGACGCCGGGCGCGAGCCGCTCATCCACACGGTGCGCGGCGTCGGGTACATGATCAAAGCACCGCAATGAGCCGGCGCCGTTCGCGCCCGCATCGCTGGAGCCTGCAGACGCGACTCATCGTCGCGGTCATCTCCTTCGTCGCCTTCATCCTCGTCGCCGTGGGCGCGGCGACGGGAACGATCCTCCGATCGATCCTCGTCGAGAACCTCGATGCACAGGTGACCTCGGCGGCCGAGCGCGTACCCGCGGCCGCCACCGGCGACGCGGCGGACACGGTGGCGGGCAGGCAGCCCGGAACGCTCCTGATCGTCAACAACCTCACCGGCCTCACCGGGGCGTACGTGGCCCGCGACGGCGAGACCGTCGCGTTGACCGGCGCCAAGCTCAGCGCCGTCATGAACAGCCTCACGGCCCCCGAGCACGGCGGATGGACGAACGGGACCGTCGCCGGGGTCGGCGACTACCGCCTGCGGGTGCTGTCGGGGCCGGCGGGGAGCACCTACATCGTCGGGATGCCCACATCGGAAGTGACCGCGCTCGTCGCCCACATCCTCACGACCGTGACACTGCTGACCCTCGGTGGGCTGCTCGTGCTCGCCTCGGTGATCGCGTTCGTGATCCGCCAGTCGCTCCGGCCGTTGCGCGCCGTCGCGGACACGGCGACCCGCGTCGCCGTCATGCCGCTCGACTCGGGAGATGTCGCCATCACCGAGCGCGTGCCCGCCGCGCACGCCGACGCCTCGGACGAGATCGGACGCGTGGGCGCCGCCCTCAACACCCTCCTCGACCACGTCGACACCTCACTGGCCGCCCGACAGCGCAACGAGGAGCGCATGCGCGCCTTCGTCGCCGATGCCAGTCATGAGCTGCGGACTCCGCTGGCCGCGATCCGCGGCTACTCGGAGCTCTCCCTGCGTTCGCTCGGCCAGAACGGTCCCCGGGCGACCAAACCGCAGCTGCAGGAGGCCACCGCGCAGTCTCGGGCGGGGCTCGAGCGCATTCAGGCGGCATCCCTCCGGATGACCACCCTCGTGGAGGATCTGCTGCTCCTGGCGCGGCTGGACGAGGGGAAGGAGCTCGTCTATGGTGCCGTGGACCTCAGTCGCACCGTCGTCGACGCTGCGGCGGACGCGCAGGTGGCCGGCCCCGACCACCGCTGGAGCATCGAGGTCGCAGAGGAGCCGGTCGTCGTCGCCGGCGACGGAGCGCGACTGCACCAGGTCGTCGCCAACCTCCTCACCAATGCCCGCGTGCACACACCCGCCGGCACCCACGTGACCGTCTCGGTCGCCGCCGACGCCGGGGACGCCGTGGTCCGCGTGCACGACGACGGGCCCGGCATCGATCCGACGATCGCCGACGAGATCTTCGAGCGCTTCTCCCGGGCCGACACATCCCGCGCCCGGCAGACCGGCGGAACGGGGCTTGGACTGTCGATCGTGAAGGCGATCGTCACCGCCCACGACGGCACGATCACCGTGGCGAGCGAACCGGGGTCGACCACTTTCGAGGTGCGCCTGCCCGCCCGTCCCTCGGCTCCGGCCTGAACTCCCGAGAGCCGGCCCGCGTGGTCAGTATCCGGAGAAGGCGTCCGTCGTGAGCGACCGCGCCTTCTCCAGGGCCGGGGCGAGCTCTGCGATCAGGCGCGGCGGACCCGACACGTAGGCGTGCCGCGCACCGATGTCGGGGACCATGGTCACGAGCGCGGCGGCATCCAGACGGGCGCCCCGTCCCCATCGCCAGTGCGGCGGAAGGGTGGCCGGCTCGTTCCGGGTGAAGACGATCACGGGAACACCGGAGGCCTCGAGCTCATCCCGGAAGGCGAGCTCCTCTGCCTCGGAGGCGACGTAGACGAACACGACGTCACGGTCCTCGCCCGAGAGCCGCAGATGGCGCAACTGCGACACGAACGGGGTGACGCCGATCCCGGCGGCCACCATGAGGACCGGGCTCACCGTCTTGACCGGAAGCACGAAGTCACCCCAGACGCCCGTGACGGCCAGGGACTGTCCCGGCTCGACGAGGGCCAGGGCCTTCTTGTAGCTGGACTGAGAGCCCTCGCGCAACGCGATGCGAACCGTCGGCAGCTCCTCCGGTGCCGAGACGATGCTGAACTCGCGCCGCGTTCCCCGCGCATCGGGCCGGGGATGCGGCACCTCGAGCTCGAGGTACTGGCCCGCCGTGAAGCGGAAGCGCCGCCCCGCGCGGAACACGAGCTCGCGCACGGTGGGAGTGAGGACGACGCGTTCGACGAGCGTCAGACGCACCGCCGAGCGGAAGGCGAAGACGAAGGCCAGGAGATTGCCCACCAGGAGAGCACGCTCCTGGCCGATGGTGATCTCGCCGATCGTCAGCGGCCATCCGGCCAGCACACCGACGACCACGGCGACCGCGAACTGCTGCCACCGCCGGGGCGGGAGAGTCAACGGCTCGGAGAGCATGAAGGCACCGAGGAACAGGAACGGCGAGGACCACAGGATCTGCCAGAACAGCGACCCGCCGTCGACCTCGAGTCCTGCCGCCTGGAACTGACTGGCGGTGCGCAGGAGCGCCACCGCGACGGCGATCACGAGGAAGACCGCCACCACGCGCACCTTCTCCGTACGCAGGAGCACGAGCAGCCCCAGTAGCAGCACGGGACCGGCCAGGGCCGGCGAGCCGACCCACCAGGCCGAGGAACCCAGCCCGGGAACCCAGATGCTCAGGATCGTGAGCGCAGTGGCTCCGACGGCGGCCGGATTGAAGATGTGACGGCCCTGCCAGGCGAGGAGGTACTTCGAGGCGGACGCCACGACGCCGGCCACCGCGATGCCGCCCAGAGCGAGGGGGTCGACCGTGGGTCGCAGCACGAACAGCAGGATGAGGACCGTGATGAGGGTGGACTCCCATCGCCAGGAGGTCCGCAGCACGCGGTGCGCGACGGCATCGGTGACCGTGCAGGCGACGGCGAGCACGGCGTACGACGCGAGCAGGTCGAGGGGCGTGGGCGCGAGCACTCCGAAGAAGGAGATGACGAAAGAGATCACCGCCAGCGAGACCAGCGAGAAGAGCACGAGCCGGTACATCGAGACGCGGCCGAGGACGGCGAACAGGCGATTCCACGCCGCGGTGAGGGAGGAGATCACGAGAACAACTCTGCCTTACAGTCGGGCGACCACTCCAGGCGGCCGTCGGTGGTCATGCGGACCCACTCCACTCCCCTGTGGTGAGCGAATTCGGGTCCCCCGTCGAAGAAGAGGGCGGTGGCGGCAGCGTCGGCCACCAACGTGTCCGGGGCCACGGCCCAGGTCGCGGCGACGGTGCGTACCGGGTGGCCGGTACGGGCGTCGAGCACGTGGTGGAGACCGTCGCCCCATGCCCTCCGGCCCACCGCCGACGCGCAGAGCGACCGATCCTGCACTGTCCAGGTCCCGATGGCGCGCGCCGGGTCGAACGGGTGCTCGAGGGCGATCCGCTCCGAGTGGCCGTGCACGGCGATGTCTCCGCTCGCGTCCACCGTGAGGGGGCCCGAGACCTCGCCGCGCACGACGGCGACGACGAGGTCCACCAGCCGTCCTTTTCCGATGGCGCCGACGTCGAGCGTCGCTGCCTCGGCGAGGCTGAGTGCGCCCTCGCCCCACCGCACGATCTGCTGCCAGGGGCGCGCGGGCGTCGCACCGCGGTCGACGAGCGTGTATCCCGGCCCATACCCCCGCCGGTCCAGGATGTCGCCGATCAGCGGATTGACCGCGCCGTGCGTGGCGGCATCGAGCTCCCGGTAGAGGTCGAGCAGCGCGTCGGTGTCCGCGGGGGCGGCCACCCGGCCGGGAACCCGCGCGAGCGCCGAGACGAGGGAGTCGTCACGGAAACGCGACCAGTCGCGGTCGAACTGGTCGATCGTGCGCTCGACGCGGTTGCGGGCCTGCGCCGACAACGCGACGGCGGTGTCGATCTGCCACCGGGTGCCGATCGCCGAGAACTCCCACCGGCCGACGGCGGCCGCGCTCATCAAGCGGCCGCTTCGGCCTTGATCGTCTCGATCGCCTTGTTGAATCCGCCGCTGGTGAGCGAGGATCCTGCCACGCGGGACACGGAGATCTCGTCGACGTTCTTGCCGACGACCTCCTCCTTGATTCCCCCGATGAACTTCGCCTGATACTCCTCCGACTCACGCTTGGTCGGGTTTCCGGTGACCGTGACGTCCGTGATGACGTTGTCCTTGAGCGTGACGCTGACGCTGATCGTCTCCACCGACTCCGGCGTCGCGTACGACCCCTCCGCCGTGTAGGTGCCGTCTTTCAGCTCGGCGCCCGCGGCCGGGGCATCGCCGGAGGGAGACGACGGAGCGGACGAGCCGGGTGTCGTCGAGGCGGCGCATCCCGCGAGCACGGCGATGCCGACGACGGAGGCCGCGGCTGTGCCGAGGCGAACGGGGCGGGGAACGGCGGTGGTGCGGATCATGACGGTCCTCCTTCTGTCGTGCCCGGCCGCATCGCGGGGGCAGAAATCACGCTATCCGGCGCCGGATCGACAGAAGCCTATGCAGGGCTATGCATTTGCAGTGAACGCGAGGGATGCGTCCGCTCCAGAGCGCAGGTCTCCCCGACGACGGAGGGCCTTGAGCACTTCGACGGCGAGGAAGACCACGACCGAGAGCGCCAGCGGCAGGAGCCAGCCCGTGACGTCGAGCGGCCGTGAGCCGAAAAGGTCGTTCATGAAGGGCACATAGGTATAGAGCAATTGGAACAGCACGAGCGATCCCGCGGCGATCCACACCAGGGGATTGCCCCGCAACACATCGGGCGTGAGCGAGCTGCGACCGAGGAACCGGCAGTTCAGCAGATAGGCGAGCTGGCCGAAGGCGAGCATGGTGACCGCCTCGGTGCGCGCCGTGTCGAGGTCGATCCCCCGGCCGGCCGCGATCCAGAAGACCGCCAGCGCCGCGCCACCGATCAGGACGGAGACGATGAGGACGAAGCCCAACTCCCGCCGGTTGATCAGCGAGCCCCCCGGCGGGCGCGGCGGGCGATCCATGATCCCGCGTTCGGCCGGCTCGTACGCCAAGGCGAGAGAGAGCGTCACGGCGGTGACCATGTTGACCCACAGCACCTGCACGGGGGTGAGAGGAAGCGTGAGGCCGAACACCACGGCGACCAGGATGACAAGCGACTGGGCGCCGTTGGTGGGGAGGAGGAACACGACCGACTTGCGCAGGTTGTCGTAGATGCGGCGGCCCTCGCGGATGGCGCTGCGGATCGTCGCGAAGTTATCGTCGGCCAGGACGATCTCGGCCGCCTCCTTGGTGGCCTCGGTCCCCTTGATCCCCATGGCGATCCCCACATCGGCGCGCGTGAGGGCGGGAGCGTCGTTGACACCGTCGCCGGTCATCGCCACCACTTCGCCGCGCGCCTGGAGAGCACGGACGATGCGGATCTTGTGCTCCGGACTCGTCCGGGCGTAGACGTCGACATCGACGACCGCGGCCTTCAGCTGCTCCTGCGACATCTCTTCGAGCTGGGCCCCCGTGAGCACGGCGACCTCACCCGAGGCGAGCCCCATCTCGCGGCTGATCGCCACGGCCGTTCCGGCGTGATCCCCCGTGATCATCTTGACCCGGATGCCCGCGTGGTGGCAGTCGGCGATCGCCTCCACCGCCTCGGGACGCGGCGGATCGAGGATGCCCCACAGGCCGAGGAACTCGAGGTCCTGCAGATCGTCGACCGTGACCGCATCTCCGCGCGTCGCCTTGCGGGCGGCGGCGAGCACCCGCAGCCCTTCTCCGCTCAACTCATCGATCGCCGCCTCCCAGAAGGCGCGATCGACCGGCTCCGCACCGTCGGCTCCGCGCTGGGTGAGAGCGCGGTCGAGGAGACGGTCGGGGGCTCCCTTGACGAGGATCGCTCGCGCGCCGTCGGCGGACTCCTGGAGGGTGGCCATGAACTTGTTCGCGGAATCGAAGGGCACCACGCCGATCCGGCGCGAGCCCGCACCACCGCCGGCGCGCCCCTTCATGGCGACGACTTTCAAGGCCCCCTCGGTGGGCTCCCCCACGAGGGTCCATCCGTCGTCGCGGCGGGTCACGTGCGCGTCGTTGCACAGGTCGGCCACCGCGAGGAGAGCGCGGAGGTCTCCGCCGGCCGGTGAGCCGAAGATCTCACCCGCGGGGTCATAGCCGAGACCGGTCGCCTCGTAGCGCGCGACGGGCGTGATCAAGCGTCGAACGGTCATCTCGTTCTTGGTGAGGGTGCCCGTCTTGTCGGAGCAGACCGTCGTGACCGAGCCGAGCGCTTCCACCGCGGGGAGCTTGCGCGTGATCGCGCGCCGCCGTGCCATCTGCTGCACGCCGATCGCGAGGGTGATCGTCACCAGCGCCGGCAGCCCTTCGGGGATCGCCGCCACCGCGAAACCGATCGTGGCGGAGATGAGGTCGGCGAACGGCATGGCATGCAGGAACCGTCCGATGAGCATCATCGCGACGGCCATACCGAGGATGACGAGGGTCAGCACTCTCCCGAATCGGGCCAGCTGTCCGGTGAGCGGGGTCTGGAGCGTACCGGCGTCCCCCACCAGCGACTGGATCTTGCCGATCTCGGTCGCAGCCCCGGTGGCGGTCACGATGCCGCGACCTTGGCCCGCCGAGACGATCGTGCCCGAGAACGCCATCGAGGCCCGGTCCCCCACACCCGCGTCATCGGGAACGGCCTCCACCTGTTTGGAGGAGGGAACGGACTCGCCGGTCAGCGCGGCCTCCTCGATGCGCAGCTGCGCCACCTGCACGAGCCGGACGTCGGCGGGGACCTTGTCCCCCGGGGCCAGGCGGACGATGTCGCCGGGCACCAGGTCGGCTGAGGGGATCTTCGACCACTGACCGTCACGGCGCACCTGCGCCTCGGACGAGAGCATGCCGCGGATACCGGCGAGCGCCTTCTCGGCACGGCCCTCCTGCAGGAAGCCGATGACGGCGTTGATGATCGCAACCGCCATGATGACCCAGAAGTCGAGCCAGTCGGCCATGATCGCCTTGATCGCCGCCGCGCCCAGGAGGATGTAGATGAGCGTGTCGTTGAAATGGCCGAGGAAACGCAGCCAGGCGGGGGTGCGCGTGGCCTCCGGCAGCACGTTGGGGCCGACCGACGCCAGGCGCGATCGCGCCTCCGCAGCGCTCAGTCCCCCGGACTCGGTGCCCAGCACCTCGGCGATGACATCGACGTCCAGCGCAAACGGTGCATCGACAGTGAACTCGGAAGAAGTCGTCGCGGCGCCCATGTCGCGATTTTAGGCGCGTGGAACCGGGCGCCGCGAACTGTATCTTGGCTCCATGCGCTCACGCTCGCGGGCCCGCCTCGGCCGCCTCCTGCCCGTCATCGTCGTCGCGACTCTCGCCGCGGTCAGCATCACGCCACCGGCCGTCGCTTCGCCCGCGGCTGCGACCTCGGCGACTTCCTCCACGACAGCGGCGGCACCCACGTCCGTGAAGTCCCAGAGGGTGGGGGCCTACGCGTACCAGCTCGACACCGCCACACGCACGGCGACCGTCACGGGCTGGAGCGGGAAGCGGAAGAAGGCCATCGCGATCCCGGCGAAGATCACGGTCGGCGACCGCTCCTATCGGGTGACGCGCATCGGCTACGGAGCCTTCGCCGGCCCCGTGACGTACGTGCTTCCCGGCTACTCTCCCGTCCCTGCGACCAAGCTCACCCTCCCCGAGGGCATCGAGTCGATCGACGACTTCGCCTTCTACGGGAACGCTCTGCCCTCGGTGACGATCCCGAAGACGGTCACCTGGATCGGTACGAGCGCGTTCGATCAGGACCGGATGGCCGGCGCCAGTGGGTGGACGTACCCGCTCCGCAAGGTGACCTTCCGGGGAAATGCCCCGCAGATGTCGGAACTCGGCAGCTACATCGTGAGCCCAGGAGGAGGCGGGTGGAACGGAGCTGCGCCGTTCGGAGTCGGGAACGGGTTCTCCGTGTTCTATCCCAAGAATGCCGTCGGGTTCACGTCGCCGATCTGGGCGGGCTATCTCGCCTCCCCGACCGGTTCCGCCTCGGTGCCAGGAGGTTACGGAAGCCGCGTCAAGAACTACGGCATCACCATCTCCCCGACGGCGCTGGCGGGAGCGAAGCTGACCGCAAAGCTCCAGGACTTCTACAACGGATCGAAGTTCTCACCGAAACCCACCTCGCTCACGTATCGATGGGAGCTGCGTGAGTCCGACGGCACATGGCGTGTCCTCAGCACGAAGAAGACCGCCACCCTGCCGCGTGACAGCACGGGGAAAGTCATCCGGGTGCTCGTGATCGCCAAGGGTCCCGGCACTCGCAAGGCGGTCCTGCAGCTGGGCGGCGTGCGCACGGTGCTCGACCAGTTCCGCACGTCCCCCACACCGCGCATCATCCTGCCTGCGGGCAAGAAGAAGGTGACCGTCGGCATGAAGCTCCGCGCCGACGGCGCGACGGCGAGCGCGTGGACCCCCGATGCCGATCGCGTGGACTACCAGTGGTATCGCAACGGCAAGGCCATCTCGAAGAACGGCTGGAGTCGCACCTACAAGGTCGTCGCCGCCGACAAGGGAAAGAAGATCACGGTGCGTGTGACCGGGATGAAGTACGACTTCGTCGCCAAGACGCGAACGTCGGACGCGGTGACCGTCGCGCGCTGATCCAGCCGCGGCGGAACCGGCCCGATTCGTTCAGGCCGCGCCGTCGAACATGCTCGTCACCGAGCCGTCTTCGAAGACTTCCTTGATGGCCCGGGCCAGGAGCGGAGCGATCGGCAGCACCGTCAGCCCCGGGAAACGCTTCTCGGGCGGCAGCGGGATCGTGTCGGTGACCACGACCTCGTCGATCGCCTCGTCCTGCAGGCGAGTGGTGGCCGGGTCGCTGAAGATCGCGTGCGTCGCGGCGACGATGACCCGCTCCGCGCCGTCCTTCTTGAGGGCCTGGGCGGCCTTGACGATCGTTCCCCCGGTATCGATCATGTCGTCGACGAGGAGGCAGACGCGCCCCTCGACGTTGCCGACGATGTCGTTGACGGTGACCTGGTTGGCCACATTGGGGTCACGACGTTTGTGGATGATCGCCAGGGGGGCGTCGAGGCTGTCGGACCACGTGTCGGCCACACGCACGCGGCCGGTGTCGGGCGAGACGACGGTGAGCTTGGCGCGGTCCTCGGCGGAGAGGCTCTTCTCGAAGTACTCCAGGAGCACCGGCTTGGCGAAGAGGTGATCGACCGGACCGTCGAAGAATCCCTGGATCTGGGCGGCGTGCAGATCGACGCTCATGACCCGGTCGGCAC
Source organism: Microbacterium sp. TNHR37B (assembly GCF_001620065.1). Classification (GTDB taxonomy): domain Bacteria; phylum Actinomycetota; class Actinomycetes; order Actinomycetales; family Microbacteriaceae; genus Microbacterium. Next base: position 948,537 of record NZ_LQGV01000001.1, read on the forward strand.
CCGCCGTCTTGAGGAGGTCCGCCACCAGACGCGCGCTGATGGGCTCGCGTCCGCGGCCCTTCTTGTCCTGCCGCGAGTACGGGTAGTACGGCGCGACCACCGAGATGCGCTTCGCCGAGGCGCGCTTGGCGGCGTCGAGCATGATGAGCAGTTCCATCAGCCATTCGTTGACCGGGGGTCCGAACGACTGGATGAGGAAGATGTCGCAGCCGCGGATCGACACCTCGAAGCGGGTGAGGATCTCCCCCGACGCGAAGGTGCGGTGCTCGGTGGGCACGAGGGTGGAGCCGAGCTCGGAGGCGACCTCACGCGCGAGCTCCGGATGGGAGCTTCCCGCGGCGACCACGAGCCGCTTCTTGGTCTTCACGACCAGTCCGGGAGCGATGTCGTCCCGATCGGGCTCAGTGGCTTTCTTCTTGCGCGACATCGTCCGCTTTCTCTGCGGACCGAGCACGGGCCGCGGCCTCGGCCGCTCCAGTCCCCGGTCGGTGGTTCTCGACCCACCCCTCGACGTTTCGCTGAGGGGCGACGCTCAGTGCCAGCGCACCAGCGGGAACATCCTTGCGGATGACCGCACCGGCACCCGTCTTGGCGCCATCTCCGATCCTAACGGGCGCGACGAACACGTTGTGCGACCCCGAGTGCACCTCGTCACCGATCTCGGTGCGGTGCTTGGCGATGTCGTCGTAGTTGGCGGTGATGGCTCCCGCGCCGAGGTTGACGCCGCGGCCGATCGTCGTGTCGCCGATGTAGGAGAGGTGCGGGACCTTGCTACCCTCGCCGATCGTGGAGTTCTTCGTCTCCACGAACGTGCCGATCTTGCCGCGGGCCCCGAGCTGCGTGCCCGGCCGCAGGTAGGCGAACGGCCCCACCGAGGCTCTTTCGCCGATCACGGCGAGCGTGGCGTCCGAGCGCCGCACCGTCGCCCCCGCGCCGACCTCGCAATCCTCCAGGGTGGTGTCGGGGCCCACGACGGCGCCTTCACCGATGACGGTCGCCCGCAGGATCTGGGTATGAGGGAGCACGGTGACATCGGGGGCGAGCGTGGCGGTGACATCGATCCAGGTGGACGCCGGATCCTGCACCGTCACCCCCGCGAGCTGCCACTTGCGGACGGTCCGGGCGTTGAGCACCCGAGCCGCCTCGCTCAACTGCACGCGGTCGTTGACGCCCATGACGGACGTGACGTCGGCGACGATCGAGGCAGCCACCTCGTACGCATCGGCGCGGAGCATCCCGATCACGTCGGTGAGGTACTTCTCCCCCTGCGCGTTGTCGGTCCCGACGCGCTCGAGCTCCGCGCGGAGAGGGCCGGCCTGGAACAGGTAGACCCCCGCGTTGACCTCCCGCACCGCCGCCTGCTCCGCCGTGGCATCCTTCTGCTCGACGATCTGCGCGACGGCACCCGTCTCGTCGCGCAGCACCCGGCCATACCCGGTCGGGTCGTCCAGCACCGCGCTCAGCAGTGTCGCAGCCGAGGAGGCCGCGCGATGGGCGGCGAGGAACGGCGTCAAGGCGTCCGCGTCGAGGAGCGGGACGTCGCCACTGAGCACCAGCACGTCACCTTCGAAGTCGCGGAGATGGCGCAACGCGACCTCCACCGCGCGCCCGGTTCCGGGGATCTCGTCCTGATCGACGACGACGACCTCGTCGGAGACGCCCAGGACCGCTTCGGCCACGAGATCACGCTCGTGTCGGACGACCACCACGACATGGGCGGGAGCGAGGTCCCGCGCCGTGTCGAGGACGTGCCCCACCAAGGGGCGGCCCCCGATACGGTGCAGCACCTTCGGGAGCGACGAACGCATCCGGGTCCCCTGCCCTGCGGCGAGGATGACGACGGCGAGTGAGGCGTCGAGCGCGTTGTCTGTCATGCTCCGCCGCCAGGACTCGAACCTAGACCTCACAGCTCCAAAGGCTGTCGTGCTGCCATTACACCACGGCGGACCGCGGCGCCCCGGTCGCCGGCTTCTCGCGAAGCGTGCGGGCCGGTGGCCGCCCGACAAGTCTGCCATGCCCACTCACCCGCAGCGAGACGCGCGGGCTCGCGGCGGCGGGCGCGCCACGCGTCGGCGGACCGGGATAATGGGCTCCGTGACAGCAGAGCACGACGAGGTCGACCGGATCGTCGACGCGTGGACCCGCCAGCGTCCCGACCTCGACTTCTCCCCCCTCGAGGTGCTCTCGCGCGTCGATCGACTCTCGCGTCATCTCGACCGAGCGCGCCGCGAGGCGTTCCGCCGCAGCGAGCTGGAGCCCTGGGAGTGGGACGTGTTGTCGGCGTTGCGCCGAGCGGGCGATCCCTACCAGTTGAGCCCCAAGCAGTTGCTGCAGCAGACGCTCGTCTCCAGCGGCACGATGACCAACCGCATCGACCGGCTCGTCGGTCGGCGACTCGTGCGACGGGAGGCCGATCCTGCCGACGGCCGGAGCGTCCTGGTCACCCTCACGTCGGACGGGCGCACGCGCGTCGATGCCGCCATCACCCGCTTGGTCGATGCCGAGGCGATCCTGCTGTCGGTGCTCTCCCGCGGCGACCGGGACCGGTTGGCGGGACTCCTCCGCAAGCTCAGCCTGGGTTTCGACACCTGACCGGAGCCCGGCCGGCACCGGTCGGGATCACTCCACGGCCTCGGAGAGCTCCAACCACCGCTCCTCCAACGCGGCGACCTCTGCCTCGACCTCGCCGATCGCGCGCATCTTCTCCCCCAGCCCCACATAGTCGGCCTGGTCGTGGTCGGCGAGGGCGGTCCGTTCGGCGGCGGCCTGGGCGGTGAGCTTGGCGAGCCGGCGCTCGATCGCCTGCAGCTCCTTCTGAGCGGCGCGCCGCTCGGCTCCGGAGAGCTCCGGCGAGGACGTCGTTCCCGGCACGGAGGCGGCCGGGGCCGGGGTGGCGGGCCGGTCGCGCTGCAGCTGCCGCAGCCGCAGGTACTCGTCCACCCCGCCCGGAAGGTGCCGCAGCCGGTGGTCGAGGATCGCGTACTGCTGATCGGTGACGCGCTCCATGAAGTAGCGGTCGTGCGAGACGACCAGGAGGGTTCCCGCCCACCCGTCGAGCAGCTCCTCGATGGCGGCCAGCATGTCGGTGTCGAGGTCGTTGGTGGGCTCGTCGAGGATGAGGACGTTCGGCTGGTCGAGGAGGATCAGCAGCAGCTGCAGCCGTCGCTTCTGACCACCGGAGAGATCGCGGACGGGCGTCGACAGCTGAGCGGAGGAGAACCCCATCCGCTCCAACAGCTGCCCCGGGGTCAGCTCTTGCGCCTTCGACCCGGCTCCGAACGTGTAGCTCGTGCGCAGGCGCGCAACGACGACGCGCACGGGCTCGTCGAGGTGGGGATCGAGCTCATCCATCCGCTGGGTGAGCACGGCGACCTTGACCGTCTTCCCGCGCTTGACTCTGCCGGAAGTCGGCTGCACCGTGCCGGCGATGAGCCCCAGCAGAGTGGACTTCCCCGCCCCGTTCACCCCGAGGATCCCGGTCCGCTCGCCGGGCGCGACCCGCCACTCGACGTCTGTCAGGACCGTCTTCGGCGGACTGTCGGGCGTCGCGGGATACGTGACACCGGCATCGAGGAGGTCGACGACGTCTTTCCCGAGCCGGGAGACGGCCAGCGACTGGAGGGACACGCGGTCGCGCAGCTCGGGGACGTCGGCGATCAGGACGTTGGCCGCCTCGATCCGGAACTTCGGCTTGGAGGTGCGGGCGGGGGCACCGCGCCGGAGCCACGCGAGCTCCTTACGCGCGAGGTTCTGCCGACGCGCCTCGATGGAGGCCGCCTGCCGGTCGCGCTCGACGCGCTGGAGGATGTACGCGGCGTAGCCGCCCTCGAAGGGCTCGACGATGCGATCGTGCACCTCCCACGTGCGCGTGCAGACCTCGTCGAGGAACCACCGGTCGTGGGTGACCACCAGGAGCGCGCCCGCCTGCGGCGTCCACCGACGCTTCAGGTGCTCGGCGAGCCAGGCGATCGCCTCGACGTCGAGATGGTTGGTGGGCTCATCCAGGGCGAGGACGTCCCAGTCTCCGGCGAGGAGACGCGCGAGGGCGACACGACGCCGCTGACCGCCCGAGAGCGAACCGATCGGCGCGTCCCACGGCAAGTCGGTCAAGAGCCCGGCAATGACGTCGCGGGTCCGCGCATCACCTGCCCATTCGTGCTCGGCCGCATCGCCCACGACCGCGTGACCGATCGTGTCGGCGTCATCGAGAGTGTCCTGTTGGTCGAGCACACCGACGCGCAACCCGCCCACCCGGGTGACCCGCCCCGAATCGGGTGACATCGTCCCCGCCAGCAGCTTGAGCAACGTCGACTTGCCGTCTCCGTTACGCCCGACGATGCCGACACGGTCGCCCTCGTTGAGACCGAGGGTCACGGAGTCGAACACGACCTTCGTCGGGAACTCGACATGGAGCGCCTCAGCGCCGAGTAGATGAGCCATCGCTTCCAGGGTAGACGGGCGCGCTCCGCCCCCGGACCGCCGGGACGCGGCTCAGGCGAGGATCGACACCGAGAGGTCGCCCAGCCAGACGACATCGCCGGGGGCGGCCTGAGCAGGGCTTCCGCCCGATTCGAGCTGGTACACGGTGCTCCCGCGCTGCAGCCGCGAGCCGTTGGCGGAACCGGCGTCGGCGACCGTCACCTTGCCGTCGGCAACCTCGAGGAACAGGTGCACCCGCGAGACCGACCTGCTGTCGTCGGTGACGGGCACCGGGCGCGCACCCATCGTGCGGGCGGTGTCGGACGGCTGCCGACCCAAGACGACTTTGCCCGTCACCCGGAGCCGCTGCCCCGTGGGGAGGGCGAGTTCGACGCTCTCGATCGCCCGGGGTGCGGCGGTGACCACCGGAGCGACCTCCGGTTCCGGAGCGCGGGAACCCTGCCAGGGCAGCGAGCGCGGCAGCGGCACGCCGCCAGACGGAGGAGCAGAGGCCCGCGCACTCGCGGGAGCGGCGGCGGATACACCTGCCGCGGCCGCCGCCGACACCGCGGAGGCCTGCGGAATCTGCTGCCCGCACTCCAGGCAGTAGGCGCTGTTGGGCGTCAGGGTCGCGTTGCAGTACGCACACCGAGCAGATGCCATCTCGCTCCCGTCCTCTCCCGTGGCACAGACTCACCCAGTCTAGGCTCGTGACCGCTCGCGCGTCTGCGCGCGGTCATTGCCGCACGTCGGGCACGCGCGCGGCCAGCCAGCCGGCGGGCGTGGTCACCACGGCGGAGCCGGGGGTGCCGCGTCCCAGCATGAACTTCGGGATGGGCGAGCCGATCGCCTGGGTGCCCATGATCGTCGACTCCGGCCGCAGCACGAGCGCCTGCCGGGACCGTTTGGCCTCGACCACCGGCCCGCCGAACAAGGTCGACAGAGCATCACTGTCCGCGCCCACGATGAAAGCGGCACGATGCTTGACGCCGGTGAGGGCGTGCTCGATCGGCGCGTTCTTGTACTGGTCGGCATCGTCCACGACGATCGTGGTCAGCGCCCCGTCGGCGGGGAGCTGGGCTTCCAGTTCCGGGGGCGTCAGCAACGCGCTGTCCACGACCGCGATGCCGTGCGAGCGCGCGACCTCCGTCAACACCGACTCGCGGGCGGAGACGACGAGGAACGGCCCGCGTCCGCGCGAGGCCAGCTGGTGCAGGATCCCGGCGAGCGCCGTCGACCTCCCCGACCGCCGCGGCCCTGCCACGAGGAAGCCGCCCGCCCCGGGCCAGTCGACCGTGTAGCGGGAGAGGACGTCGCCGCCGACCGCGACGACGGGAGCGTCCTCGGGCCCCGAGTCACCCACCGGGAGCGCGAGCGCTTCACTCAGCGAGATGTAGCTCGGCAGCGGGTCCACGCGCAAGGCCGTCGGGAGATCCGCGAGCTCCGGGAAGGCGTCGAAGTGGTCGCGCACCTGCTCCACCGTGCGGCGCAGGAGCGTCGTCTGGGCTTCACCGGCGGTGTCGCGCGAGAGCGTGGCCAGTTGCGCCTCCGCTCCCCCGGCCCCGAAGAGCACCCGCCCGGGAGGCATGTCGGCCGGGATGTCCTTCGTCATGATGCCCGCGGTGCGGTAGTCCGAGAGGTCGCGCAGCGGCAAGACGTACTGCTCGTCGATGAATGCCGTGATCTTGTCGCCGGAGACGCCGCGGTCGCCGGTGATCAGCACGCGCACACCGACCGCGGGCCCCTCACGGAGGATCCTCATGAACTGGTCGCGGAAGGTCACGAGCTGATCGGGGTTCATCGTCGAGAGCATGCGCTCCCAGCCGTCGACGACCACGACTGCGTACGCCAGCCTGTCCTCCGGCCGGGCCTGCGCCCGCTGTTCCGAGATGTGGCCCACCCCGGCCGAGGCCATGACGGCCTGACGTCGTGCCAGGTCCTCCAGAAGCGCCTGGACGAGTCGCGGCAGCCGGTCGGCATCGAGCTGGGTGACCACCGCACCCGTGTGCGGCGCATCGACCAGAGGCAGGAGCGCGCCGTTTCCGAAGTCGACGACGTACATGTGCAGATCATTGGGGGCGAACTGCTGGATGAGCTGCGCGGTCATCATGCGCAGCGCGGAGGTGCGTCCCGACATCGACCCGCCGATGAACAGGACGTGGGAGGCCGACCGGGCATCCCACACGAGCGGATGCTGCGACTGTTCGCCCGGAACGTCTTCGAGACCGAGGACGATCGCGTGCTCGGGGATCGGCTCACCCTGGAAGCGGTCCAGCGGCAGCACCGTGGGGAGCGGAACGAGCCACGGCGACGGGTTCCTCCGGATACCCAGTTCCGCCGTCGCTCGCCCGATGAGGCCGACGATGGCGCGGAGGTCGGTGTCGTCGTGATCGGTGACCTCGCCGGCGGCCGACGGCGCCGGCGGGAACTTGGGGGTGAACCCGAGGGTGTCCCAGCGCAACGCCGCTTTGCGCGGCGCCATCCGGGTGGTGCGCTGCACGCCGGGGCGAAGACCCGCCACGCGCGCCGCCTGGAAGGCGACCGGCGCCGAGGAGGGCCCCATCCGCACGTACGCGCGTCCCGGCGTGGCCGGCGAGATGAGCGAGGCCTCCGGGGAGCCCAGCACGTCGGACGAGTCGGTGCGATCGGTCACCCGCAGCGCCACCCGCAGGTTGATGTTGGACTGCATCTCGGGAGTGACCACCCCGGCGGGGCGCTGGGTCGCCAGGATCAGGTTGACGCCGAGCGAACGTCCGACGCGGGCGATGCGCACGAGGCCGTCGATGAACTCGGGGAGCTCGGTGCGCAACTCAGCGAACTCGTCGATGACGATCATGAGGCGAGCGAGCCCCCGCGCGGCCGCCGTGTCGGCGTCCTTCGCCCAGGCGGCATCGATGTCCTTCGCTCCCATGTCGCGCAGCACGCGCTCGCGACGCTTGAGCTCGGCCTCCAGCGAGGCCAACGCGCGTTCGGTCTCTCGCGCGTCGAGGTTCGTCACCATTCCCACCGTGTGGGGCAGCCGCTCGCAGTCCGCGAACGCCGAGCCGCCCTTGTAGTCCACGAGCACGAAGTTCAAGGCGTCGGGACGGTTCGCGAGCGCCAAGGAGACGACGAGCGTCTGCAGGAACTCGGACTTTCCCGACCCGGTGGTTCCGGCTACAAGCGCGTGCGGACCGTCGCGGCTGATGTCGAGCGCGAACTCCCCGTCGCCGGTGGCGCCGACGACGACGAACGTGTTGCGTGGCTGCGTGGTCCAGCGACGGATCAGCGGCGACGGGTCCTCGAGATCCATCCGCATGAGGTCGACGAAGCGCACGGTGTCGGGGAGGATCGCGTCGTCCCCCACACCGCTGACGTGCCGCAGCGAGCACAGGCTCCGCGCGATCCGTTCGGCCCGCGGGATGGACATCCCGTCGAGGAGGACCACCGGGTGGTAGGCGCCGCCGGTCTCGACTCGCGCGATCGACGGGTCCAGCGGATCGATCTCGACGATGCTGCGTGCCTCCTCCGGGAGCCGGGCGCGCTCGGAGTCGATCGCCACGATGTGGATCCCCACCGCGGCACCCTGCTCCAAGAGGGGCACCATGCCGGGAAGCATGCGCGCGTCGCGGGCACCGTCGACGACGACGAGGATGTCCTCGGACGCGCCGGCCCCCTTCTGCCCCGCGACCCGTATCCGGTGCTCGAGGTCGACCGTGAGCTCCCGCAGGCGCTCCCGACGCGTGTCGTCGGTGTTGCCGATCGTGACAGGACCGGCTCCGGCCGGCTGGGTGTGGGGAAGCCACTGCGCGAACGACCAGTCCTCGGCGGCGTCGTCGGGGCAGATGACGACGATGCGTCCGTCGCGGGGAGACCGCAGCGACGCGAAGGAGACGACGACCGAGCGCACGAGCGAGGTGGCGGCGCTGCGGTCTCCCGCGATGCCGAGGACGCCGCGACGCAGGTCGGCGGCGATCGGTGACGGCGTGACGCCCACGCGATGGGCGACTCCCCGGTCCTTTCCTCCCCCCTCGAATCGGGCGTCGAGGTCGACTTCGCCGACGCCGATCCGCACGGCCATCGCGTCGGAGTCGGCCCGACGCCGCTCCCAGAGGCGCGACAACGGCGCGGTGGCGATGTCCTCGATCACGACGGCGTCGGGCATCCGATACCAGGAGCTGAGCCGCTGGCGGCGGGTGAGGTCGGCGATCCGGTCCCCGGCGGCGTGGACCTCGTCGATCCACTGCTGCTCGGTCTTCAGCCCCTTCTTCTTCGCGAGCTTGCGATTGGTCAGGAACGACCCGATCACCATGATGGGGCTCGCCGCCGCCATGAGGAGCATGATCGCGCGGCCGAAGACGAGCGCCATCGTCACCCCCAGCACGACCGGGATGATCGCCGAAAGCCACGGCAGGGGCGACTGATCGGGATCGTCCGGCTTCTCCCCCGGCAGGACGACGATCGGCGGCTCGGTGGGCGGCATGATGCGCGCCGGACGGTTGAAGGCGCGGTCGCCGAGCGGGTCGCGGCGGACGTCGGCGTCGGAGGCGGGGACGAACCCGAGGCGGAGGATGCTGGCACCCACCTGGACGAGGTCGGCGGGAGCGAAGGTCGTCGGTCCGGAGATCCTCTCTCCGTTCACCCAGACGGCGGCCTCAGGCCCGGCCGGCTCGATCTGCCCGGTCAGCGGGCCCCCGCCCTGGGTCTCCGCCGAGGTCGTGATCGATGCGTGCACCGGCAGCAGTCCCTCGTCGGCGATGACGAGGTCGGCGCCCGCGCTCCCCACGGTGAACGCGACGCCGCGGCGCAGGGCGATGGCCTCGCCGGAGAAGGGGCCGCCGACGATCGCCAGCCGGACGGCGCCCGGTTCCAGCGCCACCGGAGCCGCATCGGGCAGGATCATGCCGCCCGAGAGCACGGGAGCGGCAGCGAGGGGGTCGGTGGGCTCCGCTCCGGGTGCCAGCGCCCCCACCGGGACACCGAGTGCCTCCGCCGCCTCGGCGACCGTGGTCGCCTCGTCGGTCTCGAGGACCCACGAGCCTGCGGCCGACCGGCCTGCGCGACTGCCGACGGTGACTCTCATCGTCATGCGTTCTCCTCGTCGTGATTGGTCATCGGGCACCCACCCGGTCCAGCAACTCCGTGAAAGGGACGAAGAGGCCGCCGTCAGCGCCGCTCTTCTCCGTCGGCGGCGCCGGCGGGATGATCCGCATCGGCACCGTCGTGCGCTCCGGGGACGGTGCCATCGGAACCGGCCCGACGGCCTCCCCCTCCGGCACCAGTGTCACAGACCCCCACGCCTGGTCGGCGCCGGCGAGGACACGGAACGCGAACTGATCCGGCAGGGTCTTCCCGGCGTAGCGAGCCGTCCCGTCCGCGCAGGTGACCGTCCCGTGGACGGCGGCACCGCACCCCACCACGTCGACATCGGCCCCCGCGGCACTGCCCGCCAGCGCGGCCAGATCGATCTCGGCGCGGCCCTTCGCATCGACGGCCACGAACACGTCGCCCGCCCAGACCTGGTCGCGCGCGGGATAGACGAAGGCGACGATGCCCGTCTGCGTCTCGGAGCCCACATCGTCGCTGACTCCGACCCGGATCTCCGCGTCGCCGCGATAGTCACGTGAGGCGCGGAAGACGACGTGCGTCGGAGTCGTCCAGGCCGACCCCGCCTCTGCCGGCTCGACCCCGAGCACACGGGTCCCGCCCCCGTTGCCGCAGAGGGTGCACGCGAGCGAGAACTCCGAGAACGGCACCCGCAGGAGCGCTCCGGCAGCGACCGCCCGCTCGGGGATCGGACGCGCGGCGGGCGCCGGGGGCGGTTCGAGCGTGACACGATAGCGCACCGTCATCTTCCGCCCCGAGGCGGAGGGACCGGTGCCGGACAGCGTCACCGGGATCACCGTCGTGCCCGCGTCCGGGTCGTAGGTCTCGGCCGAAAGGACGATCGATTCCGCATCGCACGAGACCACCAGGTCGCTGACGGCACGAACGTCGGCGCACGAGGCGACGCGCCATGGGTACTGCGGCTCGATGGAGGCCGTGTCGCCGTAGGGGATCGCGACGTCGGCGGGCCCCGACGGCGTCGGCGCGTCCTCGGCGTCGGCCTGGGCGACTCCCGCACCACCGATGGCGAGCACGGCCGCGACGAGGAGCGCGACGATGCCGCGTCGATGTGCGCCCACGCGCCCTCCTGCCTCACCGGTCGTGCCGTATGCCTCGATATAGCATGGTACGGGCCGCACGGACCGTCCGCGGGCGCGGGCAACGGAGGGAACCGAATGACTGGACAGTCGGCGCCGTCGTCTCACGCGAGCATCGGCGACGAGCCCGGTCGCCCGCGCATCGGTGCGTCATCGGTGCGGGATCTCGGCTCGGGCGGCGCGCCGCTCCCGGAGATCGTGGAGGCCCCCGACCGGCAGCGTCCGTGGTGGCTCCACCCCGCGTTCCTCGTGTCGGTCATCACGACCTTCCTCGCACTGGCCGCCGCCGCCGCGTGGTGGATCGTCTCGATGGTCACCGACGACTCCGTGAAGGTCACCGGCCTCACCATCCGTTCCGAGACCGGCAACATCGTCTTGCACTGGGACGGCCCCGACGCGGACTACGCGCTGTACCAGGTCTCGGGGGGAGGCGAGGTCACCGACCTCAGCCAGATGGTGCGCGGAACCTCGGCATGGATCTTCTCCGCCGCCGCGCTGTACGACGACTCGAGCTGTTTCGTCGTCCGTCCCGCCTCTCGCACCGAGGCCGTCTCCCTCGACGCGGCAAGCCTTCAGGCGCAGAACGGCGCCGCGGCCTGCGTGGTCGACGCGCAATGAGGCGCCGGCCCGCGCTCGTACTCGCGGCCCTGCTCGCGGTGGCGATGCCGCTGTCGGCGTGCAGCCGTCCGGCCGATCCGCCGCCGACGCCCAGCGGCATCGATCTGCGCTCGGCCGACCCCGCCGACGGCAACGGCCTGTGGCTGCGCAGCGGCGCTGACGTGACGGCGATCGTCGCGCAGGCGGTGCGCGCCGGCGGCCCCGTCCACATCACCGGGCAGATCACGGAGATCGTCCAGCCCGACCCCGACGCGGATCCGCGGCGAGGACGCACCCTGTCGCTCGACTTCCACGGCACCGCATCGACCTACACCGCGACGATCACCGCGGGTGACGTGCGCGTCGCGGCGCTGGTGACCGCGGAAGGCAGTCGCGTGCGCGGCAACGCCGGGTTCGCGCGCGCGTTCGAGGGGCGCGCCGCGGATGAGGTCGTGTGCAGTTCGGGTCTGGATCCCGCGCTCGTCGATTTCGCTCCGCTCCTGGACCCGGCCGCGCTCGTGACCACGCTCCTCGGCAGCGGCGGCGTGGGAGCCAACCCTCCCGTCGGTGACGATGTCGACACGCTCGACGTCGTCACCGGGGAAGAGGGCTCCGTGGTGGGAGTTCTCACCGTCGAGCGCTACGGACCGCCGCTCCCCCGCTCGTTCGTCGCTGCCGACGCGAGCGGCGAGGGCGCCCTGACCTTCGCGGACTGGGGCAGCGAGCCCGACGTCGATGCCGCGGAGAAGACCCTTGCCTGTCCCGGCGCCGCCGGATGACGGGCCCGACCCGCACCCCGATGCCGGTGCGACAGTGACGATGGAGGATCGATGAAGGACGCCACGCTCTCCCCGCACCCCGACTTCGCGCTCCGCCGCTCTCCCGGACTGACGGCGGTCTTCGTCGCCCTGGCCGCGATCGCCCTCCTGGGCCTCGTCCTGTCGATCGTGTTCTACGGCGACCTCGCCCAGACCGAGACCGTGTCATGGCGGGGACGTTCGACGACCGCCTTCGCCGGGATCGTCGCTCCCGCGTCGGTGGGCCTGAGCGCCTTTGCCGCCTTCCTGTTCGGCTGGCTCGCCCTGTCGAGCTCCACGCGATGGGTGCGCCTGTCGACCGGGAGTGTGCTGCGCGGGTTCGAGCTCGTCGTCGACGGCGACGCATCCACCGCCGATGAGCTTCACCGTCGGCTGTCGACCGGGGATCCGGCGCAGTACCTGCCGATCCCGGTGTCCAAGCGCGGCGACCTGCGCGTTCACGTGTACCGCGCCGACGCGGATCGCCGCGCCTTCGTGACGATCGAGCAGCGCGGCAAGGGCGAACCGCGCACCTGGCCTCTCATCGAGCTGGCCGACCGTGGGTACGTGCAGATCAAGCGCCGCCGCGCCGAGGACTTCGCGAAGCCCTACGTGCCGGCCGGCGGCACCACCGATCCCCAGCTGCGGCCGTGAGCGATTCCGCTGCGTCGGCGCCGCGCCTGCCCGACTTCGCGGTGCGTGCCGACGAAGGACTCGTCTCCCGGGCACGCCGGTGGAACACCGGGCTCGTCACCGGCGCCGTGATCCTGCTGGTCGGCGCCGTCGCCGGCCTCGTGGCCATGATCGCAACGGGCTTCGGCTCCGGGTTCACCTATGCTCTCGCGGGCTTGTTCGTGGTTCTCTGCCTCGCCGTCCTGTGGACGTCGCGGTCCCGCACGCGCATGCTGCGCCTGCTCACGGGCGGTGACGGCGTGCTCCGCGCCGACGAGGGCGGCGTTCACCTGCCGGGCCTCGGCGAGATCGCCTGGGACGAGCTCGTGTTCATCTGCGTCACCGACCATCGGGAGAGGGTGCGCCGGCAGGCCCGGATCCCCGTGTTCGGCTGGGCCGGTCGCGCCGCCGTCAACGCCGGGAACGGCACGATCCTCTGCGAGCTCGCCGTCCGAGACGGCGAATCCCTTCGTTCTCGGGCTCGAGACACCGCCGCCGCGTCGCGGGTCACGCTGTACCCCCGCTGGCCCGACGGCCATCGCCGCGGCGTGATCCCTCTCCTCCTGGATGCGGTCTACGACGCCCACGACGTGCAAGCGGTCGTGATCGTGCTGTTCGGGGTCGCGAAGCAGCGCGGGATCGCCCATTCTCTCTTCGCGCAGCTCCCGCCGGCCATGCGCTGGAAGGGCCCTTACCTCGATGACGTGATCGCCGGAGGCATGCCTCGGTAGGTTCTCACCAGCCCGGCTGGCCCTGGCACGACTGACTCAGCGGGAAGAAGCCGGTGGTCGGCTCCTTGAACAGGCGCCAGGCCTCCCCCGCGTCTCCGGCGCGCGCGGCCTGCTCCATCCGATGCAGAGTCGCGACCGCCACGGGATGCCAACTCAGGTACGACTCCTCCTCGATGCCATCGGTGCCCTGTGCCAAGACGGACTGCACCACGGCGATCCGCTCACGCAGCACCGGCATCTCCGACGGCTTCATCGTCGCCAGAATGCCGGTCTCAACCAGATCGACTACCGGCTGCCGCAATGCCGCGCACCGCGCCTCGAGCGCAGCGCTGGTCATCGAGCGCCCCCCTCAGGGGCACGCGGCACGAACTCCGCCTTGTCGGTGCGCTTGCCCGACCGGAACAGCTCAAGCGCCGCGCCTGGTTCCAGGGACGAGGCGGCGAACATCACCGACTCATCGGCGGCGACATACAGAGTGACGCCACCGCGGGCCGGCTGCACCAACACGATCGCACCGTCTGACGGCAGCGCGAAGGCGTTCAACTCGACTCCCGGCCACAGGCGATGGATCAGCTCGGTACCGACGTCGATCAGTCGCTGCTGCGCGCTCGTCGGGTCGCCAAGCGGAACAGGACCGGAGGATGGTTCCTCCGCAGCAGCGGGCTCGGCGTCACGACGTGCGGACGTCTCCGCACCCAGATCGACGACCCGCCGCTCCTCGCGCAGATCGGTCAACTCGTCGGCGGGGACGGCCGATTCGTAGACTCCCGCATCCGTCTTGGTCATTCCCGCGTTCTCCGCCTCGAACATGTCGCGACCGACATAGACGATCTGCGCGGTCACCCCGTCGTCCGTCTCCTCGAGAGCGACGACCTGCACGGGTGCCTCATGCCACGTGGCGAGCACGCGCAACACGACGACATCGGTCAGCTCGTCTCGCGACACCTGCGTCCACCAGACGTCTCGAGCAGACTTCTCCCCGCCCTCGATCTCCTCGGCCGAGCACACGATGAGGCGCCCGTCGGGAAGAAGGTCGATCAGGTGCTCGCTCCCACGCCAGGTCGCGCGCATGCCCAGCAGGTGCGCGTTGAACACGGGTGTGGCCGGAAGGGTGACTCCCGGACCCGCGACCCACCCTTCGGCGACGTTGGCGTAGCCCGCGATCATCCGAGGCTCCTGATCGGCGGAGATTCGCCACACGGACGCCCCTGCGGGGATGCGCGAGGGCGCGGCCCACCACACCGGAACGAAACCCGCGGCGCTGTCGACGAACCCCGAGCCACTGGCGAAGGGCGCATGATCGATCATTGCCGCGGCCCCGTCGCCTTCGGCGGGCGACACGAGCATCAGGTCCGGCGACGGCGGAAGGTTGATGACGTCGCAGAACGCCTCGCCGGCAGCGAAGGGCGAGGACGGAAAACCGAGGCCCAACTCGGAGAAGAGCGACTCAGGACTGGGGGGAGAGGTCAGGTCGTCCAGGCGTACGACGTAGCCCGCGACCCACGACAGCCCGCGTCTCAGCCACGCGTCTTCACGCCCCGCAGTGACCGCCTTCGTGAGCTGACTCATCGATCTCCCTCTCGCTCGCTCTTTTCATCCAACCACGGTGCCCGCACGCTCTCCCATCGCGGAGAGATCCTCAGTCGGCCATCGTCGGCGGGAACCACGAGCTCCCACGTGCCCCGATCGAGCGAGGTGAAGCCGGCCGCCTGCGCACGTGCATCGCCCGTGCTGAGCATCACCCGCCCACCCGTTCCGGGCTCTGCGTCGACGGGGATCCCCCGATACGTTCCCGCGTAGCTCAATCTCTCGACCGGGAGTTCGACGTCGTCACCGACGGGGCGGACGAATCGATCGTGCCCGATCGGCTGGAAGCCGTCTCGGACGCTGTGAGGATCGCGGGTCATGATCTTCCAGCCGCCGCTCCTGATCACTTGGCAGTCACGACCCGCCGCCCGGACGTACAGACCCGGGGGCAACATCGCCGTCAACGCGCAGCACCGGTCATCACGAAACCAGCGCCCGCGTGGTAGATGCCCACCACGCGCGCACCATCAGGCCCGACGATCCACAACCGCGCGCCGTCGTTCAGGTCGAGACGGCCGTCGGCCTTGTACTCGGGACGCCACACATCGTCGGCGTTTGCGAGGAAGCCGTTTCCGGTCGCGGGTGCGCCATCGGTCGTCGTCCCCCCGAAGTCGGGCGAGAACGGGATCTGAAGCGCCTCCGGGTTGCTCGTCGTGAACTCGATGAAGCCGTACTCGGTCACGCCGGGCGCCTGGAACGGACTCGGAGAGCCATCGCTCATCGTGTAGTCCAGACGGAGATCGGCGATGATCTGTGACAGACCCGCCCAGGGATTCGCATCCGTGGCACGGATCACATATCCGGCCACCTGGGTGAAGCGATCGGGCCCTCGGAGATAGCGCGAGACGCTGTCGATCGGCATCACCTTGATCAAGGGAGTGCGCGAGGTCGGCGGCTCGATCAGCTCACGGATGGTCTGCAGAAGACTTCGGTCCGCCGCTGACAGGCTCGATGAAGGCGTGAGCCGCAGGTCGTGGACGTCTGCCGGCGAGCGCCCGTGCGACGTCAGGTAGTCGTCGATCCGGCTGTCCGAATCCACGCCGGCCGATCCTCGATCGTCCCCCGAAGCCACGGGCTGCGAGTCGCCGCCGTCGGATGCCGTCGCAGGGTGGGGAGTCGTCGCACCGTCGGTGGCGGTCGCGCCATCGGAAGCGGTCGCGCCACCAGCCGACGCGTCCGCAGCTGCATCGGCCACCGGGTGCACGGCCGTGCCGTCGGCGTTGACGAGAACGCCCTTGTCGATGGAGACGTCCCAGTTCGTCGCGTTCGGCTCGTGGGGCGGCCATCCGGAGCGGGTACCGGTCTGGGCGTCGAGAGCCCAGACGTTCGTTCCATCGAAGTATGCGTTGAACCAGTGACCGTCGCCGCTCGAACGATCGATACCCACGACGCAGTGCGATCCGGCTCCCCCGGCTCGCAGCGTCGCTTCGATCTGCGCCGGCGTGGCGGGTGTCTGCGGACGACCGGTGGCAGTAGCCATCTCCGCCATCGACAGGGTGGAGCCTCCAGGTGCCTCACGGACCGTTCCGCCGTTGAGCACGTCGTTGAGGATCGACGAGGTGTGGCCACAGTTCGTCGCGAATCCGTTGGAGGGGCTCGTCGGGTCGAAGTTCGGATTGATCGCGTCGAGCGCGGCGTCGATCTCGTCGGTGCTCAGCTCGGTCTTGTCGATACCGGCGGGATGGTCCGCATCGGGCGATCCCTCGCCGTCCTGCGAAGGCGCGTCCTGGCTCGGCGCGTCGGAGTCGGCGGAGGGCGACGCCTCGGGGGCGGTCGCATCCGGCGCGGCCGGCGACCCGGCATCCGGGCCCGTGGCGCTGGGAGCCTCCGGCGACGAAGCCGACGCGTCCGGAGACGAGGGCGCCGTGCCGAAGAGCGAGCTGCCGCTGGGGGTGCGCACGAAGGGCTTCGCAAAGAGACCACCCGCGGCTGCTGCGGCACCGGCGGTGGCGGCCGCCTGAGCCTCGACAGGAGGCACGTCACCGTCGGGAGCCGAGCCGTCGGGCGTGGAGCCGTCGGGCGTGGAGCCGTCGGGCGTCGTGGCCTCCGGCGAGGACGGCGCGTCGACCGGGAGTGCATCCGGGACCGCAGGAGCCTCGGCGTCGGGGCCCGTTGGTGCGTCGCTGTCAGGAGCCGTGGGGGCGTCGGCGTCGGGCGACGACGGCGACGAGGGCGCGGTCGGGACCGCACCGCCCGCGACGGGAGCGTCAGAGGACGGCGACGTCGGCGCATCGGCGCTCGGGGCGTCAACCGTGGATGCCGGAGCATCGGCCGTCGACGACGGCGCATCCGGAGCAGAAGGCGCATCGGCAGCGGACGGTGCGTCCGGCGCGGACGGCGCGGACGGCGCGTCCGGAGCGGACGGCGCATCCGGAGCCGACGGAGCATCGGGGGCCGTGGGCGCGTCCGGAGCCGTGGGCGCGTCCGGAGCGGACGGGGCCTCCGGAGCCGAAGGCGCGTCCGGAGCGGACGGGGCGTCGGGGGCACTCGGAGCCTCCGGAGTGCTCGGAGCCTCCGGAGCAGACGGTCCATCCGGGCTCGACGGCGCATCCGGAGCAGACGGGGCGTCGGGGCTCGACGGCGCATCCGGAGCAGACGGGGCGTCGGGGCTCGACGGCGCATCCGGAGCCGAAGGCGCATCCGGCGACGACGGCGCATCCGGGGTACTCGGCGCATCCGGAGCAGACGGCGCATCCGGGCCAGAGGGCGAAGACGGACCATCGCCACCCAGGCTGGCGGGCAGGTCGGGCGTCTGGGACGACACGTCGACCGAGCCGCCGTCGCCGGCCGAGGAACCCCCGTCGGCGGTGCCCGCACCCGGAGTAGGGCCATCGTTGTTCACGGTCACGCCAGAGCCGTCACCGACCGCGTTCGACGAGCCGCCCGAGGCTGCTCCCGGCGTCGGGCCGTCGGCGGTGACCGTCACGCCGCCGCCTCCCGCTGCCGCAGCCGTGCCGGATCCGCCCGCGCCGCCCGCGCCGGGAATGTTCCCGAGGCTGGGCGCGCTGGGCGCACCCGAACCGCCGCCCGTGGGCGTCGGACGGGCACCGCCGGGCTTTCCCGCCATCGCGCCGCCCAGGAGCGATCCGAGGACGACAGCGGACAGCGGGTTGAAGGGGGTGCCGTTGAGACCGGATTCGGCTCCGGCACTGACGAGGCCATCGACCGCGCCGCTCCCCATCTCCACGCTCACGTGCGTGACACGCTGGAGGCCGGTGGTGGTCACTCGCGAGGTCGCCGCGCCGCCCACGCGCGAGGCGAACCCGCCCGCGCCACCCCCGGCGGTGGCCGCCAGCGCAGCGGTCAGGATGTTCTGGGGCTGGTACGACGGATCGAGCGACCCCCGCACCACGTTGAAACCGGTCGTCGTGATCGCCGAGGCGAGACCGGCCGACAGCGCCTCCTTGGCCA
The DNA here is from genome assembly GCF_001620065.1 of Microbacterium sp. TNHR37B. Classification (GTDB taxonomy): domain Bacteria; phylum Actinomycetota; class Actinomycetes; order Actinomycetales; family Microbacteriaceae; genus Microbacterium. The sequence continues at coordinate 966,933 of NZ_LQGV01000001.1, forward strand.
CGTGCACGCCGGCACGGATCGCCATGCGCGCGGCGCGGAGCGCGGCCATGATGAGCGTGCGGAGCTTCCGGCAGAGGTTCGCGATCTTGATCGCCCAGCGCATCACGGTGAACGCGATCTTCGCGGCCATCGCCGCAGCACCGGCACCGAAGGTCACCGCACCGAGCAGCGCGCCGACACCGATCTCGATGGCGATCTCGACGGCCATCTGCGCGATGAACCAGCCGATCTCCTCCCACGCCTTGTTCGTCTCGTCGATCATCGATCGCGCGAAGCCACCCATGGAGGACGCCGACTCGGAGAGACTGCGGAACGACTCCGACATCTTCGACTGGCAGGCAAGAATGCTGGCCTGCTGCGGGAGCGTGGCTGCCGCGGTGTTGGTGAACGCGGAGTCGATGCGGCCCTGCACGCGCGACATCGCGCCGGAGAGCTCATTCCACGCCGACTCGGCGGCACCGAGCTTCCCGGTGTCGGCGTCAGGGAGCCGCACACCGATCTGGGCGAGTGCGTCCTGCAGGAACTCGCCGAACTCACCCAGAGGCGTCGTGGGACCGGGACCCAAGGCGGAGGGAACCGACACCGAGACCCCGAACGGCACCGCGGTCTCCTCCGCAATGCTCGACTCGTCGGCGGAGCGGAACGCTCCCACCAGCTGCGCACCGTCGTAGGCGCGCCCCGTGTTCGCGAGTGCCGCGTCCAGAGTCTTCAGGGTGTTGGCCGCGTTGATGACGCCCTTCAGCACATCGCGGGCGTAACCGTCATAGCCGGGCTCACCGTCTTGACCGTGCGCGAAGACCTCCGCGGACTCCTCGTCACCGGCCATTCCCCCCGTGCCGCCGAGGGCCGACTGACAGGCCTGCGCGGCCTGCCACGCGGTCTGCGCGATCGAGTGCAACGTATTGCCGTCCGCGACGAGGCGGGCGGCGTTCAACTCCACTGCGGGCATCGGTCCCGACTCCCCTTCCGCCGCTCAGCCGAGCGACGATCTGATCTGATTCCAGGCGCTGTCGAGAGACTCGATCGTCTGCTCGTAGGCCTGACGTGCTCCATCCACCTGGTCCTGCAGTCCTTCCGCGGCCGCCGTCAGCGCCTCGGCGCCGAGCTGCCACTTCTCGAACATCGCCAGGAAGTTCGCCATCGCAGGCCCCTGCCACTCGGCCGGGAGCATGTACGCGAATCCGCTCGCGCCCTGCTTGAGGGCAGTGCAGTAGTTGACGAGTTCCCCGAGCGCTTGGGCCAAGGCTTGGAGGTCGGCGGTGTCCGCCTTCTGCTGACCCATCAGTCCACCTTCCCGACGGCTGCCGCCAGGTCGTCGAGGCCACCGCTGAGCTGCGCGGCCGAAACGTTGCCCGCATCGACACGGGCATCCACTGCGCTGACCGCGGCGCTGGAGCCATCCACCTGCGCCTCGACCCTGCCGGCGTCCACGACGGGGGCGCCGTCGGGGACGAGGGCGGGATCGATGTCCACCTCGATGACGGCGTCATCCTCGTCGGCGGGCGCCTCGCCGGTGCGCTGGCCCGAACTGGCACGCACTCCGCCACCGCCGACGAACGCGCCGCCGGCGGATTCCTCACCGCGACCGAAGAACTCCTCGATCAGCTCGGCGCGCTCCTCACCCGTGTCCACCCGCGCGTTGACGGTGCGGGCGGCTCCACCGACGTTGCGCACCGAGTCGATGCGGCCCGTGAAGCTGCGCTGCACTCCCGCCTCCGACTGCGTGTACGACCCGTCGGCGGCCACGAGGCCCGTCTGCAGCGCCACGAGGGATTGCCGAACCGCCGCCGAGGTGGCCAGGAACGTGTCCCACCCCTCAGCGAACTTGTCGGCGTCCTCGCCCTGCCAGCTGACGTCGACCGTGCGCTTGACGTGCGAGTCGACCGCCGACAGGTTCGCGTCGAACGTCGCGATCACCGTTCCCAGCAGCGACGACACCTCGCTCAGCGACGAGGCCCGTACCCGGAATGTCACCATGGGTCACTCCCTCCCCCGGTGCGATGAGTGCCTGAGGCACTCCCGCGAACTGATCAGCCGTTGAAGGTCGAGGCGATGGCGTTCTCGCTGTCCTCGTAGGACAGGGCAGCCTGGTTGAGGAGGTCGCTGATGCCCTGCAGCGACTCCTTCAGCTGGATGCCGGCCTGGTCCCACTGCGAGTAAAGCTCGTTGAAGGACTGCGAGGCGGTGCCGCCCCAGTCTCCGGAGATGAGTCCCTCGACGAGCGACTTCAGGTTGGACAGCTGCGACTCGATCGACTGCGAGCCGCTGGAAAGCTGCCCGGCGACGCCGGCGAGCGATTCGGATGTGACGCGGATCTCGGCCATGGGTACCCTCCCTGGGTGTTCTGTACGATCTCGGAGCCCGATCCGACATCGGGACCATCCGGTGGGTTCAGCCTAAACAGAGACCCCTGCGAACCCCAATGGGGAGAACTCCCCACTCGGCTCACCGGCGGAACCTGCGCCGAGTCGCGGCTCAGTACCAGAAGCTCAGCCGCGGCGCGCTCGACGTACGGAAGACGCGATCGATGCGATGGGGGTCCGCCGCACGGAGCCGGCCGGCTCGGGCCAGGGCGAGCGCGCTGACCCCGCCGAGGAACAGCGCCGACAGCTCTTCGATGCCGAGAGAGGCATCGGGCTGAGCGCCGGCGGGTGCCGGTGAGGCGGCCGCCGTGCCGTCGTTCCCGATCTCCAGGAGCACGGCGCCGCCGGTGATCCCGAGGGGGTCGTGCACGTCGAGGAGCAGCGTGTCCGCGGCGTCATAGCGTCGCCCCGCAAGAGCGGTCGGAACATCGAGGATCCGCAGGTAATGGTGGTCGCGCAGCGTGATCGTGACCGCTCGCTGGTCGGTGATCATCCACCACAGCGGCTCGTCCACGGCCAGCTCACTGGCACGGACGACCCCGATCAAGTCCATCGACAGAAGGAAGCGCCAGAGCGCGGCGTACGCGTCGTCGGTTGCGGCGAGCAGCTGCACGACGTCGAGCGTCGAGGCCGCGAAGTCGTCGTGATTCTCCGAGACCCGATACAGCGCAAGCCCGTCGATGGAGCCCTCCGCGCTCCGATACTGGAGCACACGCGTCTCCCCGGCCTTCTCGACGTCGGGACGGGTGCCGAAGAAGCGGTCCCAATGGCCGCCGGGCATCTGCACCTCGCCGGAGCGGGCGGGACGGATCCTGTCGTGCAGGACCTCGACCTGCGCGCGGCCCTGCTCCCGAGTGAGGAAGTCGATGCGGCCGCCCGGGAGGGGGCCGCGCCATCCTGCGCGGCGCGGGTCGATGCGCCAGTGCGCCGCGGGAACGGCCGGGGCGAACCCGAAACGCCCGTAGATCGACGACTCACTGACGGTGAGGGTGGCCACCGGGAGCCCCAGCTCGGCGGCGGTGCGCAGCTCTCCCGACATCAGGGAGCGCAGGAGCCCCCGCCGGCGGTGGGTCGGCGCGACGGTGACGGAGCTGATCGCACACGCCGTCAGCCGGTCGCCGGGGGTACTGAGCTCCGTCGTCCACGAGGCGAAGGTGGCGACGGGCTGCTCGGGAATCGGGGCCGCATCGTCGTACACCCCGAGCTTGCGGCGATAGGCGGATGCCGCGAAGAACGCGTCACGCTGCACGTCGGTGCGCTCGCCATCGAGAAAACCGCGCGACACGACCTCCAGCCAGGCGTCGGTCTGGGCACGAGACCCCTCGTCCACACGCGCGACCCGGAGCCCCTGATCGGAGATCTCGGCGAGGAGCCGAGAGTCCAGCGGAGCGTCGTGGTGTCGACCGTCGATCGTGGTCATGTCGCTCATCCTTCCGTCGAGACGATCCGGGCACCGGGCACCGGACCGTGGGTGGCGATCGCGGTGTGACCATCCCGGTTCAGTGCGTCGGCCAGGGACGCGGCCGCCGCGGCGTCATCGGTCAGGAAGCCCACGGTAGGGCCCGACCCCGACACGAGCGCCCCGCGCGCTCCGATCGCCATCCCGGCCTCGATCACCTCGCCGAGCGAGGGCCGGCGAGCCAGGGCGACGGCCTGGAGGTCGTTGCGCATCGCGGTGGCCAACGCCGCCGCGTCCCCCGCTCGGAGCGCCTGGAGCACCTCGGCATCGACGGTGGGCACGCCGCGGCGCGGCGCGATGTCCATCCGCTCCCGGAGCTCATCGAGCCCGGCATACGCCTCCGGAGTGGACATGCCGTCGTCCTGGGTGACGAGCACCCAATGGAACTTCCCGCGAACGAGAGCGGGAGCCAGCTGCTCTCCGCGACCGGTGCCGACCGCCGTGCCCCCGAGAAGCGCGAAGGGCACATCGGCACCGAGCCCCGCAGCCAGTTCGTGCAGCTGGCCGGAGGACAGCCCACCGTCGAGCAGCGCGTTCACGGCCACGAGCGCCGCCGCCGCGTCGGCCGATCCGCCTCCCATGCCGCCGGCCACGGGGACTCCCTTGTGGAGGTGCAGACGCACGCCCCCGTCCCAGCCCACCGCGTGGGCGACGGCGCGCGCGGCGCGCACGGCGAGGTTCGACCCGTCCAGGGGCACGTCGGACACGTCGACGTCGCCGGTCACCGTGACGGAGAACTCGTCGTCGTGCGAGGCCCAGACGTCCTCGAACAGCGCCAGTGCCTGATAGACCGAGGCGACCGGGTGGTAGCCGTCGTCCTGCAGGTCGCCCACGTCGAAGAAGACATTGACCTTGCCCGGCGCACGCACGTGGACGCGGCGCTCCTCCACTCGGCTGAGGCTCACGCGGTCGGCATCCAGAGCTCGCCGATCCCGGCGGCGATGACATCGATCCGCTCCAGCTCCTCGGCGTCGAAGGCAGGCCCCGTCACCGCCGCGAGGTTCTCGTCGATCTGCTCGGGGCGGGATGCGCCGATCAGGGCCGAGGAGACGACCTCGTCGCGCAGCACCCATTGCAGGGCGAGCTGCGCGAGGCTCTGGCCCCGGTCGCGGGCGATCACATCGAGGGCCCGCAGAGCGCTCAGCGCCTCGGGCGTGAGCTGTGAGCCGCTCAACGACGAGCGCTGCTGGGCGCGCGAGGCGGTGCCGTCTTCGAGGTACCGGCTCGTGAGCAGGCCCTGGGCGAGGGGGACGAAGGCGATCGCCCCCATCCCCTCCTGGCGCAGCACCCCGGTGAGGCCGTCCTCGATCCAGCGATCGAGGATCGAGTACGAGGGCTGATGGATCACCAGCGGGGTTCCCAGCGAACGGGCGATCGCCACGGCTTCCGCCGTCTGCTTCTCGCCATAGGACGAGATCCCGACGTACAGCGCCTTGCCCTGACGCACGAGAGCGTCCAGCGCCCCGATCGTCTCCTCCAGCGGAGTGACCGGATCGAACCGGTGCGAGTAGAAGACGTCGACGTAGTCGATCCCCATCCGGGTGAGGGACTGCTCGGCGCTCGCGATCAGGTACTTCCGCGAGCCCCACTGACCGTACGGGCCGTCCCACATGTCGTACCCGGCCTTCGACGAGATGATCAGCTCGTCGCGATAGGGCGCGAAGTCCTCCCGCATCATGCGACCGAAGTTGGTCTCGGCGGAGCCGTAGGGCGGCCCGTAGTTGTTGGCGAGGTCGAAGTGGGTGATGCCGCGATCGAACGCGTGCCGCAACAGGGCGCGCTGCCGGTCGAACGGGATGTTGTCACCGAAGTTCCACCACAGTCCGAGTGACACCGGCGGCAGATACAGGCCGCTGCGTCCGACTTGCCGGTACGTCGTGCCCTCGTATCGGTCGGGCGCAGCTCCATAGGGGCGGTGCAGGTCTCCGCCGCGGGACGGCGGGAAGCGGTTCTCGGTCACTCCCCCAGGCTAGCGAGGCTCGCGCTCGCGTGGGCGACGGCGACGTAGTCGTCGATCGTCAGCTCCTCGCCCCGCGCGGTGGGCGCGACCCCCGCCGCCTCCAGAATCGCGCTCGCCTGAGCGGCGGAGCCACCGAGCACGCCTGCGAGCGCCTGCCGGAGCATCTTCCGCCGCTGTTGGAAGGCCGCATCGACGATACGGAACGTACGCCGTCGCTCGGTCTCGTCGCCGCGCGGGGTCGCGTCGCGGTCGAACGCCACCAGCACGCTGTCCACGTTGGGCACGGGCCAGAAAACCTGGCGCGACACCGTTCCGGCCAGTCGCCACGCCCCGTACCAGGCTGCCTTGACGCTCGGCGCCCCGTAGATCTTCGAACCCGCCGGCGCAGCCAGACGTTCGCCCACCTCGGCCTGGACCATGACGACCCCGCGGCCGATCCCCGGGAAGTGCTCCATGAAGTGCAGCAGCACCGGGACACTCACGTTGTAGGGGAGGTTGGCCACCAGCACGTCGGGCTCTCCCGGAAGATCGGTGACGGCGAGCGCATCGGCGGCCACGACCGTCAGGGCGCCGTCGGGCACGCCGTGAGCCCGAGCGGTCGCGTCGAGGCGTGCCGCCAGGCGGCGATCGATCTCCACGGCGGTGACCCGGGCACCGGTCTCGAGGATCGCGAGGGTGAGGGACCCGAGTCCCGGCCCCACTTCGACGACACGATCGGCTGCCGTGACGCGCGCCACGGCGACGATCTTCCGGACGGTGTTGGCGTCGACGACGAAGTTCTGCCCCAGTTTCTTGGTCGGCGTCACATCGAGGTCGGCAGCGAGTGCACGGATCTCCGCCGCACCGAGCAGAGACACGGTCATCCCCCCAGCCTACTCAGCCGTCGCCGGCCGGTCACGCGGCCGCGGCCGCCTCCGCCGCACGGGGAAGGGCGGCCACGACCTCCGCGAGGACCGCGTCGTCATGGGCGGCCGTGAGGAACCACGCCTCGAACGCGGACGGCGGCAACGACACCCCTTCCGCGAGCATGGCATGGAAGAAACGGGCGTAGGCGGCGGCATCCTGCCGCTGCGCCGTGGCGTAGTCGGGCACTCCGGCGACGACGGCCTCGCCGAAGAAGACGCTGAAGAGAGTGCCCGCCTGCTGCACGACGTGCGGGACGCCGGTCGCATCGAGCGCCGCGTGGACCTCGGTGGCCACGAGGTCGGCAGCGCGAGCGATGCGGGCGTACACGTCGCCATCTGCCAGACGCAACGTCGCCAGTCCCGCCGCCACCGCGACCGGGTTCCCGCTCAGGGTGCCGGCCTGATACACCGGTCCGGTGGGCGCGAGCAGATCCATGACCTCCGCGCGTCCGCCGAGCGCGGCCACCGGAAGCCCGCCTCCGATCACTTTGCCGAAGGTCACGAGGTCGGGACGGACGTCTTCGCCTTCGGTGCGGAGGACCTCGGCGTAGCCGCCGGGAGCGGCCCGGAACCCCGTGAGCACCTCATCGCTGATCAGCAGGGCGCCCTCGCGGCGGCAGGTGTCGGCGAGGAAGGTCGTGAAGCCGGACTCCGGCGGCACGACGCCCATGTTGGCCGCGGCGGCCTCGGTGATGACGGCGGCGATCCGCCCCGCGTGGGCGGCGAAGGCGGCACGCACCGCCTCTCGATCGTTGTACGGGAGGACGAGCGTCTGGGCCGCGATGGCGTCGGGAACGCCCGCGGATCCGGGGAGCGCGAAGGTCGCAAGCCCCGATCCGGCAGCGGCGAGCAGCCCATCGGAATGGCCGTGGTAGTGCCCCGCGAACTTGATCAGCAGGTCACGTCCCGTGGCACCGCGCGCGAGACGGATGGCCGTCATCGTCGCCTCCGTCCCCGTCGAGACGAGACGCACCTTCTCGACGCCGGGCACCCGACTCGCGATCTCCTCGGCGAGCTCCGCCTCGGCCGCCGTCGGCGCGCCGAAGGAGAGCCCGCGCCGCGCGGCCTCGACGACGGCCTCCACGACCTGCGGGTGCGCATGCCCGAGGAGGGCCGGTCCCCAGCTCGCGACCAAGTCGACGTAGCGGCGGCCGTCAGCGTCGGTGACGCGAGCGCCCTCGGCGGAGCGGAGGAAGAGAGGCGTCCCTCCCACAGAGCCGTAAGCGCGGACCGGGGAGTCCACGCCGCCAGGGATCACCCGCAGGGCTCGGGCGAAGAGCTCCTCGTTGGCGGTCATGTCAGGTCCTCTCCGCGCGCCAGGCGCTGGGCCACCTCGACGGCCCAATAGGTCAGGATGGCATCGGCGCCGGCTCGCCGGATACCGACGAGGGTCTCCCCGATGGCGCGGTCGCGATCGATGAGTCCGGCGGCGGCTGCATGCTCGATCAGGGCGTACTCGCCCGACACCTGGTACGCCCAGACCGGCACCGGGGAGGCGTCGGCGACGCGGGCGAGGACGTCGAGGTAGGGTCCGGCGGGCTTGACCATGACGATGTCGGCACCCTCGGCGACGTCGGTGTCCGCTTCCCGAAGGCCCTCCCGCCCGTTCGCGGGGTCGAGTTGATAGGTGCGGCGATCTCCGTCGAGGGTGGACTCGACGGCATCGCGGAACGGACCGTAGAAGGCCGACGCGTATTTGGCGGCGTAAGCGAGGAGCACCACGTCGGTATGGCCGGCCTCGTCCAGGGCGTGGCGAACGGCGACGACCTGGCCGTCCATCATGCCGGACAGCCCCAACACGTCGGCCCCGGCCCGGGCCTGAGCCACCGCCATCCGCCCGTACACGGCGAGCGTGGCGTCGTTGTCCACCCGACCACGATCGTCGAGCACGCCGCAGTGGCCGTGGTCGGTGAACTCGTCCAGGCACAGATCGGCCTGCACGGTGAGGCGCCCCTGCGCCGCATCACGCGCCACCGTGATCGCACGGTTGAGGATGCCGTCGGGCGAGGTCGCGCCCGAGCCGACCGCGTCGCGGACGGCGGGGACGCCGAACAGCATGATGCCGCCGATCCCTGCACGTGCCGCCTCATCGACGACGTCGGCGAGGCCGTCGAGGGGGTGCTGCTCGACACCGGGCATGCTCGCGATGGGCTGGGCCTGGGCGATGCCCTCCTTCACGAAGACGGGGAGGATCAGGCGCCGCGGCGTGAGGTCGTGTTCGGCGAACAGGCGCCGGTGGGCCGCGGTCGTGCGCAGTCGGCGCAGCCGGCGATCGGGGAAGGCGGTCATCGGAATGTCTCCGTTCCTCCACCGGCGGTCATCCTGCCGGGCGAGATCGTATCGGGAGGGGTGGTCGTGAGGGCATCGGGCTGCGCGTCGAGCTCGGCGATGAGCGCGTCGATGCTCTGGTTGCGAGCGGTATAGGCCACCGTGAACCCCAGACGCTCGGCGTCTCGCGTCGTGCCGGGGCCGATGGAGGCCAGGAGCGTGCGGGGGGCGAGGACGCCGACCTGGCGCCGGAGCTCGCGTCCGACGCTGAGGGAGGTGAGGAGGACGACGTCGATCCTGCCCTCGCGGAGGTCGACCGCGATCTCGGGCTCCAAGTCGACGCCCACCGTCCGGTAGCCGATGCACGCGTCCACTGCGAACCCTCGGACCTCGAGCTCGTCCGAGACGACCGAGGTCGCGAGGTCGGAGCGCACCACGAGCGATCGGCCGGTTCGGCGGGGCTCACGCCCCGCGCACCACTGCGACACGAGCGCCCGAGCTGAGGCGTGGCCGACCGGGACGAAGGAGACCTCGTACCCGGCGGCGGCAGCCGCTCGCGCGGTCGCGGCGCCGACGACCGCCACGCGCACCGACGCGGGGAGACGGACCTCCGCGCGGCTCAGCTGCTCCACGGCGGCGGCACTCGTCAGGAACAGCCACTCGTACTCCCCCGCCGCCAGCGCCCGGAAGTCCCGATCGCGCGCCGCGATGTCGCGCGGGGGCACGGAGGCGATCAGGGGCGCCACGACGCCGATCGCCCCGCGGGCGGAGAGGCCGGCACGCACGCGCTCGCCCCACCCTCCTCCGCGAGGGATCAGCACGCGGGCGCCATCCAGGGCGCCCCGCTCCGCTCCCCCGTGCGACGCGACGGTCACGCTCCGCTCCCGGAGAGATCCGCGAGCTCACCGGCCCCGGCGCGCAGGAGCTCGTCGACGACGTCGACCGCAGCCGACCGTCGCGCCTCGTCGGTGGCGAGGGCTTCGGCGGGAAGACTCCGGGTCGCGCGCACCGCCTCGGAACCGTCGAGCGAGTAGACCTCCGCGAGCAGGGCGACTGCTTCTCCGTCCGAGTGCGCGCTGATCCCCACCGGCGCGGCGCAGCCGGCCTCCAGGAGGCGCAGGACCTCCCGCTCCCACAGCGCGTTGCGGGTCGAAACGGCGTCGCCGATGCGCGCGACGACCTCAGCGAGAGCGGGGTCGTCGGTGCGGACCTCCACCGCCAGCGCCCCCTGCCCGGCCGAGGTGGGCCACTCCGAGAGGGCGAACCGGTCGGTCGCCTCGCCGGTCAGCCCCATCCGCGTGAGCCCCGCCTCGGCGAGCACGGTCGCGTCGAACTCGCCGTCACGGACCTTGCGCAGGCGGGTGTCCACGTTGCCGCGGATGCCCCGGACGTCGAGATCGGGGCGGCGACGCCGGAGCTGGGCCACTCGGCGGGGCGAGCCGCTGCCGACGACCGCTCCCTGCGGCAGCATGTCGAGGGTGAGCCCGTCGCGCGCGCAGAGGACGTCGTTCTGCGGCGCCCGCGGCGGCACAGCGCCGATGACCAGGCCGTCCACCGGTGCGGTGGGGAGGTCTTTCATCGAGTGCACGACGAGATCGCATTCGCCCCGCAACAGCGCTTCGCGCAGGGCTGCAACGAAGACACCCGTTCCCCCGAGCTGCGCGAGCGGCCCGGTGAGCACATCGCCGTCCGTCGTGATGGGGACGAGCTCGACCTCGCGGCCGGTCGCCTCACGGAGAGCGTCGGCGACGTGCCCGGACTGCGTGGTTGCCAGCACGCTCGCGCGCGTCCCCAGGCGCAGCGGAGTGCTCATGGCGCGATCCCGGCGAGGGCCGGCTGGAAGCCGAGCCGCTTGTTCTCGCAGCACCCGGGCCGGCACACGTCGTACCACGGGCCCAGGTCGGTCAGATGGGGTCGCTCATCGGCGGGGGTTCCCGCCAGCCGCTCTTCGATGAGGTCGACGAGGCCCGCCACGTACGCGGGATGGGTCCCCGGCGTCGCGGTGCGCACGGCGACCAGCCCGAGCTCCTCCGCGGTCTCGAGGGCTTCGGTGTCGAGGTCCCAGAGCACCTCCATATGATCGCTCACGAACCCGAGCGGAACGATCAGAACCGCGCGGCGGCCGCGGGCGGGAAGCTCCCGCAGGGCATCGTTGATGTCGGGTTCGAGCCACGGGACCTGCGGCGGGCCCGACCGGCTCTGGAACACGAGCTGCCACGAGCTGTCGATCCCGAGCTGGGACATGATCTGCGCGGCCACCGCCGTGTGCTGGGCGACGTAGGCGCCGCCGGCCCCGAACGCACGCTCGGGAGGTCCGGAGCGGTCGGCGTCGGCATCGGGGATGGAGTGCGTCGAGAACAGCACCTCGACCTCTCCGGCGAGGTCGGTGATCCCGCGCTCGGCGAGCGCGTCGATCCCGGCACGGATCCCCTCGACGAAGGGCGTCACGAAGCCGGGGTGGTCGAAGAACTGACGCACCTTGTCGATCTCCACCTCACCCGCCAGCCCCGTCGCCGCGACCGCGTCGGCCAGGTCCTCGCGATACTGCCGGCACGACGAGTACGACGAGTACGCGCTGGTGGCGATCGCGAGCAGTCGCCGGTGGCCGGCGGAGTGGGCGTCTCCGAGTGCGTCGGCGACGTAGGGCATCCAATTGCGGTTGCCCCAGTACACGGGGATGTCCCGCCCGCGTCGGGCGAGCTCGGCGTCCAGCGCCGCCTTCAGCGCCCGGTTCTGATCGTTGATGGGCGATACGCCGCCGAAGTGCCGGTAGTGGTGCGCGACCTCTTCCAGACGCTCGTCAGGGATGCCGCGACCGGCGGTGACGTTGCGGAGGAAGGGGATCACGTCGTCCTGACCTTCCGGACCCCCGAATCCGAGGAGGAGCACACCGTCGTACGCGACGGCCTCCGTGGCGTGCGGCTCGCCGGCGCAGGTGGCGGCCGTGGCGGCGGGCACGCGGCACCCGGGCGCGCAGTCCGGGGCCGCCTCGGCGCGCGGGGGCTTGGGGCGGAACGGCTCGCGGATGATCTCGGCCATCAGGACAGCACCTCCGCGAGCTCGGCGATCTCCACTCGACGGCCCGTGTAGAACGGAACCTCTTCTCGCACGTGTCGGCGCGCCTCGGTCGCGCGCAGATCGCGCATGAGGTCGACGAGGCTGAGAAGGTTGTCGCTCTCCAACGGCAGCAACCACTCGTAATCGCTCAGCGCGAAGGTGGAGACGGTGTTGGCCACCACATCGGTGAACCGGGCACCCTGGCGGCCGTGCTCGGCGAGCATCTGCGCCCGCTCCGCTTCCGGGAGGAGGTACCACTCGTAGCTGCGCACGAAGGGGTACAGACAGAGCCACTCCCGCGGCTCCTCCCCCCGCAGGTAGCCGGGAACGTGTCGCTTGTTGAACTCCGCCTCGCGGTGCACCCCCATCGCGCTCCACTCGCACGAGAAGTCCGCCAGCACCTCGGTGCGTCGGAGCGCCCGGAGCCCGTGCTGGAGGGCTGCGGCGTCTTCCCCGTGCAGCCACACCATGAGGTCGGCGTCGGCCCGCATTCCCGTGACGTCGTAGAGGCCGCGAAGGGTGACCCCCTTCGCCGCGACCTCTGCGATCCGATCGCCGAGCGCATCCAGGCCCGACGTCGACGGGGCGGACGAACGGGGCCGCGGTCCGCGGAGGATCGCGAACAGCGTGTATCCGACGAGGTTCTCTTCGGTCATGGTGTTCTTCCTGTTCGAGGGATGGAGTCGGAGGGGCGTCGCGAGGTCGGGATCACGCGGCGAGGAGGGCGCGGAGCTCGGCGGCGACACCCCGGGCGTGTGGAACGACCGACGCGAGGCCGGTGCCGGCGACACCCGCGCCGGCAAGGATGACACCGGCCTCGCGCCAGTGCTCACGACGTTCGTCGGAGATCGCGAGGGCGCCGGTCGCGTCGTCCCACTCCGCGCCGGTCACCTCGGTCACGCGGGCGGGATCGACCGGAACACCGGTGAGGAGGGCGATCTCTCGGGCGATGTCGTCCCGGTCGACGAGACGGCCGCTGCCGGGGTCGCGGAGCGAGAGCCGGAAGACGTGCGCGCCGGCGGGTACCGCTTCGGCCGCCCAGGCCCACTTCGCGGTCACGTGCGTGAGGGCCTTCGCGGCGGACGGGACCTCGTGGGCCACGATCACGCCGGAGCCGACCGGGTGCGCGTCGAAGGCGGGCTCGTCGACGCGCGCCGCGACGACGCGGACGGCCACGTCGTGAGCCCGCTCCGCGGCTGGGTCGAGCAATGCCGCCGCCGCCCGGGGACCGGTGGCCACGACGACGCGACGAGCGCTCCACGTACCGCCGTCGGCGTGCACCTCGATCCCCTCGGGCGTGCTCGCGAGGGAGCGCACCACGGTCCGGCCATGCAGCTGAGCACCCTCTGACCCCGCGGCACGGCCGAGGGCATCGGCCAGACGCCACATCCCGCCCGCGATCCCCGCGACAGCGGCACCGGCCCGGCCGGGTGCGGCCACCGCGGCAGCCGCCGCGACGAGCGATCCGCGGGCGCGGTACTCCCGCCACATCGCCGGGTGCACGCGGGAGAGGAGGAGCCGGTCGGCCGGCAGGGAGTAGACGCTCCGGCAGAGCGGATCCACGAGGCGCCGCAGGAGTGTCTCGCCGCACTGGGCCGCGACGAGATCGGCGAGGGAGGGTTCGGGCCCGTCCCCCGCGTGGCCGTCGATGACCTCGGCGGCCACGCGGTGCGCGCCGGCACGCCCCAGAATCCGCACGACATCGTCCGCGTGAGGATCCGAGGGGATCCCGAGCACCGTCGCCCGCGGAAGCGCCGCGCGGAGGATCGTCGCCCCGGCGCGGGGATCGCTGTCGTCGACGGCGGCGATGACCGCCCCCGGGGTGGCCGGAGAGACGATCGAGAGATCGAGGCCGGCCTCGGCGATCAGGTCGGCGACGCCGCTCGTCCGCGTCGCGAACGACTCGGCCCCGACATCGATCGCCACTCCCGCGAGCTCGCGCGCGCGGAGCAGACCGCCCGGCTTCTCCCCCGCGTCGAGGACCACCACGCGGTGGCCCGCTCGCGCGACCTCCTGCGCAACGGTGAGCCCCGCGATCCCGGCGCCGACGACCACCAGGTCGACTGCGGAACCGCTCACGGTTGCTGCCCTCCCGCGGCACGCCAGTCGTGCACCGTCCGCACGACCGCTCCGATCGCATCGGGATCGGCGTCTTTGGGCACCCCGTGGCCGAGGTTGAAGACATGGGCGCGAGCATGACGTCCCTCCTCGAGGATGCGATGCACCTGAGCGGTACGCGCCTCCTCGCCGGCGAACAGCATCGCCGGGTCGAGGTTGCCCTGCACGGTCAGATCGCGTCCCACGCGCCGCATCGCCTCATCCAGCGGAACGCGGTAGTCGACGCCGATGGCATCGATGTCGGCGGAGGCCATATCGGCCAAGAGCTCCCCCGTGCCGACGCCGAAATGCACGAGCGGCACCCGCCCGACGCCGGCGGGCGACAACGCGCGGACGCGATCGAGGGCGGCTCGAGAGGCCGGCAGCGCGCCCTCTCGATAGTCATGAGGCGCCAACGCTCCCGCCCACGAGTCGAACAGCTGTCCGGCGCTCGCCCCCGCCGTCACCTGGAGTGCGAGGAACTCGCCGCTCACCTCCGCGAGCCAGGCCGTCAGGTCGTGCCATGCCGCGGGGTCGTCGTGGAGCAGCCGGCGGGCGGCGAGGTGATCTTTGGACGGACCCCCCTCGACGAGATAGGCCGCCAGCGTGAACGGCGCGCCGGCGAAGCCGATGAGCGGAAGCGGCTCACCGCGATCAGCCGACACCTCTCCGAGCATCTGGGTGGTCCGGCTCACCGCGCTCACGACCGCCTCACCGCGTTCGCGGACGAGCGCGGGATCGATCCGCACGGCGCGGGCGATCTCCGCGGCCGTGGACAGAGGCCGGGCGAACACCGGCCCGCGCCCCGGGGCGATCTCCACCTCCATCCCCACCAAGGCCAGGGGCACGACGATGTCGCTGAAGAAGATCGCCGCGTCCACGCCGTGTCGACGCACCGGCTGCAGGGTGATCTCGCTCGCCAGCGCAGGGTCGAGACATGCGTCGATCATGCCCCCGGTCGCACGGAGGGCGCGGTACTCGGGCAACGAACGCCCCGCCTGACGCATGAACCACACCGGGGTGATCTCGGGCCGCTCGCCGCGGAGGGCGCGCACGAGGCGCGACGAGGCGGTGTCGTGCGCGATGAGAGGGTGGGAGATCGCCGCCGTGTCAGCGGTCGCCGAGGGCGAGGGCGCGGCAGATGCAGAAGGCGTGGAGAGTGAGATGGTGCGGCTCCTCGATCGAGTTAATCGATATACTAGCCCGGATCCGAAAGGGGCTCCGCACCGTGCTCGTCTGCCTCACCGCGCATCAGCGCACCACGCCACTCGACTCGCTCGAGCGGCTCGCCGGCATCGGAGACGCGATCGCTCCTCGTCTCACGGCGGCTCACGAGGAGATCCGCGGCGCGGTCGTCCTGTCGACGTGCAATCGGTTCGAGGCCTACTTCGACCTCGACGACACCTCACCGGTGCCGGCGATGGACGCCGCGCTGGAACAGCTGTCGGGACTGAGCGATCTCCCGTTCCGGACCCTCCGCGACACCGTCGAGTTCACGCAGGGGCATGGAGTGGCCGAGCACCTCTTCTCGGTCGCGTCGGGACTGGACTCGGTCGCCCTCGGCGAGGACGAGATCGCCGGCCAAGTCCGGCGGGCACTGGAGGCGGCGCGCCGCGACGGCGTGACGACCGCTCCCCTCGAGCACCTCTTCCAGCGGGCGACCGAAGCCTCGCGTTCGGTCCGCAACAGCACCCGGCTGGGCGAGTCGGGAAGATCGCTCGTGCGCTTGGCGGTCGATCTCGCCGGCTCCCGCATCGACGACTGGGCGACGGCGCGGGTGCTGCTGGTCGGCACCGGTCGATACGCGGCCGTGGCCCTCGCGGCACTGCGCGAGACCGGCGCCCGCGACATTCGGGTCCACTCGCGCTCCGGACGCCGCCGCTTCGCCCATCGCGAGCACCTGGTCTCCGTGCCGCCCGAGGCCTACGCCGCCGAGGCGGCCGCCGCCGACGTCGTCGTCACGTGCACGACCACGACCGGTACCTACGCGATCGCCGCGGAGGATCACACGGTCGCGCGCGCCGGTGCCGCCCGGCCGCAGGTGATCGTCGACCTCGGCCTCCCCCGCAACGTCGACCCGGGCGTGCGCAGCATTCCCGGCGTCGAGCTGCTCGACCTGGAGACGATCCGCGTGCACGCTCCGATCGACGAAGACGCGACGCTCGGCCACGCCCGCGAGATCGTCCGCGCGGCCGCCTCCCGTCACGCCGTGTCCCATCGCGTCCACGAGGTGTCCCCCGCCGTCGTCGCCCTGCGCGAGCATGTTCGTGGCGTCCTGGAGAGCGAGATCGCGCGCGGCGTGAGCGCCGAGTCCGAAGCAGCCCTGCGTCACTTCTCGGGCGTCCTCCTGCACGGTCTCATCGCGCGGGGCCATTCGCTGGCCGCCGTGGGCGACGGCGGCGCGTGGGCGGACGCGGTGGCCACGGTCCTCCCCGGCTTCCCGGAGGAGACGTGAGCGAGGCGCGCGGGGTCACCCTCAAGGACATCGCCCTGCGCGCCGGGGTGTCCACCGCCGCGATCAGCCAGGCGCTCAACGATCGCGGCAGCCTTCGGCCGGAGACCCGCGAGCGCATCAAGCTCATCGCGGCCGAGCTCGGCTATACGCCCAACAAGCACGCCGCCGCCCTGCGGAGCGGACGCACCATGTCGGTCGGATTCGTCATGGGCGACACGACCGACGGCGACGCCCGCCGCGCGCTCCAGCGCACGCGCCAGCTGAACGCCCTCGTACGGGCCTCGGCAGCCCACGGGTTCACGGTGACGGTCCTCCCCGATGCCCGCCCCGACCTCCTGCCGGGCGCCCAGGTCGATCTGCTCTACTTCCCCGATCCCGCCGACGACCGCGCCGTCCTCCGTGAGGCGGCTGCCCGCGGCATCCCGGTCGTCGCGAACGACCTCTACATCGCGGGGGCGCCCGGTCTCAGCATCCGCACCGGCTACGACGCGGCCGTCCGCGCCGGGCTCGCGCATCTGGAGAGCGCGGGGGCCGAGCGCATCGGCTTCCTCGTCGATGAGAGCGAGGTCCCGCGCGATCAGATCGGCGAGAGCGCCTACCTCGCCTGGTCGGCCGTGCGCGGTCGCACGCCGCTCGTCGCCCGCGTGGACCCGGGACGCCGCCGCCTGGCCCGGGAGGTACGCGACCTCCTCGAGCGAGGCGCCGACGCGGTGTTCGCCTTCTGCGAGGAAGGGCCGGAGATCTATCTCCAGCTGGAGGCCACCACCGCGGTCATCCCGCGCGATCTCCAGCTCGTCGCGCTGTGCACCAGCGAACCGGGAACCCGCGACTGCGCCCTCAACGAGCGCCTCGGTGTCACGCACGTGTGCGTCCACCCCGAGCGCGCGGCCGACGCGATGTTCGCCGCGATCGAGTCCCTCACCGGCACCCTCGTACCCCGGGACGTGCCGCAGGTGATCGACCTGCCCTGGGAGCTCGTCCGCGGATCCACGACGCGCTGATCCACCCCGACGCCCGTCCGCCGGGCTCGTCTGCTAAGAGAAGGAGCCGTAGACGGCGAGAGTGTTGGCGGCGATCTGTGCGC
This sequence comes from Microbacterium sp. TNHR37B, assembly GCF_001620065.1. GTDB lineage: Bacteria > Actinomycetota > Actinomycetes > Actinomycetales > Microbacteriaceae > Microbacterium. Next base: position 984,581 of record NZ_LQGV01000001.1, read on the forward strand.
AGAACTCGTCGAGGCCCAGCCCCCGCTCCTGTGCAAGGAAGCGCACCGTGAGCGGCACGAGGTACGGCGCATTCGGCCTCCCCCGTAGTGGCACCGGCGTCAGGAACGGCGCGTCAGTCTCGACCAGCACGCGATCGAGCGGCGTCACCGCGAACGCGTCGCGGAGGTTCTGCGCGTTCTTGAACGTCACGTTGCCCGCAAAGCTCAGCCAGTAGCCGCGGTCGGCGGCCACGCGTGCCATGTCGGCGTCGCCCGAGAAGCAGTGGAAGACGGTCCGTTCCGGCGCTCCCACCCGCTCGAGCGTCTCCAGTACGGCGTCGTGCGCGTCGCGATCGTGGATCTGCATCGCCAGGTCGTGCTTCTTCGCCAGGGCGATGTGCGCCTCGAAGCTCTCGAGCTGGGCCGGCACCCCCTCCTCACCCGTGCGGAAGAAGTCGAGCCCGGTCTCCCCGATGGCCCGTACGCGCGGCTGAGCGGCGAGATCGTCGATGACGGCGATCGCCTCGGCCAGTCGTCCCTGCGCGGCGTAGGCCGGGGCCTCGTTCGGATGGATCGCCACCGCCGCAAGGACCCCCGGATGGTGCGCCGCCGCCCACGCCGACCACCTGCTCGACTCGATGTCGCCACCGGCCTGCACGACCCCGGCGACCCCTGCCGCCGCGGCGCGGGCGAGGTGCTCGCCGAGGGGAAGACCCTCGCCGTCCTCGATCTCCAGGTGGGTGTGGTTGTCGTAGACCGCGACGGAGAGGGGCTCGGGCGCGGGCGGATAGCTCACATCGCGGTTGCCCTTCTCTCGCACCCGGACATAGCCCGACGGATCGGTCATGGCGTGTCGGCTCCTCGAGAGGTCAGGACTGGTCGACGCGGGGGAACAGCGGGGCGAGGCCGTTGACGCTGCCCCCGGGACGCAGCCCTCCCCATGTGCCCGCCTCGCGCAACGGCTGGTCGACGAGCCGGCCGAGGGCGTCCGCGCCGAGCGCGACCCAGAGCTTCTCCGTCGCCGCCGGCATGATCGGAGACAGCAGCACGGCGAGCGCACGCAGTCCCTCGGCGGCGGTGTACAGCACCGTCCCGAGGCGCGCGCGTCGACCGTCGTCCTTCGCGAGCGCCCAGGGCTCGTTCTCGGTGATGTAGCCGTTGAGGGCGTCGACGATCGTCCAGATCGCCGTGATCGCCTCGTCGGGCCGGAACCGTTCCATCGCCGCGTCGGCGGCCTCGGCCGCATCGGCGACCGTGCGCTGGATGCGCTCATCGGCCTCGGTGGTCTCGGCCGAGGGCGGCACCACGCCGTCGAAGTAACGCTCGATCATCGCGACGGTGCGCGAGGCCAGGTTGCCGAAGCCGTTGGCGAGCTCCGCCTGGTAGCGCGCCGACAGATCTTCCCACGAGAACGAGCCGTCCTGACCGAACGCGATCGCCGAGAGGAAGTAGAACCGGTACGCGTCCGAGCCGAAGACGTCCGTGATCTCCTGCGGTGCGATGCCCGTGAGCTTGGACTTGGACATCTTCTCGCCGCCCACGAGCAGCCACCCGTGCGCGAAGACACCGCGCGGGACGTCGAGACCGGCCGCCATCAGCATCGCCGGCCAGATCACCGCGTGGAAGCGGAGGATGTCCTTGCCGACCACGTGGTAGGCGGGCCATCGGCGCGCGAACTGCTCGGGATCGGTCCCGTAGCCCACGGCCGTCGCATAGTTCAAGAGAGCGTCGACCCACACGTAGATGACGTGGGTGTCGTCCCACGGCACGCGGATGCCCCAGTCGAACGCGGAGCGCGAGATGGAGAGGTCCTTCAGACCGCTGCGCACGAAGGAGATGACCTCATTGCGCGCGGATTCGGGGCGCACGAAATCGGGTTCGTCGCGGTAGAGCTCCAGGAGACGGTCCTGGAACTCGCTCAGCTTGAAGAAGTAGTTCTTCTCCTGCAGCAGCTCCAGCGGCTTGGAGTGGATCGCGCAGACCTTGAGCCCCTCGAACGGTCCGGTGCCGTCGACGATCTCCGCCTCGGGCTTGAACTCCTCGCACCCGACGCAATAGAGCGCCTCGTACTCCCCCGCATAGATGTACCCGCGGTCGTAGAGCGCCTGCACGAACTGCTGCACCCGCTCCTCGTGACGGGGCTGGGTCGTCCGGATGAAGTCGTCGTTGGCGACGTCGAGGGTCTCCAGCAGGGGGAACCACGACTCCTGCACGAGGCGGTCGACCCACTCCTGGGGCGTGACGCCGTTGGCGGCAGCAGCACGCAGCATCTTCTGACCGTGCTCGTCGGTGCCCGTGAGCATCCAGGTGTCGTCCCCTGCCTGGCGGTGCCAGCGCGCGAGGGCGTCGACGGCGACCGACGTGTACCCGTGACCGATGTGCGGAAGGTCGCTCGGGTAGTAGATCGGCGTCGTGATGTAGAAGGAACGGCCGTTGCTCACCCCAGGATTCTAGTTGGGCGGGCGGAGCCGATCGCTCTGTGTGACGGGTCAGGCCGTGTCGCGCACCACCAGAGTGGTCGGAAGCATCACCGGCTCACGGGGGGTCCCCCCGATGACGTCGAGGACCATGTCGACCATCGTGCTGGAGATCTCCGCCCAGGGCTGGCGCACGGTCGTCAGCGGCGGGGTGTGCAGCGCGGCCAGTCCCGAATCGTCGAACCCGGCGACGGCGACGTCCTCGGGAACGCGCCGGCCCGCGCGACGCAGCGCCGCGATGGCGCCGACGGCCATCACGTCGGACGCGGCGAAGACGGCGTCGATGTCGGGCGCGCGCTCCAGCAGCCGCGTCATCGCGGCGTCTCCGGTGGCCTGCTCGTAGCTGCCCTGCTCCACCAGTGCGGGATCGAACAGCTCGCCCATCTCTTCGCGGAAGCCGACGAGGCGGAAGCGACCGCCCGGAGTGTCGTTCGGACCGGTGATGAGGGCGATCCTGCGGTGCCCGCGGTCCAGGAGATAACGGGTCATCATCCGGGCCGATCCGGCCTCGTCGACCGAGACGTGGGGGACGCCGGCGACTTCGCCCAACGGGATACCGGTGCAGACGGTGGGAACGCCGGCCTCGACGAGCGCGGCCAGCAGCGAGTCCGACTCGTGCGAGGAGACCAGGAGGACACCGTCCACGTGACCGGCCCGGACGTAGCGTTCGACGTTGGCCTGTTCGGTGGCGGTGTCGGCGATCAGGAGCACGAGGGTCATCGAACGCTCCGCGAGAGCCTCGGTCGCCCCGCGGAGGAGGAGAGCGAAGGTCGGGTCGGCGAAGAGGAGGTGCTGCGGCTCGGTGAGGAGGAACGCCAGCGAGTTGGACCGCCCGGTCGCGAGGCTCCGCGCGGCGTGGTTGGCGGTGTACCCCGTCTCCACGATCGCCGCCTCGACGGCGGCGCGGGCTTCGGGGGACACCCAGTGCCCTCCGTTGATGACGCGCGACACGGTGCCGTAAGAGACCCCGGCCACGGCCGCGACATCGCGGATGGTCGGTTTCCGGGGAGTCGGCGCCGCAGTCATCGACGTGACTCTACCCTGTCGTCTCGCCACGACGGGGAGACGGGCACCGGGAATCTGTAACCGGTCACAGTTGGATAACGAACGACGGCGGCCCGCGGCGTCGGACGTACACTGATCGCGAGGCTGTGACCGGTCACAGTTACCCAGGACGATGAGGACCCGACTCGACATGCATGCCCCCGCGCTTCCCGACACGCTCGGTGCCACCTCCGCGTGGCCCGCCCTCACGGGAATCGCCTACGGAGGCGACTACACGCCCGAGCAGTGGCCGCGCGAGGTCTGGGAGGAAGACGTCGCCCTCATGCGCGACGCCGGCGTCAACCTCGTGAGCATCGGCATCTTCGCGTGGGCGCTGCTGGAAGTCAGCGAGGGCGAGTTCGACTTCGACTGGCTCGACGACGTGATCGACCTGCTCCACCGGAACGGCATCTCCGTCGACCTCGGCACCCCCACCGCCTCTCCACCGGCCTGGTTCTTCGCCCAGCATCCCGATGCCCGCGCCGTCACGAGGGACGGTGTCCCGCTGGGGTTCGGGGCCCGCGGCATGGCCTCCCACTCGGCTCCGGCCTACCGCGAGGCCGCCGTGCGGATCGCCACGGAGCTGGCCCGCCGCTACGGCCACCACCCCGCCGTCGTGCTGTGGCACGTGCACAACGAGTACGGCGTGCCCGTCGGCGAGGACTACTCCGCCCACTCCGTCCGGGAATGGCGGCGGTGGCTGCAGGAACGCTACGAGACCCTCGACGCGCTCAACGCCGCGTGGGGAACGGCGTTCTGGGGACAGCACTACGGAGAGTGGGAGCACATCGGCGCCCCCGCCACCGCACCCTCGGTCGTCAACCCTGCACAACGCCTCGACTTCGCCCGGTTCACCGACCACCAGCTGCGCTCCTGCTTCATCGCCGAACGCGACGCGATCCGCGCGCACAGCGACCGGCCCATCACCACCAACTTCATGGCGAACCAGCACAACGGATGCGACCTCTGGGCCTGGGCGCGCGAGGTCGACATCGTCTCCGACGACCACTACCTCTGGGCCGCCGACGAAGAAGGAGAGATCGGGCTGGCGATCGCCGCGGACCTGACGCGCTCGGTCGGACGCGGGGCGCCCTGGATCCTGATGGAGCACTCGACGTCCGCGGTCAACTGGCAGCCGCGCAACGTCGCGAAGCGGCCCGGCGAGATGGCGCGCAACTCGCTGTCCCACTTCGGGCGGGGCGCCGACGGCATCCTGTTCTTCCAGTGGCGGGCGTCCCGTTCCGGCGCCGAGAAGTTCCACTCCGCGATGCTCCCCCACGCCGGCACGACCTCCCGCGTCTGGCGGGAAGTCGTCGACCTGGGGGCGAAGCTGCGCGCGCTCGCCGAGGTGCGCGGCTCCCACGTGCCCGCCGAGGTCGCCGTCCTCTGGGACTTCGAGTCGTTCTGGGCCCAGGACCTCGAGTGGCGCCCGTCCGAGGACGTCAGCCACGCCGAGCGCATCCGTGCCTTCTACGAGAAGCTGTGGCGCGACCAGATCACCGTGAACTTCGCCCTCCCCGGCCACGACCTCTCCCGGTACAAGCTCGTGATCGCCCCCGCGCAGTACATGCTGAGCGCGGCCGACGCCGAGAACCTGAACCGCTACGTCGAAGGCGGCGGCACCCTCGTCGTCTCCTTCTTCTCCGCCGTCGTCGACGAGCACGACGCCGTCCACGCCGGGGGTTTCGCGGCTCCGCTCGAGCCCTCGCTCGGGCTCCGCGTCGAGGAGCACCTGCCCCTTCGCGCGGGAGACGTCGCCGGCATCGTCTTCGACGAGACGCCCTACCCGGCCGACACCTGGCAGGAGGACCTCGTCCTCACGACCGCCGAGGTCCGCGCCACGTACGACGGCGGACCCGCCGCGGGAGGGCCCGCCGTCACCCGGAACACGCACGGCGACGGCGTGGGCTGGTACCTCAGCACCCGACCCGACGCAGCGGGGCTCGCCGCGGTGCTCGATGCGGCCTATGCCGACGCCGGCATCTCCCCGAGCGGGCTTCCCGCGGGAGTGGAAGCGGTCCGGCGCATCACCGACGAGGCCGAGTACCTCATCGCCATCAACCACGGAACCGAGACCGTTTCGTTGCAGACATCGGGCTTCGACCTGCTGACACAGGAGGAAGCACGAGGCACGCTGGTGCTGAGTGCGGGAGACGTCGCCGTCATCCGCACGCAGCGCACAGCCGAAGGGGGTGGTCGATGACCGACCCCGCACCTGCGGGCCCGCCCGCGAACACGCACTGAACACAGCGCCGCAGCATCCGTCTGCGGCACCCCACCCGGTCGTGACGAATCCCCCCAGGGGGACGAGGCCCGGCCATCCTTCGGAAGGAAAATCCATGCGCAAGATGGGCATCGCCGTCGCCGCCCTCGCGACGACCGGCATCCTGCTGGCCGGCTGCTCCAGCAACACCCCCACCACCCCGGCACCGTCGGAGTCGTCGGCCGCCGCAATCGACGCGAGCGGCGTGACGCTCACCGTCTGGACCGACGAGAACCGGAAGCCGGCGATCGCGGCGGCGGCCAAGACCTTCGAGTCGGAGACCGGCGGCAAGATCGAGCTCGTCCAGAAGAACTTCGACGACATCCGCACCGACTTCACCAACCAGGTCCCCACCGGCGAAGGCCCCGACATCACGATCGGTGCCCACGACTGGCTCGGCGGACTCGTGCAGGCCGGTGTCGTCTCACCCCTGGACCTCACCGACACCGCGAGCAACTTCGCGCCGGTGTCGCTGGACGCCTTCACCTACGACGGCCAGCTCTACGCCCTTCCCTACTCGCTGGAGACCATCGCGCTGATCCAGAACACCGACCTCGTCGGCGAGGACGCCCCGGCGACGTGGGACGACATGATCGCGGCGGGCGAGAAGGCCGGAGTCGAGCGCCCCGTCGTCATCAACACCGCGGGACAGACCGGTGACGCCTACACGATGTACGGCTTCCAGACCTCCTTCGGCGCGCCCGTCTTCCAGAGCGACGACAAGGGCTACACGACCGAGGTCGGCATGGGCGGCGACGCCGGCAAGGCCTTCGCCGAGTGGCTCGGCGCGAACGGGGAGAAGGGCGACGGCTACATCTCCACGACCGTCGACTACGACACCAACAACGAGCTGTTCGCCAGCGGCAAGGCCGCCTACACCGTCCAGGGTCCGTGGGCGATCGCGGCGCTCACCGAGAAGGGCGTGAAGGTCAAGGTCAACCCGATCCCGTCGGCCGGTGGCCAGACGGCATCGCCGTTCGTCGGTGTCCAGGGCTTCTACATCAGCTCGCAGAGCAAGAACGCGCTGGTCGCGCAGGAGTTCCTCACCAAGTACCTCGCGACCTACGACGCGCAGAAGGCGCTGTACGAGGCCGACCCGCGCATCCCCGCGTGGAACGACCTGGCCACCGAGGTCTCCTCCGACCCGGTCATCGCCGGCTTCGTCGCCTCCTCGAAGAACGGCGTCCCGATGCCGAACATCCCCGAGATGGGCTCGGTCTGGGACCTGTGGAACGCCGCACAGGTGCAGATCATCAAGGGCGCGAACCCCGCCTCCACCTGGGACAAGATGATCAGCGACCTCGAGGCGCTGATCGGCTGATTCCGCTCCGGGGCGGGTGCCTGCACCCGCCCCGGACCTCTCATCGAAGGAGATGCACATGTCGGTCCCGGTGGAAACCCCCGCGGAGCAGGCCTCACCCCCGCCCTCGCCGCCCCGCGGCGCGCGGACGACGGAACCGCACGGTCGCCGGTGGAACGGGATCGGGTGGGGCTTCCTCGTCAAGCTCGCGATCCTCGGCGTGGTCAACGCCTTCGGGCTGATGGGCATCTTCGCCGCGGCCCAGGCCCAGTCGTGGCTGATCTGCGGCGCGGCCGTGGCCCTGCTCCTGGCCGCCGACATCATCTACTTCACCAAGCGGGCGCTGCCCCTCAAGTACCTCCTGCCGGGCCTCGCGTTCCTCCTCATCTTCCAGGTCTTCATCTTCGGATACACGGCCTACATCGCCTTCACCAACTACGGCGCCGGCCACGTCGGCTCTCAGGAGCAGGCCGTCCAGGCCGCCCTGAGCCAGGGCGAGCGGCGCGTCGAGGGATCCCCGACCTTTCCGCTGGCCATCGTGGAGCAGAACGGCACGCTCGGCTTCGCGATCGTCGAAGACGGCCAGATCAAAGCGGGTTCGGCCGAGACCCCCCTGCAGACGGTGGGACCGGCCTCCGGCACCGGTGCCCCCACCGAGGTGCCCGGATGGAACGTCGTCCCGCGCAACGACATCATCGGCGACCAGGCGCTCCAGCAGGAGGTCGTCGCCCTGCGCGTGCCGGTCTCCGACGATCCCAACGCCGGATCCGTCCGCACCAACGACGGCACCTCCGGGTCGATCTACCGCTCGACCCTGGAATGGGATGCCGCCACCCAGACCATCACGGACACCGCCAACGGCACCGTCTATCACGCGACCGATCGAGGGAACTTCGCCAGCGACGACGGCACGACCCTTCCGACCGGCTGGACCGTCCACGTCGGGTTCGACAACTTCCTGCGCCTGTTCACCGATTCGTCGATGCTCCAGCCGCTGGCCATGGTCACGGCGTGGACCTTCGCGTGGGCGCTGCTGTCGGTGATCGTGCCGTTCGCGATGGGACTCGTCCTCGCCATCATCTACAACGACGAACGGGTGCGGGGACGGAAGGTCCTGCGGACCCTCTTCATCCTCCCCTACGCCTTCCCCGCCTTCATGTCGGCGCTGCTGTTCCGGGGCATGTTCAACGCCGAGTTCGGAGTCATCAACGACTTCTTCTTCGGCGGAGCACAGATCGACTGGCTCGGTGATCCGTGGCTCGCCCGGTTCGCCGTCCTGTTCGTGAACGTCTGGCTCACCTACCCCTACTACTTCCTGGTGTGCACGGGAGCGATCCAGGCACTGCCCTCCGACGCGCTCGAGGCCGCCTCCATCGACGGCGCGGGACGCTTCCGCCAGTTGCGGTCGATCATCCTGCCGCTGGTGCTGGTGGCCACCGCTCCGCTGCTGATCTCGTCGTTCGCGTTCAGCTTCAACAACTTCACGATCATCTACATGTTCAACGACGGCGGGCCCGCCATTCCGGGCGCCCCCTACGCGCTCGGCGCGACGGACATCCTCATCTCCGCGATCTGGGACATCTCGGGGGTCAACGGCGGGAAGGCCGACTACGGCCTCGCGAGCGCCCTGTCGATCCTCGTCTTCATCGTCGTCGGCCTCATCTCCGCCCTGGCGTTCCGCCAGACCAAGAAGCTCGAGGAGTACCAGTGATGTCCACCGCGAACGAGACCCGTAGCGCTGCCCGTCAGGCCCGCGCCACCGTGACGCTCGACGCCGGACGCCGCGGAGCGGTGCGGCGCCGGTTCCTCCTCGAGGTCGGCTGGAAGTACCTCCTCGCGGCGGTCATCCTCTTCTACGCCGTCTTTCCGCTCGTCTACGTCGTGTCGGCCTCGCTCAACCCGGGCGGCAGCCTCGCCGCGAGCAACGCCCTGTTCTCCGCCTTCGACCTGGGCAACTACGCCGCCCTCGGCGGTACCCGGTACTGGACCTGGTACGCCAACACGCTGCAGGTGGGGATCGCCGCCGCGGTCGGCGCCGTGCTCATGGGAGCGGCCGCCGCCTACGCCTTCTCGCGCTTCCGGTTCCGGGGGCGTCGCGCCGGTCTGACGACGCTGCTCATCATCCAGATGTTCCCCCAGGCGCTCGCCTTCGTCGCCATCTTCCTCATGCTGCTCGCCCTCGGTGAGGTCTTCCCGGCGCTCGGCCTCAACTCGAAGATCGCGCTGATCTGCGTGTACCTCGGCGGCGCGCTCGGGGTCAACACCTTCCTGATGTACGGCTTCTTCAACACGATCCCGATCGAGTTGGACGAGTCCGCCAAGATCGACGGGGCCACCCACGCGCAGATCTTCTGGACGATCATCATGCCGCTGGTGACCCCGATCCTCGCGGTGGTGGCGCTGCTGGCCTTCATCGCCTCGTTCGGGGACTACATCATCTCCAAGATCGTGCTGGTCTCGGAGGACAACTGGACACTCGCCGTCGGCATGTTCCAGTGGGTGTCCAACCAACTCTCCAGCAACTGGGGGCTGTTCGCTGCGGGAGCGATCCTGGCCGCCGTTCCGGTCCTGACCCTCTTCCTCGCGCTGCAGCGCTACATCATCGGAGGTCTCACCGCCGGCTCAGTCAAGGGCTGAGGCGGCTCATCGCTGCGCGAGGGCGGCGCCGTACAGGTCGCGGGAGGACCGACCGGTCTGCGCGGCGACCTCGGCGGCCGCCTCCTTCAGCCGCATGCCCCCGGCCACGAGGGCGAGGACCTGGGCGACCGCGTCGGATTCGGAGACCTCTCGCGCCGCGGCGCCGCCCACCACCACGACGAGCTCGCCGCGGACGCCCTCGGCCGCCCAGCGGGCCAGGTCGGCGAGGGGGCCGCGTACGACCTCCTCGTGGAGCTTGGTGAGCTCGCGGCAGACGGCGGCGGGACGGTCGGCGCCGAAGGCGTCCGCCATCGCTTCCAGGGTCGCCGCGACCCGCGAGGGCGCCTCGAAGAAGACCATCGTCCGCGGCTCGGAGGCCAGCGCCAGAAGGGCCGAGCGCAACTCGCCGGACTTGCGCGGAGGGAAGCCCTCGAAGGTGAAGCGGTCGGTGGGAAGTCCCGATACAGCCAGCGCCGTGACGACGGCCGAGGGACCGGGGATGACGGTGACCGGCACGCCGGCTGCGGCGGCGGTGGTCACCACGGCGAAACCGGGGTCGCTGACCGTCGGCATCCCGGCATCGCTCAGGACCAGGACGTCCTCGGTGCGGGCCCGCTCGACGAGCTCGCCGGCGCGCTGCTTCTCGTTGTGATCGTGCAGCGCGATCAGCTGCGGCCGGTGCGCGATCCCGAGCCCCCGCAGGAGCCGCGCGGTCGTCCGCGTGTCCTCGGCGGCGACGACGGGCGCCGACTCCAGCGCCGCCACCAGCCGCGGCGAGGCGTCCTGCAGGTTGCCGATCGGCGTCGCGGCGAGGATGATCACCGCCCCAGCATAGGCTTGTGCGCGTGACGAACACGGTCGAGCCGCTGCTGCCCGCGTCGCCTCCCACGTTCTCCGAGCGGTGGCAGGCGAGGCTCGCGACCGACCCCCGCGTGCACCGGCTGTGGACCTGGATGGTGCCCGTCGCGGTCACGTTCGTGGCCTTCGTGCTCCGGGTGTGGAACCTCGGCCACCCGCGGGCCCTGGTGTTCGACGAGACCTACTACGTCAAGGATGCGTGGACCCAGTGGGTCCTCGGCTACGCGGCGACGTGGCCCGACGACGCCAACGACCGCTTCGTCGCCGGGCAGGCGGACATCTTCGGCACCGATCCCAGCTTCGTCGTCCACCCGCCCCTCGGGAAGTTCCTCATCGGCGTCGGGATGTGGGCGTTCGGGCCGGAGTCGTCGTTCGGCTGGCGGATCTCCGCCGCCCTGTTCGGCACCGCCTGCGTGCTCGTCCTCTACGTCCTCGCCCGCAGCCTCACCGGCTCGATCGTCTTCGCGGGCATCGCCTCGTCCCTTCTGGCGGTCGACGGTCTCGGCATCGTCATGAGCCGCGTCTCGCTGCTCGACATCTTCCTCACCTTCTTCGTCCTGCTGGCGGTCTGGTTCGTCGTGCTCGACCGTCGACGCCACCTCGACCGGCTCGCCCGCGGCGTGACCGCCGCGTCGCGGCTGGGGCAGCCGCCGACGTATGGGCCGGTGCTGTGGAACCGGCCCTGGGTGATCGCCGCCGGTGCGGCCGCCGGAGCGGCCACGGCCGTCAAGTGGTCGGGGGTCTGGGTCCTCGCGGCGATCGGGCTGTATCTCGTCGTCACCGACGCCCTGGAGCGGTCCCGACTCGGCGTGCGCGCCTGGATCCCGGACGCGCTGCGCCAGGGGATCGTCTCCTTCTTCCTGCTCGTCCCCGTGGCGTTCGTCGTGTATCTCGGCTCGTGGACGGGATGGCTGCTCAGCGACGGCGGCTACGACCGGCACGCCGCCGACGCCGATCCCTCGACGAACCCTCTGTTCAGCTGGATCCCGCTGTCGCTGCAGAGCCTGTGGCGCTACCACCAGACGATCTACGACGCGATGCTGCGGATCACCTCGGGGCACGACTACATGAGCCCCGCCTGGCAGTGGCCGCTGCTGTGGCGCCCGACCTCGATGTATGCGCAGTCCACGGCGGGCGGAGAGCCCGGGTGCATCGGCGGCGACAACGGCTGCCTCCAGGTGCTCTACAGCATGCCCAATCCGCTGGTCTGGTACGCGAGCGTGCTCGCCGCGGCCTACCTGGTGTACCGCTTCGCCCTCGACCGCGACTGGCGCCACGCGATCGTGCTCGTCGGGATCGCCGCCACCTGGGTTCCCTGGCTCGTCTATCCGGAGCGCACGGTCTTCCAGTTCTACACGATCGTGATCTGGCCGTTCCTCCTGCTCGCCCTCACCTTCGCCCTGCAGGATCTCGCACGCGGCAAGATGTGGCTCCCCCGCGCCACCGGCCGCCGCATCGTCATCGGATTCCTCGTCGCGGCCGCCGTGCTGGCCGTGTTCTGGTACCCGCTGTGGTCGGCGATGCAGGTGCCGTACGAGTTCTATCGGCTCCACAACTGGCTGACGGGCTGGGTGTGAGGCTCGTCGCGCCCCCGACGCGGCGCGACACGAGGGAGGGGCGCGCGGCGCCCGCCGTTTAGGCTGGACCCGTGTTCACCTACGCCGTCTCCCGCGACCCCTCCGTCGCCGGTTTCGTGCTGGTCTCCGATCGGTTCCTGGCCGTTGCGTCGGGCGCGTCGGATGGGGCCGCCACGCGCCTCTGGCGCCGGCTCGGAGAACCCGGAGCCACCCTCGCCTCGGTCATCGCCGCCCTCGATGCAGACGCCGACGCACCGGGGGACGTGGCGCTGGTGGAGCTGGTGGACGCGCCGTCGCGCACGGTCGAGATCGCCGTCCGCGGCCAGGCGCGGGTGGAGCTCTCCGGCGGGCGCGACGTGCGGCTGGGCGGAGAGCAGGCCCGGTGGGCACAGAGCACCGCGCGGGAGGTCGCCGGGATGGCGCTGGCGCTCCCCTCTTCCTCCCGGCGCGCCCTGGGCTCCCTTCCCCTCACGCGAGGTGTCGCACGCTCCGACCTTCTGGAGTGGGGCGCGCCGACACCCTCGCCCGCCGCGAGTGCGACGCCGGCTCCGGCCGCCGCGGAGCCGCCGGCGCAGTCCGAGACGGCCGCCGTGACGATCGACCCGCCGCTGGAGACACTCCGCCGCGACCGGCTGCCCGCCCTCGACCTCGACGATCGGACCGAGCTGCGCCATACCGCCCGTCGCCGTCCCGAAGCACGACCGGTGCTGCGGATCGGGTCGGACCGGGTGCTGGAGCTCGATGTCCCCCTCGTCCTCGGCCGGTCGCCCCGGCCCGCCGCGCACCCCGGCACGCGCCTGGTCTCGGTGGCATCGCCGCAACGCGAGATCTCCGGGGCCCATCTGCAGGTGCATCTGGAGGGCGACCGTCTCGTCGCGCGCGATCTCGAATCGACCAACGGCACGATCGTCCGGGAGCCCGACGGTGCGTCGCTGCTCCTGCGTCACGGCGCGTCGGTGCGGCTGAAGTTCGGCTCGTCGCTCGATCTCGGTGACGGCGTCGTGGCGGTCTTCGGCGTCTCGGACACGGAGGAAGCCTGACGATGGCGACACGGCTGCCTTCCGCTCCCCCCGTCGTCGGGGGCTTCACGTATGTCCGTCCGCTCGGGACGGGCGGTTTCGCCGACGTCTTCCTGTTCGAACAGAACCTCCCGCGCCGCCCCGTGGCCGTGAAGGTGCTGCTCAAGGACATCGTCGACGAGGGACTGCTGCGGATGTTCAACGCGGAAGCCGATGTCATGGCTCGGCTGAGCTCCCACCCCTCGATCCTCACCGTCTACGAAGCGAGTATCTCGGCCGACGGCCGCCCCTACCTCGTCATGGAGTACTGCCCGACGTCGCTCACCACGCGGTACCGGCGCGAGTCGATCCCGGTGCCCGAAGTGCTCCACATCGGAGTGAAGATCGCCTCCGCCCTCGAGACGGCTCATCGCTCCGGGCTCCTGCACCGTGACATCAAACCCTCCAACATCCTCATGACGACCTTCGGCGCCCCCGTGCTCAGCGATTTCGGGATCGCCGCCGCGATCAGCGGGCGCAGCGGCGCGGACGACGTGTTCGCGATGTCGGTGCCCTGGAGCGCCCCGGAGGTCGTCGACGAGAGGGTCGCCGGATCGATCGCCTCAGAGGTGTGGGGACTCGGCGCCACCGTCTACTCGCTGCTGGCGGGACGCAGCCCCTTCGAGCGGCCGGGGAGCGGGCAGAACAGCCGCGAACAGCTCAAGGCCCGCATCCGTCGCGCCACCTACACCCCCATCGGGCGTCCCGACGTCCCCCCGCGCGTGGAGGCGACACTCGCCCGCGCCATGAGCAAGGATCCGGCACGCCGACACGCCACGGCGGCCGAGTTCGCCTATGACCTGCAGCTGGCGCAGCAGGACCTCGGCCTGGCCTACACCGCGATGGACGTCGCCGTGGACGAGTGGGCCACGGCGGGGGTGCCGATCGACTTCGAAGACGACCGCGCGCGCGGCCCCGTGCGCCCCACGGTCGCCCACGCCTCCCGCCGCGCCGCTCGCCCCGCCGCCGCTCCCACGCGGCGCGCCCCCGACGACGGCACCGTGCTCGCCGGTTCCGAGCCCGCTCGTCGTCCGCGCACCGCCCTGTATGTCAGCCTCGGGGTCGTCGGGGCGCTCCTCCTCCTGGGCGGCGGCGTCACGGCCCTGGCCCTCCTGCTCGGCGGAGGCTGACGATGGCCGAACCCGCTGCTCCTCGACGACTGCGCACCAGCACCCTCGTGGGTGCCGGTGGCGTACTGGCCGTCGTCGCCCTCGTGGTGACCCTCGCCGTCGTGTGGCCGGGTTACGACGCGCGGCAGACCCCCCTCGACGACGGCACGCTGTGGGCCGTGCAGACCGGGGCCGGCGACGGATACGCGCGGGTCAACCTCGAGCTCGGCGAGCTGGACACCGTGAAGACCGCCGAGAACGCGAGCTCGCTGGCTCAGACGGGCGACCGGCTGTTCGTCTTCGCCGAGAGCGACACGCAGTTCGCCGACGTCAACCCCGCCACCCCGCAGGACCTGACGGCCACGAGCGAGGACGCGTTCACGAGGGCCCCGGCCGGGACGGTGCAGACGGTCTCGGCCGGCGACTTCCTCGCCTTCCGCTCCGACGTGGGCGGCGTCTACGCCGCCACCCTCTCCGGCGGCGGTCGCACTCTCGCGATCGACCCCTACGCCGACGTCGAGGTGACGGAGGGCCAGGAGCGCCCCCGTTTCGTCGCGACGGCGGTGGCGGTCGACGCCGACGGCATCGTGTACGCGTACTCGGCCGAAGAAGGACGCGTCGTGCGTGCCGCCGCCGATTCCGGGCGCATCCTCGGAGAAGACCCGGTCGCCGGGACGATCGACGACGCCCAGCTCACCGCCGTCGGAGGACGGTGGGCGCTCCTGGACGAGTCCACGGGGGCGGTCACCGTCTCCGGTCGTGACGATGCGATCGCCACCGACGCCGTGGCCGGTGCGAAGCTCCAGCGCACCGCCACGGGCGATGGCGACGTGTACCTCGCCGACTCGGAAGGACTCGTCCGCATCTCGCGGGACGCGGGCACGGCCGAGCGGGTCGTCGCCGAGACCCTGGGAACGCCCGCCGCGCCGCTCACCCTGAACGGCACCACTTACGCCGCCTGGCTGCGCGACGGGACCGGTGGCGGCACGCTCTGGACGAGCACCGATCCGACGCTGAACCCCCTCGACTACGGCGCGGGCACCCTCGGCGAGCAGGTCGACCCCGATTTCCTCACGAACGGGACGCGCATCGCCCTGAACGAGCGGAGCTCGGGGTGGGTGTGGACGGTCCCGGCCGGTGCCCTCGTCGCGTCGTCGCAGCAGTGGGCGCTCGACGAGACGGCCGAAGCCTCCCCCGACGACGACACGGTCGCCGAGCGCGTGCTGGAGCCCAAGCCCCCGGTGGCCGTGGACGACGCCTTCGGGGTGCGCGCCGGATCCGTCGCGCAGCTGCCCGTGCTGCTCAACGACCACGACCCGAACGAGGACGTGCTGAGCCTGGACGTCTCGTCGCTGAAGGGTCTCGACCCGGCGTTCGGCACCGTCTCCGTCACCGGCGCCGAGCAGAGCCTCGTCGTCCATGTCGCCGACGATGCGACGGGGTCGGCCACCTTCCGCTATCGCGTGACCGACGGCACGCGCAGCGACGGGCTGCTCTCGAACGAGGCGACCGTCACCCTCACCGTCGTCGGCTCCGACACCAACCGGGCTCCGGCGCCCTGCAACCCCGACGACTGTCTCGCGGAGCGTCCGCGTCCGACGGTCGCCCCGGGCGGCACCGTCACCTTCGACGCCCTCTACGGCTGGGTCGATCCCGACGGCGACCCGCTGTACCTCGCATCGGTGGACAACGAGACGGGTGTCGGGTCGGCCGCCGGCCAGCCCAGCGGCACGGTGACCTACCAGCACCCCGACGCGCAGAGCGACGAGGCGATCGACGTCACCCTCATGCTGACGATCGCCGATGCGCGGGGGGCGACCACGCAACGAGCGGTGACCGTCGCCGTCACTCCGACCCCTCGACTGACCGCCCAGTCGTTCGCCGCAACCGGAGTGGCGGGGACGCCGCTGTCGATCGATCTCTCCACGCGGGTGTCCGGCGCTTCCGGAGCCCCCGTGCTCTCCAGCGCCGTCGTCCTGGACGAGGCGTCCGCCACCGTCTCCCCCAACGTTGCGGGGCTGAGCATGGAGTTCGCCGCCGAGCGCCCCGGCTCGTACCTGGTGCAGTACACCGTCCGCGACGACCGCGGCGAAGAGACCGCCTCGGTCCGGGTGACGCTGCGCGACCCGGACGAGACCGCCATCTCCACCCCGCCGCTCACCGCGTTCGTCCGACCGGGCGAGGACGCCACGGTCGATGTGTTCCCGCCGGTGTCGAACCCCGCCGGACTCGTCCTGCTCCTGAGCGACCTGCGCCCGGAGAGCGCCGCGGGAGCGACGCTGAGCGTCGACCTCGTCGGTCAGAGCATGATCCGCGCGAGCGGTTCCACCGACGACGGGTCGCCCGGCGTGCTCGGGGTCGTGCGCTATCGCGTGTCGGACGGCACCGGTGGTGAGACGGCGAGCGCGGACGGCGAGCTGACCGTGATCCTTCTGGACTCCCCTCGCAGCGACCCGCCGATCGCCGTCGACGACGTCGTCACCGTCCGCGCCGGCGCGCAGATCGACATCCCGGTGCTCGAGAACGACAGCGCGCCCGGTGGAGCGCTGTTCTCGATCGACCCGTCGACGATCGTCAACGAGAACGACGCCGGCCTCGCCTTCGCCACCGGCCGCGTCGTGCGCTACCTCGCCCCGGATCAGCCGGGCACCTACGGCATCGGCTACACGATCTTCCGACTGGGCTTCCCCGATGCCACCGACTCCGCGCGCGTCATCGTCACGGTGGTCGGAGACGAGGCGAACCGCCCGCCGCTGCCCCGCGTGCTGGAGGGGCGCGTCCTCAGTGGCGAGTCGGTGCGCATCCCCTTCGACCGCTACGGCGTGGACCCCGACGGCGACGCCGTCACTCTGGACCGCATCGTCAGCCAGCCTGCGCAGGGCGGTTCGGCGACGATCTCGCCCGAAGGCGACGCGATCGTCTACACGAGCCCAGATCAGTTCAGCGGCCAAGACTCCTTCCGCTACCAGGTGCGCGATGCCGAGGGGGCGACGGGAACCGCCGAGGTGCGCGTGGGCGTGCTGGCGGCCGCCTCCGACCCGAGCCCGGTGACCTTCAGCGACTACCTGCAGATCCAGGTCGGCGCCGACAGCACCGCGGTCGTCCGTCCCACCGACAACGACCTCGATCCCGCCGGCGGCACGCTGACCCTCGAATCGGTCAAGCCGAACGCTCCCGCCGGCTCCGAGGAGTACGCGACGCTGGCGAGCCTGCTGGGCGAGGTCGAGGGCGACCAGGTCACGCTCCGGGCCGGCGAGACGCCCGGCACGAGCTCCTTCGTGTACACCGTCAGCAACGCCAGCGGTGACACCGCGATGGGTCTCATCGTCGTCAAGGCCGTCCCGACTCCCGTGCCCGACTATCCCGTCGTCAGCGACACGACGCTCACGATCGAGACGCGGGAGGCCTTCCCCGCGGGCGTCGACGTGCTGAGCGGCAAGGTCGCGTGGAACACGGGCGACGTCTCGGGGCTGCGCCTGCAGTTGTGGGGCACGCACCCGGGAATCCGCGTGGAGGGCACGAGGATCTCCGGCCAGATCCCCTCGGAATCGCTCCTGATCCCGTTCCAGGTCTCCGGCACGTCGTTCGACGGCACGGATGTCGTCTCGTACGGGTTCCTGCGGGTGCCGGGGGACCGCGACGCGCGGCTCGCCCTCCGGGCCGACGCCGCCCAGCTCGAGGTCCGGGAGAACGAGTCGCGGGACCTCGACCTGCGGACGGCGATCGCCATCCCGAGCGGCCGCACGCTGGACGTCGATGCGTCGGGGGTCCGTGCCGGCGGCGCGAGGGCGAACGCGCGCTGCGAGCTGGTGTCGGGGACCACGATCCGCTACACCGCGGGAGCGGACGCCCCGTGGACCGACACCTGCGTCGTGCCGGTCAAGCTCGACGTCCAGGACGACTACACGTACCTCACGGTCCGCGTGAGCATCGAGGCGGAGGAGCCTCAGCCGAGCCTGCGGAGCGCGTCGATCACGGTGGGACCGGGGCAGAGCCAGGAGTACGACCTCACCGGGATGGTCCGATGGGCGGGCAAAGAGGATTGGGACGCCCTCGCCTTCGCCGAGTCGTACCGCGGCGATCAGTTCACCGTGACGCGGTCGGGTTCGACGCTCACCGTCACCGCTGACGATGCGGCACGTCCGGGGCGCGAGGAGCCCGTGAGCGTCTCGCTCTCCAGTCACCCGGATGCGGCACCGGCGGCTCTTCTGCTGACCGTCGGGCCGGCCCCGTCGCAGCTGCCCAAGGGCGGTACGGCGAGCGAACGCTGTTCGCAGTCGGGCGGATCGTCCTCCTGCCTCATCACGGTCGTCGGCGTCCCGGGAGAGATCAATCCGCTCCCCGGCACCCCGCTCGCGCTGGTCTCGGTGCGCTCCCCTGCCAACTGCCCCGGCGTCACCTTCCGCAAGGAGAGTGCCACGGCGGTGCGCGCGTCGTGGTCGGCCGACACCCCCGGGCGCGCCGACTGCAGCGCCGGTTTCGTCGTGGCCGATGCGCAGGGCCGGCAGTCGGCCGGCGAGCGCAACGGCACCGTCCTGCTCGATCTTCAGGGGCTCCCGGCCGCGCCCACCCGGGTGGAGTGGACCGCCTTCACCGCCTCGACGGTGACGCTGCGCGTCATCTCGGACGCGGCGTCGTATCCGTCCGTCGACGGCTTCCGGATCTCGGCGGGCGGTCGTGTGGTCGCGACGTGCGATGCGTCGGGGGCATGCCCCGCGATCGAGGCGGAGACGGGCGTGCCGGTGACCTACCAGGCCCGAGCGTTCAGCTCCGTGGGCGAGTCGCGCACTTCGGTGCAGGTCAGCGCTTGGCCCTACGCCGCCCCGGCCGCGCCCACCGGAGCGGAGGTCACGCCCATCCCCCACGGCAACACGGGCGGCGTCGCGACGATCACCGTCACCGGCGTGGACCCCACGACCGGCACGCTCACCCTCTCGGGCGGCGCGGCCGGCGAGGTCACCCAACCGGTGCGCGGCTCCACCGTCGTCTTCCGCGACTACGACATCGGCTCCAACAGCCCCGTCTCCCTCACCGCGACGCCGCTCACCCGCTTCGAGCTGCCGCCGATCCCCGGCGGCTCGCAGACCGGAACGAGCTTCAGCTTCCGCGCGAATGGAATCGGAGCCCCTTCGCTGAGCCTCGAGGTCACCGCGTCGCGCAGCAGCGATCCCGGAACGGTGACGGCCACCGCCACCGTCGCGCCCGACGGGACGGGCGAGCGGATCGTCGTCGGCTTCACCCTCGACGGCGTCTGCATGCCCGACGAGCAGGTCGCCGCCGGGGGCGGTACGGTCACGCGCACCTTCACGGGACAGGAGCTGTGGCGGGAGGCGACGGTCACCGCGTGCGCCGTGACCGAGCGTGGCGGACAGCGATTCGGCCGCACCGAGAAGTCCGGCTCGGCGACGCCGGTGGCCGGGGTGCCGACGCCCACCGGGTCGTCGACCTACGCCATCGACAACCGCTCCTCGCAGCGCGGTGCGACCTTCACCTGGGACCGATTCGCCCGCACGCCGGATCTGCGGGCATCGTGGCCGTTCGAGTTGCGCTACCGGGCGCACGGAGATGAGTCCACCGACTTCCGCTCGCTGTTCCCCGAGTTCGGCGACCCCGGCGCAATCACGGCGGTCTCGTGCAGCCGCTTGTTCGGCTGCGGCGACCCGGTCCCGGTCACGGCGGACGGGCCGGCGTACCGCGCGCAGGTGACGTTCCCGACGTATTGCGAGAGCGACCCCGACGGCGTCCGGCCCGGGACCGGCGACATCACGGTGCGCGCCAACCCGAGCGACTTCACGACGTCCCGGTCGGAATCGACCGACGATGCGGGCCGGCTCTCCCTCACCTACACGATCGCTTGGTCGGGAAGGCTCGCCGGGCTCGACTCGGCCTCGTACACCGTGCGCTGCGAGCCGCCGACTCCCGATCCGGAGCCCGAAGAGCCCGATCCCGACCCAGGCGCGGACGCCCCGTGATCCCCCTCGCTTCCCTCCCCCGTCACCCGTTCCCCTCGAGAGGACCCCGATGACCGTCACCGCGGAACAGACCGCCTGGTTCCAGGAGACCTTCACCTCGCTCGTCGACAACGTGGAGCAGGTCGTGCTCGGCAAGCGCCACGTCGTCGAACTGGCGTTCACGGCGATGCTCTCCGAGGGGCATCTGCTCCTGGAGGACGTCCCGGGCACCGGGAAGACCTCTCTCGCGCGTGCGATGGGGCAGAGCGTCCAGGGCACGAGCACGCGCATCCAGTTCACCCCCGACCTCCTCCCGGGAGATGTCACCGGCATCACGGTCTACGACCAGCGCAGCGGCCAGTTCGACTTCCACCAGGGGCCGATCTTCGCGAACATCGTGCTCGCCGACGAGATCAACCGGGCGTCGCCCAAGACACAGTCGGCGCTGCTGGAGGTGATGGAGGAAGGTCAGGTCACCGTCGACGGGATCACCCGCCGCGTCGGCGTGCCGTTCCTCGTCGTGGCCACGCAGAACCCCGTGGAGCAGGCCGGCACCTACCGGCTCCCCGAGGCACAGCTCGACCGGTTCCTGCTGCGGACGAGCCTCGGCTACCCCGACCACGCCGCCACCGTGCGGATCCTGGAGGGAAGCGGCGCGCCGCGGCGCGAGGTCTCCTCGATCATCAGTCCGCAAGGAGTCGTGGGGATGGCCGACATCGCGCGCGACGTCTACCTCAACCCGCTGGTGCTCGACTACATCGCGAGGATCGTGGAGGCGACCCGCCTCGCGTCGCAGGTGCGCATGGGCGTGAGCGTCCGCGGCGCCCTCGCGCTCACGAAGGCCGCGAAGACGTGGGCGGTCGCTCACGGTCGCGGCTACGTCACGCCCGACGACGTCAAGGCGCTCGCCGAGCCGGTGCTCGCCCACCGCCTCATCCTCGACCCCGAAGCGGAGTTCGACGGCGTCACGGCACACGCGGTCATCGGCCAGGTGCTGCTGGACACCGTTCCCCCCAGCCAGCGGGACACCGTGTGAGCTTTCCCACCGAGTCGCGCCTGACCCGTACCGTCGCCGGTTCCGACGGGACGGGCATCTCGCGCACCCGCTACTCGACCGCCAGTTCCTCCACGGCGCTGGCGCTGCGCGGCCTGCGCTCGTGGCGGCGGGTGCGCGCGGCAGCCTCGGCGGTGGCGGCATGGGTGGCCGGGACGCTCACGGTGGCCGGCTGGACTCTGCTGTCGGTCGCCGTCCTCGGGATCGGGATCGGACTGGCGTTCGGATGGCTGGAGTTCGTCGCCGCGGGCGTCGTCGCCACCGTGCTCATCGCGTTGTCGATCCCGTTCCTGTTCAGCGCCCGTTCGTATGACGTCGACCTCACCCTCGAACACGACCGCGTGGTCGCGGGGAGCCCGGTCAGCGGAACCCTGACGGTGAGGAACACGGGACGCGGCATCGCCCTTCCCGGGCGCATCGACATCCCGATCGGCGACGGGCTCGTCGACGTGTACATCCCGCTCCTGCGCAGTGACCACGTCCACGTCGACCAGGTGATCGTCCCCACCCACCGACGCGGCATCGTCCATGTCGGCCCCGCCCGCACGGTCCGTGGAGACCCCCTCGGGATCCTCCGCCGCGAGGCGACGTGGGCCGACCGCCACACCTTGTTCGTCCACCCGGTCACGACGGCGCTGCGGAGCACGACCGCGGGATTCATCCGCGACCTCGAGGGCAGCGCCTCCCGCATGATTGTCGACTCCGACATCTCCTTCCACGCGATTCGCGAGTACGTCCCGGGCGATGCGCAGCGCAACGTCCACTGGAAGTCGACCGCCAAGACCGGCACCCTCATGGTCCGCCAGTACGAGGAGACGCGACGCTCCCGCATGGTCATCGCGTTGGCCGCATCGGACGCGGAGTTCGCCACCGACGAGGAGTTCGAGCTCGCGGTGAGCGCCGCCGCCTCGCTCGGCGTCCGCGGCATCCGCGACGGACGCGACGTCGATGTGGTGCTGGGCGGCGAGCTGCCCGAGCTCGTCCGGGCCTCGGCGCGGTCGATGCGCGAGCTCGCCACCGTCACGGCGCGGACCCTCCTGGACGATCTGTCCTCGGTCGAGCGCGCGCCCCGCGTGAGCGCGCTCGCCGACGTCACCTCGCTCGCCGCCGAGACCCACCCCGATGCGTCGATCGCCTTCCTCGTGTGCGGATCGACGCAGACCGCGCGAACCCTGCAGGCGGCCGCACTCGCCTTCCCCGCCGACGTGGCCGTCGTCGCGGTGATCTGCAACCCCGAGGCCGAACCGGGGTTCCGTCGCCTCGCCTCGATGTCGGTCCTCTCGATCGGTCTCCTCGACGACCTCCGGCTCCTCCTCGCCCGCGGAGCGCAGTCATGAGCGCCGCCCCGCCGCTGCGGAGGCGATCGGCGCGTCGCGCCGATCGCGCGTCGACCTCGGCGCTGCTGATCGGGGCGGGCCTGCTGGATCTCCTGTTCCTCATCGCGGCGATCACCGCGTGGCCGATCTACCAGACCCCGGCCTTCGTCGTGGTGGTCGTCGTCGCCCTCGCCGCCGCGCACGTCATCGCCGCCGCCGGCCTGCGCTGGCGTTGGTCGGGGTGGTGGGTCGCCCTGGCCACGATCGGCGTCTACGTCCTCGTCGGCACTCCGCTCGCCGCACCCACGCTCGTCGCCGGAGGGCTGGACCAGATCCTCCTCGCGCTTCGCGGTGTGGTCACGGCGCCGGTCACCGGCTGGAAGGACCTCCTCACACTGGAGCTTCCGCTGGGCAGCTACCAGACGATCCTCGCTCCCGCGTTCCTGCTGTGGCTCGCCGTCCCCACCGCCGCCCTCTCGCTCGCGTGGCGCACTCGGCGGCTCTGGGTCCTCGCTCCCGCGCTCGGGCTGGCGCTCACGGCGTTCGGCGTGGTCTTCGGAGCGCCCAGCGTCAGCCCCCCGGTGCGCTGGGGACCCATCACCGTCACCGGCGCTCGCGAGATGGCGGCCGGCGCAGCCGCGCTGCTGGTCGCGCTGGGATTCCTCGTCTGGCGCACGATGTACGAACGTCGCCGCGCATTGCGGGCCGCCGAGGCGGCGACGGGGGTCCGCACCACGAGCAGGACCACCTCGGCAACGCTCGGACGTGTGGGCATCTCGATCGGCATGGTCGTCGCGGCCGTCGCCGTCGGCACTGTCGCCGCGCCGTGGGCTCTCGCCGGCGCGCCGCGGCAGGTGCTGCGCTCCGAGATCGATCCGAGACTCGAGATCCAGCAGAGCCTGAGCCCTCTCGCGGAGTACCGGTCGTTCTTCTCGGACGACGTGGTGGACGAGGTCCTGTTCACGGTCTCGGGCGGTGGCGAGCGGGTGCGCGTGGCCACGCTGTCCTTCTACGACGGGCGGCTGGCGCGCGTGCTGGATCCTGCCGCCGCCCCCGGCGACCAGTCGACGGCGTTCGTGCGAGTCCCCTCCGCCCTCGCCGCCCCCTCCGGAACGCGGCCGGAGTCCGCGCAGATCACGATCGGCGGCTACCGCGGCATCTGGATGCCCACGGTCGATGCCCTCACCGCGGTGCAGTTCCGCGGACCGAACGCCTCGTCACTGGCCGACGGCTTCTTCTACAGCGCGTCGGCGCAGATGGCCGTGCAGCTGGGCGACCCGGGCCTCGGATCGGGCTCCGCCTACCGTCAGGACGCGGCAGTTCCGACCCGGCTTCCCGCCGTGGCCGACCTCGTGCCCGGGGGCTCGTCGCCCCGCTTCGCCCCCGAGACCGTCCCCGAGAGCCTTCAGGAGTGGATGCGGATGCAGGAGGCGCCGGCCGGAGGCCAGGGGCTCCAACTGCTCATCGATCGCCTGCGTGCCCGCGGATACCTCAGCCATGCGCTCACCGTCGACCAGTCCGCCCCACCGCGGTGGCAGGCGGATCTCGGCGACTACACCTTCGCCCCGAGCCGCGCCGGGCATTCCACCGACCGCATCGACGCACTGTTCAGCGCCCTCGTGCAGCGACAGAACGAGGTGGGAGGCGACGAGGACGCTCGCCTCGTGGCCGCCGTGGGCGACGACGAGCAGTTCTCGGTCGCGGCCGCGATGATCGCCGACCAGCTCGGTTTCGCCGTGCGCATCGTGGTCGGCGCGCGACTGTCCGGCGAGGACCTCCCCGCGTGCGAGGACGGCTGCCGCGGCGGCGACGTCTCCGCGTGGATCGAGGTGCAGGACGTCTCGGGCGTCTGGGTCCCCATCGATGTGACTCCGCAGTGGACGGCGGGAATGTCGCCGGACGACCTGCAGAACCGCGACCCCGAGGTGCCGACCGAAGTGCACGAGCAGGATGCCGAGCAGGTGCTGCCCGGCGAGGCCGACCCCGCCGATGCCGGCGACAGCCCCGAGGATCCCGGCGAGGAGACAACCGACTGGAGCGGGCTGTGGTCGGCGCTGCGCATCGGGGGCATCAGCGTCCTCGCGCTCCTGATTCTGATCGGCCCGTTCCTCCTCGTCCTCATCGCCAAGGCTGTGCGCCGGCGCTCGCGGCGCTCGGCGCCCGCGGCCGTCGACCGCGTCACGGGTGGCTGGGACGAGTACGTGGACGCGGCGATCGACAGCGGCCTCCCGGCCCCGCGCACCCACACGCGGCAGGAGCTCGCGACGCTGCATGCCGCATCCGCACCGGGCAGTCGCGCGACGACCCTCGCCTCCTGGGCCGACCGTTCGGTCTTCGATGTGGCTCCCCCCTCCGCCGAGGACTCCGAGCGCTTCTGGCAGATCGTGGAGGAGGAACGGGCGCGGCTGATCGCTGACCGCGGGTTCTGGGCGCGCCTTCGGGCTCGCCTCTCGCTCCGGTCGCTCCTGCGCCGGCCGGCGCGCACCGATCGCGCCGCCGCCCCTGACCGGTCCGAGCCGAGACGGAGGACCGCATGACGAGTGAGAGCATGAAGAGGACAGATCGGTGGGGACGGAACGCATGACGGAGATCACGGGGCTCGTGCTGGCGGGCCAGGCGATCATGGCGGTGGCCGTGTATGTCTGGATCGCCCTGGCGCTCTCGGCGGCGTTCCGCAAGGCGGGTGAGCAGCCCGGCAAGGCGTGGGTGCCGGTGCTCAACGCCTGGGTGCTGTTCGTCCTGGCCGGAATGCGCGGATGGTGGTCGGTCGTCGTGGCCGGTGCCATCGCCGTCGGCGCAGGCGTCTCGATCGGCCTCGGCGGGGTGTTCGGCGCGGCCGCGCTGGAGGCGTCCTTCGAGGGCGACACCGCCGGCGCCCAGTCCGCCCTGCTGATGGCGACGCTGATCCCGGGGGTCGTGTGGCTGGCGGTCCTCGCCTTCGCGGTGGTGCTCCATATCCGCCAGCAGATCGCCCTCAACGCGCGGTTCGGCCTCGGCACGGGGTCGATCGTGCTCGGCGTGCTTCTCTTCCCGGTCTGGGCGAGCATCGTGGGGTGGGGCTCGGCGCGATGGCTCGGCGACAGGCCGGCCGGCGCTCCCGCCTCCGGCGCACCCGCCCCCGCTCCGGCCGCTCCGATCGTCCCGCCGTTGGCCGACTTCTCCGCTCGGCCGGCCGGCACGTCGCCCTTCGCCACGACCTCCGCTCCCTTCGCCTCGGGCCCCGCCCCGGCATCGGCGACGCCGTTCCTCACGCCCGACGCCCCCGTCGCGCCCTCGGCGCCCGACACGATGGCCGCCGGCGGACCTCCCCCGGCGGCGCCGATCGGCGGAAACCCGTGGGCTCCCCCGGTTCCTTCCGCCCCTCCCGCGACGGTCCCCGTGGCCCCGGCGCCGGGCGTCCCCGGTGCGGGAACCGGGTCGGGTTCCGAGACCGGCGAGCACACCGTCATCGTCGATCGTCGCGCCACGACCTGGTCGCTCCTGCTCCCCGGCGGCGCCCAGGCGACGCTGACGGGATCCGCTGCCGTGCTCGGACGCAACCCCGTCGCCCCGGCCCACGCGCCGCACGCCCAGCCGGTCGCCATCGACGACGTCACGCGCACGGTCTCCAAGACCCACGCCCTCCTCTCCCGGAGCGAGGCCGGGTGGACGATCAGCGACCTCAGCTCGACGAACGGCGTCTTCGTGGGACCGACCGCCGATGCTGCGACGGAGGTCGTCGGCACCGCCGAGGTCGACGGTCCCTTCTTCCTCGGCGACGCGGCCATCGTGCTGCGCAGGGACTCATGACCGGGCTGCGCACGACGGTGGGAGCGCACACCGACACCGGCCGGCGACGGTCGGTCAACGAGGACGCGTACCTCGCACGGATGCCGGTGTTCGTCGTGGCCGACGGGATGGGCGGTCACGACGCGGGCGACCGCGCCAGCGCCGCGGTGGTGGAGGTCTTCCGTCCCCTCGCGGGCCGCGACGATGTGAGCGTCGACGACGTCACACGCGCCGTCGATGCCGCCCACTCGGCGGTCGGGTCGATCGCTGCCGCGACGTCGCGCGGCGCGGGTTCGACCCTGACCGCCGTGCTCGCGGTGCGTCACGACGGGGAACTGCGCTGGCTCGTCGTCAACATCGGTGACTCCCGCGTCTACCGCTTGGTCGGCGATCGACTCGAGCAGGTCACGGTGGACCATTCCGTCGCCCAGGAGATGGTGGACGCCGGACGTCTCTCCCGGGAGGAGATGGCCGCCTTCCCCGGGCGCAACGTCATCACGCGGGCCGTCGGGGAGGAACGCAGTCCCGCCGACTACTGGCTCCTCCCGATCGTCACCGGGGAACGCCTCCTGCTGTGCTCCGACGGGCTGACGACGGAGCTGTCGGACGAGGCGATCCGTGCCGGTCTGCTCATGGGCGGCGCACCGGGGCGCACCGCGCAGGCGCTCGTGGCGCAGGCGGTCACCGTCGGCGGACGAGACAATGTCACCGCCGTCGTGATCGACGTCGTCGCCGGAGGCGCCAGTCCATCCGCAGAAGACGTGACCGGCGGCCTGTCGTTGTCGGCGGAGTCGACGACCATCGAGGCGGCGACGATCCGCACCCGGCGCAGCCGCGGGCGAGCCGGATGAGCGTCGCGCGACGGTGGATTCAGCGTGGTTGAGGAAGGAGCGAGGATGATCGAGGACGAGCACACGCGACGGAGCGACCGAGGTGTCCCCCTTCCCGACGAGGGCACGCGGGTCGTGGCACGCGTCGTCCCCGGCGAGGAGGCCCCCGCCGACGACGAGGCGACACGGCTGCGGACCCCCGCATCCCGCGGGCCGGCCACGCCACCGTCCTCGAGCTCTTCGGTCCCGATCGTCTCCCCAGGCCCTCCCACCCGCCGCGCGCGCGATCCCCGGCTCGAACCGGACGACGGCCACTACGGCATCCGCCGCACCCCCCTCACCGAGCCGGTCACGCGTCGGCCCCCCGCGATCGAGGCGCCGGAGGTCCGCCCCGTGCCCGGGGCCGGGTCGTCGCCTCGGCGCAGGGGCCTGCCGATGGCCGTCGTCGTCACCGTCGTCCTGGCCATCGTGGTCCTCGCGGCCGCGGTCGTGATCCTCGCGGTGCTGGCGGCCTCATGACGGGCGTCGAGATGGACCACCAGAACGCCACCACCCCCGACTTGCGCATCGAGTTCTGCGGCGAGTGGTTCGAGCCGCAGGCACCCGGGCCGTTCACGGTGGGGCGAGAGGCCGACCTGGCCGTCGACGAGAATCAGTACCTCCATCGCCGCCTCCTCTCCTTCACCTACGAGAACGGCCTGTGGTGGCTGGCGAACGTCGGCCAGACGATCGGGGTGAGCCTGTCCACCGGCGACGGCGTCTACCAGGCGATGCTCGGTCCCGGCGCGAAGGTGCCGGTCGTCTTCCCCCGGCTGGTCCTGCTCTTCACCGCGGGACCGTTCACCTACGAGCTCGCAGTCCACTGCGCCCAGGCGGCGTTCCATTCGGCGTCTGTCGTCGCCGATGTCGACGACCCGCATCAGATGACGATCGGAAGCGTCGCGCTCACCCCGAGCCAGAAGCTCCTCGTCATCGCGCTGTGCGAACCCCTGCTGCGCGACGGCCTCGCCGGTCAGAGCCAGCTGCCGACGTCGGCGCAGGCCGCCGCGCGGCTGGGGTGGCCGCTGACGACGTTCAACCGCAAGCTCGACGCCGTCTGCGACAAGCTCGACCGCGAGGGCGTTCCGGGACTGCGCGGCGGCGTGGGGAAGCTCGCCACCAACCGTCGTGCCCGGCTCGCCGAGCACGCGGTGCTCTCGCGACTGGTGACGCCCCTCGACCTGCCACTCCTGGACGCGCCCTCCTAGACGCTCGGAGGCCGACGGCGTCCCGTGTCCGCGAGTCTCCCCACGCGGCGACCGCCCGCACCGCCCGGCCTACGATGGAATGTCATGCCCACGCCCGTGATCTCCTATCCCGCCGAGCTGCCCGTCAGCGCTGCACGCGACGAGATCGCGCGCGCCATCGACGCGCACCAGGTGGTCATCGTGGCGGGGGCCACCGGATCGGGCAAGACGACCCAGCTTCCCAAGATCTGCCTCGAGCTGGGACGGACCAACATCGCGCACACCCAGCCCCGACGACTCGCCGCGCGGACGATCGCCGAACGCATCGCGCGCGAGCTCCAGGTGCCGCTGGGAGGGCTCGTCGGCTACAAGGTGCGCTTCACGGACCAGGTCTCGGCCGACACCCGGATCTCGCTCCTGACCGACGGCATCCTGCTGAACGAGATCCACCGTGACCGCCTGCTCCGGCGCTACGACACGATCATCATCGACGAGGCGCACGAGCGGTCCCTCAACATCGACTTCCTCCTCGGCTACCTCACCCGCATCCTTCCCGAGCGCCCCGACCTCAAGGTCGTCATCACTTCGGCCACGATCGACCCGGAGAGCTTCGCCCGGCACTTCGCCCGCGATCCTGAGCATCCGGCACCCGTGATCGAGGTGTCCGGTCGGACCTTCCCCGTCGAGATCCGCTACCGGCCCGCCGTCGCCGAGGTGACCGAGGGTGGGGCGTCGACTCCGTCGCAGGCCGATGGCGACACCGGCGACGGCGACGACGTCGACACCCTGCTGCGGGCACTCCGGGAGCTGGACCGCGAGCCCGACGGCGATGTGCTGGTCTTCCTCCCCGGCGAGGCCGAGATCCGCGACGTCGCCGATGCCGTGCGCGGCATGTATGCGCGCGACGCGCGTCCGACCGAAGTTCTTCCGCTGTTCGGCCGGCTCTCCGCTGCCGAACAGCACCGTGTCTTCGAGCCGTCGACCGTCCCGGGCGTGCGCCGGCGCATCATCCTGGCCACCAACGTCGCCGAGACCAGCCTCACGGTGCCGGGGATCCGGTACGTCGTCGACGCCGGAACCGCCCGCATCTCGCGCTACAGCGCCCGGTCCAAGATCCAGCGCCTGCCGATCGAGGCGATCTCGCAGGCGTCCGCTCAGCAGCGCTCGGGGCGCGCGGGTCGCACCTCGCCCGGCATCGCGATCCGCCTGTACGCGGAGGAGGATTTCCTCGGGCGTCCGGAGTTCACCGAACCCGAGATCCTGCGGACATCGCTGGCCGCCGTGATCCTGCAGATGCTCGCCCTCGGATTCGGCGACATCTCGGACTTCCCCTTCCTCACGCCGCCCGACGCGCGCGGAGTGCGCGCCGCGCTGGATCTGCTGACGGAACTGCGCGCGGTCACGCGCCGTGGCGACGAGGTGCGGTTGACGAAGATCGGTCGCGAGATCGCGCGACTGCCGATCGACCCCCGCTTTGCCCGCATGCTCCTGGAGGCGCGCACGCTCGGGGTCACTCGGGACGTCCTGGCCATCGTGTCGGGGCTGTCGATCCAGGACGTGCGCGAGCGCCCCTCGGCTGACGACGGTGCCCGCCGAGAGGCGGCGGACCGCGCGCACGCGCGCTTCGTCGATCCGACGAGCGACTTCCTGACCCTGCTGAACCTGTGGAACTACCTGCAGGAGCAGCAGCGGGAACTCGGCTCCAGCGCCTTCCGCAGACTGTGCCGCACCGAGTTCCTGAACTACGTACGCGTGCGGGAATGGTTCGACGTGCACCGGCAGCTGCGCACCCTCACCCGCCCGGGCGCCGCGGGCGACCGGCGCGGACGGAACAGCCGCGGCGACGGCGTCCCCGACGCGTCCGCTCGGGAGGGCGCCGCGGACCACACGTCGGGCGCCGCCGCCGATCCCTCCGCCGTCCATCGCGCGATCCTCTCGGGCCTGCTCTCACACATCGGCATTCTGGACACCCGGACCCTCTCGGCCACCTCCGACCGCAAGCGCCGGCCGCTGGCGGAGTACCGCGGAGCGCGGGGAGCGAGGTTCGCGATCTTCCCCGGATCGGGACTGCGGTCGGCCGGCAAGCGCGGCAGCGCTCCGGACGCGGTCATGGCTGCCGAGCTGGTGGAGACCTCCCGCCTGTTCGCGCGCACGGTGGCGGCCATCGATCCGGCCTGGGCGGAGGACCTCGCCGGCGACCTCGCCCACCGCACCCTGAGCGATCCGCACTGGTCCAAGGACGCCGGTGCTGCCGTGGCCGCCGAGAAGGTCACGCTGTTCGGCGTCGAGATCATCCCGCGTCGCCGCGTGCAGCTGGCGCGCACCGACCGCGACCTCGCTCGCGAGCTGTTCGTGCGTCACGCCCTCGTCGACGGCGAGTGGAACATCCATCACCTCGACAAGCGACTCACCGCCTTCGAGCGGCGGAACCTGGAGCTCCGCCGGCGCCTCGAGAAGCTCGAGGAACGCGAACGTCGTCGCGACATCCTCGCCGGCGACGAGGCGGTCTTCGCCTTCTACGACGCGCGCATCCCCCGCGACGTCTTCGACGTCCGCTCGTTCGAGACGTGGTGGCGCGATGCGTCGTCACGGACGCCGCGCCTCCTCGACCTGAGCGAGGCAGACCTCGTCGATGCGTCCTCTCGCTCCGACGCGCGCGACTTCCCGGCGCGGTGGCAGCAGCGGGACCAGGTGCTCTCGCTCGCGTATCGGTTCGAACCGGGTGCACCCGACGATGGCGTGACCGTCGTGATCCCCCTGCCGTTGCTGGCGCAGATCACCCCGGACGGCTTCGACTGGCAGGTGCCGGGAATGCGCGACGAGCTGATCACGGCGCTGTTGCGCGCCCTCCCCAAGGCCATCCGCCGACACGTCGTGCCCGCGGCCGACTGGGCGGCGACCCTCGGCGCCGAGATCGCCGGTTCCGGCCCCGAGGCCCACGAGGGCGTGCCCCCGGTCACGCTGCGCGCCGCGCTGGCGTCCCGGATCCAGCGCGTGGCGAATCAGCCGGTCACCCCCGACGACTTCGAGCTGGACCGCGTGCCGCCGCACCTCCTGATGTCGTTCCGGGCGGTGGACGAGCGCGGGCGGGCGCTGGGCTCCTCCCGCGATCTGCGCGAACTGCAGGACCGGCTCTCGGGGCGAGCGCGCGCGTCCGTCGCGCGCTCGCTGTCGCGCGGCGCCGGGCCCGCGGCGGCGGCCCGCCCGGGGCCGGGCGCCGCGACGGTCGGCCCTGCGGCGGCGGCATCGAGCAGCGGCGGAGCGCCGACGGTGGTGGAGAGGTCGGGCATCACGACGTGGGACGTGGGCACCCTCCCCGAGGTCGTGGACACGAAGGTGGCCGGCGGAGTGGTCCGCGGGTACCCCGCCCTGTCCGACGACAAAGACTCGGTGTCGCTGCGGATCGAGGCGAGCGCGGAGCGTGCGACCAGGCTCACGCACGACGGCGTCCGGCGCCTCCTCCTCCTCGCCGTGCCCTCCCCCACGGCCTACGTCCTGGACCATCTCACCTCGGCGGAGAAGCTCGCCCTGGCGACCTCGCCGTACCCGTCGACGAAAGCCCTGATCGAGGACGCCCGGGTCGCCGTCGCCGACGCCGTGATGGCCCGCACGGCGCAGGTCGTTCGCACCGAGGCGCAGTTCGCGCTCGTCCGCGACGCCTTGTCCGAGGCGATCGTCGACGAGCTCTTCCAGGCGGTGTCGCTGACCGCGCGGATCCTCACCCTCGCGCGCGACGTCGAACGAGGGATCAAGGCTCAGAACTCCCTCACGCTCCTGACTGCTCTCGGCGACCTCAAGGCCCAGCTCGCGGGGCTGGTGTATCCCGGTTTCGTCGCACGGACCGGCCTGGCACGCCTCGCGCACCTTCCCCGTTACCTCCAGGGCGCTCTGGACCGGCTGTCGACGCTGGCCGACAATCCGGGACGCGACCGGCAGCGGATGACGGAGTACGAGCGGGCCGCTGCCGGCTACCTCGACGCCGGGGGCGCCTTCCCGCTCGCTCCCGACGCGCCCCCCGCCCTCTCGCGCACGCGCTGGCTCCTCGAGGAGTTCCGCGTGAGCCTCTACGCGCAGCAGCGCGGAACGGCCGAGCCCGTCTCGCCGCAGCGCATCGCGAAGGCCCTGTCCGGGCGCGACTGAATCAGCGGGACGCGATCGCGCCGGCTCCGACGAGTACCCTCCCCGCCGTCAGCTGGCGGCGAGGAGCTCCCGATAGAAGTCGATCCCCCTCAGCCACGACGAGATGCGGATGCGCTCGTCGTGCGAATGGAGGGCATCGCGTTCGGCGCGGGTGAGGTGGAACGGCGTGAACCGGTAGACATGCGCGCTGAGGGCGGTGAACCAGCGGCTGTCGCTGGCTCCCAACTGGAGGTAGGGCGTCGTGACGACCTCCGCCCCCACCGCGACGGAGACGGCGGTCGCGATCCGCCGCCACGGCTCTCCCTGCCACGGCGACACCGGGGAGGGGTCCGAGCCGTGCCGCACCTCGATGTCGACGGCATCATCGCCGATCGCCCGGCGCACACGTTGGGTGACGCCGGCGACGGTGTCGCCCGTCAAAAGGCGGACGTTGACCGCCGCCCGCGCCGTGGCCGCCAGCACGTTCTCCCCCGGCGCCCCGGACAGCTCGGTGACGACGGCGGTCGTGCGTACCATCGCGTTCAGCTCCGGTCCGAGGCGGGGGAAGATCCGCGCCATGACCGGGCCCCACGCGCCCATGCGGGCGAACACGAGGCGCAGGGGTCGCCGCGCGTGGGGCGCGAGGGTGGCGAACATGGCGCGGATGGGTGCGGTGATCCGCGGAGGGAAGGGGCGACGATGGAGGCGGTGGATCGCCCGGGCAAGCCGAGCCGTCGCGGGCAGGGCGGGCGGTGTCGAGGCGTGGCCACCGTCCTCGCGCACGGTGAGGATCAGTGTCATGACGCCCCGCTCCGCGACGCCCACCATCGCGGTGGGCACCGTGACGCCGGGGACCGCACCCTCGACCACGGCCCCGCCTTCGTCCAGCACCAGCCCCGGGCGCACATCCCGGGAGCGCAGCAGCGCGACGATCGCCTGCGCGCCGTCTCCCGCCGTCTCCTCGTTGTGCCCGAAGGCCAGGTACACGTCGCGCGCCGGCGTGAAGCCGGACGCGACGAGGCCCTCGACCGCCTCGAGGATCGCCACCAGCGACCCTTTGTCGTCGATCGCTCCGCGGGCATGGATCTCCGCCGCCTCACCCTCTCCGACGATGTCCGCGTCGAACGGCGGGTGCTGCCAGTCCGTCTCGACGACCGGCACCACGTCGATGTGAGCCATCAGCACCAAGCAGCCGGCCTCACTGCGGCCGCGCCAGCGGTACAGGAGGGAATGCCCGGCGACCACCTCCCGCTCCAGCTGGGCGTGGAGCAGGGGGTAGAGACGCTCCACGGCCGCCGAGAACTCGTCGAAGGCCGCCCCGTCGGTCGCGCTCTCATCGGCGTGAGAGATCGTGGGGATCCGCAGGAGCTCGCGGAAGCGATCGACGGCGGCGGCATCGGGGCGGGGGGCTCGCATGCCTCGAGACTACGTCGCGCACCGCTCTCCGACGGGCGGGGCCCGGCGGGTCACTAGGCTCGGAGCATGACCGGTATTCGATGGGGCATCCTCGCCACGGGCGGTATCGCCCACGCCTTCACCTCCGACCTGCGCACCGCGGGCCTCACGGTCGCAGCGGTGGGATCGCGTCGCCCCGAGGCGGCGCGCGCGTTCGCGGAGGAGTTCGCGATCCCGCACGCTCACGGTTCGTACGAAGACCTCGTGGCAGACCCCGACGTCGACATCGTCTACGTCGCCACGCCGCACGGCCGTCATCTCGAAGACGCCGCCCTGGCCCTCCAGGCGGGCAAGCACGTGCTGATCGAGAAGGCCGTCACCCTCGATGCCGACGAGGCCACGGCGCTCCGTGACGTCGCCGCCGATGCCGGGCTCCTTGCGATGGAGGCCATGTGGACCCGCTACCTCCCGCACATGGTGCGGCTGCGGGAGATCCTCGCGGAAGGCACGCTGGGCGAGGTGCGTACCGTCTTCGCGGACCACACCCAGCGCATCAGCTCGGATCCGTCCCACCGTCTCAACGCGCTCGAGCTCGGCGGCGGCGCGCTCCTGGACCTCGGGATCTATCCGATGTCGTTCATCTGGGATGTGCTGGGCGCCCCCACCTCACTCCGCGCGAGCGGTCGACTGGGCGAGACCGGCGCGGACACCGAGGTCGCCGCTTCCCTCACCCATGCGTCGGGTGCGGTCTCGTCCTTCGTCACCTCGTCCCGCGCGGCCGGACCCAACATCGCACACATCGTGGGCACCGAGGCGCGGATCGAGATCGACCGCGTCTGGTACACCCCGACCTCGTTCCGGGTCGTCGGTCATGACGGTGCCGTCCTCGAGGAGCACCGGTCGGAGGTGGAGGGTCGCGGCATGCAGTTCCAGGCTCTCTACGCCGAGAAGCTGCTGTCCGAGGGACGCACCGACAGCGACGTGCTCCCCTTCTCCGAGAGCGTCGCGATCATGGCGAGCCTCGACGAGATCCGTTCGCAGATCGGCGTGGTCTACCCCGAGAAGCGGTGACCGGCGGGCGGGACGGGACAGCGTCCCGAACCGGTCGAGAAGTGCCGATCAGGGGCGGATCCGACCCTCGGACCGGTACAGTGTCGTTCGTGGTAGGCCGGAATCCTCCGCCCGGTTCGCAGTCATCGCTCCGGGAAGCGAACAGGACTCGTGTCGTCGAGTCCCTCAAGAGGCATGGCCGCCTGACGCAGATCGAACTGGCCGGGAGCACGGGACTGTCCCCCGCCACCGTCTCCAACATCGTCAAGGAGCTGACCTCCGCAGGGGTGCTCCACACGTCGTTCACCTCACGCAGCGGACGACGGGCGACCCTCGTCTCGCTCGCCCGGCGCGTGGGCCTCGTGGCCGGGACGCACTTCAGCACCCGCCAGCTGCACCTCGCCATCGCCGACGCCACCCGTGCCACCGTCGCCGAGACCGTGGTGCCCCTCGCTCCGGGTCACCGCCACGACGCAGAGCTGGACCGGCTGACGCTCCTTCTCGGCGACATGATCGAGTCGCTCGGAGGCCAGCTCACCGATCTGCTGGCCATCGGGGTCGCCCTTCCCGCCCCCATCGACCCGCGCACCGGCATGGTCTCCACTCCGGGCCTTCTCCCGGGGTGGGAGGGCGTCGATGTCGCGGCGAGTCTGTCCGCCCGCGTCGGGCGCCCGGTCTTCGTCGACAGCGAAGCCAATCTCGGCGGTCTCGCCGAGGCCCGCGAGGCCGCCAACCGCGGCGTCAGCTCATCGGTGTTCGTCCGCGTCGGTCACACGATCAGCGCCGGCCTCATCGTCGACGGCGACCTCTTCCGCGGCGTGAGCGGCAAGACCGGGCAGATCGGTCACGTCACGATCGACGAGAACGGCCCGGTGTGCCGGTGCAGCAACCGCGGCTGCCTCGAGATGTACGCCGCCGCCCCGGCGCTTCTCGCCCTGTTCCCCGAGAGCGAGGGGATGCAGCGCCTCACCGACCTCCTCGCCGCCTCCGACGCCGGCGTCAGCAGCGCGCAACGCGTCATCGCCGATGCCGGCCGCCACATCGGCATCGCGGTCGCGAGCCTGTGCAACCTGTTCGATCCCGAGCGGATCATCGTCGGTGGCGAGCTGGCCCAGGCGGGCGAGATCCTCATGGCCCCGATGCGCCACGCGCTGGAGCGATCGGCGCTCGTCGCGGCGGGAGGTCTGCCCGAGATCGTCGCCGCGTCCTTCGGCGAGTGGGGCGAGACGCGGGGAGCGATCGCGCTGGCCCTGGACCACGTGAGCGTCGACGCCGACGTCGTCACCCGCCTCGCGTGAACCACCCCGACACCCGAGGAGATCACCTCACGTGCACCGTCGCACCCTCGCCGTCCTCCTGATCGCGGCGCTGACCTCGGCATCCCTCGTCGCCTGCGGTGCGCCCGGGGGCGGTCCCGAGATCGCGTTGCTGCTGCCCGACAAGAAGACCGCGCGGTACGAGACCTTCGACCGTCCGGTGTTCGAGGAGCGGGTCGCCGAGCGCGGCGACTACGACGTGCTCTATGCCAACGCCGATCAGGACGCGGCCAAGCAGCAGCAGCAGGCGGAATCCGCGCTCGCCGCGGGGGTCAAGGTGCTGGTGCTCGACCCGGTCGACGCGAAGGCCGCCACCACGATCGTCAACGCCGCCCGCGCGCAGGGCGTGCCGGTGATCTCCTACGACCGGCTCGTCGACGGCGGAGGCCTGGCGTACTACGTCTCGTTCGACAACGTCCGCGTCGGGGAACTGCAGGCCCAGGCCCTCACCCAGGCGTTGGCGGACCAGGGAGATCCCGACGGCGGCGTGCTGATGGTCAACGGATCACCCACCGACAGCAACGCTGCCCTCTTCCGCGAGGGCGCGCTCCGCGTGCTCGCCGAGAACGACGTGCGCGTACTCGCCGAATACGCGACCCCGGATTGGAGTCCCGACAAAGCGCAGGACTGGGTGGCCGGGCAGATCAGCCAGTACGGCGATCGGATCGCCGCGGTGTATGCCGCCAACGACGGCACCGCCAGCGGAGCGATCGCCGCTCTGCGCGCCGCCGACGTGACGCCGCTGCCCATCGTCACGGGCCAGGATGCCGAGCTCACCGCGGTGCAGCGCATCCTCACCGGCGACCAGTACATGACCGTCTACA
Organism: Microbacterium sp. TNHR37B; assembly: GCF_001620065.1. Classification (GTDB taxonomy): domain Bacteria; phylum Actinomycetota; class Actinomycetes; order Actinomycetales; family Microbacteriaceae; genus Microbacterium. The sequence continues at coordinate 1,021,732 of NZ_LQGV01000001.1, forward strand.
AGGCGCTTCGTCCGCAGGCCCAGCGCGCCGCCGACGTCGCGGTCGATCTCGTGGAGGGACGGGAGGTCGTCGGCGACACGGAGGTCGACGGCACCCCGTCGACGTTGCTCACCCCCGTCGCGGTGACCGTCGACGACATCATGTCGACTATCGTGGCGGACGGCTTCTGGTCGGTCGCAGACATCTGCACCCGCGAATACGAGGCCGCGTGCACCGCCGCCGGCATTCGTGAGGACGACACCCCGTGACCACCCCTTCCCCGACCCGCACCGGTCGCCACCGAGAGCGCGTGCTGACGATGCGCGGCATCGGCAAGCACTTCGGGGCGGTCAAAGCGCTCACCGACGTCGACTTCTGGGTCAACGAGGGCGAGGTGGTGGCCCTCATCGGCGACAACGGGGCCGGAAAGTCCACCCTCGTCAAAGTGCTCGCCGGCGTCCACCCGCCCGACAGCGGCACGATCGAGTTCGACGGGGAGCCCGTGCACATCGGAAGCCCCGCCGACGCGCAGGACCTCGGAATCGCGACGGTGTTCCAGGACCTCGCGCTCTGCGACAACCTCGACGTCGTCGCCAACCTGTGGCTCGGCCGGGAGCTGGTGACCGACGGCTCCCTGGACGAAGTGGAGATGGAGCAGCGCACGTGGGCGCTCCTGCGGGAGATCGCCGCGAAGATCCCCTCCGTCCGCACCCCGGTGGCCGCCCTGTCGGGCGGGCAGCGACAGACGGTCGCGATCGCCCGCTCGCTGATCGGGGAGCCGCGCGTCGTGATCCTCGACGAGCCGACCGCGGCACTGGGGGTCGCCCAGACCGCCGAAGTGCTCAACCTCATCGAGCGGCTGCGCGAACGCGGCCACGGGGTCGTGCTGATCAGTCACAACATGGCCGACGTGCTCGCCGTCGCCGACCGGATCGTGGTGCTGCGCCTGGGCCGCAACAACGGCGAGTTCACTGCGGCCGACGTCACGAGCGAGACCCTGATCGCGGCGATCACGGGCGCTCTCGACCTCACCCGGCGGGTCCCGCCGCCCCCGCGTCCCTCGGCCGGTGAGGGCGAGATCATCCCGCTGTCCGCGCGGCGGCGGCCGGGAGCCGCGCCGTGAGCGCCGACACCCTCGAGCAGCCGAGCTTCCGGAGCCGGATGCAGGCCCTCGGTGCCCGCATCCGCGGCGGCGACCTCGGCGCCCTTCCGGTGATCTCGGGCCTCATCGTCATCTGGGGCGTCTTCCAGGCGCTGAACCCCGTCTTCCTCTCCTCCACGAACCTCGTCAACCTCACCATGCAATGCGCGTCGATCGGCACGATCGCCCTCGGCATCGTCCTCGTCCTCCTCCTCGGCGAGATCGACCTCTCGGTGGGCTCGGTCTCGGGGCTGGCCGGTGCGGTCCTCGCCGTCACCTTCGTGCAGGCAGGATGGCCACTCGTGTTCGCGCTGCTGGCGGCCCTCGCCGCCGGCGCCGCCGTCGGCGCCCTCTACGGACTGCTGTTCACCCGCTTCGGCCTGCCGAGCTTCGTGATCACGCTCGCAGGGCTGCTGGGGGTGCTGGGAGCCCAGTTGTGGGTGCTGGGTGAGACCGGATCCATCAACCTCCCCTTCGACTCGTGGATCGTGCAGTTCGCGCAGCAGATGTTCCTGCCGCCGTGGCTGTCCTACGTCCTGGTCGCTCTCACGGTGACCGCCTACGCCCTCTCGCTCCGACGACGCGCGCGCCGCCGCGCCGCCGCCGACCTCGTCAGTCAGAGCGGTGTGGAGATCTCCATCCGCACGGGCCTGCTCCTCGTCGTCCTCTCGGGCGCCACCTGGTATCTCAACCTGTCGCGCGGGGTGGGCGTGATGTTCGTGTTCTTCCTGGCCCTCGTCGTGGCCGCTCACCTCGTGCTCTCCCGCACCCGGTGGGGCCGCGCCGTGTACGCCGTCGGCGGCTCGGTCGAAGCCGCGCGGCGTGCGGGCATCCGCGTCGAGCGGATCTATCTCTCCGTCTTCACGTTGTGCACGACCCTCGCCGCCGTCGGCGGGATCCTCGCCGCCGCGCGCCTGGCGGCGGCCAATCAGAGCTCGGGCACGGGCGACATCAATCTCAACGCGATCGCCGCCGCCGTCATCGGCGGGGTCTCGCTCTTCGGCGGCCGCGGCACCGCCTTCGCCGCCCTCCTGGGCGTCATCGTCATCCAGTCGATCAGCTCGGGCCTGACGCTGCTGAACCTGGACTCCTCGGTGCGTTTCGTGGTCACCGGCGTCGTCCTGGTGCTCGCCGTCATCGTGGACTCGCTGTCTCGTCGCACGCGCGCCGCCGTCGGCCGCGCCTGACGTTCCGGGGGTTCCCCTCTGCGTTCACCTGGCGAACGCGCTCAGACCGATACCAGTTCTTTATGTTCACATCTTGACTCCAAGACTTGAACACATAAAGATCGGTCCAGATGCGAAGACGCATCCTCGACTCGCAATTCGATGTGGAAGGCGAATGATGAAGAAGTCTCTCCTGGCGGCTGCCGCTCTCGGCACCGCTGCACTCCTGCTGGCCGGCTGTTCCAGCACGACCCCCTCCCCGGGATCCAGCGGCAACGGCAGCGAACCGCCGGCCGCCGCCGGCCGCGCCTGCGTGATCCTGCCCGACGCCGCCTCCTCCCCGCGCTGGGAGAACTTCGACCGGAAGTACCTGCAGGAGGGGCTCGAGGGCGCCGGCTTCGAGGTCGACATCCAGAACGCGCAGGGCGATGTCTCGAAGTACACGACGATCGCCGACCAGCAGCTCACCCAGGGCTGCGGCGTCATGCTGCTCGTCGATTACAACGGCGCGGCGGAAGGCGTGGCCACCAAGGCCAAGGGCCAGGGCATCCCGGTCGTCGCCTATGACCGCCCGTTCAAGGGCGCCGACTACTACGTGTCGTTCGACAACGTGGAGGTCGGGCGTCTCGAGGGCCAGACGGTGCTCGACGGACTCAAGAAGGCCGGCAAGGACCCCAAGACCGCTCAGGTGTTCTACATGGGCGGCGACCCGACCGACGGCAACGCCGCGATGTTCCGCAGCGGCGCCGTGGAGGTCATGGAGGCGGCCGGCATCAAGCCCGTCGCCGAGCCCACCGGTGTCTGGGACGGCGCGAAGTCGCAGACCAACTTCGAGCAGGCCCTGACGGCCAACGACGGCAAGGTCGACGGCGTCTGGGCCGCCAATGACACCAACGCCGACGGCGTCATCAAGGTGCTCCAGGACAAGGGGCTCACCGGTGTCGCGGTCTCCGGTCAGGACGCGAACCTCGAGGGCCTGCGCAACATCCTCACGGGATGGCAGACGGCGACGGTCTACAAGCCGGTCAAGCTCGAGGCCGACAAGGCCGTGGAGGTGGCCACCGCGCTGCTGAAGGGCGAGAGCGTCAGCGCCGATCAGAAGCTCGACGACGGCACCCCGTACATCGCCGTCACCCCGCAGCTGGTCGGTCCCGAGCAGGTCAAGGACGTCGTCGCCGCCGGTGACGCCTCCGCGGACGAGATCTGCACGGGCGACATCGAGGGTGTGAGCCTGGCCGACAAGTGCGAGGAGTTCGGCGTCAAGTAACCGCCGTCCCCCGGGAGGCGTCGCATCGTGGGACGGTGCGACGCCTCCCGTCACGCACACCCGACCACATCGCAAGGAAGCGAGACATGACAGAACCGATCATCAGACTGCGCGGGGTGAAGAAGTCCTTCGGCCCCGTGAGCGTCCTGAAGGGCGTCGACCTCGTCGTCATGCCCGGCAAGGTGACCGCCCTCGTGGGAGACAACGGCGCCGGGAAGTCCACGCTCATCAAGGGCCTGGCCGGCGTCCAGCCCTACGACGACGGCGAGGTGCTCTTCGACGGCTCCCCCGCCACGCTCCACACCCCCCGCGACGCGGCGGCGCTCGGCATCGAGGTCGTGTACCAGGACCTCGCCCTGTGCGACAACCTCGACATCGTCCAGAACATGTTCCTCGGCCGCGAGGAGCTCTCCGCGGGAACCTTCGACGAGGGCCGGATGGAGCGCGAGGCCTCCGACACGCTCCGCTCGCTCTCGGTCCGCACCGTCAAGTCGGTGCGGCAGAAGGTGTCCTCGCTCTCGGGCGGGCAACGGCAGACGGTCGCGATCGCCCGCGCCGTGCTCAAGAAGGCCCGCGTGGTGATCCTGGACGAACCCACCGCGGCCCTCGGGGTGGCCCAGACCGAGCAGGTCCTGAACCTCGTCAGCCGGCTCAGCGAGCAGGGGGTCGCGGTCGTGCTCATCAGCCACAATCTCGCCGACGTCTTCGCCGTCGCCGACGACATCGCGGTGCTCTACCTCGGCCAGATGGTCGCTCAGGTGCCGACCGCCGAGACCACGCGCGACGACATCGTCGGCTACATCACCGGCACGAAGGTGCCCGCGGGGGTCGAGCTGATCGGCACCAGCACCATCAAGATCGGAGGAGAGGCATGACCACCAGTCAGCGCACCGCAGCGGCACCCGACCCCGTGGCCAGCGACCTGATCGGCAGCGGGGTCGAAGGCGGCCTCGGCGACCAGGTCAGCGCCTGGTGGCAGCGCGTCCGCGGCGGCGAGATGGGCGCCCTTCCGGCGATCGCGGGGCTCCTCTTCCTCACGGTCCTGTTCGGGATCCTCAATCCGTACTTCCTCACCCCCGTCAACTTCGCGAACCTGATGAACCAGTCGGCTGCCCTCGTGGTGCTCGGCATGGCGCTCGTGTTCGTGCTCCTTCTCGGGGAGATCGATCTGTCCGCCGGCGTCACCGGCGGTGTCGCGATGGCCACCTTCGTCGTGCTCAACGTCAAGGGCGGCGTCCCGTGGCCGCTCGCGCTCGCGACGGGCTTCGCCGTGGGCCTGGCCACCGGAGCGCTCATCGGGTTCCTCGTCGCGCGGGTGGGGATCCCGTCGTTCGTGGTGACCCTGGGCCTCTTCCTCGGCTACCAGGGACTGGCGCTGCTCATCATCGGCGCCGGCGGACTCTATCCCATCAATGCGCCCGAGGTGATCGCCCTCCAGAACGGACGGCTTCCCGTGTGGGGAGGCTGGGTGATGCTCGCCATCATGCTCGCTGTCTCGGGGGCGACCTCCGTGTGGGACCGCCGTCGCCGCACGCGTGCCGGCGTTCCCAACCGGCCGGTCTCGCTCGTGTGGATCAAGCTCGTCGTCATCGCGCTCGTCGGGGGCGCCGCCGTCGCGGTCCTGAACCTCAACCGCTCGCAGTCGGTGATCCCGATCGAGGGCGTGCCGATCATCGTCCCGGTGGTCCTGGTGATCCTATGGGCGGGGACGTTCCTGCTCGACCGCACCCGGTTCGGGCGTTACGTCTACGCGATCGGCGGCAACGCCGAGGCCGCCCGCCGCGCCGGCATCAAGGTACGTCTCATCAAGTGGTGGTGCTTCGTGATCTGCTCGGGCCTTGCCGTCATGGCCGGCCTGTTCGCGCAAGCCCGGATCGGATCCGTCGACGGTGCCGCCGGACGCGACATCGTCCTGTCGGGCGTCGCGGCCGCCGTCGTCGGAGGCGTCAGCCTCTTCGGCGGACGGGGACGTCTCGTGCATGCGGCGATCGGCGCCCTCGTGATCGCGATGATCATCAACGGACTGGGGCTCCTGCGGCTCGACGCCGGGATCAACCTGCTGGTCACCGGCGGGGTGCTGATCCTCGCCGCCACGGTGGACGCGATCTCGCGACTGCGGGGAGGGAACGTCCGGAGTTAGTCCGCGGTTCCCTGCTGCTGCGCCCTGCGACGCGCGATCTCGGCACGCAGCCGATCCTCCTCGATCTCCCGTTCGAGGTCGGCAAGCTGCTGCTCGATCGTCCGCGTGTCGCGGGGCGCAGTTGCCGGAGGCGCCGGTTCACTCGCCCACGGGGCGAACTGCGGGGGCCGCGGTGCCTGCCGCTCGGCATACTCCCGCCCGATGGCGAACCACAGGATGGTCCCCAGCAGCGGCAGGAGGATCACGAGGAAGAGCCACACGATCTTGGGAAGGTGACGCACCTGGCCCTCGTCGCGCAGGATGATGTCCACCACGGCGAAGACCATTCCCACCAGCACGAGCAGGGAGAAGACGTAGGGCATGGGCGTGAGTCTATGAGAGTGCGGTGACGGCGCGCATCTCCCCGAGCGCCCTGACACACTGGTGACATGCCTGATCCGCAGAACCCGCGCGTGGCCGTGTACTTGGACTTCGACAACATCGTGATGAGCTGGTACGACCGTGTGCACGGCCGAAACGCCTACGCTCGCGACCGGCAGCGGATCGCCGACGATCCCTCGGAGCCGGAGGTCGCCGCCCGCCTCAAAGACGCGACGATCGACGTCGGCGCCATCATCGACTACGCCGCCTCGTTCGGCACGCTCGTGCTCACCCGTGCGTATGCGGACTGGTCCTCCCCCGTCAACGCCGTCTACCGGTCGCAGCTCGTGGCCCGGGCGGTCGACCTCGTCCAGTTGTTCCCTGCCGCCGCCTACGCCAAGAACGGCGCCGACATCCGCCTCGCCGTCGACACCGTGGAGGACATGTTCCGCCTGCCCGACCTGACGCACGTCGTGATCGTCGCGGGCGACAGCGACTACGTCCCGCTCGCCCAGCGCTGCAAGCGTCTCGGGCGGATCGTCGTCGGCGTCGGCGTGGCGGGCTCGACGGCCAAGTCGCTCGCGGCCGCGTGCGATCAGTTCGACGCCTACGACACGCTCCCCGGCGTCCAGCTTCCCGAAGAGCCCGAGAAGAAGGCCGACGCCGCCCCCGTGCGCCGCAAGCGCGCGACCGTCGATGCGGCCGGCGATCTGCTGGCCCGTGCCCTGCGACTGGAGCAGGAGCGCACGGACGACGAGTGGGTGCACCTGTCGGCGGTGAAGAACCTCATCAAGCGCATGGACCCCTCCTTCAGCGAGAAGGCGCTCGGGCACCGATCGTTCTCCGACTTCGTCGGTGCGCACCCGAAGGTCGCCGAGCTCGACGAGTCGACCAACATCGTGCGCGTCCGGCTGGTCGCCGACCGCTGACCGCCGACACCGGAGGGGAGCCGGAGCAGGTGACCGCCCCGGCTCCCCTCTGAGCGACGCTCAGGCTGCGAACGGGATGACTCCCACCAGCACACCGACCGCGAGCATGGCGAGGGAGACCACCGTCGCCCGCCACAGCACCTTCTTGTGGTGGTCGCCGAGGTTGACGTTCGCGAGCGATACGAGCAGCAGGATCGCCGGCACGAGCGGGCTCTGCAGGTGCACAGGCTGCCCCGTGATCGATGCGCGGGCCATCTCCACCGGTTCGATGCCGAAGTGCGCAGCGCTCTCGGCCAGCACCGGCAGGATCCCGAAGTAGAACGCGTCGTTGGACATGAAGAACGTGAACGGGATCGAGAGCACCCCGGTGATCACGGCGAGGAACGGTCCGAGGGAGGCCGGGATCACCGAGGTGATCCACGAGGCCATCGCCGTGACCATGCCGGTGCCGTTCAGGACTCCCACCAGCACCCCCGCCGCCAGCACCATCGAGACGACGCCGACGATCGAGGGCGCATGGGCCACGATCTCGTCGGCTTGTCCCTTGAGCTTCGGGAAGTTCACGATCAGCGCGATGGCGGCGCCCACCATGAAGACGATCGCGAGCGGGAAGAGGTCGAGCACGAGCAGCACCATCACCGCGAGGGTGAGCGCCAGATTGAACCAGATCAGCTTCGGTCGCAGAGTGGGACGGTTCGGGTCGAGCATCGTGTCGGCCATCGCGGTGTCGGTGGCCGAGACCAGCTCTGCCGCTGCGACAGCCGCGCGAGCTCCCCGCACCGTGACGACATTGCCCGTGCGCAGCGTCGCGGCGGCGCCCGGCTTGGGCTCGGCGCCGCGGACGATGCGCGGTGCGGCGAACAGCCCCTCGCGCCGTTCCCCGTCCATTCGGCTGGTGTCGATCGAGCCGCCGAGGCGGCGGCGCTCCCCGAGCCCCAGGAACCAGGCGAACGCCAGCGCGATCACGAGCCCCGTGGCCAGCGACGGGAGCATCGGCACGAAGATGTCGGTGGGCTGCAGTCCGAGGGCGGAGGCGGCGCGCACCGTGGGGCCTCCCCACGGGACGATGTTGAGTGTGCCGTTCATGAGACCTGCGACGCAGGTGAGCACGACGGGGCTCATCCCCAGTCGCAGGTAGATCGGCAGCATCGCCGAGGTGGTGATGATGAACGTCGTCGATCCATCGCCGTCCAGCGAGACGGCTCCGGCGAGGATCGCCGTCCCGAGGACGACCTTGGCGGGGTCGTCCCCCAGGACGCGGGTGATGACGCGGATGAGCGGATCGAACAGTCCGACGTCGATCATGATGCCGAAGTACATGATCGCGAACATGAGGAGCGCCGCCGTCGGCGCCATCGACTTGATGGCGTCGATCACCATGTCGCCGATGCCGAGACCCGCCCCGGCGAAGAGGCCGAAGATCGTCGGGACGACGATGAGGGCGACCATGGGTGTCAGCCGCCTCGTCATGATGAGCGCCATGAAGGTGAGCACCATCGTGAACCCGAGCAGCACCAGCACGCCGTCGGACGGCGTGAACGCGAGGTCGTAGCCGTCTTCGGCGGCAGCTGCCGTCAGCACGGCGGGGATGAGGGACATCTCGACTCCTTCGTCTGCGATCCACCGACGTCGTGGACCGGATCCCGTGAAATCTAGGGACATCCCGGCCCCGCCGCGCGCTATCTCTCATTGCGAGACTTCTGCGCGATCCGCGGGTTACGCGCATTATGCTCACCTGGGAGGTGGACATGAGGTTCGCGACACGTGCCGTGCTGCTGCTGGGGGTGACCGTCGTGGCCGTTGTCGCCGTGTGCACCGCGGTGTTCGCGCTCCTCGGTGTCCAACAGTTGCGCGAGGAAGCCGAGAACTCCGCGCTGAACATCGCCCGTACCGTCGCCGTCGATCCCCAGGTGCGTGCCGAGGTGGCGCGCATCAGCGCCGACCCCGAGCCGCCGTCGCCCGAACGACTGCGCGGCGGAGAGCTGCAGCGGCTCGCTCAGGCGGTGACGAGCCGTACGGGAACGCTGTTCGTCGTGATCGCCGACGATGACGGGATCCGTCTCGCCCACCCCGACCCGTTGCTCCTCGGCCAGCGCGTGAGCACCGACTTCCGCGATGTCCTCGCCGGCCATGAGGTCGTCACGTGGGAGCAGGGCACCCTCGGCGTCTCGGCGCGGGCCAAGGTGCCGATCCTGCCGCCGGACGGCGGTCGGCCGGTGGGTGAGGTGAGCGTCGGCTTCGAGCCCGCCAGCGTCTTCGACGACCTGCCCGCCCTCATCGGTGGGATCACCGCAGCCGCGGCCGCCGCCCTTGCCCTGGGAGCTCTGGCCGCCGTGCTCCTGCGCCGCCGGTGGGAACGGCTGACCCTGGGGCTCCAACCGGAGGAGCTCGTGACCCTCGTCCAGAACCAGGCCGCCGTGCTGGACGGTGTCGGCGACGGGGTCATCGCCCTCGACGAGTCGGGCACGGTGCGCGTGTCGAACGAGACCGCCCGCCGCCTCCTCGAGCTGCCCGCCCCCGAGGGCCGCTCCCTCTCCGAGCTCGGTGTGGGCCCCGTCGTGCTGGCCGCCGTTCGCGACGGCACCGCAGGAGACGGGGTGGTCGCGGGGAACCGGGTGCTCTACGTCGACGCGCAACCCGTGCGGCATGCCGGCCGCGAGCTCGGCACCGTGTTGATCGTGCGCGACCGCACCGATCTCGTGGCGCTGACGGAGAGGCTGGAGACAGTACGCGCGATGACCGGGGCGCTCCGCGTGCAACGGCACGAGTTCGCCAACCGGATGCACGTGGCGGCGGGCCTCCTCGACGCCGGTCGCGTCGAGGAGGCGCGCGACTTCCTCTCCGAACAGCGGCAACGAGGACCCGTCGACTACGCCGTGGAGAACCTCGACGAGATCGGAGACGCGCTCCTGCACGCCCTCATCGGCGCCCAGGCACTCGAGGCCGGGGAACGCGGGGTGCGCATCGCCGTCACCGCCGACTCGCTGCTGCTGTCGCCGGTGCGAGAACCGGAGGATGTCGCCGCGGTCCTCGGCAACCTGGTGCACAACGCCGTGCGCGCCGCCGTGGAGGGTCCGGAGCCGCGCCGCGTGGAGATCGGGTGTTACGGCGACGGCGCCGATCTCGTGCTGACGGTCGCCGACTCCGGATACGGGGTCGCGCGAGACGTCGACCTGTTCGCGCGGCGCCCCCGGCTGGATGCGCCCGAGACCGACCGCGTTCACGGTCTCGGCGTCGGGCTCCCCCTCTCCCGCGAGCTCGCCCGCCGGGGCGGTGGCGACGTGTGGCTGATCGAGGCGGGGGGCGACGGATCCGGTGCGGTGTTCGGCGCGCGACTCGTGGACGTGCTCGGCACCGGCCCCGCCCGCGCTGCCGCCTCCGATGCGGGGGACGGCTCCCTGTCCCCCACCGCGCCGTCAGGAAAGGACGACCTCCCATGACCTCTCCCGTCCGTGTGCTCATCGTCGACGACGACTTCCGCGTCGCGGGCCTCCATCGCGACATCGTGGCCGCGCGACCGGGCTTCGTCGTCGCCGAGCCCGCGCGCACGCTGGCCGACGCAGCGGACGCCCTCCGCGGAGAGCGATTCGATCTGCTCCTGATCGACGTCTTCCTTCCCGACGGCGACGGCATCGCCTTCGCCCGTGGCGTCGACATCGACACGATCGTCCTGTCGGCCGCCACCGACGCCCCGACGGTACGACGTGCCCTGCGCGCCGGCGCGCTCACCTTCCTTCCGAAGCCCTTCGAGGCCCGCGCCCTCAGCGATCTACTGGAGCGCTACCTCCGCTTCCGCAACGTCCTGAACACAGAGCGGAGCCTGTCGCCGGACGACATCCAGCGCGCCCTCGGGATCCTCCACGCCGGTGCGGAGTCCGCGACGGTGTCACGGTCGGCCACGGAGAACGTCGTGTTGGAGGCTCTCGGGGACGCGGAGTCCTCGGCGTCGGAGATCGCGGAACGCGCCGGCGTGTCGAGGGCGACCGCCCAGCGCCACCTGTCGGCGCTGGCGGCGCGCGGCGTGGTCGACGTGCGGCTGCGCTACGGGGCGACCGGCCGGCCCGAGCATCGGTACTCCGTCGTCGACCCGGGGCTCACTCGCGGCGGCCCTCGGCGCTGATCGGCGCTGCGTCGTCAGTCCCGCGTGGACCAGAGCGCCCAGGCCACGAGAACAGGCTGGAACAGGAGGCGCACAAGGCGAGCGCGATCGCTGTCGAGCCCGAAGCCGCGCCGCTTTCCGACCGCCTGCGCGATGTTGCCGGGAAAGATCGCCACGAAGAACGTCGCCAAAAGGGCTCCCACGCGGCGACGCTCGCGCGGGAGCGCGATGAGGGCTGCCCCGAGCATGATCTCCACCGCCCCCGACGCGACGACCACGCCGTCCTTGTCGATGGGAAGGACGTCGGTGACGAGGTCCGGTACCTGAGCCTGGAACTCGCGCCGCGCCCAGAACAGATGGCTGAGGCCCGCGAACACCATGCCTGCGGCCAGAACCGTGCGGGCAAGAGTCTTCATCCCCCGAGTATGCCCCGTCGCGCGGGTGGCGGGACGGGGCCGGCGGGCGGGAGCGCTCCCGTATCGACGGCCGCTGAGTAGGCTGGAGGGGTGAGCGATGGGGCGCGGACAGCGATCGTGCGGATGCCGGACGGCACCGTCAAACAGGTCGGCCCCCTCACCGGAACCCGGGTGTGGACGGTGCCCGGGCGTGCTCACCGGCCCCTGTCGCCGCCGCGCGACGACCCCCGGCGGCTCGCCCCCGGCGAGGAGCGACGCCTGTGCGCGTTCTGCGTCGACCGGTACCTGGAGACCACCCCCGAGAAGTCGCGTCTGGTCGGGCCCGCCTTCGTCGAGCGGCGCCGTGTCCCGGCGGACGAGGTCGACGACACCGTGGCCGAGTTCCGCCGGTTCGGGAACCTGTTCGAGATCGTCTCGGCCGAGTACTGGCGCGAGAACCACGGGTTCCGGCAGCCGTCGGCGATCATCGAGTGGGCCCAGGAGTATCTGTCGAGCCCCATCGGGCGCGCCCATCTCGAGAAGCTCGCCGCCATCCGCTCGGCAGCGTCGGGCATCCCGCAGTCTCTGGAAGAGGCGACTCTCGATCTGCTCGGCGGCTCGCACGACGTGATCGTCGCCCGGCGCCACGTGGCCGACGGCGCCGAGACCGACGACGACCTCGTCTCGTCGGGGCGGCTGACCCCTGACGAGCACGCGGCCTATTTCGCCTTCACCGTCCGCTCCCTCGCCGAGATCCAGGCCTCGCAGCCTCACGCCGCGTACGTCGCCGTCTTCCAGAACTGGCTCCGCCCGGCCGGAGCCTCCTTCGACCACCTGCACAAGCAGTTGGTCGCCATCGACGAGCACGGACCACAGGTCGACCGCGAGCTCCGCATGCTCGCGGCCGATCGCGAGCTCTATCAGCACCGGATCGCGGACCTCGCCGTCGAGGAGGGGCTGATCGTCGCGGCGAACGACCACGCGGTCGCCTTCGCGGGCGTCGGGCACCGCTACCCCGCGTTCGAGGTGTACTCCCGTTCGCCCGCCAATCTGCCGCAGGAGCACTCCGCAGCGGAGATCCGCGGCATGTCGGACCTCGTCCATGCCCTCCACGCGGCGACAGGCGTGCACGTGCCGACGAACGAGGAGTGGCACTACCGCCCGCCCGAGGCGCCGTGGCCGATGCCGTGGCGCGTCGTGTTGAAGTGGCGCATCTCCAACCCCGCCGGTTTCGAAGGCGGCACCAAGGTGTACGTCAACACCATCGACCCGTGGGAGCTGCGTCGACGGGCGGTGGAGGCGTTGATCCCGTTGCGTCACGACGGCTCGATCGCCCCCGACCTCCGGATCGGGGAGGAATGCACGGCGGAGGACGCCCGTCTGCGCTACAGCGAGCCGGTGACGGCGCCGATCCCGGCGACCGCGGGCGCGGAAGAGGCCGAGTGAGCTTTCCCTTCTCCTCCCTCCGCCGGTGGCCCGATGTGGAGGCGCCCGATCTCGTGGCCGCCGACGCCGCGGACCGGCTCCTGATCGACGAGTCGCACGACGCCCGCGCCGTCCTTCGTCGCGGCGAGCTCGCCGTCATCGGCGACGCGTACGGAGCACTCACCCTCGCTGCCGTCCATGACGGGGCGACCGAGGTCCGCGCCCACCAGGACGCGCTGACGGGCGAGCGGGCTCTGATGGCCAACGCGTCTCGCCTCGGCGGCGCCGGCGCGTTCACCTCCCATGCGCTGACCGCCGACCTCGTGCGCGACGCTCGGGTCGTGCTGGTGCGCCTTCCCCGCACCCTGGACGCTCTGCGCGACATCGCCGGCCTCGTCGCCGCGCACGCGGCACCCGAGGTCACGGTGTTCGCGGGGGGCCGAGTGAAGCACATGTCCCCCGCCATGAACGACGTGCTGCGAGAGTCGTTCGGCCGGGTCGATGTGACCCACGCGCGGCAGAAGGCGCGCGTGCTGGTCGCCCGAACGCCGACCCGCGGCCGGGATCCCCTTCCCGCGACGGCGGAGGTCGACGGACTGACGCTGTGCGCCTTCGGCGGGGTCTTCGCCGGCGCACGCATCGACATCGGCACACGGCTGCTGCGGGAGCACCTTCCCGAGGCGGTCGACGGCGGATCGGTCGATGACCCGCTCATCGACCTCGCCTGTGGGAACGGCGTGGTGGCCGCCACGCTGGCGCTGCGCCACCCGTCGGCGCGCGTCTACGCCTGCGACCAGTCCGCGGCCGCGGTGGCCTCGGCACGAGCGACGGCGGCCGCCAACGGCGTCGACGATCGCGTGCGCGTGGAGCGCGCTGACGGATTGGACGCCCGGCCCGACGCTTCGGCGTCGTTCATCGCCCTCAACCCGCCGTTCCATTCCGGCGCCGCCGTGACCGACCGCCTGGCCCCGCGACTGTTCGCCGACGCCGCACGCGTTCTCCGCCCCGGTGGCGAGCTGTGGTGCGTGTGGAACTCGTCGCTGCGCTACCGGAGCGCGCTGGAACGGCTGGTGGGGCCCACCCGACAGGTCGCCCGCAACGCGAAGTTCACCGTCACGGTCTCGACGCGCCACTGAGCGTCACTCGCCTGCGGAACGAGTCGGCAGGCGCGGCACGGAAGAGCGCAGCCGCCGCGTGTAGGGATGAGCGGGAGCGGTGAGGACACGCCCCGTGGGACCTTCCTCCACGATGCGCCCCGACTCGAGCACGGCCATGCGGTCGCAGAGGGCGGCGACGATGGTGAGGTCGTGGGAGACGAGCAGGAACCCGATGCCCTGGTCGTGCGCGAGACGCTGGAGGAGCTCGATCACCTGCATCCGCACCGACGTGTCGAGGGCACTCACCGGCTCGTCGGCCAGCAGGATCCGCGGCCGGGGCGCCAGCGCCCTCGCGATCGCGATGCGCTGGCGTTGACCGCCGGAGAAGGCCTCCGGGTAACGATCGGCCGCGTCCGCGGGCAACTCGACCGCCGCGAGCAGCTCCGCCACGCGAGCGCGATGGTCGCCGCGGACACCCAGGGAACGCAGCGGCTCGGCGATCGAGCGTCCGATCGTCATCCGCGGATCGAGCGAGGAGTACGGGTCTTGGAAGACCGGCTGCACCGCGCGACGGAACGCGCGTCGAGTGGGGCGCGACGCGACGCGACGTCCGTCGGCGCTGAGCGCCTCGCCCGCGAACCTCACCGTCCCGGTCGTCGGGGGGAGGAGGCCAAGGAGGGCGCGGAGCACCGTCGTCTTGCCCGCGCCGGATTCCCCCACGAGCCCCAGGCTGTCTCCCGGAGAGACCGACAGCGACACGTCCGAGAGCACGGGGCGGGAGCCGTAGGCGACCGAGATCCCTTCGGCGCCGAGGAGCACCGGCGGCGCGGCGGCGGTCGTGGTCATGACGGGGACCCCTCTGCGCCGAGGCCTGTACCGAGGGGCGGAAGCAGGTCGTCGAGGCGCCGGGAGGCCGCCACGAGCCGTTCCGTGTAGGGGTCGCTCGGCGCGTGGAGGATGCGCGCGGTCGTATCGAGCTCGACCTGTCGCCCGTGCCGGAGCACGAGCACACGATCGGCGATGCCCGCGATGACCGGAAGGTCGTGGCTGATGAACAGCAGCGTCATCCCGCGCTCACGGACCTCGCGGTCGAGGAGCTCGAGGATGCCCGCCTGGACCGTGACGTCGAGGGCGGTGGTGGGCTCGTCGGCGATGAGGATCCGCGGCCCCGCCGCGAGGGCCACGGCGATCGCCACGCGCTGGCGCTGACCACCGGAGATCTCGTGGATGAGCGAGCGCGCGATCCGCTCGGGATCGGTCAGCTGCACGTCGGCGAGCGTATCGAGGACGGCACGGCGGAGCTGTTCGCCGCGCAGCCCGCGGTGGCGCCGCAGCGGCCAGGCGAGTTGCGCCCCCACCCGCATGAGCGGATCCAGTGAGACCAGCGGCTCTTGGAAGACCGCCCCGACGACCGCGCCCCGCACCCGATCGAGGTGGCGGGAGCGGGTGCCGATCACCTCGACGGCTTCGTCTGCGACCGTCAATCGCACCGAGCCCACCGCCGTCAGCGGATAGGGCAGGAGCCCGAGCACCGCGAGGGCGGTGAGGGACTTTCCCGACCCCGACTCGCCGACGATGCCGATCCGCTCCCCGGGCAGGGCGGTGAGATCGACGCGGTGGACGAGCGGGGTGCCCGCGTCGAGACTCGATCGCACCGAGAGGCCGGCGATCTCCAGCGCGGCGGTCATCCGATGCTCCTCGTCGTGGGGTCGGCGATGTCCCGGATGCCGTCGGCGAGGAGGTTCATGCCGACGATGAGGGCGACCAGGAGCACGCCCGGGACGATGGCAGCGGTCGGAGCGATGAGGACGGTGCTCTGCGCCTCCTGAAGCATGCGGCCCCACGAGGCGTTGGGGGGCGGCGAGCCGAGTCCGAGGTAGGAGAGGGAGGCCTCGGCCCCCACGGCCCCGCCGAACTGCAGCGCCAACGGCACGATGAGGGTCGGCCAGACGTTGCGGAGCACATGGTCGCGGACGATCCCGAACGTTCCCGTGCCGGAGGTGCGGGCGGCGGTCACGTACTCCTGCGCGAGCACGCGGGTGGCCGTCACCCGGGTCAGACGCGCGATCACCGCGGCCCCGGCCAGTCCGATCGCCAGGATGGCCGACTCCAGCGAGGCACCGCGCCAGGCCACGATCAGCATGGCCAGCAGCAGCGTGGGAAAGGCGATCGCGATGTCCAGCAGGCTGGACAGGGCGTCGTCGACCCACCGGCGCGCGACCGCGGCGAGCAGCCCGAGCGCGATCCCGACGACCGCCGCGATGACGACCGAGCCGAAGCCGACGGCGAGGGCGAGACGGGCGCCGATCATCAGCTGGGTGAACAGATCGCGACCGAGGCGATCCGTCCCGATCCAGTGCTCGGCGGAGGGCGGTTGTAGTCGGCCCCCCGCCGTGTCGTCGGGGGCGTAGGGCGTCCAGAAGAAGGACACCAGACCGACGACGGCGATGAGGCCGAACAGCACTCCGCCGACGAAGAGGTTGACCGAGCGCCGACGACGCGGACGGGAGCGCACCGCGGGCGCCGCGGGAAGCAGGGCGGCGGTCATGCGCGCGCCCGCGTTCGCCGATTGCCGGAGAGGGAGTCGCGCAGTCGCGGGTCGATGAGGCGCTGCGTGATGTCGGCCGCGAAGCCGAGGAGGAGCACGAGAGCGGTCGAGAACAGGAGGACGCCCTGGATGCTGGGGAAGTCCTGCTCCTTGATCCCGACCAGGAGCATGTCTCCGAGGCCCGGGAGCGCGAAGACGCGCTCGATGATGACGGCACCCACGAACGTCGTCGACAGCTGGATCGCGAGGACCGAGATCAGCGGCACGACGCCGTTGCGCACGCCATGGCGCCACATCGCGGTGCCGAAGCTCTGGCCGGTGGCACGCGCCGCCCGGAGGTACTGCTGCCCCAGCACGTCGAGCGTGGCGCTGCGGACATAGCGGGCCAGGTCGCTGCCGGCGACCAGGGCGATCGTGAGCACGGGGAGGGCGAGAGCGTAGAGAGCGGCTCCGGGGTCCTCCCAGTCGGTGCGCGGGAATCCGCCCGCGGGGAACAGCCGCCAGCCGAGGGAGAGCACCGAGACGAGCAGGATCCCGACCCAGAAGACCGGGATCGCTCCCCCGAGCTGCGTCATGGCCGAGAAGGCGGTGCCGTACCAGGTGCGGGACTTCCACGCCGCGAAGAACCCCACCGGGATCGCGATCAGCACCGACAGGGCGAAGGAGAGGAGGGTGAGCGGGAGGGTGACGTTGAGCCGGCGGATGATCTCGTCGCCCACCGACAGATGGTTGGTGAACGACTGGCCGAGGTCGAACGAGGCGAGCTGGCCGAGGTACGAGACGAACTGCTCCGGCAGCGGGCGGTCGACGCCGAGCCGCGCGGCCGCGGCGGCGACCTCCGCGTCGGTCGCCCCCACCGAGATGAGGGCGAACACCGGGTTGCCGAGCACGCGGAGGACGACGAACAGGATCGTCACCGCCAGCGCGAACGCCAGCAGCAACAATCCTGTTCGTCGAAGGAGATACCGAGTGATTGCTATGCCTTGGTGATGTCGTACACGTAGAACAGCGAGTTCAGTCCATTCTGCGGCACACCGGAGATGCCCTCGGCGGCGATGCGCAGCTGCGGGTTGAGGTAGAGCCACACACTGGCCGCGTCGTCGGAGATCTGCTGGTTGGCCTTCTTGATGAGCTCCGTCTGCTCCTCGACGCTGCCGGCGGCCTCGGACTCGCTCAGCCACTTCTGCACGTCGGCGTTGTCGTAGCCCCAGTAGAAGTCGGGGTTGCCGTAGAAGTTGATGTCGCGGTCGTTGACGTGGCCCTGCAGGGTCGCCTCGAAGTCGGTGTCGGTATACACCTTCTGGTACCACTCGTCGTCGGTGATGATGTTGATCTCCACCGTGATGCCCACCTTCGCGAGCTCCGACTTCAGGAACTCGGCGACGGTGGAGTGGACCCCCGAGTCGGGAGTGTCGATCGTGAACGTGAACCCGTCGGCGTACCCCGCCTCGGCCAGGAGCTTCTTCGACAGCTCGGGGTCGTAGGGGTTGTTGTCGGCGAGGTCGAGGTACCACGGCTCGGACGGCGGGACCATCGATCCGATGAGCTCGCCCCGGCCGTCCCAGATCGCGTCCAGGAGCTTCGCGCGGTCGATCGCGGAGTAGACCGCCTTGCGCACGGCGACCTCGTCGAACGGCGCATTCCGGTCGTTGAAGGCGAGCAGCTCCTTCGTCGTCGAGGTGCCCTCGATGATCTGGAAGCCGGAGGCCTCGAACTCCGCGAGGCTGTCGGGGTTCGACTGGCTCGTGACGAGGTCGACGGCGCCGGTGCGCAGCGCGTTGTCGAGCGCCGTGGGGTCGGCGTAGTACTGGTAGACCACCCCGCCGTTGGCCGGCGCCTCTCCCCAGTAATCGGCGTTCACGTCGAGGGTGATCGAGTCGCCCTTGCGGTAGTCGGCGAGGGTGTACGGACCGGTACCGTCGGCCGAGGTGGTCAGGTCCCCCGCCTCGGAGTTGACGATCCACACGTAGCCGAGGTTGTACGTGAAGCTGATCGACGGCTGCGACAGGGTGACCGCGACCGTCTTCGGGTCCACGACGTCCACGTGGTCGATCACGCTGAGCTGGCGCTTGCGGGCGGCGATCGAGTCGTCTCCGACGAACCGGTCGAGGCTGTACTTGACGTCGTCGGCGGTCAGCGTCTTGCCGGAGTGGAAGGTCGCGTCCTGCAACGTGAACGTGTAGACCAGGCCGTCATCCGAGACGGCCGTCTCGGCGGCCAGGAGAGGTTCGACGGTCGCGTCGTCGGTGATGCGGAAGAGCCCCTCGTAGACGTTGCCGGTGAAGACCTCCGTCACCCCCGAGGATCCGCCGAAGATCTGGTCGAGGTTCGTGGGCTCGTTCTGCGATCCGACGACGATCTCGGCCGTCGGGTCGGCCGCGGCACTGCCGCTCGGGGTCGGGGTGCCTGCGGCGCAGCCGGCGAGCACGAGCAGCCCGGCGGTGGCTGCGGCGGCGGCCGTGAGGAAACGGGTGAGGCGGCGTGAGGTCACGTCAGGTCCTTTGCTGTGGGTGAGGGTCGACGCGGCGGGGTGCGGTCCGCCGGACGCGGGTGGGTCAGAGGGAGAAGCCGTCGGCGAACCGCACGCGCTTCTCGCCCGCGTGCACCGGGAACGGCAGCCGGTTCTGCGCGGGTGGGAGGGGGCAGTTCATCTGCGACGAAAAGCCGCAGGGCGGCACCGTCGCGCGATTGAAGTCGACGGTGACGGGCGTGCTCCGCTCCCCCGCCTCATGGCCGACCGCCGGGCGGTCGAGGAACAGGAACCGGCCAGCGCCGTACGTCTCCGAGCCGTTGGTCCGGTCTCCGAAGACGAGCTGCAGCTTGGCCGTGCCTCCCGAGACGGTGTCGAACGCGGCGAGGCGGTACTGCGTGCCCTCCCACTCGAACACGAGGTCCCCGGAGACCGGCAGGCTCCGCGTGGCTCCGGCGTCGCGAATGTGCTCGAAGGGGACGACGCGGTCCTCGTCGACCAGCTCGAACCGCCCGTCGATCACCCAGGCGGGGTCGTACGGGTATCGCTCGATCTCTTCGAACGCGGTCGCGGCGGGCGAGTCCTGTCGCCAGATGCGATACCCCTGCTGCGGCAGACCGGTGTCGATGTCGGCGCGCTCGAGACGCGAGAACAGCACCGTG
This sequence comes from Microbacterium sp. TNHR37B, assembly GCF_001620065.1. Taxonomy (GTDB): domain Bacteria; phylum Actinomycetota; class Actinomycetes; order Actinomycetales; family Microbacteriaceae; genus Microbacterium. The sequence continues at coordinate 1,041,410 of NZ_LQGV01000001.1, forward strand.
TCGGGGTGACCTTCCCGGGCGACAGCCTCCGGCACCGGCTCGGCACCGGGCTCCGACCAGTGCGTGAGCACGAGGGCGAGAGCCCCGTGGGGTCCGGTCACCGCGGCGCGGCGCGCCTCCGACCACGCGCGGTAGTCGGCTTCGGCCGCTCGGAGCTCATCGGACCCGGTTGCATTCACACTCACCATGACAGGCAATCAAACGCGTGCGCGCGCGAGAAATTCCGTTGCGGTCTGTTTCACCTGAATGGATCTCCCGATCGAGGTCGTGCGCGCCTCGTGGGCGACCGGGGTCAGCGCGCGGACCGCGTGGACCACAGGGCCCACGCCACGAGGACCGGCTGCAGGAAGAGTCGGGCCAGGCGCCGCCCGTCGGTGTCGAGTCCGGGAGCGGACGTCCCCCGTTGCCACTGGTGGACATTCCCGGGGAAGACCGCGACGAAGAAGGCCGCCACCGCTGCCCCCATACGGCGAGACTCGCGGGGCAGCAGCACGAGACCAGCCCCGAGCAGGATTTCGACCACCCCGGACACCACGACGATCGTGTCTTTGTCGGTGTGCAGCACGCGAGCAGCCCAGTCGGGGACCACGATCCGGAACCCTCTCCGGAGGGTCGAGAGGTGAGCCGCGCCCGCGACCAGCAACACGAGGGCGAGGAGGATGCGGGCGCCGTGGCGGATCATCCCGACACGCTACCGCGCGCCATCACGTCCACCCGATCACTCGCCTCCACGCTCATTTGCCTCCGGGAGGCCCCACGACCAGCAGGACGACGAACAGCGCCGTGACCGCCGCGGCGATCAGCAGCACGAGCACCCAGGGCCGTCGGAGGAACCAGCGCAGCGGCCCGTCGTACCAGCGGGCGTCGCCGTCCTCCTCCCCCGTCCGCCACCGGCCGTCGAGCCGGCCGCGACGCACGAGCCACCGCTCGACCGGGATCGTCGCATACGGGATCACCGCCGAGACGATCGCGAGCGCCGCGCTTCCGACCGGCCAGCGACTGTTGAGCGCAACGAGGATCGCGGTGGCCCCATAGGAGAGGAAGACGAACCCGTGGATGCCCCCGGCGACCGTGACGGCCGGCGCCCAGCCGGCGGTGGCGCGCAGGATCAGCGCGGAGATGAGAAGGGTCCAGGTGACGGCTTCGGCGAACGCGAGCAGACGAAAGGCGGAGAGAGGCGTACGGAACACGCCTTCAGCATACCTGAAGGCTAGACGATCCCGGCGCGGATGCCGTCAAGCGACTCCGCCACCTTCGGCAGGCGCTGCGAGAGGGCCCCGTCGAGCTCGGCCAGGCGCTCGCGCGCTTCCTGCAGCACGCGGGCACCCTTCGGAGTGACGTTCAGATCGCTCGCCGCTCCCGCGTGAGCGGTGGCGTCCTGCACCAGCCCCTCGTCGACGAGCGAGCGCACCGCCGTGTGCGCCGACTGCACCGTGATGTGGGAACGGCGCGCCAGTTCCGAGAACGAGATCCCGGGCTCGGCGTAGATGTGCCCCAGCAGGCCGAACTTGCGCGTGGTGATGCCGAGGTCCCTCAGCACGGCGGACAACTGCCCCTCCCACATCGCCGACACCGCGAGGAGCGCGATGACGGGACTGAAGCGCGGCGAATCGTCGGTCATAGGCACCATGCTAACGATCCGGCCGCGATGTCCGAGGCCCGGCGTACCGTGACTTTGTCAGAGAAGGAGACCCCGATGGACTGGAAGATCGAGCTCATTTTCGTCCCGGTGACCGACGTAGACCGAGCAAAGGACTTCTACGTGCGCATCGGGTTCCACGCCGACCACGACCACCGCCCGTCGCCCGACCTCCGCTTCGTGCAACTCACCCCACCCGGATCGGCCTGCTCGATCGCGATCGGCGAGGGGCTCGGCCTGTCGATGGCTCCGGGCACGCAAGACAGCATCCAGGTCGTCGTTCCCGACGCCGACGCCGCGCTCGCGCAGCTACGCGATGCCGGCGTCGAGGTCGACGGCATCGACGACCAGGAGTGGGGGCGCTTCGTCCGCTTCTCCGATCCCGACGGCAACACGTGGACGCTGCAACAGCTCCCCTCCTGGAGCTGACGCCGCAGACGACGCGAGAGCCTCCCCGCCGGTGCGGGCGTGACTGCATAGGCTCGGAGGCATGCTCGAGCAGAACCAGGGACACATCAGCCCCGACAGCCAATGGTCGACCTACGAGGCGAACGTGCAGTCGTACCGCGGGCTGTCGATGTCCGCGCAGTCGCTCTATCTGGCGGTCGGCGCGATCCTGCTCGGCGTGGGTGACAAACTGCCCTTCTTCACGGTCCTCGTCCTCGCGATGGTCACCACGTGGTACGCCTTCTTCCCCGTCATCTTCGCGCGATGTGCGATCGTCGACTTTCACAAGTTCGATCTCGGGTCACGCTTCACCTCGACCGGCGATCTCCGCGACGGGTCCGATGACAGCCGTCTGTCAGAGCGCGCCTACGCCAATCTCTGGCGGGGCCGGCCGCTGCGCGCTCGCGTGGCGTCGCAGATCCCGATGCCGGCGGGGCAGCGTTTTCGGACGATGAGGCAGACGCGACTCAAGCTCGACATGTTCATCCCCGTCAGCATCACGGTCGTGTGGGGCGTGTTCGCGCTGTACATCGTCTTCGCCCATTGAGTCCCTGTCGCACGCCTCGGCCCGCGTGCGGATCCCGCACACGGGTGACCACCGTGGCGTCGGACGATTGACACGGCGCAACGCCGCCGTCTCCGCCCCGTCGACGCCGTATGGTGTGCGACATGACGGCCATCCATCGATCGGACATCGACGAGCACTGGGCGCACGCAGGGGTCGTGGAAGCGGGCGGCATGGTCTTCGTGTCGTACTGCGTCGGCAACACCGACGGGTCAACGAGCCAGCAGGTCCACGGCGCTCTCGATGCGCTCGAAGCACGCCTGCTCTCCATCGGCCTTTCTCTCTCCGACGTCGTGAAGGTCGACGCGCTCTTCGCAGACATCTGGGATATCCCGGTCATGGAGGCGGCGTTCCGCGAGCGATTCCACGGCGGCTACCCCGCCCGCAAGTCGATCCAGACCGCGTTCGCGCACCGCGGCCTGAGATTCCAGCTGGACGCCGTCGCGTACCGTCCGGCGGCTCCCTGAAACCTCCGAGGGACGCTCTCGAGGAGGCTCGCGGCGTCGCCGCACGGCCGCCAGGCCAGCTCAGCGGAAGCGTCGACCCTCGTCGCGGCGCGACAGCCATGCCGCGGTCAGCCCCAGCGCCAGCGTCCATGCAACGATCCCGATCACGGCCCACACCGGCATCTCGTCGCCGAGGGCCGCGGCCAGCACGATCTCGCGCGCCTGCCGCACCGGCAGCACGCGGGACGCCGCATCGAGCCACTCTGGGAAGAGCATCGGCGGCAGGAAGAGGCCCCCGCCGAAGGCGAGCAGGAACATGGCGACCTGCGTCACCGCGATAGCCGCCTTCGGCCCACACGCGGTGCCGATCACCACACCGACGAGCATGGACGGCACGGCGGTGAGCACGACGAGGCCGATCGCGGCGAGCATCGGTACCAGGCCCGGGCGGGCGGCCGTGAACAGCCCTCCGACGACGAGAAGCGGGATCATGGCGGCGAGCGAGATGACGAGCGTCGCCGCGATCAACCCGATCGGTCGCGCGGCCGCCGCGCCGGGAAGCGTGCGCAGGTACGGCGCCCAGGGCTTGGAGCGCTGCTCGGACAGCTCCAGGCCGATCGAGAAGAGGCCCGACGCCATGAAGGCGAACACCACCATCGAGGCCACTGCGGCCGTCGCGAACGTCGGATCGGCCGTCACCACGCCCTGAGGCAACACGAACATGCAGAAGGCGAGCGTGGGGAAGACCACCGAGCCGATCACCGCGATCGGCACACGAGCGGTCTCGATGAGGTTGTACTTCGTGTAGACGGCGGAGAGGGCGAGCGTGGACATCAGCGGGTTCCTTCCGGGGTCGCGGTGAGCGCGAGGAATGCTTCTTCGAGGCTGGCGCCACGGACGGCGAGGTCGCGGAACGGCGCGCCCGCCTGGACGAGCGCCCGCACGAACGCGTCCGCGTCGGCGACGAGTGCCGTCACCTGTTCGCCCTCTGCGGTGATGACGGCCTCGGGATCCAGCGACTGGGCCGTGGTGCGGTCGACGCCCGTCAGTGTGACGCGCCGCCGGGAGACCCCCTCGACGATCGCGGACAAGGTGTCGTCAGCCCGCACGACCCCGTGATCGATCACGACCACGCGCTGGGCGAGCTGTTCGATCTCCTCGAGGTGATGACTGGTCACGACGATCGCGCACCCGGCGGCATGGCGCGCCCGCACCGCGTCCCAGAGGGCTCGCCGGCCGTCGACGTCGAGCCCGGTGGTCGGCTCGTCGAGCAGCACCAGCGCGGGATCGCCGACGAAGGCGAGGGCGACCGCCACCCGCCGCTGCTGACCTCCGGAGAGTGCCCCACAGGGGCGGCGGACGAGATCCTCGAGCCCGAACTCGGCGACGATCCGCTCTCGCGACGACGGGGACGGATAGTGTGCGGCGACGAGGTCGATCACTTCCCCCACACGGAGAGCATCGGGGAGCGCTGTCGCCTGCGGAGTGGACCCGAGCCGCGTGCGCGAGCCCGGATCGCGAGGATCTCCGCCGAACAGGCGGACCTCTCCGGACGTTGGCAGACGCAGTCCCTCGATGAGACTCAGGAGCGTCGTCTTCCCGGCGCCGTTGGGCCCGAGCAGCCCGACGCTCTCCCCCGCGCCGACCTCCAGGGTCACTCCGTCGAGGGCGACCCGGTCGCCATATCGTTTGGTGAGCGACGCGGTACGAACGAGGGGGTTCATCGGGATCCTCCGAGGATGTCGAGCAAAGCGGTGCGATAGGCGCGGAACGCCCCGCGGCCCGCGGGTGTCATCGCGACGCGGGTCACCGGCTTCCGTCCCGCGAAGGTCTTCGCCACCACGATGTAGCCGGCGTCTTCGAGCTTCGCGAGATGACTGGTGAGGTTTCCCGCGGTCATGTCCAGCAGCTTCTGCAGGGCGGGGAAGGCGATCTCGTCGCCGTCTTCGAGCGCTTCGTTGAGGGCCGTCATGATCCGCAGACGCGCCGGCGTGTGGATGACGGGATCGAGCTCGGTCATGCCGCGTCTCCACCCGACCGCGGCTCCGCGGGGATGATGCCGCCGAGGAGCATGACGGCCACGACGGACATCGCGAGCGGCCCGGCCGTCGCGTAGATCAGGTAGTGCCAGGGACTGCCGACGAAAGTGGCGACGACCACGACGGCGATGAGGGCGATCCCCAGCACGTATTGCGCCGGCGAGCGCCAGAGGGCCCCACCCGCGAGGTAGAGCACGCCGACCAGGAGCACGAACAGCGCCGGGTACAGCAGGTTGGTGGTCTCCGGTGACAGCCCCGACTTCTGCAGGCCCATGAGGAGCAGCCATCCGCCGATCATCGCGATCATCCAGGAGTAGCCGTAGAGGGCCCCTTGGAGCTGCGATCTGCCCGAGATGCCCGATGCGGCGCTGCGGAGTCCCGCCACGATCGACCACACGATCGCGGCGGCGATGAGTGAGCCGAATACGGTCCAGGCCACGGGGGCGGGGAGCACCGGCGCACCGCCGATCCCGTCCCCCAGCATGAGGGCACCGAACCCGAACAGCCAGGCCGCCGCCCAGACGAACAGGAGCGTCGAGTACATGCGGGTCAGGCGACTGTGCGTCCGGCGACGCGTCGACTGCATGACCTCGAACATCTGCGCCGGGTCGAGGGAGGTATCGTCATCGCTCATGCAAACTACTTTGCACTGCAAACTAGTTTGCGTCAAGCCGACAGCGATGCCTCAGCGCAGGCCGGGCCGATGCAGAGCGTGAACCAGCACGTCGACCGCGAAGGCCTGCACCTCCTCGCGCGGCCACCCCCGCTCGATCCCCCAGAGGCGCCAGAGTTCGGGACTGAGGATTCCGTGAACGATGTCCGCCGCCCGATCCAGCGGAACGGCCACCCCGTGGAGCAGGCCCACCAACGCCCGCTGATCACGATGACGACCATCCTCGAGCTCCTTCAGGTCGGGCAGGAGAGCGGCATCGAGGGTCGCCGCCTCCGCCACCACGCGCCAGATCGGGTAGGCGCGGGCGGCGAGAGACACCGACTCTCGGACGAGGATCTCGATCTGCACCGCCGGGTCCGTCTGGACCGCGAGCTCCGTGACCCACGACGCCTCACTGACGGCCGCGACGGCTTCACCGGCCAGCACCGTGTCACGCACCACCTGACGCAGGAGCTCACCCTTGGACCCCACCGCGAGATAGATCGTCTGCACCGACACTCCCGCACCGGCGGCGACGGCGCTGAGTGAGGTGGCGCCGTACCCGTCGGTGAGGAAGGCATCGCGCGCCACCTCGATGATGCGCGACCGCGTGCGCGCACGGTCGTCGCGGGCGCGGGCGCGTCGTGCACGAGCGTCGTAGGAACGACGGGCTTCCGAATCTCCGGGCGGCATGGTCTAATTCTAACTTGAACCTGATTCCAACCTGAATTGAGACACTCCGATGTCCACCGTTCTGCTCGCGTGCGCTCCCCTGCGCGGCCATGTCGACCCTGTGCTCGCCGTGGCCCGCGGCCTCGTCGACGACGGTCATCGCGTCGTGGTGACCACGGGGTCGCGGTTCGCGGCACGGGTCGATGCCGCCGGGTGCGAGTTCGCACCCCTCCGGGGCCGCGCGGACTACGACGAGCGCGACCTGGACGCGTATCTCCCGGATCGGCACCGGTATCGCGGTCTCGCCCTGTCGCAGTATCAGCTGCAGCACACCTTCATCCATCCACTCCCCGACCAGTGGGCGACGCTGGAGGCGCTGCTGACCACCCTGCGCCCCGACCTCGTGATGACCGATCACCTCTTCGCCGGCGCAACACCCCTGCTCGCAACACCCCGACCGGAACGCGTCCCCGTGGTCGGCCTGGGAATCGGTCCGCTCGCCCAGCTGAGCATCGACACCGCCCCGCCGGGAATGGCCCTCCAGCCGTCGTGGACTCCCCTCGGCCGCGTCCGCAACCGGCTGCTGAACGCGATGGCGACGAAGGTCGCGTTCCGCGATACGCAGCGGCTGGCTCGCCGGCTCTTCGAGCGCGCGACCGGTCGTCCGCTCCCCCGGGACTTCCCGTTCATCCTCGACCTGACCTCGAGATTCGATCGGCTGCTCCAGCTGGGGCCCGGTGAGTTCGAGTACCCCCTGACCGATCTGTCGCCCGGTGTGCGGTTCGTGGGGCGACCGACCCACGCCCTGCCGTCGATCCCGGTGCCGGGCTGGTGGGACCAGCTGTCCGACGGCAAGCCGATCGTGCATGTGACCCAGGGAACGCTCGCGAACGCCGACACCTCGACGCTCCTCCGGCCTGCGCTTGACGCGCTCGCCGACCTCGACATCCACGTCGTTCTCAGCACCGGCGGCACGCCGGTCGCGGACCTCGGCCGTCTCCCCGCGAATGCGAGAGCGGCGGAGTACCTCCCCTACGACCTCCTCCTTCCCCGCACCGCCGCCGTCGTCAGCAACGGCGGGTACGGCACCGTTCTCGCCGCCCTCGCGCAGGGTGTTCCCCTCGTGGTCGCCCCGGGCGCGGAGGACAAGCCCGAGGTGGCGGCGCGCGTACGATTCTTCGGCGTCGGGATCGACCTGCGGACCGAGCGACCCTCCCCTGCGGATCTCCGCCGGGCCGTCGTCGCCGTGCTCGGCGAGCCCCGCTATCGCACGGCGGCGTCGATCGTCGCTGTCGCCATGGCCACTTCTCGGCCGCACGATGCGGTGCGCGATGAAGTGGACCGCCTGCTCGCCCTCGAGCACCCCTGAGCCGGGTGCTGGCGCCCCCTGGGGGAGATTAGGGCGCCGGCACCCATGGGCGGGTCGGCGGTGGGGACCGCTGCCCGCCGGGCCTTCCGGCCACCGTCACGATCCGGTCCCTCCCTCACCGGACACCGCCAGAGAGGGAATGACACCGACGATGAGGTCACTGATCGCCTACAACGGAGCCGACAGCGGCCTCGGCAACCGCATGCGCGTCGTGCTCGGCGCGAAGGTCCTCGCCGAACACGAACGGCGGAAGCTCTTGTACGTCTGGCCCACCGGAAAGCTGTTCGGGCCCCGGCTCACCGACCTCTGGGACTTCGCCGGCGGCACCAGGATCTCCCGCTCGGTGAGCCGGGCGCTGGCAAAGCTCTATCCGTACGAGACCGCCGACCTCGCCGCCGCGCCGGCTGCCGTGCGCGCCCGGCGGGTGCGGCAGATCCGCACCGGCGGCGAGCTGAGGCTTCCCGCCGGTCTCCGATCGTGGCGGGAGGAGTTCCGAGACCTCACCCCGGCGGCCGACATCGCCGAGCGCGTGCGGGTGTTCTACGACGAACAGCTGCGGGGCAGATCGTACGTCGGAGTCCAGATCCGCGCCCACGCCGTGTCCCATCCGCAGACGAAGGAGGCCTCTCCGGTGTCGTGGTTCGTCGAGCGGATGCGGCAGATCGCGGCGCGGCAACCGGACACCGCGTTCTTCGTCTCGTGCGACGTCCCCGATGTCGTCACGGCGCTGAGGGCAGAGATCCCGCACGTCCATGCCCTCGGCGACAAAGGCGAGTACAACACCGTGGCGGGAGTGAAGTCGGCGATCGTCGACCTGTACCTCCTCGCGTCGTCCGGGTACGTCCTCGGCCCGCACTACTCGAGCTTCCTGCACCTCGCGGATTACCTCGCCGGGGAGCAGATCCCGATCGAGACCTCGCAGCACACACCCCCGGACATCGTCGACCTCGATGCCCGGGGGTGGGTGGCGGACCCTTTGCGTCCCGCTCAGCGCTCGGCGTGGCGCGGGGGCGGCGCGTTCAGCCTCGCCGCCGCAGCGCCAGACCCGCTCCCACGACGGAGAGGGCACACCACGCGACGACCATGATCCAGGCGCGGCCGGAGACCGGGAAGTCGGTCGTCACGAGCCCGCCACGCATGAGCTCGGCCATCGATTGCAGCGGCAGCCAGTCGTGCATGCTCTGCGCCCACGCCGGCATCCGATCGGCCGGGAAGCTGATGGGGGTGAAGAGCATCACGAGGAAGACAAAAACCTGGCTGATGAGCAGGGCGGCCGTCGGCGGGAGGAGACAGGCCAGCGCGTAGCCGATGGACGCTGCCGTGAGCGACACCAGGAGCACGACCACGACGAGCCACCACGCCGGTGCCAGCTCGACGTCGAACCGCAGAGCCCCCGCGACCACCCCCGCCGAGATCCCCGGGAGGGCGATCAGCGACCAGACGGCAAGGTCGGCGAAGAGGTAGATCTCACGGGAGATGGGCAACGTCCGCATCCAGTCGAGGCTCCCCTCGGTGCGCGCCTGGCTCACCCACTGCGGCGTCATGACGAGGCCCACCATGATGAGGGCCGCCGTGGGTGCGCCGGTGGCGAGGTACAGCCCTGACAGCGGGTCGGGCTCGCCGATCAGGAGCCCGTAGCCGATCACGGTCGCCACGGCGAGCAGCAGTTGCACGAGCACGAGGAGCGGCAGCATGTGGAGGGACCTGCGCGCCTGCCACTGCATGAGCAGAGCCAGTTGCCGCCACCACGCCACACCGGCCGGCGCCGATGAGGCCGCGAGGGACGCGGAGCTCGCGACGCCGGCGCTCATGCCGCCACCTCCTCGGGCTGCGACACGATATCGATATAGATGTCTTCCAGCGAGGCGGGGCTGAGCGCGTAGCGCTCGATGCGGTCGTCGGCGACGCGCGCCGTCGCCCACGCGACGATCTCGGCCGCGCGGTCGGCCGAGACGGCGAGCGAGGCGTGCGTGGCACCCCGGAGCACCGGATGGTCTCCGTCGAGCCAGCCGGGGTCGACCCCCGCGATGAGGTCGACCTCCAGCACCAGGCGCCCGGCACGCGAACGCACGAGTGCCCCCGGGGAGTCGGCCGCGACGACGACACCGTGATCGAGGATCACGAGATCGTCCACCACCCGCTCTGCCTCCCGCACGTTGTGCGTGACGAGCAGCACGCCCGCCCCGTCGTCGGCCAGTCGGCGGATCTCCCCCCACAGCAGCCGCCGGCGCACGGGATCGACGTCGTTCGTGGGCTCGTCGAGCACCACGAGACGCCCGGGGACGATCGCCGTCATCGCGAACGCCGTCAGACGCGCGATTCCCCCGGACACCTTCTGCGACGGTGTGGCCGCCCAGTCGCCCAGGTCGAGGGCGTCGATGAGCTCGGTCGCGCGCGCTCGCATCGCGCCGGTCGCGCCTCCGCGCATCCGCCCGACCAGTTCGATCGCCGTTCGCGGGGAGAGCCCGGTGATGGGCACGTTCGCTTGGGCCTGAACGCTCACCATCCGCCGCGCCAGCGCGGGGCGGGCGATTGCGTCGACGCCATCGACCACGACGGTCCCGGAGTCAGGGCGCAGGAGCCCCACCACCTGGTTGACGAGCGTCGACTTCCCGGCGCCGTTGTGGCCCAGGAGGCCCACCACCTGTCCCGGCGCGACCGTGAGGTCGACACCCGCGTTCGCGTGGACCACCCGTCCGCCCCGTCCGAAGCTCTTCCGCAGACCGCGGATCTGCAGCACATCGTTCATGGAACACCTTTCAAATACCGGTCGGTATCTGAACCGTACTCCGAATACCACTCGGTACTCAAATCCTCGTACCGATCGGGATGTACGATGGCCCGATGGCGGAACGCGAGGACGAGGTGGGGTCGGCCGCGCGCGCGTTCGCGGAAGCCGTCACCGCGCTCACGAAGGCGGTCGGCAGCGGACTGACCGATGCGAGCAAGGAGATGAGCGAGAGCCTCGCCGTCTCCCTCCGCGATGCCTCCCGCGAGCTCGCCCAGGCCTCGACCCAGGTGCGCCGTGCCCGGGGAGGCAGTCGCGAACAGCGCGATGCGCACCGCCAGACGGCGAGCACGCGACGCCGCGCGCAGGCCGAACGCACCCGCGCCGACCTCATCGCCGCGGCGCGCCAGGTCTTCGCCGAGCGCGGTTATGAGGGCGCGAGCGTCGGCGACGTCGCTGCCGCGGCCGGCTACACCAAGGGCGCGGTCTACGCGAACTTCGACGGCAAGGAGGATCTCCTCCGCCAGATCGTCCACGAGCTGTCCGACGAGCAGGACCGCTGGTTCGCCGCGCAGACGGGCAGGCCGCTCGCAGACGTGTTCGCGGAGGCGTGCGATCCCGAGGTCTCGCTCCCCTCCACGCTCCTCTCCCTCGAGCTCTACGCGTACGCGGTGCGCCACGCCGAGGCGCGCGACGACCTCGCCCCGTACCTGGCCCGGAGTTGGGACCATGCCGCCCGGCTCATCGCCGCCGCACGCGCAGGCGTCGACGCGGAGCCGTCACAGGGCGATCGCGACACGGCACTCACCGTGCTGTCGGTCCTCACGTTCGCCCAGGTGCTCGACCCGATCATGGGCGACGCCGAGCCACTCCGCGCCGCCGCGCGCATCATCGAGCGGCACCTCTCCGCCGCCGGGTGATGGCGCGAGCGGGCACCGACAGAGCGCGAGCACAACAGCGTCGACGAGGAGAGGATCCCGATCGAGATCTCGCCGCACACTCGCCCCGGCCGTCATCGATCTCGATGCTCGGGGCGGGCGGTACGCGCGTGCCGCTGAGACTCATCGGCATCGCGCGCCGCGTGCCCCCACGCGGCCCGTCTCCCCGCGCTGAGGGCCTTGAGAGCGTAGAGGATGGTGGCCAAGTCGACCACTTCCTGCAGGAGAGCCCCGACGAGGGCGGGGATGATCCCGGACGTCGCGACGAGCATGAGTCCGATGCTCAGCACGATCCCGATCCAGATCGCCGTGAGCGCCACGCGGAGCGTGCGTTTACCCACGGACATCGCCGTCACGATCGCGTCGAGAGAATCGACGAGCACGACGACGTCAGCGGCCTCACCGGCCGCGGTCGCGCCGCGCGCTCCCATCGCGACACCCACATCCGCTGCCGCGAGCACCGGGGCGTCGTTGACGCCATCCCCGACCATCATCACAGGCCTCGGCCGCAGTTCCGCCGCGAGCCGAGCCTTTTCGCTCGGCAACAGCTCCGCGTGGACCTCGCTGATCCCGACCAGCTGCGCCACCGCCGAGGCCGTGGACAGGGTGTCACCGGTGAGCATCACGACGCGTTCGACACCGTGCCGCAGCATCCACTCCACGACACGCCGCGACTCTGCGCGCGGTTCGTCAGCGACGATGAGCGTTCCACCGAAACGTCTGTCCACCGCGACGTACACGACCCCTTCCGCCGCGGACGGGTCGACGCGAGCGAGGTCTGGCACGAGCGACTCGATGTACGCAGGCTTGCCGACCGCGACGCGGTGATCCCCGAACGTCCCCGCCACGCCGTTCGTGGCGACTTCGGTGGCGTCGGAGGCGGAGACGAGTCGGATACCGCGCTGCTCCGCATCGCGGCGGATCGTTTCCGCGAACGCATGAGAGGAGTATTGCTCCGCCGAAGCGGCGAGGCGAAGGAGCTCATCGGGGTCGAGGCCAGAGGTGGGGCGGACCGAAACCAGCCGCGGGCGACCCTCGGTTAGTGTCCCTGTCTTGTCGAAAGCGACAGCCCGCACCCGTGCGAGCTGCTCGATGACGGCACCACTCTTCAGGATCACGCCCGACTTCGCAGCGCGTGAGAGCCCGCCAAGAAACGCCACGGGCGCCGCGATCAGCAGAGGGCAAGGGGTGGCGAGTACGAGCACCTCTGCGAAACGAGACGGCGCACCGGACACCGCCCAGGCTGCAACCGCCAAGACGAGGGCCCCCGCCGTGAACGGAACGGCGAACCGGTCAGCCAGCCGCACCACCGGTGCTCGGCTCTCCTGCGCGTCTCGCACGAGGGCGACGATCTGCTGGTACTGACTGTCCGCACTCCTGCGCGACGCTCGGATCACCGCCGCCCGCGTTCCATTGATCGCACCAGAGAGGACTTCCTCCCCCTCGTCGCGCGTGACCGGCAAGCTCTCCCCGGTCAAGGAAGATTCGTCGAACGATGCGTCCGAGCCGACGAGGGTTCCGTCGACCGGAACGATCTCGGAAGGGCGCACGAGTAGCAGATCCCCCACCTTGACGTCATCGACGGCGCAGTCATCGACACGATCTTCGCCCCCCGCGCTCGTCTTCAGGAGATGCGCGATGCGCGGCGCACGCTTCATCAAGGCGGTGAGGTCGCCTCGTGCGCGCCGACTCGCGAATTCCTCGAGTGCGCGTCCGCCGGACAGCATGAGTACGACAATCAGTGACGCGATGTACTCACCGACGGCGAGCGTCGCGGCCATAGCCACGACCGCCAGAACATCAAGGCCGATGCGACCCCGGAGCGCGTCGTGCACCATGCCGATGATGGTCCAGACCATATACACACCGACGAACACCGTCGCGGCGACCCGACCCGCGCTGGGCATCCCGCCGACGTGAAGGAGGAGGACGCCGACAAGCACAGCCGTCGACACGGCGATTGCACCATAGCTTCTGAGCGCGCCCAGCATTCTCACGGTCCGCCCCGCTTCGCTCGACTCCCCCGGCGGACAGCTGCCCCCCGCTCGATACGTCGCCAGAAGATCCCCTTGGCGATCTCGTTTGCGAGCAGATACACCAGCACCACGACCCCCACCGCAGTGAGGAGCTCACCGGGAAGAGCGACCAGGGAGAGCGCGGGGGCGGCCGGCGAGTACGGCAACCACAGGGTCACGACAACCACCAGGAGACTCGTGAGGACCAGCCCGCCTGCAGGGCGGCTCGTGTGGACGGGGAGACGCGTCCGCAGCACCAGCAACACCCCGACCTCGGTCAGGATCGAGCCCACGAACCACGCTGTGCGGAACTCGGGCGCGTCTGCATGGAACGCAGTCCGTAGCAGGGCGAAGGTCGCGAGATCGAAGACACTCGACAGCGTCCCGAACACGATCATGAAGGTGCGGATGAGCCGCACGTCCCACTTCTCCGGGTGGGCCACGCGCTCATCGTCGACCGCATCGGTGGCGATTGTCATTGCGGGAGCATCGGAGAGCAGGTTGACGGCAAGGATCTGACTTGCGAGGAGTGGAAGGAAGGGTAGGACGGGTGCCGCGACGGCCATGCTGAGCATGTTGCCGAAGTTGGCGCTTGTGGTGACGAAGATGTACTTCATCGTGTTCTGGAACGTCCGCCGCCCCTGCGTGACGCCCTCGAGGGTGACTTCGAGGTTCTTGTCGAGCAACACGATCGACGCAGACTGCTTCGCCACGGGGACGGCGGTGTCAACCGTGAGTCCCACGTCCGAAGCGCGCAGCGGCGGCGCGTCATTGATGCCGTCTCCCAAGTAGCCCGTGACGTGGCCTGCACGCCGATACGCCCGGATTACCCTTTCCTTCTGCACGGGATTCATCTCACAGAAGACGGATACGCCCTCGACGGCCACGGCGAGCGCCTCCTCGCCGTGCCGGTCAACGTCGACGCCCGTGTAGACGAGGCTCGTCTCCAGACCAATCTGCTCAGCGACATGACGGGCAACGAGCCGGTTGTCTCCGGTGACCATGCGGATGCTCACCCCGATCGCATGGAGCTGTGCCACGACATCTGCCGCGTCCACCTTCACGGGGTCGGAGAAGACGAGCATCCCCACGAAGGTCATCTCGGATTCGTCCGCTTCTTCGAAGTCTCCGGGCTCTCGTGAAGTCCACCGTTTGACGGCCAGGCCGAGCACGCGATCCCCCGCACTGCTGCGCTCGACGAAGCGCTGCTCGAGCTGGGAACGAATCTCCGAGAGTGGCACCGTCTCCCGCTCGTGTGCCGCGTGACTACATACGTCGAGAACCGAGGTGAAAGCACCCTTCGTGATCAGCGTGATGGCCGACTCATCGTCGCGTCGCACCGCGACGCTCTGACGCTTGCGATGAAAGTCGTACGGAACCTCACCACACCCCGTGATGCCCGTGGGGTCGAGCGGACAAGCATCGAGGACCGCCGTGTCGATCGCGTTGAGCCATCCCGTGTGAAGGCCCGCGTTGAGGCTGGCCAGCCGACTCACCTCGGCTTGCTCGTTGCCCGCCGCGTCCAGCGACTCCAACAGGCGCACCTCTCCCTCGGTGAGAGTGCCGGTCTTGTCGCAGCAGAGCACCGACATGGACCCGATATCCTCGATCGCGTCGAGCCTGCGGACGATGACACGCTTGCGCGCCATAGCGCGCGCGCCCTTCGAAAGGCCGATGGCGACAATCGCCGGCAGTAGTTGCGGCGTGAGCCCCACTGCCAGCGCGAGAGAGAAGAGCGCAGCCTCGACCGCGTGGCGCTGAAGCAGCATGTTGACGGCGAAGACTACGACGACGAGGACGAGCATGACCCGTGTGAGCATGAGCCCGAAGCCGGTCAGCCCCTTCTCGAAGCCTGTCGGCGTGCTCGTGGACACCAAAGCCGCGGCGATGTGGGCCAGCTCGGTTGCGGGGCCGGTGCGCACCGCGAGGAGCGTTGCGGTACCCGAGGCGACGTGCGTGCCGAGCCGCACGCGCGCGACATCACACGTGTCCCCGCCGGAAGGCACGGCGGGACGCCTCGCGACGGGAAACGTCTCTCCGGTGAATGTCGACTCATCGATGGTCAGCATGTTCGACTGCAGGACGATGCCATCCGCAGGAATGACATCTCCGGCGCTCACTTCCAGGAGATCGCCCGGGACAACAGCGCTGAGCGGCACAGCCACCCGCTCGCCGTCACGCCGCGCGGTGCAGGCAACCTCGACGGTAGCCAGGAGTGCCGCCATCGTCCTCCCCGCGTTCCATTCCTGAACAAAACCGAGAACGCCTGCCACCAGCAGTATGGCGAGGATGATCACCGCGTCTGTCAGGTCCCCGAGGATGCCGGCGAGAACGGTCGCCGCGACCAGGATCACCTCGATAGGGCTCGCGAACTGGCGAAGCAGGAGTCGCGTGCGCGACAGGTGACTCTCACGGTCGACGGTGTTGGGACCAGTCTCGGCGAGCATGCGCGCGGCCTCGACCGATGACCATCCGGTCACGGGAGCACCGATCGCGGCGCGGGCCGCGTCAGGCGACGCTGGCCATCCGCCGCCGACGTCGTCGGCGGTCCCAGCCCTCACCCTGCACCTCCTCGCGCGCGGCAACGCAGGCGCGCCGCGCTCACGTGGCTACTGCGTCACTAGATCTGCGGTGTGATAGGTGAAGACGAGACGGGCCGCGACATGGCCGGCCAGCACGGCCTGCACGCAGTCGTTCACCTGCTCGAGCTCTCGGGGTTCGGCGACGACACGGGTACGGCCTGCGGCGTGCAAGTCGAAGACTTCCACAAGATCCTGACGTGTACCGACGATCGAGCCGATGATGCTGATGCCTTTCAGCACCGTGTCGAAGATCGGGATCTTCAGAGTGCCGTCGACGGGGAGGGAGACCAAGACGAGCCGGCCACCACGGTTCAGCGAGTCGAACGCTTCTCGGAACACGCTCGGCGCCACTGCCAGAACGACAGCGATATCGGTTCCGCCGAGATCTCGGATCGCCGCCACGGGGTCCGTTTCGGCGGCATTCACGACCCAATCGGCTCCGAGATCCCGCGCCAGTGCGAGTTTCTCCTCGGTGACGTCGACCCCGATCACTTTCGCCCCCACCAGTCGCGCGTACTGCACGGCGAGGTGCCCCAGCCCGCCGATGCCGAAGATCGTGACCGTCTCCCCGGGAATGACCCGTGCGTTCTTGATCGCCGCATATGTCGTCACGCCCGCGCACGTCAGCGGCGCCGCATCCAGGGACGTGATCGAGTCCGGGACGCGCACAGCGAATCGAGCGTCGGCGAGCATGTACTCCGCGTACCCGCCGGGAACGCCGTATCCGTTGTTGTACTGCTTCTCGCAGAGATTCTCCCGGCCACTGATGCAGTACCGACATTCACCGCACGCGTGACCGAGCCAGGGCATGGCGACCCGTTGCCCCACCCATCGACCGGTGACGCCGGAGCCGACGGCTTCGATGACTCCCACACCCTCATGACCGGGGACCAAGGGGAGGACGGGTGTGATGGGCCAGTCGCCCCGCATCGCGTGGATGTCTGTATGGCAGAGCCCACAGGTGTCGAGCCGCACGAGCACCTGCCCGGGACCCGGCACGGGGATGTCGCGCTCCTCGATGATCGCCGGATCTCCGAACTTCGAAACGACGGCAGCCTTCATGGTTTCCTCCCGTGGGTGAACACCAGAAGTCTCACTCTCGGAATGGCCACGCTTCGGGCCCAAGGTCCCGCGGTCACTGCGCTGCATCTGTGATCCGTCCCCACCCCGAGGATGACCCGGTCCACCTGCCCGGAGGCACGCGTGGGTCTGCGTGCCTCCGGGCAGGTGTCGGACTACCGGACGGGCGGTGGCCGAGAGACGGGTCATTCACCACCGCACCGGCACCCGACGACGGGGGCAAGGCGCTTGAGGGGCGGTACTCACGGGCGTAGCCTTTCGCTGTCGATTTCGCAGACGCGGAAGTGCCGAATGAGCCATTCATCTGAGTCCTCCGAGCACCCACGTTCGGAGTTCGCGAAGAGTATGAGCGACCTGATCGTGGATGCTCAGCACGTGCTGACCGCTGAGAGCCGACTACGCGCGCTCCTTACCGCATACCGCGCCGTCGCGGAGGGACTAGAACTCGACCACGTGCTCGAGCGCATCGTGGGAGCAGCGGTCTCCCTCGTCCACGCCGACTACGGGGCCCTCGGTGTGCTGGGGCTCGATGGGCGGCTCGAGCGATTCGTTCACACGGGGATGGACGCCTCTCAGGTCGAAGCGATCGGACATCTCCCCGAGGGGCGCGGAGTATTGAGCGCCGTTCTCCAAGACGGCCAGACCCTCCGGCTGCCGCACCTCGGCGACGAACCTCGGTCCGTGGGCTTTCCGGCTCACCACCCTCCGATGGACGCGTTCCTCGGCGTCCCCGTCCGCACGCGCGATCATGTGTTCGGCAACCTCTACCTCACGAACGCCTCCGGGACGCCGTTCACGCAGGAAGACGCCGAGATGATCGAATCGCTTGCCGCGACAGCCGGGATCGCTATCGACAATGCGAGGCTCTTCGACACCGCCCGACGGCAGGAGCGGCTGGCATCCGCGCTTTCTCAGGTCAACGCCGCCCTTCTTGCCCCAGCGGACGAAGACGTGCTCACGATCGTGGCGGCGCATGTCGGATCGGTCGTAGACGCGGACCTCATCACGATCGTGGTGCCGGACGGTGACCCTGGCCCGATGCACGTCATGGCCGCTCATGGGTACTTGGCGGAGTCCGTCGACGGCACATTCTTCGATGCCGACGGTTCTCTCTCCGCGCAAGCGATGAGGACGAACAGCGTCGTCGCCGCCCCGGAGGAGCGCGCCTACCTGAGCGGGGCCCTTCTGCTCGGTCCCACAGCAGCGGTCCCGCTGACGGCCGGTGGTAAGCCGCTCGGCGCACTGTGCGTTGCTCGCATTCCCGGGCGGGAGGCATTCCGTCAGATCGATCTGGACACGGTCACGGAGTTCGCGGCGCACGCGAGCATCGCGATCACCCTGGCATGGGCGCGGAGAGACAGGCAGCGACTCGAAGTCAGCGAGGATCGCGCGCGGATCGCCCGAGATCTTCACGACCACGTCATCCAACGTCTCTTCGGCGCGGGGCTGAACCTGCAAGCACTCGCCGCCGCGGACCCCGTCCACGAAGCCCGTCTCGAGGCGCAGGTCGCGGAGCTCGATGCAGCCATCGGCGAGATCAGAACCGCCATCTTCACGCTCCGGACCCGGCCAGAGGCCCGCACGGCCAGCGCGCGCCACCGCGTGCTCGATGTGGCCGCTGAAATGACGACGGCCCTCACCACTGCCCCCAGACTGACGTTCCGAGGTCCCGTAGACCTGGCCATCCAAGGAGACCTCGTCGACGATGTGGTCGCGGTGGTACGAGAAGCACTGGCGAACGTCGCCCGTCACGCGTTCGCGCGCACCAGCACGGTGATCATTGCCGCAGAGGAGGACTCGGTCTCCGTCACCATCGAAGATGATGGACGAGGCATGCCGGTCACAGTCGATCACGTCGGGGGCACACAGAACCTGCGCGACCGCGCTCGGCAACGGCACGGGTCGTTCTCGATGGCGACTCGACCGCATGGTGGGACACGAGCCCATTGGCAGGTTCCCCTCGACGCCTTCGAACGATCGTCTCCCGGGTAGTTCGCCGTCGGTCGCGGGACCTTTGACCCACCGCTGTCGCCCGCCGCCGAGAGACGCTCAAGGAGCAGCGCAGGTTGGCTGCACTGCGACGAGAGAGGTCGGTCATGGTCGGGGTCATCCCATTGCGGGACGTATCGCTCGCAGGCATCGCACAAGTCGGAGGAAAGAACGCGTCGCTGGGAGAGATGATCGGCTCGCTCGCTCGGTTAGGCGTGCGCGTCCCCGACGGATACGCGACGACGGCGAGCGCATTCAGGGATTTCCTCCGCGGGGACGGCCTCGCCCTCCGCATCGATCGCGCATTGTCGGAGCTAGACGTGTCCGATCTTCACGCGCTCACCGACACATCCGCTCGTATACGGCAATGGATCATCGAGCAGCCGTTCCCCCCGGATTTCGAACGAGAGCTGCGCACGGCCCACGAGTCAGTCGTCGGCGACGCGGGGGGCTCGCCTGACCTGTCGTGGGCCGTGCGCTCATCGGCAACCGCTGAGGACCTGCCGGACGCATCGTTCGCGGGACAGCAGGAGACATATCTTCACATCCGCGGAGTAGAGTCCGTGCTCGACGCCGTTCGTCATGTCTTTGCCTCGCTGTACACAGATCGCGCGATCGTCTATCGCACGGAGCGCGGGTATGACGCGACCGCGATCGCAATCTCCGCAGGCGTGCAGAGAATGGTGCGATCCGACATCGGCGTCTCCGGCGTGATGTTCACCGTCGACACCGAGTCCGGGTTCAGCGATGCGATTCTGATCACGAGCACCTATGGTTTGGGCGAGACCGTCGTGCAAGGCACCGTGAACCCGGACGAGTTCTGCCTCTACAAGCCGTCGCTGCGCGCACATCGTCCCGCGATCACCAAACGCCAATGTGGCGACAAGGCGATCGCGATGCGCTTCGCCGCCGACACGCGGGTAGGCGCCAGCACGCTGGTCGAACCCGTTGACCCCGCGGCGCGTAAGCGCTTCAGCATCAGCGACGCGCACCTCGAGGAGCTTGGCCGGACCGCGCTGATCATTGAGGAGCACTACGGCCGGCCTATGGACATCGAGTGGGCCTTGGACGGCACCGATGAGTTGCTCTACATCGTGCAAGCACGTCCCGAGACCACGGTTGCGAAGCGTGACCGTGCCACGGTGACGCGTTTCACGCTCACCGAGCACAGCGATGTGCTCGCTCGAGGGCATGCCGTCGGGTCGAAGATCGGAGCAGGCCACGTCCGTGTACTGCACGACCTGACCGAAATGCATGCCTTCGAGAAGGGAGACGTGCTGATTGCGGAGCGAACAGATCCAGACTGGGAACCGATCATGAGGCTCGCGTCCGCCATCGTCACCGATCACGGCGGGCGCACCTGTCACGCCGCGATCGTCGCTCGCGAGCTCGGACTGCCGGCTGTTGTCGGAACCGGCAACGCCACGGCTGCGATCGCCGACGGCGCGGCGGTCACCGTGTCCTGCGCGGACGGTGACGAAGGCGTGATCTACGCGGGCCTGCTGCGCTACGACAAGACCGTCACGACGATCACCGACCTTCCCGCCCTGCCGGTGGACATCATGCTGAACGTGGCGGTGCCGGATCAGGCTTTCGAGCTGTCGGGGATACCGAACAGCGGAGTGGGCCTTGCACGGATGGAGTTCATCGTGGGGTCGATGATCGGAATCCACCCACGAGCCCTGCTCGATGCGGACACGCTGGTCCCCGAGCTGCGTGCGCAGATCGCTGACCTGACCGCGGCCTACGAGTCGCCCCGCGAGTTCTTCGTCCGCCGCGTCGCCGAGGGGATCTCCACGATCGCCGCAGCGTTCGCCCCCCGCCCGGTGATCGTCCGGCTCAGCGACTTCAAGACCAACGAATACGTCGGGCTGCTCGGTGGTGGCCTTTACGAGCCGACCGAGGAGAACCCGATGCTGGGGTGGCGGGGCGCATCCCGGTACGCCTCACCCGCGTTCCAGGACTGTTTCGGGATGGAATGCCAAGCACTCGCTTTCGTTCGCGACGACATGGGACTCACCAATGTGCAGGTCATGGTGCCCTTTGTCCGCACCCCCCGCGAAGGTGCGGAGGCTCTGGCCGCCATGCAACGCCACGGGCTTCGCCGCGACAGCGGACTCAAAGTGATGATGATGTGCGAGATCCCTTCGAACGCCCTTCGCGCAGACGCCTTCCTCGACCTGTTCGACGGGTTCTCCATCGGGTCGAACGATCTCACACAGCTGACGCTCGGCGTCGACCGCGACTCTGAACTCGTCGCACGTTCCTTCGATGAGCGGGACCCGGCAGTGCTCATGCTCCTTGAGCGAGCGATCGGCGCCTGCAACCGCAGAGGGAAGTACGTGGGGATCTGCGGCCAAGGGCCCTCAGACCATCCTGACTTCGCGCGATGGCTCATGGAGATGGGTATCACGTCGATCTCGCTGAACCCCGACGCCGTGATCGCCACGTGGAGAGCACTGTCGGCAGGGCTCGCCTCAGCGGCCGTCGACGACTGAGCCGGGCTGTCGGGCGGCGTTCACGAACGCGTCGAGAAGCGTGCGCGCTCGGCGCGACGCCCGCGGAGGACTACCACGCGACGGTCTCCATGTGCTCGGGGACTCGTGCCGGCCAATGCAGCTCTCGCTTGATACGCGCACGTAGCGTGTCCGCAGCTCGCGGCTCACCATGAGTGACAAAGACAGCGCGCGGCTGCCCTGCGGGCCGCATCCAGTTGATGAGCTGATCCGCATCGGCGTGGGCGGACATCGATTCGATGTGATGCACGTGCGCGCGTATCTGGATGTCCGTCCCGTAGATACGCAGAGTGCGGTCGCCAGCCAGCAGCGCGGCTCCGCGAGTTCCCCCCGCTTGGTAGCCCGTGATGACGATCGCGTTGTTCGGATCGGGGCCATACGCGCTCAGATGGTGGAGGATGCGTCCGCCCGTGAGCATGCCGCTCGCCGAGATGATGACCATGGGACCGCCTCGAAGGTTGAGTAACTTCGAATCGTCGACCGACGAGATCAGCGTAGGCAGGCGGTACATCCGATCTAGCTCGAGGGCGTCGAGGCGGTGTTCTTCTTCATGCCGCCGGTACGCTTCGATCGCGCTCACTGCCATGGGGCTGTTGACGTAGATCGGGATGCCGGGGATCTCACCTCTGTCGTGGAGTCGAGACAGATGCAGAAGGACGGTCTCGGTGCGCCCGACGGCGAACGCAGGGATCAGGACCACGCCATTGCGTTTGGCCGTTCGACGGATGATGTCGCCGAGCATGATCCCTGGATCGCTCTGCTCATGATGGCGGTCGCCGTACGTGCTCTCGGTGACGAGCATGTCCGCGTCCTCCAGTGGCGCGGGTGGTTGCATGAGCGGATCATCCACCCGCCCGAGGTCTCCGGTGAAGCGGAGTCGCGTCTCCCCGACGTCGAGCGCGATCCCCGCCGCGCCGAGAATGTGGCCCGCCGTCCGGAGTGTCATCTGCACCCCGCCGGCAACGGGGCGGCGCTCATCGAAAGGAAGAGCGCGGAAATGACTGAGCGCACGTTCGGCATCGTGCTGTGTGTAGAGCGGCGTCGGCCTCTCGTGAGCCGACCAACCGTGCTTCTTGGCGTGACGCGCCTCCTCTTCGAGCAGGTGAGCGCTGTCGGGCAGGAGAAGGCGGCTCAGCTCGACGGTACCCTCAGTGGCGTAGATGGGACCATCGAAGCCGTCGCGGACCAGGGCCGGGAGATAGCCGGTGTGATCCAGGTGAGCGTGGGAGACGATGACAGCATCGATGCTCTCCGGCGCAACGGGGAATGGCATCCGGTTTCGTTCTCGAAGGACTTTGAAGCCCTGGAACAGACCACAGTCGACGAGGATTCTTGCGTCGGGGGTCTGCATTAGGTAGCGGGAGCCCGTCACGCTGTCTGCAGCACCGAGGAAGCGAAGCGATGCTCCGTCTCCTCCTCGGCTCTGCACGCGTGACTCCGGCAGCGGACCCTGAGTGCCCACGATCACACCCGCGTGCCAAGACGAGCGGCGAGGCTTGCCCCCCAGGCACGTGCGTCATCGGCTTCGTTCGGCAGGAGCTGACTGGATTTGTCTACGAGGAAGCTGTGCGGTTCGTCTATCGCACGTGAGCCCAGCTTGGTCAAACGACGGTCGATCGCGACGGCCGCGGACCCGGTGAAGATGCGCGGCATGTCCGCGCGCGTGTCGAATGCAGCGTGGCGAATGATCCAGGTCGGTTGCGATTTCAGCCATTCGCGTATGCCTCCGCCGCTTGCCGGCTCAAGGTGGAGGTGCTGGCGATCGTGAAGAGCCCAGCGAGCCGCCTCGGTTCGCGACTCAGGGCGACTGAGCCCGTGAGCATGAGTGGGAGCGCCGACGATCACTATGTCGTCGTCCACACCGGTCTCGCCGAGATCCCCGATAGCGACCACCCGCGCCGCGACGGCGTCTCCCATCCCGGTGGCGATCGCTTCGGCGATCTGCCGGGTGGCGCCGAACATCGATTCGTAGACGACGAGGACGCGCTGACTCGATGTGTACCCATTCATGATCACTCCTCCGCCGTCGCCTTGCAGGTCACTCCTGTCACAGTGCCTCATCGCCATAAGACACCCGCCTTCGGGACAGGCGGAGGCCGAAAGTCCCGTCGAGCGCATGGGACCTTCGACCCCCGCCACCGCATCCCTCCCGCATACGTTCAGGGGAAAGATCTGGGGATTCGCGAAGGGCGGCACATGGTGGAGCGCATTCTTCTCGGCTATGACGGGACACCCGCAGCCGTCTCTGCGTTGCACTGGGTCGCGGCGCGCGCCGCACGCGAGGTTGCGGCGGTCGACGTCGTCACCGTGCTCTCCCGGTTCACACGCGAGCGCAAGCTCGCACTCGAGCAGCTCAATGACGCAGAGATGTATTTGCGCGAGAACGCGCCCGGGGTCGGTGTCGAGTTGCACCGTCTGGAAGGCGGAGTGATCGAATCGCTGTCGGGCATGCCCGACTCCGATCTTGTCGTCGTCGGGGTCAACACCGGACACGTGGTACACGCGATCGCGGCGGGTGCTCTGCCCCTGCGGATCATCACCACCTCGCGGTCGCCGGTCGTCCTCGTCCCCTCCGGTGGAGTAGACACAACCGCGCCCGTGACGGTGGGCTTCTCGCCCGATGGCTCTTCGAGCCGCGCCATCGCTTTCGCCGCAGACGAAGCCGACGCTGCGGGCCTTCCTCTCCGTCTTGTGTATGCGTCGCAGGTGGCGTTGCCGACCAGTCCTGGACGTGTGGCGCTGCGGGTCAACGCCGAGGAGGAGGTGGCCACCCACCACAACGCACTCCACATCGCGAGCGCTACTGTCGTCGGGACCCACCCGCACGTTGAGGTCAGCGGCGAGGTTGTGCAGGACGAACCTGCTGCAGCATTGCTGCGATACGCGCTGCGTTCATCGCTCGTCGTGATAGGTACGCACAGGCAGCGCATGGTGGACGGCCTCGTCGGCGGCTCCGTCGCACATCGCCTGCTCTGGCGGATCACGTGCCCCCTCGCAGTGGTGGGGGCGATCCCACCTGCGGACAGCGATGACCGATGAAACCAATGACCCGCATCACGTTGCTGGGCGCCACGCTATCGCGGTGGTCACCGCCCCTGCGGATGAGGGGCGACCTGTTCCCCGAGAGCCGCCCGGACAGGGTCGAGTTAGGCGTCGACCCGGCCGCGGTCGGGCGTTGATCCGTTGCCGTCAGTCTCGCGGATGCTCGATCTGGAAGATGACCGCCTGGGTCCGCCGCTCCAAGCCGAGCTTGCTGAGGAGAGACGAGACGTAGTTCTTGACCGTCTTCTCGGCGATCCCGAGGCACTCGCCGATCTGCCGGTTGGTCAGCCCATCCGCGATGAGGCGAAGAATCTGACGCTCGCGAAGACCCAGGGCGCCCATCCGCGGGTCGTTGTCGTCCGCGCGCTGCCGGAGACTCTCGGTCGCTCGATGCACGACCGACGGACTCATTGCGGACCTGCCCTGAGCAACAGCTCGCACAGCAGACACAAGACGGGTCCCATCGACGTTCTTCAGGGCGTATCCGGCGGCGCCAGCAAGCACTGAGGCATTCACGGCCTCGTCGTCGTCGTAGGCCGTGAGCATCATGCAGGCGACTTCCGGAGCCCGCGAACGTATATCTCGGCACAGATCGATACCACTACCATCGGGCAGTCTCACGTCGATCACAGCGACGTGAGGTGCGGTGGCCTCGATCCGTCTGAGGGCGTGATGGATCGTGGCGGCCTCGCCGACGACCTCCATGTCGCGCTGCGCGTCCAGGAGGTCCGACAGCCCTCGACGCACAATCTCGTGATCGTCGACCAGGAAGACCTTGATCATCTCGGTCCTTTTCGATCGGTGTAAGTGGGCCCTGCGCTCAGCGTAGGAGGACACCGACCGCAGGGCCAGGTAGTGCCCAGGGCTACGTGGTGCCCACGGGACCTTCGGTCTATCGGTACGACCGCGAGAGTGCTGCGATGGAGGGACATGAGAGGACGCCACCATGACTACTCAATCGCCGAGCACCCACCTCGAAACCGCTGAATGCTGGACACTCCTCGAACGCCGAAGCGTGGGGCGGCTCGCAATGACAGATGCGGAAGGCGCTCCCGACATCTTCCCTGTCAACTTCGTGACGTTCGAGGGCGCCGTCTTCATTCGCACCGCGGCAGACATCAAGGACGTGCAGCTGACGACTCGCCCCAGCGTGGCATTCGAGGTTGATGGGCACGATGACGCGGGTTGGTGGAGCGTCGTGATCCGCGGCACAGCCGCACAAGCGACGGATCCGGTCGAACTCGAGCGAAGCGGGGTGCGCCGGCTCTCTACTGCCAGTCCCCGGCGTAAGCCGCACGTCTTGAAGATCACCGCGGCCGCGGTGACCGGACGTCGCTTCGCCAACCACGACGACCAGCCCACCCGCCCGACTCAGACCCGTCATGGTGCCACGCCCGCAGATCCACACCTCATGAAGAGCGCGACACGCCCCACCCCGATCCCGTCACTGCCACCCTTGACCGATCATCCGTGACTCATCAGGTGAGGACCGCACCGCCCGCCGGTCGCCGCGTGAGCGCGAACACGCTCTGCGTCTCCCCGCCGTGTGACGCGAGACGACATCTCGCGACAACTCGATCAGCACCGCCGAAGCTTCGTGCCGCCGGTGAGCCTCAGCGTCACTCCAACTGCACAGGAAGCTCCTAGAAGTCCCAGTCCTCGTCTTCGGTGGCGACGGCCTTGCCGATGACGTACGACGAGCCGGACCCGCTGAAGAAGTCGTGGTTCTCGTCGGCGTTCGGCGAGAGCGCCGACAGGATCGCCGGGTTCACGTTGGTGACCGTCGACGGGAACATCGCCTCGTAGCCGAGGTTCATGAGGGCCTTGTTCGCGTTGTAGTGGAGGAACTTCTTGACCTCCTCGGTCAGCCCCACCCCGTCGTACAGGTCCTGCGTGTACTGCACCTCGTTGTCGTAGAGCTCGTAGAGGAGCGAGAACGTGTAGTCCTTGATCTCGTCTCGCTCGGCTTGGCTGAGCTTCTCGAGACCCTTCTGGAACTTGTAACCGATGTAGTAGCCGTGCACGGCCTCGTCGCGGATGATGAGGCGGATGATGTCGGCCGTGTTGGTCAGCTTCGCCTTGCTCGACCAGTACAGCGGCAGGTAGAAGCCTGAGTAGAAGAGGAACGACTCCAGGAGCGTCGAAGCCACCTTGCGCTTGAGGGGCTCGTCGCCACGGTAGTAGTCCATGACGATCTGCGCCTTGCGCTGCAGGTTGGGGTTCTCGACCGACCAGCGGAACGCGTCGTCGATCTCCGGCGTCGAGCACAGCGTCGAGAAGATCGACGAGTAGCTCTTGGCGTGCACCGACTCCATGAACGCGATGTTCGTGTAGACGGCCTCTTCGTGCGGAGTGATCGCGTCGGGGATGAGCGACACCGCGCCCACGGTCCCCTGGATCGTGTCGAGGAGCGTGAGCCCCGTGAACACCCGCATCGTGAGGGTCTGCTCCTCGGGCGTCAGCGTGTTCCACGACTGGATGTCATTGGACAGCGGCACCTTCTCGGGCAGCCAGAAGTTGTTCACGAGGCGGTTCCACACCTCGAGATCCTTGTCGTCCTGGATGCGGTTCCAGTTGATCGCCTGCACGTGGTCGACGAGCTTGAGCGGTTCGGGGGTCATGATCGTTGTCCTAGTTTTCCGGTCGTGGAGCGAGCGAAGCGAGACGCGGGGCTCAGAGCATGCAGGAGACGCACTCGGACATGTCCGTGCCCTCCAGCGCCAGCTGCCGCAGACGGATGTAGTAGATCGTCTTGATGCCCTTGCGCCACGCGTAGATCTGCGCGCGGTTGATGTCGCGAGTGGTGGCGGTGTCCTTGAAGAACAGCGTCAGCGACAGCCCCTGATCGACGTGCTGCGTGGCGGCGGCGTACGTGTCGATGACCTTCTCGTAGCCGATCTCGTAGGCGTCTTCGTAGTACTCCAGGTTGTCGTTCGTCATGAACGGCGCCGGGTAGTAGACGCGGCCGATCTTGCCTTCCTTGCGGATCTCGATCTTCGACGCGATCGGGTGGATCGAGCTCGTCGAGTTGTTGATGTACGAGATCGAACCGGTCGGCGGCACGGCCTGCAGGTTCTGGTTGTAGATGCCGTGCTCCTGGATGGAGGCCTTGAGGGCACGCCAATCGTCCTGCGTGGGGATGTGGATGCCAGCGAACAGCTCCTTGACCTTCTCGGTCTGGGGAGCCCACTCCTGCTCGATGTACTTGTCGAAGAACTCCCCCGACGCGTAGGTCGAGTCGGCGAACCCGTCGAAGGTCGTCTTCCGCTCGATCGCGATGTTGTTCGAGGCGCGCAGCGCGTGGAACAGCACCGTGTAGAAGTAGATGTTCGTGAAGTCGAGACCCTCTTCGGACCCGTAGCGCACGTGCTCGCGGGCGAGGTAGCCGTGCAGGTTCATCTGTCCGAGGCCGATCGCGTGCGAACGGTCGTTGCCGTCCTCGATCGAGCGCACCGAGCGGATGTGGCTCTGGTCGCTGACGGCGGTGAGAGCCCGGATGCTGGTCTCGACCGTGCCCGCGAGGTCCTTGCCGTCCATCGCCAGCGCGATGTTCATGGACCCCAGGTTGCAGGAGATGTCCTTGCCGATCTGGGCGTAGGAGAGGTCTTCGTTGTAGGTCGTCGGGGTGTTGACCTGCAGGATCTCCGAGCACAGGTTGGACATGTTGATGCGCCCCTTGATGGGGTTGGCGCGGTTCACCGTGTCCTCGAACATGATGTACGGGTAGCCCGACTCGAACTGGATCTCAGCGATCGTCTGGAAGAAGTCGCGCGCCTTGATCTTGGTCTTCTTGATGCGGGAGTCGTCGACCATCTCGCGGTACTTCTCGGTGACCGAGATGTCGCCGAACGGCACGCCGTAGACCTTCTCGACGTCGTACGGCGAGAAGAGGTACATGTCCTCGTCGTTCTTGGCGAGCTCGAAGGTGATGTCGGGCACCACGACACCGAGCGACAGCGTCTTGATGCGGATCTTCTCGTCGGCGTTCTCGCGCTTGGTGTCGAGGAACTTCATGATGTCCGGGTGGTGCGCGTTCAGGTACACCGCGCCGGCGCCCTGGCGAGCACCGAGCTGGTTGGCGTAGCTGAAGCTGTCCTCGAGGAGCTTCATGACGGGGATGATGCCGCTGGACTGGTTCTCGATCTGCTTGATCGGCGCCCCGGACTCGCGGATGTTGGAGAGCAGCAGCGCCACGCCGCCGCCGCGCTTGGAGAGCTGGAGAGCGGAGTTGATGCCGCGGGCGATCGACTCCATGTTGTCCTCGATGCGCAGCAGGAAGCACGAGACGAGCTCACCGCGCTGGGCCTTGCCGGTGTTGAGGAACGTCGGGGTGGCCGGCTGGAAGCGGCCCGAGATGATCTCGTCCACGAGCTTCTCGGCGAGCTTCTCGTCGCCGTCGGCGAGGCCGAGGGCCGTCATGACGACACGGTCCTCGAAGCGCTCCAGGTAGCGCTTGCCGTCGAACGTCTTCAGCGTGTAACTCGTGTAGTACTTGAAGGCTCCGAGGAACGTCTCGAAGCGGAACTTGGCCGCATAGGCGCGGTCGTTGAGGCGCTGGATGAAGTCGAACGAGTACTTCTCGAGCACAGCCCCCTCGTAGTACTCCTTCTCGACGAGGTAGTCGAGGCGCTCCTTAAGGGAGTGGAAGAACACGGTGTTCTGGTTCACGTGCTGCAGGAAGTACTCCCGCGCGGCACGCTTGTCGGCGTCGAACTGGATCTTGCCGTCGGCGCCGTAGAGGTTCAGCATCGCGTTGAGCGCGTGGTAGTCCAGCCCTTCGAACCGCTCGTCGGTCTTGAAGGTCGTCTCGGTCACTGCAGCTTCCACCATCGTTCCAATCCGTCGGTCACCCGATCGACGTCGTCCTGCGTGCCGAACAGTTCCAGCTTGTACAGGTGCGGCACGCGGCACTTGCGGCTGATGATGTCTCCGGCGCGACAGAAGTCGTCGCCGAAGTTGGTGTTGCCTGCGGAGATCACTCCTCGGAGCAGGTTCCTGTTGGCCTCGTCGTTGAGGAAACGGATCACCTGTTTGGGAACGGCGCCCTTCTCCACGCCCCTCCCCTGTCCCCCGCCGTAGGTGGGGGTGACCAGCACGAACGGCTGGTCGACCACGAGGGCCGGGTCGGACGGGTAGAGGGGAATGCGGAGCGCCGGCATCCCGAGCTTCTCGATGAAACGCGCCGTGTTGCCCGACACACTCGAGAAGTAGACGAGCAGCGGCGCGTGGGTTGCTGTCAGCATCTCAGCGCCGCCCCCGCCTCATGCCAGCCGCGAAGCCAGCTCGTCGATCTTGTCGGGACGGAAGCCCGACCAGTGGTCTTCGTCGGTCACGACGACCGGCGCCTGGAGGTAGCCGAGCGACTTGACGTGCTCGAGGGCTGCCGGGTCCTCGGACAGGTCGAGGATCTCGTAATCGATGCCCTTGGAGTCGAGCGCGCGGTAGGTCGCGTTGCACTGCACGCAGGACGGCTTCGTGTAGACCGTGATCGCCATGGTGACCCGTTCTTCCTCTCAAAAATCATGGTGTCGTCGGCGGGGAGCCCGCCGGGAGTCCAATACTACATATGGGGACGGACATCGGGGGCAACCACAAGGGATAGTAGTTACATCCGTGTAGTTTTCCACCGCTCTCCCCTGGTTCAACACAGGTTGTCCACCGATTCATCCACAGGCTGCGGCGTGTCGCCGAACCTGGAAAACGCCTGAATCACCGGCCTTTTCAGCGGCCCCGTCGGATCTGTCCACAGGCTGGACGCTACGACGGGCCCCCGACATCGGATCCGCCTGTGGAATGCACGCCCCGGCGTGTCGCGGCGTGTCCCCCCGGGTCGCTAGCGTGGAGGGGTGGCCGCCTACCGGGATCTCCTTCGCACTCCGGGGGTCGCGCGCATCATCGCGGCGCAGCTGACCGCCCGCTTCCCCAACGGCATGACGAGCCTGGCGATCCTCCTCCACGTGGAGCAGACCACCGGTTCGTACGGAGCGGCGGGGCTCGTCCTGGCCGCGGCCTCCATCGGCCAGGCGGTGGCGGGGCCGGTCACCAGCCGGTGGATGGGCGTGTGGGGCATGCGGCGCGTGCTCACGCTCACGACGGCCGTGTGCGCCACCGCGATCCTCGTGCTGGCGCTCGCGCCGATGCCGCTGTTCGGCTCCATGTTCTTCGGGCTGGTCGCGGGCCTGTCGACACCGCCGGTGCAGTCCGCCGTCCGCACGATCTATCCGAAGATCGTCAACTCACGCCAGCTGACGCCACTGTTCTCCCTCGACGCCAGCTTGCAGGAGATCATCTGGATCCTCGCGCCCGTGCTGATCACGATCGTCGCGACCCAGGCCGGCACCGTGGTGGGGCTGCTCCTGATCGTGGCGTTCCTCGTGGGCGGCGGCGCGTGGTTCATCCTCTCCCCCGAAGTCGGCCGCGTGCGCATCCCGCGCAGCCGCCGCGCGTTCGGGAAGGTGCTCGCCAAGCCCGTCGTCCTCCTGGCCACGGTCACCGGCTTCCTGCTGATCGGCGCGTGCGCGGCGGTGGAGGCCGGGGTCGTCGCCACCTTCGGACACGGCGGGCTCGACGCGGGCATCGTCCTCGCCATCTTCTCGCTCGGAAGCCTCGCCGGGGGCCTGTCGTTCGGACACATCCCGATCGGGCGGTGGGCGATGGCGCGGCGGCTGACCGTCGTGGCGGTGGGACTGACCGCGACGGTGTTCCTCCTCGCCTCGTTCTGGGGGCTGAGCGCGTCGCTCTTCCTCGCCGGGATCGGGATCGCCCCGGCGCTGGCCGTGATGTTCGCCATGACGAGCGCGAGCGTCAAGTTCAGCGAGACGGCCGAGGCGTACGGCTGGATCGGCACGGGGCAGCTGATCGGGGCGGCCGCCGGGTCGGCCGCCGCGGGCTTCCTCATCGACGGCGTCGGCCCGGTCGGTGCGTATTGGGCTGCCGCGGCCTTCGCCATCGTCGGCGCGCTGGTCGCGATCGCGTGCGTCCGCGGCTTCCCCGACCTCCGGGGACGCGACGCCAGCCCCATCCCCGACACCGAACCGGTGCCCACGATCACCTGATCCACGGCCGCGCGTGCGGGCGACGGCGGCTCGACGGTGCACAACGGCGGATCCACAGCCCGACACGCCGTGCCTCGTTCACGACACGCCGGTTCAGGCGCCGACGACTCCGCCGTTGTGCTCCCGGGTCCGACCTCGTCAGCGCCGCGCAGTCACTCGATCCGGCGCAGCACCGAGAGCACCGCGAGCGCGTACGCGTCCTCGGGCTGCGGATGCTCGAACGACTCGGCCCGCCCGGCGAACTCGATGTCCACGACGTGGGTGTCGCTCTCCCGCCTCAGCGCCCGGAACGCACCGCGCAACAGCTCGCGGAGCTGATCCTCTCGCGGCAGCCACAACGCGTCGTCGAGCGCCACGGAGTCCAGCGCCCACTCGGTGGTGCCGTTGAAGGCGAGGATCGTGCCGGTGGGATAGGAGCGGGGTTCGATCGTCATCTCACTGACGGTGAAGACATCCGCCTCGAACTCCGGTTCGTCCAGCTGGAACCGGTCACCCGACCGGGGACGCCACACGAGCCCGGCGTCGCGGAGCGCGAGAGCGAGGTCTGTCGAGATCATGCGCCCATCCTCCCCCGAACGAGCCCGCACCGGGCGCGGCAGAGGGACAATGGAGCGGTGACCGCGTTCGACCCCTCCGTGCTGCTCCCCGACGATCTGCTCGACCGCATCCGCCGCCGCGCGGCCGCCGTCGACGCCGAGAACGCCTTCCCCGAAGAGGACCTCGCCGACCTCCGCGACGCCGGATACCTCGCCGCATTCGTCCCGACCGACCTCGGCGGCGCGGGCCTCGGCCTGGCGGAGGTGTCGTTGCTGCAGCAGCGCCTGGCGGGGGCGGCGCCCGCGACGGCCCTGGCGGTCAACATGCACCTGGTGTGGACCGGGGTGGCCAAGGTGCTCGCCGACCGCGGGATCGACAGTCTGCGCTTCGTCCAGGAGGGGGCGGTGGCCGGAGAGGTGTTCGCCTTCGGGATCAGCGAGGCCGGCAACGATCTCGTCCTCTTCGGCAGCGATACGGTCGCGGCCCCGCAGGGAGACGGCGGCTACACCTTCACCGGCACCAAGATCTTCACGTCCCTGGCGCCGGTGTGGACGCAGCTGGGCCTCCACGGCCTCGATACGACGAGCCCCGACGGCCCGCACCTCGTCTACGCCTTCGTGCCGCGATCCGACCAGGTGGTCACGCGCGACGACTGGGACACCCTCGGGATGCGGGGCACTCAGTCGCGCACCACGGAACTCCACGGCGCTCACGCACCCGCCGACCGGGTGGTGCGCCGGCTCGCTCCCGGTCCGCAGCCGGATCCGCTCGTCTTCGGCATCTTCAGTGTGTTCGAGCTGCTTCTCGCATCGGTGTACACCGGGATCGCGCGGCGAGCCCTGGATCTCGCCGTCGAGACGGCACAGTCACGCACGTCGAAGAAGACGGGCCTCGCCTACAGTCAGGATCCCGACATCCGGTGGCGGATCGCGGAGATGGCGCTCGCCTACGACGCCCTCCTCCCCCAGCTCGATGCGCTCGGCCGCGACGTCGACACTCAGGCCGACCACGGATCGATGTGGTTCGCCAAGCTCAGCGGAATGAAACACCGCGCGGTCACCGCGGCCAAGCACATCGTCGACGAGGCGATGCTCGTGGCGGGCGGCTCGTCGTACTTCACGAGGAGCGAGCTCAGTCGCCTGTATCGCGACGTGCTCGCCGGTCAGTTCCATCCTTCGGATCCGGAATCGGCGCACAGCACCGTGGCCGCGGCCTGGCTGGGCCCGCTCGGCTCCTAGCCCCGCCTTCTGCGTCCGCACGTCACCGGGCACAACGGCGGACCGCCTCACCGACACGCCGCGGTTCGGCGCCCGCGGCGCGGCGTGTCGCCGGCCGAATCCGCCGTTGTGCATGGGGGCGCGGCTGGTTGCGCCACGGCCAGCGCAGGGTCGCGCCTCTGCGGACGCCGGGGTCAGCGCCCTTCGAAGTCGTAGGCCTTGAGCATCTCGGCGATGGCCCGCTCGCGCTCCTCGCCGCCGCTGTCGAACATGTGCGCGACGTGCGTGCGGAGGTGGTTCTCGATCAGGAGCTTGTCGAGCGAGGCGAGCGCCTTCTGGATCGCGCGGGACTGACCGATGATGTCCATGCAGTAGTCCTCGTTCTCGATCATCTTGGCGAGCCCCCGCAGCTGTCCCTCGAGGATGCTCGTACGGTGGCGGGCGCGCTTCTTGATGTCGTCGATCACGCCCGTCAGAATACGCCGCTCCGGGATCACCCCTCCGGTATCGCCGCGGGCCCCGTGCGATCATTGCCGCATGCCTCGCACACCGATGTCGCTGCTGAGCCCCGCCGACCAGGCGCGCCTGCGCGGATTGAGGCTCATGAAAGCCGTCGCGCTGGGCGCGCTGCTGGTCATGGCTGTCGTCTTCGTCATCGCCTTCGTCCTCGAGGACCGCTACCCCTGGCTGGGATATGTCCGCGCTGCGGCCGAAGGGGGAATGGTCGGCGCCCTGGCGGACTGGTTCGCCGTCACCGCACTGTTCCGCCACCCTCTCGGCATCCCGATCCCCCACACCGCGATCATCCCGCGACGCAAAGACGAGATCGGCCGGACACTGGGCGAGTTCGTCGAGACCAACTTCCTCGACAGCGCGGTCGTGCGCGAGAAGCTCCTGTCGACGCGGATCGCGGAGAAGGCGGGCGAGTGGCTCCGCGTTCCCGAGCACGCCGAGACTGTCGCCGCCGAAGCCGCGACGATGGCCACGGGAGTCCTCCGTGCCCTCAGCGACGATGAGGTGCACGACCTCATCAGCGACCTCGCCCGCGAGCACCTTCTCGACCCGGAATGGGGACCGACGGTCGGCGGGTGGCTCGATCGCGTGGTGACCGCCGACGCGCATCGCGATGCCGTCGATCTCGGCGTGGACAGCATCGCCACCTGGCTGCACGGCAACCGGGAGGCCTTCTCGGGCCTCGTGTCGCGGCGCCTGCCCTCGTGGGTGCCCTCGGTCGCGATGCGCCTGGTCGACGACACGGTCTACCACGAGGCGATCACGTTCGTCGAAGCCGTGCAGAAGGACCCCGACCACCCCGCCCGGCGAGCCGTCGATGCCTATCTCCGGCGACTGGCGGACAACCTCCAGCACGACCCGACGACGATCGGACGCCTGGAAGAGGCCAAAAGCGCCGTCTTTGACAGTCCGCGTGTGCGTGAGCTCGCCACCGACGCGTGGAACACGGCGAAGAGCGGACTGCTCCGCTCGCTCGATGACCCGCAGAGCGGGCTGCGCCGACGCCTCACGGAAGCACTGATCGAGATCGGGAGCAGGCTGCACGCCGATCCGGCACTGCAGCGCCGGGTGGATGACCGGATCACCGATGCCGCGGTGTTCCTCGTCGGCCGTTACCGCCACGACATCGCCTCGATCATCACCGACACGGTGGAGAAGTGGGACCCGGCCGAGACGACCGAGAAGATCGAGCTGATGGTCGGTCGCGACCTCCAGTACATCCGCCTCAACGGCACGATCGTCGGCGCGCTGGCGGGACTCGTGATCTACGCGATCGCCCACGCGGTGCTCTGACGACACGGCGACTGCCGCGCGCAACCCCCTTCGCTCCTCGGTGGGCGGCGGGTAGCCTGAACGACGTGGCAGACGCCGAGCACCTCCTGTTCACCTACGGGACTCTTCAGTTCGCCGAGGTACAGCTCGATACGTTCGGCCGGCTCGTCGCCGGCGAATCGGATGTCCTTCCGGGGTACACGATCGACTACGTGGAGATCGAAGACGCTCGCGTCGTGGACCTCTCGGGGCTGTCGGTGCATCCGGTGCTGCGCGAGACCGGGAACCCGGTCGACAAGGTCGTGGGAAAGGTGCTGTACGTGACCGCTGAAGAACTGGACGCCGCCGACGAGTACGAGGTGTCGCTCTATCGCCGCACCGCCGTGACGCTGGCCAGTGGACGCACGGCCTGGGTGTACGTCGGATGAGCGCGCTGCCGATCGACCCGCTCTGGCCCCGCGCGGGCGGCTGGCCCGAATGGACCGGACGCGCCGACGCCGTGCTGCTCGGCGCTCCCGCCTGGCGCACGTCGCTGTCGCCGACGGGCGCGCACGCCACCCCCGCGGCGATCCGTGAGGGGTTGCAGCGGTTCAGCCCGACCCTTCTCGGACCCCCCGCGCTCGATCTCACCGACGTCCTGCGGATCGCCGATGCCGGCGACGTGGACGACCCGGACGGCGAAGACGGCGAGGAGCGCCTGCGCGCCCGTGTGGCCGAGCTCTCCCGCGCGGCGCTCGTGATCGCGCTCGGCGGAGACAACTCGGTGACCTACGCGACCGCGCAAGGAGCGCGAGCGACCGGACTCATCACCCTCGACGCCCACCTCGACCTGCGCGACGGTGTCTCCAATGGCTCTCCCGTCCGGCGCCTCGTGGAAGGTGGCCTCGACCCGAAGCGGATCGTGCAGATCGGGATCGCCGACTTCGCGAACTCCGCCGCCTACGCCCAGCGCGCTGCGGACTGGGGCATCACGGTGATCACGTTGGACGAGCTCAGCCGCCGCGGGATGGACGACGTGATCGCACAGGCGATTGAGATCGCCGGCCACGACGGCTCGATCCACCTCGACATCGACGTGGACGTGTGCGACCGGACGGTTGCGCCCGCCTGCCCCGCCTCATTGCCGGGCGGTCTGGCCGCGTGGGAGCTACGGGCACTGGTGCGCGGTCTCGCCGTCGACCCACGGGTGCGCTCGGCCGACATCGTCGAGGTCGATGCGACCGCCGACGCCCCCGACGGACGCACCGTGCGCCTCGCCGCCCTCTGCGTGCTGGAGCTTCTGGCCGGCGTCGCCGGACGCGCAGCGCATCCGGCCCCGGTGAGCCCGCCCCCGATCGCCGCCGAGGCGGATGCGGCCGCGGACACGGACACGGACACGGAGGCCGACGCGGAGGCCGACGCGGACGTGGAGGCCGACGCGGACGTGGAGGACGTCGACACGCACGAGGACGCCGATGCCGATGCCGATGCCGATGAGGCCACGATGCAGGAGGACGATCGATGACCACGCTCGTGCTCGTCCGACACGCGAAGAGCGACTGGGGCGACCCCAGTACGGGCGACCACGAACGACCGCTGAACGACCGTGGGCGCCGCGACGCGCCGGTGCTCGCCGCCCGGCTGGCCGAGACCGGCTTCCGCCCCGGCGTGCTCCTCTCCTCGACCGCTCTCCGGGCCCGCACCACGGCGGCCGCCTTCGCCGACGCCCTCGGCGTGGCGATCGAGGAGCGCGAGGACCTCTACGGCGCCTCCGCCCGCACGCTCCTCGCGACGGCGACGACGAGCGGGCACGAGAACGTCCTCATCGTCGCTCACGACCCGGGGATGACCGTGCTGGCCGAATCACTCTCGCGCGGCGGCATCGGCCACATGCCGACCTGCGCGGTCGCGACGTTCCGGTGGCGCGCCGACGACTGGGATGTCGCGAGCGCCCTCGACCCCGACGACTGGGAGTTCGACAGCCCGCGATAGTCGACCTCAGACCCGTCGCACGCCGTCGGCATACACGGCCTGGACGAGGGGAACGCCCGGCCGGTAGGCCAGATGCACGCGCGTGGGCGCATCCAGCACCACGAGATCGGCGCGCGCCCCCGCACCGAGGTGGCCCACGTCGTCGCGCCGCAGCGCGCGAGCGCCACCCGCCGTCGCGGCCCACACCGCTTCGGCCGGCGTCATGCCCATCTCTCGCACGGCGAGGGCGATCATGAGGGGCAACGAGCTCGTGAAGCTCGAGCCGGGATTGCAATCGCTGGCCAGCGCCACGGTCACGCCCGCGTCGATCAGGCGCCGGGCGTCGGGATATGGCTGCCGCGTCGAGAACTCGACGCCCGGAAGGAGGGTGGCCACGGTCGAGGACGCCGCCAGGAGAGCGACGTCGTCATCCGAGAGGTACGTGCAGTGATCGACGGAGGCCGCACCGACCGCCACCGCGAGCGCCACGCCTGGTCCCGCCGACAGCTGGTTGCCGTGAACCCGCGGGAGGAGACCGGCCCCGATCCCCGCCCGGAGGATGCGCTCCCCCTCCTCCGCGGTGAACGCGCCGGTCTCGCAGAACACGTCGATCCAGCGCGCGTGGGGGCGAACGGCGTCGAGCATCGTGGTGCACACGGTCTCGACGTAGCCCGCGCGATCCTCGTCCCACTCCGGCGGAACGACGTGGGCCCCCAGGAAGGTGACCTCTTCGGTGACTTCCCGCGCCAGGCGAGCCAGTCGCTCTTCGCCGTCGACGGTGAGGGCGTAGCCCGTCTTGATCTCGAACGTCGTGGTCCCTTGCCGGTGGAGCTCGGCGACGAGGGCACGCAGCCGCTCGCGAAGCTCCTCCTCGGTCGCCGCGCGGGTCGCCGCCACCGTGCGTCGAATGCCGCCGGCGGCATACGGCACTCCCCTCATCCGCGCCTCGAACTCGTCAGCGCGATCGCCCCCGAACACCAGGTGCGTGTGGCTGTCGACGAACCCGGGGAGCACGGCCCGGCCGGCCAGATCGTGGTGCTCGTCTTCGGTCACGTCGTGGTGCGGCAGGTCGTCGCGGCGACCCGTCCACGCCACACGTCCGTCGCGGATCACGACCGCGGCATCGACGATTGTGCCGCAGGGGTCGTCTCCGCTCGCGACGTTCGTGGTGAGCTCGGAGATCCCCGTGAGGACAGTGGTGGTCATGACATCGGCACCTTCAGTCCGCGCTCCCGTGCCACCTCGACGGCCCGCTCATACCCCGCATCCACGTGTCGCATCACACCGGTCCCCGGATCGTTCGTCAGCACCCGCGCCAGCTTCTCAGCGGCCAGGGGCGTGCCGTCCGCCACCGTCACCTGGCCGGCATGGATCGAGCGGCCGATCCCCACCCCGCCCCCGTGATGGATCGAGACCCATGAGGCTCCGGACGCTGTGTTCAGGAGGGCATTGAGAAGGGGCCAGTCCGCGATCGCGTCGGATCCGTCGGCCATCGCCTCGGTCTCGCGGTAGGGCGATGCGACCGACCCGGCGTCGAGGTGGTCGCGACCGATGACGATCGGTCCGGCGAGCTCACCCGAGGCCACCATCTCGTTGAACTTCAGGCCGGCCAGATGCCGTTCCTGGTATCCGAGCCAGCAGATGCGGGCGGGAAGCCCTTCGAACTGCACCGTCTCACCGGCCTTCTGGAGCCAGCGCCGCAGCGCGACGTCGTCGGGGAACAACTCCGCCACGGCACGATCCGTCTTCGCGATGTCCTCGGGGTCGCCGGACAGTGCGACCCATCGGAAGGGGCCGCGTCCCTCTGCGAACAACGGACGGATGTACGCGGGGACGAATCCCGGGAAGGCGAAGGCGCGCTCGCACCCGCCGAGCTCCGCCTCACGCCGGATCGAGTTGCCGTAATCGAACACGGCGGCCCCGGCATCGTGGAACCCGACCATCGCTTCGACCTGCCGAGCCATGGACTCCCGCGCCCGCCGCGTGAACGCCTCGGGGTCGCGCTGCGCCTCGGCGCGCCACTGCTCGACCGTGACGCCCGACGGGAGGTAGGCGAGGGGGTCGTGAGCGCTCGTCTGATCGGTCACGATGTCGATCTCCACCTCTCCCGCACGGTGTCGGCGCAACACCTCGGGAAAGACGTCGGCCGCGTTACCGACCAGCCCGATGCTCCGGGGGGTCCGGGCGCGCTTGGCCGCGATGGCCCGCGTGAGCGCGGTCTCGAGATCGTCGGTGTACTCGTCGAGGTAGCGGTGCTCGACCCGGCGCGCGAGACGGGAGGCGTCGACATCGACGACGATCACGACTCCCTCGTTGAGGGTGACGGCCAGAGGCTGCGCGCCGCCCATTCCCCCGGCGCCACCGGTGAGGGTGAGCGTGCCGGCAAGGTCGCGGACCCCCTCGCCCAGGCTGCGCGCGACGGCGGCGAACGTCTCGTAGGTGCCCTGGAGGATGCCCTGCGTGCCGATGTAGATCCACGATCCGGCCGTCATCTGCCCGTACATCGTCAGCCCCAGTTGCTCGAGACGGCGGAACTCGGGCCACGTCGCCCAGTCGCCCACGAGGTTCGAGTTCGCGATGAGGACGCGTGGAGCCCACTCGTGCGTGCGGAAGACGCCCACGGGCTTCCCGGACTGCACGAGGAGCGTCTCGTCGGGTGCCAGCTCGTCGAGCGTGCGCACGATCGCGTCGAACGCCTCCCACGAGCGAGCCGCACGGCCGGTGCCGCCGTAGACGACGAGGTCCTCCGGATGCTCGGCCACG
Source organism: Microbacterium sp. TNHR37B (assembly GCF_001620065.1). Lineage (GTDB taxonomy): Bacteria > Actinomycetota > Actinomycetes > Actinomycetales > Microbacteriaceae > Microbacterium. Next base: position 1,081,436 of record NZ_LQGV01000001.1, read on the forward strand.
TCGGGATCGAGGTTGTTCATCAGCATGCGTTTGGCCGCTTCCGCGCCCCAGCTCTGGGCGGTGCGCTCGGCGCCGCGGGGCGCACGCACGGTGCGGGATGTGCTCATCGGTTCCTCCTGGAGGGCTCGGTCGCGGCGGGGACAGCGGGGCGCGACGAAGGATCGGCCGTCGCGTCGCGACCGATACGGGCGAGGGATCCGTCGGCGACGAGGGCGACCACGGCCTCGATCTCCGGCGACAGGGACCGGTCGGGGCCCGGCCCGGCGACATCCCGCCGGACGAGGTCGCGCACGCGCGCGGTGACGGGCCCCGGATCCAGCGGGGCGCGCAGGTCCAGGGCACGGCACCCCGTCAGGATCTCGATCGCGAGCACCCGCGCGAGCCCGTCGATCGCTCGGCGGAGCTTGCGGGCGGCGGCCCATCCCATCGACACGTGATCCTCCTGCATCGCCGACGAGGGGATCGAGTCGACGGAGGCGGGAACGGCGAGCCGCTTGAGCTCGGACACGATGCCGGCGGCGGCATACTGCGCGATCATCAGCCCCGAGTCGACGCCCACCTCGTCGGCGAGGAACGGCGGAAGCCCGTTGCTGCGGGCAGGGTCGAGGGCGCGGTCGGTGCGCCGCTCGGAGATCGAAGCGAGGTCGGCCACCGCGATCGCCAAGAAGTCCAGCACATATGCCACGGGAGCGCCGTGGAAGTTGCCGTTGGACTCCACACGACCGTCGGCGGTGACGACGGGGTTGTCGATGACCGAGGCGAGCTCGCGCTCCGCGATCGCCCGGGCGTGGTCCACCGTGTCGCCGACTGCCCCGTGCACCTGGGGCGTGCAGCGGAGCGAATACGCGTCCTGCACCCGAGTGCACACCGACGGATCGCGGTGACTCGCGACGATCGGCGAGGCACGGAGGAACAGGCGCAGCCGCGCCGCGGACCCCGCCTGCCCGCGCTGGGGACGCAAGGCCATGAGGTCATCGGCGAAGACGGCATCCGTGCCCAGTTGCGATTCGATCGACAGCGACGCAGCGAGGTCGGCCGTGATCAGGAGGTCGTCGAGATCGTGGAGCGCGAGGGTGAGCATGCCGAGCATGCCGTCGGTGCCGTTGATCAGCGCGAGCCCTTCCTTCTCCGCCAGCACGAGGGGCAGGATCCCCGCCGCGGCCAGCGCATCGCTCGCCTCGACCGGGTCTCCGGCCGCGCTCGAGTCTCCGACTCGCACCTTCCCCTCACCCATCGCGGCGAGCGCCACGTGGGCCAGCGGCGCGAGATCGCCCGAGCAGCCGAGGGAGCCGTACTCGCGGACGACGGGCGTGATCCCCGCGTTCAGGAGAGCGGCGTAGGTCTCGACGACGACCGGGCGCACCCCCGTGTGACCCGAGGCGAGCGTCTGCAGCCGCAGGAGCATCAGGGCGCGAACGACGTCGCGCTCGACCTCCGCGCCGGTCCCGGCGGCATGCGAGCGGATGAGGCTCAGCTGCAGCTGCCGCCGCCGTTCCGGGGCGATGAAGGTCGTCGCCAGAGCCCCGAAGCCCGTTGAGATTCCATAGTGGGGTTCGGGATCGTCGGCGAGGCGTTCGATCAGGGCGCGGGTCTCGGCGACGCGCCTCACCGCGTCGTCGTCGAGGACGACCCGTGCGTCGTGGCGCGCGACCGCAACGACCTCCTCCGTCCGCAGCGGGCGAGCGCCGACGGTGACGTGCGCGAGCGAAGTCTGTGCGTCCATGCCGTGATTCCATCGCGGGAACGGCCCGGCGACCAGAGCGCTCTGACATCCTGTGTCTGTGATCCCAGACAAAGAGGCGCCGCTGCCGCAGGTGCCCGCCGCGGACCAGACGCTGCGCATCCTCAGCCATCTCGCCCGCCAGCGCGGGCCCGTGGCGGCACGCACGATCGCCGACGCGCTCGCGATCCCCCGCTCCACCGTCTATCACCTGCTGTCGGAGATGGCGCGGCACGGGTTCGTCGTCCACCTCGCCAGCGATCACCGGTGGGGACTGGGCACCGCCGCGTTCGAGCTGGCCGGCGGCTACGCCAGACAGGAACCGCTGGCCCGGCTCGGCAGGCCGCTGCTCGCGGCACTGTCCGATCGCACCGGAGAGAGCTCGCACCTCGCCGTCATGACCGGACGCGACGTGCTCTACATCGTGGAGGAGCGTGCACACCGGCGTCCGGCGCTCATCACCGATGTCGGCGTGCGCCTTCCCGCGCCCCTCACGGCGACCGGACGCGCGATGCTGGCCCTCCTCCCCCGCGAACAGGTGCGTGCCCTGTTTCCCGACGCGCGCGCCTTCGCGGATCGCACCGGTCGAGGCCCCACCCGGCCGCGAGAGCTCGCCGAGGTGCTGCGGGAGACCCGTGCCCGCGGGCACGCCGAGGAGGACGGGGAGGTGACGCTGGGCTTCCGATCGATCGGCGTGGCCGTTCGCGACCACGCCGGGTGGCCGGCAGCGGCGATCGCGATCACCTGGCCGGACGACGTCACCGACGATCGCGGCGCACTCGTCGAGGCGGTCCGGGCGGCCGCCGGAGAGCTCTCGCGACGCATCGGCGGTCCCGGGGCATCGGGGTCGTCGATGCCCTGACGGCGACGTTTCCGCCGTTCCGGCCCCGACGTCGAAGACCCCGCGGATCGGGAGCCGGACCGGCTCGACGTCCCGTCAGCGCACGACGAGCTTCGGTTCCACGAGCACGTGCGCGGTTCCCGGTGTCACCTCACGCACCGCGATCGCCCCGGCGGAGTCGACGAGGAGATCGAGTACGCCGGTCGCGACGCGTTCGGGCAGCTGCTCGACGCTCGAGAGACCGAGCGCCTCGGCGGCGGGCGTGTTGTCGAAGCCGATGATCGGCAGGCGAGGGCACCCGGCCGCGACGGCAGCCAGATGCGCGCCGATCGCGAGGGAGTCGCTGGCACACACGAGGGCGTCCAGGTCGTGACGAGCCAGCGCGTCGCCCACGATGTCGCGCGCGAGCGCGACGCTCTCCTCGCTCACCAGTCGAAGCCCGTCGCGCGCCGCGGCGTCGGCGACCGTGTCGCGCCAGCCCCGCTCTCGGTCGTCGCCGGTCCCCGAGCCCGATGGCCACCCCAGGAACGCCACGCGAGGCCCCGCCGTCTCCATTGCATGCCTCGTGGCGGCGGCCGTCCCCGCTGCGCCGTCGACGTCGACCCACGGATGCGCGGGATCAGCGACGTCGTCGAGGCCCCAGGGCCGGCCGAAGGAGACGAACGGGATGCCGCGCTCGACGAGCCACCCCGTTCGGGGATCCCCGTGGAAAGTGCCGGTGATGACGACGCCGTCGATCTCCCCGCCGTCGCGGAGGTCGGTCATGCGGCGGATCTCCTCCTCGGGCGAGCGAGCGGCGTACAGCATGACGCGCAGGCCCCGCTCCCCGGCGCGTTCGGTCAGGGCGTGGACGAACCGGTCGAGGACGACGCCCGAGATCCCGCCGGCATACGGGTCGAGGTGGATGCCGATCGTGGAGCTGCGACGCGTGCGCAAGCGGCGTGCGGAGGCATGCGGCGCGTAGCCGAGGCGATCGATCGCGTCCTGCACCCGCTGCCGCGTCGTCTCGCGGACGATCGACGGCGTGTTCAGGACGTTGCTGACGGTCTGTCGCGACACACCGGCCGAGCGCGCGACGTCGTCGATCGTCGCCGATCTCTGCGGGCCCATCCGCTCACCTGCCCTTGACACTCACGCCGCGTTCGCCTTATCTTTTCAACCATCCCATAATTTGAACGATCAAATCTCGAGATTGCAGAGATTCTTGATCGTTCAAGAACCACACCCACGGGATGACCGGCAATCGAAGGAGATGCGATGAAGCGACACACAGCACGGACGCTGTTCGCGGCAGGGGGGCTGGCGGTCGTCACGACCCTCGCCCTGACCGGCTGCGGCCAGGGGTTCACGGACACCACACCCAGCCAGAGCGGGAGCGCCGCACCGGGCGGCCTCACCGCGTCGGACGACGCACTGACGGTCCTGATCGGTTCGAGCGGCGACGCCGAGACGAAGGCGGTGAAGGACGCGGTCGCGGCCTGGTCCGCGGACTCGGGCACGAAGGCGGAGGTCGTCGTGGCCACCGATCTGGCCCAGCAGTTGTCGCAGGGCTTCGCGGCGGGCTCGCCGCCTGACCTCTTCTACCTCTCCACCGACCAGCTGGCCGGCTACGCCGACAACGGGTCGCTCCAGGCCTACGGCGACATGCTGGCGAACAAGAGCGACTTCTACGAGTCGCTCGTGAGCAACTTCACCTACGACGGCACCTTCTACTGCGCGCCGAAGGACTTCTCCACGCTGCAGCTCATCATCAACGAGGGCCTGTGGGAGGATGCGGGGCTGACCGACGCCGACATCCCCACCACCTGGGACCAGCTCGCCACCGTCGCGAAGAAGCTCACCACCGACAAGACCACGGGCCTGGTCTTCGGCGGCGAGTACGCCCGCGTCGGCGCCTTCATGGCGCAGGCGGGAGGCCGGCTCGTGTCCGAGGACGGCACGAAGGCGGAGGCCAACAGCGACGCCAACGTCGAGGCGCTCACCTACGTGCAGCAGCACCTCAAGGACGGCACGTTCGCTTACGCGGCCGATGTGGGCGCCGGATGGGGTGGTGAGGCGTTCGGGAAGGAGCTGGGCGCCATGACCATCGAGGGCAACTGGATCACCGGAGCGCTCGGCGACTTCCCCGATGTGAAGGCCAAGGTCGTGGAGCTTCCCGCCGGCCCCGCGGGCAAGGGCACTCTGCAGTTCACGAACTGCTGGGGCATGGCCGCGGACAGCCCCAACCAGCAGGGAGCGCTGAAGCTCGTGGAGTACCTGACCAGCGCCGAGCAGCAGCTCGCCTTCTCGAAGGCGTTCGGGCCGATGCCGTCGGTGCAGTCCGCTGCCGAGCAGTGGAAGACGGACAACCCCGATCTGGTCGCCTTCCTCGACGGCTCCGCGTACGCGCAGGGCGTGCCCACCAACAAGGGTGCCGCTGACGTCGTGACCGACTTCAACGCCCAGCTGGGATCGCTCGCCACGGGCGACCCGAAGGCGATCCTCGACTCGGTGCAGTCGAACCTCGAGGCCATCGTCGGCTGACGACCATGACCGCGACCGTCACCCCGGCCGCGACACCCTCCCGCCCGGCCTCCTCGCGTCCGTCCCGCTCCCGCGGGACGCGGCGCGGGGAGGCCCGAGCGGGCTGGCTGTTCGTCTCGCCGGTGATCCTCATCCTGGGCCTGTTCCTCTTCGTGCCCGTGCTCATGGCGCTCTGGGTCAGCTTCTCGGACTGGTCCGGGCGCGGGAGCCCCTTCTCCTCCACCGTCAACTTCGTCGGTGCGGACAACTACGCCGCGATCACGACCGGCGGGCTCGCGACGCGTGACTTCGGCACGGCGCTGCGCAACAACGCGTGGTACGTGCTTCTCGTCGTCCCCCTGCAGACGGCGCTGTCGCTCTTCCTCGCCGTGCTCGTGAGCCGACGCATGCTGCGCGCCCGCGGCTTCTTCCGCACCGCGTTCTACTTCCCTTCGGTGACCAGCTCAGTGGCGATCACGGTGCTCTGGTTGTTCCTCTTCTCCTTCACCGGTCCGGTCAACGCGATCATCGCGTGGTTCGGCGGCGAAGGCCCCAACTGGTTCCGTGACCCCCGTGGCCTCGTCCACGTCGTCCTGAGCGCCTTCGGAATCACCTCAGGTCCCGACGCGCTCACCCAGAACACCGCACTGGGGCTGTCGTGGTGGGACTGGCTCGCCGGGCCCTCCGTCGCGATGTTCGCGCTCATCCTCATGGCCGTGTTCACCACGAGCGGCACCTTCATGCTGCTGTTCATCGCGGCTCTTCAGAACGTCGGCTACGAACTGACCGAGGCGTCGATGATGGACGGCGCGAACGCGTGGCAGCGCTTCTGGCGGATCACCCTGCCGCAGCTGCGGCCCACCCTGTTCACCGTGATCACCCTCGGACTCATCGGCTGCTGGCAGGTCTTCGACCAGATCTACACCGGCACGCAGGGCGACCCGGCCAAGACCACGATGACCCCTGCGTACCTCTCCTACACGGCCGCCTTCGGCAGCCAGGACTGGGGCATCGGCGCCGCCATCGCCTTCATCCTGTTCGTGATCATCATCGTGTTCACGATCTTCCAGCGCTGGGTGCTGCGGGACCGGCCCGTCTCGCAGCGCCGGATCCGCGCCTACCAGTCCCGGGCGACACGAGAGGGGATGTCGTCGTGACCGGCACCACCGTCACCGCGCCCGCGCGGCGCCGTCGCCGCCTCACCCTGCGGAGCACCAGCGGCCAGATCGCCCTGTACGCGCTCATCGTGCTGCTCGCGGTCGTCTACATCTATCCGTTCCTCGTCCAGGTCGCCACGTCGTTCAAGTCGGAGGCCGAGGCCGCATCCGACCCGATCTCCCTCCTGCCGCAGACGTTCACGACCGCGGCGTACGAGCGGCTCTTCCTCAACAGCGACTTCCCGCTCTGGTTCGCCAACTCCACGATCGTCACGATCGCCGTGACGCTCGGCCGTGTGTTCTTCGTCTCGCTCGCGGGTTATGCGCTCGCTCGCCTGCAGTTCCGCGGGCGGAGTGTCGTGTTCGGCATGGTGGTGGCCGTCATGGCGGTGCCCACCGTGGTGCTCCTGATCCCGAAGTTCCTCGTGCTGAACCAACTCGGCCTGTACGACTCGTACGCCGGCATGATCCTGCCGCTCCTCGTGGACGCGGCGGGTGTGTTCATCATGAAGGGCTTCTTCGAGTCGATCCCGGTGTCGGTGGAGGAGCAGGCCCGTATCGACGGCGCGGGAACCTTCCGCGTGTTCTGGTCCGTCGTCCTGCCGATGGCCCGGCCCGCCCTCATCACGATCGTGATCCTGTCGTTCCAGGGGTCGTGGAACGAGCTCAGCCACTTCATCGTGTCGACGCAATCGCCGGGGCTGACGACCCTCACCAAGGGCGTCGCCTCGCTGTCGTCGGGGGCTCTCAGCCAGGGCACGCAGTACCCGCTGCGTCTGGCGGCCGCAGCGCTGATGACCATCCCGGTCGCCGTGCTGTTCTTCATCTTCCAGAAACGCATCATGAACACCAGCGAAGGAGCAGTGAAGGGATGACGGACGGATTGCAGCCGTTCCTGTCGGATCGGGTGGTGGCGCTGTCGGCCCCCACCCAGGCATGGTCGGGATCGGACGGTGACCTGGGCGCGGCCACGATCGACGGCTTCTACCACGGCGATACGCGATTCGTCCGGACGCTCCGGCTGGAGTATGCGGGCGCGGATACCCCGTTCGCCGCGCCGGAGTGGATCCGTGCCACCTCGCCCGCCGCCGGCGAGGTGCGGTTCGACGCCGTCCTGAGAGGGATCGACGACCCCTTCCCCGACCCGAAGGTGCGTCTGGAACGCGTCCGACGCGTGACCGACGGCCGTGTCACCGAGACCGTCACCGTCCGATCGCACCTCGCCGAGCCCGTCTCGCTCCGAGTGCGGAGCACGTGGGAGCCCGACTTCACGGCCCTGCAGCAGGTGAAGGCCGGCGCTGCGGAGCGGTCTTCGTGGGGAGCGGAGTCTGTCTCCGATGGTCTTCGCGTGTCGTCGGGTGCAGCCGCTCTTCAGGTGCGCACCGACGGGGCCGAGGTCGTGATCGGGGCCGACATCGCGCTGACCTGGACGCGGGAGGTGGCGGCCTTCGGTACGGCGACCGTGGAGTGGAGCGTGACGATGGACGATCCGTCGCTCGTCGTCCGCGGTGTCGCCGCGCCCGCCCCGTGGCAGACGCCGGAGGTCGCCCCGGCCGCTGACCCGCGCCTCTCGCGCTGGCTCGATCGCGCGCTGGGAGACCTCGACGCGCTGCGGCTCGCACTCCCGGACCATCCCGACGACGTCTTCTTCGCCGCGGGGGCGCCGTGGTTCTTCACGCTGTTCGGCCGCGACTCGCTCTGGGCGGCGCGGTTGCTCCTGCCGCTGGACGTCACGACCGCGGCCTCCACCTTGCGCGTCCTGGCCCGGCTGCAGGGCACGAAGAACGATCCCGAGACGGCGGAGCAGCCCGGCAAGATCATGCACGAGCTCCGCTCCGGTGAACTGGCCATGCCCGGTGAGGGGATCGTGCTCCCTCCGCTCTACTACGGCACCGTCGACGCGACGGCGCTCTGGGTATGCCTGCTCGTGGAAGCCGCCGAGGCGGGAATGCCCGAGGCGGAGGTGCGCACGCTCCTCCCCCGCCTGGAGGCGGCGCTGGAGTGGATCACGACCAGCGTCGGCGCGCACGGCTTCCTCGACTACGTCGACGAGACCGGACACGGGCTGTCCAACCAGGGGTGGAAGGACTCCGGCGACTCGATCCAGTGGCGCAGCGGCGCGCTCGCGGAGGGCCCGATCGCGCTGAGCGAGGTGCAGGGCTACGCCTACGAGGCCGCGCAGGGTGCGGCAGACCTGCTCGACCGCTTCGACCGCCCCGGTTCCTCGGAGCTGCGGGAGTGGGCGGCACAGCTCAAAGAACGCTTCGCGGAGCGTTTCTGGGTCACCACGGCCGAGGGGCGCTACCCCGCGATCGCGCTCGACCGCCACGGAGCCCCCGTCGACACCCTGACGACGAACGCCGGGCACCTGCTCGGCACCGGGATCCTCGACCCGGAGGACGAGGCAGCGGTCTCGGCCCTCCTGTGCGGGCCGACCGTGTCGTCGGGGTTCGGGCTGCGCACGCTCTCCACGCAGGCGGCGGGGTACTGGCCGCTCAGCTACCACGGCGGGAGCGTCTGGACGCACGACACCGCGATCGTCGCACGGGGAATGGCCCGCGCGGGCCTCACCGACGACGCTCGGAGCATCGTGGCCGGCCTGCTCGCGGCGGCCGAGGCCTTCGACTACCGCGTGCCGGAGCTCCACGCCGGCGACGATGCGCGCGAAGTGACGGCACCGAGCCCCTACCCGGCCGCGTGCCGGCCGCAGGCATGGTCGGCCGCCGCCGCGGTCACGGCGTGGGAGATCGCCGGACGCTGAGACGCGGCGTCGTCAGTCCAGTTTGCTGACGACGCCGCCGGTCAGCCGGACGAGTTCGTCGAACGTCAACGGGAACACCGTGTGCGGGGTGCCACCGGCAGCCCAGATCTCGGGGTACTCGGCGAGCGCCTCATCGACCACGGTCGTCAGCGCGGAGGGATGACCCGTCGGGGCGACGCCCCCGATCGCCTGACCGGTCGCCTCCCGCACCTGATCGACGCTCGCCCGTTCGATACGGCCGCGACCGAGACGCTCCGCGAGCGCCGCGGTGTCGACCCGGTGCGCGCCGCTGGTCATCACCAGGAGCGGCTCGCCGTCGGACCAGAACACGAGGCTGTTCGCGATCGCACCCACCTCCACGCCCAGCGCTTCGGCGGCGAGCGCGGCGGTGGATGCGGCGTCGGGCAGCACGATGATCTCGCCGGCGACCCCGGCAGCGACGAGCGCCTCCTGGACGAGTCGACTACGAGGGGGAAGCGACGAGGACGTCATGGTGTTCTCCTGTGCGTAGACAGTGGGATGAGGATCGGGTCGGGGACAGCATAGGGCGCTCTCGGACGCTCGCCGGAGAGCGAACACGACCCTCGGACCCTTGCGAACCCCTATTCTCAGACGCAGACGACAGCGAAGACCTGCGAAGGACGGCGCACACGCATGACGATTTCGTCGACCACCACCAGCGGCACCCCCGCACCACGCCCCGCCCCGCAGAACACGGGCCGGCGACCGCGTGCGGGCACCGGCCGGCGCGCACCCGTGCGGAAGCGCACCTCGATCGCCGCGACGATCCGTGCGATGGGCCAGGCCCGCGTCGGCGCCCTCCTGCTGCTGGCCGCCACGGTGGTCGCGATCGTCTGGGCGAACGCGTCGGGCAGCTACGCGGCCTTCTGGGAGACGCACCTCAGCATCGGACTCGGCGACCTCCACCTGGAGTTCACGCTCCATGCGCTCGTGAACGACGCGCTGATGGCGATCTTCTTCTTCACCGTGGGACTGGAAGTCCGCAGGGAGTTCGCGATCGGCGAGCTCACCAGCTGGTCCCGCGCCATGGTTCCCGTCATCGCCGCGATCGCCGGGCTCGCCCTCCCGGCACTCCTGTTCGTGCTGATCGCCGCGCCGTCCGGGCACGCGGCCGCGTGGGGCGTCGTCATCTCGACCGACACCGCCTTCCTCGTCGGTGCCCTCGCCCTCATCGGACCGCGCGTACCGGGGCGACTGCGCATCTTCCTCTTGGCCCTCGCCGTCGTCGACGACATCGGCGCCCTCAGCATCATCGCGCTCGTCTACACCGACTCCTTCGAACCGATGTGGCTCGCCGTGGCGGCGGTGGGGCTCGCCGGCGTGTTCGCGACGCGGTACCTGCGCAGCGGTCGGGGCCCGGTCTACGCGACCCTCGCGATCATCGTGTGGCTCGCGTTCCTGGCCTCCGGCGTGCACCCGACCTTGGCCGGCGTCGCCATCGCGCTCCTCGTGCCGGTCTATCGCCCGAACCGCCGCGACGTGGAGCACGCGCTGGAACTGGCCCGCACCTTCCGACAGTCGCCGAACACGGAGTACGCCCGCGCCGCCGCCAACAGCCTGCGCGAGTCGATCTCCATCAACGAACGATTGCAGTCCGCCTATGCACCGTACGTCGCGTACGTCATCCTGCCGCTGTTCGCGCTCGCCAACGCGGGCGTCGTCATCACCGGAGACATCCTAGCCGGGGCCCTCCGCTCCCCTCTGACGTGGGGCATCGTCGCCGGTCTCGTCGTCGGCAAGTTCCTCGGCATCTTCGGATCCACGGCGCTCCTGCGCGTGTTCCGGCTGGGCGAGTTCGGCCCCGGTCTCACCCTCGACCGGATCGCCGGAGGTGCGGCGCTCAGCGGCATCGGCTTCACGATCTCGCTCTTCATCATCGATCTCGCCATCTCCGATCCGTCCGCGCAGAACGAGGCCCGCGTCGGGGTGCTCGCGGCCTCCGTGATCGCGTTCCTGCTCGCCACCGTGGTGTTCCGGATCTCCGATGCGGTCCGCGGCGACATCGACACGGGCCAGACCCTCGTCCGCCCCGTGGATCCCCGACGCGACCACATCTGGGGCTCTCCGGACGCGCCGTTCACGATCGTGGAGTACGGCGACTTCCAGTGCGAGTTCTGCTTGAAGGCATCGGGGTCGATCCAGGAGGTGCATGCCGAGCTCGGCGATCAGCTCCGGTATGTCTGGCGCCACGCTCCGCTCACCACGCAGCACCCCAACGCGCTCGCCGGCGCCGAAGCCGCGGAGGCAGCAGCCTTGCAAGGGAAGTTCTTCGAGTTCGAGCGCGGGCTGTTCGCCGACCAGGAGAACCAGCTCCCCTCCGACATCGTGCGACTGGCACGCCGCCTGGATCTCGACGTCGAACGGTTCGAACGGGATCTCGAATCGGCGGAGGTCACTGCCCGCGTCCGCGACGACATGCTCGACGCGGAGGCCATGGGTGTCACCTCGGTGCCCACGTTCTTCCTCAACGGACGACGCCACGTCGGCCCGTATGACGCCCAATCCCTGATCCGCGCCCTGCAAGAGACATCGACGACCGGCACGGCGAGCACGACGCAGGCCACCCCCGCTTAGGCCGGTCGGCCTCACCTTGGACACCCGGAGGTCCCCATGACAGACGCCCCGATCGATCCCGCCATCTCACCGACCCTCACCGACGCGCAGTGGGCTCGGTTGACGGCGGTGGGCACCTCTCACGACGTGGCCGAGGGCGACTACGTGTTCCGCTCCGGCGAGCGCGACTACGACCTCATCGTCATCGAGGAGGGCGAGATCGAGATCGTCCGCGACGCCCTCCGCTGGGTGGACGAGGTGGTCATCACGCGGATGGGCCCGCGCACCTTCGCCGGAGAGCTGGGGCTGCTCAACGGCCAGGGCGCCTTCCTCTCGGCGCGGGCGACCGGTCCCGGGCGGGTGCGGCGGATCAGCCGGGCCGAGCTGCGTCAGCTCATGAACGAGGACGACGAGCTCAGCGACCTGATCCTCCACGCGCTGTGGGCTCGGCGCGAGTCACTGCGCAACGGACCGGCCGCCATGACGCTCAAGTTCGTCGGCTACAGCTCCTCCAGCGACTTCCTGGCCCTGCGCCGATTCGCCGAACGCGTGGACCTGGTGCACGCCGCCGTCGCCCTCACCCCGGGCGACGAGTACCTGATGGGCCACGATCTCTCCGAAGCCGACCTGCCGCTCGCGTTCATCCAGGGCGAGCCGGTGCCGCAGGCGACTCCGGGCATCGTCGCCGAGCGCCTCGGGCTGAGCTATCAGTCGACGGCCGACGAGGTGGTCGACCTCGTCGTGGTCGGCGGCGGACCCGCAGGGCTCGCGGCGGCCATCTACGGCGCGTCCGAGGGCCTGGACACCGTGCTCCTGGATGCGGTGGCTCCCGGCGGGCAGGCGGCGGCCACCTCGCGGATCGAGAACTTCCTCGGGTTTCCGTTCGGTGTCAGCGGCGGCGACCTGATCGGGCAGGCGACCCTGCAGGCGCTCAAGTTCGGCGTGCGTGTGTACGCCCCCTGCGAGGCGGTCGATCTGGGAGCTGTCGACGACGCGTTGGACGTGACCCTCGCCGACGGGCGCGTCGTCCGCACGCGGTCCGTCGTGGTGACCTCCGGCGCCGCCTACCGGCGCCTGTCGATCGACCGCTGGAGCGACTTCGAACGCGCAGGGATCTACTATGCGGCGACGCCCCTGGAGGTGCGCCAGGTGACCGGAGCGCCGGCCGTGGTCGTCGGCGGCGCCAACTCCGCGGGACAAGCGGCCCTGTACCTGGCCGCCCATGGCTCGCCCGTGCACCTCGTCGTCCGCGGCACCGATCTGGGCGCTCGGATGTCGTCGTACCTGGTCGACCGTCTCGTCGAAGAGCCGCGCATCCACATCCACCGGGAGTCGCACGTCGTCGCCCTCGACGGTGACACGTCGCTGCAGTCGGTCACGATCGACACGGCGGGCCGACTCGACGCGCGCGGCCTGTTCTGCTTCATCGGGGCCGATCCCGCGACATCGTGGGTGCCGGGCCTCGACCGCGACCACGACGGCTTCATCCGCACCGGCACCGACGTGGCCGTGCAGTCCCTGCAGCGGTGGCAGCACCTCGGCCGGGAACCGCTCCCGTTCGAGACGTCCACGCCGCGCGTCTTCGCGGCGGGCGACGTGCGTCGCGGTTCGATGAAGCGGGTCGCCGCCGCGGTCGGCGAAGGATCCAGCGCCGTCGCCTCGGTGCACCGGGCCCTGGCCGGATGACCCGCCGGCGGGATCGTTCCAGGATGGAGAGGACACCACGATGACCGATGCCGAGATCGACACCACCGTTCCGCCCTCGGGCACGGGATGCGTCGAATGCGACGAGGCCGGCGGATGGTGGGTACACCTCCGCCGATGCGCTGCGTGCGGCCACGTGGGCTGCTGCGACAGCTCCCTCGCCAAGCACGCGACGGCCCACTTCCACGCCACGGGCCACCGCTACATCCAGAGCTTCGAGCCGGGCGAGGACTGGTTCTGGGACTACGTCGCCGAGGAACTCGTCGACGGCCCACCGCTCGCTCCTCCCACCAGCCATCCCGATACCCAGCCCGCGCCGGGCCCGCGGGGCCGCGTGCCCCTGGATTGGCGCGCCCGCCTCGAGCAGCCCTGACCCCTCCCTCCCGCCGGGGCCGAGTCCCGCCCCCTCCGGCCGCGCCCGAGTCCCGCCCCCTTCGGCCGCACCCGAGTCCCGCCTCCTTCGGCCGCACCCGAGTCCCGCCTCCTTCGGCCGCGCCCGAGTCCCGCCCCCTTCGGCCGCACCCGAGTCCCGCCCGCTTCGTGCCAAAAGCAGGCTGAACCGGCCCCCGGCCACCCCGGGTGAGTCTTCCTGCCGTGTCAGCCTGCTTTTGGCACGCGCCGACCACGAGACACGGCTCCACGGATCGCGGCCTGAACCCGCGCCGGGTCCCAGAGGATGTCCTGCGCGGCGACGCGCAGCACGAGGTACCCCTGTGCCGCGGCGGCGAGGTCACGCTCGCGGTCGCGCATCTGCGCTCGCCACTCCGAATGGAACTGTTTGCTGTCGCACTCGACGATGAGCCATCCGGCGATGAGGAAGTCCACACGACCCACGCCGGCGATCTGCACCTGGGCGTCGAAGCGGACGCCGATGGCGCGGAGGATCAGCCGCACGAGCGACTCGGGGCCGGACTCGGCCCGGGCATCCAGCAGACGACGCAGACGCAGATAGCGGCGCGGCAGTGCCGCGAAGAGGTCGTCGAGGTCGTCGTCACGCAGCAAGCCGTGATGGAGGGCGGAGTCGATCGTCGCGATCGCCGACCGGGGATCCTGACACAGCACCGCGCACCGCACCGCATCGAAGACATCGACGCTCATCGCCCGCGGATGGGGTTCGCGCGTCAAGACCTCGCGGTGCACGCGGGCTCCGGCGGGCACCGCGACGAGCCGAGCGGACGTGCGCCGGATGTGGAGGTGGAGCCGCGAGCTGTCGCGGACGAAGACGCCGCGACGGCTCAGCTCCGACACGCAGGAGAGGCGGCCGCGCGCCCGCGCGGCGTCTTGGCAGGAAGGGTCGACACCCGGGTGGCAGTAGAGCCCCTGATGGAGCCGGACGAGCGAGCCGTCGGCGACCGCCGCGGCGATCCGGCGGCGGGAGTAGCCGCCCCGACGAAGGTCGATCGTGCGTGCGGCGCGCGGTTGGTTCCGGAACGGAGAGAGCGAGAGAAGGTCGTCCATCCGGGTACGCTGCCGCGCACCATGTCCGCCCCGTTCGTTCGGAACCGCAGATCGTGACACCACGGGTCCGGAAGGCGGCCGGGGAGGAGCCGACGGAGCGGGCCGGAAGCAGGCCGTATCGGCCGGATCCGTGCCGCGCCGTACCGATCCGGCTCCCCGGCCTGCTTTTGGCGCGGTGAGGTGGCGACACACCGTCCCGCCGACCACCGCGCGCGGCCTACGGGGGTGAGGCAGAATGGGCGGCGGTGATCGCAACGCCGCGATCACCGGAGCGCAGGCCCACAAGGCCGCCGAAAGAGGACGTCATGACGCACACCCTGCCCCTGCCCGATTTCAGCCACGAACGCGTGGAGGTGACGACGGGACCGCGGAGCGGGTTGGTGATCACCGTCGCGCTGCATTCCTCCGTGCTCGGCTCCGCCTTGGGTGGGGCGCGGCTGTGGACCTACCCGTCGTGGTCGGACGCGGTATCCGACGCGCTGCGCCTCTCCGCCGCGATGACGCTCAAGAACGCCGCGGCCGGCCTCGATGCGGGAGGCGGGAAATCGGTGGTGTGTCTCCCCGAGGGCACCGTGCTGGATGCGGATCGTCGCCGCGCCGCTTTCCTCGACCTCGGCGACGTGGTGGAGTCCTTCGACGGCCGTTACCGCACCGCCGAGGACGTCGGCTCGACGACCGAGGACATGCTCGTCGTGAGCGAGCGCACCGCCCATGTCGTCGGGCTTCCTGACGCGGTCGGCGGGTCCGGCGAACCGGCGGGCCCGACGAGCCTGGGCGTCTACGAGTCTCTCCGCGCCACCCTCGAGCAGGTCGCAGGCTCCGGCGATGTGGCGGGCCGACGGATCACCGTGTCGGGTCTCGGACAGGTCGGGAGCCGCCTCGCCGTGCGCCTCGCGACGGAAGGCGCGGTGCTGACGGTCACCGATGTCAATCCCGCCAAGCGTCACCTCGCCACGGAGCTCGGCGCCCACTGGGCGGAACCGGGCACCGAGCACCTCGTTGCCGCCGACGTCTTCGTGCCGGCGGGAATCGGCGGACTCCTGACCGACGAGGTGATCGACGCGCTCGCGGCCCGCGCCGTGTGCGGACCCGCCAACAATCCCCTCGCCGACCGTTCCGGGGCGGAGCGCTTGGCGGGGCGGGGCATCCTCTATGCTCCCGACTTCGTCGTGAACGCGGGCGGCGTCATCTACCTCGACCTGGAGGCGAAGCACCTCGCCGGTCGAGAGGAGACGATGGCCCGCGTCGCGGCGATCGGCGACACCCTGCGTCTCATCTTCGGGGAGGCGTCCGCACGCGGCATCACTCCCCTGGCCGCGGCAGAGGAACGCGCCGCGGAGCGGCTCGCGGCCGGCGCGTCGGTCCACGCCTGACGCCGCCCGCCATACTCCCGGGGGCGCCGGTCGGCGATCAGTCGAACCGCGCGCCCTCCGGGCGTGAGCGCCGCGTCGTGAGCAGGAGCACGATCAGCGCTCCGACCGGCAGCAAGACGAGCAGCACCCACCACCCGGAGAGGTTGGAGTCATGGAGGCGCCGCACCGCCACCGTGTACCCGGGGATCAGGGTCACCAGGAGCCACAGGCCGCAGGCGATGAGGATCCCCGCGGCGAGCGCCGTCTGCGGCGCCGCGGTCGGCGCGACGGAGAAGAGGGTGATGTTCGCTGCCAGCCACGGACCGAAGGGGCCGAACAGCAGCGCCGGCTGCGGGAGCCGATTCTCGATCAGCCACGGCAGCACGAACTGCGCGAGCGCCACGACGACGAGGTTGATGAGCATCCACCACCAGTACTCGCTGCGGCTGGCGCGGCCGCGCAGTCGGAATGCGTTCGCGACGAAGCGAACGAACGCCTGACCCGGACCGGCGCCCACGAGGGGCGGCGACTCGGGATCCAGGACGACGGAGGACATGCTCCGAGCCTACGACGGTGCGTTCGACCGGGTGAGAGCCCGCGCACGTGAGCGCCGGCGAGACAGGGAAAATGCCCGGTCACACGCGCGAAGAGCAGGAACATGCCTGTCGAAGCCTCACGGAGAATGGTGGACCTGAGGGGATTTGAACCCCTGACCTCCTCGATGCGAACGAGGCGCGCTACCAACTGCGCCACAGGCCCGTGAACCTCGTCGAGCCTATCACGCTCGCTCCCCCGTCCTCGCACGGGACAATGGAACGATGCCCTCCCCGAACGCACCGCTGATCGTCCGCAACGTCCGCCTCGGGTTGTCCGACGAGTTCGCTGCGGACGCCGCTGCGGACGCCGCCGTGGATGTCCGCATGGAGGCCGGGACGATCACCTCCGTTGCCCCCGCATCCAGCAAGATCGACCCCGGCGCTGAGGCGATCGACGGGCGAGGCCTGCTGGCGCTGCCGGGTTTCGTCAACACCCACGCTCATGTGGACAAGTCGTGGTGGGGACACCCGTGGGAGTCGTACGGCGGCGAGGGCGGCACGGAGGGGCGCATCCGACACGAACGGGCGCGCCGGGACGACCTCGGGATCCCCAGCCGCGAGATCAGCGGGAGGGTGCTCGGTGAGCTCGTCCGTCAGGGGACGACGGCGATCCGCACCCACGTCGACGTGGACCTCGGCGTCGGCCTGCGGGGCATCGAGGCCGTGCAGGAGGCCGCCGCGGAGTACGGCGACGCGCTCCGGCTGGAGATCGTCGCCTTCCCGCAAGACGGCGTTCTGCGCCGGCCCGGCGTGAGCGGCCTGCTGGCCGACGCCGCGCGGGCGGGCGCCGACCACATCGGTGGCCTCGACCCCGCGTCGATCGATCGCGATCCCGTCGGTCAGCTCGACACGATCTTCGGAATAGCCGCGGAACACGGCGTCGGCGTGGACATCCACCTTCACGATCCGGCCGACCTGGGCGCATTCCAGATCGAGCTGATCATCGCCCGGACCGAGGCGCTGGGCCTTCACGGCCGGGTCAACGTCGCACACGGGTTCGCGCTGGCCCAGGTGGGCCAGACGCGACGCCGCGACCTCCTTCAGGCGATGAGCGCGCTGGGCATCACGATGACCACCGTGGCGCCGCTCCGGCTCCCCCAGCTCCCGCTCGCCGAGCTCGATGACGCGGGAGTGCGATTCGGGTTCGGGACCGACGGGATCCGCGACCTGTGGAGCCCGTACGGCACGGGCGACCTCCTCGGCATCGCCTGGCAGTACGCGCGCGCCTCGGGACTCGTTCACGACGAGGACCTGCGTCGCATCGTCGACATCGCCACCGGTGCCTCCGCTCCCTTCACGGGCCTCGAACCGAACCGACTCCGGGGCGGAGACCGCGCCGACGTCGTCCTCCTCGATGCCGAGAACGCCATGGACGCGCTCGTGCGCGTTCCGCGGAGGGAGCTCGTGATCGGCGGGGGTCAGGTGCTCGCGCGGGCGTGAGGCGACCGCCCCCGGCGTCACATGCCTGCGGCGCGGCGCTCCAGGAGTGAACGGACGTGCTCTTCGATCGCCGCGTCGTCGACGTAGCCCATGCGGGCGAAGTCGGGCGCCTCGGCAGACGCCGCAGCTGGCCGGCTCCGCCGGACCTCGTCCAGCGACGGCGGCGCGGTGCGGGCGGCGTGAACGCGGACGGCCTCGTCGAAGGCGGCGTGACGAAGCGCCTCCTGCGCGGCCACGCCGTCGAGGAGCGCCGCGGCGCGGGATCCCGCCGATGCCGTCAGCGGTCGGGGCAGCTCGCGGGGCACCCACGCGGAGCGCTCCGCCTCCACGGGGAAATCGGGAACGGTCGCGACCTGTGCGTCGCGCACGAGGGGCGCAGCAACGGCTCGCACAGCGGCGCGACGCTGCACAGCGGCCATCCGCTGCAGCACGGCGAGGGCGACGATCCCCACGACGACACCGACGATGACCCAGGTGGCAGTACCTGCCGTCACCATCTCGTACACGCCCCAGCCTGCGGCGGCGAGGGCGAGAACGGCGATCGCGGTCGCGACGAGGCGCGCCCGGCGACGGGCACGAGCGCGGCGGACCTCAGGAGCGGCAGCGGCCAGTCGCGCCTCGGCGAGCGCACGCTCCCGCTCGGCGACCGCCCGTTGCCGAGCGATAGCCGCCTCAGCACCCGCGCGGGCCTCCGCCGCCTCCTGCTCCGCTCGGGCGTTCTCGAGCTCCCGCTGCTCCCGCTCCAGTTGCGCGCGCCGAGCGAGCTTCTGCTGAGCCAGGGCGGTGCGGGCGTTGAGCTCGAGCCGGACTTCCTGCGGCGTCTCACTGGTCTCGGCGAGCACGCGAAGGGCCTGATTGAGGCGTACAGCGTTGCGCTCGGCGGCGTCGAAGCGGTGCCGACCCTGCCAGGACGGAAGAAGGTAGACGAGCCAGAGCAGCACGGCGACCAAGACGATCACGCCGCCTCCGAGTACCTGCCCGCCCATGCCGTCAACGGTAAGCGGCGACAGCCCATTCGGCGCGTCGCGACGCCGCGTGTCTCAGGTTCGATCTGAGGTCGAAGGTTTGACGGCACCCGGGAGGCGATCGGCCGGAGGCACGGCGGCGGCGTGAGCGGGCGCCCGGCCGGACACCCAACGGTTCAGCACGCCCTCCGGCACCTCTTCCCGCACGAGGGCGAAGCAGTAGTGGTCGCGCCAGTCGCCGTCGATGTGGATGTACCGGCGTCTCAGGCCCTCGTAACGGAAGCCGAGCTTCTCGACGACGCGCAGGCTCGCGTGGTTCTCCGGGCGGATGCAGATCTCCATCCGGTGGAGGCGCAACTCGTGGAAGCACAGATCCGTTGCGAGAGCCACGCTCGTGGGGGTGATCCCCCGCCCCGCGAACCGTTCGCTCACCCAGTACCCGATCGTCGCCGACGACAGCGACCCCCGCGACACGCCCCACACGTTGAGCTGGCCGGCGATCTCGCCCTCGTACTCCATGACGAGCGGCACGCCGCCACCGTCACGGTACTGCTGCAGCAGGCGCCGGATCGCGAGCTTCATGTCGAACGACACCGGCCCGTCGGGGCTCGTCGCCTCCCACGGACGCAACCATCCGCGGTTGCCGAGCAGCTCCGATTGGAGCACCCGCGCATCGCGTTGCCGGACGAGCCGGATGGATACCGGACCATGTTGGCGCGGCACCGTGAGGTCCATCCGCTCCCCCTCCGACAGCGCGGCGTCAGAGGTTCGCCGCGAACTCCTTGAGCCAGGGACGCAGCTCGGGTCCGAGGTCTTCGCGATCCGCGGCCAGCTGCACGATGGCCTTGATGTAGTCCACCCTATCGCCGGTGTCGTAGCGGCGACCGCGGAAGACGACACCGAGCACCCCGTCGGTCGTGGCGAGCTCCTGCAGCGCGTCGGTGAGCTGGATCTCCCCGCCCTTGCCGGGCTCGGTACGCTCGAGGATCTCGAAGACGTTCGGAGTGAGGACGTAGCGGCCGATGACGGCGAGGTTGGAGGGAGCCTCCTCCTTGCTGGGCTTTTCGACCAGTCCGGTCACCGTGACCACATCGGGGTCGTCGGTCGGCTCCACCGCCGCCGCACCGTACATGTGGATGTGGTCGGGGTCGACCTCCATGAGCGCGATGACCGTGAGCCCCGACCGCTCGTTCGCGGCGATCATGGTGGTCAGCAAGGGGTCGCGCTCGTCGATGAGGTCGTCACCCAGAAGCACCGCGAACGTGGACGTGCCGACATGTGCCTGCGCCCGGAGCACCGCGTGGCCGAGCCCCTTCGGCTCGCCCTGACGGACGTAGTGGATGTCGGCGAGGTCGCTGGATTCCTTCACCCGCAGCAGACGCTGCAGATCACCCTTGTTGCTGAGGCTCGTCTCCAGCTCGGGCACGGCGTCGAAGTGGTTGGAGATGTTGTTCTTGTTGCGCCCGAGGATGACGAGGATGTCGTCGATGCCCGCTTCCACCGCTTCTTCGACGACGTACTGGATCGCCGGCTTGTCGACGACAGGGAGCATCTCCTTCGGCATCGCCTTGGTGGCGGGGAGGAATCGTGTTCCCAGTCCCGCGGCAGGAATGACGGCCTTGATGCGTGAAGTCATTCCTCCAGAGTAACCACCGCGCCGACACGACATCCGAGGCTTGACACCGGCGACCGCGTTCCCCTCTCGCCCGCGCCTACAATCGGAGGATGACCGGGGCCATAGACAATGCGAAGCGCGCCTTGCGCGCGGAGCTGCGCGAACGGCGTCAGCAGCGCCCCGAGACCTCGTTCGAGTCCGACGCCGAGGGGGTCAAAGCCCAACTCGACCGTCTCGTCGCCGAGACGGGCGCACGCTCGGTCTCCTGCTTCCTGTCGGCTCCCACCGAACCGGGAACGCACGCGTTCATCGTCGACGCGGTCCGGCGCGGGATCCGGGTGCTCCTGCCGATCACGCGCGCCGACGGGCTGCTCGACTGGGCAGTCGCCGACGAACACGGCGACATCGTCGAGGGGCTTTTCGGCATGCCCGAACCCGTGGGCGAGGTGTTGAGCCCGCTCGCGGTCAACGACGTCGACCTCCTCATCATCCCAGCCGCCGCCGTCGACCGCACCGGCATGCGCCTGGGCTGGGGACGCGGCTACTTCGACAAGACCATCGGCTCGATGGAGCGCTGCCCGCCCGTCTATGCCGTCATCTTCGACTCCGAGCTCTTGGACGAGGTCCCCCGCGATGTCCACGACCAGCCGGTCGACGGAGTCGTCACCCCCACCCGAACCGTCACTCTCGCGTCGCACCGACGCTGATCATCTCTCCCGAGGACGCCATGCCCACCTACTCCTATGCCTGCAAGACCTGCGGTCACCAGTTCGACGCCGTGCAGTCCTTCACCGACGCGGCCCTCACCGAATGCCCCGAGTGCGGTGGCGTCCTGCGCAAGCAGTACGGCTCGGTCGGGGTGACCTTCAACGGCTCCGGCTTCTACCGCACCGATTCCCGTTCCGGCGCGAAGACGTCCGGCAGCGAGGGTGGTAGCGGCAGCGCGGCGCCTGCGTCATCATCGAAGACCGAGACGAAAGCACCGGCGGCATCCTCGGGCGCCTGAGCGCGTCGCCTTCCCTCCCCGCCCAGAACAGGAGCACCTCGTGATCAAAGGCTTCAAAGACTTCATCATGCGCGGCAACGTCATCGACCTCGCCGTCGCAGTCGTCATCGGCGGAGCGTTCACGGCGCTCGTCACCGCCGTCGTCGAGTCCGTCATCAACCCGGTGATTCAGCTCTTCTGGAAGGCCGATGCCACCGGCAACATCGGATTCCCGGTCACAGGCCTGTACGGCGAGGTCATCTTCCCCATCGGCAACCTCCTCACGGCTCTCATCTCGTTCCTCGCGGTCGCGGTCGTCGTGTACTTCGCGTTCGTCTACCCGATGAACAAGTTCAAGGAGCGCGCGGCCGCCAAGGCCGGCGTGGTCGAGGAGGAGACGCCGCTTCCCACCGAGCAGGAGCTTCTGGTGCAGATCCGCGACCTGCTCGAGAAGCGCGAGTCGGACGCCCCCAAGCTCTAGTAGTGCGGAGGAACGTCGCGCTTCATCCGCTCGTCGTTCGGCCCTGACGTCCCGGTTGCAGAGGTGGCCGGGACGTCGTCGCCTCCGGCGGGGAGATCGGGCGTGGCGTCGGTTCCGGGCACGGCGGTCAGGCGCGCCCGACGGGCGCCGGGGACACGCTCGACGCGCTGACCGTCAGCCCCCGACATCCACGGGCTCGGTCGCGGTGTCGGCCGTGGGGGTCTCGGGCCCGATGCCGAGGATCGCAGCGATCCGCGAGGCGACGCCGGCCGGGTCGCTGTAGAGGTCGAAGGCGTGCACGCGCACGTAGTGCCAGCCGAGGCGGCGGAGCGTCTGCGGCCGGAGCCGCAGAGACTCGCGCAATGACTCCCCCGTGGTCTCGGGATCACTGACGGCGACCACGGCCTTGCCGCGATGCTGAGCGACGATGGGGAGGAGACCGCGGTAATCGACGTCGACGGCGATGCCGAGTCGACGGAGATGCTGAGCCAACACGAGAGTGAGGGGATCGGCGAGGTCCTCGAGGCGCGCGGCGCGCGAGCGTGCCGCGATCCCGCTGAGGATGGCCATGAGGCTGGCAGCGCCCGATTCCAGTCGGCCCTCTTCGAACGCCGAGGGACGGATCGAGGAGACGATCACCATCGACCGGCGCGCGCGGGTCATCCCGACGGTGAGGAGGCGCTCGCCATCCGGTCCCGACAGGTCGCCGAAATCGCTGAGCACCCGCCCGTGGCGAGTCAGCCCGAACCCGAGGGAGAACACGACGCGGTCGCGGCTCTCGGCCACCGACTCCTCGAGGGTCAGCACGGCGAAGGGCTCCGCCGTGTCACGGCCTACGAAGTCGGCGACATCGCTCCGCCCGGCGAAGGCCGCCTCCACCGCCGCCCGAACCCGCTCGGCGTGGCGGACCGAGGCCGTGACGACCATGAGCGACTCCGACGGCCGGTTCACGGCGTGCTCGACGACGAGCGTCACGACGCGTGCGACCTCGGCGTCGGGGCTCTCCACCGCCCCCGTCTCGGGGTCCGGAGTGCCGGTGCCGCCCTCGACGTAGTCGACGCTGAGGCTTCCGCGTCCGAGGTACGAGCCGGCCCACGGCAGTGAGACCAGCTCGCCGCCGTAGAACGCGTCATTGACGAGCTCGGCCAGGTCCTCACCGCCGGCGCGGTAACTGCGGGTCAGAGTCTCCACGGGCACCAACTCAGCCATCCGCTCGAAGACGCTCGTCTCGTCGAAGGCGACCTCGAACTCATCGGCCCCCTCGGGGCGTCCCGCCGCGATCCGGAACGGGGTCGGTTTCTGGGTGACCGGGTCGCCGAAGAGCACCACCTGACGTGCCCGGCGCAGCGCCGGCGCCGCCTCGGCGAGACAGATGGCGGCCGCATCGGCGACGATCACGACGTCGAACGGCGGCTGATCGGGGATGGCGGGAACGTCGTAGGGAGAGGAGATCCACACCGGCGCGAGGGTGCGAAGGAGGGTGGGAGCGGCCTCGACGAGTTCGGCAGCCGAGGCCGTGCCGCTGCGCAGCGCGGCCTTGAGGGCCGTCGCCTCCGCCGCCTCGTCGACGATCGCGATCTTCCAGCGCGTCGCGAGCTCTGCCGCCAGGAGCGGGCCGCCGAATGCGGCGTGCGCCTCATCGACGAGGCGGAAGTCGCGTTCGAGGCGATCGACGACCGAGGTGTTGGCCCCGAGGAGGGCGCGATCCGACCGCAGCATGGCCTCGAGTGCCGACTGCCACCACGTGAACTCGAACTCCGCGGTCACATCCTCTTCGGACACATGACGCACCGACAGCTCGGTGAGCAGACCCTCCAGCCCGAGTTCGGCGAGCTGGTCGCGCAGCGTCGCCCGCTCGACGAGGTTGTCGAACACGTCGGACTCCGCAGCCAGTCCCGAGAGCGTACGGAGGAGCTGCGCCACGGGGAGACCCGCGAGCGGCTCGGTGCGGCCGAGTGCGGCATCGAGGGTGGTGAGGTCGGCATCGACCCGCTGCCACGCGGTCGCGACGTCGTCGAGCCCCAGCGGGATCTCGGGAGTCACGCCCGCCTCGACGAGGCGCTGCCATTGCGTCCGCTGCTGCTGAACCCGCACGAGCGCCTCATACATGTCGCCGATGTGCATGCCGGGACGCACGTACTCGCGCGAAAGCCGCCGCAGCCGTCGGCGCTGAGCGCTCGACATCGAGGGTGCGTCGCGCCGGTTCCCATGGGCCTGGATGAGCTCGTCGAGGGGGCGCTCGAAGACCGTGAGGCTGAAGCGGTCGAGCGAGGCGCGGATCCCTTGCAGCAGGCGGATGTAGGAGCCCAGCTCGGACACGGTGGCGAAGGGACGCATGCGCGTCTGGGCGATCAGTTCGTATCCCCGCTCGAGGATCCCCGGGACCTCTGACCGATGCAGCCGACCCGCGAGAGCATGAGCGGACCGCGCCGCCTCCGTGCTCTCAAAAGACACGCCGTACCACGGGGAGTCGTTCGGCCCGAAGCGGAACTCACCCAGCCGAGCAGCGTCCGCGAGTGCGCTGGCCGCCTCCGCGCGACGGGTGGACAGGCGCTGGAGGGTCGGGAGGTCGAAGCGCGTCGTCGCCGACGGCTGCGGCGAGCGCGCCGCGATCGTCGCGAGTGTCCGCAGCACCTCGAGCGGCGAGACGCCGAGCTGACCATTGCGCTGCGTGAGAGCGTTGCGGTAGTCCCGCAGCACGGTGCGCAGGCGCACGAGTGCGTCGTCGACATCGCTGATCTTCGGCGGCACGGCCTTCTCGTTGCGCGCGATGGCGCGGATGAGGTCGCGGTGGAGGCGTCGGGGCGTCACCGCGAGACCCGGGAGGCCGATGCCGGCCAGACGATGGCGGACGCCGTCGAGCGTCGAGCGACGGGTGCTGACCACGAGCACGCGCTTGCCGGAGCGGACGAGTTCGCCGACGGCGTTGATGATCGTCTGCGTGCCGCCGGTGCCGGGGAGGGTGTGGACGGCGAGGGACTGCCCTGCGCGGATGCGGGCCAGCACCGCCTCCTGCTCCGCGTCGGCGTCGAGGAGAAGCCGGTCGGAGGCCGGCGGACGGTCGTCGGGGCCGACGAACTCAGGAAGTGCCCGCACGAGCGACAGTGCCTCGCGGTCGGCGGCGTGGCCCGCGAGCGCATTCAGTACCGGATGGTCGAGGTGAGCGGCGTCGCGCTCGAGGTCGGACGCCGCGTCGGCGAAGGTGGAGACGATGAGTCGCGGCAGGACCGTGAACGTAGGGATGTGTGCTGTGAGGGAGCGCAGGCGATCGATCACCGGCTGCGGCTTGAAGACGTTCTCGTCGTAGGCCATGTCGGCCAGCGCCCGTCCGTCGAGCTCGATGCCGAAGTGCGTGCGCGCGGCATCGACGAGCTCGGGGTTGATCGCGAATCGGCCGTGCAACGTCAGGTCGAAGTCGGAGTGATGACGCCGGATCGCGAGGGGCCGCAACAGCACGGGCGCGGTGTAGACCACGCCCCCGATACGCCACGAGGCCATTCCGACGGCCAGGTGCACCGCGTCGAGCCCGCGGGCGGTGCGCAGCTCGACGTCTTTCGCGGCGATGCGTTCCGCCGCGAGCCGGGCCGTCCGCAGCGCCACCTCGTCGCGGAAGAGGTTGGACAGGAGCGTCGATCGCCCCGTGATGAACTGCGGCAGACTGCCGGGGTGGGCCTTGGTGATGTCGATGCCGGCATCGCCCTCGTCGGTGTAGTGCAAGAGAGTGGAACGGCCGCCGATCTGGGCCGCCTCTTCCCGCAGACGCGTGCGCTGGGCGACCGCGACGTGCGCGACCTCGGTGCCCGGCTCGGCCACGTCGAGAGTCGCGGGGGTCACCGTCTCCTCGTGCGCCACGTCGTTCACGTCACGCACGGCGCCACCGTTCGCTCGCCACACACACGTCACCTTAGGCACCGGGGTGGGTCGATGGCCGTATCCACTGCCGAGTTTCGCGCGATCGGGGGCTTCCTGGGCCCTCTGACGGCCGCGATCACGACTCCTCCCCACCGGCGCACAGAGCGACTGCCTCCCCAGAGGCCCCCGCACGACGGCCCGCGCCGTCGGACGGCCGCCATCATGGGGACATGACCTTCGCTCACTACTCGGTGCATCCCACGCCGCTCGGCGACGCGTTCCTCGTCGTCACGGCAGAGGGGCTCGTCATCCTCGATCTCCTTGACGGCCCGGTCGATCACGCGGTCGAGGCGTCCAGCCGCGCCCTCCACGTCGTTCCCGAGCACCGCCCCGATACCGTCGCTCCCGTCGCCGATCAGCTCGACGAGTATTTCGCCGGCGATCGCAGGCAGTTCGATGTGCGCGTGGACTGGCGACTCGTCGACGGCTTCACCCGAGCGGCACTGCAGGCGGTGTGCGACATCCCCTACGGCGAAACGGCGTCCTATGGCGAGGTGGCCATCCGCGCGGGCTCCCCCGGCGCCCACCGCGCCGTCGGCAGTGCGTGTGCGCGCACCCCGATCTCGATCATCGTGCCGGCCCACCGCGTCGTGCGCGCCGACGGCAGTCCCGGCGAGTACGGCCGCAGCCCGGAGCACAAGCTCTTCCTTCTGGATCTGGAGGCCCCCGCGCCTCGCACGCCGCGCGCGGGGCAGGCGCGCGCGGCGGCGAGGTCGTCCGCGGGCGAGTAGGCCGCACGGCGGACGACCGACGGCCCCGCGCAGACGTTCGTGCGCAGGGCCGTCGGTGGCGGTCAACCGGGCGTCAGTGGTCGACGGCCTTCTCTGCTCCGTGTCCCGTGAGCGAGCGAACGTCCATCTCCGCCGCCTTCACGGGATCCTCCGATCCGCGACGCGAGGTCACCGAACCGAGCCAGCCGAGGAAGAACCCCAACGGGATCGAGACGATGCCCGGGTTGTTGAGCGGCCAGATCGCGGTGCCGGTGTTCTTGAAGACGCTCGTCTCGGTGCCCCAGAACACGGGCGACAGCACGATGAGGATGAGCGCTGCCGCCAATCCCCCGTACATGCTCCAGACCGCGCCTCGCGTGGTGAACCGGCGCCAGAAGAGCGAGTAGATGATCGTCGGCAAGTTGGCGGACGCCGCCACGGCGAAGGCCAACGCCACCAGGAAGGCCACGTTCTGGCCCTGCACTCCGATGCCGCCGAGGATCGCCAGGACCCCGATCACCACGACGGTGCGCCGCGCGACCTTGACCTCGCCGTCGGCGGGGACATTGCCCTTCTTGACGACGTTGGCGTAGATGTCGTGCGCGAACGACGCGGCCGCCGTGATGGTGAGTCCGGCAACGACCGCGAGGATCGTCGCGAAGGCCACTGCCGAGATGAACCCGAGGAGGATCGGGCCGCCGAGGTGAAGAGCCAGCAACGGTGCCGCGGAGTTGACGCCACCGGGCGCCGCTGCGATCTCCGCCGGCCCGACCAATGCCCCTGCCCCGTAGCCGAGAACGAGGGTGAGGAGGTAGAAGAGGCCGATCAGCCAGATCGCCCAGACCACCGAGCGACGGGCCTCCTTGGCCGTCGGCACCGTGTAGAACCGCATCAGCACGTGCGGGAGCCCTGCCGTGCCGAGCACCAGCGCGAGGGCGAGGGAGATGAAGTCCCACGGGTTCTTGCCGTACTGCAGCCCGGGCCCGAGGATCGCGTCCTTCGGGTCGGTCGTGGAGGCCGCGACCGCTCCCTCCAGCAGCGTGTTCAGGTTGAACCCGTTGATCGCGAGCACCCAGATGGTCATCACGATCGCGCCGCCGATGAGGAGGAAGGCCTTCACGATCTGCACCCAGGTGGTGCCCTTCATCCCTCCCACGAGGACGTAGACGATCATCAGGACGCCGACGACGGCCACGACGATCGACTGCCCCAGCTGCTCGGTGATCCCCAGCAGAAGCGAGACGAGACCGCCCGCACCCGCCATCTGCGCGAGCAGGTAGAAGAAGCACACCGCGAGCGTCGTGATCGCCGCCGCCATCCGTACCGGTCCCTGCTTGAGCCGGAAGGAGAGGACGTCGGCCATCGTGAACTTGCCGGTGTTGCGCATCAGCTCCGCCACGAGCAGCAGCGCGACCAGCCACGCGACCAGGAATCCGATCGAGTAGAGGAAGCCGTCGTAGCCGTTGATCGCGATGGCCCCGCAGATCCCGAGGAACGAGGCCGCCGAGAGGTAGTCCCCCGCAATCGCGAAACCGTTCTGCGGGCCCGTGAACGAGCGGCCGGCCGCGTAGTAGTCGGCCGCCGTCTTGTTGTTGCGGCTGGCCCGGATGACGATGAACAACGTCACGGCGACGAATGCGCCGAAGATCGAGATGTTCAGGACGGGGTTGTTCTCCACCGTGGTGTTCGCGGCGGCGAGCGCAGCGTTGATGTTCGCGAAGATCTCGTTCACGCGCCCGCCTCCTGCTTCTCGAGGTCGCCGCGGATTTCCGCGGACACCGGATCGAGACGGTGATTGGCGTACCACACGTACCACATGGTGATCGCGAACGTCGTGACGAACTGTCCGAGGCCGAGGAGAAGCCCGACGGTGATCGCGCCCGACACGGGGGTGGCCATGAACTCCGTGGCGAAGGAGGACAGCAGGACGTAGGCGAAGTACCAGAGGAGGAACACCGCCGTGAGCGGCCACACGAAGCTGCGATGGCGCCGTTTGAGCTCCCGGAAAGGCGGGGAGTTCTCGACCGCGACGTAGTCGATGCCTCCCGGCGGAGCGGATGGTGCGGATGATGCGGACATGGCAGTCTCCTTACCTGTCGAGCCGTCGTCATCGACGGCTACTTCGACGGTCCCCGATGACCGCCGCGGTGGTATCGTCGACGATACGAAAGCGGATGACGCAGCCGTCACCCCCGGAAGTAGGTAACGCGATGGCACTCCCCAGCCTCGCCTCCGACGCCGACCTGATGGCTCACGCCGTCACCGAGCTCGCGCAGCGCACCGCGTTGCCGGTCGCGTTCGGGGGCTATGAGCGCAGTGACGCCGTCGAGGTGAGCGCCGTGGTCGGTAACCGCACGGCGCATCTGGCGGGGCTCGTCGTGCGCGCGAGCCGCGGACTGGGTGGTCGGGCGATGGTCGAACGACGCCCCCGGCTGGCGCTGGACTACAAGACCTCACGGCACATCACGCACGACTACGACCGCGTGATCCTCGGCGAAGGGATCTCCACCCTCTTCGCCGTGCCGGTACTGGTCAGCGGCGTCACGCGTGGCGTGCTGTACTGCGGCTCGTTCCATCCGTCGCCCTTCGGGGAGAACGTCGCCCGACACGCGGTGTCGGTCGCGCAAGACCTCGCCACCGAGTTGCGCGTGCGCGACGAGGTGCAGCGGCGCCTGTCACAGGCGACCCCGGACGCCGCCGGCAGCATCACCGCTGCCGCACGCGAACAGTTGCGTCAGACCTACGCGGAGCTGCGCTCCATCTCTGCCGACGTCACGGACCGAGCGTTGCGGGAGCGACTCGCGGCGCTCGAGCACCGGCTCGCGACGCTCTCTCACGACGGAGCCGATCATCACGAGGCCCTGGATGTCCGGCTCTCCCCGCGGGAGACCGACGTGCTCGCCTGTGCCGCGCTCGGGTCGACCAACGCAGAGATCGCCGCGACGCTGCACCTGCGCGAGGGAACGGTGAAGTCGTACCTGCAGTCGGCGATGGCGAAGCTGGAGGCCTCCACGCGGCACGCGGCCGTCGCCAAGGCCCGCCGCGCAGGCATCCTTCCCTGAGTGTCGCTCAGCTCTCCGAGGTATCGGGCTCGGCGATCGACACGTAGACCCGCACCTCGCCGTCCTCCAGCGCGAATCGGAAGCCCTCCGCGTCCTGCAGCGCTTCCTCGTCGACGATGTTGCCGGCGATCTCGCGTGCGGCGATGTCCACGACGGGTCCGAAGCCGGGCGCTCCGCACCCTCCACGACTGCCGCCGGTCGGCGAGCCGGAGCCGGGGCTTCCCGAGCCCGAGTCGTAGCGGATGATGAGGCAGGTGCCGCTGACGGCATCCACCCTGCCGCTGATCACCCGTACGCCGAGGAAGTCCTCGTAGCGCTGGGCCCCGCCGTCGAGGGAGAACTCCTCGTCCTCGACGAGTCCCCCGGTCGGGGCCAGCACCGCGTAGGGACGGGGTGTCGATGAGGCCGTGCCCATCGTGAGCGGCACGGCGATGGCGGCGGTCACCGCCGCCGAGACGGCGGCCACCCCGGCAAGGAGGCCCCACCGGGGCCGCGGCGCCCGCGCGACGGAGCCTCGTGCGTCGAGGGTCTCCGGGGCCGGCAGGACGACCGAGGCGGGACCGGCGGATAGGGATGCGGACGCCGAGGAGTCGACGACGCCCCGATCGGAACGCTCCGACGTCGAGGGGTCCGCGGCCGTCCGCAGGCGCGCCGCGTCTCCCGCCGACAGCTCCGGGACGGGAACGGTGATCGGGCTCACTGCACCCGGGAACACCTCCCGGGAGGCGGCGGTCAGGCGTGCGCCTTCGCGCGCGCGAGCCTCGAGGATCCGGAGCCGCTCCAGCGCGTCGGGATCGTGCGCGATATCGGCGTTCGCTCCGTAGGCTCGTGCCCGCAGTCGGGACAGTTCGTCGTCGGGAGATTCAGCCATGCCGACCACTCTGGCACGGAACTCACCGCGCGCCCCGCGTCAGGAGGCGCGAGGCGGAGCAGGTGCGGCCAGCACTTCGGCGTTGAGCCCTTGCTGCCACTCCCGCAACTGCCACATCGGGTGGTGCGGAGCCGCATTCGAGCACAGGACGACGCCCCAGACACCATGGTCGAGGGCCGTGCGCACCCCGTGTTCGGCCAGTGCGCGGCCGAGAGGTCCCTCCTCGAAGGTGCCGTGAAGCGGCGTGTAGCCGACCCACCCCTCGCCGACGATCGCGGGCACCCCCTGCCAGCGCGCCCAGCGCGAAATCGCGATCGTGCGCGCGGCGATCTCGCGGCGCATCACGTGCTCGTAGGGCGGGTAATGATGCTCGAGCCACGAGTCCCACGCCTGCGGGTCGATCCAGTCGTATCCGTACACCATCTGGTCGGTCACCACGGTCGCCGCGAACTTCCAGTCCTCCGCGCGCCCGTACGCCGCCACCGACGGCGCCTCGGGCCGGAGGAGCTCCCGCAACGGCGGGTTGGGGAATCCGGCGCTGCCTTCCGAGCGGATGTCGATCCGCTGCTGCAGCGCATCGAGCACGCCGTAACTGTAGACGTGGAACTGCGCGGCCCCGAGCCCGCTCGGAAGGCTGTGCATGTCCAGGTGCGGCGGCTTGCCGTAGCTCGCCGTGACGAGGAGATCGGGGTGCCGAGCCCGCAGCGCGACGACCTCGGCCGCACCGCCGTCCGCGAGCGCGGGGAGGATCGAGAAGTCGACTTCGTTGTGGAGCTCGACGAGGGCGATGCGCTCGCGGTGCCCGGCTTCGGTAAGGCGGTCGATCAGGGCGTCCCACGCTCGCCCGAGCACGGCGTACCGTTCGGACAGCGGGACGGCGTCGATCGCATGGAACCAGCGCGGCGACGCCGCGAAGGCGGTCGACTGCTGGTATTCCCAGCTGGCGAGGATCAGCACCATGCCGTGCCGCTCCGCGGCCTCGAACAGCGCGAGGAGGCGGCGCCACAGGTCCACGCGGAAGCCGCCGGGGGTGTCGTACCAGCGCGTACGCTGCCCGAAGTACCCGCCCGCGGGCGACGAACCGAGCCCTTCGATCTCGAGCGATTCGGCGAGGTCGTCGAGCCCGAGACCGCCCGCGAGGAGCAGGGGCGCGGCGCAGATGCGGATGGCGTTGTACCCGAGGGCCGCCGCGTCGGCGACGGCGGCGTCGAGGTCGGCGTAGGGCTGCCCGGGCCCCGCCTGGGTGTACCAGGAGAAGTCCCACAGAGTGATCGTCAGCCGCGGGGGAAGATGCGCGGGCACCTCCCCGGTGAGGGGACGCTCGTCGGGGTGGATGGTCCCGGAGCCGAGGTAGCGCTCAGTCACGCGTCCATCCTCCCGCGGCCGACGCGGCCAACGCCCGCCCCTCGGCGGCCAGTCGCTGCAGCCGGTCCGCCTGTTCCGCTCTCACGCGCGTCGTGCTGACGTCGAACGGAGTGAGCTCCGGAACCGATGTCGCGAAGTAGTCGACGTCATCGCGGGCGGCGCGGAGTTCCGCGGCACGCGCATCCAGTGCGTCCCACGATCGTGCCGCCGCTGCCGCGTCGCCGAGGCGGAGGTGGGCCACGCCCGCCCAGTACACCGATTCGTCCGCCGGGCGGGGGTCGACGGCGAGAGGGGTCGGAGCCACCGCCGCGCGCCAGGCCGCGGCAGCGGCCTCCTGATCGTCGCAGCGGGCGTGGGCGTCGCCGCGCAGGACCCACCGGCGCACGGGCCGGTCGGCGGGGTGCCGCCCTTCGCCGAGCGAGCGCGGCGGCTCCATCCCGGAGACGAGCAGGTCGACGGCCGCGGCCGGGTCGACATCCAGCAGGCGCTCGGCGAGGAGGCACGCGGCGCGGTCGTAGGCGGCGATGACCGCCCCCTCGCCCCCCTCGAACGGACGGAAGCGGCGCGTCGTGAGGAGCTCCCACGCCTCGTCGAGGCGGCCGAGGTCCAGGAGCAGGGTCGCATAACGGACGGCGAGGTCGTCGCGGTCTGTCACGAGGCCGAGGTGGGGCTCGAGGAGCGCGAGACGCTCGGCGGGAGCCAGCCCGCGGCGGACCGCCAGCAGATCGCGCTCCGCGACCAGGCGCGCGTCCGCGCGGAGCTGGAGGGCGTGGGCCAGCGCGCGCTCGGCGGCGTCCTCATCTCCCGTAACCGAGACCTCGGCGATCGCCAGGTTCCGCCAGACGACCGGGTCCACGGATCCGTCTCCGGTCGCGCGCCGCAGTTGGTGGAGGGCCTCCTCGTGCCTCCCGGCATCCAGCAGCCACATGCCGAGAAGGCCCGCTGCCACCGGATCGCGCGGGTCGGCGACGACGGCCGCGCACAGCGCGTCGTACTGATCGAGGCCCGCCGGGAAGGCGAGGTCGCTGAGCATCTCGCGCGCGGCCCGACGCTCGCGGAGCGCGTCGTCTGGGCGGCCGGCCCGTTCGCACCAGTGCGCGCGGAGGTAACGGCGCACCGGCCCCGCCGCGCCGGCGGCGGGAGTGCGATCGACCGGCGTCGCAGTCGCCGCGAGGGCGTCGTCGTACCGTCCCGCGCGAGCGAACTCCGCCCCCACGTCCAGCGGCGTGCGCGCGTCGATCCACTGCGGATCGCCCCGCAGCGCACGAGTGGCCGGGTCGAGGGGGTCGAGGTCGGCGAGGCGGGCGAGCACGGAGCGCGCCGCATCGGCGTCGTGAGCGGCGAGCGCATGGGCGCGCAGCCGCTGCGCCTCAGGGATCGAGGTCGTCTCCGGCAGGAGGCGAAGAACACGCTCCGGGTGCCCGCGCCGCAGCGCGAGTCGGGCGCGGGCGAGATTCGCGGGGGCAGCGAACGCCGCGTTCCACGCCGCCTTCGCCCACGCGCGATCGGCGGCCTCATCGTTGCCGAGGCGCTCCTCGACGAGTCCGAGCAGATAGGCGGTCTCGCCGTCGCGCGGATTGAGGTTGCGGCGGGTCTGCCGGCGTTGGGCCGAGAGAAGGGCGTCGCGCGCCAACGCGTATTGCCCGCGCGCCACGTGCCACGCGCCGAGCGCGGTCGCCGCCCGCGCGTCGCCCGGATCCCGCCGGAGCGCCTCCTCCAGGTAGGGCAGAGCTGAGCGCGAAGGATGCCGGTACTGCAGCAGGTGCACCGCGGTGACGTAGAGCTCGTCGTTGGACGGGATGTCCGCCGGGGAATCGGGAGCGGTGGCCAACCAGGGCTCGTCGACCGTGGGCTCGCCGACCCGGGAGCGCCAGGCCACGAGGAGCTCGCCGGCGTGCGTCACCTCGACAGCCAGACCCGGGGTATCGGCGGCCACGTCGACACGGCGCGCGAAAGGCCGGTCAGGCGCGAGGTCGGTCTCCCACCGGGCGATCTCGGCTCCGTCGCGGCGCACGACGACCACGGCACCCGCGCGCGGACGGGTCGTCAGCGCGGTCACGCGTGTCGCGTCGCCCTCCGCCTGCACGCCGACCGCCGCCTCGGTGGTCGCCTGGCGCGCGGGTCCGGTGGCATGCACGGGATACCAGTACTGCTGGAAGCGCTTGGTCTCTCCCGGGAGCAGCCAGCTGAAGTCCGGCTGGTTGTCGGTGTAGACGCCGGCCATCAGCTCGACGTAGGGGCCGTCGTCGTCGGTGAGCTGGTCGTCCCAGGCCCGGCCGATCGCGCCGTCGCCCCACGTCCATTGCTTCTTGCCGGGCGAGACGGCACGGTCGGCCCAATGGACGAAGCCGGCGTCGGCGGCGTGGTCATAGCCGCCGAAGAACTCGTCCTCGGTGTCGGTGATCATGTACGACGAGGGCACTGGAATGTTGCTGTAGATGTCGATGCGGTCCGCGTCCGCGCGCTCGTCCGCCAGGGCCGGGTAGTCCACGCCGTAGTACGGGCGGTCGGCGCGGGGGAACGCGGTGATGGCCCGACGGGCGTGGTCGGCGACGTAGGCCACGTCGTCGGGGAAGAACGACTGATACCGGTCGTGGGAGCGTGCGGCCACGTTCGCCCACCACAGGAAGGTCTGCGGCATGTCGGTGCGGTTGTGGAGCTCGGCGTCCAGCTCGATCAGCGACGACCCTGGACGCAGCCGTACGCCGTGCAGGCCGCGCATGCGCTGCAAGGGGTCGAGGTCGCTGTGCCACACCACCGCGGCGCCGTCGGGCTCGCGCTCGATCCGCCACTGGACGGGCAGGAAGGTCGCCGGCCGGTGATGCTGGGGCCAGTTGAACTCGACCCCGCCCGACATCCAGGGACCGGCCAGCCCCACCAGGGCCGGCTTGATCACGTTGTTGCGGTAGAAGAAGTCGTACCCGGCGACCTTGTCGTAGCCGATGTGGATCCGACCGCCGATCTCGGGGAGCAGGACGAGGCGCACGTACGCGTTCTCGAGATGGATCGCCTGCCACAGCCGCGCCTCCTTCTCGTGCGAGATGCGGTCGGTCATCGGCAGCGGGTACAGCTTTCCGCTCGACCCCTGATACACGCGACGGTCGAGGAAGAGCGGGTAGGGGTCGGGCTCTCCCGGCGCGTACGTGTCGATCGACAGCGGCTCGCTCCAGCACGCGACGCCCCCCTCCGCGAGCACGGCGGCCTGGTCGGCCGGAGGTTCGGGGAGGATGATGCGGCTCGGGGTGGTGTCATCTCGGGTCACCTGGCAAAACTATGGCGCGAAGGTGACGCGAGGAATGGCCAAACCTGCGGTGCACCTGGATGATTCGACGATCACCCATATGACAGAATGCGACCATGGAACGCGCCGACGGATTCGAACGGCAGCGGCTCAGCGTCGTGCCGAGACCGCTCGTCGACGCGGCCCTCGCTCGCCCCGTGACCCGTCGCATCCTCGTGACCGACGCGGGGTACTTCCCCCGCGCGGAACACCACGGCAGGCACCGTCCCGAGGGCGTTCCCGAGACGATCATCATCGTCTGCGTCGCCGGCACCGGGTGGGTGGAGACGGCCACGTCGCGGACGACCGTGGGCTCGGCGACGGCGATCGTGATCCCGGGCGGCACCGGGCACTCCTACGGCGCATCGCCCGATGATCCCTGGACGATCTGGTGGTGCCACGTGCGCGGCACCGATGTCCCCGAGCTCCTCGACGCGTCCGGCATCACCTCCGAGCGGGTCACGCTCTCCCTCCGCGCCGTGGAGCGGGTGACCTCGCTCCTCGACGAGATCTCGGTGGCGATGGCCCGCGACAGCACACCGGCGCGGCTGACCGCCACGTCCGGCATGGCGTGGCGGCTCCTCACCCAGCTGGCCGTGGACCGGGTGACCCCCGGGGAGGGCGCTCCGATCGAGCGGGCGATGCGCTACCTGGAGGAACGGATCGACGGACGCATCCACGTTCCGGAGCTCGCAGCGATGGTCGGGGTGTCCCCCTCGCACCTCGCGGCGCTCTTCCGCGACGCGACCGGTGGCGGCGTGCTGGCCCACCACAACGCGCTGAAGATGGCCAAGGCGCGCGAGCTTCTGGACACGACGACGCTGTCGGTCGCCGAGATCGGCCGACGGATCGGGTGGGAGGACCCGTTCTACTTCTCGCGACAGTTCCGCCGCACTCACGGCATGAGCCCCCGCGCCTACCGCGAGACCCGCAAGGGCTGACCTCTGCGGGTCACCCCTTGGTGGCCCCCGCGGTGAGGTCGGCGCGCCAGAACCGCTGCAGTCCGGTCATCAGGGCGACCAGCAGGAGCGCCGAGACGGCGGAACCTGCCACCACGAGCGAGTAGAACATCGGATCACGCTGCGTCTGCCCGTTCCAGAGCGTCAGCCCGAGAGTGACCGGGAACGTGGAGGTGTCGTTGAGCATCACGAGGGGCAGCAGATAGTTGTTCCAGATCGTCACGAACTGGAACAGGAAGATCGTCACGAGCGCCGGCGTCATCATCCGAGCTGCGATCGAGCCGAAGATCCGCAGGTCTCCCGCCCCATCGAGCCGGGCCGCCTCCACGACCTCGTCCGGCACGCTCGCCGTGGCGTGGATGCGGGCGAGATAGACGCCGAAAGGGCTCACCATGCTGGGAAGCAGCACGGCCCAGTATGTGCCGGTGAGTCCGACGGTGTTGAGCAGGAAGTACAGCGGCAGGGCGATCACCGTCGCCGGGACGAGCACGCCGCCGAGGATGACGGAGAAGAGCATCTCGCGACCGCGGAACGGGAACTTGGCGATCGCGTACCCGCACGCCGCGGAGATGACCATCGCGACGAAGGCGCCCACGCCGGAATACAGCACGCTGTTGAGGATCCACCGCGTGAATGCGCCACCGTCCTGCGTGAACAGGGCAACGAGGTTCTCCCAGGCCCGCGGACTGTCGGAGAACCAGAGACCGAAGGTGCCGAACAGGTCGCCCGGGGACTTCGTGGCCGCCACGAGTACCCAGACCAACGGCAGGAGGAAGTAGATCGCGGCGACACCGAGGGCGAGGTTGACGGCGGTGGTGCTGAGGGCGCCCCGTGCCGTCGGCGCACCCGCGGGACGCGAGGTCGAACGGGAGCTCACCATGCGCGGCTGTCCTTCCGGTTGACGAGGCGGAGGAACCCGAACGAGAAGACGAAGCCGAGCACCGCCACGATCACGGCCATCGCCGCCGCGAGGTTCGGGTTGCCCTGCGCGAAGGCCTGGTTGTAGGCGGCGAGGTTGGGGGTGTAGGTGGAGCTGATGGCGGTCGTCAACGGCTTCAGGACGAGGGGTTCCACGAACAGTTGGAGGGTTCCGATGATCGTGAACACCGTCACGAGGATGATCGAGGGACGAACGAGCGGCAGTTTGATATGCCAGATGGTCGACCAGGCCGATGCGCCGTCGACCCGCGCCGCCTCGTAGAGCTCGGAGGGGATGGCGTTGAGGGCGGCCATGAGGATCACCATGTTGTAGCCCGCGAACCCCCACAGGGCGATGTTGGCGATGGAGAACAGCACGCTCCCGCTGGAGAGCGGATCGACGCGGAGCCCCATCGACGACAGCACCTGGAGGACGGGGCTCGTGGCCGGGACGTAGAGGAATCCCCAGAGGAGGGTCGCCACGACGCCCGGCACACCGTACGGGGAGAAGAACACGACGCGGAAGAAGCGCGGCGCGAGGGCGCGTCCGGAGTCGAGCAGGAGGGCGAGGGCGAGGGCCGTGAGCACCATGAGCGGCACGAGGATGGCCGAGAAGGTGACGAGGCGTCCGAGGCTCTCCACGAACGTGGGGTCGGACAGCGCGCGGGCGTAGTTGTCGACGAACACGAACGTGGTCTCGGGGGCACCGAATCCCAGCCCCGAGCTCCGCGTCGCGAACATGCTCTGCACGAGCGCATAGACGATCGGGGCGACGAAGAACGCCGTGAACATGATCACGAAGGGCAGGATCAGCACCCAGACGGCACCGGGAAGGCGCCGGCGGGGACGGGTGTCGGGTAGGGAGCTCACGGATCCTCTCCAGAGGGCCACGGACGGGGTGGGTTCCGGCGGATGACCGCCGAGACCCACCCCGTCGCCGGTGTCAGTCGACCGAGATGCCGCGCTCGGTGAGCGCCGCGACCATGTCGGCCTGGGTCTTCGCGTACGCGTCGACGAGCGGTGTGCCCGCGTCGACGGCCGCCTTCACGTTGTCGGTGAGACTCGCGAACAGCGTGGAGGACAGCGGCGGCCACGACCACGAGGTGTCCACGGCCTTGTCCGACTCGGCGAAGACGTCCCAGATGTCCTGGCCGCCGTAGAACTCGAACACCTCGGGCGCGTCCTGGAGCGACGCGATCGCGGCGGTGTCCACGATCGAGGGCCATCCGGCACCGATCTCGGTGAGGATGCTGACGCTGTCGGTGTGGGAGTTGAGCCACACGGCGAACTCCGCGGCCTGCTCCGGGTGCTTCGAGCCCTTCAGCACGGCGTTGGCCGAGCCGCCCGCCCACGTGGCGGAGACGTTCTCGCCGGCCTTCCACTGCGGCATCGCGCCGACGGCCCACTTGCCCGAGGTCTCAGGAGCGGTGCCGCGCAGGATGGCGTCGGCCCACGAGCCGGAGATCCACGTCACGACGTCGCCGTTCTGGATGTCCGCGTTCCATTCGCTGGAGAAGTCGGCCTCGATCTTCACGAGGTCCTCATCGATCAGCTTCTGCCAGAACTCGGCCACTTGAGCGGTCTCGGGACCATCGATCGACACCTTCCAGGAGTCGTTCTCCGGTACGAACCAGTTCGCGCCGCCCTGCTGGGCCAGGCCGATCATCCACGGTGCCTGGTTGAAGGCGAACGCGGCGATGTACCGGTCGGGGTCGGAGGCACGGATCACCTTGGCGGCCTCGTAGAACTCGTCCCACGTCTTCGGGTAGTCGATGCCGAGCTCCTCGAAGATGTCGGCGCGGTAGAACTGGCCGAGCGGCCCCGACGCCTGCGGGATGGCGTAGACCTTGTCGCCGAAGACACCGGTCTGCCACTGCCACGGCACGAAGAGGTCTTTCGCGTCGGACACGTAGGGGGTGATGTCCTCGAGGGCGTCGTTGATGAGGAAGTCGGGGATCGCGTCGTAGCCCAGCTGGACGACGTCGGCGGGGTTCCCCGCCTGGACCGCGGAGAGCATGGTGGCATAGCCGCCGTCGGGGCCGGCGGTGATCGTCTCGAGGGTGACGTGGATGTCGTCGTGCGCGGCGTTGAAGGCATCGACCGCGCGGTCGATGTTGGGCACCCACGACTGGAAGGTGATCTCGACCGGCTCGCCGTCGGCGGGCTTCTCGGCCGGGCCGGCACAGCCGGTGAGTGCGAGCGCGACGGCGGCGGCGCCGGCGATCGCAACGGTCGCCATTCGGGTGTGGCGACGGGCGGATATGGACATACATGCTCCCTTGCAATGCAGGCTGACAGTGCCTCGGCTGGATGGTGCGCACTGACACTACGGGGGTCGGGGCCGTCGGGAACATAGCCGAAAAACGGGTACACCTGGACGATTCGACGGAGGGTCGGGTGTCCTCATTCTAGAGGGCGCCGCCCCGGCCGACCGTGTCAAGCCCCTGCCTCCGCGCCGCCCGCGCCCGTAGCGTCCGACCATGACTCTCACCGCGCTCGCGATCAACTGCACCCTGACCCCCTCCCCCGATGCGTCGAGCACCGAGCTGCTGTTGTCCCAGGTGATGACCGCCCTCGGCGAGCACGATGTCACCGGGAGCACGGTCCGCCTCGTCGACTTCGACGTGCGCCCCGGCGTGGAGAAGGACATGGGTGACGGTGACGAATGGCCGATCATCCGGGAACGGGTGCTCGCCGCCGACATCGTGATCGTCGGCACCCCCATCTGGATGGGCCACATGTCCAGCCTCGCGCAGCGCCTGCTGGAACGTCTCGACGCGGAGTTGTCCGAGACCGACGAGGCGGGTCGCCCGATCCTCTTCGACACCGTCGCCGCGGTCGCCGTCGTCGGCAACGAGGACGGCGCACACCACGCCACGGCCGAGCTCTTCCAGGGCCTCAACGACGTCGGGTTCAGCATCCCCGCTCAGGCGGCGACCTACTGGAACGGCGAGGCGATGCACACGACCGACTACAAGGATCTCGACGAGACGCCGGAGAAGGTCGCCGCCGCGACCGCGACGCTGGCGCGCAACACCGCGCACCTGGCCCGGCTGCTGTCGGAGGGCGGGTACCCGGCCTCCTGAGCGACGAATGCCCCTCGGGCATCGATCAGATGTCGGACGGGTCTTGGACGCCCACCCCGCAGGCTCCCTACGGTGTGTCGTGATCGGAGGAGGATCATCATGCACACCAGAAGAAGGCTCCGCGTCGCGGGGTTCGCGACACTCATCGTGGGAACCCTGGCCGCCGGGGTACTCACCGCGCCCGCGGCGTTCGCGGCGACCCCCGTTCCGGGAGACCCGCTGACCGGGTCGGGCGGGGTGAGCCGGAGCGTAGTCACGCGCGCGCAGCTCCAGTCCACCACCAATCCCGGTGGGGTGGTCGACAGCACCGCAGGCTTCGGGGTTCCCGCGGGGGCGGCAGCGCCGTCGCACAGCTTCCAGGGAACGCTCCGGATCAACAACGTCAACACCGCCGCCACCACCGGTTTCGCCAAGGTCTACGCCCCGGCCGGGGGCTACGACTACTTCGGAACCGCCAGCACCTGGTACCGCTATCTGCCCTACAACACCGTCATCGGCTCCAACTACGCGCTGCAGCAGAAGTTCGTGCAGAACGGGAGCCACCTCATCCCCACCGTGCGAGGACTGCAGGTCATCTCAAGTCTGAACTACAACATCCTGTGGAGTCCCGGGCGAGCGTGGGACGAGTCGGGCGATGTCATCGGCGGCGTGCAGTACACGCGCGCCGCGATCCCCTTCACCCTGGTGTTCAAAGAGGCGAACTGCTCCTTCTCGGGCCTGCTCACCTTCCTGTTCACCGACACGGCGATGACCCGGGTGCGCTACCAGGTCTCCAGCGAGACCTGCGCGTACTACAAGGGCAACCTGTGGGGGAACCTCACCGGCACCTACACGGCGTCCACCGTGTCGGGTGCGGAGGCGCTGCGAAACGCCTACGCGGCCGAGGTCGCGTCGCGGATGCCGACGAAGCCGATCTCGTCGCTTGCCGCCGATTACCCCGCTGCCGGCATCGACACCAGTGCGTTCACCTCGGGTATCACCGCGGCGCACATCACCTCGTACGGTTTCGTGTACAACGGCACGAACTACGTCAGCGGCTGCGTTACCCGGCGCAGCAACTCGGCCACCGACGCGACGGGGCTCCACCCCTACTGCGAACAGGTGATCCTGCCGTCGTACTCGACCGCGAAGTCCGCGTTCATGGGCACGGCTCTGATGCGGCTGGCGCAGAAGTACGGGATCGGCGTCAGAAGCGAGCTCGTCAAGGACTGGGTCCCGGAGCTCGCCTCGGATGCCACGTGGAGCACGGTGACCTTCGGTCAGCTCGTCGACATGGCCACTGGCCACTACACGAGCGACGGCTATGAGGTAGACGAAGCCGGGACCACGATGGCGAGCTTCTTCGCGCTCTCCAACTCGACGCGCGCGGCGAAGATGAGCGCGGCGACATCGTTCCCCTCGAAGGTCGCTCCGGGGACGAAGTGGGTCTACCACACGTCCGACAGCTTCCTTCTGTCGGCCGCCATGAACGCCTACCTGAAGTCGAAGGAGGGCGCGTCGGCCGATATCTGGAACATGACCTATGGCGAGGTGCTCGCCCCCATCGGCGTCTCCCCCGACTCGGCGGCCTCGGCGCGGACCACGGATGCCGGCAAGACCCCGTGGGGCGGCTACGGCCTGTTCTGGAGCCGTGACGGCCTGGCCCGCGTCGGCGAGTTCTTCGCCGGCGGTGACGGCTCGCACGGTGGTGTCCAGCTCTTGTCGGCCAGCATGGTCGATGACGCTCTGCAACGCGATCCGTCCGACCCGGGACTGCCCACCGCCGACCAGCCGTTCCTCTACAACGAGGGATTCTGGGCCCGCCCGTTCACGAGCGCCGACGACGCCGCCTACACGACGCCGTTCTCGGTGCCGTTCATGTCGGGCTACGGCGGTATCACGGTCGCACTCATGCCCAACTGCTCGGCGTTCTACATGGTCAACGACGCGCAGGAGTACTCCTGGAAGGCCGTGGTGCGCGAGTCGAACAAGCTCCACGCCATGACCGCCGGATGTAGCTGACCCCCGTCACGAAAGCGGCCCGATCCCTCACGGGGTCGGGCCGCTGTGGCGTGAAGCACGTCGCATCCGCAACGTGTGCGCCGTCAACCGGCGGCGGCCACCAGGTCGGCGAACAGCTCGGCGTGCGCCCGCAGCGATGCCGTGCCGACGGGAGCGGGCTGCGTCGAGAACTTGGCCACGAGCGTGTCGGTCAGCGGGTCCAACCACAGGTACTCACCGTGGATGCCGATCGCGTACACGTTGCCGCGCTCGTTGCCGGTGGCCCACCACTGGTTCCGATAGGACACCTCGGGGAACACGGCGCGGTTGGGCGAGTCTGCCGCCAGGGCGGGATCACCGCCCGCGAGCGTCTGGCGCACCCATTCCTCGGACACGATGCGCCGTCCGTCGATCTCGCCGCCGCCCAGCATCAGGCGCCCGACGCGGGCCAGATCGCGCAGGGTGCACGACACTCCGCCGTTGGCGAGGGCGCACCCGCCGCGGTCCACCGAGACGCGGGCATCGTGCTCGGCGCCCAGGCGGGACCACAGCCGCTCGGACAACACGTCAGCGTAGCGCTGGCCCGTGACCACCTCGATGATCCACCCGAGGGTGTCGGTGACGGCGGAGCAATACTGGAACCGCAGCCCGTGGTCGCGACTGCGCGTGAGCCGCGCGAGGAAGGCGAACGTGTCGTCGGCATCGTCGTCGTGCGGTGTGCGCCAGCGGGCCGCGCGGTCGTGCGCTTGCACCTCCGCGCGGGGATCGGTGTAATCCTCGCTGTAGTCGGCCGCCGCCACCATGTCCATGAGCTGCTGGACCGTGGCGTCGCCGTAGGCGGAGCCCGCCAGTACCGGAACGTAGACCTCAGCGCGCCGAGAAAGATCGATCAGCCCTTCGTCGGCGAGCGCTCCCACGACGATGCCGCACAGCGACTTCGAGACGCTCAT
Source organism: Microbacterium sp. TNHR37B (assembly GCF_001620065.1). Lineage (GTDB taxonomy): Bacteria > Actinomycetota > Actinomycetes > Actinomycetales > Microbacteriaceae > Microbacterium. The sequence goes on from NZ_LQGV01000001.1 coordinate 1,124,680, forward strand.
CAGCAAGTGCGTGCGGTCGGGGCCGAAACCCTCGGCGTACCACTCGCCGACAACGCGTCCACCGCGTTCGACGAGGATCCCGTCGGTGTACAGCTCTTCCAGCCGACGGCTTCCGCCCTGAACGTCACGGAGAACGCCCGGTTCGATCGGCGCGTGGCCTGCCGACATCCGCGACACCACGGCGGAGGGCAGAAGCTCCTCGACGTGCCGGAAGACCCAGCGATTGTCCGGTGCGCTCTGCCAGGAGTCGAGCGTGGGATGCGCGAGCACGCCGAGGCGCGCGCGAGCTGCTGCGGTCGCGGTGCCGTGCGCGAGAGACTGCTCCAGGGGAGCGCGGTGGGTCGTCATCGGGTTCTCTCCCCGTTCGTCGAAGGGTGGGGCGGGGGTGCGGAACCGGGATCGATCGCGCGTCCTCCGGGGGTGGGCGGCATCGATGCCAGCAGTCGCGCCGTGTACTCCTCGCGCGGCGCCACGAGCACCTGAGTGGCTGGTCCGCTCTCGACGATCCGTCCCCGCTGCATGACGGCGACGACGTCGCTCATGTGTCGGACCACGTCGAGGTCGTGCGAGATAAGGAGATAGCTCAGACCGTGTTCGTGCTTGAGGTCCGCGAGCAGGTTGAGCACCTGCGCTTGCACCGAGACATCGAGCGCGCTGGTGGGCTCATCGAGGATGAGGAGGCGCGGACGCATGGCGATCGCCCGGGCGATCCCGACGCGCTGACATTGGCCACCCGAGAGCTGATGCGGGAAGCGATCGGCGTGCACCCGCCCCAACCCGACCTCGTCGAGCAGTTCGTCGACCCGTCGCGAGCGTTCCTGCGCCGTGGCGCGGCCGTGCGTGCGGAGCGGCTCGGCGATGCAGTCACGAACCGTCAACCGGGGGTTGAGGGCAGCGACCGGGTTCTGGAACACCATCCCCGCCGCGCCGCGCAGTCCCCGCAGCCGGCGTCCGCTCATTCGCCCGAGGTCTTCTCCGGCGACGCGACTCGTCCCCGACGTCGGCTCGATCAGTCGCAGCGCACAGCGGGCGACGGTTGACTTTCCCGACCCCGACTCGCCGACGAGGCCGAACGTGGCCCCTTCCGGCACCGAGAAGCTGACCTCGTCCACGGCGACGAACGGGCGTCCGCGGCTCGCGAAGACCTTGGTGATCGCGTCGACCTCCAGGATCGCGCTCATCGAACCGCCTCCATCCGCAGGCACGCACCGAGATGGTCGGCGCTCGCCGTGGCGCCCACGGCGGGAGCTGACACGAGGACGGGATCTGTGATCAGGCATTCCGCGTCCGCGCGCGGACACCGCGGCGCGAACACGCAGCCGACGACGCCGACGAGTCGGGCTGGCACCGAGCCGCGAATGGCATCGAGGGGCTCGCCTGGCACGTGCCGAGCCGGAAGGGCGCCCAGCAGGCCGCGTGTGTACGGGTGGGCCGGTGCCCCCAGTACGTCGTCCGTGAGCCCGGTCTCGACGACGCGACCGGCGTACAGCACCGCGACTCGATCGCAGATCTCGCTCACGACACCGAGGTTGTGGGTGATGAGCATGACCGCGAAGTCGAACCGGTCCCGCAATGTGAGGACCAGGTCGAGGATCTGTTTGGCGACCGTGACGTCGAGCGCCGTCGTGGGCTCGTCGAGGATGAGGAGCTTCGGCCGGCACACCAGCGCCATGGCGATCATCGCGCGCTGCAGCATCCCGCCGGACAGCTCATGCGGGTAGCTGTGGAAGACCCGATCCGGATCGGGAAGCCCGACCTCGGCGAAAGCGGCGAGGATCAGCTCGCGGCGCGCCGCTCGCGGCGCCGGCCGGTGACGTGCCACCACCGCATCGATCTGCCGCCCGATGGCGAACACCGGGTTGAACGCGGTACCGGGGTTCTGGAACACGAGCGAGATGACATCGCCACGCAGGGGCGAGGGGCGGGTCAGATCCAGTTCGTGGCCGTCCACGCTGATCCGTCCGTACGGCACCGCCCCTCTGGGAAGCAGGCCCAGCACCGCGAGTCCGGTCAGGCTCTTGCCGCACCCCGTCTCCCCCACGACGCCGAGGATCTCGCCGCGCTCGATCCGGAGATCGATGCCGCGCAGCGGCATGTTGGTGATCTCGCCGCGCTCTCGGAACTCCACCCGGAGATCCTCGATGACCAGGAGCGCAGTCTCACGAGGGGTCATGGCGGTCATCGCTTCACCTGCCGAGGGTCGAGGAGGTCGCGCAGAGAGTCGCCCAACAGGTTGAATCCCAGCACGGTGACGAAGATCGCGACGCCCGGGAAGGTCGAGATCCACCAGTGGGTGAAGATCGCGCCTCTGCCCTCGGCGACCATGAGGCCCCAGTCCGGCTCGGGGGGCTGGGCGCCGAGACCGATGAAGGCGAGCGAGCCCGCGGCGAGGACCACCGTGCCGATGTCGACGGTGGCCTGCACCAGGATCGGGGTCAGACAGTTGCGCAACACGTGGCGGGGAACGATGATCCACGCAGGCACGCCGATCGATCGTGCTGCCTCCACGTAGGGGCGATCGCGCAGCGCCGCGGCCTCGGCTCGGACGAGCCGCGCGTACCAGGGCCACCACGAGATCGCCAGAGCGATCCCCGCGTTCATGAGGCTGGGGCCGAGAAGGGCGACCACCACCATCGCCAGGAGCAGTGGCGGGAAAGCCTGGAAGATCTCGGTGATGCGCATGAGGAGGTTGTCGAGCCAGCCCCCGCGGTAGCCCGCGATCGCGCCGAGCGGCACACCGATCAGCGCCGCCAGCGCGACCACCGCAAAGGCGACCGTCACCGCCGGTCTCGCACCGAAGAGGATCCGGCTGAGAACGTCGCGACCGAGCTGATCAGTGCCGAGCAGGTTAACCCCTCCCGGGGCGAGGTTGCGCCGGGCCGCATCGGTCACCCCCGCCCCCTGCTCGGGGAACGGAGCGATCCAGGGGCCGAAGATCGCGGCCGCGAGCACCAGTACGATCAGGAGGGCACCGAAGAGCGCGAGGCGGTCTTTGCGCAGCACCCGCAGCACACGCGCCCCTGCGCTCTGGCGATCCACCGCATAATCGGGCAGCTGTGTCGATGTCGTCAGCACCCTGCTCATGCCGTCAGGCTCCCTTCCGGTGTGCGCATGCGCGTTCGTCGCGGGCGTGACGCGGAGATACGGATGCGGGGATCGATCCGTGCCTGCGCGAGGTCGACGAGGAGATTGGCGAGGAGGTATCCGACCGCGCCGAGCATCGTGATCGCCAGGATCGACGGGTAGTCCACGGACAACATCGCGTTGACGGCGAACTGCCCGATGCCGGGCCAGTTGAAGACCACCTCCACGAAGAACGTTCCTGTGAGGGCATACGCGGCCGACAGACCGGTGACGGTCAGCGTGGGCGGCAGAGCGTTGCGCAGAGCGAGGCGCCAGCGGATCAGGCGTTGCCGCAGCCCATAGGCCTGGGCGGTGAAGATGTAGTCCTGCGACTGCACCTCGAGCATCGAGGCGCGGGTCATCCGGGCGATGAGGCCGGCCGGGTAGGCAGCCAGGGTGATCGCCGGAAGGATCAGGTGGGCCACCCCGTCCGACAGAGCCACCACGTTCCCCGTGATCATCGCGTCGAAGAGGGCGAAGCCGGTCACCGGGGTGACCGGGCTGATGTAGGCCAGCTCTTTGCTGAACTGCCCTGTGGCGGGAAGGATGCCGAGCCACCCGACGAACACGACCTGGAGGAGGAGCCCGAGCCAGAACGCGGGCATGGAGATGCCACCGATCGCGAGGAAGCGGATCACGCCGTCGGTCAGTCCACCGGGCCGCCGCGCCGCGATGACACCGAGCACGACCCCGAGGAGGAGAGCGAGCACCATGGCCGCGACGAGCAGTTCCAGCGTGGCGGGGAGGCGGACGGCGAACTCCATGAGCACGGGGCGGCGGGTGGAGAGCGAATCGCCCCAATCGCCCGTGAGCAGGCCGCCGAGATAGCTCAGGTACTGCACGGGGAGCGGGCGATCGAAACCGAGTCGCTCACGGATCCGCTCCAGCTCCTCCGGCGGCGCCTTCGGACCCGCATACACGACGGCGGGATCGGAGGGGATGATCCGCGTCAGCGTGAACACCACGACCGTGAGCACCAGCAGCACCAGAAGCGCGCTCCCGAGACGAGAGACGAAGAACCGCCACATGGCTTCTCCTCAGGTGAGGACCGGCGGCCGGGCGAGGGGATCCCGGCCGCCGGTCTGGTGACGAACCCGCGCGTTACGCCCGGGGACGGATGGAGGCGAAGAACGTGGTGAACGGGTAGTTCTCGTTGAAGTCCCCGATCTCGAGATCCTTCGGGACCACCATGACCGCCTGCGGATCGTAGAGGAACACACCGGGAGCCTGGTCGACGAGAAGCTTCATGGCCTCCTCGTACGTCGCCTGCGCGGCGGCACGATCGCTGCCGGTGAGCTTGCCCGCCTCCGCGAGCAGCGCGTCGTACGTGTCGTTCTTCCAGTACGAGAGGTTGAAGAACGGCTTCTCGCTGGAGCCGAAGAGGCTGCTGAGGTTGTCGACTCCCGCGTCGCTATAGGTCGGCCAGTAGTAGACGACGAAGATGTCCTGCGCCGTCTCGGGGTCGGCCTTGGCCTGCTCCCACTGCTGGTTGAAAAGTTCGGCGCGCACGTTCACGGTCACGCCGATCTTGGCGTACGCGTCTTTGATGAGCGGGACGAAGCGCGCTTCGGAGGAGTTCTCGGAAGCGTAGGTCAGCGTCAGCTCGAAGCCGTCGGCGTGACCGGCTTCGGCCAGGAGCGCCTTGGCCTTGTCAATGTCGTAGCTGTACTGGGGCACCGCGTCCGAGTAGGGGAAGATGCCCTTGGGCACGGGCCCGTGCGACGGGGTGCCGTACCCGTAGGCGCCCACGTCGATGATGTCCTGATACGGGATCGCGTAGCTGAGCGCCTGACGCACCTTCGGGTCGTCCAGCGGCGGACGCGTCGTGTTGAAGTACGCCAAGAAGTTGAAGGGCGAGTTCGCGGTGCGGACCTCGCCTCCGGTCTGCTCGGCGACGGCGGTGATGTTCTCCATCGGCAGGGCGGTGGCGAGGTCGATCTCCCCCGCCGTCAGCATCTGCTGCGCTGTCACCGCATCCGGGGTGATCGCGACGTTGACCGTCGTGTAGTACGGTGCGGCTTCGGTGTTCCAGTAGCCGTCGTACGCGTCGAGCACGACCTCTTTGCCCGGCGTGTAGCTGTCCACCGTGTACGGTCCGGTACCGGCATCGGTGCCCTCGGCGAAGTAATCCTCGTCGTCCTTGGATGCCGCCAGCGCGGACGGCTCGACGATCCAGGCCCCGTAGGTGGAGGCGGCGATGAGGTCCATGGGCGCCGAGTAGGACAGCGTCATGACCACGGTGCGGTCATCGGGCGTGTCGATCGACTCCAGAGGCGCCCAGATGAACGAGGCACCCCCGTACTCCTTGGCCGCCTCGATGCTCTGCTTCACCGCGTCGGCGTCGACATCCGACCCGTCGTGGAAGGTGGCACCCTCCCGCAGATGGAACGTCCAGGTCTTGCCGTCGGCGCTCGTCTCCCACGATTCGGCCAGCACGGGGGTGAAGTCCTCCGCTGCCCCTTCCGGGTTCTTCTTGAGCAGTGTCTCGTACACGTTGCCGAGGCAGAGCGCCTCGGTCGAGAACGATCGGATCGGGTCCCACGTCGTCACTGCCGCCGATGCCGCCACCGAGAGCAGCTTCGGCCCCTCCGTCGGCTCGGCACCCTGCCTCTGCACGGTGCACCCGGTCAGCAGCAGCGCGCTGCCGACGACAGCCGCGACGGCGCGTACGGTGCGCCGGGAACGTCTTTGCTCAGATCCCATCGATACCCTCCCAGGTCGTCCGCGACTCGCGGCTCACCTAACCCTAGAAAGCGCGCGACTTCTCGACAAATACCAGAACTTCAGTAAAGTGATGCCTCGGAGGCATCATTGGAGCTTCGACTTCTGCGCTACTTCGTCGCCGTCTCGACGCACGGCTCGCTGCACGCCGCCTCCGCAGCGGTGCATGTCGCCCAGCCCTCGCTCAGTCGCCAGATCCGCACGCTCGAGACCCAGCTCGGATTCGCCCTATTCGACCGCGCGCCGCGCGGGTTAGTGCTCACGGCGGCGGGGCGCGCTTTCCTCCCCGTCGCCGAAGACCTGCTCGTGCGAGCCGATCGCGCTGATGCGGCCGCGCACACGATCGCGCGCGGCGCGGTCACCGACCTCACGGTGGTGGCAGCATCGACCACCGTGGCCGACGTCGTCGCGCCCTTCGTCGCCGCCGCCGGATCGGACGGCGCCATCGGCAACGCCATCGAAGCACTGCCCGAACACGTCTACGGCCGGCTGATGCGCGGCGATGCAGACTTCGCGATCGGCACGCTCGCACCGCCCGACGAGTATGAATGGATGATCCTTGGCCGGGCATACGTCTGGGCGATGGTTCCGACGGATCACCCCCTCGCCACGCAGTCGAGCGTTCCCATCGCCGACCTCGTGACCGAGCCTCTCATCGTGATGGACCGCACCCATCGCGCGCGCCAGATCCTCGATGGCGCGGTAGCGCGAGCGGGTTTGAGCTACACGATGGCCGAGGAGACGTCGGTGACAGCCCTCGCCCGTGGGCTCGCCGCCGCGGGCAGGGGTGTTGCGATCCTCTCGGACGATCCCATTTTCGGGCTCAGGACCGTACCAATCACCGTGGACGCGGAGACGCTTGCCATCACCCTCTACGGCGTGTGGGACCGCGGCCACTATGCGGCACGCGCGATCCGGCGGGTACTGGGCGACCTCTCCCGCTTCAACTCGGCCAGCTACCCCGCGATCAACGCGGCGACCTCATAAGAGGGGGCGCCGGCCCACTCATGGCGCCGGCAGGGGAAAGAACCTCCGCAGCACGAGGCGCTGACCGAGGGTCCACGCGACCGTGACGAGCAGGTAGAGCGCGGCGGCCAACGGGACGAAGACCGCCACCGCAGCTGTCGCGAAGTGCAGCACGCCGAGAAGGCCCGATGCGATCCGCGGTGTCGAGGCGTCCGGACCGATGGCCGCGGGACGCAGGAGCCTGCGCGTCAGCTCGCCCACTGCGGCGATCGCGATCACGACGACGCCGAAGACGAGCCAGGTGGCCCCGTCGGCGGTGCCCGCCGCGACGGCACGCACAAGGCTCTGTCCCAACGGCACACCGGCGAGCGCCTCGGTGAGCAGGGCGTTGGGGTGCCCGCCGATGGTGGGATGGAGAAAGACGGCGTAGATCAATCCGACGACAGGAGCCTGGGCCAGGAGCGGGAGGCACCCCGCGAAGGGTGAGGCGCCCTCCTCGCGGTAGAGCCGCATCGTCTCGCGCTGCAGCCGCTCGGCGTCGGAGCGATGTCGCTTCTGGATCTCGCGGAGCCGCGGGGCGAGCCGTGCGCGCGTCTGCTCGGCCCGTGCCTGGGCGATCCCCGCCGGAATGAGCCCAGCGCGGACGAGAAGCGTGACGAGCACCACCGCGGCGGCCGCCGCCGAGGGACCCGCGAGGGGGGTGAGGAGGGAAGTCAGGGCCATGAGGCCGGAGGAAGTGAGGTCGAGCAGCGCCGCCAGCGGCGCGAAGGAGAAGGGGTCCACGGTCATCCGTTCGTCGGAGCGATCAAGGGCTGATCGGCCGCAGAGGATGCCGGAGGATGTGGTCCGGAACGATCGTCAGGCGGCCGAGAGCACCACTCCGGGGCCGCGTCGACGCACGTGACCGGCGGCGTCGGGATCGCTCTGGGTGAGCGGGGCAGTCAGCTCGCTGTCACGGGTGGGGTGTCGCCGTGGTGATCCCGTGGCGCCGGGCACGACCGCGCCGATCGTCGCGATGACCAGCGCCACCACCGAGACCACGACGAGGGCCACCGCGCCGGCGACGCCGAGGGCGGCGGCGTCGGGAAGCGCGACGAGCCCGAGGGTGGAGACGAACAGCCGCACGAACGACGAGAGGGCATCGATCACGGTGCTCTCCTCTCGGTCGCGCGGTGTGCCCACTCTATCCGGCAGGCCCCCAACGGCCTCACGGTCGATGCACAGCGGCGGATCCCCCACCCGACACGCCGCACGGAGAGCTCCCTCCCCGGCGTGTCGCCCGGCGTCTCCGCCGCTGTGTCCTCACACAGCTGCCGGGACGAGCCCTCGTACGAGGTGGTCCACGGCGTCGGCGAGCGCGCGGCGACTGAGTCGCCCCACACCCGTGGCGTTGACGAAGGCGTGGATGTGTCCTTCCACCAGCTGCGAGGTGACGTCCACGCCGCACGCGCGGAGCCTATCGGCATATGCCATGCCCTCGTCGCGGAGCACGTCGAAGCCGGAGACGGCGACGTGCGCGGGAGGCAGTGCTGCCAGGGCCGCGTCGTCGGCGCGCAGCGGCGAGACCAAAGGATCCTGCGCCTGCGCCGGATCGGCCAAGTAATGCCCGCGGTACCAATCCATCTGCTTCTCCGTCAGGAAGTAGCCGTCGGCGAAGAGCTCGTACGATCGGCTCTTGGCGGCGAGGTCGGTGACCGGGAAGAAGAGCAGCTGATAGTCCGGCTGCCCCAGCGGCTCGTCGGTGGTGGCCAGGCACACGGCCGTGCTCAAGTTCCCGCCGGCGCTGTCGCCCGCAACCGCGACGCGCGCTCCCGGACGCTCCCGCCTCACCCATAGGTAGGCGTCCACGGCGTCCTCCACGGCGGCGGGATAGGGGTGCTCGGGCGCCAGGCGATAGTCGACCGAGACCACCTCGAGTCGGGTGCTCGCGGCGATGAAGCGGCACACCGAGTCGGCGGAGTCGAGACTGCCCACCACCCAACCGCCGCCGTGGAAGTAGACGACGACTCCCTCGGCTTGCGCCGGATCGACGGCACAGTAGCAGCGCGCGGGCACGGTTCCCGCGCGAGTGGGGAGGACCAGTTCGTCGACGTGGGCGACGGCGTCACGGCTGCCGAAGATCCGCGCCTCGGCGTCGATCTGGGCACGAGCGCGATCGAGAGGGAGTTCGGAGAAGTCCGACCCGGGCAGGGCGTTCAGCAGCCGCAGCGCCATCTGCACCTCGGTGTAGAGCTTCTGCCCGTCCACGACGACGGGCTTGCCGGCGATCAGGCGCTGCGCGGGCTCGGGAAGGGCGCCGAGGGCTCGGATGACGGCGCGCGTCACGCGCTCGGAGGCGGTGGCTCGGTCGGACATGGCGGCTCCTCGGAATCGGCGTCATCGACGATGGGGCACGAACCGCCGCTCGGGTGCGGCGTCTGCGACGACCGTAGACCCGACGCGAGCCGATCGACAGAACGGCCCTGCCAGCCCGCGGACATGATCGGCCAATTATGCTGACCAGATGAGCGACGGCCCCTTCCTGACGCCTTCCTCGGCGATCATCACGCCCAACATCATCCGGCACCTGCTGCGTGTCGCCGACGACCACGGCGTCTCCCTCGACCGCGCCCTGCGGGCCGCCTCGCTCACCCGCGAGAGCATCGACTCGCCCGCGCTGCGGGTGTCGTACCGGCAGGGTCGCCTCATCATCGAGAAGGCCCTCGGATCGCTCCCGATCCCCGCGCTCGGGCTGGAAGTCGGACAGCGCCAGCCCATCACCGCGTCGGGCGTCCTGGGTCTCGCGATGATGTCGAGCGCGACCCTCCTCGACGCCGTCGAGCTGGGCATGAGGTTCCAGAACCTCGCCGGCTCGATGGTGCGGTGGCAGTCGGGGATCGAAGGAGGCTCCGTCGTGGTGACCGCGACCGTGCCCGACAGCGCAAGCGCCGTGGGCAGATTCCTCGTCGAGGAGGGCTTCGCCAACATCACACGCATGGCGCGGGACGTGGCCGGGATCCCCTCTCCCCGCCAGGTGGAGCTCGACTTCGCCCCCGACGGGCACGCCCGAAGTTATGCGGACTTCTTCGACTGCGCGATCGTCTTCTCCGCCGGACGCAACGCGTGGCATCTTCCACTGCACACCGCCCGCGAGCCGCTGCCCACCGCCGAGCCCTGGACTCTGGCCGCCATGGTCGCCGCGCTGGAGGCCGAGACGCGGAGCGTCGTCGAGCGACAGGAACTGGTGGCCGTGCTCGCCGCCCACGTCGAGGACGCACTCCCTCTCATCCGGCCCCTCGCCGACTACGCGCGCCTTCTCGCGACCAGCGAGCGCACCCTCCGACGGCGCCTGATCGACGTGGGCTCCAGCTACTCGCGCGTCCTCGACGATGTCCGAAAGCGAGTGGCATCGGAACTGTTCGCCACCCCTGGGCTCAGCACGGCAGAGATCTCCTACCGGCTGGGATACGAAGACGAGCGGTCACTGCGCCGGAGCACCCTGCGGTGGTTCGGCGCGTCGCCCGCCGCGCTGCACGGCGCGGCTCTGCGCACTTGAACGGGACGCGTGAGGACACTCTCTCTGGCCGTTTGTGTCCGCGGGTTGGATCGTACGCGTCCGCCGCACCGCGATGCGGCCGCCGTACGGTGAGGGCTCATCGTCCAAGTCCGTCCGAGCCTGCCCGATGGAGTGCACATGACCTCTCCGACCCCGACCCCTTCCCCTCTCCCGGCGGAGACCGCCGGGGAGAACCTGCCCGTCTGCGTCATCGGCGCAGGCCCCGCCGGCCTCGCCGTCGCGCGCGCCCTCAGCGCCCAAGGCGTCGACTACGTGCACCTCGAGCGCCACTCCCGCGTCGGCGGGCTGTGGGATATCGAGAACCCCGGGACGCCGATGTATGAGTCGGCTCACTTCATCTCCAGCCGCACGGTGTCAGGCTTCTCCGGTTACCCGATGCCGGAGGACTATCCCGACTACCCGCGGCACGACCAGATCCTCTCCTACCTCCAGAGCTTCGCCGACGCGTACGGGCTCATCTCTCGGATCCGCTTCGACACGGCGGTCTCCGACATCCGCCGCGACGGCGACGCCTGGCGCGTCACCCTCGCCGACGGTTCCCACAGCCGTCATGGCCAGGTGGTGGTCTGCACGGGCAGCCAGTGGCACCCCTTCTCCCCGGAGATCCCCGGAAGCTACACCGGCGAGGTCCGCCACAGTGTGGAGTACCGGTCTCCTTCCCTCTTCGCCGGCAAGCGCGTCCTGGTCGTCGGCGGAGGAAACTCGGGATGCGACATCGCCTGCGACGCGGCACGCACCGCCGACCGGGCGGTCATCAGCCTCCGGCGCGGCTACTGGTTCATCCCGAAGCACGTGTTCGGCGTGCCGTCGGACATCGTCGGAGGCAAGGGCTCGTTCCTTCCCAAACCGCTCGAACGGGCGATCCTGCAGCCGATGCTGCGCCTGCTGACGGGCGACCCCACCCGACTCGGCCTGCAGAAGCCCGACCACAAGCTCTTCGAGACCCACCCCGTGGTCAACTCGATGCTGTTCCACCACCTCCAGCACGGCGACATCTCGGCCCGGCCGGGGATCCGCCGCGCCGACGGGCTCACGATCGAGTTCACCGACGGGTCCGCAGAGGAGATCGACCTCGTGCTCATGGCCACGGGTTACCGGCACCGCGTCCCCATCGCTCAGGAGTACTTCGGCGACGAACAGCACCCCGACCTCTACCTCAACTGCGCCTCACGCGAGCACGAGGGACTGTTCGGCGTGGGGTTCATCGAGACCAACAGCGGCGCCTACCACCTGTTCGACCGCCAGGCCCACCTGATCGCGGCGTTCATCGCGGGCTCTCGACGAGGCACCGCCTCCGCGGCGGAGTTCGAGCGGCTGCGCCGGGCCGACCAGCCCGACCTCTCGGGCGGGCTGCACTTCGATGCGTCTCCGCGACACCGCGGATATGTGGACGCCGACGCCTACGTGAAGTACGTCACCAAGCTGTCGCGACGACTGGGATGGCCTCTGGAGGCTCGGGGTCCGGAGCCCCGGCGCACGCGCGACCGGCTGGAGGCGGCGGTATGACGTACGACTACCGGGACAAGGTGATCGTCGTCACCGGCGGTGCGGGAGGGATCGCCCAGGCGTTCGCCGCCCCCGCCGCCGCACGCGGGGCCCGGCTCGCGCTCGTCGACATCCGCGCCGAGGCCGCTGCCGCCGCCGCTGCCGCACTTCCCGGACGAGGGCATCTCGGGTTCGCGGGAGACCTCACCGACGACACGCAGGTGGAACGGATCCTGGAGGAGATCGCCGCCGCCTACGAGCGCATCGACGTGCTGGTCAACAACGTCGGGATGACCAGCTCGGAGCGTTTCGACGCGCGGTCGGTGGCCAGCATCCGCCTCGAGACCGAGGTGAACATGCTCTCTCCGCTCGTACTCACCCGCCTCGCGTTGCCGCTCCTGCAGCGCTCGACCGATCCCCGGATCGTCACGACGGTGTCGCTGGGCGGAATCTTCCCGCTCGGCGAGACCCCGATCTATACGGCGTCGAAGTTCGGGCTGCGCGGAGCGATGCTCTCGATCGGCCTCGACCTGAGGAGGATCGGCATCCGCGCCGGCTCGGTCCTGCCGTCGGCCACCGACACCCGCATGCTCCGGCAGGAAGCCCTCGACGGCGGAAATGCGCTGCAGTTCCAGGACCCGCCCCAGCAGCCGGCCGATGTCGCGCGGGCGATGATGCGCCTGCTCGACAAACCGCGGTTGGAGGTCTACCCGAAGCCGTCCGAGTCGGTGCTCATCCGCGCCGCGATGCTCGTCCCCAACGCGCTCCCGCGTCTCATGCGCCTGTTCCGGCGACGCGGCGACCGGGGGATGGCCCGCTACCTGGAGAAGCTGCAGCGGGAGGGGCACGTCGTCCGTCGCGACGGCCGCCTCGTCCTCGCGGAGGAGAACGCATGACCGGTCCGACCCTGACGCTACGCGCCCCCGCCGACGGCTCCGTGCTCGGAGAGGTTGCCCTCACCTCGCGCGAGGAGGTGCGCGCGGCCGTCGCACGCGCTCAGGCGGCTTTCCGTTCGGGCGCGTGGGCGGCCCGCCCGCCGCGCGAGCGTGCCGAGACGCTGCACCGCCTCGCCGACCTCATGCAGCGCGACGCGGAGGCCCTGGCACGCCTCGACAGCGAAGATGCGGGAAAGCCGATCACCGAATGCCGGGAGAACGACGTCCCCTCGGCGATCGAGTCGATCCGGTGGTTCGCCGAAGCGGCCGACAAGGGGCGCGGATCCACCAGCCCGGCCGGCTCCGACGTGCTCGCGTTCACCGAGCGGGAGCCGTTCGGTGTCGTCGCGGCGATCCTTCCTTGGAACTACCCCCTGGCCATGGCGGCGTGGAAGATCGGCCCCGCTCTGGCGGCCGGCAATGCGCTGCTGCTGAAGCCCGCCGATGCGACGCCGCGCTCCGTTCAACATGTCGCCGCCCTCGCACGGGAAGCGGGACTCCCGGACGATGTGCTCCAGGTGGTGACCGGCGACGGTCCGACCACGGGGGCGGCCCTGGCAGACGATCCGATCATCGGCGCGCTCTCCTTCACCGGCTCGACCACCACCGGCCGCGGGATCCTCGCCGCCGCCGCGACGAGCAATCTCAAACGCGTGAGCCTGGAGATGGGCGGAAAGAGTCCCCAGATCCTCCTCGACGACGCGCTGGAGTTCGGTGAGACGCTGATCGAGGGAATGATCGAGTCGGCTTTCCTCACCTCGGGGCAGAACTGCACCGCAGGTTCCCGGGTGCTCGTGCACGAGTCCATCCACGACGAGGTCGTGGCGCGTTTCGCGGCCGCAGCCGCCGCGCTGCGCGTAGGGCACCCCGCCGACCCCGCCACGCAACTGGGCCCGGTGATCGATGACCGGGCCGCCGATCGCATTCTGGCGGCGGTCGATACCGCCGTCCGTGAGGGGGCCACTCTCGTCACGGGAGGAGGCGAGGTCGACGTGGTGCCGGGCGGTCGCTATCTGGCTCCGACGGTGCTCACCGGCGTCGTCCCGGGGTCTGACATCACTCGACGCGAGCTGTTCGGCCCGGTCGTCACGGTGCAGTCGTTCCGGACGCGCGACGAGGCGCTTGCCCTCGCCAACGACACCGACTACGGGCTTGCCGCCTCGGTCTGGACGAGGCGGCTCGACGATGCGGTGGCGCTCGCCCGCGGTGTGGAGGCGGGACTGATCTCCGTCGGCGCCTACAGCGAAGGCGACCTCACCGTGCCCTTCGGCGGCTGGAAGCAGTCGGGGTTCGGCGGCGTGGAGAAGTCGCTCCGCGCCTTCGAACAGTGGACCCGGGAGAAGACCGTCTGGATCGCCCTGCGGCACTGACCCACCCTCGGTCCCCTCCCCCTCCCTGTCCGCGTGCACAACTCCTGTCCTCGTGCACAACGGCGGATCTCCGGCACGACACGCCGCCGAGCGCCTACCCCGCCCTCGGCGTGTCGCGAGCCCAGCCCGCTGTTGTGCTCGCAGGCGGCGGAGGCGCCGTGGCGCCGTCGGCGGGTCAGCGCAGGGCGCGACGATAACGGCGACGCGCGACGCGCTGAGCGACACGAAGCAGGGGATGAACCACTCGCCATCCCCAGCGGTCGCCGGGCGCCGTCAGCGAGCGGAGCGTGAGGAGCACGCGGTCCCCGTCCCGGTGCACGATGAACGCCTCCTCACCCGACACCGGATGCCCGGGCAGCGTGCGGTAGGAGAAGGCCACCCGGTCGGGCGTGCGGACCACCTCGACCACCTCCACCGGCTCCGTCACGCGAACGGAGCCCCACCCCGCCGTGATCACCTTCTGCTCACCCGAGAGCACCTCACCGTCGCCGGGCACCGTGAATCCGCTTCGCGTCTTCACCGCCCAGCGCAGGACATCCGCCGATGCGCGTTGCCAGACGTCCTCACCGGTTCCCACCGCGGTGGTTGACTGAGCGGCGCGGTAGGGCGTCACATCCCCCGGCTCCCACTCCTCGCTCGCGGGACTCGTCGACGGCTCCGCTCCCGCCGCGGCCACGAGGTGCCTGTTGCGCGCGCTGATCAGCCGGCGGAGGTAGGGAACGAGCACCACACGCTCCGCGAGCCGTCCGAACACGGGCGACGCGACGGTGATGATGTCGGTCATCCTCGTCTGTCCGTCGACGACATCGAACCGGTGCTCGTGACGAAACAAGCGGAAGGGACCCCGCACCTGCTCATCGACGAAGCGTCGCGGCCGGTCGAGTGCCGTGATCCGCACCGTCATCGTGAACCAGACGCCGAAGTGGCGGGCGCGCCAGGTCACGGTCTCGCCCAGACCGATCCGCCCCGTCGCGACTCCGCCGATCGCACGCTCCCCCGTGCCGGCCATCGAGGCGAGGTGCGCGTCGATGTCGAGGGACAGATCGAACAGGTTTTCCTGGGGGACCGGTGTGATGGTGACGAGTTCGATGGTTCGCGGCACACCTCGATCCTGCCGGAACCGGGACGCCGCGCGGATCGCCATCCCCGACGGAGATCGGCGTCAGCGGCGGTCGTGAAGATGATCGCGATGCTTCTCGGACTGCCTCTTCTTGGTCGGGATGTCGATCGGACCGGTGACCGAGAGCTCGTCCTCCCAGACCTCGATCCCGCGCACATCCGGAAGCCGGTCCCGCGTGAACACAGGATCGAGCCCGCGCTTGCGCTGGGCGGTGTAGTCCTTGAGCAGCCGGAAAGCCACACCGGAGAGGAGGGCGATGGCGATGAGATTCACGAGCGCCATGAACCCCATCGCGCCATCGGCGAAGTTCCACACGACGTCAGCCGAGACCACGGAGCCCACGAACACGGCGACGACGGCGACGATGCGGTAGCCCAAGCGGACGCCGCGATGCGCGGTGATGAACTCGATGTTCGATTCCCCGTAGTAGTAGTTGCCGAGAATGGAGCTGAAAGCGAGCAGGAAGATGATGACGATGAGCAGGACGTTCGCCCACCCTCCGAGCACGCCGCTGACGGCGTTCTGGGTGAGGCTGATGCCTCGTTCAGCCGAGGTCAGGTCCGGCACCGAGACAAGAACGATGAACGCGGTGATGGAGCAGACGAGGAACGTGTCGAAGTAGACACCGAGGGTCTGAACGAGCCCCTGCTTGACCGGATGGGTGACCGCAGCGCTCGCCCCCGCGTTGGGAGCGGACCCCAAGCCGGCCTCGTTGGAGAACATGCCCCGCTTCACTCCCGTGAGAATGATGTAGCCGAGGGTGGCGCCGATGACCTCGTTCGGTCCGAACGCCTGAGTGAAGATGGTCGCGAACACCTCCGGCAGGCGGTCGATGTGGATGACGACGATGACGAGCCCGAGAAAGAGGTAGAGAAGGGCCATCAGGGGCACGAGCGCCTGCGTGACCGACGCGATGCGTCGCACTCCCCCGAAGACCACCAGGGCCATCAGCACCGCGAGTACGCCACCCACGAGCCACGGGAGCCACGCAGGCGCCTGTCCGTTGGCCATGCTGCCCGCCACCGTCGCCTGGATGGTGTTGGCCTGGAGCGAACTGAACGCAAGGGGGAAACAGATGAGGAGGATGACAGCGAACAGCACCCCCATCCACCGAGCACCCAAGCCGCGCTGCATGTAGTAGGCCGGTCCGCCACGGAAACCGTCGGCGTCACGCGTCTTGTACAGCTGAGCGAGCGAAGACTCGATGAACGAAGACGCTCCCCCCACGAACGCCATGAGCCACATCCAGAAGACCGCTCCCGGTCCCCCGATCGCGATGGCGGTGCCGACGCCCGCGATGTTGCCGACCCCCACTCGAGATGCGGCGGAGATCGTGAACGCTTGAAAGGCCGAGACGGACTGGGGCGCTCCGGACTCCGTGCGCGGGGTTTTGTCGGTCAGTGTGCGGAACATCTCGGGGATGAGACGGAACTGCACCACGCCGGACCGGATCGTGAAGTAGACCCCGAGCGCCACCACGACAGGGAGCACGATCCAGGTCCAGAGGGTGTCGCCCCACGTCGTCAGCCAGCTGTTCAGTGCGTCCATCGGCTCAGTCTGACGGAGGTGCACTCCTCAGCGAAAGAGTCGACGTGACGGGCCAATGTCGAGCGTCGAGCTTTTGTGGTGCCCCTGGAGGGACTCGAACCCCCAACCGTTTCCTTAGGACGGAACTGCTCTTCCATTGAGCTACAGAGGCTGGCTCCCCGAGTCTACCCGGGCTCAGCGAACGATCCCGAGCCTCCGGCCGATGATCCGGTACAGCTCCGGCTCGTCCAGGTAGCCCGTGTGCGCCGCGAGGAGGTCCCGGGGCTCCTCGATCGTCTCGTCCTCCGGCGGCGCCTCGGCCCAGGCGAACACTTCCGCCGCGCGGAACGCCAGTGGATCGCGCGGGTTGAGCACGTTGAGCCACGGCGCGAACGGGTGCCGTGCCGGAGCCTCTGCGCCGACGCCGGGCATGACGCCCATGAGCCACAGGAGCGGCGCCTGACTGCCGGCCGTCACCAGGAGGTCGATGTCCACCGGCCGCGCCGTGAGGCTCTCGAGGGCGATCACGCCCCCGAGACTGTGCCCGGCGACGACGAAGGGACCACCCCGATGCCCACCTCGCGCCTCGTCGATGGCCTCGTCCACATAGGCGCGGACGCGATCGCTCTCACGGAGGAAGAAGAGGACGTTCCGCAGGAAGTCGACGACACCGTTCGTCAGGCTCAACCGGTGACGGGCAAGGACGTCGGTGAGGATCCGGAGCCCGACGGCCTCCAGCCCCGGCGGGAGGGCCGCAGGCAGGGCAGGATCCGCGCCGACCGCGGCGAGGGAGGCGGCGTGGAAATCCGCTGCCGCTTCGGGAAGGCCGCGCCCTTCCTCCACCCCCGAACGGCGGGCATCGGCATACGAGACGGGGAGCGCCGGCAGGATGTCGAGGTCGGGCGGACCGACCTCCGCGCCCCACGGCGGGCAGACGACGTGTGCATCCCCGATCCCCAGGTCGTCTCGGAGGTGGCGCTCGATGCGGGTCCGATCGGCCTCCGGCGAGGCCGCCCCTGTGCCGTGCAGATAGAGGAAGGTTCCCCCCATCGTGTGCTCCGTCCCGTCCTCGTCGTCCACTCCCCGACCCGACCCGCTCCGCCACACGATGCCACCGCCCGTCTCGCCCGGCAAGGCCCGCGCCGTCGCCGGAGAACCGTCCCGGACCGCGCGCCATGAGAGGGTGGGGTTCACGACCCCCGGAACGTACTGGAGACCCGTAGTGAACGCCCCCGTCCCCGATTGGCGCCCGATCCTCGCCGCCCTCGCCCACCCCGACTCGGGGCGAGTGGTCGCCGCCCTGATGCTGGGCGCACGCCTCGACGACGAGGTGTCGCCTCTGCCTCCGTCGCGGCGGCGCCACCTCCTGGAGCGCCTCCGGGCCGCCGGCCTCCTCCGCGAGGAGGACGGGACACTCGTCTTCGACGGGTCGGTGTTCGCGGCGGCGCTCCGAGGTGCCGCGACCGTGCGACCGCAGGGGGTCGAGCGCTTCTTCCGCGACGGACGCCTGGAGCAGCTCCCCGCCCGCCCGGGCGACCGGGACGCGGTGCTCGCCGAGGTGGCCCGGCGCGCCTTCCGACCCCACGAGATCCTGGATGAGCCTGCGGTCAACGAGCGGCTCAGCGCCTTCTATGACGACACCGCGCTCCTGCGCCGCTACCTCGTGGACAGCGGACTTCTCGACCGCCGTCGCGACGGCTCGGAGTATGCGTCCACTCGTGCTGCGGAGCCATCACCGTGAGGCCGACACGCCGGCGGAAGCCGCTCGTCACCGCCACCCTCACCGCCGCGACCCTCGTCCTCGCCGGATGCACCGATGGCACCACCCCGACGGCGACGCCGACCGGCACCGTCGCTCCCCCGACTTCGACCGGCACGGCGGCGCCGGTGACTCTTCCTCCCGTCGGCGCCCTGCCGGACTATCAGCTCGGCGGAGCGTACGACCCGCCGGACGGGGTGGGGGTGGTCGTGCGCGATCGCACCGAGCATCCGGCCGCGGGGATCTACTCGATCTGCTACGTCAACGCCTTCCAGACCCAACCCGGCGAGATCTCCGCCTGGCCCGTCGACCTCCTCCTGCGCGGCGAGAGCGGTGACGTGGTCTTCGACCCGGACTGGCCCGACGAAGCGATCGTCGACACCCGCGACCCGGGAGCCGTCGCACGACTCGTGGCGCCCTGGATCGAGGGATGCGCGGCCTCCGGCTTCGACGCCGTGGAGTTCGACAACCTCGACACCTACACCCGCACGAGCGGCGCCCTCTCTCGCGAGGACAACATCGAGGTGGCACGGCTGCTCGTGCAGACGGCGCACGCCGCAGGGCTCGCGGCCGGGCAGAAGAACGCCGCCGAAGACGCGTCCCTGCTTCGAGCGACCGCCGGGTTCGACTTCGCGGTGGTCGAGGAATGCTCCGTCTACGACGAGTGCGGCACGTACGCCGCGGTGTACGGCGACCACGTGATCGCGATCGAGTATCCCGACGCGCTGACGGAGTCGTTCGCCGTGGTGTGTGCGTCCGCCGACGCCCCGCGGTCCCTCGTCCTCCGCGATCGCGATCTCGCCACCCCCGCAAGCGACGGCTACGTCTTCGTCGCCTGTGCCGACGCACGCTGAAACGCCCCCGCGGGGGGAGCGGGGGCGTTTCGGGGGATCGCGGGGGGCGACCCGGGCAGATCGTGTGGGGCCACGATCTGAGGGGGATCACCAGAGCCAGGTACGGTCTCCGACGATCGCGCGCCAGGTCTTCGCGAGGCTCAGACGCTGCTGGGGAACCGCGAAGAAAGCGATGGCCATGACGCCCATGTCGAGGATGTGGCTGTCCACGAGAGGGTTGGTCGCTCCGGTGAGGGTCAGGGGGAACTCGGCCAGGTACATGAGGAGCAGCATCGCCGCACCGGCGATGGCGCCGAGACGGACGCCGATCCCTGTCATGAGGGTCACACCGACGGCCAGCAGTCCGAGCATGAACAGCCAGTCGACGAGGACGTTTCCGGCGAGCGCAGCGAAGACATCGGCGAAGGGGCTCTCCGCGGTCGCGTTGCTCAGGAACCCGGTGGTCGGGCTTCCGCCGTTGATCCACGCCCGGTCCCCCGGGGTGACGTATCCGAGCCCGAACACCTTGTCGAGGAAGGCCCACAGGAAGTAGAACCCCATCAGGATGCGCGTGACCGCGATGGCGATCGGCAGAGCGGAGTGTGTCGCCACCGGGGCGTCGACGGCGGAGCCGGACGGTGCGGGTGTGACGGTGGGGGCGGCCATGATCGGACCTTTCTCATTCATTCGGTGCTCCGGAGGGTGTCCGGTGCGGGTTGATGAGACAAGTTTCTGTCCGGCTGAGAGCTCCCTGGGAAAACTCGGTGCGCAGCCTCCATGTGGTCTGACCACAAGCGGATAGTTTGTGTGGACGATCTACAAACGGGCGATTTGTCCCGTACGCGCTCAGTGGAACAAACGACGCCAGACGTTGGTGTCGGCCAGGTCGATGAGCTCGTCTCCGCGGCCGGAGAGCACGGTGCGCAACGCCCACAACGTGAAGCCCTTGGCCTGCGCCGCGGTGATCGCCGGCGGCATCGACAGCTCCTCTCGAGCGGTGACGACGTCCAGGAGCACGGGCCCCTCCTCGGCGAACGCGCGCTGGAGCGCGCCCCGGAGCTCCGCCGCCTTCTCCACCCGGATACCGGTGATCCCCACCGATTCCGCGACGTCGGCGAAGTTCGGATTCTGCAGGTCGGTGCCGTAGGTGACGATGCCCGCGGCCTTCATCTCCAGCTCCACGAAGTTCAGCGAGGAGTTGTTGAAGACCACGATCTTCACCGGGAGGTCGTTCTGGCGGATCGACAGGAGGTCACCCATCAGCATCGCGAGGCCCCCGTCGCCCGACAGCGCGACCACCTGACGACCGCGGTCCACCGCCTGCGCCCCGAGCGCCTGTGGCATCGCGTTGGCCATCGAGCCGTGGAGGAACGACCCGAGCAGGCGCCTTCCGCCGGTCATGTGCAGGTAGCGAGAGGCCCAGATGACGGGGCTTCCCACGTCGGCGGTGAACACCGCGTCGGGGGCGGCCAGCTCGTCGATCAGTCGCGCCACGTACTGCGGATGGATCGGCTCCTTGCCGTCGTCCACCGCGAGGTCGTCGAGCTGCGCGCGGGTCTTGGCGTAGTGCGCCACGGAGTCGGAGAGATGCTTACCGTCTCTCCCGGGCTCGATCTGCGCGCGAAGAGCGGCGGCCGTCTCCTTCACTCCGCCGACGAGCCCGACGTCGATCGGGGTACGGCGGCCCAACTGCTCACCGCGGATGTCGACCTGGATGACTTTCGCCTTCGAGGGATAGAACTGCCGATACGGGAAGTCGGTACCCAGCATGAGGAGCGTGTCGCAGTGCTCCATGGCGCGATACCCCGAGGCGAACCCGAGGAGGCCGGTCATCCCGACATCGAACGGGTTGTCCGCCTCGATGTGCTCCTTGCCGCGCAGCGCGTGCACGATCGGCGCCTGCAGCGCCTCGGCGAGCGCGAGCACCTCCGCCCGCGCCCCCGCGACGCCGGCTCCGGCAAGGATCGTGACCTTCTCGGAGGAGTTCAGGAGATCGGCCGCTGCACGCACCGCCTCGGGCGCGGGCAGCACCTGCGAGGAGGACGCACGGATCGGAGCCGAGGGACGTCGGTCGGGCGCATCGGCGAAGAAGACGTCGCCGGGAACGACGACGACCGCCACGCCGCGCTTCTCCACCGCGGCGCGCATGGCGATCTCCAGCACCCACGGCAGCTGTGCAGGGTCGCCGACGAGTTCGACGTACACGCTGCACTCGCGGAAGAGCTCCTGAGGGTGCGTCTCCTGGAAGTAGCCGCTGCCGATCTCCTCGGAGGGGATGTGCGAGGCGATGGCGAGCACCGGCACGCGATTGCGGTTGGCGTCGAAGAGGCCATTGATGAAGTGCAGGTTGCCGGGACCGCACGAGCCGGCGACCACGGCGAGTTCACCGGTCAGTTCGGCGGCGGCACCGGCCGCGAAGGCGGCGGCCTCCTCGTGCCGCGCGTGCAGCCAGTCGATGCGACCGTCACGGCGGAGGGCATCGGTGAAGGCATTGAGGGAGTCGCCGGGAAGTCCCCAGATCTGGGTGACTCCGGCACGGATCAGGGTCTCGACGAAGAAGGAGGCGACGTTCGACATGCTGCCGACGTTACGCCTCGCACACCTCAGCGGGGCGGCCCTTGACGGATCCGCGAACCTCCGTATCCCGTGTGAGTCATCGCCCACCGCGTGTCAGAGGTTGCATGTCCTCCGGATTCTCGGAATCGTGGCCGACTCCGCAGCAATCCACGGAAGGAGAGCACCATGCTCACACTCACCGAGAACGCCACGATCGCCGTCAAGTCGCTCACGGAGCAGGTCTCCACCGACACGGGCGGGCTCCGCATCAGCGAGGCCGTCGCCCCGGAGACGGGCTACGCCCTCGCGATCGCGGGAGCCCCCGAGCCCGACGACACGGTCGTCGAGAGCGCCGGCGCCCGGGTCTTCGTCGACCGAGCCGCCAGCATCGCCCTCGACGACCGCGTCTTGGACGCACGGGTGTCGGACGACGGGTCGGTCGGCTTCGCGCTCGCGCAGCAGCGCTGACAGCGTCACCGCACGCACAGGAACGCCCCGGTTCGCCCCGGGGCGTTCCTGTGCGTGGAGACGGGACGGTGGCCGGCCCGTCGGAGGGACCGCCGCCGGAGCCTCACCGGAAGTCCCGCGAGCGGTGGGTCACCCCCACCCGCAGATCCTCGAAAGCGTCGGCGACGAGATTGGTGACCCCCTCGGGCGAACGCTCCAGGATGCCCCGCGCGATGAGGGCGGGAGAGTCGCGCAGCACCCGCCGGAACCTCCCCCAGACGCCGGCCGAGCAGACGATGTTGACGAGGCCGTGCTCGTCTTCGAGGTTGAGGAAGGTGATCCCGGAGGCGGTCGCCGGCCGCTGCCGATGCGTCACGAGCCCGGCCACCTCGACTCTCCTGCCCACCTCGTGGGTGCGAAGGCCCACCGAGGTGAGCACTCCGCGCGCGTCCAGTTGCGAGCGGTAGTGAGCGAGCGGGTGGTCGTCGGTGGAGATCCCCGTCGCCCAGAGATCGGCAGCGAGGATGTCGTAGCTGCTCTGGTCTCCGAAAAGCGGCGGCTGGACGGCGACGAGGGTTCCTTCCAGGAACTCCGCGCGGTTCTGCGCGGCATCGCCGGCGAGCCAGATGCCTTCCCGTCGCGAGATGCCGAGCGACTCGAACGCCCCTGCCGTCGCCAGCGCTTCGAGCTGGGCCGTCGTGGCACCTGTGCGTCTGACGAGGTCGCGGAGGTCGCGGAAAGGCCCCTCTTCGGTGCGAGCGCGCACGATGCGCTCGGCCAGCGCCGCGCTGATCCCCGAGACCGAGGTGAGCCCCAGCCGCACCGCGAACGCACCGTCACGGCGGTGCGCGGCACTCTCATCGGGAGCATCGGCGTCGAAAGGGGGCACCGGGGGCTGTCGGCGGGCGGCGCACGAATCCCGTCCCGTCGGGCGTCGCACCTCGCCCGACGACCCTCGCTCACCGTCCCGGGAGTCCCCGGCCAAGGGTTCCATCCCGGCGTTCACCCCCGAGGCATGCAGGTCCGGGCGCCGCACCGTCACCCCGTGCCGCCGCGCATCGGACACCAGTGACGACGGCGAATAGAAGCCCATCGGCTGCGCCCGCAGCAGCGCAGCCAGAAACGCGGCCGGGTAGTGGAGCTTGAGCCACGACGACGCGTAGACGAGGAGACCGAACGACAAGGAGTGGCTCTCGGCGAAGCCGAAATTCGCGAACGCCTGCACCTTGGCGTAGATGTCGTCGGCGGCCTGCCCGACCAAGCCGTGCCGTTCCATGCCGGCATAGAGCTTCTTCTTGAGCGAATCGATCCTCTCGACCCCACGCTTGGATCCCATCGCCCGGCGAAGGAGGTCAGCGTCTTCACCGCTGAGATCCCCGACCGCCATGCCCATCTGCATGAGCTGCTCCTGGAAGACGGGGATCCCGAGGGTGCGCTCGAGCACCGGGATCAACTTCTCGTGCGCGTAGGTGACCTTCTCCCGTCCGAGCTTCCGGCGGACGTAGGGGTGCACCGCGCCGCCCTGGATGGGTCCCGGCCGGATCAGGGCGATCTCGATCACGAGGTCGTAGAACCGTCGTGGCTGCAGTCGGGGCAGGAGCCCCATCTGCGCGCGCGACTCGACCTGGAACACACCGATCGAGTCCGCACGACACAGCATGTCGTAGACCCCCTGCTCCTCTTTCGGGATGGTCGACAGCTCCCACTCCTCCCCCGTCGCCTCGTGGATCATGTCGAAGCAGTACTGCAGCGCCGCGAGCATGCCGAGCCCCAACAGGTCGAACTTCACGAGTCCCATCCAGGCGGCGTCGTCCTTGTCCCATTGGATGACGGTCCGGTTCTCCATGCGGGCATGCTCGATGGGCACCACCTCCCCCACCGGACGATCGGTGAGCACCATGCCGCCCGAGTGGATGCCCAGATGACGAGGAGCCTTCAGCAGTTCGCCCGCATACTGGAGCACTCGTTCGGGGATGTCGTGGTCGGCGGCCTCGAACGTCCCGTCCCACCTCTCGACCTGCTTCGACCAAGCGTCCTGCTGCCCGGGCGAATGCCCGAGAGCGCGCGCCATATCACGCACCGCGTTCTTCGGACGGTACTGGATGACGTTGGCCACCTGCGCGGCGCGGTCACGGCCGTACTCCTCGTACACCCACTGGATGATCTCCTCCCGCCGGTCCGAGTCGAAATCGACGTCGATGTCGGGCTCCTCGTCGCGCAGAGCGGAGAGGAACCGTTCGAAAGGCAGGTTGTAGGCGATGGCATCGACCGCAGTGATGTCGAGCAGGTAGCAGATGGCGCTGCTGGCCGCCGATCCGCGCCCCTGACACAGGATGCCGCGACGCCTGGCCTCCTGGACGATCCCGTGCACGATGAGGAAGTACCCGGGGAAGTCCTTCTGCTCGATGACCACCAGCTCCCGCTCGATGCGAGCCCGATCCGACGCGGACGCATCGGGGTACTTCCGGGGCACTGCTTCCCACACGAGATGACGCAACCACGACATCGGCGTGTCCCCCTCGGGGACGGTGAGCTTCGGCAGGGCCGGTTTGGCGCGCCGGAGGGGAAAGGCGAGCTCGTCGGTCAGAGTCACCGTCCGTGCCACCGCTCCGGGATACCGCCGGAATCGACGCGCCATCTCCGCTCCCGACCGCAGATGGGCGCTGGCGTGCGCGGGCAGCCATCCGTCGAGCTCGTCCATCCCCCGCCGGGCCCGGACCGCGGCGATCGCCGCGGCGAGGTGCACCCGGTCGGGAACGGCGTAATGGACGTTGTTGGTCGCCACGACCGACAGCCCGCGTTCGCGGGCGATCCCGAAGAGCACGTCGTTGTCTCGTGTATCAGTCGGGGCGCCATGGTCGATGAGCTCGATCGACACCGCATCACGCCCGAAGAGCCCGACCAACCGGTCGACCTCGTCGGCCGCCGCGGCCGCACTGAGGGCGAGCGCACGTCGAACGGAACTCTTCCGGCATCCCGTGAGGATCTCCCAGGTGCCCTCCGCCCGAGCCGAGAGATCGGCGAGATCGTAGACCGGCCGCCCCTTCTCCCCTCCGGTCAGCTGCGCATGGGTGATCGCGGAGGCGAGACGGTGGTATCCCTCCTCACCGCGCGCGAGCACCACGAGGTGGGTTCCTTCCGGATCGGGTTCTCCCTGCGGCACGCGCGACAGCCCCAGGGAGAGCTCCGCTCCGAACACGGTCTTCACCTGCAGCTGCTCCGCCGCCTCCGCGAAGCGCACGATCCCGTAGAAGCCGTCGTGGTCGGTCACCGCGAGCCCGTAGAGCCCCAACCTCTCCGCCTCTTCGGCGAGCTCCTCGGGTGAGGACGCCCCGTCCAGGAACGAGTACGACGAGTGGGCGTGCAGTTCGGCGTAGGGAACGGGGTCGGAAGGGCGGACGATCGGCGGAGCCTGGTACTTCTGTCGTTTGCGCGAGAAGGCAGGGCCGTCTCCGCCGTTGAGGGCCGGCCGGCCCGAGAGCACCCGTTCCATCTCCGACCAGGAGACCGCCGGATTGTTGAAACCCATCAGACGCTCCCCGCCCTCTGCCGAGGACGCCGCTCAGTCATAACGGCCCTCCGCATGCCAGACCCCGGCCTCGCACACCAGGAGCCACGCGGTCTGGACGACGTCGACGACCTGGAACCGGTGGGCATGACGGGCGCGAGTGGGATCCCATCCGCGCTCGACGATCGGCCACGGACCGGCCCACGTGCCGATCTCCCGCCGCCTCCCTTCGATCACCAGCGCAGCGGGTTCGGCGGTGAGCTCGCCCCGTGCATCGACGGCGACCATGTCGCCTTCGGCATCGATCACATCGACCGGCGCCGGCTCGACGAAAACCGTCGACGGCAGCGGGTCGGGAAGGCTCCCGGGCCACGGCCTCGGCGGGGTGGAACCCGGACGCGCCGCCCCCGCTCCGGAGGTCACGCTCCCCTGCTCCACCCGGTCGCCCCAGGGAACGAGCACCTGCCGCTCCCGCAGCCACCGGCCGCCGCCGAGAGCGGGGGTGAGCACGCCGCGGTGCCCGATCATGGCCTGCACCCGGGACAACGCGTGGTGCACCCGTTCTTCGGGACCTGATCCGAAGAGACCGCGAACGTGATGGGCGGCCGCCTCCACCCGCTCCGGCTCGAGGCGGACGTGTGCGACGGCGCTGCGCAGCGCCTGCTCGGCCAGCTGCCAACGCACCCGGTCGACGACCCCCGCCGCGTCGAAGGCTCCGGGATGAAGCCAGACCCGTGAGCTGCGTTCGCCGCGCTCGCCCGTCACGACGATCCGCAGCTCGGTGCAGACCAGGTCGACCGCCCCCAGCCCGGTGATGAACGCGTCGGCGGCCATACGCGTGCCGAACGCCACCTGCTCGGCCAGGTCGAGCGGAGGTTCGAAGTCCACCTCCCGGTGGAGCTCGGGCGGGGGCGTCCGCGGGGTGACGGCACGGGAGTCCGCCCCCGCGGCCAGGGCGTGCAGGCGCGCGCCGCGCGGGCCGAACCTCTCCACGAGCCGCTCCGCCGGGAGGGCGGCGAACTGCCCGAGAGTCTGTACTCCGAGACGCGCCAGGAGATCGACGATGTCCTCGTCGTCGAGCTGGGAGATCGGGAGCCGGGAGAGGAAGGTCGCCGCCTCACCGGGTGGCACGATCCGCACCGGCTCGCCCGGACGGGTGGCGGCACGGGCCGCCTGCTCGGCGGTGAAGGGTCCGTCGGCCACCCCCGCCCGCACATCGACGAGGCCTTCCTCGATGAGTGCGCCCGCCAGTGCGGTCGCCGCCGCCGCTTCTCCCCCGTAGTACCGCGCTGGTCCCCGAGCCCGCAGCGCGCACAGCCCCGGGGCCAGCAACTGCACTCCCGGAGCGAGGTCCTCCACTCGGGAGACCAATGGCGCGAACACCCGGTGGTCCCGCACCGGATCGGCATCGACGACGAGCAGCTCGGGGCATCGCGCCTGTGCATCGCGGCGACGCTGCCCCCGCCGCACTCCGTCGGCACGGGCCGCCGCCGAGCACGCCAAGACGGCCCCTTTGTGGATGACCGCGATCGGAGCCGCCGCATCGAGGGGAGACTCGCCGTCGCGGGTCGTCGCGACCACGGGCCAATCCGGCACCCAGAGGACCAGGCTGCGGACGGGCGCGGCATCGGCGGGGAACGGTTCCATCTCACACCGCCGATCGGAGGGGAGCGAGATCCTGCGGGCTACGGATGCGGCTCCGGCCCTCGGCGACCGGGGCCAGTCGCCCGTCGGGCGACGGCAGCAGCATGCGCTCTTGCCGGGGAACGGGGAAGCGGCGACTGCTCACCGTCACCGTGAGCTCTCGCGCGGCGAGCAGCCCGTGCCCCTCGCCGAGTCCCGACCACTGCCCCTCGTCCACGGCGATCATCGCCTCGGTCTGCGGCCAGGGCCCCTGGACCAGGAGAACGGTGCCGCGATCGCGCATGCGGGCGGAGAGCCGCGCGACCTCCGCATCGCGCGCGCGACCGGGAGGGCGGAGGGCGACGACCGGGATCACTTCGGCGATCGCCGAGGTGATCGCGAGCCACCGCGGACCCGGATCGGGAACCAGCACCAGCCGAGAGAGGTCCACTCCTCCGTGCGCCGCCGCCTCCACACCGAACTCGGGCATCCCCACGACGGCGCACCATGATCCTTCTTGGGACGGCGCGGCCAGGAGCGCCGACAACAGCGACATGGACGCTCCGAGCGCATACGAGGCGCCGGAGCGGAGCCCCCGCCCGGGCAGAAGGGCAGCGAGCGCGGGGTGCGTGGGAAGCACAGGGGTGTCGAGCGAGCGGCCCTGCAGCTGTTCGACCTTGGCTCGCAGCGCGCGGACCGTGTCGAGCGACGTATCGACGTCGCCCGTCACGGCCACAACACTCTGCACTCTCGCCCCCACCACGACAGGTTAGAACTTTTGTTCTAACGACTCAAGATGATGGATTCGAAGATAGGGACGACCACCGACACCGGCGTCGGGGCGGAGGACTCCTGCGGAGGGGAGGCTAGGCGGCCAGGGCCAGGTAGGGCTCCCACACCGGATCGCTGCGCTCCGTGCCGCGCACCGTCCACTGCGTTCCCCGGGGAGGCTGCGGCACCCAACGCAGCTCCCAGCCCATCTCCTGCGGCGTCCGGTCGCCCTTCGCGTTGTTGCACCGCAGGCAGCAGGCGACCAGGTTCTCCCACGAATCCGCTCCCCCGCGGGACCGCGGCAGCACGTGGTCGATGGTCGAGGCGCCCTTGCTGCAGTACGCGCACCGATGCCCGTCGCGCCGGAGCACTCCGCGGCGCGTGACGGGCACGCGACGCGCACCGGGCACCCGGACGTATCGGGTGAGGAGGATCACGGCGGGGCGGTCGAAGGCACCCCGCGTCCCCCACACCGGATCTCCGTCGACACGTTCGATGACGGTGGCCTTGTCGTTCATGACGAGCACGAGCGCTCGCTTGAACGAGACGACGGCCAGGGGTTCGTATCCTGCGTTCAGCACCAGAGTGCGCATTCGGTGTCCTCTCGAACTGCCGTGACGGCTTCAGCGGTTGTTCGGTGTGCGACGTTTGCGCGATCGGAGTGGTGCGGGCACGAAAAAGGCGCCGTCAAAAAGACAGCGCCTTGGATCCGCGACGAATGTCGCGGCAGTCGTGCACACGATGCCGAAGGACATAGCGACCGAGCGCATTCACGGTTCGAATGCGGGGTACTGCGTCCATCTGCTCCCCCTCCGCTCGCGCGGGCGTCGGGATCAGGCTAATGCACGGCGAGACCGGTCCGCCCCATCGCGCGAGGATTCGGAAGCCGCGTGTCGGTTGCCAGGCACCTCCAGTCCGCTCCAGAAGCAGGCCGAACCGGACGAGAACGGCGTCCGGTGAGCTCTGCTCACGGTTCAGCCTGCTTTTGGCACGCGAGAACCGATGTCGGCGCCGTCGAGGGGCGCGGATGACGTCAGCCGACGTTGGCGCGCAGCCAGGACTCGGCGTTGACGTACCCGCCGTTGAGCCGGATCTCCAGGTGGAGGTGCGTGCCGAACGCGCGTCCGGTGTCGCTGACCTGGCCGATGAGCTGACCCGCCGACACGGTCTGACCGACCGAGACGCGGCGACTGCCGTACAGCATGTGCGCGTAGAGCGACGTGACGCTCTTGCCGCCGATGTTGTGGGCGATCTTCACGTACACACCCCAGCCGGGGCCGCTCTCGCTGGAGGCGACGACGACCCCGTCGGCGATCGCGTAGATGGGCGTTCCGCGCCCGACCATGTAGTCGGTGCCCTTGTGACCGGCGTAGGGGGTGCCGAAGTTGTTGAACGACGTGAGGGGACGCACGACGTCTCCCGCCGCGGCGATCGTCTCGGGAACGGACATGCTCACCGAGGAGGACGAGGAGGTGCGCGACTGCGACGCGACGCGTGCAGCGAGGGCGGCCTTGGCCGCCTCCTCCTGCTTCTTCTTCTCGATCTCCTCGGGCGTCGTGGCCGAGTATCCGCCACGGTCGAGGGCCTCCGGCGTGGCCTCGGAGCCGATGACGAGCGACTGCGCGTTCTCCGCGGCGACCTGCTGCAACGTCACGGCGTCCGCGTTCTCGCCACGGGCGGCGGCGAAGGCGGGGATCGCGACGGTGGCGACCATCCCTGCGACGGCGGTGACCGTCAGGAACGTGCGCACCGGGTGAGCGGTGCGTGCCGGCGCCGGACGACGGCGGACGGGCGCACTCGCTCCGGCGGCGGACGTCGTGGCGACGGCCCGTGATCGGATGAGGCGGCGTCCGCGCCCACGCGGGGCAGGGGTGGTCTCGGCAGGTGTCGTCTCGGACTCGGGTCGTTCCTTCGACGAATCGAACTGTTCGGCCAAACTTTCCTCCCGGCCTTCGCATCTCCCGAGGCCGGGTGAGGCGGGTCCGTCGGCAGTGTTCGTCGTACTGTGTCGGGCACAGATGTACGGGCTTCACCGCACGAACGACGGACCATCAAGGCTTTCCGTGCGGAGGTCCTGTGGCGGGCTTCTCGCCGTCGGACGTACCGAGGCTACCGGAAGGTAACGAATATGTCACGCATCAGACACTCGGACAGCGACGTTCTGCGCCGATACCCAGGGTCGCGGACGGGTGAGCGAACGCTCAGACGGTCGCCGCGACCTCGGTGAGGAAGATGTGCGAGGCCACCTCGACGGGCAGCTCCAAGCCGTCTTCCCGGCCCTCCATCTGCACGAGGACGTACCCCTCGCTGAACCGGAACCGACCGCTCGCACCGGGCAGGACGCCGGCGGCGCGCAGCTGCTCGAGCAGTTCGGGGTCGACCTGCACGGGCTCGGCGAGGCGGCGGACGGTTCCCTCGATGGGGCCCTCCTCTGCCTGCAGGGCCCGGACCAGTCCGACGACCCCGTCGTGGAAGGTGCGGGCAGGAAGGTCGCCCAACTGGTCGAGCCCCGGGATGGGATTGCCGTACGGGGATTCGGTCGGGTGGCCGAGCAGTTCGATCAGGCGACGCTCGACGAGCTCGCTCATGACGTGCTCCCAGCGGCAGGCCTCTTCGTGGACGTAGGCCCAGTCGAGCCCGATGACGTCGCTCAGGAGCCGCTCCGCCAGGCGATGCTTGCGCATGACGTCCACGGCCTTCTGGCGACCCGCGTCGGTGAGCTCCAGCGACCGGTCGTCGGAGACGACGACCAGACCGTCGCGCTCCATTCGTCCGACGGTCTGGGAGACCGTCGGACCGGAGTGACCGAGACGCTCCGAGATGCGGGCGCGCAGAGGAACGATGCCCTCTTCCTCGAGTTCGAGGATGGTGCGCAGGTACATCTCGGTGGTGTCGATCAGATCGGTCATGGCAGGCCTCGTCGCGCGGTTCTGGGGTGCGCTTCCAGCCTATCCGTTTGTGACGGCCCCTGGCCGCCCAGCCCCGGCGGCCAACCCTAGAATCGGTCCATGGCCCACGTCACCCTCCCCCGCGAGATCCTGCCCTCCGACGGTCGCTTCGGCTGCGGCCCGTCCAAGATCCGCGCCGAGCAGATCGCCTCGCTCGCCGGCCCCGGGTCGGTCCTCCTGGGCACCTCGCACCGTCAGGCCCCGGTGAAGAACCTGGTCGGCCAGGTGCGCATGGGACTGTCCGACCTCCTTCGCCTTCCCGACGGCTACGAGATCATCCTGGGCAACGGAGGGTCGACGGCCTTCTGGGACGCCGCCGCGTTCGGACTCATCGAGAACCGCGCGCAGAACCTCGTGTTCGGCGAGTTCGGCGGCAAGTTCGCCGCCGCCGCCGGGGCCCCGTGGCTGCAGAGCCCGGACGTCCGCACGGCCGAGCCGGGAACCAGCGTCGCCGCCGAGCCCGTCGAGGGCGTGGACGTCTACGCCTGGCCGCACAACGAGACTTCCACGGGTGTCGCCGCGGCGATCAGACGCGTGGCGGGCGACGAGGGTGCGCTGACCGTGATCGACGCAACGAGCGCGGCCGGCGGCATCAACTTCTCCGTCTCGGAGAGCGATGTCTACTACTTCGCCCCGCAGAAGAACCTCGGATCGGACGGCGGCCTGTGGTTCGCTGCCGTGTCCCCCGCCGCGATCGAACGGATCGAGCGGGTGGCGGCGTCCGGGCGCTACATCCCCGAGTTCCTCAGCCTGAAGAACGCGCTCGACAACTCGCGCCTCAATCAGACGCTCAACACGCCCGCCGTGGCGACACTCCACCTGCTCGACAAGCAGCTGGAGTGGATCACCGGCAACGGCGGACTCGGATGGGCGTCTGCCCGCACGGCGGAGTCCTCGAACGCGCTGTACGCCTGGGCGGAGGAGACGTCGTACACGACCCCGTTCGTCGCCGATCCCGCCGACCGCTCGCCCGTCGTGGTGACGATCGACTTCGACGACACGGTCGACGCGGCCGCCGTCGCCGCGAGCCTGCGCAGCAACGGCGTCGTCGACACCGAGCCGTACCGCAAGCTCGGCCGCAACCAGCTGCGCATCGCGACGTTCGTCTCGATCGAGCCCGACGACGTGCGCCAGCTCGTCAAGTGCATCCAGTACACGGTGGAGCACCTGAACGGCTGACCCCGTCGCCGCCGCGCCTCCGCGACACCGCCGCTCCTCCGCGGGTCTCTCCGCTCGTCATCCCCGTCGTGCACAACGGCGGGGATGACGGCGTGCTGGCGGCGTGTCGGCGGCGGATGACGGCGTGTCGGGGCGCACGTCCGCCGTTGTGACATGTGTGACGCGCGGGAGACAGGCGCGGCGGCACGGCCGCCGCGGGTCAGACCAGGGGTGAGGGCCGGGGGTCGAGGACGGCGGAGACGATCGACTCGATCGCGAACTGCGACGCACGAGCGAGGTCGACCGCGGTCGGCTCGAGGAGCCACTGCACCTGGAGTCCGTCCATGACGGCCAGGATGCTCGCCGCCGCATCGTCGATGACGGCCGGCGCCTCGATCCCGCGCTCGGCGCACACGAGCCGGAAGGCGGCGTCGACCTCGGCACGCAGGGTCCGGTAGCGCCCCTCGAAGTAGGCCCGCCCGGGATGGTCGTCGGTGACCGATTCGGCGGACAGCACGGCGTAGGCCTGCACGATCCCGGCGCGCTGGGAGTTGTCCAGCGCGGTCTTGACGAGGTGGCGGAACAGATCCATGCCGTCGGGGATGTGCTGCCCCTCGAGGTCGGCGACATCGGTCTGGTCGCGATGGACCAAGACCTCCAGCAGGAGCTGATCCTTGGAGCCGAAGTGGTGCAGGATCCCGGCGTGGGTCATCCCGACCTGATCGGCGATGTCCTGCAGCGTCCCGCCCGTGAATCCCTTGGCGCCGAAGATGTCGACGGCGGCGTCGAGGATCTCTCGGCGGCGCGCGATCGTCTCCGGCCGCGAGCGCGGCTGACGACGGTGATCGACCATGCCGGGATCCCCCTCTCGAGTTGTCGGATCAGAGTCTACGCAGTGCCCCCGGCCTGGTTTCGCGAGGGGTTGTGTACTTACTTACTTGATTGTAAGTTAACTACGCAATCACGCTCAGCGCCGAGTCTGCACTCCTCTCGAGGGGACACCCGGCGCCGGGACCCCACGTATGAAGGAGATGCAATGAGGCTCAGAACCTCCCTCGCCGCCGCCGGCCTCGCCGCGGCTCTCGTCCTGTCTGGTTGCGCCGCCGGAAGCGGCGACCAGAACACCGGCGACTCCGGCCAGCCCGGCGCCGCCCTCACGATCGCCAAGCCCGACGGCGCGATCACCACCGAGTCCCACAACCCCTACCTCGGCGACTCCTCGGCCTCGAAGTACGGCTATGCGAAGGTGATCTTCGAGCCGCTGGCCCTCGTCAACCCCACCGGCGACCTCGGCACCACGCCGTGGCTGGCCGAATCGGTGGAGTGGAACGACGACTACACCCAGCTCACGGTCGTCCCCCGCAGCGGCGTGAAGTGGAGCGACGGCACCGACTTCACCGGCGAGGACATCGTCTTCACCTTCGACCAGTACCTCAACGGCACGCTGGCCGACACCGGCGCCCTCAACTACACGGGCGCGACCGTCGACGGCGACAAGATCACGCTGTCGTTCAAGAACTCGAAGTACACGGCCCAGGCCCGGGTGCTGCACACTCCGATCGTGCCGAAGCACATCTGGGAGAACATCGACGACCCCAACACCGACCCGCTCAGCGGCGACGGGCTCGCGGTGGGAACCGGCCCCTATGTCCTCGACAGCTGGACCACCGAGTCGGTGACGCTCAAGGCCAACCCCGACTACTGGGGCGGCGAGCTCGCGGTCCCGGAGCTTCACTACGTGTCCTACGGCGACAACGCCGCGCTGACGACGGCTCTCGTCTCCGGCGACGCCGACTGGGCGCAGGCCTTCATCCCGCAGATCGAGTCGAGCTACCTCTCGGCCGACGAGGACAACCAGTTCCTCGTTTCGCCGACCGCGGGCGCGGGGACGCTCTTCATGAACCTGCAGACCAAGCCCTTCAACAACGTCGCCCTGCGCCAGGCGCTGGCGTGGACGATCGACCGTCAGGCCTACGTCGACATCGCTCGCGAGGGCGCGAGCGCACCGGTGTGGAGCGTCACCGGTCTCGGCGACGTGCTCAGCAGCGAGATCCTCCCGGAGTACCAGGGACAGAACTACTCCGTCGACGTCGACAAGGCCAAGCAGATCCTCACCGATGCCGGTTACACGTGGAAGGACGAGAAGCTCATCGACCCCGACGGCGAGGCCGTCTCGTTCTCGATCTCGGTGCCGGCCGGGTGGAGCGACTGGAACACGGAGCAGGCGCTGATCGCCGAAGAGCTCGACGAGGCCCTCGGCATCGAGGTCAAGGTCGACCAGCCCGACTGGGGCGGCTGGGACGCCGCTCGCCAGGAGGGCACGTTCCAGGCGATCATCCACTGGCTGGAGGACACCGGGAACGCCTACGGCATGTACACCTCCACGATGGACCCGAAGTGGATCGTCGACGACAAGGCGCAGTTCAACTTCGGCCGCTTCGACGACCCGAAGGTGACCGAGGCGCTGAACACCTACGCGAACGCGTCGTCGGACGATGAGCGCCAGGCCGCGCTCGCGGTGATGCAGAAGGCGTTCGTGGACACCGTCCCCGCCATCCCGCTCGGGTCCCACCCGCTGCTGGGCGAGTTCAACACCCGCAACTACGTGGGATGGCCGTCGGAGGACGATCAGTACGCCTCCGCCGACCCGACACAGCCGGGCATCGTCCAGGTTCTGACGAAGCTGAAGCCGGCCGAGTAAGCCGCACCGGCGGGGTGGGCGCGATGGCGTCCACCCCGCCGCACGCATCTTCTCGAGCCCCGCCCGCGCGCTCCCCGTCCGCGCGCTCCCTGCCCGCGCGCCCCGTCTTCCTCGTCACCACGAAAGCGAGTACGCCCCACGATGAGCGACACCTTGCTGTCCATTCGCGACTTCTCCGTCGCCTACGATGTCGATCCGCCGGTCCGGGCGGTCAACGACGTCACCCTCGACCTGCAACGCGGCGAGATCCTCGGTCTGGCCGGAGAGAGCGGCTGCGGAAAGACCACCCTCGCCTACGGCGTGCAGCGCCTGCTCAAGGCGCCGGCCGTGATCACCAGCGGATCGGTTCTGTTCCACGATGCGTCGGGCGAAACGATCGACATCAACGCCCTGGATCCCGAGCAGATGCTGCGGTTCCGCTGGGACAAGATCTCGATGGTGTTCCAGGGCGCGATGAACGCGCTGAACCCCGTCGCGACCATCGGCTCCCAGCTCGCCGACGTCTTCGAAGTGCACCGGCCCTCGATGTCGTCCTCGGAGCGACGAGCGGCCGTCGTCGAGTTGCTGGAGATCGTCAAGGTGGGCGGTCAGCGCATCCGCTCCTACCCCCACGAACTGTCGGGTGGCATGCGACAGCGCGTCATGATCGCGATGGCGCTGGCCCTGCGTCCGCAGCTCATGGTGATGGACGAGCCGACCACCGCGCTGGACGTGCTCGTCCAACGCGAGATCCTGCGCCAGATATCCGAGCTGCGCCGCGAGTTCGGCTTCTCGGTGATCTTCATCACCCACGACCTCCCGCTCCTGCTGGAGATCAGCGACCGCATCGCGATCATGCGGGACGGGGAGATCGTGGAACTGGACACGGCGGAGCGGATCTGGACCGATCCGCAGAACGAGTACACCCAGACGCTGCTGTCCTCCTTCCCCCGCCTGACCGGAGAGAAGGGGGTGGTGGTGCGATGACCCTCCTCGAGTTCGACGACGTCACGAAGATCTACTCGGTGCGCGGGGCCGGTCAGATCCGCGCCTTGGATCAGGTGAGCTTCACCCTCGAATCCGGGCGGACGATCGGCCTCGTCGGCCAATCCGGAAGCGGCAAGTCGACCATCGCCAAGATCCTCACGCAGCTCGAGGTGCCCACGAGCGGGCAGGTGCGTCTCGACGGCGCTCCGATCCCGCGCCACGGAGCGGGGCTCCGGCGATACCGCCAGCAGCTGCGCATGGTCTTCCAAGACCCGTTCGCCTCCCTGAACCCGTACCACTCCATCCGCTACCACATCGAGCGCCCCCTGCGTCTGGACGCGGTGGTGCCCAAGGCCGAGATCGAAGACGAGGTCCGGCGTCTCCTGGAGCGGGTCCGGCTCTCCCCCGACGCCGTCATCGACCGTCGCCCGCACGAGCTCTCCGGCGGGCAGCGCCAGCGGGTGGCCATCGCCCGCGCCCTCGCCTCCCGACCGCGCCTGCTCGTGGCCGACGAGCCGGTGTCGATGCTCGACGTCTCGATCCGCCTCGGTGTCCTGAACCTCCTCGCCGATCTCCAGCGCGAGGAGGGGCTGGGCGTGCTCTACATCACGCACGACCTCGCCACCGCGCGCCACTTCAGCGACGAGATCATGGTGCTCAATCAGGGACGCGTGGTCGAACGCGGCCCCGCCGACGACGTGATCCTGCGTCCGCAGGACCCCTATACGCGCGAGCTGCGCGCCGCCTCTCCCGATCCCGAGCGCCACTTCGCCGCGGCGGCGGGAACGCCCGAACGCCGCGACACCCTCGGAGGTGACCTGTGACCGCCGTCGAACCCCAGCTGCCACCGGAGGAGCTCGTCCCCTCCCCGGCCGACCCGCTCGAACTCGGCACCACCGCCACGGCCGCCGTGAAGGGGCGCTCCCGCATCCCCTGGCGCTTCCTGGGCGGACGGGCGGCGTTCTATCTGTTCACCCTCTGGGCCGCGATCACGATCAACTTCTTCCTTCCGCGGCTGATGAAGGGCGACGCGGTCGACCAGTACCTGGCGCGCAACCGCAACGTGAGCCCCGAGGCTGCCGAAGCACTGCGCGCCCTCCTGGGCCTGGACACCGACAAGTCGCTCCTGCAGCAGTACGTCGACTATTGGGCGCTGCTACTGCGCGGCGACCTCGGAGTCTCGCTGCTCCACGGCCTCCGCCCGGTCACGGAGGTGATCAGCCAGGCCCTTCCGTGGACGATCGGGCTCGTCGGCTTCGCGACGATCATGTCGTTCGCGATCGGCACCATCGGCGGCGCGATCGTCGGATGGCGGCGCGGAAGCAAGCTCGACGTCTTCATCCCGATCACGACATTCCTGAGCACGATCCCGTACTTCTGGCTCGGGCTGCTGGCCATCGCCCTGTTCTCGGTGAACCTCGGCTGGTTCCCGATCGGCAAGGCCTACGGCGTCGGCGTGAAACCGGAGTGGTCGGCCGAGTTCATCGGCGAGGTGATCCATCATGGAACTCTCCCGGCGCTGACGATCATCGTCGCCTCGCTCGGCGGGTGGATGCTGGGCATGCGCAACATGATGCTCACGGTGCTCGACGAGGACTACATCACCGTGGCCCAGGCCAAGGGCATGCCCAACCGGCGCGTGTTGTGGCGCTATGCCGCCCGCAATGCGGTGCTGCCGCAGATCCAGAGCTTCGCCCTGTCGATCGGCTTCATCGTCGGCGGGACCATCGTGATGGAGATGGTCTTCAGCTACCCCGGTGTCGGCAAGCTGCTGCTGGACGCCACCAACGCGAAGGACTACGCCCTCATGCAAGGCGTCTTCCTCGTCATCACCCTCTCGGTGCTCGTGGCCAACGTCCTCGCCGACGTCGCCTACGCCTTCCTCGATCCGCGCACCCGTCAATCGGAGGCCTGACCCATGACCCCCACCCCCTCTGGCACGCCGACCACCTCCGGCACGCCCAGCACGTGGCGCTCGCGCCTCGGCTCCGCGTTCGCGATGTTCCGCAACCCCAAGTCGATTGCGGGGCTCTCGATCCTCGGGTTCTTCGTGCTGGTCGCGATCTTCGCCGACGTGCTGGCACCCTACTCACCGACCAAGGTCGACCACACCGCACGATTCCAGCCTCCCTCGGCGCAGCACTGGCTCGGCACGACCCACATCGGCGAGGACGTCCTCAGCCAGGTGATCCACGGCACGCGCGGGGTGATCGTCGTCGGGTTCCTCGCCGCCATCATCGCCACCCTGATCGCGATCGTCGTCGGCGTCGTCTCGGGGTACCTCACGGGGTGGCGCAGCGAAAGCCTGTCGGCCCTCACGAACGTCTTCCTGGTGATCCCGGGCCTCCCCCTGATCATCATCGTGGCCTCCGTGTTCGAGGACCCGCCGCTCCTGCTCATCGCCGGGGTGCTGGGGCTCATCGGCTGGGCATGGGGCGCCCGCGTACTGCGCGCCCAGACGATGTCGCTGCGCAATCGCGACTTCATCCAGGCGGCACGCGCCAACGGAGAACCGCTGCGGCGCATCATCACCGTGGAGATGCTCCCCAACCTCATGGCACTGATCGCCGCGAGCTTCGTCGGCACCGTCACCGCCGCGATCCTGGGCTTGACGACCCTGTCGTACATCGGCGTGATCCCGGTGACGACGTACAACTGGGGCACCATCCTCAACTGGGCCGGCGCGCAAGGCGCGTTCCGTCAGAATCAATGGTGGTGGTACCTTCCGCCCGGCCTGTGCATTGCCGCCATCGGTGTCGCTCTCTCGCTCATCAACTTCGGGATCGACGAATACGTCAACCCGCGGTTGCGTTCCGCCGGCGAGCGGGCACGCGCCATGAAGAAGAAGGGCCTGAGCGTCAACGACGCCGTCACGGCCGTCCGCCCGACCTCCCCTCAGCCGACTCAGGAGACCGCCTCATGACGACCGTCGACCTCACCCACGCGCCCTACCTCGACGCCTCTCTGACGGCCGAGGAACGCGTCGCCGACCTCCTCGGGCGGATGACGCTTCCCGAGAAGGTCGGCCAGATGCTCCAGCTCGACGCGCGGGAAGACCTCGACGAGATCGTGCACGCCCGCCATGCGGGGTCGATCCTGCACACCTCTCCCGAGAAGGTCATGCAGGCGGCGGAGCTGACCGCGCGCACCCGGCTGCGCATCCCGCTGCTGGTGGCAGAGGACTGCATCCACGGCCACTCGTTCTGGCGTGGAGCGACCATCTTCCCCACGCAACTCGGGATGGCCGCCACCTGGGACCCGGACCTCGTGGAGCAGGTCGCCCGGGTCACGGCGGCGGAGGTGGCGGCCACCGGCATCCACTGGACCTTCTCGCCCGTGCTCTGCATCGCTCGCGACCTGCGATGGGGGCGCGTCAACGAGACGTTCGGGGAGGACCCCTTCCTCATCGGCGAGCTCGCCTCGGCGATGGTCCGGGGATATCAGGGCGGTGGCTTGGACGACCCCGACGCGATCCTGGCGACCGCGAAGCACTTCGCGGGCTACTCGGAGACGCAGGGCGGCCGCGATGCGAGCGAAGCGGACATCTCCCGCCGCAAGCTGCGGTCGTGGTTCCTGCCCCCGTTCGAGCGGGTCGCCCGAGAGGGCTGCCGCACGTTCATGCTCGGCTATCAGACCACCGACGGCGTGCCGATCACGGTCAACGACTGGCTGCTCAGCGACGTGCTCCGCGGAGAATGGGGATACACCGGCACCCTCATCACCGACTGGGACAACATCGGCCGCATGGTGTGGGAGCAGAAGGTGCAGCCCGACTACACGCACGCAGCGGCTGCGGCGGTGAAGGCCGGCAACGACATGGTCATGACCACGCCGCGATTCTTCGAAGGAGCTCTCGACGCCGTCGAGCGAGGCATGCTCGACGAAGCCGACATCGACCGGGCCGTCGCACGCATCCTGCGTCTGAAGTTCCGCTTCGGCCTGTTCGAGAACCCCCGCCACCCCGACCCGGAACGGATCGGGAGGGTGATCGGGTCCCCGGAGCACACGGAGCTCAACCTCGAGGTGGCGCGCCGCTCGCTCGTGCTGCTGCGCAACGACGGGACGCTGCCGCTCGCGTCGGGACGCACGACCGACGAGTCCGGACGCGCGCTCTCGGGAAGCGGACCCCGACGGATCGCAGTGGTCGGCCCTCTCGCCGACGATGCGCAGACCCAGCTGGGCGACTGGGCGGGGTCGTCCGGCCAGGTCGACTGGCTCTCCGACGGCCACCCGCGCGAGCAGATCGTCACGGTGCTCGACGGCCTTCGCGCCCTCGTCCCCGAGGACGTGGTCGTGGAGCACACGGACGGGGCATCGATCCTGACCCTCGCCGAGGATCCGCTCGGACCGCTGTTCCCCGACGGTCAGCCCCGGCCCCCGATCGTCGTGGCGTCCGAGCCCGATGCCGCACAGATCGCCGCGGCCGTCGACGCCGCTCGTCGCTCCGATGTGGTGGTCGCCGTCGTCGGCGACCGGATCGAGCTGGTCGGTGAGGGACGCTCGACGGCGACGCTCGAGCTCATCGGAGGGCAACGCGCGCTGCTGGACGCCCTCGCCGAGACGGGCACGCCGTTGGTGGTGGTGCTCCTGGCGTCCAAGCCGCTCGTCCTCCCTGAGTCGGTCCGCGACGCCTCACTCGTGTGGGCGGCCAATCCGGGCATGCAGGGTGGGCGTGCCGTCGCGGAACTCCTGTGGGGGCTCGTGGAACCCGTCGGGCGACTCCCGATCTCGTTCGCCCGGCACGTCGGCCAGCAGCCCACGTACTACAACCAGATCCGGGGCCAGCACGGCGACCGCTACGCCGACCTCACGCAGAGTCCCGCGTACGCCTTCGGCGAGGGACTGTCGTACACGACCGTCGAGTACGACGAGGCCGAGGTCCTCACCCCCGTCGTGTCGGCGGACGACGAGGTCCGGGCCCGCATCCGTGTCCACAACACCGGGCAGCGTCCGGTCGAGGAACTCGTCCAGGTCTACGTGCGCGACAGCGTGACCTCGGTCAGCTGGGCGGACAAGGAGCTCAAGGCCTACCGGCGCGTCGCACTGGAGCCCGGCGCATCGACGATCGTCGAGGTGTCGGTGCCGGCCGCGGACTGCACGATCGTCGACGCGGCTGGGAACAGGATCGTGGAGCCGGGGGCGTTCGAGCTGCTGATCGGGCCCTCCTCGCGGGACGCGGACCTCCACGCGGTGGCGTTCGAGATCGTCTGAGGCTCCAGCGGTCGCACGGCGACCGCCTCCTCCCGCTCGACGGCCGGGACGACACCCCGGTCGTCGAGCGGCGAAGCATCAGTCCTCGTCGTCCGACGCGTCCTCGTCGTCGGAAGCGTCCTCGTCGAGCTCATCGATGTCGACGCCGTCGAGATCGCCGGAGTGCAGCAGGGGCGATCCATCGTCGTCGAAGTCCGCGGTGTCGAGGTCGTCGAGGTCGGACAGATCGTCGCCCTCGTCCTCCTCATCATCGCCCTGATCGGCGTCGTCGAGGGGATCCTCGCCTCCCTCGGCCTCGGCCAACGCCGCCTGTGCCGCCTGGTACTCGGCCAGCCGCTCGGCCCAGGGCACCCATTCGGGCGCAAGGAGCGCACCCTCGCCGGGCAAGAGCTCGACCTCCAGCACGGTGGGATCGGCTCCCTCGACGACCGCGACACTCACGGTCCAGAACCACTGCGGATAGCCGGCAAGACGCGTGGCGAAACGCAGCGATACGACG
Source organism: Microbacterium sp. TNHR37B (assembly GCF_001620065.1). Classification (GTDB taxonomy): domain Bacteria; phylum Actinomycetota; class Actinomycetes; order Actinomycetales; family Microbacteriaceae; genus Microbacterium. The sequence goes on from NZ_LQGV01000001.1 coordinate 1,166,463, forward strand.
CCACCGTCCTCGACGGTGTATCCGGCGGGGTCGCCGATCGTCTCGGCGGGGGTCACCTCGGCCAGCGCGGCGCGCGCGAGATCGTGAGCGGCGAGCAGCCGCTCATCGACCGGAGCCAGCGCCTCCGCGGGCCGGGCCTCCTCCGTCGGATCAGGCGTCGAGGTCATCGGCCACCTTGCGGAGAATGGCCGCGACCTTCTTGCCCTGCGCGTTGCTGGGGTAGCGGCCGTGGCGCAGATCTCCGCCGATCGTATCGAGCACCTTCACGAGGTCTTCGACGACGATCGCCATGTCGTCGGCCTTCATGCGATTGCGCTTGGACAGGCTGACCGGGGCGTCCAGCACCCGCACGGCGAGCGCTTGGAGTCCCTTGCGCCCGTCGGCCACGCCGAAGTCCAGCCGCGTCCCCGCCTTGAGCGAGTCCGTTCCGGCGGGAAGCGCCGTGGCGTGCAAGAAGACGTCCTGGCCATCATCTGTCGTGATGAAGCCGAACCCCTTCTCCTCGTCGTAGAACCTGACCTTGCCGGTGGGCATCTCAACCTCGCTGCGTGCTGCTGGGCCGCGCGCGAGCGGCGCGCGGGCATGACGGAACCGGAGCCGTTCCAGGCCCCGCGACAAGCCTACGCCACGGCGGCGAACCGCTAGGCTGAGCCCGATGGCCACTTCGAAATCCCCCTCCCCGTCGTCGGGGGGCGACCTTCCCGTTCGACGGATCGATCGCGTGCTCGCGTTCATGTCGCTCGGCCTGCTGGTCCTGTCGCTGGCGTGCTTCGTCGCCATCATGATCGGCTCCGGCCTGAAAGCCGACTTCGGGACGCCGATCTGGCAGACGGTGGGACTGCTCGTCTACGTGGCACCGATCCTGGCCTTCGTGCTGCTGCTGGCGGTGCTCATCATGACCTTCATCCGGAGGGCCCGGGCTGGCAAGGACGGCTAACGTGGCCGCCCCCGACGCGCGCACGCTGGCCACGCTCCTGGCCACACTGGACGACGCGTCACTGGCCGCTCTCCTCGACGAGCGCCGCATCCTTCCCTCGGTGGGCTGGGACGACTACTTCGACGCCGCGGATGCTCTGCTGGATCCGGCATCGGTCGCACGCGGGCTGGCGAGCCTCTCGCGAGAGCCCGCCGAAGCGCTGAGTGCGGCCATCGATGCGTCCGAACCCGTGACCCCCGGGTCGGTGCGCGACGAGCTCGTCCGACGCGCGCTCGTGACCCCCGACGGCGATCCCTACCGCGCGGTCGCCACGGCGTGCCCGCCGCTGACGCCCGACCCCGACCTTCCTCGTTCGACCGAGGCGGTGGCCGAGCAGGATGCGGCGCAGGCCGCTGAGCGGGCGTTCGCCTCGGCCACCTCGCTCGCCGATGTCCTGCAGTCGGCGCTCGCCCTCCCCCTGACGCGGATCGGGTCGGGCGCGCTCGGAGCGTCCGATCGTCGTCGCCTGGTCGAGGCGCACGCGGTCGAGACCGCGGATGCGGCCGACGAGCTGCTGGCCATCTCCGCGGCAGCCGGGCTGGTCACGGGCACCGACCGCCAGTGGCTCGTGACGTCCCGAGGCGTCGACTGGCTCGCCCTGCGCACCGTCTCGCGCTGGCACGAGGTCGCCCGCCGCGTCCGCGACGCCCTGCCCGCGGGACTGCGCCTTCGCGACGGAGGGTGGATCCCGGTCTCGCAGTGGGCGGGCGCCTACCCCTTCGATCCCACCTGGCCGGAGCGCGCCGAACGCTGGCGGGTGCTCTTCGAACGGTGGGCCCTGATCGGCCCCCAGGGGGCCGTGCCCCCGTGGGCCGCTGGGCTCGCCGACGGCCACGACGCCGACGAGGCGGCACTGCAGGCGCTCCTGCCCATCGAGGTCGACCGCGTCTTCCTGCAGAACGACCTCACCGCGATCGCCCCCGGACCGCTCGAGCCCGCTCTGGACATGAGGCTGCGGTCGATGGCCCACCGCGAGACCCGCGCCCAGGCGTCCACCTATCGATTCACCGCCGAGAGCCTCAGCGCCGCACTCACCGCGGGCGAGACTGCGGAGTCCTTGCGCGAGTTCCTCTCGTCCCTGTCATTGACCGGCCTTCCCCAGCCCTTGGTGTACGAGATCGAGCGCAATGCCCGGCGACACGGCAACGTGCAGGTCGGACCCGACGGGGCCGGCAACACCCGAGTGACCGCCGACGACCGATCGCTCCTCCAGGCCCTCGCGGTGGATCAGGCCCTGCGGCCCCTCGGACTGGTGACGGATGCGGACGGCCTCCTCACGCGCTCCGCTCCGGAGACGACGTTCTGGATGCTCGCCGACGCACGCTACCCGGTGACGGCCGTCGACGTCGACGGTCGACCCCGCGTCCTGGACCGTCATCGCGTGGCCGCAGAAGCGCCCGCGCAGCCCGCCAGCGAGGTGTACGCCCCCGTGCTCGCGCGACTCCGGGATGCCCACGACACCGATGCCGACTCCGCCTGGCTCGGACGCGAACTGGAGCAGGCCGTGCGGGCCCACGCGGTCCTCGCGATCGTCGTGCGCCTTCCCGACGGGAGCGACCGGGAGATCACGATGGAGGCGACCGGGCTCGGCGGCGGACGCCTGCGCGGCCGAGACCGCGTCGCCGATGTGGAGCGCACGCTCCCCGTCTCGAGCATCGTGAGCATCCGTCCGGTCTCGGGGTGAGGGCACCCGCGACGTTCCGGTGACTCCCGCGCCCCCGTCGCGCCGCGGCCGGTAGACTGGCACGTTATGGCTGATGGCCCCCTGATCGTGCAAAGCGACCGCACCGTCCTGCTCGAAGTCGCTCATCCCGACGCGGAGAACGCGCGCCACGAGCTCGCGATCTTCGCCGAGCTCGAGCGGGCCCCCGAGCACATCCACACGTACCGGATCACGCGTCTGGGGCTGTGGAATGCCCGCGCAGCCGGACACGATGCCGACGACATGCTCACCACCCTCGATCGGTGGTCGCGGTTCCCGGTGCCCCCGTCGGTGTCCCTCGACATCCGCGAGACCGTGGGCCGCTACGGCCGCCTCGTCATCGAGCGCGACGACGACGGCCAGCTCATCCTGCGCTCCACCGACACGGCGGTGCTCGCCGAGGTCTCGCGCAACAAGCGCATCCAGCCGCTGCTGATCGCCCACCCCGCACCCCACCTCTTCGTCATCGACGCGTGGGCTCGCGGGCACATCAAGCAGGAGCTGCTGAAGATCGGCTGGCCCGCGGAGGATCACGCGGGCTACACGCCGGGCACCCCGCACGAGATCGAGCTGCACGAGGACGGCTGGACGTTGCGGCCCTACCAACGCAAGGCGGTCGACATCTTCAGCGAGGGCGGCTCCGGCGTCGTCGTCCTGCCGTGTGGAGCGGGGAAGACCCTCGTGGGGGCGGCCGCCATGGCCGACACCAAGACGACGACGCTCATCCTGGTCACCAACACGGTGAGCGCTCGACAGTGGCGCGACGAACTGCTCAAGCGCACGAGCCTGACCCCGGAGGAGATCGGCGAGTACTCCGGACAGGCCAAGGAGGTCAAGCCCGTCACGATCGCGACGTACCAGATCCTCACGGCCAAGCGGAAGGGCGAGTATGCCCACTTGGCCCTGCTCGACGCCCTCGACTGGGGACTCATCGTCTACGACGAGGTGCACCTGCTCCCCGCCCCCGTCTTCAAGCTCACCGCCGATCTCCAGGCACGGCGCCGGCTGGGGCTCACCGCCACGCTCGTGCGCGAAGACGGCCGCGAGGGCGACGTGTTCAGCCTCATCGGGCCGAAGCGCTTCGATGCACCCTGGAAGGAGATCGAAGCACAGGGGTTCATCTCGCCGGCCATCTGCTACGAGGTGCGCGTGGACCTTCCCGCCTCCGACCGCCTGGAGTACGCGGCAGCGGCCGACGACGAGCGCTACCGGATCGCGGCGACGGCGCACGCGAAGATCGGCGTGGTGCGCGACCTCGTCGCCAAGCACCGCGGCGAGCAGATCCTCGTGATCGGCCAGTACCTCGACCAGATCGACATCCTGGCCGAGGCGCTCGACGCGCCGCAGATCACGGGGGCGACGCCGGTGGACGAACGCGAGGAGCTCTACGGAGGCTTCCGCGAGGGCAGGATTCCGGTGCTCGTCGTCTCGAAGGTCGCCAACTTCTCCATCGATCTCCCGGAGGCATCGGTCGCGATCCAGGTGTCGGGCTCGTTCGGCTCGCGCCAGGAGGAGGCCCAGCGTCTCGGGCGGCTCCTGCGACCGAAGACGAGTGGTCACACCGCCAGCTTCTACACCCTCATCGCCCGCGACACGGTCGACCAGGACTTCGCGCAGAATCGCCAGCGGTTCCTCGCCGAGCAGGGCTACAGCTACACGATCCTCGACGCCGACGACCTCGCCGCGGCGTGACGACCACGCTCGGGGCCTCGACCGCGCGCCGCGGGATATCCAGCATGCGCATGGTTTCCGGTGCCAAGATGGGGCTATGACCGCTCCGCGCATCCTCGTCGTCGACGACGAACCGAACATCCGGGACCTGCTGGTCACGAGCCTGCGTTTCGCCGGCTTCCAGGTACGTGCCGTCGCCAACGGCGCGCAGACCATCTCGGCCGTCCTCGAAGAAGAACCCGACCTCATCGTGCTCGATGTGATGCTGCCCGACATGAACGGGTTCAGCGTGACGAAGCGTCTGCGCGGTGCGGGCTACACGGCGCCGATCCTCTTCCTCACCGCCAAGGACGAGACCGAGGACAAGATCGAGGGGCTCAATGCCGGTGGCGACGACTACGTCACCAAGCCCTTCAGCCTCGACGAGATCGTCGCCCGCATCCAGGCGATCCTCCGCCGCACGATGCAGGCGGACGAGGAGTCGACCATCAAGGCCGGCGAGCTCACGATGGACCAGGACACCCACGACGTGCTCGTGGGTGACGTGTCGATCGACCTCTCTCCCACCGAGTTCAAGCTGCTGCGCTACCTCATGCTCAACCCCAACCGTGTCCTGAGCAAGGCGCAGATCCTCGACCACGTGTGGGAGTACGACTTCAACGGCGACGCGGGCATCGTCGAGAGCTACATCTCCTACCTGCGCCGGAAGATCGATCCGTACTCGTCCGAACCGCTGATCCAGACCAAGCGCGGCTTCGGCTACATGCTCAAGACCGGCAAGACCGCGTAGCGACCCCCACCGGAAGGGACGGCTCTGACCGGCACCAGCGCGAAGACCGACCGGGTCACCTCATGGTGGCGCGGTACGAGCCTGCGCGCCAAAGTCACCGGCGTCACGGTCGCCGTCCTCGCGATCGGCCTGATCGCCGCCGGCGTCGGCACGGGCGTGCTGCTGCGGAACGTGCAGATCGCCGCCCTCGACCAGAACCTCCGTCAGCTCGCGCCCACGGATGTCACCAGCACGCTGTTCGACATCGATGTCGTCGATGAGACCCCGACCTTCACCCGCAACCAGACCACGGCGACCCAGTTCTACGTCGCCGTCTACGGGCCCGACGGCGAGCTCGTGGTCTCGGGCGGTGGCGGGACGCAGCGCCCCGATGTGCCCAAGGTGTTCTCTCTCGAGAAGACGGTTCTCGTGGGGACCGAGCCGTTCGAGCTGTCGGCTGTCAACGGGGGCACGAAGTTCCACGCCGCCGTCGACATCCTTCCTCCTATCCCCGGCGTGCGCGACAGCTATACCCAGCTCGTGGCGCTCCCGCTGTCGAGCGTCAATCAGACGGTGGCCAACTACGTGGGGATCTACACGATCTTCGTCGTGCTCACGATGGTCGCTGGGGCCCTGCTGACCCGCTGGCTCGTCACGCTCGCCTTCCGGAGCCTGGGCGAAGTGGAAGAGACGGCGATGTCGATCGCGGCCGGCAACTTCAGCCAGCGGATGGGCGACAGCTCGACGCGCACCGAGGTGGGCCGCCTCAAGACCGCGATCAACGCGATGCTGGACCGCATCGACCACGCGCTGGGTCAGCGCGACGCCTCGGTCCGGCAGATGCGCCGATTCATCGGCGACGCGAGCCACGAGCTGCGCACCCCGCTCGTGACGGTCCGCGGCTACGCCGAGCTCTACCGCATGGGCGCGATCTCTGGTGACGAGCAGATCGCGCAGTCGATGGAACGGATCGAGAAGGAAGCGGTGAGGATGGGTGCCCTCGTCGAGGACCTGCTCGCCCTCGCCCGCCTCGACGAGCGACGCGACATCATCATCGTCGACGTCGATCTTCGGCCCATCGCCCGCGACGCGGTCTTGGACACGCGGGTGACCGCGCCGGGACGCACGGTGACGATGGTGGACGAGACCCTCGTGCTGCCGCCGCTGACAGAAGAGAGCAGCGCGAACGAGCCCGCGGAGAGCAAGGACACGTCCGCCCGGGGCCGACGATCGGCGACGCTCGCCGATGCGACGCGGTCGATCCTGCGGCGGCGTCCCCGGCCGGCGCCGGAAGCACGTGCCCCCGAGGAGACGGTCGAGGCCGCTTCTCCGGCACCCCGCCCACTCTCGCCGCCGATCGTGCTGGGCGACGAGAACCGCATCCGGCAGGTGGTCACGAACCTCCTCACCAACGCCCGACGCTATACGCCAGACGACTCGCCGATCGAGATCGCCGTGGGCGTGGACGAACGGGCCGGGATGGGCTGGATCGCCGTGATCGACCATGGCGACGGCATTCCCGAGATGATCCGCGACAAGATCTTCCAGCGCTTCTGGCGCGCAGACACCTCCCGCACCCGGGAGACGGGCGGTTCGGGCCTGGGCCTGTCGATCGTCGCCTCGATCGTCGAGGCTCTGCACGGCGCGATCGACGTCGTGGAGACCCCGGGGGGCGGCGCGACCTTCCGGGTCTCCTTCCCGCTCGCCCAAGCGCGGCCCGTCGAGGAGCACCTGCTCATCGAGACGCAGCCGCTCCCGCGGTTCCGCGAGAGCTGACCGCCGCCCCTCCTCCCCACGCCCGGATTCTGTCGGGCATCCGCTCGCGGTGCGCCGAGGGACCTCGCGCGGGATCAGGACCCGTCTAGCGTTACCGCATCCGGAAGAAAGGGGAAACGATGGCAGTGTTCAGCGTCGACAGCGAGGCCATGCTCGCCGCGACCACATCGGTGCGGGCGACCGCGGATCGGCTCCAGGCCGATACCTCGGCGATGATGGGGCAGCTGACGCAGCTGCAGGGCTCGTGGACGGGGTCGGCCGCCACCGCCTTCCAGGGCGTGATCGAGCGGTGGCGGGCGGCGCAGCGCGAGGTCGAGAGCGCTCTGGCCGATATCAGCACCGCTCTGGGGCGTGTCGGCGACCAGTACGCGCAGACCGAGACGGCGGCGACCGGCGTGTTCCGCTGACGCACCGGGATCGACCGGCACACCGCGCACACGACAGCGGGGCCCCTCCCGAAGGAGAGGCCCCGCTGTCTCGTGTGTCGCGTGGGATCAGAAGTCCATGCCACCGGTCGGGTCGCCGGCCGGAGCCGCGACCTTCTCGGGCTTGTCCGCCACGACGGCCTCGGTGGTGAGGAACAGACCCGCGATCGACGCCGCGTTCTGCAGCGCGGAACGCGTGACCTTGGCCGGGTCGATGATGCCCGCGGCGAACATGTCGACGTACTCGCCCGTGGCCGCGTTCAGGCCCTGGCCGACGGGGAGCTCGCCCACCTTGTTGGCCACGACGCCGGGCTCGAGACCCGCGTTGAGGGCGATCTGCTTGAGCGGAGCCTCGATCGCGACCTTGACGATGTTCGCACCGGTCGCCTCGTCACCGACGAGCTCGAGCGAGTCGAACGCCTTCTTGCCCGCCTGGATGAGCGCCACGCCACCACCGGGGACGATGCCCTCCTCGACGGCCGCCTTGGCGTTGCGGACGGCGTCCTCGATGCGGTGCTTGCGCTCCTTGAGCTCGACCTCGGTGGCCGCGCCCGCCTTGATGACGGCGACGCCACCGGCGAGCTTGGCGAGGCGCTCCTGGAGCTTCTCGCGGTCGTAGTCGCTGTCGGTGTTGTCGATCTCGCGCTTGATCTGGGTCACGCGACCCTCGATCTGAGCCGAGTCACCGGCACCCTCGACGATCGTGGTCTCGTCCTTCGTGACGATGACCTTGCGCGCGCGGCCGAGGAGGTCCAGCGTCGCGTTCTCGAGCTTGAGGCCCACCTCTTCGGTGATGACCTGGCCGCCGGTGAGGATCGCGATGTCCTGCAGCTGCGCCTTGCGGCGGTCGCCGAAGCCCGGCGCCTTGACGGCGACCGACTTGAAGATGCCGCGGATCTTGTTGAGCACGAGCGTTGCGAGCGCCTCGCCCTCGACGTCCTCGGCGATGATGACGAGCTCCTTGCCGTCCTGGATCACCTTGTCGACGATCGGCAGAAGGTCCTTGATGTTGGAGATCTTCTGGTTCGCGATCAGGATGTACGGGTCCTCGAACACGGCTTCCTGACGGTCGGGGTCCGTGACGAAGTAGGGGTTGATGTAGCCCTTGTCGAAGCGCATGCCCTCGGTGAGCTCGAGTTCGGTGCCGAAGGTCTGCGACTCCTCGACGGTGACGACGCCCTCCTTGCCGACCTTGTCGATCGCCTCGGCGATCAGCTCGCCGATCTCGGGGTCAGCAGCGGAGATGGAGGCAGTCGCGGCGATCTCTTCCTTGGTCTCGACCTCCTTGGCGGAAGCGAGCAGCTCGTCGGAGATGGCCTTGACGGCCTTCTCGATGCCCTTCTTCAGGGAGATGGGGTCGGCGCCGGCCGCGACGTTGCGCAGGCCCTCACGCACGAGCGCCTGAGCGAGCACCGTCGCGGTGGTGGTTCCGTCACCGGCGACGTCGTCGGTCTTCTTGGCGACCTCCTTGACGAGCTCCGCACCGATCTTCTCGAAGGGCTCGTCGAGTTCGATCTCCTTGGCGATCGAGACGCCGTCGTTCGTGATGGTGGGGGCGCCCCACTTCTTCTCGAGCACGACGTTGCGGCCGCGGGGGCCGAGCGTCACCTTGACGGCGTCGGCCAGGATGTTGAGGCCGCGCTCGAGGCCGCGACGGGCCTCCTCGTCGAAAGCGATGATCTTTGCCATGTGTGTGTCGTCCCTCCCGGACGTAGGCGATGTCTTTAGCACTCACTGATAGCGAGTGCTAAATCATTCTGGCACTCGACCATGCCGAGTGCAAGCCGCGTGGGAGGTGTGCCGCCGTCGCGGCAACGCGGCGTCAGAACGTCACTTGACGATCGCGACCGATCCGCGCTCGGGGACGAGTTCGACCCACGTGTTGCCGGCGGCCAGCGTCACCGGCTCGCCGTCGGAGTCGGTGAGCACGATGCGGGAGTCGCGGTCCTTCTTCGACCACTTGATCTTCAGCGTCTTCCCCCCGGTCGAGACCGTTCCCGACCCCTTGCCCACCAGGCGGGTACGCGGCACCGTGCCGTAGTCGACCTTGACGGTCAGTGTGACGACGTTGGTCGCCCGCAACTGCGTGCCGTGGGAATCGACGTCCTTGCGACCGCTCTGCGACCGCAGGTAGGCGCCCGCCTTCTCGCTCCAGCGCCACGCACGATGCGACTCGCTGGAGAACACCAGGTCGAGACCTTTGGCGCTCGACCCGTCGGCGGCGGCCGAGGCCTGTGTGGCCGCGGTGGCGTAGTCGAACTGCTGCTTCGGCGGCGCGAGCTTCTTGTAGGCCTTCCGGAGCTCCTGCGCCTTGACGACGACGTTGTGCGGCGCCCGCTTCTGATTGGACCGGAACATGTGCACGCCGTCCTTGCCCCCGTGGATCGCGGCGTGGACATCGGTGGCCCAGATCATCTCGATGAAGGGTCGCTTGCCACCGGAGAAGGCGATGATCCCCTTGAAGGGGCCGATGATCTCGGGGTCCATGGGCCGGATGCTGCGGATCGGACCGATCTCTTTCGGCACGTCGGAGAACCACACCGCCACGTAGCGGGTGATGCCGCCTTCGACGAGCTCTTCGAAGACGATGTCCGTGCGCTCGAGCCCCCACTGCGGACGCGCGTCCCAGTGGTTGTCGATCTTGGCGGCGAGCGCCGGGCCGGTGATCTCATCGAGCGGGACGACGGTCCCCCGAAGCGGCGACACTCCCGTGGTGGGTGTCGGCGTCGGTGTCGGCGTGGGAGTGACCGTCGTCGTACTCGGCGCGGCGGTCGGCGACGCGACCGTCTCGGGTTCGGGACCGCAGCCGACCAACAGCACCGAGGAGACGGCCAGAACGGCGAGCGCCGAGACGGCGCGCAGGGGAAGGCTCACCTGGGCAGGATAGCCGAGGGCGTGCGGATCAGACCGTGACCACGCGGACCGACTCGGCCTGCGGGCCCTTCTGCCCCGTGCCGACGGTGAACTCGACGGTCTGACCTTCCTCCAGCACACGGAAACCGGACATCTCGATGTTGGAGTAGTGGACGAAGACGTCCTGGTCTCCGGCGACGGTGATGAAGCCGAAGCCCTTCTCGGCGTTGAACCACTTGACGGTTCCCTGGGTCATGATCTTGCTCCTGAAGCTGCGGTGGGACGTCGCAATGCTAACGACGCCTCAGCGCCCGATCAGGCCGTTCCGGCAACTGTTGACATCGGCGCATCGAAGTCTTCACACGCGCGAAACACGAGCGCATCCGCGGCCTCAGGGAGTGGAGCTCTCCGTGCTGTCGGCCCGGTCCATGCCGATCACGATGACCAGCTGTCGCAGGGTCGCATCGTCGCCGTCCTGATAGGCCTGGCTGAACTCCACCTCGGCATTGCCGATGGCCTCCGCCAGTCCACGGGCGGCGCCTTCGTCGTCTTCGCGGGCGTAGAACACGGTGGTCTGGGCGAAGTCGTGCTCGCCCGCGTCACCGACGCTGACATCGGCGGCCTTCCATCCGGCCGCGACCACATCGGCGCTGAGCGTGCTCCCCAGTCCCTCCTGCGGAGTGGCATTGAGGATCAGGACGGTGTACGACGTGTCCACGGTCGGCTCGGCCGGCTCCCGCGGCGCTGCCGCCGTCGACGCTGCCGGTCCCGGGCCGAACGTTCCCCCGGCCCACAGCGTGCCGGTGACGCCTGCGGCCACGAGCACCACCGTGGCGATCGCCGCCCACAGCCACACGCGTCCCCGGCGGATACGCGGCTGCTCCGCCCGGTGTGCGCCCACACGACGGGCGTCGCGAGAAGAAGCGGGGGGCAGCTCGTCGAATCGGTCGGTCGGATGAGTCTGCACCAGAGAATGCTATCGGCCGAGGCTGAGCGCCTCCGCCGCGGTCGCCCGAACGCGACGGTCGCGCTGGCGACGCAAGCGGTGCAGGAGAAGCGGGTCGTGGGCGAGAGCGTCGCGATCGTCGACCAAGCGGCCCAGCAACTGGTAATAGCGGGCGGGGGTCACCGCCAGCTCCGATCGGATGGCCTCTTCCTTGGACGCCGAATGCCGCGGCCACCGCGCCTCGAAGTCGAGGATCGATCGGTCGCGGTCGGACAGGGCCATGTCTTCAGGCTAAGCGCCGGCCGGGGCAGCGCGCGGAGCCACACCCGGGGCAGGAACATGTCGGGGCCCGGTCGGGTTGAATGGAGTGGACCTAAGGAGTCGACATGAACTATCGCGTGACCAAGACCGACGAGCAGTGGCGCGAGGAGCTGACCCCGGAGCAGTACGCCGTCCTCCGGCAGGCCGGGACCGAGCGGGCATGGACGGGCGAACTTCTCGATGAGAGCCGCGCAGGCCTTTACACCTGCGCCGCCTGCGGCGCGGAGCTCTTCAAGAGCGGTACGAAGTTCGACTCGCACTGCGGGTGGCCGAGCTTCTACGAGTCGATCCGCCCCGACGCCGTCGAGCTGATCGAAGACCGCAGCCACGGCATGGTGCGCACCGAGGTGCGCTGCGCCGCCTGCGGATCGCACCTCGGGCACGTCTTTCCCGACGGGTTCGGAACGCCCACCGGTGACCGCTACTGCATGAACTCGCTGTCGCTGTCGTTCAGCCCCGAGTCATGACGGCCGGCTCACCCTCCGAGACGACCGAGCGCGGCGCGCTGTCCGCGGTGCGCGCGCGGCGTTCCTGGTCGAAGGTGACCGATGCCGCGCCGACCCGGACGGAGCTCGTCTCCCTCGTCGCCGCGGCGGGGCGGGTCGCCGATCACTCCGCGCTCCGCCCGTGGCGGCTCATCGAGCTTCGCGGCGCCGACCGGGAACGGCTCGGCGCCGCGATCGCCACCGCCCAGGGAGACGACCGCCCCTCGACCAAGCCGCTGCGCGCCCCCCTGCTGATCGCGGTGGTCGCCAGCTATCGGCCGAGCGAGAAGGTGCCGCGCTGGGAGCAGGAAGCCGTGGCATCCGGCGTGGCGCACGTGCTGAGCCTGCTTCTCGACGAGGCCGGCTGGGGCGTCATCTGGCGCACCGGCCATTACACGCGCGACCGCGCGGTCGCCGAGGCGCACGGGCTGTCCGCGGATGAGGAGCTTCTGGGGTGGCTGTACGTCGGGGGCAAGCCCGCGAACGCCCGCCCCGGACGGCGGAAGCCGATCGACGCCCGAGCCCTCCTCACCCGCATGCCCGTCCCGCTCTCCCCTGTCGACGACCCCGCGGGCCCCGACGCCTCGAACGACACGAAGCCGTCGGAGAAGGAGGCGTCGAAGAAGTCGCCCGGCACGACGAGCGCGAAGACGCCGAAAGCCTCCGGCGAGAAGAAGACGAAGAACGCCAAGAAGGCCAGGAAGAAGGCCAAGAAGGCGGCGAAGAAGGCGAAGAAGAACGCCGAGGCGTCGCGGGCGGGATGAGACCTCCGCTCAGCTGCGAGCTCGGCGCGCACGCCACGGCGCTGCGGCGACGACCACGGAGGCGAGGGCGACCGTGACCATGAGGAGCTCCACCGCCCAGCCGGGGCCGGAGCTCGCCGGCCAGACGACGTCGATCACGAGCGCCGTCAACAGCTGACCGGCAACCGTTCCGAGCCCGAGGAGCAGGACGCCGGTGTGCACGACGAGGGCCGCCGACAGGAAGATGTAGAACACGCCGATCGCCCCGCCCACGTAGAGCCAGGGCTCGGTGGGGACGACGTCCGGCGCTCCCCGCCACAGCACGCTGACGACCGCGGCGGCGAAAAGGAGGATCGTTCCCCCGATGAAGTTGACGAGCGTCGCGGTGAGCGGGGTCCCCACGCGCTGACGCAGGCGTCCATTGGTCGCCTGCTGCCACGCGATGCCGACGCCGGCCACGAGCGGCAGCAGCAGCATCCACAGCGGGATCCGCTGGAGCACATCGCCTTGGAGGGAGACCCCGACGGCGACGAGCGCGAGCGCCCCGCCGATCAGCCGCGGGACGGTGACGGCCACGACCCCCGCGGGTCCGTACCCGGCGCGGTCGAGCACGAGCCCGTTGACCGTCTGGCCGGCAACGACCCCGACCGTGAACAGGGACACTCCGATCACGGCGACCGCGAGGCCCTGCGTCGCGACGGTGAGAGCGCCCGCGGCACCTCCCGCGAGCATCCACCACGGGATCGAGCGTTCGCGCACCCCCGAGACGAGGGCACGGAATCCCCGGCGCCCCGCGGGGAGGGCGGCGGACAGCGCGATCAGGAGCAGGAGACCCGAGCCGAACGAGATGGCGGCGGCGACCAGCCCGTCATCGAGGCGCAGCCCCAGTTCGCCGTTGATCCGCGCCTGGATCGCCGTCATCATCCCCACCACGACGGCTCCGGACAGCGCGACGGCTGCGGGAAGGCGGGGCGACGGAGACGCAGAGCTCACCCGTCGAGCCTAGGACCCCGCCGCGCCGGCGGCGTCGAGGTCGTCGCCGATGCAGGGGTCACGCCCCGGCGACCTCCCCCAGCAGGGCGTGCTCGGCCATCTCGGCGAGGATCACCCCCGCCTGATCGCCCGTGGGCACCGCGCTGTGCGGAGTCGAGTTGAGGAGTCCGAAGGTAGCGAGCAGGCGGGTCTGCCGCTCACCCTCGCTCATCTCGGGCCGCAGAGACGCGAGCACGCGGTCCCACTCCTGCACGTACTCCCGCTGCAGACGCCGCACCGTGTGCCGCGCGTCGACGGGCAAGAGGGCGAGCTCCCGATCCTGCAGCCGGATGACGTCGGGTTCGCTCGTCGCGAAGTCCAAGTGGAAGGCGATCAGCTGCCGCAGCATCTCCGCCGGAGCCGACGCCTGCTGGAGGATCAGACGACCACCGTCGAGGAGGCGCTCACTCGCGTCGAGGAGCACGGCGACCAGGAGCGCCTCCTTGCTGGAGAAGTGCTTGTAGAGCGCCGGGCCGCTCACTCCGGCGGCATCGCCGAGCTCGACCGTGGTGACCGCGGCGTAGCCCCGATCGGCGAACAGGCGCGCGCCCGCTCGCATGAGCGACTGTCGCGTGCTCGCCTTCTGCTGTGCGCGCCCCGCCGGCGCGGTCACCGCGAGCGCTCCGGGTCCGAGCCTGTGCCCGGCTTCCGCTGCATGAGTGCGGACCGCATCGCCTCGGCGACCACGACTCCGACCTGGTTGCGCATGGTGTGAGCGAACTCGACGATGCCCTGGTCCGGCCGTGATCTCGACGGGCGCGTGCTCGCGATGCGCGTCTCCGCGCGGAGCGTGTCGCCCACCCGCACGGGGGCCGGGAAGCGAACGTCGCGAAAGCCGAGATTGGCCACGATCGTCCCCTGCGTGAGCTGGGCCACCGAGAGGCCGACGAGCGTCGAGAGGGTGAACATGCTGTTCACGAGGCGCTCTCCGAACTCGGTCTCCGCTGCCCACGCAGCATCCAGATGCAGCGACTGTGTGTTCATCGTCAGCGTCGTGAACAGCACGTTGTCGGCTTCCGTCACGGTGCGCCCGGGGGCGTGCACGTAGACGGCCCCCTCGATCAACTCCTCGAAGTACAGTCCGCGCTGCACGATGCGCTGCACAATGCGCGGGGCGGTGCCCCCGTCGTCACTCATTCCGCTCTCCTCCGGGTGTGTCGTCGTCGGGACGCACGCGGGCAAGGGTCTGGCCACGCGAGACGACCTCGCCCACCGCCACCTCCAGGGAGACGATGCCGGCGACGCCGGCCCGGACGACGTGTTCCATCTTCATCGCTTCCACCACGACGACGGGATCGCCGACCTCCGCGCGTCCGCCCTCTTCCACAGAGAGCAGCACGATCGTGCCCGGCATGGGCGACACGATGAGCGGGTCGGCGGCTTCCCCGCTCTGCGCGGCGCGCTCGCGGGGAGCAAGATCCAGCCGGAGGACGGAGCCCCCGGCGGCGATCCAGACGCCGCAGGGATCGACGCACGCCGCGATCGCGCGCGCGGATCCGTCGATCTCGACCGAGAACGCTCCCTCGGCGCCGGGCCGCGGCCGAACGCGGCTGGGAACGCCGTCGACCCGCAGGTCGTCGTCCGGCCCCGAGAGCGAGACCACGCGGCGAAGATCACCGGCACGGAGGAAGTACCGCCGCGGCGCGGAGGCGCCCAGCCTCCAGCCATCGGCCCGCTGCCAGGGGCTGCCGTCGCCCCGTCCGCGATGCGCGTCGAGCAGGAGCGCCGCTTCCGCGACGACCCGATCGTCCGGCGAAGCGAAGGAGAGATGCGGGAGCACGCGGGCAATCAGCCCGGTGTCGAGGTCTCCCGCGACCACTTCCGGCCGCTCCAGAAGCAGCCGGAGAAACTCGACGTTCGTCGGGAACCCGAAAACCGCCGTCTCGGCCAGCGCCGCCACCAGACGCGAGCGCGCTTCGTCGCGGTCGACACCCCAGGCGATCACTTTCGCGAGCATCGGGTCGTAGTCGACCGAGACGTCGAGCCCGTCTTCCAGAGCGGTATCGACCCGCACGCCGGGCCCCGACGGATGCCGCACGGCGAGGACGCGTCCACCCGTGGGAAGAAAGCCCGTCGCCGGATCCTCCGCGTACACGCGCGCCTCGATGCTGTGCCCCCGGATCACGATGTCTTCCTGCGTGAGCGTCAGCGGCTCCCCTGCGGCGATCCGTATCTGCTGCTCGACGAGGTCGATGCCGGTGACCTCTTCCGTGACGGGGTGCTCCACCTGCAGCCGCGTGTTCATCTCCATGAAGAAGAACTCGTCCGGCGCATCGGCCGACACGATGAACTCCACCGTGCCCGCACCGCGATATCCCACGGTTCGCGCGGTCTCACAGGCGGCGCGCCCGATCCGCTCGCGCGTCGCGTCGTCCAGGAGCGGCGACGGCGCCTCTTCGATGACCTTCTGATGACGCCGCTGCACGGAGCACTCCCGCTCGCCCAGGTGGATCACCGAGCCGTGGCCATCGGCCAGCACCTGCACCTCGATGTGACGCGGGGTGCGCAGATACCGCTCGAGGAACAGGGTGTCGTCACCGAAGCTCGCGGCCGCCTCACGACGCGCGGCGGCGAGCGCGGCGGGAAGCCCGGCGGGCTCCTCGACAACGTGCATGCCCTTCCCTCCGCCCCCGGCCGACGGCTTGATGAGCAGCGGATATCCCACCTCCGGGGCGGCTGCCACGAGGTCGGCGTCGGTCCATCCGCGTGCCGCGACCCCGGGAACGGTCGGAACCCCGCGCTTCGCGACCGCGGCCTTCGCGGTGATCTTGTCACCCATCGTCTCCAGCGCTTCCACCCCCGGCCCGATGAAGACGACGCCCGACGCCGCACACGCCCGCGCGAACGCAGCGTTCTCGGAGAGGAACCCGTATCCGGGATGGATGGCACCGGCGCCCGTCTGCTGCGCGGCCCGGATCACGGCATCGATATCGAGGTAGCTCTGCGCGGCGGGGGACGGACCGATCCGCACCGCGGCGTCTGCGAGTCGGACGTGCCGGGCTCCGGCGTCGGCATCGCTGTACACGGCGACCGAGCGGATGCCCATCGCGCGGAGCGTGCGAATGATCCGGCAGGCGATCTCGCCTCGGTTGGCGATCAGTATCGTGTCGAACACGGCCGTCACATCCGGAAGACGCCGTAGCCGGGCGCCTCGTGGGGACTGCGGTGGACGACATCGAGGGCGAGGGCCAAGACGTCGCGGGTCTGTCCGGGCTCGATGATCCCGTCGTCCCACAGGCGCGCCGTCGAGTAATAGGGGTTCCCCTGCTCTTCGTAGGTCGCGCGGATCGGAGCCTCGAAGGCCTCCTGCTCCTCGGTGCTCCACGGCGTCCCGGCCGCCTCCAACTGGTCTCGTCGGACCGTGGAGAGGACGGCGGCGGCCTGAGGCCCGCCCATCACCGACACCCGGGCTCCGGGCCAGAGCCACAGGAACCGGGGCGAGTAGGCCCGACCGCACATCGAGTACGTGCCCGCGCCGAACGAGCCGCCGATGACGACGGTGAGCTTGGGCACCGAGGCGCAGGCCACGGCGTTGACCATCTTGGCCCCGTGTTTCGCGATACCGCCTGCCTCGTATTCGCGCCCGACCATGAACCCGGTGATGTTCTGCAGGAACACGAGGGGGATGCCGCGTTGGTCGCACAGCTGCACGAAGTGGGCTCCTTTGAGCGCCGACTCGCCGAAGAGCACACCGTTGTTCGCGACGACCCCGACACGGTGCCCGTGGAGGCGGGCGAATGCGGTGACGAGCGTCGGGCCGTACTCCGCCTTGAACTCGTGGATGCTGCCGGCGTCGACGATCCGCCGGATCACCTCGCGCACGTCGTACGGCACCGTGAGTTCGACCGGCACGATGTCGAGGAGGTCGTCGGGCGGCAGCTCCGGGTCGACGGCGGGCGCGGACGGGGCGGCGTGCGCCGGCGGCGGAAGGGTCGCCACGATCCCCCGCACGATCTCCAGGGCGTGCTCGTCGTCGTCGGCGAGGTGGTCGGCGACGCCCGAGACGCGCGTGTGGACGACTCCGCCGCCGAGGTCTTCTGCGGAGACCTCCTCGCCCGTCGCCGCCTTCACGAGGGGCGGCCCCCCGAGGAAGATCGTCCCCTGGTTGCGGACGATCACGGTCTCGTCGCTCATCGCCGGGACATACGCACCGCCGGCCGTGGAGGATCCGAGGACGGCGGCGATCTGCGGGATGCCGTCGCGCGACATGCGCGCCTGGTTGTAGAAGATGCGGCCGAAGTGGTCCCTGTCGGGAAAGACCTCGTCTTGCATCGGCAGGAACGCGCCGCCCGAGTCCACCAGGTAGATGCACGGGAGGCGGTTCTCGGCCGCGATCTCCTGTGCGCGGAGGTGCTTCTTCACGGTGATCGGGTAGTAGCTGCCGCCTTTGACGGTGGCGTCGTTGGCGACGACGAGCACGTGCCTGCCGTGCACCAGCCCGATGCCCGCGACGACACCGCCCGACGGGCACTCCCCACCGTAGAGGTCGTAGCCGGCGAGCGGAGCAATCTCCAAGAACGGGCTCCCCCGGTCCAGGAGCGCATCGATGCGGTCGCGGGCGAGGAGCTTGCCCCGCGCCGTGTGGCGTTCGCGCGCCGCTGCCGGGCCGCCCCGGGCGATGCGCTCCCGCCGCTCCCGCAGGTCATCGATGAGGTCGCGGTAGGTGTGCGCTCGCTCGACGACAGGCATGACAACTCTCCATCGGGTTATCGTTCGGTAACCGAAATCACGTTACCGCCCCGTTGCCGTGTTGTCCATCGTCGCGTCCGGGGCGGCTCCGGCACCGAGTTCGCACGCTCTCTCCGGCACCACCTAGAGTGGCTGCGTGCCACGCTCCGACGACCTGCTGACCGTGGGCGAGGTGAGCGCACGCACAGGCGTCGCCGTCTCGGCTCTGCACTTCTACGAGCGCGAAGGGCTGATCTCCTCCACGCGCACGGCGAGCAATCAGCGGCGTTTCACGCGACATATGCTGCGTCGGATCTCGTTGATCCTCGTCGCCAAGCGGCTCGGCATCCCCCTCAGCGAGGTCGCAGAGGTGTTCCGCGCGTTGCCCGCCGAAGCCGAGCCCACCCGCGACGACTGGCGGCGCGTGTCGCGCGCCTGGAAGATCCGCCTCGAGGAGCGCCGGGCCGCCATCGAAGCGCTCGAACGGGAGCTCGTGGGATGCATCGGGTGCGGCTGCCTCTCGATGCGCTCCTGCGATCTCCTCAATCCCGGCGACGCGTTGGCCGCCGAGGGCGCGGGCCCGCGCCGCATCCGCGCCGTCGTGGAGACGGAACCGGACCCGGCGCGGGAGGAACGCTCATGAGAAGGCGGACAGGCGCCGCCTGATGCCCGCGGCGTCGAGGCCGTGCCACCGGGAATGGTCGGCCGGCGTGCCGTAATGGCGCCACTCGGAGTGGCCCACCCCGAGGTGCTCGATCCGGAGGCCGCGCCCCCGCAACGCGGCCGATACGGCGTAGGCCAGGGTTCCCTCCAGGAACGGCTCGAGGACGAGCACGCGGTCGTAGCCGTCGGCGAGGCGGCGAAGACCTGCCGCGTCGAGCGGAAGCGGCGTGGAGGTGTAGGCGATGCCGACCTCGAGGTCGCTCGTCGCCGCCAGCGCCGGAGCCAGCATCGGACCGATCGCGAGCAGGAGGGTCCCCGACCCCTGCCGGACCGCGTGCACCGATCCGTCGGCGGGGAATGGATGCGCATTCTGCTGGCTGGACAGGCGGATGTACTGCCGGTCGCGGGCGGCGACGGCGCCACGGGTGATCGCCTCGACCTCATCGGGGTGGCCGGGCGTGTGCACACGCCAGTCCGGCAGCGTGGACAACAGGGCGACGTCCCCCGGACACTGGTGCGTCCTCCCCTCGACGGAGGCATCGTAGCTGGCGCCGATGGAGACGAGGACAGCACCCAGATCCTGATGCGACAGGTCGAGTTTGATCTGCTCGAACGGGCGCTCCACGAGGAACGGGGCATAGGTGTGGACCACGGGGCGGAGTCCGGCGAGGGCGAGGCCGGCCGCCACCCCGATCATGGCCTGCTCTCGGATGCCGACGTTCACCACGCGCTCCCCCGCCGGCGTACCGGCCAGGAGCCGGATCGGACCGATATCGGCGAGGACGAGAGCCGCCTGAGGGTCCTGGACGAGCACGTCCGACATCACGTCGGAGAACCGGGCACGCATCAGGCCCCCTTGGCCAGGGTGTGGACGACCGTGACGCGGGGCCCATCCCCCTGCGCCGAGAGCGCCGCGGCGATCCCGTCGTGGTCGGCCGTGTCGACGTCGGTCGTGGCCCACCCCTCGACGGCGAAACGGGAGGAGATCCCTCCGGGCCATCCCCAGGAGGCCGAGGCGTTGTCGACGACGATGCAGTGGAGCCGTCCCAGCGACCACCGGGCAGCAACGGCAATCGCCTCATGGTTACTGCCCTCGTCGAGCTCGGCATCGCCGACGAGCACGAAGACCCGGCCGGACTCGCCGCGGATGTCGAGCCCCCGCGCCAACCCGACGGCGATCGGCAGGCCATGGCCCAAGGAACCGCTCGATATCTCCACCGGCGGGATCAGCAGACGGTCCGGATGATGCCCGAGCGGCGAGTCGACACCGCCGAGGTCGTCGAGCCAGGCATCGGGGATGAGCCCGAGGGTCGCCAGTACCGCATAGTACGAGGCGGGCCCGTGCCCCTTGGAGAGGAGAAAGCGGTCACCACGCGGAGCGTCAAGGACCCGGTCGTGCAGCACCCAGAGCACGTCGAGGGTGGAATGCGCGGCGGCGTCGTGCTTCTCGTCGCCCGTGACGCGGCGGAGTCTCTGAAGGAGCGCGTCGGGGAGTCGGGGAGGGGGTGATGTCAGGAGTGTCGAAGGCATGCCCTCGACGCTAAAACCTCAACTGAAGTTGAGGTCAAATCGACCGGTCGCGAACCCCCTGTCGGCCCCTGCGCCCTCTCAGGAGAGCTCGGAAACGGGACGCCGGCTGGCCACCACCGCGATGACGGTTCCGGCAGCGGTCGCGATCACGACCCACACTCCCGGCAGGAAGGTCGCCGCGAGGATGAGGACGACAGCGACCAGCACACCCACGTTGCCCGCGGGCGCCAGAGTGCGCCGGATCGTCAACGCCCAGATGCCGAGGATGAAGATCGCGACGGGAACCGTGAGCGTCGCCCCCGCGGTCAGGGGCGCCGTATCGGCGTGGTGCGTGCTGATGTCGATGATCACCTCGATGCCGGCGGAGAAGGCTCCCGCCGCCGCGAAGATGAAGTAGTGGGAGTACCCGTAGACGAGGGATGATCGCACCGTCGTGATGTGGTGGTGGTGCTCACGGGAGAAGTAGATCCACCACATTCCCGCGGCGATGACCAGTCCCGAGGCGGAGATGGTGAGCAGCTCCGGAACCGCCTCGCCGAGGTCGAGGGCTTCGACGACGGCGTTCGCCGAGGCGAGGATCGACTCCCCGAGGAGGATGAGGGTGAACAGGCCGTATCGCTCGGTGATGTGATGCGGATTCCGGGGTGTCGAGGTGTGCGACTCCGCCCAGACCGGAATCGCGATCTCGGCGGCGACGAGGACGAAGAAACCGATGAACCCGATCGCCTCGGGGAGAAGGAGGCGGATGACCCACGCGATCTGGACCACCAGGATCCCGCCGGCGTAGCGCAGCGCTGTCACTCGGAATCGCGGGGTGGTGACAGCGACGCGCAGCCACTGGGTAACCATGGCGAGCCGCATGATGACATAGCCCAGGGTGATGACGGTGAAGTCGTGGTGCTCCATCGCATCGGCGGCGCCGGAGGCGACGACCAGCACACCGGCCATCTGCACGAACGTGAGGAGACGATAGGGAACGTCATCCGTGTCGAACGAGGTGGCGAACCACGTGAAGTTCATCCACGACCACCAGACCGCGAAGAACACCATGAGGTACCCGAGGACGCCCGCGCCGAGGTGCCCATCGGCCTCCATGTGGTGCAGCTGCACGGACGAGAAGGAGACGGCCACGACGAACACGAGGTCGAAGAAGAGCTCGAGCGGGCTGGCGGTGCGTCCGCTCTCGTGCGGGTCGCGTCCGGTCATGCGCCGAAGGACGCGGGCAGGAGAAGCCGGTACGGAAGGCATGGCCACGGGTCAGTGCTCGGGCGGGATGGTGAAGCTGACGAGGCGCCCGTCGCGGGAGACGAAGATCCCGGTGGACTCACCGTTGAACACGCGGCTCCTCCAGTCGAAGCGCACCGTCGTGGTGTCCCCCTCGGTCGTGGCGGAGAGGAGGGTCATACGGGCCCCCGCACCGATCGCGTCGGAGCCGGCCCAGCGGCGCACTCCGTCGTGACCGGTGTAGCGCGTGCCCCAGTCGTCCACGGCGCCCTCGGGCGCGAACACCTGGACGAACGCTTCGGTGTCGGCGGCATTGATGGCCTCGACGAACGCCCTGACCGGCGCCGGCACATCGATGACATCACTCATATTCTGTCCCCCTCCCCGCGCCCCCGCGCGGTGGATCCATCATGGCCGACACGCGCCCGTGTGCCAGCAGCACACCCACCCATATCGACGATACGGATTAATATAGCGATATGACAGACGAGGCGCGAGGCGATACGCGCACCCGGCTGCTGGAGACGGCCGCCGAGATGATCGCTGCAGCGCCGGGCGAGGATGTCTCGCTCCGGGCGATCTGTGCGGCCGTCGGGGTCAAGATGCCCACCTTGTACCACTTCTTCGGCAACAAGCAGGGGCTGATCGACGCCGTCATCGAACGAGGCTTCGACCTCTACCTGGCGGAGAACTCCTCGATCGAGAGCACCGGCGACCCCATCCAGGACATCCGCGCGGGGTGGGATGCCCACGTCGCGTTCGGCCTCGCGAACCCCGGGTTCTACACGCTGATGTACGGCACCGTGCACCCGGGGCACTCCCCCGCGCCGCAGGCCCGCCCGAGCGAGCTCCTGCGCGCGCTCACCGCCCGCGCTGCCGCACAGGGGCGCCTCGCGGTGGATCCCGGGCAGGCGGCGGCACACATCCTCGTCACCAACATCGGCGTCACGCTGCGGCAGATCATCCTCGCTACGGAGGATCGCGCCCTCTCGGTCGCCGTGCGGGAAGGCGCCATCGCGGCCATCACGGGCAGCTCCTCCACGGCGCACTCGGCCCCCGAGCACATCCACCGCGTCCTCGAACTCGCCAACGCGCATCCCGACGTGCTGGGCACGGCCGAGACGGCACTGTTGTCCTCGTGGCTCCAGCGCCTCGCGTCGGCGACGGCGGAAGCCGGGCAGTAACCGCGTCCGACGGAGCCGGTCTCAGCGGAACGCGCGACTGACGGCGCCGCCGGTCTGGAACAGGGAGAGCCAGACGATGAACTTCACGATCGGGCGGAGGGGGACACCGACGACGCGCCTCCATCCACGGGAGCGGGCCCACGAGGTCGTGATCGTGATCTGAGTTCCCCCCGTGGTGGGGGCCAGAACGAACGTCGTCTGCGTCGGGCCGCGATGGGCGACGTCGGGGTAGGAGGACCGCCAGGTGACACGGTCGGGCGCGTCGGCCTCCACGAGCTCGATGACGCGGCGACGGTACTGCGGCTTGAGCTTGAGTCGCCGGCCGTCCGGGCGCTCGTGCGGTGCGCGGCCCTCCCAGACGCTCCCGGGGGCTCCCCCACGCTCGACGTGATCGATGGATCCGACACTGACGTCCCAATCCGGCACGCGGGAGACATCGGTGAGGAACTCCCAGACATCGGCGATCGGCGCCGGGACGAACGTCTCCGTCGAACCCGACACCCTCCCCCTGCCCACTTCCTCGCGCACTCCCCCGGACGCCGGGGCCGCGTCGAGGCGGTCGAGTTCGGCCTGCACGTGCTGAGGTGTCACGTCGAGACGCTCCAGGATCTCGACGATGAGTCCGCTGGGCTCAATGAGGAGCTCTCGCAGCACCGCACCCGCGTCACCATCACGGCCCATGCCGGCCGAGCGCGCGAGCAGGTCGGAGGCGCGCTTGCGCCACTGATATCCGTCGGTCTCGTGAAACACGATGCGCCCGGGAGCGGGGAACTCGGCATCGATGCCGAGCGACGCGAGGTGAGTGTCGTGCTGCTCGGCCACTGCCTGCCGTGCGGCCTCGATGTCGACGCCGAGACCTCGAAGCGCCCGTCCGGCCTTCTGATCATTCAGGACCAGTGCGAGCAGGAGGTGCTCGATGTCGGCCTCGCGCACTCCCAGCCGGGAGGCCTCCTCCATAGCCACCAGCGACAGTGACTGGCTGGTCTGGGCCGCGCGAACGAACTTGCTCATGTGGTTCTCCTGGGGTTGAGGATCGTGGGGTCGACGCGTTTGGCGTGCTTCTTGTGAGCGGCTTGCCGGGTCACTCCGAGGGCGTCGGCGATCTCCTGCCACGTCATTCCCGACCGCAAAGCCGCCTCGACCTGCCGAAGCTCCAGCGCGTCCGCCAAGACGCGCAGCGATGCCACGGCACGCAATCCCGCCTTCGGGTCACTCGTGTCGGCAGCGACGGCTGCCACTCGTGAAGACTCCATGCTGTCAACCTACGTTGCTAGCCTGGACTCTGTCAACTCAGGTTGCTCGCTTCTGCGAGGGACGGGCACAGGAGAGGAATACGTACCTCCGCGGAGGGGTACGGTCGCGTCGCCTACCTCGAGTCGCTGGCGAAGTCGGAGCCTCTGCGCATCGACCGGGCGGGTTGAACGGTAACGCTGCCGGAGGGCACCACCGTCGCACACCGATCGCACATCTGCCACGATGCAGGAGTGAGGAAGAGATGGATCGCCGTCATCGCAGGTGTCACGGTGGCGCTCGCCGGATGTGCACCCCAGACCTTTCCGGCGGCAGGGCCGCCCTCGCCTCCGGAGCGCGGAGCCGCAGGCTCCGCCGAGGAGCTGGCCGATCCGGATCCCTCCTTCGCCGCGCACTTCACGGATCCGATCTACGACGACCCTGCGGGCGAGTTCGCCCCCTTCGGCTCGGATGAGGGAGCGGATCTGCTCGCCGAATGGAGCGAGCGGCGCGATGAGCTCGACGCCGACTCCACCGTTGCCGAGCTGATCGGAACCGCCGACGGGGCCGCCGAGATCTTCTCGCTGCTCGACGCGCGCGACGCGTCCGGTGTCCCCCTCCCCGGTGAGGGCGTGGACGCGGCAACGATCATCGTCGGCGCGGCCTTCACCCTCCTGCGCCTGACCGGACACATCGACGCGCCCGGCCGAGAGCACGCGATGCGAGCCCTCGACGTCCTCATCGACCGGTACGGCCCACAGGAAGACCTGCTGCGCCAGCGACAGGACCTCGACGCGTGGCGCCGCTGACGCGGGAACTCCGCGGACGGTTCGGCTGAGGGCTCCTTACCCGTCCGTCGCTCGCTCGTCGAGAACGAAGAGAGTCCCGAGCGGCGCGGCGAGCGCACGGGTCACAGTCGCCTCGTCGAGGAGCCCCCGACCGGCAAGGATCCGTAGGGCGTCGTCGCGGTCGGCCAGGATCGCGGCCCGCTCCACCTCGGGGATGCTCCGCGCGGCCCGCTCGGCCACGAGCCGCTCGCTCATCGTCGTCGGCGTGAGGGGGGCGATCTCCGGTTCCGGATCACGCACGCGGTAACGACGCGCCGTCGCGACGGTGAGCACGAGGCCGAGAACGAGCGTGGCCCAGACCGGGATCTGCATGATCGTCGAGAGGTCATAGCCATCGCGGCCCGAGACGGTCGGCATGCTGATGGAGGAAAAGAGTCCGCACAGCGCGGAGACCGCCCCGATGCCGCACACCATCCCCGACCACCGGGCGCCGCTTCGCACCCAGAGGACACCCGTGACGAGGAGTACCAGCGCGGCGACGACGAAGCACACGGCGGCGATCGGCACTGATGTCTCGGCCGGGATGCGGTCGATGAGGTACGACTCCGCGCCGAGCACAGAAACCCCCGCGACGGGGGCGATCAGTGCGGCGATGGCGAGAGCGACGGCGATCCCGGTGAGGGCGCGCCGAACGCGGCTGGGCGTGCGCCGACCCAGCAGCTCCGCGATCGCGGCACCGTCGCGACCGAACGTCGCGACCACCTCGGGATGCGCCTGGCAGGCCACCGCCTCGAGCAACCCGAGTCGCGGAGTCTCGGACGCCGAACGAGCCTCGGCCCATGATCGTGCGTCGGGATGAGTGAGCGTCATGATCCTGCTCCGTACGGCGCGACGGGGAGATCGGTCGTCGTGGGCGGCGGGTCGATGGGCGTACCGTCCTCATTCCAGTAGACGGGGCTGCCGTCCTCGGGGAAGTAGAACCGTGGCTGCCAGTCGGTGCCCTCGAAGGCGGGGAGGCGGCGCGCGAGCCCGGGGTACGAGACGCCGGCGAACACCATGTCCGACAGGTCCGCGGCGTCGCCGGCGAAGCACCCGGGCTCGGCGGTCACCCGGATCGTCCCGCGCGCAGGACGGATCGTCACCACCCCGCGCACCACCGCACCGCCCGTAGCGATCACGTTGACCTCCTCGCGGTCGCCTGCGCCATACGTGGCCGTCGTCACCGTCATATCGGCATCCTCGAATGCGGCGGAGGCCGCGGCGACGATCGTGTCGACCTCGAGGTCGTCCTTCTTCAGCACGCGGGCCCAGGAAAAGGCGTAGCCCGCTCCGCCGCCGTCGGTGCGGCAGGGAATCGGCGAGGCGCCCCACGAGCCCTGGTCGACGTCCCACCTCCCCTCGTGGATCGCCATGATCACCGAGTGCATGGTCGTCGCGTAAGAGTCGTACCGGTCCTGTCCGTCTCGGTAGAGCGCGTCTCCCGTCGGCACCTGTGTCGTCGACGCGCACGCCGTGACGGTCATCAGCGTGCCCGCCGCCAGGGCCGCCGTCAGCACCCGCCGCATCCCGTTGCGCATCTCACCGCCGTCCGATCCGATGCCGAGCACGACGCAGGCGTCGCTCGGCCACCCGTCGCTCCTCTCGCGAAATCTCCGCGTGCTGCCACCTTAACGACCCCTCTCCACGTCCTCGATGGGGACAACTCCCCTCCGCCCGTCGCCCCGCGGCGCGGCGCCCCCCTCGGTCAGGAGGCGTCGAACGAGCCGGTGAGGTCCGGCCGCGGAGCCATTCCCATCCCCAGCATCCCGAGCGGCCGGTCGCGCGCCCGTTCGATCTGGTCGGGAGAGACGACCGCCCTCTTCTCGAGCTCGTCGAACGCCGCACGCAGATCGGCGGACACCCGCTCCCGCTCCGCCGCGGGAACCGCTTCCATCGCCGTCTTGAGCCGTGCCATGTTTCGCGTCCACCGCGCCGCGTTCACGTCTCCCGGTCGCCGGAACATGACGAGATGGACCACTCCGGTCGCCACATCCCCCGCGATGAGCAGCAGAGCGAGGGGCACGTCCGCTTTCCCCGCCGCGAAGGCCGCCGTTCCGATCAGGAACGCGATGGTGGAGGGGATCAGGTGCAGCCACCCCAGAAGACGGGCGGATGAGGCGTCGACGAGTTCACGCCGGCGAAGGTTGCTCACCAGTCCGGGCGTCACGAGGAGGGCGGCGATCAGGGCCATGATCCCGACCATGAGGACCGAAGCGGTGCGATCCGGGCGGAACACCCATCCGAACAGCGCGAGCATGCCGAGAACCGGCAGCGTCAGGGCGCCGATCGGGATGAAGACTCCGAGACATCCGCCTCCGGGGGCGCCTTCGGGCTCTCTGGCGAGATCCTTCCAGACATCTGCGGGCGAGAAGTAGGCCAGGGCGCGACGCACCGACAACGTCCGCTCCCACGCCCGAGCCTCCAGCCGCCACCAGTTGTTCGGCTGCCAATCGGTGACGCTGCGGGCGAAGCGCGTCGCCGGCCCGTCGGTCACCTCTTCCATGTGGGCCCGTCATCCTCGCCGCACAGGCCTGCGGAGTTCGCCATCGGCGTCCTCCCTCACGTCACGCGATCCGTCGTCCCCGGCTCCACCGAGGTCGGCGAGAAGCAGTTCCCCGCCATCGGCGACACCCACGGTACCGGAGGGCATCGGCGCGTTTCGCGCACGCACGGCGTCGACATCCGCCGCTCCGGACGGCGTGTGAGAGGAGCTGACCCTTCCGCGCGTCGCCGTCTCTCCAACGGTCGTGGGCGGTGCAC
This sequence comes from Microbacterium sp. TNHR37B, assembly GCF_001620065.1. Lineage (GTDB taxonomy): Bacteria > Actinomycetota > Actinomycetes > Actinomycetales > Microbacteriaceae > Microbacterium. The sequence goes on from NZ_LQGV01000001.1 coordinate 1,194,248, forward strand.
TCAACTCAGCGCGACAGGACGACGTCGGCGAGTTCTCTGCCGAGGAGGCGCCGGTCTCCGATCGGATACCCCGTGTGTATCGCGGCGGCCTCTCCCCAGGAATGGACGGACAACTGCGGCGCGCAGACCAGGTCCCCGAAAGCGCAGTGCTGAACCGAGCGGTCGACCAATCCGGAAGACAGCGACCAGTTCGCCATGATGCTGTCCTCCAGCAGCTCCTGCCCAATGACCGTCGCGGCGACACCGTTCCCCTCCTGGTCCGCGAGCACGTCGGGGATGTCGAGGTCGGCCCTGCGAAGCGGGTCGGCGAGGTAGGCCACTCCGCGAATGTTGTCGACAGCGGTCGACGAGAGCACGGTGAGGACGGAGAGGGTGGCGTGGATCACCCATGCCCCCTGCGAGTATCCGGCCAGCACGATCTTCTGATCCGCGCCGCATTCATCGAGGACCCTGCCGATCTGTGCGTTGAGCACGGTCACCCCCACCTCGGCGCCGGGAACATACCGCAGGATGTCCACGGCCACATCCCCGAGGCTGTCGGCGTCAGGATTGTTGAACGGCACAGGATGGGCCGGATAGCTCAGCGCGATCACATCGATCGTGCTGGTTGGCTCCACTGTGGCAAGCCTCTCCGCAAAGCCCAAGACGACCTGCTGGATCAGGCCGAGGCCTGGTGGCTCGCCCGACCCACGCACTCCGATGAGCACGTAATCGGCGCAACTCCCCGGCGCCGGCACCGGACGCACGTCGCTCCCCTCGACCCCCGGCTCGTAGCGCGTCCCGGCCCATGGCAGGTAGTCGACATCACCCACGATGCGAGGATTGCCGCGCACGCCCGGTGGCAGATTGCTGCCCCACTGGACTCCCCTCGCATCGAACGTCCCCGACGTCCGCGTGCGGATCGACTCGACACCGATGTCGCATCCCGTGACGGACCCCGAGAAGAACGCATCCGCCGGGGCGTCCTCCACCCTCACACAGCGCGACGCGTCGAACTCGATCCGAGAGTCGGAGACCTGTAACCACTGCGGCTCCGTCGCTCCCAAGGAGGCGTACTTCATGTGCAGATGTGATGCCTCCAGCACCCCGCCCCTGTTCACGCCGATGCCGTTCCAGTCGCCGGCCGCGGGATCGCGCCAGTTGCCTTCGGTATCGACGTAACGACTCGCATCCTGGTCATACAGAGACGTGAAGAACACCGGTTCGTCGGAGGTGCCCTCGATGAGGAGGGTGCCGTGAACGACCAAACCCCCGTTGATCGACGGGATCACCGTGCCCTCGCGGATGGTGAGCGTGACGTGTGGCCGTACCTCCAGACTCCGGCCGTGATCGGGGATCGCGCCGAGGCTCACATCGAGCGGGCCTAACGGGAACGTCGTGTCACCCTCGAGGCGTCCGGCGATGGACATGAGGTTGATCTCGTTGCTCGTCCCCACGTTGTCGACGAGCTTCGCGCCGTCCAGGTTGTACCCGAAGATCTGCATGGCGAGGAAGGAGTCGGTGACGTGATTGCGGCGGACGGTCGGGGTCGTGTAGTCGGCGGACGGCCCGCCTGCCTCGTCGTACAGATTGCCCACGGCAATACCTACGCCGCCGACGCGCTGGACGACGTTGTCCTCGATAACGATGGTCGCGTCCTCGTTGTATGCAGCGGAATCGACGGCGATGCCCGTCCACTGTGCATCGGATATCGAGGAATGACGCACCTCGAAGCGCTCCGCCCACCCCGACGCGATCCCCGTACGCGCGTACCGCACCCGGACGCCGTCCATCACGAGGACCGCACCGTCGGCCGCCGTCACACCCCACCAGTCCGAAGCCCCGGGCCCCACGTCCGCTTCGCCCGGGACGGATGCGCCATCTCGAAGGGAGGTGAACGTGATCGGTTGATCGGGAGGCGCTACCGCCCACAGCTCACCGTCGACGGAGATCTGCGCGTTCAGCGCCCGCACCGTCGTCCCCGGCATGATGTCCAATGTCACGCCACGATCCACACCGAGCCCGGCAGACTCGACGCCCTTGGCGTACACCCCTACCGGGAGTTGACCCAACGGAAAGACGGTGTCGCTGACCAGGGTGCCGGAGAGGGCGATGAGATCCAGCCCATTGCCGTGCCCCGTGTTCCCGGTGAGGTTGCCTCCTCGCAGCTCGCCGTTGGCGACGACGATCGCCTCGTTCTCACAGCCGACGACGCTGTTGTCTCGCACCACGGGAGAGTAGGTGGGTCCCGGCCCGTAGTACTCGCCGTCGGCGTGGAGCCAGATCCCGGCATCGCCGCAGCGGTCGACGCTCACATCTTCGATGCGCACTGCCGTGGTCTTGCCAGGTTCGGTGTGCGGAGCGAGGTCCACCCCGGAGCCGGTGAGGTCCGCCACGGTCGCGTCCGAGAGGTCGAGCACCCGGGGCTGCTCCCCTGTGATGCCCGTCGTGGCGAAGCGCACCTCCACATGGGAGGCGGTGAAGGAGCCACCGGGCGCGACCCGGAGACCGGCCCAGTCGCCGGCCGCCGGCGGCGCGGCGCGCTCGGTCGGAAGCACTCCGGCTCGCGGGTCGAGCGTCGACGTGAACGTGACGGCGTCCTGTGCGGTGCCGATCGCGGTCAGCGTGCCCTCCACCGTCAAGCTGCCTCCGAGGGAGGCGATCGTGGCGTGCGGCCCGATGTCGAGAGCGGCGCCGCTGGCGATGGTGACGTCACCGTCGAGGATGTACGTCGTGGGCACCGTCGGTGTCCACGACGCGTTCTGGGTGATCTCGCCCGAAACCCGGGTGACCGTCGTGACCGGACCCTCGGGGAGCTTTGCCACGCGAACCGCAGCGCTCACGCGGGCAGCCGGGGCGTAGCCCTCCCTGGTGCCGGTGACAGCGACCGAGATGAGCGCATCCGAGTCCGCGGGGCCAAGAGTGAGTCGCGTAGCCGTCGCCCCAGGGATATCGACGCCGTTCCGTCTCCACTGGTAGGTCAGCGTCGCGGTCGGCGACCACGTGCCCGGGTCCACGCTGAGGATGTCGCCGACGGCGGCGGTTCCGGTGATCGTGGGGGTGGGAGCCGTGCGGAAGGCCGCGGCCGTCACGATCTGGGTCGCGCTGGTCCTCGACGTGGTGGCGTATCCGGCGCGCGACCCGGCCACGGTGACGGAGACGGTCTTGCCCACGTCGGCCACCGCGAGCGCGTATGTGCGCTGCACCGCTCCTCGGATGGCCGCTCCATTGCGTTTCCACTGGTACGAGAAGGCCGCCGCCGGTGCCCAATCTCCCGGGTCAGCGGAGAGCACGGCGCCCATGACGGGTGAACCCGTCACTTTCGGCGTCGGCGAGGTGGTGAAAGCGGCGCTTCCGGCGACCTTCGAGCCGCTGGTCTTCGACGTCGTCACGTAACCCGCCCGAGAGCCCGTGACGGTGACCGCGATGTGGGCACCCACGTCCGCCGATGCCACGGTGTACGTGCTGGACTTCGCCCCCGGGATCGCCTTTCCGTTGCGCTTCCACTGGTACGAGAAGGTCGGTTTCGGAGACCACGTTCCCGGCCGTGTCGTCAGCCGTGCCCCGAAAACGGGCTGGCCAGAGATCACAGGTGTGGGGGCCGACGAGAAGGCCGCTTTCTTGACGGTCTTCGCGGCACTGGTCCGAGACGTCTTGACGTATCCGGATCGACTGCCCGTGACGGTCACCGCGACATTCTTGCCGGCATCCGCTGCGACGATCTTGTACGACCTCGACCTGGCGCCGGAGATGGGTTTGCCGTTTCGCAACCACTGATAGCGAAGATCCGCCTGGGGCGACCACGTGCCCGGCTTCACGGAGAGGCTTTCGCCGACCATTGCCGTCCCCGAGACGGTGGGCTTGGGTGCCGCGCGAAACGCCTTCCCCCCGGCCGCTGCTTCCGCAGGCGAGACGATGAAAGATGTCAGCACGATCGCCGCAGCGACCGCGAGAGCGACCAGACGCAGCCACGCAGTGCGTCGCGACGGCGCCACGTCAATCACATGAGACACGACGGACCTCCCCAGATCCGGCACGCCCCCAGAAGCTGAGCGAGCAGAAGTCGATGGGGCTCCCCACGATGCCCCCTCCCGCACCATACTGGAGCGCCCGTCGGACCTGCAATCAGAGGCTGCGTCCCCCTTCTTCAGTTCACATGCAGAGTGGCGGAACCGGTCGTGAACCACCACCACGCGAAGGCGGCTGCAGTGAGAACGGCGACCGACGCCACCATCCACACGGAGTGGTCCCATGCCGCGCGATGCCTGTTTGCGGAGCGATCTGCACGCGACCTCGCCGAGTGGGACTCAGGCTCTCTGCCCCGCAAGGTCAGAAAATCAAGGACTCGCCGGCCGTGGCAGTCTAGTTCTGGCGGCAGCCTCCATCGATGCGGCGGACCGCGATTTCCAGGCTTTGCGGATAGGGCTTTTGGCTTCGCGCGTCGTGGGGAGTGGATCGGCGGATCGGAGGACCGCAAGGCTGTCCGGAAAATCGCCTTCGCCCGTCCAACGGATCAGCTCGTTTGCGATCGCGCGTAGATCGCTGTTGGCTGGCGCGAGTGCTTGCCTCAAGGCGTGGCCCATTGCTTCATCCGTGATTGATGGGTCTGACGCTAGAACGCTGCGCCCCACCGCCCAAAGGGCATCTCGCTCTTTGAGGCGCGCCACGGCAACATGCGCATTGAAGTGGGGAAAGTAGATCGTAGCCTCGACCTTGGCAGTGTTGGCGAGGTCGACATCCAGTGGCTTCGACGTACTGCGCAGTAATGCGCCGAGCTCACGATTGGAGTAGTCGCGATTAGACAGGGCAATCTGCGCGAGCAACCGACCTATGCCCGCCGCGGCGACGGAGAGCTTCTCCTGCTGAGCGATGCGCTGCGTCTCCTTTCGCTCGTCTTCAGCGAGCTTGCGATCCGCCACGAGCTGCCGCTTGAGGATCAAGAAGGCGACTGCGATCGCAGCGGTCCCACCGGCTAACCCTTGGAGCAGGCCCGCGGTCCAGGCGCCGTCCGTTACGGCGCGCATGAACTCATTCCACCACTCGGTCATCTTTGCTTCCTGCCGCTCGCACTAGTTGACGTGATGGAATGTTATCGGACCTGACGTCCCGGGAAGGCGATGCATCTTCAGCATGGACGAACGCATGGGGTCGCCTAGCCGACCATCCCTCTCTGCTTTCGTCGGGATGTTAAGGCGCTGCGGGAACGCTCTCGTGTCACGATAGACGGATGACGGCAGACAATACGAGCAGCGGGGCTGAGGAGCCCCTCAGCGTTGCTTGCGATGAGTCGGGAAACGATGGGGAAAACCTCCTCGCCGGAGGTTCCCGTTTCTTTGTCCACGCGAGTGTGACAATCAGCGACCTGGATGCCACGGCGATCATGGCTGAGGTTCGATCACAAACCGGGAGCCAGAGTGTCGAGCTCAAGTCCAAGACGCTGCTGCAGAGGAAAGACGAAGCAACCGCGAGATGGTTGTTGGAGCTTCCGGAGCTGAGGGACCATGCGTCCCTGCATATCACCGACAAACGGTACTTCCTCGTCTCGAAGCTGTTCGATGCCACGATCGAAGAACTCGCTCACGAGGACGAGTACGACATGTTCGCTGACGGCGCCGCGCTCTGTGGCGCGAACATTCTGTTCTTCACCTCCCCGGCTCTCTTCGGCGAGCGGTGGGAAGCGCTGTTGGTCGCGTTTCAGAGCTTTCTTCGCGCCAGGTCGACCTCGGAAGCAGCGGCTACCCTCAGGACGTTCGACGGCCATGTTGTCGACGTGCTGGCCGCGGGTGTTTCGCCCGGCGACATGTTCTTCAGCCTGATTCATGCGGGCGTCAGACACCTGCGGACGCTCTCCCGGTTGCAGCTGGGTGAGGGCATCGACCATCGGCTGCGCACTCTCGATCCCCTAATTCCTGCCCTCGGTGCTGCCGTCCTGCACTGGGCTACCCAGTCGGGTCGTCCGGTGGAGGTTTTGCACGACGCCGCCAAGGAGTTGACTCCCGAACGCATCGAGGCGATGAGGAAACACTTGGCCGCGCCAGAGATCGTCTCCCCTAACCGAGCTGGAAAGGGCGTGGAACTCGTGAACGTCACTTTGGCCGATTCGAAGCTGGAAGCCAGAGTTCAGGTCGCGGATCTGTTGGCGGGGCTCGGCAGGAGTGTGCTCGAAGCGGAGAGCTATGGGAAGCGTCACCCGTTGACTCCACTTGTGGAGGGATTCATAAGCAGGCTGAGCGTGATACCAAACCCGGAAATGATGAACCCAGATACCGCGAAGGCTGTCGCTGAAAGCATGTGAGCCGGCTTCAGCGGGCCGCGGGGCCGCCGCCCCGGAACAAAGCCGGATCCTGGCTCACGCTCTCGGGTCTGCCGCACTGGTAGGAGACATCTGGGTTGGGTTGCCCGGGCCTGATCGAGCGTTCGCCGACGTCGTCCGATACCATCGCGAGGGCCCCGTCACCGGCAACCTTGCAGAGAGACGCAGCTAGTGAGGCGGAAGGACCGAACTCGCGGTTCAGGACGACACTCGCCACTAGAAGCATCTACCCACACCGCATTACGCATCCACCCAGGAGAGAGCTTCGTGGACGCCTCGTTGAACAGCGAGCTCAGCGAGTTGACGAAGTGAAGCAGGTGCAGCGTCCGCTTTCACTCGCTCGAAGAGCTGCTCTAGCTCGGAACGGATGTGCCAGTCGGCAGTTTCTGTTAGGCGCAATCTGGCAGTCACGACCCTGACGAGCAACTCGACGATCAGCTGAGTGCGCGCTGGGTCGAGGTGGTGGAATCTCGTGCGCGCACCGATAGCGCCGGGGCAGGACGTTGTGAGTGTCAGCGCATCCTCAGTCCCGAGTTCGAGAGCGAGGTCCCCCCAAGCGGTCCGCTCCTCAGGAGACTGAACGCCTGGCGCGGCCGCTTGGCGGGTGGCGATCGCACTTTCCAGCCAAGATGACCACAGACTCTCGCGACCTGCGTCGTCGAGGTCGGTCACGGCGTGACCCAACGCGCGGATGAATGCGACGAGTTGCCCCGCCCGCTGCGGGGTAGCCAAGTAGTCGATCAAGGCGAGTCGATCCACCGTGCTCGCGGTGGAGAATGCCGCGATCGAGGCGACTGTCGCCCAGTACCGCTCGGCCATGCCCTGGTCGCGGCCGGTCGCCGCATCCACTGAGCGTAGGAGAAGTTGCCAGAAACCTGCGTCGAGGAGATCGGGCGAAGTTCGGGGTTCGTGGAGGAAGCTGAACCACGCGTCCGGCGCGAACGCGGATACATCCGAGTCGAAAAGTGGGAACACGCGCGCAGCAGTGAACTGCGGGTCTGCGGCGAAGAGAAAGTGAAGCTTCCAGCTGAGAATGCTCGCGGCCGTATCTCGCGTGGAGGTTGGTGACGTCAGCATCAAACTGAACGCGCGACTTTCAATCTCAGTAAGACCCTCCCACTGCTCCGGCGCCGCCTGCCACCTTGCGGCGACGCGATTCAGCCAATACTGGGCGAGGATGCCTGGCCAGGTGTTCAGGCCTCGCATCAGCAAGTCGCTCCACCCGCCAGGATCAAACTCGGGCGCGTGCATCTCCCACAACTCGACAGCGAGAGCGTCGAGCTTCTCCATCGCCAGCGGAACCAAGTCCCCTTCCGCGGGCTTTGACACGGAGTTCAGCACCTCACTCACAGGGCGAGCAAGCTCGGGTCTGACGCTCTGCTCTTCCAGGGCTCCGACCAGGTCGTTGATGCTCTCCAGTAGAACTGAGCTCTGACTCCATCCGTGCATGATCGCGCCGAGCAGGTCGTGGTGCCGCGCAAAGGGGGCGAGCATAACTTCCGGGAGCAACTGGAGACCGACCGATGGTTGCGCTGCAGCGGCCTCTCGTACGAGCTTGCAGGCGTCCTCCCACGTGGGGTCGTCGAAGTTTCGCTCCGAGTAGTCGAGGACAAGGAGCGATTGAACGCTGGCGCGCGCCCCATCCTCGCGCACCCGCGTGAGGAACTCGTCGACTGTCAGCGGCATCTTGCCGCCCCAGGTTCCTGAAGTCATGTAGTGATCGAGGTCTGGGTGAGTGCGGACTCCCATGTCTGGCTCATCTCGGCGGATGTCTGAGATGGCTGCGTCCAACTCCGGCCAGGGCGACTCGGCGTACCTGCTCAACCACTCAGCCCTGTCAAAGATCGCTCTGCGACGCGGGCGCGCATCCACCCCCTCGACGGGATCGTCATTTGGCGGGCCCGCGAGAACGGAAGCCAGCAACCGTTGTCTGGAGTCGGGACTCAGGTCGGGCGCCACAAGCTGAAGCAGACGAAACAGTTCATGCTTCGCTTCGGGGTCGTAGAGGAGGCCGCCGAGCACAGTGGCGCACTTCTCGTCACCGCTCAGGTGTGGGGATTCGGCAATGAGATGCAGTCCAAGTCTGCGAAAGAGAGCGTAGGGACTTGACAGCCACCGGGCCGAAAGGTCTGAACTGCTGGATCTCGCCCGCAAGGCGCTATCACGAAGCATGTCAATGATCGTCCCCTCCTCATCGCTGAACCTGTCTTGCTCGTGCGGCTCGATCGCGGAACGACGAAAAGACCACGGGTCGAACGTACGCTCGGGGTCGAACGCTCTCAGCAGTTCGTACGCATCGGTCAGCGCCTGTTCGGCGATCTGGAGCACGGTGTCAGCGATCTCCAGACCTTCCTCTGAGACCTGCTCCCACAGCACCTTCAGGACGTCGTCTGAAGTCGCCCATTCAATCTCAGCCGACACCCGACGCGGCTGAGTCTCGTCCTCGTCGATGGGGAACCAGGGTCGGTCCTCTCTCAGAATGAGACGAGGCACGAGCGCGCGACGAAGTAAGGGAAGCGCGTCGCCACCAGAGAGTGGGTTGCCGTAGCCCTGGAACCAGCTGAGGCTCGACTCTGCAGGGTCGGTCCGCATAACGGCGGTCAGGATGGTCATCCAACGGCGCGCGTCTTCGGGAGCCGTCGATCGCAGACCCCGCGCAGCGCGGGAAATCTCCCACTGAAGCTCGGTAGAAACTACCGGCCCAAGCCTGGCGAGAGCGCCAAGCGCAAGCATCGAATACTCCGGTACCGCAACGTATTGGCTCACGAACCAGTCGGCCAACACCCGAGATGACTCGCTCTCGGCTCGCCCCACTTCGAACAACCTCCGGAACACGGGCTGCTCTTCCGCCCACCGCAACCACTCGTAGCCAGTGGCCACCGCCGCAAATCCACGTGCTCCGGCCGGCGTGTTCAAGACATCAGCGAGGTAGTCCGCTTCCTCCGGCACCGCTGGCGGGCTCCCCGCAGCGATGTCCTTCGCTCGCGCGTAGTGCTCGAGAACGCCCATGTTCATCAGCGCCGCCCATGCCTCCAACGCGCGAGGCAAAGCCGCGTGCTCTTCGTCGCCTGGATAGGCGACCGGAGTGATCCGAAGGTTCTCCCATCGAGGACTGTCCGGCTCATGAGTGAGCGCGAACCGCGGTTGGGCGCTCGGTGGAAGCCCACGAGCGAGGTACGTCATCACAACATCACTGTGGCTGTAGCCGACGAACAGCACAGTCCGATGCTCAAAGAGGTCCTGCACGAACCGGCGAGCCCAACCGTCCGTGAGGTATGCGCGCCCGAAGTCGTCGTCCGTGACAACGAGCTCGGCCGCGGGACGAGACGAGGCCCCGTGAAGGTAGACCAGACCTTGGAAATCCTTCCCCAAGGGCACGGCCGGACCCGAGTACGTATCACCGAGCTCAAGGGACGCCTCTGCAGCCGCCTTCTGAACGTGGAGGTCGTAGTTTGTCGTCACGATTGGCGCACCAATCGCAGCCGCGAGGCGGGCGAGTGCTAGGTGGTTCGCATTGGCACGCGACTCCGCGCTTCCGATGATTGCGCGCACGTGCTCCCTGACCAGCGGGTAGCTCTGAGTCAGCTGGCCCAGAAACCGATCGGGGCTCAACGTGGCGTCATACTCCACTCCGAGCGACCGAGCGATTTGCTGCGCAAGCCCGTCAAAGAGAGGGAGGTTGGACGGATCGTTCAACGACACACCGGCGCCCACAAATAGGACCAGGCGTCCATCGCGAGCTGCCGCCAGGAGAGCGTTAGGGATGTCGACGTGTTGGGTAATCCTCACGTGCTGAGGTCCTCTCGGCCTGTGTGCGCCACGGTTTGCCGCGATCCAGGCCCGGCTGCTGCTGGGCCCGCGACGAGAGTACTCGCCGTGTCGATTAGCGTCGCGGCGGCTCGGGTGCGCATGCGCTCATCGTACTGACGAGGTGGGCCAGCATCGGTGGTGTCGCCTTACGATGGGCTCCTCGGCCAGAGAAGCGATGCTTCGGCTTGTGGGGACGAACAGGCGCTACACCGACGCTCTAGACGCACGGATGACGGTCGCGCACTGAAGTCTATGGTCGGGTCGGGATCGCTTTAGTAGTTGACGGCGTTGGAGCTGGGTCTCGATCGGTTCAAGCCTTACCCGGATTTTCGGACACCGCCTTCCCCCACCCATCTTCTAGAGGGGTATGGTTCTCCCAAACCGTCTGGCGAAGCTCTGTATCGGGTGATCGGTCCACGCAATTGGATACACGGTCTCCGAGTCCAATCCGCTTCGGGAGACTAGCAACTCACGAAGGTACGGCTTAGAGGATCTCGGAATCTTGAAGCAAATGACTTCTGCAGTCCGTTGAGCAGGTTTCCCGCGCTGGCCCATTCGTGTCATACGTTTGGCGAGGAAGTCGGAGTCAACATCTCCGAGATTGAGATTCAGCGTCGACTCTTCATGTGGAGTAGTGAAAGCACCGAGGATGAAGGAGCCGCGCTGGATCCTTAGGCGCTCCGCAACGTACGGGGGCCGATACCACAGATAGCCAGACTCGGACTGTGCCGCGACTTCAGTGTAAGAACGATCGTCCACTGGCGAGATCCATCGATCTTCGGATGGGCGGAGAATTCCAAGGATGCGACCGTCAAGGTGGTCCTTCGAGCCGGCCTTCACGGGATCGTCGGCGTCCGCGAACACAGCCATCCAAAAAGCGATCAACGGGTCGACTGAAACGTCGAGCAACGGCGTCGCTGCGCCATAGTGCTGCAGATGCGCCAATAGTGCAAGGTCTGGGTAACTGCGATCCGAAGGCGACCGGTCCAAGCCCGCAGCCCGCGCCTTATCCAGCAGAGTGGTCGTATGCTCACGAGTCGTGGCTTGCGCATCGTGCAGTGCCGTGCCGTCGCCGAGAACGCGCGTGTGCATTCCTGGTTCGAGTCGATACCGATCCTCTGCCTCGCCACGCCAGAGCCACACTTCCTCCTTGAAAGTAACGTGCATGTGCTGAACAGCAGACAGCACCTGGCGAGCCTTGTGCTCCGGGGTAGTAGATCGCGGCGTCCATATGAGCATCAGTACTTCTCTCCTGACGTTTGCTGTGATCAAGGGGTGCTTGCGGTGAGCGTCAAACACCGTGACCAGGCGGAGGTGACTGCTGCTCAAGCATGGCATCCGATTGGCGTCTCCGCGGAGCGGCCCACTGAACGTGCGCCGTTGACATATGGGCTCGGTTGTCAGCAACGCCGGCGGGCTCTCCTCTGGACGTTCGGTCGGAGCAGCGCATCGTTGTCAGCGACAACGTCCAGACCGGTCGCAACGAGCAACTCACGGGCGTCGAGAATCACACGCAGCGGGCCTTGCGCGCCATCCGCGACGAGTAACTATCGCTGTGTTTGTGAGCGACAGTGGCAGGTCGCGTGCGTGTCCACCGGCAACGGCGACCTCACCCTCCCCCGGGAAACGACCGCAGTCGGGCTCAAGGCCACCGAGTCGCCGACGAGTCCGCGGGCGATCCCCCTCCGGGCGCGAGCCACACCCGCCAGCACCACCCGCCTGCGGCGGCACTAGCATTCTCAGCGCTCACGAAACGATCGAACGCGCCTGGAGACCGGGCGCCAGGACCGCAAACGGCCCAAAACACCGACGGACACCCGCACGATGCGAGTGCCCGTCTAGCTTTCGGCCGGTTCTGCGAATAGTCTCACCGACGGCCCAACGGTGCCGGCTACAGGACTTGAACCTGCAACCCCCGTATTACAAGTACGGTGCGCTACCAATTGCGCCAAGCCGGCAGAACGCCCAGTCTAGCCGGGCGTCAGAGCCACCCTACGGCTTGTCCTTCGGCGCCTTGGACGCCTTGGGCGACGGCGAGGAGGTCGGCGTCGGGGTGGGCGTCGCCGTCTCCTGCGACTTGTAGAACGCGTCGCTGGCGCTGGTCATGACGAACTGGGAGAACTCGGCGGGATCGTCGAGCGCGCCCACGTATGCCTGACCGTTGACGACGACCATCGGGATGCTCGTGAGCGCCAGGCCGTCGGTGTCGGGGATCTCGGCCACCGCGCGCTCGGTCGCTTCCTTCACCCAGGAGGAGAAGGCCCCCGTCTCGATGCAGGTGCGCACCTCTTTGGGGTCGTCGGCGCCAGAGGCGATCGCCAGGTTGGCGAGCTCATCGTCGGAGTAGCCGTCGGAGTCCACGGCCGGCTGACGCGAGAGCAGCTCGTTGTTGAAGTTGAAGAAGTCATCGGGAGAGTACGTCGCCATGCAGGCGGCGGCTCCCGCGGCGCGCAGCGAGTACTTCGTGCCGTTGGACTTGGCGGCCAGCATCGACACCGGGTGGTACGTGAGCGTCGCTGCTCCCTGGTTGACCCACGAGCTCAGCTGCTGGAGGTTCGCCAGCTGCCACTCCCTGGCGCCGGGCGAGAGGTAGTCGACGTAGACGCGGATGTCGACTGGCGGCGCGGCGGATGCGGCAACGCTCTCGCTCACGGTCGGCGAGGGCGTCGGCGTCTTGGCGTCGGCCTGCGGGGTGGCGCTGGGCGTGGCGTCGACCTGCGCGGTGGTCTCGCCGCCGACGACGCCGGTGATCGACGAAATCGCGAATCCATCGGCCGACGCGTTGCGCGGCTCCAGCTGCGGCCGGCTCGCGGTGGCGGCCACGGCCCACGCCACCACGACGGTCACGGCAGCACCCGCGAACAGCGCTCCGGCCACGAGCGCGGCGCGGCGCACCAGGCGGGCTCGTGACTGCTGCACGCGGACCTGCTGGGCCTTCTCGCGCACCGCTTCGCGACGGTCACTCGCGGACGGTTCGGGGGTGGGGCCGTCGATGGACATGGAACCTCTTGCGAAAACGAATGTGCCGGATCGGCCTCCGGCTGTCCGCACGGGTTAGCGAACAGATCGATGGTAGTCAGACACCCTGGGAAAAACCCAGACACGGAACGGGCAGGGACCGTGATTTCCCCGGCCTCGAGCCTCCGCGGCGAGCCCCCGGCGTGCCATACTGGTCGAGCGTCCTCCCGGGACGTGCGGGCCAAGCCCCCGCTCATTCCATTCACTACGGATCGTCCGGCACGTACCTGCCGGTGAAGGAGAAGAACAAATGGCGTCCGTCACCTTTGACAACGCAACCCGCCTCTACCCCGGCGGAACCCGCCCCGCGGTCGACAAGCTGAACCTCGAGATCGCCGACGGCGAGTTCCTGGTTCTCGTCGGCCCCTCCGGTTGCGGTAAGTCCACCTCGCTGCGCATGCTGGCCGGCCTCGAAGAGGTCAACTCGGGCCGCATCCTCATCGGCGACCGCGATGTCACCGACATCCCGCCGAAGGACCGCGACATCGCGATGGTGTTCCAGAACTACGCGCTGTACCCGCACATGACGGTCGCCGAGAACATGGGCTTCGCCCTGAAGATCGCCGGCGTCGGCAAGGAAGAGCGCGCCAAGCGCGTGGAAGAGGCCGCCAAGCTCCTCGACCTCGAGCAGTACCTGAGCCGCAAGCCCAAGGCTCTCTCCGGTGGTCAGCGTCAGCGTGTCGCCATGGGCCGCGCGATCGTCCGCAGCCCCCAGGTGTTCCTCATGGACGAGCCGCTGTCGAACCTCGACGCCAAGCTCCGCGTCCAGACCCGCAGCCAGATCGCCTCGCTCACGCGTCGCCTGGGCGTCACCACGGTCTACGTCACGCACGACCAGACCGAGGCCCTCACGATGGGTGACCGCATCGCCGTCCTCAAGGACGGTCTGCTGCAGCAGGTCGGCACCCCGCGCGACCTGTACGAGAAGCCGCAGAACGTGTTCGTCGCCGGCTTCATCGGCTCGCCGGCCATGAACCTGTTCCCGGCCGACATCGCCGAGGGCGGCGTCCGCTTCGGCACGAGCGTCGTGGGCGTGGAGGCCGACACCCTCGGCAAGGCGAACGGATCGCAGGTCACCATCGGTGTCCGCCCCGAGGACATCGTCGTCAACCCCGAGGACGGCCAGGGCATCACCGTGAGCGTCGACCTGGTCGAGGAGCTCGGTGCCGACGGTTACCTCTACGGCCACGCCGACGTCAACGGCAAGAACACCGACTTCGTCGCCCGTGTCGACGGCCGTCGTCACCCGAGCGCCGGCGACAAGGTCGTCCTCGCTCCGATCCCCGGCCACGTGCACGTGTTCGACTCCGAGTCGGGCGAGCGCCTGACCGACAAGGCCATCGCTTCGGCCTGATCCGACACAGACGAGCGACGCGGCGCGGTGGGTCACTGACCCCCGCGCCGCGGCGCATGTGGGGCTGGCACGCCCCGCACGACCGGTACGCAAGGGAGGACGCGCCGTGGTGGAGTCGCTGACCATCACCGCCAGCAGCGTCGATGCGGGGCTGCTCGCCCTGCCGTGGTCCACGCCGCTCGAAGAGTGGTCGAACGACACGATCGTCTCGCTGCCGAAGGGGATCTCGCGTCATCTCGTGCGCTTCGCGAGCCTGTCGGGACGGGTGGTGGCCGTCAAGGAGACGACCACCGAGATGGCCCGCCGAGAATACGAGATGCTCGGCTCGCTGTCGCGGCTCGATGTGCCGTGCGTGGATCGCGTCGCCGTGATCGACGGACGCCGCACCCCCAAGGGCGACCCGCTGCCGGCGGCCCTCGTCACCGCCCACCTCAAGTTCTCCCTCCCCTACCGCGCCCTGTTCACCCAGGTCCTGCGCCCCGACACGGCGGGGCGCCTCGTCGACGCCCTCGCCGTGCTCCTGGTCCGCCTCCACAACATCGGGTTCTTCTGGGGCGACGTGTCCCTCTCCAACACCCTCTTCCGCCGCGACGCGGGGGCGTTCGCCGCCTACCTCGTCGACGCCGAGACCGGAGAGCTCCACGAGCGCGGCCTCACCCGCGGCCAGCGCGAGCACGACCTCGACATCGCCCGCACCAACATCGCCGGCGAGCTGATGGACCTCGAAGCCGGCGGACGACTGGAGGGCAGTGTCGACGCGGTCGCGATCGCCGACAGCATCATGTCGTCGTACTGGTCACTGTGGGGCGCGCTCAACGACCAGGAGTCGTTCTCGGTCAACGAGTCGTGGCGCCTCACCGAGCGGGTGCAGCGCCTCAACGACCTCGGCTTCGACATCGGGGAGATGTCGATCCAGACGATCTCCGACGGCACCGTCGTCTCGATCCAGCCCAAGGTCGTCGACGCCGGCCACCACCAGCGGCGGCTGCTGCGCCTCACCGGCCTCGACGTCGAGGAGAACCAGGCCCGGCGTCTGCTCAACGACATGGACGAGTTCAGCGCTCGCGTCTCCCGTCTCGGCAGCGACGAGGAGATGGTCGCGCATGAGTGGCTGACGCGCGTGTTCGAACCCGTCGTGAAGGCGATCCCGTTCGATCTGCGCGCGAAGCTGGAGCCGGCCGAGGTGTTCCACCAGGTGCTCGAACACCGGTGGTACATGTCGCAGGCGCGCGGGACGTCCGTTCCGATCGCGGAGGTCGTCTCGTCCTACATCAACGACGTCCTGCGCTTCCGCCGCGACGAGGCGACCGTCATGGGTCCGCCGACCGAGACCATGGCGCTGCCGATCCTGACCGGCGCCGTCGACATCGAGGAAGAAGACGATGAGGGCGTCGACTGGCGCGACCTCGTCTAGAAGGGAACCCCATGATCCTGCACCAAGTCGCCTTCACCTGGCGCGAGTCGGTCAGCGACGACGACGTGCGCGCCCTCACCGCCGCCCTCACCGAGATGGCGACCCAGATCCCGTCGATCCGCTCGTACGTCGCCGCACCCAACCTCCGGGTCCGCCCGAGCGACGTGGACTATGCGATCGCCGCAATCGTCGACGACGAAGCGGGGCTGGCCGGCTATCTGGACCACCCCGCGCACCTCGCGGTCTACGAGTCGCACCTCGGCCCGATGCTGGCCAGCCGCCACGCTTCGCAGCTGCCGCTGTCCGCCGGGACCCTCACGGCCTGAGCATCCCGGCGGCCCGCTCAGTAGCCGACCGTGAAGCGCTCGCGGTGGTGGCGCGGCTTCTCGATCTCGTCGAGGACGGCCACCGCCAGGTCGGCTCCGGAGATGAACGACTCGCCCTCGTCGTCGGTGACGATCACCTCGCCGCCGTCGCGGTACTGACCGGTGCGCTCCCCCGGGTTCCACGCACCAAACCCGCCGGCGGGGTGCACATAGAACCAGTCCCGACCGGTCTGCTCGGCCTGCAAGTCTTCGAGCACGCCGATCGCTTCCAGCGCCTCGGCCTTGAACTCGTCGGGGAACCCGCTGTCGACCACGCGGGGACCTCCCGGCGCGACGAGGCTGCCGCCGGCGCCTCCGATGACCCCCACCCGCACGTCGTCCGGGAGGACCGAGAAGAGCGCCTCGAGGTTGGGGCGCACCTGGCCCTCCATCTCGCCGCGCGGCGCCACGGCCGAGACGACGACATCGACGCCGGTCAGCTCTTTCGCGAGCGCCGGGACGTCGAGCAGTGTGCCTTCGACGTAGGTCGCCCCGGGGACGCGCTCGGCCGGCGCGGTGCGGGCGACCGAGAGGACGCTGTGTCCGCGGTGGACGGCTTCGGCGACGATGTGGCGTCCGGCGTAGCCGGTTCCTCCGAGGACGGCGATGGTGGCCATGGGTGTTCCTTTCGACGGGTGTTGCTCCTCCTCCATCATCCGTCCCGGCGGCGCATTCCCGCCAGGACATCCCCGCCCGATGGGATACTCCCAGACGTGATGTCTTCTCCTTCCCCGGGCAGCGGGCTCCACGCGGTCCCCCTGACGACCTCGGAGCTCGACGCGCTGGCGACCGGCACGGCAAGCGACGCCGTGCGCCGACGGCTGGGGCCGCACGTCGGCGGAGAGCCCCTGCGGTGGCTGTGGGAGATCCGTGCGGCGCAGGTGCGGGAGCGCCCCGGCGACCTGCCGTGGATCGCCCGGCCCCTGTATCTGGGCGACACCCCCGTCGCCGTCG
The DNA here is from genome assembly GCF_001620065.1 of Microbacterium sp. TNHR37B. Lineage (GTDB taxonomy): Bacteria > Actinomycetota > Actinomycetes > Actinomycetales > Microbacteriaceae > Microbacterium. The sequence continues at coordinate 1,211,455 of NZ_LQGV01000001.1, forward strand.
GCGCGGCGGGGTTCCACAGCGCTCCCGACGACGAGGGCGCCGTGGAGATCTCCTACGAGATCGACCCCACCTTCCGGGGGCGAGGGCTGGCGACAGCGGCTGCGGAGATGCTCGTCGCCGAGGCGATCGCCGCGCCTGAGGTGCGGACGGTCGTCGCATCGGTATCGCCGGGAAACTCGGCGTCGCTGCGGATCGTGCGGCGCCTCGGCTTCGTGAAGGTGGGAGAGGTCGACGATCCCGAGGACGGCATCGAAGAGGTGTTCCACCTCAGCGCGAAGGCGCCGTCACCGACCGGTCCGGGGGCCGCACGAGCGTCTTGACCGCCGGCGGTCGTCCCTCTGACAGAGGCTCGAGGGCCCCCTCGACGAGATCGTCGAAGGCGATCGGGTCCGACGCGACGGCCTGCCATCTCCCCGCCCGCTGCGCGACCAGGCGGGCCGCGTCGACGAGGTCGGTCTCGCGGACCATCGCGTTGGTGCCGACGAGCGTGAGCTCGCGCACGGTGACCCGTCCGAGGTCGACGGGTGCCGGTCTCTTCGCGATCCCCACCGCCACCACGGTCGTTCCCATCGGCACGATCTCGATCGCGAGGTTCATGCCGCGCTCGCTCCCCGTGACCTCGAAGAACACGGGAAGCCTCTCTCCCCAGCTCGCCGCGATCTCCGCGGCCGAGGAATCGGTGCCGGCGCGCACGGTGAGCTCCGCGCCGAGGTCGGCGGCGAGCTCCACGCGCTGCGGGTCGAGGTCGACCGCGACGACCCTCACTCCGCGATCGACAAGGGCGTGGATGAGGAAGGCGCCGATCCCGCCGACCCCCTGCACGACGGCGACGTCACCGGCGCGAACGCCCGACCGGCGCGCCGCGTGCACGGCGATCGACATGGGCTGGACGAGCGCCGCCTCACCGCCGTCGATGCCGAGCGCGCCCGCGTCGACGCAGCTGGCGACGGGAGCCGTGACGTACGAGGCCAGTGCGCCGTCGCGGTGGAGACCCACGGCGCTGTAACGGCGGCACACGTTGGAGCGACCCGACACGCACAGGTCGCACGAGCCGCACGGGGCGGCGCCGCAGGAGGCGACGAGCCGACCGGTCCACGCCGCGTCGACCCCTTCGCCTGTCGCGACGACCGTGCCGGCGAACTCGTGCCCGAGCGTCATCGGCCCCCGATGCCCGGTCACGGCATGACGGTTCTCGATCGGGGTGAGGATCGGCCCGTACGCCCATTCCGCCGCGTCGGTGCCGCACACCCCGACCATCGTGACCTCGATGAGCACCTCGCCGGCGGCGGGGCGGGGCACGGGCACCTCTTCGAACCGCAGATCCCGGCGACCATGGAGCACGGCGGCGCGCATGGTCGCCGGGATCTGCGAAGGTGTCATCGAAGGGTCAGTCGGTCAGACCGTCGGTGACGTCGGCGTTCTCGGACTGGAGGTCGAGCCCCGCGCCGCGGGCGACGGCGAGCAGGAGCGTCGCGAAGTCCTGCTCCGTGTTTCCGGCCCCCACTTCCTGAGCGACGATCTGACGGGTCGCCGAGGCGATCGGCATCGGTGCCCCGAGTCGGTACGCGGCGTCGAGTCCGAGATCGAAGTCCTTCTGCAGCAGCGGCATCGTGAAGGTCGGCGTGAAGTCGAGGTTGACGAACGCAGGGGTCTTGTAGCCGGTGAAGACCGAGCCCATGACCGAGTCGTTGAGGAAGGAGAGGAACGCCTCGCGCGACACCCCGCCCTTCTGCGCGAGCACGGTGATCTCGGCGAGGGACTGGGTGACCACGCCCAGGAAGACGTTGTGGGCGATCTTCACGAGGCGAGCCACCTCGCCCTCGCCGACGTACGTGACCCCGCGGCCGAAGACCTGGAGCACCGGCTCCACCTCGTCGAAGACGTCGCGCGGACCGGAGACGGCGACGGTCAGCTTTCCCGCAGCGATGACGGCGGGGTTGCCGGAGACCGGAGTGGCCAGGAACGCGGTGCCGCGCTCGGTCGCCGCAGCCCGCACCTTCTCGCTCGTGGCGACCGAGACGGTCGACACGTCGGCGACGATCCGCGGCGCGGACGGCCCGGTCAGCAGCCCGTCGGGCCCGAGGAGCACGTGCTCGAGGTCCTTGTCGGCCGAGACCATGCTGAAGACGAGGTCGCGACCGGCGAGGTCCACGGGACGCGCCGCGTGGGAGGCTCCCGCGTCGACGAGCGGCTGGACCTTGGCGGCCGTGCGGTTGTAGACGGCAACGTCGTACCCGGCATCGAGCAGGCGCTGGACCAGCTGGGTGCCCATGCGGCCCGCGCCGATCCAGCCGATGGTGGGCAGGTTGTCAGTCATGTGGGTGTTTCCTTATCTCTCGACGTCGAGGGTCTTCGGGTGGGATCGGATCAGACGAGCAGCGACAGCGGGTTCTCGATGCGTTCGGTGAACGCCGCCAGCCACTGGGCGGCCAGCGCGCCGTCGAGGACGCGGTGGTCGGCGGAGAGGGTGACGCTCATGACCGTGGCGGGCACCAGCGTGTCGCCCTCGACGACGGCACGACGCTCGGCCGCCCCCACGGCGAGGATTCCCGAGTGCGGCGGGTTGATGATCGCGGAGAACCGCGAGGTGCCGTACATGCCGAGGTTGGAGACGGCGAAGGAGCCGCCCTCCAGCTCCCGCTGCTTGAGCCTGCCCGCGCGGGCCTTGTCGGCGAGGTCGCGGACGCCGCTGCTGATGGCACTGAGAGTGAGCCCCTCGATGCCGCGGAGGACGGGGGTGACGAGTCCCCCCGGGATCGAGACCGCGACGCCGACATCGACCGTCGAGAAGCGTCGGGTCGCCTCCTCCGTCCAGATCGCGTTGGCTTCGGGAACGTCGAGCATCGCGGCGGCGACCGCCTTGAGCACGAAGTCGTTGACCGAGATCTTCACCGTGCCCCGCTCGTTGATGCGCGCTCGGAGCGCGAGCACCTCGTCGACGCGGCAGTCGGCCGACAGGAAGAAGTGCGGCACGGTGGTGACGCTCTCGGTGAGCCGGCGCGCGATCGCCCGCCGCATGCCGGTGTGCGGGATGTCGGTGTAGGCCGCGTCGGGCTCGGGCGCCGACATCCGCGCGGGCGGCGTGTGGGTGGGTTCGGGAAGGGCGTCGAGGTCGCGACGGACGATGCGCCCGTGCGGTCCCGAACCGGCGATGTGCGAGAGGTCGATGCCGCGCTCGCGGGCGAGTCGGCGAACGAGCGGGCTCGCGAAGAGCCGGGCGCCCTCGGCGCGCTCGGGTGCGGCGGCGGGTGCCTGGTCCGTCGAAGCGGGCGCCGTGGGAGCGGGCGCCGTGGGGGCGGGAGCATCCGGGACGGCGGGAGCCGGCGTGGCAGCGGAGGGCTCGTCCGGGGCGGGAGCGGACGGGGCGGGAGCGGACGGGGCGACTCCGGCCTCGGCGATCGCGTCGTCGGCGGACTGTCCGGGCGCGGCGAGCACGGCGATGGGAGCACCCACCGCCACGGCCGCACCGGCGTCGACCAGTAGCGCCGCGACGACGCCCGCCTCCTCGGCCTCGTACTCGACGACGGCCTTCTCGGTCTCGATCTCGACGATCTCCTGCCCCGCTGCCACGCTGTCGCCGACGGCGACGAGCCACGACTGCACCGCGGCCTCGGTGGCCCCGGCGGCGAGCGCGGGCATGCGAACCACGGCGGCCATCATCGTCCTCCGGCGTTCACGCGCACACGTTCGAGACCGGCCACGACCTCTTCGGTGCGCGCGATGGCGGCTCGTTCGAGGACCCGGGAGATGCTGGGGCTGGCCTCTCCGCCGGTGACCCGCTCGACGGGCTGGTCGAGCCAGTCGAAGAGCCGGCGCTGGACCTCGTCGGCGAGCCATCCGCCGTACGAGGTGCCCCGCGCGCCCTGCTCGACGATGAGGACGGCGCCGGTCTTCTTGACGCTGCGCTCGATGGTCTCCCAGTCCAGCGACGCCCGGTCGAGCCAGCGGAGGTCGATGACCTCGCCGTCGATGCCGGTCTGCTCCACGGCCTCCAGCGCGTGCCCCACCATCGAGAGGTACGTGAGGATCGTGACGTCGGAGCCCTCGCGCCGGACGGCGGCGCTCCCGGGCGGGATGATGTAGTCGAGGTCGCCGTCGGGTACCCGGTCGGCGGTGCCGTAGAGGTCGACGTGCTCGATCACGAGCACCGGGTCTTCCAGGGCGAGGGCGGCGTTGAGGAGGCCCACGTAGTCGGCGGCCGTGGAGGCGGCGACGATGCGCCACCCGGGGGCGGTCGCGAAGATCCCCGCGGGGTCCATGAGGTGCTGGGAGCCGTACCCGGAGCCCATCGCGACCTTGGTGCGCAGGACGAGCGGAAGCGTGTTGTTGTCGCCGAACATATGGCGCGCCTTGCCCACCTGGTTGAACACCTGGTCGGCGGCCACCCACATGAAGTCGGGATACATGAACTCGACGACGGGACGGAACCGGCCGTCGAGCGCGATCCCGCCGGCGAGCCCGAAGAACCCGTTCTCGCTGATAGGGGTGCCGATCACGCGGTCGGCGCCGAAAGCGTCGCGCAGTCCCTTGGTGGCGCCATTGGTGCCGCCGGCGAGGCGGTGGACGTCCTCGCCCATGACGATGATGCGGGAGTCGGCTGCCATGCGCCGCTCCATCGCCGCCGCCACGGCGTCGACGAACTTGACCTCGGTCCACCCCCCGGTGTGCGCGGAGGGCTCGGCGACCGTCAGCCCGGCCAGCTCCGACGCGTCGCCGCGGATCCCGGTGTCGACCACGGCGGGATCCGGCCACAGCTCGGGGCGGATACGGCGACGCCCCGCGTTGTCGGGGTCGTCCTCGACGAGCTGGGCTACGGCTTCCGCCATCGCCTGCTGAGCCTGCGCGCGAACCGAGGCCGCCTCGTCGGGGCCGAGAATGCCCAGACGCGCGAGCTCGGTCTCGACCCGCGTGATCGGATCGCGGGCGCGCCACGCCTTCTCCTCGTCCTTCGTGCGGTAGCCGAACGCGCTCCCCGGGTAGGGACCGTTCTGGTGGAAGAACCGATAGACCTCCGCCTCGACGATGGCGGGGCCCTCGCCTGCGCGCATCCGATCGAACGCCTCTTGACTGGCGAGGTGAACCGCGAGCGGGTCCATGCCGTCCACGCGCCACGACGGGATGCCGAAGCCCTGACCACGCACGGAGAACCGCGGGTCGGCGGTCACCTCGTCGGCGTGGGTGGAGACGGCGTAGAGGTTGTTCTCGATGAAGTACATCACCGGGAGCTTCCACGCGGCGGCGAGGTTCATCGACTCGAGCACCGAGCCGATCTGGCTCGAGCCGTCGCCGAAGTAGTTGATGGAGACGTCGGTGGTGCCGGCGTGCTTCTGCGCCCAGGCGTTGCCCGTCGCGATCGGGGCGCCACCGCCGACGATCGCGTTCGTCCCGAGGGCGCCGGCCTCCAGCCACTGCAAGTGCATCGATCCCCCGCGGCCGCCGGAGAAGCCCTGGGCGAGGCCGAGGATCTCGGCGAGCGTCCGCTGGAGCAGTCCTTGCATCGGCTCGTCGACGACGGCGGCGGGGTCGATCGCACCGCCGCTCACGTGCGTGATGGCCTTCGCCAGGAACTGGTGATGCCCGCGGTGCGAGCCGTTGACCGCGTCGCTGGAGCGGAGGGTCACGATCGATCCGACCGCGCCGCCCTCCTGTCCGATGCTCGAGTGCGCCGGGCCGTGCACGAGACCGGTGCCGGCGAGCTCGAGCACGCTCTCCTCGAAGGCGCGGATCAGCTGCAGCTCGCCGAGCATCGTCGTCAGCAGCGCGGGGTCGGCGGCCTTCCAGTCGGCCGCCGTCGTGCGGAGCTCGACCCAGGGGACGTCGGTCGAAAGGGTGCGTCGTCGCGGCATGTGCGTCTCCATCGATGTCATGCGATGCCCTCACCGTAACCGGGATTGCATCCAATCGCAAGACAACTACCGAGAATCAGGAACGAACCTGCCGAAAACGGTGACGATCTGGATACAATGACGATGCTCACCTGCACACCGCCGTGACGAGAGGAGCCACGGATGCCGATTCCGGGTATGCGCGGGACCGATCACGTGGGATTCACCGTCCCCGATCTGGACGAGGCCCAAGAGTTCTTCGTCGACGTCTTGGGCGCCGTCCACGTCTATACGCTCGGCCCCAAGCGCGCCGACGACGACTTCATGGCGGTGAACCTCGGCGTGCACCCCCGCACCGAGATCACCGAGATCCGCTTCCTGCGCCTGGGCAACGGCAGCAACGTGGAGCTGTTCCACTACGCGAGCGCCGACGGCCAGGCCCCCCAGCCGCGCAACAGCGACATCGGCGGCCATCATCTCGCGCTGTACGTCGACGACCTCGACGCCGCCGTCGCCTACCTCCGAGACAGGGGCGTGGAGGTCATGGGCGACCCGGTCACGAGCGCGGGCGCGTCGGCGGGGCAGCGATGGGTGTACTTCCGCAGCCCCTGGGGCATGCAGTTCGAGCTCGTCTCCTTCCCCCACGGCAAGGCGTACGAGAAGGAGGCGACGACGCTCCTGTGGCATCCCGTATCCTCGTGCGACGCGATCCGATCCGATCCGGAGCATGCATCCTGATGACGCCGGACACCGTGACGCGCACCGACGAGAACCCGTCGCAGAGCGCATCGGAGCACGAGTCGGGACGCACCCGCGACGGGGATGCCGGCGCGCGCATCGCCGAGGGGATCCGCACGAAGATCATCGCGGGCCTCTACCCGCCCGGCACCCGCATCCGCCAGGAAGACGTCGCGGCCGAGTTCGGCGCGAGCCGCGTGCCCGTCCGCGAGGCGATCCGGCAACTCGAGTACGAGGGCCTCGTGACGATACGCGCCAACGCGGGCGCGTGGGTCTCCCGCCTGACCCTCGCCGAGTGCGAAGAGGTGTACCAGATGCGGGAGCGCCTCGAGCCGCTGCTCCTGCGCTACGCCGCGCCCCAGCTCGACGAACAGGCTCTCGCGCACCTCGGCGAGCTCGCCCAGCGCATCAGCGCGGCGGGAGCCGACACCGAGCAGTTCCTGCTGCTGGACCGCGAGTTCCACCTGGCCAGCTACGCCCCCGCCCAGACGTCGCAACTGGAAGACCTCGTGCGCAAGCTCTGGAACACCACCGCGCCCTATCGCCGTGCGTATGTCTCCTCGTGGGGAAACGACGCGCGCCGTATCGCGCACGAAGAGCACCACCTCATGGTCGCCGCCCTCAAAGACGGCGACCTCGAAGAGGCGGAGCGGGTGCTGGGCGGTCACATCCGACGCACCCGCCGGCAACTCGCCCGCACCCCCGAGATCTTCGACACCGCCTGAGCACCGCCCGAGCATCGCCCGACCGCCGGCATCGTCGCCGCTGCCGGCGGGCCCGACAGAGAGAGACACCCATGGCCATCGCCTCTATCAACCCCGTCGACGGATCGGTCATCGCGCAGTTCGACGCGCACGACGACAACGAGATCGAGGAGCGCATCGCCGCGGCCGCCGCGGCCTACCGCTCCCTCCGCGACACCGCCTTCGCCACGCGCGCCGGCTGGATGCGTTCGGCGGCCGACCTCCTGGACGCCGATGTCGACCGCGTCGCCGAGCTGATCACCGCCGAGATGGGCAAGCCCCTCGCTCAGGCCCGGGCCGAAGTGCACAAGTCGGCGACGGCGATGCGCTTCTATGCCGACCACGCCGAGGAGTTCCTCTCCGGCGCCGAACTGGACGACCCCTCGGTCGTCGGCGCGTCGGCGGCACGCACGGTGTATCAGCCGATCGGTGTGGTGCTGGCCGTCATGCCGTGGAATTACCCCATCTGGCAGGTGATCCGCTTCGCCGCCCCGGCCCTCATGGCAGGGAACACGGGGCTCCTCAAGCACGCCTCCAACGTTCCGCAGGCCGCGCTCTACCTCGACACCCTGTTCGAGCGGAGCGGTTTCCCGCACGGGTCGTTCCGGTCGCTGCTCATTCCGGCGGCGAAGGTCGAGGGAGTGCTCCGCGACCGGAGGGTGGTGGCGGCGACTCTGACCGGATCCGAACCCGCGGGCCGGTCGGTCGCGGCGATCGCCGGCTCAGAGGTCAAGCACGTCGTGCTCGAGCTCGGCGGCTCCGACCCGTTCATCGTCATGCCGTCGGCCGACCTGGACCGCGCCGTCGCGACGGCCGTGAGCGCCCGCACGAGCAACAACGGGCAGGCCTGCATCAACGCCAAGCGCTTCATCGTGCACCGTGACATCCACGACGCCTTCGTCGAGAAGTTCGCCGCCGCGATGGCGGCCCTCACGGTCGGCGATCCGATGGCCGAGGGAACCGACGTCGGTCCCCTCGCCACCGAGTCGGGGCGGGACGAGGTGGCGGGCCTCGTGGCCGACGCACTGTCCTCGGGCGCCACGGCGGTCGTCGGCGGGGCCGTGCCCGACGGGCCGGGATGGTTCTACCCGCCCACCGTGGTCACCGGGATCACCGACGCCATGCGGCTCTACCGCGAGGAGGCCTTCGGCCCCGTCGCCTCCGTCTACCGTGCCGAGGACGCCGCCGACGCCCTGCGGATCGCCAACGACACGACCTTCGGGCTGAGCTCCGCCGTCTGGACGACCGACGACGAGGAGGAGGCGTTCTTCATCCGCGGGCTCGATGCCGGCGCGGTCTTCGTCAACGGCATGTCCATCTCCTACCCGCACCTGCCCTTCGGCGGGGTGAAGGACTCGGGCGTCGGTCGTGAGCTGTCCGCGGAGGGAATCCGCGAGTTCTGCAACCTCAAGTCGATCTGGAAGGCCTGACCGGCCGCGCGACAGCCTCGGCCCGCTCCGACGGACCCGCGACGGGTCGGAGCGGGTCAGGCGTGCGGGACAGGATCGATCGCGTGACGGTCCCGGACGAACCAGATGGCCCGCACCCGCACGTCCCCGGCGTTCCAGAAGCGGTGCGGCAGCGCGGAATCGAACACGATCGAGTCACCGGGGACCAGCGTCGTGGCTTGCCCGTGAACCTCGACGCTCAGCTCGCCCTCGATGATCACGCCATACTCGCGCCCCTGGTGCACGATGTGCTCGGCCGGCGCCTCGGTGCCGGGCGCGTAGATCACCTCGAGGAACTCGGCATCGGCCTCCCCCACCGCGGTCAGCCGGCTCCACTGCGGACCCGAGCTGAGCTTGATCGTGGGGTGCTCGCCCCCGCGCTGCACGATGCCGGCGGAGACGAGATCGCCGCCGTCCTCCCACGGCTCCGGGACGGCGGCGGGGGGAACCGGGGCGTCCGGGTCGAGGAGCACATGCATCTGCACGCCGAGCTCGGCCGCCACCGCGTAGAGCGCGGGAACACTGAACGATCCGATGCCGCGCTCCACCTGCGAGACGTGGCTGGCCGAGACGCCGATGCGGCGGGCCAGTTCGCGCACGGTGAGACCGGCGGCCGACCTCAACTGGCGGATCCGCTCCCCCACGGTGTTCCACGGCGTCTGGGACTCACTCATCGGGTGCCCCGGTCGTCGTCGGCAGCGCGGCCGTGGAGCCTTCCCATGGCGTCGAGGACGTCGACGGCACTGCGGATGTCCGCCGGCGCCACGGCGGTGTCGGAGCGGGTGGCGCCGAGGATGTACCACACGCCTTCGGCGACCTCGTCGGTGTGATTGACGTAGTAGTGCGGGCGCTGCGCGTCGAAACACAGCGAGTCGCCGGCCCGCAGGACGAACGTGTCGAACTCGAGCTTGAGGGTGAGCTCCCCGCGAACGATGTAGCCGTGCTCCACGCCGACGTGACGCATGTGGGTCTCATCGATCGAGCTCGCCGCGCCCGGCTGATACGTGGCGCGAACGGCGTCCACCCCTTCGTCACCCGTGACAGCGAGGCTCCGCCAGGTGACACCGTTCTGCATGACGATCTCGGGGGCATCCTCGAGGGGCTGCACCGGATGCGGGCGTCCGCGCACGGCGGGCGGAGCCGCTGTCGGCGGATGGTGACCGAGCACGTCGTCGACGGAGAGCCCGAGGCAGCTCACGATCGCGTAGAGGGTGCTGACCGAAGGCTGCACTTTTCCGGTCTCCACCTGCGAGAGCAGGCTCGGCGAGATCGCCGCCTGTGCCGCCGTCGCGCGGAGGCTCAGTCCCTGCGCGGTGCGCGCCGCCCGGATGCGTTCACCCAACTCCGCCGTCATGGCGCTCCCTTCGCGACTCCGACCCTACCGGGTGATGTGCCGTGAGACTGAACAGTCGCGCGACTGTGTCACCGATGCGTCAATAGGGGTTCGCCACGAAGAGCTCCTGCGCCGGGAAGCGGGTGAGCACCTCGATGCCGTAGTCGGTCACCACGACCTCCTCCTCGATCCGCGCCGCCGACGAGCCGTCCGACGCCGGGCAGTAGGTCTCCATCGCGAAGACCATGCCCGCCCGCAGCTCCACCGGGTCTGCCAGCGAGTTGAGCCGGGAGATGATGGGCCGCTCGTGGAGGCCGAGGCCCAGTCCGTGGGCGAACTGGAGTCCGAAGGCGGCGAGCTCGTTCTCGAAACCGAAGTCCTGCGCCTTCGGGAGGACCGCCGCCACCTGGTCGCTGCCGACGCCCGGACGGATCGCGTCGAGCGCGGCGTCCATCCACTCACGGGCCTGCTTGTAGGCGTCGTGCTGGCTGGGTGTCGCCCAGCCCACCCCGAACGTGCGGTAGTAGCAGGTCCGGTAGCCGTTGTAGGAGTGGATCACGTCGAAGAACGCCTGGTCGCCCGGGCGGATGATCCGGTCGGTGAAGTTGTGGGGATGCGGGTTGCAGCGCTCGCCCGAGATCGCGTTGATGGCCTCCACCTGGTCACTGCCGTATTCGTACAGTCGCGCGTTGGCCAGCGCCACGATCTCGTTCTCCCGCACGCCCGGGCGAAGGGCGTCGGCGATGTCCTGGTAGACACCATCGACCATCGCTGCCGCCTGGTTCAGCAGCATGATCTCGTCTTGGTTCTTGATCACGCGGGCGTCGAGCATGCGCTGCTGTGCATCCATGACGCGGATCCCCCGGCGCTGCAGCTCGAACAGGAACGGCGGCTCGACGATGTCGATGCCCACCGGGGCGTCCTGCAGCCCGGCCTCGGTCAGGAGCGACACGATCTCATCGACGGCCGTCTTCATGAGGTCTGCGCCGCCTTCCGGCGCCACCGCGCCCCGGAAGCCGAGGAACCCCGCGCGGTAGTTCTCGTCCGGCACCCAGTCGGAGTAGAGCTTGTGGTGCCGGACTGCCGAGCCGAAGTCCCACAGGATCGGATCGTGATCGCGCATGAGGAGCGCGTAGCGGATCATCTTGTCGCCGAGCGCTCCGCCGATCCAGGTCTGGGTGGTGTACCGGATGTTGTAGAAGTCGAACAGCAGGAAGGCGCCGCACTCACTCGCGGCGAGCGCTTCCTTCGCCCGCCCGAGGCGGTATTCGCGCAGGCGGTCGAAGTCCACGCGGTGCTCGTAGTCCACCCCCATGATCCCCGGCGCGCCGAGGGGGCGCACCCCTGCCGGACGATCGACCGGTCGCTCGAACCGGCGCGTGTTGTGCGCGTGTCCGTGCCCGTGCCCGCTCATGCGTCGTCCTGCGCGGGCGCGGCGGCGACCACGTGGAACTCGAACCGCAGTCGCGGGTCGGTGGCGAGGCGGACCACCTGCACCGTGGTGCTGGTGGGGATGTGGCCGCCGAACCAGGCCGCCTGGTGGGCGTTGACGACGTCCTGATCGGCCTCGACGTCGGTGAAGAACCGGATCATGTTCACGACGTCCTGGCGACCGCACCCGGCCGCGGCGAGGGCGAGGTCGAGGTGGTCGAAGGCGTTCGCGACCTGCCCGGCGGCATCGGCGGGAATGGCGTCGAAGACCTCCGGCACGTGGGGGTGGTCGTGATACACGGGGGCGCCGGTCACGCCGCTGATGAAGACGAGGCGCGACGGGTTCACGACGCGCATCGCCGGAACGAAGGGACTGACGATGGCCGGGTCGTAGCCGTCGTGGTGGATCACGTCGGCCTGCCCGACGCGTCGCGGGGCGGGGATCTGGGTCATCTCGTCTCCAGGTGCTCGGTCGCCCTCACAGGGCGGGGGATCGGTGGGTCACGCGACCGGCGAGGATCGTGAGGTCGCTGACGATGTGTCGGAGTTCGTCGTCGGTGCAGGAGTAGGGGTCGATCGAGGGGACGCAGAGGTCGGCGTCGTACCCGGGGAGGATCCGCCCACGGTGGCCCTGTTCTCCCGTGAACCACGCGGCGTCGCGCGTGTAGGAGGCCAGCGCGGCGTGCCGATCGAGACGGTGAGCGGCGTCGCGCTCGCCTCGACCGTCGAGGGTTCCGCCGGTCACGAGCCACCAGATCGACGCCCACGGCGAGAACCAGTTGGCACGGGTGGCGTCGGTGCCTCCACCGATGACGATGCCGAGCTCGCGCATCACGCCGATCGGGGGCGCCATGCGGGTGGCCTCGGCTCCCCACGTCTCCACGTAGTCGCCGCCCTTGAGCACGAGACGGTTCTGGACGAGGATGCCCGCCCCCAGGCGCGCGAGTCGCTCGAGGTTGCCACGGCTGGCCTCATCGGCGTGGACGATCGACCAGCCTCGCCCCGCGACGAGACCGGTCTCCTCCTCCACGCGCTCCCACGCATCCAGGATCCGGCCGAGGGTCGCATCCAAGACGGCGTGCACGCTCATCCGCCAGCCGCGGAGAGCGCACAGGCGCACGACCGCGACGAGTTCCTCGAAGGCGGCGTCCGGGACCGTGAACGGGTCCAGCCCCTCCATGTCGTGGCATCCGAGGTGCGGGATCTCCCCCACCCCCACCACCCGAAGGAGGTCGTCTCCGGCGTCGGGCTGGACGAGGGTCGTCAGCGCGTCGATGTCGGCGACCTCGCCGCCGCGCGTCCACGCCGAGAGGAAGAGCCGCGCACGGAGGCCGAGCTCGCCCGAGCGCCACACGGCGTAGATCGGGTCGTAATCACGAGGCGTGACCAGAAGCCCGCCACCGTCCACGACGCCGGTCAGGCCGTGACGGGCGAACTCGGCAGCCATCTCCCGCACGCCGCGCTCGGACTCGGCGGCATCGGCGGTGAGGGCCCGGGCGATCGGGCCCGCGAAGGCCCCGACACCGTGCAGACGTCCGGTGAGGCGGCCGTCGTCGTCGCGGTCGAGATGGCCCCGCGCAGGATCCTCGGAGGCGTCGGAGAGCCCGCATGCGGCGAGCCCCGCGGAGTTGAGGACGCCGACGTCGTAGAGCTCCTGCACATACACGGGGTGTCCGGGCGCCGCCTCGTCGAGCTCGTCCCGCGTCGGGATGCGCCCCTCGGCGAACTGCGAGCGATGCCAGCCGCCGACCACCGAGATCCACTCCCCCGCGGGGCGGGAAGCCGCCGCATCACGGACGGAGCGGAGCGCCTCGTCGACCGAGGTCATCCCTTCCCAGTGGAGCGAACGGCTCCAGGAGTTGGCCCCGCGGACGGCGTGGATGTGCGAGTCGTTGAGGCCGGGAAGGACGCGGCGGCCGTCGAGGTCGATCACGTCGGCCGCGAGCGCCGCGTAGGGAGCGAGGTCGTCGTCCGAGCCGACGGCGACGATCCGTCCGCCGGCCATGGCGACGGCTGTCGCCTCCGCAGGACCGGTGCCCGGATCGGCGAAGGTGGTCACGTGTCCCCCGCGCAGGACGAGGTCGACCAGCGGCAGGGCGTGCGGGATGGAGCTCATGGGACGGGTTCCGCTCAGATCAGATGCTCAGGTGTCGTTCGAGGAGCACGTCGTCGGCGCGCAGCTGCTCCGACGTCCCCGACCAGGCGATCGTGCCGGAGTCGTCGATGACGATGACGCGTTCGGCGATGTCGAGCGCCAGATCGACGTTCTGCTCCGCGATGAGGATGGACAGGCCCGAGGCGCGCAGTCCCTCGAGGCGGTCCTGAATGACATCCAGCACGCTGGGAGCGAGGCCTTCGCTGGGTTCGTCCATGATCAGCAGCGACGGGTTGGTCATGAGGGCGCGGCCGATCGCGAGCATCTGCTGCTCGCCACCGGAGAGCGAGCGGGCCATCGACCCCGAGCGCTCGGCGAGCCGCGGGAAGAACTCGAACACGCGCTCCACGGTCCAGGCCTGCCCGTCGGGGGCGGATCGACGACGCGGCACGACCGTCAGGTTCTCGAGAGTGGTCAACGAGCCGAAGACGCGCCGTCCCTGGGGGACGAGGGCGATCCCCGCCCGCGAGATGCGGTGGACGGGCATCTTCGTCAGCTCGGCGCCGTCGTAGGTGATCGATCCGGCCGAAACGGTCGGCGGACGCAGACCACAGATGGCGCGGACGAGCGTCGTCTTGCCCATGCCGTTGCGCCCGAGGAGGGCGACGCTCTCGGCGGCACCGATGGTGAAGTCGACGCCGTGGAGCACTTGCGCCGTCGCATACCCGACGTGGAGCCCCGTCACCTGCAGAGTCACTTCTTGTCCCGCCTTCCGAGGTAGATCTCCTTCACGGTGGGGTGGTCGCGCACCTCGTCGGGTGTGCCCGTGACCACATGCCGACCGTTCTCCATGCACATCACCCGGTCGGTGAGTCCGAGGGCCAGCGACATGTCGTGCTCGATGAGCAGGACCGGGAGGGTCCGCGGCAGCGACTCGATGAGGTCGCGCAGCGTCGTGCGCTCGGCGGCGGACAGACCCGCTGCCGGCTCGTCGAGCAACAGGATGCTCGGCTCCGTCACGAGCGCCATCGCGATCTCCAGCTGCCGCTGCTCGCCGTGGGACAGATCCGCCACGGTGTCATCGCGGCGGCTCGTGAGATCCACCGAGTCCAGCATCTCGATCGCACGCGTGGTCACCTCATCGCGCAGGCCCTGGGTGCGCCAGAAGATCCGCGCCTGTGACGAGCCTCCCCGCGCCGCGACCCGCACGTTGTCGAGCACCGTCATGTCGCGGAAGAGGTTGGAGACCTGGAACGTGCGTCCCACTCCCAGGCGCGCGCGGCGTGCCGTGTCGAGCTTGGTGACGTCGCGCCCGAACAGGTCGATCGTGCCCACCGTGGGCGACACGTCGCCCGCGATCATCTTGAACAGGGTCGTCTTGCCCGCGCCGTTGGGTCCGATGACCCCCATGCGCTCCCCCGGGGCGAGGGAGAGGGAGATCCCGTCCACGGCCTGGACGCCGCCGTAGCGCTTGCCCAGCTCCGTGACCGCGAGCGCGGGGGCGGAGGCCCCGGATCCATGTGGACCCGGGACCCCCGCGATGGCCGATGTCGTCACTCGAGCCCCTGGAAGCTCTGCGAGTACGTCGGCTGAGCCAGAGCCTCTTCGGGCGTGCGGCCCAGCCACTGGTCGACGTCCTCGAAGGTCGCGATCGGCGTGTTGTAGAAGTTGCCGTCGTCGCCGGCGGTCACCTCACGGATGTACACGGGGCCGACGACGTTGTTGTAGTCGTCCCACGAGACGCGGCCGAAGATGCTGTCCTCGAACGTGTACTCCGTGATCGCGCTCACGAGGTCCTTCCCCGTGACCATGCCCTTCTCCTTGAGCACCGAGGCCACCAGGGAAGCGGTCACGTAGCCACCGGCCACGTAGGCACCGGGCACCTTGCCGTCGGAGAACTCCTTGTACGCCTCGATGAACTCGGCCACCGCCTCGCTGTCGCGGCCCTCGGCCCAGTAGCTCACCGACTTGACGCCCACGACCTGGTCACCCATCGCGCGGAGGGTGCCCTGGTCGATCGAGCAGCAGTTCATGAGGAGCTTGGACGGGTCGAGCCCGAGGCCCAGGTAGGCGTTGAGGAAGTTCGGTCCCGGTGCGCCACCGGCGGTGGCGACGTAGACCACGTCCGCACCGGCAGCCTGGATCTGCGACACGTAGGTGGAGAAGTCGGTCGTCGTGTTCGGGAACCAGATCTGCTCCTTCACCTCGCCGCCGTTCTGGGTGAATCCCTGCACGAAGCCCGCGCATGACTCCCATCCGAACGCGTAGTCGGCGCACAGGGTGACGGCCGTCTTGTTGCCGCCTTCCGTGGCCGCCCACTCACCGCCGGGGTAGTTGGCCTGCGATCCGCCCATCGAGCCGGTGCGGACGGTGAGGTCGTTGGCGTTGCGCTGAGTGAGGTCGTCGGAGGCGGCAACCGGGTGCAGGTTGGGGATGCCGACGCTGGAGGTGTACTCCGCCACTGCGAGCGCCGTGTTGGCGATGAGCGGCCCGACGATGAAGTCGACCTTGTCCTGCTCCACGAGCTTGTGGGCCTTGGTCAGCGAGGTCTCGGGGTTCCCGGCGTCGTCCTCCACGATCGTCTCGATCGTGATGCCGTTCACCTCCTTGCCGTTGAGCTCCCAGTACAGGTTCCAGCCGTCGACCATCTCCTGACCGGCGACGGCGAAGTTGCCCGTCGTCGGAGAGATGTAGCCGACCTTGAGGGTGCCACCGTCGCCCCCGCCGGGCTCACTGGCCGCCGGCTCGTTGGCTCCGGGAGGGGCACAGGCGGTGAGGGCGAGAGCGGTGACCGCGGCGATGCCGGCCGCGGCGAGAGCTGATCGACGACCGCGTGTCTTCATTGACGTCATTGCAGGTCCTTTCCTTGGGGTGGGTGAGGTGCCGTGTGATGTGGTGCACGGTGGGTGCCGTCGGGTGTGGAGACACCGTCGGGCGCGCCCCGATCGGGCGGGGGCGCCGAGGACGCTCGTGCACGCAGCCGGCGATAGAGCTTTCTGGTGCTGCCGGCGATGCCCGCGCGGGCGAAGAGGATCACGAGGATGAAGATGAGGCCGAGGATCGTGGGCCAGCGATCGACGTGGCTGGACAGCACGTTCTCGACCAGCACGACGATCGCCGCGCCGATGAGGGGGCCGAGGAGGGTTCCCACCCCGCCGAGGATCACCATGACGATCAGGTGCACCGAACGGTCGACGCCCGCAGAGGACGGGCTGACGAAGTGGGTGTGCCAGACCGCGAGCAGACCCGCGAGACCGGCGACGGTGCCCGACATCATGAACGCGCCGAGCTTGTAGGAGCGGACGCTGTAGCCCAGGCTCCGCATCCGGCTCTCGCTGTCTCGGATGCCGCGCAGGCTCGCTCCGAACGGCGAGTTGCCGATCACCCAGAGCGCGGCGGTCGCCGCCACGAACACGCCCAGGACCACGTAGTAGTAGATCCAGTACGAGTCCATCCACTCGGGACGCGCGATGCCGGAGATCCCGTTCTCTCCCCCGGTGACCGACGAGAGCCGGAAGGCGAGACCATAGATCAGCATGCCGACGGCGAGGGTGACCATGAGGAAGTAGATGCCGCTCGTCCGCATCGACAGAAGGCCGTAGACGAGCGAGACGAGGAGGGTCATCCCCAGCGCGAACAGCACCTGCATCCCCGGGTCGAAGCCCTGCCGCGAGGCCCATCCGGCCCCGTAGGCAGACGCGGCCGCGATGCCCGCGTGACCCAGCGAGACCATTCCGCCGTTGCCGGCGAGGAAGTTGACGCTCGTGGCCAGCGTCGCCGCGATGAGGATGGTCGAGGAGAGCGAGACGAAGAAGCTCGACACCCCCAGGTAGGGCACGGCGAGGGCGGCGACGAGCAGGAGCCCGAGCAGCGCGATGTTGACGAGCTGCCCGCGGTCACGGCGGGGCGCGCCGAGAGTGCGGACCGTGCGGGTTTCGACGATGCGGTTGCTCATCAGGCAGCCTTTCCGAACAGGCCTGTCGGGCGGAAGACGAGGACGAGGGCCATCGGCAGGAAGATCGTGAAGTAGGCCAGCTCCGGGATCCACGCCTTGGCGAACGCGTCGATGAGTCCGATCAGCACGCTTCCGACGGCGGCCCCGGCGACGCTGCCGAGCCCGCCGATGATGATCACGACGAGCGCGTAGAGCAGCACCTCGTTCTGCACGCCCGGGAGGATGCTCTGCATCCCCGCCCCGATCGTGCCGCCGATCGCGGCCAGCGCCGCTCCGACGACGAACATGCCCGTGAACACCCAGCGGATGTTCACTCCCATCGCGGTGATGATCTCCCGGTCATCGACACCGGCCCGGACGACCGCGCCGACCCGGGTGCGGGTCTGGACGAGGGCGAGCGCGACGCCGATGACGACGGCCAGGATGATGACGAAGATCCGGTACCAGGGGTAGGCGAAGTCGCCGATCATCAGCGCGCCGGGGATGCGGACCGAGTTGGGGAGGTTCTGCGGGTCCCCGCCGAAGACGGCGAGGCAGAGGTCGGCGATCACGAACGAGACGCCGATGGTGAGAAGCACCTCGGGCATCTCCTGTCCCCGCACGAAGCGGAGGAGAAGCACCTCGACGACGAACGCCGTGAGACCGACGGCGACCACCGCGGCCACGACCGCGACCAGCAGGTTGCCGGTGAGAGTGGCGATCACGACGCCGATGTAGCCGCCGAGCATGTAGAACGCGCCGTGCGCCATGTTCACGATCCGCATGAGACCGAACACGAGCGTGAGGCCGCTGGCCAGGAGGAAGAGCAGTGCGCCGAAGCTCAGTCCGTTGAGGACTTGCTGCGCGAGGAATACGGGTTCGAACACCGGGTGTCAGACCTTCCACATCGTCGGGGATCCGTCTGGGATGGATTCCAGTGAAGCAATCAGTGAACACTCTGTCAAGTGTCACTGCACATCAGTCAATTCAAAGTGCACAACTCCGCCGCACACAGGCGCCCGCCGGAGCGGGTCCCCTTCTCCGCGTGCGAAAAGCAGGCGCAAACGGGCGCCGCCGGTCGCCATCGGCGACACGGCGGCGCCCCGCCTGCTTTTCGCACGGTGGCGGTCAGACCTCGCCGCGCCCTTCCGGCGTGTTGAGGTGGGACTGGGAGTCGCGGATGCCGGCGAGCGGCCCGTTCACCGTGAAGTAACGCCCACCCCCGGCCACCAGCAGCTCCTCGGCGGGGAACTTGGTGATGACCTCGCAGCCGTCGGCGGTCACCACGACCTCTTCCTCGATACGGGCCGCGCCCCAGCCGTCGGCGGCGGGCCAGTACGTCTCCAGGGCGAAGACCATCCCCTCCTCCAGCACCTCCGGGTGGTCGAGCGAGGTGAGCCGGGAGAAGATCGGCTTCTCCCAGATCGAGAGCCCCACGCCGTGCCCGTACTGCAGGGCGAAGGCAGCCTCTTCGTCGGGGAAGCCGAACTCCTCGGCGGTGGGCCACAGCTCCACGATGTCGGCCGTCGTCGCCCCGGGCTTGACCGCCGCGATCGCCCGGTCCATGTACTCCCGGCACCGCTTGTACGCGTCGCGCTGCGCGGGGCTGGCCGATCCCACGGCGAAGGTGCGGTAATAGCAGGTGCGGTAGCCGTTGTAGGAGTGCAGGATGTCGAAGAACGCGGGATCACCGGGTCTGACGGCGCGATCCGAGTACACGTGCGGGTGGGGCGCGCAGCGCTCCCCCGAGATGGCGTTGACGCCCTCGACGTACTCCGACCCCTGGTCGTACAGGGACTTGGCGACGAGTCCCACGCACTGGTTCTCGCGCACGCCCGGCCGGAGGAACTCGTAGAGCTCGTCGTAGGCCGCGTCGACCATCGAGGCCGCCGTGGTGAGGAGGGTGATCTCGTCCTCCGTCTTGATGCGACGCGCCTCCATGAACACCTGCTGCCCGTCGACCACCTCGATCCCCTCGCGTTGCAGCGCGAAGAGGATGGGAAGCTCGACCACGTCGACGCCCAGGGGCTCGTTCGCGAGCCCGAAGCGCTCCAGCTCCCGCTTGATCTTGCGCGCGACCTCTTCGGCGATCCCCGCATCCGGCGGGAAGGCCCCGCGGAGGGTGGAGATGCCCGCGCGGGCGCCGGATTCCTGCCGCGGCCGCGTGGCCCCGTGGTGCGGAGCGTGCGGGTCGGCGTCGGCTTCCATGTGCGTCTCGTGCAACCACGGGTTCAAGAGCGCGTGGTGCTTCGCCGCCGATCCGAAGTCCCACACGATCGGGTCGGTCTTGCGGGTGACGAGACAGAAGCGGATGAGCTTGTCCATCGCCCAGGTGCCGATGTGCGTGGCGGAGGCGTACCGGATGTTGGAGAAGTCGAAGGCGAGGACCGCACCCAAGGACGATCGCTCGAGCTGCGCATGCAGACGGGCCAGCCGCTCGTCGCGCAGCCTCTCGAAGTTGACGCGCTGCTCCCAGTCGACACCCATCGTGCCGCGTGTCGCGATGCTCATGATCGCCCCTTCCTCTCGTTCTGCCGATCGCGCTGGAGGCGACTCAACTGATGCGCCAGCCGCGGTCGACGTTCAGGCTGTGGGCCGACACCCCGCGGTTGAACAGCAGGAACTTCGTCGCGTCGACGACGTCGAGCATCGTCGCGAGCGCTCCGCCGGGGGTACGGCTCTCGTATCCGCTCAGGACGCCTTCGGGCTTGCCTGCCCAGAACGGCGAGTCGCCGATGATCCCGGGGTGGAGCGAGTTGACCCGGATGGGCGCCAGCTCGTGCGCGAGGGTGTTCATGAGCCCGTCGACGCCACCGTTGATCGTCGACACCGTCGTCGATCCGGGATAGGGGGCGTCCTTCGCCCGACCGCCGAAGAGCACGATGCCGGTGTCGACCGACGGCTCGAGGCGATCGAGGAGCGTGTGGATCGTCTCGGTGTATCCCACGAGCTTCAGGGTGATGAGGCGGCGAGCGCGAGCGATGTCGTACTCGCGCAGCGTGTTGGCGTCGCGTTCGATCGCCGCCATGACGACCCCGTCCAGGGCCCCGACGCCGCGAAGCTGCTCGGCGATGCCTTCCGGCTCCGACACGTCCAGCGCGATGCCGACGGCACGGTCGCCGATGCTCGCCGCCACCTCCTCCGCGGTCTCGCGGCTGCGGCTGGTGAGGACGACGCGGTCGCCGCCGGCCACCAGGTCCTTCGCCAGTTCCAGCCCGATCCCCGAGGATCCTCCGGCTACGAGAATGGTCCGTTCGCTCACATCTCCTCCTCGAGACGTTCTTCCAGGTACTGCCAGTCGCGCACGAAGCGGTATGCGTGTCGTGGGGGCATCTGCGGCGACTGGGTCTCCAGCCACTGCACTTCCTCACCGGTCGCCTCGAACGAGTGGACGCAGCCGACACCGGCCCAGGCGATGTCGCCGGCAGTCAGGAGGAACTCCTCGCCGTCGAACATCGCCCGCACTTCGCCCTCGGTGATGAGGTAGGCCTCTTCCAGCGGGTGGTCGTGGGGTCCGGCCTTGCCGTCGGGGGCGTAGCGCACCATGAACAGCGTCCCGAGGGTCGCGCCGAGGTCGGAGTCGACCATCATCTTCAAGGTGATGCCGCTGTACACGAGCAGGGCGGTGCGCATACTCGCCGAGACCGCCAGCAGCTCCTGCGACTGCCGCCCCGGGTTCATGTGCTCGTCGGTGATGTTGCCGAACGAGCGCGTCCGGGGGTCGCGCGTGTCGACGGCGATGGGCTCGCGCTCCGGGAGCTCGGGAACCCGGTAGGTGTCCGAGCCGTAGCGCTCCCGCGCCGGAGGCGTGAACAGGTCCGACCATGCCGCGCCGTGGTCGCCCGAGGCGCGCCAGGCGTGCGGGACTCCGATCGGGATGACGCCGTAGTCGCCGGCGACCAGCCGCACGGTGGCCTCGGGGGTGACGAGCACCACCTCGCCCTCCAGCACGTGGAAGCTCTCCTCGAAGGAGTGGACGTGCGACGCGGTGCTGCCGCCGGGTGCGAGCCGGGTGATCCCGAAGTCGGTGTGCGCCGCGCCGTCTTCCTCTCCCACTCCGCGCCAGCGGGTCACACCGACCGCCCCCGGGGCGAGGGGCCCCGGATCGACGTACTCGGCCTCCGCTGCGCGGCGGACCACGAACCTCGCCATGCGCTGCCTCCCTGCAGTTGCGTCAGTCACTCGGGCGTCCTCGCACCGGGTGGTGGATCGACACTCCGAGAGTGTTCAGTACCACTGAACTCACTGTAAACCACCGCGCGCGATCCCTGTCAAGCCGAACGGCAATGAGCAAACCTGGGAGACGATCAAGAGCCTCTTCCGATTCGCGTCGCGATGGTCCATGCTGGGGTCACCCAGCGTTTGACCCGACTGTACAAAGCGCTGAACAACCCGACAACGCAGCTGATCGAAGGAGATGAGCTCATGGCCTCGCCCGCTCTTCACGCGGCCACCCCGCGCCCCGGACAACCGGTGCTGTTCACCGGCGGCATCGTCCTGACGATGGATGCCGCCCACACCGTCCTTCCCCGCGGAGACGTGCTCGTCAAGGACGGCGTGATCGCCGAGGTGGGGGAGCACATCGAGGCACCTGCCGACGCGTGCGTCATCGATGCCTCCGGCGGCATCCTCATGCCGGGGATGGTGGACACGCACCGCCACATGTGGCAGACCGCGATGCGCGCCTACGGCGCCGACTGGACGCTCACGCAGTACTTCGTCTGGTACTACCTGCAGCACGGCGCCAAGTTCCGTCCGCAGGATTATGCGGCGGGCAACCTCATCTCCGCTCTCGACGCGATCGAGTCCGGCGTGACGACGAGCGTCGACTGGTCACATGGACTGCGCACCGTCGAGCACGGCGAGGCGGCCTTCGACGCGCTCGTCTCCTCGCCCGGACGCTTCGTCTTCGCCTACGGCAACATCCACCAGTCACCCTGGGAGTGGACCGCCGACCCTGCCGTGCAGCGCCTGCTGATCGCCTCGCGGGACGACTCGCGCATGTTCGGCACGCAGATCGCCTTCGACGTCCCCAATCAGGACGAGCAGTTCCCGGAGCTGGCGGCCTACCGCGTGGCCAAGGAACTCGGCCTGCGGGTGACCACCCACGCCGGCGTGTGGGGAGCGACGAACGACTGGGGCATCCGCAACGCGTATCACGCGGGGGTGATGGAGGAAGGCTTCACCTACGTCCACGCGGCGTCGCTGTCCGACGAGTCGTACCAGATGATCGCCGCCACGGGCGGAAACGTCTCACTGGCGACCGAGTCGGAGGACACCTGCGGCCAGGGCTACCCGCCCATCCATCAGCTGCGCAAGCACGGCATCCCCACCTCGCTCTCGGTCGACACGAGCGTGTGGTTCTCGGCCGACCTGTTCTCGGCGATGCGCGCCACCGTCAACGCCGACCGCGCCCTCGAGCACTTCCACGCGCACCGCCGGGAGCCCGCCGAGACGATCACGCACGTCAAGCTCCGCGCGGAGGACGTCGTGCACATGGCCACCCGCGGTGGCGCCGAGGCCATCGGAGAGATCGACCGCATCGGCTCGCTCGAAGTCGGGAAGCTCGGCGACGTCGTGCTCTTGAAGAACGAGGACTCCCCCACCTGGGCGCCCCTGATCAACCCGTGGGGTCAGGTCGTCTACCAGGCGCAGCGCGGCGACGTGCACACCGTCCTCGTCGGCGGCGAAGTCGTCAAGTGGCAGGGCAAGGTCACGGCGGGAGACCTGCGTGGCGTCCGGGCGAAGCTCGACGAGACGGTCGCATACCTCGAACGCGAGGTCGGCGACGACTGGATCGCCGGTCAGCACCCCGACATCCCGGAGACCGAAGTGCTCACCAACCCCTACCAGTACAAGAAGTGACCGCAGCGAACCCGCGGCTCACGCGGCACCCGGCCCCGATCTACCCGGGGATCTCCGACAGCGTGCGCGTGAGCGCGGGCGACCTGCTGTACGTGTCGGGGGTGGTCGGCCTCGAGGACGACGGCACCGCACCCGACGACTTCGCCCGCGCCGTCGAGCTCGCCTACACCGGTCTGGAGCGTGCGCTCGCGAGAGGGGGCGCCCGGCTGACCGACATCGTGCGGGTCGGCGTCTACATCACGCGACTCGACCAGGAGCGACTGGGCGTCTGGCGCGCCGTGCGCGACCGCTTCCTGCCCGATGAGCTGCCGGCGAGCACCCTCATCGGCGTGCATTCCCTGGTGGGCGGCGCTCAGATCGAAGTGGACGCCGTCGCCGCGCTGTGACCGCCGAGGCGGCTTACGCCGTGGCGGCGCGGAGAGTGGAGACCTGGTAGAGCGCGACGGAGGCCGCGATACCGGCGTTGAGTGACTCGGTCGCCGCGGAGATCGGAATCGAGACGACCTGATCGCACGTCTCGGTCACCAACCGTGACAGCCCCTTGCCCTCCGACCCCACGACGATCACCACGGGACGGTCGGCGAGCTGCAGCGCGGGCAGCATGACGTCGCCGTCACCGTCGAGGCCCAGGACGAAGACGCCCTGCTTCTTGAACTCCTTGAGCGTCGTGGTGAGGTTCGGCGCGACCGCCACGGGGATCCGCGCGGCGGCTCCGGCGCTCGTCTTCCACGCAGCGGAGTTGACGCTCGCCGAGCGTCGCTGCGGGATGATGACGCCCTGCCCGCCGAAGGCGCCCGTCGATCGCAGGATGGCACCGAGGTTGCGCGGGTCGGTGACCCCGTCGAGTGCCACCAGCAACGGCAGCTCGCCCCGGTCGACGATCTCCTCCAGCAGGTCCTGGGGGTGCGAGTACTCGTAGGGCGGCACCTTGAGGGCGACGCCCTGATGGACGCCGTCGAACCCGGCCATCCGGTCGAGCTCGGGACGCGTGACCTCCATGACGGGGATCTCGCGGTGCGTGGCGATGGAGAGCATTTCCTTGACGCGGTCGTCCATCTCCACACGCTGAGCGATGTAGAAGGCGGTCGCGGGGATCTTGGCACGCAGCGCCTCGAGCACGGAGTTGCGCCCGGTCACGAACTCGGTGTCGTCGTCCTTCTTCGCGCGCCCTCCCGATGAGGAGCGTCCCCCCTGGCCGGGCTTACCCTTGCCGCCCGCGGCCACATAGCGCTCCGCCGCCGCCTTGCGCTTGCCGGCGGGGTGCCACGCCCGGTCCTCGGCCTTCGGCGTCGGGCCGCGACCTTCGAGCGAGCGCCGGTTCTTTCCGCCCGACCCCTTGGTCGGACCCTTCTTCTTGCCCCTGCCGGCAGCGGGGTTTCCGGGCTTAGCCATCGTTCAGACTCCAATGGGTCCCCTCGGGACCGTCCTCGAGGGCGATGCCGGCGGCCGCGATCGCATCGCGGATCCGGTCGGCTGTCGCCCAGTCCTTCTCTTCACGGGCGCGGGCGCGCTGGGTGACCATCGTCTGCACGAGCGCGTCGAGTGCCTGCGTGGCCCCGCCCTCCGCGGCCTGCCACTGCGGATCCTCGGGGTTCACCCCGAGCAGTCCCGTCATCCGGCCGACCTGCACGGCGGCGACGGCCGCGGCGGTGTCGTCGCCCGCGTCCAACGCGCTGTTCCCGGCCCGAACGGTCTCGTGCACTACGGCGAGCGCCTGCGGCACGCCCAGGTCGTCGTCCAGCGCCGCCGCGAACGCCTCGGGGAGGTCGGCGGCGACGAGCTTCGCGTCGGCGCCCCGCACCCGCGCGACGCGCTGCTGGAACGAGCGGATGCGATCCACCGCAGCGGCCGCATCCTCGAAGGATGACGCGGTGATGTCCAGGCTCGACCGGTAGTGCGCGGCCGCGAGCGCATAGCGCACGACCAGCGGATCGTGAACGCGCAGCACGTCGTCGGCGAGGAGGAAGTTGCCGAGCGACTTCGACATCTTCTGATCGCCGACCGTGACGAGCCCGTTGTGCACCCAGTACCTGGCGAAGCCGTCTCCGGCGGCGCGGGACTGGGCGAGCTCGTTCTCGTGATGGGGGAAACGCAGATCGAGTCCGCCGCCGTGGATGTCGAACTCGGCGCCGAGGTACCGACGGCTCATCGCCGAGCACTCGATGTGCCAGCCGGGGCGGCCCCGCCCCCACGGCGACGACCAGGCGGCATCGCCGGGCTCACCGTCCTTGACACCCTTCCACAGCGCGAAGTCGCGCGGATCGCGCTTGCCCCGCGGGTCGGCGTCGGTGGCGGACTCCATCGCGTCGATCGACTGGCGGGTCAGCTCTCCGTACGCCGGCCACGATCGCACGTCGAAGTAGACATCGCCGGGCGCCGTCTCGCCGGCGGCATAGGCGTGGCCCGCCTCGATCAGCCGCTCGATGAGCTCGATCATCTGCGGGATGGATCCCGTGGCGCGCGGTTCGTAGGTCGGCGGGCGGATGCCCACCGCGGCATACGCCCGGGAGAACTCCTGCTCCATGCGGTAGGCCAGCGCCCACCACGGCTCGCGCTCGGTGGCGTTGGCCAGCACCTTGTCATCGATGTCGGTGACGTTGCGGACGAAGGTGACGGCCCCGAAACGGTACTCGAGCCAGCGGCGGAGGAGGTCGAAGCTCAGCGCCGCGCGCACGTGCCCGATGTGCGGGCCGGACTGGACCGTCGGTCCGCAGACGTACATCGTGACGCGTGCGGGGTCGACCGGCGCGAAGTCACGCAGAGCGCGCGCCTGTGTGTCATAGAGCCGGACCGTCACTGCACCAGCCTACCGGCGCCCGCCCCGGAGAACGGTGCGGGTTGAGGGACCGCGTCCCGAGCCGCATCGCGGACGTGTGGAGCTCAGACGGGATGGACGAGCGCGACGGCGAAGGCGGCGACGCCCTCTCCGGTGCCGGTGAATCCGAGGCCGTCGGTCGTGGTGGCCGACACACTCACGGGTGCCCCCAGCGCGGCGGTCAGCACGCGCTCGGCCTCCGCCCGGCGGGTGGCGAACCGCGGACGCCGCGCCTGCACCTGCACCGACACGTTTCCGATCCGGAAGCCGGCGCTCTCGACGAGGTGCCGCGTGCGGGCGAGGAAGGCCGCGGCGTGCGCACCGGCGTACTGAGGCTGATCGATGCCGAAGTGCTCGCCGATGTCACCGAGGCCGGCCGCCGCCAGCACGGCGTCGACGATCGCGTGGGCGACCGCATCGCCGTCGGAGTGACCGTGGAGCGCCTGCTCGCCCGGCCATTCCACGCCGGCCAGCCACAGTGTGCCCTCGCCGCCGAAGGCGTGCACGTCGGTTCCGATGCCCACCCGGGGTAGCGCTGCCGCCTCTTCCGCGCCCTCGGCCCGCGCGTGGCCGAGGAGCGACCGAGCGCGGTCGAGGTCGGCGGGGGTCGTGATCTTGAACGAACGCTCGTCGCCCGCGACGGTCGTGACGGGGTGACCGGCCGCCTGGACCGCCGCCGCATCGTCGGTGTGGTCCTCGGTCGCTTCGGCCAGTGCCGCGAGAAGGACAGCGCGCCGAAAACCCTGCGGCGTCTGCGCCGAAGCGAGGACGGAACGGTCCACGGCCTCGACGACGTCCTGGCCGTCGACGCGCTTGAGGGTGTCGACGACGGGAAGGACGGGAAGGACCGCGTCGCGACCGTCCTCGAGCGCAGCCACCACCCGGGCGAACACGTCGGGCGGCGTGAGCGCCCGCGCCGCATCGTGGACGAGCACGAACTCGACGTCGGGCCAGACGGCGGCCAGCCCCGCGGAGACGGACTGCTGTCGCGTGGAACCTCCCGCGACGATCCTGATCAGATCGCGCCGCGCCCCCGCGAGGGCGTCGACCTCGGTGCGCGCATCGCCGATCCGGTCGGCGGGAACGACGACGACGATCTGTGCGAGCGGTCCCGCCAGCACGCCGCTCAGGGCGTGGTGCAGGATGCTGTGTTCGTCGATTCCGACGAAGGCTTTCGGGCCTCCGGCAGCCAACCGTGTTCCCGAGCCCGCCGCCACCAGGATGATCGACGTGCGGGGCCGGGGAAGCACGGAGTCCGTCATGACTCCGAGACTACCGAGCGCGGCGCTGGCGACGGCTCGTGCGTGCCGCGCCCACGGCGACGCAGCAGCACGACGGCGACCGTCAGCAGGATCGTGCCCGCGACGGCCGAGCCGAGGTCGAGGAACCACTGCATGACGACGAACGGCGGGATGAAGGCGCAGACCCACGCGGCGGCGACGACGGTCGCCGCCGGCGACGGGCCGATGTCGCCGATGGCCTCCCACCGCACGATCAGGAGCGAAAGGGCCAGGACGGAGGCGAGCACGACGACGAACATGAGGGGCCTCGACCACCACCACGCGGGCGAGGACGGTGCCGGGGCCGCCCCCGGGATCAGGAGGGTGACGCCGGAGACGATGAGGATGACGGGAAGGTGCCACAGGTAGACCGTCATCAGCCGCGTCCCCATCACGAAGATGAACGCGCGTACCGGCCGCCATTCCATGAGCCGCGCGAGGGCGGGCCGGGCCAGCCGCAGCAGGCACGCCTGAGCGAGCCCCAGGACGACCAACGGGAGGGTCGGCGGGTTGAGGTTGCCGAGCATGGACGCGGAGTACGGCCCCCACGTCGTCAGCGGCCACAACAGGGCGTAGCACGCTGCGGCGATCGCGAGGAGAGTGACGGGATGCCGACGGTCGAACCATCCATCGCGGTACCAGAAGCCCATCTGCTGCACGAGGGGCCAGACCAGCAGCAGATTGACGAGCCCGATCTCGGTCACGCCGGTCGAGAACCTCACCGCGTCGACGACGATCACGCCGATCGCCAGGAAGAGCACGGTTCGCCGCGGCGCCCGGTCGTGCAGGCCCACCATCACCGGCACCAGCGCTTGACAGAGCAGATAGGCGGCGAGGAACCACAGCGGCGACCCGGCGCCCACGGCGGCCGCCGCGACGACGTCGGGTGCCAGATTCGCCAGCGCCGCGACGGTCAGGACGATCGCGAAGAACACGAAGACCGGGAGCGCGGGCTGGGCGAGGCGCAGCGTCCGGCTGCGGACGAATCCTGCGGCGTCTCCCCCGCGCGCACGCCATGAGGACCATCCGGCCGCCGAGGCGAATCCCCCCACCACGAAGAAGAGCGGCATGATCTGACCGACCCACGTCGCGGCGTTGAACCAGGACTCCTGTTCGGCGGGACGCGACGTGACGAGCGACCCGTCGGGCGCGACCCCGATCCCCACTTGCAGCAAGTGGACGATGATCACGAACAGCACGCACACGACACGTGCGAGATCGAGGGTGAGGTCGCGACGTCGGAGGTCGGGAACCGACCCGGGCGCAGAAGGGCTCATCGCCCCATCATGGTGCGCGAGGGCCCTCGAGCGAGGGATTGTCAGCTCGCGAGAACCTCGTCGAGGACGGCCGAGGCCTTGTCCTCGTCGGTCTTCAACGCCAGGGCGATCTCGGAGACGAGGATCTGACGCGCCTTGGCCAGCATGCGCTTCTCACCGGCCGACAGACCGCGGTCCTGGTCGCGGCGCCACAGGTCGCGCACGACCTCGCTCACCTTGATGACATCGCCGGAGGCCAGCTTCTCGAGGTTCGCCTTGTACCGGCGCGACCAGTTGGTGGGCTCCTCCGTGAAGGGAGCGCGCAGCACGTCGTACACACGCTCCAGACCGTCTTGCCCGATCACGTCGCGAACGCCGACCAAGTCGACGTTGTCCGCCGGGACCTCGATGACGAGGTCTCCCTGCGTGACGTTGAGCTTCAGGTACTTCTTGGTCTCGCCCTTGATGATCCGGTCTTTGACCTCAATGATCGTCGCGGCGCCGTGGTGCGGATAGACGACCGTCTCGCCAACCTCAAAAAGCATGCAGTTATGTCCTTTCGGCAACCTCAAGGATACCACAGCGCGGATAGGGTAAGGTTCGCCACCTGGCCCCTCCTCCCTCCTCTCGCGCGCGTGTGAGGGCCGATGGGATCCGCCCTGCTCGGACACTAGACTGGTGGCGAAATCCCGCCCGGTTCCGCAGAAGGAACCGTGATCACGACGGAGGAACCGTGCACACCACCCCCCGCGCTGCGGCGCTGCGCCCGAAGACGTCCCGACTCGTCGCCGCCGTCGCAGTCGGCCTCGCGGTGGCACTGGGCTCGACCGGGTGCAGCATGATCTCGCCGCAGGCCACGACGATCGAGTACTCGGCCTCCGACGGGGTGAACGTCCCCTCCTCCGGTCCGTTGCTGGTGCGCAACGCCCTCATCGTCGCCGACGAGTCCGGATCGGCAGGCAATTTCATCGCGGCGATCATCAACGACACCGACTCCACCGAGACGCTCAACGTGGGTCTGAACGGTCAGCGTGCCACGGTCACCGTGCCGGCCCGCACCACCGTCAGCCTCGGAGTCGATGGCGTGGAGCCCCTCCTCATCCAGGGCCTGGACAGCGCTCCGGGCACCGACGTCTCGGTCGCGTTCCAGTCCGGCAACGGCGAGGGCGTGGAGCTCGCCGTCCCCGTCCTCGACGGCACCCTGCCCCAGTACGCCCCGTTCGTTCCCGAGGGCTGAGCGCTCAGGCCTCGAAGCGGTATCCGAGGCCGCGCACGGTCAGCAGCATCGTCGGTTCGCTGGGGTTCTGCTCGATCCGTGAGCGGATGCGCTTGATGTGCACGTCGAGCGTTTTGGTGTCGCCGAAGTAGTCGCTCCCCCACACGCGATCGATCAGCTGTCCGCGGGTGAGCACGCGACCGGCATTGCGCATGAGCACCTCCAGGAGCTCGAACTCCTTGAGCGGCATGGCGATCTCGGCTCCGTCGACCGAGACGGTGTGACGGTCGATGTCGATGCGCACGCGCCCGCCCTCGACGATCCGCTCGTCCATGTCGAGGTCCGGCCCCTCCGCCCGGCGCAGAACGGCCCGCATGCGCGCCAGGAGCTCACGCGAGGAGTAGGGCTTGGTGACGTAGTCGTCGGCCCCCAGCTCGAGCCCCACGACGATGTCGACCTCGGAGTCCTTGGCGGTGAGCATGATGATGGGGATCTTGGACGTCGTCCTGATGACCCGGCAGACCTCCGTGCCGGGCATGCCCGGCAGCATGAGGTCGAGCAGGACGATGTCCGCACCGCGCGCGGCGAACGCGTCGAGGGCCGTGGGACCGTCCTCGGCGATCTCCACCTCGAACCCCTCACGCCGGAGCAGGTAGGCGAGGGGGTCGGCGAGGTCCGGTTCGTCCTCGACGATCAGCACGCGGGTCATTTCTTGTCTCCCTTCGCCCGCGTGGCACTGCGGGCGGATTCCGTGGTCTGGGACTTGCTGTCCTTCGGGGCGCGGTCCTTCGCGCGTTCCTTCGTCGCGCCGGGCGCCCCCTTGCCGGACGCGCCCTTGGCGGCCTTGTTCCGGCGGCGTTTCTTCGAGGGGATGTCCTGCGGAGCCGCGACCGTCTGCAACCGCACGGTGAACGTAGAACCTCGGCCCGGTCGCGACCACAGTTCGATGTCACCGCCGTGACGCTGGATCGCGTGCTTGACGATCGACAGGCCGAGCCCCGTCCCGCCGGTCCGACGCGAGCGGGCCTGGTCCGCACGGTAGAACCTCTCGAAGACCCGCGCCTGCTCGCCCTCCGGGATGCCGATGCCGCGGTCGGTCACGGCGATCTCCACGACATCGTCGACGAGCTTGACGCCGACCCCCACCGGCGAGCCCGGCGGCGAGTAGGCGATCGCGTTGGCGACGAGATTCGCGAACGCCTCAGTGAGCACCTGGACGTCGCCGCGTACGTACACTCCCCGCGTCCCGCCGCGCACCACCTCGATCCGCGCTGCGTCCGCGGCCACGGCCTGCGACTCGATGGCCGAGGTCAGCACCTCGTCGAGGGCCACGTCGCGGAGCTCGGTGAGATCGTCGGCGGCCTGCAGGCGCGACAGGTTCATGATCCGCGACGTCAACTGGCCCAGACGCCCGGCCTCGGCGGTGAGCCGGCCGGCGAAGTGCCGGACCTGCTCGGGGTCGTCGGCCGCCGACTCGATGGCCTCCGCGAGGAGGGTGACCGCGCCGACGGGGGTCTTCAGCTCGTGGCTCGTGTTGGCCACGAAGTCGCGGCGCATCTCCTCCACCCGTTCGCGCTCGGTGATGTCGCGGATCACCACCAGTGTCAGCCGAGACGTGATGACGCTGGCGCGCGCAGCGACCGAACGCAGCTCCGATCCCCGCTTCAGGCGGAGGGTGTGCGATTCGGGTCGTCCCGTCGCCCGCGCCGACCGGACGAGGTCGCGCAGCTCGTCGCCCGGCAGAGTCTCGTCCTCGGTCATTCCGAACAGCTCGGCGGGCGCGGAGGCGGCCACGACCCGCAGGGAGGAGTCCACCACCACCGCCACATCGTCCATCCCCTGGAGAACGGCCCGGGTCCCGTCGGGCAGATCGGTGGACGCACGGGCTCGCGCGGCATCGCGCAGGCGCAACGAGAAGAGCAGCAGTGCCGCCAGCGCTCCCCCGATGAGGGTTCCCACGGCGAGCGCGATCAGCGCCAGCTGCGTTGAATCCATGCCCCCAGCGTAGAGTCGCAGGGACCGTCGAATGGGACGTCCGCCCGTGCTGGCGGGGGTCGCTCGATGAGAGTTCACCGACGCGGCACCATTCGTTAACCTTCGGAGGGGATGATCGCCGCGTCGCCGGGCCGGCATCGTGCCGCGCCCGCGAGGAGAGAGGTTCCGCAGATGCGCGAAGTGTTCCACCAGTCGCTCGAAGACGTCCAGGCCCGCCTGGTCGAGATCGGTGACCTCGTGACCGTCGCCGTGGACAAGGCCACGCGCGCGTTCGGCGCGAGCGACGTCGCCCTGGCCGAAGAGGTCATCGACGACGACCAGGTGATCGACGACAAGGCGATCGCCCTCGACGAGCTGGCCATCGAGATCCTCGCCCGGCAACAGCCGGTCGCCCGTGATCTGCGCATCGTCGTCGCCGCCCTCCGGGTGAGCGCCTCGCTCGAGCGGATGGGCGACATCGCGGAGCACATCGCTCAGCTGACCCGCATGCGCTTCCCGGAGCGCGCGATCCCGAAGGGGCTCAAGAGCACGTTCATCAAGATGGGCGAGCTCGACGTCGAGGTGGCGCGCACCTTGACCGAGCTGCTCCGT
This sequence comes from Microbacterium sp. TNHR37B, assembly GCF_001620065.1. Classification (GTDB taxonomy): domain Bacteria; phylum Actinomycetota; class Actinomycetes; order Actinomycetales; family Microbacteriaceae; genus Microbacterium. The sequence continues at coordinate 1,244,020 of NZ_LQGV01000001.1, forward strand.
ACCGAGGATCTCTCGCTCGTGGAGCGCCTGCGCTCGCTCGAAGAGGAACTCGACGACCTGCACCTCGCGATCTTCGAGAAGGTGCTCGGCGAGACCTGGAAGGGCGAGGCGGCGGCGACCGTCGATGCCACCCTGGCCAGCCGGTACCACGAGCGCTTCGCCGACCACGCGGTCTCGGTGGCCAAGAAGGTCGCCTACCTCGCGACGGGCGACTGGACGCCCGACACCAACTCGATCGCGATCATCGCCGCGGAGGGCTGACCGCCCGCCTTTTTTGCCGAGAGCACATGCTCCCACCGAGCGCACACGTCTCCGACGCACGGATCGTGTGCTCTCGATGAGAGCGTGTGCTCTCGATGACGCGCCGCCTGGCGGGGAGGCCGCCCACCAGGCACGCGGTGATGTCGCCGCGCCGGGGGACCTACTTCTTGCCCTGCGCGGCGACGGCGGCGGCTCCCGCGGCAGCCGCCTCGGGATCGAGGTACTCACCGGGACCGAGGGGCATGAAGTCCTCGCCCAGCTTGTAGACGAGCGGGATGCCGGTGGGGATGTTGAGCTCGGCGATGTCGGCGTCGCTGATCCCGTCGAGGTGCTTCACGAGCCCGCGCAGCGAGTTGCCGTGCGCCGTGACCAGCACCGTCTTGCCGGCGGCGAGGTCGGGGATGATCGCACTCTCCCAGTACGGCAGCATCCGATCGATCACGATCTTGAGCGACTCGGTGCGGGGGACCTCACCGTCGATGCCCGCGTAACGAGGGTCGTGCACCTGGCTGTAGGGGCTGTCGTCGTCGAGGTCCGGCGGCGGAACGTCGAACGAGCGCCGCCACAGCATGAACTGCTCGTTGCCGAACTCCTCGAGCGTCTCCGCCTTGTCCTTGCCCTGGAGAGCGCCGTAGTGACGCTCGTTGAGTCGCCACGACCGGGCGACCGGGATCCACAGGCGGTCCGCGGCGTCGAGGGCGATGTTCGCCGTCTGGATCGCGCGGGACAACAGCGACGTGTGGAGGACGTCGGGCAGGAGCCCGGCCTCCTTCAAGAGCTCGCCGCCGCGCTTCGCCTCGGCCTTGCCCTGGTCTGTGAGGCGGACGTCCACCCATCCGGTGAACTGGTTGGTCTTGTTCCACTCGCTCTGCCCGTGGCGGAGGAGGATCAGCGTGTACGGCGCGGTCATGTCGACCATCCTATCGAGCGGCTCCCTGCCATCATGGAGGGATGCCGCCGGAGAAAGTGCCCGGCCGAGTGGTCGGCCGGATCACCCGCGGTACGACCAACACCAACCGGCTCCGCCGCGTCGACCGCTGGATCGCTCGGCACCCCGCGTTGCGCCGCACGGCCGATCCCCTCGTGGTCGACCTCGGCTACGGCGCCAGCGGCGTGACCGCTTTCGAGCTGGAGGCGCGCCTGCGATCGGTGCGACCCGATGTGGAAGTCTGGGGGCTGGAGATCGAACCGGCACGCGTGGAGCGGGCGCGCGTGCAGCTCGCACAGGTGCGGGCAGGCGCGGGCGTCTTCGCGCCGGACGCACGAGTCGGCTTCGGCCGCGGCGGCTTCGAGGTTCCCACGCCACAGGGGCGCGCGCCGGTCGTGATCCGCGCGTTCAACGTGCTGCGGCAGTACGACGAGGCCGACGTCGCCGACGCATGGGGGCGCATGTGCGCCCGGCTCCAGCCCGGCGGCATCCTCGTGGAGGGGACGTGCGACGAGCTGGGACGGATCTGCACGTGGATCGAGGTCGGGGCCGACGCCACGCCTCGAACCCTCACGATCTCACTGCGCCTCTCGGGTCTCGACTCCCCCGCCGTCGCCGCCGAACGTCTCCCCAAGGCGCTCATCCATCGCAATGTCCCCGGCGAGCGCGTGCACGCCTTCCTCACCGCGCTCGACCAGGAATGGACGCGTGCCGTCGCGGCATCCGCGTTCGGGCCGACGCAGCGGTGGCGGGCGACCCTCGACGCTCTGGTGAGCGGCGGATGGCCGGTCGGCGCCCGGTCGCGCTGGCGTCTCGGCGAACTCACCGTGCCGTGGGAGGTCGTCGCGCCGACGGCGTGACCCGCGACCGTCGGTCCCGACGCCGCGTGGCCGCGTCAGGTGCGCGGCAGGGCGGCCCGGGCTTCCGCGGCGGGCATCCCCGCGGCGGTGAGCAGGTCGACGGCGAGGGGCCTGAGCGCTGCCAGGAGGGTGACGTCGACGGTTCGGCCGTCGGCCGACAGTGCCGCCGGGTCGAGTCTGCCCGCCACCGCTCGCAGGGCCTCGCGGGCGAGCGGCTCGAAGGAGATGTCGTCGAGGGAGTCGGAGATCAACCGGGCACCGGCGGCCAGTTCATTGAGGAGGTCGGCCGCGACGGGCCGGGGCCGTCCATCGTCGCAGGCGTAGACGGCGCGGCGCGCGATCACGCGGAGGTTGCGCACGGCGAGATCGAGATGCGTGCGGATGCGTTCGTGGCGCTGCAGCTCGGCGCGCTGTCGGCGCAGGAACGGCGAGAGGCGCGCGATCGCCCGCCCGGAGTCCAGCGCCACCGACCAGCGATCGATCAGCCCCTGCAACGCTCGAGCCTTCTGCAGCCCGCGCTCCGCTCTCACGCGGTCGCCACGGTGAAGAGCTTGGACGAGGGTGCGGCTCGCGTCGCCGAACGCGCCCAGGAGCAGGCGCCCTTCGCGGGTGACGGTCCGCAGCGGTCGCCGGGGCACGAGGGCGGTGACCAGGAGCGCGGCGACGCCTCCGATGACGCCGTCGACCAGGCGCAGGAAGGGCGCATTAGCCGGGATCACCATGACGATCGCGGATTGGATGGCGGCGGCGATCGCAAACCCGGCCTGCGCGGAGAGGAAACGGGCGACGAGGAGGCTCGCAGCCAGCGTCGCGACGAGCTGCCACCAGCCGGTTCCCGCCGCGATGAGGATGAGCTCGGCGATCAGGATCCCGACGATCATCCCGATCACCGTCTCCAGCACGCGACGAGGGCGCGCATCGCCGACCAGTCCGAGGCTGGAGATCGTGACGGTGACCGCGAGGAGCGGAGCGGCGTGACCGAGGAGGAAATGCGCGAAGGCGTAGGCAGCCCCGGCTGCCACGACGATCTGGAGGACACCCGGCCCGGACTCCCGGATGCGCGACAGCCCCGGGCGCACGTCGACACGCGCCCGCCAGCCGACCCGCACCGACGTCGTGGGCACGGAGCCCGTGGTGGGGTGGGCGGGCTTGGGTGCCTGCGGCGCACTCACGCGCGGCCTACCGGCGGCGGGACAAGCGCGGCAGACGCGGGATCGCGGCGGTGCGACCGGCGTCCGGCGGGACGATCTGCTCCTGCGCAGCCGAGATCACGCCTCCGTCGACCCCGACGGTGACGGGAGCATCCGTCGGCGTCGTCCGCTTCAGGAGGGCCAGGGCGATCGGCCCCTCCTCGAAGTGCCGAGCGACCGAGGTCACCGCACCGACGACGTCGTCACCGACGCGCACCTCGGCGCCCGGTTCCGGAAGGACGGCGTCGCTGCCGTCGAGCTGCAGAGCGACGAGCCGGCGCGGCGGATGCCCGAGGTTGTGGACCTTCGCGACGGTCTCCTGCCCGCGATAGCACCCTTTGGAGAGGTGCACGGCGGTGCGGAGCCAGTCGAGCTCGTGCGGAAGCGCCCGGCCGTCGGCTTCGGAGCGCTGCCGCGGGCGCCATGCCGCGACGCGCAAGGCGTCGGCCGCGAGCGTGCCCGCCAGCGCGATCTCGCCTCGCGCCACCGCCTGCGCCAGTTGCGCTTCCCCGTCGCGGGGGACGATCGCCTCGACCCAGTCGCGCTCGGTTCCCGGATGCGGGTCGACGGCCGCGTACCCCCAGCCGCCGACCGAGACGGCCGGCCACGGGTCGGTCCAGGTGGCGACGGTCCCGACTTCGGACGGCAACGCCGCGATGGCGGCCGCGGTGCCGCCGATCACGGTGTACGCGTCGGAGACGTCCTGCGGATCGACCCGCAGGCGGAAGCGCATACGGAGCAGCCATGTGAGGAGCCCCGGGGCGTCGTCGCGGTCGACGATGAGCCACGTCCGCTCGCCATCGTCGACGACCGCCGCGGCGTGCTCGACATGACCCTGCGGGTCGAGCACGAGCAGCTCGGTGCTGATGCCGGGCGTGAGGGCGGCGAGCGCCTGCGACGTCAGGGAGTCGAGCCAGCTCAGCCGGTCCTCCCCCGAGACCGTCAGCACCGCGCGGTCGCCGAGGGGGGCGATCGCCTCGCCTTCGGCGAGCATGCGCTGCTCGCGCAACGGGCTTCCGACGTGGACCAGCACGTCACCGTCCCACACCGTCGCGGGAAGCTCGGCGAACGGGGAGGACATCACTCGGCCCGCGCGAGTCGCGCGGATGCATGGGAGGCGAGTCCGCCGCCGAGAGCCGCGATGTCCCACGCCCAGAGGAGGTGACCGTCGACGTAGCCGTACATGCGCGTCGCGGCACCGTACGGCTTGGCGCTCTCGGGGCGCACGACGGCATCGGTCGCGAGGTCGATGCGGGGCCCCTGCACCTGGCCGACGTAGACCTCGCTCACGCCGTCGGAGTGGACGATCGCGACTTCGAGGTCGAACCCGCCGTTGGCGTTGCGGAGCGCCTCGACGTCGTCCACGGTGCGCGGAGTCGACCGCGACGTGAGCGCGGGAAGGAGAGCCGGTCCTGCGTCCTCGTCGGACGCGGGACGCGCCAGACGCCAGTATCCCTGCTCGGCGACGAGAGGGGTGCGGTGGTCGTCATCGCCGATCAGCCAGGCGCTGGCGGCGTAGTTGACGTAGTCGCCGCCGTCGTGGCTGAAACTCACGCGATGCGCGAACTCGCCGCTGAAGTGGCGGTCCGCCGCCTCGTAATCGATGACGCCGGTGCCTTCCCAGACTCCCAGCAGCCACGACAGCGGGACGATGTCGGCGGGAAGATCGGTGGGCAGGTCGATCACGGGATCAGCGCTGGCCGCGGTACAGGTTCTTCAGAACGACGGCCGACACGAACACGATCGCCAGCGACGCGAGCCCGAGCAGCCCGACGAAGAACAGTTCGAGTGCGATGAGGTCCATGCCTCCACTCTACGCCGTGGCGCACGGCGCGGCGTAGCGGCGGCGCGGCGACTCCTCATCCCGAGAAGAGTGTCGCCAGGCCCAGTCCGACGCCGATCAGGCCCATCACGAAGAGGGAGCCGATGACGCTCAGCGCCATGCGCTGGATGAAGCCCTGCGATCGCCCCGACCACAGATGCACGGTGAAGGCGATCGGCACGATGAGACCCATCCCCACCCCCATCCACGCGGCGCGCCAGTCGGGTTCGGCGAGCACACCCACCAGCACCGCCAGCACGGCCGCGATCCCCCACACCACGAACACTCCGATCAAGGTGTGGCGGGGAGCGATCAACGGCGAGGTCACTCCGCCATTGTGACGCACTCGGGCCCGATGTGACGCACTCGGGGCCTGCGGCGAGGTCATAAGATGGGCTCACGGTTCCGGCATCCGGACCGGGAGGGATGCCCTTGGCTCAGCTGCTCGTCTTGAGTTCCGCCGCGAACGGCGGAGCGGTGCTCCCCGCGCTCGAGCTACTGAGTCATCGCGTCCGTCAGATCCCGGCCGAGCCGGCGCAGCTGGTGAACGCTCCGAGCGCCGACGTCATCTTCGTCGACGCGCGAGTCGATCTCGTCGGGGCCAAATCGCTCTGCAAGATCCTCAACACGACCGGCCTCGATGCCCCGCTGATGCTCGTGGTCACCGAGGGCGGACTCACGGCGGTCTCACCCGATTGGGGCATCGACGACGTGATCCTCGTGGGCGCCGGGCCCGCGGAGGTCGATGCGCGGATCCGCCTCGTGATCGGCCGCCTCACGAAGGACCCGGTCTCCACCCGCATCCAGACCTCGGGCATCTCGATCGACGAGTCCTCGTATTCGGCCAAGGTGCACGGAAAGCCCCTCGACCTCACCTACAAGGAGTTCCAGCTCCTCCACTTCTTCGCGACGCACCCGTCGCGGGTGTTCACGCGCGAGCAGCTGCTCAGCGAGGTGTGGGGGTACGACTACTTCGGCGGCACGCGCACCGTCGACGTGCACGTGCGGCGGCTGCGGGCGAAGCTCGGCGACATGGAGCAGCTGATCGGCACGGTCCGCAACGTCGGTTACCGCTTCAACGTGTACGAGGACGACCAGGTGCCCGCACCCCGCGAGCGTTCCGACGCGTGAACGGTTAACGCGCCGGTCACCTGCTCCTGCAAGGATGAGGGAATGATCGACACCGAGGTACTCGACTCCGGCCTGGGCGACGCCGACGACGACGACTTCGACACGGCCGCCGAGGTGGACGACTCCCAGCTCCCCGACCACCGTTACCTCGACCGCGAGGTGAGCTGGCTCGCCTTCAACCAGCGCGTCCTGGAGCTGGCCGAGGACCCGACTCTCCCGGTGCTCGAGCGCGCGAACTTCCTCGCGATCTTCGCGAGCAACCTCGACGAGTTCTTCATGGTCCGCGTCGCCGGCCTCAAGCGACGGATCATGACGGGATTGGCCGTTCCCACCAACGTCGGCCGTTCGCCGCAGGAGGTTCTCGCCGACATCTCGGCCGAGGCCCACGCGCTGCAGCTCCGGCACGCCGCGGCCTGGGAGGAGCTGGTCAAGCCCGCGATGTCGGAGGCCGGCATCGACATCGTGTCGTGGGACGACCTGTCCGACGACGATCGCGCCGGCCTCTACGACTACTTCCAGGCGCAGGTCTTCCCCGTCCTCATGCCGCTGGCCGTCGACCCCGCGCACCCGTTCCCCTATATCTCGGGACTCTCTCTCAACCTCGCGATCCGCATCCGCAATGCCCGCACCGGGCGGCAGGAGTTCGCGCGCCTCAAGGTGCCGCCGATGCTGCCGCGCTTCGTCGCCCTGCCCCGGTCGGAGTCGGGTGCGCGCTACCTGCCACTGGAGGAGCTGATCTCCAACAACCTGGGCGACCTGTTCCCCGGCATGGAGATCCTCGAGCACCACGCGTTCCGCCTCACCCGCAACGAAGACGTCGTCATCGAGGAGGACGAGACCGAGAACCTCATCCAGGCGCTGGAAGCCGAGCTGCTCCGCCGCCGCTTCGGGCCGCCCATCCGCCTCGAGGTCACCGACTCGATGGACGACGTCACGCTCGACCTGCTCCTGAACGAGCTCACGATCACGGAGCAGGAGGTCTATCGCCTCCCCGGCCACCTCGACCTGCGGGGACTGTTCGACCTCGCCCGCATCGACCGGCCGGAGCTGCGCTACCCCGCGCACGTGCCGACGACGGCGATGGCGTTCCAGCCGGCGGAACAGAACGGCCGCGCCGACCTGTTCGCCGCCATCCGCAAGGGCGACGTGCTGGTGCACCACCCGTACGAGTCGTTCAACACGAGCGTGGTCGCCTTTCTCGAGCAGGCCGCGCGTGACAAGCACGTGCTCGCGATCAAGCAGACGCTGTACCGCACGTCGGGTGACAGCCCGATCGTCGAAGCGCTGATCGATGCCGCAGAGAACGGAAAGCAGGTGCTCGCGCTCGTCGAGGTCAAGGCGCGGTTCGACGAAGCGGCCAACATCGTGTGGGCCCGCAAGCTGGAGAAGGCGGGCGTCCACGTCGTCTACGGGCTCGTGGGGCTCAAGACCCACTGCAAGCTCCTCCACGTCATCCGCGAGGAAGACGGGATGCTCCGCAGCTACAGCCACATCGGCACCGGCAACTACAACCCCAAGACCAGCCGTCTGTACGAGGACTTCGGGCTGTTCACGTCCGACGAACAGGTCGGCCGCGATCTCACGCGCCTGTTCAACGAGCTGTCCGGATATGCGATCGAGAAGAAGTTCAAGCGGCTGCTGGTGGCCCCGCTCCACCTGCGCAAGGGACTCCTCCGCCAGATCGACAAGGAACGGCGCAACGCGATCGCCGGAAAGCCCGCCCACATCCGGATCAAGGTCAACTCGATGGTCGACGAGCAGATCATCGACTCTCTGTACCGCGCGAGCCAGGCCGGCGTCCGCGTCGACGTGTGGGTGCGCGGCATCTGCTCCCTCCGCACCGACCTCGACGGGGTCAGCGACAACATCACGGTGCGCTCGATCCTCGGTCGCTATCTGGAACACTCGCGGATCTTCGCGTTCGCCAACGACGGCGATCCTCAGGTGTACATCGGCAGCGCCGACATGATGCACCGGAACCTCGATCGCCGGGTGGAGGCCCTTGTCCGGGTGACCGCGCCGGCGCACGTCAAGGAGCTCATCGATCTGTTCGACAGCGCGATGGCCGACACCACCAGCTCGTGGCACCTCGGCGAGGGAGGCGCGTGGACTCGCCACAGCACCGACGCCGACGGCACCGCGCTGACCGACCTGCAGGAGAAGACCATGACCCAGATCCAGCGCCGTCGCCGCGCTCGCGCGGTGCGATGACCGAGACGGCGGTCTACGCGGCCGGAGGCGTGGTCTGGCGTCTGGTGGAAGGCAAGCTCAAAGTGCTCGTCATCCACCGCACGGCGTACGCGGACGTCACCCTCCCCAAGGGGAAGGTGGATCCCGGCGAGATGCTCGCCGAGACGGCGGCTCGGGAGATCTTCGAGGAGACCGGGATCCGGGTTTCCCTCGGCATCCCGGTCGGGGTATCGCGGTATCGCATGCCCAACAAACGGCAGAAGATCGTCCACTACTGGTCCGCAGAGGCCACCGACAAGGCCATCCGGGAGTCGGCGTTCGTTCCCAACAAGGAGATCGCCGCGATCGAATGGGTGGGCCCCAAACGGGCGCTCAAGCACCTGAGCTACCCGGTCGACGTCGAGATCCTGGAGAACTTCCTGCGTTTCGTCGACGATGGGATCCTCTCGACCTTCCCGATCGTCGTCCTCCGGCACGCGAAAGCCACTCCCCGCGAAGAGTGGAACGGTGCGGACGCCGCCCGCCCGCTCACCGCCCGCGGAACCAAGCAGTCCTCGGCGATCGTCGGCCCCCTCCGGGCGTTCGGGGTCCGCAAGATCATTTCGAGCGACGCGGTACGGTGCGTGACCACCGTGACCCCGCTCGCGGCGGCTCTCGGCAAGCCGGTCGAACGCACTCCCCTCATCAGTCAAGAGGCGTGGGAAGAGGGTGCCGCGGACGCCCGCACGGTCATCGGCAAGCGCGTCCGCTCCCGCAAGCCGGCGGTGCTGTGCAGCCACGGCCCCGTTCTCCCCGACATCCTCACCGAACTCGCCCTGGCGACCGGGACCCTGCGCGGCTCGTACCTCGGGAGTGCCTCGTCGCTCGACGTGGGCGCGTTCTCGGTCGCGCACCTCTCCTCGACCAATCCCGGCTCGGGGATCGTCGCGATCGAGACGCACGCCCCCAAGGTCTGACGCGAATCACCGGGCGACCGGCATCCGTTCACCTCCCGTTTACCGGCACAGCGCACTCTCTTAAGAGTCGATGTCTACCGTCACGGACGAGCCCTGCACCGGGCTACTACCTGACAACGTGAGGATTCACAGTGAAGCTCAACCGCATCGCCCAGCTGGGCGCTGTTGCCGCCGTCGCGGCTCTCGCACTCACCGGATGCGCCGCCAACGAGCCGGCGGGCAACGGCTCGACCAACTCCCCCGGCGGATCGTCGTCGGCGCTCACGGGCACCCTCGTCGGTCAGGGCGCCTCGTCGCAGCAGGTTGCCATCCAGGCCTGGACTGCCGCCTTCAACGAGGCCAACCCCGACGTGGTCGTGCAGTACGACCCGGCCGGCTCCGGCACGGGCCGCGAGTCGTTCCAGCAGGGTGCCGTGAACTTCGCCGGCTCCGACCGCGCGTTCAGCGCCGAGGAGATCGCCGCGGGCGGGTTCGGTGCCTGTGCCGCCGACTCGCCGATCGTCGAGATCCCGGCCTACGTGTCGCCGATCGCGATCATCTTCAACGTGCCGGGCGTCGACACGCTGGATCTCGACGCCGCGACCGTTGCCGGCATCTTCGCCGGGACGATCACGAAGTGGAACGACCCGGCCATCGCCGCCACCAACGACGGCGTCGACCTGCCCGACACCGCGATCAACCCCGTGCACCGCTCCGACAAGTCGGGCACCACGGGCAACTTCACCGACTACCTCTCCGCGAACGCTTCTGACGTGTGGACGTGGGGCTCCGTCGAGGAGTGGCCGGCCGGTGTCGTCGGTGAGGCTGCGGAGAAGACCTCGGGTGTCGTGGAGGCCGTCAAGGCCGGCGAGGGCTCGATCGGCTACGCCGACTCGTCGCAAGCCGAGGGTATGTCCTCGGTCAACGTCAAGGTCGGTGACGCTTTCGTCGGACACTCCGCCGAAGGCGCGGCGATCACGCTCGACGCGTCATCGATCGAGTCCGGCCGCAGCGCCGGCGACCTCGCCTTCACCATCGACCGGACCACGACCGCCGAGGGCGCCTACCCCGTGCTGCTGGTGAGCTACCTCATCGGTTGCGAGAAGTACGAGGACGCCAACATCGCGGCTCTCACCAAGGCCTTCTTCTCCACCGCCGTGAGCGCGGAGGGTCAGCAGTCGGCCGCCACCAACGCGGGCAGCGCCCCGATCTCAGACGACCTGCGCGCAAAGGCTGTCGCCGCGATCGACCTGATCAAGTAAGTCGCAGGGCGGTCCTTCGGAGCGATCCGGAGGGCCGCCCTCGGCCGGCCCACCCGAAACTCCCCCGGTCCCAGAGAAAGACGACCATGACAACAACCTCCGCGCCGCCGGCGCAGAAGATCGCCGCGAAGCAGCGCCCCGGCGACATCTGGTTCTCGGGAACGGCCGTCTTCGCCGGCTCGATGATCGTGGTCACTCTGGCCGCCGTCGCGATCTTCCTCATCGTGCAGTCCATTCCGGCGCTCGGGCTCACCAGCGCTGACGCATCGCTGCTCACGACGAACTTCTGGGACTACGTCCTCCCCCTCCTCTTCGGCACGATCTGGGCCGCCTTCCTCGCCCTCCTCGTCGCCGTCCCCCTGTCACTGGGGATCGCGCTCTTCATCACCCACTACGCACCACGCCGGCTCGCACAGGGGCTCGGCTACATCGTCGACCTCCTCGCCGCCGTCCCTTCCGTCGTCTTCGGCCTCTGGGGCATCCTCGTCTTCGCCCCGTCGGTCGTCCCCACCTACAAGTGGTTGAACGAGTACCTCGGCTGGATCCCGCTCTTCTCCGGACAGGTGCTCAACAGCGGTCGGACGATCCTGACCGCGGCGCTCGTCCTCGCCGTCATGGTGGTGCCGATCATCACGGCGATCTGCCGAGAGATCTTCCTCCAGACCCCCCGGCTCCACGAGGAGGCCGCCCTCGCACTGGGCGCCACGCGGTGGGAGATGATCCGCATGGCGGTCCTCCCCTTCGGGCGGTCCGGAATCGTCTCGGCAGCCATGCTCGGACTCGGGCGTGCCCTCGGCGAGACGATGGCCGTGGCCATGGTGCTCTCTGCGACCAACGTCGTGACTCTCGGGCTGCTCACCTCGCAGAACCCCTCGACGATTGCGGCGAACATCGCCCTCACGTTCCCCGAGGCCTACCGCCTCAACATAAACGTCCTGATCGCCACGGGCCTGATCCTGTTCGTCGTCACCTTCGCCGTCAATGCGCTCGCGCGCTGGATCGTCAGCCGCCGCAAGGAATTCTCGGGAGCCAACTGACATGACCACCGCTCCTGCTCCGGCCCCCGTGCGCCCCGTCGCCGCGGACCCCGCACGCGCCGGGCTGACCTCCGGGCACCTTCCCCGGTGGGCTCCCTGGGCCCTGCTGCTGGGCAGCCTCGCGGTCTCAGGCGCGATCTTCCTCGTGCTGGGACTGGCCTCCGATGCCGGCTTCAACGTCGCGGGCTGGATCGTCGTGGCGGTCCTGGCCTACCTGGTGCTCGTCTACACGATCTCGCGGATCGTCGAAGGTGCGCGACGGGCGTTCGACCGCTTCGTGACGGGCATCGTCACGTGCGCCTTCGCGATCGCGATGGTGCCTCTGGTATCGGTGGCGTGGACCGTCGTCGGCAACGGCCTGGCACGCTTCGACGGCGAGTTCTTCAGTTGGACGATGCGAGGCGTGCTGGGCGAGGGGGGCGGCGCCCTTCACGCCATCATGGGAACCGTCTCGATCACGCTCACCGCCGCGGTCATCTCCGTTCCCATTGGGCTCATGACGGCGATCTACCTGATCGAGTACGGACAGGGCAAGCGACTCGGGCGGGCCATCACCTTCCTCGTCGACGTCATGACGGGCATCCCGTCGATCGTCGCGGGCCTGTTCGCCTATGCACTGTTCGCCCTCATCTTCGGCCCCGGCGTGCGCATGGGGTTCGCGGGTGCCATCGCTCTCTCCGTGCTGATGATCCCCGTGGTCGTCCGTTCGAGCGAAGAGATGCTGCGCCTGGTTCCCAACGAACTGCGAGAAGCCTCGTACGCACTCGGCGTTCCGAAATGGCTCACCGTCGTCAAGGTGGTGCTTCCCACCTCCATCGCCGGAATCACGACGGGCGTCATGCTCTCTATCGCCCGCGTGATCGGGGAGACTGCGCCGCTGCTCATCACGGCCGGCTTCACCGACGCGATGAACTACAACCTCTTCGACGGGCGCATGCAGACGCTCCCCGTCTACATCTACTCGCAGTACGCGTATAAGGGCATCCCGCCCGAGGCGTACGTCGACCGGGCGTGGGCCGCCGCGCTCACCCTCATCCTCATCGTCATGGTGCTGAACCTCGTCGCGCGCGTCGTGGCCAAGGTGTTCGCCCCCAAGACCGGCCGCTGACCGGCCCCTCGAGAAAGAACCGACGTGTCCAAGAGCATCGAAGTCAACGACCTCAACGTCTACTACGGCGACTTCCTCGCCGTCGAGGGCGTGTCCCTCGAGATCGAACCGCGGAGCGTGACGGCCTTCATCGGCCCGTCGGGATGCGGCAAGTCCACGTTCCTGCGCACCCTGAACCGGATGCACGAAGTGATCCCCGGCGCCCGAGTCGAAGGCGAGGTGCTGCTCGACGGCGACGATCTGTACGGGGCGGGCGTGGATCCCGTGCTCGTGCGTCGCCAGATCGGGATGGTCTTCCAGCGTCCCAACCCGTTCCCCACGATGAGCATCAAGGAGAACGTGCTGGCCGGGGTGAAGCTCAACAACAAGAAGATCTCCAAGAGCGACGCCGACGCTCTCGTCGAGCAGTCGCTGCGGGGGGCGAACCTCTGGAACGAGGTCAAGGACCGCCTCGACAAGCCCGGCTCCGGGCTGTCCGGCGGGCAGCAGCAGCGTCTGTGCATCGCGCGGGCGATCGCCGTGTCCCCCGACGTCCTGCTCATGGACGAGCCGTGCTCAGCCCTGGACCCGATCTCGACTTTCGCGATCGAGGAGCTCATCCAAGAGCTGAAGAAGGAGTACACGATCGTCATCGTGACCCACAACATGCAGCAGGCGTCGCGCGTGAGCGACAAGACCGCCTTCTTCAACATCGCCGGCACGGGTAAGCCGGGCAAGCTCATCGAGTACGACGAAACCGGCACGATCTTCACCACCCCGTCGGTCCAGGCCACCGAGGACTACGTCTCCGGCCGCTTCGGCTGATTCCCGGGGCGGACCTGGGGGCCTGCCCCGGGTGGGGCCAGTCCAGGTTCCGGGACACAACGGCGGACGAACTGGGCAACACGCCGACCCCATGGTCGCGGAGGCCGGCGTGTCGCTCACCCGGTCCGCCGTTATGCGCGAGCGAGCGAACTCGCGGATGTGGTCGCCCGGGCGCCCCGGCTCCTCCCCAGCCATGAATTGACCTGCACTGTGAACGGTGAGTCCGCCGCGGTGCCGGGCCTCTCCGCCGCGGGGGCATGGTGGGCACATGTGTGTGCCGTCGATCGCCATCCAGCGCTACCGCGAGCTCCGCGCGGCGGGGCTCTCGCGCTCAGCCATCCGCAGAGCCGTCGCGACAGGTGAGCTGCACCATTTGCGCCGCGGCGTGTATGCCTCGGCCGACGCGTGCGCGGAGGTCATGATCGCTGCGACGCACGGCGGAGCGCTCGCGTGCGTGTCGGCGGCGCGGCACTGGGGGTTGTGGGTGCTCGACGAGCCCGGCGACGTTCACGTCTGGCTCCATCACGACGGACATCGTCGGCACGCGGACGACCCGTGCACCTGCATCGAGCACTGGGATGAGGGCACTCGCGATGCCTTCGCCCTCCCGTCCGCCGCCCGTGTCCTGCGTCAGATCCTGGCGTGCGCGGGCGTTGAGGCGTTCTTCGTGGCGCTGGAGTCAGCGCGACGCGCGGGAATCGTCGGGCCGGCTGCCCTTCGCTGGCTCACCAGTCACATCGGTGACGAGGGTCGCGAAGCGGTCGCGCTGTCCCGCGACGACGCCGACAGCGGGCTGGAGTCGCTCCTCCGGTGGCGTCTGCGGCATCACGGGCTGACCGTCCGCACCCAGGTGCGTATCGCGAGCGTCGGAGTGGTCGACGTCCTCATCGGCGAGCGGCTCATCGTGGAAACCGATGGCAAGGCGAATCACGACAGCCCCTCCCTGCGCCACAAAGATCTTCTGCGTGATGCGCACGCCGCACTCTGGGGCTACGTCACTCTGAGATTCGACTACGCGATGATCGTTCACGAATGGGAGCTGGTGGAGTCCGCGATACTCGCGTCGGTCGCCAGCGGGCACCATCTCGTGCCCGGTCGATGAGTTCGCCGCCGCGGCGAAGCGGTCGCCGGCCCAGTGGCACAACGGCGGATGTGGGAACCGACACGCCGGGCGTGGGCAACGAGGTATCGGCGCGCCGGCCCGGCCGTCCGCCGTTGTGCATCGGCAGCATGCGACGGGCCCGGCGGCACGGGCCGGGGACACGGGCCCTGCGGCACAGGCTCGGCGCCGGCGCGCGCCGTGTCAGTCGCGGCGGCTGAGGAGGTAGTCGTTGAGTCTCGACGTGATCGCGACGTCGTGGGACAGCGCCTGTCCGTCCACCGCCGTGATCGGAGCGGCCAGCCGCACGCTGGACAGCAGCCACGCGGCTTCGGCGGCACGGAGGTCGGCTACAGGAATCGGCTCGTACGCCGTGTCGTAGCCTTCGCCCCGGATGAAGCCGAAGAGGCTCCGCTGCGTGGTGCCGTGGAGGATGCCGGCGTGGGGCTCGGGCGTGACGAAGGTGCTCCCCCGGCGCACGACGACCGAGGCGGTCGGGGCTTCGAGAACGTACCCGTCGCTCGTCACGAACACGGCGTCGTCCGCGCCACGGCGCTTCGCCTCCCGGATCGCGGCCATGTTCACCGCGTACGAGAGGGTTTTCGCGCCGAGGAGGAGCCACGGTGCCCGCGCGGGGACGTCGCTCGCAAAGCCCCGGTCGAGCGTGGCCACGCGAACACCGGACGTGCGCGCGGTGGCGAAGTCGGCCGCGTCGGCGACCGTCACCCACGCGGTCGGGCCGCTTCCGTGCTCCACACCGCGGCTGAGGATCAGTTTGACGACGGCCTCCCCCGGGGCCGCCTGCGCCACGGCGAGTTCGACCGCCTGCCGCCACTGCGCACGGTGAGGACCGGGCAGCTCGCACAGCTCCGCCGAATGCTCCAGGCGGGCAAGATGTGCATCGACCTCCTGGGCATGACCGCCGATCACCCCGATCGACTCGAACACCCCGTCGCCGCGCTGGGCGGCAAGATCGCCGACGCTGAGCCCCGGAGCGAGCGGATCGACCTCGGTGAAGGTCTCACGAAAGTCGGTACGTGCGTCGGTCGCCGACGCCGGGACCAGGAGAAGTGCAAAGCGCCAGGCCATTCCCCGAGCCTACGCGCCGCGCACGCCGGATTCAGGCTCATCGACCTCTCGGGGCGTCGCCCCCGGAATAGCCTGCGCGGCCCCTCCGTTACAATGGAACAGCCGGGCCGCAGTAACCCCGGGCTCCAACTTCTGCCGCTGCGAGCGGCCTCGCGCCGAGAGGCGTTCCTGCGGTCCGGCACTTCTCTTTCCCGCTGCGCACAGGCCCACGGCGTCCCCGCCACCGGCAGCGAGGCCACCGGCACCGAGCCCCCAGCACTCAGGTCAGCGCATCGCGGCGCCACAGCGCGGCGGCCGCCCCGAGGTCCTCCGCGAACGTCGTCAGCCGGAGCGCGCGGGCGGTGAATGCCGTCGCGCGGTCGGGCTCGGTGTGGTCATGATCATCCGCCAGGTCGGCGGCGCCGGCCGCCTCGACGCGGCAGAACGAGGCGGCGCGCTCCAGGGCGACGGCGAAATCCCCGCTGAAGACACCGCGCAGGATCTCGTCGCTCAACGAGACGAGTTCATCCGGCCCTGCGGGCGTGGGGGCACCGGCCACCACGTCATCGGCCGACGCGAGCCGCGCCCGGCCCCGCTCGTAGAGCAGGGCGGCGGTACGCGCATCGTCGTGGACCATGAGCTGGAGCAGGTAGATCCGCCACAGCGTTCCCGGCAACGACTTGGCCGGCGAGCGCGACCAGAGCTCCGCGATCGTGTCGATCCCGTGCTGATCCGTGAAGCTCACGAGCCGGTCCACCGCGCCGTCGGCCGGCTGCTCCCGGACGCGCGACAACAACGCCACCGCCGTGGCGTGGGCGACGCGCGACACCTCGGCCGGGTCCTCGGCGCTGAAGAGGCGGTCGAGCATCTCGGCGGGGCGGCGGACGGGCTTGTGGAACGAACGCGGGTCGTCAGACATCGCGTTCCAGGGTACCGGGGGGCGAGAGCCCGGGCTCCGCGGGCCGGTCAGCTGGTCTCGGACGGGACCGCGACGATGGGGTCGGTGGTCGGCTTGCCGTCGGGAGATCCGCCGCGCTGCTCCACGGTCACGGCGATGGTGTCGCCCGGCTTCATCGAGCCCACGAGCTGCGCCGTGGCCTCGCCATCACTCGCATCGAAGGTGCCCGCGGCGATCGGGGTGTCGTCTCGGACGAACCAGAGTTCGAACGTGCGGTCGTCGGCGATCTCGGGCATCCCCTTCGCCACGAACACGGCCTCGCCCAGCGACTCCGACCAATGGAGCGACGCCTGTCCGTCCTCGCCCATCTGCGTCGTCACCGACTGGGCGTCGGGCTGGGACTCGATCTGTGCGAGGAGCTGGACGGCCGGAGGCGTGCGGAGCGAGTCGGAGATCGCCCCGACGCCCCACCCGATTCCGACCAGGAGCGCGACCGACGCGACGAGAGCGAACAGTCCACGGGTCCAGTTGCGACGCTGGATCGCCTGCACCACCTCGGTGGGAGGAGCGGCATCCACCGGCGGCACGTCCCCGGACGGCGCATCCGAGGCGGCAGGCTCGGCGAGAGAGGCCGACGACGCGCCCCGATCGAGAGCGACCGTGTCGTCGGCAACGGTGGATGGGTCGCGCGGCGGAGCGTCGTCGACGACCGAAGCCTCGGGCGCCTCGGCGGCACCACCGCGGATCTGCGACAACAGCCGCGATCGCACGTTCAGCGGCGGGGCAACCGGGGTCACGCTGTCGCCCAGCGCTCCGACAGTGTCCAGATCGAGGCGGACGATCTCCTGCCATTCCGGGTGGGCGACCAGTGCGTCCTGATAGCGACGTTCGTCATCGGGAGACAGCGCGCCGAGGGCATGGCCTGCGGAGAGCGCGGCGAATTCCTGCTCGTTCATACGGCCACCCCCAATTCGGTGCGTAGGCGCGACAGGCCGTCGCGCATTCTCGTCTTGATCGTTCCCAGCGGCGTTCCGCTCAGCGCGGCGATCTCGCTTTGAGAGTAGCCGCCGAAGTACGCCAGAGTCAGTGCTTCACGCTGTGCTTCGGGGAGCGCTTCGAGGGCCCGCGCCACGCGCCTGCTCTCGATCCGCAACTCGACCTGTTCTTCGACGGCGACGGCCGGGGTGTTCAGTTCCCGCATGCCGGCGCGGACGTCTCGTTCTCCGGCTGCCTGCGCAGACCGGACCCGGTCGACGGCCCGTCGGTGTGCGATCGTGAGGACCCACGACCTTCCCTGTCCTCTATTCGGAGCGAACGAGCCAGCGGATTGCCAGATCTCGAGGAAGACCTCCTGGAGGACCTCTTCGCTCTGGGCGCGGTCGACCAGCACGCGCAGGATCAGGCCGAACACGCGGGACGACATCATGTCGTAGAGCGTCCCGAAGGCGGTGTCGTCACCGGCGGCGATACGCATCAGAAGCTCCGCGACGCGATCGGCGCTGTCGCCGTCCTCGCCCACTTCCACACCGTCGATGACCATCTCGACAAGCATGCACCATCTCCCGCTTCATCGTCGTATCCCCGATCACCCGAAGGTGAAGGAGTAGGCCTCCACGCCCTTCGGCACCTCGAGCGTGATCGTTCCCTGCCGAGCTTCTCCGCGCTCGATCACGGCGTAGGAGCGGGGCGTGCCTCCCACGTCGATCGAGGACTTCTTCCCGTCCACATCCACCTGGATCGTGCCCTGGCCGGCCGCGACGATCCGCACTTCGGAGGCGCGGTAGGTCAGCACGATCCGTCCGGTGTCGGCGGCGGGGGTGACGAACTGCGTCTGCACGTTCCACGCGCCGTCGAGGGCGAAGGTGTCGGCGGCCTGATCGGCGGGGGCCGTGAACTGTCCCTCGCCCGCGCGGTATTGACCGGGGCCGGCGAAGTTGACGTCCTTCGACGACCCGAGGAAGGTCTCCGGCGTCGTCGATCCCAGCTCGGGGGTCTCATCGGTGACGTTGGTGGCCGCGGGGAGGCTCACCGACGGGTTCGCATCGGTCAGCAGCTCGCGGATCATCTTCTCGGTCGCGGCGTAGTTCCCCTCGCCGAACGCGATGTGGCGCACCGTGCCCTGCGCATCGATCAGGTAGTGCGCGGGCCAATACCGGTTGCGGTAGTTGGTCCAGGTGGCGAGGTTGTTGTCGAGGGCCACCGGGTAGGTGATCCCGAAGTCGCGCGCGCCGGCCTCGACGTTGGCCGCGTCCTTCTCGAACGCGTATTCGGGAGAGTGGATGCCGATCACCTCGAGCCCCGCATCGCGGTAGGCCTTGTCCCACGCCACGACGTGAGGGATCGACCGCTGGCAGTTGATGCAGGAGTACGCCCAGAAGTCGATCAGCACGACCTTGCCCCGCAGTTCCTTCAGGTCGATCGCCTCACCGCCGGGGGTGTTGAGCCACTTCTCGATGCCCTTGATCGATGGTGCCGTCCCGCAGGACTCCAACTGGTCGGCGCCGTTGGTGCACTTGTCGAGGTCGCGGTTCTCGTCGGTGACGAGGCCGCCGAGACCGAGCGCCCGGGCGGCCTGGTCGTTGTCGGTGAGGTCGCGCTGCAGTTGCGCCGTGTAATCCGGGACGAGCCGCTGGAGCGCCTGCGGCACGTTGAACGCGAGTCCCACCGCGAGGGCGAGCATCGCCACGCCCGCCGCGATCCGCAAGCCCCGCTCACGGCTCCGGAACGCACGGATGCGCTCGACGAGACCGCGCCCGGCGAGGGCGAACACGAGTAGCGGGATGGCGACGCCGATGGCGAACGACGCCGTGAGAAGCACCGTGTCGACACCGATGCGCCCCGTCGCGCCGGCCACGATGATGGCGGCGAGGACGGGCCCTGCACACGGCACGAACACCGCGCCGAGAGCGAGACCGACGCCGAACCCGCTCCCCCGGTTCTGCACCTCACGTCGGGGCAGCCACTGGAAGGGCTTCTCGAGGAGCTGTTCGAACCGCGGGATCAGCAGGCCGACACCGATGAGGATCAGCACGGCAATGCCCACCCACCGGATCACGTCCTGCGGAAGGTTCAGCAGGCCCAGCACCAGCGAGCCGACGAGCGTCACCAGGGTGAAGCTGATGACGAGCCCGAGGATCACGAGGTAAGGACGACTGCGCCGAGCCGGCTTGGTCTTCGCGTCGCCCTCGAAGCGCGCGGACTGCGCCCCTCCGGTGAGGAAGATGACCGGCAGCACCGGCAGGATGCACGGCGATATGCCGGTGATGAGCCCGCCCAGCAGGCCGATGATGATCAGGTCCATGACGCTCCCTCGGTGTTGAGAGCCATTCGGCGGGCGCGGCGAATCGGATTGGCCCGGGCACGTTCGGGGTGGCGGCTCGCTGACCGGCGAGGGCGACACACGGAGGGCCCGCGAAGAGGGGGGAAACGCGGCGTTGATCCGCCGCGCGGAACTCTTCTGGAATTTTCTCCCATCCGATCCCGACACGACTCCGAAGAACTGCCAAAGCCGCCGACGGAGCGCGGCACGACAGCACACAACGAGGAATGGAGCCATCATGCTCAGCACCAAGAAGAAGCTCGGCAGCGCACTCGCCCTGACCATCGCCGGCATGTTCGCGTTGGCCGGTTGTTCGATGGGTAGCACCACCGCTGCACCGTCCGAGAGCTCGATGGCGCCGCAGCCGTCGATGAGCGAGTCGGCGCCGGCCATGGACCCCGCCGCCAACCTGGTCGGATCGGGCTGCGCCGCCTACGCCGAGCAGGTCCCCGACGGCCCCGGCTCGGTCCAGGGCATGTCGCAGGACCCCGTCGCCGTCGCG
Organism: Microbacterium sp. TNHR37B; assembly: GCF_001620065.1. GTDB lineage: Bacteria > Actinomycetota > Actinomycetes > Actinomycetales > Microbacteriaceae > Microbacterium. The sequence goes on from NZ_LQGV01000001.1 coordinate 1,264,434, forward strand.
GCGTCGAACAACCCGCTGCTGAAGACGCTCGTTGCGGCGGTCAGCGGTCAGCTCAACCCCGACGTGAACCTCGTCGACACCCTGAATGGCAGCGAGTTCACCGTCTTCGCCCCGGTGGACGAGGCGTTCGGCAAGCTCGACGCCGACACGATCGAGAAGCTGAAGACCGACAGCGACATGCTGACCTCGATCCTCACGTACCACGTGGTTCCCGGCCAGATCGAGCCCGACGCCATCGACGGCACCCACACGACCGTCAACGGCGCCGACCTCACGGTAACCGGATCCGGTGACGACATCATGGTCAACGACGACGCCAAGGTGATCTGCGGCGGCGTCCAGACCGCCAACGCCACCGTCTACCTGATCGACTCGGTGCTCCTCCCCCCGGCCGAGTGATCACGACTCCAGCGAGGGAGCGGTACCCACGCTGAGAGGGCCCGCCGCCGCCGGATGCTTCGCGCTCCGGCGGCGGCGGTTTGCCGTGAGCGGGGGGCGCAGGGTGGCGTGCGCGTCGCCGGGGCCGGTCGTTCATGCCGCCGCCGTACGAGCGGGGCGGCGAACGCACCTCCGTCGCGAGGGGGAGATCGATCGGCCGAGCCGCGGCGCGCGTACGGGGCCGCGTCCTAGGTAGGCTAGGACGCGAGGGCCTCTAGCTCAGTCGGTAGAGCATCGGACTTTTAATCCGCGGGTCGTGGGTTCGAGCCCCACGGGGCCCACCCCGCGCACAAGGCTCGAACCCTTGCCAATGGAATCGTTGGCTGGGGTTCGGGCCTTGTCGCCGTTCTGGGTCCAGTTGAGTGCGTTGGCGTTGACCTCGGGGTCAAGGAGCATCTCGAAGGGCCGGTTGTTCTCGACGCGGAGTTCGTTGTCTTCGTCGATGTAGACCTTGGTGAAGAAGGCTTGGTTGCACAGGCGCCGGTTGGCGTCGTCGCACCGTTGGTAGATGTCGGCGCAGTTGGCCAGGAGTCCGAGGGCGTCGTCGAGGTGGGCGCGGGCGTCGGCGTAGTCGCCGTGGTGGGCGTCGATACGCCGGTTGAGGCGGTCGAGTTCGCCGAGGATGCGGTCTTGTTCTCGTTTGAGGACGGGCAGCGGGATGGCGTCGGCGTAGTGGGCTTGCATGAGCCGGTCTTGTTCGTGTTCGAGCCGGTCTCGGTGAGTGGTGAGGCGTTCGAGTTCGTCGGTCTCGGCGGCCATGAGTCGGTCGAACTCGTGGTGGAGCATCCCGGAGAGGGCGTCGCGCTGGGCGGGGCTGATCTGTACGCGGGTGTAGTAGTCCTCGATCAGCTTCTCGACGTCTTCGATCAGGATCGCTCCGCGGGTGCAGTCGGTGCGTTTGGAGTGCCGGCCGGAGCACACGAAGTAGCAGTAGACGTTGCCGTGTCGGTTCTTGGCGTTGGAGACGATCAGCCGGGACCCGCATTGTCCGCAGTGGATGGTGCCTTTGAGGTAGTGGTCGTGGACCTGGGTGGCTTCGGCGGCGGTCTTGTGAGCGGTGAGCACGGACTGGACCTGGTACCAGACCTCGGGTGGGACGAGGGCACGGTGGGTGCCCTTGTAGCGGGTGCCGCGGTAGACGACATCGCCCTTGTAGTAGGGGTTGGTCAGCAGGCGATGTACCGAGGAGACCGCCAGCGGCTTCGATGGCCGCTTCGGGGTGGGCAGGCTGACCAGTCCGCGGGAAGTGAGTTCGTCGTGGAGCTGGCTGACGGTCCAGTTCCCCGAGGCGTAGGCCTTGAACGCCCACTCGATCAGGGGCGCTCGCTCGGGGTCGAGTTCGACGGTGCGGACCTCGCGGCCTTGGTCGTCGCGGGTGCGGACGTTGAGGTAGCCGATGGGGGCCTTGCCGAGGGTGCCACCGCTGATGGCCTTCTGGGTCATGCCCTTGGTGACCTCGGTGGCGAGGTTGCGGGAGTAGAACTCCGCGATGGTGGACATGATGCCGTGCAGCAGCATCCCGCTCGGGGTCTCGTCGATGTTCTCCGTGGCCGAGACGAGCATGACCCCGGCCTGTTGGAGGGCGAGGTGGATGGTCACGTCGTCGGCGCGGTTGCGGGCGAGCCGGTCGACCTTGTGGACGATGCAGTAGGCGACCTTGTTGGTCTTGACGTACTGGATCATCCGCATCAGGTCGGGCCGGTCGGCGGACTTGGCCGAGGCTCCGGCGTCGACGAACTCCTCCACGATCGCCGCGCCGAGCTGGTCGGCTTTGCGGCGCACCGCGTCGCGTTGCGCGGGGATGGAGAAGCCTTCGTCGGTGCCGCCCTTGGAAGCCTGTTCACGGGTGGAGACCCGCAGGTAGGAGATCGCGACAGCGGTGCTGATGGGCGGGTCGATCAGGCTGGCGGCTGGATCGGTAGCAGTCGTAGTGGTGGTCATCGGGTCCTTGCCTCTCACGCGATTCGACCCTCGCGCCCCAGACGCCTGGGAGGAGATGTTGATCGTGAGAGCAGCCATCGGTGTGGCTGTAGGACGAGACCCGACCGGGTCACGGTGCGTGTTGCCCACCCGTGCGGGTGAGGTTTGGGACCACAACACCCCGCGTACGCGAGGCTTGCTGGTGTCATTCTACCAACGGGCCTGCGACACTCGCCGCTGAGCGGAGGGCTGCGGCTGGGTCGCGGTAGGTCTCCGGTGGTTCGGCGGCGCGGCGGTCGGCGCGGCTGCGGCCGGTCTCCTGCAAGGTCAGCCGGATCAGCACCTCGGCGAGCTTGTGCAGGTCGGCTTGGTCCCGGTGCACGGCCCGGACGGAGAAGGAGCGGTCTTCGTAGCGGCGCCGGTCGGTCTTCTTCACGTAGCCGCCCATCAGTCCCGCACCTGCCCGGTGGTCGGGTAAACATCGAGGTCGAGGTCGTCGTCGAGGCTGGCGAAGAACTCGTCCTCGGCCTCCTGGCGTCTGCGGACCTGGGCTTGGACGAACTCCACGAACTCGGCGTCGCGGTCGGCGATCACCACATCCTCCACCGGCGGTCCGGGTTCTTCGCCGGGCCAGGTGGTCTGCCGGGTGGGCCGGTCACGATCGATCCGGGTGCCCGAGGCGGCCACCCAGTCCCGGAGGCGGGCGCGGGTGTCGGCGAAGTCGCGGTGCCAGCCGATCGCCGCGGAGGCGTTCTGCTCGGGGTCGTAGGCGCCCAGCCAGTGCAGGTGCAGCGCGGAGAGTTCCCAGACCAGTTCGGGGTGGTGGTGCCAGAACGGCGGCAGCACGCTGGCGGGAAGTCCGTAGGTGTGGCGCAACCAGTCCACCCATCGGTTCAGCGCGAGCCATTCGGTTTCCAGGTCATGCGCGGACAGCAGGTTCCAGTTCACCGGGTGCGGCGTCTCGGGCACATCGGCGTCGCTGACGCGCGGCGGACCGTCGAACACATCCGGCTCATCCAACTCCGGCCCCTCACCGTTGGTTGGGTCGGCGCCGGGTGGATCGGCCTCGGGGGTGTCAGTCATGATGCTCGGCTCCCGGCGTTCACAGGCCGATGGCCGTGGATTGCGGTGCCTGGGCGGGCCGGGACGGTGGCTCGAACGCGGCCGCGTCCCGCTCCGCTGCTGCGCGGCGTGGGGTGCGGTCGACCTCGTAGCGGGTGCGGGCGGTGTCGTGACCGATCTTCTTGGCCACGAACTCCTCGCTCTCGACCGCCTGGCCGTCGCGTTCGTAGTTGACCTCGCGGGTGTAGCCCTCGGCGATGAAGTTGTCGCCCTTGGCGAACCGGTCATGCGCGTGCTCGGCCGACCGGCCGAACATCACCATGTGGTGATAGGTCGTCTCGGTCTGGGTGAAAGACCCATCGTCCTCGCGACGGAAGTGCTCCTTGCCGACCCGGGCGTAGAACCGAGGATCACCCTTCGAGGTCTGGCTGAGCTGGGGGTCTGAGGCGATGAACCCCGAGAACGATTCCTGGGTGCGGATAGCCATTTGACTCTCCTCCTGACACTCACGCGACCCCGCCGATCGGAGCCGCTGATGTCAGGCAGGTGCACAGGCCGCACCACGCCCGCCCCGGTTACGAGCCGGGTCCACGCAGCAGTGCCTCGACCTCTGCCCGGTCGGCCGTCAACTCGGCCGCGTCAGGACGAGAGGGCCAGGGTCGTAGGTCGGTGACGATCGGCGGGGCACTGCGTAGGAGCGTGACGCCGGTGCCGAACGGGAGCGTCCTGATCCGGTCTGGCGGCAGGATCGGGACTCGGCGGACCGAGCGTTGGTTGGATCGGCTGCCGTGGTCACCCAGGGTCACCGAGTCGGTGTACTCGTCACGTTCGCCGATGAGGGTGGAGAGGTCTTGGAGGTCGCGGGAGTTGGAGGCACCACCGAGAATCACCTTGACAATGGAGGCGTCCCAGATCGCCCCGGCGGCATTGTCGGACCACTTCTCCCGCGCCTGAGCGAGCGACTGCAACACGGCCAGCGTCGTGATGCCGGTGCCACCGCCCTCGGCCATCAGCGTCGGGAGGCTCGGCAATGGGGCGAGGTTGCCGATCTCATCGAGTGCCAGCAGCAGTGGTGGGTCGAGACGGGCGCCGGGTGAGCGGGCCGCGATCCGGCGCGCGGTTTCGATGAGGTCTTCCACGAACGCCGCCACCAGAGCGGCGGATGCGCCGGCCCCCGCCCCGGTGGCCAGCAGATAGAGGGTGCCGCGGGCTTGGATGAAGGTCTCGGGGTCGAAGTCCTCACCCGGCCCCGGCGACACCGCGTCGAGCACCCGCGGGTCAGCCAGGGCACCGAGGGCCAGCGCCACGCCCTGCCAGATGGAGTCGCGGGTCTTGGGGTCCGAATCGATCATCGCCCCAAGCGAGTCCGCCCACCCCGTCGCCGCCTGGGTGCTGTTGGTGAGGATGGCGACGGCTTCGGCGGCGGCCGTGGGGTCGAGGGTCCAGCGGAACAACTCTGAGGGTGGCCGTCCGTCGAGGGCGGCGGCGTGCAGCAAGGCTTGGAGGGCGGTGCGGGTCTTGCCTTCCCAGAACCCGCCGGACTCCACCCCGCCCGCAGACAGGCCGGTGGCGGAGGCGAGGCCGGTGGCGCGGATCATCGCCGTGAGTGGGTCGTGGCAGCCGCGAATCGGTGACCAGCGCATCCCGGCAGGGATGCCTTCGGCCAGGTGCTGGGGGTCGAACACCGCCACCGGCCGTCCCTCGCGTTGGCGGGCGCGGAGGGTCGCGGTGAGGTTGTCCGGACGCGTGGAGGTGGTGACGACGGCTCCGGGTGCGTCGAGGATGGCGTTGATGACCACATGCAGGCCTTTGCCGGAGCGGGGTGGACCGATGAGCAGGATCGAGTCCTCCACCGAGGCCCACACCTGCTTCCCTCGTGAACGGCCCAGCAGGTATCCCACATCGGAGGGCGTCGGCTCATCGAGTGACGGGCGCAGTGTCGTGGCTCGGCGTAGCAATGCCTTCGAAGAGGCGGTCTGGGTGACCTCATGTGCCGTGGCCGTGCCGGCCAGGCGTCGCGGGTCGGTCTCGACCCTGCGCGAGTGGCGACGCAGCCTCACCCACACCCACCCACCAGCCGTCACGAGGCCACCGAGCAAGATCGCGGTGACGATCCAGTAGGCGACCGGGCTCAGCCCTTCGGCATCGAGCGCGGTGGCGGGGTCGGTGGGGTTGAACAGCACCCCGAGCCCGGATGCAGGTCCGGCGGCGGGTTGGGGTGTGCCGGTCAGGAACGCCGCCACACTGCCGGCGGCGCGCAGGACGAGTGCGACACCGAACGCGCCGATCAGGGCGATGATGGCGGCGTTGGTCAGCTCGTCGCCCAGGCTCCCGGTCTGCCGGCCCGGCGCCGGCCCGGTCATGGCAGCCGCCGCACCCGGACCGTGCCCGAGACCCGGCCCAGCAGCACGACCTCTCCGACGCCATCGTCGAGCAGCCCAGCGAGGCGACTGGCATCGAGCAGGGCGCGGGCGTGACCGGTGCCGGCGGCGTCCGTGTGCGCGACAATCAGGGCGACGGCGATGTCCTCACCGGGCACAAACCCCTCACCAGTGACCTCCACCAGCTCCGGTGCCGGCTTCGCCTTGGTGTGCTTGCTGCGCGGTTGACTCGGCTCGGTCTCTGCGGGTCGTGGCGGTGTGGGTTTGCGGACGTGGATGAGGTCGGTGAACACGGTCCCGTCGCTCTCGCGGACCTCGATCCGCACCGCGACCGTGCGGTCCTCGGTGATGGCGTCCAGCAGGGCGCCGAAGGTGCCCCGCGTCCACGCCTGCCCCTCAGCCGGTGGCGGGAAGGCGGCACCATCGATGGTGACATCCAGGGCACCGGTCTCGGCGGCGGTGATGATCACGTGCGGCAACACCACCGGCGGCCCATCGGGCGGCGTGTTGCGGCGGCTACGGCGAGAAGGAAGATCGGCGTTGGAACCCATACCGGCCAGGTGCACCAGTACGCCCGCAGAGAGGACCGGGAACCGTCTGCGGTCAGGGCGCAACACACTTCACCGGTGCTCGGCCTTCACAGGAGTGTTAGTATATGCGTATGAACGCAGATAAGCAGTTATGCGGGATGGACCCGGCATCGGAATACGTCGACCTGGCTGCGGAGGTGCTGGGCATCCTGTCCGATCCGACTCGGATCAGGATCGTGCTCGCACTGCGGCGCGCCGAAGAACTGCCGGTCAAGGCACTGGCAGAGATCGTCGACAAGAAACCTCCCGGGGTCTCCCAGCATCTCGCCCGGCTGCGGATGGCGCGGATGGTCACAACGAGGCAGGAGGGCACAAGCGTGCTCTACAAGCTCACTGACGAACACGCCCTCGCTGTCGTCGTCGAGGCGATCAAGCAGGCAGAGCACGCAATCGCCAACGGGCAGACACCACCGCACCACCACACACCTCAGTAGCGCCTGCCGCCCCCCTTTTGTTCTCGATCTGATCGGCCCGACCTCATGCTCACCGTCCTTAGGAATCCGACCTACGCGAAGCTGTTCACCGCGCAGGCCATCGCACTGCTGGGTACCGGACTGCTCACGGTCGCACTCGGCCTGCTCGCCTTCGACATCGCTGGCGGAAATGCCGGGATCGTCATGGGCGTCGCGATGAGCATCAAGATGGTCGCCTACGTCGCCGTCGCTCCGGTGACCACCGCCCTACTCGCACGTCTGCCCCGCAAGCCGGTACTCATCGGCGCCGATCTGATCCGCGCTGGAGTCGCCGTCTCGTTGCCGTTTGTGACCGAGGAGTGGCAGATCTACCTTCTGATCTTCCTGCTCCAGTCCGCCTCGGCGACCTTCACCCCCACATTCCAAGCCGTCATCCCCTCGGTCTTGCCTGACGAGAACGACTACACCCGGGCATTGTCACTGTCACGGCTGGCCTACGACCTCGAATCGCTGCTGAGCCCGACGCTCGCCGCCGCCTTGCTGACCGTGATCAGCTACCACAACCTCTTTGTCGGCACTGTGATCGGATTCCTCATCTCCGCAGCGCTCGTCATCGCTTCTCGTTTTCCGCGAATCGAGACGCCGCCACCGACACCGTTCCTCAACCGCCTTACCCGCGGCGCACAGGCCTTCTGGGTCGATAGAGAGCTGCGCGGGCTGATGGGCCTGAACCTCGTCGTCGCGACCACCACCGCTATGGTCATCGTCAACTCCACCGTGCTCGTTCTCGGCGAGCTAGGGCGACCTCAATCAGACGCCGCTCTCTTACTCGCTGCCTACGGAGGCGGCTCGATGGTCGTCGCTCTCCTCATGCCGAAACTGTTGGAGACACTGCCAGACAGACCGGTCATGCTCACCGGAGGGATCGCGCTCCCCACTTTGCTCCTCGCCACGGCCGGGAGTATCGCCTGGATGGAGGGTCCATCCCAGTGGATCGCGCTGCTGGCCATCTGGGCGCTGCTGGGATCTGCGACCTCCACGATCCTCACCCCATCGGCCAGGCTCCTGCGTCGAGGCAGCACTGAGCAGACCCGACCCGCCGTCTTCGCCGCCCAGTTCTCCCTCTCCCACGCCTGTTTCCTCATCACCTACCCTCTCGCCGGTGTTCTCGGTGCCACGATCGGTCTCGACGCCATCGCGCTTGTGCTCGTCGCAATCGGAATCCTCGGTGCGCTCTTCACCGCTCTCACCTGGCGTAGAGTTCCGCGCCCGTCGACGCCGTCTAACCACAGCGGCCGTCGGCAGCCTGCGGCCCAATGATGAGGGCGCATGTTCCACGAGCACGCACCCTCACAACCCTGAAAAGCGGCCCCCCATCCGCAGGTTCCCACGAATCAGGCTTCAGGATTTCTGAACCTGTGAGGCGGTGTAGCGCTGGTCGGTCCGGAAGAGTTCCAGCTCGGCCGGGTGCAACTGGTGCTGAGTCACGAAGCTCCTGGCCTTGATCCGCCACAGCCCCTGACCCACGCCCAGCGACGGGAGGAGTTTCTGTTCGGTGCCGGTGAGTCCGAGCGCGGTTGCGGTGGGGCCGAGCTGGTCGGATTCCTGCCGGTACACGATCCTGGTTTCTGCGTTCGCCAACAGGGAGTTGGCGAGGGAGCGCATGGCTGAGCCGACGTCGCCGACGTTGTCCAGGTCGGAGAGCTTGTGGAAGATCAGCATGTTCGCGATCCCGTAATGCCTGGCCAGCCGCCAGTGCGCATCCATCCGCTTCAACAGGGCGGGGTGGGACATGAGTCGCCATGCCTCGTCGTAGATGACCCATCGCTGCCCGCCGTTGGGGTCGAGCAGGGCCGACTCCATCCACGCCGACGAGCACGTCATCAGCACCGAGATGAGCGTGCTGTTCTCGGTGACCCGCGACAGGTCGAGGCTGATCATCGGCAGTGACGGGTCGAACGCCACCGTCGAGGGACCGTCGAAGAGGCCTTGAAGGTCACCGGCGACCAGGCGGCGCAGGGCGTGGCCGACGAGACGACCGTCCTCGGCCAGCCGGCCGTCGGCGTCCGTCTCTGAGCTGCTCGGGGTGAGGATGTGGTCGACAACCGTGGGCAGGATCGGCACGTCGTTCTCCCGCACCGTGGTAGTGAGGGCAAGGTCGATGGCGGTGTGCTCCAACGGCGTCAACCCTCGCGCCAGGACGGTCTCGGCCAGAGCGCCGATCAGGTCCCGACGCCGCGAAGCCACGGTCGTCTTCCACTGCTCATCGGTCAGCCCACCGGGACGGTGGCCTTCGTCGAGGGGGTTGAGGCGAGTGTTCAGCCCGTGGCCGAGGACGATCGCGCGTCCGCCGACCGCGTTCGCGACGGCGGTGTGTTCGCCTTTGGGGTCGCCGGGGACGTAGACGCGGCGCCCGAACGGCAGGGACCGGGTGTAGAGGGACTTGGCGAGGGAGGACTTTCCGGAGCCGACGATCCCCGCGAGCACCACGTTGGGTGCGGTAATGATGCCGCGGGCGTAGAGCACCCAGGGGTCGTAGACGAAGCTGCCGCCGGAGTAGAGGTCTTGGCCGACGAACACCCCGTCGGAGCCGAGTCCGCCTTCGGCGACGAACGGATACGCCCCGGCGAGGGTCGCTGAGGTGTCCTGGTGGCGCGGGAGGCGGAACCGGCCCGGTGTGCGTAGCGCGGCAGGGCCGGGTTCACCGGCGGCGGGCAGGTAGGTGGTGGCGCGGCGTTCGGCGCGCTCAATCTCGGCCTTCGCGCGGGCGGCGGTCTTCTCGGCGGCGTGCTGTTCGGCTTGGAGCCTCGCCGCGGCCTTCCGGCGCTGCTTACGCAGCCGGCGGCGCTCTTTGGCGGGGGCGACGAGAACCGAGGTGTGCAGCCGCTCCCGCTCGCCTCCCTCGCCGCTCACAGTGACAGCCCTCGCCCGGACTGGCCGGCGGTGCCAGCAGGGTGGGCGTACCAGTCGCGGTCCGCGCCGAGGGCAGCGCGCCGGGCAACCGACGCATCCCGATCCGGTGCGGGCGCGTGGTGTGACTGCTCGTTGACGACCGCCGAGGGCGGCTGCTCGGCCTCGTGCAGTGCGGGGTCGGGTGGGGTGTCGAACTCCCGGTACAGCCCCACATGCCCGAGCGCGTGGTTGTAGGTCAGCGCGTACCCGCCGTCCTGGACGGTTCGGTCGGTGCTGCCGGTGGGTGGCTGGTCGTCGTAGACGTACCCGTTCTCCAAGGCCGCCTGGGTGGTCTCCTCGCCATAGTCGTACCCGCTCAGATGCGCGATGGCGGCTTCGGTGCCGTCGCGGTCGATCAGATCGAGTACCGCATCGGCCTCCTCGCCCTGGAGGAAGGCCACGTTGAACCACCGCCGCCCCACCTGCGCGGGTCCGGCGACGCGCTCGGTGGACTCGCGCTCGCTCAGCTCGGCCAGGGCGTCGGTGTTGGTGCGGGCGGCCTCGGACACCCACACCGGGAACAGGCCCTCGTGCTCCGGGCTGCTGCCGGGCTGGTCGAGCGCGTACTGGCGAGCCTCACCCGCCGCGCTCAGAAAGCTCGCGAGGTCACGGAGCGCGCGGTCGGGGTCGACGGGGGCGCCGGCGCCGGCGAACAGGTCCCGGCCCTCCACCGCCTGGCCGGTGGTGGTGTCGGTGATCCGGTAGGCGTAGCGCTGATGCTCACCCACCGGGGCATCGGGCCACACCGCCAACGCGAGCGAACCGGCCCGCACGGTCCTACTGGCGGGGTCGCCGTCGAGCCGTGCGGCCAGGCGTTCCCGCTGGGCGTCTCGGTCGACGACCGGTTCGGAGTGCCAGGCGATCCGCCCGGAGTGCGAGAACGCGGCGTCGAGCCGGCCGTAGGCCTGATCCAGCAGCGTGCCGGCCTGGTGCAGCTCATCGGCCGCTGCCAGCGCGGACGCCGCACCCGCGGCGGCGCTGCCGTCATCGTCGAACGCCCGATCCCGCGCGTCCAGGTGGGTGGTGGCGAGCTGGTCGAGGACTTGGCGCAGCGACCGCACCCCCGCGACGAGGTCACCGAACACTCGGTAGGTATCGGCCGGGTCCTCGAACACGCGGGAGGCGTGGGCCAGGCCGCGCAGCGCCTCGGAGGCTTCGGCCGCATCGGCGAGCGGGTCGTGGAACGTAGGCATCACAGCCTCCAAGACGGTGGGCGAACAGAGAGGGGCGAGCCCGTGGTTCGGGCTCACCCCTCAGGTGCACGCACCACGCCACCGCCATCACTGGGCTGGGGGCCGGCGACTGTGCGCGATCAGACGCGGCGACACAGCGGCAGCGCGGCGGCGGTGAACGCCGCAGCCTGCTGGCCCACCAGGAGCCGGGTCTCACAGGAGGCTTGGATGGCAGCCTGCTCGATCGCCGCGACCCCGGCCTCGAGTTCCTCGACCGTGGGCGCGGACACCGAGATGAGGCCGGTGTAGCGCAGAATGCCGTGGCCGGCGGTCAGGTCGGCTTCCTGCTGGAGCACGTCCTGGTACTCCGCGGTCTGGGCGGCGTCTTCGATCTGCCCGATCTTCGCCCGCTGCGCGGCGTCGGAGATGTGCTCGACCTTCTTCTTGCGAATATCCCTGGCAGCCTGATCGGAGCGCATCGGCGTGCAGATCAGCGAGAACGACCGCTGGATCCCGGTCGACAACAGCACCGGCGACAAGAACCCCGGATACACCAGCGACCGCGGCCACTCGGAGACCCACAGCACGGCGTGATGGGCAGAGTCGGTCCGCAGCCGAGTCCAGGACTCGTTGACCGCGACCGGGCCGGCGGTGGCGAGGGACTGGCCGAGTTCGCCATGACGTTCCAAAGTCGCCGCGATCGCCGGGTCATAGGCCGAGCGGAGGATGACAGCGATCTCACCCGGGCTCAGCCATCCCGACGGGGTGAGGTCAGCGGACCGGAGCGCGGCGACCAGAGTGGACATCTCTTGGCGCAGGACAGCGGCCGCACCCCGGATACCACCACCAGCCGTTCTGATATGCCGTGCCGCGGTTCTCATGTCCAGCGACAGCGACAGGGTGGTGGCGTGGCGTTCGCCGGCGGGTCCGGCGCGGTCGATCAGCTCCGCGTAGGTGGTCGCGGCCCAGGTGTCGTCGTCGGTGCCGTGGGCTTTCCACCATTCGGCCAGCCCGGTGCCCGAGTCCGGCAGCGTCCGTTCGAGAACCTGCAGCGTGGCGATACGTCCGGAGCGGCAGACGGTGGCCAGGACGCGGCCCCAGGAGGTCACGCGCCGTTCCTGCTCGCCGGGATCGAGGAGCACGAACGCCGGATGGGTCACTTCGCAGACCACGGTCAACGTCTGCTGATGGGGGTCATGGATCATCCCCGCCTGCGTCTCGGGGTCGGTGTACTCGCGCAGCCGCGCCTGGTCACCGGGCAGGGCGAGGGTGCCCACAGGGCGGGGTGTGACGACCCGCCGGCGATAGAGGAACTGACCGCCGGTCGAACGCCAGAGCCACCAGAACGCCACCGGCAACCACTCCACCGCCGGACGTCCGGCGATCGGGGCCCACGTCAGCGCGGCGGCGATCACCCAGATGGGTGCGGTGTAGGCGAGCAGGATGCCACCCCCGGCGTAGAGGGCTCCGACGATGGACAGGACGCCGGTGGCGAGGGTGATGAGCTGCGACAGGGACAACCCCAACAACACCCCGCGGCGGGTGAGACGGGAGAACTTCACCGGCACCAACTCCGCCGAGGCCACAGCACTCTCGTTCTGCTTGGTAGGCACGAGGGTTCACTCCTTCCCGGTCGGCTTCGGTGCAGGCGGCGGAGGCTGCTTCGGAGGACGCACCTCCACACCCGACGACCCGCCGGTGGGTGTCTTCGGTGCCGGCGTTGATGGCGGTGGCGCCTGCGCGGCCGGTGGGGTGCTGCCGGTCTGGCCGGCGGAGTCGGCGGCGGCCTCGCCCTGGTTGCCCAGGGCCGTGCCGGCCTTGGGTCCAGCGGTCGCGGCGTCCTTGGCGACCTTCGCCGCGACCACGGCCGCGGCTGCGGGACCAGCCGCCGCGGCACCAGCGCCGGCGCCTGCTCCACCGCTTGCCCCGGCGCCGCTGCTCGCGGCCGCCTTCCCACCACCGGACCCCGTCGAGCCAGCAGTGCCGCTGGATGCCTGCGGCTTCGGGTTCTTCGGCTCCGGCGGCTTCTTTCCACCACCACCGCCGTTGTCACTCTTGCTTCCGCCGCTGTCGTCGAGGATCTTCTTCGGCTCCGCGCCGCCTTGCGGCTTCGAGGGGGTGGGGACGGGCCGGTTGAGGGCGTTCTTGGCGTCCTGTTCGGAGCCGATGGCGTGGTACATGTCGAAGCCCACGAAGTTCAGGAACTTGTAGGTCATGTAGGGGGCGAAGGCGGCCATCGCCATGAGGACGATCCCGGCGATCGGGTCGGCCACCGATGCCAGGTCACCATCAATGGGCGCGGAGACTTGGGTGATGGCGACGAGGAACATGACGACCAGGACGAGTTTGGAGACGATGAGGGCGATGACGAACATCGCCCACTTGCTGATCCACCCCTTGGTGGCATCCCATGAGGCGCCGGAGAACGCGAGCGGTGCGAGGACGATCGCGACCAGCAGCAGCGCCTTCCTGACCAGGAGGCTGAGCCAGACGATGGCGGCTGCGCTGATCGCGAGCCCGGCGAGGAAGATGGTGATGATCGCGCCGACGCCGGGGGCGGCGATGTTGATCCCGACCAGCCCGGCGGCGAGCAGGGTGATCTTGTCGCCCATCGACTCGGTGGTCTCGCCTGCGGCTTGGATGATGCCAATGCAGAGTTGATCGACGATCTCCAACAACAACGCCGTCAACGTGATCACGACGAAGCTGCCGAGGACGCTCTTGGCGAGCCCGAGGGCGGCACGGCTGAGTGCGGTGGGGTCGCGGCGGATGAGTCCGGTGATGAGTTGGAGGCAGAAGAACAGCAGCATCACGAAGATCGCGATGCCGAAGAGAATGTTGTAGACCGCCACGTACTCGTCGCTGGTGACGTCGACGAGGGTGGTGGTGTCGAAGACTGACCAGACGGCCTCGAACAGCCAGCCGGCGGCGGCGCCCATCGCTCCGGCGAGCCAGTCGAACGGGGCGGAGACCAGGCTGGCGGCGGCTTCGCCGGCGGTGTCGCAGACGGTCGAGACGAGGGGGATATCGCACACACCCACCGCGGATCACTCCTTCAGGAAGCAGAGTCGAGTGGGTGGGGTCAGACCTGCTGGCCGACGTCCCAGAAGAAGTTGATGAGCGTCACCGACGCCCCGCAGATCACGGCGGCGCCGCAGCTCACGAGGACGCCGATCTTCCCCCGGCCGGCCAGGTTGGGGTTGGAGGAGTTGGCGCCGAAGCCCCACACGATCGCGCTGACGATCAGCGCGAGGACGGAGAGGATGAGGCCGATCGTCATGACGGCGCCGACGATGGTGCGCAGCTGGGCGATGCCCGGCAGGCCGGAATCATTCGGGTTGATGTCGATGTTGGCCGGCAACACCACCGGCAGCGCGGCGGTGGTGGTTTCGGTGATCAGGCTCAGGATGGTCATGACGGGGGTGCTCCTTCGGGGCGTCGGCGAGACAGGGGGTTCTCGTCGATCAGGTGCACCGCCCGCCCCACACGGGCGGAGCCGATGAGGGGTCGGCTGGTGGGGTGCGTTCAGAGTTGTTGGCCGAGGTCGATCAGCCAGTTCAGCCACGCCACCCCGCTACCGGCCAGGACCGCGGCACCCAGGGCGGTCCAGGCGCCGATCCTTGCCCTGGTGGCGGCGGCGTGGTGACCGTTCGCGGTCGACAGCGCCCACACGATGGCGCAGACGATCAGCATCAGCACGGCGATGATGAGCACGAAGGTCAGCAGGGCACCGATGACCTCGCGCAGGTCACCGATCCCTTCGAGGCCGTCGAAGTCGGGGAACACGTCCATGCCCGATCAACTCCCAGCCCGGACGGTAACGTGCAGGTGGTCGTCGTGCCGGGTGGTGACGTCGGTGCCACGTTCGTAAGGCCGCCAGCCCTCATCTGCTCGGGCAGTCGACCAGATCTGGTTCTGCCAGATGAGGTAGTCGATGCCGAGGGTGTCAGCGTGCTCCCGCATCCAGTTCGTGACCTGCCAGCCGAGGTCCAGTGCTGGTCCGGTCGCCGCCCCGCCGATGGCGTTGCCGAACGTCCCGTCACAGGCTCGCCCGAGCGGGTGTTCAGAGACGGTGCCGGGGCGGGGTGAGTAGCAGGCCCAGGAGGTGTCGGGGAAAGCGGCGATCGTCTGGGTGTAGAGGTGCAGCATCCGTGCGGTGATCTGCCCATCCGAGGTCGGGTCATCGACCATGCGGTCGGGGTCGCCATCGACGGGGTCCGGCTCACCACCAGGAGTCCCGGAATCGGGGTCGCAGTCGCCGCCGGGTGCGCCGGTCTCGGGCTCGGGTAGGTCGGCGGCGTTGTGGGCATTCAGCCAGACAGCGGGGTCGGTGTGCTCACCGTTCGTGCCGCCGAGGCGGACCTCGAAATGCAGATGCGGCCCGGTCGAGTTGCCCGAGGAGCCGGTGTCGCCGATGTGCTGCCCGGCCGTCACCTGGTCGCCGACCTGGACGTGGACGCCGTGCTCCCACATGTGCGCATACGCCGTCGCGACCGTCTGCCCGTTGATGGTGTGCTCGATGACGATGAGGCCCCCGTAGCCGCCGGAGAACTCCGCCACCGTCACCGTGCCGTCCGCTGCGGCGAGGAGGGGTGTGCCGTCGGGGGCGGCGAAGTCGGTGCCGGTGTGGAAGGAGTCCTCACCAGTGATCGGATGCACCCGCGGCCCGTACTCGCTGGTGAGCACCCAGGTGCCTTCGGGCATCGGGAACACCACCCGCGACGTGCCCGCCGTTGTCGTCTGCGCAGCCGGGACCACAGCATCGCCGCCAGACGCGTCCGTGCCGGCCGTTGTTGTAGTGGTGAGGGTGGTCAGGATGGATTCGGCGACGGGCTCGTAGTTCCGGTACCGGTCCGGATACGCGCTGACCTCAACGGCTTGGGCGGCTTCGCCCTTGTCCATCTGTTCCCATCCGGGAATGTCCAAGAGTCCCCGTGGTGAGGGGTGGTTGGGTCCGGTGGGTCCGCCGAAGAACGCCTGCGCCTGGTAGACGGGGTCCATCAGCTCGGCGACTGTGCCCCAACCTGACTGCGGCCGCATCTGAAACAGGCCCAGGGAGTCGTGGTCGAAGCCGTCGCCGTCGTTCGGATAGTCACCGGATTCCGGGTAGGCGCTGGTGTTAGAGAGCATCCGCAGTGTGCTCTCGGTGAGCGCCGCCATGAGCGCGATGACCAGGCCGTCGCGGGTGATGCCGTCGATGCTGTTGCCGGTCTCGATGATCGTCGCCGCGTGGGTGAGCTGGGTCCGGTTTAGCGTGAACGTCTCACCGTTCGCGGTCGTCACGGTCAGTTCGTCGGGGACGTCGCCGATCGTGACGGTCGAGCCGCCGGGGATGGTGCAGGAGCCGGTGGCGCTCAGGGCGGGGTTCATCACCACGCCGATCCCGATCAGCACCAGCGAGGGTGCGAGGAAGGCCAGGGCGAGGGCGGCGACGACGAGCTTCTTCAACACGACATGTCACCGTCCTTACTGGAGGGGGTTGTCGAGTTGGGACAGCCGCAGCAGATGACAGGTCTCGTAGGTCGGGCCGCAGACCACGAACACCGTGAACGCCACCGCATGTTCGGAGGTCACCGGTTCGTCGTTCCAGAGTCCCTTGCGGTGGCGGGTGCCCTCGATCGTGACCGCGACCGTGCCCTCGGCGAGCTGACCGGGCTGGGCCTGCTCGACCGCGGTCGTCCACGAGTCGGGGATGAAGGTGTTGTCGATGGTGAGGTGCTGGGCGGTGGCGTACTGCCTCAGCTCCAGCCAGGCGTCCCGGGATGGGAGGTAGGCGGCGATGTCCGAGGCGAGCCCCGCTTGCTCTTGGCCGGTGGGGTCGCCGACGTCGAGGACCACGCTGGTGTAGTCCAGGGGCATGAACCCGCTCGCGGTGTCCCACTCGAACAGCACGGTGGCGACGTTGCGGGCGAAGGTCTGCGGATCATCTGAGGTCCGCACGACCGGCAGCCGCGGTGTCGTGGTGGGGGCCGGATCGGACGGTGCGGTCACCACTGGGCCAGGAGTCTCGCCTTCGTCGTTGTCGTGGCTGGGTGGGCCGGTGATCAGGCCGTAGACGCCCACACCGGCCAACACGAGGACTACGACCGCCGCGATCAGGGCAGCGATAAGTCGGCGGCGGGTCCGGGGTTCGGAGAGGTCGGGAGTCTTCATACCCACCAGGTGCACGCCCGCCACCCACCGGGCCAGAGGGAGGCTGGTTGTCAGAGGGCGCGCAGATGCGCGCGAGCCGGCACCGGCTCATCGCCGGCGGTGTCGCGGTCGCGCAGGGTGCGCAGCTCCTCGGCGAAGCGGCTGGTGCCCTCGACCGTGGCGAAGAACAGGTCGATCTGTTCATCGCTCAGCTCGGCGGCGAGGTGCTGGGCGTCATAGTGGGTCCACCACTGGTCCAGCTCGCCCCAGGTGAGCACGAATGCCCGCACCGGGTACTGGGCGGGCTCACCGTCATTGTCGGTGACCGGCCGGGGACGGGGCGTGCGGGTCTTCTTGGCGTCCTTGGCGCGTGCGAGGGCGTCGGCGGCGAGCTGATGCAGGTCGGTCTCACGTTCTGCCTGCGCGCTCTGGGCGGCGGCGCGGATCGCCTCAAAGATCGGATGCACCGGGGCGCCGGCGTCGATGCGCTCCAGCGCAGCACTTGCTTGTGCTCGGAGTTCGGCGGGTTGGGCGGGGTCTTCGGCGATCTTCTGGAGGTAGCCGATCTTCTCCAGCGTCGTGTGCGAGGCACCACCGGGGATCATCGCTGCCGCCTGCTCGCGGGCGATACCCGAGGGGCCGGGCGACGGTCCTGCAAATTTTGCAGGACCGTCCGATCCAGGCTGGTTGTCGGCGCTGAACTGCGTCGCGGCTTTCCGCCGGGCTGCGTCCTCGTGCATGAGGGTCTTCAGCTCGCGGTAGAGGGCGGCGGCCTCGGTCTGGGTCAGCGGCTTGTGGAGCACGTTGTCGTCCTGCTCGGCCAACAGGTGGCCAAGGCGGTCCGATATGCCGGAGCGGACCCAGACGTTGACCTTGCGCCAGCCGAGCTTCTTGATCGCCGCCAACCTCCTGGCCCCGCACACCAGCGCCCCGTCGGGGGTGATGGTGATGGGCTGCAACAGCCCGTCCCGCTCGATCGAGGCGGCGAGTTCGTCGATGTTGCCGAACGCGGTCCGGTGCCGGCGCCCGACCCGGATGGAGTCGACGGTGCGCTCCAGCTCGATGTACCCGGCCGGTGCGGTCACGACCGATCACCACCAGAATCGTCGCGGTCCTCATGGGTGCCGGGTGCGGCCAGGGAGATGGTCAGGATGAGGTCGTCATCGCGCAGCAGCACCGGCAGGGTCTCGCCGATCAGCAGTCGCAGCAGCACACCCCGCCCCGCGGTCGTGGCGGCGTAGGCGGGGTGCGGGTTGCCCAACAAGACGCGCAGCAGCGCGGTCCACGAAGAACGTGGGATGTCCAGCAGCGCGCGGGCGTGCTTGTCCCGCCGCAGCGCCTCGTAGGCGGCCTGGCGGGTGCCGGTCTTTGTCAGCGCCCCGCAGACATGCTCCACCCCGGCCCGGGCGGTGGCCGGGTCCCAGCCCAACAGCGTGAACAGCGCGATGGCGTCCTCGGCCGCCGACCCCGCGGACATGCATGCCCGATCCGACCCGCGCCCACCACCATCGGAGCCTGATCCGGCAGCGTCCGTCTCCGCGTCGGCGCCGTCGTCGTGGTTGTGGGTGTCGGTGATGTGGAAAGCCGGGTGATAGTCGGTCAGCGCGTTCTCCCGGTCGGAGAACCGCTCCGGGTCATGAAACGCCGAGACGTGCGGGCGCCTCGCTTGGTGGACCGAGCAGAGCAGTCCTTGGGCGCGTTCTTCGAAAATGCAGGTGATCCGCACCGCGTGCGTGATCACCGCCCACGGGTCGCGTGCCTCACGGGCGGCGCGGGTGATCATCACCTTGAACGCCGCCGACGCGGCCTCCCACGGGTCCAGGCCGTGCTTGCGGGCGAGGGGTTCGTACTTGGCCGCGGTGTGGGCCATCAGCTCCGCGGCCACCGGATCATGGCTCCACGAGCCCGCTCCCGCGGCGTGGAGCCGGTGCAGCAGCGTCCGCAACCCGTCGCTGGTAGTGAAGTCCTCAGCACCCTCGCCGTCAGCGATGTGCGAGTGGGTGGGTGTTGTCGTGGTCATGGTCTGGCACCTCCTGACAGGTAGGTGCACGCGCGTCCCCACACCACCGTCAGGGACGGCGACGGCGACGTGATGATGGGGGTGCGCATGTCAGGTCACCCCCACCCGATCCCCGAACGGCTCACCCACGACTGGTGCCGGCTGCCGCGGCCGAACTCCGAGACATCCGGCAGCCGCCGCGCCCGCTCACTGATCGCCTGCGCGGCCTTACCGAGACCGCGGCCGCTGGTCTGCGTGATGTGGCCGGTGAGGTTGCGGGTGCGGCGAGCGAGTTCGACCTCGAAGTCGATACCCCGCCCCGCGGCTATCGCGGATTGCCGGGCGAGCAGATCGGTGGGGCGCACCCACTCCACACCCCGCGCCCGCCGCGCATCGTCCACGCTCTTCGTGTTCATGCCGCGGTTGCACGCGGCGACCTTTGCGGCCTGCACCGCCTCCGGCGTCCCCGCCTTCTCCGGCTCCTCCCGGACCGAGTGGTCCTTGGTCGGCTCGGGTGGGTTCTGCCGGCGCTCGTACCGGTGACGGGAGTGGTCGGTGGGGGTGGTCATGGTGTCTTCGCCTCCTCGACGGTCTGCTTGTCGGGAAGGTGCGCGGGCGTGAACCAGCGGCCGACCGTGGACGGGTGCACACCGAGTTCGCGGGCGATGCGCTTGTTCGACCACCCCTGCTCACGCAACCTCGCGGCGCGCTCACGCCGGTCCGAGCGCGTGCCGCCGGCCCGCGTGTGCCGGGTAGTTTCGACCACCGGCGGTGGGGCATCTGGCGCGCTGTCCCCATCAGCGGCGTCCTCCACCGGCGCTGGCGTCGCCGGGAGCAGACTCGGTTCAGGCGCTTCGACGGGCACGGACGACTGCATCTGATGCTCCACCGGCGCGACCCGGTCACGGGCGACCATGCACGTGTCAGTCAGGGGGTCGGTGGCTGGTGGGAGTGGTCGGGTGAGGATGACGGTCAGGTGGGTGATCGCCAGCAGCACCACCGGCGGCACCGCCGCCACGGCGGCGGCCAGCACCCCAGGCACATCGGCATCGGCGGCGACCACGGCATGGAGGGCGTTGGCGGTCACCGAGACCGCGGCGCCGCCGATCAGCAGCGCCCACGGATACCACGCCGACCTTTGGCCTGCGAGGGCGACGACGGCGACGGTGGCCACGACGATGATGCCGTCCACGATCAGCGGCCACGCCCACGCCTGCCCGGCACCGACACCGCTTCGGGCCGCGAGGTCTGCCAGCGCGGTGAAAGACAGCCAGAAGGCGCCGGCGGCGATGAACACCGTCCCGGATACCGCCGTCACCACCGCCCACCGGCGCCCGGCGGTCCTGCTCACGACCCTGCTGCTGATGATTGGGGTGGTCATCACAGCCCCCGCACCCTCGACGACATCGGCGGGCGGGTGCTGGTGTTGCGGTCGAACCAGCCGTCCGCGGCCACCGGCGAGGCACCCCGCCCCGGCGACGAGGTGCCGCGCCCGGCAGGCGCGGGACGGACGGTCCGGTAGGCGGAGCGGACCGTGGCGGTGATCTCGCGCTCAGCGAGCCCGGCGTCCCCGGCGGCCACGGTGAGCACATCGAGGGCATCCGAGGCCGGGAGCCCGTTCTCCGCGAGCCGGCACGCTGCCCAGAACAGGCCACGGTTCCGCTCACCCTCGCCACGGGCAGCGACCCACGCCGCCAGCCGCGACACATCGACACCTCGGTCCAGACCCGCGGGCGTGGCTCGGGGTGTGGGGCGGGGGTCGAGGAAGTCCCGCAGCCGTCCCGCGGCCAGCGTGCTGGCGGGGCCTGTATTGACCTCCTCGACCTGGTAGCTGACCGTGGTGCCGTCGATGGAGCGGGCCGAGGGCGGGACGATGATGTAGCCGCCATCACCGCGGAAGTCGATCCCCGCACGCGCCGCCTGCCACGACCGCTGCTCTGTG
Source organism: Microbacterium sp. TNHR37B (assembly GCF_001620065.1). Classification (GTDB taxonomy): domain Bacteria; phylum Actinomycetota; class Actinomycetes; order Actinomycetales; family Microbacteriaceae; genus Microbacterium. The sequence continues at coordinate 1,285,435 of NZ_LQGV01000001.1, forward strand.
CCGGGTGTGGCCGGGTAGTAGGCGTGCATCCCGCCGGTGGGTGTGCGCACCAGCAGCTCCCACCCCTCCACCAGCCCGGCGCGAGCGGCGCGGTCGAAACTGGTCCGGCCATCTACCGGGCCGTGCACGTCCACGTCCACCACGACCGCGCCCGAGGCGGTGCCGGTCGGGACACCGATGTTCGCGCCGGGCGACTGCCGCCACCACTCCTCGACCTGGTCCAAGTCCGTGGTGGCGTCATGGAAGCCGTGTCCGGTGGCCGGCCGCTTCCCCCACGGTGCGCAGGGGAAGACCGGCACCCCCGCGGATGCGAACTCACGCGCGGCGGCCGAGAGCGGCCACGCCGCGTTCATCCGCAGCAGCACCGAGGAGACGGCGCCGTGCTTGGTCATCACAGTCCCCGCCCCTCGAACGGCGACACCGGTGCGGGTCTGGTGGCCGGTTCAAGCGATGGAGTCGCCTGCCGCGGCGATGCCGGCTCCGCTGTCGGCGACGCTTGCGCTTGTGCGGGTGCCTCGCGCTGGGCGGCGTCCCGGTCCAGACCTGGCGGGGTGCCGTCACCGACCTGCGCGGTGTCGAGCTGGTCCAGGATCGTCAGCGCGGTCTTGCGGACCCGCTCCCCGGTGGCCCTGACCACTTCCACCGGCTCTTTCCCGTCGACGCGGGCCGCCCAGGTCGAGACGTACGGGACCGTGTAACCGGAGGTGTCCATCCCGTGGGCGGCGCCGATCATCAGCGCGACGGACTCGGCTTCGACCTCTCCGATGCCGCGATGCTGCCGGGCCTCATCCTGGTCGGGGCCGTGCAGGAGGACGTGGCCGAGTTCGTGGGCGAGGGTCTTGACCTGCGCGGCCGGGTCCATGTTCTCCCGGACCGCGACGGTGTTCGCGGTGTAGTCGGTCATCCCGTTGGCGCCGTGGATCATGCCCTCGTGCGGCACCCGCAGCACCGTGAACCCGGCCGCCTCAACCTGCGCCGTGAGCCCGTCCCACAGCCCGGCCGGGGCCCGGCCTTCCAGCAGCTTCGGTGCGGGTGGTTCGGGGATCGGGTCGCCGGCGGTCTGGGAGGCGTCCCACACGTAGGCGGGGCGGACGCCGACCATCCGCGTGCGCACGACCTCGCCGGCACGGGGCTTCTCGCCCTTGCCGAGACGGCGCCACGACTCCGCATCCGCCGGGGTAGCGGTAGCGAAGCGACCGGTCACCGGAGCGAGAATCTGAAACCCCGGCTGGCCCTTCTGCACCTGCCGGCCCAGGCCCTGCCACTGCCGATACCCGGCCACATACGACGGGAACGGCTCGGGCACCAGACCGGCCTCGAACGCGGCCTGGTGCTGCTCCCAGATCAGCAGGGTGTTGGAGAACGATCGAGTCCTGAACTGTGCCGCGAACGCGAGCGCCCGCGCCCAATCCTCACCGGAGACGAGCCGTTCCACAGCGCCACTGAGGCGCTCGTGCAGCTCGTTGAGCTTGGCCTCCCGCCTGGCTTGGGTCTGCTCCCGTGTTGTCGCCATCGTCGTGTCCTCCCGATACCCTGAGCACCGGGGCCGAACTGGGCCCCGGTGACCATCAGGTGCGCCGGGATCACCAGCAATGACGAGACGGACAACGGACGATGTGACCGTCAGGCGTGTGGTGAACCCGACGAGTCCGTACCGGACTATCAGCCCCTCAGCGGTCCCGGGCGCCGAGGCGGGCGATGATGCGGATGTGGGTATCTCAGATGCGGCGATCGGTATCGTCCGCTGATCAGGCCACAGCGCGTTCCCGCACCAGCTCGCGGTAACGAGCCGGGGTGACTCCGACCGCCTGGCGGAACAATCGGGCGGCGTGGCCGCGGCTGTTCCAACCGACCTCGCGCATCGCGGCCTCGATCGGCAGGTCGGTCTCCCGCAGCAACCGGGCGAGGTGTTCGGCGCGCACGGTCATCAGGTACGCCATCGGCGACTTGCCGTAGGCATCGACGAACACCCTTCCGAGTTGCGATGGGGACAGGTGCACCGCGTCGGCGAGTGCACCGAGCGTCCACCGTTGCGCCGGCGCCCCGCGCAAGAGTTCAACCACTGCGCGCGCCTCAGCCCGCAGCGGCGCAAGCTGACGCGGGAGTGGCGAACCGGGGTAGGCCGCTCTGCGTTGGGTCAGCGACCGGCGCACCGGTGTGGTCGTCACGTAGGGCGTGATTACGTCCAGGACCGCGAACAGCAACGCTTGCATCCGGTAGAACCGTTCCGGCGATGGGCCGTCCAGACTGAGAGCCACCAGCTCGTCCAGCCACGGCATCAACAGCCCCACGCGGTCCTCACCGAGACGGAGCACCTGCGCCGGCTCGGAGTACAGCTCGTCGGCGAAGTCCTGCGCGTCGAGCCGGTCAGCCAGCAGGGCCGCGTGTTGCCAGAAGACCTGGTCGATGACGTAGTCACGGTCTAGGTAGATCGTCGTCACCGTGATTGACCCTTCAGGCTCGCTCCCGCACAGCGTGTTCGCGCCGAGTACCACCACGTCGCCGACGGCAACGAGTCTCTCGCCGAACTCGCTGAGCAGGAGTGCCGACCCGTGACGGACGAAGATCAACTTCACACAGTCATAAGCCAGGGGTGGGACCGGAGCGTAGATGCTCTGACTACGAGCAAGGATCGGCCCACGCATCCTCTTCGTGTCGCGCCGCACTAGCTTCCGCGACGGTCAGCGGCACGCGACCGCGCAGCGTCCTTCCTCGCCTCGTGCCCTCCATCGGTCAGCGTGGCTCCTGCGAAGCTCGCTCATCGATCACCCACCCCGCGAGCGAACCGGATCGTGACGAGCCAGCGCATCGCCTGGCAGCACCGATGGGCAGACACTTCGACATCGCGGACGACGATGGAAGGCGTGAGCGTGCGTAGAAGGGCGAGCATGGCGAACCCCTATGACTTCACGAGGCGGGCGATGGCGTCGGAGGCCTCTTTGATCTTGGCCTCGGCGCTGAGGTCGCCGTCGCGGATCGCTGCGGTGACGCAATGCTTGAGGTGGTCGTCGAGCAGCCCGAGCGCGACATTCTCCAGTGCTGCGGTGACCGCGCTGATCTGGGTGAGGATGTCGATGCAGTAGGTGTCCTCGTCGATCATCCGGTGGATGCCTCGAGCCTGTCCCTCGATGCGCTTGAGGCGGGCCAGATAGCGGTCCTTGTCGTTGATGTAGCCGTGCCCGGCAGGGCCCTGCCGCATCGGAGGCGTGGTGGTGGTCGTCATCGTGCTGCTCCTTCCCGTGTCTGCTCATGGCGGTGCCCGGCGCCCATGGCCTGACTGGTCATGGTGTCGGTGAGCGGTCGAGGAACTTGGCGGTGCTGGCGGCCGGCGTGAGATCGAGGCGTCGCAACAGCTGAGCATTGAGGGCCACGACGACGGTGGAGGCGGACATCAGAATCGCGCCGATGCTCATTGGCAGGACGAACCCGATGGGCGCCAGCACGCCCGCGGCCAAGGGCACAGAGATGAGGTTGTAGCCGGCGGCCCACCACAGGTTCTGCTTCATCTTGCGGTAGCTCGCGCGAGAGAGATCGATGACCGAGAGCACCGAGCGCGGGTCGGAGGAGGCCAGAATGACCCCGGCCGAGCCGATAGCGACATCGGTGCCGGCGCCGATCGCGATGCCCACATCGGCCTGGGCGAGCGCGGGAGCGTCGTTAACGCCGTCGCCGACCATCGCGACCTTCCTGCCCTCGTCCTGCAGCTCTTTGACCTTGGCGGCCTTGTCCTCGGGTCGCACCCCTGCGAAGACGCGATCGATGCCGAGCTCTCCTGCGACGGTGGCGGCCACGGCCTGGGCATCGCCGGTGATCATCACGACCTGCGCCCCGGCAGCATGGAGAGCATCGACGGCGTCCTTGGACTCGGGGCGGATCTCATCAGCCAGCCGCAGGGCACCGATGACCTGCCCGTCGGCAAGGACGTGCAGGATGATCGCCCCCTCATCCCGCCAGGTCTCGGCTATCGGCAGCTCGGTGAGTCCGTGCTGTTCGAGTAGGTAGGGACCGCCGACTTCCACGGTGGTCTCTCCGATGATGGCTTTGACCCCCACGGCCGGCGAGGAGGAGAAGTCACGTGCCTGGGGGACGTCGAGGTTGCGGTCCTTCGCGGCGCCGGTGATGGCCCGGGCCAGGGGGTGCTCGCTGTCGGCTTCCGCGGCGGCGGCCAACGCCAGCACCTCGTCGTCAGTCCGGTCGCCGACCGGGTGGATGCCGGTGACGGTGGGTTCGCCCTTGGTGAGCGTGCCGGTCTTGTCGAACAGCACCGTGTCGACCGTGCGCATGGACTCCAAGGCGAGGCGGTCTTTGATCAGCACGCCGCCGCGGGCGGCGCGTTCGGTGGCGATGGAGACCACCAGCGGGATCGCCAGGCCGAGCGCGTGCGGGCAGGCGATCACCAGCACCGTGATGGTGCGCACCACCGCGGCATCGGGCATCCCGACGAGTGTCCATACGATCGCGGTGACGGCGGCGGCGCCGAGGGCGAACCAGAACAACCAGGCCGCGGCGACATCGGCGATCCGCTGCGCGCGAGACGACGACGCCTGAGCATCGGCGACGAGCTTCTGAATCCCGGCCAGCGCGGTGTCCTCACCGGTCGCGGTCACCTCCACCCGCAGCCCGGAGTCGGTCGCGACAGTCCCGGCGACCACGACATCGCCCACCTCGCGGCGGACGGTCTTGGACTCGCCGGTGACCATCGACTCGTCCATCGACGCCGACCCGTCGACGATCCGGCCGTCGGCGGGGACCGCGGAGCCGGGTCGGACGATGACCACGTCGCCGACGGTCAGGTCGGCGGGTGCGATCTTCACGACCTGGTCGCCGTCGAGCTTCTCGGCTTCGTCGGGCAGGAGCGCGGCGAGGGAGTCCAGGGCCGAAGTGGTCTGGGCCAGGGAGCGCATCTCGATCCAGTGACCGAGCAGCATGATGACCACCAGCAGCGCCAGCTCCCACCAGAAGTTCAGCTCATGGTCCAGCAGGTGCAGGCTCGCGCCCCAGGAGGCGAGGAACGCCACCGTGATCGCCAGCCCGATCAGCAGCATCATGCCGGGTTTACGGGAGCGGACCTCGCTGATCGCGCCGGTCAGGAACGGCCATCCGCCCCAGAAGTAGATGACCGTGCCGAGGATCGGGGAGACCCACCACACCCACTCGGCGTCGGGCAGATGGTAGCCGATCAGGTGGGCGAACATCTCGTTGAAGCCGACCACAGGGACGGCGAGGACGAGCATGATCCAGAACAGCCGCCGGAACTGCCCGACATGATCGCCATGCCCGCCATGACCCCCGTGCCCTTCGTGAGCGGAATCACCCGCGTGCACGTCGTGTCCACTGTGATCCTGATGGTCGGCGTGACCGTGGTGCCCAGCATCGTGGCCGTGAGCAGAGTGGCTCTTGTGCTGGTGGTCGTGATGCGCGCGACCATGCTCGGGCGCGGAGTGGTGCTCTCGCGTCGCGTTGCCGCCACCGTGATCGTGATGATGTTCGCTGTGCTTGTCGTTCATGCCGGTCTCACTGCTCCTGGTCCGCGTCCGTCCTGTGGCGGGTTAGCTGGTGGGTTCGATTTCGCTTTCGACGACCCACTTGTGGTTGGTCATGGTCATGCCGTCGGCTTCGTAGTCGACGACGTAGACGGTCTCCTCGGTGGAGGAGGCGATGGTGGCCGCAGCTCCGTCCATGCCGTCCATGTGTGCGGCCGCGAGGGTGACCTCGGTGCCGTCGGGCAGGCGTTCGTCGCCGGCGCCTTCGAGTTCTTCCTGGACGACCCACTTGTGGTCGGTGATGGGGTCGCCGCCGGTGGTGGGGGTGTAGTCCACGGAGTAGGTGTAGGTGTCGTAGGCGCCCACGATCGTCGCCGTCGCCCCGTCCATGCCGTCCATGTGGTCGGCGGTCAGGGTGACCTCGGTGCCGACCGGGTAGGTGGGGTCGGTGGCCTCGGTCATGCCCTCGGGCACAGGCCCGCCGTCGGCCGGGTGCTCCATCCCGCCATGTTCGCCGTGCTCCTCCGGGCTGTTTCCCGGCGGGTCCTCATCGGTGTTGTCGGCGGCGCAGCCGGTGAGCAGGATCGCGGCACTCAGCAGTCCGGCCCCGACGGCGGCACCCAGGCGTCGGTTCCGGCGCCGGGTCGTGCGTCCGTTCATGATGTTTCCCTCCTCATGATCGCTTCCCGCCAGCCTCCGTGGCCGAACGCCGGGCTTCGTGCCCACCTGAGTGGTTCTCGGGGGCACGAAGCCGGCTGCGGGTTACGGAGCCGACTCAGGCCGCGTTCGCGTAGCGGTCGGGGTCGGCGTCGAAGAGTGGGCCGCAGGCCGCGCAGCAGAACCAGTACCGCTTACCCTCGTAGTCGCGGTAGAGCCCGGCGGCCTCAGCGTCTGACTTGATGACCGGGGTGCCGGCCATGACCAGGCACTCGGTGACATCGTCGCTGTTCGCCTTAGCGAGGTCCTCGGTGTTGGGAGCGTGGCCGCTGCAGCCGCCAGAGGCGCTGCCGTGGTCGTGATCGTTTCCGTGGTTGTGGTGATCGTGTGCAGTCATCGTGAATGGTGTCCTTTCTGATTTGATGACGGGTTCTTCTCAGACCTGCGCCGGCTCGCGTGCCGGGACAGGGGCACTGTCTGCTGGGGTGTTCTGGTTGTCGGCCTTGGCCTTGAACCTGCGCAGCCTCAGGCTGTTGGAGACCACCGAGACGGACGAGAAGGCCATGGCCGCTCCGGCGAGCATCGGATTCAACAGCCCGAAGGCCGCAATCGGGATGGCGGCGCTGTTGTAGCCGAAGGCCCAGAACAGGTTCTGCTTGATCGTGCGCAGCGTGCGCCTCGCGAGCCGGATCGCATCCGCGGCCGCCCGCAGGTCACCGCGGACCAGGGTGATATCAGCGGCTTCGATGGCCACGTCGGTGCCGGTGCCCATCGCCAGGCCGAGGTCGGCCTGGGCCAGGGCGGGGGCGTCGTTGACACCGTCGCCGACCATGGCCACGACCTTGCCTTCGCCCTGGAGGCGGGCGACGACGTCGACCTTGTCCTTCGGCAGCACTTCGGCGATGACCTCGGTGATGCCGACCTCGGCGGCGACCTGCTCGGCCACGGTCTGGTTGTCCCCGGTCAGCAGCACCGGAGTCAGACCCAGGTCCTTGAACTGGCTGATCGCCTCCGCACTGGTGGGCTTGATCTGGTCCGAGACCACCAGCACACCGCGCGCTTGCCCGTCCCAGCCGACGGCGATCGCTGTCTTGCCCTCGGACTCTGCGGCCTGCTTGGCGGCTTTGAGCTCCTCGTCGAGGTGCATCGACCAATCAGCCAGCAGCGCCTCTCGGCCGGCGACCACGGCGTGACCGTCGACGACGCCTTGGACGCCCTTGCCCTCGATGTTGTCGAAGGACTCCGGGGTGGGCAGTTCACCGACCTGTGCGGTGGCGCCTGCGGCGATGGCCTGGGCGATGGGGTGCTCAGAGTAGTCCTCAAGCCCGCCGGCGATCCGCAGCAGCTCATCACGGCTCACGCCTGGGGCGGGGATCACGTCGGTGAGGGTCATCTTGCCGGTGGTGACGGTGCCGGTCTTGTCCAGCACGATCGTGTCGACGCGCTTGGTGGACTCCAGCACCTCGGGGCCTTTGATGAGCACGCCCATCTGGGCTCCGCGTCCGGTGCCGACCAGCAGCGCCGTCGGGGTGGCCAGGCCTAGGGCGCAGGGGCAGGCGATGATCAGCACCGCGACCGCCGCGGTGAACCCGGCCGAGAGCGGGAATCCTGCGCCGATCCACGCACCGAGCGTGGCGACGGCGATGGCGATCGCGATCGGCACGAACACCCCGGAGACCCGGTCGGCGAGGCGTTGGATCTCAGCCTTGCCCGACTGGGCGTCCTCAACAAGCCTGGCCATCTGCGCCAGCTGGGTATCCGAACCGACCCGGGTCGCCTTGACGACGAGACGTCCGCCGGCGTTCACGGTCGCTCCGGTCACCGTGTCACCCTCGCCGACCTCGACCGGCACGGACTCGCCGGTGAGCATCGACGCGTCGATCGCGGAACTGCCGGAGACGATGACGCCATCGGTGGCGATCTTCTCGCCGGGCCGGACCACGAACTCGTCCCCGACGCTCAGCTCCTCAATGGAGATCCGCTCTTCTTTGCCGTTCCGCAGGACGGAGACCTCCTTCGCGCCGAGTTCGAGCAGGGCACGCAGGGCGGCACCGGCGCGGCGCTTGGAGCGCTTCTCGAAGTAGCGGCCCAGCAGGATGAACGTGATCACCCCGGCGGCGACCTCCAGGTAGATGTGCCCGAGGCCATCGGAGCGGGAAATGGTGAGCTCGAACGGGTGCACCACGCCGCGATCACCAGCGGTGCCGAAGAACAGCGCGACGATCGACCAGATCATCGCCGCACTCGTACCTACGGAGATGAGCGTGTCCATCGTGGCGGCACCGTGCTTGAGATTCATCCAGGCGGCCTTGTGGAAGGGCCACCCGGCCCAGACCACCACGGGTGCGGCCAGAGCCAGGGAGGCGAAGCCCCAGTAGTCGAACTGCAGCGCCGGGATCATCGCCATCGCGATCACCGGGACTGCGAGCACGGCCGAACCGATGAGCCGCTGACGCCGGGTGCGCAGCTCGGCGTCCTCGCGAGACTCGCCGTCATCCTCGCCGCCGGGGGCGGCGGCGTCCTTGGGAGCGGGGAGCTCGGCGGTGTAGCCCGTCTTCTCCACTTCCGCGATCAGCAGCTGCGGGTCGTAGCCCTCCGGGGCGGTGACGCTGGCCTTCTCGGTCGCGTAGTTCACGCTCGCGGTGATGCCGTCGAGCTTGTTCAGCTTCTTCTCGATCCGGTTCGCGCACGACGCACAGGTCATGCCGCCGATCTGCAGTTCGACCCCAGCCAGGTTGGTCCCGGTGGACTGATCAGTGCTCATGGCCTTCTCCTTCCTCCTCGTGCCCGCCGCCGCTTCCGGCGTCGGCGCCGCCGTCGCCAGTGGTGGTGTCGATGACCAGCGACGCGGTGTGCACCTGCCCGTCAACCTGGAAGTCCAGGAACAGCAGGTAGCGGCCGGGCGTGGGTGCAGTGGCCTCGAACACGATCTCCGGGCCCGAGGTCTGCCCCGCGTCGGGCGCCTCGCCGTGGGGGTGGACGTGCAGGTAGGCCAGGTCCCCATCGCGCAGCGCGACCAGATGCCCGAACGCGCCCAGATACGGTTCCAGTACGGTGACCGGCTGCCCGTCGCGGGTAATGGTCATGGTCAGCGTCGAGGACTCGCCCGCGACAAGGTCACCGGTCACCGCGACGTCGAACCCGTCTACGGTGGTCTCCGCGGTCGGCTCCGCCGCCACGGTCTCGTAGCCGCCGGACACCTGCACGGTGGTCGAGAGCGTGATGCCCTCTCCGGTCTGGCCGGGCACGAAGTCCGCGAACACCCGGTAGGTTCCGGCCGCGTCCCACCGCCAAGGGATGGACCACGTGCCGTCGGCGTCCATCTCGGGGTGCACATGGCGGAACTGCTGCCCGTCGGCGCGCACGACGATCAGGTGCAGCTCCTTCTCATGTTCCAGCTCGAAGTCGGTCACCGCCTGGCCGTCAGGCCCGGTGATCGTCAGCGACAACTCACCGTCGGCGCCGGTCTCGGTCGGGGCGCCCAGGTCGGTCAGTTGGTAGCCGTCCTGTGCCACGCCCAGCCCGAGCGACGACGCGTCCGCGGCGTGGCCGGCGTGTCCGCCCTGCCCGTTCATGTCCTCTCCCTCCTCGCTGTTGTGGGCGGCGTGGTCACCGCTGTCTTCTGTCCAGGCCTGCACGGCGCTCTCGGGGACGACCGCGCTCGCCGTGGCGAACGCCACGGCGAACACGGCCACCAGCCCCGCGCCGTACAGGCCGAGCCGCGCAGGCGCCTTCATCTCAGCTCCTGACCGCGGCGTAGCCGGCCTCGTCGACCGCCGCGATCACCGCAGCGTCGTCGAGGGGCTGCTCACTGGTCACGGCCAGGCGCCCGGTCTGGGCACTGACCTCGATGCCGGTCACCCCGGCGATTTCGGAGACCTCGGACCGGATGGCGGTCTCGCAGTGTCCGCAGCTCATCCCGGTCACCTGGTACTCGGTGGTGGTTGCGCTCATCTCAGAACTCCTTCATCTGTGTACGAGTTATTCGAGACTATACCCATAGGGGGTATAGGTCAATGAGTGGATGCTTCCTCCGGACTGTCCTGCGACTGCCCGGTGGGGCGGATGTGACGCAGTCGCGTAGCGGCGATGATCGCCGCCACACCCGCGATGACCGCCGAGACGATGGCCGCAGTGTTGAGTCCGCCCGTGAATGCGGCTTGCGCGGCAGCGATGACCTGCTCGCCGAGCGCTCCCGGCAGTTCCGCAGCCGAGGCGAGCGCCCCGTCGATGCTGTCCGAGGCGGCGGCTGCCGCCTCGGGTGGCAGCCCCTCGGGGAGTCTGGACTCGATGTTGCCGCGGTAAGCGGCGATTCCGACACTGCCGATCACTGCGACACCGAGGGAGATCCCCAGGTCGTTAGCTGTGGTCGCGAGTCCTGAAGCGCCGCCGGTCTTCTCCGGCGGGACGGAGCTGACGACGAGATCGGTGGTCAGAGCCATCGATGGGGCCACGCCGGGGTAGGTGATGACGAAGCTCGCGATCACCAGCGCCAGTCCCGTGCCGGCATCCAGTTGAGTGAACAAGATGTAGCCGACCACCTGAGTGAGTAGGCCGATCGCGATCACGTTGCCGGGCCGGAACTTCCTCGCGAACACCGGCGAGAGCGTCGAGACGACGATCAGCACCGCCGCGGCCGGCAAGATCGACAGGCCCGCCTGCAGCGGCGAGAGCTCCTGCACGTGCTGGAGGTACTGCGTGAACAGCGAGTACACGCCACCGAGCGCTGCAGCCGAGAGCAGGAACACCGCCAGCGCTCCTGAGACAGTGCGGTTGGCGAACAGGCGCACGTCCAGCAGCGGCCGCTCGGCACGCAGCTGGCGAAGCACGAACCACAGTCCGATCAGCAGGCCTGCGACGAGCAATCCGATCGAGGGTCCCGCCGGCTCCTGCGCGGCGAACCGCTTGATGCCATAGATGATCGCCAACAGGCCGCCAACCAGCAGCAGAGCACTGAACAAGTCGATCCTCGCCGAAGGATCGCGGTGCTCTGGCACCAGCAGCGGGGCGGCGATAGCGACCAGTGCCATGATGGGCACGGCCACCAGGAAGGTTGCCTGCCAGCCAAAGCCCTCCAGTAGGACACCCGAGAGCAATGGGCCGAGGGCAACGCCCGCGGAGATTCCGCCGGCCCACACCCCGATCGCGACGCCGCGCTGCTTCGCGTCGGCGAAGAGCACGAAGATCAGCCCGATCGTCGCCGGCACCATCATTGCCGCGGCCAGCCCGAGGATGGCCCGCCAGGCGATCATCAGTTCCGGGATCGTCGTCAGCGCCGCGGCGATCGAGACGGCGGCGAACAGGATCGCGCCGATCACCATGAGCAGGCGCTTGCCGATCCGATCGCCGAGCACGCCCATCGCGACGAGGAACCCGGCCATCACGAAGCCGTAGATGTCGAGGATCCACAGCAGCTGGGTGCTCGACGGGTTCAGGTCCGCGGCCAGGTTCGGGGCGGCGAGGAACAGGATCGTGAGCATCATGAACAGCAGCGTCGAGGGGATCACCAGCACGGCGAGCCCCCACCACTGCTTGGCGCCGGCACGCGGCGCGGCGGTGTCGCTCATTGCGCACCCCCGGGGATGTGTGTCGTGGACATGGTCGTCATCTCCTCTCTGCCGGTCCCGCCTCGCCCTCCGAGCCGGAACTCGATCATCGGTGTACGAGTTGTAACGGCTACACTATCTCATACATTCCAGTACGACTTGTGAGGTGGATCATGACGGCGAAGAGGACGACGCCCCGCGGCGCGACGGCCGGTGCGTCAGGTGGCGGTGGGCGGGCGGCCAATCAGCGGGCGGATGCGCAGCGCAACCGGGCGAGGATTCTGGCCGCGACGGCGACGGCGATCCGTAAGAACCCCGACGCGTCGGTCGGCGACATCGCCGCCGAGGCCGGGATGGGCAGAGTGACCGTCTACGGGCATTTCCCGACCCGTGCGGAGCTGATCGAGGCTGCCCTGGTCGACAGCCTCGAACGCGGCGAAGAGGTGCTCAGCGGGGTGCCCTTGGATGGTGATCCGGGTGAGGCGTTCCGGCGGCTGGTGGCCTCCAGCTGGGTTCTGGTCGACCAGTCGCGGGCGCTGCTGGCGGCTGCGCTGAAAGAGCTGCCCGCGGCACGCATCCGGGAGTTGCACGAGAAGGCCGAGGGGCGGATGCGGGCTCTGCTGCTTCGCGGCCAGCGCGAGGGCGTCTTCCGGGTCGATCTGCCGGTGTCCTGGCTGCTGACCACCACGCACGTGGTGATGAACGGTGCTGCCGAAGAAGTGCGTGCCGGGCGCCTCGACGCCGACGACGCGCCGTGGTTCATCGAGGCGATCCTGCTGCCCGCCTTCACCGCCACCACCAGCACCACCACCATTGGGGAAGGAGCCTGATGAGTATGCCGAGCGTCGCGATCATCGGGGCCGGTGCCGCCGGCACCGCAGCCGCGAGAAGCCTGCACGCCGCCGGCCTCGACGTCGACCTCTACACGCGGAGCGGCGAAGCACCGTACAACCGGACGTTGGTCAATAAGGGCATCGCGATCGGGCTGCTCGAACCGGCCCAGGCGGCCCTGCCCGACACCGGGGCCACCCTCCGGTCGGAGACGGTGCGCGGCCTCGACCCGAGGTCTCGGCGGTTGCGCCTGGACTCCGGTGATACCCGCGCCTATGACGCGCTCCTGATCGCCACCGGTAGCCGGCCGCGCACGCTGGATGAGGAGGTGATCGGCCGCGACCAAGCGATCAGCGCCGGCAGATTGACCACCCTGCACTCGGCCGCCGACGCCGTCCGCCTCCGCGATCTGCTCGCGACCACCAAGCCTGCCCGGGTGCTCATGCTCGGCGGCGGCCTCGTCGCCTCCGAGACCGCGTCACTGCTCACCGACGCCGGCCACGACGTTGCCCTCATCACCCGCGCCGCGATCCCAGGAGCGAACGCCATCGGCGCACACGTCGCCCGGCGGCTACGCGACCTGCACCGCCCCCAGCACGCCGCCTACCTGGAACGAACCGTGCGCTCGATCCGCACCCACACCGACCGCATCAGCATCACCCTCAACGACGGCAGCCGGGTCGAGGGTGACCTCGCGATCGTCGCGCACGGCACCATGCCCGCCGCCCCCGCACCCTGGACCGGGCCCGACGGCATCCCCGTCGACTCCCGCCTGCGCTCCATGCACGCCCCGCGCCAGCGGATCTACGCCGCCGGCGGCGTCGCCGTGCATCACTATCCCGGCCACGGCTCCTACCGAATTGACCACTGGGACGACTCGGCCGCCCAGGGCATCCACGCCGCGAACACGCTGCTACACGACCTCGGTATCGCCGGCGACCCCGGCCAGTACCTGCCGAGCTCGACGTTCACCGCACGCATCCACGGCCACACCCTCACCGGCGCCGGACACCCCGCCCTGGGCAACCGCACCCGCATCCTTTCCGAGGAACCGCTGATCACAGCCCACTACCTCGACGAGGTGCTGGTCGCGCTCACCGGGGTGAATGCCGCCGGCCCTATGCGTGAGCTGATACCCCGCCTGCATCACCCTGATACCGCGGCTGATCCGGTGACGCAACAGGCCTGAAGTATCGTCGATCCAACCGGCGTTCAGACTGTGCGCACGCAGGCGTGCTGGCGCACACCGCGAGAGCGACTCGGGCAATCTCGGTCTTTGCGCACTACCCGATGGCTCGTCGTCTCTGCGGCAAAGCCCAGGCACATGCTTTCCGATCCTCACCGATCGAACCCGACTCAGCCCGACCAGTTCTGAGCGAATCGCCTATGCCCGTCTTCGCCAGCCCAAGCGCTGCGGAGCGACGCTCAGGCGGCTGATCACGCAGGTCCGAGCAGACGCCGTCGCCTCATAACTCATACACCAGTGCCTGTGTTTCTGGTACCGTAAGTCAAACAGCAGTGTTTGACTATCGGAGTTGGAGATGATGCCTCGCACCACGATCACCCCCGAACGTCGCCGCTCGGATGCGACCAGAAACACCGAGCGCATCCTCGCGGCAGCTATTTCGCAGCTGAGCACTCGCCCCGATGCCACCATCACCAGCATCGCTCGCGAGGTCGGCCTCGGTAGAGTGACCGTCTACGGGCACTTCCCGTCTCGCACGGCCCTCGTCGATGCCGCCGTCGGCCGCGTCATCGCCGACAATCAAAAATGCCTCGACGACGTCGCCGGGAATCCCGATCCCGTCCGCGCCTTGGAGTACGTGCTCGGGATCAGCTGGCAGCTGATGGACCAATCTCGGTCCATCGTGATGGCCGCCTCTGACGCGCTCACCCCAGCACGGCTGCGCGAACTCCACGCGGCGTTCGAGGCTCGCATCTGCGCACTCATCGAACGTGGACAGGCAGTGGGCATTTTCCGCTCCGATCTCCCCGCCTGGTGGCTCGTCACCGCCATCCACCGGATCTTCCACGGCGCCGCGAACGAGATGGCCGGGAACCGACTGGATCAGGGGAAGGTCCTGCCTCTACTGATCGGGACCGTGCTGGCACTGATTCGCGACCCCGCGGCCTCCCCGAAGGAGAGCACGTCATGATTACCACCCGCACCTATCTTTGCGACCGTGTCGACCAGATGGCACGGTTCCGGCCCGAGGCGATCGCCGTTGTCTGTGGCGACCTCCAGCTCACCTATGCTCAGCTCGCCGCGCAGGCAGCAGACCTTGCCGACGAACTCGCCCAACACGGGCTGCCCCTCAACGGCTCGGTCATGGTGGCCTTGCCACGCGGGCCTGAGCAGATCGTGGCCATGCTGGCGATTTGGCGAGCTGGTCTTGCCTACCTGCCAATCGACCACCGAGACCCGCCCCAACGCCACAACGAGATCCGTCGAATTACCGGCGCGGTCGCCACGCTGACCCTGCAACATTCCACTTCTACGGACGCGCAGGCCGTCACGATCACCCCTAACATCCCCGTGATAAACGCGACCTCAGCCGGTTCATGGCAGACCGAGGCTTCAGAGATCGCCTACGTGATCTTCACTTCCGGTTCCACCGGCCACCCCAAAGGAGTCGCCGCCTCCCATCAGGCCCTGGCTTCTCTACTTGATCAGCTCGTGACTCGCTACGGCATCACGGAAGAGGATCGCGTACTGCAGTTCGCGGCGTCGACTTTCGACACCTCAATCGAGCAGATCGGCGTGAGCCTGGCCGCCGGGGCGACGCTGGTCCTTCCCGAGACCCTCTGGGCGCCCTCGGAGTTTCACGACAAGATCAGCCAGGCCGGTGTGACCGTCATGGACCTCACGCCCAGCTATTGGCGCGAAGTCGTCGCACATTCCGCCGACGCCGACGTCGCCGACCAATCGATCCGACTGCTCATTCTCGGCGGTGCGGCAGTGTCCAACCGCGATCTCAAGGCCGCGCGGAGCCTCTATCCGCGGGCCCGCGTGCTCAACGCCTACGGCCTCACCGAGACCGGCATCACCTCCTGCCTCTCCGAAGTCCACGACATCGGCGCCCTCGATGACGGCCCGGCCGCCGTCGGGTTTCCTCTCGATGGTGCTGGCGTGCGCATCCTCGATACCCACGGCACTCCCGTGGTCGACGGCCGCGCCGGAGACGTCGCTGTCTCCGGGCGTCTGGCATTGGGCACTACACACGCAGGCGCCGGCCTGGACCCGCTGCCGAGCGTGAAGCTCGATGGTCACCATTTCTACCTCACCGGGGACACCGGCTTCCTGGACCCGCGTGCCGGCCTATTCATCACCGGGCGTGCTGACCGGCAGCTGAAGATCCGCGGCTACCGCGTCGACCCGGAAGAAGTCGAGAACATCCTGCGCAGCCACGACGCCATCAGTGACGCCGCAGTGCTCGGCGACAGCGAGGGGACCCGCCTGCATGCTTTCTACACGGTGGCCCCGGGGCGTCGGGATCCTGGCAGTCAGGCCGCACGAGATCATGTGAGTGCCGCGCTTCCGGCGCACGCCGTTCCCAATACCGCCACAGTGGTGGACTCACTGCCGCAGACCGCCCACGGCAAGACCGACTACAAGGCTCTGGCCGCCGGCCTTGAAGCGCTCCCCGCCGAGACCCCAAGCACCACCATCGAACTGGATTCGGCGATCGAGCACGCGGTGGCAGGCATTTGGACCGAGGTCCTCGGCATCGCCCGTCACCAGCTCGGGCTGTCCTTCTTCGACGCCGGCGGCACCTCTATAGCCGCTGCCGAACTCGTCGCCCGCACCCGGTCCAGCCTCGGCATCCACGTCCGGTTCGTCCGGGCGCTGATCGAGCGGCTGCTCAGAGACCCGTACTTCACCAGCTACTGCCAGGCCGTCGCGCACGCCCGCGCCGGAGTCCTCGAAGCCGGTAGCCATCCACGCACTGCCATGCAGGCAGACCTCCAACGCTCCATCACCCTCAACGGCGCAACTCCGAGCCCGGGCCCGCCGGTCCTGGAGGAGACCTCCACCATACTGCTCACCGGCGCTACCGGCTTCCTGGGCTCGCACCTGCTGCCACGACTGCTCGCATCGACCCCGGCGCGGCTGGCCTGCGTGGTGCGCGCCCCGTCAGAGGAAGCTGCACGCCAGCGATTGCGTACTGCTTGGGAGACCTACGGTTCGGCCCCGGACGTTCGTCCGGAGGATGAAGCCCGCATCGACATCGTCCTCGGGGACCTCGCCCAACCCTGCCTCGGGCTGGACGAGATCAACTTCGAGGGGCTGACCGAACGCACCAGCCTCGTGGTGCACTCGGGCGGAACGGTCAACTTCATCTACCCCTATGCGCAGATGAAGGCGGCCAACGTCGATGGCACCTATGAGCTGCTGCGCCTGGCAGCCAGACATGGCATCGCGTTCCACTACGTCTCCACAATGGCGGTTGTCGCCGGCCACGGCGTTGCCGGTACGCGCACCATCAGCGAGGACACTCCTCTGGATCACCTCGACCAGCTTGGTGTCGGCTACGCCGAAAGCAAATGGGTTGCTGAACACCTGGTGCAGGACGCTGCACGGGCCGGGCTGCCAGTGGCCATCTACCGGGCAGCCGACATCTCCGGACACAGCAGCCGCGGCACTTGGAATACCACCACCGAGATGTGCTGCATGAAGCGTTTTATTCGCGACATCGGAGCCATCCCACACGCCGAGCTCCCGATGGACTACACCCCGGTCGACGTCTTCGCCGACGCCCTGGTCCACATAGCCACCCACGAACCGGCCACCGGGCAGGTTTATCACCTGACAAACCCGCACAAGGCTCCCATCTCGCTGCTCCAGCAACGTCTCCAGGCGCGCGGCAACACGATCGCGGAGATCCCTTGGGCGGACTGGGTCGCCCAGATGATCGACCTGGCGGTCACTAACCCCGAGCATCCGATGACCCCCTTTGCGCCCCTGTTCATCGACAAGTGCCCCAGCGGGCAGATGAGCGTGGCCGAGATGTACCTCGAGGACACGTTCCCCGCTTTCACCCGAACCAACGTCGAGCAGGCCCTGGCTGGCACGGACATTACCTTCCCCGATGTCGACGCCGAGCTGATCGACCGCTACCTCGACTTCCTGGAGCGAAAGGAGTTCCTATGAGTCTCGACTGGACCGCGCTCAGCCGCGACACCCTCCCAGCCACCGGGCCCGTGGCTTTCGACGCTGACCTCTCAGCGCCGAACATCTTTGCCGCAGCGTCACACGGTTTCTACTGCTTTCCCGCTTCCTCCTACGAAGAAGCCATGCTCAATGAAATCCGCTACGCCGCGGACGCCGAGAGCGGCAGCCTCACCGTCAACGAGCAATCGTCCGAGCCTTACTCCGTCGCCTGGTTCAACCCGGACCCCCGGCCCGTAGCAGAGCTGACCACCCGCCGCACCGGCCGTACCATGCGCCGATTCGCCCGACGGCGCGCCGAGTGGCGCACGAGCATCAACGCCGCCTTCGACCAGGTCGTCAACGCCTGCGCCCAGACACACCAGAGCACCTGGATCACCGACACCCTCCGACCGGCCCTGCAGGAGCTCCATGAGCAGGGGCTGGCTCACAGTTGCGAGGTCTGGCACGACGGAGAACTGATCGGCGGAGTCTTCGGCCTCCAACTTGGCGCGGTCCTCTCCGCCGACTCCCAATTCACCCTCGTCGAGGGCGCTGGCAAGATCGCCGTCGTCGACCTCATGACGCGCTTCCTGCAAGGCGGAGGGCGTCTCTTCGACTTCCAGCATGACTCCCAGCACGCAACAAACCTGGGAGCAAAGCCGATGCCCCGTGCTGCCTACCTGCAATCCCTGCGCCAGCTCATCGAGAAGCCGGTCCATATTCCCCACGAGCAGCGCTCCGCCGAACACCTCGCAGAGTTGGTGACGACATGACAAATTCTATTCGGACCTTAACCCTCGCCCAGCGCCCGGACTTGCTGCCGGCATTCTTGAACTTGGACATCCCGTGGCCGGCGTTCATCGAACCCAACCGGCTGCTAGTGGAATGGGGCATCCACGCCCACGCCGAGCACCAGCTCATCGTGCTCGACGGTGATACCCCGATCGCCCGCGCCTCCTCTCTGCCCCTGCACTGGGACGGCAACCCGCAGACGCTTCCGAGCCGCGGCTGGGACGGAGTCATCGAGCAATCAGCGACCGATACCTACAGCGAGGCGACTCTCAACACGTTGTGCGCACTCGAAGCCGGCATCGACACCAGCCACACGGGCCGGGGCCTATCCCAATCCGTGTTCGCTGCTCTGCGCGATCATGCTCGCGAGGCCGGGTTCGAGCACTTCATCGCCCCGGTCCGGCCCAGCGGCAAGACCGAGTTCCCCGAGATGCCCATCGAGGACTACGTCGAGCGTCGCCGAGACGATGGGCAACGCGCCGACAACTGGCTGCGAATCCACGAACGGATCGGTGGGCGCATCATCGCACTCAGCCACACTTCCATGACCATCTCCGCACCCCTCGACATCTGGAGGACCTGGACCGCGGAACCCTTCACCACCACCGGCCTGATCATCGTCGGTGGCGGTATCGCCCCGGTCTACGCCAACACAGACCTCGACTACGCCGTCTACATCGAGCCCAATGTCTGGGTCAGACACCGACTCACCGACGCGCCCGCCGAGGAAGGACAGGGATCATGACAAGCCTTCAAGACCGCGACACCGTCATCCGTCTCATCGGCGGCTACATGGTCTCCGACGCTATCCGCGCGGCAGTACACCTCGCCGTCTTCACCCACCTGGACACGACCCCCGGGATGAGACTGGAAGAGCTAGCAGCCCGGACCAGAGCTCCGGCAGACCACCTCGACCGCGTCCTGAACCTGCTGCGCTATGCCGGGCTGATCGAACAGCGCGAATCTGGCCTGCACAATACCCGCCTCGGCACCGTGCTGGTGCCCGGCAAACCCGGCTCGTTGGCAGCCTTCGCCGAGAATTTCACCAGCCCCTTGTTCCAGCGCGCCTGGGACCATCTCGAAACCTCGACCCTCACCGGCGAAGCCGGGTTCGACCGCGAATACCACCAGCCGGTCTATGACTATCTCAGCCAGGACACTGGCGCGAACACCCTGTTCAACCAGGCCATGCAGGAAGAAGCCACCGCCACCGCCGAGTCCGCTGCCGCGTTGATCTCCATCGGCGAGGACGAGACCGTCGTCGACATCGGCGGCGGAGACGGCACCTTCCTGACCACCGTGCTACAGACAGCACCGACGGCGACCGGCATTGTCTTCGACAGCCCCGCCGGAATTGCCGCCGCCGAGAACGTCATCGCCCGCGCCGGGCTGACCGAGCGGTGCGCCAGCATCGCCGGAGACTTCTTCGCCGCGATCCCACCGGACGGGACGACCTACATCATCAAGAGCGTCCTCCAGGACTGGGACGACGAGCACGCCCTGGCCCTCCTCTCCACGTGCAAAGAGCAGATCCCGGATGGAGCACGTCTCATCATCATCGGGAACTTCCTGCCCGACGTTTACACCGACGAAGCAGCCGTGGGGTATCTGACCGATGTGTGCATGCTCGTCATCAGCGGCGGCCGCGAGCGCACCCTCGCCGACCTCACGGCACTGCTTGATCGGGCAGGGTTCAACACCGCCGAGCTGCGCCACCAGCGGCTCGGACCGCTGACCGCCGTCGAATTGGGGCCACGCCGATGACCGCACCGAGCCGCGACTACGACCCCAACTCCATCATCGACCAGATCCTCAGCGGACACGCCCCTGCGTCGGACCAGCCGAGCACTCGTACGGAGCTCTCACCCGAGGAAGCCCGCTTCGTGGTGAGCATCACCGACTGGTGCTCACGACATGACCTGGCAGAACGCATCGAATCCAGTGCCCAGATACCCGATGACCTCCTCCAGGATCTCGGACAGCTGGGCGCCTTCCGGATCACCATCCCTACCCGCTACGGCGGTCTGGGATTCTCCGATACCTGCCTACTCGCGGTGCTCTCCGTGCTCACCTCCGCGCATGCGAGCCTGTGCGAGGTCATCGCCGCGCACCAGGTCATCGGCGCCGTTCGCCCCCTCCTTGAGTTCGGCACCGAGACCCAGCGTGACCGCTACCTACCGCAGCTGACCGAACAAGTCTCGGCCTTCGCGCTCAACGAGCCCGAACTCGGCTACGGCAGCGGACCCCTGCGGACTACCGCCTTCTTCGA
Organism: Microbacterium sp. TNHR37B; assembly: GCF_001620065.1. GTDB lineage: Bacteria > Actinomycetota > Actinomycetes > Actinomycetales > Microbacteriaceae > Microbacterium. The sequence continues at coordinate 1,306,165 of NZ_LQGV01000001.1, forward strand.
CGCCGATGAGGGCGCCTATCGGGTCACCGGTACCAAGACGTGGATCACCAACGCCACGATCGCTTCCCACGTGATCGTCCTGGTCGACGTCGCCGCCACCGAGAACTCATCGGGCGGGATCACTGCCATGCTGATCGCCACCGATGATCCCGGCGTAATGCGTGGCCCTCAGAGTCGCTTCGCCGGCATGCATGGCCTGCCCAACGGCCGGCTGCAGTTCAATGACGCCCGCGTTCCTGCCGACCGGATCATCGGTGGGGAGGGCAACGGCGTCGAGGTCGCCCTAACCTGCCTGAGTCAGTGCCGTGCCGCTCTGCCGGTGGCGGGACTGACGACGATTCTCACCTGCCTGCAGCAGGCCGTGGCCTGGGCCGGCGAAGACCGGCAGACCCGTCGCGGACTGCACACCCACCCCCAGACTCAGCACCACCTCTCCACCCTCATGACCGAGGCACTGGTCGCCAACGCCGTGACCTGGCATGCCCTCGACGAGCAGTGTGCGCCGACCGACAGCGAAGCCGCCAAGCTCATTGTCAGCGAGGCCGCCGACCGAGCGACCGACACGGTGATGCAACTGGTCGGCGGACGAGGCTACGAAACCGCGGCCTCGGCACGAGCCCGCGAGGCAACACCATGGCCAATCGAACGTCTCTGGCGCGACACCCGCGTCACCCGCATCTTCGACAGCTCCACCGAGATGCTCAAAGACTTTCTCGCCCAACCCCCGAGCGATGCCCCCACGACGGCGCCGACGATGGCCAACGGAGATATGGCCGAGCGCGTGACCCGCCTGCACCGCGCGATCGCCCGCGAGCCCTACGACCCATGGATGAGAGCGAGCGCCGTCGACTGTGCTCTGGAGCTGTTCACCCTCGCATGCTTGCACCGGTACCGGCGGCACCTCGGCGAGGACAGTCATCCCACCACCACGGCATGGGAGACGGCCAGCGTCGAATTGCACCGCCGCATCGACGCACACTTGCAAACCCTCTCCAGCCCCTCCCGCCTTCAGCGGCAGCGAAAATTGTCCACCGAGCTCCTCAACATCCCCCGGGCAGGCCTTCCCGCCGCGTTCACTCGTCCCCTCAGCGACCTCGGAGTGCACCGATGACAGCAGAAATCCCGGACGCGGTCCTGTCTGAAAACCCACTGGCCCACGCCATCGAGTCTGGCAGCATCACCCCCGGCGACCTCGGCTCGCTGGCATCTCATCTCGACGCTCTCGTGGCATCAAACGTCGCCTCGACCCAGCTCATGATCGACCGGCACCACAACACAGCGGTCGCGGAGCTCTACACGCTCAGCCACCAATCCGAACAGGAAGCACACCGCCTCCTGCAACCGTTCGTCAGCGCCTACCACCAGTCTTCCGAGCGGGGGAGCGACTTGGACGCCTACGCCATGGTCTACCCCGCCCACATTGCTCGCATCGCCGTCACCGGCAGCCCCTGGGACTATCCGGTCTGCTTCCGCCACCTCGTGAACGCCTCCACACGCTGCTACCAGCAACTGCGCGAAGCCCTGGCGCACACCGGGGCGTTCACCGACAACCAGCTCGCACACTTCGACTACTTCGGCCATGCCGATGCCGCCGAGATCCAGACGATCGACACCTTGCTCGCCACAGCACCGCCGAAGGCACTGACCCCGGCCCTGGGACTAGCCAGACATCTTGCCGTCTTCGAAGACCTCTTCTGGCAACGCATGCTCGCCCTATGCACCCCGAGCCCCGCAGCCTAAGGAGATACTCATGCCCATCCCGTTTCACACCGCCCCCGTGACCACTCTGCCCAGTAGATCCGGTGCTTGCATGTACGCCAAGACCGAGGAACTCCGACGTCTCGGCCCCGCCGTTCCGGTCGAACTGCCCGACGGACTCACCGCATGGTCAGTTGTGCGCGGTGAGACCGTCTCCTATCTGCTCACCCACCCAGACGTCTCCCGCGACGTGACCCGCGCTGTGCCCACCTATGAGACCGGCGAGGTGCCTTGGTTGGCTCCCTGGATTGATCTGCAGAACATGACGACCAAGGACGGTGCCGACCACTCCCGTCTGCGCCGGGTCGTCGTGCCCTCGCTGACCTACCGTCGCATCCAGCAGTTGCGCCCAGCCATCGAGAACACAGTGCGTGGCCTTATCGAGGACCTCGCCAACAAGGCCGACGACACCCCCGTTGATGTCCACGCCGCATTCTCCTACCAGATCCCTACTCTCGTCATCTGCGATCTGCTTGGCATCCCCGAGGACCAGCGGCCCGAGGTGCTGCGTGTGTTCCGCCTCGTTGCTCGCACCGATGCTCTCAGCGAAGACGAAGCCACCCAGCTCAACCTCGATCTGCTCACCGCTATGCGCACACTCATCGACGAGAAGCGCGCCCACCCCGGCGACGACCTCACCAGCATCCTCATCATCGAAAGTCAGAAAGAGGAAGACCCTCTCACCGAGGACGAACTCATCGCCACGTTGCTGCTCATGATCGGCGGGGGCAGCCAGACGACCATCAACCTCATTGACCATGCTCTGGCCGATCTCACTGCCTGCCCTCACGCCCGACAGTCCCTGATTCGAGGAGAAGATCCGAGACCCATCATTGAAGAGTCTCTGCGCAAGGACTGTCCGGTGATGAACTTGCCAATGCGATGGGCTCTTGCTGACATCGACCTTGGCGAGGGTGTCATGATCCGAACTGGAGAACCCATCCTGCTCAACTACGGCGGCCACGGCAGAGACGAGAACGTCAACCCCGAACCCGCGCACTTCGATCCGGACCGGACGAACCCGCAGCACTTGGCGTTCGGACTCGGGGTGCATCGTTGCCCGGGCTCGCACTTGGCGATCCTTGAGGCAGAGGTCGCCGTAAGCCTGTTCTGCCAGGCCTTCCCTCATGCACAGCTCGTCGGCGCCATCGACGATTATGCAGGGCCGACATTCATCGGCAATGACTTGCTCGAACTGCCCATGCGACTCGGAAACGCCCATGAAGCCGCACAGCACTGACTTCGAGATCGCCACCCGAGCCGCCGGGATCATCCGGGACGCCGGATATCTCACCGTCGCCACGACAGCACCTGACTCGAGCCCTTGGGCGGCGCAGCTCCAGTACGCATGGTTCACCGACCCGCTGCGGTTCGTGGTGGGCTCAGCTGTCAGCGCACGGCATACGTGCCATGTCCTCAGCACGGGAGTTGCCGCAGCGACTGTCTCCACACTGCCCGGCACTGCGCACGGCCTTGACGGGCTTCAGATGGCCGGTGATTGCCGCGCGCTTTCCGGTGCGGAGCTGACATCGGTACTGGAGGCGTTCTACCAGCAGATGTTCACTGACCCGGCAGAAGCACGGGCCCAAGCGCTCCCGGTCGCCCAACTCCATGGAGGCGGACCGCAGCGCCTGCTGGAGCTGCGTCCGCGCGAGCTCTGGATCCTCGATCTCGATCGCTGGGAGCATGACGGTGTCTCGGTACGTCGAATCGTTGATATTCAGGCCGTCGAAGAATCCCTCGCTGCACTGCTCACAGGTGAGTCCGCTACTGACTTACCTGCTGCTCCAGAGCGACCGCCGTCAGGACGCGATCCTCGCTGATTCCCCACCGCCCGTCGATCGAGCTGATACGGAATCGAGATCGCGCTTCGCTATCCAGAGGCAGACAGCCCGTGAAGGTGCCAGTAACGGGGTCGATGCTGAGCACACGCTCCTGGTAGTCCAACCACTGACCGGTCAGCGGGAACCACGCCTTGAACATGGCCTCCTTGGCACTGAACAATAGGCGATCCCACGCAACGGTCGGCCACGATGTTTCCAGCGACGCAAGCGCCAGGCGTTCAGCGGTACTCGCGATCAAATCCAATGTGCCTTTAGGCAAGCTGGTATTGGGTTCGACGTCGATACCAACCGCTCGATACTGCCGCTTCAATGCCACGGCAGCGGCATGGAGGTTCGCGCCATGCGTAAGGCTTCCCACGATACCGGGAGGCCAGACGGGCTCTCGATGTGTTCCCACTGGGATCGGGCCGGGTGGAAGCCCCAGGCGCTGGAGCGCTCGACGCGCACACTCCCGCGTGGTCACGAACTCGATTTGACGCCTGGGAACGGCACCCTCTACACATGCGACTTCCTCGGACCACGCCGGCAGTGGTCTCCCGCCATCCCCGTTGATCTGGACAACCTCCACCGCTGATGGCAACAGACCGCTAAACCCTGTGCACTCCTGCATAGCACGATTCTGCACGCTGTAAGGCGATATGCACGGCGCCGGCCGCTCCGATGCAAGACAGTCTGAATCGATCCCCATGAAAGCTGGATTGGCAACTCCGGGAGCGATCCCTCGGACGAGCAGAGTCTCCGACGCAGTCAAGGCGCCTGTTATCACTGGGTTTGTTTGAATGGTGCTGCAATGTCAAGGTATGGCGCAGCGAGGTCGAGATGGTGTCTCATCTACTGAATTGCGCTCAACGGCTGATATATATGGCGCTCGAACGGTTTTAACAGACATTGCCCCTGCCACGTTCTTGCCTATTCTGCTGGCGACGAGCGGCGGGTGATGCTCGTTACTCAGGGGCGGGGGATCCTTGAGTGCGGCACCGACTCCTGGCGGCTCGTTGGAGCGCTCTCGTGCTCTCCCCCCTTTGGAACGAGCCTTTCGATAGATCGCTTCTCCCGAGACGGATCTGTCGTAGAGTTAACGCGGCTCGGAAGGAGAGTGAGCGTGTCCCGCGTGACGGAATCATTGGGAGTGTAGACCTCAAGCCGATGATCTGGAGATTCCGGCTGGAGCCAGACCTGGTAGTCCACGTCCATCGCACCGAGGGTCGGATGCGATAGAACCATGCGCCCCACCGTGCAGTCGGCCACATCGCCTTCGGCCCATAGATTCGCGAACTCGTCACTCTTCATGGACAGTTCGCCGATCAGCTCGGCCAACCTGGCGTCGCCTGGGTAGCGGCCACACGTCAGCCTCAGGTAAGCAACATGAATACGGGCAAGCTCATCCCAGTTGCTGTAGAGGTCTCGGGTCAGGGGGTCAAGAAAAAACGACCACGGTACGGACGGTCGCCGTCCAATGTCGTGAGGAGCCTCGAACGGTAGATGCTCGAAAAGCAATTCGTGGCCGGAATGATTCCAGGCTAAGACATCGCCGCGTCGCCCGAGGACGACTGCTGGCACCGTCTCGTGCAGAGATTCGAAGAGGGAGAGCACTCGCTTATGAGGGCTCTCGGGCGCTTCGCGCACCATCGGCACCCGCGAGGGCGCGTGCGCGAGGTTGTAAAGGTGAGTTCGCTCGGCATCATCCAGACGCATCACGGAGGCGAGCGCATCCAGCACCTGGAGCGAGGCAGTGCCGGTCTGATCCTGCTCGATTCGTACGTAATACCCCACGCTGACTCCAGCGAGACGCGCGAGCTCCTCGCGACGAAGTCCAGGAACTCGTCGTGGCGCAACTCCAGGGTCGAGGCCGATTGCCGCCGGGTCGGTCTTGTTGCGCCGACTCTTCAAGAAGCTCCCCAGTGTCTCGCCCTTCATGGTTCCAGGCTAACTCGTCGCGAGGCGCGACGGCAGGGCCGAAGGTATCCCTCCCAGGTGTACCCACCTGGCTGGTCAGTATCCCTGGCTCGCCGCACACGCAGACTCGACTTCCCTTGAGTGCACCTGCTGAGGGTACCCACGCCGCGAGATCCCATCCGACTGAGTACCCGAGACGGTGATCTTGTTGGTCAGGCGAGCGCCTTTGAGGATTGAAAGCATGGACACACAACAGACTCTCAGACGCACATCAGCTCCCGCGAGATCATGGTGGGGGCTGATCGCAACCCTGGGCCCAGTCCTGGTTGTCGCTATGGATGGATCCATCCTCTTCCTCGCGATGCCCAGTATCAACGAAGCCATCCAACCGACCACCGACCAGAGCCTGTGGATTCTCGACATTTACGGGTTCGCCGTTGGTTCACTACTGATCACATTCGGAAATCTGGGAGACCGCTTCGGAAGAAAGAAGCTCCTCATGATCGGGGCGGTGATCTTCGGGATTGGTTCACTCTGTGGCGCGTTCTCGCCGACACCCGAGCTGCTGATCGCCTCCCGCGCCCTGATGGGGCTCGGTGGCGCGACGCTCCTCCCTTCGTGTCTCGCCGTGATCAGCGAACTGTTCGAAAATCCAGTCCAAAGAGCACGCGCCATCGGCATTTTCGCTGCGACGTTCGCCGCGGGCTTCGTAATCGGCCCAATCGTAGGCGGCATTCTCCTCAACCACTTCTGGTGGGGCTCCGTCTTCCTGATCAACATCCCAGTGATCGCACTGTTCCTAATCATGGCACCGGTCCTGCTGCGCGAAGTTCACGGCACGCGGCCCGGCAAGATCGACCTGCTCAGTGTCGCTTCATCCGCCGTGGGCCTCCTCATCGCAATCTACGGTGTCAAGCATGCGGCGACGTACGGGATCGACTTGCTGTCTGGTGCCCTGATTCTCGCTGGGATCGGTGTTCTCACATTCTTCGTGCTCCGACAGAAGCGCCTGGAGATCCCACTCTTGGACATTGCACTTTTCAAGAGCCATGTTTTCGCGGTCGCGATTTTGACGGGCCTGCTCTCACTGTTCGTGTGGTCAGCAGCCGCCTACCTGAGCATGACATACCTCCAGTCGGTCCTGGGCTACTCGGTGCTAAACGCAGCGCTGCTGGCAATCCCGGGCGCCGTGGTCCTGACCTTGTCGAGTGTCCTGGCTCCCCGCCTCGTTGAGAAAGTCGGACCGCGAGCAGCGCTGATCATCTGTCACTTCTCCATGGCCGCCGGCATGGGGCTCCTGATCCTCACCAACGACTCCACCGGCGCCGTGTTCTACATCGCATCCACCGTCGTCGCCGGCATCGGCTTCGGCATCTCCTTCAGTTTGGTGGCCGATACAGCGGTCGGTGCAGTACCGGAATCGCGAGCAGGAGCAGCGGGCGCCATCGCCGAAACCAGCAACGAGATCGGGAATGCCCTGGGAATCGCGCTCCTCGGGTCGCTGCTCACCGTCGTCTTCCGCGCGACCTATCCCGGTGAAGAAACCGGTATCGCTGAGGTCGTCGATGGAGCAGGCACGGCCACCGCGATGTACGAGACCGCTCAGACTGCCTTCCTAAACGGCTTCCACGCAGTCGCCGCCACAGCCGCCGTCATCTGCGCGGCACTGGGAATCCTTGCAATCCGATGGATCCCGAAATCGACCGCACTTCCCTCTGCCTACGGCGACGAGTAGATCCAACTCACGCCGCTGACTTCCAGCGGAATCGCGACCACCATCCGTATTTGCACTCCTCCAGAAGGATAGAACATTGACCGTACTCAATGCCACCGTCGATCCCAGCCTCGCTCGTCTCGTCGGCGGTGTGCGGGAGCGCATCGCCTCCCGTCCTGCCCAGCAACAGCCGACATGGGAAGATGCCGATTCGCGCCAAGAGATTGTTTCGCTCCTCGCCGCTAGCACACCGCTCGTCTCCGAAGGCGAAGTTCTGCGCTTGCGTGAAGGACTGGCCAACGTCGCACAGGGTCAGGCTGTCGTGCTCCAAGCGGGAGACTGCGCTGAGCCGATCACCGATACCGCGGACGACGTCGTGGATGCGAAGGTCCATGCGCTCGCCAAGATGGAAGACGCTCTGCAAACGCGAAGTGGGCAGCCTGTCGTCAAGATCGGGCGTATCGGCGGGCAGTTCGCCAAGCCGCGTTCGCAGACGCATGAAGTCGTATCCGGATCTTCACTGCCGACGTATCGCGGGGCGTTGGTAAACGATCCGTTCCCATCAGCGCGTGCCCGACGACACGAGCCCGAGCGAATGCTTCGAGCTCACGCCGCCGCCGCCGCAATCACTGGCCGGGTTCGAAGCCACACAGAACAGACGGTCTGGACGAGCCACGAGGCGCTGGTTCTGGACTATGAAACTCCCTTGCTCCGGACCACCACGGCGGGAGAGGTGATGCTCTCATCAGCTCACACGGTCTGGATCGGAGCCCGAACGAACCAGGCCGATCACGCCCACGTCGAACTGGCCTCCCGAATCATCAACCCGGTCGGCTGCAAGGTGACCGCTTTCACGACCGAAGAGAGCCTCAGCGCCATCGCTCAGCGGATCGATCCAGCTCGGCAGGACGGAAAACTCATGCTCATCGCGCGCATGGGCGACAGCATAGATCGCCTTCCAGCATTGATGAGAACCCTTCAACAGGAGGGCTACAAGCCGATCTGGATGAGCGACCCAATGCACGCAAACACTGTTACGGCATCGGACGGACGAAAGACCCGGTACATGGAAGCAATCACTCGTGAATTGACAGCGTTCCAAGATGCCGCCGCCAGCGAAGGAGTCCATGCCGGCGGAGTGCACCTGGAGACCACCATCGACGCCGTGAGGGAGTGCCTCGGCACTTCCAGCGATCTTCGGGACGGACACGCTCCCTACACCTCCCTGTGCGATCCCCGCCTCACCCTGAGCCAGGCGATCGAAGTACTCAACCATTGGAAGATCAGGAACTGACCATGCCAACCAACACCTACTGGGACACAGCGCAAACCATCCACTACGCCATGCCGCAGAGCTCGGAGTATCCCAATCCCGTGGTTCCCTGGCGGGCCTCGGCAAAGCGATCCGTCCTGCTGGTCCACGACATGCAGCGCTACTTCCTGGAGCGCTTCGATACGGCTCGACAGCCCGCAACTGACCTTGTGGACAACATCGAACGAAGCATCTCCGTTGCCCGTCGACTCGGAATTCCAATCGTGTACACCGCTCAGCCCGGAAGCATGACTCCTGAGCAGCGGGGACTTCTGAAAGACTTCTGGGGACCCGGCATGACGATATCGCCAGAGCACCGAATGGTGATCGATCGCCTCGCTCCTCAACAAGGAGACCTTGTTGTCGACAAGTGGAGGTACTCGGCCTTTGCCCGTACGCCTCTGGAAGACTTCATCCGAGGAACAGGCCGCGATCAGCTGGTCATCTGCGGCATCTATGCACACGTCGGTGTGCTCGCCACCGCCACCGACTCGTATACGAAGGATCTCGAAACCTTCCTCCTCGCGGATGCGGTCGCCGACTTCGACAGAACCCAGCACCTTCGCGCCCTCGACTACACCGCCCGAACGTCAGCGCGAGTCCTCCCGACTCAAATTGCCATCGCAGAATGGGAGGAGTCCGATGTTTGATCTCGCCGCAGAGGCTTTCGCCCTCGTCATGAAGGACGGCCAGGTACACCAGTTTGCCGGCGACTCCATGCTTTTCGACGATCTCGACCAAGCACGATCCCACCCAGGCGAAAAGATCGTCGCGATCCCTTTCCGTCAGGCTCTCTGGGGCGACCGCCCTATGTCTGCTGCGGAACGGCGGGCACGTCAGCACGTTTCGTCGATACAGGTTCATCACCACGAGAAGACGCCTCTGCGTGATTTCCTCGCACAGGCCGACCTCGAATCGGTAGAGCTGCGCAGCGGACACTTCGACGTCAACGATCAGGAGTATGCGGAACGCGTCAGGGCAGTTATCGACAACGAGATCCGAGCTGGGCATGGTTCAAACTTCGTCCTACACCGGACGTACCAAGGTCGCGTTGATAAGCGCGACCCATCCATTGAGCTATCGATCTTCCACGCGCTCCTTCGCAAGCAGGTCGGGGCGTATTGGACATTCCTCGTTCACTTTCCCGACCACACCCTGATCGGCGCCAGCCCAGAGATGCACCTCAGCCGGACTGAGGACGGGCTTACGACGATGAACCCCATCTCCGGCACTTACCGATATCCGAGCGGCGGTCCGGACGCGGCGTCGTTGCGAGAGTTTCTCCAGGACCCCAAGGAGCGCAATGAGCTCTACATGGTTGTGGACGAGGAACTGAAGATCATGGCGGATCTCTGCGAGGAACGGCCGTGGGTCTCCGGACCACAGCTGCGCTTCATGTCGAACCTGGCACACACCGAGTACTTCATCCACGGGTACAGTTCTCTGGACTGGGCGACCGTGATCCGTCGCTCGTTGATCGCCCCCACGATTCTCGGAAGTCCGCTAGAGTCGGCTTTCCGGATGGCCGCTCGCAATGACCTCAGCCCTCGGGGATATCTGGGCGGGGTCCTGGCACACGTATCCGGCAAGGACACGGGAGACTTTGATTCCGCGATCCTGATCCGCACCGCCTGCCTTGAGCAGACGGGAGAAGTGTCCATCCCCGTCGGCTCCACCATCGTCAGGGATTCTGACCCGGTGGTGGAGGCCGCTGAAACCAGCGCCAAGGTCAGTACGGTGCTCACGGGTTTCTCAAGAAAGGGCGACGACGACGCCTTGGCCACACTGGGGCGGGAGTTCCTCGAAGGCAGGCGTTCCGAGGTCGCGGACTTCTGGAATCAGGAAGTGCGCGAATGGTACCAGGGCATGCTTCCTTCTCCGCGACGGGCCCTGGTGGTGGATCATGAAGACCGCTTCACCGGTATGCTCGCCGCCCACCTTCGCTCGATGGGTCTTGACGTCCAGGTGGTGACCGGCTATCCCACTGAGTCCGAGCTCGCGTCGGCAGACCTGCTAGTACTCGGACCGGGCCCAGGCGATCCCAACGATGACAACGACCCGCGTATTGCCAACGCGCGGAGCCTCGCAAGACGAGTCGTTGCTGAGCGCCGCGTCCCGACGCTTGCCGTGTGCCTCTCACACCAAGTCGTGTGCCGGGAACTCGGATTCGAGGTTCGACGACTTGCTCTTCCGAACCAAGGCACTCAACGCAACATCCAAGTCTTCGGTGAAGAAGTACGTGTGGGCTTCTACAATTCCTTCTGCGCATTCGGGCACGCGGATATCGACTCAGTTGTCGACGTGGCAAGCGACAGCAGAACCGGAGAAGTCCATGCAATCCGAACTGACAATCTCATCGGCTTCCAGTTTCACCCGGAATCCATCTTGAGCGTCGACGGCGCACGAGTGCTCCGAAGTGCCGTCGAGACGCTCCTGACAAACAGCACCGCTACAGCGATGGCCGCCACGCAATCGTCGACCTGAAGACGCCTGCTGCGACCAGAAGTACCGGGGCATCTTCGCATAGCGCCATGAACTTGAAGGGAAAGACACCCATGCTCTTGAACACCCAGATGACCTCGATCTTCGAGCGCTTCTCCGGCAGGCCGGCGCTTGCAGACCGCCGACCCATCCCAAGGTCAAACGGGGATCGTGACCTGTTCGACAGCGAGGTACTGGATTGGTACGAGACTCTGAGCTATGAAGAGCTCCGCCGCCGTGTCCTTGCCGCTGCGGCTCAGCTTCATGGTCGACGAATGGTCAAGGGCCCGCTCGCGAGCGGCGACCGCCTTGCGCTACTCGGCTTTCCGGGTATCGACTTCACGACTATCGATTTCGCGTGCAACCTGGCTGGGGTCACAACGGTTCCGCTGCAGACAAGCGGATCTCTGGAGCAACACCGGAGCATCATTGGCGAAACGTCACCTCGCGCACTTGTGATCTCCATTTCCCTGCTGAATAAGGCGGAGAGCATCCTTTCTCACGCGGATTCCATCGATCGCCTCATCGTTCTGGACTACCGTGGCGGTGACCTTTCGCATCGGCGCATCCTTGAATCTGCCGCAAACAGTCTGCCCATCGCTCCTGAACTTCTCGAGCTTGACCCTGATCCAGGGGATGCATTTGGTGATATATGTGACGACCACTTGTCGATGCTTCTATACACTTCGGGGAGCACCGGCGCACCAAAAGGGGCGATGTACTCTGCCAGGCTCGTTCGCGAGATGTGGGGTGGGGAGGGCTGGTCAGAGTTTTTCGCGGAGCAGGACGAGATCGCGAGCTTTCACTACATGCCCATGAGCCATGTTGCTGGGCACTCTTCGGTGCGCAGCACCCTCTCCCGTGGAGGCGTTACGTACTTCTCCTCAACGCCCAACCTCGCGAACTTCTTCGACGATCTCGCACTCGCCCGTCCGACGGAGCTGTCTCTCGTGCCACGTGTATGCGAGTTGCTTCATCAGGAGTACCAGCGTCGCGCAGAGTCCCGGCGCGACGACACTGACGGCTATGCGAGCCAGGCGGTCCTCGAAGACATGCGTACGTCAGTACTCGGCGGGCGGGTGGAATGGGCAAGCTGCACCTCCGCCCCCGTCTCGGCTGAGCTCAAGGCGTTCATGGAGCGTCTGCTCGGGATCGAGCTCCATGAGCTGTACGGCACTACGGAGATCGGCGGCGTTCTGGCAGATGGACGATTTCTCACGCCGCCAGTAATCGACTATCGCCTCGACGACGTTCCCGAGCTCGGATACTTCCGGACCGATCGTCCCTCCGCCCGCGGTGAACTACTCGTGAAGAGCACGTCCACCGTCCCTGGCTACTTCAACCGTCCTGACCTCAATGCCGAGATCTTCACGGAGGATGGCTACTACCGCACCGGCGACATCGCCGCCGTCGATTCCAACGGCACCGTCCGCATCATCGATCGGAAGAATTCTATTATCAAGCTCTCCCAGGGCGAATTCGTTGCGTTACCATCTCTTGAGGCAACCTTCGTCGCCGGTAGCACCTTGATCAGGCAGGTGTTCCTCTACGGCCGGAGTGACTGGTCAGCCCTCGTCGCCGTCGTCGTGCCGACCGACCTCGCTCAAAGCGCGGCCGCCGACGACGAGCGGAATCAAACCATGGCCAAGCTGATGCTCGACGAGCTGCGCCACGTGGCCGAGCGAGAGCACCTGAATTCATATGAGGTGCCGGCCGCAGTGATCGTCGAGAGCGAACCCTTCTCCGAGGAGAACGGGCTGCTCTCCGATCACCGCAAGCCCGTTCGCCCACGCCTCCATGACAAGTACCAGTCACAACTGGAGGCAATCTACGAACAGATTGTCGCTGCCCGAGACGATGCTCTCACCGACCTCATCGCCCACGGAGCCGAGAACGACACTGCGAGCACGATCCGTGACGCAGCCGCGCTGACGCTGCAGATCGAGCCAGCGACGGTCTCGATCGACGCCAAGTTTCGGAACCTCGGCGGTGACTCTCTGACGGCCGTGCACCTTTCGCGCCTGTTGAATCAGATCTACGGCCTTCACATCCCGGTCGACGTCCTCGTCAGCGAGGCCAGAACCTTCGCGGACCTCGGCGAGTACATGGACGGCAAACGCGGACAGCGCGAGTGGCTCGCGACGTTTGAGGAGATTCACACTTCTGATATGCGCCCCCTCTACGCCGAAGAACTCACCGTCGAGCGGTTCCTCTCATCTAGGGCGACCATCAACCCAAGCTCCACACGCTACGGGGCACCTCAGGGGGTGCTCATCACTGGCGCCAGCGGTTTCCTCGGCCGCTTCCTCTGCCTCGAATGGCTACGCAGGTTCGCCGGCACGACGCGACGCGTCACCTGCCTTGTCCGCGCCAACAGTCATGCCGCGGCAAGAGCGCGCCTTCGCGCGACCTACTCCTCGTCGCCAGAGCTGCTAGCTGAATTCGACAGGCTCGCCGGGAATCTTGACGTGGTTGCCGGAGACCTGGCCGAACCGCGCCTCGGACTCGATGAACAGATCTGGAAGTCACTTTCGCAGGACATCACGCACATCATCCACGCTGGTGCGATGGTCAATCACGCGCTGGGATATCGCGAGCTTTTTGCCTCGAATGTCGCCGGTACCGCCGAGGTCCTGCATCTGGCGCTAACCGGACCCCTAAAGCGCATCACCTTCATGTCAAGTATTGCCACGGCTCTCCTCCAGCAAGCTGGGGGGCCGATGACGGAGCGGGTGGATATTCGAGAGGCACTTTCACAGATCGAGGATGCCGGCGGAATCGTTGATGGGTACGCTGCAACGAAATGGGCAAGCGAAGTTCTGCTCCGCAACGCCAACGAACAATTCGGCGTTCCCGTCACGGTCTTCCGTTCCAGCATGATCCTGGCGCACTCTCGCTATCGCGGCCAGATCAATGTTCCAGACACCTATACCCGCCTTCTATTCAGCGTCCTGCAGTCGGGAATCACGCCATCGTCTTTCTATGCGGCGAATGGAGAACACGCACACTATGACGGCCTCCCGGTGGACGTCGTCAGCGAGGCGATCGCCTCACTGGCACAAGACGAGACCCGCGAATATCGCACGTATCATCTCGTCAATCCCTTTGACGATGGGATCTCCCTTGATCGGTTCGTGGAGTGGCTCATCGAAGCGGGTGTAAGTCTCGTGCGGGTAGGCGAGTATGGCCTTTGGATGGAGCGCTTTAAGATGGCACTCTCTGTTCTCGATGACGACGACAAGCGAGCTTCTCTTCTGCCTCTCATTGATGGCTTCCGCGCTCCAGAGGACCCTGTCCGAGGATCGCGCATCGATTCGACCGATCTCCACGGAGCGTTGGCGCAGGCAGGCCTTGCCGATCGCCTGCAACCGTTGAGTGGCTCTTCGGACATCCGGTGGGGGTCATGGGGTGAGTCCGCCGGCGGCGAGGAGCATGCGGAGCCGGTAGTTGTGCCGGTTGCGGTAGCCGCGGGCGAGGCGGCGGTGGAGCTCGATGATCCCGTTCACGGCCTCGGTGCCACCGTTCGATGATCGCCCCGTCGTGAAGTACGCCAGGAACGCGTCGCGCCAGCGGCGGAGGGTGCGGCCCAGTCGTGCGATCTCGGGGATCGGGCAGGTGTGGAACGTGTCGACGACTTGCTCAGCGATCCGCCGCCCCGCGGCCAGATCGCCCTGGTGGTAGGCGGAGCGGAGTTGCTGCGCGCACTGCCAAGCGACGAACACTTCGTCGTGCGCGGGGTCGGCTTCCATCGCCGCGGTCAGCCTCACCCGCTGCTTCTCGGTGAGGTTCTCGGCCCCGGCGCGCAGGATGGTCTGCACCCCGTAGAGCGGGTCGCCCTTGCGTCCGCGGTGCCCGAGGGTGTCTTGCTGAACGCGACGGCGGACCTCGTCGACCGCAGCGGTGCCGAGCTTCACAACGTGGAACGCGTCGAGGACGGCGACGGCGTCGTCGAGCTTGTCGTCGATCGCGGTCTTGTATCCGGCGAACGGATCCAACGCGGCGACCTTCACCTGCTTCCGGAACGCGTCGCCGCGCTCACCGAGCCAGGTCGCGTACGCCTTCCCGGATCGACCGGGCACCAGATCCAGCAGCCTGGCCCGCGTCTTCCCTTGGCTGTCGCGGGTGAGGTCGACCATCCCGGTCAGCTCCTTCGGCCCCCGTCGGCGCGGGTCGACGTGATGCCAGACGTGCTCGTCGACGCCGAGGCTGGTGACATTCTCGAACCGGGACTCGTCCGCCGCGAGCTTGACCAGTTCGGGTTCGACGGCCCGCCACACCGTCTTCCACGACGTCCCGAGCTGCCGGGCGAGTCCTTGGATGGTGGCGTGCTCGCGACGCAGCTGCCCGATCGCCCACGCGACGGCGCGCTTCGTGATCGACCCGCGCGGCGCGACCAGCGACGGGACCTGTTCCACGAACGTCTTCCGCGGACAGCCGGACTCGCCGCACCGCCACATCCGCTGCCGCCACACCACCCTCACCCGCGTCACACCCGGCACGTCATGCAGCACCCGAAGGCGCCGACCACGGCTCGTCACGAGCACGCCGCACCCCGGGCAGCCCGTCGGGGACGCCGGAGTCGAAACGGTCACCACAAGAAGTCCGTCGCGACGCTCGACGTGCTCGACATGGACACCGTCGAGGCCGAGAAGCAGGTCGCAGCGGGCACACGGACAGTCGGCGGGGCGCGCGTCAGCGCACCCCGAAGTAGGGTGAAGCACGTCGAGGTCCTCGGTCGGAATCAGAGAGTTAGCGCTTCTGATCCTCGGGGACCTCGACCCCTACCGCCGAATCACCGCCCGGCCACCCTCACCCCACCGGATGTCCGAAGAGCCAGAAATGGGCCCAACGGTATGCCGAACACAGTAGGGTCGGGATGAGTGATGTCCGTAGTGCACCACTAGGAACCAATTGCAGATGGCTGCTTCATTGCCGAATAGGATCGGGACTGGCGCGACGGTTGCAGGGGATCAGCGGCGGCAAGCACCGGTCCCGCGCTCGGGCCGGCAAGGTCGTAGGCGAGGAGGCCCAGCGCGACCGTCGCCAGCCCAGTGCCGAACAGCGCGGTGATCTGCGCACCGAACAGGTGGCGGATGTCGCGAATCGCGAACAGGCGCATCCATCTTCTCCTCAAACCCTCTCAAGAACACGTAACCCCTCGCCGCTGCCCTCATCCTCTCCGGATGCTCGACGACATCGACCCAACCCGAACCCCCGCCAACCACTTCCCAGTCAATCGACGCCGAGTTGCTGGCCGACCATGATCTGGCCGGCCTCGACGCCGCGCAGATCATCGAACGCCTCGACACGATGCCCGGCGCTGAACGTCCGAGCGACCTCATCGCCTCCGTGCAACCCGACGCACTCGTACTCACCGACGACCAGGAACGCGAGACGGGGCTGCCGATGTCAGACGACGAGGTCTTCATCTCGATCGCCCCGTACCGGGAGCAAACCCACGGCTGCCACTTCCACCGCCTGACCACCTGCCTCGGGGAGCTCGCCGACGCGGAGGTTCGGATCACGCTCACCGGGGAAAACGGCGAGGTACTCATCGACGAAGCACGGCAGACCTACGACAACGGCTTCGTCGGCATCTGGGCGCCCCGCAGCATCGAGGCGACACTCACGATCGAGCACGAAGGCCAGACGGACACCGCGACCATCTCCACGACCGACGAGGACAACCCGAGCTGCATCACCTTGCAGCTGAGTTGAACCCAGGGCATCAACTACTCCATGAACTGTCCCGGGGACTTGTTCTGTTTTTCACGAGTGCAAGCTACGTGAGCGTTGCAGGTGGCCGAATACAACGCAGGTGCTGCCACGTTGAGCCGGGAACCCCGTTCTCATCGTGGCTCAGTGCCTGCCTGCAGCGCGTCAAGCGCGACGACTGCTTGCAGGGGTAGGACGCCGTTGCCCAGGGCTGTGTTCTGCTGGGCCGCGGTCATACCGTGCTCAGGGTCGGTGACCCAGCCGGCAGGGAGGCCCATGAGCCATTCCACGAACTTGGGAGCCGGGCGTGGGCCTTTCTCCTCGTTCAGGATCGCGGGGGCGGGGCTGCCCGTCCGGTGATGTGCTCCCATCGGGCGATGGCCTGGGTGTATCGCCCCCAGCGGTGAAGATGTCCTCGATCAGCGAGAACAGGGTCTCCGACTCGTTCCAGCTGGCGGGCGAGCCATGCGGCCCGTGCAGCGCCAGGTCGATCACCTGGTGACTCAGCGCGATCGTGCCCCGCCGAGCCCGTACCTGATCCAGGGTCTCGCCACCGCGTGAGGAGTCCGATGCCAGCGGCGTCCGGAACAGCGCCTTCGCGGTAGGCGGTGATGAAGATGCGGAACCGGTGATGCGGTGCGCCGGCCAGTGACGCCGGTAGGCCGATCCATCGTGCACTTCTCCGGAGGTCGGCCAGATCTCCGAGTACGGCGCCGTGCGCCCGAAGAGGTCGCGCTGGCTGGTCTCCCAGCAGCCACGGGTCGGGTTCCAGGTTGCGAACGGCGGTTGCGCGCTCGTCGGTTGCATCGTCTGGGTTGCGTGCATCGGGGGTTGCTCCTTCCGGGTTGGGGCGGATTGCGGGTGCGGAGAGCAGGCCGCGGACGTTCTCGATGACGACGAGCTCGGGTTGCAGCGCGTCGATCGCGGCCGCCATGTGCGACCAGAGCCCGGAGCGCGTGCCGGGCGCGAGTCCGGCGCCCTTGCCGACCGTGCTGACGTCTTGGCAGGGGAACCCGCCGATCAGCACGTCCACGGGCGGACCGTCGCCCAGTCGACGGATGTGATGTCGCCGAGGTTTGGGATGCCCGGCCAGTGGTGGGCGAAGACGCGAATGGATGGGGTGTTGATCTCGGAGAACCAGATCGTCTCCCCGCCGGTGGCGTACTCGACGGCAAGGTCGAGGCCGCCGTAGCCGGAGAACAGCGACCCGACCCGGAGAGGGCGGCCGCGCTGGGAATGATCGTCGCGCATGAGGGCTCCGCAGGCTTCGTGAACCCCGGACCTCGACGCGACCGAACGGGCGCCGACTCTCCGGGCTGAACACCTGCCAGGTGCACCACCAGACGACCAGCGCGCATCGAACTACCGCGACCCCGAAACGCCTTCGGCCGACTGCCTCCTCGAACCCTCGGCAGCGCGTTACTCGACCGTCTCCGCGACCCGTCGCTCTCGCCGCCCCAACGAGCCGCCACGCGTCTTGCAGGTCGAGGTTTGTCAACCAAAGTTGACGGAGCGTTCGCGCGGTCAACGCCCGCTCACCTGACCGTCGAAAGGCGGTGGCGTGGTGACGGTCTCGATGCGCGTGATGTCGGCCGGGGACGGCTACATGTACCTGCTGCGCACCGTCGCGGCCGCAGACGGCGACCGCGCTCTTTCAACACCACTGACCAGGTACTACGTGGAGGCGGGGACACCGCCGGGCCAGTGGCTCGGCTCTGGCGTCGCCGCGCTCGGCAAGGGGCAGCTCGCGGTCGGGGATCGGGTGTCGGAGGCCCAGCTCCAGCTCTTGGTCGGGATGGGGCGTGACCCGATCACCGGCGACCCGCTCGGGCATGCGTTCCCGGCCTACAAGTCGGTGCCGGAGCGGATCGAGGCTCGGATCGCCGACCTCGACCCGAGCCTGAGTCCGGGTGCCAAGGGCGAGGCGGTCGCGCGGATCGAGGTCGAGGAGACCGAACGTGGGAAGCGGCGGGCGGTGGCGGGGTTCGACTTCACCTTCTCGGTTCCGAAGTCGGCCTCGGCGTTGTGGGCGGTCGCGGATGCCGGGACGCAGGCGTTGATTGGTGAGGCGCATCATGCGGCGGTTGCGGAGGTGGTTGCGTTCATGGAGCGGGAGGTTGCAGCCACCCGGTCGGGTGCAACTGCCGGTGACGGTGCGGTTGCGCAGGTCGATGTGACCGGGTTGGTGGCGACGGCGTTCGATCACTTCGATTCCCGCGCCGGCGACCCCCATCTGCACACGCACGTCGTCATCTCCAACAAGGTGCAGACCGCGTTCGACGGCAAGTGGCGGAGCTTGGATGGCCGTCCCATGCACGCCGCCGTGGTGGCGCTCTCGGAGCTGCACGAGGCGGTGTTCGCTGATCACATGACCCGCACTTTCGGCGTTGAGTGGGAGGCCCGCGATATGGGCCGGGACCGGAACCCGGCTTGGGCGATTAGCAGCGTGCCGGAGGAGTTGGTCCGGGAGTTCTCCACCCGTGCCAGGTACATCGACGCCGAGAAGGACCGGCTGATCGCCGAGTACGTCGCCCGGCATGGCCGCCAACCCTCCACGGCCACGATCATCAAGCTCCGCGCCCAAGCCACCCTCGCCACACGCCCGGAGAAGGAGGTGCGGTCGATGGCTGACCTGACTGCCGAGTGGCGCACCCGCGCCACCGGGGTACTCGGCCACGACGCCACCACCTGGGCACGTGGGGTGATGGACAACGACAAGCCGCTGCTGCTGCGAGCCGATGACGTGCCCTTGGACGCGATTGGCGAACTCGGCCAGACCGTGGTCGAGATGGTGGGCGAGAAGCGCTCCACTTGGCGCAGGTGGAACCTGATGGCCGAGGCGTCCCGGCAGACGATGGGCTGGCGCTTCGCCACCATGCACGACCGCGAAGCGGTCGTGGGGATGATCGCCGACGCCGCCGAGCAAGCCTCGCTGCGGTTGACGCCGCCCGACCTCGCCACCAGCCCGGTCGCGTTCCGGCGGGCGGACGGCACCAGCGTGTTCCTGCCCAAGCACTCCACCGTGTTCTCCTCCGAGCTGCTGCTCGCGGCCGAGGACCGGCTACTCGACCGCTCTCGCACCCTGACCGCTCCCACCGTGCCGCTGGCGACGGTCGAGAACGTCACCACTAAGCCTGATCGTGAAGGGCGGATGCTCGGTGAGGATCAGGCCGACGCACTCATGAAGATCGCGGTCTCTGGCCGGATGCTCGATGTGCTGGTGGGCCCGGCGGGCGCCGGGAAGACCACTGCCATGAACGCGCTGCGCAGGGCGTGGGAGAAGGAACACGGCGCCGGGTCCGTGGTCGGGCTGGCACCGTCCGCCGTGGCGGCGCAGGTCCTCGCTGACGACCTGGGGATTGCGACGGAGAACACAGCGAAGTGGTGGCAGAACCACCTCGTCCACGGAACTGACTTCCAGGCGGGTCAGCTCGTCATTATCGATGAAGCCTCCCTCGCTGGAACCCTCTCGTTGGATCGCATCACCCAGCTCGCCGAACGGGCCGGCGCGAAGGTGTTGCTGGTCGGCGACTACGCCCAGCTCCAGTCGGTGGATGCTGGCGGCGCGTTCGGGCTCCTCGTCGGTGACCGGGATGATGTACCCGAGCTGGTCGACGTGCACCGGTTCATCCACGAGTGGGAGAAGTCCGCGTCCCTCGCCCTGCGGCACGGCCGTACGCAGGTGATCGACACCTACCTCGACCATGACCGCATCCGCGACGGCGACGGCGACGCGATGACCGATGCCGCCTACACCGCGTGGCGCGCGGACCGGAACCAAGGTTTGGTGTCGGTGCTGGTCGCCGAGACCCGCGAGGACGTGACCGGCCTCAACACCCGCGCCCGCGCCGATCTGATTCTCGACGGCGCGTTGAAGCCTGGTCGGGAGGTCGAGCTGAACGACGGGACCACGGCGGGGGCTGGGGACACGATCATCACCCGCCGTAACGACCGCCGACTGCGCAACGGCAAGGACTGGGTGCGCAACGGTGACACGTGGACCATCACCGGCGTCCGTGACGACGGCTCGGTCACGATCCGCAAGGCCGGCCGCAGGTTCGGCGGCTCCATCGTCCTGCCCGCCGCCTATGTGGCCGATCACGTCGATCTGGGTTATGCGGTCACGGCGCACAGGGCGCAAGGCGTCACTGTCGACACCGCGCATGTGCTGGTGGAGCCGACCACGACGAGGGAGAACTTCTACGTCGCGATGACCCGCGGCAAGCAGGCCAACAACGCCTACGTGATCCTCGACCGGGCCGACGAGCACGCCGAGCCACATCCGGGCGACAACCCCGACGCCACTGGCCGATCCGTCCTGTTCGGGGTGCTTCAACACACCGGTGCTGAGCTGTCCGCGCACGAGACCATCACCGCAGAACAGGAGCACTGGGGCTCGATCGCCCAGCTCGCCGCCGAGTACGAGACGATTGCTGCCGCAGCCCAACGAGACCGCTGGGCCACCCTCATCCGTGCCTCTGGTCTGACTGCCGAGCAAGCCGACACCGCGATCGAGTCCGAGGCGTTCGGGGCACTCACCTCCGAGCTCCGCCGAGCCGAGGCCAACCACCACAACCTCGACACCTTGTTCCCTCGGCTGGTCGCGGCGCGCGGGTTTGCCGATGCCGACGACATCGCCTCCGTCCTGCACTACCGAGTGGCTCGTGCCACTGCCCGCCCGGCTGGCTCGGGTCGCACCCGTAACGCACCACGAATGATCGCAGGGCTGATCCCATCCGCGGACGGCCCGATGACCGACGATATGCGCCAGGCGCTTGATGAGCGGCGCGAGCTGATCGAAGCCCGTGCCGACGCGGTGCTCGACACCGCACGCCAGGCTGGCGAGCCCTGGACGGAACCGCTCGGTGAGCCACCCCGTGATCCGCGCAAGGAAGCGGCGTGGCGACGGCACGCCCACACCGTCGCGGCCTACCGCGACCGGTACGGCATCACCGATGACTCGCCCCTCGGCCCGGAACCGGAGAACGCGGCGCAGAAGATCGACGCGGCTCGCGCAAGAAGCGCACTCGCACGGGTAAATGAAGCCGCCCGCCGATCCGCGGCCGTCACCGAGCGTCGCTCGATCGAGCGAATTTCTCCCGGGCGGAGCCTGTGATCTGAGCCCGAGGGAATGTCGGTGCGGCAGCGTAGAATAGTTACATGGGTGTAGTTCCTGCAAGTTCGACCGATCCCGGAGGCGAGACGCCGACCGGACAGGCCGACGCGCCCGGACGGCAGGACCCTCCATCCACGACGATCGAGTCAAGCACCCCATCCGTCGATCGTTTCCAGATTCTCGCCCTCGATGGCGGGGGAGCCAAGGCACTGTTCACCGCTCACGTGCTGGCGCGGCTGGAACAGGACCTCGACGTCAGCATCAAGGACTCGTTCGACTTGATCGCTGGCACGTCGGCGGGTGGGATCGTCGCGCTTGGGCTGGGTGCCGGTCTCGCCCCGAGCGAGATCGTGGGGCACTACGAAGAACTGGTCGAGGCGGTCTTCCCGGCCGTGCGCCGGCGACTGTGGCGGCGGCCTCGCCAACTCACTGCACCCATCTACGACGGCGATGCGCTGCGCACTGCCTTGACGAAAGTGCTCGGCCAAAGGCTGCTGGGAGACAGCGCGAAGCGGTTGGTCATCCCGGCGTGGGACGTGCAACGAGGCTCCGTGCATATCTTCAAGACGCCCCACCACACACGGCTCGCCCGAGACTGGCGCATCCCGATGGTGGACATCGCGATGGCGACCTCGGCGGCGCCGCTCTACTTCCCTGCCGCGCGTGTCGATGGACACCGCCTCATTGACGGCGGCGTGTGGGCGAACAACCCTTCCGTCGTCGCGATTGCCGAGGCCGTGAGCATGCTCGACGTACCGCTCGCCTCGATCAGGGTGCTCAACGTCGGCACCATCGACCAGCTCACGAACCACCCCAAGCGCCTCGACCGCGGCGGGCTGTTCAACTGGGCGAAGCCGATCGCGCCACTGATCCTCACAGCCGGCAGCCGTGGCGGACAGGGCATCGCTGAACATCTGATCGGCAAGGCCGCTTTCACCAGGTTCGATGCTCTCGTGCCGAGCGGACTGTACGCACTCGACTCGGCAGACCCGAGCGATGTCGCCGGCCTCGCCGCGTCCGTGAGCCGCGAGCTCAGCCCTATCTACACCGCGCGGTTCGCAGATCATCGCGCGGCGGACTACACACCGTTGATCGGAGACCGACACCGCGGCGACCCGACCAGCACGTCGACCACGGAGGTCTCCCGATGAAGCTCACTGACTACTTCAACGTCTTGCTCAAGGACACCGTCAACCTTGGCCAGGTGAAGCTCGACTCGCTCGACTCTCGCGTCGAGGCGGTCTACAAGGCGTTGAAGGCCGACGAGCAGATCGGGCACCTGATCCTCGGCAAGACGCCCCAGGGCTCGTGGGCGCACAAGACCATCATCAATCCGGTGGGCAGCAACGAGTTCGACGCGGACTTCATGCTCGACATGAGCGAGAACGCGGACTGGGCCGACGATCCCAAGAAGTACATCGAGGAGGTCTACGCGGCTCTGCACCGGCACAGCACCTACGGAAACATGCCGCACTCACGCAAGTGCCGTTGCGTCCGAGTTGTCTACGCGAACTCCATGCACCTGGACATCGTTCCGCACCTCAACCTCGCCGATGGACGCGAAGTCATCGTCAATCGCGACGACAACGACTGGGAGCAGACCGACCCCCAGGGGTTCACGGACTGGATGAGGGACAAGGACGCGCTCGCGAAGGGCAACCTCCGCAAGGTCATCCGGCTGATGAAGTACCTGCGTGACCACAAGAACTCCTTCACCGGGACCCGGTCGATCCTCCTGACGACACTGCTCGGTGAGCAGGTCACCGAGTTGCGCACGCTGCTTGACCCCGGCTACTACAGCGACGTCCCCACGACTCTCCTGCACCTCGTAAAGGACCTCGACGCCTGGCTCCAGGCGCGCCCGATCAAGCCCTCCATTCCGGACCCGTCCGGGTCCGGGGTCGCCTTCGACCATCGGTGGGAGCAGTCGAGCTACAGCTACTTCCGGGACCGTATTCATGTTCACGCCGCCGAGATCGAGGAGGCTTACGAGGAGGAGAACAAGGAGCGCAGCATCGAGCTGTGGCAGGGCATCTTCGGTGACGGCTTCAAGGCCCCGGCCACCTCGTCCAGCAGCGCGAAGTTCCCGGCAGCAGCTCCCGCGGCCGCTTCCACCGTGGGGCGGTCTGGCCGCGCGGGATGAGCCGCCGCAACCGGGCCACGCTGTCGGCTTGGCAGAAGCACCTCTTCGATGAGCTGAGGTCACTCGCCAGGGAGCACCCCAGCGACGTGCGGATAGTCGAGCAGCCTCGGCTCGACTCTGACGGCGACGCCACCCTCCGACTTCGGCTCCACACCGCAGATATCCTTCATCGCCCCGGTGGGCTGGGACTTGGAGACGACGAGGAGTTCATCGTCAAGATTCGCCCCTCGCTGTTCGCACCCCCGAGCGCCGAGGTTGACCACACACGCTTCCTCGGTTTCCCGCACGTCCTCCAAGGGCAGCGGCTCTGCATCTATCTCGACCCCTCCCGCGAGTGGCGCCCTTCCGCCGGGATGGCCGGATTTCTCAGCCGACTGTGGGACTGGCTCACCGATGCTGCCGGCGGAGCGTTCGATCCCTCGACCGCGATGTACCACGCTGTCGGAGGAGTGCTCCACCACGCCGATGACACACCCACCATCGTCGTCCGCGAACCTGGGCCGCCGAAGCGGCAGCAGATCGCTCGGCTCGTCGCCCGCTCACCGCACCGCTACGACCTCACCTACTCGACCGACCGCGACGGACACCGCACACCCGTCTTTGTCCTCGCGAGGGACCTCCCGTTCGGTGCGGCATCCACCTTCGCGCTATTCCTGACGCTCTTGGACGACCCGCATCTTGACCGCGCCGAAGGACGACCGCCAGAGGTCTCACCGCAATCGCCCGCTTTCCTTACCTCGCTCCTCGCCAGCGCTCTACGAAACCCTGACGGCACCGAGCAGTACTTCGTGCTCGCCGTTCCGCACCCCGCAGGTGGACCGCACCATCTTCTCGGCGGACGCCTTCCCGCAACTACCGCCGACGCCCTGCGACGCCTCGCCAAGAAGCACGGCACAGCGGTCAACCTCGACCCCGCGATCATCAACGCCGACATCCCCATCGAATGGTGCAACATGTCCGACGAACGGCAAGAGGTCACAACCCGACGCGACGACAACCGTCCCGTCAACGGCTTCCAAGGACGAGCCGTCCACATCTGGGGCTGCGGCGGCCTGGGCTCATGGCTCGCCGAGTTCATCGCACGCGCCGGAGCCAGCGCCATCACCGTCTGCGACCCCGGCACCATCACCGGCGGACTTCTCGTGCGACAGAACTACACCGAGGCCGACATCGGCCAGACCAAGGCCGATGCCCTCGCCACACGCCTCCGCGCGATCCGCGACGACCTGACCGTGACCGTCGCAGAAGGAAGCGTCCCCGACCCAGCCGTCTCACTCTCCGCGGACCTCATCATCGACGCCACCGTCAGCCACAGCATCACCACCTACCTCGACACCCTCGCCGGCGAAGACCGCACGGCACTCATCGCCCAGGTCGCCACCGACGCCAGGACAGGATCGCTCGGTATCGCCAACATCTGCGCGCCCGGTGACACCTGTACGCCGTCTGAGCTTGACGACCAGGCAGGCCGCTCGGTATTGGCCGATGGTGGCTTAGAGCTGTACCACCGGCTCTGGGAGGACGCAGCCGAAGGCGACGAACTGACTCCCACGAGGGGATGCTCCGTACCCACGTTCCATGGCTCGGCCGCGGACCTCGCTGCTGTCGCCGCGACACTCGTCAACATGATCGGCCTGCACCTCCAACAGGCAGGGGCACCTGTTTCAGGGACCCACCTCATCGCCCTGCCACACGCACCAGCCGGCCCACGGCATCACTTCCTTCCCGCGGCGTCGGACACTCGCGGATGAGATAGCACGGGTTTACGTCTGTCCGGGCTTGGGCGTAAAGTTGGGGGCCGAGGCAGGTTCTCCTCGATTGCGGGTCCTTCGGGACGGCCCAGCTTGGGCGCTCATACACGTACTGCCTCCTCGACGGAGAGACACGTGTGACGAGAGGCCCGCCATGATCCGCCTTATCTGGACGCTCAGCGCCCGCACCCGCTACTACCTGCGCCGCTACATGCCCACCAACCGGCTGCTCGACGCGATCCGACGCCGACGCAACTTTAAGTGGGGCATCCCCGCGACGCTCCTCGCGGTGCCCTACCTGCTGATCGCGAGCATCTGCACCAACGCCCTCGACCAGGGGGCACCAGGCTGGTTGCATCTGGTCGTGTTGTGGGCGGTGTGGAACGCGATGAAGTTCATCGTCATTGGACCGGTCAGCCTGATCCTCCTGATCCGCGCCCGGACCCAGGAAGCCATTGCCCGGCACCGCGACCGGCAGGGCACCCGCGACCGCTCGGAGTCCCAGGTGCCTATGACCGTAGGGGCGGCCCGATGAACGCCCCCACCTACACCTACGCCGCTCGCCTACCTCCGAGGCGCACGAGCGGCAGCAGACCGCTTGTCTGGCGCTGCCCGCGACCTCGACCTTGATGTCACTCGCAGATACAGCGATGAAGCCGGCGATCGCTCGGAGCTGACATGACTGCTCGCTGACTCTGCAACCGGCAAGTTCTCAGCCCTGGTGATCGCGCGGCTGGACCGTCTCGGGCGGACGATCCCCGTTGCCCCCCACGTCCTGGCAGACCTCGACACTGCTGGTGTGTGCGTCTGTGCGGTCGATCGTGGCACGTACGCCCTCACTGACCGGATGACGTTGGCAGACATCTTGACCGCCACGATCCGACCGTGCACGTGCGGAAGGCACCTCACGCGCTGACCCTGAGCACGGCGTGGACTCGGCCGAATCGCGGCGCCAGTCCCGGCCAGTGCGCTTGGCGGCCTGCTGGCTGACCCGAGTGGTCGGCATGCGGGGGATCAGCGATGCTCTGACGGTCCTGGCCCGTAGACTTGGGACAACACGCGGCGTACGGCGGGAGGTGAGTGGTGGCCGGATCAGGAGAGCACTTCAAGGCGCTCGTACGAAGCCACGGGAGCGGCGACGACGAGGCGTTCTACTCAGTCGCGCTACAGGTTGCCGCTCAGGCGGCTCGGCAGGGGCACCACCATCTCGCGGCTGACCTCAAAGCCGCAGTTGATCACTCACGTGTCGAGCGGCCGAAAAAGGTCACCTCAATCGCTCAACCGCGAGGCGATCTTTCAGAACTCGTTATCGCCTCTCACCCAGCCGTTGGCTTGAAAGACTTGGTCCTGCCGGATGAGCTGGCCGCGCAGGTGCGACGTGTCCTCAGCGAACAGCGCCAACGCAAGCAGCTTCTGGATCACGGCTTTGAGCCTGCGCATCGCCTCCTGTTCGAGGGGCCGCCTGGTACGGGCAAGACGATGACCGCGGCAGTCCTGGCTCACGAGCTCTCTCTGCCCTTGCTGACGATCAGGCTCGACAGCCTGCTGAGCAAGTTCATGGGCGAGACCGCCAGTAAGCTGCGCGTCATCTTCGATGCAGTGGGCGCGCAGCGCGGGGTGTACCTGTTCGATGAGTTCGACGCGCTCGGTGGCGACCGAGCAGGAAACGACGTCGGTGAGGCCCGACGCATCCTGAACTCCTTCCTGGTGTTCCTGGAGAACAGTTCTCCCGAGAGCATCGTCATCGCTGCCACCAACCACCGGTCGATTCTGGACAAGGCCCTGTTCCGACGTTTCGACATGGTTCTCAACTACTCACTGCCGGACGCGAAACAGGCCGCCGCCGTGATGCGCGGCAGGCTCGGGTCTCTCGCCAAGGGCGTCCGTTGGGCCGCACTGGCAGAGCACATGGCAGGGCTCTCCCATGCGGACCTCGTAAGGGCTGCGGAGTCTGCCGCCAAGAGCGTCATCCTCGCTGGCGGAACACGAGTGAGTGCCGACGACATTCGACAGTCGCTCAAATCGCGGCAGGCGGCGAGCCTTGGCTGAGGGGCAGGAACACCTCAGTCACCTTCTGGTAGAAGATCGAGCGGCAGACGAGGAGTTTCGCCGACGGGGTGGACCGGACCCGAAGATTCGTCCGGTCGAAGACCGTGCCGGTCACGGCGGCGGGCGGCTGAACGAGTTGCAGTCCGCGTTCTCTAGCGGTGACGAGACCCGTGAAGAACAACTCCCAGACGACGAGCTACGTGCCTTGGGCACCATCATCACGTTGGAGGGCTCTGACCCCGCGTATCCGCTCAAGCTCGACACTCTCCAACAGCTCACCTCGCACCGCGATCCGCAGCGCAGGCGCCCCAAGTGGCTCCTTCTCTCGGTTCTCCCCGCGGACTCGGGTTCTGGCATCCCCGAGCGAGCGACCGTCTGGGTCAGCGACGACTACCGTGCGAAGTTCCTGCAGCTCTTCGAGGACTACCTGGCGAAGGAGTCACCGAAAGGCAAACCTCGCAACAACGAACTCGTCGCGAACATCGCACGCATCCGCGCCACCATCCTGGGTGACCTTTGGCAGTCCGAGGGTCGCCCGCCAGAAGGTACGACGACATGGTGGGAACTATGGCTACGCCCAAACGCTGACGGCCCCGATCTGCTACGGCGCTTCGCCGAAGCCTCCGGACTGACCATCTCGCAGCGTCTCCTCCGGCTCGTCGACCGCGACGTCATGTGGGTCGAGGCGACGTGGGCGCAGCTTGAAGTCCTACCGTTCACCGCGGTGCCGCTGGCCGAAATCCGGCGCCCGGAGTTCATCGACTCCATAGAAGACCTCACCGCCGAGGAGCAAGCCGAGTACGTCGACGACCTGGCCAAGCGACTGGAACCTGCCGACGAACTCCAGCCCGCCGTCTGCCACCTCGACACGGGCGTAGCGAGAACTCACGTCCTCATCGAGCAGTCCCTGGCACCCCAGGACCTGCACACCGTGATCGGCGTCAGCGGCTTCGATCAAGACGGACATGGCACCAAGATGGCCGGCATCGCGCTGCTGGGAGCCGCGGTCGACCGCCACCTGCTCGGATCGGACTCCGTTGTGCTGCGACACCGACTGGAGTCGGTTCGCATCCTTCCGACCAAGACCGAGAAGCCGCACGAACCCCGCGCGTACGGAGACGTCACCGCCCAAGCCGTCTCGCTGCCCGAAATCGCAGCGACACGGCGCCGGGTGTTCTGCATGCCGGTCAGCACCAGTACCGACACCCCCGGAAACCCAGGTCAGCCCACGCTGTGGTCGGCCACCGTCGACGCACTGGCCGTCGGCGCCAACGTCGTCAGCAACGGCGACGAACTCCGGCTACTCGCGCCACCAGACAGCGAAGCAGCAAGACTCCTGATCGTGTCCGCCGGAAACGTAACCGGCTACGTCGCCGACCACCTCGCCGAATCCGACACCTCTCCGGTTCGAGATCCCGGCCAAGCCTGGAACGCACTCACCGTCGGCGCCTACACCGACCTCGACGCGGTCCCGACCGATCCGGCCTTCGCAGGCTGGACCCCTGTCGCGCGGAAGGGCGACCTCTCGCCCCACAGTCGCACGTCTCTGCCGTTCGGGAACAAGCCCTGGCCGATCAAGCCCGACATCGTCATGGAAGGCGGCAACGTCCTCCATGACACCGCCTCCATGTTCGAGCCGAATCACCCGGCGCTGTCCCTGCGAACCACCGGGCACACAAACGACCAGGCTCTGGCGTCGGCCAACGCAACCAGCGCCGCGACCGCGCAAGCCTCCCGGCTCGCAGCCCTCGTCATGGCCACCTATCCCGAGTACTGGCCCGAGACGATCCGAGCACTCCTCGTCCACTCCGCGCAGTGGACACCCATCATGCGCGACGAAATCGATCGTGCGGGGCAGAGCGGACTTCAAGCCAAACAGATGCTGCTACGCCGATACGGCTGGGGCGTCCCGACCGAGGAACGCGTGTTGTTCTCCTCCGATCGGTCCGTAACCCTGGTCGTACAGGACGAGTTCACCCCTTTCGAGGGCGATGAGTTCAAGGTCCCGTCGTTCCGGCTACACGACCTTCCTTGGCCGCGCGAAGTACTGCAAGACCTGGGCTCCGCTTCCGTGACCCTGCGCGTCACCCTCTCCTACTTCATCGAGCCGACGGCGTCCCGACGAGGATGGCGTCAGCGGTACAAGTACGCATCACACGGACTCCGGTTCGAGCTACAAGACCCCCTTGAATCTGAGGCCCATTTCGTTCAGCGAGTGAACCGTGAAGCCCGCACCGAGGAAGCCGGCGGGCGCCCCGCAAGCGGACAAGTGTCGTGGCTCGTCGGCGCCAACCAACGCCTGTACGGCTCACTGCATCAAGACATCTGGGAGACCTACGGTTCAGCACTCGCCGACACCGGAAAGATCGCCGTCTACCCCGTCGGCGGCTGGTGGAAGAACAACAAGAACCGCGAACGCGTCGACCGGAAGATCCGATACGCCCTCGTCGTATCACTCCAGACCGACGCCACCGACGTCGACCTGTACACACCAGTGGCGAACCTCCTCCACACCCCGATCGAGATTCCGATCGAGTGATGTCCGATTCGCTCCGAATCCCGCGGATAACGGATAACACCGCCGGACTCGCAGCTCAGACGTTCGTTGCGACGGCCTGTGCGCGCCGACCAGCCGGTCGAATCGTGACGCCCTCTACGGCCAGCGCGCGTCGGACAGCCTGCTGGCTGACCCCGTACCGCAACCCGACTTCCATTAGCGTAAGGCCCTCGTCGTACAGCTCGACCGCTTCGGCGAGATGGCACTCATCGAGCCCCCGCTGGCGTATCGGTACCGAGCGGCGGACAAGGTGCGCCGCCGCGGTGCGGCGATGAATGCTGAACCGCTCGCCCAACTCCACGAGTGTCGCGCCCGACTCATACGAGGCCACCAGCTCGTCCACCTGCGCCGGGCTCAGAAAGGTTTGAGTCATCCCAACTGCACGCACCATCCGCCCCCGCTCGTCCACTACAGACGGCTCCAGCGGCCTCCGGTCCCGCCGGTAGACGCCCCGCGACCTGCGAGAAGCCACGGTTTTCAAGGCCGGGCAGGGGTTCTCGAACTCTCTACGGAGGTCCACCACATTCGCCTTACTCGAATAAGCGACCGTGAGATGAAGGTCGTTGGACGAATCAGATAGAGCGTCGGAGAGGTCTCCGGCGCTCTTTCGTTTGGCCCCGGCCCGTTCGCCTGCGGCGGCCCGAAGCAGTGCGATCGGCCCGGGCACTTCGACGGACACGGTCATCTCGCGCTGTTCGTCCTCGATCCAGATGCGGCAGAAGAAGGCGCCGAGAATCAGCAGCGGACCTGTGCCCAAGGAAGCCCCACCGCATCCTGATAGCTGGTGAGGCTCCCCACGCCACCACTCCACAGGACGTTGTCGCCCTCCACGTCGTCCAGACTACCGAACAGGGTGGAACCGAACTCCGGCTCCGCCTGATCGTCACCCCAGTCCTCCAGCCATCCGATGGCAAACTCCCTGCTGGTGTCGACCGCGGCAACCGGTTGCTCCACGGTGAATCCGTCTTTTGCCTGGAAAAGCGTCACCGTCTTGCTCCCCGGGCCCGGCTCCGCCGTCGCTTTCCACACTAGAGGCAGATCCTCAAACCCTGCCGAGTCGTCTTCATCGTCGTAGTATCTGACCTCGACGTCTGAGATCTCGTACGAGCATTCGTCAGGGACTGTGAGAACGAAGTTCCCGCCGTCGTTCCAGATGTACGCCGACGTTGTCGGGGTGCATCCGGTGAGCAGCACAGTTGCCGCCGCTAGGAGAACCACGCCCGTAAGCGGCTTCTTCAGCATTTGTTGTATCCGCCTCTCGCCTTCACCCAGGCTACCTTCCAGTGCGCGCCTGCCAACTCGCAATCACAGCGATCCCACCACCAATCCCACCGGTGAACGCAAGAGCGAGCCCGAGCTGAAATGGGGTGCGCGTGAACCAGGCGATGAGGCCGATCACTATGAACGTAGTGATCGACGCACCCATCAAACTGACCAAAACAGTAGCTATCACTCGTCGCACGCCCGCGGCTCCTTCATCTGCAGACCCACTGCCTCTACTTCCATTACTTCTTCTCTCCTGTGAACCGGTTATTTATCCTCTTCGCATCTGATTGAGATTGCTGTTTATCGCTTTTGCTGCATTCGTTAGCCCCAACTTCTTCACGACCGGGCGCGCCGGTTCAGGGCGTAAGTAGCTGGCTGACGCGACGTCGACCATGCGGCCGAAGCTGAACCACTGTGTCAAGGATGGCTTCACGCACGCGGCCGTAGCTAGCATCGAGTTGCTCGGCGATGGCGTCAATGGTCACGCCGCCTTGGTACAGCCGCACCGCGGGGCGCCGCCGAGATTCCGACAGTGGTTGACGGCACATGTGTACTCCGTGGCCGTGGAGCAACGTCAAGACGCTGCACTTCGACAGGCGACACTCCCGGCAGAGTTGTGGAGTCGCCACTCCACGTACGTATCGCGCCACGATCCCGCTGACCGCTTCCGGACCGAGCCGGCGACGCACCGACCAGGACTCCGCCTCCGCTTTCGGCTCGACTGCAGCAACGACGACCGCCTGAGCCGCGATGCCGGCCGCTCGTCGTGGCCCATCAATCCGAATAGGGCCGGCGCTCGATCTCTGGGATCGGCCTACCATCCGACGTCACGTTGTGAAAGCCCAACTCGCGCAGCAGTCCTTGCATCCTCACCCACAGCAGGATGTCGGCCGCGAGAAGGAGAATCCCCAAGCCCATGATCGCGAGGGTGAACCCCGGCACCGGTGCCACCAGGGGCACCCAGATCAAGTCGACGCCCAACGCTCCAAGGAAGAGAAGTCCGATGGTCCAGCGGTATCCCTTGCGAGTGACTGTCACATCCCATCTCGGCACGAAGAACCGTTCATCTGTTCTCGGCCTTCCGGCCAACGCCCAGGCGGCGACAACGTCAGAGAAGAAGATCCAGCTCGCTCCGAAGAGCAGCGTCACCTCCCGACCAATCCAGTTCCGCCTTTTCCTCGGTCCGTTCCAGTGACAAGCCTACGGTGGGGAACTGGATCGACAGCCGCCACGGATGAACCGAACAGCCCCCGGTTCCCCAACACGACGTAGTCGCGGATGGCGCAGAAGCGCGGGCCTCACCCGCAGGCCCCGCTTACTCCCCCGCGGCGCCGCCCGCCCGCTCGTCGAGTTCCTTCAACCGCTTGAGCTTGGTCCAGGGGACGAAAGCGATCCACGCGACCGACGCGATCGATGCGCCCATGATCATTGATGCGATGTCCATGCCCTGACGATAGGGGGCGCACAAGGCCGTGCGCCTCCCCCGCGCGGCGGAGATACGGGCGCACCGGCAATCGCGAGGCTGCCGCCTTCATACCGGAGGGCCCCTTCCTCGTCGCGTCGGATAACGTACGTCTCGTGACGACCACCCACACCCGAGCCACCGTCACGTCACCGCCATCGACGCACTCCTGGGGCCGCGCGATCCTCCACGAGGCGGGCGGATATGCCATCGCGGCGGTGCTGGCGCTGGTCGTGACCGCGCAGCTGGCGACGACACAGGCATGGATGATGTTCGCCGACGGCGACTCGCTCATCACCGTCCTGCTGACGAAGTCGCTGGTGTCGGGCCGCGCGCAGGACTGGGCGATGTCTCCCGTGCTCTTCATCCCGGAGACCGCCGTCTACGCCGCGCTCTCCTCACTCGGTCTCGGCGTGCGCGCCACGCTCACCCTGAACGCGTGGGTGAACTTCCTCGCCCTCTACGCCGCGATCCGAGTCGTCAGCGGCAGTCGCCGGCACGTCTCGTCCCCCGTTCGCGGAGCGCTCCTCGCCTTCTCGGTGTTCTGCCTGTTCGCGGTGCTCAACAGCGGGGAGGGACGCGACGGCTTCCACCTTGCGTCGGCGTTCGCGATGACGACGTACTACTCGGCAACGGTGGTCGGCGTCATCCTCGTCGTGGGGATCACGCGGCGCGTGCTGGATCACGCTCCCTCGCCGCCGCGACTTCCTGCCCTCGCCCTCGTCGGAATCGTCCTGATATCGGCGCTCTCCACGCTCACCAATCCCCTCTTCGCGGCGTGGGGAACGGTGCCGCTGATCCTGGTGCTGTTGCTCTTGCGTGCGACAGGAATCGCGACCTGGCGACCTGTTCTCGTCCTCGCACTGGCCGCGGTTGCCGGCACGGCACTCGGAATGCTGGCCCGGATGCCGGTCTCTGCGTGGATCGTCGCGGATGCGCGGCTGTATGTGCGCGCGGGCCAGTGGGCGGAGTCGTTCGTTCGCTATGCCGGACTCGCGGCGGAATCTGCCGCGAATCCTCTCGGCGCGGGTTTCCTTCTCCTGACCGCAGCGATGTGGGGCGTCTCGTGCGCTCTCGCCGTCCGGTTCCTGCACCGACGAATGACAGCTCCCGCATTCGTCACCGGGAGTGCCGCGCTCGTTCCGGTGGTGGTCGTGATCGGGATGGTCGCCTTGGGCACCGACGGGATTCGCTATCTGCAACCCGTCGCTTTCATGCCCCCACTGGCCCTCGTCACGATTCCGGTCCTGCGGAGGAGAAGAGAACGAGCCCGCAGCTCCGAGAATCGGTGGTGGCAGGCGGGGGCGGCAGGAATGGCAGCCATTGTCGCGCTCGGATGGTCGCTGCCGCGTGCAGTCAGCGAAGCCCGCACGACCGATGTCGATCTCGCGTGCGTGGTCCAGTGGGTCGATTCCGCCGGCAGAGTCGGGGCGGGCCAGTTCTGGACCGTTCGAGCCCCGCAGGCCTACGCGAAAGACCCAGCATCGCTCATCCAAGTCGATCATCAGTTCACCGTCTACGAGTGGCTGACCAATCGAGCGGACAGCGCGTCGCCAGACGTCACGTTCGTCGTGACCGACGCCATGTCCGCCCCCTTCCAGTACCCGGACGGAGTGAGCGAGTCGGACGCATCGACGGTCACCTGCGGCCGCTACACGATCCACGACTTCGGCGACCTCCGCATTCCGATCGCCCATCGATAAAGGCATCTCGCACACCCACACGCGCACGCCGGGAAGGACAAAGGCGGCCGCCCCGTTTGGGACGGCCGCCTCATCGGGTCACGCGGCGCGGGTGATGCGCAGCGACGACCCGAGGTGCTTGTCGAGATCGACCTCAGTGTGCGGCCGCGTAGGCGTCCAGGACGTTCTTCGGAATGCGCCCACGCTCGTTCACGGTGTGGCCGTTGGCCTTCGCCCAGCTGCGAATCGCGGCGAGGTCGGAGTTGCCGCCCGAGCGGCGACGCGCCGGGCGCGCCTGCGCGGCTGCGGCCGCGCTGACCGAACGTCCGGCCGTGATGAAGGGGGCGAGAGCCTCACGGAGCTTGTCGGCGTTCGCCGAGGTCAGGTCGACCTCGTACGCCTTGCCTTCGAGGGAGAACGTGACAGTCCCGCCGTCGCCGTCCGCGATCGGGGTGCCATCGACATCGTCGACGAGTTCCACAGTGACCTTCTTTGCCATTCCTGGCTCCTGCTCTGTTTCGGCTTCGAATGCGCATCCGGATAGAGGCGCCGGATAGATCGTACGCAATTTCGCCAGGAAAAACATGGAGGTTGCGCCCACGACCCGCCGTGAGATAGGCAAAACCGCTTTGAGGAGCGCTCCCACGCCGCCGGTTTCACATAAACCACACAAGGGCAACGAGGAGGATCGGCACCGCGAGGGCGCACGCGAGGAGAATCAGCACCCACCTCGTCCGCCATTTGCCGTTGCGTTCGGCGGCGGGCCGTGTCGTCTTCAGCACACGCCCCGCAATCCCTGCGGCCACCATGAGCACCACGATGACGACGGCGACGAGCAACTGAGCCGGCACGAGACCCTCCGGTTAACCCTCGTCACGGTGACCTTGTGCCACCACCGGTGTCGCGCAGATCGATCACCCGCCTCTCTCATCATGCCGTATTCGGCCACGCTCTCGAGCCATGTCATCCGGCGTCATACGACGGGGCCCCGACCACCCGGTCGATAGGCTGTGATCAGCTCGGAAACCGGAAGCCTCCGCCTTGAGCACCGCGATCCGACGCGGCGCAAGAGCAGACATCCCGCCCATCGCGGCCGTCCCCCGGAGGTTTCTTTCCCATGCCTGTCGCCACCACCACTTCGGGAAGCCTTCCCCGCACCTCTTCCCTCATCGAGGCGAATGCGGCACGCACATTCGCCGCGGATGGCTTCACTCTCGAGTCGACTCCCGAATTCGACGAGCTCACCGCTCACGCCGTCGCCGATGTGGTCGCCCGCCAGCGCGATGCGGGAATCACCCTCGTCGGGGATGGCGAGTTCGGCAAGGCGATGTCGAACCCCGTGGATTACGGCGCGTGGTGGTCGTACTCGTTCCAGCGCGCGTCCGGCCTCTCCCTCACCGACGTCAATGCGTTCAATGAGCCACCCGTACGCTCCGAGCCCGGCAGCATCCGCCTCACCTCCTTCCTCGACCGCCGGGACCGTCAGCTCTTCCCCGCGGTCTACGCCGAAGCGGTCGAGGTGGGAGCAGTCGCGACCGCCTTCCCCACCACGACCGGCCCGATCTCCTACCGCGGGCACGACGCCGTCGCCGCAGACATCCGCCACCTCACCGCGAGTCTCGACGAGGGCGAGCAGGGCTTTCTCACCGCGATCGCTCCCGGCTCGGCGGCGCGCGTGCGCAACGACTTCTACGCCACCGACGAGGAGCACATCTGGGCGTGGGCGGACGCGCTCCGCGAGGAGTACCGAGCGATCGTCGACGCAGGCCTCATCGTGCAGCTCGATGATCCGTCGCTGGCCGAGAACTTCGACCAGATCTCCCCCGAGCCCTCGATCGCCGACTACCAGGCCTTCACACAGATCCGGGTGGACGCGATCAACCACGCGATCGCGGGGCTACCCAAGGAGCAGGTGCGCCTTCACCTGTGCTGGGGATCCTGGCACGGCCCCCACACCACCGATATCGAACTCCGTCACCTCTTGCCCGTGATCCTGAAGGCCAACGTCGGGTCGATCTCGTTCGAGGCGGGGAACGTCCGGCACGAGCACGAGTTCGCCGACTGGGCGAACGTCGACCTCCCCGACGACCTCGTGCTGGTGCCGGGTGTCGTCAGCCACGCCACGAATGTCGTCGAGCACCCTGAGCTCGTCGCGCAGCGCATCCGGCGGTTCACCGACATCGTGGGAGCCGATCGCGTGATCGCCTCAACCGACTGCGGCCTGGGCGGGCGCGTGCACCCCGACATCGCCTGGGCCAAGCTTGCCGCTCTCGGCGAGGGCGCCCGCCGCGCCTGACGACCCCGACCGCCGGAGCCGTCGTCGCGCGCGTCAGCCCGACGCGTGGCGCGCGCGATGGCGGCGGACGCCGTCACGGTTTGCGCATCGCACCGAGCAGTAGCGCTGGCGGCCGTTGCGCGTGATGTCCACGACGACGTTCCGGCAGAGGTCGCCCGGCGCCTCCCCCGCCGCACACCGGTGGAGGCGACGCATCCCCCGCGTCGTGACGTGCAGCGCCGTGCCGACCGCGATGACGGCGCGCAGCACGTGCGGCAGTCGCTGATCGTCGTCGCGGTAGTGCAGGTGCCATGCGCCGTCGTGGTCGGTGAGGCGGGGATACGCCGTCGCGCGCGCCATCTGCCGGTTCAGGAGCCGCGCCCGTTCCTCATCGGTAGCGGCGTCGACGACGGCAAGCCAGTCGTCGATCACGGCGCGCGTCCGCGCATGGTCGTGCTCCGACGCGGGCGCATAGACGGCCGTCATCCCGTGCTCGTAGGTCCGAGCTACGACGCCTTCCCGGTCTGCCGGCCAGTCGTTCGCGAGGGATGCCGCGAGCAGCACAGCATACTCGCCGTAAGGGTTGAGTTGCACAAGGCCATTACATCATGCTGTCAGACATGAACGCCGCCGACCTCGACGCCCCTCTCCTCCTCACCACCACCGCCGCGCACGAACACGGGTGGATCACCGAATCGGCGCACGCCACCTCCGAGGGAAGGATCGTCTACGTCCGGTGCGCCACCTGCGACGCTCGACGTGTCGACGCGGTGCAACCCGGCCTCCCGCCGGTCGCCGCCGCTCGAGTGGTGCGGCGGGCCGATACGACGACGGGCGGCGACACGGCATCAGCCGGTGATGACCCCGACGACGGCTCCTCCCACCGCCCCGACGACCACCAGCACCACGGGTGGCAGCCTGCCCGCAACGAGCGCCACGAAGGCCACGAGCGCACAGGCGAAGGTCACCGGGCCGGTGACCGCCTCGGTGAAGACGGGATCGTAGAGGGCCGCGGCCAAGATGCCGACCACGGCGGCACTCGCTCCCCGCATGATCGCGCCGGCCGCCGCGGTCGCCCGCACACGAGCCCAGAACGGGAGAACTCCAAGCAGCAGGAGGAATCCGGGGAGGAAGATCGAGAGAGTCGCGATCGTGGCCCCGGCGATCCCCCCGGGCCCCGTCGTGGCCAGCGCGCCCAGATAGCTCGCGAAGGTGAAGAGCGGCCCCGGAACCGCTTGCGCAGCGGCATAGCCGGTGAGGAACTGGTCCGGCGTCACCCAGCCGGGCTGGACGACCGCCGCATCGAGCAGCGGGAGGACGACATGGCCACCGCCGAAGACGAGGGCCCCCGAGCGGTAGAACCCGTCGATGAACGCGAGGATCGGATCACGCGTCGCCGCCGCTGCCGCCGGAAGCCCGAGGAGCAAGGCCGCGAACACGAGAAGACTCGCTACACCCACGCCGAGAGGAACCCGCACGGGCAGCGGCGATGAGGGCTCACGATGCGCGTCGCGGCAGAACATCAGCCCGGCGAAACCTCCCAGCACCAGCGCCGCGATCTGACTGAGCGGACCGCCGACGACGAGGACGATCGCAGCCGCCCCCGCGGCGATGAGGCCTCGCGGGAGATCGGGCGTGAGGGTACGCGACATCCCCCAGACCGCTTGGGCGACGACGGCGACCGCGACGATCATGAGCCCTCGGACGGCCCCCGCCCCCGCTCCGCCGGCAAGAACGGTCGCCCCCGCGGCGACCGCGGTCAGGAGCACCGCGGAGGGCAGCGTGAAGCCGAGGAAGGCGAGGAGAGCCCCCGGCGCTCCCGCCCGCAGGAGCCCCAGGGCGAAGCCCACCTGACTCGACGCCGGACCCGGGAGGAACTGGCACAGGGCGACGAGTTCGCCGTACTCCTTTTCGTTCAGCCACCGTCGACGTTCGACGAATTCGGCACGAAAGTAGCCGAGGTGCGCAATCGGCCCGCCGAACGACGTCACTCCCAGGCGGAGGAAGACGAGGAAGACAGACAGAGCGCGCGGCACCCTCCCATCATCCTCATCCAGGTGAACGGCGGGTGTCAGCGCTCAGCCGACCACCCTCAGGGAGGTGCCGCGCGCGCCGCGTCAGGAGGTGACGCTGAGTGGAAGGGAAGAGGCGAGCTGCTGCATGAACCACACGAACCAGAACACGCCGATCAGGATCGACAGGACGATCGAGCCGATCCACACCCACAGCGCAGCCATACCCGAACCGGTCTCCCGCTTGAGCACCACCGTGCGGCCGATGATGTAGACGCCAATCGACAGCGCCAAGGCGATGAACGCGAAGGCCCAGTGGAACGGACGTGCCACGCCGCGCTTCTTGAGCTCCCGCCAGTCGAGGTAGGCGAACACGATCGACGCAGCCAGGAACACGTAGCTCAGGAGCGACAGGCCGAGAACCCCGCCCGTCCACTGCAGCATCGCGGCCACGGCCTCGCTGCCGGCCGCACTGTTGGGCGAGACGCTCTCCATCGAGACGAGCGCGTCGACGTAGCCGTTCCAGTCGATGAAGAACAGCGAGAACACCGGCAGGGTCGACGCGACGATGCACAGGTAGATCCAGAGGGTGTTCGTGTTCGCGCCCGGGGCCGACGGTCCCGTCGCCACGGCCGGGGCGGCCGCGTAGCCCTGCGAGGGATAGCCGCCCTGGGGATAGCCGCCCTCCTGGGAGGGGTAGCCGCCGGACGACGGATACGCGGGCGTCGTAGCGGCGTACGGGGGTGCCGCCGGGGCTGCCGGTGCCGCGCTTCCCGGCTCTGCGACCGGCGCGTACTCACCGAAGCGGGGCCGCTCGGGGGCGGCGGGGGTGGCCGGCGCGGAGGACGCCGCCGCAGCGGGGGAAGCCGTCGTGTGCTCGGTCCACCGGGAGCCGTCCCACCAGCGGGTGCGGCTCGCGTCGGCGGGGTCGGGGTACCATCCGGCGGGGGTGCTCATGACGTGCTCTCCTGGAGTTCGGCGCCCGAGTGGGCGAGTTCGGCAAGGGCGGCATCGCTGGAGTCGGGGGCGACTCCGGCGACGAGGTCGGTCAGCACTCTCACGTGCCGGCCGTGGGCGATCGCATCCAGCGCCGAGGCGCGGACGCAGTAGTCGGTGGCGATCCCGGTGACATCCACATCGGTCACGCCGTGCGCGGTCAGCAGGTCGGCGACGGTCTCCCCGTCGTCGGTGACGCCTTCGAAGAGCGAGTAGGCGGGGACGCCCTGCCCCTTCTTCACGTGATGCGTGACGGCCGAGGTGTCGAGCCCGGGATCGTACTCCGCGCCCTCGGTCCCGGCGACGCAGTGCACGGGCCAGGAATCGACGAAGTCGGGCTGGCCGTCGGCGAAATGGCCGCCGTTGTCGTTGTCGCCGTCGTGCCAGTCGCGCGAGGCGATGACGAGGGCGTAGTCGTCGCGGTGCGCTACCAGGAAGCGCGAGACCCCTACGGCGACCGCGTCACCTCCATCGACGCCGAGCGCTCCGCCCTCGGTGAAGTCGTTCTGAACGTCGACGATGAACAGGGCCCTGGTCATACATCGAGCGTATCCCCTCGGGGCGGCTCACGACTCCGGGGTCTGCTCCCGTTGGCGGCGCAGCGAGCGCCGCGTCGCCGTGGGGGCGACCGCGACGTCGGACTCCGGAGCGTCGAGAGCGCCCGGCTCGGCCTTCCCTGCGGGACGAGCATCGACGCGGGACAGGCGCGAGGGCCACCAGATCGCCCGGCCGATGTCGTACGAGATGGCCGGCACCAGGAGCGACCGCACCACGAACGTGTCGAGCAGCACACCGAAGGCCACGATGAACGCGATCTGGGCGAGGAAGAGGATCGGGATCACGCCGAGGGCCGCGAACGTGGCGGCGAGGACCAATCCAGCCGAGGTGATGACGCCACCGGTCGCCACGAGGCCCCGGAGGATTCCGGGTCTCGTGCCGTGGCCGAGCGACTCCTCCCGGACTCTCGACATCAGGAAGATGTTGTAGTCCACCCCGAGCGCGACGAGGAACACGAAGCCGTAGAGCGGCACGGCGGGATCAGCGCCGGGGAACTGGAACAGGTGATCGAAGACGAGGGCGCTGACTCCGAGGGCGGCGCCGAACGACACGATGACGCTCAGGATGAGCAGCACGGGCGCGAGGACCGCACGCAGCAACAGCATCAGGATGAGCATGATCACCACGAGGATGACGGGGATGATCACCGTGCGATCGCGGATGGAGGTGTCATTGGTGTCGAGGTCGACGGCCGTGGTGCCCCCGACGAAGGCGACGTCCGCGCCCCACGCCTCCGCGAAGTCGGCACGGATCTCCCGGATCGTCTCCTCCGCCTGCAGCGAGTCGGCCTCGTCGGCCAGCGTCGCGATGAGGAGGACGTCGCCCTCGGAGACGGTCGGTGCGGGAGCCGCCGCTCCGGGAGGCCCGGCCGCGGCGTAGACGGGCTCGCCGTCCTCGACCGTCACGCCGACCTGGCCGGCGGCGGAGTCGGCCGACGCCGCAGCGATCGAGTCGATCCCCTCGGCCCTGGTCAGCACGTCGACGGCCTCGGCGACCCGCGCCT
Source organism: Microbacterium sp. TNHR37B (assembly GCF_001620065.1). Taxonomy (GTDB): domain Bacteria; phylum Actinomycetota; class Actinomycetes; order Actinomycetales; family Microbacteriaceae; genus Microbacterium. The sequence goes on from NZ_LQGV01000001.1 coordinate 1,347,755, forward strand.
CGGGAACGATCACGTAGGCAGGACTCCCCGATCCGGCCGGGAAGTGCTCGGCGAGGGCGTCCTGCCCGTCGCGGGCTTCGCTGGCGCCGAGCACCAGGTCGCTGGAAGGGACGCCATCCGCCTTCAGCTGAAGGACGCCGACCGACGCAGCCAGGAGCACGACGGTGCAGATGATCCACGTCGCTCGCGCGTGGCGGGCCACGAAGCGTGCCTGGCGCGCCCACACGCCGCGCACCGGCTGGGTGAGGTCATCGGGCAGGTCGATCGCCCCGCTCTTCGGGATGAACGGCCAGAACGCCACGCGGCCGAAGAGGGCCAGGAGCGCCGGGAGGAACGTGAGGGCCGACAACACCGAGAAGGCGATCCCGATCGACGCGATGGGGCCGAGGGCGCGATTGCTGGCGAGGTCGCTCAGGAGGAGGCAGAGAAGTCCCGCGATGACCGTGCCGCCCGATGCCAGAATCGGCTCGAACGCCCCCTTCCACGCGGCCTTCGTCGCAGGCCACCGGGGCAGGCCGGCACCGATCGCCTCACGGAACCGGGCCACGTAGAGGAGCGCATAGTCCGTGGCCGCACCGATCACGAGGATGAAGAGGATCCCCTGCACCTGCCCGTTCAACACCACGATGCCCGCCTTCGCGAGCCACCACACCGTCAGCAACGCGACGCAGAGAGCGAAGGTCGACGTCAGCAGCACGAGCACGGGAAGAAGCGGTGAGCGGTAGACGACGATCAGGATCACGAACACGGCGGCCAGCGCCACGATCAGGAGCAGTCCGTCGATGCCGAGGAACCCCTTGACGAGATCGGCGGTGAATCCTGCCGGGCCGGTCACCCATGCATCCACCCCCGCGGCGACCTCCTCCTGCACGAGCGAACGGATATCTTCGACGATCTCGCGCACCTCGCCGTCGGCGTCGATGGGCACGAACAACTGCACCGCTTCGCCGTCTTCCGAGGCGATCGGCGGCGAGACCTCCCCCACTCCCGGGAGCTTCGCGATCTGATCGGCGATGCCGGTGAGGTCGGCCAGCTGCGCGTCATCGAGCTTCCGATCGGAGGCGAACACCACGACGGCGGGAATCGTGTCGTCACCCAGGAACTCACCGAGACGCTCCTGCACCTGCGTGGCCTCAGCACTGGCGGGGAGGAAGCTCGACTGGTCGTTGGTGGCGACCTCGTCGACCTTGCCGAAGTAGGGCCCGCCGACCGAACCGCCGACCAGCCAGATCAGCACGAGCACCACCGGGATCCCGATCCGCACCCAGCGAGTCGGGAGGCGGTCGGCGCGCGAAGAAGTCATATCGCTAGCTTATCTAGCAAAATATCCGCGCGCGACCCCGTTCTGAGCCAGACGCGGCGCGCTCGTGCGATCGGAGGTCAACGGAGGAAGATCAGCACCCACGACAGAACGAGGGTGGCGACCCCCAGTGCCACCGCCGCACCGGCCGCCCACAGGACGGGGACCAGACCCGGCGGACGGCGAGTGAGGCGCATCCGGTCTCGCCAGCCGTGGCGATACCAGAGCGGAACCCGGTCGCGGCCGTCGAGCGCCGACGCCTCGGAGGGGGTCAGCTGCGCACTGTTGGCGTCGCCGTCTCCGTCGTACCAGCGAACGGTCGCGCCCGACTCCTCGTGGTCGACCCAGCCGTCGGCCGGGAGCCACGTGCCGTCGGCGGCCCACAGGATGACGGCCACGATCAGCAGGAGCGCGCCGACACCGAATCCCAGCCAGGAGAAGATCTCGACGACGGCATCCAGCGCGTTCACGCGGCCTCCCGAGAAGTGCGGAGCCACCTAAGGGAATCGAACCCTTGACCTATTCATTACGAGTGAATCGCTCTGCCGTCTGAGCTAAGGTGGCGCGTGCTCTGCTCGCGCATGCACGATCAACGATCTTACAGGGTCGACGGTGATGCTGCGAACCTCGCCCGTACGACGCCCGGTGTCGGCGTGTTACGACCGATTCCTCGCGGGCACACGGCGCCCCGTACGGTCGTCGAGGCACCGCGATGACGCGAGCGCGGTTCCTCGCGTTCGACGGCGCCGCGTGGCCCCCGACCCACGAGGAGCACCACGATGTCCGCCAAGATCCTGAAGACCGCCGCCCTGACCCTTCCGCTCACACTCCTGCTGAGCGCCTGCGCCACCGGCGCCCCCGCGCCCGGCGGTTCGGGGAACGCCGACGCTGCACCCGAGACAGTCAAGATCGGCGTCGTGGGGGCCGGCGACCCGTACTGGAAGACGTACGTCGACGCGGCCGCCGACGCAGGGATCACCGTGGATCTCGTGGACTTCAGCGAGTACACGCAGCCGAACCCGGCTCTGTCAGCCGGTGAACTGGACCTCAACCAGTTCCAGCACATCATCTACCTCGCCACCTACAACGTGCAGGCCGGCGACGACCTCGTCCCGATCGGCTCGACCGCGATCTACCCGCTCGGGCTCTACTCGCAGAAGTACGACTCCGTCGCCGACATCCCCGCCGGCGAGACGGTCGCCGTGCCCAACGACGAGTCGAACCAGGCGCGCGGGCTCCTCGTGCTGCAGTCCGCCGGGCTCGTGAAGCTGAAGGACGGCGGCTCGACGCTCTCCACCGTCGCCGACGTGCTGGACGGATCGAAGGTCAAGGTCGAGGCCATGGACGCCGCGTTCACCGCCACCTCGCTGCCCGACGTGGCGGCCGCGATCATCAACAACGACTTCGTCAAGGACGCGGGGCTCAGCTTCGACGACGCGATCGCCACCGATGACCCGTCAGACCCCTCCGCCTTCCCGTACATCAACATCTTCGCGGCGCGTGCGGAGGACGCCGACAACCCCACCTACGCGAAGCTCGTCGAGATCTACCAGAACACTCAGGCCGTCCTCGACGGGGCCGACGAGGCCTCCGGCGGCACCGCGGAGTTCGTCAAGACGCCCGCCGCCGACCTCGTGACCTCTCTGCACGACGTCGAAGCCGACATCCGCGACAACCAGTGACACAACCGTGTGCGGCCCGCTCCTCGGGGCGGGCCGCACACGTCGGGAGTTCCCCATGAGCGTGATCCGCCTCTCCGGCGTCACCAAGACGTTCCCGCCGCCGCGCGCGGGAGCGTCGCCGACGACCGCCGTCGACGACGTCAGTCTGGAGGTCGAGGCCGGATCCATCACCGGCATCATCGGCTATTCCGGCGCCGGCAAGTCCACCGTCCTCCGGCTCGTGAACGCACTGGAGACGCCGACCTCCGGCACCGTGGAGATCGACGGGCGCGACATCACCGGGTTGCGGGAGCGGGAGCTGCGCGCTCTCCGCACCGACATCGGCATGATCTTCCAACAGTTCAACCTGTTCACGTCGAGAACGGTCGCGGGCAACGTCGCGTACCCGCTCGAGGTCGCCGGACGACGAAAGCGCGAGATCGCCGAGCGCGTGGATGAACTGCTGCGTTTCGTCGGCCTCGCCGACAAAGCGCGCAGCTACCCCGAACAGCTTTCCGGAGGCCAGAAGCAACGCGTCGGCATCGCCCGCGCCCTCGCCACGAACCCCCGCATCCTCCTCGCCGACGAGGCGACGAGCGCCCTCGACCCACAGACCACCCACGAGGTGCTCGACCTCCTCCGACGGGTGAACAGCGAACTCGGGGTGACGATCCTCGTCATCACTCACGAGATGGAGGTGATCCGAGCGATCGCCGATCGAGTGGTCGTCATGGAGGCGGGGCGCGTGATCGAAGACGGACCGGTCTTCGACGTCCTGTCCTCTCCCCGGGAGCCGGCGACTCGGCGATTCGTCGCGAGCATCATCGAGGAGACCCCCACCGGCGCCGCTCTCGCTGCGCTCCGCGCTCGCCATCCCGGTCGTATCGTCACCGTCTCACTCCGCGACGGCGACGTGTCGCAGGCCGACGTCTTCGCCGCGCTGCAGCGCAATGACGTGCGCTTCGAGCTGATCCACGGCGGCATCAACGACATCGGTGGCCGGGTGTTCGGCCACCTCACCCTCTCGCTCACCGGCGACGCCGAAGCGGTCGAACGGGGAGTCGCCGCGGCCCACGCCATCGCCCCGCTCATCGAGGAGGACGTCCGTGGATAGGCTCATCGATCTTCTCCCGCAGCTGTGGCCGGCGACCTTCGAGACGCTGTACGTCGCCACCTTCGCCCTCGTGTTCGGCGGCCTGCTGGGGCTTCTCCTCGGGATCCTGCTCTACGCCACCCGGCCGGGGAGTCTCTTCCCGAACGCTCCCGTGTTCACGGTGCTGAACGTGATCGTCAACGTGTTCCGTCCGATCCCCTTCGTCATCCTGTTGATGGCCGTGCAGCCGCTCGCCCGCGGCATCGGCATCCCCGGAATCGGTCCGAACTTCGCGATCTTCGCCATCACGATCGCGTCGCTGTTCGCCATCAGCCGCATCGTCGAGCAGAACCTCATCACGGTGCAGCCGGGGATCATCGAGGCCGCCCGCGCCGCCGGCGCCTCGCGCGCACGCATCCTGTTCCGACTCGTTCCCCGCGAAGCTCTCGGCCCGCTGATCCTCGGCTACACGTTCGTGGTCGTCGCACTCGTCGACATGACGACCATCGCCGGGGCCGTCGCTGCGGGCGGTCTGGGCGAGTTCGCGATCGTCTACGGCTTCAAGCAGTTCAACCCGTGGGTGACCTGGGCCGCCGTGCTGGTGATCGTCGTCATCGTGCAGGTGGTGCAGTTCCTCGGAAACGGGCTGGCGCGCCGCGTCCTGCGCCGCTGACGGCGGCAGGCGGTGCGAGCGGCGGGGTCACTCGCACCGCAGGCCGTCGGCGGGAACCGTCCCGGTCACGAAGTAGTCGACCACCGCGTCGTCGACGCAGTCGTTCCCCTTGTTGAAGCCGGTGTGTCCCTCGCCGACCCGCGTGACGAGCACCCCCGAGGACAGCTGCTCGGCGAGGGAGACGGACCACTCGTACGGCGTCGCGGGGTCGTTCGTCGTCCCGATCACGACGATGGGCTCAGCACCCTCGGCGGTGATGCGCTCGCGCACTCCGGTGGGAGGAGCGGGCCACTGCTCGCAGACGTCGACGCCCTGCCAGTACGGGGCGATCGTCGGGGCCTTCTCCTTCACCAGCGCGTCGGCGGCGTCCTGGTCTGCCTGCGAGGTGTCGACGGGGTAGTCCATGCAGTTGTAGGCACGGAAGGCCTCGGCAGAGTTGTCGGAGTAGGTGCCGTCCGCGTTCCGTCCGTAATAGAAGTCGGCCAGGAGGAATGCCGTCTGGGGGTCACCGGACAGCGCCTGGTCGAGCGCCATCGTGAGGTAGGTCCAGCTCTCCTGCGAGTAGAGGGCAGCGATGATCGCGGTCATGAGGCTGTCGGCGCCGAGGCGTCGACCGTCGCTGTTCTGCAACGGCGTGCGATCCACGCTGGCCAGGAGCGTGCCGAGATCGGCCATCGCTTCGTCGACCGTTCCGCGGAACGGGCAGTCTCGTCCTTCCAGGCAGTCGGCCATGTATGCCCGGAGCGCCGACTCGAACCCGACGGCCTGGGTCGTCCCCACGTCGAGCCCCGAGATCGAGGGGTCGATCGCCCCGTCGAGGACCAGACGCCCGACGCGCTCGGGGAAGAGCTTCGCGTAGGTCGCACCGAGGAAGGTGCCGTAGGAGTAACCGAGGTAGTTCAGCTTCGCGTCGCCCAGCACGCCGCGCAGCAGGTCGAGATCGCGGGCGGCGTTGTCGGTCGTGATGAACGGGAGGATGCCGTCGCTCCCCTTCACGCACGCGTCGACGAACTCCTTGTTCCGCGCGGTCAGCTCGTCCTCCCACCCGTCGCTTCCTCGCGGGTCGGCGGGGATGTCGAAGAGGTACGCGTCCATGTCGCGGGCGTCGAAGCACGTGACCGCCGTCGAGCGCCCGACCCCACGGGGATCGAACCCGATGACGTCGTACTTCTTGGCCAGTTCGTCGCCGACCGCGAACGAGGCGCTGTCGGCAATCAGGTCGTATCCGCTCGATCCGGGTCCGCCCGGGTTGGTGAGGAGGGATCCGAGCGCAGCCCCGTCATCCGCCGCGCGACGGATCACCGCGAGTTCGATCTCGCCTCCTTCGGGATCGCTCCAGTCCAGCGGCGCCGACACCGTGGTGCAGTCGTAGGCGCCGCCGTCGGCACCCTTGCACTCGGACCAGTCCAGACGCTGCCCGTAGTACCTCTCGAATCCGGCCGGCACGCCCTCGAGGTTCGGGGACGAGCTGTTGCCGGGGCGCGGAACGGGCTGCGCGCCCTCGGTCTTGAGATCCCACAGGACGCCGCAGCCGCTCACGGCGAGGGTGGCGACGACGAGTCCGGCAACGACGGTGGAGAGGCGGCGAGTGCGATTCACGGTGTCCTTCCGCTCGCGACGGTCACGAGCATGCTCTCGAGGGCGAGCAGCGGGGCGGCGTTGCCTTCGAGATGGGTTCGGGTCAGGGCGATCTGGTCGAGCACGATGAGAGTGCGCTCGGGGGTCCAGGCGGAGGCGAGGGCGGCGATGTCGTCGGAGAGCTCTCGGTTGATGAGGTCGGCATCACGACCGAACTGGAACATCAGTGTGTCGCGATACATCGACTCCAGGTCGGTGAGCACCCGGTCGATCCCGTCGCGGAGGCTCCGCGTCGCGCGCCGCTTCTGATCGTCCTCCAGCGCGCTCAGCTGCCCCCGTACCGCGGGCGGCACCGCTCCGCCGGGAGCGATGCCGAGCGTCCGCAGGAGCGATTCCCGCTCCGCCTCGTCACGCTCCGCGGTGAGCGACTTGGCGTCGTCGGTCGCCAGCTGAACGATCCTCGCGGCGGCTTCCACGGCATCACCGACGCCGCGCACCGCCAGGACGGAACGCAGGGTCTCTTCGCGACGGGCCCGAGCGGCTTCGTCGGTCGCCAGCCGCTGCGCCATGCCGATGTGCCGTTGGGCAAGCCGGGCGGACTGCTCGGCGATGACGGGGTCGACTCCGGTGCGCTGGACGATGAGGCGAGCGACGTCATCGACGGCGGGTTCCCGGAGGCGCAGCGTGCGCACGCGGGAACGGATCGTCGGGAGGAGATCCGCGTCGCTCGGGGCGCAGAGGATCCACACGGTGCGCTCCGGCGGTTCCTCGAGAGCCTTGAGAAGGACGTTGCTCGTGCGTTCGACCATGCGGTCGGCGTCTTCCATCACGATCACGCGGTAGCGGCCGAGCGACGGCGAGAAGTAGGAGCGCTCGACGAGAGCTCGAGCGTCCTTGATCGAGATGATCACGCCCTCGGTGCGCAGTGCGGCGAGATCGGGGTGAGTGCCGGCGAGCACCTGGCGCATCGCGGCCTCGTCGCCCGGCTCGGCGATCAGCGCGGCAGCGAACGCGTAGGCCAGAGTGGAGCGCCCCGAGCCGGCGGGGCCTGTGATGAGCCAGGCATGGGCGAGCTGGCTCGGGTCCTCCGAGGCGGCGCGCAGCTGAGCAATCGCGTCTTCCTGCCCCCAGACCGCACCCCAGGGGACGCTGTCGTGGGCGACCGGCTCCCGCTGCTCCCCCGTCGGGGGCGGCGCCGGCGTCACGGAAGTCATGAGGTCCAGCCTACGGTGTCGGGCCGACACGCCCATGGACCGGTCTCAGCCCCAGAGAGAGGTGACCCGGTCCCGGATTTCTGCGGCGATCTCGGCGATAGGAGCAGCCGCGTCGAGCACGAGGAACCGGCTCGGCTCGGCCGCGGCCAAACTCAGATAGGCCGACCGCACGCGCGCGTGGAAGTCGGCCTTCTCGGCTTCCAGACGATCGAAGGGCTTGTCGTCGGCGTCCAGTCGACGGCGGGCCGCGACAGGATCGAGATCGAGGAGGACGGTGAGGTCGGGCAGCGCGCCGCCGGTCGCCCAGAGCGACAGCCGTCGGATCTCGTCGGCGTCCAGCACACGCCCCGCCCCTTGGTAGGCCACGGAGGAGTCCAGATAGCGGTCCTGGATGACCACTTCTCCCCGCTCCAGCGAGGGTCGCACGAGCGTGGCGACGTGGTGGGCGCGGTCCGCCGCGTAGAGCAGCGCCTCGGCACGGGGCGCGATGTCACCCCGATGGTGCAGCACGATGTCGCGGATGAGGTTCCCGACCTCCGTGCCGCCCGGCTCGCGGGTGCGCACGACGGTGCGGCCGCTCTCGCGGAGCCACTCCTCGAGCAGGCCGGCCTGCGTGGTCTTTCCCGAGCCGTCGCCGCCCTCGAAAGTGACCCAGAGACCGCCCGTCACTTCTTCGCCGGCGCCTTGCGCGTGCTGGTCCGCCGCGTGGTGCGCTTGGGCGCGGGGCCCTTGGCGCGCTTGTCGGCCAGCATCTGCACGGCGATCTCATACGTGATGTCGTCGGCGGTCTGTCCGCGCGGGATGGTCACGTTCGTCGTGCCATCGGTGACGTAGGCGCCGAAACGTCCGTCCTTGATCCGGATGGGCTTCTCACTCACCGGGTCAGGCTCGAACTCCTTGAGCGAGGTCGCCGCACGGTTGGCGTACTTGGGCTGGGCGTAGATCTCCAGCGCCTGCTCGAGGGTGATGTCGAAGATCATCTCCTCGCTCCCGATGCTCCGGGAGTCACGACCCTTCTTGATGTACGGGCCGTAGGGCCCGTTCTGCGCCGTGATCGGCTCGCCCGACTCCGGATCCTCACCGACGACTCGGGGAAGGCTGAAGAGCTTCAGGGCGGTCTCGAGATCGATCGTCTCCGGCGACATGCTCTTGAACAGCGACGCGCGACGAGGCTTGGGGGCCTCCTCCTTCTTGGCGCCGCGCTTCTTCGGAGCGTCTGCGGGCGGCGCGTCCGTTTCGGGCAGCACCTCTTCGAGGTAGGGGCCGAAGCGGCCGTCCTTCACGACGATGTCGCGGCCGTTCTCGGGATTCTGCCCGAGCAGGCGGTCGCCGCCGACGGGCGCCTCGATGAGCTCGCGAGCCTTCTCGGGGGTGAGCTCGTCGGGGGCGAGGTCGTCGGGCACATTGATGCGACGCGGGTTCTCGGGGTCGTCGCCGACCACTTCGAGGTAAGGCCCGTAGCGCCCGAACCGGAGCGTGGCGACGTCGCCGATGGGCGTTGAGTTGATCTCGCGCGCGTCGATGTCGCCGAGGTTGTCGACGACGTTCCGGAGGCCCACGTGGTCGTCTGCGCCGAAGTAGAACTTGCGCAGCCATTCGGCCCGGTCCTGCTCTCCGCGCGCGATCGCGTCCAGATCGTCCTCGAGGGCCGCCGTGAAGTCGTAGTCGACCAGTTCGGAGAAGTGCTGCTCGAGGAGACGGACGATGCTGAAGGCGAGCCAGCTCGGAACGAGGGCCTGGCCTCTCTTGCTGACGTAGCCGCGGTTGAGGATGACATCGATGATGCTCGCGAAGGTCGAAGGACGGCCGATGCCCTTCTCTTCGAGCGCCTTGACGAGCGATGCTTCGGTGTACCGCGGCTTCGGGCTCGTGGTGTGCCCCTTCGCCTCGATCTCGGTGAGGGCGACCTCGTCTCCGACAGCGAGAGCCGGAAGCGCCTGATCGTCGGACTTGTCGGCGTCGCTGCGCTTCTCGTCGCGCCCCTCTTCGTACGCCTCCAGGAACCCCTTGAACGTGTAGACCGTGCCCGAGGCGGTGAACGCCGCCGTCTTGCCGCCCGCGTTGACCTCCAGCGTGACGGTCGTCGTCTCGTACTTGGCGTCGGACATCTGGCTCGCGACAGTGCGCTTCCAGATCAGCTCGTAGAGGCGCAGCTCGTCGCGATCGAGAGCAGAGGCCACCGACGCGGGCGTACGGAAGTCCTCGCCCGAGGGACGAACCGCCTCGTGGGCTTCCTGCGCGTTCTTGCTGTTGTTGCGGTAGCTGCGCGGGTTGGCCGGAACCGCCTTGTCACCGTAGAGGGCCACCGCCTGTGCGCGCGCCGCGGAGACCGCCTGCGTCGAGAGGGCGGTGGAGTCGGTGCGCATGTAGGTGATGTACCCCTTCTCGTAGAGGCGCTGCGCCACGCCCATGGCGTGCTTGGCGCTCATCGAGAGCTTGCGCCCCGCCTCCTGTTGAAGGGTCGAGGTCGTGAAGGGAGGCTTGGGGCTGCGGGTGCCGGGCTTGGCTTCGACGGAGGTGACGGCAGCCTTCCCCGCCGCCTCGATCGCCGACGCGAGCTCACGAACCTGCGGCTCGGTGAGGACGACGACGGCCTTCTTCAGCTCGCCGTGGTCGTCGAAGTCCGTTCCGCGGGCCAACGGCGCCCCGTCGAGGCGGGCCAGTCGCGTGGCGAAGGACTCGGCTGCGGGCTGCCCGGTCTTGGCGGCGATCGCCTCGACATCCCAGTACGACGCGGAGACGAAGGCCATGCGCTCGCGCTCGCGGTCGACGACGAGGCGCGTGGCGGCGGACTGGACGCGGCCGGCCGAGGTGCCCTGACCCACCTTGCGGCGGGTGACGTCGGAGACGTCCCAGCCGTACAGACGGTCGAGGATACGGCGGGTCTCCTGGGCGTCGACGAGGGCCAGGTCGAGTTCACGGGTGTTGTCCACGGCGGCGCGGATCGCGTCCTTCGTGATCTCGTGAAAGACCATGCGCTTGACCGGGACCTTCGGCTTGAGCGCTTCGAGAAGGTGCCAGGCGATCGCTTCGCCTTCCCGGTCTTCATCGGTGGCGAGGAGGAGTTCGTCGGCGGTCTTCAGAGCGCGCTTGAGCTCGGCGACGGTCTTCTTGCCCCGATCGCTCTCCACATAGAGAGGAGTGAAGTCGTTCTCGATGTCGATGGAGTACTTGCCCACCGACGTCTTCTTCAACTCGGCAGGGATGTCCTTCTTGTCAGCCAAGTCGCGGATGTGTCCGACGGAGCTGAGCACCTCATAGCCGTCGCCCAGGTACCCCTGGATCGACTTCATCTTGGTCGGCGACTCGACGATGACGAGCTTCTTGCCCGTCGACGCCTTCGTTGCTCGCGCGCCGCGTGTGCCCTTCGTGCTCTCCGCCACTGGCTTCCTTTCTCCGTTGCACACCATACACACCGGCGAGACATGAACTGGCTGGGAGGGCGTGCGCCCCTTGGCTTGTCCGCTCAGAGCGGAGGACCCGCTCGCGCCCGGGCGGCGACCGGGAACGACCCCACCCGCGTCGTCACGGTCACCGTGACGACCATGCCCTCCACGGCGCATGCGGCGAGGACGGACCCCGCGACCGCGGCGATGTCACGCGCGCGCTCGCACGGCACGCCCGGGATGGCGCCGCTGACAGCATCCGCGGCTGCCAGCGCCGCCGCATCGGCGACGCCGGCCAGACGAGTCGCCGCGACCGACACCCCGCCCGCCACAGCGCACCCCACGACGAGCGTCGCGCTCACGGCCAGCACCCCGACCGACAACACCGCACCGGCCATCAGGGACGACTCGCCACAGCGCAGGAGGACGCGCGCGCCGCGGGAAGCGGCAGCACCGCGGACAGGGGCGCGGCACCGTCGACGCATACGAGGTCGCCCTGGGGCCGGATCACGACGGTGCCGCCCTCGACGAGACGGACGAGCGTCGCTCGGACGCGTTCGTCGCTCTCACCTCGCGCGGCCAGCCGAGCACCCTGCGCGACTGCGTGCTCCAGCCGGACGAGCTTCCCCGCGGTCAACAGCACCGAGACCGAGAGGAGGACGACGAGGATCACCGCGGGGACGGTGACAGCGAACTCCGCCGCCACCGCACCCCGCTGGTCGCGCCGCAGGCTCACTCGACCGTCAAGGCGCGCCGGACGAGATCGGTGAGAATGCCCCTCACCTCGTCGCTGCGCATGATGATCACCAGCAAGCCGGCGAAGGCGACGGCGGCCATCGTGGCGCGTAAGTGCTTATCTGCGGTCTGAGGCGAAGTACGTCCGGGAACCCTTGTCAGGTCGCCTCCAGAGACGTATCACCCTTGGGGCACCCAGTGAGCGGTGCCGGATTAGGAGAGATCATGAGCGACGGAACCGCGCTGCGAGCCGCCATCTACGTGCGCCAGAGCGTGCGCGAAGACCAGGGCATCAAGCAACAGATTGCCGAGTGCAAGCGCCGCGTCAGTGGCGAGGAATGGGACCTCGTGGACGTTTACAACGACAACAACACGTCGGCCAGCAAGGCGCGCGGCGAGGGCACCCAGTGGGCACGCATGCTCGCCGACATCGACGCGGGAAAGGTCGATGTTGTGGTGTCCGTCACCGCTGCGCGTCTCTTGCGCCGGATGGGGGACATCTACGAACTTCAGAAGCCCAAGCGCGACGTTCGTGTCCTGACCCTGCGAGACGGCATCGACACCGCGACCATGGGCGGCAGGATGATGCTGTACATGCTTGTGCTGTTCGCCGAGTCGGAGATCGAGGAGAAAGAGGCGCGTGCGCTGCCGTACCGCGCTGAGCGGCGCAAGGCTGGCCATCCCGCACCGGGACTCGTGCCGTTCGGCTACTCATGGGTTCCCAAGCTCCAGCGCGACGCAAGGGGCACGCGCTATGCCGTCGTGCCGGGCGAGGCTGCCGTTCTGCGGTTCATGTCTCGTGAGTTCCTCGCAACGGCGGGCCTCGGCTCGGGGGCGCTCGGGACCATCGCGGCGACGCTGAACGCGGGCGAGGCGACCGACGAGCATGGCGAGCCGCTCGGGGAGTCCAGCAAGACCACACGACCCAGGCTGGACCGTGACGGCAACGTCATCCGAGAGGGCAAGCCGTGGACGACTACGACGATTCGCCGCATGCTGCTGTCGCCGTTCCCTGCCGCGCTGCTGCCGTCCAAGATGCCCGAGGGCGAGCATTACAACGCCGCCCGCGTGGACATGTCCAAGTGCCAGCCGGGCGCGTGGCCGGAGATCCTCACTGAGGATGCTGTGTTGGCCGCGCGGGCCATCCTGCTGAATCCGTCGCGGCGGAAGCACGACGGCGACACGCGGGCCAAGCATTTGCTCTCGGGCGTCGGCAGGTGTGCCGTGTGTGGCGGGCCGATCCGCTCGGCCCAGGTCAAGACGACGGCTCCGGACCCTCTGCGGGCCTATCGCTGCACCAAGGGCTGTTTCGTGCGTGCCGCTGCGGTCATCGAGGCCTACGTGACTGAGGCCGTCGTGTCCCTGCTGAGCGCCCCCGATCTGCTCCAGTGGGTGCCCGATGATGGGGCGGACATCAACACGCTGCGCGCTCGCCGCGTGGCCCTCCAGAGCGACCGCGACGACGCCGAGGCGCTCTACCGCGAGGGGACGATCTCAGCGGCCACGCTGCGCGCCAAGACGGGCAAGCTCGATCCCGAGATTCACGCCGTGGATGCCTCGCTCGCCGCCGCGCTCCAGGCCGACCCGCTCGCCGAGATCGTGACCTCCGACGACGTGCGCGGCATGTGGGACAGCATCACGACGGCGAGGCGTCGGGCCATCCTCGGCGCGCTCGTGCATCGCGTCGAGGTCGGGCGCGTTGGTAAGGGCGTTCGCGTCCTGACCGTCGAGGCGGCAGAAGGCACGGTCTCGATGGGTTGGAAGCGCACCGAGCACCGCGTGAGCCTCACCCGCGCGCGCTCGCTCAGCGCCGGTCGTCCCATCGTGCCTCTGGACGCACGCGAGGGCATCGCCGCCGCGCTCAGCGCTTGATCTACGCAGGTGGCCGCGTATCGCCGCGATGGGAGAAGTCCCGAGTATCGTGGCAGTGCTGGCAGGCGCTCACCTGGCCGTCGGCGCACGCCCTCGGAGAATCGGAGTCTCGGATGAGTAATGCTGCCCTCGCGGCCCCATCCGCACAGTTCCGCTACGAGTCCGAGATGATTCCGGCGCTCCGCGCCGCGCTGCCCGAACTGGCATTTGGTCACCGCTTCCGCTCCGATGTTGAAGTCTTCACCGAAGTGCCTGCCGTGCACGGCAGGCCTGACGTGGTGGGCGTGCGGTTCGATACCAACGCGTTGCGCGTTCGCGTGCTCGCTGGCGTCGTCCCCCTGTCTGGCGATGCCGAGGTCCGCGCTATCCACGCGCTCGGGAGCGCGGGGGCTGAGATCGGTGAGATCGCCGCGCGCATCGGGATGTCGAGGGACTATGTTCGCCGCGCGGTCGTGCCCTTGCTGAGCGATTCGGGATGGGTTGTGCGTGACGCGGAGCGGATCGTGCGCCGCCCGGAAGCGCAGTGGGCCGGGCGACGCATCGTCACCGTTGAAGCGAAGCTGAACGATTGGCGGCGCGCCCTGGCTCAGGCACGTCGCCAGAAGCACTCTGCGGACGCTGCTTACATCGCGCTCGATGTGCGTTCGTCCGCGCGACTCCAACCGCACGCCCGGCAGATCGCCGAGGGCGGCATCGGCGTGCTCACTGTGCATCCCGATTCGGGACGGGTCGAGATTCTGGCGCGGCCCGCAGTCTCGTCCAGGCACGCCACCGCAGTGGGTCGTGCACTGCTGGCCGAGCGCGCACTGGACATGATGAACCGAGGAACGCGCGAGGGGCAGATCAGTCCCGTCTTCGGGTGGACCCTTCCGCTAGCGGAGTAGCTTCATCCAAGGCTGTAGATGTAGCGGCTTGCTGATCCCGTTGAGCTGGTCAACGGGCGACAATCCGTCGATGAACTTTTGACCCCGCCGTGCCCGCCTGTGTGCGAGGAAGTTGGGGCGGGTTCCGTTGAGGCTTGCGGTCAACTCACCCACCGCGAGCAGGTAGTGCAGGCTCGCACGCTCGGGAGTGTGACCATGCAGGTCGATTTCTGCTGAGTAAGGCGTGGAGTACTCACGATGCTTAGGCATGCCACGGAGGCGCGAGTGCTCGTTGAAGTCCATCGTGTGTAGGACGGTGGAATCGAAGATCCTTGGGATCTTCGGGGGCCGCTTCGCGCCCTTCTGGGAACCCATCGGGCGGGTCGCCGCGAAGGCTTGCTCGCCCCACGCCTGTCCCGTCGAGAATCCTGACGCGCCGAGGGCAGTGGCTACCCAGCCGGTAAGCCCACTGTTCGCAAGGTAGATGCGTTTACCTTCCACCGCCGTAGCGGTCGCAAGCTCCCGGTAGCCGCGCAACAGTGAGTCATCCACCAACTGGCCGTAGCGGGGTTTCACTTCCGGCCACCAGAACCGTAGATACCACGCCCTCTCGCTGCTCTCCACGATCTCGTCAATGAGGGCATTGCGGAGGGATGTGTCGCTCAGCCACTTGGAGTCCATTGTGAGGTTTACCCACATCGGATCACTCCCGGCGAGCCGACGGCTCTCAGTTACCCAGTCCATGGCCGACGCGAGCGACTTCGTTCCGTTGGCCTCGCTCAGCCAGCCTGTGGCGCTCAACAGGACGGATGCACCGTTGTCCCGCTGCACGTCGAGCACGGACTTGGCCCACACGCCCGAGACCTTCGCCGGTATAGGAGTGAGATACGGCCATTTGCTCTCAGTCGTGTTCAGCGCCTTCGCCGACGGCCATCCTGAGTTGGGAACGCGCCACAACTCAGGATCAGCGATCCGAACCGGCACATGTTCGACCTCGGACATGAAGGACTGAGCACCCTTCTCGCTCATTCCTGGAAGACGAATCTGCGCACCAACTCCCAGAGCCTTCCCGTGCTCAGCCGCCATGTGGTCGAAGACTTCGGGGAGACGGTGAGCGTTCTGATGGCTTCGGTTCACGATCAAGAGGGGCACTTTGGCGCTCAGCGAACGCTTCAGCGTCGGTCCGTCCCACTGGTCGTCGGGAATCGCCTGATCAGACATTGTCACTTTCCCTTCAGATCGGTGACGGCGCGCTGCGCGGTCCCGCGTGAGTACAGAGGTTCGGCTGTGAGGAAGCGGCTGACTAGTCGCGCGAGCGACTTCGGCGCGCTGTCCGGGAGGGGCTTGGGAGGGACCGTGAACAGGTCGTACAACTCGTCTTCATCGAGCTGGTCAAGCGCCGCCATATCGACGAACGGGTGCTCCCCCGAGACGACCGAGTGAAGGACCACGCCGCACGCCCAGATGTCGGAAGCCTTGCGCGCTCGCTCCGCCGATAGTTGCTCGGGGGACATCCAAAGAAGGCTCCCCACCCGTGCCGGGTATCGAGTGAACGTCTTGTCCGAGAGCGACCTAGCGAGGCCGAAGTCGATGAGCACGGGCTTAGCCCAATCGCCATCGCGGAGCATGATGTTCGCAGGCTTGATGTCGCGGTGGATCGTTTCTGAGGCGTGAAGTTCAGCGACCGCCTCCAGAAGGCCGCGCGCGAACTTCTTCGCTTGCTTCTTCGTCGGGAGCCGCCCCGCCTTCAGCGCGTCGTGGACGCTTCCACCTTCGATGTACTCACAGACGAGCGCAGTCCGTGACTCGGTTCCCAGAGTGATGGTCCGGACTTCGAAGAGCCGCACGATGCCGGGATGCTCAAATCTCTGCAGTCCCTGAATCTCGCGCTGAACGCGGGCCGCGTGAAAGAACTCGGGTTTGAGTACCTTTACCGCGAAGTCATCATCCGTGCCGTCCATGCCCTGAACGCACCATGTCTCCCCGAACGTGCCGCTGCCTAAGAAGTGAGCGGCCCTTGCTGAGAACGCATGAGCGATAGCGGTTGCATCGACATCCATGCTTCGGAGTCTGCCCTAGAGGCTGCGCTGCGCGCGTGATTGCTCGCCGAGGCGGTGGCGCGCCGTCTAGCACGAGTCGCCGCGCTGGGGACCCGAGCGCGCGTCAAGCGAGGCGCACGGACCCGCACGCCGCACAAAGCCAGCGTGGGCGGTCTGGAGCGCCAGCTGGCCGCATCCGCTCCAGCGACCCGCACACCTCGCACAGCGGCGCGGCGAGCGTGTCAAGCGGCTCGGGATCGGCATCCATGGGCATGAGCCTAGGCCCGGCTACAGTAGGCCGCGTGACGCCCGAGACCTCCGCCGCAATCGCCCGACTGGAGGCGTCAGGACTCATCGCCGAGGCGCTCGCCGCGTTCCGCGTGGATCACGTCTACGCGGTCACGATGGCCAACGAGCACGCCAGGATGACGCGCACCGCCGAAACTGCCGAGGCCCGGCGAGCGAACCGGCCGCGCCTGCGCGTAGCTGCCGAGGGCGAGCGCCCGTCAAAGCTCAGCACTGCCGATGTCCAACGCGCCCACGAGCTACGCCGCGAGGGCCAGAGCGTGCCCGACATCGCCGCCGCGTTCGGCGTCTCCGCCGCTGCCGTGTACAAACGCCTGCGGGGCCTCCGAGCGGCGGAAGCGGCACTAGAGTCGCGATAGTTCAGCGCTCGCTGTATGGTCAGTGTGTGCTGACCATTGCAACGCATCTCGACGTGATGAGCCGCCTCGGCAAGGCCATGGCCGACCCCACCCGCGCACGCATCTTGCTCGCGCTTCTCGACGGGCCTAGCTACCCCGCCGTCCTCGCGCGGGATCTCGACTTGACCCGCCCGAACGTCTCCAACCACCTGACATGCCTGCGCGGCTGCGGCATCATCGTGGCCTCTCACGAGGGGCGTCAGACTCGATACGAGATCTCGGACGCTCACTTGACCAAGGCGCTCCGCGAGCTTGTCTCCGTGGTGCTCGCCGTGGACGAGGGTGCGCCCTGTCTCGATGCAAGCTGCGACGTTCCGGGGTGCTGCTCGTGAGCGGCACAGAGGCCATCACGGACGAGCGACGCGCGGTGCTTCACCGCCGCATTAGGTTCATCGTGACCTTCACAATCGCCTACAACGTCATTGAGGCCGTAATCGCGATCTGGGCGGGCGCGGTCGCGTCATCCGCCGCTCTGATCGGCTTTGGTCTCGACTCGGTAGTGGAAGTGCTCTCGGCGGCGGCGGTCGGCTGGCAGTTCACTCGCCGCGATCCCGAGCGGTGGGAGCGTCCAACGCTGCGACTGATCGCGCTCGCGTTCTTCGCCCTCGCCGCCTACGTGTCAGTCTCCGCCGTGCTCACTCTCGCCGGGGCGATGGAACCGGAACACTCCACGGTCGGCATCATTCTGGCCGCTGTGTCCGTCGTCATCATGCCCGCCGCATCCCTGTTCGAGAGGGCGACAGGGCGCGAACTCGGCTCGGCAACGGCGGTCGCTGACTCCAAGCAGACGATGCTGTGCGCTTTGCTCTCAGCCGCCGTCCTCGTCGGCCTCGCGTTCAACTCCCTTTTTGGCTGGGCGTGGGCCGACTCCGTGGCCGCGCTCTTCATCGCAGGGTTCGCCATCCGAGAGGGAATAGAGGCATGGCGCGGCGACGCGTGCGCAACCTCGGTCGGGATGCTCATGGAAGACGATCATGACCACGAGCACGAGCACGAGCACGAGCACTGACGGGACGAGGGTTGCCGCTTTGGCCGTCTCCCTAGCGGCCATGCCGGGCGATGGTCGGTGGCTTGCGGCGAAACGACGACGCCCCCGGCCCTTCAGATCGGCCAGGGGCGAGGTCGACGGCCAGCGCTACGCGGCGGGAATCTCCCGGTAGAGACTTGCGCGCGACACGCCCAGCTTGGCGGCGACCTGCACGCGGGACTGTCCAGCGGCGAGGAGGGCGCGGGCCGTCTCGATGTCGTCGGCGCTCATGGACTTGGGGCGTCCCACCTGACGGCCACGGGCGCGGGCGGCGTCGCGGGCTGCCTCGGCGCGCTCCAGGATCAGGGCGCGCTCATACTCGGCGAGGCTGGCGAAGATGCCCGCCAGCATCCGGCCAGTGGGCGTGCCGAGGTCGATGCCCTCGCGAAGAGAGCGAAGCTGGATGCCTTCGGCGATGATCCAGTCCAAGAGCTTGACCATTTCTGAGAGGGAGCGGCCCAGACGGTCGAGCGCGACGACGACGAGAGTGTCGCCGGGGCGCAGAAGCTTGCGCAGGATGTCGAGGCCGTCGCGGTCCCACCTGGCCCCCGAGATGACATCGCCGTAGATGTCGGCCTCGGCGACGCCTGCGGCGGTCAGGGCGTCCACCTGCTGATCGACGGTCTGGCGGCGAGTCGAGACGCGGACATAGCCGAACGTGCGGCCCCTGGATTCGTGATTCTTGGTCATGAGTCCATGATGTCCGCAAGTCGGCGCATTTGTCAATATCGGACGTATGAGTTTCGGACGTACTTGTGCGACAGATTCAGGCGCTCCAGCGGGCGCGAAACGGCCTTGCTCGGCAGGTGTCCGATTTGAAGACATCGGACAGCGCCGAACAGAGCGGCCCCGCCGCCCGATTCGACCAAGAATCACGGGGCGGCGGGGCCGGATCAAGTATCCCTCAGGTCGCAAGGGTGGCCCCGGCTCGTGCGGGTTTGGGCTTTCCACCAGATGTAAGCGGCGAGCCGGGGCCGGTCTAGGGGTGCGGCTCTCGGGCGAGGTTCCAGTGCCTGCGCCCGAGAGCCGCGTGCAGGTGGTGAGAACTCCCGGAAGATGGGCACCGCCTGCGATCCGCGTTCGGCATGAGCGACCGGCGCGGGGTTCTGTGGAGTTGTCGGAATCTTGTTGCTGAAAATCGGTCAGCGAATCTTGTTCGCCTGCCTCGGGAAGTAGCGGCGTACGAGCGCATCCCTGAGCCGGGCCGGGATGGGGATCTCTCCCGCCTCGGTCAGCAGATGCAAGCTGCCGTCCGGCTCCAGCACATAGACAGCCTCGGCGCGCTTGTGGTCGCCGTGGATGCGACGCGAGGTCCAGCCGGGCGGGATGCCGTACCGGCTGCGCCCGATCTGAACGTGCGAGGCGTTGCCGCCGAACGTGACCGGGACGGCCTGAGCGCTCATGCTGCGGCCCCCTGTCCCTGCCGCGTGCCTCGGCGTCGTCCCGCCCAGTAGCCGACGATCAGGTGCCGCGACTCTGCGAGCGCGTAGGCGCGGCACTCGGCGAGCACGGGACACGCTGCGCAGATGCTCTCTAGGTCGGCGTTCGTCGCCTCTGAGCGCCCGTCATCGGTGAATCGGTCATCGCCCGCGCACGCCGGGGCCGTGGCCGTCAGCGCGTCGCTGAGAGCCTCCCAGGCGTGCGCGGCGGTCATGCCGTGGCCTCGGCGATCAGGTCGGCGAGGTCGGCCAGAGTCAGCACGGCGTAGGCCTCGGAGACGGGGCGCGCCTGCCGGTATCCCACGAGCACGGCGCGGCGTCGCCCCGCGAGCGATGCGTCACGTCGGGCGGTGTCCAGGGCAGGCCCCCAGCGGGCCGGGTCGGCGCTCGTGACATCGACGTGCCAACCCTCGGGCAGGCCGTCCACGTCGGGCGCTGGCATCCGCTCCAGGACATCGGGCGCGAGTGCGTCGGCGAGGCGTCGGCGCGGCGTGCGCGGGGTCGGGCGGGCGTCGCCGTGACCGTGGAGGCGGAGCACGAGCGCGACCGACTCGGCGAGCGCGGCGTGCCGTGTGGCGTTGCGCTTGTCTGCCATGGTCAGCGGGTCCGATCTGCGATGCCACGCGCGCGGCGCTCGGCCTGCTCGCGTGCCCGCCGTTCGGTGTGGTGCTCGCGGATCTCGTTGCTGCTGCTCGTCGTCGGCGCGGGGCCGTAGCGGCGTTCCACCTCGGCGCGGGCTGCGGCGCGTTCCTCGGGGTCCGTGATGGCCCAGGCGCGGCGGCGTGCGACCTCGCGTGCCTCCTCCCAGTCCGGCGCGCCGTGGACGTAGGGCGAGGCGTCGGCGGGGAACGGACCCGGCGCGATCCGGACCTCTCCCCACTTCTCGATCTGCGCCTCGGGGTCGCCGAGGTAGCGCGAGATCCAGGGCGAGGCGTCGAGCATCTCGGCGGTGATCGTGACCGTCTGTCCGCGCTGCGAGATCTCGGAGCCGCTGCCGAACAGAGCGGCAGGCTTGGCCCGCCACATCATGCCCGTCGTCAGGAAGTGGAACTGCTCGGCGGGGCGGGCGTAGGGGTTCGCCGTGGGCGTCGTGTCGGTCTCTGCGGTCATGATGCGGCCTCCAGCCGTGGGGTTGGTCGATGGGTGCCCGCCTGCTGGCGGATGTCGTCAGCGATGGCGGGGCGGTCCAGCGCGTCCAGCTCGGCGGCGACGGCCTCGGCGACGGCGGGACTGTGGCGGGCGGCTCGGAGCACCGCGTGCGCGGTCGCCTTGAATGCGTCGGCGTCTTGCACGTCGCCCTCGTGGCGAACGCCCATCGACGCGAGGATGCCGAGCGCGCGGGCCTCGGCATCGCCTGCCCGGATGACGGCGGAGTGATGCCCAGAGCGCCGCGCCTCTAGGGCCGTCTCTCGTGCGCGCTGCGCGATCTCGTGGATGCGGTAGGCGAGCGTGGTCGAGTCCAGCCCGTGTGTAGCCTCTGCCGCATCCTGAAGCTGCGGCGGTAGGTGACCGGCCACGACGTGACGACGGAGGGCGTCAGGTTCCACGAGACCGCCAGAGGCACGCGAAATCACGCGGTAGGCCTCTCCCTGGGCTAGGGCCGTCTCGACGCTCAGGCGAGGCTCAGGGGGCAGAGCGCACACGGTACAGCGACGCCCAGAGGGGCGGGTCTGCATCGCGGTGCTGTCCGTCATACCTAGTGATATCGACCGCGAGCGCTCCGACCTATCGGATGTCGTTTCGATCCAGTCATGGAGCGCCTCGCGCCCACCCTCCGCGCCCGTCGATAGGTTCGAGGACGTGGATGTGGGTTGGTGGGCGTTGATCGTCGCCTCGCTGAGTTTCGTTGTCAGCGCCGCCACGTTTTGGCGCAACCGAACGCGACGCCCTCATCTGGAGCTTGCCGGACATGTGCTGGCCGTTAGGCCCAAGCGGATGGAGGTCACCGTCGTGAACCGGGGACCAGGTGTCGCCCATGATGTTCAGTTCGGGCCAGTCGATGGGATGAAGGGCTTGCTGTACGGCGAGCGGGCTGAGCGGCTCGCTTTCGCCGAGGGGGCAAGCATGGAGTTCTTCCTGGAACCGGAGGACCGTTCGATCACCCTGCAAGCCACTTGGAGTCAGGAACCGAACCTGCGAAAGCGGCACTCTACGCGCATCGCCGTGGCGGTCCATCCGGGCTGAACCGGGATGCACGGGTGGGCAGAGTGGTGCTCTTGAAATGAAGAGCTTGAAAGGCTCTGTGGCTGCGGAGACTAGGAACCCCTGCGGATGCTGGGCATAGGCCCCCTACCCCCAAACGTCCGAGCTAATCCAGTCGCTGGGAGAGGTGAACCCACACCCTCCCGCTGGGGGTCCGGTCATCCGCGTTCTGCGTCCGACTGAGGCCCTGCGCCGGATGGCCTAGCTAGAGGTTCGCGGCGCTTGCTGGAGAGGCTGGGGGCGTCTCTCGACGCCAGGCCCCACGGTTTCCCGTGCCGTAGATGATGCTCCAGGCTGCGGAGGGGGTCAAGCTCCGCCAGACGGCGGCGCTCAAAACGCCAGGTTAGATGCATAAAACGGATGTCCGAGCTAAGTTGAAACGCGGTCAAGTCTCCGGAATCATGAAATGAGAATGCCCCCAAATCGATTCCGTGGGGCGGTGACCGGGGGCGAGTCACAACGTAGCACGATAACGCTTCTCACCTGGACTTTATCGCGATACGGGTGAGCGTGGCGAGATGAGCGATCTCGCATCGCGAAGACATGTCTTTAGCGCGCCAGGGTTGCCATCGTGGCGATCGCATACTCGGCCGTGGCGGCGCCGGACTCATCGGCGAACAGCACGGCGGCGCGTCGACGCGTGAGCGGGGGCAGGGTGGGGCGGGTGCGGGCGGTTCGAGTCATGGCGACTCCTCTCTTTCGGTGGCGATGAGCAGGGCAGGTAGGAAGGACGCGCACGCCCTAGAAGATGACGGGGGCGGAGGAGAGCACCGACAGCATCATCGGCCCCACGCCGAGCAGGAGAAACGCCGGCAGCGTGCAGACCCCGAGCGGGAGAAGCAACCGGGCCCCCAGCCGGGCGGCCCGCAACCTCCCCTCGGTGCGAGCGAGTCGTCGATGGTCCCGCGCTTCGGCGCGCAGCAGTTCCACAGCCGGAGCGCCGGAGGCGCGCGAGAGCTCGAGGACGCCGGTCGCGCGCTCTCGCACCGTGCGGCAGCCCGACCTCTCGCAGACCTCCAGGGCGCGGTCGATCGAGACACCTCCGCTCAGAGCGATGGCGAGCAGGTCACACTCCCACCCGGGCGCCCCGGGAGCGGGCTGCGCCCGGCGGACCAGGTTCGCCGACCACCGACGCGCCGCAATCATCAGGACGGCACCCGCCACGACACAGCCGATGCCGACCGGCTGGGTCACCATGGCGGTGAGATCGAAGCCGAAGGCGACGACGAGCACCACGCCCAGGAGCGGAAGCCAGGAGATCACTCGCGCCGTCGTCGCCGGTTCGGCGAGCGCCACCGCCACGTCGTCACGCGCCTGATCCGCATCGCGCAGCGCCTCTGCCGTGCCCCGCAGACTGTCGGACAACGGCGCCCCCACGGTGGTGGCCACGCGCCATGCCACGGCGACGTCACGCCACGCCCCGCCGCGCCGGTCCATCACCTCGGCGATGCCCGCAGCCGACGGGTCTTGATCGCTCGACGCCTCCTGCCCTGCGCCAGACCCGGGGTCCCGGTCGCTCACGTGCTGCCACGCGCGAACAGGTGCGACACCCGCCTGCAATAGCACGGCCAGCCGGTGCACCTGCGCGGCGACCGAAGTCACCGAGCCCCCGGAGGATCCGCCGCCGGGTGACGTATCGGAAGCTCCCGAAGCCTCCCCGGGGCCCTGGCCAGCTACGGTTCCGCGCCGACGTCGGGCGACGGTGTGGCGAGGCGGCGTCTTCATCGCGCCTCTTCCACGGCGAGCCGCCCCTGCTGCACGACCGGCCGTGCGATGCCGGTGATCCGACGCACACCGTCTCTCTGCCGCTCGACGTGGATGATCGCGTCGATGGCGCTCACCACCTGTCGGGCCACGGCATGGTCGTCCATTCCGGCCGCCGCGCCCAGCGCCTCCAGTCGCGCGGGAACATCCGCGAGGCCGCTCGCGTGCACGGTACCGGCCCCGCCGTCGTGGCCCGTGTTGAGCGCCGTCAGGAGTTCGCGGACCTCGGGACCGCGACACTCGCCCACCACGAGTCGATCCGGTCGCATGCGCAGGGCTTCCCGGACGAGACGGTCGAGACCGACCGCACCTGCCCCCTCGAGATTGGGCTGACGTGCCTCCAACCGCACGTGATGCGGATGATCGATCCGCAGCTCGGCGACGTCTTCGATCGTGACGATCCGCTCGCCCGGCGGAACGACACCGAGGAGCGCCGCCAGCAGGGTCGTCTTTCCCGCCCCGGTGGCGCCGGTGACGAGCAGATTCGCGCGCCCGTCCACGAGCCCCCTCAGACGATGCTCCGCATCGGCGTCGAACATGCCGCGCGAGCCGAGATCGGCAAGGGTGGGGCGATCCGCCGAGGGAAGCCGGATGGAGATGGCGGCGCCCGTGCACGAGACCGGTGCGAGCACAGCGTGGACGCGAACGCCATCGTCCCACCGGACATCCACGAGAGGGGTGAGGTCGTCCAGATGACGTCCGCCGATGCCGATCAGCGCGACGGCGAGATCCCGTACCGCGCGGTCGTCCGCCTGCCACGTCGCGATGTGCTCGGTACCGCGACCACGATCGACGAACAGCCCATCGGTGCCGTTGATGAACACATCGGTGACGTCGGGATCGGACAAGTACGGCGCGAGCGACGCCACGGCGGGGTGATCGGGGAGCCGTCGCGGCGTGCGAGGCACGTGAGGAGACGCACTCCGCTCACGCGCACGATCACCGCGAAGCCCCGCTTTCTCTCTCGGCGCCGTCGATGCCGCGGGCATGCGGGAAGCGGACGGGGATCGAGACTCCCCGCGAGGGCGGACGACGAACGGTTGGGGCATGTCCCGACGCTAGATCGTCCGCCGAGGCCGTATCCCTCATTCCTCCGGGGCCGTGGACAGACGACAGTGACGGCCGAGCTGGGGAGGACGGGCCCACCGCGGCGGGGCGACATTTCCCCCGAGACAAGGAGAGGGGCGGCACCCTTAGGGGGAGAAGGGTACCGCCCGGAACAGCGGCCGCTACGGGGGATGGCGGACCACTGTTGTGCCAGAATCTGAGTTCGGCCGCGACCGAGCTTACGCAACGCCCCGCTCAGGTCCAAACATGTCCGAGGCGTGGCGGCCCGATATATCGGCCTGATCCCGGGCGGTGGACGCGTCCTCAGTACCCCACTATCGGAGGTAGTCGGGGCTCCGCATTCCCGGATAAATTGTGCCGATCGTCTCGGCGTCAGCGCGCCGTCCCGGAGTACGCACAGCCGCAAAGGAGCGAGCATGAGCAGTCAGATCGACCACCTGCTGACCGAATCCCGTCGGTTCGCGCCGAGCGAGGAGTTCGCTCGCCACGCCGTGGCCACCGCCGATCTCTACGCGGAGGCGAAGGCGGATCGCGAAGCGTTCTGGGCCCGACAGGCGAAGGAGCTTCACTGGCACACTCCGTTCACGCAGGTGCTCGACTGGTCCAACCCTCCGTTCGCACAGTGGTTCGCCGATGGCGAGATAAACGTCGCGTACAACTGCCTCGACCGCCACGTGGAGGCAGGGCTCGGGGATCGGGTGGCCCTGCTGTGGGAAGGCGAGCCGGGAGACGAGCGCCGGATCACCTATGGCGAGCTGACCGAGGAGGTCAAGCGCGTCGCCCACGTTCTCAGTGGCCTCGGCGTCGGGCAGGGCGACCGCGTGGCGATCTACATGCCGATGATCCCCGAGGCCATCGCGGCGATGCTCGCCGTCGCTCGCCTCGGCGCGATCCATTCCGTCATCTTCGGCGGATTCTCCGCCGACAGCCTGCGCACGAGGATCGACGACGCGGGGGCGCGTGTGGTGATCACCGCCGATGGCGGCTACCGGAAGGGCCGCGTATCGCCCCTCAAGCCGGCGGTCGATCAGGCGCTGTCCGATCGGGGCGCGGGTGTGCAGGAGACGGTCGAGCACGTGCTGGTCGTCCGTCGCACCGGCAACGAGGTGGGCTGGAACGCAGACCGGGACCTCTGGTGGCACGACGTCGTCCCCGCCGCGCCGGCGGAGCACGAAGCACAGCCGTTCCCCGCCGAGAACCCGCTCTTCATCCTCTACACGTCGGGAACGACCGGGAAGCCCAAGGGCATCCTCCACACGAGCGGCGGCTACCTCACACAAGCGGCCTTCACGAACAAAGTGGTCCACGATCTGCACCCGGAATCGGACGTCTTCTGGTGCACCGCCGACATCGGGTGGATCACGGGCCACTCGTATGTGACCTACGGGCCGCTCGCCAACGCAGCGACGCAGGTGCTCTACGAGGGAACGCCCGACACGCCCCACCCCGGCCGGTGGTGGGAGATCGTCCAGAAGTACGGCGTGA
Source organism: Microbacterium sp. TNHR37B (assembly GCF_001620065.1). Lineage (GTDB taxonomy): Bacteria > Actinomycetota > Actinomycetes > Actinomycetales > Microbacteriaceae > Microbacterium. The sequence continues at coordinate 1,373,858 of NZ_LQGV01000001.1, forward strand.
CGATCCTGTACACGGCGCCCACGGCGATCCGCTCGTTCATGAAGCTCGGCCGCGCCATCCCGCAGCAGTTCGACCTGTCCTCCCTCCGCCTGCTCGGATCGGTCGGTGAGCCCATCAACCCCGAGGCATGGATGTGGTACCGCAAGGTGATCGGCGGCAAGACGGCACCGATCGTGGACACGTGGTGGCAGACCGAGACCGGGGCGATCATGGTCTCTGCTCTCCCGGGGGTCACGGAGACCAAGCCGGGATCGGCTCAGGTGCCGCTTCCCGGGATCGCCGTCGACGTGGTGGACGAGGACGGCGCGCACGTCGGGAACGGGAACGGCGGTCTCCTCGTCCTCACCCAGCCCTGGCCGAGCATGCTCCGGGGCATCTGGGGCGACCCCGACCGGTTCCGCGAGACGTACTGGGAGAAGTTCGAGAAGCAGGGCTACTACTTCGCCGGCGACGGTGCGCGCCTCGACGACGACGGAGACGTCTGGTTCCTCGGCCGGGTCGACGACGTGATGAATGTGTCGGGCCACCGACTGTCCACGACCGAGATCGAGTCGGCACTCGTGGGGAACGAGGCCGTTGCCGAGGCCGCCGTGGTCGGAGCCTCGGACGAGACCACCGGTCAGGCGGTGGTCGCGTTCGTCATCATCAAGCAGAGCTACCTCGACGCGCACTCGCCGGAAGGCCTCGCGGGCACGCTGCGCGCGTGGGTCGGCGAGCAGATCGGGCCGATCGCCCGGCCGCGCGACGTCTACATCGTCGGCGAGCTTCCCAAGACCCGCTCCGGCAAGATCATGCGACGGCTCCTGCGTGACGTCGCGGAAGGCCGCGAGGTCGGCGACACCACGACGCTCGCCGACACGGCGGTGATGAGCGTCATCTCCGCCCAGGTGAAGTAGCCGCCGCCCCGCCCACCGGCCCCGCCTCCGCCGAGCACGACGGCGGATGCGGACACCGACACGCCGGCACTCCGTGCAGGCATCCCGGCGTGTCGGCGTGGGCGTCCGCCGCTGTGTCACAGTCGGACCCATCGTCCGCCACGGTGCGGCGAGCCCGGGCCGAGGCGGGGCAGGCGACGGTGCGCCCGTCACGGACGCGGCAGACTGGAGGGATGGACCCCGCGCGTTACGAGATCCGCCCCCTGCGCCGCGACGAGCTGGAGGGGGCCGGGTTCGACGCCCTCGTCTGGCGTGCGGCGGAAGTGGATGCCGAGGCGCGCGCGAGGATCGTGCGCGACGAGCTGACGACGATGACCGTGTGGGGCGCCGTCGAGCGCGACGGGACGATCCTCGCCTTCGCCGCCTTCGACGCGAAGCCCACGCTGGTGCACCTGGAATACATCGCGACCTCGGAGCGTGCGGAGGGCCGTGGCATCGGGCGGGCGCTGGTCCAGCTGCTCCGCACCCGGACCCCGGGCAGCACCATCCATGCCGAGACGGATGACGACGCGGTGGGGTTCTATCGTCGACTCGGGTTCACCATCTCACCACGCGCGGGACGCGACCCTCGATGGCCCGACCGGCAGCGCTACGACTGCGACCTGCCCGCCGAGCTCGACCGCACCGGCGGTCGGCCAGCGTGAGGCTCAGGACAGCGCGAAGATGACCTCGACCTCGACCGGGCTGTCGAGGGGGAGGACCGGCACACCGACGGCGGAGCGCGCGTGCCGCCCGGCGTCGCCGAAGATCTCACCGAGCACTTCGCTGGCGCCGTTGATCACCCCGGGCTGGCCGGTGAACTCGGGAACCGACGAGACGAACCCGGTGAGCTTGACGACGCGAACGAGGCGGTCGACGCCGCCGGCGACCTCCGCTGCCGCCGCGAGGGCGTTCAGCGCGCACTGCCGCGCATAGTCCTTGGCGTCGGATGCGGGCACCAGCCCGTGCCCCTCGCCGACCTTCCCGGTGGCGGGCAACGCGCCAGCGATCATCGGAAGCTGGCCGGAGGTGTAGACGAGGTCGCCGTGGACGGTGGCGGGGATGTACGCCGCGACCGGCGGGACGACGGCAGGCAGCTCGATGCCGAGCTCGGAGAGACGTGCGGAGATGGTCATCGCTGTCCCTCCCCCGCGGGGAACTGCTGTGCTGCCACGGCTGCCGCATCCAGTCCGGCGTTGGCGGCGCCGCCGCCCACCGGCCGCTTGAAGTACGCGACCAGTCCCCCCTCGGGGCCCGGGACGACCTGCACGAGCTCCCAGCCCTGCTTGCCCCAGTTGTTGAGGATCGCGGCGGTGTTGTGGATCAGCAGAGGAGTGGTGAGGTACTCCCACGTGGTCATCGGTACTCCCGTTCGAGGGCGCGGATCGGCGCGGCATGCGGGGATCACCGAGCCTTCGCCCAGCTACCTCCCTTACGATCACCCTATGCCCCATGCGAAACGGACTGCCACTGGCGTGCTCGGAGGTCTCCTCGGTCTCATCGGCCTGAGCACCGTGGCCGGCGTGCTGATCACCGCCACCGTGACCCCCGCGATCGCCGTCTCCGGCTACGCGGCGTCGAGCGCGATCACGATGTTCAACAACATGCCGAACTACCTGAAGATCGAGAAGCTCATGCTTCCGACCAAGCTCTACAAGAAGAACGCCGACGACAAGTACGTCCTCATGGCGCAGTTCTACGACCAGAACCGCATCCCCGTCACCTCCGACAAGATCGCCGGCGTGATGAAGGACGCGATCCTCTCCAGCGAGGACAAGAACTTCTACGAGCACGGCGGAGTCGACCTCTTCGGCACCGTCAAGGCGCTGGCGGGCAACGCCTCGGGAAGCAACACCCGCGGTGGCTCCACGATCACCCAGCAGTACGTGAAGAACGTGCTGCAGCAGAACTGCGAGCGCAAGGCGACCTCCCAGGAGGAAGTCAACAAGTGCTACAAGGAGACGACCGTCAACGACGGCCCTGAGGGCTACCAGCGCAAGCTGCAGGAGATGCGCTACGCGATCCAGCTCGAGAAGGAGAACGAGAAGGACGACATCCTCACCGGCTACCTGAATATCGCCTCGTTCGGCGGCCAGGTCTACGGCGTCGGTGCCGCGGCGCGGTACTACTTCGACACGACCGCTGCCAAGCTGACGCTGCCCCAGGCCGCCACGATTGCCGGCATGGTGCAGGAGCCCAACAGCTTCCGCATCGACATGAAGGGCGGCTCGGTCACCACGAAGTCGGGCGAGAAGCTCAACAGCGAGGAAGACGGATACGCGCTCACCAAGAAGCGTCGCGACTACGTGCTCAACCGCATGAAGATCGACGGGAAGATCACCGAGGCCGAGTACACCGAGGCCGTCGAATCGCCGATCACGCCGAAGATCAAGAAGACCCAGCAGGGCTGCGGGCAGGCGAAGGACGCGGAGTTCTTCTGCGACTACGTCACGCACATCATCAAGAACGACCCCGCGTTCGGAGAGACCGATGACGAGCGCGCTGCGGCCCTCCGCCGCGGTGGGCTGAAGGTGTACACGACGCTCGATTACGACCTGCAGAAGGCGGCGTCCTCTGCGATCTCGATCGTGGAACCGCGCGTGGACTACATGAACCTCGGGGCCTCCGGCATCCAGGTGGAGGTCGGGACGGGTCGCATCCTCTCGATGGTCCAGAACCGCGGCTACGATGCCGCGGCCACCGACAAGAACGGCAAGACCACCGCCGTGAACTACAACGTCCGCTCCAAGGACGGGGGCGGCGTGGGCCACTCGGCCGGATCGACGTACAAGGTGTTCAGCCTCATCAACTGGCTGCAGCAGGGGAACTCCGTCAACGCCTACCTGAACGGCCGCGTCGGCACCAAGACGGTCGAGATCTGCGACGGCGCCACCCAGACGGTGGAGACCGGTTCGGGCAAGGACCGGTTCGGGCAGAACAAGATCGGTAACTTCGAGGGCAACCGGGGCTACACGGGCACCATCTACAACTTCACGAAGGACTCGCTCAACTCCGGGTTCATCGCGATGGCGGAGAAGATCTCGGTCTGCAGCACCAACAAGGTCGCCGGGCAGATGGGTGTGACGTGGGGCGACGGGACGCCGCTGACGAGCGTTCCCTCATGGTCGAACGATCCGTCCAACGCGCCGTACAACGTGCTCGGCTCCTCCGCCGTCGCGCCGATCGACATGGCTCAGGCCTACGCCGCGATCGCCGCGAAGGGCACGCTGTGCGAGTCGAAGTCGATCGACCGCGTCGTCGACGCCGACGGCAACGAGCAGCCGATCCCGGAGACGAAGTGCGAGCGGGCCATCAGCGAGGACGTCGCAGCGACGGCAGCCTACACGCTCCAGGGCGTCATGCAGGGCACCGGCTCCGGAGCCCGCACGTTCGATGGCACGCCGATCTTCGGAAAGACCGGTATCCACCAGTTCCTCCACACGTGGATGGACGGATCCAGCACCAAGGTGACGACGGTCGTCTGGGTGGGCAATGTCGAGGGCGACGAACGCCTCGAGAACCACTACATGGCGGGCTACCGGCTCTCCCGCATCCGTAACAGCATCTGGCCGAACATGCAGCGTGCAGCCAATGCGAAGTACGGCGGCGAGGCCTTCCCGAAGCCTCCGCAGGACCTCATCAAGCGCCAGCTGGTCGATCTCCCGAGCGTGATCGGGATGACGGTCGACGATGCCACCCGCACGCTGCGCGCGGCCGGGTTCTCGGTCACGGTGGGCGAGGCGGTCGACTCGACCGAGACGGCGGGCACCATCGTTGAGCAGAGCCCCGGCGCCGGCCGAGTGGCGGGCGGCACGAACGTGACCATCTCCCCCAGCAACGGCCAGGGCGTGACGGTGCCGTCGGTGGGAGGCACGCCCGCCGACGCCGAGAACCAGCTGCGAGGCGCCGGGTTCACCCGATTCGCCCAGCAGTGCAGCGAGGCGGAGGGAGCGCCCGACCAGGGCGTGGTGACCGGCACCGATCCTGCGGCGGGCAGCGTCGTCGGACGGGACGACACCATCACCATCAAGTTCCAGGCAGCCTCGTGCGGCGGCGACGGCGGAGCGCCCGGCAATGACGGTCCCGGCAACGGGAACGGCCCGGGCAACGGCAACGGGCGCGGAGGCAACGGCTGAGCGCGTACGACCCGCAGCGCACCGCCCTCACGGCTCTCGGCGTCGTGGGGGCGGTCGGCGTCGGGTCTGCGATCTGGGGTGTCGGGATCGAGCGATACCTGTTCACCGTGCGCCGACACTCCGTGGCGATCCTCCCCCCGGGAGCATCGCCGATGACGGTGCTCCACCTCTCCGACGCGCACATGGCTCCCTGGCAGCGACGCAAGCAGAGCTGGATCGCTCGTATCGCAGACAGCGTGCAGCCGGACTTCGTGATCAACACCGGGGACAACCTCGGGCACGCCGACGGGCTCAGCGGCATTCGCCGCGCGTTCGCTCCGCTGCGTGGCGTGCCGGGCGTCTTCGTCCACGGCTCCAACGATGTCGTCGGTCCTGCCCCGCGAAACCCGTTCGGCTACTTCATGGGGCCTTCGGGGCATTCCCCGAAGGTGCAGAACCTCGACACCGACGCGATGGACGCCTACTTCACCGAGGACCTCGGCTGGATGCCGCTCCACAACTCCGCGGCACGGCTGACCGTCGCCGGCGTGCGTATCGACGCGTTCGGCGTCGATGACGCACACCGCGACTGGGACGACCTCGAGGCGCTCCCGCCAGCGCTCGATCGGATCCGACGGGGATCCTGGTGGCGGGGCGCCCCTGCGGCCGACCTCCGCCTGGGAGTCACGCACGCCCCCTACCGGCGCGTTCTCGACCGGTTCGTCGGTCTCGGTGCCGATCTCATCGCCGGCGGACACACCCATGGCGGGCAGGTGCGGGTGCCCTTCTCGCGCTCGGCCCTCGTGGCCAACTGCGACATCCCCCTCGACCAGGCGCGCGGACTCAGCTCCTGGTCGCACGCCGGGCGCTCGGTCCCGCTCAACGTCAGCGCCGGCCTCGGTCACTCCATCTACACACCGATCCGATTCGGCTGCCGGCCCGAAGTCTCCGTCCTTCGACTGCTGCCGCGCGGGTGAGGCCCGATTCGTTCTGAGCGCACGAACAGGGTAGACTCGGAGGGTTGCCACGGGGTGTGGCGCAGCTTGGTAGCGCGCTTCGTTCGGGACGAAGAGGCCGCAGGTTCAAATCCTGTCACCCCGACCGCAAGAGGCTCCGCCTGAGATCCGATCCCAGGCGGAGCTTTTCGCATCACCACGGATCCGGAGCTCGCGCCATGACCACGCCCCGCCTCGTCGCGTTCGACCTCGACGACACGCTCGCCCCGTCGAAGACGGCGATCTCGCCGCGGATGGGCAGCCTGCTCCTCGACCTCGCCACGCGCGTCGAGGTCGCCATCATCTCCGGCGGGCAGCTCCAGCAGTTCCAGTCACAGGTCGTCGAGCGGCTTCCCGACGCCGATGCCGACGCGCTCACGCCGTTCCACCTCCTGCCCACCTGCGGCACGCAGTACTACCGCCTGACGCCCGAGGGCGTCCGCACCGTCTACGCCCACCCGCTCACCGACGACGAGAAGCAGCGCGCTCTCGCGGCGGTGGAGGAGGAGGCACGCCGGCTCGGGCTGTGGGAGTCGGAGACATGGGGCGAGATCCTCGAGGACCGCGGCTCGCAGATCACCTTCTCGGCGCTCGGACAATCCGCGCCCGTCGAGGCGAAGACGGCCTGGGATCCCACCGGTGCGAAGAAGAACGCGCTCCGCGACGCCGTCGCCGCGCGTATCCCCGACCTGGAGGTCCGCTCCGGAGGATCGACGTCGGTCGACATCACCCGACGCGGCATCGACAAGGCCTACGGCATGCGTCGCCTGTCGGAGCAGACCGGCATCGCTCTGGATGACATGCTCTTCGTCGGCGACCGCCTCGACGAGCACGGCAACGACTATCCGGTCCTGGCGATGGGCGTCGCCTGCCACGCCGTCACCGGCTGGGAGGACACCGCCTCCTACCTCGAAGAGCTCATTCCGACTCTCCCCCGCCGCTGACCCCGCGCCGCGACTCGCGAGCCGGCTCACGCCCTCCCCGCGAGCGGCGCACGTCAGCGCGCGACGACCGGGGCCTCCGACGACGAGGTCACGGGGGCCAGGCGCCGCAGCTGCGTGACGTGCCGCGGCTCCAGCTCCGCCAACGTCGCGACCCCGAGCAGCTGCATCGTCCGCTCGATCTCGCTGCGGAGGATGGCGATCGTGCGGTCGACACCGCGCCGCCCGCCCGCCATGAGGCCGTACAGGTACGCCCGGCCGATGAGGGTGAATTTCGCCCCCAACGCGACGGAGGCCACGATGTCAGCGCCGTTCATGATCCCGGTGTCGACCATGATGGTGGCGTCCCGCCCGACTTCCCGCACGACCTGGGGAAGGAGATGGAAGGGGATCGGAGCGCGGTCGAGCTGACGCCCGCCGTGGTTGGACAAGACGATGCCGTCGACGCCGAGATCGACGAGCCGCACCGAGTCGGCCACGTTCTGCACGCCCTTGACGACGATCTTGCCGGGCCACATCTCGCGGATCACGGCCAGGTCCTCGTAGCTGATCGTGGGATCCATGGCCGCGTTCAGGAGCTCCCCGACCGTGCCGCCCGTCGTCGTGAGCGAGGCGAACTCGAGTTTGGGCGTGGTCAGGAAGTCGATCCACCACCACGGACGCGGGATCGCGTTCACGATCGTGCCGACGGTCAGCTGGGGAGGAATCGAGAACCCGTTGCGCTTGTCGCGGAGGCGCGCACCCGCGACGGGGGTGTCCACGGTGAACATCAAGGTGTCGAACCCCGCGTCGGCCGCGCGCGTGACGAGCCCGTAGGAGATCTCGCGCTGCCGCATGACGTACAGCTGGAACCAGTTGCGTCCCGCGGGGTTTGCGGCCCGGACGTTCTCGATCGAGGTGGTCCCCAGCGTCGAGAGCGTGAAGGGAATGCCCGCCGCCGCGGCGGCCGAGGCCCCGGCGATCTCGCCTTCGGTCTGCATGAGCCGCGTGAAGCCCGTCGGAGCGATACCGAAGGGGAGCGCGGAGGGCCCGCCGAGGATCTCGACCGAGGTGTCCACGTTCTCGGCCGGACGGAGGATGTCGGGGTGGAACTCGATGTCCTCGAAGGCCTGACGCGCGCGCGCCAGCGAGAGCTCGCCCTCGGCGGCGCCGTCCGTGTAGTCGAAAGCCGCCTTCGGCGTGCGCCTCTGCGCGATCCTGCGCAGATCCGCGATCGTCAGTGCGCCCTCCAGCCGACGCTTCGTGGCGTCGAGCTCCGGCTTCTTGAACTGCATGAGCTCGAGCAGTTCGGGGATCTTGGGCAGCTGGCGCTGAACCATGCGGGGTGACATCTCTCTCGTGAGGAAACGGGGTGGGAGGGGCTCACTGAAGGGCGGGAGGGGCGGGAAGCCCCGCGTCGGCGTAGTAGCCGGTGATGTGCGCGCGCACGAGCGTGCGGGCCCGATCCGCCTCGCCCGCCTCGATGGCGGCGAGAACGTCGGCGTGCTCGCGACGCAATCGCGCCGACGTCGCCTCCCAATCGGGGATGCGCTCCGCGCCGGCCCGGATGTAGCTCTCGATCGTCGTGCGCAGACCCGCCATGGTGGCCGCCACCACGACGTTTCCCGCCGCATCGGTGAGGCGCAGGTGGAACTGGGTGTCGAGCGCGAGGAACTCCTCCGCCGTCAGCCCCTCGGCCTCCATCGCGTCGAGGGTGGCGTGCGCCTCCGCGAGGTCGGTGTGTGCGTCGCCGGCCAGATGCGCGACGGCCCACTCCTCGAGCAGGAGGCGGGTCTCGTAGACATCAGGGATCGGGAACCCCTGCGCGGCGACCTGCAGGCGCAGGAACTGGGCGAGCCCGCCGTGGGGCGTCGCGGTCACGATCGCGCCGGCGGTCGGCCCGGATCCCGTGCCGGTGCGGATCAGGCCCATGACCTCGAGGACACGCAGCGCCTCGCGCACGCTGGAGCGTCCGACCCCGAGCGTCGTGGCGAGTTCCCGCTCCGGCTGGATGCGATCGCCCGGGCCGAGCCGCCCCTCCAGCAGATCGGACTCGATCTTCTCGAGTACCACGCGCCAGGCGCGCGCCGGAGTGCTCTCTGGCATTGATCCCCCTCGGACCGTGTTGGAACCGCAATGTCAGACCACATTAGTCCCGGTGGTCTGACCTTGCAAACCCGGTGCGTTCGACTCTCGCACGTGCTCGGGGGTGCCTGCGGAGGTCACCTCAACCGGCCGCCCGACTCGCGCAGATAGCACTCGGCGCACATCGACTCGTACGTGACCCGCGCGGCGCTCAGCTCGTCGATGGCGACCTGATCGCCGTCGAAGACGAATCGGCCGCCGACCAGACGTGCGTTGAACAGCGCCTTCCGGCCGCACCGGCAGATGGTCTTGAGCTCCTCGAGACTGTGCGCCAGTTCCATCAGCCGCGCCGACCCGGGAAAGGCCCGGGTCTGGAAATCCGTGCGGATGCCGTAGGCGAGCACCGGGATGCGGTCCTCCACGACGATGCGCAGGAGGTCGTCCACCTGGTCGGGGGTGAGGAACTGTGCCTCGTCGATCAGGAGGCAGGCGACGTCGGGGCGAGACCCGGTGGCCGACGACTCCGGGATGAGCGCCTCCTGCTCGGCCTGCTCCCGCACGCGCGCGCGATGCTCGGCGAACACCGCGCGGACATCATCGTCGGGAGTGATGAGGAAGTCGACGAGACGCTCGACCCCGAGGCGACTGGAGATCCGATCGGCGCCCTTGGTGTCGATCTCGGGCTTGGCCAACAAGACGTGCTGACCGCGCTCCTCGTAGTTGTAGGCGGCCTGCAACAGAGCCGTGGACTTCCCCGAGTTCATCGCTCCGTAGCGGAAGTAGAGTTTGGCCACCGCACGAGTCTATTGGCACCCGTCGACGCCGCTCCGCGTCGGGGCGAGGAGGCCGACGACCGGTCGGGGCCAGCAGGCACTAGCCGGGCGCGCGAGCGCCGGACCCTCGTCAGCGGTTGATGTGGAGCACGGCGGCCGTCTCCGTCAGAGACGCGTCTGCCGCTTCCGGTCGAGTGTTGAGGGTGTCCCCATAGCTCGGGATGAGCTCGCGCAGTGTCGGCTCCCACTCCCCCATCCGGTCGGGGAAGCACGTGCGCAACAGGTTCAGCATGATCGAGGCCGCGGTGGACGCTCCCGGCGAGGCACCCAGCAGTCCCGCGATCGATCCGTCGGCGGAGCTGACCACCTCAGTGCCGAACTGCAGCACACCGCCCTTCGCCGGATCCTTCTTCATGACCTGGGCGCGCTGACCGGCCTGGAGGAGCTCCCAGTCCTCGTCGCGCGCCGTCGGCATGAACTCGCGCAGCGAGTCCACCTTCTTGGCGTGGTTCTTCAGCAGCTCGGAGACGAGGTACTTGATGAGCCCGGGATTGTCGACGGCGACCTTCAGCATGGGCCAGAGGTTGCCCGGACGCACCTGCGCGACGATGTCGGTGATGCGCCCGTTCTTCAAGAACTTGGGGCTGAACGTCGCGAACGGACCGAACAGCAGCGATGCCTCGCCGTCGACCACGCGGGTGTCCAGGTGCGGCACCGACATCGGCGGCGCTCCCACCGAGGCCTGCGAGTACACCTTCGCCCGGTGCTGGGCGACCAGCTCCGGGTTGGACGTCTTCAGCCACTGGCCGCCGATCGGGAACACGCCGTAGCCCTTGATCTCCGGGATACCGGAGCGCTGCAGGAGCTTGATCGCCCACCCGCCGGCGCCGACGAAGACGAAGCGTGCGCGCAGGCTGCCGGGGGTCTTACCGAGCGAGTGCCGATAGGAGACCTTCCAGGTGCCGTCGGCGAGCTTCTTCAGGCCGCGAACTTCGCGATTGGTGACGACGTCGACGCCCTGCTCCGAAAGGTGCGAGAAGAGCTGGCGGGTGAGCGCGCCGAAGTCCACATCGGTGCCCGCCGGCACCCGCGTCGCGGCGAAGGGTTCGCCCTTGCGGCGCTGCTTCATCAGCAGCGGCGCCCACTGATGGATGACGCGCGAATCCTCGGAGTACTCGATCCCGGCGAACAGCGGCTGGTCCTTGAGCGCCTCGTAGCGCTTCTTGAGGTAGGCGACGTCCTTCTCTCCGCGGACGAACGTCATGTGCGGGGTCGCGTTGATGAACGTCGACGGCTCATCGAGCACGCCCCGCTCCACGAGGGAGGCCCACAGCTGGCGGCTCTGCTGGAACTGCTCGTTGATCCCGACGGCTTTGGCGGGGTCGACCGAGCCGTCGGGCGCCTCGGGCATGTAGTTGAGCTCGCAGAGGGCGGCGTGTCCCGTTCCCGCGTTGTTCCAGGCGTTCGACGACTCCTGGGCCACCTCGGACAGCCGCTCGCAGACGACGATCTTCCACTCCGGCTGCAGTTGCTTGAGGAGGGTACCGAGGGTGGCGCTCATGATGCCACCGCCGATCAGGACGACGTCGACTGGTTCACTCACGATTGTCCAGTCTAGGCCCGGGAGCGGGCTACACCGCCGTCGTGAGGCGGGCCGCGACCAGCTCCGCGATCTGCACGGCGTTCAGCGCGGCACCCTTGCGGAGGTTGTCGTTGCTGATGAACAGCACGAGCCCCTTGCCCGCCGGCGCCGACTGATCGGCGCGGATGCGGCCGACGAAGCTCGGATCCTTGCCCGCCGCCTGCAGCGGCGTCGGCACCTCCTCCAGCACCACCCCGGGCGCAGCGGCGAGGACCTCGCGTGCCCGCTCCGGCGTGAGCTCGCGGTCGAACTCGGCGTGGATGGACAGAGAGTGCCCCGTGAAGACCGGCACCCGCACGCAGGTCCCGGCGACGAGGAGGTCGGGGAGCTCGAGGATCTTGCGGCTCTCGTTGCGGAGCTTCTTCTCCTCGTCCGTCTCGTTCTCGCCGTCATCGACGAGGTTGCCGGCCAGCGGGATGACGTCGAACGCGATGGGCGCCACGTACTTCTCGGGCTGCGGGAAGTCGACCGCGGAACCGTCGTGGACGAGATCCAGCGTGTGCCCTTGAGCGAGAACACCCTCGACCTGGCCCAGCAGCTCCTGCGCCCCGGCGAGACCCGATCCGGACACCGCCTGGTAGGTGCTGACGATGAGACGCGTGAGCCCGGCCTCGGCGTCGAGGGGCTTCAGGACCGGCATGGCGGCCATCGTGGTGCAGTTGGGGTTGGCGATGATCCCCTTGGGCGGGTTGACCGCCGCGTGAGGGTTGACCTCGCTGACCACGAGCGGCACCTCGGGGTCCATGCGCCACGCGCTCGAGTTGTCGATGACCACGGCACCCGCCTCGGCGAACCGGGGGGCGTGGGCCCGCGAGCCGGTGGCGCCGGCGCTGAACAGGGCGATGTCGATGCCGGACGGGTCGGCGGTCGCGACGTCCTCGACGATGATCTCGTGGCCTGCGAACTCGACGGCGGTACCGGCGCTTCGAGCTGTGGCGAACAGCCGGAGCTCGCGAATCGGGAAGTCGCGCTCGATCAGGATCTCGCGCATGACCGTCCCGACCTGGCCGGTGGCGCCCACGACGGCGACGGAGAGTCCGGATGCGGAGATGCGGGTCATGACGGTGTCCTTCGGAGGTGCGGAATCGTGCGGGGCAACGGCCCGTCGGGGCGGGTCCCGTGCACGGAGGTGGGCCGACCGTCGGAACTCGGGGAGTCGATCGGCGCAGCGTTGTGGCGATTCTACCGGCCGCAGCGAACCCCTCGCCCCGTGTTGCGGCTCACTGCCACTGACCGAGCTTGGCGGGGTTGCGCATGATCCAGACATCAGTGATCCGCTCCTCGTCGGTCACGAACGAGAGCACCGCGATCACCTCTTCCGCGACGCGGGTCACGAGGGCGACGCCGTCCCCCGTCGGTGCCGCCTCGTAGCGGGCGTCGGGCTGCTTCCGGGCGATGCCGAGGAGGAACCGGGCGACGTGATCGGCGCCGCGCACCGGCCGCGGCGCCGCCGAGACGATGCCGCCGCCGTCCGAGCGCAGCACGACGGCGGGATCGAGCACGCCGATCAGCCGCTCGAGGTCGCCCGATGCCGCCGCCTCGGCGAACGCGGCCACCAGAGCGTCGTGCCGCTCCCGCGGAACGGCGGTGCGACTGCGTTCACCGACGTGCCGGCGTGCCGAGACCGCCAGCTGCCGCGTGGCCGCCGGCGACCGGTCGAGGACGCGGGCGACCTCGGTGAAGGGAACCGCGAACACCTCATGAAGAACGAACGCCACCCGCTCGGCGGGGGTCAGGGTCTCCAGCACCACCAGGAGCGCCTGGGACACCCCCTCGTCGTCGGTGACCCGGTCCAACGGATCGGCACTGAGCCGGGCAAGGGAGGAGGTGCTCGGGACCGGCTCGGGGAGCCACTCCCCCACGTACCGCTCGCGCCGCATGCGCGCAGAGCCCAGGACGTCGAGACAGATACGGCCCGTCACCCTCATGAGCCACGCGCCGGGCGAGGCGATCTCCGCCCTCTCCGCGGCCGAGAGCCGGAACCACCGGACGAAGGCTTCCTGCACCGCGTCCTCGGCGTCCGCGACCGCGCCGAGCATCCGGAAGGCCGCGGCGCGGAGGACCGGCCCCTCGGCGTCCCACAGCAGCCGGTCATGGTCATCCGAAGGTGCGACGTGCTCCTGCCGCTGCCGATGTCCGCCACGATCCATGTCGCTCCCGTCTCCGGTCCGGATCGCCCGTCCCCCTCACATTCTGTCCCGCCGCATCGTCGATCGAGTGAACGTCGAGAAAGGACACCACATGAGAATCATCGTCGCCGGAGGAACCGGGGTCGTGGGCAGGGAGATCGTCGCGGCCGCACGGGCACGAGGGCATGAGGCGGCGGGGATGTCCCGCGCCACCGGGGCGGATCTGCAGACGGGGGAAGGCGTGGCCTCCGCACTGCGCGACGCCGAGGTCGTCATCGACGCCGTCAGCGTCGCCACGATGGACGCGGAGACGTCCACCCGGTTCTTCCGGCGCAGTACCCAGACGCTGATCGACGCCGCTCGTCGCGGGGGCGTGCGGCACATCGTCGCGCTCTCGATCGTGGGCGTGGATCGAAACCCGCACGGCTACTACGCCGGCAAAGTGGCACAGGAGGAGGCGTACCAGGCCGGCGACGCGCCGTTCACGATCGTGCGGGCGACACAGTTCCACGAGTTCGCGGGACAGGTGGCGCGGCAGGCCCGCTTCGGCCCGCTCCAGCTCGCCCCTCGCGCCCGCGTGCAGCCCGTCGCGGCGCGCGCGGTGGCCGAGCACCTGGTCACCGTGGCCGAGGGGGCCGCCCGCGGTCGGACCAGCGACATCGCCGGCCCGCGGGAAGAGGAACTGTCCGCGATGATCCGCGCATGGCGACGCCACCGGGGCGAGCGGGGTCCGGTGCTCACCGTGAGCCTGCCCGGTGCGCAGATGCGGGGCATGAGGCAGGGCCTCGCCCTCCCCGACGCGGACGCGCGAGTGCTGGGCCCGTCGTTCGAGGACTGGCTGTCCGCTCAGCCGATCAATGCAGGGCGCGCTGGGCGATGAAGGCGCGGAGTGCCTCGGCGTCGTCGGGGAGATCGACGACATGCTGGGGCGCGTCGAGCATCTCCCGCAGCTCCGGCGTGTAGGCCAGGTCCACCCCGATCGCCTCGTGGATCGTCTCGGCGAACTTCTCCGGCTTGGCGGTCTCCAGCACGAGCATCCTCACGCCGGGCTCGACGTAGTCGCGGGCCACGCGCACGCCATCAGCGGTGTGGGGGTCGATCACGTCTCCGGAACGCTCGTAGACGGCCCGGATGGTGCCCACACGATCGGCGTGGGTCGACGTGCCGCTGACGATGCCGAACTCGTCGGCGAAGCGCGCACGCTCCGCCGAGAAGTCGATGTACCCCTGCGCGTCGAGGTCACGCCATGCCCCGACGACCCGTTCGGGATCACGGCCCACCAGCTCGAAGATGAAGCGCTCGAGGTTCGAGGCCTTCGAGATGTCCATCGACGGGCTGGAGGTGGCGACGGTCTCGGCGGCGCTACGCGGACGATAGATCCCGGAGCGGAAGAACTCATCGAGGACGTTGTTCTCGTTGGCCGCCAACACCAGGCGACGCAGGGGAACACCCATCTGCCGGGCATAGAAACCGGAGAGGATGTTGCCGAAGTTGCCGGAGGGCACGGTGACCGAGACCTCGACGACGCCGGCGTCGGTCGCTCGCAACCAGGCCCAGACGTAGTACACGACCTGGGCCGTGATGCGGGCGAGGTTGATGGAGTTGACCGCGCCCAGGAAGTGTGCGCGCTTGAACCCGAGGTCGCCGGCGAGCTCCTTCACGAGGTTCTGGCAATCGTCGAACACGCCGCCGATGGCGATGTTGTGCACCCGCGGGTCGTCGATCGAGAACATCTGCGCCCGCTGGAAAGGACTCATTCGGCCCTGCGGTGAGAGCATGAAGACGGCGATGCGCTCCTTGCCGCGCAAGGCGTGCTCGGCCGCCGACCCGGTGTCACCCGAGGTGGCACCGAGCACGTTCATCACGGCATCGCGCTGTTCGAGCGCGTACTCGACGACCTCGCCGAGGAACTGCATGGCCATGTCCTTGAACGCGAGGGTCGGTCCTTCCGAGAGCCCCACGAGGGTGAGCTCGTCGTCGAGGCGGCGCAGCGGCACGACGGCCTCCGGGAAGCCCGCGTACGCGGCCTGCGTCATCCGCGCGAGGTCGGTGCGGGGGATGTCGGTCGCGAAGAGAGCGAGGACCTCGGTGGCCAGCTGGGGATACGTCAGCGCGCGCCACCGCTCCAGGAGATCGGCGTCGATGGTCGGCAGGGTCTCGGGGACCGCCAGTCCACCGTCGGTCGCGAGCCCCTCCAGAAGGGCCTCGCAATACGAGAGCGGCTCGGAGCCGCCGCGGGTGGAGATGTACTGCACGGGAGCTCCTCAGCTAGCTGTCGAGAGGGGGTTCAGCGGCCGGTGCCGGCATACACGACGGCCTCGGTGTCGCCGTCCAGGCCATAGGCGGTGTGCACGACGCGCGCGGCGTCGGCGAGTTCGTCACCCCGGACGACGACGGAGATGCGGATCTCCGACGTCGAGATCATCTCGATGTTGACACCGGCGGCCGACAGCGCCTCGAACAGCGTCGCGGAGACGCCGGAGTGCGCGCGCATGCCCGCTCCGACCACCGACAGCTTGCCGATCTGGTCGTCGTGGACGAGGCTCTCGAAGCCCACCTGCGGTTGCTCGTCGGCGAGGGCGCGCAACGCGGCCGACGCGTCGGCCTTCGGGAGGGTGAACGAGATGTCGGTGCGCCCGGTGGCCGCCGCCGACACGTTCTGGACGATCATGTCGACGTTGGCGCCGCTGCGCGCGACGATCTTGAAGATCTCCGCGGCCTTTCCGGGAACGTCCGGCACGCCGATCACGGTGATCTTCGCCTGGCTGAGATCGGTCGCGACTCCGGCGACGATCGGCTCTTCCATCTCTTCTCCCTCTGCGCCCTCGACTCCGGCCGGCACGGTCATCCCCGGGCCGAGGACGAACGTGCCCACCCCGGAACTGAACGTGGATCGGGCGTGGATCATCACGCCGTGCCGGCGGGCGTACTCGACGGCACGGATGTACAGGACTTTGGCGCCGTTGGCGGCGAGCTCGAGCATCTCCTCGGCGCCGATGACACTCAGCTTGCGCGCGTTGGGCACGACGCGCGGGTCGGCGGTGAAGATGCCGTCGACGTCGCTGTAGATCTCGCAGACGTCGGCATCCAACGCGGCGGCAAGAGCGACGGCGGTCGTGTCGGAGCCGCCGCGGCCGAGGGTCGTGATGTCGCGGGTGTCGCGGTTGAATCCCTGGAAGCCGGCGACGATGACGATCGCCCCCTCGTCGAGCGCCTCGCGCACCCGCACGGGGGTCACATCGACGATGCGGGCGGCACCGTGATGCGCCGTGGTGATCATGCCGGCCTGGCTGCCCGTGAACGAGCGGGCCTCGAAGCCCATGGAGTGGATCGCCATCGCCAGCAGCGCCATCGAGATGCGCTCCCCCGACGACAGCAGCATGTCGAGCTCACGCGGGGCCGGAATCGGCGCGACGGCGTGAGCGAGGTCGAGGAGCTCGTCGGTCGTGTCACCCATCGCGCTGACGGCGACCACCACGTCGTGCCCGGCGCGGCGTGCATCGACGATCCGCTTCGCGACGCGCTTGATGCTCTCGGCGTCGGCGACGGACGATCCGCCGTACTTCTGGACGATCAGCGCCACTGCACAACTCCCGGGTGAATACCGGCCTCGACGGGCACGGTCGGGGCACCGGCGGCCCCGAGGAACCATCTTAGGGAGAGCAGGATGCCGCCACGGCCATGTGACGACGTCGGGCGAACGCGTAGCGTGGACCCATGAGCGCTCACGACATCGATGCGATCTGGAACCGTGCGCTGGACCTCTCCTCCCCGGCCGACGCGGTCCGTCCCGGCGACCGCGCCCTGGTGACGGTCCTGACCTTCCACGGGCTGGCGAACAACGGCGGGCTGCTGGCGGCGGTCGACCTGCACGTCAACGACGATGTCTATCCCATCGACGCCGTGGTCAACGCGTATCGGTATCTCGGCCTCGAAGACGCCGCCGCGGCGATCGACAACGCCGAGCTGGAACTGCGCGACCTCTCCGATGACGACGAGGACCGCGAGGACGCCGCGGCACGGATCGACGAGACCTACACGCTCAGCGAGGACGACATCCGCGACGCGGTGGGCATCGCCGTCGCGCAGGACCGCGACGACTTCGCCCCCGTCGACTGACGCGTCGACGGGGCGACCCGCGCCCGGCAGGAAGACTCAGACCGGCGGAAGAGCGTCGGCCGCGAGGGGGCGGCGGCGCAGGCGCCCGCCCGTGGCCGCGAGCCAGCAACCGAGGACCACGAGCGGGAACCCCAGGACCAGTCCCGCCGAAAGCGGCTCCCCGAGCATCACCACCCCCAGCAGGATCGCCACGATCGGGTTCACATAGGTGAACAGCGGTGCCTGCACGGGGCCCACCTCCCGGATCAGGGCGAAGAAGCCGAGGAACGCGACCGCGGTGCACAGGATCCCGAGCGCGACCAGCGAGAGGGTGGAGCGGAGCGTCGGCACCTCGTGCTGCGTGAGGAGCCCGATCGGCAGGTAGACCGCGCCCACCATCAGCAGTGCCAGGGTGATCGTGCCGATCGAGGGGACGTCTTTGAGCGCGGTGGCGATGATGAACGGCGCGATCGCATAGAGGACGGCCACGAGCAGCACTTCGGCGATGGCGACCAGAGCTCGGCTGGGGTCGGCCACCGCGAGCCCGGGACCCATGACGATCACCGCGACCCCGACGAACCCGATCCCGAGGCCGACCGAGCGCCAGCGGGAGAGGACACCCCGATCACCACGGAGGAGGGCGATGAGCGCCGCGAACAGAGGAACGGTGGCCACGAGCAGCCCCGTGAGCCCGGAGGAGAGCGTCTGCTCCGCGTGACCGAGGAGGACGAACGGACCGGCCATCTCGATCGCCCCGAACGCGAGCACCCACGGCCACGCCCGGAGCGCGGGGCCGAGCGCGCGCCGATGGAGGGCCAAGGGCAAGAGGACGAGCGCTCCCAGGAGTGTGCGGCCCGCGACGATCGCGGGCGGCGAGTAGGAGTCGACGGCCTCTTTGATGAACAGGTAGGGGATGCCCCACAGCAGCGCCATGGCGCCGTAGAGCAGCCATCCCCGCACGGACACCGCGGACGCGGAGCCCATCACACGCTGCGACGGCCCTCGAAGGCGCGGCCGAGGGTGACCTCGTCGGCGTACTCGAGGTCGCCGCCGACAGGGAGCCCCGACGCCAGGCGAGTCACGCGGATCTCGAGGGTGTGCAGCAGTCTGCTGAGGTAGGTGGAGGTCGCCTCGCCCTCGAGGTTCGGATTGGTGGCGAGGATCACTTCCTGCACCGTGCCGTCGGCCAGCCGCTGCATGAGCTGGGCGATCCGCAGGTCGTCGGGACCGATGCCCGCGATCGGGCTGATCGCTCCACCGAGGACGTGGTACAGCCCGCGGAACTCTCGGGTGCGCTCGATGGCGGAGACGTCCTTGGCGTCTTCGACGACACAGATCAAGGTCTGGTCGCGGCGCGGGTCTCGACAGATCGCGCACCGCTCCTGCTCGGAGACGTTGCCGCAGATCTCGCAGAAGCGCACGCGCTCGCGGAGCTCGCCGAGCAGTTGCGAGAGCCGCGAGACATCGAAGGTGGGCGTCTGCAGGATGTGGAACGCGATGCGCTGCGCCGACTTGGGCCCGATCCCGGGCAGTCGACCGAACTCGTCGATCAGGTCTTGGACGATGCCGTCGTACATGAATGCTCCGCCCGTCAGTTGAACCTGGTCGGGGGCGTGTAGGGCTCTTCACGCACGAACGTCGCTCCGAGCATCTGCCGCACGACGGCTTCGCCGACGCGTTCGATGCCCCCCGAACGCGGCGCTCGCGGGGGCGCCGGTCGTTCGATCGTCACCGGAGCGCGCGGGGGCAGCGGCGCATCCGCGCGGGTGGGAGGAGGCAGTTCCTCTTCCTCTTCGGCCGTGAGCGGCGCCTCGTCCGCGAGAACGTCGCCCTCGCGTGGGGGGGCCAGTGTGCGCACCGCCGCCGGGGCAGCCGTCGAGGCCTCCTCCGGTTCGTCGTCGACGGCGAGCATCGATGCGGAGGGGGAGGAGTCCTGAGGGTCGGTCGGGATCGGCGCGACCGCCCATTCCGTCACGGGCGCGGCAGCCGAGGCATGCACGCCCGACCGCGGTGCCGGACCCGGGCGATGCGAGGAAGCGGGTGCCGGGCCTGCCGAGGTGGCACTGCCGCCGCGCGGCGGTGATCCGCCGGAGGAAGCCGGAGCCGCTCCCGCCGGTCCCCCCGTGGCCCCGTCGCCCGCGGAGGGGGGAGCATCAGGGGCGGGTGAACCCCCAGGGCCGGAGCCACCGGATTCGGGAGGCGCCGGTTCGTGACGAGCCACGTACTTCACGCGCACGCCCAACACCGCGAGGATCGCTCCACGGAGGTCTTCGGACGGCCCCTTGCCGCCGGCGAGCTTCTTGAACGCGGCGAGATCGGCGGCGCGTTCGAAGACGAGGGTGAGCACATCGTCGGCATACGCGACAGGACGGGCACCCGACGCCAGCATCCACGACGAGCGGCTGATCGGTTCGAGCTGGGCGAGGACCTGCGGCCACGCGGCCAGCACATCCGTGAGCAACAGCGGGCCTCGCGGCGCCGGAGCCCCGGACGATCCGGCAGCCGCCGTCGGAGCGGAAGCGGTGGCCGCCGTTCCCGTCTCTGCAGGAGCCGCCGTCGCCGGGGCTGCGGGGACCGCCGGCGCGGAGACCGCCGGCGCGGAGACCGGGGACGCCGGGGCAGGAGAGGCGGCCTCCGGGACAGGCGCGGCGGCGGGCGCGACCGAGGCGGCGGGCTGACCGTGCGCGAGGACGCGGGCGACGAGCAGCTCGAGCTGCAAGCGCGGAGACGTGGCACCGGACATGTCGTCGAGTGCGGCCACGACGATGTCGGCGATCCGCGAGAGGCGCTCGGTGCCGAAGGCCGCCGCTTGGGCCCCCATGCGTTCGAGCTCGTCAACCGGGACACCGCGGAGAACGGCGGAGGCACCCGCACCGGTCGCCGAGACGATGATCAGGTCGCGGAGACGCTCGAGGAGATCGTCGACGAACCGGCGGGGGTCCTGCCCGGTCTGGACCACCCGGTCGACCGCGCCGAAGGCAGCCCCCGCATCGTGGGCGGCGAAGGCGTCGACGACCTCGTCGAGAAGCTCACCGTGCGTGTAGCCGAGCAGGGCCACGGCGCGCGCGTAGCCGACCGCCCCGTCGTCGGAACCGGCGATGAGCTGGTCGAGGAGCGAGAGCGTGTCGCGCGGAGAGCCACCGCCTGCACGCACGACCAGCGGAAGCACCCCCGGCTCGACCGTGACGTTCTCGGCCGTGCACAGCTGCTCGACGTACTCCAGCATCGCCGCCGGCGCCACGAGACGGAACGGATAGTGGTGCGTGCGGGAGCGGATGGTGCCGATCACCTTCTCGGGCTCGGTGGTGGCGAAGATGAACTTGACGTGCGCGGGCGGCTCCTCGACGAGCTTGAGCAGGGCGTTGAAGCCCTGCGCCGTCACCATGTGCGCCTCGTCGAGGATGAAGATCTTGAACCGGTCGCGCGCGGGGGCGAAGACGGCACGCTCGCGGAGATCACGCGCGTCGTCGACGCCGTTGTGGGACGCGGCATCGATCTCGACGACGTCGAGCGAGCCCCCGCCCCCGCGGCTGAGCTCGACGCAGCTGTCGCACGTTCCGCACGGGGTGTCGGTGGGACCCGCGGCGCAGTTGAGACACCGGGCGAGGATGCGGGCCGACGTGGTCTTTCCGCAGCCGCGAGGACCGGAGAAGAGGTACGCGTGGCCGACGCGATCGCCGCGCAGAGCCGTCATGAGCGGGTCGGTGACCTGTGACTGCCCGATCATCTCGCCGAAGGTCTCTGGCCGGTAGCGGCGATACAGGGCGGTGGTCACCCCAACAGACTACGGCGTACCGGCGACATCGTGCCGGGGACCGCGAGCCGGGGAGGGAAGAACCCGACAGACCACGACGTTGGGGATGGCGTGTCGGGGGAAGAGGTCGAGGTCGTCGTCATCGGCGCGGGGCAAGCCGGCCTCTCGGCGGCCTACCACCTCCGCCGTCGCGGCTTCGTCCCCCAGGGAGAGGACGCCCCGCCCGGAACGCCCCGGTTCGTCGTGCTCGACGCCGAGCGCTCCCCCCGGCGGTGCATGGCAGCACCGCTGGCCCTCGCTGCGGATGGCGACCGTCAACGGCATCCATGAGCTCCCCGGAGCGGCGGTTCCGCCGGCCGACCCGCGTGCGCCGAGCCGCGAGGTGCTTCCCGCGTACTTCAGGGACTACGAGGAGCGCTTCTCTCTCCGCGTGCGCCGCCCCGTGCGCGTGACGGCGGTGCGACGCGCCGACGACGATCCACACGGCCGGCTCCGTGTCGAGAGCGACCGCGGGGTGTGGGCCGGACGATTCGTCATCAACGCCACCGGCACCTGGCGCCGACCGTTCTGGCCGCATTACCCCGGGCAGGAACTCTTCCGGGGGCGACAGCTGCACGTGCACGACTACCGGTCGGCCGACGAGTTCGTCGGGGCCCGCGTCGTCATCGTCGGTGCCGGAGTGTCGGCCGTCCAGCTGCTCGAGGAGATCTCCCGCGTCGCGGACACCTTCTGGGTGACGCGGAGGGAGGTCGTGTGGGATGCGACCGAGTTCGACACCGCCGCCCGCATCACCGCGATCGCCGGAGTCGAGGACCGGGTGCGCCAGGGCCTTCCGCCGGGGAGCGTCATCTCGGTGACGGGCCAGCATTGGACACCGTGGGCGGACGCGGCGCGCGACCGCGGCGTGCTCGTCCGCCACCCGATGTTCGTCTCGATCGAACAGGACGGGGTACGCATGCCCGACGGCTCGTTCGAGCCGGCCGACGTCATCCTGTGGGCCACCGGGTTCCGCGCCGACATCGCTCACCTCTCCCCGCTGGGACTGCGCACCCCGGCGGGAGGCCTCCGGGTCGCGCAGGGCCGTGCGATCGACGAGCCGCGGCTCTTCCTGATCGGCTACGGCCCCTCGCAATCGACGGTGGGAGCCAACCGCGCGGGGCGCGACGCCGTGCGCGCGATCCTCGCCGCACGCACGGCGCTCACGGAGTGAGCGGACCGGCAGACCCGGTCAGGAGTCGACGCCGAGATTGCCGTGCTCGGCGGGGTGCCCGGCGACGACGTTGGCTCCCGTGATCACGGGAATCGTGGACGTGTTCGTCGAGATGGGCACCGAGGCCGAGATCATGGATCCGTCCTCGCGCAACTGCTCGCCGATGTCGCCCAGGGTCGGACGCCCGGGCCGGACGGGGCCCTGCCCGTCGAGCGGCACCACGACCGTCTCACCCCCGGCGACCGCGTAGCCCTTCCCGCGGACCTCGAACGACACCGACTCTCCGGGCCCCGCCACGACCGTGAGGGCATCGGCGGTGACGGTGATCTTCAGCTCCGTGCCGTGCCAGTGCAGCGTGTACGACAACGAAGGCCAGTCAGCGGGAAGACGCGGATCGAACGACAGGTCGCCGAAGTGATCGCGCATGCCTCCGAAGCCCGACACCAGCGCGGTCCACACCCCGCCGGCGGAGGCCACGTGCACGCCGTCGGCGGCATTGTGATGCAGATCGCCGAGGTCGACGAAGATCGACTCGTTGAAGTACTCCAGGGCGAGATCCTGATAGCCCACCTCGGCCGCAAGGATCGACTGCACGACCGCCGACAGGGTGGAGTCGCCCGTGGTCAGCGGGTCGTAGTACTCGAAGTCGGCGAGCTTCTCCGCGTCGGTGAAGTGATTGCCCTGCAGGAACAGGGCCAGCACGACGTCGGCCTGCTTGAGCACCTGGTACCGGTAGATCACGAGCGGGTGGAAGTGCAGCAGGAGCGGTCGCTGCTCCGCGGGGGTGTTCTCGAGGTCCCAGACCTCGCGCTCGAGGAAGACGGCGTCTTGCGGATGGATCCCCAGCGCTTCGCTGTACGGGATGTGCATGGCCTCGGCGGCGGCGTCCCAGCGATCGGGTTCGCTCGGGTCGAGACCGAGACGGTCGACCATGCGCGCGTACTCGGCCGGGGCGGTCTCTGCCATCTCCTGCACGACGCGCGCCGCGAAGCGCAGGTTGTAGCGCGCCATCACGTTGGTGAAGAGGTTGTCGTTGACCACGGTCGTGTACTCGTCGGGACCGGTGACTCCGTGGATGTGGAACACCTCCGGCTCGCCGACCTCGTTGTAGCGCCAGAAACCGAGGGTGGTCCACAGCCGGGCGGTCTCCACCGCGATGTCGACGCCCTCACGGTGGAGGAACTCGTCGTCACCGGTCGCCCGGACATACTTGCCGAGGGCGAAGCTGACGTCGGCGTTGATGTGATACTGCGCGGTGCCGGCGGCGTAATACGCCGACGCTTCCTCGCCGTTGATGGTCCGCCACGGGAAGAGGGCGCCCGCCTCGTTCAGCTGCCCGGCACGCTTCCGCGCCGACGGCAGCATGAGATACCGCATCCGCAGGGCGTTACGCGCCCAGAGCGGGGTCGTGTACATCAGGAAGGGCAGGACGTAGATCTCGGTGTCCCAGAAGTAGTGGCCGCTGTAGCCCGAGCCGGAGACCCCCTTGGCGGGCACGCCCTGACCGTCTGCGCGGGCGGCGGCCTGGGCCAGCTGCCACAGGCACCAGCGGGTCGCCTGCTGCAGGTCGTCGTGGCCCTCGATCACGACGTCGGAACGCCGCCAGAACCCTTCGCACCACTCCGCCTGCCGGTCGAACTGGACCTGCACCCCTTCCGAGGCCACGCGGTCGAGGCTGCGACGCCCGCGATCGACGAGCTCGCGAGCCGGCACACCGCGGGACGTGTGATAGCTCACGAGCTTGGTCACGGTGACGGGCACGCCGGCCTTGGCCTGCACGCGGAAGACGTTCTTGGCGATGTCGGGCTCGGTGAGCATGCGCGCCGAGTACTCGTTCTCGGTCTCGATCACGTGGTCGGCCACGACGGCGATCGTCATGCCGGAGGAGGTCACGCGGTACGACAGCGCGGAGCGCAGACCGTCGTGCCAGTACTCCTCGGGCTGCAGGACGCGCTCGTCGATCTTCTCGGCCTTGCGCGGGTCGAACGCGGCGGTGGCGGCCTTGCCCGTCTTGGGGGCTCCGCCCCCGTACACGTCCTGGCCGTCCTGCCGATTGATGATCTGACAGCTGATCGTGACCGGCGCGTCGGCGTTGAGCACCGTGACGGTCACCTTCATGACGGCGAGGTGCTTCTCCTCGAACGAGACGATGCGCTCGAAGTCGACGACGACGTCCTTGCCGCTCGGCGTCACCCACCGCACGTGGCGGCTGAGGACCCCGGTGCGGAAGTCGAGCGAGCGCTCGTACTCCCGCACGTCCGCGACGTCGAAGGACAGCGGCTCGTCGTCGACGTAGACGCGCATGACCTTGGCATCGGGCGCGTTGATGATCGTCTGTCCGACCTCGGCGAACCCGTAGGCCTGCTCGGCGTGACGGATCGGGAAGATCTCGTGGAACCCGTTCACGAAAGTGCCGTGCTCGTGCGCGTGGCGGCCCTCGGGCTGGTTGCCACGCAGGCCGAGATAGCCATTGCCCTGGGCGAAGAGGGTCTCGGTGACGCCGACGTCGTCGATGGAGAAGCTGCTCTCGACGAGACGCCACGGGTCGACGGGGAAACGATCGCGGTCGATCATGTGACTCCTCCGGTGTGAAACGAGGGTGGGTGAAAGAGGTGAGTGCGGTGCGGTGTGGGACGGTGGAGCAGCCCGGGCGGGCGCTGCTGCTCAGGAGAGGAAGGCCGACAGGTCGTCGACGACGATGGTCGCTCCCGAGGCGAGGAGGGTCTCGGCCCCCACGCCCCGGTCGACGCCCACGACGAGAGCGAAGCCGGCGGCGGCAGCAGACTGCACGCCGGAGTGGGCGTCTTCGACCGCGGCGCTGCGCGCCGGGTCGACTCCGAGCAGACGTGCCCCTTCGGCGAACACGTCGGGAGCGGGCTTGGACGGGAGGTTCTCGCGCTCGGCGATCACGCCGTCCATCACGACGGGGAACAGGTCGCGGATGCCGGCGACCTGCAGCACCTCCTCCGCGTTCTTGGAGCTGGAGACGACGGCCACGGGGACGCCCGCCGCGCGCAGGTGGTTCACGAGGGCGAGCGACCCGGGGTAGGGCGCGATGCCCTCCGTCCGCAGGACGCGTGAGAACACCTCGTTCTTGCGGTTGCCGATGCCGCACACGGTGTCGGCGGTCGGCGGGTCGGACGGGTCACCCCACGGCACCTCCACGTCGCGCGAGCGCAGCAGGCTCGCCACGCCGTCGTAGCGCTTCTTCCCGTCGAGGTACTCGAAGTAGTCGCGCTCCGTGTAGGCGGGGGTGATCCCCCACGCGGTGAACAGATCGGTGAACATCGTCGCCCACGCGTGCATGTGCACGTCGGCGGTCGGGGTCAAGACCCCGTCGAGGTCGAAGAGCACGCCGTCGAACGTCGTCAGATCCGGGAGCGATGCGGCTGTCACCCGTCCAGCGTAATGGCCCACACCCGCGCGAGCGAGACGCGCGAAGGCCCTCACACTCGGTCGATGACGGACAGGGTCTGCCGGGCGATCTCCAGCTCCTCGTTGGTGGGGACGACGAGCACCGTGACGGCCGAGTCGTCGGTGGAGATCACGCGGGTGCCGCGCACGCGCGCGGCGTTGCGCTCCGCATCGACGTGCACACCGAGGAAGCCCAGGGTGGCAAGCGCCTCGGCGCGCACGAGAGGCGAGTTCTCCCCGACGCCGGCTGTGAAGGAGATCACGTCGACGCCCCCCATCTGCGCGATGTAGGAGCCGATGTAGGCCCGCAGGCGGTGGATGTAGACGTCGAAGGCGAGCATCGCGGCTCCGTTGCCGGCCTCGCGCCGGTCCTCGATGTCGCGCATGTCGGAGACGCCGGCAAGACCCAGCATCCCGCTCTGCTTGTTCAGGAAGGTGTCGAGCTGGCCGGGGCTCATCTCCTCCCGGCGAGCGAGGACCAGCAGGATCGACGGATCGATGTCGCCCGATCGGGTGCCCATCACGAGGCCTTCCAGGGGCGTGAGACCCATCGAGGTCTCCACGGAGTGTCCTCCGTCGACGGCGGTCACCGACGCACCGTTGCCGAGGTGGAGGACGATCTGCTTGAGCTCCTTGAGCGGTCGCTCGACGAAGTCCGCCGCGGCGCGACTGACGAACTTGTGACTGGTCCCGTGGAAGCCGTACCGGCGGATGCGGTGCTTGCGCGCGAGGTCGCGGTCGATCGCGTAGGTGTAGGCGGCGGGGGGAAGCGTCTGGTGGAACGCGGTGTCGAACACCGCGACGTGGGCGAGGTCGGGGAAGGCGGCCCGGGCCGCGCGGATGCCCTGGACCGCACCCGGGTTGTGGAGCGGCGCCAGCACCGACAGCTCATCGATGTTGATCTCGACCAGGTCGTCCACGAGCGTCGGCTGGAAGAAGCGCGCCCCGCCTTGGACCACGCGGTGGCCGATCGCGGCAGGCGGCTCCTCGACGAGGGAGGGACCGTTCTGCTCGAAGGCCTCCAGCATCACCTGGAACCCTGCGCTGTGGTCGGGGATGGGAAGCTCGCGCGAGGACTCCGCGTCGGCGTCGCCGCCGATCACCTTGTGGCGTGCGGAGCCGACGGCCTCGCCGATGCGCTCGACGAGTCCGGAGGCGAGCGAGCGCTCGCTCTCGACGTCGATCAGCTGGTACTTGAACGACGACGATCCGCTGTTGATGACCAAGACGACGGTCATGCCCGTGCCTCTCCTTCGGCCTGCGCCTGGATGGCGGTGATGGCGATCGTGTTGACGATGTCTTCGACCAGCGCACCGCGCGAGAGGTCGTTGATGGGGCGGTTGAGGCCCTGCAGGACCGGGCCCATCGCGACGGCACCCGCCGAGCGCTGGACGGCCTTGTAGGTGTTGTTCCCCGTGTTCAGATCGGGGAAGACGAACACGGTGGCGCGGCCGGCCACCTGCGAGTCGGGCATCTTCGCCTTGGCGACGGCGGCATCGGCGGCGGCGTCGTACTGGATCGGCCCCTCCACGAGCAGCTGCGGCGCACGTTCGCGCACCAGCTCGGTGGCCGCCCGGACCTTGTCGACGTCGGCCCCCGAGCCGGACTCGCCGGTGGAGTAGGACAGCATCGCGATCCGCGGGTCGATGCCGAACTGCTGCGCCGTGGCGGCGGAGGAGATCGCGATGTCGGCCAGCTGCTCGCTGCTCGGGTCGGGGATCACGGCGCAGTCGCCGTAGACGAGCACCCGGTCGGCGAGCGCCATGAGGAAGACGGAGGAGACGACCGAGACACCGGGCTTGGTCTTGATGATCTCGAACGCGGGACGGATGGTGTGCGCCGTCGTGTGCGCGGCACCGGAGACCATCCCGTCGGCGAGCCCGAGGTGGACCATCATCGTGCCGAAGTAGGAGACGTCGGTGATCGTGTCGGCCGCCTTCTCGTACGTGACGCCCTTGTGCGCGCGCAGACGCGCGTACTCGGTGGCGAAGCGGTCGACGGTGGCCGGATCGAAGGGGCTCAGCACGTGCGCTGCGGTGATGTCGAGGCCGAGCTCGACCGCGCGCCCCCGCACCTCCGCCTCCTCTCCCAGGATCGTGAGGTCGGCGATCCCGCGGGCGAGCACCGTGGCCGCGGCCCGGAGCACGCGGTCATCGGTCCCTTCCGGCAGCACGATGCGCTTGCGCCGCGTGCGCGCCGTCTCCAGCAATTGGTATTCGAACATCAGGGGCGTCACGACGTTGGAGCTCGTCAGCCCGAGGGAGGTCGTCAGCTCGTCGGTGTCGACGTTCCGCTCGAACAGGGCGAGGGCCGTGTCGTACCGCCGCTGCGAGCCAGCCGCGAGCCGCCCCCGGGTGCCCATGACGCGCACGGCGGTGTCGTAGGTGTCGAGGTCGGTCTGGATGATCGGCAGCGCCGAGTCGAGTCCGACCATGAGCTTCTCGACGGCGTCGGGCAGCGGGAACGGCCCGTTGAGGATGATGCCGGAGATGGAGGGGAACGTCCCCGAGGAGTTGGCCAGCAACAGGCCCAGGAGGATCTCGGTGCGGTCGGCGGGGACGATGACGATCGCGCCCTCGCGCAGGCGCGGCAGGATGTTGTTGAGCGACATGCCCGCCACCACGACGTCGAGCACTTCCCGGGTGAGGAGCTCCTCGTCGCCGCGCAGGAGCTTGCCCTCCAGCGACAGCATGACGTCGCGCACGGCGGGGGCGACCAGGAACAGGTCCTCGGGGATCGACCACACGCCGACCTCGGCTTCGCGGTGGCCGTCGGCGGCCGGTACGTCGGCGACGACCGCGCGGATCGCCCCGTTGATGGCGTGGAGCTTGACGGGGTCGGCGCGGTTGGTGATGACCGCGAAGAGCTCCGCTCGCTGGTGGCGCACTTCCGTGACGGCAAGCTCGGTGACCTGCGAGAGCTGCTCGGGGGTGCGTGCGACGCTCACTCCGAGCCGGTCCCCCTCGCTCGCGCGGCCGTTGAGGACGAGGAGCACGGGGGCGCCGAGGTTCGCGGCGATGCGCGCGTTGTATCCGAGCTCTGACGTGGACCCCACATCGGTGAAATCGCTTCCCACGATCACCACGGCGTCGCACTTGGCCTCGACGGCTTTGAAGCGCTCGACGATCTTGGAGAGGGCGGCATCCGCGTCGCGGCGCACGTCGTCGTAGGTGACGCCGATGCATTCGTCGTACTTCAACTCGACGCCGACGTGATCCAGCAGCATCTCGAGGACGTAATCGCGCTCGACCGTGGAGCGCGCGATCGCGCGGAACACGCCGACCTTCGGCGAGACACGGGTGAGGGCGTCGATCACGCCCAGGACGATCGTCGACTTTCCCGACAGGCCTTCGGTCGAGGTGATGTAGATGCTCTGAGCCACGCGTTCCAGCCTAGGCTCGGCGCCTCAGAGACGCCCGGTCCCCGCCCGGACAAAACCTGCCCACCTCGGGGAAGCCCGTCACCGCCGGCTCGGGCGTCCGCGCGGCCGCCACGGGGAGCCCGGAAAAAGTAAGACTCTCCGCGAACCCGGCAGAGCCTGGTTACCCTTGCTACGTTTCCGTCCTGGGGGAGTTGGCCTGGATGCCGTCTCGCGGAGAGCTGCTGCAAGTTTACCCGACGCGCCCGCCCGCCCGTACCGCCCGGGTTAGCATCGAAGGACGCATCGACGCGGCGAAGGGGAACGCATGCTCGACAACCAAGTCGCTCCGGAGGATTTCGCGCGCGAGACGGAGGCGATCGTCGAGTCGGTGACGCGAGTGATCGACGGCAAGCCGGAGATCGTGCGGTCTGCGCTCGTCTGCCTGCTGGCCGAGGGCCACCTCCTCATCGAAGACGTGCCCGGCGTGGGCAAGACCGTACTCGCCCGTGCACTGGCCGCCACGATCGACGCGACCGTGCGCCGCATCCAGTTCACTCCCGACCTGCTCCCCGGAGATGTCACCGGAGTCAGCGTCTACAACCCCGTGGAGCGGGTGTTCGAGTTCAAGCCCGGCGCGGTGTTCGCCCACATCGTTATCGCCGACGAGATCAACCGCTCCTCCCCCAAGACGCAGTCGGCTCTCCTGGAAGCGATGGAGGAGCACCGGGTCACCGTCGACGGCACGAGCCGGTCGTTGCCCGATCCGTTCCTGGTGGTCGCGACGCAGAATCCGCTGGAGATGGAGGGCACGTACGCCCTTCCCGAGGCGCAGCTCGACCGCTTCATGATGCGGGTGTCGATGGGGTATCCCGACGCCGCATCCGAGGCGCTCATGCTCCGCCAGCGCGACACCGTCAATCCTCTCGACGGCCTGCGCCCCGTCGTGACTGCGGCCCGGGTCAGCCAGCTCATCGACTTCGCCCGGAACGTCCATGTCTCCCCCGCGGTGGAGGAGTACGCCGTCGGCCTCGCGCGCGCCACCCGCTCCCACCCCGACGTGCGTCTGGGGGCGAGCCCGCGTGCCACGCTCCAGCTCGTGCGCGCCGCGAAGGTGTGGGCGGCGCTCGACGGCCGCGACTTCGTGATCCCGGACGACGTCGCCGCTCTCCTGGAGCCGATCTTCGCCCACCGCATGATCGCCGCACGGGGCAGCGGAGCCGGGCGGGGACGCTCGTCCGCCGAATCCCTCACCGCCGCACTCCGGGCGATCGCGTCGTCGGTGCGGGTGCCCTTGGCCGCGCACTGAGCCCGCTCATGGCCTCCCCCCGCCGAGCCACACGCCGCGCACGCCGGCAACGCGGTGTGACCCGCTGGCCGCTGACGCTGCGCGGTCTGGGCGCTCTCGCGCTCGCGCTGGCGTGCGTCGTCCTGGCCGCGCGGTTCGGGGTGATCGAGCTCGTGTACGTCGGAGTGCTGATGCTCGCGATCGTCGGCGCCAGCGCCGCGACCCTCTACCTCGCGGGACGTCGCGTGCGTGTCGCGCGCTCTTTCCATCCGGACCTCGCCACGACCGGCGATCCCGTGCACGTGCGGGCGCGGGTGGAGATCCGCTCCGCTCTGCCCGTCGCGCAGGGGCGCTGGGAGGATCGGCTCGGTCCGGGGTTGGACGGGGAGACGGCGGGGATCTTCCCCGCGACCGTCTCGGGAACCCGCGCCGGAGCGCAGGCCCGTGAGATCGAGATCGCGTACGACATCGTCGCCGCGCGCCGTGGGGTCCGTGCGGTGGGGCCCCTGACGGTCACCTCCACCGATCCTTTCGGGCTCGTCCGCCGCACCACGTCTGCACGCGAGCCGGCGACGCTCACGGTGGCGCCGGCGGTGGTGACCCTGGAGAGCGTGGCCGACCTGCCCGGCAGCGCAGGCGGGCGGATGAGCTCCTCGACGAACCGTCTCGGCCAGGGCACCGACAATCTGATCCCCCGCCACTACGTCCCGGGCGACTCGATGCGCCGGATCCATTGGCGTGCCAGTGCGCACCGCGACGAGCTCATGGTGCGGCAGGAGGAGCAGGAGACGACACCCGAGGCCGTCGTGGTGCTGGACCGGGGGCTTGCCCGGTGGAGCGAGGCCGCCCTGCGCGCGCCCGGGGAGGACGAGCGGTTCGAGACGGCGGTGACGGCGACGGTGTCGGTCACCGCCCAGCTCGTGCGCGAGGGCTACCACGTGAGCATCCTCGACGTCGACGGAACGCCCCTGGTCGACCCGGTCGAAGGTGGTGACGCCGCCGGGCTGAGGGAGATGCTCTCCGCCTTCGCCACCGTGACCGCCCGTCGCTCGACCGATCTGACCGACCTCGCCCGGCTGTTCTCCACGGCGCAGACCGGACCGTTGGTCCTCATCACGGGCGACCTCGATGCCGCCGACGTCGGCGCGCTCGCTCGCGTTCCGGCACACAGCGCGCTGCCCGTGCTGATCTGCGTGACGAACGGGCCGCCGGCAGCCCCCTCGGACGAGAGGGCGCGCGCGGCGGACACCGGCTGGCGGGTGGCCGCGATGACGCCGCGGGACGACCTCACCGCCGTATGGTCGTCGGTGGCCGGAGGAGGCCGTCGTGTCGACGCCTGACCGCCGCCCCGCCCGTCCGGGTCGCCATGTCTCGCGACGTCCGAGCCGCCGCGGCGAGCGCCGCCTCGCCCTCGCGCTGTGGGCGGGAATCGCCGCGGCACTGCTCCCCGTTCTCGGCGTGGTCAGTGCCGGCCCCTGGGTGCTCGGCGCCCTCGCCCTCAGCGCTGCGATCCTCGTGCTGGCGGCTACCCTCCGGCGTCTGCACGCCCCCGCGCTCGCGGTGACCGCAGCGGCGACGGGACTGTGGGCGATCGTCGTCACGGCGGTGTTCTTCGGCGGACAAGCCCTGGCCGCCCTGATCCCGACGCCGGCCGTCGTCACCGCGGCGATCAGCGCGGTGCGCCGCGCCTCGAGCGAGATCCTGCTGGGCGCGGCGCCGCTGGAGGCCACCCCCGCCCTGTCGTTCGTGCTCGTGGCCTCGGCCGGAGCGCTGACGGTAATCCTCGATCACGTCGTGGTGACCGCGCGCATGCCGCTCCTGGCGGTGATCGCTCTCGTGGCCGTGTGGGTCATCCCGGCGGTGGCGGTGCCCCGCGACGTCGACGTGGTGAGCTTCGTGCTCTTGGCGGCCACCGTGCTCATCCTGCTGCGCGCCGAGACGCGAACGCGGGAGGCCCCGGAACCGGGAACCTCCGGGGGCGTCACGACGCTCGCCGTGGCGATCGGTACCGTCGCGGTCGTGGTCGCCCTCATCGGGGCGCCGTCGTTGCCGGCACCCGTCGCGGCGGAGCCCGGCAGCGGAGCTCTCGCCAGCATCGACCCGACACTCGATCTCGGCGACGACCTCCGGCGCAACAGCGACGTCCCGGTCCTCACACTGTCGGGCGACTCCCCCGCCCCGCCCTACCTCCGAGTGGCCACGCTCTCCCTCTTCGACGGCAGCGTGTGGCGGCCCGACCGTCTGCGTTCGGTGTCGCTCGACGACGAGGGCTTCGAGCCGCTGGCCGTCGACGACGGCGTGCGTGTCGTGCAATACACGACCCGGGTCGAGGTCGCCGGTCTCGCCTCCGCCTATCTCCCGCTTCCCTACGCGGCCGTCGACATCACCGGGCTCGAGGGGGTGTGGCGCGGGGTTCCCTACAGCCGCACCGCCCTGAGCGGCCAGACGAGCGCGCGGGGCCAGTCCTACGACGTGGCGTGGCAGACCGCTCGCCCCACCGCGGAGCAGATCCGCGGGGCGGACGCGCGCATCGACGACGTCGCGGTGGATGTGACCGGTCTTCCCGCGGAGACCCCCGAGGTGATCGGCGAGCTCGCCAGGGAAGTCACCGCCGACGCGTCGAACGACTACGACCGGCTCATCGCGCTCCAGACCTGGTTCCGCGGGTCGGAGTTCAGCTACTCGCTCGACGCCCCCGTGCTCGACGGGTTCGACGGCACCGGATCCGACGCCGTCGCGGCGTTCCTGGAGGTGAAGGAGGGCTACTGCGTGCACTTCGCCGGCGCCTTCGCGCTGATGGCGCGCGCGCTGGACATGCCGTCCCGGATCGTCGTGGGCTTCCTCCCCGGGCCGATGGTCGACGGGGAGGATGGCAGACGGGTCTCGGAGGTGACGACGAGCCAGCTGCACGCGTGGCCGGAGGTGTACTTCCAGGGCATCGGCTGGGTTGCGTTCGAGCCGACGAAGAGCCTCGGCACCGAGACCCGCTTCCTGCCGGAGAGCACACCCGTGGACGACGGCGGCGAGGAGGTCACACCCCCCGCCGCCTCGCCCAGCGCGACGGCTCCCCCCAGCACCGCCGCCGCACCCCGCCCCGACGACGACCCGGCGCGCAACGCCGGCACCGGAACCGCGATGATCGATCTGCGCCCGCTCCTCGCGGTGCTCGGCATCGCCGTCGTGGTCCTCGGAACCCCGATGCTCGTGCGGTGGAGCCGCCGGCGCTGGCTGGCCGGACGTGCCCGCCGAGGCGAGGCCGCTGCGGCGTGGCGCATGCTGCAGGACGCGGCGATCGATCAGGGGGTCGCGGTGCCTGCGGCCGAGTCGCCACGCGCGTTCGGCGCGCGTCTGGTCGCCGACCACGCGGCCCCGGAGGCCGAGATCGCGAGGCTCGTGTCGGCCATGGAGCACGCGAGCTACGCGCGACCGGGCGGCGAGGAATCGCCGCCCCGGCTCGACCGCGACGCCGACCGCGTCCGCACCGTGATGCGGGAGGCCCTTCCCCCGCGCGCACGCGCCTGGAGCGGGCTCGCGCCGCGGTCGCTGCTCATCCGTCCCGGATCCGTGCTCGCGGGGTCGGTGCCTCCCGGCCGCCCGGGGACGACGAGCCCCCGGGAGCGGGCGGCACCGACGCCGCGCTGAGCCCCGATCAGCGGTGGCGGTAGGACTGCCCGGCCTGGCCGAACACCTGCATCCGCTCGGCGACGATCCGCTGCATCGCGATGCGCCCGGGCTTGCCGTACAGCGCGGGGTCGACCCCGATCCCATCGGCGTCGAGGTAGGTCCGCACGGCAGCACTGTGGGCCATGTGCGAGTCCATTCCCTGATTGATCTTCCGGATGCCCAGCTTGGTGGAGCGGGCCTTCTCGCTCTCGGGGACGCCCCACGATTCGGGGAGCTTCCCGCCGTGCGCGTTGATCGTCTCGCGGAGATCGGCCGGCAACGACGACGACCCGTGCATCACGAGGTGCGTGTCGGGGATGCGGCCCGCGATCTCCTCGATGAGGTCCATCCGCAGCACCGTGCCGTCCGGTGGGCTCGTGAACTTGTAGGCACCGTGGGAGGTGCCGATCGCGACGGCGAGGGCGTCGACGCCCGTCTCGGCCACGAACCGCGCGGCCTCGTCGGGGTCGGCGAGGATGATCTCCTTGCTGCTGGCGCCGCCGTCCTCAGATCCTCCGATCGTGCCCAGCTCTCCCTCGACCGAGACCCCCCGCGCGTGGGCGTACTCGACGACGCGACGAGTGACCGCGACGTTCTCCTCGAACGTGGCGGGCGTCACGTGGTCATCGCGCATGCTGCCGTCGATCATGACGCTCGTGAAGCCGGCCGCGATCGCCCGCACGCAGTCGTCGTACGAGGCGCCGTGATCCAGGTGCAGCACGACGGGGACGTCGGGATAGTTGCCGATGAGGGTGACCAGCGCCTCCCAGAACAGCTCGTCGCGGCCATGGACCGAGGCTCCGGCGATCGTCTGGACGATCACGGGTGAGTCGGTCTCGGCGGCGGCGTCCAGCACGGCCTCGGCCTGCGCCAGGTCGGTCACGTTGAAAGCGCCGACGCCGTAGCTGCCTGCACGTGCGGCGTCCAGTGCCGCCCTGAGTGTGATGAGAGCCAAGGGCCCGTCCTCCGTTCCTCGCGCCCGTCTTCCGTGACGGGCGACTTTTTCTGACAACGGTAGACAGACTAGGTTGCGGGTGTTACTTTGTCCATCGATAGACAGAGATTGTCCACACGTCGAAGGAGACGAGGTTCGGATGCGGGACGAGTTGCTGCTGGGGATCGACCTCGGCACGTCGTCGATCAAGGCGAACGCGATCGACCGCCACGGCCGCTCGCGCGGCGTCGGCGTCGCGCCCACGCCGTTCGCCCGCGGCGCCCACGGCGTGGAGATGACCACCGAGGCCCTCTTCGACGCCATCCGCGCCGCCATCGACGACCTCGGCGTCCTCGCGACACGGATCGCCGCCGTGGGCGTGGCGAGCATGGGCGAGACCGGTACCGCCATCTACGCCGACGGACCGAGCAACCTCCCCCTCGTCGCCTGGCACGACGAGCGCGGCGGTGAGATCGTGGACGAGCTGCGTGCCGAGTTCGGCGATGCCGAGATCCACCGGCGCACCGGCCGTCAGGCCCGCAGCGTCACGAGCATCGCCAAGCTGGGCTGGCTCGCCCGCAACGGGTACGACGCTCGGGGCACGTGGACCGGCGTCGCGGGACTCACCGTGTGGCGCCTCACCGGTGCCCTCGCGCAGGAGGAGTCGCTCGCGGCCACCAGCGGCGCCTTCGACCCCCTCCGCGGCGAGTACGACCGCGACATCCTCAGCCACGTGGGCCTCGACTCCCTCGTGTGGGCGCCGGCGCGCATCGCGGGAACCCCGCTCGGCCACAT
The DNA here is from genome assembly GCF_001620065.1 of Microbacterium sp. TNHR37B. Classification (GTDB taxonomy): domain Bacteria; phylum Actinomycetota; class Actinomycetes; order Actinomycetales; family Microbacteriaceae; genus Microbacterium. The sequence goes on from NZ_LQGV01000001.1 coordinate 1,409,945, forward strand.
CTCCCCCGACGGCGCGGCGTGGAGCGGTCTGCCCACCGGGATCCCGGTCACGATCGCGGGCCACGACCACCCGGTCGGAGTCATCGGCGCGGGCGGCGACCGGAGCGAGGTCATCGACTCGATGGGAACCGGCGAGCCCCTCGTGGTCGCCTGGGAGGCCCGCCCCGACGCGCCTCACCCGACCTGGCCTGACCAGCTCGGCGACCTCACCGTCACGGCGTGGCCGGGAACGCCCCGACACATGCTGCTGTGGGAGACCCTGCGCCCGGGCCTGGCCACTCGACACCTGCAACGGGCGCTGCGCGTCGCGCGCGACGACATCGAGTTCCGCGCCATCCGCGTGGATGCCGAGCCGCTCGACCTCGCCACCCTCGTCGCCATGCAGGAAGGCGCGATCCCCGCGGCACTCCTGGAACGCCCTGCCGAAGAGGCCTGGGCGGCGACCCTGGAAGGGTACGCGTCCGCCTCGGCCGATGCCGAAGCACGGCTGCGCGCCCTGAGCGGCGTCTCGGGCACGACCCTCCTGATCGGCGGCGGACTGCGCAGCCGCCGCTGGGTGGAGGCCAAGCTCCGCCGCGCCTCCCACCCGCTGGCGATGGCCGCGGAACGCGAGGCCGTCTCGCGCGGCGCCGGGCTCCTGGCGGGCGTCGCGGCAGGATGGTGGACACCGGAACACTATCCGCCCGCCGATACGGTGGCACTCTCGAGCCCGGCTTCCGCTCCGCCGCCTCCCCCGCTCGCGGAGCCGGCGACGAGCGCCATCGCGGTGGGGCACGGAACGCCATGACGAGAAGAGGGATCCCACTCTATGCCTGCCTCATCGCCTGGACCGTGGTGCTCATGAGCAGCTCCTCCGACGCCCCCCGGGGCCTGCGCCGCCCCACGCGGCTGGTCGATCTCGCCCAGCACGCGGGAGTGTCCACCAAGACCGTCTCCCGCGTGCTCAACGGAGAGGCCTATGTCGCCCCGGCGATGCGGGAGCGCGTCATGGCGGCCGTCGCCGAGCTGTCCTACGTCGGCGATGCGGCCGCTACGGGACTGCGCACGAAGCGCTCGGGCTTCATCGGACTGATCATCCCCGACGTCCGCAACGGCTTCTTCGCTCTGCTCACCCGGGCGATCGAGGAACGCCTCTCACCGACCTCTCCCACCCTCCTCCTCGGAGACTCCGACGAAGAGGCCGACCAGGAGGAGCGCTACCTCCGGACGTTCCGGCAGCAGAGGGTGGACGGGCTCATCGTGCTCCCGAGCGGCGCACCGAGCCTCCCCGACGCCGTCTCCGAGATCCCCACGGTGATCGTGGACCGCACCGTGCCGTCGGTGCGCAAGAGCGCCGATCACGTGCTGGCCAGCAACCGTCGCGCCGCCGAGCGGCTGGTCGAGCACCTGGTCGCCCATCACCGGCTGTCGCAGGTCGCCCTCATCGCCGGGAACACCGCCGTCTCCAACGTGCGTGACCGCCAGAGCGGGTACACCCGCGTCATGAACGCGGCGGGCCTCGCGCACCACGTGAGCGCAGGACACGCGACCCCCGACGACGCCGCGGCGGGAGCGCTGGAGCTCTTCCGCACCCTCACTCCCCCGTTCGGGGTGTTCACGACGAACAACCGCATGTTCTGGGGCGCCATGGCCGCCATCTCGCGACTGGGTCTGCACATCCCGCGGGACGTGCTGGTGACCACGATCGACTCCATCGGCGAGGCGACGGTGACGGGCTTGAAGCCCACGCAGGGCGTCATCCCCGTCCAGACCGTCGCCGCGAAGGCGATGAAGCTGCTGGCCGAGCGGACGGAGGACCCCACGCTGCCGCCCCGGAGCGTGACGGTCGACATCGACATCGAGTACGGCACGACCTGCGGGTGCATCCCGCTGACCACGGCGCCGCTGATGATGGGGCCTCTCGCGGCCCCCTGAGACACCCGTCGGCGACGGACGGGTCGAAGCTGACCGCAGTGTGCCAGCAAAGCGAACACTGCGGCCAGCCGCGTCGCACCAGGAAGCAATCACCCACTCGAAGGAGAGAAATGATCACGACCACTCGGATGCGGACCGCGGGAGCGGCCGCTGCGACGGCGACCATCCTAGCGGTGGCGCTCGCGGGCTGTTCGAGCGCCACCGAACCCACGCCCAGCACGTCCGGCGCTGCGGAAGGCGGAGGCAAGGTCGCCTTCGTCATCAAGCCGCTCGACAACACGTACTTCGGTGCGATGGCCGAGGGCGCGGAAGCCGCCGCGAAGGAGGCCGGCGTCGAGCTGACGGTCGTCGCCGCCGAGAACGTCACCGACGACTCGGGCCAGGCGTCCAAGCTCAACGCCCTCGTGACGGCCGGCTACGACTGCTACATCGTCAACCCGACGAGCCAGACGAACCTGCTCACCGGTCTCGTCCCCGTGTCGGACGCGGGCACGCCGATCGTCAACCTCGACCTGCCGATCGACCTCGACGCCGCCAAGGACGCAGGGGTCAAGGTCACGACCTACGTCGGGACGAACAACGAGACCGCCGGTACTGCGGGTGGCGAAGCCATGCTCGATCTCGTCGACGAGGGCAGCCAGGTGGCCCTCATCGGCGGCCTGGTGGCCGACCCCGGCAACATCGCACGTCTCGCGGGCTTCGAGAAGGCCGTCGCCGGCAAGCTCGAGATCACCCAGACGGTCGCCGCCGACTTCGACAAGGCGAAGGCCAAGAGCGCCGCCGCGACGATCCTCATCGCCAACCCCGACATCAAGGGCTTCTTCACCCCGTCGGGCGACATGGCCATGGGCATCCAGCAGGCAGTGGAAGAGGCGGGCCTGAAGGGGAAGGTCGCCGTCGTCGGCATCGATGGCACGAAGGACCAGCTCGCCGACATCGTCGCGGGCGGACAGCCGGCGGCGATCGAGCAGTTCCCCTACCTCATGGGCGTGCAGTCGGTGCAGGCCTGTGTCGCGGCGATGGGCGGCAAGACGATCCCTGAGACGGTCGAGACGCCGGTGCTCATCGTGAACAAGGACAACGCTCAGGCAGCACTCGACGCCTTCCCGGCACCGCCGGCGGGCTTCGAGGTCCCGAACCCCTTCGAGTAAGCCGATCAGAGACGGGGATCCTCACCCATGACCACCCAGACACCCACCCGAAACCGGGGCCGGGCCGACGAGACGGCGTACGCCGTCCGCCGCGCGCTCGGCTCCGAAGAGACCTGGATGAAGCTCGCCGCCCCGGTGGCGCTGGTCGTCCTGGCCATCGTGCTCGGCTCGATCAACCCGAGATTCCTCTCGTGGCCGAGCATCACGAGCATGCTGGCCGACGCGACGATCCCGATCATCCTCGCCCTGGGAGCCACGTTCGCGGTGACCCTCGCCGGGATCGACCTGTCGCTGGCAGCGACGGTCGCCCTCGGCAGCGTCACCCTGGCCACGGCCTACCAGGCGGGTCTGCCCCTGATCGTCTGCTGCGGCATCGCCCTCCTCACGGGCCTGGCGGTCGGGACGATCAACGGGTCGTTCATCGGCTGGGTGAGGATCCCCGACTTCATCGTGACGCTGGGAAGCCTCAGCATCGTGATGGGGCTGAGCCTCATCATCTCGCAGGGAAAGCCCGTGCAGATCCCGGAACGGGCGCTGACGGCCGTCAGCACGATGAACGTCGGCGGGATAAGGATCAACTTCCTGATCGCCATCGGGATCGCCCTCGTGCTGCACGTCGTCCTGTTCCACACCCGGTTCGGCACGCACCTGCTGGCCGTCGGCGACAACCCCGACGCCGCGAAGGCGATGGGGTTGAAGGTCCCGCGGATCAAGCTCGCCGGCTACATGATCTGCGGCGCGATGGGCGGGATCGGTGCGATCATGCTGACCTCCTACATCGGGTCGAGCCAGCCGGCCACCAACACCGACTACCTGCTCAAGGCGATCGCCGCGGTCGTCCTCGGCGGGGTGAGCCTCTTCGGTGGCCGCGCCACGATCTACGGACCGGTCATCGGCGCGATCCTGCTCACGTTCCTGCAGTCCGGCCTCACCCTCCTCGGTGTGAGCGCCTTCTACTCGCCGCTGATGATCGGCATCGTCGTCATCGCCGCGGCCACGCTCATGAGGGGGCGGAAATGACCGACAAGATCGTCGTCGAAGACATCCACAAGTCCTTCGGCAACGTCGACGCGCTCAAGGGCGCCTCGCTCACCATCAAGGCGGGAGAGATCACCGCGATCGTCGGCGACAACGGCGCGGGCAAGTCCACCCTCGTCAAGTGCCTGACGGGGCTCTACACGCCCGACCGGGGCGAGATCCGCATCGACGGCGAACCGGTGCAGTTCTCCTCGCCGCGCGATGCGCGCGACAAGGGCATCGAGACGGTCTACCAGGACCTCGCCCTCAGCGACCAGCTGAGCGTGTGGCAGAACATGTACATGGATCGGGAACTCGTCCGCGGCATCCCCGGCTTCCAGTTCCTGCGCCGCCGCGAGATGCGGGCCCGGGCGGCGGAGCTGATCTCCGACCTCGCGGTGAACGTCCCCGGCGTCGGCCGGACCGTCAAGCGTCTCTCGGGCGGCCAGCGTCAGGCCGTCGCGATCGCGCGCGGTGTGATGTGGGCCGAGAACATGATCATCCTCGACGAGCCCACCGCAGCCCTCGGCCTCAACGAGACGGCTCAGGTCGAGGCGCTCATCCGGCGCGTCGTCGAGGGCGGCAAGACCGTGCTGGTGGTCTCGCACAACTTCGAACAGGTCAAGCGCCTGTCGCAGCAGGTGTGGGTCATGCGCGGCGGCAAGGTCGTCGGCGGCACCCGCACCGAGGATGTCACCGGCGAACAGCTCGTCGGCATGGTCACCGGCGCCGTGCGCACCGTCTAGAGCCTCCCCCGAAACGGCGATGAGCCCCACCCTTCACGGGGTGGGGCTCATCGTCTTGTGGCGGAAGTGACAGGATTTGAACCTGCGATACGGGAAAACCGTATACATGGATTCCAGCCATGCTCCTTAGGCCGCTCGGACACACTTCCAAGGATTGATCCTACCAGGATGCGATCCCGTGGCCGCGACCAGCGCGATCGATCAGTAGTCGCCGACCGCGCCCTCGGCGTTCACGATCGCCCGGGTCGACGACAGCCCCAGGCGGGTCGCGCCGGCCGCGATCATCGCCTCGGCCTCGGCACGGCTGCGGATCCCTCCGGATGCCTTGACCTCGAGGCGTTCGCCGACCGTCTGCTTCATGAGTGTCACGGCGTGCAGCGACGCGCCGCCGGCCGGATGGAACCCCGTCGAGGTCTTCACGAAGTCGGCGCCCGCCGCTTCCGCCGCACGACACACGGCGACGATGGCGTCGTCGGAGAGAGCGGCGGACTCGATGATGACCTTCAGCACGGTCGGCGCGGGGACGGCCTCGCGGACAGCGCGGATGTCGGCCTCGACGGCGTCGACGGCGCCCGCCACGGCAGCGCCGACGTCGATCACCATGTCGATCTCGTCCGCGCCCTGATCGACCGCGAGCGCCGCCTCCGCGGCCTTGATCGACGAGTGATGCTTGCCGCTCGGGAAGCCGACGACCGCGGTGAGCAACAACCCCTCCGGCACCTCGACCGGGAGAGCGGAGGGCGAGAGGCACACGCTGTAGGCGCCGAGCTCCGCCGCCTCGGCGACGACCGCGGCGACGTCGGCCGGGGTCGCCTCGGGCTTGAGAAGGGTGTGGTCGACGAAGCGCGCCAGATCGTGCGTGGTCATCGGGTCTCCTGGATATCGATGGTTGTCGTCGGGGATGTCATCGGGCGACCGCCGCGGCGCGGCTGTCGAGGAAGCGGTTCAGGATCAGCGCGAGCACGAGGATCACGCCGGTGGCGATCATCTGGACGAACGAACCGATCCCGAGAAGGTTGAAGAGGTTCTTCAGCACCGAGAGCAGCAGCACGGCGATGAAGGTGCCGCCCACGCCGCCGCGGCCTCCGAAGAGGCTCGTCCCGCCGAGCACCACGGCGGCGATCGCATCGAGCTCGGCGCCCTGGAACGCCGTCGGCTGGCCGATCGTGAGCCGGCTGGTCAGAAGGATCCCGGCCAGCGCCGCCGTCAGTCCCGAGAAGCCGAAGACCGACGCCTTGATCCACTTCACGGGCACCCCTGACAGGCGGGCTGCCTCCTCGTTGCTGCCGACCGCGTAGATGTACTCGCCGAAGGTCGTGTAGCGGAGGATCAGCCCGGTGATGATGGTCACCGCGATGAAGATGACTCCCGTGAGCGGCAGGATGCCGAGGTACCCGCCGCCGATCAGAGTGAAGGCCTCGGGAAGGTTCGACCCCGCCGGCCGGCCGTCGGTGAGGGTGTACGACCAGCCGCGCACGGCGGTCAAGCCCGCGAGGGTCACGATGAAGGCGGGCAACCGGATCCAGGCGGAGACCGCGCCCATGAGGAGGCCGACCGCCACGCCGACGGCGAGCGCGGCGATGATCGCGAGGGCGATGGGCACCGAGCCGTCGAGGAGCACGGCGACGATCATCCCGCTCAGGGCCGCGACCGAGCCGACGGCCAAGTCGATCCCCGAGGTGAGGATCACGAGGGTCATGCCGATCGCGATGATGCCGGTGAGGCTCGACTGCTGCAGGAGGTTGGCGAGGTTCCGCGTGGTGAGGAACTCCGGGCTCAGGAACGCCGCGATCGCGCAGATGACGACGAACACGATCAGCAGGTTGCCCTTGATCAGCCACATCGACCCGCGCTGGCGCCACGTCGGGCGGGCGGCGAGGGCCTGGGTCGAGAGGGTGGGGGGTTCGACCGTTCCGGTCGTCGGGGAGTCGTTCATGATGCCCTTCCGCTGATGATCGCGTGGCTGATGTGTTGTTCGGAATCAGTGAGCGGATCGAACTCGCCCACCTTGCGCCCCTCATGGAGCACCACGATGCGGTCGGCGTTCGCCATGAGCTCGTTGAGTTCGCTCGAAGCGACGACCACGGCCGCTCCGCCTTCGGCGAGGAGGCGCACCTGCCGGTACAGGTCGGCCTTCGCTCCGATGTCGAGACCGCGGGTCGGCTCGTCCAGCAGCAGGATGCGGGTGTCGCGCGCCAGCCACTTGGCCAGCACGACCTTCTGCTGATTACCGCCGGAGAGCAGGCGGATCTCCTGGTGAGGACTTGCCGCCTTGACGGACAGCTGCTTGAGGATCGGCCCGGTGCGTCGCTGCTCGCGCTCGCGGGGGAAGAGCGCGGACCCGCCGCGGAGCGCGGCGAGGCCGGCATTGCGCGCGACCGAGAGGCCGAGGAGGAGCCCCTGGGTCTTGCGGCTCTCGGGGACGAGCCCGAAGCGGTGCCGGACGGCGTCCCGAACCGAGCCGATCTTCACCGGGCGCCCGAAGACCCGCAGCCGCATCTGCGCCTTCTGCGCACCGAACACCGACGCGAGAAGGGTGCTCCGACCGGCACCGCCGAGCCCCGCGAGCCCGAGGATCTCCCCCGCGCGCACCGACACGTCGCGGACATCCAGCACACGCGGGATGGTCACCCGGTCGATCTCGAGCGCGAGCTCGCCGTCGAGCGTCCGTCGGGAGCGGTGCTCGGTGAGCTCGCTCTTCTTGTCTCCGATCATGTCGGAGATCCAGCGCTCCGCGTCGGTGCCCGCGACGGGGTACTTGGCGGCGTTGACGCCGTCCCGCAGCACCGTGATCCGGGTGCCGATGGTCGCGATCTCGTCGAGGCGGTGGGAGATGTAGATCACCGCGCGTCCGTCGGCGACGAGACGGCGGATCACGTCGTACACCTTCTCGACGTCCGCCTCGCCGAGCGTCGCGGTCGGCTCGTCCATGACGATGATCCGGGCGTCGGTGGTGAGAGCGCGGGCGATCGCGGTCAGCTGCTGGTCGGCGATGGGAAGGTCCGCGACCCGGGCATCGGGCGAGAAGGTCGCCCCCACCCGGTCGAGGTACTCGCGGGCACGCTGCCGGCGTTCGCGCCGGTGGACGATGCCGCCGGTGCTCGGCGAGTGGCCGAGGAAGAGGTTCTGCGCGACGGTCAGGTCGGCGAACAGATCGAGCTCCTGGTAGATGACGGAGATCCCCGCCCGGATGCCATCGAGCGGGTGGGCGAACTGCACGGGCTCACCGTCGATGCGGATCTCGCCGGAGTCGGGAATGTAGCTCCCGGCCAGGATCTTCATGAGCGTCGACTTGCCGGCCCCGTTCTCGCCGAGCAGGCAGTGCACCTCTCCCGCGTAGACGTCGAGGTCCACGGAGGCCAGCGCGACGGTGCCGGGGAAGGTCTTGCGGATCTTCCGCATCTGGAGGAGTGGCGTCGGCGACGCCGGAGTCTCAGGGATGGTCATCGGTCCTTCTCCTCGAGGAGGTAGGTGGCGGTGGTCTCATCGGTGACCAGCACGGAGCAGTAGTTGTTGGCGACCACGGCGCGGGCCACCGCCCTCTTGGCGGCGCCGCTGATGACCGCGACGGCCGAGCCGGCCCGGCGGAGGTCGTCGAGGGAGAGACCCAGCGTGCGCTCGTCGAGCTCGTGATCGACGATGTGGCCATCCGAGTCGACGAACCGGCCGACGATGTCGCCGACGGCGCCCTTCTCGACGAGCTCCCGCATGCGGGCGGGCGCGATGTAGCCGCTGGAGACGAGGACGGATGCGGAGGTCACCGGCCCCGCACTGAAGACGAGCGCCGACGCCGTGCGCGCTTTGTCCAGGATCGGCGCGACCATGCGGTCCTCTTCGATGGCTCGGCGGGTCGTGGCGTGCTCGAGGATCGCCGGGCTCGGAAGGAGGGTGACGGTCCCACCCGCCTTCTGCGCGATGGTCGTCGCGGTGGCCGACGCCATGCCGACGCGGCGATTGACGGTCACTCCACCGTTGATCTGCACGACCTCGATGCCGCTCGCCCACCCGTCGGGGAGCGCCGCGGCCACCTGCTGAAGCGTGCGCCCCCAGCTGATCCCGAGGACGCGCGGAACGGGCCGCATCGACGCGAGGTACTCCCCCGCGGCCGCAGCGACGCGCTCCGCCTGCTCTGACTCGTCGGCGAGCGCGGGCACCACGATCGCATCGCGCAGGCCGTACTCCTCACGCAGGCGGCGTTCGAGCGGCAGACGGCGGGCGCGCGGGTGGGCGATCTCGATGCGGACGATCCCCGTCTCCTTCGCGTACGCGAGGAGACGGCCGACCTTCCACCGGTTGATCCCCAGGAGCGCTGCGGCCTCGGCCTGGCTCTTGCCGTCCTGGTAGCAGAGCTCCGCCGCCCGCACGGCGAGGGTGTCGTCGGTGCTCATCGGCTCATCACCTCCCGGCGGCCGGCTGCCGCGTCGGCGAGCTCGGCGCTGATCCCCGCGATCAGCGATGTCGCCGCGAGGTAGTGGTCGTACGCCTCGCGCAGAGGGGCGACGGCGTCCGGGCGGGGTTCGACGAGGGTGTACTCCGGGGCGAAACGTGCGGCCACCTCGGCGACGGACTCGCCGCTCACAGCGGCGACCCCGAGGATGCCGAGGGCGCGCGTCGTGAGGTTCTCACCGGCGATGAGACCGACGGGGCGACCGAGGGTGTCTGCGGTCGTCTGCATCCACAAGCGGTTGTGGCGGATGCCGCCGGTCACGTACACGTGATCGGTGTCGACGCCGACGGACTCGAACGATTCGAGCACCTGCCGAGTCCCGAAGGTGACAGCCTCGACCGTCGCCCGATAGATGTGCTCGGGCGTGGTGCCCAGCGACAGCCCGAGCATCGCGCCGCGGAGCTTCGGGTCGCGCAGCGGCGTGCGATTGCCCATGAAGTGGTCGAGCACGAGGAGTCCGTGAGAGGCGGGGGCCACCGCCTCCGCACGGGAGATCAGGTCGCCGATCCGGTGTCGCGTCACCCCGAGGATCCGTTCGGACAGCCAGGACAGCGCCGCGCCGGCGGAGATCTGGCCGCCCTCGACCAGCCAGCGCCCCTCGGTGAGCGCGCCGGGATAAGGACCCCAGATCGTCGGGGAGAATACGGGCTCGTCGAGCTCGGCGATGAAGGCGTTCGAGGTTCCCGCGACGATGGCCACCGGCTCCCCGGGCAGGCCCGCCATCGAGACGAGCGCGAGATGTGCGTCGATGCCGCCGGAGAAGACGCGCGCGCCCCGGGCGATGCCCAGTTCGGCCGCCGCGGCCGACGACACCTCGCCCACGATCGCGCCGACCCGGTGGATCTCGCCCGGGAGCTTCTCGGCGAGGTCGTCGATGCCGAGCGCCGCGTAGAGGTCGACGGGCATCGCGCCCGAGCGGTGGTCGTAGTTCCACTTGCAGGTCGCGTTCATCCGCGAGCCGATCCACGCCCCGGTCAGGCGGAAGGTGAGGTAGTCGACCGACTCGCCGATCCGCGCCGCCCGGCGATACACCTCGGGTTCGTGGCGGGCCAGCCACATGGCCTTCGGCACGAGCCACTCGGCACTGTCGGATCCGCCCGAGAAGGCGAGGGCGGGATGGTCGATCGTCGCGGTCTCGGCCGACTCGGCGACGGCACGGCTGTCCATCCAGAGGATCGCTGGACGCAGAGCCTCGCCGCGCTCGTCGAGGACGACGACCGACGATGCCGTCGTGGCCACGCCGACCGTGTCGACCTCCGTGACGTCGGCGTCGGCAAGGGCCCGGCGCGCGGCCTGCACGGCCGAGCGCCACCAGTCGTTCGGATTCTGCTCGGCCCAGCCCGGACGCGGGTAGCTCGTCACGTACGGCGCGGACGCGTCGCCGAGCCGGGTGCCGTCGGCGTCGAAGACGCCCGCCCGGGCACCCTCGGTGCCGATGTCGATCGCGAGGGAGAACCCCATCGTTCCTGCCTTCTCTCAGTCCTGGTTCGGCAGAAACAGTACCTTCGAGCTGAAGATCGAACGCTCGCCGAGCTGCTTCATGGTCTCGGGCAGCGCGTCGAGCCCGAGCTCGTGCGTGATCATGAACTCCCAGCGCAGGCGACCGTCTGCCAGCGCTGCAGCCGACTCGACCCACTCGCGGCCCGGGAAGGGAGCCGAGAAGGAGTTCCAGCTGCCGTGCAGCGATGCCTCGCGGCGCAGGAAGTGGCTGAACGTGCCCTTGTCGAGCTCCACCGGCGAATGCGGGATGCCGATGAAGACGGCTTCGCCATGCCGCGCCGTGAGCGTGGTGGCCAGCGCGACGGTGGCCGGCACCCCGGCCGACTCGATGACCACGTCGAAGCCGAGCCCCGCGTGGGCGCGCGCCTGGTCGTCGTTGTTGGCGGTGAGGTCGGCGCCGGCCTCGACGGCCATCGCCGCCTTGTCGGCGCTGACGTCGACTGCGAGCACCTCACGGGCGCCGAGGAGCTTCGCCCACTGCACGGCGAACAGGCCGATCGGGCCCGCGCCGATCACGGCGACGCGGGAGCCCTCGGTGAGGCCGGTGCGGTAGATGGCGTGAAGGGCGATCGCCGAGGGGTCCATCATCGCGGCGGCGCGCGGGTCCACGCCCTCCGGCATGACGAACGCGTTGCCCGCGTTCACCGACACGTATTGGGCGTACGCGCCGTCCTGACGGCTGCCGAAGTAGCCATAGTCCTCGCAGAGGGAGAAATGCCCCTCGCGGCAGCTGGCGCACTGGTAGCACGGGATCAGGGGCGGGACGGTGATGAGCTGCCCCACCTCGAGACCCGTCACATCGGCCCCCACCTCCACGATGTGTCCGGAGAACTCGTGGCCGCACACGATCGGGTGGTAGTACGCGCCGGAGAAGTTCATGCGCGGGATGTCCGAACCGCAGACACCGCACGCGGCCACCTTGACGAGCACGTCGCCGGGGCCGATCTCGGGGACGGGGATCTGCTCGACCCGGATGTCACCGGGGGCGTGCATCACTGCGGCGGTCATGGTGTCGGACATGGGTCTCCTCCGTGATTCCTGCGCGTCGAATCGCGCGGTTGCTGCGGGCGGCACGGGCGAGGATCCGCCCGCGCCGCCCTGGCAGTCGTGCTACTTGGGGGCTGGTGTGACTGGGGTCTCGTGCTACTTGGCCTGCGCGAACAGCGTGCTGCCGACGAGGTCTGCGGCGTTCTCGGCCGTGACGAGCTCCGTGCCGGCGTCGATCTCGGCGTCGACCGAGTCGCCTGCCGCAACCGAGAGCGCCGTCTCTGCCGCCGTAGCGCCCAGGGCGATCGGATCGTTCAGCGCGGTGGCGACGTACTGGTCACCGTCGGCGATCGCCTGCACCGCCTCCATGAGCCCGTCGACACCGGCGACGAAGACATCGGTGCGGCCGTTCTCCGCCAGCACCTGCAGGGCCCCGAGGGCCATGTCGTCGTTGTGGGCGTACACGGCGCGAACGTCGGGGTTGGACTGCAGGAGGTCCTGCATCGCGGTGACGGCGTTCGAGCGGATGTACTCCGCGTAGGGGCCTTCGACGATCGTCACGGCGTCGTCGCCCTCGAAGGCGTTGTGGAAGCCTTCCGAGCGATCCATCGCGACGGTCCCTCCCGCATCGCCCTGGATCTCGATGATCTTTCCGCCCTCGTCGCCGAGCTTCTCCTTGAGCGCTTCGCCGACGAGCTCACCCATGGCCACGTTGTCGCGGCCCACGTGGGCTGCGGCGCCGGCGGCGGGACGGTCGACGGTCACCACGGGGATGCCGGCGGCCTTCGCCGAGGCGAGGCTGGGCGCGATGCCCTGCGGGTCGACCGGGTTGATCAGGAGCACATCCACGCCGCGGGTGATGAGGTCCTCGATGTCGTTGTTCTGCTTGGTGATGTCGCCGTTGGCGTCGACATACTCGAGCGACGCGCCACCTGCCTCCGCCGCCTGCTCGACGCCCTCGCCGAGCTCGACGTAGAACGGCGACTGCTGCGTCGCCTGGCTGAAGCCGATGACGATGTCACCGTCTCCCGCCGGTGCGCTCGCGTCGCCGCCGGGGGTGGTGCTCACCGAGCACGCGCTCAGGCCGAGCGCGAGTGCCGTCAGGCTGGCGAACGCGATTGCTGCCTTCTTCATGGAATCTGAACCTCCTTGGTCAGTGCTCCTGGTCAGTGGTGCCGAACTGACGCTAGGGAGTTCTCGGGGTTCGATTCAACTTCTGAGCACCTGTTTGCTCATATGAGCATTCAGCTGCGCAGTGCCTGCGCATATGAGCACGTCCGGCGTGCTCTGTCGACGAGATCTATCGATCGTCGGCGCCCGGGCCGGGCCCGGGACGCACGGCAGCCCCCTCGGCGACGTCGATGCGTGTGACGCCGTCGTGCTCGCTGACCTCGATGCGCGGCGCCGCGTCGGCCTCCGTGGATCCCTCCGCGCGCAGCAGCTGATCCCGGCGCTTCTCCTCCGGGGTCATCTCCTCCCCCTCGTGCTGCCGCCCCCGTCCCGCCGCGCTCACGGGCTCACCATCCCGCCGTTGACGTTCAGGGTCTCCCCCAGGACGTAGCTGGACTCCGCAGAGGCCAGGAAGACGTAGGCCGGGGCGAGCTCCGCCGGCTGCCCCATGCGGCCGAGCGGGGTCTCCTCCCCGAAGGAGTCGAGCTTGTCCTGCGGCTGTCCGTCGCTCGGCTGGAGAGGGGTCCAGATGGGCCCCGGAGCCACCGCGTTGACCCGGATGCCCTTCGGTGCGAGCTGCTGGGCGAGCGCCTTGGTGAAGGCGTTGATCGTGGCCTTCGTCGAGGCGTAGTCCACGAGGGTCTCGGACGGCGAATAGGCCTGGATCGAAGTGGTGTTGATGATCGTCGATCCCGCCGGCAGGTGCGGGAGGGCCGCCTTGGTGATCCAGAACATCGCGGAGACGTTGGTTCGGAAGGTGTCGTCGAACTGCGTGTCGGAGATCTCCTCCAGCGACTCCTGGAAGATCTGCTTCCCGCCGTTGTTGACGAGGATGTCGAGGCCTCCGAGCGCCGCGACGGCGTCGGCAACCAGCCCGCGGCAGTACTCGGGATCGCGCAGGTCGCCCGGAAGCGTCGCGACGGTCACCCCCGCGTCCCGGGCGATCGCGGCGATGCGCTGGGCATCCTCCTCCTCCTCGGGGAGATACGACAGCGCGACCGACGCCCCCTCCCTCGCGAAGGCGATGGCAGTGGCTGCACCGATGCCCGAGTCGCCGCCCGTGATGAGGGCGCGGCGCCCCGACAGTCGCCCGGTACCGCGGTAGGTCTCCTCGCCGAGATCCGCCTTCGGGGTGAGGTCGGCGTCGAGGCCGGGTTCGGCCATGTGCTGCCGCTGCGGCTCGATGTCGGCGTAGAGCGTGGTGGGGTCGACGAACGTGTACTGATCGCGGGTCATGATTCCTCCGGTTGTCGTGCGAGGCCGCATCCACGGGGACGACACGGAATCTCCCGTGGGCGGGAGCCGTCAGTCTGCACGAGCCCACGCGCTCGCGCGGCCGGGTTGACAGCGCCCGTCGCCCCGTGGAAGGGCCTGCCCCCTCGCGCCGTCGGCCGTCAGAGGCGGAGGGGGAGTTCGCGCGCCGCGTCCCAGGGCTCGGTCCATCGCAGGCGCTCGAACAGCGCGTCGAGCACCATGGCCGTGAACCCCCACACCAGGTATTCGCCCTCGCCGTGCGGCACGACGAAGCCGGGACCGCGCCACTGGCGACCGTCACGATGCAGGACGGTGGTTCCCCGACGCGCGGGATCCAGCAGATCAGCCACGGGCGTCCGGAAGACGGCGGCCGACTCCGCCTCGTCCACCACGCGCACCGGCGACGGGTGCGCCCACCAGGCGAGCACGGGCGTCACCAGATGACCCGAGTAGTCCAGCGACACCGGCGCGAGGGATCCGAGCACCTCGACGCCCGCCGTGTCGAGCCCGGTCTCCTCTCGCGCCTCCCGCAGCGCCGCGGCGACCGGTCCGTCATCGCCCGGGTCGATGCGGCCGCCGGGGAAGGCCACCTGCCCCGGGTGGGCGCGGAGCGTCGCTGCCCGCGACAGCAGGAGCACGTCGAGGTCGCGCGAGACCGCCGCCAGCGGATCGTGGCGACTCGGGGCGTCGTCGAGCACTCCGAAGAGGATCAGGATCGCCGCCGCACGGGCCTCGCCGTCACTGCGCGGAACGTCGGTGACGAAGGGCTCCGCGCCCGGCTCCACGAGGGCGGCGAGCTGCCGACGCGCTCCGGCCTCCGCCGCGGCCGAGTCCGGCGCAGGGCGGTGACGGGGGTCGGGCACCCCTCCAGGCTACGCGCCCTGCAGGTGTCGGGGCCGGGACGTACGATCGAGGAGTGACCGCTTCTCCCCTCGTTCTCGTTGCCAACGCTGCCGACGGCAGCATCTCCGCCTTCGCCGTCCAGGACGGCACGCTCGAGCGCCTCGCGGTGACCGAGGGGCTCCCGGGATGCTCGACCTTCGTCGTCGACGGCGAGCGGGATCTCGTCTACGCCGCCGTCAAAGGGCGTTCGAGCGACGAGCCGGCCGGCATCCTCACCCTTGCCCTCGACCGCACGACCGGAACGCTCGAACCCCGCTCGCGCCTCGACCTGCCGGACGGCGGGATGAACTACCTCGCCCTCACCCGCGGCGGCACGGGCCTCCTCGGCGCTGCGTACAGCGGCGGCTACGGCATCAGCAGCCCGGTGACGGACGGGATCGTCGGCGCGCCGGTCTCGACCGCTCGCTATCCGAACCTCCATTCGGTGCTCCCGAGCGCGGACGGGCGCTTCGCCTACTTCGTCTCGCTCGGCGCAGACCTCGTCGCGCAGTACGCGATCGGCGACGATCTCGCACTCACCCCGCTGGAGCCTGCGACCGCACCGGCACCGGCGGGCAGCGGCCCCCGCCACCTCGTCCTCAGCGACGCGCAAGACGCCGTGTACGTCATCACCGAGTTCTCCGGCGAGGTGCTCCACTTCGCCCGCGATCTGCACGACGGCACGCTGACTCCGCGAGGTGCGGCGACGGTGTTCGACACCTCGAAGGGCCTGGGCCACAGCGAGCTCGGCGCAGACCCCCTGGCTCACCATTTCATCTGGGGCGCGGATCTGCACTGGGGCGCGGGCCAGCGCCACCTGTGGGGCTCGGAGCGCACCGAGAGCACGCTCGGCGCGGTCACCGTCGGCGCAGACGGCAGCGTGACGGCTGCGGAGGCCTTCACGGTCACCGAGACGCAGCCCCGCGGATTCGCGCTCAGCCCGGACGGCTCGACGCTGGTGGCGGCGGGCGAGAAGTCGACGCAGGTATCCGTCTACGCCGTCGACGGCGACCGGCTCGACCTCCGACAGCGCGTGGAGACCGGGCGAGGCGCGAACTGGGTCCGGTTCGTCTGATCCTGGCCCGCGCCCGGTCCGCCGCGACCTGACCCGCGTCCGCCGGCTCCCTCGCCGACGGAGGTCGTCGTGATCGTCTCCGGAGAGTCGGTCGCGCTCAATCGGCGAGCGGGATCACCTGCACGGTGCCGCCTGCCCCTCCGAGCACGAGAGCGCGCCGCGCCGCCACGGACTCCAGCGCCTGCAGGAGCGCGCCAGGGTCGGTGGCAGTCTCCAGGTCAGCGCGCACCCAGCGCGTCACACGCGCTCCCGTCGCGTCCCGCACCGCGCGGGCGAGGTCCTCGACATCGCTGCCGGCCACCACGACGACCTCGTCGATGGCGTGGTCGACAGTCGCGGCGGCATGAGCGCGCTCTCGGCGCCACACCGGGAAGTGGTACCCCGCGACGAGGACGGTGGCCGCCAGCAGGCCGAACGGCGCTCGGATCCGCTCGAAGAACCCGTCGGGATCGGAGTCGAGCACGAGCGAGAACACCCGGTAGCCGACGACCAGGAGCGCGATGATGGCCACGACGGCGCTCACGCCGAACACCGCGACGAGGTAGATCCGCCGCGACGTGCTGCCGCTCTCGTCCGACGCGCGGTCGGGGCGCCATGCCGCCCACCACACCGGAGCGCCCACGAGGAGTGAGGCGATTCCTCCGAGGAGGAGCGTGCGGGCGTCGTCTCCGGCGAGAGGCGTGCCGAAGGTGGCCAGGAGCGCGTTGATGACGACCCCGATGCCCGAGGCGGCCCCCACGAGGCCGGCTCCGGCGATCACGAGGCGGGCAGCGCTGCGTGTGGCGGGGCTCCGGTCGGCGACGGTGGCGCGATGCCCCGTCCAGATCAGCGCGCCGATTGCGGCGGCCGCGACGGCGATCGGAAGCGGCGACAGCACGTCGCCCCAGCCGTCGTCACGGTCGGCGATCGACCGCAGCACCACCGACAGTGTGACCCCGAGTCCGCCGAGCGTGAGCACGGCCCCGCCGAGGACTCCGGTGAGCACCACCATGACGTCCGCGAACCCGCCACGCAGCTGCCGCGCACGGTCGACCCACCAGTACCACGCCCACACCGCAGCGCCGAGGATGCACCACGCCAGCGGCGAGACGAGCGCGACGCCCCACGGCGCCCCCAGGCTGACACCGGCGCCCTCGGGTGTCGGCAGGGCCTCGTCGATCAGCACCGCGAGAGCCCGGACGCCGCCAGCCGCGGCGACGGTGAGTCCGTAGGCCGCCCCGAGGACGACAGGGACGGAGGCGAGCCGGGTCGGGCGCCGCGTCGGGTGGGCCCACATCGCCCGATGCGCCGCCCACAGCAACAGCCACGTGACGGCGACGGCGAGGGTGTCGGGCTCCCACTCGCCGCGCGCGAGGGCGCCGGCCAGACCCGCCAGCGCGGAGGTGAAGACGATGAGCGAGACGACGCTGACGGCAGCGAGGTAGAGCCCCCAGGCCACCGAGTCACGGTCACCCCTCTCCAGCCGGCGCCACACGAACCACCACAGCACGACGGCGAGCGCACCGCCGATGAGGGCGAACGCGAGCGAGAGGGCGAGACTGGCCGGACCGCTGTCGTACTCCGGACGCGTCTCGAGCAGGCGTCCGAGCAGTCCGCTGACGCCGGTCGCCGCCACCATGACGAGGACGAACAGGATGGAGAAGACGATGAGACGCCGGACGGTTCCCTGCGTGCGTCCGCCCCGGACCGCGGTGGATCGGGATGACGGCTCGTGCGAAGGCTCCTGCATACGCGACGGAGCGCTCACGAGACCGCCTCCTCACAGATGGTGAAGATCCACGGCGAGGTGCGGATCCGCCACGCGCCGCCCTCCTTCTCGAGCGAGAACGCGTCATCCTGCTGGTACTCGCCGGCGCCGAACAGTCCGCCGCGGTCGCGGGTGACGAGAGAGACGTCGACCGTCGCCGTGTCGGCGCGCTCGCGCGCGCGCAGGAGCGTCATGCGCGTGTCCCCCACGGGGCCCGGATCGACTCGACCGCAATCCTCGGCGAGGTCGGCGATGAGGTAGCGCGTGGCCGCATCCCGGTCGCCGTCGAGCACGGCCTGCGTGTAGCGCTGCACCACTCCGGCGGGAGTTCCCTCATCCAGCGGTTCCCCCTCGCCTCTCGTGAAGACGACGACGAGCGCGACGATCACGATCGCGACGATCACGCCGACGACGACGAGCAGGGCCCGGTCCGGCTTCCGGGGCGCCGGGGCGGTGGGGGCGGGATCGGTGGCGGCGGGATCGGTGGGGGCATCCATACCGCCATCATGTCGACTCCCGTCGCCACTGGCCAGCATTCGCGCAGGGCCGGTCGGGTATGCGCGGGCGGAACACATCGGGTCGCGGGACACAACGGCGGATCCGGCGGCCCCTCCATCGGCGCGTCGCCGCCGTCGCGCGGCGTGTCGCCCCCCGTGATCCGCCGTTGTGCTCGGCAACAGGTGACCGAGCGGTCGGCACAGGGGCACCCCCTCACGGCGGGCACACCGACGCGCCCCGAGCGGCCGGCCAGCCCCGCCGCGATGGATCAGTTCAGGGCGCGCGTGGAGGAGGGGATGACGCCGTCGGCGTAGAGGCTCTTGGCCACATCCTGCAGCGCGGTCAACGCCACCCGCTGGGTCAGGGGGCCGTAGGAGATGCGTGCCACGCCGAGCGCCTCGTACTCCGCCGCGCTCAGGGCGCCCGGCAGCCCGATGACACTCACCTTGCGTTCCCCGATGCCTTCCACGAGCTGACGAGTGACGTCGGCGTCGAGGATCCCGGGGACGAAGATCACGTCGGCGCCCGCCTGGAGGTAGGCCCGCCCGCGCTCGATCGCGTCGGCGATCGACTCCTCGACCGGGCGATCCCCCGCCCGGACGAACGCGTCGGTGCGGGCGTTCAGCGCGAACGGCACACCCTCTGCCTCGCCCGCGCGGACGATCGCCTCCACCGCGGCCACGGCATCGCCGAGCGGCCGCAGGCGATCCTCGACATTCGCGCCGACGGCTCCGACGCCGATGGCGCGCCGGGCGGTGTCACCGGGGTCGCCGAAACCCGCGTCGAGGTCTGCGCTGACCGGCACGTCGCCGGCGACCGACACGATGCGGCCGACCATGTCGAGCATGAGGTCGCGCGGGATGTTCTCGCCGTCGGCATATCCGAAGGTCGCCGCGATCGAGTGCCCCGCGGTGGCCAGCGCCCGCGTCTCGGGGAGAGCCAACACCGCTTGTGCCGACACGACATCCCACACGTTGACGACCCGGAGGATCTCGGGGGCGGTGTGGAGGGCGGACAGGGTCTGCGCGCGCTGCGCGGTGCTCGTGGTCATGCTTCCACGGTAGCCGCCGCCGAAGCGGCGAGGACCGGGATCGACGAGTTCGCCCGGGCAGCCCGCAGCACCCGCCCGAGACGCCGCCCGCGCCCGCGGATCAGGACGAGCGGCGGAGCATCCCCCGCAGCACGAAGAACACGACGGCGGCGACGATCGCCACGATGACGAGCTTGACGATGAAGGCCAGCACGCTGAAGATCACGTTGACGAGCACCCAGGCGATCACGACCGCCACGACGACGCCGACGATGGTCCACAGCCCGTTCCTGGTCATCCCTCCAGCGTAGGTCACGGTCTCGCCGCGCGATGCCTCCGCGGCGCCGTCGCCCTGCATCCGCCCCGCTACGCTGGGGCCTCGTGAGCTCCCCCGCGCGTATCGGCATCGTCGTCACCGACGGCTACACGGAGGAAGACCCGGACCACGACACACCCCTGCTCGTGGCGGCGCTCCTCGACCGCGGCGCGGCAGCGTCGGCGGTCGTCTGGCACGCCGGCGACGATCCGGCCTCCTACGACCTCCTCGTGCTGCGATCGCCGTGGGACTATCCGGATCGCCTGGACGAGTTCCAGGACTGGCTATCCCGGGCGGCGGCGTCCACCCGCCTGGCCAACTCGCCCGCGATCGTCCGCTGGAACCTCGACAAGACGTACCTCAGCGAGCTGGCCTCGGCGGGCATCGCCGTCGTCCCCACCCGTTACTGCCGCACGACTTCGGAGGCGGCGGAGGCGCTCGACGCAGCGACTTCCGCACGCGTGGTCGTCAAGCCGACGATCTCGGCCGGCGCTCGCGACACCGGGCTCTTCGCGCGGTCGGATCCCGCCGCGCTCGCCCTGGCGGAGCGGATCGTCGCCCGCGGCGGCGTCGCGATGATCCAGCCCGAGATCGCCGAGCTCACCGCCGGCGCGGAGAAGGCGCTGTACGTCATCGAGGGCGCGTTCACCCACGCCATCGCGAAGGGGGCTCTCCTGGCTCCCGGCGGCGGGCTCATCGGCGGCGTCTACGTCGAAGATCCACAACCGGTGCCGGCGACCGCTGCCGAACGCGGCTTCGCCGCCGATGTGCTCACCGCCGTCGCGGCGATCACCGGGGAGGGGATGCCCCTGTATGCCCGCGTCGACACGGTCGACAGCGCGGAGTTCGGGCTCGTCGTCCTCGAGGTCGAACTGATCGAGCCGGCCCTCAACCTGCACCGGGCCCCCGAGGCGATGCCCGCGGTCGCCGACGCGATCCTGCGCGCGGCGTCTCACCCCTGACCCGGTCTCCACACCGGCCACCCCGCGATCACGACGCCCTCCCGGTCGGCGACCTCCGGATGACGGCATCTTGACGCGGACGGACGGCAGCCGCTACGGTCGGCTCTCGTGTCTGCCTCCCGCTTGCCCTCTCGCGCCCGTTGCGGCGCTGGTCGGCGCGCGGTCGAGGTCCGGTCGAACCCAGGGAGCCGTGCCTCCGCCACGGCATAGCCCGCATCGGTCGGCTCCCGACCGATGCATCCTCCAGTTCCTCTCGACCCAGAACACACGACCATGGACACGACTCTGTGGAGCGACGACCAGTTCCGCTCCTTCTTCGCGGCCCTCCGCGATCACTCCTGCTTCGCCGAGCCCGACGACGCGCAGCGCGACGCCTTCCTCGTGCAGGCGCGTCTGCGCCTCGCCCCCGAGGTGCAGCGCCGCCTGCTCACCGACCTCGGCGCAACGACCGACGCCCAGGGCATCGCTCGCGTCGCTTGGGAAGCACTCGAAGACGAGGCGTGGGGGAAGCGGCGCTCCTGGCTGCTCGTGTCGACCGAGCCGTGGGGTGTGCTCGTCGACCTCGTGACGCGCCAGATCCGCGAGTCGTACCGGGCGAGCGTGCGCCGTCCGCGCGCCAAGGCGCTCAAGGAGCTCGCGCGCGCGAGCGACGACGCACCGGGCGGCGCCTGAGGCGACGAGGCGCTCAGTCCAGGAAGAAGGCCGGGTCGAACTCGTCGATCGGGATGATCCGCACGCGGGGAAGCTGCGCGTCGAAGGCGTGCACGTCGTACTCGAGGTCGAAGAACTCGACCCCGGGGATGCTCGCGAGCTCCGCACTGCGGAACTCCTGGAACCCGATGAGACCGACCCGGCGCATGCCGTCGGCGAGCGCAGCCGTCTCGGCGACGAAGTCCCGGTCGTGGCTGACCAAGACCACGTCGGCGTCGCGCTCTCCGAGCGTGCGGAGGGTTCGCTGGATGGCGATGTCCACCACCTTGGCATCCGACGGCCCTGAGAGCGGCACGGGACGATAACCCAGAGCGAGGAGCGCCTGCACGAAGGACATGGGCAAGTGATCGGAGGCATTGAGGAAGAACAGTCCCTTGGCGGGCTGGTGCCAGCGGTCGGCGACGAAGCCGAGCAGGCGATCCCACCGGGGGCGCTCCTCCGGCTGCGGGCGGCGCCCGAGGATGGAGCCGCCGAGCGTGGCGTCGATGTTCTCGCCGTCGACCAGCACCCAACTGTTGCGCTCGGACACCGCTGCTCCCTGCTGTGCTGTGAGAACCGGATGCTCACCGCACCCGACGACGGATCGGTCGCGTCGCTGGAGCCGACGCTAGCAGGCCCGGGGTGCGACCAGGCCAGCGGGGGGCCGGCCCGACGTGTCAGTCGCGAGCGGAGCGCGCAGCCCCGTCGACGGGAGTCCGGACGCGCGAGTTGACGAGGCCGAGCACCAGGACGAGGGAGGCGGCGACGACGGGGAGCAGCATCGCGACCTGGGCCGACGCCGTCTCGGCCACGGCACCGGTGACCGCGGCCGCGATCGCCTGCGCGAGGGTGAGCGCCGATCCCAGCAGCGTCATGGTCGTGGCTGACCTGCCGGCGGGACTGCGCTCCCCCGCCAGGCTGAACAGCGTGACCAGGGTGGGGCCGACGCCGAGTCCCATGAGGCACAACATGACCGTGACCGCGCCGAGGTCGTTCGCGAACGCGTACCCCGCTGCCGACGCCACCAGCACACCGCTGAAGACGAGCCATCGCCACGACAGCCGGAACCGGGACGGAAGCAGCATCACCGTGAGAGCCAGGACGGCAGAACCGATCCCCATGAGGCCGTAGAGGAGGCCCGACAGCTCGGGGCGGCCGCTGGCCTTCGCGAACGCGGTGAGAGAGGTGAGGGTCGAGCCGAAGAACAGGCCGACGCCGAAGGTCGCCGCCACGAGCAACAGCACGGGTCCGCTCAGCACGGCGCCCAGCGGCGCACGCCCGGCGGCCGGCGCGGGAGCACGGTCGACGAGCGCGGCGGTGGAGTGCAGGGCGAAGGCGGTCACGAAAGCGAAACTCAGCGCAGCGGCGATCGCGATCGGGGCCCACGGGGCGAAGAGGGCGGCGAGGAGACCCACGAGGACGGGACCCACGACGAACGCCGTCTCGTCGGCGGCAGACTCATACGACATCACGCGGGACAGCGTGCGCTCGCGGCGCGGCTCGGCCACCCGTTCCCGTGTGATCGCGATCAGCCGGGTGCGCGACAGTGCCGCCGCCTGCGGGGCCGTCAGGCCGATCAGCGCCCCCGCCGCGAGGATCGCAGCGTCGGGGAGGCCCGACAGGACGACGAGAGGGAACAGGCTCAGCAGCACTCCGTTCGCGATCCCGATGGGAAGCAGCACGGGCCGTTGCCCGAACCGGTCCACGAGGTCGCCGATGAGAGGTCCTGCCACGACGACGCCCACGCCGACGGCGCCCGAAGTCAGGCCGGCGAGAGCGACCGAATCGGTCGCGGACGACACGAGGGTGAGGACGCCCACGACCATCATCGCGAACGGCAGTCGGGCGAGGAAGGCGACCGGGAAGTAGCCCCAGCCGGTGTGGTGGATCAGGGAACGATCACGCGTGATCGTCGTCATAGGTGCCTCCGGAACAGTCGGCTCGTCGTCACGTGCCGCCTTGCTCCCACAAGCAGGTAGATGCACCTCCACGTCCGCCGATCGGCGGGCGCCCCTCGATTCTAGCGGAGCCTCCTGCCACCACCCCGGGTGCCCCGACCCCGAGCCGAGGCGCGGGAGAACACCCCCGCCGTCACCGCGTGCAGGAGCGGCACGACCGAGAGCGACATGAGGACGATCCCCGACACGGAGTCGGTGGCCTGCAGGATCGCGCCGGCCACCAGGAGCGCGGCGAAGACGACAGCCGACACCACCCGACGTACCGCGAGGTCGAGCCGATCCAGCTTCCGCTCGACGGCAGGACTCTCCACGCGCAGTCGCCCCTCCTCGGCACGGGTCACCAGCGCATCGATCTTGCCCGGCAGTCGCGCGGCCGTTCCCCCGAACGACACGACGCGCGAGACCACGTCGCGCACCACTCCGCGCGTCTCCTCGGCGAGGAGCCGCTGCGCGTAGGGATCGACCGCCTCCCAGATGTTGAACGTCGGATCCAGCGCGCTGCACAGCCCCGAGGTGAGCGACATGGCGCGGATGATGAGGAGGAAGTCCTCCGGGAACTGGAACGGCAGCGAGCGCATCACCTCGCCGAACTCGTCGGCGAACGCGCGGAACTCCCGCGGATCCACCTCCTGCAGCTCCGCGAACCCCATGCCGCCGAAACGCGCGAACAACTGCGTGAGAGCGTGTTCGAGGTCGGCGGTGTCGGCCGTCGGCAGCAGAACGCCGACGTCCTGGATGGCCGACACCAGTCCCGCACCGTCGCGTGCGGCGACGGCGAGGACGAGCCGCCGGAGTCCCCGACGCAGCCCCTCGGGTACGTGACCCATCATCCCGAAGTCGATGAACGTGAACCGCCACGCGGGATCCTCACCGGGCTCCCCCGGCGTGACGAAGATGTTGCCGGGATGCGGATCGGCGTGGAAGAAACCGTCGCCGAAGAGCTGATCGAACATGACCGCCGCGAACTCGGCCGCCACCTCCGCGGGGTCGATCCCGGCCCGGCGCAGAGCCTCGACGTCGTTCACCTTGATCGCGGTGACATCGGCGAGGGTGAGCACACGCCCGGTGGTGCGTTCCCAGACGATCTCGGGCGCCGCGACGCGCGAGCGGTCGGCGATCTCCATCGCGAAGCGCTCGGCGTCGGCCGCCTCGTGGAGGTAGTCGATCTCCGCGTTGCTGGTGGTGGCGAACTCCTCCACCAGGGCCGGCATGTCCACGCGGTCGGAGACGATCCGTACCCGATCGAGCCACCGCGCGACGCGGCGGAGCGCCGCGAGGTCCACGGCGACGATGCGATCGATTCCCGGACGCTGCACCTTGACCACGACCTCGTCGAAGCCCGCGAGCCGCGCGTCTTCCTCGGCGAGCCGTGCGCGATGCGCCTGCCCGAGCGACGCGGCGGCGAGAGGGCGCTCGTCGACCCACGAGAACGCCCGCTCGAGCGTGACGCCCAGTTCCGTCTCGGCGAGAGCGCGGATCGCGGGAAACGGAACGGGCGGCACCTCGTCCTGCAGCTGTTCGAGCTCCCGAGTCACTTCCGGCGGAAGGACATCGAGCCGCGAGGAGAGGAACTGGCCGACCTTGATCATGAGCCCACCGAGGTCCACCGCCAATCCGCGGAAGCGCTGGGCGGTGCGCTGCAGGCGCCGCGCACGCGTGCGCTCCGCCACGCGCCGCAACCCGACGCGGGGAAGGGCGAGCTCGTACCACCACGTCTGCGCGATCGCGCGCGCCGCGAAGCGAAGGATGCGGCGGTACCGCGCGCGTCCGTCGGGAGACGGCGTCTCCACGACGGCCACGCGGGAATCCCCCCGCCCGCGCGCCGGGGACGGGGAATCGGGCCGGGCCAAGAGCGCTCAGCCCCGCGCGAGGATGGCGTAGAGCTTGCGCCGCGCCTCGTCGATGACCTCGACGGCCTCCTGGATCTGCTCCGACGTTCCGGTGCGCCCCACCTGCATGGCGGCCTGCGCGAGGTGTGCGCCCGCCTTCGGCAGCGCGCCGTGGCGGTGGCCCTGCGCGTCGGGTGCCGAATCGCCGGACGCTCCCTCGGCGCTCGCCCACGGCCGGTCCGTGTGCTCGGACTCGGTGCGGCCGGCGGGGGTCAGGGAGTAGGTCTTGCGTCCGGCCGACTCCTCCACCTCGATGAGCCCTTCGTCGGTCAACAGCTGCAACGTGGGGTAGACCGAGCCCGGGCTGGGCTTCCACGACCCGCCGCTGCGCTCCTCGATCTGCTGGATGATCTGGTAGCCGTGCATCGGCTGCTCGGCGAGCAGCGAGAGGATCGCCGCACGGACGTCGCCGCGTCCCACGCGCGTGCCCACCTTCTGCCCGAAGGCCTGGCCGAACCCCTGCCCGAAGGTCTGCTCGAACCCCTGCCGCAGCTGGCCGAGCGTGTCCCACAGCTCTTGCGGCATGCCGGATCCGAAGCCCTGACCCGAGAAGCGTCCCGAGAACCCGTCACCCATGTGTGCGCGATCATTCATGTCGTCCTCCAACGATATATCGAGCGATACTCGACGATACATCGCACGAGTGGGGATGCCGAGGGTACGGGAAGGGCTCACAGCCAACCCGAAGCATCACCGGGACCAAAAGCCTCCTCCGTCGCGTTGTCCCCGATGACCTGGAAAACTGGTCGACGACGAAGGAGCCCACCATGACCGACGACGGCAGCATCACCCGCATCCCCGGCACCGAGACGGCGATCCTCGCCGGCGGCTGCTTCTGGGGGATGGAAGACCTCATCCGCCGCCAGCCCGGCGTGCGCGACACGCGCGTCGGCTACACGGGCGGCACCAACGACCACGCGACCTACCGGAACCACCCCGGCCACGCGGAGGCCGTGGAGATCGTGTTCGATCCCACCGAGACGACCTACCGCGACATCCTCGCCTTCTTCTTCCAGATCCACGATCCGTCCACCCTCAACCGCCAGGGCAACGACATCGGCACGAGCTACCGCTCGGCGATCTTCCCGCTGACACCGGAGCAGGAGAAGGTGGCGCGCGAGACGATCCAGGACGTCGACGCCTCCGGGCTCTGGCCCGGGAAGGCCGTGACCACGATCGAGCCCGCCGGTCCCTTCTGGGAGGCCGAGCCCGAGCACCAGGACTACCTGATCCGCTATCCGAACGGCTACACGTGCCACTTCCCGCGCGCGGGCTGGGTGCTGCCGCGACGGGCGGAGTCGACGGTCTGAGTCGCCGCGCTCTCAGCACGCGGGGCGTCGCCGCCGGGCGATGATCCCGCGCGCGACGGCGCGCCATCCCACGAGCACGACGAAGAGCGTCCCGGTGGCCACGAGGATGAACGGCAGCGCGACGCCCTGACCGCTCACCGCCCGGACGGCCAGCCCGCCGATGAGCGTCACCGCCCAGACGACGACCCCGGTGCGCAGCGGGGCGACGGGGTCTCGCCAGGCCCGACTCGCGAGCCATCCCGCGGCGAGCGCGAGCAAGAACGGACCGGCCGTCCCGACGAGCCCCGACCACACGTCGGAGTCGTGGCTGGCGCGGCCGACGGCAGCGAAGCCGATCACGAGGACGGCGTCGGCGAGGAGTGTCGCGCCGACGGTCGCCTGCCGCCGACTGCTCATCGCCGCGCCGTGAGATCGGGAGCCAGCGCCTCGCGCTCATCGAACACGAAGCACTCACCGTTCCAGTGGGCACCGCCGACGTGCTCGAAGTAGCCGAGGATGCCACCCTCGAGCTGGTAAGCGTCCACCCCGTGCTCCCGCAGGTACAGGGCTGCCTTCTCACAACGGATCCCGCCGGTGCAGAAGCTCACCACGGTCGTGTCCGCCAGCTCGGCCGCGTGACGCCGCGCCGCATCGGGGAACTCCGTGAACCGCGACAGCCGCCAGTCCTGCGCCGACGCGAACGTTCCGTAATCCACTTCGAACGCGTTGCGGGTGTCGAGGAGGGTCACCGGCCGTCCCGCGTCATCGTGCCCCTGATCCAGCCACCGGCGCAGCGTCGCCGGAGCGACCGCGGGCGCGCGCACCTCCCCCGGGCGGATCGTCGGGCGATCCATACGGATGATCTCCGCCTTCACCTTGACGATCATCTTCCCGAAGGGCTGCTCGTCCGACCAGCTCTCCTTGGCGGTCAGTGCCGCCAGCCGCGGATCTTCCCGGAGCTCAACGAGGAAGGCGCGAACAGCGGTGGGATCACCGGCGAGGAAGAGGTTGATGCCCTCTTCGGCGAGGAGGATCGTCCCCTTGAGACCCGCCGCGACGGCACGGTCCTTCAGGCGCGGACGGAGCTCGTCCCGGTCGGGCAGGGCCGTGAACAGGTAGGCCGAGACGTTGAGGACTCCCACCGGATCACCCGCGCCAGAAGGCGCCCGCCGCCCGCGACAGCGCGGTGAGATCGTGCGTCCCCGCGAGTTCCCGCGCCGAGTGCATCGACAGCAGCGGGATGCCGACGTCCACGGTGCGCAGGCCCAGTCGGGTCGCGGTGATCGGACCGATCGTCGAGCCACAGGGGACCGCGTTGTTCGAGACGAACTCCTGGCTCACGACGCCCGCAGCGGCACACCACCCGTGCCACGCCGCGGCACCGGCGCCGTCGGTCGCGTAACGCTGGTTGGCGTTGATCTTGAGGATCGGCCCCGATCCGAGCACCGGCTGGACCACGGGGTCGTGCTTGTCGGGGTAGTTGGGGTGCACCGAATGCCCGACGTCGCTCGAGACGCACCAGGAGTCGGCGAGAGCCCGCATCTGCTCCTCGCGATCGGCTCCGAGCCCCCGCTGGATCCGCTCCAGCACGTCGGCCAGGAACGGACCCGCGGCACCCGATCGCGTCGCCGACCCGACCTCCTCGTGGTCGAACACGGCGAGCACGGCGATGTGCGGGTGGTCGTCGCCGAGGTCCTCGAACGCGACGAGCCCCGCGTGCACCGAGGCGAGGTCGTCGAGGCGGCCGCTGGCGAAGAACGCGTCGTCCTTGCCGAAGACCGCTCCGTGCGCCGCATCCGCCGTGACGATGTCGTAGCCGCGGATACGGGATGCATCGACGCCGGCTGTCGCAGCGACCTCAGCGAGGAGGTCGGCGGAGTCGGGCGACCCGACGCCCCACACCGGTTGGGTGTGGCTCTGCTTGTGGAGGGCGAGGTGCTCGTTCGCCTCGCGGTCGAGGTGGATCGCGAGCTGCGGCAGCCGCAGCAGCGGTCCCGTCGCAGCCAGCACGTGGGTACCGTCATCCAGGACGAGTCGTCCCGCCAGTCGCAGCTCCCGATCCAGCCACGAGGTCAGCAGGGGACCGCCGTAGATCTCCACCCCGGCCTGCAGCCAGCCGTAGCGGCCGGTCGTGGGCTGGGGCTTGAGCTTGAACGCCGGTGAATCGCTGTGCGCGCCGAACACGTGAAATCCGGTGCGAGCGTCGGCGTGGCGCGGGACCGACCAGGCGATCACGGCACCCTCCCGCACCACCACGTTCCGCGATCCCGGACGCACGTCCCATGCGTCCGCTTCACGGAGCGCGGAGAATCCCGCCTCGCCCAGGCGCCGGGCAACCTCGGCGGCAGCGTGGTAGCTGGACGGTGACGCCGCGACGAAGTCCGCGAGGTCCTCCGCGTGACGGACGTCGGTGTGCGAAGAGGTCATGCCCTCAGCCTATGCCGGGGAGGGGTCCGTCACCCCGCCCGCACCCGATCGAACGGCACGGCGAAGAGCGCTCTCACCGCCGCCTCCCTGCGGTCTCCGAAGGAGCGCTCCCAACGCGAACTTCGTCACGATACCGCCGATCAAGGGGCGAATCTAGAGGGGTTGCCTGGCGCACTGGGAGCGCTCTACATTCCCCAGGCACAGCCCTGTCCCCCGGGGCTGGTCGCGGCCCCCGAGCGCCGCGACCGTTCGAGAGAAACGGACCGGCGAAGATGCGCGCCTTGAGAAAAGCCCCCCGTTCCCCCCAGGTCGAGCCATCGAGACAGCGTGGCGCGCGGCGGCATCGTCACGTCGCGGCGGGTGTCGCCGCCGGCCTCTTCCTCGCCTCGGCGACTCCGGCCGCGGTGTTCGCCGCACCCGGAGACCGAAGCGAGGCCGAAGCCCTCATGCTGTCGGGCGGCGGACTGATCGATCTGGGCACGATCGCGCAGCTCCAAGGGCCTTACAACGCCTACACGCCGGGAGACACCGACAACTCACCGATCGACCTCGACGCACTCGGCCTGATCGATCTGGGTCTGGGCGTTCAGCTCTTCGGCGGGAACGACGTCCTCACGCTCGGCGCCGTCGGCCAGTACTCCCGCACCGACGCTTCCGGTTCCTTCGCCTCGGCGGGCCTCATCGGCGCGAACGGGGCGATCCAGGCAGGGACCGGAGCGGCGGGTGAGAACGCCACGCTCGATCTGAGCCCCGTCCTCTCGGCCGTCGGCGTCCAGGCCCTGCTGAGCGACCTCCGGCTCGACCTCGGAGCCCTCTCGGCGTCCGCCACCGCGACCCGCGGCAGTGCCGTGGCCACCGAGGGCGACTACCAGATCGCCAGCGGCGAACTCACCCTGACCTCGCCGGTCCTCAGCGCCGTCGCCGCCGACCTCGACGGCACTCTCGACGACGCCAGTGCCGCCGTCAATGCCGTCGCTGGCACGGGCGGCACGATCGCCTCGACCGTCAACGGACTCTTGGGAGGGATCGAGGACATCATCGGCACCCTCCTGCTCGGCGCCGTATCGCTCGACAGCCCGGCCGTCACGGCGACGGTGAACGCGAACCTCGGGACGGCGCTCGACGCCGTGGCAGAGACGCCCTTCGTATCGGGGCCGGTGACCCTCACTCTCGGAACGGGAACGATCGTCGTCGACCTCGACGAACTGTACGCACTCAACGCGCTGGGTCCCAACACGCCGATCCTCTCCGATCTCGCCCTCAACCCGACGATCGCCGAGGCGCTGAGCGACATCCTCACCGACCAGCTTCCGACCGCGCTGACCACTGCGGTGCGTGACGTCCTGAACTCCACCACGCTCACCGTGGGTGTCACCGCCGGCGTCGACCTGGGTGTGCCGCCGCTCGCGGCCGATGTGGGCGACCTCGCGCTCACGGTGACCGGGAGCCTCGGCGGCTTCCTCGCGCTGACCGGCTCGACAGCCCCGACCGTGTCGCTGGCCGGTACGAACATCCTCGGGCTGCCCGTGGGAACACTCTTGACCCCGATCACCTCCTTCGTCACGGACGACCTCGTCCCCGCGGTCGGCGGAGTGGTCGAGGCCGCGCTGGATCTCGACGCCCTCGAGGCGGACTTGACATCCACTCTCACGTCCACCGTGACCGCGCTGCAGCCCGTGCTCGGCGCCGTGAACCAGGTGGTCTCCCTCACCGGCAATGTGCAGGAGCAGGACGGCGACTTCCGGGACCCCGCCGGCACCGACGCGGGATCGTTCACCCAACGGGCGTTGAGCATCGTGGTCGCTCCGTTCCTGGGAGGAGCGGTGACGCTGCATCTGGCGTCGGCGACCGTCAACGCGGTGCCGCTCGACGCCCCGGGCGGCCTCGCCATCGATCCCGACCGCGGCCCGGTCGCGGGCGGCACCGAGGTGACGATCACCGGTGACGGTCTCGACGACGTGACCGAGGTGCTCTTCGGCGACGAGCCCGCCGCCTCGTTCACGGTGAATCCTGACGGCACGATCACCGCGGTGACTCCGCCGGCAACGGCGCCGGGGACTGTCGCGGTCACCGTGACGAACCCCGACGGGTCGGACGATTCGCTCGACTTCGAGTACTTCGAGCCGACGCGCATCGACGGGATCGATCCGGACAGCGGCACGACCGCCGGCGGCACCGCGGTGACCATCACCGGCGTCTGTTTCACGGGAGCCACGGATGTCCTGTTCGGCACCACCCCGGCGGCGAGCTTTACCGTCGACAGCGACACCCAGATCACGGCCGTGACGCCTCCGGGCGCCGAAGGGTCGGTCGACGTCACGGTGGTGGGATCGGCGGACTGCGGCGACGGGACACTCCCGGACGGCTTCACCTATGTGGTTCCGGGCGCCCCCGCCCTGACCTCGCTCGACCCGGACAGCGGGCCGGAGACCGGCGGTACCGTCGTCACGATCACCGGTACAGACTTCACCGGTGCGACCGACGTGACCTTCGACGGTGTTCCCGCGACGAGCTTCACGGTCGTGAGCGACACCGAGATCACAGCGACCTCCCCCGCGCACGCGCCGGGCGCGGTCGACGTCGTCGTCACGAACCCGACGGGCGCCTCTGCTCCGCTGCCGTTCACGTACCTCGTGGTGACGGGGGTGGATGAGGTGGATCCGGGTAGTGGTCCGGAGGCCGGTGGCAACACCGTCACGATCACCGGCGTCTGCTTCACCGGTGCCACCGACGTGCTCTTCGGCGATGTGTCGGCCACGAGCTTCACGGTCGACAGCGACACCCAGATCACCGCGGTCGTCCCCGCCGGGACCGGAACCGTCGACGTCACCGTCGTCGGAACCGGCACCTGCGGCACCGGCACCCTCCCCGACGGCTACGAATACGTCGCCCCGCCCACCGTCACCGACCTCGACCCGACCAGCGGACCCGAAGCGGGCGGCACGCTCGTCACCATCACCGGCACCGGCTTCACCGGCGCCACCGCGGTCACCTTCGACGGCACCCCGGGGACGGCGTTCACCGTCGTCAGCGACACCGAGATCCAGGTCACCACTCCGGCACACGCGCCCGGCACGGTGGACGTGGTCGTCGAACACCCCGGCGGCGACACCGACGCGGGCGAGTTCACCTACCTCGCCGCGCCGGAGGTCACCGGCCTCGATCCGACCAGCGGACCCGAAGCCGGCGGCACGCTCGTCACCATCACCGGCACCGGCTTCACCGGCGCCACCGCGGTCACCTTCGACGGCACCCCGGGGACGGCGTTCACCGTCGTCAGCGACACCGAGATCCAGGTCACCACCCCCGCCCACGCCCCCGGCACGGTGGACGTGGTCGTGGAGCACCCCGGCGGCGACACCGACGCCGGCGAGTTCACCTACCTCGCCGCACCGGAGGTCACCGGCCTCGATCCGACCAGCGGACCCGAAGCGGGCGGCACGGTCGTCACCATCACCGGCACCGGGTTCACCGGCGCCACCGCGGTCACCTTCGACGGCACCCCGGGGACGGCGTTTACCGTCGTCAGCGACACCGAGATCCAGGTCACCACCCCCGCCCACGCCCCCGGCGCGGTGGACGTGGTCATCGAGCACCCGGTCGGAGACGCGGGCGCGGGCGAGTTCACCTACCTCGCCGCGCCCACCGTCACTGGCCTCGATCCGACGAGCGGACCGGAGACCGGCGGCACCGTCGTCACCATCACCGGCACCGGGTTCACCGGCGCCACCGGAGTCACCTTCGACGGCACCCCGGGGACGGCGTTCACCGTCGTCAGCGACACCGAGATCCAGGTCACGACCCCCGCGCACGCCCCCGGCACGGTCGACGTGGTCGTCGAGCACCCCGGTGGCGACGCAGAGGCGGGCGAGTTCACCTACCTCGTGGTGACGGGGGTGGATGAGGTGGATCCGGGTAGTGGTCCGGAAGCGGGCGGCAACACCGTCACGATCACCGGCGCCTGCTTCACCGGTGCCACCGATGTCCTCTTCGGTGGCGTGTCGGCCACGAGCTTCACCGTCGACAGCGACACCCAGATCACCGCGGTCGTCCCCGCCGGGACCGGAACCGTCGACGTCACCGTCGTCGGAACCGGCACGTGCGGCACCGGCACCCTTCCGGGCGGATACGAGTACCTGCCCGCCCCGACCGTCACCGACCTCGACCCGACCAGCGGACCCGAAGCCGGCGGCACGGTCGTCACGATCACCGGCACCGGATTCACCGGCGCCACCGCGGTCACCTTCGACGGCACCCCCGGGACGGCGTTCACCGTCGTGAGCGACACCGAGATCCAGGTCACGACCCCCGCCCACGCCCCCGGCGCAGTGGACGTCATCGTCGAACACCCCGGCGGCGACACCGACGCCGGCGAGTTCACCTACCTCGCCGCGCCGGAAGTCACCGACCTCGACCCCACCAGCGGACCGGAGACCGGCGGCACGGTCGTCACGATCACCGGCACCGGATTCACCGGCGCGACCGCGGTGACCTTCGACGGCGCCCCAGGAACCGCGTTCACCGTCGTGAGCGACACCGAGATCCAGGTCACCACCCCCGCCCACGCCCCCGGCGCAGTGGACGTGGTGGTGGAGCACCCCGGCGGCGACACCGACGCAGGTGAGTTCACCTACCTTCCCGTCACCCACGTGGACGACGTGGAGCCGGGAGTCGGGCCGGAGTCCGGCGGGACCACCGTGACGATCACCGGCTCGTGCTTCACGGGCGCCACCGATGTGCTCTTCGGCGACGTCTCGGCCACGAGCTTCACGGTCGACAGCGACACCCAGATCACCGCGGTGGCTCCTCCCGGAGTCGGCGTGGTCGATGTCACCGTCGTCGGCACGGAGTGCGGCCCGGGAACCCTGCCGGGCGGCTTCGAGTACACCACCGCGCCGATCATCGCCGACCTCACGCCCGCGCGCGGACCGGCCTCGGGCGGGACTTTGGTGACGATCACGGGAGCGAACCTCGGCGGCGTCACCTCCGTCACGTTCGACGGCGTCGACGCCACGGCGCTGCAGATCGTCAGTGATACCGAGCTGACCGTCCGCACACCGGCCGGAACGCCCGGCGTCGTCGATGTGGCGGCCGTCGCGCTGACCGGCACGAGCGACCCGGGCACGTTCGAGTACTACGCGACCGGCTCGGATCCCGTCGATCCTCTGCCTGCGACCGGCGCGCGCTCGACCGGCGACCTCTGGGCAGCCGCTGGCCTGTTGCTGATCCTGGCGGGCGTCGGCGCGGTGCTGCGTCGTCGATGGTCGGCCTGATCCCCCGGGGAAGAAGGAGGGTGGGGCCGTCCCCCCAATACAGCCCCACCCTCCGTGTCGCCGCTCCTGCACGCCGGGAGCGGCGACGGCGGGAGGGAAGCGAGGCATCGCCGCCCACGATGTCGGCGGCTAGCATGCTGGAGTGACGGATCCGATCGACGACATCTCCATCGGCGGCGACATGATCCGCCTCGGCCAGTTCCTCAAGTTCTCCGGGCTCATCGACTCCGGCGGCGACGCGAAAGAGGCCATCATCGACGGCCTGGTGCACGTGAACGGCGACGTCGACCGACGGCGCGGTCGCCAGCTCAATGACGGCGACCTCGTCACCTTCGGCGCGCGGACCGTTCGCGTCCGCGGTTGAAGACCGTCTCCCAGTCGACCGGACCGGTCAGCGCGTGACCGCCGCGGGATCGGCCGCGAACTCCCGCACCACGCTGTAGGCGTCGCGCGCTTCACGCGTCCAGAAGGCGCCGGGGTACACATGGAAGCCATCCTCGGCCACGACGAGGCGCACCCGCGTGCCCGCCGACCGCCATTTCTCCGCCAGCGCGACGACATCGTCGTGGAAGACGTCGCGACCGCCCTGGAAGAGGAGCGTCGGCGGGAGTCCCGCGCCGCTGTCCCGGAGGGGACTGAGCTGCGGGTCGTCGAGAGACGCACCAGCCGCCCACGCGACGGCCGCCGCGCGCAGGCCCGCGCAGCGCAGCGAAGGATCACGCCGCTGACGGGACCATGCCCCCGGGTTTGCCATGGACACCTCCACCCACGGCGCGAGGAGGACGAGCCCGTCGGGCATGCGGCGCCCACCGTCGCGGATCCGAAGCGCAAGCGTCGCGGCGACGTTGCCGCCCGCGGAATCGCCGGCGACGAAGAGCTGTCTCGTCGTCGCACGCGCGGCCACGTCGTCGTAGACGGCATCGACGAACCGGCGCGCGTCATGGATCGTGTGCTCCGGGATCAGCGGATACTGCGCGATCGTGATGGCCGCCTTCGTCTGCTCCTGCAGCCGCCGGATGATCAACCAGTGCGCCGTGACCAGCGGATTGACGAAGCCGCCGCCCGGGAAATAGACCAGCTCCCGGCCGGCCTCATGATCCCGTGGCTCCCAGCGCCACACCCGGCGACCCTCGACCGTGGACTCGGTGAGCTCGCCCGCACCGATCATGCCGGACGGAGCCGAGACAGGCGCGCGGCCGGGGTCCACGCGCTGGAGGTAGTCGGACCCGGAGAGATCGCGACGGGTGCTCCCCGCCGTCAGCCAGAGCGCGGCCGCGGTGAGCTTCATGAGAAGGGACACGGCGCCACGTTAACACGCCGCGACCGACGAGCCGTCGACCGCAGCCTCAGGCGCGGACGGC
This sequence comes from Microbacterium sp. TNHR37B, assembly GCF_001620065.1. GTDB lineage: Bacteria > Actinomycetota > Actinomycetes > Actinomycetales > Microbacteriaceae > Microbacterium. The sequence goes on from NZ_LQGV01000001.1 coordinate 1,445,528, forward strand.
CTCGGCGATGGGAGTCGCCCCGTTGTTGAAAGAGATCGTGCGACCGGAGGCGGTGGGCTCACCGATCACCGCCGCGATGACCGCGGCCACATCGGCCCGGCTCACGTGCTGCGACGAGGAGGCGGAGACGTCGATCCGACCCGTGGGCGCGTCCATGGTGAGGGCGGAAGGGGCGAGGATCGTCCATTCCAGCGCGCTCGCGCGCAGGTGCGCGTCGGCCGCGGCCTTCGCCTCGGCGTACGCGAAGAAGGGGTCATCAGGATCGATACCGTGGTCGGGTCCCGCACCGAAGTACGACACCATGACGTAGCGGGGAACGCCGGCCACCTCGGCTGCGTCGATCGAGCGGATGGCCGCGTCGCGATCGACCGCGAAGGTGCGCTGCGGGTCTCCCCCACCGGCGCCGGCCGACCACACGACCACATCGTTTCCGCTGACGAGGTTGGTGAGCTGGTCGACGTCGAGGGTCTCCACATCGGCGACCAGGGCGTGCGCTCCCGTCGCTTCGACCTCGCCCGTATGCGCAGGACGACGGATGACGGAGGTCACCGTGTGACCCTCCTCGACGAGGATCGGCGCGAGCAGGAGCGCGACCTTTCCATGCCCTCCGATGATGAGAATGCGGCTCATGGTGACTCCTCGCTGTCGTCCGGATCGTCCTCGATCCACCCTAGGCGCCGCATCATCGCGGCGGGCCGGGTCCACTCCCTCCGCGCCCCGCCGGTCAATGCGAGACCGCCACCACCGCCACTCCGCCGAGGACGAGCACGACACCCAGTACCTGCACGCGGAGGAGCCGCTCCTTCAGCACCCACCACCCCAGCACCGCGGTCACGGCGGGGAAGACCGACGCACACACGGCGACGACGGAAAGCATGCCGGAGTCACTCGCGACGGCGAAGCAGAGATTCGCGACGAACCCGAGGAGCCCGATCGCGACGATACCCACGAGGTCTCGGCCGCGCGCCTTGGGGACCACTCGCAGCACGGCGAGCGCCACGAGGTAGAGACCGAGGGTGACCAGGACATTGGCCAGCAGCGTCGCGGAGATGTCATACGCGCTCCCCCACGCCACGGCGAGATTGTTGGTACCGAACCCCACCGCCGCCACGAGCGCCAACAGCACCGGCTTGGCCCCTCCGCCACGTCCTCGGCCGCGCAGTTCCGGCCCGCTGGCGCACACGGATCCCACGACCGCCACGATCATCCCGATCACGAGTAGCAGCCCGGGAGCGTCGCCACCGACGAGACCGGCGGCGACGGGGACGAGCACCCCCAACGCCGAGATCGGGGCGACGACGCCCATGGTGCCGATGGCGAGAGCGCGATAGAGCGCGGAGACCCCCACGGCCGCGCCGACGCCGCTGAGCGCACCCCATCCGTAGGCAGGCAGGGCGTCGGGACCGATCGGCTCGAGGAGCACCCGGGGGACGACGGCGGCCGTCGCGACCACCTGCGAGAGGACGAGGACCGTGATCTGCGCGACCCTGCGCGAGAGCACCCCGCCGAGGAAGTCCGCGACACCGAGGAAGAGCGCCGCCAGCAGGGCGAGGGCCGCCGTCACGAGGAACGCTCGCGCGCGGCCGTCCCCACGAAGGTCTCGACGGTTCGGGGGCGCGCGTCCCAGCCGAGCCGGGCGGCCAGTCGCATGAGTTGCGGCGGCTCCACGCGAGCGGCACCGATCACCTCGGACTGCGCGAAGACCTCTTCCGGCGATCCGTCGGCGCGGACCTGCCCCTGCGTCATCACGATCACTCGGTCGAACTGCTCGACGCAGAAGTCCATGTCGTGAGTGATGGCGACGACGGTGCGCCCCTCGGCGCTCACCTGCCGCACCACGCGCGAGATCATCTCGACGCCCCGGGCGTCCTGCCCGGTGGTCGGCTCGTCCAGCACCAGCACCGGTGTGCGCATGGCGAGGACGCCCGCGAGCGCGACGCGTTTCCGCTCCGACAACGACAGCTGGTGGGGGTGGCTGTCCGCCTCCCCGGCCAGGCCCACGGTCTCCAGCGCCTCCATCGCGCGCGCCCGCGCCTCGGTATCGTCGGCGCCGAGGTTCTTCGGTCCGAACATGACGTCGGCGATCACCGTGCGGGCGAAGATCTGCTCGTCCGGGTTCTGGAACACGTAGCCCACGAGCGCGGCCATCTGGGCGATGGTGCGGTCGGCCGTCGTATGCTCCCCGACCGTCACGCGTCCGCTCGTGGGAACGAAGATGCGGTTGAGATGACGGACCAGGGTGGTCTTCCCCGCCCCGTTCTGCCCGACGATGGCCACACGCTCGCCCGCACCGATCGACAGGCTGACGCCCCGCAGCGCCTCCGTCCCGGAGGGGTAGGCGAAGCGGACGTCGTCGAAGACGATGGCCGCGCCGGTCATGAGGCGACCGCCTCTCCGAAGAACGCCGCCGCTTCGTCGAGCGAGACCGGCAGCTCGCCGTCGCCGGGGAGGATTCCCAGCCGCTGTGCCCCGCGTGCCGCGAGGGTGAACCGGGTCTCCCCGATCCCCCACTCGCTCATGCGCGGGTCGGCCAGGATCTCCCGCGGTGCTCCCACCGCCGCGATCGTCTCACGCGCAATGACCGCGACGCGGTCGCAATGCTCGCGCAGGAGCTCCACCTTGTGCTCCAGCACGACGATGGTGCTCCCCGCGTCTCGCAGCGACGACAGCACGTCGAACACCATCCGCGTTCCCGCAGGGTCCAGCTGTGAGGTCGGTTCGTCCATCACGAGCACCGGCGTGCGCAGGACGACCATCGAGGCGATCGCCACGAGCTGCTGCTGCCCGCCGGACAGATCGTAGGGCGACGAGTCGAGCAGATGCTCGATCCGCAGAAGCTCAGCGGCGGCGACGACGCGCTCGGCCATCTCCGCGCGGGGCACTCCGAGGTTCTCCAGGCCGAACGCGATCTCATCGCGCACGGTGTATTTGGCGCCCGAGATCTGGTTGAACGGGTTCTGGATGACCAGCCCGACCTTCGCGACGGCGTCGGTGAGCTTGAGGTCGGAGACGTCGGCTCCATCCACCTCCACCCGACCGGTCAGCTCACCGCCGTCGACATGCGGGATGAAGCCCGCGATGATCTTCGCCAGAGTCGTCTTGCCCGCCCCCGACGCGCCGACGACGCCGAGGATCTCGCCGCGGTCGACCTGCAGGTTCACCTTCTCGAGCGCGAAATGCTCCGCATCGGGATAGGCGTACGAGATGTTCGTGAGGGTGATCACAATGCTCCTGTCACGATCGGAAGAACGATGGCGGCCACGCCGACCACCGGCATGGTCCAGCGGACGATCCGCTGCGTGGTCGTATCGGGCACCGGAGTGAGGGCGGTGCGCTTGGCGGTCGACCCGAAGCCGCGCGCCTCCATCGCCGTCGCCCGCTCCTCCACGTCGGTGAACATGCCCAGCACGAGGGGCGCCAGCAACGGCATCATCGCTCCGATGCGCCCTCGCACGCCTTTGCCGACCGCGAGCCCGCGCGCCTGCTGGGCGAGGAGGATGCCGTTCGCGCGGTCCTGGAAGGCGGGGATCAGCTGCAGAGTGGAACTGATGATGTAGCTGAACTTGGGCGACATGCCCCGCTCGGTCAAGGCCGAGAGGAGGTCGCCGGGGTGGGTCGTCAGAACGAAGAGGATCGAGGCGAGGACGAGGCAGACGATCCGCGATCCGATCCCGAGCGCGAACAGCAGCCCTTCCGTCGTGAGGGCCAGGGGCCCCCACGCCCAGAGGGCCGTGCGGCCGCCCGGGAAGGTGAGCCCCTGGACGACGAACAGGACGAGGACGATCGGCAGCAGGATCGTGACCCCCATCCGGGCGAGCCGGCCGCCGCAGCCGGAGACGACGGCGGCCGGCACGATCACGACGGCGACGACACCCGCCGCGACCCACCAGAAGGGGATCGCGAACACGATGACGATCAGAGTGACCAGGATCACGAGTTTGGTCACCGGGTTGAGGGCATGGATCGGCGAGGTCCGATCCACGTAGAGTGTCGACGCCATCGCGTCTCAGCTCCGGGACTCGTCTGCCGAGGCGCTGCGGCTGGTCGCGCTGACGGGTGCCTTTCCGAACACGCGGTACTGGCGCACGAAGGGGAACCGCTGCCGGAACCGGCTCGGGAGGGCGGCGAGGATGAGCACGACGATCGTGAAGGTGATCGCTTTGTCGAGCGGGTCGGAGAGGAGGCCCTGAAGCGTTGTGGCCCCGAGGAGCGTCTGGCCCATGGCTTGGAAGGCTCCGACGATGGCGCCCGTTCCGCCACCCGTCGCGCCACCGAAGATGAACGCCGAGATCGGCGCCGAGACGACGGCCGCGACGATTCCGGTCACGGCACCGGCGATCGGGGCGAGGTAGAAGCGGCGGAACATGCCGTAGCGGGCGGCGTAGCCCGCCAGGACGCCGATGATCACCTGGACGACGGCGAACGGGAGGGCGATCGGGCTCAGCGTGAGCCCCCAGATCACGTTCGTGAGGATGCCGGTGACGACGCCGGCGGCAGGACCGGCGAGCGCGGCGACGAGCACGGTGCCGATCGAGTCGATGTACACCGGCAGTCCGAGGATCGCGACGAGCTGGCCGACCACGATGTTCAGGGCGATCGCCACGGGGATCATGGCGATGGTCGCGGTCGGGAGCCGGTGGATCGATCCCGCGGCGAGCAGGATCGCGCCGATGACGTACCCCGCGATGGCGATGAGCGAGGCCTGGCTCGTGCTGCTCTGGGCGACTTCGGCGGGCTGCCCGATCACGAGGTAGAGGTAGGTGGCGACGATGACGACCGAGCCGATCGCGATCAGGACGGTGTTGCGGAGCCGACGCGAATCGTCGGTCTTCGCGGGTGCGGTGCTGAACATGAATGCCTCCTTGCATTCTTCGGGTGAGGGTGCCGGAGATCCGGCGGTCGATGAGACGGTGCGGTGGTGGGCGGGAGGTGGCGGTGCGGCGGGGCGGGCGTCAGCCCACGGTGCGGGCCAGGCGCCCCACGCGCTCGATCACGCGACGGAAGAACTCCTCCGGGTCGGTGTCGACGACGATGGCCGCATTGTGCGGCCGGCCCCACATCCCCCGCCAGTCGGCCACCGTCTGACCGCGGGTGAGGGTGCCCGCCAGCTCCAGATCGACGGTGGCGCCTCGCGTGGTGGCCAGCGAGGGGTCCAGCGCCACGGCGGCGGCGAACGGGTCGTGCATGTGGGCGAGGAAGCCCTGGTCGTAGGCCCGGTGGAACTCCATGTAGAAGCGCACGGCGTCGGAGAGGTGGCGGACGATGGCGTGGGAGGCCGTCGAGCGGGTGCCCTCCGGGTCTTCCGGCGAGATGATCTCCTCCGGCGTGCTCCCCGCTTCGCGCGCGAGGGCGGCGATGTGCTCGGGCTTCATCTCGATCCGCTCCGTCACGTCGAGTGCGCAGATCACGGGATGACGCTCCGCGGGAAGTCCCGAGAAGGCGTCGAAGACGATCTTGGCCGACTCGGGATCCACGGCGATGTTCCACTCGGTGGTCGGGAGCGTGTTGCCCGCGTGGTTGAACGCGCCGCCCATGATCACGAGACGTTTGAGCAGCGACGGCAGCTCGGGGCAGAGCTTGACGGCGAGCGCGAGGTTGGTGAGCGGGCCGGTCACCAGACCGACGATCTCTCCGGGACGCCGGCGCACCGCGTCGATCCACACCTCGGTCGCATGACGATCCGACACCGGACGGGTGGGCGCCGGGAGCTCCGCGTGTCCGATGCCCTGGGGGCCGTGGGTCTCCTCGGTCGTCATCAGCGGCTGGACGATCGGGACTTCGGCACCGAGGGCGACCTCCACGTCGTCGTAGCCGCAGAGCTCGAGCCACGCGAGATTGTTGGTCGCGACCTGACGGGCCGGCACGTTTCCGGCCGTGCAGGTGATCGCGACGATCTCGGCCTCGGGACTGGCCATCAGGTAGAGGAGAGCAAGAGAGTCGTCGATCCCCGTGTCCACGTCGACGATCAGGGGCGTGCGAGGGGCGGTGGTCGGGTCGGTCATCGGGAGGTCCTCCGGTTCGGGTGAGGGTGAAGGGTGAGAGCGGTGCGGCGCGGCGGGTGTCGCGGCCGTCAGGCGGGATGGGCGGTGCGGCGCAGGATGCCGTCGACGAAGTCGGGGGTGAGTGAGGGATGTCGCGCCCCGCGGACAGCGACGGTCGCAGCACCGGCTGCCGCACCGCGGCGCGCGGCCGCGACGAGGTCGTCTCCTGCGGCCAGTGCCGAGACCATCGCCCCCACGAAGGCGTCTCCCGCACCCACCGTGTCGACGGTCTCGGCAGGAAACGCGGGGATCACGCTGGCGTCGCCGTCGCGGGAGGCGACGATCGCGCCCCGTTCGCCGAGCGTGACGACGAGGTCGACGTGCTGGCGTCGCGCCGCTTCCGCCACCGCTGTGGCGTCGCCGGCCGCGGTCAGGGAGAGGAGCTCTTCCGCCTCACCCTCGTTGACGATGAGCACGTCGACGAAGGGAAGGAGGGATTCGGCGCCGGGAGTGACCGGGGCGGCGTTCAGCACGACACGAGCCCCGGCGGTGCGAGCGGCGCGGGCGAGGTGCTCCACCACGTGCAGCGGGATCTCCAGCTGCAGGGCTAGCACATCGCCCGCGCCGACGGGGGGTTCGGGAAGCTCCCCCCACCGGTGATTGGCTCCCGGGGCGACCACGATCACATTGCGGCCGTCGGGATCGACAGCGATCATGGCCATTCCCGACTCACCGGTCGTCCGGATCACGTGAGCGACATCGACGCCCGCATCGGCGAGGTCGTCGATGAGGCGCGCCCCCGCGTCGTCGTCTCCGACCGCGCCGGCCATCGCCACCGAGACGTCGCGCGTCGTCCGCGCGGCCGCATGCGCCTGGTTCGCGCCCTTGCCGCCCGAGGCGCGACGCACAGCGTCGGCGACGACGGTCTCCCCCGCCGCCGGGATGCGGTGCACTTCGAAAGTGATGTCGGCATTGAGCGAGCCGAACACCACGACACGTCGCGAAGCGGTCATCGAGAGCCTCCTCGGGCGCGGACACTCGCGCCGGGCATCAGAACGGTGGGCAGGGTGACGTCGGGGACGGAGGAGTCGGCGTCGATCTGGGCGAGCAGGCTCCGGCACGCCGCAGCGCCGAGCTCGCGGATGGGCTGTGCGATCGTCGTGAGCGCCGGCGTCGTATAGCGGGCGAGCTCGATACCGTCGATGCCGATCACCGACATCTCGTCCGGTACGCGGATGGACCGCTCCGCGCACAGCGCGAGGAACCCGATGGCGCTGAGGTCGTTCGCGGCGAAGACCGCCGTGAGGTCCGGCACCCGATCCAGGAGTTCCTGGCCCGCCCGGTGACCGCCCTCTTCTTCGAAGTCGCCACTGGCCACGAGCTCCTCTCCTGCGGGAAGACCGGCCTCCTCCAGTGCCCGGCGCCACCCCGCGCGGCGCGCGTGGGCCACCGACAGCTCCGCCGGGCCCGCGATGTGCCCGATCCGGATGTGCCCCGCCGCAAGGAGATGTCGCGTGGCGTCGTAGCCTGCGGCCTCCTGATCCACTCCGACCGTCGCATGCACGCCGCTATGGCCGCGGTCGAGCAGAACGGCAGGCGTGTCGCCGAACAGGTGCGCCATGTCGTCGTCCAGAGCGCTGGCGACCAGGAGGATGCCGTCCACCTGCTTGCGGCGAAGCGCGGCCAGACGCGGCCGGAGAGTCTCGGCATCGGTGGGCGCGTCGAGGAGGAGCAGCAGCAGGTCGTTCTCATCCGCGACGGACTGCACGCCCTTGACGAGTTCCGGGAAGAAGGGGTTGGTGATGTCGGGAACGAGCAGGGCGATGGTCTGCGTCGACTTCGCCACGAGCGAGCGAGCGACCTCGTTGCGCTGATACCCCAGTTCGTCGGCCGTCCGAAGGATTCGTTCCGCGGTCGCCTGCGACACCCCGACCTGGCCGTTCAGGGCGCGGGACACGCTCGCGATCGACAGGCCGCAGGCCTGTGCCACGTCGTAGACCGTCACCATGAGAACCCTCGCGTCGTTGCGAACGTAAGCGCTTACTAAAGCTGATTCGGAGCATAGCGGCGCCGTCGTTCCTTCCGCAACCCTTCGCCGCACCGCGGGTGCGAATGGCAGCCGGGTGCGGGACGCGGGTGGTGCGGACCGCGGCGTGCGTCCGCGCGTGCACAGCGGCGGATCCCCAGGCCGACACGCCGCACACACCACCGCGACACGCCGCATGACGCCCGCCCTCTCCGCCGTTGTGTCCCGAGCGGCCCGCCGCCGGGCCGAGCCCGACGGAGGGCCGGCATCAGCCCCGAGGATGTCGACTAGAGGCCGAGGAGGGCGGCACTGCGGCGCCAGAGTTCGGCGGCGAGCTCGACGTCGTCAGCAAGCGGATTCGTGCGCGCGAGCCGATTGCGCTCGTAGTAGCCGCCGCGACGCCACCGGGCCCCCGGCTCGCCCTCGGCGAGCCAGGTCAGGCGGGCGCCACCGGTCTCGGTCGACGTGAGCACGCGGCGGGCCAGCGGGTGGTGATACAGGAACTCCCACGCCCCACCCGCGCCGGCGGCGAAGCTGGTCGCGACGACGCCCGGGTGGAACGCGACAGCGGAGAGCGCCGGTCCGTACCTCCGATCGAGCTCTCGCGTGAACAGGATGTTGGCGAGCTTGGCATTGCCGTAGGCCGTGCCGGGATTCCAGCGGCGCTCGCCCTGGAGATCGTCGATGTCGAACCGGGCGAATCGGCGCGCAGCCACCGACGCGGTCTGGATCACCGCCGCACGACTCAGACGCGGCATCAGGAGGTGGGTCAGGAGGAACGGTGCCAGATGGTTGACCTGAAAGGTGCGCTCGAAGCCGTCGACGGTCACGGCGCGCGGCGAGGGCATGACTCCCCCCGCGTTGTTGGCGAGCACGTCGATCGTCGGTGCCTCCCTCGTGAGGTCGTCGGCCAGACGACGCACTTGGTCGAGGTCGCCGTAGTCGGCGACGAAGAACGGGGCGCCGATCTCCCCCGCCAGAGCGCGGGTCTTCTCTGAATCGCGTCCGACGACGATGACGCGATGCCCGTCTGCGCTGAGCTGCCGCGCGGCCGCGGCACCGATGCCGTCGCTCGCGCCGGTGATCACGATCGTGCGCGGCGCTCCGCTCATGCTCACCATCCCACCGATCCCGGCACACCCTTGAAGGGCCCGACGACGGCAGCCGTGATCCACCCGCCGTAGAACCCGCCGGGCTGCGGCTGCACCGTCTCGCCCGCCACGGTGCACCGGTCCATCGCCCCGGCGTAGATGGCGACACGGCCGCGCAACGCTTCGAACCCGGGCGCCGGATCGGGATATGCCCATCCGGCGCGCTCGCGCACCCAGCCGCCACCCAGCACGTCGACGTACGAGGCCATCCCCTTGTACTCGCAGAACGACGATCCTTCGGCCGGCCGGAGGGATCCGGCGACGAACGCATCGACCGGGAGGTAGTAGACCGGCGGATGGCTCGTCTCGAGCACCCGGACGACGTCGGTCGTATCGGCGATCAGTTCACCGCCGAGCTCGACCGTGACCCGCTCCGGCACCGCTTCCAGACGTGGCGGGCGGGGGTAGCTCCACACCGATTCCTGCCCGGGCCCGACAGGATCGGGCGTGACGGGAGGCCGACGCCGACCGGACCTCATGACAGCCCCACGACCGGGACCCCGAGCCACCCGCCCAGATCGCGGATCTCGGCGCGCACCATCTCGACGTCGTCGTCATCGAAAGGGCTCATCTCGTGGATAGCGGTCACGACGAGGTTCTCCTTCTTCTTGTCGAGGGCGGCGTCGAGCTGGCCGACGAACCGGTCGCCGATGAGGATCGGATGAGCGAAGTAGCCGTAGCGGCGCTGCGAGGCCGGTTTGAACTGCTCCAGCACGTAGTCGAACGAGAACAGTTCGGACAAGCGAGGCCGGTCGAACAGGATCGAATCGTACGGATTGAGGATCGCGACGCGTCCGCCCGGGTCGTCGTCGAGCGCCGCGACGGCGGCGGGATCGACCCGCCACTTCCAGGCGCTTCCCTCGACCGTCGCCTCCTCACCCGCCATCCCGACCGGCGTCCACGACGACTTCTGACGCGCGATGCCCACCGCCTGGAGCCTGCGCTCGTCCAGCAGGCGGGTCGCCTCCTCATCGCTCAGCTCCGGGAGCGAGGCGGGGTAGACGCGTTCGCCGATGTCCCACACGCGCTGTCGCCCCTCCCGACGGACGATGCCCACCTCGCCGAGATAGGACAACAGCTCGAGCATGCGCGGCACCTGATTGGAGCCGTACCAGCCGGCTTCGTTCTTGTGCGCCACCTGGCTCGTGTCGGGGATCTGTGCCGCCAGCAGAGGCCCCTCCGCGCGCAACCGTGCGAGCACGTCGCTGCGGAAGCGAGCGTTGGCCGTGAGCCACTCGGCGGCTTGCGCCCGGAAGACACGGCGCCGCATGCGGGCGACGAGAGCCGGCATGAGGCTGACCGGCCGGAAGTGCCCGTCGTACTCGAACAGGAGCCGGTCGTCTTCCACAGCCTTCTTCAGCTGACCGGTCTCATACGCCCACCCGATCCGCGCCCACGGAATGGCCTGTTCCGAGGTGGCGATCACCGCGGTGGGATCGATCTTGATGGCCGCCAGCTGCTCGGCCACCTCGACGACGTCGCCGGGGCGCTGAGCGTCGAGGAGCTGGGCCCGGACCGCGATGCGGCGCGCGTCGTCGCGGCTGAGCTCGTGCATGTCACGACAGTAGCGACCCCCTCCGACGTCGCGACACCTCGCCCGACGCCCCGGCGCCCGGGCGAGCGCCCGCGCCCCGCGCGAGCAGCCACGCCCCGAGGACGAACTCCCAGAGTGCGATGGGCAGCGCCAACAGCCCCGCCAGTCCCGAGACCTGATCCACGGCGCCGAGGATCGACAACACCGCCGACACCATCAACAACGGCGAGCCGACCAGTCCCAGGACGGGGATGGCGCGTGGCACGAGCCGGGCCCGGATCACCGCCGGCGCGAGGAGTGCCGCGTTGATCGCCGGCATCAGCCCGGGGCCGAGGAGGAACACGGCGTCGTGGACGGGGACCAGCGAGCGCTCTGCGCCGCCGACGATCGCGAGCACGACGGCGACGCCGATCAGCACCAGGGTCGCCTCGATCGTCCGCGCCGCCACGAATCCGAGAGCAAGCGTCTCGGAGCGGCGACGCAGAAGAGGGAAGAGGGCCACCGCCGTGCCGGCGCAGGCGAACGCCAGGACCACTTCGAGCAGCGATGCCGCCGCAGCGGCCTCGGGTGCTGACCCGTCTCGCAAGAACGGGGTCTTCCACAGGAGGGCGGGGATCGACGTGGCGAACGTCGCGAGGTAGAGCGCCCCCGCGATCCGGGCCCGGTGCTGATCGGTCATGGTTCTTCCTTCGGGAAAGTGGAATGCGATATCGCTAGGTGTACGGCGTACACTCACTCTCTCACCTTAGGTATACGGCGTACACTTGCGCAAGCATGGAGCATCTCCGTCGCGACGGCATAGCGGAGAATGGAGCAATGCCCTCCTCCAGCGATCGTCCGCGGCTGACGCGTGACCGCGTCGTGGCCGAAGCGATCTCGCTGGCCGACGAGCAGGGCCTCGACGCCGTGAGCATGCGATCGCTGGCCGCGCGGCTCGGCGTCGTGCCGATGGCGCTCTACAAACACGTCCCCGACAAAGAGGGCCTGGTCGCGGCGATGATCGATGCCGTCGTGGCCGGGTTCCCCACCGTCCCCCCGGCCCAGCCGTGGCGTGACGCCCTCCGCACCCGGATCCGCCATGCCCGCCACGCGCTGGGGCGGCACGGGTGGCTGCAGGGGGCGATCGAAGCGGCACCCCACCCGACGCCGGCCGTGCTCGCCCATCTCGACGCGGCAACGGGCGACCTCCTCGCCGCGAGATTCTCGGTGGATCTCACGCATTACGCGATGCATGCGCTCGGCAGCCGCGTGTGGGGGTTCTCGCCCGAGGCCTTCACCGGACGCGCGCCCGCCGAGGCGCTCGACGAGCAGTCCGCTCGGGCAGCGGCCGAGCGCTTTCCGCACATCGCCGCCGTCGCTGCCGACGCGGCGACGCGTCATCCGGCGGGTGGGTGCGAGCCGGACGGGGAGTTCGACTTCACCCTCGACCTCATCCTCGACGCCGTCGCGCGCCTCCATGCCGACGGGTGGACCTCGCACCCGTGAGCGCGCCGTCGACGCGGGTGCGAGCCCGGTCGATACCCTGCTCCTCATGACCACCCCGCGCGCCCGCCCGTCGCCGTCGCGCCGCGCGCGGGCCTCGCGCCGGCGCTCCCGCCGGGTCGCCGCCTCGGGGAGCGATCTCACCGCCGACGAGTGGTACCGGATCCTCGACGCCTGGAAGCGATGCGCCTACTGCGGCGCGGACGGGGCCGCACTCCAGAAGGACTGTGTGCTTCCCATCTCGCGCGGGGGCCGCTACACGCTGGAGAACGTCGTTCCCGCCTGCCGCTCGTGCAATGCGAGCAAGTGCAACGAGGAGGTCACCTCGTGGATGCGCCGGCGGCGCCTCGACGAACCGGCCTTCCTCGTCCGCTGGTACGAGGTCACGGCCGCCCTCCTCGGCCCCGGAGCCGGCGACGAGGACTGACGCGCGTCAGTCACCCTGCCGGGCAGCGCCCGGTCTCCCCCAGGCCTCGAGCCACCGCAGCCAGACTTCGCTGACCGTGGGATAGGCGGGCACCGCGTGCCAGAGCCGTTCGAGGGGCACCTCCCCCACGACCGCGATCGTCGCGGCGTGGAGGAGTTCCGCCACATCGGGGCCGACGAAGGTGGCGCCCACGAGCACGCCGCGGTCCTCGTCCACCACGGCCCGGGCCGTGCCCGCATAGGAGCGCGCGTACGTGCTCGCCCCGGCCACCCACGACAGGTCGTAGTCCAGCGCGCGGACGCGCAGACCGGCACGCTGCGCCTGGGCGAGGGTGAGCCCCACCGAGGCCAATTCGGGCTCGGTGAAGGTCACCTGCGGCACCGCGGCGTGGTCGGCGGTGGCGACGTGGGCGCCCCACGGCGCATCGTCCACCTCGCGGCCGAGAGCGCGCGCGGCGATGACGTCGCCGGCCGCTCGCGCCTGGTACTTGCCCTGGTGGGTGAGGAGTGCTCGGTGGTTCACGTCGCCGACGGCGTAGAGCCAGTCGTGGCCGCGCACACGCAGCGTGTCGTCGACGTCGAGCCACCCGCCCGGCTCGATCCCAATGGTCTCGAGTCCGAGATCCTGGGTGCGGGGAACGCGACCGGTCGCGACGAGCCCTTCCGCCGCGCGCACCTCGGTGCCGTCGTCCAGGGTGACGACGACGTCGCCGTTCCCGTCGCGCACGACGCGCACGAGGTCGACGCCGGTGCGGACATCCGCCCCCGCCGCCCGCAGACTCGATGCCACGCGGTCGCCGGCGAACGGCTCCGCACCCCGCAGCAGGCCCGAACGCGCGAGGACGGTGACTCGGGAGCCGAAGGAGACGAAGGCGGTGGCCATCTCGCACGCCACGACACCACCGCCGACGATGACGAGCGAGGGCGGCACCTCTCGAACAGCCGTGGCCTCTCGACTCGTCCACAGTTGCGCGGCAGCGATCCCCTCCACATCGGGGAGGAGCGACGCAGTCCCGGTGCACACGGCGACGGCGTGCCGCGCCCGGAGCACCCGGTCGCCGACCGTGACCTCGCGCTCGCCCGTGATCCGGCCGTGACCGCGCACGAGGTCGATCCCCGCACCGGCCAGCCACTCCACCTGTCCGCTGTCGTTCCAGTCGTGGACGATCTCGTCGCGGCGGCGGAGCGTCGCGGCGACATCCACCTCTCCGGTCACCGCCTCCGCGGCTCCCGGAACGTCCTTCGCTGCGCGGAGCGCCGCCCCGGCGCGCAGCAACGTCTTCGAGGGCATGCACGCCCAGTACGAGCACTCGCCCCCGACGAGCTCGCTCTCCACGATCACCGCCGAGAGCCCACCCTGCACGGCACGGTCCGCCACGTTCTCCCCGACGGGTCCCGCCCCGATGACGATCAGATCGTAGGTCGCAGTCTCCACTCGTCCACGCATACCGGAGTGTGACGCTGTATGCCACCCCGTTCCCCCATGTCGGACACGTGTGATTGGGTGAACCACGGGAATCTGTCCCTCTGTCCTCACGTCGAATCGGAGACGACATGTCGATCGAGTTCCGCGCCGTCACGAAGCGGTTTCCCGACGGCACGGTCGCCGTCGACGACTTCAGCTTGCTCATCCCCGCGCACAAGACGACCGTGTTCGTGGGGTCGTCGGGGTGCGGCAAGACCACGCTCCTGCGCATGATCAACCGGCTGATCGAGCCGACGGAGGGCGAGATCACGATCGACGGCGACAGCATCCTCGATCGCGACCCGGTCCGGCTGCGGCGCGGAATCGGCTACGTCCTGCAGAACTCGGGCCTGCTCCCCCATTTCACCGTCGCCGACAACATCGCCACGGTTCCCGTGCTCGGCGGAACCCCCCAGCGCGTGGCCCGCGAGCGGGCGCTGGAGCTCCTGGACATCGTGGGACTCGACCGCGCCCTGGCCGATCGCTATCCCCGCCAGCTCTCGGGCGGTCAGCAACAGCGTGTCGGCGTGGCGCGCGGGCTCGCCGCCGATCCCAACATCCTCCTCATGGACGAGCCGTTCGGCGCCGTCGACCCGATCGTCCGCAAAGAGCTGCAGGCCGAGACGCGAAGGCTCCAGCGCGACCTCGACAAGACCGTCGTGTTCGTCACCCACGACATCGACGAGGCCTTCCTGCTCGGCGACCAGGTCGTGATCCTCCAGAAGGGGGCCCAGATCGCCCAGGTCGGGAGCCCCGACGAGATCATCGAGAACCCCGCCAACGACTTCGTCGCCGACTTCGTGGGCTTAGAGCGCGGGGCGCGGGCCCTGCGCACCAAGCGCACCCCGCGCGGCACCGTCCTCATCGACGACAGCGGCCGCACGCAGGGCGTGCTCGTCGGAGAGGCGCCCGCCTCCGAGGACCGCCCATGACCTGGATCCTCGACAACCTCGACCTCATCGGGAAACTGAGCCTGGTGCACCTGCGCCAGAGCCTCATCCCGATCCTGCTGTCCTTCGTCATCGCGGTGCCGCTCGGATGGCTGGCCTGGCGATACACGGCCCTGCGCGGCGCGACGCTCACGACGATCGGCCTGCTCTACACGATCCCGTCGCTCGGACTGTTCGCCGTCCTCGCGGGAGCGGGGATCCCCCTCCTGTCGGAGGCCAACCTCATCACGGCGCTCACGATCTACGGCGTCGCCATCATGACGCGGTCGGTCACCGATGGCCTCGATGCGATCGATCCCGCGGTGCGTGCGTCGGCCGTCGCGGTCGGCTTCGGCCCGTGGCGGCGCTTCTGGACCGTCGACTTCCCGCTCTCCGGACCGGTGCTCCTGGCCGGTCTCCGGGTGACGGCCACCTCCACGATCGCCCTCGCGACCGTCGGCATCCTCATCGGCATCCAGAACCTCGGTCTGCTGTTCACCGACGGCTACCAGCGACGCATCGTCGAAGAGGTCCTGTCGGGGGTGGTGGCCGTCGTGGTCATCGCCCTCCTCATCGACCTCGTGCTGGTGCTCCTGGGCCGTCTGCTCATGCCGTGGCTCCCTCGACGGCAGCGGCGGGTGCCGGTGCGCGCTCCGCAGGCGGTGGTGCAGGCATGAACTTCTTCCTCGACGCCTTCGGCTGGATCTTCTCGCCCGACCGGCTGGAGGGGTACCTCCCTCTTCCCCTCGCGATCGGGCAACACCTCGCCTTCACCTTCGGGGCCGTCGCGATCGCGGCCCTCATCGCCATCCCGCTCGGCTGGCTGATCGGCCACACCGGCCGCGGCCGCGAGGTGGCGGTGGCCCTCTCCGGCGCCGCGCGAGCGTTGCCCTCGCTCGGGCTCGTCCTCCTGCTCGTGCTCCTGATCGGCGTGGTCCACAAGACCGAGGCCGCCGTGATCTCGTTCGTCCTCCTGGCGATCCCCTCGATCCTCGCCGGCGCGTACGCCGGCTTCGAGGCCATCGACCGCACCGTGATCGACGCAGGTCGCGCCATGGGGATGACCCCGTGGCAGGTGCTGTGGAAGATCGAAGTACCGCTGGGGTTGCCCCTCCTCATCGGCGGCATCCGCAGTGGCGCCCTCCAGGTGGTGGCCACCGTCACGATCGCCGCCTACGTCGGCCTCGGCGGGCTGGGGTTCTTCTTCATCCAGGGCATCCAGCTCCAGCGATTCGAGCAGATCCTCGGCGCCTCGATCGTCGTCATCGCTCTGGCCCTCGCCGTCGACGGCGTCTTCGCCCTGCTGCAGCGGCTCGTGGTGCCGCGGGGCGTCGCTGTCCGCTCGCCCGCCCGCGACCGCCGCCCTGCCACCGCGGCGACCTCGACCTGACTCTCTCTCCGGCACCATCCCGCGCCTACAGCACACCAGAAAGGCACCTCCCATGTCCCGCATTCGTTCCCGCTTCACCGCGGCAGCCGGCCTCGTCGCCGTCGCCGCCCTGGCCCTGGCCGGCTGCGCCTCCTCCGATCCGCTCGGTGGAGACTCGTCCAGCCCGGCACCCACCTCCGGCTCCGGAACCGGGTCGTCGACGATCGTCGTCGGCTCCCAGGCGTACTACTCGAACGAGATCATCGCCGAGATCTACGCGCAGGCTCTGGAGGGCGCCGGCTTCACGGTCGAGCGCAAGTTCCAGATCGGTCAGCGCGACCTCTACATCCCGTCGCTCGAGGACGGCAGCGTGCAGTTGTTCCCCGAGTACACCGGAAACCTCCTCCAGTTCTTCGAGCCCGACACCACCGCAACCACGTCCGAAGACGTCTACGCGGCGCTCAAGAACGCCCTCCCGGAAGGCCTGACGGTGCTCGACCAGTCGTCGGCGACCGACCAGGACTCCTACAACGTGACGGCCGACTTCGCGCAGAAGAACAACCTCACGTCGCTGGAGGACCTCGCCGGCCTCAGCGGTCTCACGCTCGGCGGTGCCCCCGAACTGGAGGAGCGTCCGTACGGGCCGAAGGGTCTGAAATCGGTCTACAGCGTCGACGTCGCCTTCTCGGCCACTGCCGACACCACGGTCGACGAGCTGGTCGCCGGCAACATCCAGATCGCGAACGTCTACAGCGCCGACCCGCGCATCCAGACCAACGACCTCGTGACGCTGGAAGACCCGAAGGGCCTGTTCCTGGCCTCCAACGTGGTCCCCGTCGTCAACTCGGCCATCGCCGATGAGATCGCCGATGTGATCAACCCCATCAGCGCGGCCCTGACCCCCGAGGGCCTGGTCGCCCTGAATGTGGAGTCGACGGAGCAGAAGCGCTCGTCCGCCGACATCGCGAAGGACTGGCTCGCCGCCAACGGCGTCGGCTGATCCGACACACCAGAACGGCGCCCCGGATCTCCCGGGGCGCCGTTCTCGCGTGTGCGGGTGCTGACTAAAAGGCGCGGAGCGTGGCGTGGAGGCCGCCGTCGATCAGGTCGCGGCGGAGGATGCCGCGCCGGCGCAGCACCGGCACGAGCTCGTCGAGCGTGCGGTGGATCGTCACGGGGTGGAGGTCGCCCCACAGCAAGATGCCGTCGTTGCCCCAGTCGCCCAGCTCGTCGATGAGATCGGCGAACTCGTCGGCCGTCCCGACGAAACCGGTGCGATCGGAGATCCGGCCGAGCCGCGCCAGCGCCGCGAGATGTGTCCGCAGCGGCGTGGAGGCCACGTCGCGGTCGCCGGCGAGTCGGCGGATGCTCCCCTGGGAGACGTGCTCGCCGAAGATCCCGAGATCCAGCGGCGCATCGAGGTCGAGCCCGGTGAGGTCCGTCTCGAGATCGCTCGACTGCCGCCGCGCGATCAGACGCAGCGTGTCGTCGTCGGGATCCGCGGCCGCCGCGACGAGGCGATCAGCTTCTGCTGCGCTCGCGACGATCGTGGGCTGGATCGCGAAGAGGATCTTGATGTCCTCCGGCGCGCGGCCCCGCTCGATGGCTGCGGCGTGGATGCGGGCGCGATACTCGCGCACGCTCTGTTCGTGGAGCGGCGCAAGAGCGAGCTGGATGTCGGAGTTCGCGCCGGCGAAGGCGAGACCCCGTCCGGATCCGCCCGGCGAGGCGATCACGGGTTCGCCATGCTCGAACGGGATGGCGTTGAGGGGACCGTCGAAGGCGAAATACTCGCCGCGGTGCCGGACAGCCTCCAGTCGCGAGCCGTCGGCGTAGACGCCCGAGACCGGATCGGTCACCAGCGCGCCGTCGCCCCAGCTCCGCCAGAGCGCACGAAGCCCGCTCAACCACTCCTCGGCGCGATCGTAGGCGGCATCGTGACCGAGTTGCGGCGCATCCCCGAAATGGCGTGCGCTGGCGGTGTCGGTCACGACGTTGAGCCCGAGACGGTGGCCGGACAGGTGCTGCAGGGTCGCGAACTGCCGAGCCGCGGTGTACGGCAGGTAGGCGGCGGGATTGACGGTGGGGATGATCCCCAGATGCGTCGTGGCGGCGAAGAGATACGGCGCGAGAAGCAGCGGATCGTGCTTGGGACCGCCGAACGCGTGCCGCACGCGGAGATCGATCGTGGCCGCCGAGCCGAGCGAGGGGGCGTCCTCGATCAGCACGAAGTCGAACCCGGCGCGCTCCAGCTCGCGCGCCGACTGCTGATACAGATCGGGCGATGTCCAGCGCCAGTCCCAGTCCAGCGAGGGGCTCCCCCAACCGTGCGGACCGAATCCCCGCGCGAGGAACCAGCCGAAGTGCTGCGGCCTGCTCATACCGTCACCTGCGCGTGTGCGGACGAAAGTGGGCCGCCCACCGCAGCACCGGAGGCGGCGAGCGCGGTCGCGAGGTCGGCGATGAGGTCGGAGGCGTCCTCGATGCCGATCGAGAGACGGAGCGTTCCCGGGAACACGCCGACCGCGGCCTGCTCTTCTTCGCTCAGCTGCAGGTGACTCGTGGTGCCGGGGTGCAGCACGAGCGAGCGGACATCGCCCAGGTGCGTCATGTGCGTGAACACCTCCAGCGCCTCGACGAAGCGCCGCGCCGTGGACTCGTCACCGGCGAGCGTGATCGTGAAGACCGATCCGAAGCCCCGCGGCAGGATCTCGGTGGCCAGCTCGTGATCGGGGTGAGAGGGAAGGCCCACATAGTCGACGGCCGCGATCCCCGGCTGCTTCTCGAGCCACCGGGCCACGGCGAGCGCGTTGGCGGACTGACGGTCCACGCGAAGACTCAGCGTCTCGATGCCCTGCGCGATGAGGAAGGCGTTCAGCGGCGACGGCGTGGGGCCGAGGCGGGGCGCCACGCTCTCGCGGGCGTACGCGAGGCGGGCATTCCCGCCGACCCGGTCGGCGATGCTGGGCGCCCCCCGCCGGCCCGGTGCGACGAGGTGCGGGAAGAGCGCACCGGAAGCGATCGGGTCGAACCGGCCGCTGTCGACGATCGCACCGCCGAGCACCGCTCCCTGCCCGGCGAGGAACTTGCTGGCCGAGTGGACGACGACATCGGCTCCGTGCTCGATGGGACGGAACAGGTAGGGCGTCGCGAACGTGTTGTCGATGACGAGCGGGATCCCCCGCTCACGCCCGACGCGCGAGATCGCGGCCACATCGATGAGGCGATTGGTGGCGTTGGAGATCGACTCGGCGAACAGCAGTCGGGTCTCGGGGCGGATGGCGGCCGCCCACGCGGCGGGATCGCGGATGTCGTCGACGAAATCGACCTCGATCCCCAGGCGCGACAGATTGTCGAGGAAGAGGCCGCGCGTTCCCTCGTAGATGTGTCTCGACGACACGATGTGGTCGCCGGCTCCGGCAAGGCTCAGCACCGCGACGGTGGTGGCGGCTTGGCCGCTCGCGAGGAGTAGCGCCCCGCTCCCACCCTCGAGCGACGCGAGCGCGGACTCGGCGGAGGAGACGGTGGGATTGCCGGTGCGCGTGTAGGCGAAGCCGTCGCCGGCCCCGAAGTGCGCCGTGGCCTGCTCATACTCGTCGAACGAGAACCCTGCCGTCAGGTAGATGGGGGTCACCCGCGGCGAGCCTCCGTGGGCGCGGTCACCGTCGTGCACCTGTCGCGTGGTGAACCCGCGATCCGTCGAACCACCGCTCATGCGCGCCCTTCCTTCCGGCCGGGCCTCACCCGCCGAGAGACATCATGCGGTCGCGCGGAGCAGTTCGCCTATTCGCGGTGTCGCCGTGTTACGCGCCGCCGTCCCACCGTCGCAGGGCACGCTCGGCGAGAAAGGTCACCCACTTCGAGGGCTCGCCCGGGGCAACGTCGTGCGTGACCCACGTGTCGCCTCCGAACCGCCAGCCCTGATCCCAGCGGCCGTCGTCGCGTCGCGCTGCCCGCAGACGCTCCACCGCCTCTTCGGCGCGGGAGTCGTTCGGTGCGCCATCCCACTCCGCAGCCTCGGTGACGTGGTCCACCGCCTTGAGCAGGGTGAAGGGCGCGCGATACGGGTACACGATGAGGTCGGTCCACCGTCCCACCTGTTCTCCCGTCGATGCCCGGTAACGGAGCCGCCGACTCAGCAGGTATTCCTCACCGCGGTGCCGCGCATCGCGGACGCTCGTGTCGCCGGTGAGCTTCTCGTAGGCCAGGAGCCCGCGCACCGCGTTGATCGTGGAGTGGAACGATGACCGAGCCGAGCCTTCCACCCATTCGCAGTTCCACCCGCCGTCAGCGAGCGCGTGGGAGGTGAACCACGCCGCGAGGTGTGACATGTCCTCGCCCAGCCACGCACCGTTGGCGAGCGTCATGGCGTTGATGCACACGTCCACCTCTCCGTCCCAGTAGGGGAGGTCGTCGTACTCCCACCGGCTGTGCACACGGAGCTTGCCGGCGGTGCCATCGAGGACGCGGGGGTCGAGCCCCCACTCGCGCAGACTCGTCAGGGTCCACGTGGTGGCGGTGTAGGGCTGGTCGTCCTGCGGCGGATGCTCGGTCATCGTCGCGGGGAAGAACGCCCCACCGGCCCACTGTCCGTCGTCGTCCTGGTGCGACAGGAGCGTCGCGCCGTCTCCCTCGACCGCGATGCGCGCCCGCGTCGGCTCCCAGACCTCGCTCGGAAGATCGAGCAGGTCTCGTTGCACCTGCCATCGAAGGGTGGGATCGGAATCCTGCAGCCATTCGAGGACGGTCGCCGACGTCATGCGCTCACGCTACGCCGGGGCGCCGACACCGTGGAAGCGCCCTGCACAGACGCATCAGCCGCGCGCGAGGATCTCCCCGTGCGGCATCAGCAGCCATCCATCCTCGCTGTCCGCCCACTCCCGCCATCCGGCGCTGATGCGTTCGAGCGCTGCCCGATCGGCGATCCCCCGGCGAAGGACGTTCTCGGCGAACGAGGAGTGCAACGCCCGGTCGGCCCAGGCGCCGCCCCACCACTGGCGCGCCTCCGGGCTCTCGAAGAGCCAGATGGAGGCGGACGAGGTCACCTCGGCGAATCCCGCCTCCCGCGCCCAGGCCTTCAGCCGGCGGCCCGCGGCCGGCTCGCCGCTCGTGGCGCGATGACCGGCGAGGTAGACCTCGCGCCATTCGTCGAGCCCCGGCGGCTGCGGCCACCAGATCACGCCCTCGTAGTCGACTTCGCGCACGGCGACGACGCCATCGGGCGTGCGCACGCGACGGAACTCGCGGAGCGCGTCGACGGGACGGCTCAGGTGCTGCAGCACCTGATGCGCGTGCACGACATCCCACTCCTCGTCGCCCGACGAGAGCGCGTAGGCATCGTCGACGGCGTATTCCAGGTTCTCGATCCCGAGGTCCACGCGATCCGCCTCAGCGGCCTCGATGACGTCCGCCGCCGCGTCCACGGCTCTCACGCGACCGGGCGCGACGGCGCGGGCCAGGTCGATCGTGATGGTTCCCGGCCCGGCACCCACATCGAGGACGGACATCCCGGGACGCAGCTCGGGGAGGAGATACGCGGCCGAGTTCGCCGCCGTGCGCCGGCGGTGCACCCGCAGGACGCTCTCGTGATGTCCGTGTGTGTAGTCGTCGGCCATCCCCCCATCATGCGGCCTGCGCGGCGCGCGCGATGTCACATGTCGGTCGGCGTCCACTCCGAGACGGCGTCGAGGTCGGCGACCTCCTCGGCGGTGAGATCGACACGCGCACCATCGAGGAGGTCGGCGACTTGCGACACCCGCGACGCGGACGCGATGGGGGCGACGACAGCCGGCTTCGCGCGGAGCCAGGCCAGCGCCGTCGCCGCGATGGAGACCCCGTGCGCGGCGCCGATGCGCTCGAGGGTGTCGATGATCTGGAGTCCCTGCGGCGTGGCGTACTCGACGGCGGCACGGGCCCGCGGCGAGTCGTGGCCATCGACCTCCGGCGAGCGGTACTTGCCGGTGAGGAAGCCCTTCGCGAGCGCGAAGTAGGGCACGAGGCCGAGACCGTTGTCCTCCGCGAACGGCACGATGTCGCTCTCGATCTCCCGGTGCACGAGGTTGTAGTGCGGCTGGATGGCGACGGGCTCGGCGACACCCAGTTCGCGCGCGATCCGCACCCACTCGGCGATCCGGTCGGCGGAGTAGTTGGAGACGGCCGTGTAGCGCACCAGGCCGTCCTCGACGAGGCGGCCGAATGCGGCGACGGTCTCCTCGAGCGGAGTGTCGGCGTCGTCGAAGTGCGCGTAGTAGAGGTCGATCCGCTCGACGCCGAGTCGCTGCAGCGACGCCTCGGCGGCCGCGCGGACGTTGGTCGCCGACAGCCCCCGGAAATCGGGGTGCTGGCTGACCTTGGTCGCCACCACCACGTCGTTCGAGGCGCCACGGGACGCCAGCCACTCGCCGATGAGGGTCTCGCTCTCGCCACCGGTATTGCCCGGCACCCACGCGCTGTAAGAGTCGGCCGTGTCGATGAAGTCGCCCCCTCCCTCGCGGAAGGCATCGAGCACGGCGAACGAGGTGTCGCGGTCGGCGGTCCAACCGAACACGTTGCCGCCGAGGGCGAGGGGGAAGACGTCGAGGTCAGAGGATCCGATGCGGGTCATACTCGTGACCCTACGCTCCGCCGACGACGTCGCGGCCTGCAGATGACGAGGTTTTACATTCAGAGGAATGCACCGAGCCGGCGTATCGTTGACACCGACATGCAACGCTTCGGAACTCTCTCGTTCGGCCATTACGGGCCCCTCGGCGGCGGGCGCGAGCTCACCGCCCGCGACTCGCTCCACCAGGCGATCGACCTCGCGCAGGGCATGGACGACCTCGGGGTCAACGGCGTCGCGTTCCGCGTGCACCACTTCGCGCGCCAGCAGGCCTCTCCCATGCCGCTTCTGGCGGCGATCGCCGCGACCACCCGGCGGATCGAGGTCGGCACGGGCGTCGTCGACATGCGCTACGAGAACCCGCTCTACCTCGCCGAGGAGGCCGCCGCCGTCGACCTCATCTCCGACGGCCGGCTGGCGCTCGGCATCAGCCGCGGCTCACCCGAGACCGTCGTCCGCGGATACGAGGCGTTCGGCTACACCGGGTCGGAAGACCCGCGCGGAGCCGACATGGCACGCGAGAAGTTCGACCTGTTCCTGCGCGCGATCGAGGGGGAGCCTCTCGCCGAGCGCGATGCGACCAGTCCCTTCGGGGGCGGGTCGGGACGCCAGCGCATCGAGCCCTACTCCGAGGGCCTGCGCTCGCGGATCTGGTGGGGAGCCGGCACCCGCGAGACCGCGGAATGGGCGGGGCGCAAAGGCGTGAACCTCATGTCGTCGACTCTCGTGACCGAAGCCGACGGCCGCCCGTTCGACCTGCTGCAGGCCGAGCAGCTCGACCTCTTCCGCGCCGCGTGGAAGGAGGCGGGTCACGCGGGCACGCCGCGCACCTCGGTGAGCCGCTCGATCTTCCCGATCACGACGGCGGAGGACGAGCTGTACTTCGGCCACTCCGCCGAAGGCGATGGCATCGGCTACATCGACGGCTTCCGGTCGACCTTCGGCAAGACCTATGCCGCCGCACCCGACGTGCTCGTGGAGCAGCTGCGCCAGGACGCCGCCGTCATGTCGGCCGACACGCTCATGCTCACGATCCCGAGCCAGTTGGGTGTGGAGTTCAACCTCCGCATCGTCGAGTCCTTCGCGAGGCATGTCGCGCCGGCGCTGGGGTGGGAGCCGACCACCACGAGCTGAGGCCGCTCCCGTCGGTCCGAACCGGCCGTCTAGGTTGGAGGGATGGCCGTGACGTTCACCCCCATCGACCCGGAGGGAGCGGACCGCGACGAGCTCGTCGCGTTCATGACCTCGCAGACCTTCCCCTTCCACGTGCGCACCTCTCCCACCGCGGAGCAGATCTCCGACGCGATCGCGGCGGGCGCGTACCGCGACGACGACAACGCGTCGTTCTGGATCGATCACGCCGAGCATGGTCGCGTCGGGTTCTTCCGCTTCGAGGACCTCTCCGAGGACACCCCGTTGTTCGACCTGCGCCTCGCCGAGCAGTGGCGCGGACGCGGGCTCGGCGGTGAGATCCTCGCGGCGGCGACCGAGCGGGTGTTCACGACGATGCCCGAGGTGCGCCGCTTCGAGGGGCAGACGCGCGAGGACAACGTCGCGATGCGCCGGGTGTTCGTCCGCGCCGGGTGGGTGCAGGAGGCGTACTACCGCGAGGGCTGGCCGGTCGAGGGCGGGGAACCCGTGGCTTCCGTCGCATACAGCGTGCTGCGTCGCGACTGGGAGTCCGGCACGGTCACGCCCGTGGTGTGGGACGCGGCCTCCGCGTGAAGGGCACCGGCGGGGCCCGGATCCTCGTCACCGGCATGTCGGGGGCGGGTAAGAGCTCGCTCCTCCGCGAGCTCGCGAGCCGCGGCATCACGACCGTCGACACCGACTACGGCGACTACGTCGACGCCGACGGCCGCTGGAACGACGAACGCGTCCGCGCGCTGCTGGACGCTCACCGCTCGATCGTCGTGTCGGGCACCGTCGAGAACCAGGGCGACTACTACGACCGGTTCGACCACGTCGTCCTGCTGAGCGCACCGCTAGCCGTCCTGCTCGCCCGCGTGGCGGCACGCACCGACAACCCGTACGGACAGACGGGGGAGGACCGCGACGAGATCCGGCGGCACGTCGCCGAGGTCGAGCCGCTCCTCCGCCGCGGCGCCGACGTCGAGCTCGACGGCACTCAGCCGCTCACTGACCTGGCCGATGCGGTGGAACGCCTCCTGCGCTCAGGCTCAGCGGAGGTTCGGGACGCGGTGTTCCCGCGCGACCTGTCGTCGGTGTCCGCTCTGCTGGAGGACTACCTCGTCCAGACGGAGCGAGAGAAAGCCGACCACGGCCTGGCCGCTCCCTCCGACGAGCTTCCCGCGCGTTATGCGCGCGAGGTCGACGATCCCGCGAGCGCGTTCCGGGGTGTCCGCGTGATGCTCGCCTCGGTCGCGGGCACAGACTGCGGCATCATCGTCACGGCCGCGATCCCCGGCGGCTCGGAGATCAAGCGCTTCTGGACGACTCCCCCGGCGCGCGGCCGGGGTGCGGGAGCGGCACTCCTCGACGCCGCGCTCGCCGCGGCTCCCCCACCCGTCCGCTTGTCGGTGTGGGAGTGGCGGACACCGGCGATCGAGCTGTACCGGAGGCGCGGCTTCGAGGTGGTCGCACCCGCCGACGCGTGGGATTCGCGTCCCGGGATCCTCTGCCTCCGCCGCGGCTGACCATCACGTCCGCGCACACCGCTGCGCAGGAGGGTCAGCCCGCGACGCGCGTCCGGCGCCGCACGAGGGCGAAACCGACGAGGAGGGCGATCATGCCCCCGACGACGGCGAGTGCGGAACCGCCACCGGCGCCACCCGTGGCGGCGAGGGCATCGTCGGTCACCGTCAGCTCGGTCCAGGCCAGCACCGTGCCCGTGGGGTCGGCGACGACGAGGCGGTGCTCCCCCGCGGGCACGGTGACCGGGATCCGGACGGTGATCGTCCCGTCGGACCCGACGACGGCGGCACCGAGGTCGGTCGGTGCGGAGAAGAGCCACACCGCCACCGTCTCGCCGGCAAGGGCCGGATCGAGTCGCACCCGGAACGAGCTTCCCGCCCGGACGGTCGAGGGCGCCTGGATCGTCCCCCGGTTGGCCTCGGTCAGCTCCGACGGATCCGGGGCCACCCTCGCCGGCGCCGACGGACCGGGCGTCGCGGTCGCTGACGGATTCGGCGTCGCGGACGGCTTCGGCGTCGCGGACGGCTCGGGCGTCGCCGTCGGCCGCGGTGTCGGGGAGGGATCCGGCGTCGGCGACGGCTCGGGGGTCGGGCCCGTTCCCTCCTCGGTGCAGGAGAGGGTTCCGCCGCGGAGGGAGAAGCCATCGGTGTCGGCGTCGTCGGCGTAGAACGTCGCGGCCTTACCGTCGACGCACGCGGAGGCGATCGCGAACCCCTCGTTGGCGACGTTGGCCGCCTCCGCCGGCCGCGCATACACGGCCGTCGGAACGAATGCCCCGGTCTCGTCGATCTCGTAGGTGGCGCTCCGACCGTCGCAGGCCTCGTCACACACCACCCACAGCCGGTCACGGTCGAACTCCAGCTCCGCGACGAGCGCGAAGTCCGTGTCGATCGTCGCGATGCGCGCGAACGAGCCGTCATCCATCAGCACATAGGCGTATGCCGCAGCGGTGCCTTCGACGCCGACGAAGAAGACGCCCTGTCCGTGACCCGTATAGTCGCCGGGCGCATACGCGCGTCCGGTGCGCTCGTCCACGAAGCCGCGCGCGACCAGCCAGCTGTCGGGGATCCAGGTGATGCCCTCAAGCCCGGCGTTGGCGCCGAGCCCCGGGAAGTCGGCCGCGAGGTTCCACTCGGCATCCGCCGTCAGCTCGGTCCCGCTCGCCGCCGGATCGACGCGCAGCACGGCGGGGCGGCTCACCGAGCTCGCGTCGTTATTGCGCTCGCTGGAGATGTACACGTCGCCGCCGACCGCGACCACGCCTTCCGCGTCCACGGTTCCGCCGCCACCCGGATACCGGAGCTTCTTGCCCGACTCCCAACCGGTCTCCGGCAACCACCGGCTGCCCTGGGGCTGGAGGCGGTACAGCAGGCCGTTGCCGTTCTCGACGCCCCACAGCACGCCGTCGACCTCGTCGAGACCGCTGAGGTCGCCGCTGAAGGTGGCCTCCTCGTCGAGGATCCGCACGCTCGCGCCTCCCGGCCACGGCGAGACGACGACCTCGCCCGCACACCGGTTCGCCGCGGCGCGCGTCGACTCCGCCGTCACGGCGAAGGGCCCCGTGCCATCGCCGCAGCGCCCCCACGTCGTGGCGGCGTGCGTGGTCCACGAGGTCTGATCCAGCAGCGTCACCCCGTCGGTGTCGAACAGGTGCACGGCGTCCGCGCCGCCGAGCCCGAAGCCGAAGGCGCTCTCGTCGAGCACGAGGTAGCCCCGGGCGGGGATCGTCGCGCCGGAGGGCAGCATGTACCGGTGACCGGACACATCGGAGTCGGTGACGACGAGTGCTGCCGCCTCGACGGCGGTGTCGCTGAGGTTCACGAGCTCGATCCAGTCGCCCGGTGTCCCGCCGCTGGATTCCACTTCGTTGATCTTCACCGGGAGGGCGCAGTTGTTGGGCGCTCCCTTCGTGGTGACCGTGGTCTGCCGCATCTCACCGGTGCCATCGGGGCACCGGCCGTAGCTGGTCGCGGCGTGCACGGTCCAGGCGTAGGAGGCGACGAGAGTGGCGCCGTCGGGCGAGAAGACCCGCACCATGTCGGCGTTGCCGAGCCCGAAGTCGAATCCGGGCGAGTGGGCCGTCAGCTGGTCGACGAGGAGGATGCCCTGAGCCGGCACCACCGACCCCGCCGGGAGGACGTAGGCCTTCGCGTCGTCGTTGTCGCGCACGATGTAGCCGGTGAGGTCGAGCGGAGCGTCGCCGAGGTTGAACAGCTCGAACCAGTCGGTGTCGTCGCCGTTGGACTCCACCTCGTTCACCACGAGCACGCCCGACGCGGGGTCGGCGGTCGGTGACGCGGCGGGCGAGGATGGCGCCGGGGACGTCGGGGCCGTGCAGTCGTTGGCCGCTCCTGGAGTGGCAGCCGCGGTCGTGACGAACGACCCGGTGCCGTCGGGGCAGCGTCCGAAGGTCGTCGCGGCGTGCTGGGTCCACGAGTACTCGTCGACGAGCGACTCGCCGTCGGGGAGGTAGAGACGCGCGGCGTCTTCCTTGCCGAGTCCGAAGCTCATCTCGGGGGCGGTGACCACCACGAACCCGCCCGGCTCGATGACCGTGCCGCCTGGCAGCGCGTCGGTGCGAGAGGGGTCGTTGTCCTTGACGATCCAGCCCGAGACGTCGATGTCGGCGTCGGACGTGTTGGTCAGCTCGATCCAGTCCGACGCGTCGCCATTGGACTCGATCTCGTTGATGACGACGCCCGGGGGGACCGGTGCGGCCGAGGCCGTCGAGGCGGCACCGACGGCGCCGTATCCGATGCTGGCGATTCCGAGGAGGATCGCGACGGCAGCGGCGATGGGGGGACGAACACGCGACACGCGCGGGGAGGTGGCAGGCATCTCGCTCCAGAGGGGAGGGGCGGAAGGGAGGGTCGACATCGCGATCCGGACGGGCCCGGGTCGCCTTGCCTCCCGATGGTGACGTCCTCGGGCGAACGGCCGGGAAACAGAAGGCATCGCGACGGCAACCGACGACGAACATGGCCGAGCGGCGCGGTACCGCTCCCATCCACGACAACGCGGGCGACGCGCCCCACCCCCTCCGTTTTCAGGGGGGTGGGAAGAATCGCGGGGCTCCGCCTCTTCCCCCGGCCCGGAAGACCGTGAATAATAGTGGTATGACCACAGGGCGACCCGCCGGATACAGCGCGATCTCCAGCTACTCTCGCGTCGAGCTGCTGCACCTCATCCAGGAGCAGCAGCAGCGGACGATCACCGAACTCGTCGAAGCGACGGGGCTCCACCCGAACACGGTGCGCGAGCACCTCCAGCGACTCATCGAAGACGGCTACGTCGTCGCTATCCCGGAACTGCGCACGACGCGCGGCCGTCCGCGGGTGCTCTACAGCGCCGCCGACGGCACCGTCGCCTCCAGCCCCGTGCAACGCCGCAAGGTGAAGGCCGCGGCGGAGCGGGGCGACCTCATGCGTCGTGTGTTGCCCGGAGCGCCTCCGGAGCTCGACACCGAGGCACTCCACCAGGTGGACGCCCTCATCGACGACCTCATCGACGCGGGCTTCGATCCCCTCGTCGACGAGACCGAGCTCACGGTCGATCTCACCCCGTGCGCCCAGGCCGAGGCGCAGGCGGCGCACCGCGAGGTGCTCTGCAGCGTCCACCTCGGGCTCATGCAGAGCGTGCTGAGCGAGGCCGGCGGTCCGCTCTCGATCGACGGCATGCGCTCGTCGTGCGATCCCCGGCAGTGCGTCGTGCAGCTCGTCCACGCCGCGGCCGCGAGCTGATCCACCTCACCGGGTCTTTTTCACGGCTGGCTCCGCGGCCGGCTGGCAAAGGCCTGTGTACCTTCAGGCAATAGGAAGACCCACGCTCGGGGAGGGACTCGCATGGACTTTCTTGATCCACTGCTGCTGGCGCGCTGGCAGTTCGGACTGACCACTCTGTACCACTTCATCTTCGTTCCGCTGACGCTCGGGATGTCGCTGTTCGTCGCGATCTTCCAGACCGCGTGGTACCGGACGGCGAACGTGAAGTGGCTGTACCTGACGAGGTTCTTCGGGAAGATCTTCCTGATCAACTTCGCCATGGGCATCGTCACCGGCATCGTCCAGGAGTTCCAGTTCGGCATGAACTGGTCGTCCTACAGTCGCTTCGTCGGAGACGTGTTCGGAGCCCCCCTCGCCTTCGAGGGACTCATGGCGTTCTTCTTCGAGGCCACCTTCATCGGCCTGTGGATCTTCGGGTGGAACAAGCTTCCGCGCGGCCTCCACCTCGCGACGATCTGGATCACGGTCGCCGGCACGTGGCTCTCGGCCTACTTCATCCTCGCCGCCAACGCCTTCATGCAGAACCCGCAGGGCTTCAAGATGTCCGAGGAAGGACATCGCGCCGAGATGGCGAACTTCGGCGAGGTGCTCACCAACCCCGTCGCCCTGACGCAGTTCCCCCACACGATCTTCTCCGCGATCATGTTCGCCGCCGGAGTCATGGTGGCCGTCGCCGCCTGGCACCTCTCGCGCAAGCAGCATGAAGAGATGATGCGCCCGGCGCTCCGCCTCGGACTGTGGTCGGTCGTCATCGCGTTCGCCGGCGTGGCGCTCTCGGGCGACCAGCTCGGTCTCGTGATGGTCCAGACGCAGCCGATGAAGATGGCCGCCGCTGAAGCGCTCTTCAACAACGCGTGCGGCGCGAACGCCTCGTTCTCCCTGTTCTCGATCGGAACGCCCGACGGCACGAGCGAGATCTGGTCACTGCGCGTGCCGCACCTGCTCGCCTTCCTCTCCACTCACGATCTGAACGGCTGCGTCGAGGGCATCAACGACCTCAACGCGAAGTACGCGACCGAGCTGTTCCCGCAGTTCGCCGACCAGGTCGACGGCAACTTCGCGCCGATCCTGTGGGTCACCTACTGGTCGTTCCGCTGGATGATGGGCTTCGGCGGTCTCGCCGCCCTCATCGCCGTCGTCGGCCTCTGGGTCACCCGCAAGAACGCCAAGCGTCCGGTCGCCGGCTGGATGTGGAAGATCGCCATCTGGCAGGCGCCGCTGGCCCTCCTCGGCATCCTGGTCGGGTGGGTGTTCACCGAGATGGGGCGCCAGCCCTGGATCGTCTTCGGCCAGATGCTCACGCAGGACGGCGTCTCGCCGAGCGTCCCCGGCTGGACGGTGCTCATCTCGCTGATCGCGTTCACGCTGATCTACCTCATCCTCGCGGTCGTCGAGTTCGGTCTCATCTTCAAGACCGTCAAGACCGGCCCCGACCCGCTGCCCGGACCGGACGACCCCGATCCGTCCGATCTCTCGGTCGACCAGACCCCGTCGACGGTGTACTAGGAGCCCGCCATGGATCTCGCCTACCTCTGGTTCTTCATCGTCGGAGTGCTGTTCGTCGGCTACTTCGTGCTCGACGGCTTCGACTTCGGCGTCGGGATGTCGCTTCCCTTCCTCGGCAAGGACGAAGTGTCGCGCCGCCAGGTCATCAACACGATCGGCCCTGTCTGGGACCTCAACGAGACCTGGGTCATCGTCGCCGGCGCGTGCCTGTTCGCGGCATTCCCCGAGTGGTACGCCACGCTGTTCAGCGGGTTCTACCTCGCCCTGCTGCTCATCCTGCTGGCGCTCATCGCCCGTGGCGTGTCGTTCGAGTACCGGCACCAGCGCGATGACCCCCGCTGGAAGCGGCGCTTCGACTGGATGATCGTGATCGGCTCGGCCCTTCCGGCGCTCCTGTGGGGCGTGGCGGTCGCCAACATCGTGCAGGGCGTCCCGATCGACGCCGACCACGAGTTCACGGGCTCGCTGTTGACGCTCCTCAACCCGTACGGGCTGTGGGTCGGCGTCACGACCCTGCTGCTCTTCTTCCTGCACGGCGTCTACTTCGTCGGCCTGAAGACCGACGGGCAGGTGCATCACGACGCGCAGGCGCTCGGCAAGAAGCTCGCGATCCCGACGGTGATCTTCGCGGCCGGGACGGTCGTCTGGACGATCTTCCTCGCTGCCGGACGCGAGGCTCCGCTCCTGTGGGCCGTGATCGCCTGCGGCGCGATCGCCGCCGTCGCCCTCCTCGTCTCGGTGTTCTTCAACTGGGCCGACCGTGACGGCCGTGCGTTCGCCGCCGGTGCGGTGACGATCGTCTTCGCCGTGCTGACCTTGTGGCTCGCGCTGTTCCCGTTCGTCATGCCGTCCTCGACGGACCTGGCGAACAACAGCCTCACGATCTCCAACGCGTCCAGCACCGAGATGACGCTCCAGATCATGTCGTGGGCGGCGCTCATCTTCCTGCCGCTCGTGCTCCTGTATCAGGGCTGGACCTACTGGGTGTTCCGCAAGCGCGTCACGCGATCGGTCATCGAGAAGGCGGAGGCCGCGGCGCACTGACCGCACACCGTGTTCACCGGGTTCCGGGGCGGCGAGGAGCGACACCTCGCCGCCCCGGCTCTTTTCCCCCCTCCCCCGCCCGCCCACACACCGACCGATCTGCGAGGATCGAAGAATGCCGGATGACGACACGACGAGAGCCCCCGCGCGCGGGCGCCCCGTCGATCCCCGGCTCCTGCGGTACGCGACAGCGGCACGCGGGTTCTTCGTCGTCATCGCCCTGATCGGGCTCGCTCAGACGGCAGTCACGATCGCCTTCGCCTGGACGCTCACGCGGGCGATCACGGGCGCGATCGAGCGCGAGCCTCTCACCGAGGTGCTGGGATGGTTGACGGCCACCATCGTGCTGCGCGCCCTCCTGCTGTGGGCACGCGATACCGTGTCGGCCCGCGCGGCCGCGCGCGTGCAGGCGCAGCTGCGCGGCACCCTCGTCGACGCCGTGGGGACGCTCGGGCCCGGGTGGCTCGAGACGCAGAACAGCGCACGGCTGGCGGTCACCGCCGGTCGGGGCCTGGAAGCGCTCGACGCCTACTTCGCGCGTTATCTTCCGCAGCTGACGCAGACGATGATCGCGACGCCGATCATCCTGGCGGTCATGTGGTGGCAGGACTGGATCTCGGGTCTCACGGTGCTGCTGACCCTCCCCCTCATCCCGCTGTTCATGATCCTCATCGGATTGGCGACCCGATCGGTCCAGCAGAAGCAGTGGAACACCCTGGGACAGCTCGCTGCCCGGTTCGCCGATACCGTCCGGGGCCTGTCCACGCTGAAGGTGTTCGGCCGCCACCGCCGAGCGGTCACCTCGATCCGCACCGTCACCGATACGTACCGCCGGGAGACGATGCGCGTGCTGCGTGTGTCGTTCCTCTCGGGCTTCGCGCTGGAGCTCCTCGCCTCCATCGCCGTCGCCATCGTCGCCGTCACGATCGGGTTCCGCCTCATGGACGGGTCGTTGACGCTCGTGGTGGGTCTTTTCGTCCTCCTCCTCGCCCCCGAGGCGTACCTGCCGCTCCGGCAGGTCGGCGTGCAGTTCCACGCCGCCGCGGAGGGCGTGGCCGCCACCGACGACGTGTTCGCGGTGCTCGATGCCGCCCGTGACCTCCGGCGCGCGCCCACGCAGGCCGCGTGCGCCGACACCGGTACGGCGGTCGACGACCGCGCTCTCGAGGTGTGCGACCTGCGCGTCGTCCGCGGCGACCGCGAGCTGGCCCCGGTGTCGTTCACCGCCGCGCGCGGCACCGTGACCCTCATCGAGGGGCCGAGCGGCAGCGGGAAGTCGAGCCTCCTCGCGGCGCTCCGGGGAGCCGCTGCGTTCCGCGGCACCGCGACATTCGGAGGCGTGGGCGTCGACGTGCTCGATCCGGCCACGTGGATCGCGTGGGCAGGCCAGAACCCCGGTCTCATCGGCGGCACCGTCGCCGACAACGTCGCACTCGGCGAGGGGGACGGCGCGGGCGAGTCCGGCGCCCCCTCGCCACAGTCCTCCGGTTCCGACCGCGACGCGCGTGTCCGCGACGCACTGTCCCGCGCCGGTGCGGCCGAGATCGAGCCGGACCGTGTGCTCGGAGTGCAGGGGGCCGGACTGTCGGGCGGGCAGTCGCAGCGGGTCGCGGTGGCCCGCGCGATCCATCACCACCTCCACCACCGCGTGCCCGTCCTCGCGCTGGACGAGCCCAGCGCCGCCCTCGATCCCTTCACCGAGGCCGAGCTGTGGTCGCAGGTGCGCCGCCTGGCCGACGAGGGCGCGATCGTCCTCCTCGTCTCCCACCGCACCTCGGCCCGCGCGATCGCCGACCACGTGCTCGACTACTCCGCGGAGCCCGCGGGCGTGCCCTTCCCTGAGGGGGTGGACGCATGACCTCGGCCGCCGACATCCTCCGGGGCGCGATGCCGTCCGCTCGCCGATTCTGGCCCGGGGCGGCGTCCGGATTCGCGTCCGAGGCGTCGGCTGTCGCGCTCCTCGCCGTCAGCGCCTGGCTCATCGTCCGCGCAAGCGAACAGCCGCTGCTCATGTACATCTCGGCGGCCGTCGTGGGGGTGCGGATGTTCGCCCTCACGCGCGCCGCGTTCCGGTACACCGAGCGTCTCGCGAGCCACGACGCGGCCCTTCGGCAACTCGCCGACACCCGCACCGACCTCGTGCGGCGGCTCGTGCCCCTCGCCCCGGACGGCCTGACCCGCACGCGGCGCGGCTCGGTGCTGGGCGCGCTCGTCGACGACGTCGACGAGCTCCAGAACCTGCCCCTGCGCGTCGTGCTCCCGCTCGTCTCGTCGACCGCGGTCGCGCTGGGCGCGGTCGTGCTGATCGCGTTCGTGTGGTGGCCCGCCGCCCTCACCCTGCTCGGGTGTCTCGTGATCGCGGCGGCGGCGGCATCTGCGTGGGGCTGGGCCTCCGGGTCGCGCGCGGAGAGGTCGATCGCCCCCCTGCGGGCCGCCCTGTCCGACGCCGTGACCGACCATCTCGGCAGCCTCGACGTGCTCGCGGCGTACGGCGCCGAGGCCGCCAGCCGCGAGCGCATCGCCCGCGCCGATCAGCGGCTCCGCCGGGCC
The DNA here is from genome assembly GCF_001620065.1 of Microbacterium sp. TNHR37B. GTDB lineage: Bacteria > Actinomycetota > Actinomycetes > Actinomycetales > Microbacteriaceae > Microbacterium. The sequence continues at coordinate 1,480,029 of NZ_LQGV01000001.1, forward strand.
GTCGTCCGGCGTGCCGGATCTCAGGCGGGAACCGCCGCCGTCGTCTCGCTCCTCGCGGGCGCGGCCTCCCTCCTCGCCGTCCTCGTGTCGGCACCGGCGATCGCCTCGGGCCATCTCGGCGGACCCGAGATGGCGGTCGCGGTGCTCGTTCCCATGGCCGTCTTCGAGGTGTTCGCGGCCGTCCCCTTGGCCGCGGCCTCGTGGCGGCAGGTGCGCGCCGCCGCGACGCGTATCGCCGACGCCGTCCCCGCCGACGTTCCCGCCGAGCTCCCCCGGGATCGCGAGCCGACCGGCCGGGCACCGGCGCTCGGCTCCGGGATTCGCCTGCGCGGCGTGACCGCACGGTGGCCGCACACCGCAGAACCGTCGCTCCACGGCGTCGACCTCGATGTCGCGCCCGGTGAGCGGCTGCTCGTCGTCGGCTCCAGCGGCGCCGGCAAGACGACCCTCGCGCATGTCTTGGTCCGCTTCCTCGAGATCGAGGGCCAGTACGCGATCGGGGACGCCGACGTCGCGACGCTCTCCCCCGATGACGTGCGCCTCACGGTGGGCCTGTGCGAGCAGAACCCGATGCTCTTCGACGAAGACATCCGTCAGAACCTCCTGTTCGCGCGCGACACCGCCACGGATGCGGAACTGGAGGCGGCGCTCGACGCCGTGGGACTCGGTGACTGGGTGCGCGAGCGTGGCGGACTCGACGCGCGCGTCGGCGAGCGGGGCGCCCTCGTCTCGGGCGGACAGGCCCAGCGCATCGCCTTGGCTCGGGCACTCCTCCACGGGTTCGACGTCCTCGTGCTCGATGAGCCGACCGCCGGCGTCGATCCCGCGGCCTCCGATGCCCTCCTTGCCGACCTGCTGACGGCGGTCGGGGACGACCGCGCCGTCGTCCTCATCTCCCATGTCCGCGTGCCCGACGGCCTCGTCGACCGCACGGTGCGGCTCGAGAACGGCCGCATCGCCGATTGACCGACGCGGGACACCGCGGCCTCGTCCGAGGAGCACAACGGCGGATCAGCGGCTCGACACGCCGAGGCACGAGCCGGTGAGGCCGGCGTGTGGTCGCAGATCTCCGCCGTCGTGCACGGCCACCACTGTGCTCACTCGGGCGAGACCCAACCACACCCGGGCGATGCGCGTCAGCTCCGGTCGGAGAAGACGCGCGCGCGGTGTGCCCCCGGGGTCACGCCGTACTCGCGGCGGAATGCGGCGATGAACGCCCCCGCCCCGGCGTATCCGACAGCGCGAGCCACCGACTCGACGCTTCTCCCGTCCTCCAGCATCGTCCGCGCGGCGAGGAGGCGAGCGCGGAGCCGCCACCGCGGATAGGTCATCCCGGTCTCCTTGACGAAGGCTCGCTGGAGCGTCTTCGCGCTCGTGTGCACGACGCGCGCCCAGTCCTCCAGACGTAGTGCCGAGGCGGGATGCTCGACGATTCGCGCAGCCACACGACGAGCGCGGGCGTCCGTCGGCAAGACGAGCTCCGGTCGTCGCCGAACCGCCTCACCCACTCGCCGGATCACTTCCGACCGCGCCGCAGCCACGGCGCGCGGAGTGGCGATTCCCGATTGCAGGAGAACGCGGACGCACGAATCGAGCTCCGCTGTTCGGGGGATCACGTGAGCCTCGGCGGCGAGACCTTCGGGGAAGAACAGCGGGAAGACGAGGGAATCGGGGCGTGGCACGACGACGTGCTCCCTGTCTGCGGGAACGACGAGCGCTCGCGAGGTGTCGACGTTCCAGCGCCGCTCCCCGATGACGAGAGTGCAGCTGCCCGAGACGACCCAGGTGAGCTCGTCCTCGTCGTGTCGATGCGTCGCGCGATCGACGAGTCGGGCATCGGCGAAAGCAGTCCCGTTCGGGGGGCTGCTCACTCGTCCGGCACGGCGCATCGTGTGTCCAGTTCTCGTCATCAAACCAGGTAAGGCAAACCTAACCTGGAACCCCGACGAGAGGAAACCCGTGCCACAGCAGCGCCTGCCGATCGAGACCGTCCGACACGATCTCGGCGTCCGTCTGCTTCGCGTGATCCAGAGCGAACGTATCGGACCGCGAATGCAGCGCGTGATCCTGGACGGCGAAGACCTCGATGCGACGTTCCCGTTTCCCTCGCGCGCGGTCGCCGACCACGTCAAGATCGTCCTCCCCGACTCCGCGACCGGGACCGTCACCCTCCCCCGTCGTGAGCCCGACGGTTCGGGCCTGCGCCTGCGTGAGCTGCCGAACTCCGTGCGCGACTACACCGTGCGGCGCCTCGACGACCACGGGCTGACGATCGACTTCGTCCTGCATGCCCACGGACCGGCAGGACGATGGGCGCACTCGGCGCTCCCCGGGATGCCGTTGGGGGTGCTCGGCCCCCGTGGTTCGCACCTCTACCCCACCGGCTACGACCGGTTCGTCCTGATCGGCGACGAGACCGCACTCCCGGCCTTGGGCCGCTGGCTGGACGACCCGACCTGGACCGCGCCAATGGAGGTGCACGTCCTCGCGGCGAGCAAGGACGAGTACCCGCTCCCGGCCCGCTCCGGCACCGACGTGGTGTGGCATGTCTCTCCCGACCCGACCGCGCGGACCGAAGCGGTGACTGCACTCGCGGCGGACCTGTCGATCAGCGAGGGCACCTTCGTCTGGGCGGCGGGCGAAGCCGACAGCCTGGTTCCCCTCCGCCGCTCGCTCCGCCAGCGAGGCGTGGCGCGCACGCAGTACGACATCGACGGCTACTGGCGCACTGGCGTCGCGAACCTCGACCACCACGCGGTACCCGACGAGGACTGACACGACCGCTCTGCTCGCCCGCCGTCGAAACCCGTTCTCCGCTCCACCCACCCATCCAGTCACACATCCAGAGGGAAGACCCATGACGACTCTCCGCCTCCGCGCGTTCGGCACCGCCTCGCTCGCCCTCGCCGCCGCTCTCGCTCTTTCCGCGTGCACCGGCGCGCCCGCCCCGGCATCCTCCGACTCCCCGCCCTCCTCCGCGGACGAGGGCGCCGGATGGCCCCGCACGTTCGACAACGCCGACGGGAGCACGACGGAGATCCCCGCCGCACCCCAGCGCGTCCTGTCTACGGCGGTGTCGGTGACCGGCACGCTCCTCGCCCTCGACGCGCCCGTGATCGCGAGCGGCACCTCCACGGGCGGCGCGTGGTTCGACCAGTGGGCGGGCATCGCCGAGGAGCGCGACGTCGACCCGATCTGGGAGGTCGGGAGCTTCGACCTGGAGGCCGTCATCGCCGCCGACCCCGATCTCATCGTCGTGGCCACCTCGGGCCGTGACGCCCTGCTCGATCAGGTGGAGGCGTTGCGGGATGTCGCTCCCACGATCGTCGTCGACTATGGCGGACAGACCTGGCAGGACCTCGCAGACGAACTGGGCGAGGCCACCGGACGCGAGGCGGAGGCCGACGCCGTCGAAGAGAGCTTCGATGCGCTCGTCGACGACGTCGCTGAAGAGATCGCCGTGCCCGCGGGCACCGCCAACATCATCTCGTTCAACGGCGCAGGCCAGGACAACCCGATCGCGCGGAAGGGCGGTGCTCAGGCCAAGCTCCTCGCCGACCTCGGCTTCACGATCGAAGACCCCGACCCGGCATGGCACACGCAGGCGCAGCAACGCGAGGACTTCGTCTGGGCGCCCTATGAGAACCTCACCCGGCTGACGAGCGAGACCACCTTCATCCTCAGCGCCGACGACGCGACCGCGCAGCGCTTCGCCGAAGACCCGGTGATGGCGAACGTTCCCTCGGTGCGCGCCGGACAGGTCTACGGGCTGGGCGTGAACTCCTTCCGCATGGACCCCTACAGCGCCACCGAGATCGTCGAGGGCGTGCGGGCGGCCTTCGCCCCGTGAGTTCTGTCCCCCCGGACCTCGTGGAGGGGGCGGCGCCGTCGGAGGCTTCGCCCCTTCCCGCGGAGTCGGCACGTCGACCACTGAGCCGGGTGGCGTTCGTCACCGGAGCGACCCTCCTCGCATTCGTCGTGGTCACGGGAATGGCCCTGAGCACCCTCGTCGGCACACGGATGCTGGCACCGTCTGACCTGTGGGGGGTCGTCACGCGTTTCTCCGCGGAGGATGATGCGCACCTCATCCTGCTCCACACCCGCATCCCGCGGACGATCCTCGCCGTGCTCGCCGGAGCGGCACTGGGGGCGGCAGGAGTCGTCATGCAGTCACTCACCCGCAACCCGCTCGCCGAGCCCGGCATCCTCGGCGTCAACGCGGGCTCGGCCCTCGCCGTCGCCGTGGCGATCGCCGTCTTCGGCGTCATCCAGCCCGCCGGCTACTTCCTGTTCGCGTTGGGAGGTGCTGCTTCGGCAGGGGTCCTCGTGCTCCTCCTCGGCGGCGTACGCCGGGGCAGCGATCCGGTGCGGCTGGTGCTGGCGGGGGCGGCTCTGTCGGTGGTTCTGGGGGCGCTCGCCCAGATCGTCATCGTGAACGCCGACGATCTGCTCTTCGACCGGTACCGCAACTGGATCGTCGGCTCCCTGCAGGGGCGCGGGCTCGACGTGCTGATCCCCACCCTCGTCCTCATCGGAGTGGGCGTCATCCTGGCGCTCACCCTGGCGCGCTCCCTCGACGCCGTGTCGCTCGGCGACGATGCCTCCCGTGCTCTCGGGGTACGCCCCGCTCGGGTCTGGACCCTGGCCGGGACGGCCGTCGTGCTGCTGTCGGCGGGCGCGACAGCCGCCGCCGGTCCCGTCGCATTCATCGGCCTCACGGCACCGCACGTCGCCCGCCGCTGGGTGGGCTCCGACCATCGACGGATGCTTCCCGCCGCGATGCTCCTCGGCGCCGGTCTCGTGCTCGTCGCCGATGTGGCCGGCCGCGTCGTCGCCCTCCCGGGTGAGGTCGGCGTCGGGATCATGGCCGCCCTCATCGGCGGCCCCGTGTTCGTCGCGATCGCCCGCCACCGACGGATGGCCCTCCTGTGACCGCCGTCGATCTGACCCGCGCGCCCGGTGGCGCCCGCGTCCTGCGGCTCGCGGGGGTATCGATCGTCTACCGCCCGCGTACGCTCGCGGTGACCCTCGCCCTGGTCACCGCCGCACTGGCGGCCGGGGTCATCGCGATGGGCATCGGCAGCGTGCCGCTCACCGCGGCGGAGGTCGTGAGCGCCCTCGGCGGGACGGGGACGGACGCGTCGGTCCGTGTCGTGCACGGCATCCGTCTCCCCCGGGTCGTCACGGCGGTGGCCGCCGGCGCGGCGCTGGGGATCGCGGGCGCGGTGTTCCAGTCGATCTCCCGGAACGCACTGGGATCCCCGGACGTGATCGGGTTCACGACCGGCGCGGCGACCGGCGCGCTGACCTTCATCGTGGTGTTCGGCGCGAGCTCCGGGCAGATCGCGTTCGGAGCGCTGGTCGGCGGCATCGCGACAGCCGCCGTCGTCCTGGTCCTCGCTCGCCGCGGCGGATCGCTACGCGGTCGGCAGCTGATCCTCGTCGGCATCGGCGTGGGAGCCGTGCTGTCGGCGGTGAACGGTCTCCTCCTCGTCAAGGGCGACCTCGACAGCGCCGCCCAGGCGAACCTGTGGCTGGCCGGGTCCCTGGATGCGCGCGGATGGGAACACGCCGTGCCCGTGACGATCGGGGTCGTCATCGCGCTCCCGGTCGTCCTTTCCCTCACCCGCAGCGCCGACATCGTGGAGATGGGCGATGACCTGGCCGGACAGCTCGGTGTGCGCACCGAGCGTGTGCGGCTCACGCTCGTCGCCCTCGCGGTGACGCTCGCCTCTCTCGCGACGGCGGCGACGGGGCCCATCGCCTTCGTCGCCCTCGCCGCACCCCAGCTCGCCCGTCGCCTCACGCGGGACGACCATCTCCCCGCCGTCTCCGGCGCTGCCATGGGTGCCGCGCTTCTCGTCGTCGCCGACCTCGTGACGCGGGTGCTCCCGGTGTCGTTCAGCGTCCCGATCGGGCGGATGACGGGTGTGATCGGCGGCCTGTACCTACTCTGGCTGCTTGTTCCTTCGCGCCGCCGGGCCAGTCTGTGAAAGGAATCACCGTGACCTCAGCGCAGCTCCGGACGCTCGGCCTCCGGACCCACGGACTCACCACCTCGTACGACGGCCGTCAGGTGCTCCACGGCGTCGACATCGCTTTCCCGCCGAGCGCCGTCACCGTCGTGCTGGGGGCCAACGCCAGCGGCAAGTCGACCCTCTTGCGCACGCTCGCCCGGCTTCTGCCGCCGACGAGCGGCGCCGTCACCCTCGACGGCGACGACCTGCGGAACCTCCACGCCAAGGCTCTCGCGCGCAGGATCGGGCTCCTCCCCCAATCGTCGACGGCACCGCCCGGGATCACCGTGGGCGAACTCGTCGCGCGCGGACGATACCCGCATCAGCGCCTCCTGCAGCAATGGTCGGCCGACGACGCGGATGCGGTGACCGCCGCGGTGACCGCCACGGGGATGGAGGATCTGGTGAACCGCCCGCTGGACGAGCTATCGGGGGGTCAGCGCCAGCGCGCGTGGATCGCCCTGCTGCTGGCTCAGGAGACTCCCGTCCTGCTGCTCGACGAGCCGACGACCTACCTCGACATCGCCCATCAGCTCGACGTACTCGAGCTGATCCGCGACCTCAATCGCACACAGGGGCGCACCGTCGTCATGGTGCTCCACGATCTCGACCAGGCCTGCCGCTACGCCGACGAGCTCATCGTGCTGAAGGACGGGAGGATCGTCGCCACCGGTGCCCCCGCCGAGGTGATGACGGCAGAGCTCGTCGCCCACGCATTCGGGATCGAGGCGGAGGTTCAGCCGCATCCTCGCACCGGTCACCCCATGGTCCTCCCGATCGCCAGCTTGTCGGGGCGGGTGGGGTCATGAGCCGCACACTGCTCACCGGGTTCACCCTCGCCCCGACGTGGCTGCGCGGGTGGGGGTGGCGTCACCCCGGCAGCCGCGTGGAGGAGATGTTCACGGGCGGGCCGATCGTCGAGGCCGTCGCGCGGGCCGAGCGGGCCGGCTTCGACTTCGCCTTCCGGCCCGATGCCCAGGAGATCGATCCGGCGCGTATCCGCGACGACGCCGGCCAGCTGGGCCTCGATCCCCTCATTCAACTCGCGGCGGTGGCCGTCCATACACACCGGATCCAGCTGATCGCGACCCTCTCGGCGACCTTCGCCGACCCCTTCACGGTCGCGCGGCAGCTCGTCTCGCTGGAACATCTCGCCGGACCCCGCGTCGGCTGGAACCTCGTCACCTCCCTCGGGGGCGACCGCAACCACGCCACGCCGCGACCCGAGACCTCCGAGGGGCGGTGGCGACGCGCGGAGGAGTTCGTCGAGGTGGTGGAGGGCCTTCGCGCCGGGTTCCCCCCCGACGCCGTCATCCACGATCGCGCATCCGGTCGCTTCACCGACCCCGAGCGCGTCCGCCGACTGGATCACGAGGGCGAGAGCTTCCGCGTGGAGGGCCCCCTGACCACCCCGTCGGGATCCGCCGGTCGGCTGCCGATGCTGCAGGCCGGCGGGTCGGAGGCCGGAAGGGAGTTCGCGGCCCGTCATGCCGATGCCGTCTTCACCGCCGCGCCACAGGAGGAGACGGCGGCGGAGCTGCGCCGCGATCTCATCGTGCGAGCGCGGGGGCTCGGCCGAGCGCCGGCGGCCGTGGTCCCCGGGCTCAGCCTGTTCTTGGGCGCGACGAGCGCGGAGGGCTGGACCGCCTTCCGGGCCGCCCAGGCGCCCGCGACGCTGGCGCGACGTCGTGATGCGGTGGCGGCCGCGATCCACGCCGATCTGTCGGGCCTCTCCCTCGACGACTCGGTGCCACGAGCGCGGCTACGGACTCCCGACACTCCTCTCGACGCTCGCGCAGAGCGCCTGCGAGCCGCCGCAGCGGGGCACACGCTCGGCACGCTGCTGGAGTCCCCCGATGCCGTCGCGGATCTGCACTGGACGGTGATCGGCTCCGTCGACGACGCGGCGGATGCGATCTCGGCCCGCTTCGAGCGCGCATCGATCGACGGGTTCATCGCCTTCCCCGGCGGCAGCTGGACCAGCGTCGAGCTCGCGTGCGCTGCGCTCCTGCCGGAGTTGCGCCGGCGCGGTCACCTCGCCCCGGGAACGGGGCTGCGACGCGACCCGCCGTGACCGCTACAGGCGCAGGCCGAACGCTTGCGACCCCGGTGACGAGGGCAGCGGCGCGAAGCCGAGGCGCTCGTAGAAGGCGAGAGCGCCGGTGTTCTCCGCCGACGCCACGAGGTGGAGGGCGGGAACACCACGGTCGCGGAGCGAATCGACGACCGCGCCGATGAGGCGCCGCCCCCATCCCTGACCCTGGAGCTCGGGCAGGAGGTCGATGTGCAGGTGGGCGGGATACTCTGCGGCGTACCTTTCGTCCTGATGTCCGCGTCCGTACGCGTAGAGCAGAAGCCCGTCCTGGCGAGACTCCTCCTGTTCGGGTCGCGGCCACCGTACGCCACGACGAGGCCACCACTGATCACGGAACCACGCCTCGAAAGCGACCGTGTCGGGCGTCGCCACCGCGTATCCTCGCGCGCTGCCGGACTCGTCCTCGACGACGAAGGCATGCTCGGGGTGTCGAGCGACGTACGGCAACACGAACAGATCCGCCCAGATGTCGTCGTCGTCGAGGATGCCGGTGCCGTCGGTGCCCGCGTCGGCGGTCCGGAGGCAGATCTCGGCGAGCGCCGACTCGTCGCCGGCACGGGAGGGTCGAATACGGGCCATCGCCCGAGTCTATGTCCGGGTCCGGGCGCGACGCGGCGGCGCGGAGTCGGCAGGAGACGCGGCGAGCGCCTCGGCGGCCGCCGTGATCCGCACGGCCATGCCGCGGAAGATGAACCCGTGGAACGGCAGCACGGCCAGCCAGTACAACCGCCCCGAGAGGCCCCGCGGGAAGAACACGGCTCGCTGCCGGTAGACCGAGCCCTCGCCGTCAGGATCGCACCGCAGTTCCAGCCAGGCCAGCCCCGGCACCTTCATCTCCGCTCGCAACCGGAGGAGGTGCCCCGGCTCCACCGCCTCGACCCGCCAGAAGTCGATTGCGTCGCCGACCGATACCCGCGTGCGGCTCCTCCGCCCTCGCCGAAGGCCCACGCCGCCGACGAGGCGGTCCATCCAGCCGCGCAACGCCCACAACAGGGGCGACGAGTACCAGCCGTTCTCGCCGCCGACACCCGCGATGACCTCCCACAGGTGTGCGGGAGAGGCCGAGGTGCGCTCGGTCTGCTCGTCGGTGAAGACCGTCCGTCCCGCCCATTCCGGGTCGCTCGCCAGCGGATCGGACGGCACTCCCGACACCTCGGCGTCCTGCCAGCTGGTCTCCACCGAGTCGGCCTCGACGCGGCCGAGGGCGAGGGCCACCGCCCGGAGATAGGGAGTCAGTCCCGCCTCGGGCGGCGGGATGAGCGTGTCGATCTCGTGATCGTCCATCACGCATTCGTTGACGAGAGAGGCGATCAGCGGACGCGCGATCGACCTCGGCACGGGGGTGACGAGGTTCACCCAGTGCGACGCGAGCCCGGGCGTCAGGACCGGGAGAGGGGCGATCGGCCGCTGCGGGAGTCCCGCTTCGACGGCGTAGCCGTTCATCATCTGGCCGTAGCGGAGCACGTCCGGCCCGCCGATGTCGACCGCGCGATTGACGTGGGGATCCACCCGCGCGGCGCCCAGCAGATAGTGGAGCACGTCACGCACCGCGATGGGCTGGATGCGGTTGCGCACCCAGCGCGGGGCGGGCATGTAGGGCAGCACCTCGGTGAGGTGCCGGATCATCTCGAACGAGGCCGATCCCGAGCCGATGACCACTCCGGCTTGGAGGACGAGCGTGGGAACACCGCTGCGCAGGAACTCCTCCCCCACGGCGACGCGCGAGCGGAGATGCGGGCTCAACTCGACGCCCGTGGGATGCAAGCCGCCGAGGTACACGATCCGACCGACCGACGCCGACGCCGCCGCCTGCGCGACCGTCCGCGCCGCCGACAGGTCGGTCTCCTCGAATCCCTTCCCCTGGCCCATGGAGTGGATGAGGTAGTAGAGCACGTCGACGTCCTCGACGGCCTCGGCCACGGCCGCCTGATCGGTCGCCGAGCCGGCGACGGCTTCCACGCGGTCACCCCACTCGAACGCGGCGAGGCGTCCGAGGTCGCGCGCCATGACGCGCACCCGATACCCGGCGGCGAGCAGGCGCGGAACGAGGCGCCCGCCCAGGTAGCCGGTGGCGCCGAGGACGAGAGCGCGGGGAGCGGTGCCGTCCGGACGAGGAGTCGCGCGCAGCGCCTGCTCGCGACCGCTCGGAGCGAACGGCAACGGCGCACCGTTCCTCTCCGCGTCGTTCGATGACTCTTCTGCGCCGCGTGCGGGTTCCTCGGACATGCCCCGAGCGTAGGCTCCGCGACCGACCGGGTAAACGCCTTGCCCCACGTCCCCCGACCGGCTAAGCCCCCCCCCCGATCGCTCAGGTGTCACATATCGTCGCCACAGCACCCCTCAAGCAACCAAGTGCGCCACCTGAGCGACGGGAAGACCACCACGCGCGCCACCCGAGCGATGCGGAGACCCCCACGTGGGCCGGGTGAGCCACGCGCGAGGCACGTGAGCCACTCGCGAGGGGCGAGAGCACGCGCGAGAGTGGACGGGTCAGCGTCGGCGGCCGGTGCCGAAGACCCCGCGGATCACCGAGGTGAGGATCGTCTGCGTCGCCTTCGACCCGAGCACCTGCTCCAGAGGCGACTTCGGCGCCGTCGCACGAGAACGGGACGATCCGCCCGTCGCTTTCATGAGGCGGTCGTACTCCTTCTGCCGCTCCTTCTCGGCCGCAGCACGTTCCTTCTCCGCGGCCGCCTGCGCCTTGGCGACGGCCGCCTGCTGCCGGGCGTACTCGGCATCGGTCTTGGCCTTGTCCTTGGCCGCCTGCTCGGCCGCCTCCTTCTCCGCCGCCGCGTTCATCTTGGCCGTGAGGATCTCCCGCGCCGATTCGCGGTCGATCGCTGTGCCGTACCTCGCCAGCAACGGCGAGGCCTTCACCGCACGCTCGATGTCGGGATCGGGAGTGGGAGACATGAGCCCCTGCGGAGCGCGCAGTCGCGTCCACGCGACGGGCGTCGGCGCGCCTTTCTCGCTCATGACGGTGACGATCGCCTCACCCGTGCCGAGCTCCTGCAACACCCGCTCCAGGTCGTACCCGCTCTTCGGATACGTGCCGACCGTCGCACGGAGCGCCTTCGCGTCGTCCGGAGTGAAGGCGCGCAAGGCGTGCTGCACGCGAGATCCCAGCTGCGCCAGCACGTCGCCGGGCACGTCTTTCGGGGTCTGCGTCACGAAGAACACTCCGACGCCTTTGGAGCGGATGAGCCGGACGGTCTGCGTGATGGCGGCGAGGAAGTCCTTCGAGGCTCCCGAGAAGAGCAGATGGGCTTCATCGAAGAAGAACACGAGCTTGGGCTTGTCGAGGTCACCCACCTCGGGCAGGATCTCGAACAGCTCCGCCAGCAGGTACATGAGGAACGTCGAGAAGAGCGCGGGCTTGTCGGCGACGCCGGGAACCTCGAGCAGGGAGATGATGCCGCGCCCGTCCGGCGCTGTACGGAGGAACTCGCGCACGTCGAACTCCGGCTCGCCGAAGAAGACGTCGGCGCCGTCATCCCCGAAGGTGATGAGCTCACGCAGGATCACGCCGGCCGTGGCGGCCGACAGCCCGCCGAGGGTCTTCAGCTCTGCCTTCCCCTCATCGCCCGTGAGGTAGGTGAGGACCGCGCGGAGATCGGACAGATCCACGAGAGCGAGGCCGTTCTCGTCCGCATAGTGGAAGACCAGGCCGAGGCTCGACTCCTGTGTCGCGTTGAGACCCAGGACCTTGCTCAGCAGCAGGGGGCCGAACCCCGACACGGTGGCCCGGATCGGCACGCCCTTGCCGACGCCTCCCAACGCGTAGTACTCGGTGGCCGAGGCCGTCGGCTGCCAGTCCTGACCGATCGCCCTCGTGCGGGCGAGGAGCTTGTCGCTCGGCTGCCCGGGCGTGGCCACGCCCGACAGGTCGCCCTTGATGTCGGCGGCGAAAACCGGAACTCCGCGGGCCGCGAGCTGTTCGGCAAGCCCCTGCAGAGTCCGCGTCTTTCCCGTGCCCGTCGCGCCGGCGACGAGGCCATGGCGATTCATCATCGCGAGGGGGATACGCACTTGCGCCTCGGGCACGGGGTCGCCGTTCACGAGCGCTCCGAGGTCGAGGGTCTCGGCCTCGAACGTGTAGCCGGCGACGATCGCGGCGACCGCATCGGCGTCGAGCGGACTCTCGGCTGCCGGCACCGCAGCAGGCACGGCACCGGGAGCGGCTGCGGGCGCGGCAGAGGTCGCACTCGCCGCATCCGCATCCGCATCCGCAGGGGACTCCCCCTCGGCGGACGGGGCGAGCGCCGGATCGACCGCCGTCACCTCCTCCCCGCGCGGAGCATCGGCTTCCGACCGTGCGCTCGCCTCCGAGGCGTCCCCCTCCGTCGCGGGGGCAGTCCCCGCCGCCTGCGCTCGCGCCGCGGCGAGGGCGGCCTTGGCTCGGGCCAGCGCGAGCGCGGCCTCTGCGGCTTCGGCCTCCGCCTCCAGGCGGGCCAGTTCAGCGGCTGCGGCGTCGTCGGGCGCGGTCATGCGCTCAGCCTAGCGAGCGCTCCCGCATCAGCGGCAGGGTGAAGACCGCGGCCACGACGAGCGCCATTCCGGCCCCGACGAGCACGCCGCCGATAGTGTCGCTGAACCAGTGCGCGTGCACCTGCGTGCGGCTGAAAGCCATCAGGAGCGTCCATGCCGCTGCGACGACGCCGACCCACACGCGGGGAAGCAGGATGAGCGCGACGACGGCGATCGTGGCGGCGTTGGCGGTGTGTCCGGAGGGGAAGGAGCCGTGGTCGGAGATCACGAGCATGTCCTCCGGACGCACCCGACCGAAGACGTTCTTGAGCACCTGGACCATGCCGGCGCTCAGGCCCGAGGCGACGAGAAAGAAGAGGCCCGCGCGCCAGCGCCGGACGGCGACGAGGGCGAGGCAGCCGCCGATCGGCACGAGGTAGGTCGCGAACCACCCGCCGCCGAGGAAGTTGAGGGCGTAGGAGAGGCCCGTCAGCGACGGGGAGAGCGCCCCGACGGCGCCGTTCCACCAGGTGTCGATGTCGAAAGGGTCGACCTCGACGGCGATCATGATCCCCAGGACGACGGCCAGCAGCACGAGCACGACTCCGACGACGGCCCTGCGCAGCGCCACGGTGACATCGACGTCTGCGGCGGGAGGGGTCATCGCCTCAGCCTAGACGGCTGAGCTCTCCTCGCGACGGAACGCCAGAGCGTGGCCCCGCCGAGCCGCCTCAGGGTGTCAGACGCTCGACGGTGCGAGGGCGCACGATGATCCACAGCGAGAGGATCCCGACGACGGCGCATCCCACCATCACCGATGCCATCGTGGTCGCCGTGATCCCCGCACCGCGCGAGAGCCAGCCGACGAGCGGGGAGATGATGCCTGCGACGCCGAAATTGGTGGCACCGATGATCGACTGCGCGGTCCCGGCCGCGTTCCCATGACGGTCCAGGGCCAACACCTGGACACAGGGGAACGTGAACCCACAGGCCGTCATGAAGAAGAAGAGCGGAACGACCGTTCCCCACAGGCCGAGCCCGAGCTGATCGGTGACGACGATCGCCGTCCCGGCGGTGACGAGCACTCCCGTCGACCACGCCAGCACCCACTGCGGACCGAACCGCGCTGCCAGCCGCGACGCGACCTGGACGCCCAGGACGACGCCCAGGGAGTTGACCGCGAACAGGATGCCGTACTGCTGTGCATCGAAACCGTAGGTCTTCTGGAAGAGGAAGGACGACGCGGAGAGGTAGCTGAACAGGCCCGAGAACGTCATCCCTCCGATGATGAGCACGCCGACGAACACCCGGTCGCCGAAGACGCTCCGGTAGCGCTGCCAGACCGTGGTCGACCCTCGTTCCTGACGGCGGGCGGGAGGGAGGGTCTCGGGGATGAAGGCGATCGCCGAGACGAGCATCACGGCGCCGTACAGGGCCAGGACCACGAACACCCCGCGCCAGGGCACGATCAGCAGCAGCGCCGACCCGACGAGAGGCGCGAGCACCGGCGCGACGCCCGAGACGAGAGCGAGGCGGGAGAGCATGACCACCAGGCGCCGACCACCGAAGAGGTCCCGCACGATGGCGGCGGCGACCACGCCTCCCGCGGCGGCACCGGCCCCCATGAGCACGCGAGCCACCGACAGCAGTTCCAACGTCGGAGCAAAGGCCGCACCGGTGCTGGCGATGACGTGCAGCGCCGTCACGAGGAGGAGCGGCAGCCTGCGGCCCACCTTGTCGCTCAGGGGCCCGACGATCAGCTGGCCGAGCGCGAACCCGATCATCGTGCCGGTGAGGGTGAGCTGGATCGCCGCAGCCGAGGTGCGGAAGTCCTCTTCCAGCACCGGGAACGCGGGCAGGTAGAGGTCGATCGTGAACGGGCCGAGCGCGGTCAGGGCACCGAGGAGGATCACGTAGAGCACGCGGCGGCGCGTCGAGATGCGGTCGCCGGGGTGGAGCACGATCGGCGCCGTGGCGGGGTTCGTACCGAGGGTACGAATGGCTCCGGTCGACGCGCCGGGAGCGGGTCGACCGGAAGGGGGCAGCGGGATGGAAGCGGTGTCGCGCACGGGGTCCTGACGGGGCGATGACGGAGAGGGAGAAGATCGAGAGGGCGTCGAATCGATTCGGAGCGCCGTCACGATCATAACGCTTTCCCAGCCTCCGGTCCCATTCCCCCGCATAGGATTGAAGCCCCGCTCTGCGGTCGTCCCCACGGAACGATCCCGCGGCCCCGCGTCTCCGACGCGTCCCCGTCCCCGAGCCGAGATCACCTCACATGACCCCGACTTCCTCTTCCGGCAAGCGCGCAAGCGGCAATCCTGCACAGCAGGCGCAGCTCAACCTGACCGCCAAGCAGCAGCGCGAGGCGCAGAAGCAGCAGAAGCTGGCCGAGTATCAGCGGCAGCTCGAGAAGCGCCGACGCAGCAAGATCCTCTGGTGGGTCGTCGGCAGCACCGCAGGCCTGGCTGTCGTGGCGCTCGTGGTGGCCTCGATCATCTTCACGCCGCGTCCGGTGAGCATCCCTCGCGGCGACGGCGACGGCTCCGGCGTGCAGGGCGTCCAGACCTACACGAACACCGCCACGCATGTCGACGGGGACGTGACCTACCCGCAGACTCCGCCGACCGGCGGCGACCACAACGCGATGTGGCTCAACTGCGGCGTCTACTCGGAGCCGGTTCCCAACGTGAACGCGGTCCACTCGCTCGAGCACGGTGCCGTGTGGGTCACCTACGACCCGGCGGTCGTGGATCAGTCGCAGGTCGATGCGCTGCGTGCCCAGCTGCCCTCCACGTACACGATCCTCTCGCCCTACCCGGGCATCCCCTCCCCCATCGTCGTGAGCGCATGGAACGCACAACTCACCGTCGACAAGGCCGACGACCCGCGGATCGGCGAGTTCCTCCGGGCCTTCTGGCGCAGCACCGCAGCGCCTGAGCCGAACGCAGCGTGCACCGGCGCGCTGGACGCGCCCGGAAAGCAGTCGTGACGCCGAGCGACGACGCACCG
Organism: Microbacterium sp. TNHR37B; assembly: GCF_001620065.1. GTDB lineage: Bacteria > Actinomycetota > Actinomycetes > Actinomycetales > Microbacteriaceae > Microbacterium. The sequence goes on from NZ_LQGV01000001.1 coordinate 1,495,620, forward strand.
GTACGTACCCTGCCGCCCTGGTGGGCGGTGCTGCTCGTCGTGATCGCGATCGCCGCGAGCGCCTTCGCGATCGGCCGGTTCTCCACCTTCGGCATCGCCCCGACGACCCCTGCCGACACGTCCCCCGAGGCCGGGTTCGCGCGTGACATGCAGGTTCACCATGCACAGGCGATCGACATGGCCATGACGATCTACCGCAAGACGGACGATGCCGACCTTCGCGCCCTGGCGTACGACATCGCCACCGGTCAGGCGGAGCAGAAGGGCGTCATGTACGGCTGGCTCACCCAGTGGGGCTTGTCACAGGCCGGTGGTCCGCTCATGGCCTGGATGGCCGAGGCGCCGGGAGGCCATGCTCACGGCGTCGCGACGGCGGCACCGTCGAGCCCCGAGGAGGCCCAGGAAGCGATGGGGATGGCCAGCGCCGCCGAGCTCGGTGAGTTGTCGCAGGCGACCGGTCGCGCCGCCGACTGCCAGTTCCTCACGCTAATGATCCGCCATCACGAGGGAGCGATCCCCATGGCCTCTGCGGTGATCGATCTCGGGTCGGAACCCGGCGTGCTCGCGGTCGCGGAACGGATGCGCACCGCTCAGCAGTTCGAGATCGATGCGATGACCTCGATGCAGCAGCGACTCGGCTGCTCGAACTGAGCGCCCTCCGCGCCTGACACTCGCCGTCGCGGGCGGCGATGTCCCCCTAGGGCCGGCCCGCAACCACCCCTTCCGACGAACGGAGACGGGGCCGCTCCCTCCCGAGCGACCCCGTCTCCGTGGTCGAGCTGACGTTGTTGTGCTCGCCCTTCTTCTCTCAGCCCTTCGTCGACCCGGCCAGCAGACCCCGGACGAAGAAGCGCTGCAGCGAGAGGAACACGATCAACGGCACGATCAGGGCGATGAAGGCACCGGCGGTCAGCAGGTACCAGTCCTGACCGCGGCTTCCCGTCATCTCCGCCAGCAGCTTGGTGATCGGAGCGACGTTGCCGTCGGCGAAGATCAACGCCACGAGCAGGTCGTTCCACACCCAGAGGAACTGGAAGATGGCGACCGAGGCGATCGCGGGAGCCGTCAGCGGCAGGATGATCCGGAAGAAGATCTGCCCGTGACCGGCGCCGTCCACGCGGGCCGCCTCGATGACCTCGCCCGGAATCTCCGACACGAAGTTGTGGAGCAGGTAGATCACCAGCGGCAGACCGAAGATCGTGTGCGCGATCCACACCTGCGCGTAGCCGGCCGACCCGAAGGCCTCCACGACGGGGATACCGAAGATCGTCCCCTGCGCGAAGAACTGCAGGAGCGGGATCAGCGCCATCTGCAACGGCACGATCTGCAGCGCGAAGATCCCGATGAACAGGATGTTGCGCCCGCGGAAGTTCATCCATGCGAAGGCGTAGGCCGCGAGCATCGCCACCGAGATGGGGAGGATCGTCGCCGGGACCGAGATCACGATCGAGTTGACGAACGCGCCCGCCATGTTCAGCTGGCTGTTACCGGTCTGGAGCGCCGTCGCATAGTTGTCGAGCGTGAATCCCCAGTTCTGGAAGATCGTCCACCAGCCGCTGGTGTTGATCAGTTCCGGTGGCCGGAACGAGGTGAGGAAGAGCCCGAACGTGGGCACTGTCCACACAGCGGCGATGATGAGCGCGGCCGCGGTCGCCCACGGCGAGCTGAGGCGCTTCTTGGTGCCCGAGAGCATCTTCTTCTCGCCGCGCTTGATCCGGCGAGCAGCTTGGTCGTCGACGACGACGGCAGCGGATGTCGTGGTCATCAGCGGATCTCCCTCTGCTTCTTCAGTTGCACGGCGTTGTAGATCACGATCGGCAGCACCAGCACGAACAGGATGAGCGCGAAGGCGGCCGAGCGCCCCGCCTCAAAGCTGCGGAACTGCGTGTACATCTCGTTCGCGAGGACGGAGGTGTTGTTCGCGCCCGCGGTCATCGTGCGGACGATGTCGAACACCTTCAGCGAGGCGATCGAGATGGTGGTGAGCACGACGATGAGTGCCGGACGGATGCCGGGCACCACGACGTTGCGGAACTTCTGCCATGCGTTCGTGCCGTCGAGCTCTGCCGCCTCCAACTGCTCGGTCGGAACGCCCTTGATCGCGGCCGAGAGGATCACCATCGCGAAACCGGTCTGGATCCAGATGAAGACGAGGATCAGCCAGAACGTGTTCCACGGGTCATCGGCGAGGAAGTTGTACGGCTGGCCGCCGAACCACACCACGATCTGGTTCAGGAAGCCGATCTGCTCCTGACCCGACGGGCGCTGCGTGTACATGAAGCGCCAGATGATCGAGGCCCCGACGAACGAGATCGCCATCGGCATGAACACGAAGATCTTGTAGTACTTCTCTCCGCGGATCTTGTCGATGAAGTACGCGTAGGCGAGCCCCGCGATCGTCGAGAACACGGGCGCGATGAGCACCCAGAGGATCGTGTTGACGATGACCCTGACGTTCTGGGGCTGGGTGAAGATCCACGCGAAGTTGTCGAGACCGACGAACTCCGTGCCGCGCGAGTTCATGAACGCCTGAACGGTGGTCTGGATGGTCGGGACCACGAGCCCCACGGCAAGCAGACCCAGGGCGGGGGTGAGGAACCCCACGAGCTGGAACATCGACCCCGCACCGTCTTTGGCGCGTTTGTCGAGGAAGAAGAACAGAAGACCGAGGACGGCGGCAACGGCGGCTGCCTCGTACCACGAGCCCAGGAAGATCAGGACGAGCGCCGGTCCCACGACGCACGCCACGAGGCGGATCACCGTGTAGAGCGTGCCCTTCCGTGGCGCGATCTCCACGAAGAACAGGATCAGACCGACCACGCCGACGAACAGACCGACGATGACGACGATCTCGAGCCAAGGATTGAGCGTGGACAGCCACTGGAAGAAGTGCTGGATGTTCATGGATGCCTTTCGAGTGCGACATCGGACTCAGAGTCGGCCGCGCGCTGGAGGCACGGCCGCAGGGAGGGAGTGGGGCCGCCCCTTCGGGACGGCCCCACTCCTCGGTGTCAGATCACTGCGAAGGCCAGCCGGCCTCGATCTGCTGGAGAACGGTGTCGGTTCCGGTGCCATTCACCCAGTCGATCATTCCCTTCCAGAACGTGCCCGCACCCACGGCCGACGGCATCAGGTCGGAGGCGTCGAAGCGGAACGTGGTGGTGTCGTCCTGAAGGATGCCGATGGCCTCCTTCAGGATGTTGCTCGAGGCGTTGGCCGGGTCGAGACCCTTGTTGGCGCTGATCACGCCGCCGAGCTTGACGCGGGAGTTCGCCCACTCCGGGCTGGAGAGGTACTCCTGCACCTTCTGGGTCGACTCGGAGTCGTCGAACGCGGCGACGATCTCGCCACCGCCGGTGACGACAGCACCACTGCTGGAGCTGCCGGCCTCGAACGGAGGCATCAGGAACGCCCAGATGTCCCCGTCGGCCGCGACCGTGCCACCGGCATCGGTGATGAAGCCGTCGTAGAACGAGGCCTGGTGGTGCAGGGCGCACTCCCCCTTGACCAGCGCGGTCGCCGGGTCGCCGAAGGGCGTCGTGACGATCGACTTGACGTCGCCGAAACCGGCGTTGACGTAGTCGGGGTTCAGCGCGATCTTGCCGAACTCATCGAACGCCGACTTGATCGCCGGATCGGTGAAGGGCACCTCGTTGGCGACCCACTTGTCGTAGACGTCCGTGCCCGACTGGCGCAGCACGAGGTCTTCGACCCAGTCGGTGCCCGGCCACCCGGTCGCCGCGTCAGAGCCGAAGCCGATGCACCAGGGAGCCTTGTCGGTGTCCTTCTGGATCTGCGCCGTCAGGTCGAGCAGTCCCTGCCAGTCCGTGGGCACCTCGTACCCGTTGTCCTTGAAGAAGGACGGCGAGTACCAGATCCAGCCCTTGACCGAGGCCATGAGCGGAGCGCCGTAGAGCTTGCCGTCGACCGTCGCGTAGTTCGCCCAGTCCTCGGTCCACCCGCTCTTGACGTTCTCGGCGACAGCGGCCGGAGCCTCCTTGAGGAACCCACGGGTGGCCATGTCGGCCATCAGGCCCGGCTGCGGGAAGATCGCGATGTCGGGGGCGTTGCCACCCTGCGCGCGCACCGCGATCTGAGCCTCGAACTCCTTCGAGGACTCGTACTTGATGTCGATGCCGTTTTCCTTCTCCCAGTCGGCCCACGACTCTTCGAGCAGCTTCGCCTCGGTGTCGGCGATCGTGCCGTAGACGGTCACGACCTTGTCATCGGCCCCGCCCGAGTTGTTGTTGTTGTTCCCCGTGGACCCGGGGCCCCCACTGCACCCTGCCAACGCGATGCCCGCGACGCCGAGTACGGCGAGAGGGGCGAGTAGACGACGCTGTGCCATCCCCATGTGTTTTCCTCCTCGTTGAGCGCCCGGAACCGCCCCGGGCGACACGTCGGAACCCCGATAGGGAACCGATTCCAGGTAACGCTAATGGAATGCGCGGCACACCCACAACGTCGCTCACATCACAACCCGGTAACGGCCGTGATTCCCGCGGAAACCCGGGGCGCCATGAGATCACAACCGGTTCCATAACAAGGCCCTATCGGCTAGAGTTCCATCGGTTCGACTCGAAGGAGAGAGCATGGCGGGGATCGCGGACGTGGCGGCGCGCGCAGGCGTGTCGAAGGCCACCGCGAGCCGCGCCCTCACCGGTAGCGGATACGTCTCGGAAGCCACACGGGCGCGCGTCCGTGCCGCGGCAGACGAGCTGGGCTATGTGCCGTCGACGAGCGCCGTGAGCCTCGCGACCGGAAGGACGCAGAACATCGGCGTCGTGATGCCCTACGTCAACCGATGGTTCTTCGCGGAGGTGCTCGAGGGGATCCAGCAGACGCTGCTGGACTGCGGGATGGACCTCACCCTCTACGACGCGAAGCCGGGAACGGCCGGGCGCCGACGGATCTTCGATGATTTCCTCGCCCGCAAACGCTTCGACGGGCTCATCGCGGTCGGGCTGGAGCCTCAGGACCACGAGATCGAACGGCTGGTGCAGATCGATCGGCCCGTGGTCAGCGTGGTGGGAAGCGGCGACGAGACAAGTCTGATCACGATCGACGACGATTACGCCGCCCGTCGCGCCACCGAACACCTCCTAGGTCTCGGTCACACCGCGATCGCCTTCCTCGGCGGCGGCATCGGCGCGCACTGGGCCCATGTCGACAAGCAGCGTCTGGATGGGTATCGCGCCGCGATGACCGAGGCGGGGTTGAGCGACCGGATCGACCACGTCCGTTCCGGCGTCTCGCTCTCGGGAGGTTACGACGCGGCAGTCGATCTGCTCGGCGACGCGCGCCGCCGCCCCACGGCGCTCGTCGCGACGTGCGATGAGGTGGCCGTCGGGGCGATCATCGCCGCGCGCCGGCTCGGGATCCACGTGCCGGGCGCCCTCAGCGTCGTCGGGATCGATGACCACGAGTTCGCCGAGATGTTCTCGTTGACGACCTTGCAGCAGGTGCCGCGCGAGCAGGGGCGCGCCGCCGTCGAGATGCTGCTGGCCCAGATCGCCGACCCCGACCGTCCGGTCCAGATCGTCCGGATGCACGCTCGCCTCATCGTCCGCAGTTCGACCTCCGCGGCCAACGCGCAGAGCTCAGCGATGCTCGACACGGATCTCATCCGCGGCGCTTCGCACGGCTGATCGCCGGCCACTGGAGCACGCAGACCGGAGACGACGAAGGCCCCCGGGACGGATCCCAGGGGCCTTCTGATCTCGCGAGAGAGATTACTTCAGGGTCACCGAAGCGCCGGCCTCTTCCAGAGCGGCCTTGGCCTTCTCGGCGGTCTCCTTGTTGGCGCCCTCGAGGACAGCCTTGGGAGCACCGTCGACGACGGCCTTCGCCTCGCCGAGGCCGAGCGAGGTGAGCTCGCGGACGACCTTGATGACCTGGATCTTCTTGTCGCCGGCGGCCTCGAGGACGACGTCGAACGAGTCCTTCTCCTCCTCGGCGGCGGCGTCACCGGCACCACCGGCGGGAGCGCCGGCAGCGGCGACCGCGACGGGGGCGGCAGCGGTGACGTCGAAGGTCTCCTCGAACGCCTTGACGAACTCGGAGAGCTCGATGAGCGTGAGCTCCTTGAACGCGTCGAGCAGCTCCTCAGTGCTGAGCTTTGCCATGATGTTTCTCCTTGATTGGGGTTGTGCTATGCCGAAGCCCGGATTCAGGCCGCGGACTCCTGCTTCTCGCGCAGCGCGTCGACCGTGCGAACGGCCTTCGACGGGAGCGCATTGAAGACGTAGGCCGCCTTGGTCAGCGAGGCCTTCATCGCGCCGGCGAGCTTCGCCAGCAGGACTTCACGGCTCTCGAGATCGGCGAGCTTGTTCACCTCAGCGGGGGTCAGAGCGGCACCGTCGAAGTACCCGCCCTTGATCACCAGCAGAGGGTGTGCCTTGGCGAAGGCACGCAGACCCTTGGCGACGGCGACCGGGTCACCGTGCACGAAGGCGATGGCAGACGGGCCCTTGAGCTCGTCGTCCAGGCCCTCGACCCCGGCCCGCTGGGCCGCGATCTTGGTCAGCGTGTTCTTCACCACGGCGTACTCCGCGTCCTGACGGATGCTGTTGCGCAGCTCCTTGAGCTGGGCAACCGTCAGACCGCGGTACTCGGTCAGCAGAACGGCGGTCGAGTCCTCGAAGTTCTTCGTGAGCTCGGCGACCGATGCTTCCTTCTGCGCCATGGCCACTCCTTGTGTGTACGAGACGTCCCGCGATGACGGGGCGTCAGCCGCGGGCGTCGGTCCGGTCTTTCCACCCCGAACACGAAAAAGCTCCGGCGCAAGCGCACGGAGCTCTGGATCCGGTTTCCCGGGAGGTTCTGTGTACCTGCGTGGGCCCCTGCGTGCAGAGCTTCGTCGACGTCCGCTTGCGCGCACGCCGAGACCGACGGTCTTTGGCTTGCTCCCACTCTACCTCGCGCGCATCCATCCCCCAAATCCCCGCCCCTTCCCCCGCATCGTGGCCCCCGCCCCTCTCGTCGAGAGCACATGCTCCCATCGAGGGCATACGTCATGGACGAACAAGACATGTGCCTTCGACGAGAGCATGTGCTCTCGACAATGGCGGACGGGCGGAGCGAGTCATCGGATGCCGAAGCGAGCGAGGTAGGCGGCGAAGGACGAGGACGAAGCGATGTCCTCGTCGACGGCGCGCAGCACCCTCCACCCCGTGACGGCTCGGATCTCATCCTCCCTGAGCTTCTCCTCGATGACCACATGCTCCACCGGACGACCGTTGCGCATATCGGCGTCGACGTACTTGACGCGCCCGTCAAACTCGAAGAACGACCGAATGTCGCCGATCGCGAGATCACAGCGGCGCCGCCGTCCTCGCGAGAGGAGGACGTCGGGCTGCACCTCGATCCCACGGAAGCCCGCCTCGTGCCATCGCAATCGCGAGACACTCTCTCCGGGCGACTCCGCCCGGCCGTCGGCGAGCTCGAGTACCTTGATCGCCCGGCGAACTCCGCGGCCGCCGCCGTTCTGCGCGCACCTCGACAGCATGTCCTCCCGCCACCTGTCGGCGACACCGTTCTCGTACCTCACCGTCGCACCTGCTGCGACTCGCCCCAGCACGACATCGGCCGCAGAGAGCGCCGCCTCGGCCCCGACAGTGCGGGCCAGGTCATAGACCGTGCGGTCCAGCGACGTGCATCGAAGGCCGTCGACCACCACGACATCCTCAGGAGGAAGCTCGTCCCGGTGCCGGAACAGGCCCGCGCGGCTCGGCATTCTGCCGTCGCGCCTCACGGTGACGTGAAGAGACCGGAAGGTGTGCCGGTACAGCGGAAGTCCGTGGATGACGGCGGCGGACTCATGAGAGAACACAGACGTGCCGGTCGTCATCTCGCCGTGCGCGGCGACGATTGCCGTGAGATGTCGAGCCTCGGGCCAGAGGTCGCGCCAGGCCTCGCCGTGGACGTATCGGTTGCGCTGGAGCCGGATCCACTCGCCTGACTCGACAGCGGCGCGGAGCGCCCGCGCGGTCCATCCCGCCAACGCGAGCTGCCGAGAGGTCACGACGAGTTCACGACACTTCTGGATATCGAGCCCCAGCCTCATTCGATCAGCCTTGCGCGGTGTGGAGGGCTCGGCCCATCACCGGCTCGTGTCGGTCCTCACCCCTCGCCCCTCGGGCGCCTGGGGAGGAGCCGCCGACCCCCCGACGCCGCGTGCGCGCCTCCCCGCGAACTCGTCGAGAGCACATGCTGCGGGCGAGCGCACACGTTCGTGACGTCCAGATCGCGTGCGCTCGATGACAGCATGTGCTCTCGAGGAAGGGCCCCGGGCGAAGGGAGCGGAGCGACGCGGAGTGTCCCGACGAACGGGGTCGGCAGGGCGGGTTACCCTCGATGACATGACTCCGGAGGCTTTCGCGCGCGTCGCCCCGGAACTGGCTCAACGCATCGTCGCCGACTCGCGCGACCGCGTCGCCTGGATGCGCGCACGCTCGCGAGGCATCACCGCCACCGATGTGGCGCAGCTGACGAGCCCCAACGCGATCGCGCGCGCAGCCGACGCGAAGCTCACCGGCGGGTCGGGCTTCTCCGGAAACGCGTATACCGCCCATGGACGCCAGCGCGAGCCCGAGATCGCCGCGTGGGTAGCCGCCACCCACCGCATCCACCCGTCGTCGGCGCTGTTCCACGCCGTGGTCGAGAAGCGACACCTGGCCACTCCCGACGGCATCTCCGTCGACGCGCAGGGCCGGGTCACCCTGTGCGAGATCAAGACGACCAAGAAGCCGTGGCGATCGATCCCCCGCTCGTACTTGCGGCAGGTGTGGTGGCAGCAGCACGTCCTGGGCGCCGAGCGCACGCTCGTCGTCTGGGAGCAGCACGACGATTTCGTGCCGGTGGGCGACGAACCCCGGTGCGCCTGGGTGGACCGCGATGAGCGCGAGATCCGTCACCTCGTCGGGCTTGCCACCGAGTTGATCGACGAGCTGTACCGGCGGACCATGCAGCGGCGGCAGACGGCCGACGGCGCTCTCCTCGACGCTGCCCGCGCTCGCGCCGGGGCCGATACCACCCGCCCCGCGCAGCCGTATCGCGCCCTCGCCCTCGCGGACTGATCCCGCCCGCGCACGCCCGCCGCACACCACCAACCAGACCGTGTCGCGTCGCGGGAATAGTTGACGCATCTCAACGATTGAACCTATAGTTGACCAATCTCAACCGTTGACCTAGATCAATCAATTGTCGCAAGGAACTCCATGTCTGCCCCCTCTTCTCCGGCCGTCGAGAAGCCGCGCATGACGCACCGCCAGGTGCTCGAGGCGCTCTCCGGCCTGCTGCTCGGCATGTTCGTGTCGATGCTGGCCTCCACCGTCGTCTCGACATCGTTGCCGGTCATCATCCATGACCTCGACGGAAACCAGACCGCCTTCACGTGGGTCGTCACCGCGACCCTCCTCACCACCGCGATCTCCACCCCCATCTGGGGGAAGCTCGCCGACCTCACCAACCGCAAGCTGCTCTACCAGCTCGCGATCGCGATCTTCGTGCTGGCGACCGCCGCCGCGGGCTTCTCACAGAACCCCGAGACGCTGATCGCCTTCCGCGCCGTGCAGGGCATCGGCGCCGGCGGCCTGGCTGCCCTCAGCCAGGTGTTGATGGCCGACATCATCAGCCCTCGCGAACGCGGACGGTACATGGGCCTGTTCGGCGCGGTCATGGCCGTGGCCACGATCGGCGGACCGCTCCTGGGTGGAGTCATCACGGACGCCTGGGGCTGGCGCTGGAACTTCTTCGTCGCGCTGCCGATCGCGATCATCGCCCTGATCCTCGTGCAGCAGACGCTGCACATCCCCCCGCGCGCCAAGAAGAAGACCACGATCGACTATCTCGGCATCGTGCTGCTGTCCACCGCGGTCTCCCTCCTCCTCATCTGGGTCACCCTTGCCGGCGATTCCTTCGAGTGGTGGAGCCTGACCACCGTGCTCATGGTGGGCGGTGCGCTCCTGGGGGCCGTGCTGTTCGTGATCGTGGAACTGCGCTCGCGCGAGCCCCTCGTCCCGCTGTCGCTGTTCCGCAACCGCACCTTCACGCTGTCGGTGATCGCCTCGATCGCCACCGGCATCGCGATGTTCGGGGCGTCGGTGTTCCTCAGCCAGTACATGCAGCTCGCCCGGGGCGCCACCCCGACAGAGGCCGGCTTCATGACCATTCCGATGATCGCGGGGCTTCTCGTCGCCTCGATCGGCGTCGGCGCGCTCATCACGCGCACCGGCCGCTGGAAGGGTTTCCTGATCCTGGGCGCCGTCTTCCTCATCGCCGGCTCCACACTGCTGTCGACGATCCACTACGACACCGACTTCACGCTCGTCTCGATCTACATGTTCCTGCTCGGCGCGGGCGTCGGCATGACGATGCAGAACCTCGTCCTCGTGGTGCAGAACACGACCAAGCCGACCGAGATCGGGGTCGCCAGCTCCGGCGTCACGTTCTTCCGGAGCCTCGGCGGCACCGTGGGCGTCTCGGTCATGGGAGCCGCTCTCGCCTCCCGCGTCACCGAGCTCGTCACCGAGCGCAAGGACGACATCGTCTCGGCGCTGATGAGCCTCGGCGCCGAGGCGCAGAAGTGGCAGGAGCAGCTCCAGTCGGGGACCCTCCCGCAGGTGTCGACGATGCCGCATGCGCTGCGGATCGTCTTCGAGGACATCTACGCGACCGGGATCTCGCATTCCTTCCTCATCGCGGTGCCGTTCGCCGTGCTGAGCCTCATCGCCATCGTCTTCCTGCCGAACAAGGCCCTGACGACGATGACGACCACCGAGAGGCTGCGCGCAGGCGAGGCGGACCTGGCCACGGTGTCCGTTCCCGCGGGGATGGACGGGGTCACCGCGACGGCCGAAGAGGCACCGCCTGCGGGACCGCGCCGCACGGGCGGCGCGGAGTAGGGAGACTTCGTGTCCGCCTCCGACGCCGACCTCCGGGCGGCCTCCAGCGACACCGACGGGCGCCTCGCGGCCCGCACCCGAGCGGTGCGGGCCCTCGAGGCCGAGTTCGGCGAGCTGATCAACCAGTTCCGCCGGATCATCACCGACAACGCCAACCGGGTGAGCCCGGGCATGCTCCCCGGGGCGTACAAGGTGTTCACGACGATCGCCCGCCGGGAGTCCGTGACGCAGACGGCGCTTGCCGAGCACCTCTTGGTCGACAAGGGACAGCTCTCCCGGACGGTGCGCGAGCTCGAGCGCCTCGGCCTCGTCGAGCGCGCACCCGATCCGTCCGACGGCCGCTCGAGCCTGCTCTCGGCGACCCCGTTCGGGCGCGAACGGCTGGAAGCTGCCCGCGGCCCGCAGGAGGATCTCCTGCTGCGAAGCCTCGAGGACTGGCCGGAGGAGGACATCCGGAGCCTCACCCGGCTCCTCCATGCGCTCACCTCGGGCGTGCGTCCCTGACGGTGCGCGGCGCGGTGGCCCCGCCGGGGACGCACCGCCTGACATCATGGGGGTTCCGCTCGTCCGTCTGGTGTCCCGACGGGCGCGGGACCGGTTCCCACCGGTAGCACCGGCGTAACACGGACGAGACAATCGCGCGATTGACTGGTGCCATGAGCCGCACGTGCTGACGACGTCGACACGCACGGGGAAGGATACACACCGATGGACAAGTCCCGACTCACGCGACTCCGTCCGACGCGCTCCGGCGGCACTCCGGTCGCGGCGTCCACGAACGAGACGATCCCCGACACGATGCGGGCGGTCGTGTTCGACGCCCCAGGCGATGCGGGCGTCCTCCGCGAGGAGCGGATTCCGGTCCCTGCCCCCGTCCTCAGCGAGGTGCTGGTGCGCGTCGTGGCCGCCGGCGTGAACCCGATCGACGCCAAGACGCGCGGAGGTCGTGGGGCACATTCGGGCATCACCCAGCACCCGAGCACTCTCGGTTTCGACTTCAGTGGTGTGGTGGTGTCCTCGCCCTACGAGAGCCACCCTCTTCCTCCGGGCACCGAGGTGTTCGGAATGGTCCCCTTCCCCCGGTCAGGCGGAACCTACGCGGAGTACGCCGTGGTTCCCACCCTGTCGGTGGCGCGCAAGCCGACGTCACTCTCGCACGTCGAGGCCGCCGGGGTCCCGCTGGCGGCGTTGACGGCGTGGGGGCTCGTCGTCGAGACCGCGCACGCGCATGAGGGGCAGCGCGTGCTCATCCATGCGGGATCCGGCGGTGTCGGTCACTTCGCGGTCCAGCTCGCCGCCTACTTCGGCGCCCACGTCACCGCGACGGGATCGGAACGCAACCTCCCGTGGCTGCGCGACCTGGGCGCCGCGGTGACCATTGACTACGCCACGACCCGATTCGAGGATCTGGTCGACGGAGTGGACGTCGTGATCGATCTCGTCGGCAACGTCCACGACGACACCGGGACGCGCTCCCTCACCGTCCTCCGCCCCGGAGGCCTCTACATCATGGTGCCGACGGGGTCGTGGCCCGACTACGCCGAGGCCGCGGCGCGAGCCGGCGTCCGCGCGACGTCGTACAAGGTGATCCCCGACGGAAGCGTCCTGAGCACCCTGGCACGCCTGCTCGACTCCGGAGCGATCCAGGTCTACGTCGATCGCGTCTTCGATCTGGCGGAGGCACCCGACGCGCACCGGGAGATCGAGCGCGGTCACTCGCGGGGAAAGGTCGTCCTGCGTATCGGCGACGCCTGAGGCCGCGGGAGTCACCCGACCCGAGCGAGCACACGCGTACCTTCGGCCACGATCTCCTCGGCCACCAGATCGAGCAACGGCGACTGCAGATTCCACTGCTGCCACGACAGCTTCACGTCGATGGGCGGGCCGCCGAGTCGGACCAGGGATCCCTCGGTGAGAGCCTGAGCGCTCTGCACCGCGGGCAGCAATCCCCATCCGAGCCCTCGGAGCACGGCCTCCGCGAAGTCGTGCGAGGCGGGAACGAAGTGTCGAGGTCCTGAGTCGTCCGCGGCGCCGCGCAGCTCCAGCCACCGGCGCTGGAGGTCGTCGCGACGGTCGAAGTCCACCCTCGGCGCCGACGCGAGCGCGTCGAGCGAGGGCGCCGCATCACCTCGTGCACCCCACCAGCGCTCCGCGAAGTCCGGCGCGGCAACCGCCTCGTACCGCATCGCGCCGAGCGGCACCGCGCGGCATCCCGCGACCGGCTCAGCCCGCGAGGTGACCGCTCCCATCACGGTGCCCGACTCCAAGAGGCCGGCCGTGAAGTCCTGATCGTCACGATGCAGGTCGAAGACGAGCCGGGTGCGTCGTGTCAGGCGCGCGAGCGGCTCGAGGAACCAGGTCGCGAGGGAGTCGGCGTTGACGGCGAGCGGAATGCTCACGAGCTCTTCCCCCGCGAGAGCGGTCATCGCATCGTGCTGGATCAGGGCGAGCTGTCGGGCGAAGCGGACGACCGGTTCCGCGGCCGCCGTGGGCCGGACGGGTTTCGACCGGACGATCAGCACCCGCCCCACGCTTTCCTCCAGGGCTTTGATGCGTTGACTGACCGCGGACGGCGTGAGGTGCAGGCGCCGGGCCGCTGCCTCGAGACTGCCCTCGTCGATCACGGTGGCCAGCGTCCGAGCGAACTCCGCATTGAACATGAAGCTCAGCTTATGTGTCCTGAGTTCTCTGAACTGGACCTGTCGGCAGAGCGGACCTACGGTCGAGAGATGATCACCGCCGTGCTGGCCGGCTTCGGACTGGGGCTCTCCCTCATCGTCGCCATCGGGGCCCAGAACATGTTCGTGCTTCGCCAGGGCATCCGCCGCGAGCACGTCGTGGCGGTCGCCGCCGTCTGCGCCGCGTCCGACGCGGTGCTCATCGTCGTCGGGGTCTCCGGACTCGGGCTGGCCGTGCACGCGGCACCCTGGCTGGTCGAGGTCGTGCGGTGGGCCGGTTTCGCCTTCCTCGTCGGATACGCCGTTCTCGCCGCGCGGCGTGCACTCCGGCCGACCGGCGCGACGCTGGCGATGGGGCCGGAGTCCGACGCTGTTCTCCCGTCCACCCGGGCCGCGCAGCTCACCGCGACGGGAACACGGCTCGCCCCGGTGCTCGCCACGTGCCTCGCCCTCACGTGGCTGAACCCGCACGTCTACCTCGACACGGTGTTCCTGCTGGGCTCGGTCGCCAGCGCGCAGGGCGACCTCCGCTGGTGGTTCGCGGCAGGGGCGGCCACGGCCAGCGTGGTCTGGTTCTTCGGCCTCGCCATCGGCGCGCGGTACCTGGGGCGCTGGCTCGCGACCCCTCGGGCGTGGCGGATCCTCGACGGCGTGATCGCCCTCGTGATGGTCGCCATCGCCGTCTCCCTCGTGGTCGGCTGACCCCGGGCTCCGCCCCACCCGGCCCTGCGAGGATGGGGCGATGAGACACGTGCATCTGACCGTGGCAGGGATCGTCCAGGGTGTGGGATACCGCTACTCACTGCAGACGGAAGCGCGGCGACATCACGTGACGGGGTGGGTACGCAATCGACGCGACGGAACGGTGGAGTCCGAACTCCACGGCGCTGACGCCGACGTCGCCGCGATCCTCGCGTGGGCCGGGAAGGGACCGCGCGGAGCCTCCGTCTCGGGCGTGACGGTGAGCGAGCTCGCCACCACTTCCGACGTCGAGGGGTTCGAGATACGCGCCGACGCGTGAGCGGCCGCCCGCGCCGGTGTCCGCGCCGACGCGTGAGCGGCCGCCCGCGCCGGTGTGCGCGCCGCGGTGGGGACGACGAAGGGGCCCCGCCGAACGGCGGAGCCCCTTCTGCTGACCCGAGGGTCAGGCGAGCGAGTTGACGTCCAGCGGGATGCCGGGACCGAAGGTGGTCGACACGGCGCCCTTCTGGATGTAACGACCCTTGGAGCTCGACGGCTTCAGACGCACGATCTCTTCGAGCGCAGCCTTGAAGTTCTCATCCAGCTGCTCAGCGGTGAACGAGGCCTTGCCGACGACGAAGTGCACGTTGGCGTGCTTGTCGACGCGGAACTCGATCTTTCCGCCCTTGATCTCCTCGACGGCCTTGGCCGGGTTGGGGGTCACGGTGCCGGTCTTGGGGTTCGGCATGAGGCCACGGGGGCCGAGCACCTTACCGAGGCGACCGACCTGGCCCATGAGCTCGGGGGTCGAGACCGCCGAGTCGAACGCGGTCCAGCCGCCGGCGACCTTCTCGATGAGCTCGGCGCCGCCGACCTCGTCGGCACCCGCGGCGATCGCGGCCTCGGCCGCGGCGCCGGTGGCGAAGACGATGACGCGGGCGGTCTTGCCCGTGCCGTGCGGGAGGATGACCGTGCCACGGACCATCTGGTCCGCCTTGCGCGGGTCGACCGCAAGCTTGAGGGCGACCTCGACGGTGGAGTCGAACTTCTTCGACCCGGTCTCCTTCGCCAGCTTCACGGCCTCGGTGGACGTGTAGAACGAGTCGCGGTCGATCTTGGCCGCGGCTGCTTCATAAACCTTGGACTTAGCCATGTTGTTCTCCCCCTCAGTCCTCGACCGTGATGCCCATGGAACGAGCGGTGCCGGCGATGATCTTCGAGGCGGCCTCGAGGTCGTTCGCGTTCAGGTCGGGCTGCTTGGTCTCGGCGATCTGGCGCACCTGGTCCTTGGTGAGCTTGCCCACCTTGGTCGTGTGCGGCGTCGGCGAGCCCTTCTGCAGGCCGGCGGCCTTCTTGATGAGCTCCGCAGCCGGCGGAGTCTTCAGGATGAAGGTGAAGCTACGGTCCTCGTAGACCGTGATCTCCACGGGGATGACGTTTCCGCGCTGCGACTCGGTCGCGGCGTTGTACGCCTTGCAGAACTCCATGATGTTGACGCCGTGCTGACCGAGCGCGGGGCCGATCGGCGGCGCCGGGTTGGCGGCACCGGCGTTGATCTGGAGCTTGATCAGGCCGGTCACCTTCTTCTTGGGTGCCATGTTCTTCCTTCTGTCGAGCGCCCGGGTGCCGGAGCATCTCGGGCGCGCTTCCACGTGTCAGGCCATTCCTGATGGTGGTGGGGTGGTCACGCGACACGCGCGCAACCGCTCAAGTCTACCAGTCCTGTGCAGAGGCACGCAGGCCCCCACAGCAGAACAGGACGATTCGCGGGGAATCGTCCTGTTCTGGAGACGCCGTCCTGTAGTGCGGACGAAGCGCCGGTGACTACTGCTTGGTGACCTGGTCGAACGAGAGCTCGACCGGGGTCTCGCGCTCGAACAGGGAGACGAGCACGGTGAGCTTGCCGCTCTCGGGCTTGATCTCGCTGATCGAGCCCGGAAGACCCGCGAAGGAGCCTTCCTTGATCGTGATGGTCTCGCCGATCTCGAAGTCGACCTCGGTGACGACGCTGCGCGCCTGGGTGGCCGACCCCTTGGCCGCGCCCTTGGCGGGGGCGACGTCCTTGACCTCGACGAGCGACTTCAGCATGTTGAAGGCCTCCTCGAAGCGGAGAGGAGTGGGGTTGTGCGCGTTGCCCACGAACCCGGTGACGCCCGGGGTGTGGCGGACGACTGACCAGGTGTCTTCGTTGAGCTCCATGCGCACGAGCACGTAGCCGGGGATCCGGACGCGCGTGACCATCTTGCGCTGACCGTTCTTGATCTCGACGACGTCCTCCATGGGGACCTCGACCTGATAGATGTCCTCCTCGACCTCGAGCGTCGACTTGCGCTGCTCGATGTTGGCCTTCACCTTGCGCTCGAACCCGGCGTAGGAGTGGATGACGTACCACTTGCCCGGGAGGCTGCGCAGCTCGGCACGGTAGGCCTCGTACGGGTCGAGGTCGGTGTCCGACTCGTCGTCCTGCGACGCCTCGGCGTCGTCGTCGCCCAGCTCGGGTCCGTCGTAGGGAGTGACCTCCTCGGCAGCCTCCGCAGCGGCTTCGGCCTGCTCCTCGGCGAGGGAGTCGGTGAGCACCTCAGCGGCCGCCTCGGCTTCAGCGGCCTCGTCGATCTCCAGTGCGTCGTTCACGATGGCATCAGCCTCCGGGTCGTCGATCTCGATGTCGGCATCGGTCTCGTCGACACCGTCCTCGTCTTCGTCGACCACGTGGATCGCGATGTGCTCGGCCGCCTCTGAGGAGCGCTCCTGGTCGGCGAGGTAGTTGCCCTCCTGGGCCTCGTCGTCCTCGCTGGACTGCTCCGCGGCGGTCGCCCAATCGGCGTCGTCGACATACTTCTCAGACAATTGCCTTCTCTTCCATCGGATGGTCGGGTGAGGTCATCCCGCACGTGTTCGAGCGAACGGTGGATCAGCTCGGCACGCCGAAGACGACGTTCACGACCGCGGTGAACAGCAGGTCGAGGCCGTAGACGACCGCCATCATGACGACGACGAAGCCCAGCACGACCGCCGTGAACTTACCCAGCTCCTGGCGGGTCGGGGTGACGACCTTGCGGAGCTCCGCGAACACCTGGCGGATGAAGAGGGCGATGCGCTGGAAGAAGTTCAGCTTCTTCTCGCGAGACACGCCACCGACCGCGACGATCTCGCCGTTCGCCTCATCCTGGACCATGTACCCACCTGTATGAATTGCGTCGGCGCCAACTCGGTGCTGGCGCTGTGTGTCAACGTATGCGCTGACGCGCAGGGCGGACAGGAATCGAACCTGCAACCTGCGGTTTTGGAGACCGCTGCTCTGCCAATTGAGCTACCGCCCTATGCCGGACGCGAGTCCGACGGGTGTGCAGACGGCCACCTAGCGGTCGCCCGTCCACGCACTTCTACCGTAACCATGGATACGAGGTTTCAGGCCCGCGGGCACGGCAAAAGAATGCAGACAACTGCGCGCACAAGTGTACGGCATGCCCCGGGGCCGTGCGAATCGGACCGCGCGAATCAGCCCGTGCGGGTCAGCGCCGGCGACAGCCGCGACGGCGACCCACGCAGTGGTTCAGTACTGCTGGATGCCGTAGCGGTCCGGCTCGTCGCCACGGCGGAAGTCGCGACCCGAGACGGAGTCCGGCGTGATCCGCACGTAGTTGTACTTGAGCGTCGGGATCCACGGCTTCAGCGGCAGGTCATCGGCGGCTCGGACCTCGTCGGAGCTCTCGAGACGGTGCGCACGCCCGCGGACGACCACGCTCCACGCGTCGGTGGCGGTGTAGTCGTCGACCTCGAACAGCACCTCGTCGTTGATGGAGAGCTCGGTGAGTTTGCTGCCCTCCGCCGTGCGGAACACGATCGTGTCGTCGTCGAGCGTGTAGTTGACGGGGAAGATGTCGAGCACTCCCCCGACGGAGGTGACCAACCGGCCGAGCTCCTGCTCCGCCAGGCGGTCGAAGCACTCCCGGTCGCTGAGATAAGAGATGGCGGCAGTGTTGTCCATGACCCCATCCTGCCCCCGAGACCGGCATCTGCACAGGCCTGGATGGCCGGGATAATCGCGGACGCGCTGGGTAGGCTGGAGACACCCGGATCACCGCCTCGCGGCGGCGACGCGCCATGACACAGCACCATCGAGGAGTGACGCTGAACGACCACGCTGCCGCGCACCAGTTCCAGGTGGATCTCCGCGGCGTCATCGACCTCCTGAGCCGGCACATCTACTCGAGTCCACGCGTCTTCTTGCGCGAGCTCCTGCAGAACGCCGTCGACGCGATCTCCGCCCGACGGGCGCTCGACGGCGGTGGTGGCCGCGTGCGCATCACCCCGCTCAGCGGGGAGTCGACGGAGTTCGTCCTCCGCGACGACGGCGTCGGACTCACCGAGGCCGAGGTCGCCGACCTCCTCGCCACCGTCGGGCGCAGCTCCAAGCGCGACATCTTCGACCTGCCCCGCGGTGACTACCTGGGACAGTTCGGCATCGGGATGCTGTCGTGCTTCATGGTGTGCGACACGATCGTCATCCGGTCGCGGAGCGCGGCCGGCGGTCGCGGAGTGGAGTGGACGGGGCATTCCGACGGCACGTTCACCGTCGCTCCGACCGAGGACGACCTCCCCATCGGGACGAGCGTTCACCTGCACCCCCGGCCCGACAGCCGTTCGCTGCTGGGCGCCACGACGATCCTCGAGCTGGCCGAGACCTTCGGACGTTACCTCCCGGTGACGGTCGCGGTCGACCTCCCCGCGGGCGGTGAGGCCGTGGTCACCGAGCCCGCCCCGTTCCTGGAGGGCGACCCCGAAGCGCAGCGCGCATACGGGCGAGAGCTCATCGGCGCCGAGCCGCTCGACGTCATCCCGCTCACCGTCGCCGCAACTCAGACGCGCGGCCTGGCCTTCGTCCTGCCCTTCGCTCCCCCGCCCGCCGCCCGACAGCGCACGCGAGTGTACCTGCGCCGGATGCTGTTGACCGAGCGGGCGGACGATCTGCTGCCCGACTGGGCGTTCTTCGCCCGGGCGGTGGTGGACTCGGGGTCGCTGAACCCGACGGCGAGCCGGGAATCGCTCGTCGACGACGACGCCCTCGAGCAGACGCGACGCGAGATCGGGGAGGCCATCCGGCGCTGGATCCTGGATCTCGCGCTGAGCGACCCTGCGCGGTTGGCGCACTTCGTGGCGATCCACGAAGTCGCGCTCAAGTCGCTCGTGCGTCACGACGAGGAGCTCGCGCGGTTCATCGTCCGGTGGCTGTCGGTGGACACGACCGTGGGCCGCCTGCGCATCGAAGAGCTCGTGCGGCGGTTCCCGCGCATCCGCTTCGCCGAGACGGTGGACGAGTTCCGGCAGGTGGCGAGCATCGTCGCGCCCGGTTCCGCGCTCGTGAACGGCGGATACCTCTACGACGCCGACCTGATGCGCCGCCTTCCCGAGCTGTTCGACGATGTCGTGGTCGAGCAGGTCGACGTCGTGAGCGAGATCGATCGCCTCGACCCTCCCGCCCTCGAAGACCGCGACGCCGCCCTGGCGCTCGAACGGCGCGCGGCGGCGGCACTGGAGGGCGTCGACGTCTCGGTCCGCTCCTTCGATCGCACCGAGCTGCCGAGCCTGTTCGTCGCCGATCCCGAGGTGCTGCGCGCCCTCGACCGAGGCCGGGCCCGCAGCGCCGGCGGAGCGCTGTGGGGCGGTGTGCTCGACCGGGCCGCGCGTGCCGGTCGGCGCGCCGACGTCCCCACCGATGCCCCGGCCGCGCGACTGTGCCTCAACTGGCAGAACGCGCTCGTGCGCCGGCTCGCGCACGCCCCGGAGGGCCGCGTGTTCGACACCGGTATCCGGCTCCTGTACGTCCAGTCGCTCCTGGCGGGACACCACCCGCTCGGGCCCGCCGACCGGGAGATGATGACCACGTCGCTGACCGAGCTCCTCGGCCACGCCCTCGATGACGACACCCCCACGGCAACGGAAGGAACCCCATGACCGGCTACGCCGACCGCGTGCGCGCACTCTTCGACGAGATCGACCAGACCCCCTGGGGACCGCAGGAGCGCGCCCTGGTCGCCGAGGCGGTGGCCCTCGCGCAGGAGAGCGGCGACGAGCGCTTGGAGTACGAAGCGCGGATGCGGCAGACCTCGAGCGCCAACATGATCGGCGACACCGACCTCATGCTCACCTCGTTCGCGTGGTGCCTCGGCCACCACGACGCCGATCCTTCCCGCTTCCCGGCCCTCATCGAGCCCGCGGGCGACCTGATGTGGCAGTACAAGTGGATGGCGGGAGCGCTACGCGGATCCCCCGAGTTCGCCCCCGAGCAGATCTCCGCCGTGCTCGACGACATGGAGGAGCACTACCGCCGTGCGGGGCTCGGCTCCAGCGGAGTGCTCATGGCCCGCTTCGAGGACGCGTGGGCGGCGGGGCGCTGGGAGGAGGCCGACGCGCTGCAGAAGCAGCTCGAAGCCACGCCCCGCGACGACTACAGCCATTGCGACGCGTGCGTCCGCAGCCAGTTCGCCGGGTTC
The DNA here is from genome assembly GCF_001620065.1 of Microbacterium sp. TNHR37B. Classification (GTDB taxonomy): domain Bacteria; phylum Actinomycetota; class Actinomycetes; order Actinomycetales; family Microbacteriaceae; genus Microbacterium. The sequence continues at coordinate 1,516,377 of NZ_LQGV01000001.1, forward strand.
TTCGCCGAGACCGGCCGTGAAGACGACGCCATCCGCCTGGTCCAGGAGCTCCTCGACGGCGGCTTCGCCTGCGGAGAGGAGCCCGAGCACGCGCTCGCCCGGGCCCTCGTGCCCTATCTCCGGGCCGGGATGCTCGAGGAGGCCCGCACCGCGCACCTGCGCAGCTACCGGTTAGCGAAGGACAACCCCGACAACCTCACGATCGTCGCGAAGAACGTCGTGTTCTGCGTCATCACCGGGAACGCGGCGCGGGCGCTCGCCCTCGTCGAGCGGCACCTGCCCTGGCTCGTGCACGACGGGCTCAACGCCGAGGCGCACGTGAGCGCCCTCGCCGCCTTCGCCGTCGCGCTGGACGCCGTCGCCGCGGCCGGCCACCCCGACACGGTCGCGCGCGGCTCCGACGCGGAATCCCTGGTCGCGGTCTTCGGGCCTCACGAAGGCCCCTGGACGGTGTCCGACCTCGCTGCGCGCGCATGGACCGAGGCGGAGCGGATCGCCGCCGCGTTCGATGCGCGCAACGGCACCGATGCCCACGCGCAGGGCCTCGAGCGACTCCGGGAGACCGCACGCGAACGCTACGACGTGCCGATCCGGTCCCACGAGTTCTCGACGCTGCCGGCACCCACGACGCCGCAGACGGCCGCGGAACGGATCTCCCACGCGCTGGTGCTCAGCAGCGCCGGTTCCCGCACCGCCATCGACGCCATCCGCGCGGCGCTCCCCGATGCCGACGAGAGCGAGCGGGTGGTCCTGACCTCGCACCTGCTGTCGGCGCTGGTGGCCTACGGAGACGTCGAAGAGGCCTCCGCCGCGCTTCCCGAGCGGCTCTCGGTGCTGCGCGCGGCGGGGCGGACCGCTCAGGCGGACCTGGAGGAGCGTCTCGGCCTGATCCTGTTCGGTGCCGGGCTCGAGGAGTCTCTGCACCTCATCCGCGCCGAGCTGGACAGTGCCGCCGAGGCCGATGTCGACGTCCGCGCCGACCTGTGGTCGACCCTCGCGATCGGACTGCTCTGGACCGGCGAACACGCCGAGGCCGCCGAGGCTGCGCGCACCGCCGTGGAGCTGTTCCGCGCGGCGGGCGACCTGCGCCGCGCCCACGGGATGCAGCTTCTGGAAGCCGACGCCCTCGCCTCACCCGACAACGCGGCGGCCTCGGCGTCGGCCGTCGACGCGCTGCTCGGCGATCCCGCGGTGGACGACGGCCGCCGCACGCGGGCCCTCGTCACCCGAGCGCGCCTCCACGGAATGGCCGAGGAGTTCACGGCGGGTGCGGCGGCAGCCGACGAGGCGACCCGTCTCGCCCTCACGATCGGCGCGGACGATCACATCGTCGCCGAGACCAGCCTGCTCGCCGCCGCGCTCCACGAGGATGCGGGAAGCCCGGCCGAGGCCGTCAGCCGCTATCGCCTGGCCGCAGACCGGCGCGAGGCGGCCGACCTCACCAGTATCGACGTGCGCTTCCGCCTGGGGCGCGCGATGCTCGCCGCCGGCTTCGCCGCGGAAGCAGTCGACACCCTGAACGACGTGCTGCGCGAGGAGAGCGAGAACGAGGAGGAGCCCGCGTCGCGGGCGATCACGGCGGGACTGCTGGCGCAGGCGCTCCACGCGGCCGAGGACTTCGGCAACGCCGTCGGCGCGTGGGCCTACACCGCCGACCTGCGGGAGGAAGCCGGCGACGTTCCGGGGCGGGCGTTCGCGCTCGTGCAGCAGGGGCGACTCTTGGGCCGGTTCGGCGAGGTCGACGATGCGATCGAGATCCTCACCGAGGCGGTCCGCCTGCTGCGCGGCAACGAGGACGAGGTGGGCCTGCTCGCCGACGGTCTCCACACCCTGGCGCAAGCGCACCACCAGCGTGGCGATGACGAGGTGTTCGCGCTGCTCGACGAAGCGCTCGGCCTCGGACGACAGCACGAGGCCGACTGGTTCGTCGCCGACGTCCTGGACACGCGTGCGCGTGTGCTGGGTGGGCGCGGACGCACCGACGAGGCGGTGGCCACCGCGTTGCAGGCGGCAGACGCGTTCGCGGGCGCCGGCGACGCGTCGTCGTCCGCCGGTGCAGAACTGCTCGCCGGCCGCATGCTGCTCGGAGCCGAGCGCCCGGGTGACGCTGTCCCGCTGCTGCGGACCGCGCTCGAGCACGCGGACGGCGTCGAGGGTCTCCGCGACGCCGTGGCCCTCGACCTCGGCAATGCGCTGGAGATGCTCGGCCGCCACGCCGAAGCGGCGGAGATCCGCGCGACCATCCGGTCCTGAGCCGCGGCGCGCGGCGCAGACGAGAGGGGAGGATGCCCGGGCGGCATCCTCCCCTCTCCTGTCCACGACCTCTGTCGTGGGTGTCGCGGCTCAGGCCACGCGGATGAGCTTCTTGTTGACGAACTCGTCGGCGGCGAGAAGCCCCATCTCTCGGCCCGTGCCGCTGCGCTTGACGCCGCCGAACGGGAGCGCCGGCTCGTCGGCGAGAACGACGTTGACGTAGACCATGCCCGCCTCGATCTGATCGGCGACGCGCTCGGCCTGCTCGGCGTCGGTCGTGAAGACGTACGAGCCGAGGCCGAAGGAGGTGCCGTTGGCGACCTCGACGGCTTCCTCTTCGCTCGACACCCGGTAGACGACGCCCACCGGCCCGAAGAACTCTTCGAGGTACGCGTCCATGTCGGAGGTGACACCGGTCAGCACCGTGCCGGGGTAGAAGGCGCCGTCGCGCCTGCCGCCCGTGACGAGCGTGGCCCCCTGCGCGACGGCACGGTTGACCTGCTCCTCGAGCCGCTCGGCCGCCGCGAGAGACGACAGGGGCCCCAGCACCGTGTCCTCGGCGAACGGATCGCCGACGGTCGCGGCGGACATCGCGGCGGTGAACTTCTCCAGGAACGCGTCGTAGAGATCGTCGATCACGATGAAGCGCTTGGCCGCGTTGCAGGACTGGCCGGTGTTGTCCAGGCGCGCTTCGACGGCGGACGAGACGGCCCCGTCGAGGTCGTCGGTCGACAGCAGGATGAACGGGTCCGATCCGCCGAGCTCCAGCGCCACCTTCTTGAGGTGCCGACCGGCGATCTCGGCGACGGCGGCGCCGGCACGCTCGGATCCCGTGACCGAGACGCCCTGTACGCGACGATCGGCGATCACCGTGGCGGCCTGATCGTTCGTCAGTCGTACGTCGGCATATGCTCCTGCCGGGAACCCCGCATCGGCATACATCTTCGCGATCGCGGCCGCGGACTCGGGGCACTGCGGCGCGTGCTTGAGGAGGATGGTGTTGCCCAGCGCCAGGTTCGGCGCCGCGAACCGCGCCACCTGGTAAAAGGGGAAGTTCCACGGCATGATGCCCAGCAGCACCCCGAGCGGAGCCTTCCGGATGACGGCGGTGCCGTCGCCCTCGATCTCCAAGGGCACATCGCCGGTGATCTTGTCGATGTGGTCGGCGTAGTACTCCGTGATGTCGGCGGCGAAGTCGACTTCGCCCTCCGCCGCCGCGAGGGGCTTGCCCATCTCGCGGACGATGATGGCGGCCAGCTCGTCCCGGCGCTCCCGGTGCAGCTCCGCGACCTTGCGCAGGAGGTCCGCACGCTCGGCCGGAGACGACGTGCGCCCCCAGCTGCGGTACGCGGCATCGGCGGCCGCGATCGCCGCCTCCACGTCTGCGTCCGTTGCCGTCGGGTAGGTGGCCAGGGTCTCGCCGGTGGCCGGGTTGACGACCGCGTAGTCACTCATGTTGCTCCCTCGCTCCCGCTCAGTCGGCGGGGATCAGCGTGTACTTGGTGGACAGATACTCGTGGATGCCTTCCAGCCCGCCCTCACGGCCGACGCCGGACTGCTTGACGCCGCCGAAGGGCGCCGCCGCATTGGAGACGACTCCGACGTTCAGACCCATCATGCCCGTCTCGAGTCGATCGATCATGCGGTGTCCGCGGGCGAGGTCCTGCGTGAAGACGTAGGAGACGAGGCCGTACTCGGTGTCGTTGGCGAGGCGCACCGCCTCGTCCTCGTCGGAGAACGTCGCGATCGCGAGCACCGGCCCGAAGATCTCCTCGGACAGGATCGCGCTGCCGGGAACGACGCCGGAGACGACCGTCGGCTCGTAGAACGTGCCGGCCTCCAGCCCGTCCTCGCGCGGCGCCCTGCCGCCGGTGAGCACCGTGGCGCCGCGCGAGACCGCGTCGGAGACGAGTTCGTCGGCCTTCGCGACCGCGCGGTCGTCGATCAGGGGTCCGATCTGCACCCCGTCGTCCGTGCCGCGGCCGATCTTCATCCCGGCGACACGCGCGGTGACCCGGCGGGCGAACTCGTCGGCCACCGATTCGTGCACGATGAACCGGTTGGCCGCCGTGCACGCCTGGCCGATGTTGCGGAACTTGGCCTGCAACGCGCCCTCCACGGCCTTGTCGAGGTCGGCGTCGTCGAACACGACGAACGGTGCGTTGCCGCCGAGCTCCATCGACACGCGGAGCACGCCCTCGGCGGCCTGGGCGATGAGCTTCCGCCCGACCTCGGTCGACCCCGTGAACGACAGCTTCCGCAGCCGCGGATCGGCGATCACCGGCGCTGACGTCGAGCTCGAACGCGTCGTCGTGAAGACGTTCACGACCCCGGCGGGAAGTCCCGCCTCCACCAGCAGCTTCACGAAGAAGAGCGTGGTCAAGGGGGTCAGCTCTGCGGGCTTGATGACCACGGTGCAACCGGCGGCGAGTGCGGGCGCGATCTTGCGGGTGGCCATCGCGAACGGGAAGTTCCACGGCGTGATGAAGAACGACGGCCCGACGGGTCGCTGCGAGACGACCATGCGCCCCGTACCTTCCGGGTTGAGCCCGTAACGGCCGGAGATCCGCACCGCCTCCTCGCTGAACCACCGCAGGAACTCGCCGCCGTAGGTGACCTCCCCCCGCGCCTCGGCGAGGGGCTTGCCCATCTCGAGCGTCATGAGGAGAGCGAGATCTTCGCGGTGCTCCTGCACGAGGTCGAACGCCCGCCGCAGGATGTCGCTGCGAGTGCGCGGCGGCGTGGCCGCCCACGCCTCCTGGGCGCCGACCGCGGCGTCGAGAGCCTGCACAGCCTGTTCCGGCGAGGCGTCGGCGATCTCGAGCAGGGTGTCGCCCGTCGAGGGATCCTTCACGGGGAAGGTGGCGCCGGTGGTGACCCACTCCCCCGCGATGAACAGCCCCGTGGGAACCTGGGCGAGAAGCGCGCGTTCTGTCTCGGTGCTCATCGAGTGACCTTTCCGCCGCGGCGAAGGCTGGGGGGAGCGTCGATGCTCAGCGTTTCGCCGCGGAAGAACGCCGGACGCACGAAGTACTGCCAGATCATGACGACGATGCCGATGACGATGATGAGCATGCCGAGGATGAACACGATCCCGATGCCGCCGATGTTCGACCCCGACCCGTACGCCGGGTCCATCGAGTCGATCAGCGTCGTGACGAACAGCACGGCCAGGATGGCACCCCCGACGAGGGGGAACAGGAACGTGAAGAAGAAGTTCCGGATCGAGTCGAACCACTGGTTGCGGAAGTACCAGACGCACGCGAACGCGGTGATGCCGTAGTAGAAGCAGATCATCATGCCGAGCGTGAGGATCGTGTCCCACAGGGTGTCCTCGCTCACGACGCGCATGACGGCGTAGAACACGGACGCCACGATGGCCGACGCGATCGTTGCGTAGCCGGGTGTGAAGAACCGGGGGCTGACCTTTGCGAACGACGGGGGCAGCGCTCCGTAATGTCCCATCGACAGCAGGGTGCGCGCGGGACCGACGAAGGTCGACTGCAACGACGATGCGGAGCTCGTGAGCACGGCGAGCGATACCAGGAACGCGAGGGGCCCCAGCACGGGATCGGAGAGGAAGAAGAAGACGTTCGCCTGGATGTCCTCGTTGCCGAGCCCGAGCTTCCCGGTCCCGACGCCGGCGAACATGATCATCGCGACCGCAAGCAGCAGGTAGAGCGACACGATCGTGATGACGGTGACCGTCGCCGCTCGGCCGGGTGTCTTCTCGGGGTCTTTCGTCTCCTCGTTCATCGTGAGGGTGACATCCCACCCCCAGAAGATGAAGATCGACAGCGACAGGCCCGCGGCGAAGGCGCTGAACGACGACACCGCGAAGGGGTTGAACCAGTCGAGCGAGAACGGCGTGAAGTCGAACCCGTTGCCGGCCGTCGCCTGCACGATGGCGGCGATCGAGAAGATCAGCAGGACCGCCACCTGAAAGGTCACCAGCACGTACTGGAGCTTCTGCGTCGTCTGCATGTCGCGGTAGGAGATGTACGTCGCGCCGAGCATGAACAAGAGGCAGACGCCGATGTTGACCGGAAGGATGAAGGCGAGGTCGGCGATACCCGGATTGCCCGTGACCTGCGAGATCAACAGGAACAGGAACTCGACCGCGACACCGGCGAGGTTGGAGAGCACGAGGATCGTCGCGACGACCAGACCCCAGCCGGCCATCCATCCGATCCAGGGTCCGAAGGCGCGCGTGGCCCAGGTGAAGGACGTGCCCGCGTCGGGCATGCGATTGTTCAGCTCGCGGTAGCCGAACGCGACGAGCAGCATCGGCAGGAAGCCGACGAGGATGACGGCGGGGATCTGCGCACCGACGACGGATGCCGTGGGTCCCACGGCCGCCGTGAACGTGTACGCCGGGGCGATGCACGAGATGCCGATGACGACGGCCCCGATCAGGCCGATGGTCCCGGCGCTCAGGCCCTTCTTCGACAGACCGCCGTCGGTGGCGGCCGCGGGGACTGCAGGAGCGTCGTTGCTCATGCCTCCCCTCCTTCCTGCTGGCGGGTGCGAGGCACCACGATGACGGGGACGGGAACCTCGTGGAGCATCTTCGCCGCGGTCGATCCCAGGAACAGGCGCCGCGGCTGCGCGAGACGGCTCGAGCCCGCCAGGAGCACCTCGCCGGGCAGCCACTCCAACTGCGAGACGGCGTCCTCGATGCTCTCGCCCTCAGCGGCGACCACCTCGGCGGTCATCCCCTCGGGCAGTTGCGTGCGTGCGGCGGCGAGCACCTCGGCGGCCTCGGTCGACCCGGCGATGCGGATCGCGGCGGTATCGGCGCTCGGCGGAAGGTCGACGGGGAGGAGGGAGAGGAGCCGTACGGGCGCGCCGGTCGAGGCGGCGAGCGCCTCGGCGTCGGACATGAGCGCATCGGCGCCGGGGCGGGTTCCGACCGCGACGGTGAGGCGGGAGATCCCCACCTCCGATGCGATCTTGCGTGCGCCGCGGGGCACGAGCACCACCGGGACGTCGGACGAGTGCAACAGCTCGGTGGTCGTGGCCCCGAGCCGGTGCCGCCCCCGGGACGCGCCGTCGGCGGCGCCCACGACGATGTAGTCGGCACGAAGGGCATCGGCGATCTCGATGAGGCCCTCGGCGAACGACTCGCTCGGCCGCACGTGGGCGTGGGCGACCACGTCGGCGGGAATGCGGTCGATCGCGGCGGCGATCCACTTCTGTGCCTGCTCGCGAAGGTAGCGGTCGTACGATGCGTCGGGCGGGGTGATGACGCTCCGCCCATCGGAGGGGAGGATCACGGCCACGTCGAGGACCGCGTCGGTGGCCGCCGCCAGGCGTGCCGCGAAGGCGACGGCGTCGCGTCCCGTCTTGGTGGCCGTGTACCCGACGACGATGCGCCCGGTCATGACCGCAGCTCCCCGACGATCTGGTCCGCCACGAGACGCCCCATCCGGATCGCGCCGTCGACGTGCTGGTAGCCGGCACCGGCGAGGTCGCTGCACGCGAAACGGATCGGCCCGACGGCCGTGCGCAGGTCGGCGCCGTAACGGTGGAGTCCGCCCATGTCGAAGCTCGCCGCGTACGCGCCGCGCGTCCATTCCTCCGAGCCCCAGTCGCTCTCGTAGTACACGACCGGGTCCTTGGCATCGGGTCCGTAGTAGTGCGAGAGCGACTCGAGGATGCGTTCCTTGCGCTCCTCGGCGCTGAGCGTGAACAGATCGTCGGCGTTCTGGTCGGACACGAACCCGACGAGCGTCCCCCGCTCATCGCCGTGGTTGGTGTTGTCATACGCCTCGTGCGACAGCTCGTACGGGCTGAACGCCGTCCCCGACAGGCCCTTCTCCCGCCAGAACGGGCGGTCGTACACCGCGTGCACCTTGATGACGAAGCCCATGGAGATGTGCTGATGCATCTGGTGCTGCCGGCGCGGCAGAGCGGGCACGAAGGAGATCCGGTTGTACAGCACGGGGGCGAGGGCGAGGATCACGTGCCGTGCGTGAACGGTCATGCCGTCGCTCGTGACCGTCACGCCGTCGCCGGACCAGTCGACCGTGCGCACCGGCTCACCCAGGAAGACGTCGGCACCGATGCGCTCGGCGAGGAGGATCGGCACCTGCTGGAGACCACCGACCACGCGCTTGTCGAGGATGAAGTCGGCATCGACGAGGTGGGAGTACGACCCGGCCGAGGCCGCCATGAGCAGGGACTGCAGGAGCGAGAAGGTGTGCGTGGGCTTGGTGAGCATCGCCGACCCGGTGGCGAACGCGAGATTGCGCACCGCCTCGTCGTCGTCGGTCTGGGACCGCAGCCATGCGTCCCAGGAGATCCGGTCCCATTCGGCGGCCTTCTCGTGGGCCCACGGACGATCGGGGTCGATCTCGGCGACCATGGCGTCGAGCTTCTCGGTGATCTCCGCGATCGTGCGCTCGGTCTCCGCCGAGACGGGGAACATCTCCCCCGTGAACCGCTTCGCCACCCCGTCAGGCCCCACATAGACGTTGTCGCCCTCGCGGTAACGGGAGTAGGTCTCCAGGCCCAGTTCGGCGACGGTCTCGATCAGCGCGTCCTGATCGGGCGAGACCCACTGCCCGCCGATCTCGAGCAGGGCTCCCTCGATCGTGTCGGTCCAGAGCCTCCCACCCACGCGATCGCGGGCTTCCAGCACGGCCACCGACAGGCCCGCCTTCTTCAGCTGGTTGGCGGCGGTCAGGCCGGCGGCACCGGCTCCGACGATCACGACATCACGGGTGATCTCGCTCATGAGGGGTACTCCTTTGTATCTCGGGATTCGGGCTTTCGGGCTTCGATGTGGCGACCGGCTCCGGATCGGGTCGGGTGAGGGCAAGAACGGGGACCCCTGCCCCGATTGCCCTCACCCGACCCGATCCTGCGCCTCTCCCCAGAGGTCGAGGGCTGATGCGTGTCGCCGATTCGCTGGGACGAAGGGAGGGGTCAGTGGGCGGCGAGCGCGGCGGCCACGACGTCCAGTCCCTCGTTCAGCAGGTGGTCGGGAATGCTCAGCGGCGGCAGGAACCGGATGACGTTGCCGTAGGTGCCGCAGGTCAGGACGATGACACCCTCGGCGATCGCCGCCTTGGCCACCGCTGCGGTCAGTGCCGCATCGGGAGCCTTGGTCTCGGGGTCGACGAACTCCGCCGCCATCATCGCGCCGTGACCGCGCACGTCACCGATGCGCGGATCGTCCTGCTGCAGAGACTCGAGACGGGCGCGGAGAATCCCCCCGACCTCACGCGCCCGCTCGAGCAGTCCGTCGTTCTCGAAGGACTCGATGGCGGCCAGCGCCGCCGCGCAGGCGACGGGATTGCCGCCGTAGGTGCCCCCCAGGCCCCCGGTGTGTGACGCATCCATGATTTCGGCCCGGCCGGTGACGGCCGCCAGCGGCATGCCGCCCGCGATGCCCTTGGCCGTGGTGACGAGGTCGGGAACGATGCCGAACAGCTCGCTGGCGAACATGGCGCCGGTGCGGGCGAAGCCGGACTGCACTTCGTCGGCGATGAAGACGACACCGTGGTCGCGACACCAGTCGACGAGCGCCGGAAGGAAGCCATCGGCCGGGACGATGAACCCGCCCTCGCCCTGGATGGGCTCGATGATCACGGCGGCGAGGTTGTCGGCGCCGATCTGCTTCTCCATCACGGAGATCGCCTTGGCAGCGGCCTCCGCGCCCGACAGCCCGTCGCGGAACGGGTAGGACATCGGCGCGCGATAGATCTCCGAGGCGAACGGACCGAATCCACTCTTGTAGGGCATCGCCTTGGCCGTGAGGCCCATGGTGAGGTTGGTGCGGCCGTGGTAGGCGTGGTCGAAGGCGACCACCGCCTGGCGGCCGGTGTGCTTGCGCGCGATCTTGATCGCGTTCTCCACGGCTTCGGCGCCGGAGTTGAACAGCGCCGACTTCTTCTCGTGGTCGCCGGGCGTGAGACGGTTGAGGGCTTCGGCGACCTCGACGTAGCTGTCGTAGGGCGAGACCATGAAGCACGTGTGGGTGAGCTGGGCCGCCTGAGCGGCGATCGCGGCCGCCACGCGCGGGTGCGCGTTCCCGACGGTCGTGACGGCGATCCCCGAGCCCAGGTCGATCAGCGAGTTGCCGTCGGCGTCGACCACGACGCCTCCGCCCGCGGCGACCGCGTGGATGGGAACGGTGTGCCCGACTCCCGCCGCGACGGCCGCGGCCTTTCGATCCAGGAGCTCCTGCGAGCGCGGTCCCGGCAGGGCGGTGACCAGGCGACGCTCCTGGGGAAGTGACGGACCTCCGGTGAGCGTGTCGCCCGGGGGGATGGCAGCGGTGTCGGCGAGGGTCATGCGGGCGAGCGTACGACCGGAAGGCCGCACCGCACAGCCGCCGCCGTGTACATTCTGATCACTGTGACGTACATCACGTACACGGTGGAAGGAAGCGATGTCGGCGTCTGAACCCACGCTCAGGGCCCTGCTCGGGCGCCGCGAGCTGCACTTGCGACTCGAATCGGATGCCGACGCGCTCGCGCCCGATGCATTGGACGCTCCGTTGCGCTGGGTGCACGGCTCCGATCTCCTCGATCCCACTCCGTTCCTCGCCGACGAGCTGCTGCTCCTGACGACGGGTACACAGTTCACCGCGGATGCCGACGCCGAGCTCTTCCGGTCCTATGTGTCGCGTCTACGCGCTCGCGGCGTGCGCGGCCTGGGCTTCGGTACCGAAGTCGTCCGCGACGGTATTCCGCCGCTGCTCATCGACGCGTGCGCGGCCGAAGGGATGCCCCTGTTCGAGGTGCCGTACCGGACCCCCTTCATCGCACTCGCCCGGGCGAACGCGGAGGCCATCGCGGCGCAGGCCTACGCTCGACGCACCTGGGCACTCGCGGCCCAGCGGGCGATTTCGCTCGCCGCCCTGCGCCCCGACGGACTGGGAGCGACGGTGGCCGAGCTCGCCAAGCAGCTGGACACCTGGGTGGGTCTGTTCGATGCGGCCGGCGCCCTCACCCAGCGCCACCCCGCCGATACCCTCGACGCCACGACCCTCGCGCAGCTCACCGACGAGGTCGGCACCATGTTGCGACGGGGCGTGCGCGCCGCGTCCACCTTGGAGGTGGCGGGAGCGCGATTCACCCTGCAGACGTTGGGCCGGGGCGGGCATCTCCGCGGCGCGATCGTGATCGCCGGCGCCGAGCTCGACCTCGAAGGCCGCGGCGTGGTGACGTCGGTCATCGCGATGGCGGGGCTGGCGCTCGAGCAGAACGTCGGACTCGAGCGGGCGCGCTCGGCGTTGCGCGCCGGCCTCGTCCACAGCCTCCTCACCGGCGATCCGACGCTGGCGCGGCGCGTGTCGCGAGAGCTGTGGGGGCCGCTTCCCGCCGGCCCGGTCCTGCTCGCCGCTTGCACGGTGGCGCCCGCGCAGCTCGATGCCGCGGTGGACTGGCTCGAGCTCCAGGTCACCGAACACCGCGGCGCGCTGTTCTTCGGGCGGGACGGTGACGGCCTCGTGCTCGTGGTGAGCGCCGACCGCCGCGAGCTCATCGAGCGGTTCGCGGCCCTCTTCGAGGCGAGCACCGGCGTGTCGGCTCCCGTGGCCTACTCCGCGTCCTCCGACGCCCACGCGCAAGCGGTCGCCGCGTTGCGCCGCGCGGCGCCGGGCACACTCGTCGCATTCTCCGACCTCGCCGAGCACGGCATCCTGAGCCAGCTCGACACGGTCGAGGCGCGCGCGCTTGCCGCCGCCCGCCTCTCGCCCCTGCGGGAGCACGATGCACTCCACGGCTCCCACCTGCTCGTCACCGTGCGCACGTGGCTGCAGCACGACGCGAGGATCGACGCGGCCGCCGAAGCGCTCGGGATCCACCGGCACACCGTTCGAGCCCGCGTGGCGCAGGCGCAGACGCTGCTCGGCGTCGACCTCGGCACCTTTCCCGCGCGCGCAGAGCTCTGGGCTGCGCTGGTCGCCTCCTCCCCCCGGTGAGCCCGGGGCGCCGACATCGCACCGGCTCAGACGAAGCGCAACGCGACATCGCTGACGTGATGAGCGATGATCGCCGCGCCCAGGGTGAGCGCGATTCCTCCAGCGGGAAAGACCCATGACCACCGCGTCTTCCGCGCCAGCAGCAGACCGACCGCGGCGGCCACGACGAGTCCGACCGCGACGACAGCGAACACGACGCTGGTGCGACTCAGCAGTTCGAAGTCACCGTCCTGGGCGCAATGCGCAATGCTGATCGATCGGAACCAGACGAGTGCACTCGCCACGCTCGCCACCACGATCTGGATGCCCCAGAGGATCCCGCCGATGCGGCGTGCGGGGCGGGACGCGTGATAGCTCACCATCAGTCCTGGCTCCTCAAGGTGTCGTCCCTCCGCTCAAGCCTCGGCGCGAGGGGCGTGAGCGTCGAGGAACTCGTAGAGGTCGGTGGTATCGACGCCGGGGAACGACCCGGACGGAAGGGTTGCGAGAAGCGTGCGAGGGGTCCGGACGTTCGGCCACGCCTGGTCGCGCCACGCTCCTTCGAGCTCGGCGGGAGGGCGGCGACAGCACACCTCGACGGAATGCCGGGAGATGCCGCGATTGGCCGTCTCGCGACCGATGAACCACTTGGTGTCGTCGAATCTCACCCCGACGCTGACCGAGTGCGCCCCCTCACTGGAGGCCTCGACGCGTGCGGTGCACCAGAAGGTGCCCTGTCCGGTGTCGGTGTACTGGTAGTACGGGTTGAACTTGTCGGGGATGTCGAAGACGACCCGGCTCGTCCACCTCCGGCAGCACAGCTGCCCCTCGATCGATCCGAGCCGGTCGGCGGGGAAGTTGACGTCGTCGTTCTCGTACGCCTTGGTGATCGTCCCCGATTCGTGCACCTTGAGGAAGTGCACCCGGATGCCGAGGTGCTCGGTGGCGAGATTGGTGAACCGGTGCGCCGCGGTCTCGTACGACACCGAGTACGCATCGCGAAGGTCCTCGATCGAGATCGCGCGCCGCTCCTTAGCGTCGCGCAGGAACGGCGCGGCGTGGGCCTCGGGAACCAGGAGCGCGCCGGTGAGGTAGTTCGTCTCCACGCGCTGACGGAGGAAGTCGGCGTAGGAACGCGGCTCGCTGTGTCCGAGGATGCGGCTGGCGAGCGCCTGCAGCACGGCGGTGCGGGAGTCTCCCTTCGCCGGCACGGTCGAGGAGAGGTAGAGCCGACCGTGACGCAGATCCGCGACGCTGCGGGTGGACGCGGGAAGATCGGCCACGTAGTGCAGCGAGAACCCCAGGTGCGCCGCGATGTCCGACGCGGTGCGCTGCGTCAGCGGTCCGCCAGGATGGTCGACTGCGTCGAGGATCTGCCGCGCCTGCGCTTCCAGCTCGGGGAAGTAGTTGTCCTGCCGTCGCATCAGGTGGCGCAGATCGACGTTCGCCCGTCGAGCCTCCTCGGGCGTCGCGGATCGCTCGTCGGTCAGGCGTTCGATCTCGCGCTGCAGCGACAGGAGGGCGGCGAGCGCCTCGTCGGGGACGGACCTCCCGATGCGGAACGGGGTGATGCCCAGCGCATGGAACGTCGGGCCGCGCATCGCCCGCTCGAGGGCGATCTCCATCGAGGTGCGGTCATCGAGCGGCTCCGCCTCCAGCACGGCGTCGATGGTCACCCCGAGGGCGCGGGCGATGGCCTGCAGCAGCGAGAGCTTCGGTTCTCGCTTCCCGGTCTCGATCATCGAGAGCTGGCTGGGGGCGCGGTCGACCGCCGCCGCGAGATCGTCGAGGGTCATCTTCCGCGCCGTCCGAAGGTGACGGATGCGCCGTCCGATGGTCAGGGCGTCGACCGTCGGGGCATCGCCCCCGGGTCGACCCTGCCGAGCTTCTTCGATCGTCATGAGCGCGAGCATGCCACGAAAACAGAAATACGCGCAATCTTCACACAGGAAATGGTCTGTCTGGGCTCAGATCTTCACGCACAGTGGATCCACCACCCGAGCACCGGAGCTCGCAGCCCTCCCGCACGGCGGGCCCACGAAGGAGACAGAGATGACCACCTCACACACGCCCGGCCTCCGCGCCGGCGACCAGACACAGACCGCCGCCGAGCTCCAGGAGAGCTGGGACACCGACCCCCGCTGGGACGGCATCGAGCGCACGTACCGGGCCGAAGATGTGATCCGCCTCCGCGGATCGGTGCGCGAGGAGAACACCCTCGCGCGACGCGGGGCCGAGAACCTGTGGAACCTCCTCCACACCGAGGAGTACGTCCGCGCTCTCGGGGCGTACACCGGCGGCCAGGCGGTGCAGCAGGTGCGGGCCGGCCTCAAGGCGATCTACCTGTCGGGATGGCAGGTCGCCGCCGATGGCAACCTCGCCGGCCAGACCTACCCCGACCAGAGCCTGTATCCCGCCAACTCGGTGCCGTCGGTGGTTCGCCGCATCAACAACGCCCTGCTGCGGCAGGACCAGATCGAGCATGCGGAAGGCACGAGCGGCACCGACTGGATCGCGCCGGTCGTCGCCGACGCGGAAGCCGGCTTCGGCGGTCCGCTCAACGCGTTCGAGCTGGCACTCTCGCTCATCCAGGCCGGCGCGGCGGGCATCCACTGGGAGGATCAGTTGGCGAGCGAGAAGAAGTGCGGCCACCTCGGCGGCAAGGTGCTCGTGCCTACGCAGCAGCACATCCGCACGCTCAACGCCGCGCGTCTCGCCGCTGACGTCGCCGACGTCCCGACCGTCCTCATCGCCCGCACCGACGCGCTGGCGGCCGACCTGCTCACCAGCGACGTCGACGAGCGTGACCGCGCCTTCACGACCGGCGAGAGGACGTCGGAGGGCTTTTACCGGGTGCGTCCCGGGCTGGAGGCGGTCATCAGTCGCGGGCTCGCCTTCGCCCCCTACGCCGACCTGCTGTGGGTGGAGACGGGCGAACCCGACATCGAGCTGGCCCGCGCCTTCGCCACCGCGATCCACGAGCAGTTCCCCGGAAAGCTCCTCGCCTACAACTGCTCCCCCAGCTTCAACTGGAAGCGCCACCTCGACGACGCGCAGATCGCGCGCTTCCAGCAGGAGCTCGCCGAGCTCGGCTACGCGTTCCAGTTCATCACGCTGGCCGGTTTCCACGCGCTGAACTACTCCATGTTCGATCTCGCCGCAGGCTACGCCGAGCGCGCCATGAGCGCCTACGTCGACCTGCAGGAGGCGGAGTTCGCCGCCGAATCCCGCGGCTACACCGCCACCAAGCACCAGCGGGAGGCCGGGACGGGGTACTTCGACCTCGTCTCGACCGCGCTCAACCCCGACAGCACCACGCTGGCGCTGGCCGGTTCCACCGAGACCGCGCAGTTCCACTGAGCCCGCTCGACCCGACTCCACACGCACAGAAAGGCAGGGCCATGACCCCCACCGCCACGGGCACCGCGCCCGCACCCACCCTGACCGTCACCGGGACGCTCCGCGACCGGTACGACGAGATCCTCACCCCCGACGCCCTCGCCTTCGTCGGCGACCTGCACCTGCGCTTCGCCGGCCGCCGCCACGACCGGCTCGCCGACCGCATGCGTCGCCGGTTCGAGATCGGCAACGGGCACGACCCGCGCTTCCGCGACGACACCGCCCACATCCGGGACGATCCGGACTGGCGCGTCGCGGGGGCTGGACCCGGGCTTCACGACCGCCGCGTGGAGATCACGGGGCCGACCGACCCCAAGATGACGATCAACGCGCTCAACTCCGGGGCTCGGGTGTGGCTGGCCGATCAGGAGGACGCCACGAGCCCCACATGGCGGAACGTGATCGAAGGCCAGCTCTCGCTGTTCGACGCGATCCGCGGACAGCTGACCTTCACGTCGCCGGAGGGGAAGCGTTACGAGGTCACGGCGGAGCGCACGCCCACGATCGTGATGCGTCCGCGCGGCTGGCACCTCACCGAGAAGCACATCGAGTTCACCGACCGGAACGGACGACGCCTGGCTGCCTCGGGTTCCCTCGTGGACTTCGGTCTCTACTTCTTCCACAACGCGCAGGCGCTCATCGACAACGGCGTGGGGCCCTGCTTCTACCTCCCCAAGCTCGAGTCGGCCGAGGAGGCGCGGCTGTGGGACGACGTGTTCACCTTCAGTGAGCAGGCCCTCGGGATCCCGCACGGCACGATCCGTGCGACGGTCCTCATCGAGACGCTGCCGGCCGCGTTCGAGATGGAGGAGATCCTGTTCGAGCTGCGCGACCACTGCGCGGGCTTGAACGCGGGACGGTGGGACTACATCTTCTCGATGATCAAGAACTACCGCGGACGCGGCGCACGATTCGTGCTCCCCGACCGCAGCCAGGTGACCATGACGGTGCCGTTCATGCGCGCCTACACCGAGTTGCTCGTGCAGACCTGCCACAAGCGGGGCGCCTTCGCGATCGGCGGGATGAGCGCATTCATCCCGAACCGGCGCGATCCGGAGGTCACGGCACAGGCGTTCGAGAAGGTCGCCGCCGACAAACGGCGAGAAGCGGGCGACGGCTTCGACGGCACGTGGGTGGCCCACCCCGACCTGATTCCCGTGGCTCAGGCGGAGTTCGACGCCGTCCTCGGCGAGCACCCCAACCAGGTGTCGCGCCAGCGCCCCGACGTCACGGTCACCGCGTCGCAGCTGATCGACGTCCACATCGGCCTTCCCATCACCACCGCCGGCGTGTACGGCAACGTCTCGGTGGCCATCCGCTACCTCGAAGCATGGCTACGGGGGCAGGGCGCCGTCGCGATCGACAATCTGATGGAGGATGCCGCCACGGCGGAGATCAGTCGCAGCCAGGTGTGGCAGTGGATCCACCAGGATCGCGTGACCGACGACGGCACGCCCATCACGCGCGAGCTCGCGGAAGCTCTCATCACGCGCGTGCTGGGCGAGGTGGAACGGACCGACGGCGACCGGTTCGACGACGCCGCCGAGATCTTCCGAGAGGTGGCGCTGGGGCAGGACTTCCCGGCGTTCTTGACCGTCCCCGCGTACGCGCGCTTCCTCGGCGAGGGGTGAGGCCGAGGCGACGGCGCCGGGCGCGGGTCTTCGGCCCCGTCCGGCGGCGTCGCACGGCGGTGGCGAGCACGCGGGACGACTACGCTCTAGAGCGTGACCGAAAGCGCTTCTTCTCCTCGTCAGCCCCGTGTCTCCGCGAAGCTCAGCGCCATCGCCGAATCGGCGACCCTCAAGGTCGACGCGAAGGCGAAGGCACTCCAGGCCGCCGGTCGACCCGTCATCTCCTACGCCGCGGGCGAGCCCGATTTCGCGACGCCGCAGTTCATCGTCGACGCCGCGGCCGAAGCCCTGCACGATCCCGCCAACTTCCGCTACACGCCCGCCGCGGGCCTGCCGGTGCTCCGCGAGGCGATCGCGGCGAAGACCCTCCGCGACTCGGGCCTGGAGGTCGCCCCTTCGCAGGTCATCGTGACCAACGGCGGGAAGCAGTCGGTCTATCAGGCCTTCCAGGCGGTCGTGAACCCCGGTGACGAAGTGCTGCTCCCCGCCCCGTACTGGACGACCTATCCCGAGGCGATCGCTCTCGCCGACGGCGTGCCGGTGGAGGTGTTCGCCGGCGCAGACCAGGACTACAAGGTCACCGTCGAGCAGCTCGAGGCGGCCCGCACCGAGAAGACCACGGCGCTCGTGTTCGTCTCACCCTCCAACCCCACCGGCTCCGTCTACACGGAGGAAGAGACCCGCGCGATCGGTCAGTGGGCTCTCGAGCACGGGATCTGGGTCATCAGCGACGAGATCTACCAGAACCTCGTCTACGAAGGCGTCCGCGCGGTGTCGATCGTGGAGGCGGTTCCGGAGCTCGCCGGCCAGACGATCCTCGTCAACGGCGTGGCGAAGACCTACGCCATGACGGGCTGGCGCGTGGGCTGGATGGTGGGGCCGAGCGCCGCGATCAAGGTCGCCGCCAACCTGCAGTCGCACCTGACCTCGAACGTCAACAACATCGCGCAGCGCGCCGCCCTGGCCGCCCTCACCGGCCCCCAGGACGAGGCCGAGCAGATGCGGCAGGCGTTCGACCGGCGTCGGCGCCTGATCGTGTCGGAGCTGGCGAAGATCCCGGGGGTCACGGTGCCGAACCCCCTCGGCGCCTTCTACGTCTACCCCGACGTCCGTGGCCTGCTCGGACGCGAGTGGCGGGGAAAGACGGTGACCACCTCTCTGGAGCTGGCCGACCTGATCCTCGACGAGGCGGAGGTGGCCGTCGTGCCCGGCGAGGCGTTCGGCCCGAGCGGATACCTCCGGCTGTCGTACGCCCTCGGCGACGACGCGCTCCGGGAAGGCGTGCAGCGGCTGCAGTCGCTCTTCGCCTGACGCCGCGGTGCCGTGCGGTGCCGGCGCGGTGCCGTGGGGTGCGATTACAGTTCGACGCCGACGAGCACCGGCTCCGGCTGCAGCACGAGGCCGAACTCCGACTGCACCCGACCCCGGATGAACCGTGCGAGCTGCGCGAGCTCGCCCGCCGATGCGCCGCCGCGATTGGTGAGGGCGAGCGCGTGCTTGGTCGACAGGCCCGCGCGCGACCGCGGCAGGGAGAAGCCCTTCCGCAGGCCCGAGTGCTCGATGAGCCACGCCGCGCTCACCTTGACGTCGGGCTCCTGCGTCGCGGGCGCCGGGACGATGCCGTCATAGCGGTCGAGAGGGATCACCGTGATCGGATCGAGGTCGACCGAAACGGGCCACCGCGGACACTCGGGCGGGAGAGTGCGTGCGAAGGCCGCCGACACGATCGCGTTCTGGAAGAACGATCCGGCGCTGAAGGTGTCGGGATCGGTCGGATCGAGGACCATCCCCTTCCGGGCGCGCGTGGCGAGCACGGTGTCGCGGATCCACGCCAGCGAGGCCGTCGCATCCGCGGGAAGCCCGAGGGACTGCCGCAACTGCGCACCGGCGACGGGGATCTCGGCGTGACCGACCTGGGCCAGCTCGAGCGTGATCGACAGCACGACCGCGTCACGCCGGGCCGCGTCTCCGTAGTGGGCCTTCAGCACCGAGGTGCGAAAACCCAGCTCGAGCTCGGCGGCGGGGACGACCACGACCTCGTGGGTGTCCTGGTCGAGCAGCTCCACCTCGACGAGAGTCTGGACGAGCTCCTGACCGTAGGCCCCGATGTTCTGCACGGGAGACGCGCCGGCGGTTCCGGGGATACCCGACATCGCTTCGATGCCCTGCAGCCCCGACCGGACGGTGAAGGCGACCAGGTCGTCCCAGTCGTGGCCGGCTTCGGCCTTCACGCGAAGCATGCCGGGGCGCTCCGACGGCAGGACCTCCAGCCCTTGCGTCCGAACGAGCACGACTGTGCCGTCGAACGGTTCGTCCCCGACCAGCAGGTTGGAGCCGCCACCCACCACGAGCACGCGCTCGCCCTCACTCCACAGGTCGCGCAGGTGCGCCACGAGTTCGTCGCGCGTCCGGGCTTCCACCATCCGCCGCGGCGTCGCACCGGCACGCAGCGTCGTCAGCTCGGCGAGAGGGCGAGGCTCGATCTCGGTCATCGTCAGGCCGCGAGGCGCACGCGCACCTGCGCCTTGCCCAGCACGACGGTGTCACCGTGCGAGACCGTCAGGTCGATCCGCGCCGCTTGCTCGTCGAGGGCGCCGACCTTGGCGACGACGGTCAGGTCTGCGCCGTTCTCGGCGTCGACGACGACGGGGCGGGTGAAGCGAACGCCGTACTCGAGAATCCGGCCGCTGTCACCCAACCATTCGACGATCGTCTCGACGGCGAGCCCCATCGTGAGCATTCCGTGGGCCAGGACGCCGGGCAGCCCGACGCGCTCGGCGACATCGTCGCGATAGTGGATGGGGTTGAAGTCGCCCGAGGCCCCTGCGTAGCGCACGAGCGATTCGCGGGTGAGGTGCACCGACCTCTCGGCGACGACCGATCCGATCTCGAGCGCGCTCACTCTTCTCCTCCGATCAGCAGCACCGAGACGGCGGTGACGACGTGATCGCCCGCCGCATCGGAGATCTCTGCTTCGCTGGTCACCATCGCGCCCTTGCCGAACGGGCGCACCCCTGTCACCTGGAGCCGAGCGGTCAGCTCGTCACCGGCGACGATCGGTCGCGAATAGCGGAACCGCTGCTCGGCGTGCACGGTGCGCTCGAGGGCGATGCCCGAGTCGGGTTCAGCGAGCAGCTGCTGCAGCGTGAGGTCCTGGATCACCATGGCGAACGTGGGGGGAGCCACCACGTCGGCGTATCCGAGCGTGCGGGCCACCTCGGGGTCGAGGTGCTGCGCATCGGTCGCGAACACGGCGCGCGCGAACTCCCGCACCTTCTCACGTCCGACCAGATACGGAGGGGTCGGTGGGAACTCACGACCGACCAGTTCAGGATTCACAGGCACCCGTCGAGTCTATCGACGCGGCCGGAGGCCGACGCCGGCCGATCCCGTGACAACTCCCCGTCCCGTCAGTCCCGACGCCGCGCACGCCAGGCGCGCACCGACAGCTGCGACGCGATGAACAGCAGGAAGGCGGCGAAGAGGATGTTCGACACGAACGGGTCGAGGAGCGTGGCCACCCACGCGCCGACGGCGGTCGTGGTGCACGCGGCGACCCCGATCAGGGCGGCTGCCAGCAGGTCGACGTTCGCGCGGCGGACGTTGCCGATCGTCCCGGAGATCGCGGTGGGGATCATCATGAGCAACGACGTGCCCTTGGCGATCAGGTCGCTGGTACCGAAGAGGAACATCAGGGCGGGAACGACGATCACCCCGCCGCCGACGCCGAGGAGCCCGGCCATGATCCCCGTGAAGACGCCGAGACCCGCGAGCCCCAGACCGGTGAGCCACGTCAGCTCCAGCTCCGCGTCGCGCGAGGGAACGACGACGAACAGCATCACGATCACGACGAGGAGGAAGCCGACGAACCCCCACCGCAGCGCGTTCTGCGGGAGGCGCGCCAGAAGCCAGGTGCCGATCTGCGCTCCGACGACGGCCCCCGCCGCGAGGATGAGGGCGGGAATCCAGGCCACAGACCCGTGGATCGCGTAGGAGACCACCCCGACGGTGGCCGTCGGCACGATGGCCGCGAGCGATGTGCCGGCCGCGAGCCGTTGGTCGAAGTGCAGCAGCAGGAGGAGCATCGGCACGATCACCGTTCCGCCGCCGACCCCGAACAGACCCGACAGCAGCCCCGCGATCAGGCCGATCGCGATGCACGAGAGGACGAAACGGGGCGAGCGACGAGCAACCGCCGCCGTCACGCCGTCGTCTCCGACTCTCCCGCTTCCGCGTCCGCCCGCGCGAGCTGCTCCACGTGGTCATCGACCGCGGCCTTCTCGAACTGCGACCGGTACAGCCGCCAGTAGGCGCCCTGCGCGGCGATCAGCTCGTCGTGGCTGCCCTTCTCGACGATGTCGCCGTGCTCCATGACGAGGATCAGGTCTGCGTCGCGGATGGTCGACAACCGGTGCGCGATGACGAACGAGGTCCGCCCCTCGCGCAACGCCGACATCGCGTGTTGCAGCAGCAACTCCGTGCGGGTGTCGACCGAGCTCGTCGCCTCGTCGAGGATCAGCACGGCCGGTTGCGCGACGAACGCGCGCGCGATCGTGATGAGCTGCTTCTCACCGGCCGAGACGTTCGCCGCGTCCTCATCGAGGACCGTGTCATAGCCGTCGGGAAGCGAGTGCACGAACCGGTCGACGCGCGTGGCCACCGCGGCATCGACGATCTCGTCGTCGGTGGCCGATTCGTTGCCGTAGCGGATGTTCTCGCGGATAGTCCCCGCGAACAGCCAGGGATCCTGCAGCACCATCCCCGTGCGCGAGCGCACCTCGTCGCGGGTGAGCTCGGCGATGTCCTGACCGTCGAGCAGGATGCGGCCGCCGTCGAGCTCGTAGAACCGCATCAAGAGATTCACGAGCGTCGTCTTCCCGGCGCCGGTCGGTCCGACGATCGCCACGGTCTGCCCGGGTTCGACGCGGAACGACAGATCGCGGATCAGCGGCTTGTCGGGCGAGTACGAGAAAGCGACGTTCTGGAACTCGATGACGCCGCGTCCGGGCGCGAGCTCGGGCGAGTCCCCGGCGTCGGGCTCCTGTTCGGGCTCATCGAGGAGCTGGAACACCCGCTCCGCCGACGCCGTGCCCGACTGCACGACGGCCGCCATGCCGCCAAGCTCGGAGAGCGGCTGGGTGAACTGCTGCGAGTACTGGATGAAGGCCTGCACGTCGCCGAGACGCAGTTGTCCGGAGGCCACCATGAGACCGCCGAGCACAGCGATGCCCACGTAGCTCAGGCTGCCGATGAACATCATTGACGGCATCATCAGCCCCGAGAGGAACTGGGCCTTGAAGGCGGCCTGGTAGAGCTCCTCGTTCTCCTCCTGGAACCGCTCGCGAGCGTCCTCCTCGCGACCGTAGACCCGCACGAGCGCGTGACCCGAGAACGACTCCTCCACACGGGCGTTGAGGCGGCCGACCTTCTTCCACTGCGTCGCGAACGCCTTCTGCGAGCGGGGACCGATGACGCCGAAAACGACCGCCATCAGCGGGAGAGCGATGAGAGCGACGATCGCCAGCTGCCACGAGATCGAGAACATCATGATGAGCACGCCCACCACCGTGAGGATGTTGGTGACCGCGGTGGACAGCGCTTGCTGCATCGTCTGGGTGATGTTGTCGATGTCGTTGGTGACGCGCGAGATGAGCTCGCCTCGCTGCACCCGGTCGAAGTACGACAGCGGGAGGCGGTTGATCTTGGCCTCCACGTCTTCGCGCAGACGCCACATCGACCGCACCATGATCACGTTGATCACGTAACCCTGGAGCCACGTCAGGATGGAGGAGACCACGTAGATCGCGAGCACTCCGACCACGACCCACCGGAGCCGGTCGAAATCGACGCCGGCCCCGACCTGGAAGTCGTGCATCGCGGCGACCATGTCGGCGCGATCGGTGTCGCCCGACGCGCGCAGCGCCTCGACGACGGCCGCCTGGCTGGTGCCCGGAGCGAAGAACTCCGTGAGCGAGCGCGAGACGACGCCCTCGAAGATCAAGTTGGTCGCCTCACCGAGCACCTTGGGCGCGATGACCGCGAGGACGACACCGATGGCGCCGAGCGTGGAGACGAAGATGAAGGCCCACTTGTGCGGGGCGAGGAGTCCGATCATCCGCGCGAAACTCTTGCCGAAGTTGGCCGCCTTGCCCGGCGCAACGGAGTCCCAGTCGCCGGAGGTCAGTCGCGCCTGCTCGGCGCGCTCGCTCTCGAGGCGTTCCTCTTCGGTCATCGTCGCGTCGGACGACGTGTCGGGCGCGCTCATGCGTCCACCCCCAGCTGCGATTCGACGATCTCTCGGTAGGTCTCGTTGCCGGCCAGCAGCTCCTCATGGGTGCCGAGCCCCACCATGCGGCCGTCTTCCAGGACGACGATGCGGTCGGCATCGGTGATGGTCGACACGCGCTGGGCGACGACGATCTTGGTCACGTGCGGCAACTCCCGCCAGAGCGCCTGTCGCAATCGCGCATCGGTCGCGACGTCCAAGGCGGAGAAAGAGTCG
Source organism: Microbacterium sp. TNHR37B (assembly GCF_001620065.1). Taxonomy (GTDB): domain Bacteria; phylum Actinomycetota; class Actinomycetes; order Actinomycetales; family Microbacteriaceae; genus Microbacterium. The sequence continues at coordinate 1,540,075 of NZ_LQGV01000001.1, forward strand.
TCGAAGACCAGGATGTCGGGCTGGTGCACGATGGCGCGGGCGATCGCCAGACGCTGCCGCTGACCACCCGAGACGTTCGTGCCGCCCTGGGCGATGCGAGCCTCGAGCCCGCCGTCGAGCTCGGACACGAAGTCTTTGCCCTGCGCGATCTCCAACGCTCGCCACAGCTCCTCGTCGGTGGCGTCCTCCCGGCCGAAGCGGAGGTTGGAGGCGACGGTGCCGGTGAAGAGGAAGGAACGCTGCGGCACGTAGCCGATGCCCTTCCAGAGGAGATCGAGGTCGGCGTCGCGCACATCGACCCCGGCCACCTGGACCGAGCCCGAGGTGACGTCGAACAGCCGCGGGATGAGCGACACGAGCGTCGTCTTGCCCGCACCCGTCGAGCCGACGATCGCGACCGTCTCCCCCGGGTCGGCGCGGAAGCTCAACCCCTGGAGCACCGGGGCCTCGGCACCCGGATAGGTGAAGGTCACATCGTCGACGACGACGGAGCCCGGGGTCGGGAACGTCTGCACGGGGTTGGTGGGACGCGTCAGCTGGTCTTCGGAGTCCAGGACCTCGCCGATGCGGTCGGCCGAGACCGCCGCTCGCGGGATCATGATCGTCATGAAGGTGGCCATGAGCACGCCCATGAGGATCTGGCCGACGTACTGCATGAAGGCGAAGAGCGTACCGACCTTCACGTTGTCCTGGTCGACCTGAATGCCGCCGAACCAGATCACCCCCACGACGGTGATGTTCAGCACGAGCATGGCCAGCGGGAACATGAGGACGAAGAGGGAGCCGACCCGCCGTCCCACGACCATGATGTCGGTGTTGGCGCCGCGGAAGCGCTCCTCCTCGATGCGCTCACGCACGAATGCACGCACCACCCGGACGCCGGTCAGCTGCTCGCGCATGATGCGGTTCACGGCGTCGAGCTTGTGCTGGTACTGCCGGAACAGCGGCACCATGCGGCTGATGATGAGTCCGGCGACCACGAGCAGCACGGGCACGGCCACGCCGATCAGCCAGCTGAGCCCGACGTCCTGCTGCAGCGCCATGACGATGCCGCCGATGGCGAGCAGCGGCGCAGTGACGAGCATCGTCGCGCCCATCATCGCGAGCATCTGGACCTGCTGCACGTCGTTGGTGTTGCGCGTGATGAGCGTGCCGGCGCCGAAGCGTGACACCTCCCGCTCCGAGAAGCCGCCCACCTTGTGGAACACGTCGCGCCGGATGTCGCGACCGGCGCTCATCGCGGCTCGTGCCGCGAAGTACGTCGCGATGACGGAGGCGATGATCTGGCCGAGGGCGACGGCGAGCATGAACATGCCGTGCGTCCAGATGTAGGCGGTGTCGCCCGTGGTCACACCCTTGTCGATGATGTCGGCGTTCAGGCGCGGCAGGTAGAGCGATGCCATCGCCGAGGCGAACTGGAACACCAGGACACCGACCAACAACCACTTGTACGTCTTGAGATAGCGCACCAGCAGCCTGCCCAGCATGCCGCACCTCCGAGATAGGCCGTGGGGGGAGAACGGTTCATGCTAGCGCCGTCCTCCGACACCGGCGGAGCCGGATCGGCCGGTGTTCGCTGTCAGCATGCGCATTCGCCGTCTGCGCGCGCCGCAAGGAGTGGACCGCGCCTCTGGACGGAGCGTGAGGCGGGTCCACTCCTCGGCGATCGATCAGGCGACGCGCGGTACCGCGGCAGTCGTGCGCGTCCACCGTCCGTCGAACACGCGCCGATGCGGCAGCTGGTCGTGACCAGAGCCCGGGCAGACCACCGAGACCCGGAAGGTCTCGGAGGTGCGGTCGGTGAACCACTGCGCTTCGCGGTCGACCTGGTCGACGACCCGCTCCGTGAGCAGCTCGACATTGTCGTGGTCAGGACAGCGGAAGGCAGCCGGAACCAACGTGATATCGCTCATCGAATCCCCCCAGTGATCGATGCACGGGACCCCCATCCCGTCGATATCCAGTGATACCAGGTCCAGCCTGCCAGCGGCAACTGCCGGGCCCGGTGTCACCGCTGCATCAGAAGGTGGCGGTGTCGGGGTTGGCCCCGACGCGCTGACCACGGTCGAGACCGTCGATCGCCGCCACCTCCTCGGCACTCAGTTCGAAGCCGAACACGTCGATGTTCTGAGCGATCCGCTCGGGCGTCGACGACTTGGGGAAGACGATGATGCCGCTCTGCAGGTGCCAGCGGATGACGACCTGCGCCGGGGTCACCCCGTGCGCCTCGGCCGCACGCCGGATGGGCTCCTCGCTGAACAGGTCGTACTTCCCCTGCCCCAACGGCCCCCACGCCTCGGTGCGGATTCCCTTCCCCTCGCCGAAGGCGCGGAGCTCGCGCTGCGCGAACGCGGGGTGGAGCTCGATCTGGTTCACCGCGGGCACGGTGTCGGTCTCGGCCAGCAGCCGCTCCAGGTGAGGACGGTGGAAGTTGGAGACGCCGATGGAACGCGTCAGCTTCTCCTCGCGCAGCTGCTCCAGCGTCTGCCACGAGGCGACGTACCGGTCGAGATCGGGGCGGGGCCAGTGGATGAGGTAGAGGTCGACGTGGTCCAGGCCGAGCTTGTCGAGGCTCGTCGCCAGCGCGGCGCGCGCGGAGTCGGTGCCCTGGTCGGCGTTCCACAGCTTCGTCGTGACGAACAGGTCGTCGCGGGAGATCCCACTGGCGGTGATGGCGCGGCCGACACCTTCCTCGTTGCCGTAGACGGCGGCGGTGTCGATGTGGCGGTAACCGGCGGCGAGCGCTTCGCTCACGATCCGCTCGGTCTCCGCGGGATCGACCTTGAACACGCCGAAGCCGAGCTGCGGGATCGTGTGACCGTCGTTGAGGGTGATGTTCGGAATCGTCATCCCTCCAGCCTGGCACCTCTCGGTCGGGTGCGGGGCGGCACGCGTCGCAGAGCGCAACCGGCCACGACCAAGAGGTGGCCGGGGCCGTGCGCCGCCTCCCCCCGGATAACGACGCACGACCCCGAGCCGTAGGAGCGTCAGCCGAACAACTCGACGCCCAGAGGAAGAGATGCCGAACAGGCAGGTTCATTACGCGAAACGCGGAAGATCTCTTCCCGGCGTGCTGAGCCCCCGCTCAGCAGAGCCCTCTCAAAGCACGAGGGCCGAGAGGGCTCTGGCGGGCCATGCTCGGAGCTGGGGAACTCCTCACGACACGGGGGGAGTGTCTTCTGCGAAATCGGCCCGCACTTTCAGGCTAGGGGAAGGCTCCGCGGGATGCACGGCTCTTGCGCGTGGCGTCAGGGTCGTGTCGCGCATACCGGCAGCGCAGCACCCTCGTCAATACCCTCGGAAGCGTCGGCGGCTTCACCTACGCTGGCCCTTCAGCGTGAGCGTTCCCCCTGGGGAGAGGAAAAGGACGCAGATCGGCCTGCGAACGCCTGGCCCACGCGATGACCTCGGCGACGTGGGGGCTCTCGCCGGGGTCATCGGCACCGGTCAGGGTTCTCATTCGTCGTTTTCATTCGTCTCCGTCGGCTCGGCCTGGCGGATCGGTGTGACCTCTACCGAGGGCAACGGCGCGAGACGCTAGTTCGGCGTGGACCGATGAAGGCCGACGACCGCCAGGAGCGTGCTGGCGAGAACGAAGGCGGTTCCGCCGAGCAAGAGGGAGAGGGCAGGGTTGATGCCCGCCAGAGGCCATGCCCAGGGCTGCACGACGGAGTCGATTCGCCCGAACAACGTGCAAAGAAGGATGTACAGCGCGGGTGCGACGCCCTGGTAGGTGGAGCTGACCATGACTCCTGCGGTGAACTGGATCGCGAGCAGCCAGAGAAGTATGCCTGCGTAGGACGGGCCCGCGGGGCCCCCACTCACACCGACTACGACAGCGATCAGCAGCGATGGAGCGAGTTGCGCCAGCACGATCAGGAGCGCGATGACGCCCGCGCTCCGGGAGGGCACGGTGCGGTCTTTCGGCCACGTGTGGACGATGCCGGGGGCGATCAGCAGTGTGGCCAGCAGCGCGATCAGCAGCGCGAGCGGCGCGTCGCCGCCGGGGCCGGGGAGACCGACGATGATCGCGCCGAAGCCCGAGCCGATAAGGGCGAGAGTCGCCTGGACGACGGCGATCCAGGTGGTGCGGGAGGTCTTGAACGCGAGTCTCACGGAGCCCCCGGTGGGAGCGTGCCACAGTCGCCGAGGGAGGCGATGGCCGCGTTGATCCACGTCGCTTGCTCCGTCGGCGACCGCTCCAGGAGCACGTCGAGGTATGACTCGGGATCGTCGGCGGAGGAACCCGCACCCGGGGTGCCGAGCAACGTCCCCTCCAACCAGCCGTAGGTGGTGAAGAGCGCCGCGCTCCGCGCCAGCGATCGTTCTTCATCATCGGCCTCACACGTCCCATCAGGGATCGCACCCGCAAGCGAGGTGGCGATCTCCTCCGTCGTCATCCCCGGGATGAACCCGAACGGGAGGATTCCTCGATCCTCGGGCTCGCGCGTGGCGACGACTCTGGTGGCCAGTGGCACGCCGGCATCGATCACACGCTGAACCATGGTCTGCACGCTTCTCACGACGGCCGGATCCCACTGTTCCGGGTAGAGGCAGACCGTGACCGCCGCCTGCGTGCAGGTGAGATCGCGTTCGTCGCGAGCCTCCGCCGCGCTCGGCCCGAGGCCCTGCGCGGCCACAACACCGAGCACGAAACCGACCGCCATCAGCGACGAGCCCGCGGCCGTAGCCGTGGCGGTGGAGATCACCGGAATCCGCAACGCCGCCGATGCCAACAGGATCAAGCCGACTCCCGCCAGCACGGAGAACGCGCTGACCGAGGCGATCGAGCTGGCTGCGGGCTGCTGGTCGTAGAAGCAGCACGTCTCCAACACGAGCCCCGCCAGGTGGCGAAGCTCGAACCAGTCCACCACCCCGGTGAATCCCAGCCAGACATAGCTGGCCGCCAACGCGGCAGGAATCGCGAACACCGGGCGAAGAACACTCCCGCACATCAGTCCCAGCGCCGTGTGGAAGAAGAGCATCGCGAGCAGCGCTCCGATCAGACCCCACGGCGGGGCTCCCTGGCCCCCCGAAGCGCTGAACGCCACGATCACGACGGCCACAGCCTGAGCGGCGACGCCGCCGACGTAGTTCGGCCAGAACGCATCAAGCAGAATACGGGCCGGGGCGCGAACAGCAAGCGCATTCTCCTCCCGGCGCACTCGAAGCCGAGCCGCGTCGAGCGCCGCTCCCGTGGAAGCGACCGCCGCTGGAACGATGATCAACAGAACCGAATGCGCAACGATCCACGTCCACCAGTCCAAGACCAGCAGTGCAGGAGAAAGCTGGGCAACGATTACCAGCAGGGGGACGGCAGGGAGCAGCAGCCACAGGATCGCTCGGCGACGAAGAGGAAGCGGTGACCTCATCCAGACTCAGTCCGCCCGCACCATTGCTGCATACGCCTGCCGCAGTTGCATACTCTCCGACCCACCCTCGTGCCCGGAGACGAACGACGAGTATGGGCCGACAAATCGCGACCGCCCGTCCACCAGCACATGAATCCGAGACTCACCATCGATCAACGTGTCCGTGTCGTGCGTTGATACCAGAACGGCCCTGTCTATCTCGATCGAGCGAAGGACCTCGACCAAGCGGTCGCGTTCGTTCGGATCGAGCCCCGCCGTCGGCTCGTCCAACAGCAGATATCGCGCATCATGCACAAGCACACCCGCGATCCCCAACCGACGCGTCTGCCCGCCCGAAAGAGTGTGGGCACGCGCCGCACCTTCCGCGGTCAGTCCGACCATCGCGAGCGCCCGCTCCGCCCTGGTCCACGCATCCGACGCCCGCATGCCCTTCAGCCATCCGACGTAGGCCACGTGCTCACGGGCCGTCAGGTTCGGAAAAGGGATCACCCGTTGCGGCAGCCAGCCGACGGCCCGTCGAAACGTCTCCGGACGCCGCGTGCGCGGCGACACCGCTACTCCGTCGAGCGACAGTGATCCGCGATACCCGACCGCTCCGGCAAGGGCCTTCAGCAGCGTCGTCTTCCCCGCCCCATTGGGCCCGAGCAGCACTGTCCGACCGGCGCTCAACTGCACGTCGACATCGACGAGAGTCGACCGACGCCGCCGATATCCGAAGTCGGCGACCGTCGCTTCAAGCATGCGCCTGCCTCTCGACTTCCCTGGGACGATCTGTCCACGGGGTCATGGTCTCACAAGCGAACGTCGTGTCCGCGACTCGATGCACCCCATTAGGCATAGTGAGACACTCCAGGCCCTCCGTCTTCATCGGACCGCGTCGACAGCGTCAATCAACGCCCGCGAACTCTTCACCATTCTGTACGCAGCGCCGGTACGGTCAATCTGTGCGCGTTCTTCCACACATAGTCGATCCCGTTGTCTGTGCTCCACACCTGACCCACAGTCCACTTATAGCTACCGGCGCTCGTCATCCTGCCCCAACTCGCCCAAGTGTTGTTACAGTTGCTTGTTACACGCCCGTGGTTGTGATCCGGGAAAATACCGTTGTCGCGCCAGAGGTGAACACGCACCTTGCCGAAAACGGCTCTCCAGTCGATCTCGCTAACGTTTAGGCAGTCACTGTACCGCACCCTCGTAGCCGCCGATTCCGTCCCGTTTTCGCTCCACCATCGCGACGAGAAGCCGGTGGCGACGCGACTCATTTCTGAGGTGAACCCGGCGGCCACCGCCGGGGTGCTGGCAAGCCCCCACAGAAGCGCCGTGGAGGCGAGCAGGGCGGCCACCCTGCGGCGTTTTCCGAGTCGTTTGTCCAGCATCGTGTGCTACCGCCTCTCTGAGGATCTCATCGTAGGTTCCACCCTCTGCAAGAAGGCGTTGTCCCACAGGCTACTTCTTGAATCATAAACGAGTCGAGCATCCGATATCACTCACTCGACAGCCCGGCCGCGCTGCGATTCCAGGCTTGGCACGAGCGGAGCTCCAGGCTAAAGTGAGATTCTGTAGCGCACGATTGATGCACTCCGACCTGAGTACGATCGATGCAGGTTAGCAGTCCGCTCACTATGTCTGTGCCGCGGGCCGCAATGTGCGCCCTTACTGCAACTTCTCGAAGGCTCTGACGAGAAGTTCTTCGCGAGGTAGCAGGTCACTTAAGTGCGTGATAAAGGAGCCGTGCTGGCGACCCGGCTCGCGGCAGCACCTGAGTACGCCGACGAGCCGTACCGCAAGGCGGAAAAGCAGAGCCCCCTCAGCCGCAGCAGATTCCTGACCTACGCAGCCGTTCGTGCGCTACGCGCCGGCCTTCGAGATCGGCCGGAGTGTCCGGGAGCTCTGGTGCTGTCCTCCGCCAAGCAGCTGGGCGCGACAAGCACCTCCAACCGGGAGACGCGGATGGATTGGATGCGACCTATCGCCAGTCGTCCGCGACGAAGTCAGCGCAGGCGCGTCGGTCCTCTTTGCCGAGGCAGTACGAAACGACGAAGTACTCGCGCAGCTGCTCATCCGAAACAGTCACATTGCCGTGCAGCGACCACTCAGAATCGGGCCCTTGCGCGTAGGCGGCTCGGTAGAGATCCTCCCACCCGTCGCACTTCTCGTAGACGGGGTCGATGATCTTCGCGTACTTGGCTTCGTCGTCAGCGATCCATTTCGAGAGCTGCTTCTGCTCAGCGTCCGTCAACCCGTTCTCGTAGAGCTTGTCGGACTCGGGACCGTAGAGGGGATGAGTGTCGTAGTGCATGCGGATGGCGGCAGCCGCCCTATCGAATGCCTTCCCGCAAGCCGCACTCGGAGCGCTCACCGCCGTCGTCGGTTCGCCCACACCGGTGGACCCCACGGGCGGGGTTGGGGCGCAACCGGCCAGGGAGAACATGAAGACGGCCCCCAGAGCCAGCACCGCTGCTCTCGAACGTTGCATGCCCGCACTCTATCGGGACCCACCCACCCCAACGAACAGGAGCAATCATGACCGCACCGCGCAACCGATGCATCGTGATCGCCGCGTCGTTCAGTGACCGCGACTGTGCCGGGCACGTAGACCAACAAGGCTTTGTCGTCACGCCTCGGCCCCGGTCTCGCGTGAGGGCACCACAGCGGATGCGGTTCGCATCACGCCCGCGGCGTGGAGACTGCCGCGCGCCTGGCGCGCAACGCTCGCCGAGGTGGTGGCGCCATCGGTAATGAACGCACCCAAAGCGATGGCCGAACTGGAGTGATTCGCCGAGTCCCTTGGACCGGGTGATCCGGCATGAGCACGATCTTGCCGCAGAAGATCGCTGTCTGTCTGTTGAAGCAGCACCGTCATCACCGCAGCTGGGGGCGAGCCTGCTACGGGCTCGAGGAACTCGGATTCGACCGTCGGTTCGTCGACGAGATCTACTTGGTGGGGGTGGTGGACGTGGGTGCGGGGTGGCCCCTGTACAACGCGCTCCGCACCGCCTAACCCAGCGAGATCGAGGCGGTCAACAGCCACTACCGGGCGATCCTGAGGGGCGCGCGTGTCTGAGGCCAGGGAGTGGAACACCGTCGCTGAGGCCGCCGTCCTCACCGGCCGGCACAAGTCCCGCATCTACGCGTGGATCGACCAGGACCGCGTCGCCACCCGGACCAACGTGGCTCTTCGGACATCCGGTGGGGGTCATGGGGTGAGTCCGCCGGCGGCGAGGAGCATGCGGAGCCGGTAGTTGTGCCGGTTGCGGTAGCCGCGGGCGAGGCGGCGGTGGAGCTCGATGATCCCGTTCACGGCCTCGGTGCCACCGTTCGATGATCGCCCCGTCGTGAAGTACGCCAGGAACGCGTCGCGCCAGCGGCGGAGGGTGCGGCCCAGTCGTGCGATCTCGGGGATCGGGCAGGTGTGGAACGTGTCGACGACTTGCTCAGCGATCCGCCGCCCCGCGGCCAGATCGCCCTGGTGGTAGGCGGAGCGGAGTTGCTGCGCGCACTGCCAAGCGACGAACACTTCGTCGTGCGCGGGGTCGGCTTCCATCGCCGCGGTCAGCCTCACCCGCTGCTTCTCGGTGAGGTTCTCGGCCCCGGCGCGCAGGATGGTCTGCACCCCGTAGAGCGGGTCGCCCTTGCGTCCGCGGTGCCCGAGGGTGTCTTGCTGAACGCGACGGCGGACCTCGTCGACCGCAGCGGTGCCGAGCTTCACAACGTGGAACGCGTCGAGGACGGCGACGGCGTCGTCGAGCTTGTCGTCGATCGCGGTCTTGTATCCGGCGAACGGATCCAACGCGGCGACCTTCACCTGCTTCCGGAACGCGTCGCCGCGCTCACCGAGCCAGGTCGCGTACGCCTTCCCGGATCGACCGGGCACCAGATCCAGCAGCCTGGCCCGCGTCTTCCCTTGGCTGTCGCGGGTGAGGTCGACCATCCCGGTCAGCTCCTTCGGCCCCCGTCGGCGCGGGTCGACGTGATGCCAGACGTGCTCGTCGACGCCGAGGCTGGTGACATTCTCGAACCGGGACTCGTCCGCCGCGAGCTTGACCAGTTCGGGTTCGACGGCCCGCCACACCGTCTTCCACGACGTCCCGAGCTGCCGGGCGAGTCCTTGGATGGTGGCGTGCTCGCGACGCAGCTGCCCGATCGCCCACGCGACGGCGCGCTTCGTGATCGACCCGCGCGGCGCGACCAGCGACGGGACCTGTTCCACGAACGTCTTCCGCGGACAGCCGGACTCGCCGCACCGCCACATCCGCTGCCGCCACACCACCCTCACCCGCGTCACACCCGGCACGTCATGCAGCACCCGAAGGCGCCGACCACGGCTCGTCACGAGCACGCCGCACCCCGGGCAGCCCGTCGGGGACGCCGGAGTCGAAACGGTCACCACAAGAAGTCCGTCGCGACGCTCGACGTGCTCGACATGGACACCGTCGAGGCCGAGAAGCAGGTCGCAGCGGGCACACGGACAGTCGGCGGGGCGCGCGTCAGCGCACCCCGAAGTAGGGTGAAGCACGTCGAGGTCCTCGGTCGGAATCAGAGAGTTAGCGCTTCTGATCCTCGGGGACCTCGACCCCTACCGCCGAATCACCGCCCGGCCACCCTCACCCCACCGGATGTCCGAAGAGCCACCAACGTCGACGGCGTCACCGAAGTGATGAGCAAGGCGGTACTCCGAATCGAACCCGCCATCCGCCGCGGCCGCCCCAGAGGTACCGCATCACGCAACGCTTAGGCGACGTTCACGATCGCCCCTCGGTGAAGTTCCATTCATGACCGCATTTGCGGCAGACCCCGTGGAACGGGGGCAGGGTGTATCGGTCGGGGTTGCGGGTCACGTCGGCGACAGCGCCGCACTCCGGGCAGTAATCGGTCATTCGCCATTCCGTCGTCTTGTCCTGTTCGCGCCGCGCCGACGCGAGGTATCGCTCAGGATCTCGCGTCGCCAAGTTCAGGGCAAGGACAATCTGCCGTTCACTCTGTTCAGGATCGAGGGCCCATTCGCGGATACGTGCGAACGTTCGTGCGATGCGGTCGTTCTGCAGTTGCTTCCTCTCCGCCTCCGCGCGCTCCTCGTCCTCTTCCTCCGCAGACTCTGGCAGATACTCCCACCGGAGCTCGAGGTCGCGCTCCGTGACTTTGAGGAGCGCCTGCGCTCCCGGGACGATGCTCTGTTCCAGCATCACGCGAGCGTCGTCTCGAGCCTGTTCCAGGGGCGACTTCGGAGGCGAAGACTCGCTGAGAAGCCGCCCGCGACCCGGCCACCTGGGCTTGAGCGTCTCAATCACGTACCGGTGAAGTGCGCGCGCCTCCTCAACGGACATGTCGATCAGTCGGCGACGCTGGGCCTCAGCAGCACGCTCCTTCTCCGCAGCGTCCCTCTGCCGCTCCACCTCACGCGCAAGACTCGTCGCCCGAGAAGACGCGACCAGGGCAGCAATCGAGACGACAACGGTCGCCACTCCCACGAAGAGCGGAATCCAGATCGACGCGAACCAATCAAACAGGTCGCGCTGGATCACCTCCACAACTTGACCCCACCCTGAGCCCACCACCATTGCTCTCTCCTCATCCGGGATGCCACTACGAGCCAAACCTAGGGCCGATCCTCGACATGAGGCGCGGCTGGCGCGGGATGAGAGTGCCAGGCTTGCCGGAGAGGCCAATGCGGCGTTCGTTCGGCAGGCGGAGGCGCAGGAGCACGCGAATCGCCTGAAGGAGAAGGAACTCACGCCGCCGGACTGGGCGGCGGCGCACGTGCAGGGGGCTCCTTTCCGGGCGACGAACACGTCGGAGCGGCCGCTGGTCGTTGAGTCGATCGACGTGCAGCCTTCGACTATTGCTGACCGGGTCACGATCGAGACTTCCCACCAGGACGGTCGCTACGCGTATGGTGACTCGTTCGACTTCCTCGTGGTCCAGGGGTTCGGCGGCGGTGTCGAGAAGATTTCCATTCGGTACCGCTATGAGAGCGACGACGAGGTCAACTGGCGCACCTTTCACATGACTCTCTGATTGCGGTCGCTGCGTTGCCAGAAGCCCCGGTCTCCCCGTGTAGGGCGTCGGGGCTTCGTGGTCTGGGCGGAGTGCTCCACCATCGACGTTCTATCCTGCGGGCTTTGCGGACTTTGCGTAATTGATTCCAGGGTTTCAGAGCTTCCGGCGTGTCGAAATCGTGATGTCGCCCCACTTGCGGGGTTCTGAAGCGTCTCCGAAGATGGCTGGAAAGGGGATGGGAGATGAGCATGGGGGCTCCAGGAACAATCAATCGGCGGTCGCTTCTCACCACGGCGGCAGTGGGATCGTTGGCTGCCCTCAGCACGACGGCGCTCGCGGGCTGCGCTGCTCCGGCAGTCGCACCGGTGCTGACGGGGGCATCGGGCATCGGAGCAACCTGGCTCGCCGACATGACAGCGGCGCTCGCAGCAGGGGCAATCGTCGCGGCGGTATCGGACCCGCTCAAGGACGCGTGGCAGAAATGGGAGAAGGGGCGCCAGCGCGCCTACGCCGAAGAGGGAGAGCGGGGCCATCAGTACGTGACCCAAGCCTGCTACGGGGACAGCGTCCCGCCGGCGATGATGTTCGCTTCCTGCCAAGCGAAAGAGGCCGATGTCAGTAGCGATCGCTTCATCGTCTGCGTCAAGGGAGGCGAAGAGTACGTCGGCTTTGATCCCTGGGCATGGCAAGCGCTGTATCTATTCATCGACGACCTCACCAAAGGCAAGGAAGGCGATACGCTCGCCGGCTTTCGTGCTCTGTGCAAGATCAGCCTCATCCCGTCGGCGACGATCTCGTCCAGTTCTGTCACCGAGAGCGGGCGATCACAGCTACTCAGCTACAAGACGCGCAATGGCGAGGTGGAGATGAATCGCCGTACGAACTCGGACGGGAGCACCACCGTGCAGGTTGTCTCCACGGGAATCCCGTCCGCGTCCTCAGTCACGACGACGAGAGAGGTCAATCTCTCGTAGCTATCTGTGGGTCGGGGTCCCTCGTGGCCTACCCCGACGCACGGTCGGCTCGACACGGACCACGGCCTTGGACAGCACCTCCGGAATCCCGTCGCTGCTCATGCGCGACGCGGGGCGGTCGTTCTCGATCCACTCGTAGATCGTGCGTGGGGCGCGGCCAACGAGGGCAGTCGCGACCTTGACCGTGATCCACTCGGCGAGCTTGCCGTCAGCCATCGCCAGACTCCCGTGCAGCCGGCTCCTGGCGCGACCTGCTCTCTGTTGCCCAAGTCTCCGAGATCACGGGCCTAGCTGTCCAGACGCTCTGCAACCTCCGGTGCGCCAGCGAAGGGCCTCCCCCGTTCCGCCTGTGCTGCAACCGGGACGACCTCGACGCATGGATCGAGCACTCGCAAAGCGATGGTCAAACGATGGGTTGGGATCTGACCGAAAGCCAACTTCCCAGTGTTCTGGTAGCAGGAGCGGGGCTTGAACCCGCGACCTCACGATTATGAGTCGTGCGCTCTCACCAACTGAGCTACCCTGCCGCGATCCACCCGAAGGTGTCTTGCGAGCCCCGAGTCAGGATTGAACTGACGACCCCTTCCTTACCATGGAAGTGCTCTGCCACTGAGCTATCGGGGCGTGCTGCCCGCGAGCGGGCAACCAGAAAAGAATACCAGAGCGACGGCGTCCGCTCGAACCGGGGCGGACTCCGGTCGGGCGAGGCTCAGCCCTGGGTGTGCTGCGTCATCCACGCCATGGGGTCGGTGTGGACGGTTCCCCCCAGGAGCACCTCGAAGTGCAGGTGCGGCCCGGTGGCCTTGCCGGTCTCGCCGACCCGGCCGAGCACGTCGCCCGCCTTCACGGTGTCGCCGGCGGCCACCTGGAGCGACCCGTACTGCATGTGGGCGTAGCGGGTGGAGACGAGCTTGCCGTCGATGATGTGGTCGACGACGACGGTCACGCCGTAATCGCCGCCCGCCTCGGTGGCGATGCGCACTGTGCCGTCGGCGATGACGTGGATCTCCGCTCCGGCGCCGGGCGTCAAGTCCACACCACGGTGCGGTGAGGAGAACTTCGACAGGTACGTCTGCGACCCGTAGGCGGCGGAGATCGGAACCCCGACCGGGAAGGGCCACTGGATGTCTGCAGTGGGATCGTTGACCCACGTGCCGGCGAACTGAGTGACGCCGGAATCCGCCGCGAGGTCGGCCATCGACGCCACGTCGTAGTCGACGGAACGGTCGAGCTCGTTCGCCGCATCCGTCGAGGAGACGTAGGCCTGAATGTTCTCGGTCTCCACAGGAGCAGGGAGAGTCGTGACGACGTCGTCGTCGGGGCTGAAGGCGGCCGCGAGGGCGGAGACGGGCGTCGTCGTTCCCACTGCGAGCAGGCCCACGATCGTCATCACGCCGAGCGAGAACGAGGCGGCGGCGACCTTCTTGGCGTTCACCCGTCGCGCGCGACGGGGCACGCGATGCGGAGCCACGGGAATGATCGGCGGGTCGACGACCGCGTCGGCCTGGATCGGCGTCTGGCCCGTGAAGGAGAAGAGCTGAGCCGCACGCTCGAAGTCGTCGACCAGGCACGGCTCCGCGACGGCGGCGACGAACGCCAGCGGGATCGCGTCGGCGGCGACGGTGTCGATGAGCGTGGCGACCGTCTCGGGCGCAGACACGTGCTCGTCGCGTCCGGCGGTGCCCGTAGACGCCGAAACGCCGGGTTCCGCGAGTCTGCGGTCCCGGCGTCGAAGGGGAGCGGGGGCTGCCGCCACCTCGGCGGCGACGGTCTCGGCGATCGAGGTCGTCAGGTCGATCTGCGATCCCTGCGAGATCTGGGTGCCCGGGGCGGGGGCGACCTCTGCCGCGGGCGAGCCGCTCGCGGCGAGCGCCTCGGCCCGCTGACGACGCAACTCCGCGCGAGTGAGCGGAACCGGCTGCGACGACGCCACGGCACGGGTCGACCGTCGCGTGGGTGCGGCGTCGGCCTGAGGTGCGTCGAGGGTCACGGACGAAAGGCTCTCGGTCAGGGCGCGTTCGGGTGCGCAGTACTTCGGGGGGCTTCGGCTTACCTTCGCCGATCGGGAGGCAAAGGTAACGATCGGGTAAACACTACCCCGCTTCGGCTGAGAATGCCATGGACATCATCGATATACCGCGTCGGAGATCCGGTCGAACAGTTCCGCCCCCGCGGCAATCGTCATCTCCCGGCCCGGCGCTCCGCCGGGCATCCCGCCGAGACGTCCGCCGGCCTCGGTCACGAGCAAGCCGCCGGCGGCGTGATCCCACGCATGGAGCCCCCGTTCGAAGTAGCCATCGAGACGACCCGCGGCGACGAAGGCCAGATCGAGCGACGCCGCCCCGCCACGACGGATATCGCGAGCGAGGGGCATGACCCGGCGCAGGCGCGCGAAGTCGCCGTCGTGCGTGGCGGGGTCGTAGCCGAACCCCGTGGCGATGAGCGCACCGGCCTCCCCCGGTGTCGAGACGGCCAGGCGCGTGTCGTCGAGCCAGGCGCCGCGACCGGCGGCAGCACGGAACAGCTCCTGCGTGGCCGGGTTGACGACGACTCCGACGAGCGCTTCCCACTCGCGCGGATCGGGCCGGCCGCGGACGGCCGCGATGCTGACCGCGTAGTGCGGAAGGCCGTAGAGGTAGTTCACGGTGCCGTCGATCGGATCGACGACCCAGGTGATCTCGCTCGCCTCGCCGGTGTCGGGACTGTCGGCGAGGCCTGATTCCTCACCCAGGAAGCCATCGGCAGGCCGCGCCTCCACCAGACGGCGACGGATGAGGGCTTCCACCTCCCGGTCGGCCTCCGTGACGACATCGGCGATCGTCGACTTGGTCGCCGCCACCTCGACGCCTTCGGAACGCCGCTGGCGCGCCAGCGCTCCCGCTTCTCGCGCCACCTCGATCGCCAGGCTCCACAGCTCGTCGACGGGGGCGGATTCCGCAGGGGTCCTCATGCCGTCCACGCTACGCCGCTACCGTGGGCGCATGAGCGTCACCGCCGCCCGCCCTTCATCCGAGTACGACGTCGTGATCGTGGGAGGAGGCCACAACGCCCTCGTCGCGGCGGCCTACCTCGGCCGCGCCGGCAAGAGCGTCGTCGTGCTGGAGCGCAACGATCGCGTCGGTGGCGCCGCCGTCTCAGAAGAGCCCTGGCCGGGCGTCGCGGCACGCCTGTCGCGCTACTCCTATCTCGTGAGCCTCCTGCCCCAGCAGATCATCGACGACCTCGACCTGCGGCTGGACCTCCGGCGGCGACGCTACGCGTCGTACACCCCCGACCCGGCAGACCCCTCGCGGGGCATCCTGATCGATCACGCCGACGCCCTCGCCACTGCGGAGAGCTTCCGCCGCACGACCGGCGATGCCTCCGAGGCGGAGCGCTTCGCCGCCTTCTCGGACCGGATGCTCCCGCTCGCGGCCGCTCTGTTTCCGACGATGACCTCTCCCCTTCGTCGCGAAGACGCCGTGCGCGCGGAGATGCCGGACCCGTCGCTGTGGCACGCGCTCACGGCGCGACCCCTCGGCGAGCTCCTGCGCGAGAGCCTGGGCTCCGACCTCACTCGCGGGATCGCTTTGACCGACGGGCTCATCGGCACGTTCGCGTCAGCCGACGATCCCTCGCTTCGCCAGAACCGCTGCTTCCTCTACCACGTCATCGGCGGCGGCACCGGCGACTGGGACGTTCCGGTCGGAGGGATGGGGCAGGTGAGCGGCGCGCTGGAGCACGCCGCGCGGACGGCCGGGGCCCACCTACGGACGCAGGCCGAGGTCACGGCCGTGACACCCGATGGTGCGGTGGCGCTCGCGACCGGCGAGGAGCTGCGCGGGCGCCTGGTGCTCAGCGGCGTCGGCCCCGCGGTGTTGCGTCGTCTGCTCGACGCGGGCACCACCGGGTCAGGCACTATCGCGCAGCCTCTGGCCGAGGGAGCGCAGGTGAAGGTGAACATGCTGTTGTCGCGCTTGCCGCGACTGCGCGATGAGTCGGTGGCGCCCGAGGCGGCGTTCGCCGGCACCTTCCACATCAACGAGGCGTACTCCCAATTGGAGGCTGCGCACGCGGCTGCGCTCGCGGGACGCGTCCCCGATCCCCTCCCGGCCGAGATCTACTGTCACTCGCTCACCGACCCGTCGATCCTGGGTGAGGAACTCCAGCGGTCGGGGGCACAGACTCTGACGCTCTTCGGTCTGCAGGTTCCGCATCGCCTCCTGGAGAGCGGCGACGGCGACGCTCATCGGGAGGCACTCCTGTCCGCCGCTCAGCGCTCGCTCGATTCCGTGCTCGCCGAGCCGATCGCCGACTGTCTCTTCGAGGCGCCGGATGGCACGCCCTGCATCGAGGCGCGAACGACCGCGGATCTGGAGGCCTCGCTGGGCATGACCGCGGGAGACATCTTCCACGGACCGTTGGCGTGGCCGTGGGCGGATGCGGACGAACCTCTCGAGACCCCCGCTCAGCGGTGGGGCGTTGCGACGGAGGACGAGCGGGTGCTGCTGTGCGGATCCGGCGCGCGGCGAGGTGGCGCGGTCAGCGGGATCGGCGGGCACAACGCGGCGATGGCCGCGCTGGAGCTGTTGGGCTCCTGAGCGCGGCCATCGACCGGGGTCACTGCGGCGGGGCGGGCGGCGGCGGGTAGCCCTGGTAGCCGGGCGCCGGCGGCGGGGTTGCGTCGCCTTCGGCAGGAGCGGCAGGAGCCTGCGGAGCGGCAGGAGCCGACGGTTCGGGAGCAGCCGCCGGAGTCTGCGGCGGAGCGTCGTACGCCGGGGCCGCGTAACTCGGTGCCGCACCATAGCCCTGAGCCTGCGCGGGCTGGGCCGGGTAGGTGGGCTGGCCGGTGTAGTACGCGTTCCAGTCGGGCGAGCCGTCGGGCATGACTGGCAGCGGGGTGCGTCCGTCGGCATACGTCGGCCACTGGGCGACGGGCGCGGCGGGCTGCTGCGGGTAGTAGTACCCCTGCGTCGGAGCCGGCGCGCGGTCCTTCTTGGGAGCGAAGAGAGCATTCACGAGCGGAACCAGCGCGGTTCCGACGGCGGCCAGGATGGCGAGGGCCACCACCACGCGCCAGTAGAAGTCTCGGAAGACCACGTACTCCTCGATCATGATCGGAAGCACGAGCATGACGGCGAGGATCACGACCAGACCGATCGTGACGTAGGTCACGACGGACGTGAAGGTCGTGTGGTGACGCTGGTGGGCCTTGGAGAAGAGGCGGATGTGGAGGAGCGCCGCCTGCAGGATCAGCACGATCAGCAGGAACTTGAAGAAGCGCTCCGGGCCGGTGCCGAAGGAGTCGCGGGCATCGGGCAGCCAGATCAGGAGCGCTCCGATGAGCAGGATCAGCACCCACGTCACCATGCTCGACAGCGCGAACCACGCGGGTCGACGCGACGCGAGGCTGGCCTCGAGGATCGCGATCCCGGCGAACGACGCGAGCAGCACGATGGTCAGGAAGGCCTTGCCGATCATCCCGTTGGCATCGCCGACCAGCACCCAGACGACGCACACGATGGCGGCGGCGATGAGGGCACCGATCGCCACCCAGATGGATGCTCGCAGGATCTTGCTCGAGTTCGGATGGGTGAGGGGTTCGCTCATCTCGGTTCCTCCGGTCGCGGACACGTGGACGTTCTCATCCTCGCACGCGAGCCCTCCTCACGCGCGCCCTCTCCCCCGCGCGAGCGCGCCACTCCACCGGCGTCATGCGTACCGGCGGACGGCCGCGCGAATCTCCTCCGCATGCAGGTAGATCTCGTCCAGCGACTCGATGGGGTGGCGCGTCTCGTTCTTCTGCTCGTCGAGCAGACCAAGGTACTTCTTGCTCGAACTGTTGAAGTGAAGGCGTGCGATGGGCTTCCGGTTGTTGTCGTCGAGGAGAACAGCGAAGTAGCTCTTGGAATCACGGTGGAAGACCCGCTGGGGCTTCACCTCGCTGCACGCGATGGCTTTGACGATCTGATAGCCCTCCAGCTCTTCGAGGGTCGTGGTGATCTCTGTGTCACGATCGAGGTCTGCTTCAGCCACTTCGGCGGACGACGCCGGCGCCGTGGCGACACCGACCGGCGCCATCGGGGCGGATGCACCGAGCGCGGTCTTGAGCCGATCGTTCACTTGATCGTTCAGGTACTGCTTCGTGGCCTTCTTCACCAAGATGGAGAACTGCTCTCGCACGCGAGCTGTGAAGGATCCGTCGTACACCCGGGTGGTGAAGAAGCGAACGAAGTCGTCGGTCGGTTCGCGGAACTGCGCAGCGATCTCGCGCTTGAGAGCGCCGACGTACTTGAGTTCCTCTGCGGCATTGACGATCGAGTCCAAGTCGAAGGCGTCTTTGCTGAGCTTCTGAATCTCCGGGACCAGAGTGTCATCGATCTCTCGAAGGTCCAGCACCAGGAACGGTTTCTGGTCCATGCGATTCGGGGAATCGATGTCGGAGTAGAACTGCCACACGACTCCGTTGGTGAGCACCGCGACTCGCGCGTTGGTCACTCCGAAGTACCGGTACAGCTGAGATGCATGCTCGAGGGTGAGCTCACCGCGGTGAACCTTGCACTCGATGAGGATCTGAACCTCGCCGTCACGCACGATCGCATAATCGATCTTCTCCCCACGCTTGATCCCGACGTCGGCCGTGAACTCCGGCACCACCTCAAGCGGATCGAACACGTCGTAGCCGAGGATCGTCGCGATGAACGGCATCACGAACGCGTTCTTCGTCGCCTCCTCTGTGTCGACTGACTCCGACTGGTTCTGCACCTTGGCCGCCAGGGCATACAAACGCTCGATGAAATCCACTGCCGCTCCTTCGACGGATGCTCCGCCATGAAGCTCCTACATATAAGTCGCCGCAGCGACCCATTTCCTTACACTCCGGCACTCCACGCGTGCGCCCTCTCCCCCGCAGGAGCGCGCCACTAACATGGGTCCACCGTTGTGCAGGAAGGGATACGAACATGCACGTCCTCGCCTCCAACCCGATCGACCCCGGCGTGTTCGCGGGCATCGGATTCGGCTTCATGATCCTCGCGCTCGTGATCTACCTCGGCCTGATCGGACTGATGCTCTGGATCGGCTACCTCATCATGCGGACCGCCGTGAAGAACGGCGTGATCCTTGCGATGCGTGAGACCGGTGCGCAGATCACACCGCGGCCGGGCTACAGCGCCCCTCCCGCACCACCGGCCGGCTGGCACCCGCAGGGCGGCTGAGTCGCCTCAGCAGTACACGTTGGTGATCAGCGCGCGGTAGGCGATCGGCACGGTCGCCGCGGTCCCCGCTGTGGCGGACGCCCGCACGGTCGTCCCCTGACGGGCCTGCAGCGTGCCGCTCGATCGCGCGTTGGCGATGGAGCCGACCGTGGCGAGCGCCGCGGTCGACTTCGAACCGCAACTGGTCCACTCCAGCTTGGTGCCGCCCTGCGAGGCCTGGGAGTAGGCGCAGATCGCACCCGTGGCGCAGCTGCCCACCGAACGGGCGCCGATCCCGGAAACGGTCAGCGTCATGTCGAGCGCCGGCCACTCCGCCGTGCTCCACGAGGTTGCAACGCCCCCCGGCTCCGCCAGCAGCGCGTAGGCGACATCGGGATGGACGAGAGCGACATCGGCGCGGGCGGCTGGAGCGGGAGCCGCCGACAGCGTGACGGCGACCACGACGCCGAGCGAGATCGCGAACGTGGTGAGGTATCGGGAGACAGTGTTCATTTCGTATCCGGCCAGAGAGAGTACGAGGCGACGGTGCCGACGGGCACAGGGAGAGGAGATCCCGGACCCGTCACCGACATCTCATAGCCGACGATACGTCCGGTGCGGGTACTGATCAGGAGGGTCGCCGACTGATCGCCCATCGCCTCCGCCATCACACCGATCACCTCTCGCCCTTCGCGATCGGTCGTCACGCCGAGGACGTCGACATCTGGCACGGAGAGAAGCGCCTGCAGGATGTCCGCGTGCTGCGCATTGGTCATCGTCAGCTCCGAGAAGAGATCAGGTACGGCTGTAAGCGCCTGTCCCGAGAATCCCGACCCGTACTCGATGTAGAGCTGGAGCAGTTCATCGGCGAACTGCGCATCCAAGTCCTCCGCACCGGGTGTCGCGGGTGAGTACGTTCCCGGCTCCCACGTCAGCTCATCGATGATGGTCCCCGGCGGCTTCGCGTTCGGCGGCGTCGCCGGAAGGCCCGAAGAGCTGAGGAAGGGTGCACCGGTTCGCACGATCTGTGTCGCAGAGAGATCCTCCGACCACACGAACTCGCGCTCGAGCGGCTCGATGTACACGGTCGGCTCCGCTTCGCCGTCTTGTTTGAGCGTCAGCGACCACGACACCGTCTCCGAGCGGCGCTCCGTCGTCGCGGGGCCGGGTGAGTCGGCGAGCCGGCCCTTCGCCTCGGCGACGACCTCGGCCAGGCTCTTGTCGATCGCGGTGTAGGTCAGCGGAGCCGGCCCGTAGGCGGCGGCGACCGGCGCGGTGAACGGGTTGAGGAACGCGACCAGCGCCACCGCCAGGGCCGCCACGGCGGCAGGCACCGCGATCCAGGCCGCACGCGCCCGCGCCACCCGCGAGCGTCGGGCGGGTGTCGGCGCCTCTGCCATGATGCGTTCGAGGGTCGCCTTCTGACGCTCCGGCGGGATCGGCGCGAAGGCGCGGGACGGGTCGGCGTCGCGAAGACGCCGTTCGAGTTCTTCGTCGTTCATCGCACCTCCGCCCCTTCGTCGACCAGGAGCTCGCGCATGCGGCTGCGCGCGCGGTGCAGTCGCGTCCACACGGCGGCTTCCCGCATCTTCAGCACCTGCGCGATCTCGCCCGCGCTGAGCTGGGTCCAATAGGTCAGTTCCAGCACCTGACGATCTTTGGGGGCGAGCTTCTGCATCGCCTCGTGCACGGCGAGGCGTTCGAGGTCGCCCAGGGCGCTCTCCGCATCGTCTTCGCGTGTGTGCGAGAGCACGGCGACGGCCGCGCTCCGGCGGTAACGTGAGCGCACCACATCGTGCGACCGGTTCATCGCCGTGCGGATGAGCCACGGCAGCCCGAAGGGATCCTGCGGGTCGAACTTCTGCCACGCGATCTTGAAGACCTCCGACGCGACGTCTTCGGCTGCGGTGGCGTCGCCGAGTACCGATTCGGCATAACGCACGACCCGTGTGTAATGCGTCTCGAACATGACGCGGAACGCTTCCTCCCTCGACGCAGCCGTCAGAAAACGTGCGTCTTTCACGTTGCGGCTCCGTGCGGTCCAGGGGGAAAACTGGGGGTGGGTACTCCGCTAACTGTAACCGGCCACGAGACCCGCAAAAGCCGCGTGTAAGGAATCGGCGGTCTGCGGCAACTAAATAAGGGGTGCCGCGGTCGGTCTCAGCGCCGCCGCGCGATCAACGCGTCGACGTTGTCGGGGCGCAGGATGTCATCCACCGCGAGCTGCGCGGCACCGGCCAGGCCCGCCTCGGCACCGATGGCGCTGGGCACGATCGTGATGCCGCGGGTGAGGCTGGGCGGGAAGTCGCGGTAGATGGTCTCGCGGATGCCCGCCAAGAGCGGTTCCGGCGACTCGGCGAGGTTTCCGCCCACCACGATGACCGACGGGTTGACCACGGCGCACAACACGCCCAGTGACGAGCCGAGGTCTCGTCCCGCCTGCCGGACGAGGGCGAGCACCTCGGGATCGTTCGCGCGCACGAGGTCGACGATCTCCCGGCTCGTGCGGACGTCGCGGCCCGACGCGCGCAGCGCCGTCTCGATGGCACGGCCGCTCGCGACCGCATCGGTGCAGCCGATCATCCCGCAGCGGCAAGGAACTCCGCGCTCGGGCGCGGGGAGGTGACCGATGTCGGCCGCGGCCCCCTGAGCACCATGGAGCACACGCCCGTCGACGATCACCCCGCAGCTGACGCCCATTCCCACCTTCAGGACGATGGTGTTGCGGAACCCCTCCGGATCGCGGGCCTGCTCGCCCCGCGCCAGGATGTTGGCGTCTTTGTCGACGAGCACGGGAAGACCGGGGAACGGCTCGGCGAAGTAGGTGGGGATCGACTCCCCCTCCCAGCCGGGAAGGTACGCGCGCTGCATGACTCCTTCGTCGACCGGACCGGGCACCCCCACTCCGATGCCGCGGAGCCGGGCGCGGTCGAGGCCGACCTCGTGGGTGAGCCGGTCGAGCCGCTGCACCACCTCGGTCATGACGACCGCGGCCCCCTGATCACTGTCGAGGTCGGCTTCGGCCGAAGCGATGAGCCGCCCGGCAAGGTCGGTGATCCCGAGGCGGGTGTGGCGTCCTCCGATGTCGGCGACGAGAAGACGCCCCTCGTCGGCGTGGAATGAGTAGGTCTCCGCCGGGCGCCCGCCGGTCGACGTCGCTTGCGGATTGATGCGCACCAACCCGGCCTCCACGAGGAGATCGATGCGCTCGGCCACCGCCGTCCGCCCGAGACTGGACTGACGCACGAGCTCGGCCCGCGTCCACACCGGGGCGCTGCGGATCATCTGCAGGAGGGCTCCCGGCCCGAACGAGCCGCGCTGGGCCCGCTCGGTCGACGACCTCGGGGGCTCGGTGTTCTCGGGCATCTGTCTCCTCGCGGCGTCAGCCTAGCGGGCCGTCATGGCGACTCAGTACGCGCCGCCCGCACGCTGCTCGCCCGCCAGGAGAGCCCGCGTGCCGGAGACTCCGAGCCGGGTGGCACCCGCGTCGATCATGGCCTGCGCGTCGGCGAGCGTGCGGACGCCGCCCGAGGCCTTGACGCCGAGTCGTCCGCCGACCGTCTGCGCCATGAGCGCGACAGCGTGGACGCTCGCGCCGCCCGCCGGGTGGAAGCCCGTGGACGTCTTGACGAAGTCGGCGCCGGCACGCTCGGCGGCACGGCACACCTCGACGATCTGGGTGTCATCCAGCGCGGCCGACTCGATGATCACCTTGAGCAGCACGGGGTGCGGGGCGGCCGCACGCACCGCGGCGATGTCGGCCTCCACGCGCGCGAAGTCACCCTCGATCGCCGCGCCGACGCTGATGACCATGTCGATCTCGTCGGCCCCGTTCTCCGCGGCGAGCGCCGCTTCGGCGGCCTTGACACGGGAGTCGTGGGCACCGCTCGGGAAGCCGCAGACGACCGCGACCTTGAGGCCGCTCCCCTCGGGAACGGTCACCGGAAGCATGTTCGGCGACACGCACACCGAGTAGGTGCCGAGGGCCACCGCCTCCTCCACCAGGGCTGCCACATCGGCATGGGTGGCCTCGGGCTTGAGGAGGGTGTGATCGATCATTCCAGCGATGTCGTGCGCGTTCATTTCAGTTGCCTTTCGTGGAGGTTCAGCGGGTGGCGTGGAGGGAGCGGCGGGCCGCGGCGACGACCGCTTCGCGGGTGATGCCCCGGCGACGGAGCACTTCCGCGCCGTTGCCCGAGAGGCCGAACTCCTCCACCGAGACGGCTTCGCCGTGCGTTCCGAGATAGCGATACCACCCCTGCGCGATGCCCGCTTCGACACTGACCCGCGCAGCGACCGGAGAGGGGAGGACGCTTTCACGATAGTCCGCGTCCTGGGCCTCGAACCACTCGACGCACGGCATCGACACGACGCGTGCCGCGACACCCTCGGCGGCCAGTTCGTCGGCGGCCTCGACGGCGAGGTGGAGTTCCGAGCCGGTGGCGATGAGGATCACGTCGGGCTGCTCGGGGGTGTCGACGAGGACGTATCCACCGCGCGCGACCGGCGCCTGGGCCGTGCCGGGAAGGGTCGGCAGGTTCTGCCGGCTCAAGACGAGCGCGGTGGGTCCGGCGTCGGACGCGAAAATGTGGCGGTAGGCGGCCACGGTCTCGTTGGCATCGCCGGGCCGGACGACCGACAGGCCCGGGATCGCGCGCGACGCCCACAACTGCTCGACCGGTTCGTGCGTGGGCCCGTCCTCCCCCACGGCGACCGAGTCGTGCGTCCAGATGTAGAGGGTCGGCAGCCCCATGAGCGCGGCGAGACGGACGGCGGGACGCATGTAGTCGGAGAAGACGAAGAACGTCGCTCCGAAGGCGCGGGTGAGCCCGTGCAGCGCGATGCCGTTGAGCACCGCCCCCATCGCGTGCTCGCGGATGCCGAAGTGGAGCACGCGTCCGTATTCGTCACCGGGCCATTCCTCACTCACCAGCCCCGGGCGGAGCATCGAGGGGAACTCGGCCGACCACGTGCCGTTCGTCTCGGCGAGGTCGGCGGAACCGCCCCACAGTTCCTCGACGGCGCGACCGGCTGCCGCGAGGGTCTTCGCACTCGCGATTCGCGTGGCAAGGCTCTCACCCGGCGCAAACGTCGGGAGTTCCGCGTCCCATCCGTCGGGAAGCTCGCGCCGCTGCAGCCGCTGGAGAAGCGCGGCGCCCGCGGGGTTCGCGCGCTGCCACGACGCGAAGCCCTGCGACCACTCGTCCCGCAGCGCCTCGGCCCGCGCGGCGGCCAGGGACCGCGCGTGGCGGAGAAGGTCGTCGGGCATGACGAACGAGGACTCGGGGTCGAGGCCCAGCGCGCTCTTGGTGGCCGCGACCTCATCGGCGCCCGGTGCACCGGAGTGGGCCTTCGCCGTTCCACCGAGTGTCGGCATCGGGTGGCCGATGCGAGAGCGGAGCCGGATGAACACGGGGGCGCCGCGGTGCGCGACGGCGGCGTCGAGCACGGCGCGCACCTCCTCGCGCGACTCGGCGTCGGAGATCGTGAGGGTGTGCCAGCCGTAGGAGGCCATACGGTCGACCGTGCGCTCGACGGTCGCGATCGTGGTATCGCCTTCGATCGAGATCTCGTTGTCGTCCCAGATGAGGATGAGGTTCTCGAGGCCCCATGCGCCGGCGAGCGCGGCGGCCTCGTGGCTGATGCCCTCCTGGAGGTCTCCGTCGGAGGCCAGGCAGAAGACGCGGTGGTCGAACGGGCTTCCGCCCGGGCCGGCATCGCGATCGAGCATGCCCCGCACTCGACGGGCGGCCAGCGCCATGCCCACGGCGTTGCCGATCCCCTGCCCGAGGGGGCCGGTGGTCGTCTCGACGCCCGGCGTGTGACCCCACTCGGGGTGTCCCGGGGTCTGCGAGTCGAGGGTGCGGGCGGCCCGAAGGTCGTCCATCTCGAGGCCGTAGCCGTGGAGATACAGCTGGAGGTAGAGCGAGAGGCTCGTGTGGCCGGCCGACAGGACGAATCGGTCCCGCCCCAGCCACTGCGGGTCGCTCGGGTCGTGGCGGAGGTATTCCTGGAACAGCGTCGTCAGGAACGGCGTGAGACCGACCGCGGTGCCGGCGTGCCCCGATCCCTTCGCCTGCACGACATCGAGGGGAAGCACACGCGCGTAGCGGATCACGTCGTCGGCGAGCGAGGGGGCGGCCGGTCGGTCGGTGGTCATGGAGTGCTCCTCGGCATCGAGACGGGGTGAGTTATGCCGCTAAGTTTACGGCTATTGCCGCTTAATGGCAAAAGGGGACGGATGGCCGCGCGCGCCATCCGTCCCCTGTGCGATCGACGGTCAGGAAGCGGCCTTGGCCTGCTCCGCTTCCTTGGCCAGACGAGCGTCCCGGCGGGCACCGGGCACCCATCCGGCGTCGACCACACGGCGCTGGAAGATCGAGGCTCCGACCACCAGCACGATCGCCAGCACGAGGCTGAGCACGACGCCCACGGTGGGTCCTGCCACGAAGCCGGCGCCGAGAACCGTGCCGAACCAACCGAAGTCGGCGTCGCCGAAGGTCGAGTTGGCAAAGCCGAGCCCGCCGAACACCTGCAGCAGCAGCGCCGGAAGGATCGTGATGAGGACACCGTTCACGAAACCACCGAGGGCTGCACCACGGCGACCACCGGTCGCGTTGCCGTAGACACCCGCTCCACCACCGGTGAAGAAGTGGGGCACCATGCCGGGGAGGATGAGCGCGAGCCCGAACACGGGACCGAGCCAGACCGCCAGCACGCCGAGAGCGACGAGACCACCCACGAACGAGGCCAGGAAGCCGATGAGAACGGCGTTGGCTGCATAGGGGAAGACCATCGGGATGTCCAGCGCGGGCTTGGCGCCGGGCACGACCTTCTCGGCGATGCCCTGGAAGGCGGGGACGAGCTCACCCAGCACGGTGCGGACACCGTAGAGGATGACAGCGACACCCACACCGAACTGCAGCGCCTGGGCGAAGGCGGCCATGATGAACGCGCCGGCGTCCTTCGCGTTCAGGAGCGGGAGAGCCTCTTCGGCGGGCAGGGCGATGAGGGCCCAGATCGCGAACACCCAGTAGATGAGGACCATCGACAGAGCGGTGGCGACCATCGAGTCGCGGAGGAACCGGAGCCCCTGCGGGAACTTGATCTCCTCGGTGGAGCGGCTGCGTCCGCCGACCGCCTGGCCGGTGGCGCCGGCGGCGATGTAGCCGAGCGTGCCGAAGTGACCGATCGCGATCGAGTCGTCGCCGGTGATCTTCCGGGTCCACGGCTGCGAGAACGCCGGCATGACCACCATGATCACGCCGAGAAGCACGGCGCCCAGCGGAACGACGAGCCAGCCCATCTCGTCGCCGAGTCCTACCGAGAGAACCACCGTCAGGAGGATCGACATGAACACCATGTGGTGACCGGTGAGGAAGATGTAGCGCAGCGGCGTGAAGCGCGCGAGCAGGATCATGACGATGAAGCCGAGGACGAGCACATACGCGCCCGAGGCGCCGTACTTCTCCGCGGCGATCGCCGTGATCACCTCGTTGGTGGGGATGACGCCGCGGGCGCCGGTGACGCGCAGGATCAGCTCGCCGAGCGGGGCGAGCGCAGCCACCACGACGCCGGCTCCGGCGCCGAGGATCAGGAAGCCGAGCGCGGCTTTGAGTCCGCCGCCGATCACCTGGCCCGCATTGCGACGGAGCGCGATGAGGCCGATGGCGGTGATGATGCCGATGAGATAGGCGGGGACGTTGAGGATCTGCTGTCCGATGAAATCGAGGACTGCGACGAGCCATTCCATGGGAGGAGTGCCTTTCAGGCCGGGGGGAGGGTTAGTTGAGGGCCTCGGAGATCTTGGTGGTGATCTCGTCGACGCTCGTGAAGTTGTTGATGACGATGACCTTCGCGGGGGTCTCGCCGATTTCGTCGGCGAGGTCGGCGGAGGTCAGCACGATGTTCGCGGTGCGGGCCATGCCGCGCGCGACGCCGATGTCGGCCGCTTCGACCTCGGCATCGATGTCGAGGGCGCGCAACGCCTTCTCGGCGTTCATCTTCAGGAGCACCGATGTTCCGATGCCCATTCCGCAGACGGTGACGATTTTCATGGTGCTTCTCCTTGTTCTCTGGGTGCGAGTGAGTTCTGGGTTCGGGTGAGTTCTCGTTGCGGGTGGCGACGGCCGGGTCAGGCCGACGCCGCGTCGAAGACGGCGTGGAGCGCGTCGACGGAGTCCGCCGCTCGGAGCGCGGCGAGGGTGTCTTCATCGGAGATGACGCGGGCGAGCTCCGACATCATCTCGATGTGCCCGTCGTGATCGAGGGCCGCGAGACCGATCACGAGGTCGACCGGGTCATTCTCCGCCGAGCCGAACTCCACGGGGGTCGCCAGCGAGACCCAGCTGAGACCGGCGCGCTGAACCGCCGGCGACGGACGCGAATGGGCCAGCGCCAGGCCGGGGGCGATGACGATGTAAGGCCCGAGCTTCTCGACCGTGGCGATCATCTCGTCGGTGTAGGCGGGGAGGGTGACCCCGGCGGCGACGAGGGCTTCGCCGCTGACCTTGAGCGCGTCGCGCCAGTCGTCGGCAGAGGCGTGGAGGCGGACCGCCTCGGCAGGCAGCCACTGGGAAAGGGACATCTTCACTCCTTCACGGCAGGGCACGTCGTTGACCGCCGCACCTGTAGTTTTGCACACTTCCGCTCGATTTTCGCCGTTTTTCGGCAAAAGCGATTCAGGCGCGCCGGACGAGCGGTCCGACGCCCACGACAGACGGCGTCGAGGGCGATTCAGGCGGAGGGGCGGGCGAGGAGCGCGGCGGCGGCTCGCGACGCTCGCGACGCTCCCGAAAAGCCCTCGAGCCAGGCCCGAAGTGCGGGCGTCGTGATCGAGCGCGAGGGGCGCCCCGAGAGCTCGGCGAGGAGGTCCAGGAGCTTGTCGATGCCATGATGCGCGTGGGAGAGATGTGGAAGCGTCGCAGCGAGCGTGTCCGCGACGGCCCTCTCTGCAGACAGGGAGATCGCCGATCGACGAACGTGTGCGGATGCACCCAGCCCGACCGTTCGTCGGGCGTGGCCAGCAGGATGCGGGGAGCGCCCCCGGCGCAGCACGCGGCTCACTTCACGCGCTCGGGCGATGAAGGGCTCGCTGCCGCTCATCCCCCACAGGCGCGGGGGGGTAGCGTTTACCGAGAGCGTCGAGGACGAGCAGAGCCAGCACACTGCGAGAGACGGCTCCGCGCCGATCCGATGTCGGCTCCCATGCGTATTGGCGTGCGGCAAGCGAGCTTCTCCGCTTCGCACGGATGCAATGGAGATCGTCGCCAAGGAGATGAGCCGCACCAGTATGTGATCTACAAGCACTTCCTGCACTTGTTCCGCAACCGGGACGACGCAACCCGATTGGGCGCACTGTGCATCCGGGCACATGTGGGCGCTCACGTCAAGAGCTGGCGCGCTTCGTGCAGTTGCGGACTAGCAAATTGACTCTCAGGGGCTTCACTCGTTCCTAATGTCGGCCACATCCTGCATGATGGGGTTGATTGGAGCCCCATGCCAGCAACGATGAGCGTACGCGAACTCGCGACTGCTGCCGACAAGGATGTTGAAGAGGTTCTCGTGACCCTCTGGTACGCCGACATTGAGTACGTCACTGAACCGTCGTCCCTTATCCGAAGCGAAGACCTGAACGCCGCACTACGAGCGTGTCAGCTGCCTGCGCGCGGTGACCGGAGAAGAAAGTCCTACTGGGCGTCACAGCTCGGTGTCGAGATCGCGGAACTGGATGCTCTTCTAGCCTCCCTTGGATATGTGTCGCCGGAGCGTGCTCGGAACATCCCCAAGGGTTCTTCCTCGCGGTTGGCTCGGATGGCCCGGGAGCGCCCTGCTGCTCCACCGGCCCCGCCCGTGGACGCGGTTGAAATCCCCTCCGCGCCGCCCATCTCCTGGAAGGTGATCGGGCAAAAGGAGCCTTCGTCGTTCCTGACCGTGGACGAGGTGCGATCTATCCACGAAGCGCTCGAGAACGATGCTAGCCAGGCAAACGATCCGATCTGGCCCCCCGGGGTGAAAAGCGAAGACTCGCTCGCAAGTGCTATCATACGCCCACAGTCAGGCCATGGAGTCGAACCCAAGTACCCGACCGTTGAGATGGCGGCGGCGGCGCTGGTTCATTCCCTCGTCCATAACCACCCTTTCCACAACGGCAACAAACGCACCGCCGTGGTGAGCCTGCTTGTCTTTCTCGATCGACATAACCAGTGGCTTCGTGACTCAGTAGATAAGGACGCCCTCTTCAAGTGGATGCTGGAGGTCACCAACCATCAGATTCTTCCCAAGGGCTTCATCTACGACCAAATCGCTGACCGCGAGGTGCTGGTCATCTCGGAGTGGATCAAGAAGAACTCGCGACCAGTGTCGCGATCCGAGCGACCGATCACGTGGCGCAAGCTACGGGCGATTCTCGAACAAGAGTTCGATTGCGCGATCGGACCAAGAGGCACTGGCGTACTCGTGGAGCGAACCATCATCGAGCGTGGTTTTCTGGGTAGACGGAAACTAGACACACGCCGTTTCCAGTTCGTGCCAGCAGGCGATGGGCGCGAAGTGGGCCTTGGCACGATTAAGCAGATGCGTCGCGAGCTCCATCTCGATGATGGACACGGCGTTGACTCAGTGATCTTCTACGGCGACGAACGAACGCCAGACGAGTTCATAGTGCGATACCGCTCGCTGCTGCGAGCACTGGCGAAGGTATAGTCGGCGGCGGAGGCCCGTCGTGACGTGTCGCGTCACGACTCGCGAACTCGGCGGCTGCGGGCGGTCGATCGCTCGATTCTTCGATAGCGGACGCAGTCTCCGTTTCCGCTCGAAGCTCCTTGAGCTCGCCCGGCACCTCGAAGAGGTTTCGTATCACCTGCGTCGTGAATAGAAGTGATCTCTCGACTTCTCGCGCCATGAGCGCCGTGTCTGTGTGGTGAGCACCGATGTTCCCATCTCGCGGACGTGCTCCAAGACACCTGAAAGGCCTTGCGTACGATAGGCACCGTCGAGGAGCTTCTTAACGGAGCCCTAGAGGTTTCGTTTCCTGAACACCTTTCGCAGCGGCAGCCGCTTCCAACGTCTTGCGTAGCTGGACCGCTGCCGCATCCGGGCTGCCAGCCAGCAGCGCACGCTGCGCAGTGTCGAAGAATCACCTGGTGTCGTCGGGCACATGCTTGACCACGACTCCGAGATCGTCCGCACTCGGGAGCGCCGCAACTTCGATGACCTCGTCGCCGTCGTGGATAGGAACCTTACCGTCGCCCACCTTCGCGGTGATGACATGGCCAACGAGCGTGAGCCGTCCGCAACAAGGGCAACTCAAGACAGCTTGAGGGTGGTAGCCCCCCGGCTGCATCGCGAACATATCGCGATGACCACTCAACTCCCATCGAGACATCGACGTGCGGCAGTATCCGCAGTTGCGATACGTCGCCTTCTCATACTTCGGCATTCCCGAGCAGCTCAGCGCGGCACCGCGGGCCAACGACGGAGGGGCCCTCGCCGTCTTCTGGCGAGGGCCCCTCCGTGTCCTGCGGTGGCGAGTGAGGGATTCGAACCCCCGAAGGCTATGCCGGCTGATTTACAGTCAGATCCCTTTGGCCGCTTGGGTAACTCGCCAGGTGCGCACCCGACCGGCTTGTACAGTCGACCGGAGGCGCGATCCACCATCTTACCGGGTCGAACGCCCCACGAAAAACCACCGTCGCTACGCGGCGACGGCCACCCGTTCCACGAACGACTCGACGCGGTGGCGGGTGCCGTCGATCCGGCGGTCGACGCTGGCGCGCACCTCGCTGGGCGCGAGAGGTGCCGCCAGTCGCACGTTCTCGTGGCAGGAGAGATCCGCGCACACGTACGTGCCCACGCTGTCACCCCGCTCCCCCGCGTCACCGGCTCGGCGAGCAGTGAACAGGGCCACCTGGTCGCCCGGCTGCATCGTGTGACACAGGTTGCAGAGGGCAGGCCGTCCCCGGCTCGATCCGTCGGTTGCGCGGAGGACGACGCCCGTGGGGGCGCCGTCGAGCTCGGCGATCACGTAGCCGCGAGCGCGCGTGCGCGGATCGCGCCAGGCGAGGAAGTCGAGGTGGTCCCAGTCCACGAGCAGGAAGTCGACCGGCAGGGCCACCCTCTCGATCTCGTCGGTCGTCGCATTGACGAGCGCGGCGCGCACCTGGTCCTCCGTGAGCGGCTGCATCCCTCCAGTCTAGGAAGCAGTTGCCGCCACGGGGGCCTCGGCGACGAGCCGTCCGTCGACCCACGACACCGGCATGGGGTCGGTCACCCCGCCCAGGAACGCGCCGTCCGGCCCCACGTTACGGAAGGCGAACAGGAGCCACTGCCCATCGTCGCGACGGCGCAGCAGCCGTCCGACGTACAGGTCCTGCCCCGTCAGAGGCTCCGCGCGGTCGACGTCGAAGGGCCCGAGCACGCTCTCGGCGGGGATCGCCCAGGTGCCGGCCCGCGCCGCGCGGCGTGAGGGCATCGAATGGTCGGCGAGGCAGGAGAACAGCAGCACGGGGCGCCCGTCCACCACCTCGACCTGCGTCACTTCCAGCTGTCCGAATCCGTTCTCCGACGGCACGCTCACCGGCTCGCGCAGCTCCCACTCGCGAAGGTCGGCCGACCACGCATGCGCGATCACGCCGCGTCCGTTCACGGGCCCTTCCGGTGCGCGAGCGGTCACATACATGTGCCAGCCGTCACCCTCGGGATCGGCGAAGACCCACGGATCGCGGAAGGCCTCGTCGTGCCAGTCACCGCTGTCGAGCGTCTCGTACCAGGGCGCGGCCGCTTCCAGCACCGCCCCCGGCGCCTTCTGCCAGGTCACGAGGTCGGTGGACGTGGCATAACCGATCCGCTGGACGTTCTTGCCGCCCTCTGCGCGGGTGGAGCCGGTGTAGAAGAGGAACCAGGTGCCGTCGGGGTGGCGCACGGTCGAACCGGTCCACGTGGCGAGGTCGTCGAACTCCCCCGCTTCCCCCCGCACGAGGGCGTCGGCGATCCGCTCCCACTCCACGAGGTCGGTGGAGACGGCATGCCCGATCGAGGCACGGTAGTGGCGCGCCTCGGGGTCGTGGAGGGCCCGCGAGGCGTAGAGGAAGAAGAGGTGATAGCGGTCGCCGTCGTCGGCGAACCAGTAGTCCCAGACCCAGGAATCGGGAAGATCGAACACGATGAACGTCCTTACTGCGGGCTGAGCCCGCGGATGAGATGCAGCGTGAGGCGACGGCGGGGTGCCGCTCAGCCCTTCACACCGCTCGCGGCGATCGAGCTGACGAACGCGCGCTGGAAGATCAGGAAGACGATGAGCACGGGGATGGTGATCATCGAGGTGTACGCCATGACCTCTCCCCAGGCCGTGTTGAGCTGGAAGAAGTACTGCATTCCCACCATGACCGGGCGGAGGTTCTCCCGCTGCACGACCATGAGGGGCCAGAGGTACTGGTTCCACGCGGGGAGGAAGGTGAGGATGGCGACCGTCGCGAACGCCGGACCTGACAGCGGAACGATGATCCGCCGGTAGATCGTGAACCAGCTCGCGCCGTCGATGCGGGCTGCCTCATCGAGCGACTTCGGAATGGTCGAGAAGTACTGCGTGAACAGGAAGATCGAGAACGCGTTCGCGATGAACGGCACGATCTGCACCTCGTAGGTGTTCAGCCACCCGAAGTCGTACTTGAGCACGCCGCCCTCGAACACGAGGGTGGGCAGCTGCGACACCCAGTAGACCATCGGCACGGCGATCGTCTCGAAGGGCACGATGAGCGTCGCGATGATGAGGCCGAGCACGACGAGGCGTCCCTTCCACGCCAGCCGGGAGAGGGCAAACCCCGCCATCGAGTTCACGACGAGGCCGAGCCCCACCGTGAGCACCGTCACGAGCACCGAGTTGAACATGAACTGCGCGACCGGCACCCGGTCGAACACCCCGAAGTAGTTGTCGAGGCTGATGTCCCCCACGGGCAGGAACGCCATCGGCGAGTCGAGGTCCTGCAGGATCTGGCTGTCGGGCTTGAGGCTCGACACGAACATGAAGACGAGCGGGAACAGGAAGATCACGGCGAGGACCGACATCGCGATGTAGGTCGCCGCAGTCCCCCAGCGGCGCCCCGCCGAGGCGGAGCGGACGGGCCGGCGCGACGTGTTCCGCGAGGCGGAGCGGCGCGAGGCCGGCGGGGCGGGAACGGTGGCGGTCATCAGTCCTTCTCCCGGGTGAGGCGGCGCTGGATCAGCGCGATGAGGAGCACGGCGACGAAGAAGATGAGCGAGATCGCCGCCGCGTAGCCGATCTCCTGTTGTCCGTAGCCCTTGCGGACGGCGTGGTAGACGACCGTCGAGGTGGCGCCCTGCGGCCCGCCCTGGGTCATGACGTCGATCTGCACGAACAGACCGAGCGCGGCGATCGTGATCGTGACGAGCACGAACACCATCGTCGGGCGCAGCCCCGGCCACGTGACGTTGGTGAACTGACGCCAAGGGCTCGCACCGTCCATCCGTGCCGCCTCATACAGTTCCTCGGGGATCGTCTGCAGCCCCGACAGCCAGATGATCATGTGGAACCCGACGGCCTGCCAGATCGACATCACGATGATGGCGCCGAGCGCCGTCTGCGGATCGTTCAACCAGTCGGTGCCGCTCCACAGGCCGAAGGTCACCGCGTCGATCATGGAGTTGATGAGTCCGTCCTCCTGATAGAGGAACTTCCACAGGATCGAGACGACCACGATCGAGGTGACGACGGGGACGAAGAAGACGACGCGGAAGAACGTCGTCCCCCGCAGCTTCCGGTTCACCAGCACGGCGAGGGCGAGGCCGAGGCCTGCCTGGACCGGGACCACGACGAGGGCGAACAGCGCCGTGTTGCCGATCGACTGCACGAACACCGGGTCGGCGGTGAACGCACGGATGAAGTTGTCGAACCCGACGAACCGCGGCGGATTCGGGGAGATCAGGCGTGCGTTGGTGAAGGAGAGCGTGAAGGCGAGGATCACGGGGATGACGAGGAACAGGAGCAGCAGGATCGCCGCGGGGGCGACCATGCCCATCCCCGCCCAGGTCTCTCGTCCCCGGATCGAACGGAAACGGCGGAGCGATCGCCGAGGGGTCTCGGCGGCCACCGTGGGAGGCGTGACAGTCATGACAGAGGTCCTTCCGGGCGCACGGGGCACCGGCGCCGACGCGTCGGCACCCCGTGCGATCGGGATCGGTTAGAAGCCGTACCCGTCGTTCGACGCGATGTTCGCGTCGATGTCCTTGACGGCCTGGTCGAGCGTGCCCTTGACGTCGGCGCCGCTCATGATGTTCTTCGCTGCGGTCTCGAACGTCGTCGAGATCACCGCGTAGGCGGGGGTCTCGGGACGCAGCACCGCGTACTTCTGGGAGAACTCGACGAAGGGGCGGAGGACGCCGTCGTCACCGAAGTACTTCGACGCCTGCGCCGCGGCCTCGGTGGCCGGGATGACGATCTGGTTGTCGGCGAACTCGGTGATGTACTTGTCGTTGAAGCTGAACTCGAGGTACTCGCGAGCGCCGTCGGCGTCGTTGCAGCTCGAGGAGATGGCCCACTGCCACGAGCCGCCGCCGATCTTCGGGCCGTTGCCGAGGTCCGGCGGGGGCAGGATCACGAGGTCGTCACCGATCGCCTCGACCGAGGCGAGGGCGTTCCAGACGCCGGTGTAGCTGAGGGCGACCTTGTCGTCGACGAACTCCTGGTTGCCGATCGTGCCGGCGTTGCTCGCATAGCCCTTCTCGAACAGGCCCTGGAACCACGTGCCCCATGCGACCGCGTCGTCGCCGTTCAGGGCGCCGTCGGCGGTGAGCATCGTGTCGCGGTTGATGAGGTCGCCACCGAAGCTCTGCAGGAGCGGGGAGTAGGCATAGGGCCACCACTCACCGGTGTCCTCGGCGCCGATGTCGATCGGGGTGTCGTACCCCGCCTTCTTGAGGGTGTCCAGCGCGGAGTCGAACTCGTCCTTCGTCCACGGCTGCTCCGTCGTGGGGATGCGGATGTCGTTGGCTTCCAGCACCGACTTGCGCGCGAAGATCGACAGCGCAGCGTCCCAGTAGCCGGCGGAGTAGATCTCCCCGTTCCACTTCCCGACCGCGGTCGGGAGGAGCTTGTCGGTGATGTCGGTCGAGATCCCCAGCGGCTGGAGGTACTCCGCCCATGCCCAGTTGGGCATGATCGGTCCGTCGAGGTCGAGGAGGCACGGGAGATCGCCCGAGGCGGCGGCCGCGACGATCGCGTCATTGTACGCCCCCTGCGGGAACGACTCGTGCACGACCTCATAGGTGTCCTGCGACGAGTTGAAGTCGTCGATGATCTTCTCGTAGACCGCGAGCTCGGCGGCGTTGCCCGCCGAGTGCGTCCACATCGTCAGCTGCGTGCGGCCGTCCTTCGTGGTCGTCCCGCCCTGGCCCGCCTGTCCGCACCCCGTGAGGGCGAGGGCTGTCGCCAGCCCCGCGGCCACGAAGACCGGCACCGTTCTGCGCATCATTGTGGTTTCCTATTCCTGGTGGCCGACGCCCACGTCGGTCACCCGATCGGGGGCCGCTGCGCGCGGCCCTTCGGTTACATGTGAAGCCCGTCGCCGGTTCTGTTTGCCGACATGCGCCGGCGGCGGGCCCACGGAGCTCCGTCTGATGACGGGACACTCCATGCGGTGCGCGGCGTCCTCATCCCCCTCCGCGCGGACGCCGAGCGCGACCTCCATCGCCCAACGACCCATCTCGTAATGGGGAAGGGCGATGGTGGTGAGGGGAGGATCCAGCTCCGCGGCGACCAGCTGCTGGTCGTCGTAGCCGACGACCGAGAGGTCACGCGGAATCTCGAGACCGCGATGGTGGGCGGCGGTGTAGACGCCGATCGCCATCCGGTCGTTGAAGCAGAAGATCGCCGTCGGACGCCGATCCTCCGGCAGGTCGAGGAGCTCGTCGGCGGCCGCGCGCCCGCCCTGCGCCGACGTCTCGCCGCGCACGTGCAGGGCCGGGTCGGGCTCGATCCCCGCCTCACGAAGCGCATGGAGGTAGCCGTCATGGCGCAGCCGGGAGGCGATCGGCTCCCGGTCGCTCGTGTCGAGATAAGCGATGCGGCGGTGGCCGGCGGCGAGCAGCTCACGAACCGCCGCCTGTCCACCCGCCCAGTCGTCCGGTACGACGCTCGGGAATCCGCCGCCGATCGGGTAGCAGTCCAGGAACACGGTGCCCTTCGGCAGGCCTGCCGGAGGCGTGGCACCGCGATGCCACATCGCGGCGTAGAGCAGCCCATCGACCTGCTGGGCCGTCATCGCCCGCACGGCCTCGGTCTCGATGCTCGTCTCGCCACCGGTGTCGACCAGCATGACCATGTGGCCGCTCTCGCGGGCCGCGTCCTGCGCGCCGGCGAGCATGCGTCCGGCGAACGGGGTGGTGGCGATCTGATCGGAGATGAGCCCGACGATGCGGGTGCGCTGCGTCCGCAAGCCGCGCGCGACGGCGCTCGCCGAGTAGCCGACCGCTTCGGCTGCCTCGCGCACACGCTGGCGAGTCTCCTCGGAGATGCGGGACTCGGCGTTGTTCAGCACGAGCGACACGGTGGTGACGGAGACGCCCGCGGCGGCGGCGACGTCGAAGATCCGCGCCCGTCCCATGCTCCACCTCACACCCTTGTGTTGATAAAACGTTTTATCGCTATACCGGAATGGTAGGGCAGATCGCGCGCTGACGTCAACATCGCGTCGCCGGGAGCCCGGGAAGAAAGGCAACGGGGTGGGCCACTCGCCCGGGCGAGCGGGGGTTTACTGCGGGGCGCGCCACCGCACCGCGTTGACAGCGAGATGGAGGAGCGCGACGGCAGCGGCGGCGATGAGCAGGCGTGTGCCGACGGCGGACAATACGTCCGGATCCGTCACCTCGCTACTCAGTGAGCCCGCCAGCAGCATGAGCCCGAGGGCGCCCGCGGTGATCCATACCGCCATGATCACGAGGAGGTACGGATTGGTCGGAGGCCGCACCGGCTCCGGCGAGGATGGATCCTCGTGGGCGGAATTGCGTGCGGGCGTGCGGTCGGTCATGGACACCTCCGGGGTCTCCCGGCAGTATGACGCAGCTCGCCCCATACGGGCGACCCACGGTTTGCCCCTCCCCCTGGGGCAGCTTCTACGGTGAGAGCATGCTCACGACGGGACAGCTCGCCGCGCACGCCGCGATCTCCGAGAAGGCCGTTCGACTCTATGCGGATCGGGGTCTCCTCACGGCGACGCGCGACGCGTCGGGGCGCCGAATCTTCGACGGCGCCCAGGCCGAGCGTGCCCGCACGATCGCGCTTCTGCGGTCCCTCGATCTCTCGCTGTCGGAGGTCGCCGAGGTGATCGACGCGCACGCTCCTCTCCGCGTGTTCGACACCGTCTGGGAACGACGGAGAGCCCGCGCCGCCGGAGTCGACGCCGCCGGCGAGTACGCCCGCTCCGTGCTCTCCGGCACCTCCGCACTCCCGGCCGGACTGGCGGTCGGCCAGCGGCAGGTGACCGACCGCGTCGTCCTGCGCGTGGACGGCGACGCCAGGCTGTCCGAGATGGGCGCGGTGATCGCGGGCCTCACGCAGCAGGCCTTTTCCGCGCTAACCGCCGCCGACGTGCCGGTTGCGGCCCCGCCCTTCCTCGAGATCCACACCCGTGCCACGGAGGTGTCGACGGCGAAGCTGACACTCAGCGTCCCCTTCGATGGCCTCATCCCGCCCCCACCGGGCATGCACATCGCGCGCGACGAGGCCCATGCCGAGATGGTCGTGAGCCTCGACCAGGCAGAGGCGGACGACCAGCCGCTCGTGGTGGCTGTGCACGATCACCTCTCCCGGGCCGCGGGCGCGCAACGACGAGGCCCCAACCGGGAGATCTACCTCCCAGGGTTCGGAAGCGGCGCGGCGGGCACGGTCATGGAGATCGCGGTTCCCGTCGACCCCGCGGGGCCATCCGTAGCCTGACGCCGCATGACGCCGCATGACGGACGGCGTTCAGCGGCCGTAGGCCTGGGTGGCGCGCGCCACCGCCCGCTCTAACTCGACCCCGGTGCGACCGCGGTGAAGGGTGAAGGCCACGAGCTGCAGAGGATACGTCGCGGCGATCGTCCGCGCCCGACGGAGCACGGCCGCGGGCACGACGGGCGACAGCGCTTCCCACCCGTGCCAGGTCGCCAGCGCCGCGACGTCCTTCGCCTCGTCGGCGGCAGCGGCGAGGTCCCAGTCGATCACGCCGGAGACGGAGCCCGCCGTCCACAGCACATTCGAGCCGGCGAGGTCGCCGTGGGTCAGCACCTCGATGCCGGGCTCGAGCGCCCCCAGCTCCTCGACGGCTCGGAGGGCGCCGTCGCGCGCTTTGGGGCCGAGGAGCGGAAGCGCGTCCTCCACGAGTACTCGAAGGCCCTCGTGGCCGCCGAAGAAGGCGTGGGGGTGGGCCAGGCTGTCGCGGAGAGGGTCGAGGTCCACGCCGCGCAGGGCATCCAGCAGCGCTCTCAGCGCGGAGCCGTCGCCGCGGCCGCTCGGGTGCGGATCGCCGTCGAGCCGTCGTTGGGCGACAGCCACGACGCCGTCGGCCTCGACGCCGTCGGCCTCGACCGGGGCACAGCGAAGGGAAGCGGAGGCAGCAGATCGATCAGACGCTGCGTGCGAACGGTCTCCGCGGCCGCGGCCGGGGTGCGGGTGACGCGCACCGCGACCGTTCCTGCCAAGACGACCAGGTGCGCGGAGCCATGGGTCACCCGCCGCCAGTCCGGACGAGAGACACGCTCTCCCGCCGCAGAAAGTACGGCGGCGACGAGCTCGTCGATGACATCCTCGGGCGGGGCGGCGAAGCCGGTGTCCACCCTTCGACCCTACAAATCCGTCTCGGAGCGGCGTGGGCGCCCTCGACTCAGTGACCCCCGGGACCGGCGAGGCATCCGCCGTCCTGGACCAGACCGCCGATCTCGACCGCGAGGCGGTCGGTGGTGACCTCTCCGAAGAGGCACGCCGCCATCGACGACGAGGTCACCTCCGCGGGAAGGATCGCGCCGAAAGCGACGGAACCGGTGTCGCCGAGCGTCTGAATCCCCTCCGGGGGCAACCCGGAACGGGCGAGCACCTCCCGAACGCCCTCGGCCGTGAGAGAAGCAGATCCCTGGAGATCGGCGAGTCCCGCCGTCACCGCGTCGACATAGGGCGCTCCCGCCGCCACGACGTCATCGCCGACGGGGTAGCGGTCGCGATACGACTCGTTGAGGGCCATGTTCGCCTCGGGGTCATAGGTGATGCACCCTTCCGGGGGCTCCGCGTGCGGGTTCTCCGCCACGACGCAGACCGACGGGGACGGCGAGAGCGCCGACGACGGCGAGGAGGACGGCCCACCCGGTGAGGCGCAGCCGGTGAGAGCCGCGACGCTCACGGCGACGCCGACGAGCCCGCACACGCCGCGTGCGCCGCGCCGCTGCACGGGCGTTCTTCCCCGGTGCGGCGGAGAGGGCGCGAGGTGCGACACCTTCACGGACGGTCCTCCTCGGTGCTCGCGGCGGGCTAGCCGGCCCGTTCTGGGCAGACTACCCGAGGCCGTCCCGCGCGCTCCGGGCCGGCGCAGTACGGTGGAGGCATGGCTAGCGACTCTTCGTTCGACATCGTTTCCAAGATCGACCGCCAGGAGGCGGACAACGCGCTCAACCAGGCCCGCAAGGAGGTCGAGCAGCGATACGACTTCAAGGGCACCGACGCCTCGATCGAGTGGAGCGGCGAGGCGATCCTCATCAAAGCCAACAGCGAGGAGCGCGCCAAGGCGGTGCTCGACGTGTTCCAGTCCAAGCTCATCAAGCGAGGCATCTCGCTGAAGTCGCTCGACTCGGGCGACCCGGTGGCCAGCGGCAAGGAGTACCGGATCACGTCCACGCTGAAGCAGGGCATCTCCTCCGAGGACGCCAAGAAGATCAGCAAGCTCATCCGCGATGAGGGCCCCAAGTCGGTCAAGGCGCAGATCCAGGGCGACGAGCTGCGCGTGCAGTCCAAGTCTCGCGATGACCTTCAGGAGGTCCAGCGCATGCTGAAGGCCGCCGACCTCGACGTGGATCTGCAGTTCGTCAACTACCGCTGAGCCGTCACGGCGTTCCCGCGTCCTGCTCCGGCGTGATGCCGTGCTGGACGCAGAGGAGCCGGATGTACTCGAGCTGGCGCCGGTTGACGGCCATGAGCTCTTCGATCTCGATCTTCGCCGCGCGGTTGGTCTCGAAGTCGTGTTGGGCAAGGGCAGCGGCGATGGCGTCCTGACGCTTGGCCGCGATGAGCAGGATCGCGCCCTGCAGGCCGGCGAGCATGCTGAGGAACAGGTTCAGCAGGATGTAGGGGTACGGATCCCACCTGAGGGATGTCGTGTTGATGACGGCCCACGCGATCATCACGCCGACGAATCCGCCGATGAACACCCACGAACCCATCCAGTTGCGGAGGCGGTCCGCCGCGCGTTGGCCGGGTGTCAGGCTCTCCGTGGCGTGGGTGTGCCAGTTGGTCAATGGTCGGTTCACGGCCCCATCCTAGGCACCGCGTGATCACGCTCCGGGGGCGAGTTCTCCCACGGGCACCGGGACGTCGAGCACGTTCCCCGGCG
Source organism: Microbacterium sp. TNHR37B (assembly GCF_001620065.1). Taxonomy (GTDB): domain Bacteria; phylum Actinomycetota; class Actinomycetes; order Actinomycetales; family Microbacteriaceae; genus Microbacterium. The sequence continues at coordinate 1,581,180 of NZ_LQGV01000001.1, forward strand.
GTGCGAGGGGGCACGCCCAGGCGGGATCGTACGCACAGGAGGGGTTGTAGGCGAAGTTGAGATCCAGCACGATCGTTCCGCCGGCGGCGTCCGATCCGAGGTCGGCGCCCTTGACGGTGTCGATCACGTAGCGTCCTCCGCCGTACGTGCCGCCGGGCATGCCGGCGAGCGCATCCCGCATCGGGATGAACAGCCCCCCGCCGTAGCTGGTGAGTCTCCACACGTCGAGGCGACCGACGTCGGGCACCCCCACATGTGCGACGCGCTCGAAGGAGACGACACCGTCCGTTCCCGTGGCGAACTCGAATCGCTCGGGGTCGGCAGGCTGCAACGACAGCTCGAAACGCCACGCCGGATCGTAGGGGGCGACCGGCAGGCCGCGGAAGGACGGGCGGTCGGCAGGCAGCAACGGACTGGCGGAGTGCTGCGCGAACAGCTCGTCTCGTCCGCGCCTCCACATCGCGTGCGCTCGTTCCGCGTTCTCTGTCGAGCGCACCGCCGCGTAGAGAGCGAAGACGCGACGACGCCAGTCCACCACCTCGGCGGCGATGCGTGCCGTGTCGTGGTTCATTCGTCTGCCGCCATCCTGTGAGGGTAGCGGGCGTCGCCGTCGGGTCGACTGCTCTCGACCGGGATCCGCGCGCCCGGGCCGCCGCTAGCGCGTCGGCACCGCACGGGTCAAGCCCCTGCGCCATGTCCTTCTCGCGCCTAGGGTGAGTGACCTGGGGAGATCCCGTTCGGGGAGATTCCGGAGAAGGCGGATGCACAAGAGGCGAGTGAAGTCCATCAGTTGGTGCGTCGCGGGGCTCCTCGCCATCACGCTCGTCTCCGCGGAAGGATCGCTCGCGGCGACTCCGCCCGACTCCTCACCTGCTCCGAGCCCGGCGTCGTCCCCCGAGGCGGACGACGCTGCATCGCCGGCTCCTCCCGCACCGACGCCGAGCGAGGCTGCATCGCCGACACCGGAGCCGACGGTCGACGGTCCCGCCTCGCCCGAGCCGACGGTCTCCGAGACGCCCGGGTCCCCGACGCCGGATCCGTCGCCGTCCGAGGAACCCTCACCCTCCGAAGACCCCTCGCCGACACCCTCGGTTCCTGTCGACGACCTCGGCCACGACGGCCCGACGCTCCCCCTGACGCGGGAGATGCCCGGCGGACCCTCGGCTCGCCTGGTGACGACCTACGGCCCACAGCCGGTGTTCCGCTTTCCGTTCGCCCCGAATCAGCGCTGGGGCGCGAGCGGATCGCACGCCGACAGCGACGGGATCCACCGCGGAGCCGTCGACTTCGCCCCGCTCAGCTCGGCCGACAAGAAGGTGCGGGCGGTCGCGGCGGGCCGCGTCTACCGCGTGACGTGCGGCAAGGGGTGGTTCCTCGGCGTCGACCACGGCGGCGGCTGGATGAGCGAGTATTACCACCTCACCAACGCACAGTCCTCGCTGGTCGGCGACTGGGTGCAGGCGGGCACCTACCTCGGCAACGCGGGTCAGACCCTCCCCTGCGGCGGGACACCGGGCAACAGCGCCCACGTCCACCTGTCCATCCTGAACCTCGCCACAGATGTGCCCAGCGGCAAGCGTCACTACATCTCGCTCAACGGCATTCAGTTCGACAACTACACGCTCCACGATTCCAGCGGTGCGTACAACGGTGTGTGGCGGAACCTCGCCGGGAGCACGGTGCTCACGTCTCGGCACGTCACGTGCTGCCTGCGCGCCGACGACCGGGTGGGGCCGGTGAACGTCTCCTCGTCCCTTCCCGACGCGGGCGCCGACGGGATCGACGACTACTCCCAGGCCACCGATTGGAACACCGACATCGATCGCGACGGGCGGCCCGATCTCGTCGGCTTCGGCCCCGGAGGGGTCTACACGGCGCGGAACACCGGGGACGGGTTCAGCGCTCAACGGCGAGCAGTAGCGACGTTCGGCACGGCGAAGGGGTGGGAGCGTTCCACCAACCCGCGCATGGTGGTCGACGTCAACGGCGATGGCCGCGCCGATGTGGTCGGCTTTGCGAACAGCGGTGTCTACGTCGCCACGAGCGCCGGGAGCTCCTTCAGCGCTGCGCGCCAATGGGTGGCGGGATATGGCGCCGCCAAGGGGTGGAAAGTCGGTCGCCACGAACGGGTGCTCGCCGACGTGACCGGAGACGGACTTCCCGACATCGTCGGGTTCGGTGAGGCGGGCGTGTACGTCTCGCGCAACACCGGAACCTCGTTCACGGCGCCCGCCCTGTGGGGGCGCGTGATGGGATCGGCATCGTCCGTCGGCGGGTGGCTGTCCTCCCGGAATCCCCGGTTCGTCGTCGATGTCACCGGTGACGGGCGGGCCGATCTCGTCGGGTTCGCCAACAAGGGCGTGTATGTGTCCCGCAACACCGGGTCGGGGTTCGCGAAGCCACAGCTGTGGGTGTCGAGCTTCGGCAACGAACGCGGCTGGACCGTTGCCTCCCACCCGCGCATGGTGACGGACATCGACGGCGATGGCCGTCCCGACATCGTCGGATTCGGCAGCGCCGGTGTCTACGTGTCGCGGAACACGGGCTCGTCGTTCGCGACGGCGAAACGATGGTCGGCGTCCTTCGGCTACGACTCCTCGGCCGGCTCGTGGCGCGGTGGGCGTGACGGCAGAACCCTCGCCGACGTCAACGGTGACGGCCGACCGGACGTCGTCGGATTCAGCGCGACCGGCACCTTCGTCGCACTCAACCGCGGCACCTCTTTCGGCACCAGCTCGCGGTGGACGGCGGACTTCGGATCCCGCGAGTGGACGGCGGGATGGATGCCACGATCGGTCGTCGACGTCGATGGGGACGGGCGCGCGGACATCGTGGGCTTTGCCCGGGACGGCGTCCACGTGTCATTGAGCGACGGCTCCCGGTTCGGAGCGGCGACGCATTGGTCGCAGGGCTTCGGATGGGGCGCCCCGTCGGGGTCGTGGCGAGTGGCGACGCACCCGCGAGCCGTCAGCGGGTGATCCCGTCCCCGCTCCGCTGTTCGCGAAGACGTTCCCACTGCGCCTCGAACACCTCCGGGCGCGACGCCGATACGCGCGCCGGCACCACGTCTCCGGCCCGCGGCCAGAGGGAGCGGGGAAAGACGGCGACGTGTGTCACTCGCGCCGTCTGCCGCCCCGGAAGTGTCACCTCGAGGTCGAGCTCGCACTCCTGGTAGCGCCCGCGGGGCGCGGGGTCGCTGGCGCGCAGGACGGTGAGCCGCCCCAGCACGGCGTCGGCCAGCGGGTCGCGCGTGAGGCGTTCCAGCCACGCCGCCGCCTGCTCGACCTCGCTGACCTCGACGTCGGCGTTCGGTTCGTCATCGCGCAAGAGCGCCTCCTGTGAGCCAGTGTCGAAGGTCGTCGAATGCGCGGGCGCGCGGTTCGGGTGCGGAGAGGAACACGTCGTGGAGCGCATCGGGGATCCGGGCCACCGTCACGAGCCGCCCCATGCGCGTGGCGGCGCGGGCGATGTCGTCGACGTCGAGGACGGAGTCCGACGAGGTCATCGACGCAGACCACTGCAACGGCGCGGTCCATGTGCTGGAAAGCAGGACAAGGGCCGGGCAGCCGACGTCGACGCCGGCGGCGACGGTCGCGTGGCCGGCGAGGATCGCTGCGAGCCACCCCGGGTGGGTCGGAAAGCCACGCGCCGGTCGCCAGTCCTCGTGCCCTTCCGGCAGCGAGCCCACCTCGCGCTGGGCCCGGGTATAGAAGCCGAGGTCGACCTCGGGATGCCGGCCGAGCGGGTCGACCCAGGCAGCGGCCCGGACGAGCGGGGCGAGGGCCTGGCGACCGAGCGACCCGATCTGCAGCTCCAGCCAGGGACTGTTGAGGACGAGGGCCGCGGCTGCGCCCGGGTGTCGCGCCGCCCACAGGGTGAGGATGAGTCCTCCGGTCGAGTGCCCGACGAGAACGAGCCGGCGCCCCCGACGCGGCCCCATCGCCTCGATCGCGGCAGCGATGTCGGCGTCATATTCAGAGAGCGAGTTCGTGTACCCGGGGGTCTGCCCCTCGCGGAGGCTGCGCCCGTACCGGCGCAGATCGAGCGCATAGAAGCGCGCCCCGAGGTCGTTCCAGAACCGCGCCACCTCGGTCTGGAAGAAGTAGTCCGACCAGCCATGGACGTAGAGCACGTCGACGTCGCGGAGCGGCGCGAACAGGCGGGGCACGGCTCCCGGCAGCCGCCGCACGACCGTGGCGACCACCGGGCCTGCGGCGTCGCTGCCCAGCGGCAGCGTGCGCTGCTGGAACGGAGCACCGAGGACATCCGGGGCCCAGTCGGTGTTCATGTGGCCAGCCTAGCCATCGCTATCTCTATATATGTAGGATTGCGCCATGGACCCGCTCACCCGCGTTCCCGAGGCCACCGCCGATGTGCTCGACGTCCTCCTGCAGGCCGAAGATCCCGTCTGGGGGCTCCAGGTGGTCGGACGCACCGGACGCCCCGCCGGATCGGTGTACCCGATCCTCGAACGTCTGGAGCGCCTCGGATGGATCACGTCGGAGTGGGAGGAGCCGTCGGAGCGACGGGGGGCCCGCCGGCGCCTCTACGTCCTGAGCGGCGAAGCCCGCGCGGCCGCGGGGGCGGCGGTCGCGCGAGCCCGGCGCGGCGCGGCGCTGC
>NZ_LQGV01000002.1 GCF_001620065.1 Microbacterium sp. TNHR37B
GGCGGCGGTCGTCCCGGTGCTCCCTTCCAGCAGCGTCCCGGCGGTCCCGGTCGTCCCGGTGGCGCCGGTGGCGGATTCCAGCGTCCCGGCGGCGCGCCCGGCGGTTTCGCCGGTCGGCCCGGCGGGGGCGGCGGTCGTGGCCGCGGTCCCGGCGGCGGCACGGCGGGAGCGTTCGGCAAGGGCGGCGGCAAGTCCAAGCAGCGCAAGTCGCGTCGGGCGAAGCGGCAAGAGTTCGAGATGCGGTCGGCGCCGGTCGTCGGCGGCGTCAACGTCCAGAAGGGCAACGGCGAGATCATTCGCCTGCGCCGCGGCGCATCGATCGCCGACTTCGCCGACAAGCTCGAGGCGCTCAACGGCTACACGGTCCAGCCCGGCACGCTCGTGACCATCCTCTTCAACCTGGGGGAGATGGCCACGGCCACGGAGTCGCTCGACGAGGCCACGTTCGAGGTCCTCGGAGCCGAACTCGGCTACAAGATCCAGATGGTCTCGCCCGAGGACGAGGACAAGGAGCTCCTCGAAGGCTTCGGTCTCGACCTCGACGCCGAACTCGAAGCGGAGAGCGAGGACGACCTCGAGATCCGTCCGCCCGTCGTCACCGTCATGGGTCACGTCGACCACGGTAAGACGCGGCTTCTCGACGCGATCCGTCAGACGAACGTCGTGGCGGGCGAGGCCGGTGGCATCACGCAGCACATCGGTGCCTACCAGGTGTGGACCGAGCACGACAACATCGAGCGCGCCATCACCTTCATCGACACCCCCGGTCACGAGGCGTTCACCGCCATGCGTGCCCGTGGTGCGCAGGTCACCGATATCGCAATCCTCGTGGTCGCCGCCGACGACGGCATCATGCCGCAGACTGTCGAGGCGCTCAATCACGCCCAGGCGGCCGAGGTTCCGATCGTCGTGGCGGTCAACAAGGTCGACAAGCCCGAGGCCAACCCGGCCAAGGTGCGCCAGCAGCTCACGGAGTACGGTCTGGTCGCCGAGGAGTACGGCGGCGACGTCATGTTCGTCGACGTGTCGGCCCGACAGGGCACCGGCATCCAGGATCTCCTGGACGCTGTGCTCCTGACCGCCGACGCCGGACTGGACCTCACGGCCAACCCGAACAAGGCGGCGCGCGGTGTCGCGATCGAAGCGAAGCTCGACAAGGGCCGCGGTTCGGTCGCCACGGTGCTGATCCAGTCCGGAACGCTCCGCGTCGGCGACGCGATCGTCGCCGGTACCGCCTACGGACGCGTTCGCGCCATGATCGACGAGAACGGCGAGCCGGTCGAAGAGGCCTACCCGTCGCGTCCCGTGCAGGTGCAGGGTCTGAACTCGGTGCCGCGTGCCGGTGACGTCTTCATCGTCACGGAAGAGGACCGCACGGCGCGGCAGATCGCCGAGAAGCGGGAAGCCGCCGAGCGCAACGCCCAGCTGGCCAAGGCGCGCAAGCGTATTTCGCTCGAGGACTTCACCCGCGCTCTCGAAGAGGGCAAGGTCGAGTCGCTCAACCTCATCATCAAGGGCGACGTGTCCGGTGCCGTCGAGGCGCTGGAGGAGTCGCTCCTCAAGATCGAGGTCGACGACTCGGTGCAGCTGCGGATCATCCACCGCGGTGTCGGTGCGATCACCGAGTCCGACATCAACCTGGCCACGATCGACAACGCCATCGTGATCGGCTTCAACGTCCGCCCCGACACCAAGGCCCGCGAGCGTGCGGCCCGCGAAGGTGTGGACGTGCGCTTCTACTCCGTCATCTACAACGCGATCGACGACGTGGAGCAGTCCCTCAAGGGTCTCCTCAAGCCGGAGTACGAAGAGGTCCAGTCGGGTGTCGCCGAGATCCGCGAGGTGTTCCGCTCCTCCAAGTTCGGAAACATCGCCGGTGTCATCGTGCGCTCGGGAACCATTACCCGCAACGCCAAGGCCCGCGTCATCCGCGACGGCGTCGTCATCGCCGATGGCCTGGCCATCGAGTCGCTGCGTCGTTTCAAGGACGACGTCACCGAGGTCCGTACCGACTTCGAGGCCGGTATCGGGCTCGGCAAGTACAACGACATCCAGGTGGGCGACGAGATCGAGACCACCGAAATGGTCGAGAAGCCGCGCGGCTGACCACCCCGGTCGCTCGGCTATGGCTTCCGGATTCGGATGCCCGCCCTCGGCAAGAGTGGGGCCCCGGCCCCAATTGCCTCGGTCGGGCATCCGAATCCTCCAGCCTCCGCCGAGCGCCGCGATGTATCTCGCCGGGCAGGCGGGGCGAGTGGAAGAAGGAGAAGGAAATGGCTTCGGAACGTCAGGCTCGACTGGCTGACCGCATTCGCGTGCTCATCGCCGAGCGTCTCGAGAAGGGGCTGCGCGACCCGCGGCTCGGGTTCGTGACCATCACCGACGTGCGCGTCACGGGCGACCTGCAGCACGCGTCCGTGTTCTACACGGTGTACGGCTCCGACCAGGAGCGTGCCGACTCCGCCGCTGCCCTGACCGCGGCAACGGGAATGCTCCGCAGCGAAGTCGGTCGCAAGCTCGGTGTGCGGCTCACTCCGACGCTGGAGTTCATCCACGATGCGCTTCCGGAGAACGCCGGTCACATCGAAGACCTCCTCCGCGAGGCGCGGGAGCGAGACGCTGCGGTGGCGGGAATCGCGACCGGCGCCAGCTACGCCGGCGATGAGGACCCCTACGTCAAGCCGCGCGAGGCCGACGAGGACTGATCCGTCCCGCGTCAGCGCGACACGGACTCAGCGCGACAGCTCGCGGCCCCACGCGGTCGCCCGGTCGAGTTCGCCGGGCTCCAGCGGGCCGCTCTTGCCGGTCACGAAGAAGTCCACGTTCTCCGCGGGAACGGTGGCGTGTTGGCGGACCGCTTTCGCTGCGGCTGCTGCCGCCGACCCGCCCCAGCGGCTGTGACCCTGCTTCGTGCCGAACGTCGCGATGCGGGGCACCGGAAGCGGCGTGGGCAGGGAGTCCAGCCACTCGCGGATGCCCGTCGGAGTTCCCGCGCCGCCGTCGGTCTTGGCTGCCTCTCGGGTCGCCGGGCGCGACATCGAGAATGCGTGCGTCGGTCCGCCCACGAGGAGCAGATCGATGTCGTCCGGCAACGTCCTCGGGGCTTCGGCGACCGGTACGACCGTGGCCGATCCCGTCTCCCGAAGACCGGCCGCGACCGCCTCGGCCACCTCGAGCGTGTTCCCGAACTGAGACTCGACCACGATGAGGGTTCTCATGCCGCGCAGGTTACGCCCTACCTCGGCGGCATCGATGGCTCACGGGCCGGGAAAACCAGCCGACGGAGCTCAGCGCGGGAGCCGCGCCACCCCGCCCTCCACCTCGATCAAGCCGTCGGCTACGAGGGAGTCGATGGCGCGGTCGCGCTGACCGGCGTCGGGCCAGTCCGTCGCGAGTTGGTCCAGCGGGTGGGCGTCCGGCGCCGCATCGCGCAGCGTCTTCAGCACCGCGCCGCGGGCCTGACGGTCGCTCCCTTCGTACCGCGCCTGCTTGCGGCGGGTGTCGCCGGTATCGGGGTAGCCGGCGGCGCGCCAGGCGCAGAATGCGGCGAGCGGACACCGGTCGCAGTGGGGCACTCGCGCGGTGCAGACGACGGCCCCGAGCTCCATGGCGGCTGCATTGACGACGGCTGCCGCTGTGTCGTCGTCGGGGAGGATCGCGGTCATCGCGGCGAGATCGCCGCGGCTGGGCGGGCCGGGCTGTGCGCGCCCGTCGACAGCGCGAGCCAGCACCCGCCGCGTGTTCGTGTCGACAACGGGATGTCGGTCGCCGTAGGCGAAGACCGCGACCGCCCGCGCCGTGTAGTCGCCGATCCCGGTCAGCGCGAGGAGGGCGTCCACGTCGCGCGGCACGACACCGCCGTGTCGTGAGGTGATCTGCACCGCGGCTCGGTGGAGCCACAACGCCCGACGGGGGTAGCCGAGGTTTGCCCATTGCATCACCGCGTCCGCGGGTGGCGCGGCGGCCAGTGCCGCCGGAGTCGGCCAGCGGTCCAGCCACGCCTCGAGTCGGGGAATGACGCGGGCGACGGGCGTCTGCTGCAGCATGAACTCGCTGACCAGCACGCCCCACGCCCCGAAGCCCGGAGCGCGCCACGGCAAGTCTCGCGCGTGATCCCGGTACCACGCGATCAGCGGCGTCGCGAGGTCGGGCATCCTCTCAGCCTACGTCCCGTCGCCTAGGCTGGTCGGGTGCGCCTGCCCGTCACCCCCGCTGCCACGCTGTGGCGTGCCCTCCGCGACGAAGCCCGCCGCACGTACCCGCGCGGGCGCGTGATGATCGCCGTGGACGGCGAAGACGGCGCCGGCAAGACGCGCTTCGCCGACAACCTCGCGGCGGTGTTCCGCGAGGACGGATCGGCGGTCTTCCGCGCGTCGATGGACGACTTCCACCGCCCCCGCGCCGAACGCTATGCCCGGGGCCGCACCTCGCCCGAGGGTTTTTACCGTGACTCATACGACGAGGCGACCTTCCGGCGTGTGCTGATCGACCCGTTCCGCTCCGGGGCAACCCCCGACGCGGGCTTCCAGCTGGCCGCGTTCGACCTCGTGCGTGACGAGCCCCGCCCCGCCGAGTGGGTCACCGCTCCCCGCGACGCCGTGCTCATCGTCGACGGGATGTTCCTGCACCGTCCGGAACTGCGCGGCATCTGGCACTGGTCGATCTGGCTCGATGCCCCTCTCGACGTTCGATATGCCCGCATGGCGGAGCGGGACGGAACCGATCCCGACCCGGCGGCCGAGAGCAACCGCCGCTACCGCGAGGGTCAGGAACTCTATCTGAAGGACGCCCGCCCCCGCGCTGCCGCATCGGTGATCGTCGACAACACCGACCCCGCCGCCCCGTCCCGCGTCTACCAGGACTTCTGTTGAGCGCCTCGACGGCCGGGGAGCGAAGTGTGCCGCGGGGCATCGCCCTCGTGGACAAGCCCGGCGGCATGACCAGCCACGACGTCGTCGCCCGCGCGCGTCGCGCGCTCGACATCCGCAAGATCGGCCACGCGGGCACGTTGGATCCGATGGCCACGGGGCTTCTCGTCCTCGGAGTGGGAAGCGCCACGCGCCTGCTCACCTTCATCGTCGGACTCGACAAGACCTACGAGGCCACCATTCGCCTCGGGGTGAGCACCGACTCCGACGACGCCGACGGCGCCGAGACCGCGCGGGCGTCCGCCGAGGTGGTGGCCGCGGTCTCCGATGACGCGATCGCTGCGGGCGTCGCGACGTTGACCGGGAGGATCTCCCAGGTGCCCAGCAGGGTGTCGGCCATCAAGATCGGGGGGAAGCGGGCCTACGACCTCGCCCGCTCCGGCCAGGACGTCGAGTTGGCGGCGCGCGAGGTCACCGTGTCGCGCTTCGCCGTCTCCCGCGTCCGCCGTGACGCTGATGCCGGCACGATCGACCTCGACGTGAGCGTCGACTGCTCCAGCGGCACCTACATCCGCGCCCTTGCGCGGGACCTCGGTGCTCACGCGGGGATCGGTGGGCACCTCACGGCGCTCCGCCGCACGCGGATCGGACCGTTCGCGGTGGCGGACGCAGCGACCGACGTCACCGCTGACCTGCCGCTTCTCGACGAGGCGGACGTCGCTCGACGCGTGCTCGGTGCGCTCGAGGTCTCCTCCGACGAGGCACGAGACCTCCGCCACGGGAAACGGCTGCTCGGCGCCGCCGATCGCATCCCGGGCCCCATCAGCGCCGCGATCGACCCCTCGGGGCGACTGGTCGGGATCCTCGAACGGCGGGGGAGCGACCTCAAGAGCCTCATGAACATGCCCGAGGAGGCCGGATGATCCTGTGGTTCACGCTCGTCCTGATCGGCGTGGCGGTCGTGGTCGGGCTCGTGTGCGTCGTCGCGGGACTCGCGGGCAGACGCCCCGGCGATGTGACCGTCGGCGGGCTCGCACTGATCCTCCTGCTCCTGATCGCGCAGGTCGTCATGAGCATCATCGCTCCGTTCGCCGGTAACCCGGCGACGGGAAGCCCGCTGGAGTTCTGGGTCTACCTGGTGTCGGCTGTTCTCCTCCCTCCCGCCGCCGTCGCCTGGGCGCTGCTGGAGCGCAGCCGCTGGAGCACGGTGATCATGGGCATCGCGGCCCTCGCAGTGGCGGTGATGGTGTGGCGCATGCAGGTCATCTGGACCGTGCAACTGGCGTGATCGCCCGCGCATTCTCCGGACCGGGCCTGTGACGCCCACGGCAGCGACGCCCGCCTATCATTGACTGGTCATGTCTTCGTCGCGCCCCCGAATGACCGGAATCGGTCGTGTGCTCGTCGTCGTGTACGCCATCATGGCGCTCGCCGCCACGGGCCGTTCGTTCGTGCAGATCGTGCAGGACTTCTCGGCCGCCCCCGTCGCCTATCTCCTTTCGGCGGCGGCCGCTGTCGTCTACATCCTCGCGACCGTCGCGTTGGTGAAGTCCGGGTCCCGCGCCTGGTACGTCGTCGCCTGGGTGGCGATCTGCTTCGAGTTGGCGGGGGTCGTGGTCGTCGGGACCTTGAGTCTCGTGGTTCCCGAGCTGTTCGCCCACGACGCCACGGTGTGGTCAGGGTTCGGCTACGGCTACTTCTGGGTGCCGCTCGTCCTCCCCGTTCTCGGCCTGTGGTGGCTCGCCCGAGGCGGGAGAGAGACGTCCGCCGAGCCTGAGCTGGTTGAGGAGAGGTCGTCCTGGTGATCGTCTTCCATGATGTCGCCGAGGTCCCCGCAGACTTCGGCCGGACGGTCGTCGCGATCGGCAAGTTCGACGGCGTGCACTCCGGACACCGCGCCGTGGTCGCCCGTGCTCGGATCGAGGCGGCGGGCACCGATGCCCGCGTCGTCGCCGTGACCTTCGACCGCAACCCGCTCAGCTTCCTCAGCCCGGAGCGCTGTCCCGAGCCCCTGTCGAGCCTCGTTCAGAAGCTCGACCTCCTCGCGGACGAAGGCGTCGATGCGACGCTCGTGCTGCGTTTCGACGCGGAGCTGGCCGGTCTCGGGGCGAGGGAGTTCGTCGAGCGCGTGCTCGTCGAGGGGCTTCGCGCCGTGACCGTCATGGTGGGCGACGACTTCCGCTTCGGTCGGGGCGGGGAGGGCGATCCGGACTTCCTCGCACGGATGGGCGCCGAGCACGGTTTCGCCGTCGACGTCGTCGGAGACGTGCAGGGGGCCGGGCGTCGGGTCTCGTCCACCTGGGTGCGCGAATCTCTGCGATCGGGAGACGTCGAAGGTGCGGCGCGGCTGCTGGGTCGAGCTCACACGATGCGCGGGCGCGTGGTGCACGGGCTCCAGCGCGGGCGCGAGCTGGGATATCCGACCGCCAATCTGTCGGCCGACGCCGAAGGCTTCGTTCCCGCTGACGGGGTCTATGCGGGCTGGCTCGTCGACGAGGGCGCGCCGGGAGAGGCAGGGCACGCCGTGACCCGGTATCCGGCGGCCATCTCCGTGGGCACCAACCCGACCTTCGACGACGTCGAGCAGCGGCAGGTCGAGGCGTACGTGCTCGACGAGAGCGACCTCGATCTCTACGGGCACCGCGTACAGGTGCAGTTCTCGCAGCGCATCCGCGGCATGGTCGCCTTCGAGGGCGTGGAGGCCCTCCAGGCGCAGATGGCCGACGACGTGGACCGCACGCGCGTCGCGCTCGGCGTCTGAGTCCGACCCGCTTCGCGCACGGGCGTGGGCCTTTCCTCCCACGCCGCGGCCGGACAGGCGCTACAATCGTCGAGAGGTTTCGTTCCGCCGTCGCCGCAGCTCGCAGAAGCGAGTACCCGCAGCCGGGGGGATCAGATCCCGCCTCACGACGCGGCATCCCGCCGCAGACCCGACCGCCCGATCGTGGCACGACGGGCATCACCGGCTTCGGCCGGTCTCTACGCTCAGGAGGAGCATGCCGACCACGGCACTTTCCGGAACCTCGACCGCCGCCAAGGCAGGCGCGCGCCGTCGTCGGGGATCTTCGGCCCGTCGAGACGACGAGGCCCCCCTCATCCCGATTCTCGCGCGCAAGGTGCGCGAGGTGGAGGCCAAGGCCCAGCGCGGCAAGCTCGGCCCGACCAACCGCGTCAAGTTCCAGGTGATCGCGTTCCTCGTGCGCGAGGAGCGGGCCCGGGTGAAGGCGGAGGCCGAGATCCCCGCCGCGACCCGTGCCGAGCTGCTCAAGCGCCTCGATGGCGTCGCGACGATCCTCGCCAAGACGGCCGCGCGAGACACCTCGCTGATCCAGCTGCTCGAAGTGGACCAGGCCACCTCGCCGGTGGCCCGCCGCATGCGCCGAGACTGGCTGTTGGAGTCGGGCGCCGAGCTTGCCGACGACGAGCTCATCATCACCGACGTCGCGCCGGTGCAGGCTCCTGTCGTGCCCGCCGCCCTGGCCGACCGGCAGGTGGTGCCGCCCCAGATCGAGGCGCGCCGTGAGGCCAACCCCTTCCTGGCGCCCGACCTCGCGCTGCGGGCGCCCGCCGAGGCGCCGCGTCGCCGTCTCGACGGCTGGGAGCTCATGGGTCCCCTCTACAAGGCGTTCGAGATGGGTGCCGGGGGTGGAGCCGCGTCGATGGAGCTTCCGCCGGTGCCCGAGTTCGACCGCCTCTCTCCCAAGGGGCTGGAGATCATGGCGCACCAGTCCCGCTTCCTGGAGGCGGTGCGAGCCGGACATCGGTCGTTCCTGCTGGCCGACGAGCCGGGTCTGGGGAAGACGGCGGAGTCCGTCCTCGCGGCCTCGGTGGCCGACGCCTATCCGCTCCTTGCCGTCGTCCCCAACGTCGTGAAGATGAACTGGGCGCGCGAGGTGGAGCGCTGGACACCGCAGCGGCGGGCGACCGTCATCCACGGCGACGGCGACACGGTGGATGCGTTCGCCGACGTGTTCATCGTCAACTATGAGGTCCTCGACCGGCACCTCTCGTGGCTCGGCTCGTTGGGTCTGCGAGGGATGGTGGTCGACGAGGCGCACTTCATCAAGAACCTCACCTCGCAGCGTTCGCAGAACGTGCTCGCGCTGGCCGGCCGCATCCGTGAGCAGGTCCGCGACCCGCTGATGCTCGCGCTGACCGGCACGCCGCTCATCAACGACGTCGAGGACTTCGACGCGATCTGGCGCTTCCTCGGCTGGACCAACGGCGAGAAGCCCGGTCCGGAGCTCATGGCCAAGCTCGACGCGACCGGCCTCACTCCGGCCGACAAGGCCTTCTACCCCGAGGCGCGCGACGCCGTCATCTCGCTCGGGATCGTGCGGCGCAAGAAGAAGGACGTCGCCGCCGACCTGCCCGACAAGCTCATCGCCGACCTCCCGGTGGAGCTCGACGACGAGTTCGGTCGCTCCATCCGGGCCGCCGAGCAGGAGCTCGGTCAGCGCCTGGCCGCCAAGTACCGCCGGATCATCGAGGCGCGCGGCGACACCGTCGTCCTCGACGACATCGACGAGGACATCGTCCGGCTCGTCGCCCACGGCGAGCTCGAGGAGTCCAAGGCCGCGGGAACCGGTGCCGACAACGTGTTCACGATGGTGCGCAAGATCGGTCAGGCCAAGGCACTCCTGGCGGCCGACTACGCCGTGCAGCTGCAGCGCTCGGTCGGCAAGGTCGTCTTCTTCGCGAAGCACATCGACGTGATGGATGCCGCAGAAGCGCACTTCGCGGCGGCAGGCCTGCGTACCGTGTCGATTCGAGGCGACCAGTCCACCCCGGCCCGCCAGCAGGCGATCGACGCGTTCAACGGGGATCCCGACGTGGCCATCGCCGTCTGTTCGTTGACGGCGGCCGGCGTCGGTCTGAACATGCAGGCCGCCTCCAACGTCGTCCTGGCGGAGCTGTCGTGGACGGCGGCCGAGCAGACGCAGGCGATCGACCGGGTGCACCGGATCGGTCAGGACGAGCCGGTCACGGCGTGGCGGATCATCGCGGCCCACACGATCGACACGAAGATCGCCGAGCTCATCGACTCCAAACAGGGCCTCGCGCAGCGCGCCCTCGACGGCGATCAGCTCGACCCGACCTCCAGCGACTCGGTCCAGTTGTCCGCACTCATGCACCTGCTCCGGCAGGCCTTGGGGGCGTTCTGAGCCCCGCCGTTTATCGACGGCGGGCTCGCTGGCACCGCCACGCATCCGGCGATAGGGTCGGTGCGAGGCAATGGTGCCGCTCGGAACACCCGAATCATCGACACACCCGAAGGATCTCCCCATGAAGATCGGCATCCTCACCAGCGGCGGCGACTGCCCCGGTCTGAACGCCGTCATCCGCGGCGTCGTGCTCAAGGGCACGACCAACTACAACATCGAGTTCGTGGGAATCCGCGACGGCTGGCGAGGCGTCGTCGACGGCGACTTCTTCCCGCTCACGCGCCACGAGGTGAAGGGTCTGTCCAAGGTCGGCGGCACGATCCTCGGCACCAGCCGCACCAACCCCTACGAGGGACCGCGCGGCGGCGCCGAGAACATCGCGAAGACGCTCTACGGGCACCACATCGACGGAATCATCGCGATCGGTGGCGAGGGGACTCTCGCGGCAGCCAACAGGCTGTGGGGCGACGGGATCAACGTCATGGGCGTCCCCAAGACGATCGACAACGATCTGCGGGCGACGGACTACTCGTTCGGCTTCGACACGGCCGTCAACATCGCGACCGACGCCATGGACCGCCTCCGCACCACGGGCGACTCCCACCAGCGCTGCATGGTCGCCGAAGTCATGGGCCGCCATGTCGGATGGATCGCGCTGCATTCGGGGATCGCGTCGGGCGCCCACGTCATCTGCATCCCGGAGGTGCCCATGTCGCTCGACGACATCGCGGCCCAGGTGCAGAAGGCCCACGATCGCGGGCGTGCGCCGCTGGTGGTGGTCTCCGAGGGATTCAAGCTCATCGGTCAGGACGAGGCCTTCAGCGACAAGGGGCTCGACGCCTTCAACCGGCCGCGCCTCGGTGGCATCGGCGAGGTGCTCGCTCCGGAGATCGAGCGCATCACGGGCATCGAGACCCGCGCCACGGTGCTCGGCCACATCCAGCGGGGCGGGTCACCGTCCGCGTTCGACCGCGTCCTTGCGACTCGTCTCGGTCTCCATGCCGCCGATGCCGTGGTCGAGGGTGCGTGGGGCGAGATGGTCTCGATGAAGGGCACCGACATCGTCCGGGTTCCCTTCGCCGAAGCCCTCGGTGAACTCAACACCGTGCCGCTGTACCGCTACGAGGAAGCAGCCGCCCTGTTCGGCTGAGCGGGACCAGCGCCACGCAGGCGATCTCTGCTGCACAGGACTCTCCGCTGGAGAGTCTCCTGTCCAGGAGAGATCGCCTGCGGTGTGTGTGCCCGGCGGCTCCCCACGGCCGCGGCGTCGGCTCCTCCCCAGGGCGGGGCGGGGCGGAGTGTCTGCGTGACGTGCGGACTGCGCACCCACGGGAGTGGAGAGGCCCGCGGGCGGAAGAACTGGCCAACCGCCGCCGATCAGGCAAGATCCGCTGATCAGGTCGCCATGGTGAAGAGGCTCCTGCAGTCCGGAGAACTCCTGCGCACCCGTGCGGACGGGATGGGTCAGTCGGCGACGCCCAGCACGTCCAGGAGCCACGCGAGCTCGAAAGCGCGCTGGTGCCACGCGTTGTACCGACCGCTCACGCCACCGTGGCCCGCGACCATCTCGCACCGCAGGAGCGCGTCGGCGCCCACCTCCCGAAGACGCGCCACCCACTTGGCCGGCTCCACGTACAGCACCCGCGTGTCGTTGAGCGAGGTGGTCGCGAGGATGCGGGGATAGGAGACGCCCTCTCGCACGTTCTCGTACGGGGTGTACGACTTCATGTAGGCGTAGACCTCGGCGTCGTGCAACGGGTCTCCCCATTCGTCCCACTCGATCACGGTGAGGGGGAGAGACGGGTCGAGGATCGTCGTCAGCGCGTCGACGAAGGGCACGTCGGCGAGCACGCCCGCGAACAGCTCCGGGGCGAGGTTGGCCACCGCCCCCATCAAGAGCCCGCCGGCCGAGCCGCCTTCGGCCACGAGGCGGTCAGGCGTGGTCCAGCCGCCGTCGACGAGATGACGGGCGCACGCGACGAAGTCGGTGAAGGTGTTGCGCTTGTGCAGCAGCTTGCCGTCCTCGTACCATTGCCGGCCCAACTCGCCTCCGCCGCGCACGTGAGCGACCGCGAAGACGACACCGCGATCCAGCTCCGAGAGTCGGGCGACCGAGAAGCCCGGCTCGATCGAGTGCTCGTACGAGCCGTAGCCGTAGAGGTGCACGGGGCGCGGGGAGTCACCGGGAGCGCCGAACGAGCGCTTCCAGACGAGCGAGAGAGGGATGCGGGTGCCGTCGTCGGCCGTCGCCCAGATGCGCTCCTGGCCGTAGTCGGCGGGGTCGTAGCCCCCGAGCACCGGCTGCTGCTTGCGTAGCAGCAGCTCGCCGGTGGCGATGACGTAGTCGTAGACGGTCCCGGGCGTCGTGAACGATCCGTACCCGATCCGCAGGAGCGGGGGCGCCCACTCGGGGTTGCCCGCGGTGCCGACGGCGTACAGCGGCTCGTCGAAGGCGATCTCGGAGACCGCCGCGCTCACGTAGTCGAGCACGCCGAGCCGCGGGAGCCCGTCGCGGCGGTAGGACACGACGCCCCAGTCGCGGAAGGCCGCGACATCCAGCAGGCGGCGACCCGGAACGTGGGGGAGGACCACCCGGCGCGCCCCGGAGGGATCGGCGACCGACACCTGCACGAGCTCGAAGTCGAGCGCGTCGTCGTTGTGCAGCACGTAGAGGACGTCTTCGCCGTCGACGATCGCATGCGTCGCGGAGTACTCCACGCCCTCCCGTCGCGGCCAGACGACGCGCGGTTGCGCACGCAGGTCGTCGGCGGGCACCAGGAACTCCTCAGAGGTGATCGAAGACCCCACCTCGATCATGAGGTAACGGTCACTCCGGGTGAACCCGGCACCGACCCAATAGCGCTCGTCCGGTTCGTGGAAGAGGCGCTGGTCACTGTCGGCGGAGGTGCCGATCTCGTGCAGCCAGACCGTGTCGGGACGCCACGCGTCGTCGACCGTCGTATAGACGACGAACCGGCCATCGGGGGAGAACGAGGCACCGGCCGACGTGTTGGTGACGACGTCGTCCAGGTCCGTCCCGGACGCCAGATCGCGGATCCGCAGGGTGTAGCGCTCATCGCCTTCGACATCCACGCCGTAGAGCAGGAGGCGGCCGTCGGTGGAGACCTCGAGGCTGCCGAGGGAGAAGAACTCGTGGCCGTCCGCTTCGACGTTGCCGTCGAGGAGAACCTCCTCCCCGGCGATGGGAACGTCGGCGGCGAGCTCCGGCGGCGTCCAGTCATCGGGCGAGGCGAGGGGCGCCCGGCAATGGATGCCGTACTGCTTGCCCTCCACGGTGCGCCCGTAGTACCACCAGTCGCCGCGGCGCGCCGGGACGGACAGGTCGGTCTCGAGCGTTCGGCCCTTGATCTCGTCGAAGATGCGGGAACGCAGCCCCGCCAGGTGAGCCGTGCGCGCCTCGGTGTAGGCGTTCTCGGCCTCGAGATGCGCGATGACATCGGCGTCGTCCTTCGCGCGGAGCCACTCGTACGGATCGACGACGTCGTCTCCGTGGTGGCTGCGAGTGGTCGGTCGGGCGGGGGCGACGGGAGGCTGCGCGGTGCTCACCGTCCCACGCTAACGGAACGGAAATCACCGGTCGCCCCGTGTTCTGAGATCCCCGCCTGATGTGCGAGGATTTTCCTCGTCCGGTTGCCGGAACCTGAACCCACGGTGAACTCTTCGTTCGCTGCCGCCGACAGTGGTCGGCCCACCCCACTCCTCCTGACGGAAAGCGAACTGTGGAAGCCGCAGTCTTCATCGTCGTGCTGGTGATCGCGCTGGCACTCTTCTTCGACTTCACCAACGGATTCCACGACACGGCGAACGCCATGGCGACCCCGATCGCCACCGGCGCCCTCAAGCCCAAGGTCGCCGTGCTCCTGGCCGCCGGCCTCAACCTGGTGGGGGCGTTCCTGTCCACCGAGGTCTCCAAGACCATCTCGCATGGGATGATCCGTGAGGACGGCATCGACGCGTCGACCTTCCTCCCGATCATCTTCGCCGGCCTCATCGGCGCCATCACGTGGAACATGCTCACGTGGCTTCTGGGCCTTCCCTCCAGCTCGTCCCACGCGCTGTTCGGCGGGCTGATCGGCGCGACCCTGGTCGGAACGATGAGTGCGGCCGCGATCGACTTCGGCGTCGTTCTGAGCAAGGTCGTGCTGCCGGCGCTCATCGCGCCGTTCACGGCGGGAGTCATCGCGTTCGTCGTCACCAAGATCGCCTACGCCGTCACACGGCGGTACGACAACAAGCCCGATGGCCGCGACGGTTTCCGCTGGGGGCAGATCTTCACCTCCTCCCTCGTGGCGCTCGCGCACGGCACCAACGACGCCCAGAAGACGATGGGTGTCATCACGCTGGCGTTGATCACGGCCGGAATGCAGGATCGTGAGCACGCAGATCCGCAGTTCTGGGTCATCTTCGCGTGTGCCTTCACGATCGCCCTCGGCACCTACATGGGCGGGTGGCGGATCATCCGCACGCTCGGCAAGGGCCTCACCGACGTCAAGCCGGCGCAGGGCTTCTCGGCGGAGTCGTCGACCGCGTCGACGATCCTCGCTTCCAGCTTCTTCGGCTTCGCCCTCTCGACGACGCAGGTCGCGTCGGGGTCGGTGATCGGCTCGGGCCTCGGCCGCCGCGGCTCCAAGGTGCGCTGGGGCACGGTCGGGCGCATCGCGGTCGGCTGGGTGCTGACGCTGCCGGCGGCCGGCGCCGTCGGCGCGGCCGCGGCCCTCATCGTCGTCTGGCTCGGCGACATCTGGGGTGTCACGGTGGGCGCGCTGATCGCGCTCGTGATCATCCTGGCGATCTTCGCCCGGTCGCGCCGCAACGCGGTCCACGCCGGCAACGCGATGAGCGAGGTCGCCGACTCCGGCCACGCCGTCAAGGTCAAGCGAAACCCGCCGCCGACGCGCCGCCAGCGCGCGATCCTGCGTGAGCAGGCGCGACAGAAGGCGGAAGAGGAGGCTCGGCAGAAGGCCGAACGGAAGGCGAAGGCGAAGGCCGACGCCAAGAAGGCGGCGGGCGAGAAGAAGAAGGCCGCCGACGACAAGCGCGCCGCCGAGAAGGCCCGCGCCGCCGCATCGAAGAGCCAGGCCCCCGAGAAGGGCTCGCACGGCAAGGGGGGCAAGAAGTGATCGTCCAGATCGACTGGGCCGCGTTCCTCGCGGTCTTCGCCGCTGCGCTCGTGGGTGCCTCTCTCGTCGTCGGTTTCTACGCCATCGGTCTCCGACTGCTCGTCCGTGCCGGCCGTGCACCGGTGGTCGCGCCCGCCGAGTTCACGGACGCCATCACCGTCATCAGCGAGAAGGAAGCCCGCCGCGCCGCCAAGGCCGCAGCGAAGGCCGCGAAGAAGAGCCCGCTCACCGACGGGCAGAAGCGTGTCGCGCTGATCGGTGCGTACGCCTCTTTCGGCGTCTGCGCCCTCGCGGTGCTGGGCGGACTCCTCCTCCTGGTGCTGCACTGATCGCACCGCGCCGGCGCCCCGTGACTGTCCCGGGCGGCTTCTAGGCTGGGAGCATGGACGGCACTGCTGACGACACCGCGCGACGCGACGCGGCACCGACTGGGGCCGCGCGGAGCGGATCGCACCCCGAGGTGCAGTTCGGCCGCCATCCCCGCGCGGCGAGGACCCTCATTCATCTCAGCGACACGCATCTGCTCGCGGGCAACCCTCCGCTGGGAGGCCGGTACGACACCGCCACGAACCTCGAGGCGACCCTCGCTGCGATCGAGCGGACCGGGATCCGCCCCGATGCCCTCGTCTTCACGGGCGACCTGACCGACCTGGGCGAGCCGGAGGCCTACCGCGACCTCCGCCGTCGAGTGGAGCCCTTCGCCGCACGCCTGGGTGCCCCCGTCGTCTGGGTGGCGGGCAACCACGACGAGCGGCCGGCCCTGCGATCCGCGCTCCTCGACCAAGAGGCCTCCGACGCCCCGGTCACCGGGGTGTGGGATCTCGACGGCCTCCGTCTCATCGCGCTCGACACGTCGGTGCCCGGCTGGCACCACGGCGACCTCGACGAGACGCAGCTCGCGTGGCTGCGCGATGTGCTGGCCGAGCCTGCCCCCCACGGCTCGCTCATCGCCCTCCACCACCCGCCGCTGCCCACACACATCCCCTTCTTCGACATCCTCGAGCTGCGCCGGCAGGACGAGCTCGCCGCCGTGCTGCGGGGTTCCGATGTACGCGGCATCCTCGCCGGCCATCTGCATTACTCCACCAGCGGCACGTTCGCGGGGATCCCGGTCAGCGTCGCGGCCGCGACCTGCTACACGATGAACCTGCAGCGCCCGCCGTCAGCGGTCAACGGCATGGACGCCGGCCAGTCCTTCCACCTGGTGCACGTTTATGACGACGTGATCACCCACGCCGTGGTGCCGGTGGTGGCCGCCGAGACCGCCGAGCACTTCTCTCCGGAATGGGTGGCGAAGATGGCCGAGCTGACACCCGAGGAACGGCTGGCAGCCTTCTCTCGAAAGGCGCCGCATCCCCCCGCTTGACCTGGAGTGCACTCGAAGTTCTAGCGTGAGGGCATGACGTTCCTCCACGAAGGACTCTCGATCTCCGAGGCCGCTGCGGCAACCGGATTGTCGACTCACACGTTGCGCTACTACGAGCGCGCCGGGCTCATGCTGACGCCTGTCGACCGGGCGTCGTCGACACACCGCAGATACAGCACGGCGGACGTCACGTGGGTGCAGTTTCTCACCCGGCTCCGCTCCACGGGCATGCCGATCTCGGCCATACGCAGATACACGGAGATGGTGCGGGCGGGGGAGTCGTCGGTGGAGGAGCGCCTCGACCTGCTGCTGCGACATCGCGCGGACGTGCTCGCCCAACTCGACGAGATCACGGCGAGTCTCGCCGCCATCGACCACAAGATCGCCGTCTATCGGCAGAAGGAGACACACGGATGAAGACCATTCACCTCGGCGCCGCAGGCCCTCGCATCGGCCGTCTGGGACTGGGCCTCATGGGCATCAGCGCGTTCTACGCGGGGGCGCGCGAAGACGACGAGGGCGGCGTGCGCACGATCCACCGGGCCCTGGAGCTGGGCGTGAACTTCCTCGACACAGCGGAGATCTACGGTCCGTACGTGAACGAGGAACTGCTCGGGCGCGCGCTCGCCGGGCGGCGCGGCGATGCGATCGTCGCCACGAAGTTCGGCACGATCCGGCACACTGACGGCGATCGGCCGGGGCTCGACGGCTCTGCGGCCAACGTGAGGCTGTCGGTCGAGGGGTCGCTGCGGCGCCTCCGCACCGACTACATCGACCTCTACTATCAGCACCGCATGGACCCGGACACGCCGGTCGAGGAGACCGCGGGCGCGCTCGCCGAGCTCGTGCAGGAGGGGAAGATCCGCGGATACGGGCTGTCGGAGGCGGGGGTCGAGACGATCCGTCGAGCCCACGCGGTGCATCCGGTCACCGCGGTGCAGACCGAGTACTCGCTGTGGAGCCGCGATCCGGAGGCGGAACTGCTCCCCGTCCTGCGGGAGCTCGGGATCGGCTTCGTCCCCTACTCGCCGCTCGGCCGCGGCTTCCTCACGGGCGCCATCCGGTCGGTCGACGATCTGCGCGACGATGACTTCCGCAAGACGAACCCCCGCTTCGTCGAAGGCGCCCTCGAACAGAACCTCCGGATCGTCGAGGTCGTGGAGGAAGTCGCTGCGGAGGCCGAGGCGACTCCCGCTCAGGTCGCCTTGGCGTGGCTTCTCGCCCAGGGTGACGACATCGCTCCGATTCCGGGCACCCGGCGCGTGGAACGCCTCGAGGAGAACGTGGGCGCCGACGCGCTCACGCTGACGGAGGCGCAACTCGGTCGCCTGGGCGCCCTCGACGCCCCCGTCGGTGACCGCTACGCGGACATGACGCCTCTCGGTCGCTGAGTCCGGCCGAGCCACGTCGCCTCGCGCATACCGCCGCGACGTACAGAGGGCGGGACGACGATGTACATGCAGTACATCGTCGTCCCCGTCGGAGCGGGCTAGGCTCGGAGGGACTCCGCCACCCTTCGAGACCCACAAGGACTCCCACCCATGGCTCAGGACGCAATGACGCGCACTCGCACCGAGACCGACTCCCTGGGATCGATGGAGATCCCCGCCGACGCGTATTGGGGGATCCACACCGCCCGAGCGCTCGAGAACTTCCCGATCTCGCAACGACCCATATCCGTGTACAAGGATCTCGTCACGGCGCTGGCGATGGTCAAGCAGGCCTCGGCTCGCGCCAACCGGGAGATCGGCGTGCTCGACGGCGAGCGTGCCGAGCTCATCGATCGCGCCGCCCAGCGGGTCATCGACGGAGAGTTCCACGACCAGTTCGTCGTCGGGGTGATCCAGGGTGGTGCGGGGACCTCGACGAACATGAACGCGAACGAGGTCATCACCAACATCGCCCTGGAGATGGCGGGGCGCGACAAGGGTGACTACGCGTTCCTGTCTCCGATCGATCACACCAACCGGAGCCAGTCGACCAACGACGTCTATCCGACGGCCGTGAAGATCGGTCTGAGCCTTGACCTCAAGACACTGCTGGAGGAGCTCGACCTGCTGCGCCAGTCGTTCCTCGCCAAGGCTGTCGAGTTCCACGACGTCCTCAAGATCGGCCGCACCCAGCTCCAGGACGCCGTGCCCATGACCCTCGGGCAGGAGTTCCACGGCTTTGCCACGACGCTCGGGTACGACCACCAGCGCCTCACCGAGAACGCCTACCTCCTCTACGAGATCAACATGGGCGCCACCGCGATCGGAACGGGCATCACGACGCACCCCGGGTACTCCGCCGCCGTGCTGCGGCATCTGCGGGAGATCACCGACCTGGACCTGGCGACGGCGGCAGACCTCGTCGAGGCCACGAGCGACACCGGATCGTTCATGTCCTTCTCGTCCTCGCTCAAGCGCAACGCCATCAAGCTCTCCAAGATCTGCAACGACCTGCGCCTGCTCTCCTCGGGGCCGCAGGCGGGCTTGGGTGAGATCAACCTGCCCGCGCAGCAAGCCGGGTCCAGCATCATGCCGGGCAAGGTCAACCCCGTCATCCCCGAGGTGGTCAATCAGGTGGCCTTTGCCGTCGCCGGTGCCGACCTCACCGTGACGATGGCGGTCGAGGGCGGCCAGCTCCAGCTGAACGCCTTCGAGCCGGTGATCGCCCACTCGATCTTCCAGTCGATCACCTGGATGCGGCGCGGTATGCGCACCCTCCGCCTCAACTGCGTCGACGGCATCACCGCCAACCGGGACCGTCTGGGCGCGATGGTCGGCTCCTCGGTGGGAGTCGTGACCGCCCTCACGCCGTTCATCGGCTACGCGGCCTCGGCGGCTCTGGCCAAGACCGCGCTTCTGACCCACCGCAACGTCGGCGACCTCGTGGTCGAGGCGGGACTCATGACGCGCGAAGAGGTCGACAAGCAGTTGTCGCCGGCCCGCCTGTCGGGGTTGGAGGCGATCACGCAGGCGATTCCGATCGTCCAGCCCGCCGAGAACGTCGTCGAGGGCTGAGGGCGCGACGGGAGTGATCGCCGCGCCGCCCACTCCGTGCGCGGACTCCCCTTTGCGCGCGGGTTTCCGATGGCGCTAACGTCATCGTTGCCGGTCGACCGGCACGACCCCCGAGGAGAACCGATGACCGATCCCCAGAATCCGCAGCAGCCGCAGACCCCGCCCGCGTACAACGCGCCGCCCGCGGCACCCGCCTACAACGCGCCGCCTGCCGCGCCCGCCTACAACGCCGGTGGGTATCCGGGGCCGGATGCGCCGGTTCCCGGCAAGACCCTCGGCATCGTGGCCCTCGTGGTCGTCTTCTTCGCGTCGGTGATCGGTCTGATCCTCGGCTATGTGGCACGCTCGCAGAGCAAGACGGCCGGCGTCGAGAACACCCCGGCGAAGGTCGCGATCATCCTGGGCTGGATCTTCACCGCGCTCTACATCATCGGTTTCATCGTCGTCGGCATCCTCATCGCGATGGGCGTCGGCATCTGGCAGAACGCGTGCGCCGATCTCGGTTCCGGCGTCTGGGAGCTCACCGACGGCACCACCGTCACCTGCCCCTGACGACGTCTGCACGAAACCCTGACGCCGTCTGCACGAGACGCCGGGCCCACGGGTCCGGCGTCTCGTCGTAGGACGGGTGGCCCGGTCAGCCGACGATACGGCAGTGAGTCGTCAGCGCTCCGATGCCGTCGATCCCGACGGTCACGGTCGAGCGGTCGCGGAGGAAGATCTGCGGATCCCGGGAGTATCCGGCGCCTCCGGGGCTGCCGGTCGAGATGAGCGTTCCGGGAAGGAGCGTCGCCGACTGCGACAGATGTGACACGAGCGTGGCCACGGACCGGATCATCTGGCCCGTCGTGGCATCCTGCACGGTCTGCCCGTCGACGACCGCCCAGATGTGGAGGTCCTGCGGGTCGTCGATCTCGTCGGCAGTGACCACCACCGGACCGGTCGGGGTGAAGCCGTCGAACGACTTGCACCGCGACCACTGAGCTTCCGAGAACTGGATGTCCCGCGCCGTGATGTCGTTGACCACGGTGTATCCCCACACATGGGCCAGCGCATCCTCCTCGGACACGTCCTTGGCGGGGCGCCCGATCAGCACGCCGAGCTCGGCCTCGTAGTCCACCGACTCGCTCAGCGTGCGGGGCCAGGTCGTCGTGGCATCGTGCCCCGTGAGGGAGCCCGGCCACAGGACGAAGACCGTGGGGGCTTTGTCTGCCTTCAACCCGAGTTCGCTGGAATGCGCGGCGTAGTTCAGCCCGACGGCCAGGACGACGGGAGGGCGACTGACGGCGGAGGTCCATCCCACGTCGGCGAGCGGAGTGCCGCGCGTCGCCTCCGCCGCGGCCGCTGCGTCGCGCACTCGATCAAGCAGCGCATCGCCACCGTCGATGAGCGACTGGAGGTCATCGGGGGCGCCATCGAACAGTCCGGCCACGGGGAGGACGTCGTCGTTGCGCACGATGGCGAGGTGAGGAGCGTCGGACGCGGCCGAGGTCACGTGGGCGAAGCGCATCAGTCCAGGCTAGCCGGTGCGGCGCTGATCGCCTCGGATCGCGGTGTCATCGGCCGCGAGGACCGTGCCACCCGAGGCGCCACGCCTAGGCTGAGCAGCATGGCCTTCCCGTCCCCCCTGGCCCAGCCGCCTCACGCCGCGCCGGCACCCCTGCCCGCGGCAGCGCCTCCTCTGTCGGCTCCTTCTGCGGCGGTGCAGCCGCCCGCGCCGCCCCGACGCGGACGCTCCGCGCCGCTCTGGCTGTTCGCGATCGTCATCGTCGCCGCCCTCGCCCTCGCGGCCTACCTCCTGACCTTCCTCGGTGTGGCGGCTTCGGTGGTGGGGATGATCCTTGCCCTCCTTCCTCTGACGGGCGTGCTGTTCGCTGTTCACCTCGTCGATCGCTGGGAGCCCGAGCCCCGCAGCCTCAAGATCGCGGCGGTCGCCTGGGGCGCCGTCATCGCCGTCGGGCTCGCGCTCCTGGTCGACCTCCTCGTGGCACCCGCTCTCGGCGTCATCGACCCGGCGCGTGCCGATGCCCTCTCGGCGGTCATCCAGGCCCCCATCGTGGAGGAGGCGGCCAAGGGGCTGGGGGTCTTCGCCATCTTCCTCGTCGGCCGTCGAGCGTTCGACGGTCCTGTCGACGGCGTGGTCTACGGGGCACTGGTGGGCGCAGGGTTCGCGTTCACGGAGAACATCCTGTACTTCGCGACGAGCCTTCTCGAAGGGGGAGTCGGGGGTATCACGACGACGTTCGCCCTACGGGGGATCCTCTCGCCGTTCGCCCACGTCATGTTCACGTCGGTCACCGGTTATGCCCTGGGTCGCGCGGCGCGAGCGGGCGCGCGACCGGCGGCTGCCCTCGGTCCGTGGATCGCGGGGATGACCGGGGGTATCGTCCTCCACGCGCTGTGGAACGGCTCCGCGGTCTTCGCCGACTTCTTCGCGCTGTACGTGACGCTCCAGGTGCCGTTGTTCGTCGCCTTCGTCGTCGGCGTTCTCCTGCTTCGGCGAGAGGAGTCACGGCTCACGTGGGAGCGGTTGGACGACTATGTCAGCGCCGGGTGGTTCAGCCCCGGCGAGCGCGACATGCTCGCCACCGCCCGGGGCCGACGGGCCGCGGTCGCCTGGGCGCGCACGCTGCCGGGTGACCGCTCCGCCCGCATGAAGGCGTTCATCCGGGAGTCGACGTCACTGGCCGCGGCGCGCCAACGCGCGATCACGGGACGAGACCCACGCGCGATCGACGACGAACGGATCTACCTCGCCCGCGCAGTTGCTGCCCGGGCGACCCTCCTTGGGCCCTGACCGCGACATGTCGTCGGAGCCCCCTCGCGCGCGGACCACGACCGCGGGGATTCGGGACGAAGGAGAAAGTCCCGAAGAAGGACTCAGCGCCCGGTGCCGCGGCGATGCCTGCGTGACTCCCGGGCGCTGAG
Organism: Microbacterium sp. TNHR37B; assembly: GCF_001620065.1. Taxonomy (GTDB): domain Bacteria; phylum Actinomycetota; class Actinomycetes; order Actinomycetales; family Microbacteriaceae; genus Microbacterium. The sequence continues at coordinate 22,474 of NZ_LQGV01000002.1, forward strand.
TTGGCCTACGCTCATTGTCGCGGCGCCCCGTCTGGGCTGTCAAGAGGGGGCGCCCGTCGCCGTCGACCGCTCCTGGCGTGCTTGGATAGGGGGATGACTGACGACCGCACCAAGCCCGAGTTCGACGCCCCGTCCGGCCCCGCACCGTCGGAGCTCGTCATCCGCGACATCATGGTCGGAGACGGCCCGGAGGCCGCCGCGGGCGACACCGTCACCGTCCACTACGCGGGGGTCGAGTACGACTCCGGCGAAGAGTTCGACTCCTCGTGGGGCCGAGGCGAGAGCATCCAGTTCCCGCTCCGTGGTCTCATCCAGGGCTGGCAGGACGGGATCCCGGGCATGAAGGTCGGCGGCCGGCGTGAACTCGTCATCCCGCCGCACCTCGCATACGGTCCTGCCGGCAGCCACTTCCTCGGCGGCAAGACTCTGATCTTCATCATCGACCTGCTGGCCGTCGGCTGACGACGCTGGCTGAGGAGGGGGTGGTGCTCGCGGCACCACCCCCTCCTCGCGTCTGCCGCGGGGCCATGACGGAGCCGCAACCGTCGTCGCGAGTTTTTTTGCATGCATGGGAATAGATCGCGTCGGCGCGCGTTTCATCCCGCACACGACCTCTGTCACGAAGGGCAAGAACCAATGACCGAATCCACCGCTTCCGCCACCATCGACATCCCCGGCTACAAGGCCGGTACGTGGGTGCTCGACCCCTCCCACAGCGAGGTGTCCTTCAGCGTCCGCCACATGATGATCTCCAAGGTGCGGGGCACGTTCGCCGTGAAGAGCGCCACGATCATCGCTCCGGAGAACCCGCTCGAGGCCCGCGTCGAGGCCACGGTCGATGTGGCGTCGATCGACACGAAGGACGAAGGCCGCGACAACCACCTCCGCTCCGCCGACTTCTTCGACGCGGAGACCTACCCCACGCTCGAGTTCGTCTCGACCGGTGTGCGCTACGAGGGCGGCGACTTCCTCGTCGACGGCGACCTGACCATCCGCGGCGTCACCAAGCCCGTCACGTTCGAGCTGGAGTTCGGCGGCTTCGGTAACGACCCGTGGGGCAACTACAAGGCCGGCGCGACCGCCAAGACGGTCATCAACCGCGAGGACTTCGGTCTCACGTGGAACGCCGCACTGGAGACCGGTGGGGTGCTCGTGGGCAAGGACGTCACGATCACGCTCGACCTTCAGGGATCGCTTCAGGCCTGACAGCGACGCCGCTCAGAGCGTCCCGACGGGGTGGGTGGCTTCGGCCCCCGCCCCGTCGCCGTGTCGCCGGGTCTCCGCCCCGTGTAGTCTTTCCGCGACCACAGGGCGCGCCCGAGCGCCCGGGAAGCGACTCATGTCCCGCTCCTCCGTTCTGCGCACGCTGGCGATCGCCACGGCGATGGTCGTGGCGCTCGCCGTCGTGCCCCAGACCGCCGTCGCGGAGGACGGCGTCCCTTCGCCGTCGCCGAGCATCAGTCCGGCAGCGACGCCGACAGCACTGCCGACGCCCACCCCTGCCCCGACGGCGACGGCGCCGACGCCGAGCGTGTACGGGTATTTCACGCTGCCGTGGGTGACCGGGGCGGTCTACCAGTCGTGGACGGATGGCACGGTGCGCTCCCTCAGCAGGGCTCAGTGGCAGAAGACGGGAGCGTCATCGCGGGTCGCGCCCATCCGTTACGTGAAGGCCGCGTGGTCGTCCTCCCGGTACGCGCTCGTGACCTTTCCCCACCGTGCCGATGACCGGGCGGTCGATCGTGTCGTGACCCTCACGACCGCCCAGTACGCCAGCGCCGGCAAGCCCCGCGTGACGACCGTCGCCGAGGTGCCGACCTCGACGTACTTCCGCTACGCATCCAGCGGCTCTGACCGCTACGTGCGCACGCCGGACGGAAAGGGCCACAAGCTCACCGCTCGCGAGTACGCCGCCGCCGGCAAGCCGGCGGCGAAGACCGTCTACGGCGGGTACTACCGGCTGAAGTGGAGCAAGAGCGTGTCTTTCGTGGCCCCGGACGGGTCCCGACGGGCACTGTCGAGCGCGCAGTACAAGAACGCGGGCTCTCCGCGGGTCGCCGTCGCTCCGACCGTGTACGTCAAGACGAGGTGGTCGGGCCCGTACGCCCTCGTCACGTGGCCCCACAAGAAGAACGACTCCGCCGTCGACCAGGTGGTCCGCTTGTCGTCGGCGCAGTACACGGCCGCGGGTTCGCCCCGCCTGGCGCTGAGGCCGCGGATCCCGGGCGACTCGTTCGTCCGTCTGGACGTCGGTCGGCAGATCTTCCATCGGTTCCGCGGCTACCTCACCCCGGTCACGGCGACGCAATGGCGCGCGGCCGGCTCGCCCCGCGTGACCACTGTCGCGCCCGCCACGCCCACCTACATCCGGGGCATCCTCATCGTCAACAAATCGTTGCCTCTGCCATCGACATTCGGCAACGGCCTGCGTCCCGAACTCACTTCGGCGTTCGCGAAGATGAAGGCAGCCGCCCGAAAGGCCGGAGTGCCGTTGCGTATCATCTCGGGCTTCCGCTCGTACGCGTCCCAGAAGTCCGTCTATGCCGCCAAAGTGCGCCAGTACGGCTTCGCCACCGCGCAGCTGCGCTCCGCGCGCCCCGGTCACAGCGAGCATCAATCGGGTCTGGCGATCGACGTCAACTCGATCTCGCAGTCGTGGGGCGACACCGCGGCGGGAAAGTGGGTCGCACGCAACGCCCACACGTACGGCTTCATCGTCCGTTACCCGCGCGGCAAGACCGGTGTCACGGGGTACGCCTACGAGCCGTGGCATCTCAGGTACGTCGGTGTGGAGGTGGCGTCGCACCTGTACGCCAAGAAGCTGACCCTCGAGGAGTATCTCGGCGTGCCGTCGGTCTACTGACCCCGTCGGGGGCGTGCGGCGACATCCGCGGCGCACGCCTCAGGGCTCGGGGTGTTCGGCGTCGTACTGACGGAATCGCGGGCTGAGTCGGGCGGCGAGGGCCACGATGCCGATGATCGCCACGCCGCCCAGCAGCGGCGGCACCCACAGCGCTGCGACCGTCGCGAGCGTTCCCGCGTACAGCGCCCCGACGCGCGGCCCGCCGGCGACCACGACGATGAAGATGCCCTGGAGTCGCCCGCGCATGGCATCGGGGACCGCCGCCTGGACCATCGTGTTGCGGAAGATCGAACTGACGTTGTCGCAGGCGCCGGCGGCCGCCAGGGCGAGCATCGACAGCGCGATGACGACGACGTTGGGGTGTCGCTCGTCTACCGGTCCCGTCGCGAAGGCTCCCGCCGCACCGAGCACGAGGGTCGCACCGAACACGCCGATCGCGATGCCGTAGCCGATGATGGCGCGCTCGATGCCCAGGCCGTGGCGACGAACACGGGCGACCGGCCCCGAGAACACGCTCGAGAGGAACGCCCCCGCGGCGATCGCGGCGGTGAGCAGTCCGGTCGTGATCGGGCCTCCTCCCAGCAGCACCGCGCCGAGCGCCGGGAAGAGGGCGATGGGCTGGCCGAACGTCATCGCCACGATGTCGAGGAGGAACTGCAGTCGGATGTTGGAGGCGCGACGGAGGAATCGCCATCCATCGCGGAGGGACGCCAGGCCGGGGCGGACGATCTCTCCTTCGGGGCGGATCGCTGGGAGCGCCCACAGGCCCGCGAAGTTCGCGAGCATGAGGAGGACGTCGATCGAGTAGGTCCACGCGTAACCGGTCAGCGCCACCAGGACACCGGCGAGCGCGGGGCCTCCCATGACCATCAGTCCCATGGTGATTCCGCCGAGCGCGGAGGCCGCCGGGAGCAGCTCGCGGGGGAGGAGGCGCGGGATGATCGATTGGCGGGCGGCCATGACGATCGAATTCGCCGCCGAGTTGACCATCGTCAGGGCGTACAGCCACCACACCGACTCGACGCCGTTCCAGGCCAGGACGGCAAGTCCCGCCGTCGAGGCGAAGGTGACCGAGGCCGCCAGGAGCGCCACGCGGCGACGGTCGAAGGCGTCGGCGAGCATTCCGCCGTAGAGGCCGGCGAGGATCATCGGCACGAGTCCGGCCACGGCGATCATCGCCACGGCGAAGGTCGACCCCGTCAGCGCGAACATGTGCAGCATGACGGCGACGACCGTCAGCTGACCCCCCAGCCCAGCGAGGGTGGAGCCGATCCACATCCGGGTGAATGCGGGGCTGGCGCGGAAGGGGCTGAGATCCAGGAACGCGTCGCGGCGCAGGCGCGCCATCAGTCGGCGAGCTCCAGACGTTTGCGTCGCGAGGTGTGCCCGCGCAGGATGGTCACCCGCCGCGGCGCAACGCCGAAGTGCTCGGCCACGACGCGGACCACTCCCTCGTTGGCCGCTCCGTCCACCGCGCGCTCACGCACGTAGACGACGAGGACGTCGCCGGTGTCGTCGACGAGGGGGCCTTTCCGGCTTCCCGGTTTCACATGGACCTCGAGCTGCACCCCTCGAGCCTACGGCCGGTCCGAGCGGATGAGGCGGGCGCGGAGGCGGCCCGCGCACTGCTAGACTCTTCAGGTTGCCGTTCGATCGGCCGCGGATAAAGAGAGCTCGCGCATCAGGCGTCGGGCGCCGCGCAACGAAGAGAGAGGGGATCACCTATGGCACTGGATGCAGAGGTCAAGAAGGCGATCATCGAAGAGTACGCGACGCACCCCGGTGACACCGGATCCCCCGAGGTGCAGGTCGCGATGCTGACGCAGCGCATCAAGGACCTGACCGAGCACCTCAAGGAGCACAAGCACGACCACCACTCGCGTCGTGGGCTGTTCCTGCTCGTCGGTCAGCGCCGTCGTCTGCTCGGCTACCTCCAGGATGTCGACATCGAGCGCTACCGTGCGCTGATCGAGCGTCTCGGACTCCGCCGCTAAGGCATCGTCGCCAGCGTTCAATCGCTCTAAACTTCTGGGAAGGCCGCCCCCTGGTGTGGGGGCGGCCTTCGTCGTTTGCTGCCCGCCGCGCGTTCGCTGAACATCGCTCGTCGTCGCCGTGCCATGTCGGTCGGCCGGGCGAGAGGCGGTTAGCCTCGAAGAGTGAGTGTGCGTCGCCCGTTGTTCGTGTTCGCCGCGGCGCTGTCCCTCCTTCTGACGGCGTGCGTCGCGGAGCCGGCGTCCGTGACCCCGACCCCCCTCGCGTCGGAGGCATCATCCGCTCTCCCCGAGCGACCGGTCGTGGAGTTCCGAAGCGCGGACAGCGTCTCGATTCCGGGGCTGCGCACCCTCACCGACGGTGACAATGGCTCGCTCGTCTACACCGTCATCCCGCAGATCGAGGGGTATCACCGGCTCAACGAGCGGCTGCGCGAGGTGCGCGAACAGGATACGCGTGATGTCGTGGACACCATCTCCGCCGGCGGGGCCGCCTCGCGTGGCTCAGTCAATGTGAGCTGGCGCACCCTCGGCTCCGCGCCCCGGATCGTGGGATTCCTGATCTCCTCGATCGTCTCCCCGGGCGCCAGCACCGCGGTGCGCGAGCGCTCCGTCTGGTACGACGCGGCGGATGACCGTCTGCTGGGGTGGCGTGATCTCGTCCGCCCGGAAGACCACGACACGGTGATCGACGACGTCCTCGCGCAGCTCCGACGCTACGTCGCCCAGCCCGACCTGGTGAGCGCACAGAGCATCCTCCGCTCCGGTGACCCGGCAGTCGGGTTCACGGCGACCGGAGACCTCATCCTCCAGTTCGACGAGTACGACGTGGCGGCGGGGGCGGAGGGTGCTCCCGCGTTCGCCGTGCCGGTGGCGGAGTCGTCGCTGACCGGGCCGGGGAAGGCCGCCCGCGAGGCGACCCTGCGGCCGCAGCCGCTCGAAGCGGCGCCGGAGCCGCCCCCGGCACCCGAGAAGGTCGACTGCCGGGCCGTCAAGTGCGTCGCGCTGACCTTCGACGACGGTCCGTCGGGGCGGACGACGCCGCGGCTGCTCGACATTCTCGAACGCGAGGACGTCCGGGCCACCTTCTTCGTGCTCGGAACGCAGGCGCAGGCGTATCCGAAGATCCTCCGTCGCATCGCCGCGGACGGGCACGAGATCGGGAATCACAGCTGGTCGCACCCCGATCTCACCAGGCTCGACCCGCAGGATGCCCTCTCGCAGGTGCGGCGAACGTCACGTGCCATCGAGAAGGCCACGGGGCGCGCCCCCGACCTTCTCCGCCCTCCGTATGGCGCCCGCGACAAGAAGTTGGATGCGCTGGCGCGCGGCGAAGGATACGCCGAGGTGCTCTGGAGCATCGACACCCGCGATTGGGAGAACCACTCTCCGAAGAAGATCATCGCTGCCGCGAAGAAGGCCAAACGAGGAGCGATCATCCTCATGCACGACATCCACGCCGACACCGTCGACGCGGTTCCGCACGTCGTCTCGGCGCTGCGCAAGAAGGGCTTCACGCTGGTGACCGTGAGCGACCTGCTCGGGACCACCCACGCGGGCAAGCGGTACTACGGCCGGTACTGAGCGCCGTCACCTGCCCCGTCGAGGGGGAGCGCGACGTCGGGAATACTGTGGACGGCGTTGCGTTTCATCAGATACATTCATCTGCATGAAACGGGCGCGATGCGTCCAGAGAGTGGAACCATGAGCGAGAACACCCCCGACACCTCGGGAATGCAGTTCGGAATCTTCACCGTCAGTGACATCACGCAGGATCCCACGACGGGGCACACCCCGAGCGAGGCCGAGCGGATCCGGGCGACCGTCGAGATCGCGAAGCACGCCGAGGCCGTGGGCCTGGACGTCTTCGCCCTCGGAGAGCACCACAACCCGCCCTTCTGGTCGAGCTCTCCCACGACGACCCTGGCCTACATCGCCGCCCAGACCGAGCGCCTCGTGCTCTCCACGGCGACCACGCTCATCACGACGAACGATCCGGTGAAGATCGCCGAAGACTATGCGATGCTCCAGCACCTGTCCGGCGGACGCATGGACCTCATGCTCGGCCGCGGCAACACCGGGCCGGTCTACCCGTGGTTCGGCAAGGACATCCGCCAGGGGCTGCCCCTGTCGGTGGAGAACTACGCGCTCCTCCACAAGCTCTGGCACGAAGACGTCGTGGACTGGGAGGGCAAGTTCCGCACGTCGTTGCAGGGATTCACCTCCACTCCGCGCCCGCTGGACGGCGTTGCACCGTTCGTCTGGCACGGGTCCATCCGCACCCCGGAGATCGCCGAGCAAGCGGCGTACTACGGCGACGGTTTCTTCGCCAACAACATCTTCTGGCCCGCTGAGCACTACCAGCGCCTCATCACCCTCTACCGCCAGCGCTGGGAGCACTACGGCCACGGCGGACCGGAGACGGCGATCGTGGGCCTAGGTGGCCAGGCGTTCATGGCCAAGAACTCTCAGGATGCCGTGTCGCAGTTCCGCCCGTACTTCGACAACGCCCCGGTGTACGGACACGGCCCCTCGCTCGAAGACTTCTCGGAGATGACTCCGCTCACCGTCGGCTCGCCGCAGCAGGTGATCGATCGCTACGCCGGGATGCGTGAGCTCTTCGGCGACTACCAGCGCCAGCTCTTCCTCGTCGACCACGCCGGGCTCCCGCTCAAGACGGTGCTCGAGCAGCTCGACTTCCTGGGCGGCGAGGTGGTTCCGGCGCTGCGTCGGGAGTTCGCCACGGATCGCCCGGCTGCCGTCCCGGCCGCGCCCACCCACGCCGCTCGCGTGCGGGAGCTGTACGGCGACGGCCCCGCGCGGGAAGCCCGCCCTCGCGCGAACCGCGGCGACAACCTCAGCGGTCCGTCTCCCTACCAGGACACGCCGGCCCCCGCGGGCGCGGCGTTCGGTCTGGGCAGTGCTCGATGAGCGCGCAGAGCACGCCGCGGGCGCGGCGCATCGCGGTGATCTCGGCCGGACTGTCCAACCCCTCATCGACCAGGATGCTCGCTGATCGTCTTGCGGCCGCCACACTCAAGGCGTTGTCCGAGACGACGGGGCCCGACGGTGCGCCGGTGGAGGCGGTCGTCGACACGATCGAGCTGCGCGATCTCGCCCACGACATCACGAACAACCTGCTCACCGGGTTCGCTCCGCCCGCGCTGGAGTCGGCGATCAACGCCGTCGTCTCGGCAGATGCGGTCATCGCGGTCACGCCGATCTTCTCGACGAGTTACTCGGGCCTGTTCAAGTCGTTCATCGATGTGCTCGACCCCGACGCCCTCACCGGCACGCCCGTGCTGATCGGTGCCAACGCCGGAACCGCGCGGCATTCGCTCGCGATCGACTATGCGATCCGGCCGCTGTTCACCTATCTCCACGCCGAGCCGGTGTCGACGGGGGTGTTCGCGGCTTCGAGCGACTGGGGAGCGGCCGCTGACGAAGTCGCCCCGCTCGCGTCGCGCGTGGAGCGGGGAGCGCGGGAGCTCGCCGAAGCGATCGCCCGTCGCACTCCGGCCACCGCGTCCGACCCCTTCGATCCCGCGAGCTACCTCGGCGAAGGCCGATCGTTCGGGCACCTGCTGGGCGGTCTCGCCGGCGAGTGAGCCGCAGCGCGTGAGCCGCAGCGATGACCGGGGTCCCTCAGGAGGCGATCCCGGTCATGCGGTACGCGTGCACGAGGTCGGCGAAGACGACGAAGGGAGCCGCGGCCAGAGCCGGCGTGGTGCCCTCCGCCTCGGGGTGCCACTGCACGGCCAGCACGGGTGCGGACGCATGCTCGATCGCCTCGATCACACCGTCCTGGGCGACGGCCACGACGTGCAGGCCCTCTCCCAGTTCACCGATGGCCTGATGGTGACCCGAGGCCACCGACACCAGCTCCGCGGCCAGTTCCGCCCGCAGGCGTGAGTGCGCGGCCAGCGCCACGTCGTGCCAGTTCCAGGTCAGTTCTCCCTTCGCCCGGGCCGAGGGCACGTGGGCGACACCGGAAGGAGCGAGATCCTCGATCAGCGTCCCGCCGAGCGCCACGTTGATGACCTGCAGACCCCGGCAGACTCCGAGGACGGGAAGTCCGCGGTCCAGGGCGTCCTGAAAGATCGCGAGGTCGAGGGCGTCCTGATCCGCATTCACGTCGTAACAGGCAGACGTGCGGTCGCCGCCGTAGCGGGCCGGGTCGATGTCGCCGCCGCCGGGGAGGACCAGCCCGTCGAAGCCCTCGAGGTCGGCGCTGCGCACGACGACCACGTCCAGGTCCTCGGCCCGCACGAGCTCGGCGACATCGTCGAAGATCGCATTGGCCAGACCCACTCGTGCATCGGCACCATCGGCATCGGACAGTCGGGCGGGCATCGCGATCCGGGGTGCAGTCACCTCCCCATTGTGGGGGATGCGCGCGCGGCTCAGCGCCAGCGGTACTCCGTCTCGGGGCGGCCTTGCCCACCGTGTCGTGCGGCGCGTTCAACCCGCCCCGAGGCGGCGAGGTGCTCGAGATACCGGCGCGCCGACACTCGCGAGATGCCCAGGCGCGTGGCAGCCTCCGACGCCGAGAGCGGACCGGCCTCGCGCACGGCGGAGGTGACGCGCGCGAGGGTGTCGGCGGACAGGCCTTTCGGCACGCGGATCGTCCCGGTGGCACGCGAGGCGGACAGAAGAGCGTCGATCTCCTCCTGCGTCGAGGGGCCGGAGGAGAGCCGTGAGCGTGCGTGATACTCGGCGTACTGCTCCAGGCGCTCCCGGAAGACGCCGAAGGTCACCGGCTTGACCAGGTACTGCGCGACACCGAGCCCGACGGTCTGCCGGACCGCGTCGGCGTCACGCACGCCCGTCACCGCGATGACGTCCACGGTGCTCCCTCGAGCCCTCACATGACGCAGGACGTCCAGCCCGGTCCCGTCCGGCATCGTCATGTCCAGCAGGACGAGGTCGACCGGCGGGCCGCCCAGCAGAGCCGTCACGGCCGCGCGCGCCCCGGTGCACTCGCCGACCACGCGGAACCCCTCCAGCCGCTCCAGATAATGCCGGTGCAGTTCCAGGGTGAGGGCCTCGTCGTCGACGAGGAGGACGTCGATCATGTCGCCTCCGTCGGGAGGACCACCCGGAAGGTGGTCGGAGCGCCCGGGAGGAGTTCCAGGGTTCCGCCGGCGCTCTCCACGACCGATCGCGCCAGCGCGAGGCCCACGCCCCGGCCCTCGACGCCGGCCGGCTTGGTCGAGAAGCCGCGTTCGAACACGCGCTCCCGGAGGGCCTCCGCCACGCCGGGTCCGCTGTCGGCGACCTCCACGAGCAGGTCGTCGTCGACAGTCCGCTCCAGCCGCACCCGCACCCAGCGCGGCGCCGGGGCGCTGGCCGCCGCGTCCAGCGCGTTGTCGAGCAGATTCCCGACCAGAGCCACCTGATCGACCGGCGCGAGCACCGATGCGGGCGCGTCGGGAGCGATCTCGACGACCAGCTCGATGCCCCGCTCGGCCGCTTGCGCCGTCTTTCCGAGGAGGAGCGCCCCCACGGTGGCGTCACCGGCTGTGCGCGCGGCCACGCGGTCGACGAGCGATTGGCTCTGCTGCGCCGACGCGCTGAGGAGTTCGATCGCCTCGTCGGTCCGGCCGAGCTCTAGCAGGGCGACCGCGGCGTGCAGCCGGTTGCCGTGCTCGTGCGTCTGCGCCCGGAGGGCGTCTCCGAGTGTGCGCAGGGACTCTGCCGAGGCGAGAGTGTCGCGAATGGCGCCCGCGGGAAGGTCGCCGGCCACTCGACGTGTGACCCGCCGCGCGAGGACCGCACCGACGATCCCGGCGGCCACCAGCGCCGCCCCGATCCCCGTCGCGGCCGCCAGACGCGGCAGGACGGAGGCGGCGACCGTGTCGACGGTGACCCCCACCGAGACCCATCCGCGCAGCGTGCCGTCGGCTTCCACCGGGACGATCGTTCGCAGAGAGGGGCCGAGCGTGCCGGTGAACTGCTCGGTGAGCATCTCCGGTCGTGGGGGGATGCTGCCCAGGTATCGTCGCCCGATCTCGTCGGGATCGCGGTGGGTGATCCTGATGCCGTCGACGTCCATGACGGTGACGAAGTCGACCCGTGCGTCTGACATGACCGCGGCAGCGAATGGCTGCAGCCGCGCGGTGGCGATATCGCGATCCTCCGCGAGCGCTCTCACCACCTCGGGCGCGTGGGCGATCGTCTGCGCCACCGCCTGGGTGACCCGTTCGGCTTCGGCGCGGGCCGATCGCTGGCTCTCCAGGAGCAGGATCCCCGCGGTGAGGAGGGCGACCACGGACATGGTCGCCAGGAGCGCAAGGAACACCTGCGACGCTGCGCTGCGTCCGCGATCCCTGGCCATGCCTCTCCCTTGCGACTGCTCGGCATCGATTCGTGTGCGACCAATACGACCACAAATCGACGCGTGGAGGCGACGCGGCGACGCTGATCGGACCGACACCGATGGCGGTGTCGCCGAACAACGACCGTTCACCCCACGGAGGCACACATGGCCCTCACCAACTCCTTCCGGCTCCCCGGCTACAACTGGCGCCGCGGCAAGCAGGCCTGGGACAAGCACACCTGGCTCTATGTCTCGGTGATCCTCGCGGTCATCCTCGGAGCTACCGTCGGCCTCGTCTGGCCCGAGTTCGCGGTCGGCCTGGAGCCGTTGGGGAAGGGGTTCGTGAGCCTCATCAAGATGATGATCGCGCCCATCATCTTCTGCACGATCGTGGTGGGCGTGGGATCGATCGCGAAAGCCGCCACCGTGGGCAAGATCGGCGGTCTCGCGCTGGGGTACTTCATGGTCATGTCCACGTTCGCCCTGGCGATCGGTCTCGTCGTCGGCAACATCATCCATCCCGGCGAGGGCCTGAACATGCAGTCGGCCACCTACGACGCCGACTCGCTGGGTGAGGCCAAGACCACCACGGAGTTCGTGCTCGGCATCATCCCGGTGACGTTCTTCTCCGCGTTCACGGGGGAGAGCGTGCTCCAGGTGCTCTTCATCGCGCTCCTGGTCGGCTTCGCCCTGCAGGGGCTGGGCCGCACGGGCGAGCCGATCATGTTCGCGGTGAAGCAGCTGCAGACGCTCGTCTTCCGCATCCTCGGGATGATCCTGTGGCTCGCCCCCATCGGCGCGTTCGGGGCGATCGCCGCCGTGGTCGGCAAGACGGGAGTCTCGGCGATCGTCAGTCTCAGCATCCTGATGGTGGCCTTCTACATCACGTGCATCGTCTTCATCGTCGGGGTCCTCGGCACCCTGCTGTGGCTCGTCGCGAGGATCAACATCTTCAGCCTCATGAAGTACCTCGCCCGTGAGTACCTCCTGATCGTCGGAACCTCCTCGAGCGAGTCGGCCCTTCCGCGGCTGATCGCCAAGATGGAGCACGTGGGCGTCTCCAAGCCGGTCGTGGGCATCACGGTGCCCACCGGCTACTCGTTCAACCTCGATGGGACGGCCATCTACCTCACCATGGCGTCGCTGTTCATCGCCGCCGGGATGGGGGCGCCCATGTCGATCCCCGAGCAGATCGGGCTCCTGGTCTTCATGATCATCGCGAGCAAGGGCGCGGCGGGCGTGACGGGGGCGGGACTGGCGACTCTCGCCGCCGGTCTCCAGGCTTACCGCCCCGACCTCGTGAACGGTGTCGGGGTCATCGTCGGCATCGACCGGTTCATGTCAGAGGGGCGAGCGCTGACGAACTTCACCGGAAACGCCGTCGCCACGGTGCTCATCGGGACATGGACCAAGCAGTTCGACCGTGAGCAGGCCCGCGCGGTGCTCTCGGGCCGCGCTCCCTTCGATGAGTCCACGCTCTCCGGCGACCACCACGATGGGATGTCGTCCGACACGGGCGCGGTCAGCACGCAGGGGCTGGAGGGCGCCGCCCTCGACGAAGCGGCACTCAAGCAAGAGCGCGCCCGGCGCCGCGCCGCGGGCGAGGCCGAATAGACGCGGCCCCGATGCGACGACGGCCCGGGACCGCAAGGGTTCCCGGGCCGTCGTGTGTGCGTGCGGCTCAGCCGCTCTTGCGGCGGAACTCGCGCTTGGTGACGGCGGCATGCGTGCCGTGCACCGCGGAGTCGCCGTCGAGATGCGCCTCGCCGCTGCGCTGCTGGGCGTTCTTCTTGTCCAGCGCCTCCTTGAACTTGCGCTTCAGGTCATCGGACGCCGCGGACGCGGCGGTGTCGTCAGTGCTCATGCCCCCACGATACGCAGGGGAGAGGGTGACTGGTAGGCTGACGGGGGCTGCCTTCGTGCTGCCCGTGCATCTGCGCTGAGCGGGGCACGATCGCAACTACACACCGAGTTCTCAACATCCCCGTTGAGACCCTGGAGCAGGCCGGCAGGAAGCTGGTCCCCTGTGGTGGGTTCCCGTCTCGCACGGTGGCTTTCTACTGGTGGCCAGTGCTGACGATACCGCGGCATGTCGCGCGTCGAGATCTGCCTGTTCCTGCTCCTTCGCACGATCTCGTGCGCGAAACGCGCGTGCGAGTCTAAACAAAGAAGGAGAGACCTCTTGGAAGGTCCTGAAATCACCGCCGCCGAAGCCGTCCTCGACAACGGACGCTTCGGCACCCGCACCATCCGGTTCGAAACCGGCCGGCTGGCCCAGCAGGCGCAGGGCGCCGTGGCCGCCTACCTCGACGAAGAGACGATGCTCCTGTCGGCCACCAGCGCCGGCAAGCACCCGCGCGAAGGGTTCGACTTCTTCCCGCTGACCGTCGACGTCGAGGAGCGCTCCTACGCCGCCGGCAAGATCCCTGGCTCGTTCTTCCGCCGCGAGGGGCGTCCCTCCACCGAGGCGATCCTCGTCTGCCGCCTGATCGATCGCCCGCTGCGCCCGTCGTTCGTCGACGGACTCCGCAACGAGGTCCAGATCGTCGTCACCGTGCTCTCGATCGCCCCCGGCGAGTTCTACGACGCCCTCGCGATCAACGCCGCGTCGCTGTCGACCCAGATCTCCGGCCTGCCGTTCTCCGGCCCCATCGCCGGTGTGCGTCTCGCGCTCATCCCGGGCCACGGCGAGCACGCCGACCAGTGGGTCGCGTTCCCGACCGTGACCCAGCTCGAGGAGGCCGTGTTCGACCTCATCGTCGCCGGTCGCGTGCTGCCTGACGGCGACGTCGCGATCATGATGGTCGAGGCCGAGGCCACCGAGCACAGCTGGAACCTCATCAAGGCTGGCGCCGTCAAGCCCAGCGAAGAGATCGTCGCCCAGGGCCTCGAGGCCGCCAAGCCCTTCATCAAGGAGCTGGTTGCGGCTCAGAACGTCGTGGCGAACACCGCCGCGAAGGAGATCCAGCCCTACCCGGTCTTCCCCGCCTACAGCCAGGAGGTCTACGACTTCGTCGCGGGCCGTGCGTACGACCAGCTCGTGCCGGTGTACCAGATCGCCGACAAGCAGGAGCGCCAGAACGCCGACGACGCCATCAAGGAGGCCGTCAAGGCCGAGCTGCTGGCCGCCGTCGAGGCGGGGGAGCTCCCCGCCGTGGCGACGTTGGAGTTCTCCGCCGCGTACAAGTCGGTCACGAAGCTCATCGTCCGCAGCCGCATCCTCACCGAGGGTGTGCGTATCGACGGTCGTGGCCTGGCCGACATCCGACCGCTCGACGCGGAGGTCCAGGTCATCCCGCGCGTCCACGGCTCGGCGATCTTCCAGCGTGGCGAGACCCAGATCCTGGGCGTCACCACGCTCAACATGCTCAAGATGGAGCAGCAGATCGACTCGCTGTCGCCGGTGACGAGCAAGCGCTACATGCACCACTACAACTTCCCGCCCTACTCGACCGGTGAGACCGGTCGCGTGGGGTCGCCGAAGCGTCGCGAGATCGGGCACGGCTTCCTCGCCGAGCGTGCGCTCGTGCCGGTGCTGCCCAGCCGCGAGGAGTTCCCCTACGCCATCCGTCAGGTCTCGGAGGCTCTCGGCTCCAACGGCTCGACGTCGATGGGCTCCGTCTGCGCATCCACCCTGTCGCTGCTGAACGCGGGTGTGCCGCTGCGCGCTCCCGTCGCCGGTATCGCGATGGGCCTCGTGTCCGACCAGGTCGACGGCCAGACCCGCTACGCGGCGCTCACCGACATCCTGGGCGCCGAGGACGCGCTGGGCGACATGGACTTCAAGGTCGCCGGAACGAGTGAGTTCGTCACGGCGATCCAGCTCGACACCAAGCTCGACGGCATCCCGTCGTCGGTGCTCTCGGCCGCGCTGACCCAGGCCAAGGAAGCGCGCCTCACGATCCTGAACGTCCTGAACGCCGCGATCGACGGTCCCGACGAGATGGCTCCCACCGCGCCGCGCGTGATCAGCGTCCAGATCCCCGTCGACAAGATCGGTGAGCTCATCGGGCCCAAGGGCAAGACGATCAACGCGATCCAGGACGAGACGGGCGCGCAGATCTCCATCGAGGAGGACGGCACCGTCTACATCGGCGCGACCGACGGTCCTTCGGCCGAGGCCGCCCGTGCACAGGTCAACGCGATCGCCAACCCCACCAACCCGGAGGTCGGCGAGCAGTTCCTGGGCACCGTCGTGAAGATCGCCACGTTCGGCGCGTTCATCTCGCTCCTTCCCGGCAAGGACGGCCTGCTGCACGTCAGCGAGGTCCGCAAGCTCGCCGGCGGCAAGCGCGTCGAGAACGTCGAGGACGTGCTCGGTGTCGGACAGAAGCTGCTCGTGCGCATCACGAAGATCGACGACCGCGGCAAGCTGTCGCTGGAGCCGGTGCTCGAGGAGGCTGCCGACCAGGAAGGCTCCGCCGCCGCGAGCGAAGGCCCCGGAGACGCGCCCGCCGAAGGCTGAGTCTCCCGCTGACCGATGCCCGTCCCTCCTCTGTGAGGGGCGGGCATCCGTCGTCCGGGGCAACCCAAAGCGTTATGGAATGTTTACCGCCCGTTCGCCGCAATGAGCGGAAGCCTCACGCACCTGGCCTACTCTCGGAGGTAACGCATCCGGGGATGCGTGAACATCCGGGATTCCGCGGCTCGTCGGGCATCTCGCGCGTACCACGGGTCTCCACGAGGACGAAGGGGGTGCGCGATATGGGCTTCTTCGGAGCAGGGTCTACACCTGCTGTCACGGCGCCGTCCGCCGCGCACCCATCCGCGCCCATCCCCGTTCAGGGCCCGGGTATCGGCCACGGTCTGCGTGTTCCGCTCGGTGAGAGCGGCCTCGACGTCTTTCCGCTCTTCCTCGGCGGGAGCGAGTTCGGCTGGCATGTCGACTCCGGTGCCGCACATGAGATCCTCGACGCCTACGCCGAACGCGGAGGGAACGCGCTCAACACGGCCGACGGCTACAGTTCCGGCCGCAGTGAGCACATCATCGGGCAATGGATGAGCACGCGTGCGGTGCGCGACGACGTCGTGCTGGGGGTCCGCGTCGGCACGGATCCCGACCACCCCGGCCTCGGCCCTGTCAACCTCATCCGGTCGGTCGAGGCGTCGCTGACGAGGCTGCAGACCGATCGCATCGATCTGCTCTACCTCGACGCCACGTCGGATTCGGTCACGCGCCTGGAGGACACGCTCGCGACCGCGGAGTGGCTCGTCGAATCCGGGAAGGTCCGCTCGATCGGCTCGTTCGGTCACACGGCGTCACAGCTCGTGGAGGCGCGCATCATGTCGTCTGCGGGCTATCCGCGGATGACGGTGCTCGACGTCCCGTACAACATCCTGCGCACCCGCGAGTTCGACGGCGACCTGCGACTGGTCGCCGGTGCCCAGGGGATCGCCGTCACCTCCTCGCAACCCCTCGAGCACGGATACCTCACCGGCGCCCATCGCTCGCGAGAGCGCGTCGGCAGTTCCGTGCGGGGCGTGCAGTTGGCCGCCGCGATGAACCGGCGAGGGACGCGGACACTCCGCGTCCTCGACCGCATCGGCGAGGAGCTCTCGGTTCCTCCGGCAGCGGTGGCCATCGCGTGGCTCCTTGCTCAACGCGTGATCGTCGCCCCCATCGTGAACGTCTTCGCCGTCGCGCACGTCGAGGAGATGATGCAGGGGGTCGGCGTGCGCCTCAGTCGCACCCACTTGGCGGAGATCGCGCGCGCATCGGAGTGATGCGTCCGCTCGGGATGACGTCGGTGCCGTGACGTAGGGTGGAGGAACCCCCGCCCCGTTCGGAATCGAGACTCCTGTGACGCGCTATCTCTATCTGGTGCGCCATGGCGAACACCTCGACGCCGAGCACGGCCTCGAAGACGGACCCCTGTCACCACGCGGTCGGCGGCAGGCCGAGCTGCTGGCCGACCGCCTGTCTGCGGTGCCATTGTCCGCCGTGCGTCACTCGCCACTCGAACGCGCGGCCGAGACGGCTCGCGCGGTCGCGCACCGTCTTCCGTCGGTCTCGCCGGAGCCGTCGGCGCTCCTGTTCGACTGCGTTCCGACGGCGATGACCCCCGACACCCCCGGCGTCTACGAGCCGTTCTTCGGTGGAGTGACCGAGGCGGAGTCAGAGGCGGGGGCCGCTCAGATGGCCGACGCGGTCGACGAGTTCCTCGTGCGCAAGTGGAGCGGCCACGAACTTCTCATCACGCACAACTTCGTCATCGCCTGGTTCGTGCGGGAGGTGCTCGACGCGCCGGCGTGGCGGTGGCTCACCCTGACCCAGGCCCACTGCGGCCTGACGGTGCTGTCCCAACGCCCCGGCCGCCCCTGGACGGTCGTCTCGCACAACGACCTCGCACATCTTCCGATGGAGTTGCGCACCGGGCTCCACGAGACTCCCTTGGTCTGAACGATGCCAGAACCGGCAGCCGAGATCCGGCTGGCGGCGGATGACGTCCGCCGTCTCGTGGATGAGCAGCACCCGTCGTTCGTCGGTGAGGTGCGCCTGTTCTCCCACGGCTGGGACAACGACCTCTTCCGGCTCGGGGACACCTGGGCGGTGCGGCTTCCGCGGCGCAGGGCCGCCGCCGGCCTGATCACCCATGAGCAGAGGTGGCTGCCGGAGCTCTCACCGCGATTGCCGGTGCCCACGCCGGTGCCTGCCGCGGTCGGTCTTCCTACGGACGAGTTCCCGTGGCGATGGAGCATTGTGCCGTGGCTGCCCGGTTCGCGCCTGGCCGACCTCTCACCCGGGGAGCGCGATGGCGCGGCCGGAGACGTCGCGGCGACGCTGGCGGCGCTCCACGTGCCGGCCCCGGCGGACGCGCCGCGCAACCCTCACCGCGGGATCGCGCTCCACGAACGTGATGCGCGGACGCGCGAGCTCCTCGCGGGCGACCCGAGTCTGCTCGATCTCTGGCGCGCCGGCGTGGCGGCGCCGCCGTGGCGCGGCGCCGCGGTGTGGGTGCATGGCGATGTTCACCCCGGCAACCTCGTCGGTGAGCGGGGACGCCTGACCGGCGTCCTCGACTTCGGTGACGTCTGCGCCGGCGACCCGGCGTGCGACCTGGCGATCGCGTGGACGGCGTTCACCGCGGTCGGGCGTGTCCGGATGAGAACCGCGCTGGGCGAGCGGTACGACACCGCGACCTGGACGCGCGCGAGAGCGTGGGCGGCCGTGTTCGCGGTTCTGCTCGCGGGGACGCGTGATCCGGGCTTCCGCGAGGTCGCCGCGCACGCCCGAGCCGAGCTCCTCCGAGAGGCCTAGCGGCCACGGCGGCAGGGGCGAGTCTGTTGTACGCCACGGCGGCATCACGCCCGTCGCAGGCGTCCGATCGGGCGGTGCCGTCAGAGCGTCTTGCCTAGCCACACCGTCGCGTTGGGGTTGTCGTTGTACGCGTCGATCGGCGTGTACTCGTGGGCCGTGTAGAGCGAGCCAGCGGCGGTGAGGGTGTGATGAGTGTCGAGCACCATCTCGGCGGCGCCCCATTCCCGGGCCTGATCCTCCAAGGCCGTCAGCAGGAGGTGCCCCCAGCCGCGACCGCGGGTCTGCGGCTGCAGATAGAGGTGCTTGAGCTCGTAGCGCGCTCCCTGCGCGGTATCGGCCAACCGTCGGATTCCGCCGCATCCGACATCGTTCCCCTCGTCGTCGACGACGACGAGGAACACACCCGCCGGGGGAGTGAACGCCGCGGTGTCGGGAAATGTGGGTTGGTACACCTGGCCCGCGGGGAAGGCCTCACCGCGCATGCCGAAGTACTCGGTCAACAGAGCGCGCGACCTCGCATCGTCGGTAGGAAGCTGTTCCAGACTCACCATGACATCGAGGCTACCGGCGACGCACGCCGCGCCGAGCGCCGTAGGGTGGGAGGCATGACGACGAGAGTCGCCCTGGTGGGCGGAACGGGAAAGCTCGGGGCCATCATCCGCGAAGTCATCGACGACAGCGACGACTTCGAGGTGGCGGCCCTCTTGGGCTCCTCGAGCGACCTCTCCGAGATCGACGGGACGGATCTCGTCGTCGACGCGTCCACGCCGGCTGTCTCCATCGACGTCGTCCGATCCGCCATCGACCGTGGGCTGAACGTGCTGGTCGGCACGTCCGGCTGGTCGGCCGAGAGGATCGCGGCGATCCGCCCCCTGGTGGACGCAGCCGGGACCGGCGCCGTCTTCATCCCCAACTTCTCGCTCGGATCGGTCCTGGGATCGGCGCTCGCCGCTGCCGCGGCGCCGTTCTTCCCCTCGATCGAGATCGTCGAGGCACATCGTGAGACCAAAGTCGATTCTCCGAGCGGCACCGCGGTGCGGACCGCGGAGCTGATAGCGGCAGCACGCTCCGAAGCCGGGCCGGTCGAGTCGCCGCACGTGGACCAGCGAGCGCGCGGCCAGCAGGTGGCGAGCGTGCCGATTCACTCGCTGCGTCGGCCGGGGGTGGTCGCCCGGCAGGAGACCGTGCTCTCCGGCGCGGGAGAGACCCTGTCGATCATCCATGACACGGTCGATCCGGCGCGGGCGTACGCGCCCGGCATCCGGGTGGCTCTGCAGGCGGCGCGGGACGCGCGCGGCGTCGTCATCGGCCTCGACAGCTTCATCGACATCGGGCTGCGCGCGCCACGCGCCCGTCCTGCTGCTCCGCTCGACGAGGGTGACGTCCCCGGACAGGTGGCCCGGACCACCGGCGCATGAGCACGCGCATCGGCGTCGCCGTGATGGCGGTGCTCCTGGCCGTCTACATCGTGTTGGCGGGACAGCGCGCGTGGATCCTGCTGACCGCGAAGGAGCCGGTCGCCGTCGCGATGGGGGCGGCCCTCGTTCTGCTTCCGGTGCTGGGCGCGTGGGCGCTGATCCGCGAGCTGCGTTTCGGCCGGCGCGCCGCCGCGCTCGGTCGGCGTCTGGAGGCAGAGGGCGCCCTCCCCGAGGAGGAGATCAGCGTCCGCGCGAGCGGTCGTCCTCTGCGAGAGGAAGCGGACGCGCTCTTCCCCGCGTACCGTGCCGAGGTGGAGGCCCACCCCGACGACTGGCGCGCGTGGTTCCGTCTCGCGCTCGCCTACGACGGCGCGGGGGATCGCACGCGCGCCCGGCAGGCCACTCGCCGCGCGATCGCGCTGGAGCGCTCCGCGCCACGCGGGTGAGGTCACCGAGCGGGAATAGACGCCGCCACCGCATCCTCGACCGTCTCGTGGTGGAACGTGAAACCGGTCTCCAGGAGTCGCCGAGGCTTCACGTCCATGTCGTTCGTGAGGAGCGCCCGGGTGGCGTCTGCGCCCAGCGCGAGGGTGATCGCCCACACCGGCGCGCGCAGGAGATAGGGGCGATTCATCCGGCGGGCCAGTGCGAAGCCGAGATCGTTGGCCGTCGCACGCTGCGGACCGGTCAGGTTCACGGGGCCGGTCACGCCCTGATCGATGACGTGGCGGATGGCCCGCACCTCGTCGTCGAGGGAGATCCAGGGCCACACCTGCGTCCCCGAACCGATCGGGCCCGAGAGCCCGAACCGGGTCAGCAGCATGAGGGGGCCCAGGACGCCGTCCTGATGAACCACGGGCGCCGTGCGCAGCAGCGCGACCCGCGCGTCCGGGCCGGCGTGACGCGCTGCGGTCTCCCATTCCACGCAGAGGTCGGAAAGGAAGCCATCGCCGGGAGGTGACGACTCGTCCAGCGTGTCTCCGGGGGCCGACGGGTAGTAGCCGACGGCCGACGCACAGACGAATGCGGGCGCGTCGGTTCCCAGCGCCCGCACGGCCGCGGCGATGGCCTGCGTCGGCTGGATGCGCGACCACAGCAGTTCGTGGCGGTAGCGCTTGGTCCAGGGGAAGCGGCCGATGCTGGCCCCGTTCAGGCAGACCACGGCCGACGCGCCGGCCAGGACCTCGGGTGCCAGCGGGCGGGAGGTGGGATCCCACGACACCTCGTCCGGCTCGGAGGCCTCCCGACGCACCAGACGGGTCACCGTCGTGCCGTCGGCACGCAACGACGCGACGAGTGCTCGGCCGATCAGCCCGGATGCGCCCGCGACGACCACTCGGCCATCGCCGGGCTCAGGCAAGCGTCGCCTCGAGAGTGATCTCGATCCCGGTCAGGGCCGCCGACACGGGGCATCCCGTCTTGGCTTCCTGCGCGATCCGGGCGAAATCCTCGGCGCTGAGATTCGGCACGACCGCGTTGACGTTCAGGTGTGAGCCCGTGATCCCGGTGCCGGGGATGAAGGTGACCGATGCGGTGGTCTCGACCGACTCGGGCGGCGTCCCGTTCTCCGACAGCGCGTGCGAGAGAGCCATGCTGAAACAGGAGGAGTGCGCCGCGGCGAGGAGCTCCTCGGGAGTGGTCACCGACGTCGACCCTTCGCTCCGGGCCTTCCAGTCGACGGCAAGGGGGCCCTGGTTGGAGCTTTCCAGGGCGATCTCCCCGGAGCCCTCGAACAGGCTCCCCTTCCAGCTCGTGCTCGCTTCGCTCGTGACGCTCATGGGGTCTCCTCGGTGCCGGGATGGGTCGACGGCGGGTTCGCGCGCGACGCTTCCGAGCGTAGACCGGCGGCGAGGGGGAGGGAATGGGGCTAGGCGGGAACCCGCGGGGCGAGCACGCGGTCCAGCTCCAGTTCCACGACACCTCGGCTCGGCGCGCCACCGAACCGGGTGTGGATCGTCCCCCGGCCGTCGAGAACGAACGTCGTCGGGGTCTGCAGCACGTGGAAGTGCTGCGCGATGTCGGGGCGATCGGTCAGGTCGACATCCAGGTGCAGCACGCCCGCGCGCTCCCGGGCGATCTCGCCCAGCGTCCGGTGGACTCCGGGGCAGCGTCCGCAGGTCTGCGTGCTGAACTGCAGGAGCGTGGCCCGTTCGCCGAGGGCCGTGGCGCCCAGTCGTCGCGGGTCCACGATCTCGTCGGGATTGCGCCGACGGGGGCGATTCTGCTGCCAGCGGAGGAACAGGCCGACCCCGACGGTGGCAGCCAGCAGGGCGCTGAGCACGAGGAGGGCGTCGACCACGGTCACAGCGGACCATCGTATCCGCATGAATCCACTCCGGCGAAGCTCAGGGCCGTGTATGACTCCCCGCGACACCTGTCGCGCGGCGGTTGCGCACCGCCTCGGTGTCCTCGGGCGGCGGTAGGGTGGCAGGCGTGACCGCCGCCTCCGTTCCCACGCCGTACGAAGATCTCCTGCGGGATGTGCTCGCCGAAGGGGTCCACAAGAGCGATCGAACGGGCACGGGCACCACGAGCGTGTTCGGGCGGCAGATCCGCTTCGACCTGTCGCAGGGGTTTCCGCTCATCACCACCAAGCGCGTGCACTTCAAGTCGATCGCCTACGAGCTGCTGTGGTTCCTCCGTGGCGAGTCGAACGTGAGCTGGCTGCAGGAGAACGGCGTCACCATCTGGGACGAGTGGGCCGACGAACGCGGCGAGCTCGGACCGGTCTACGGCGTCCAGTGGCGTTCCTGGCCCACCGCGTCGGGGGAGACGATCGACCAGATCACCCAGGTCGTCGAGCAGATCCGCACCAACCCGGACTCGCGCCGTCTCATCGTCTCGGCCTGGAACCCCGCAGACATCCCCGACATGGCCCTCGCGCCGTGCCACGCGCTCTTCCAGTTCTACGTCGCCGATGGCCGGCTCTCGTGCCAGCTCTATCAGCGCAGCGCCGACATGTTCCTCGGCGTCCCGTTCAACATCGCCTCCTACGCGCTGCTGACGCTCATGATCGCGCAGCAGACCGGTCTGGAGCCGGGCGACTTCGTCTGGACCGGTGGCGACTGCCACATCTACGACAACCACCGCGAGCAGGTGCGCGAACAGCTCTCGCGCGAGGCGTATCCGTATCCGACGCTGCGGCTCGCGCGCCGGCCGGAGTCGATTTTCGACTACCGGTTCGAGGACTTCTTGGTCGAGGGCTATCAGCACCACCCACCGATCCGGGCGGCCGTCGCGGTATGACGGCCGACGGCTCCGATGCGGTCGGTGCGCCCGGCCCACACGACCCGCAGAGACGCTCGGCGCGTCTGGGGCTCATCTGGGCCGAAGCGCACGATCGCATCATCGGCGCGGGCGGCGGCATGCCGTGGCACGTGCCCGAAGACCTCGCACACTTTCGTGAGGTCACCCTCGGCTCGCCCGTGATCATGGGACGGCGCACCTGGGAGTCCTTTCCTGATCGCTTCCGACCGCTCCCCGGCCGCCGGAACATCGTCGTCACGCGCGACGAGGCGTGGGAGGCGCCCGGCGCCGAACGCGCCGCTTCGCTCCCGGCGGCGATCGCGCTCGCCGGCGAGGGCGAGGTCTGGGTGATCGGCGGCGGGCAGCTGTATCGCGAGGCGATCGTCCACGCCGACGTGCTGGAGGTCACCGAGCTCGACCTCGACGTCGACGGAGACACGCGCGCGCCCGCCCGAGACGACTGGCATGTCGCGTCGCGGTCGCCGTGGCAGGAGTCCCGCACCGGTGTGCGCTACCGCTTCGTCACCCTCGATCGCGCCACGGACGGCGAGGGCTCGCGATGAGCCGAACGGCCCTGGTCACCGGGGCCAGCTCGGGTCTCGGTGCCGAGTTCGCGCGGCAACTCGCCGCGACCGGAGCCGACCTCGTCCTCGTTGCCCGCGATCGCGGGGCGTTGGAGACGCTCTCGGCGGAGCTCGGCCGCGACCACGCCGTCTCGTGTGAGGTGCTCACCGCCGACCTCACGACCCGCGAAGGTCTGGATGCCGTCGCCGCGCGGCTGCGCGAGCCCGAACGCCCGGTCGGTGTGCTGGTCAACAACGCCGGCTTCGGTCTCGATCTGCGCTTCGAGCGCAACGATCCCCTGCAGGAGGAGCGCCACCTCGACCTCCACGTGCGTGCGACGATGCGCCTCACTCATGCGGCGCTCGGCGCCATGCTGTTGCGGGGCGGCGGCAGGATCATCAATGTGGCCTCTGTCGCCGCGTTCCTTCCGCGCGGCACGTACGGTGCCGTCAAAGCGTGGGTGGTCTCCTTCAGCCGGTGGGCGAACATCACCTACTCCTCGCGAGGCGTCAGCGTGACGGCCGTGTGTCCCGGCTTCACGCACACCGACTTCCACGCGCGGATGGGTCTTGCCGCAGGAGAGGAGGGCGTGCCGCCCTTCCTGTGGCTCGACGCAGGCGATGTCGTCCGAGCCGGTCTGCGCGACGCCGCCCGCGGCCGTGCGGTGTCGGTGCCGTCGCTGCGCTACAAAGCGCTCGTGACGGCGGCGCGGCTGCTGCCATCACGGCTCGTGGCCCGCCTCGCGGAGGCCGGTCGCTGACCTGCTGACGAGACCGCGCCGGGAGCGAACCGATAACCTGGGACGCATGACGCACACGGGTAACCCTTTCGGACAGGTGCTCGTCGCGCTCGTCACCCCGATGACGGCCGACGGCGAGGTCGACTGGCCCGCCGTCGAGAAGCACATCGATGACGTGATCGCCGCCGGCGCCGACGGCATCGTCGTCACCGGCACGACCGGTGAGACCAGCACCCTGACCGATGCGGAGAAGCTGCGTCTGGTCGAGGTGGGCAAGTCCGTCTCGGCGGGCCGGGCCAAGATCATCACCGGCGGTGGCTCGAACGAGACCGCCCACGCGATCGAGCTCTACCGCGCGAGCGAGAAGGCCGGCGCCGACGGCATCATGATCGTCACGCCCTACTACAACAAGCCCACCCAGGCCGGGATCCTGACGCACTTCCGCCTCGTGGCCGACGCCACCGATCTCCCGGTGATCCTCTACGACATCCCCGGCCGCACCGGGGTGCCCATCAAGTACGAGACGATCCTCCGGCTGGCCAAGCACCCCAACATCCTGGCGATCAAGGACGCGAAGGGAGACTTCAGCGAGGTCAGCCGTGTCCTGAACCAGACCGACCTCATGTACTTCTCCGGCGACGACGCGAACGTGCTCCCGCACCTCTCCATCGGCGCGTCCGGGCTCATCGGGGTCACGGCGAACATCGCCCCGGCGCCGTACCGCACCATCGTCGACGCGGTCAATCGCGGCGACCTCGCGGCCGCGACCGCCGCGCACCGCAAGCTCGAGCCGCTCGTGCGGGCGGTCATGACCCACGTGCCGGGAACGGTGAGCGCCAAGTACATCCTCCACGGCCTCGGCCGTATCTCCAGCCCGAGAGTGCGGCTGCCATTGGTCGGCCCGGAGGAGTGGGAGGCCGCGGTGATCGAGGACGAGCTCGCCCTCGTGCACGACGTCGACGGCGCCGACTTCTCCAACTTCCGTCCCGACCGCAATGCGGCGGCCGGCGGTGCGCTGCCCAAGGTGCACGGCACGACGCGCTGATCCCCGCACGACCCACAACCGAACACCGGACGCCTCCACGGCGCCCCGAACCGAGAGGTCCCGACTGTTTCTCAGCCGCGACACTCGGACACCTGTGAAAGGCCACTGATGCCCACGAACGTCTTCGAGCCGGCTGCGCTCGAGCCCGGAACCCTGCGCGTGACCCCCCTGGGCGGTCTCGGAGAGGTCGGGCGGAACATGACCGTCTTCGAGTTCGACGGCAAACTCCTCGTGGTCGACTGCGGCGTGCTCTTCCCCGAGGAGCACCAACCCGGCGTCGACCTGATCCTTCCCGACTTCGAGCCCCTCAAGGGGCGCCTCGACGACATCGTCGGCGTCGTCCTGACCCACGGACACGAGGACCACATCGGTGCCGTGCCGTACCTCCTCAAGCTCAAGTCGGACATCCCCCTCCTCGGGTCCGGGCTCACCCTCGCGCTCGTGGAGGCCAAGCTCAAGGAGCACCGCCTCAAGCCCTACACGCTCACGGTCGCCGAGGGACAGCGTGAGCAGGTCGGGCCGTTCGAGCTCGAGTTCGTGGCGGTGAACCACTCGATCCCCGACGCCCTCGCCGTCGCGATCCGCACCCCCGCGGGCCTCGTGCTCGCCACCGGCGACTTCAAGATGGACCAGCTTCCGCTCGACGGGCGGATCACGGACCTCCGCGCCTTCTCGCGGCTGGGGGAGGAGGGCGTGGACCTCTTCCTCGTCGACTCCACCAATGCCGACGTCCCGGGCTTCACACCGCTGGAGCGGTCGATCGGCCCCGTCCTCGACCAGGTCATCGCGAAGGCGCCGCGGAGGGTGATCGTCGCGAGCTTCTCCAGCCACGTGCACCGCGTGCAGCAGGTGCTCGATGCCGCGCACGCGCACGGACGACGGCTCGCCTTCCTCGGCCGCAGCATGGTGCGCAACATGACGATCGCCGAGGAGCTGGGCTACCTCAACGTCCCCTCCGGCGTCCTCATCGACTACAAGAAGGCCAAGGACCTCCCCGACGATCGCATCGTCTACATGTCGACCGGGTCGCAGGGAGAGCCGATGGCGGTGCTCTCGCGCATGGCCAACCTCGACCACGCCATCGAGCCGGGTCCCGGCGACACGGTCATCCTCGCCTCGAGCCTCATTCCCGGCAACGAGAACGCCGTCTACCGCGTGATCGACGGCCTGACCAAGCTCGGCGCGAACGTCGTGCACAAGGGGAACGCGAAGGTGCACGTCTCTGGCCACGCCGCCGCGGGCGAACTCCTCTACTGCTACAACATCCTGCGTCCCCGCAACGTCCTCCCCGTCCACGGCGAGTACCGGCACCTCATCGCCAACGCGAAGCTCGCGCAGGACACGGGGATCGCTCCCGACCGCACGATCATCGCGGAGAACGGCACGGTGGTCGACCTCAAGGGCGGCGTGGCGCGGGTGGCCGGTCAGCTGGACCTCGGCTTCGTCTACGTCGACGGCTCGACCGTCGGGGAGATCACCGATGCCGACCTCAAGGACCGTCGCATCCTCGGTGAGGAAGGGTTCATCTCGGTCATCGTCGTCGTCGACGCGGCGACGGGACGAGTCATCTCGGGCCCCGAGATCCACGCGCGAGGCTTCGCCGAGGACGACTCGGTGTTCGAGTCGGTCAAGCCGAAGATCGCCGCGGCGTTGGCCGAGGCGGCGCAGTCGGGCGTGCGCGACACTCATGCGCTCTCGCAGGTCGTGCGACGCACGATCGGACGCTGGGTCAACCAGTCGCTGCGCCGTCGTCCGATGATCGTGC
Organism: Microbacterium sp. TNHR37B; assembly: GCF_001620065.1. Taxonomy (GTDB): domain Bacteria; phylum Actinomycetota; class Actinomycetes; order Actinomycetales; family Microbacteriaceae; genus Microbacterium. Next base: position 49,682 of record NZ_LQGV01000002.1, read on the forward strand.
CCTTGGTCATCGAGGCCTAGCCCTACAATCGGGGCCATGGTCGCCACGTTCCGTCTGCGAGCCGCCGCCGCGGGCGACGGTGCTTTCCTCGCCGACATGGTCGTGGAGGCGGCGAACTGGCGGGCGGAGGGGTTTCGGCCCAAGCACCAGATCCTCGAGAGTCCCGAGTACGCGCGGTACCTGGCGGGGTGGATGCGTCCGGGTGATGCCGGCCTCATCGCCGTGGACGGGCAGGAGGTCCCGATCGGCGCGGCTTGGTATCGGATGCTCCCGCGCACCGACCCCGGGTTCGGGTATGTCGCGACAGGCGTTCCCGAACTCATCATCGGCGTACGCCCGATCTGGCGTGCGCACGGTGTGGGGCGCGCCCTGCTGCAGGGCCTGTGTGATCAGGCGCGCGCGGCCGGGTTCGCGCGGCTGAGCCTGTCGGTGGAACGCGGCAACTTCGCCCAGACGTTGTATCGCAGTGAGGGGTTCGCGGTCACCCAGGCCGGTCATGGTCGTGACACGATGGTCAAGCGCCTGCGCTGAGGGTGCCGGCCCCGGGCGCGTGAGCGTCGCGCCTCTGCCGCGTCGCTACGCCGGAACGTCGGTGGCGCGCCGTACCGTGGAGGAATGGCCAGGAGCACGAAGCCGACTTCGAGCGCGCGCGCGTCCGCGAAGAGCTCGGGTCCGTCGCGCGCCAAGAAGCCCGATCCCGCCCCCCGGCGCTACGTCGACGATGTCGACCGGCCGCCTCTCGCCGTCCGGGCATGGCTCGGGCTCGCGCACGTGGTCGGTGGCATGTTCCGTGCATTCGGGCCCGAGACGCTCGAGAAGGACCAGCGCCGAGACGGGTTCCCGTTCCTCCTCGTGCTGCTGGCCGCCGCCGGTGCCGTCGTGGAGTGGTTCCTCATCGGCACCGAGGTGGGCACCTCGATCAGTGCCTACACCGTCGGGTTCCTCGTCGGGCGTGTCGCCTTCATCCTTCCCGTGCTCCTTCTCCTCCTCGCGGGCTGGCTGTTTCGCCATCCGTCGTCGGTGCACGACAACGGCCGTATCGGAATCGGGTTCGGCATCTTCGTGCTCGCGATCGCGGGGTTCTGTCACGTGCTGGGCTCCCGTCCCCAGCCCAAGGCGGGTCTTCCCGCCCTCAGCGAAAGCGGTGGGCTTTTCGGCTGGATGATCGGCGAGCCGCTGACCTTCCTCACGCCGATCGGGGCGGCGGCCGTGCTCGGGCTGCTGGCCGTTCTCAGCGTCCTCATCATCACCAAGACGCCCCCGAACCGCATCGGGCAGCGGCTGGGCGACCTCTACGCGTGGATGTTCGGAGCCGAGCGCCCGGAGCGGGCCGCTCCCACGGCGGGCCCTGACGCTCCGACGGTCGCCTTCACGGAGGACGAGGAGAGCGACGCCGCGCTTCCGTGGTGGCGACGAAACAAGTCGGGCCGAGAGGAAGACGTCGACGGCCACCTCGGCGCTGACGACCTGACGGCGCTGCTCACTCCGGCGACCACGGGCGGCTTCGACCAGGCCGTCGCGACCCCCGTCCCGCCGACCGCCGCGGAGGCGCCCACCGAGGTCATCGACCCGTCGGTGGTTGCGGGGGCGCAGCGCGCGGCGCGGAAAGCAGACACCGGGATCCGAGAGGATGCCGACGAGGTCCACGACGACGGTCTCCTCCCGGGCCTGTCGGGCCTCGGCGGCGACTACGACGGCCGGCCGCCGGCGCTCCCGTATCGACTCCCTTCGGTGGAGGCGCTCGCGGCGGGCACACCGCACAAGGCTCGCTCCGAGGCCAACGACGCCGTCGTGCGCGCCATCATGGGGGTGTTCGAGCAGTTCTCGGTCGACGCGCGCGTGACCGGGTTCTCGCGGGGACCCACCGTCACGCAGTACGAGATCGAGCTCGGCCCGGGGGTGAAGGTCGAGCGCATCACGGCGCTCACCAACAACATCGCCTACGCTGTCGCCTCCAACGAGGTCCGCATCCTTGCCCCGATCCCCGGCAAGAGCGCGATCGGTGTGGAGATCCCCAACACGGACCGCGAGATCGTCACCCTCGGAGACGTGCTGCGCTCTCCCGCCGCGGCTGCGCAGACCCACCCGATGACGATCGGTGTCGGGAAGGACGTCGGCGGAGGGTACGTCGTGGCGAACCTCGCCAAGATGCCGCACCTTCTCGTGGCCGGTTCCACCGGGTCGGGCAAGTCGAGCTTCGTCAACTCGATGATCACGAGCCTGCTCATGCGCGCCAAGCCCAGCGACGTGCGGATGGTCCTGATCGACCCGAAGCGGGTGGAGCTCACCTCTTACGCCGGTGTGCCGCATCTGATCACCCCGATCATCACCAACCCCAAGAAGGCGGCCGAAGCCTTGCAGTGGGTCGTCAAAGAGATGGACATGCGCTACGACGACCTCGCGTCGTTCGGCTTCCGTCACATCGACGACTTCAACAAAGCGGTCGTCGCCGGGGAGATCACCCTCCCAGCGGGCAGCGAACGCGTCCTCAAGCCGTATCCGTACCTCCTCGTGGTCGTCGACGAGCTCGCCGACCTGATGATGGTCGCCCCTCGCGATGTCGAGGACTCGATCGTTCGCATCACCCAGCTGGCTCGCGCGAGCGGGATCCACCTCGTGCTGGCCACCCAGCGCCCCTCCGTGGACGTCGTGACCGGTCTGATCAAGGCCAACGTGCCCTCGCGTCTCGCCTTCGCGGTGACGAGCGTCACCGACTCCCGAGTCATCCTCGACCAGCCCGGCGCCGACCGCCTGATCGGGCAGGGCGACGGTCTCTTCCTGCCGATGGGAGCCTCGAAGGCTCTGCGTGTGCAGGGGGCCTGGGTCGCGGAGAGCGAGATCGAGAAGGTGGTCTCGCACGTCAAGAAGCAAGCGCAGCCCGAGTACCGGTCCGATGTCCAGGCGGTCGCCGAGAAGAAGGAGATCGACGCGGACATCGGCGACGATCTGGACCTGCTCCTCGCCGCCGCCGAGCAGATCGTCTCGACCCAGTTCGGGTCGACGTCGATGCTCCAGCGGAAGTTGCGGGTCGGGTTCGCCAAAGCCGGACGGCTGATGGATCTCCTCGAGTCCCGGGAGATCGTCGGCCCGTCGGAGGGATCGAAGGCCCGCGACGTGCTGGTGACGCCGGACCAGCTCCCCGCCGTTCTCGCGCGGCTCCGCGGCGAGGAGCCTCCCGCGGAGGCTCCGGCACCCGACGGCTACGGCAAGGACGCGGTGGACTCCCAGTTCGACGGCTATGAGGTCGTCGACGGCGACCGCGGCTCCGAGGACGCCTGGGGTCTGACCGGTCGCGACTGAGGACGTTGCGGCCCTCGACGCGGCGCATCGGAGGGCCGGTCGCCTCGACTAGGCTCGGCGCGTGGCGATTCCCCGGCAGCTTCCCAACGCGATCACCATCGTGCGCATCCTGTGTGCGCCGGTGTTCCTCTGGATGCTCCTGGCGGACGCCGGCGCCGACGGGGGACTGCGCTGGGCCGCCGGCGCCCTCTTCGTCGTGGCCATCGCCACCGACGGCATCGACGGATACCTGGCCCGGCGACACGACATCGTGACCGATCTCGGCAAGCTCCTGGACCCCATCGCCGACAAGGCGTTGACGGGGTGCGCATTCGTCGGGCTGTCGCTGCTGGGCGAGCTGGACTGGTGGGTGACGATCCTCGTGCTCGTCCGGGAGGTGGGGATCACGGTTCACCGCCTCCTCGTCGCCAGCGACCATGTCGTCGCCGCCGCGTGGATGGGCAAGCTCAAGACGGTCGCGCAGGCGGTCGCCTTGTCGTTGGCGCTGTTGCCGTTGTGGACGGTGGTGGGGGAGTGGATCCACGTGGTGAATGCCGTGGCGATGGTGATCGCGGTGGCACTCACGATCGCCAGCGGGATCGACTACGTCGTCGCGGAGGTTCGGGGGTCCCGCTCCGCGCGGAGAGGGGAACGATGACGAGCCGTCGAGAGGCCCGTGCCGCCCGCCAGGCCGCGGAGATCGAAGACCTCGAGAACACTCTCGTCTCGGTCGGACGTGTCCCGGACGTCGAGCGTGTGGTGGCGCGGCTGAGCGAGCTCGGCTGGACGCTCGCTGTCGCCGAGTCGCTCACCGGAGGTCTCGTCGTCTCCACGATCGTCGATGTCGCCGGAGCCTCGGCGGTGCTCCGTGGCGGCGTGGTCGCCTATGCGACCGACGTCAAGCAGAGTGTCCTCGGCGTCGACCCGACGCTCCTCGCCGCTCACGGGCCGGTGCATCCGCGCGTCGCGCAGCAGATGGCCGAGGGGGTGCGGCGGGCTCTCGCCCACGGCGAGCAGCCCGCCGACGTCGGCATCGCGACCACGGGAATCGCCGGCCCGGTCTCGCCCGACGGTCAGCCGGTCGGCACCGTCCATCTCGCCGTCTCGACGCCGCTGGGGTCGCGCGTCGAATCGCTGGTCCTGTCGGGTGACCGCGCACAGATCCGGGCGGAGGCGGCAATGCGTGCGCTCCGCCTGACTCTCGACGTGTTGTGAGTCCGGGGGAATAGACGGTGTTTCGTCCCCGTTACACCTGAGCGATTCCCACCCTTTCTCCAGCACGCGAGGTCTAGGGTGACAACGAGGTGCGGTACTGTTATCCACCCGTGAGTGCGGAATCATCGTCTGAGAAGGGGGCCCGACATGATCCTGGTTCGTCAAGAGATCGGTGACGTCCTTCGTGATCTGCGCTTGCAGAAGGGCAAGACCCTTCGCCAGGTCGCGGGCCGTGCGAGCGTCGCGCTCGGGTACCTCAGCGAGGTGGAGCGCGGACAGAAGGAAGCGTCGAGCGAGATTCTCGCCGCGGTGGCTGACGCGCTCGATGTGCCGATCTCCTCCATCATGCGCGAGGTCGGCGATCGGATTTCGGTTCTCGAGGGTCTGCAGACCTTCCCGGACGTCGTGCCCGACGATCTCGCATCGCTGGGCGGCGACTACGCGCAGCCCGAGCTCTCGCTGCGCTGACACCGATGCGGCGGAGCGAGTTCGCGCGCGCGGTGGAAGCCGAGTTCGGGCCCCGTGGCGACTCGTTGGTCTCCGATCTCACCCTCCCTGGCGTGGGCTATCGCACCGCCGACCAGGCTCTTCGAGACGGCATCGATCCTCGAGAGGTCTGGCTGGCGTTGTGCATCGAAGCGGATGTACCGGTCGCACGACGACACGGCGTCGGCCGGATCGAGCGTCGGCGCTGAGTTCGGACGGCTCGTCGCCCGTACCGCGTGTCGCGTCGAACATGTGTTCTATCCGGCGTAGTGTCCTGCACAGGAAACGTCTCTTCGGGGTTGTCCCCCGCTTCGCCTGAACTGCCGAGGAATGTCGGTGGCCCTTCGTAGCGTGGACGGCGTCATCGAGACACCTACGCCTTGTCGTAGTGCTCCCCTCGTCGAGAGGAGGCGCGACAGCCTACAGGCGACGGAAGCGCGAACACGAAGGAGCATGTCATGCCATCACCCGCCGACCGCGAGAAGGCCCTGGAATCGGCCCTCGCCCAGATCGACCGGCAGTTCGGAAAGGGCTCGGTCATGCGGCTGGGCAGCGACGAACGCGCCCCGGTCGAAGTGATCCCCACCGGATCGATCGCGCTCGACGTCGCCCTCGGTGTGGGCGGACTCCCGCGGGGTCGCATCATCGAGATCTACGGACCCGAGTCCTCGGGAAAGACCACGCTCACCCTTCACGCCATCGCCAACGTGCAGCGGGCCGGTGGAATCGCGGCCTTCGTCGACGCAGAGCACGCGCTCGACCCCGACTATGCACAGAAGCTGGGAGTCGACATCGACCAGCTCCTCGTCTCGCAGCCCGACACGGGGGAGCAGGCGCTGGAGATCGCCGACATGCTGGTGCGCTCCGGGGCGATCGACCTCGTGGTGATCGACTCGGTGGCCGCGCTCGTGCCCAAAGCCGAGATCGAGGGTGAGATGGGAGACTCGCACGTGGGTCTTCAGGCTCGACTGATGTCGCAGGCGCTGCGCAAGCTCACCGGTGGTCTCAACCAGACCAACACCACCATGATCTTCATCAACCAGCTGCGCGAGAAGATCGGCGTCTTCTTCGGATCGCCGGAGACCACCGCCGGTGGCAAGGCGCTGAAGTTCTACGCCTCGGTGCGGCTGGACATCCGTCGCATCGAGACACTCAAGGACGGCACCGAAGCGGTGGGTAACCGCACGCGAGTCAAGGTCGTCAAGAACAAGATGGCACCGCCGTTCAAGCAGGCGGAGTTCGACATCCTGTACGGAGTGGGGATCTCGCGGGAGGGAAGCCTGATCGACTTCGGTGTGGAGCACGCCATCGTGAAGAAGTCCGGGGCGTGGTACACCTACGACGGTGAGCAGCTCGGTCAGGGCAAGGAGAACGCGCGTAACTTCCTGCTGAAGAACGCCGACATCGCCGCGGAGATCGAGACGAAGATCAAGCAGAAGCTCGGTGTCGGGCAGCCCAAGCAGGTCGAGACCGCCGACGAACTCGCCGCTCGCCGCCCGGCGTGATTCGGGGTAGTCGGTGACCGACGACATCACCGACGGGGGCCAGGCGCACCACCTGGCCCCCGTCATCCCGCTGTTCCATCGGGGGAGAAGCGACGAGCGCGCTCCGAGCCGTGAGCGCACCGTGAACGATTGGCATACGACGTGGACCGCGTCCACGGATGACGACGAGGTCGTGCGCGGAGCGATACCGCAGCGGAACGAGGAACCTTCCGACAACGTGGCCGCGGCAGAGAAGTCACTGCTGAAGAAGCTCCGGGTGCGTTCTCTGTCGGTGCGCGAGGCAGGCGACATCCTTCGCTCGGCGGGCGTCGCCAGCGACGTCGCCGACGCGATCATCGACCGCTGCCTGCGTCACGGATATCTGGATGACCTCCGTCTGGCGGAGCAGCTGGTGTACACCGCCACCGAACGGAAGGGCCAGGGGCGCAACGCCATCATGCGCACGCTGCGCCAGCGCGGCATTGACTCGGCCATCGCGGAGGCCGCGCTCTCCGAGGTCGTGGATGACGACCGGGAACGTGCGCTGGAGTTCGCGCGGCACAAGGCGAGGGCCTTCCGTGACGTCGACCGCGACACGGCTCTTCGCCGCCTCGTCGGGCAGCTCACGCGTCGAGGCTACTCCGGCAGTGTCGCGATGGCGGCGGCCCGATCGGCGCTCGACGAGGCCGCGCCGACGGGCGTTCGCTTCACCGAGTGAGCCGGCCCGTCCGCGCCGCCGATCGGACCGAAGCCGTCGTTGCGGCTCGTAGAATGGCTGGATCATGACTTCTCCGTCTTCCGCGCCGACGTTGATCGCTCCCTCTGAGGCCGCACGTGCCAGCGACGGTCGCGCACGCACGTACGAGGTACGGACTTTCGGCTGCCAGATGAACGTCCACGACTCGGAGCGACTCTCGGGATCCCTGGAGAGCGCCGGCTACGTCCGTGCCGAGGCGGGCAGCGAAGCCGACGTCATCGTGATCAACACCTGCGCCGTGCGGGATAACGCTGCGGGGAAGCTCTATGGGACTCTCGGTCACCTCAAGAGCCGCAAGGAGAAGCACGAGGGAATGCAGATCGCCGTCGGCGGCTGTTTGGCGCAGATGGACAAAGACGCGGTGCTGCAGAAGGCGCCCTGGGTCGATGTCGTCTTCGGAACCCACAACATGGGTTCGCTCCCCGGGATGCTCGAGCGCGCGCGCCACAACGGCGAGGCGGAGCTGGAGATCCTGGAGTCGCTCGACGTCTTCCCGTCCACCCTTCCCACCAAGCGCGACGCGGTGCACAGCGGGTGGGTCTCGATCTCGGTCGGGTGCAACAACACCTGCACCTTCTGCATCGTCCCGAGCCTTCGGGGCAAGGAGAAGGACCGGCGGCCGGGCGACATCCTCAGTGAGATCCGCCTCCTGGTCGACGACGGCGCCATCGAGGTCACTCTCCTCGGACAGAACGTCAACAGTTATGGCGTGGAGTTCGGCGACCGCCAGGCCTTCGGAAAGCTCCTGCGCGCTGCGGGCGAGATCCCGGGGCTGGAGCGCATCCGCTTCACCAGCCCGCATCCGGCCGCCTTCACCGACGACGTGATCGACGCCATGGCAGAGACCCCGGCGGTCATGCCGCAGTTGCACATGCCGCTGCAGTCCGGATCGGACCGCATTCTCAAGGCCATGCGGCGGTCGTACCGCAGTGAGCGGTTCCTCGGCATCCTCGATCGCGTCCGTGAGCGGATCCCGAACGCCGCGATCACCACGGACATCATCGTCGGCTTCCCCGGGGAGACGGACGAGGACTTCGAGGACACGCTGCGCGTGGTGGAGAAGGCGCGCTTCGCGAGCGCCTTCACCTTCCAGTACTCCATCCGGGAAGGCACGCCCGCGGCGACGATGCCCGACCAGGTTCCCAAGCACGTGGTGCAGGAACGTTACGACCGTCTCGTGGCGTTGCAGGAGCGGATCTCGCTGGAGGAGAACCAGCGGCAGCGCGGTCGCCGGCTCGACGTCCTGGTATCGACGGGCGAAGGAAAGAAGGACACCGCCACGCGGCGCCTCACCGGTCGCGCGGAGGACAACCGACTCGTGCACTTCGAGGTGCCTGAGGGGTCCGAGGTTCCTCGCCCCGGAGACATCGTCAGCGTGACGGTCACGCACGCCGCACCCTTCCACCTTCTCGCCGACAGTCTCGACGGTACGCCGTTGACGGTGCGCCGCACCCGCGCGGGCGACGCGTGGGACCGTGCGCAGGCGGAGTCCTGCGGTGTGCCGGTCTCCGGCGCGGCCGATGGCCCCCGCGCCGTGGGGCTGGGGATGCCCACGCGCCGCGTCGGCTCGTGACCCCTGTCGCTCACGAGAGCGGCCCGCGCCTGTGGGCCATCGTGGGCGCGACGGGAACCGGCAAGACCGATCTCTCGCTGCGACTCGCCGAGGCTCTGATCGGCCGCGGCCGGGGAGCGGAGATCGTCAACGCCGACGCCATGCAGCTCTACCGTGGCATGGACATCGGCACCGCCAAGCTGCCGCCGTCTGAGCGGCGAGGTGTGGCCCATCATCTCTTCGATATGCTCGAGCCGAGTGAGGATGCCGCCGTCGCCTGGTATCAGCAGGCCGCGCGTGAGGCCGCCGACGATGCGTTCTCGCGCGGCGTCGACGTCATCCTCGTGGGGGGCTCCGGTCTCTACGTGTCGAGCGTCCTCTACGACTTCCGTTTTCCCCCTCGGGACGAGAGACTGCGCGCCGAGCTCGAGCGGGAGCTCGCGCAGCACGGCGCCGCAGCCCTCTACGAGCGCCTCCGTCACGCCGACCCGGCAAGCGCCGCCCGCATCGACCCCCGCAATGGGCGTCGGGTCGTGCGCGCCCTCGAGGTGGTCGCGCAGGGGGCCAAGGGGCACGGGGCTGCGCTTCCCGACCACCCGGTGCTCTGGCGTGGCGATACCACGGTCATCGGTGTCCACCTCGATCGCGCGGAACTGGTCGAGCGTCTGGACCGCCGTGTCGAGGGGATGTGGGCGGCGGGTCTGCTCGACGAGGTCCGCGCCCTACGGGATCGTGGCGTGGAACGTGGTACCACCGCGCGACGCGCCATCGGCTACGCGCAAGCGCTCGAGCAGCTCGACGGCCGGCTCGACCAGGACGAGGCGATCGCCCAGACGCAGAGCCTCACCCGGCGCTACGCGCGTCGCCAAGTGTCGTGGTTCCGCCGCTATCCGCACGTGCGCTGGACGGCCCCCGACGCCGACGCCGCGCGCCTGGCAGACTCGAGCGCATGACTGTCGCCATCCGACCCTTCGACCTCGCCGACACCGATGCGGTCGTCGCCCTGTGGCAGGAGACGGGACTCACCCGTCCCTGGAACAACCCGTACCAGGACATCCGTCGGAAGCTCACCGTCCAGCCCGAGTTGTTCCTGGTCGCCGTCGACGACAAGGACGTGGTCGGTACGGTGATGGCCGGATACGACGGCCACCGGGGCTGGCTCTACTACCTCGCCAGCGCCCCCGCCCGTCGCGGACAGGGCATCGGGCGACGTCTCGTGGAGGCCGCCGAGGAGAAGCTCATCGCCCTCGGATGCCCCAAGGTGCAGCTGATGGTGCGGACGGAGAACCTCGAGGTGCACGACTTCTACTCGGCGCTCGGCTTCGAGCCGTTCGAGACGTGGACGACGGCGAAACGTCTCATCTCCGACTGAGGGCTCAGGCGGCCGCCGCGGGGAACCTAGACTTGACCGGTGACCACCATCTCGTTCACCAAGGGCCACGGCACCGGCAACGACTTCGTCATCGTGCCCGATGTGGACGGCACCTTCCCGCTGACCGAGCGACAGGTCGCGGCGCTGTGCGATCGTCGCTTCGGAATCGGCGGCGACGGCGTGCTGCGGGTGGTGCGCACGAGCCACGTCGCCGACGCCGACGCCGAGGCGGATGCCGAGTGGTTCATGGACTACCGCAATGCCGACGGATCCGTCGCGGAGATGTGCGGGAACGGGATCCGTGTGTTCGCGAAGTACCTGGTCGAGACCGGCCTGGCCACGATCTCGGCGGATCAGCCGCTGCGGGTGGCGACGCGGGCGGGAACCAAGACCCTGACGAGGACCGAGGGCGGTTTCGAGGTCGACCTCGGTGTCTGGCGTCCCGAGGCCGACGAGGTGCTCGTGCGCGCCCGCGGCATCGACGTCGCGCGTCCCGGCCAGGGGATCGACGTCGGCAACCCGCACGTCGTTGTCGCGCTCTCCAGCTCGGACGAGCTCGACGATCTAGACCTCAGCGTCCACCCGCTCCTTCAGCCCGAGCCGTCGGCAGGGGCCAACGTCGAGTTCGTTGTTCCCGACGAGCCCCTCGTCCAGGACGGCGTGGGCGGGATCACCATGCGCGTGTTCGAACGCGGTGTCGGCGAGACCCTGTCGTGCGGAACGGGAGTGGCCGCCGCGGCGCTCGCTGTCCGGCTGTGGGCGGGGCCCGCGGCCCCCACCCAGTGGCGCGTCGCCGTGCCCGGCGGGACCCTCGGCGTCCGTGTCGAACAGCACGCCGACGGTGAGCACGTGTTCCTGTCGGGGCCTGCCACGCTGGTGTTCTCGGGCGAGGTCACCCTGGCCTGATCAGGTTGTCCGCGCCGCCGGGATGTCCGTCGCGCTCACGGGACGGAGATGGCCCCGGTCGGAGGACTGCCGTGACGGCGCACTTTGATGACGCGGAAGCCCCGCCCCGTCGCTGCGCGCGTCACGGTGTATCCGCCGGCAAGCGTCGCATCGAGCCACCTCTGCAACGAGTCCGATCCGAGGTTCCGCTGCACGACCAGCCAGGCGTCGCTGCGCTCATCCAAGCGGGGGATCCAGCGTTCGAGCAGGCCGTGGAGCTCGTTCTTGCCGACCCGGATGGGCGGATTGGAGCGGATGGTGCGGAAGACGACATCGTCGGGAACATCGTCGGGAAGCGCCGCGTTGACATTGGTGAGACCGAGATCGCGCGCGTTCCGGCGCACGAGATCCAGTGCACGTTCGTTCACGTCGACGGCCCACACCGTGGCGTGGGGGGCATCCAGCGCCAGGGTCAGGGCGATGGGCCCCCATCCGCAGCCGAGATCCAGAAGGTGACCGCCGGCCGGCGGCGGGGGTGTGTTGGCAAGCAGCACCCCGGTGCCCGAGTCCACGTGATCGGGACTGAAGACGCCGCCAGCGGTGGTGACCTCCACGGGTCGGCCCGCGAGGGTCACACGGATACGGCGGAGGTTCTCAGCGCTGGCCGGCGTCGCGCTGAAGTAGTGATCGCTGGCCATTGCCTTCGAGCGTAGCGGAGGACAGTCCGCGCGCGGGAGGCTAGAGTTCACGGGTGAACCCGGGTCGATCCACGGATCGACGAGGAAAAGGATGACATGACAGACACCAGCACTTCCCACGACGCCGACGAGACCTCGGTCGACCCGGTCGATCGGGTGCTCGCGCACGCCGAGGGACGCAGCGGAGTGCGCGTGTTCGGGGCTGCCCAGGCCTTGCAGCACGAGTCGACCGTCGCCTACGGCGACACCGACGGCGAGCAGTGGGATCGCGAGGAGCGGGCGGCACTGCGGCGGGTCGCCGGGCTGTCCACGGAGCTCGAAGACGTCACCGAGGTGGAGTACCGGCAGCTGCGACTCGAGAACGTCGTGCTCGTGGGTGTCTACCCGCAGGGCAGTCAAGAGGACGCCGAGAACTCCCTCCGGGAACTCGCCGCGCTCGCCGAGACGGCGGGAGCCGTCGTGCTCGACGGCGTGCTCCAGCGCCGGCCCCATCCCGACCCGGCGACCTACATCGGGCGCGGCAAGGCCGCCGAGCTCCGCGACCTCGTCGCTGCGGTCGGTGCCGACACCGTGATCGCGGACACCGAGCTCGCGGCGAGCCAGCGGCGTGCGCTGGAAGACGTCGTGAAGGTCAAGGTCATCGACCGCACGACCGTGATCCTCGACATCTTCAGCCAGCACGCGAAGAGCCGCGAGGGCAAGGCGCAGGTCGAGCTCGCCCAGCTCGAGTACCTCCTTCCCCGGCTGCGCGGCTGGGGTGAGTCGATGTCCCGGCAGGCCGGTGGCCAGGTCGGTGCGGGCGGGGCCGGAATGGGATCCCGTGGTCCGGGTGAGACCAAGATCGAGCTGGACCGTCGCCGCATCCGCACGCGCATGGCGCAGCTCCGCCGCCAGATCCGCGACTTCGCCCCCGCACGCGATGCCAAGCGTGCCGAGCGCAAGCGCCACACGATCCCGTCCGTCGCGATCGCGGGGTACACGAACGCCGGGAAGTCGAGCCTCCTCAATCGGCTGACCAGCGCGGGCGTGCTCGTGGAGAACGCGCTGTTCGCCACGCTCGATGCGACGGTCCGCCGCGCGCAGGCGTCCGACGGCCGCGTCTACACCCTCACCGACACCGTCGGTTTCGTCCGGAACCTCCCACACCAGCTGGTCGAGGCCTTCCGCTCGACCCTGGAGGAGGTCGGCGACGCGGACGTCATCGTCCATGTCGTGGACGGGTCACACCCCGACCCGGCGGCGCAGGTGACGACCGTACGCGAGGTGATGGCCGACGTGGGCGCCCGCTCCACTCGGGAGATCATCGTCTTCAACAAGGCCGACCTCGTCGACGACGACACCCGCCTGGTACTGCGAGGGCTCGAGCCGCAGGCGGTGTTCGTGTCGTCGCGGACGGGAGAAGGGATCGACGAGCTGCGAGCGGCGATCGAGGAGGCCCTGCCGCTTCCCGCCGTCGAGGTGCGCGCTCTGGTTCCGTACGACCGCGGCGACCTCGTCAACGCCGTGCATGAGTCGGGTCACTTGCTCTCGACCGAGCATCACGAGGACGGCACGGTGCTGCACGCCCACGTGAACGAGCGTCTCGCGGCCGAACTGGCTCCCTACGCCGTCGCCGCCGGCTGACCGGGGTCGTCGGTCGCGCCGCCCGCACCCGCGAGAGGAAACGGCGGCACTCCCGGAGGGGCGAAGCCGAAGACGGTCCCGAGGAAGGCGAGTTCGCTCTCCAAGGCGTGCACGATGGTCTCGGTGCGGCGGAAGCCGTGTCCTTCGCCCTCGTAGAGCACGTAGGCGTGCGGAACGCCCCGCGCCGCCAGCGCGTCGCGCACCGCCTCCGACTGCGAGGGCGGGACGACGGCGTCCTCGTCTCCCTGGAGGATCAGAACGGGCACGCGCAGACGGTCGGCGTGCTGCAGCGGGGAACGCTGGATGTAGAGCTCCTCGGCCTCGGGGAGCGGGCCGATGAGACCGTCGAGGTAACGTGCCTCGAAATCGTGGGTGTCGGTGGCGAGGGTGCGCGCGTCGGCGACGCCGTAGCGCGAGACGCCTGCGGCGAACACGTCCGTGCCGACGAGTGCGCCCAGCACCGTCCATCCTCCCGCGGAACCGCCTTCGATCGCCAAGCGGTCACCATCGGCGACACCGGCGTCGACGAGACCGCGCGCGGCCGCGGCGACGTCATCGACGTCGACGATGCCCCACTGCCCGCGAAGGCGCTCGCGGTACTCCCGGCCATAGCCGGTCGAGCCGCCGTAGTTCACGTCGAGCACCCCGATCCCACGGCTCGTGAAGAACGCCGTCTTCGTGTCTGCGACGCCGGCGACGTGAGAGGTCGGGCCTCCATGGACCCACACGAGGTACGGCGGACGCTCGCCGGCGGGGCCGGTGACCTCGGGATTCGTCGGGGGATAGTCGAACGCGTGCACCGGGCCGTGTGGCCCCTCCACGGTGAGGCGGCGCGGCTCCGGAAGCCAGCCCGCGTCGAGCGGGAAGGCAGCACCCCGGACCAGCTCGACGGAGCCGTCGACCCCCACGAGCCAGATCCCGGTGACGCCCGGCGCGGTTCCGGAGACGAGGGCCGCACCCGCCCGTGACGCCTCCACGAGCAGGCGGGACCGCGGCGGCACGGCAACAACCGTGGTCGCACCCGACGGTGCGATCAGCACCAGCTCATCGTCTCCGTCGGTGCGTACCGCGAAGAGGCCGTCTGCTCCGCAGAGGCCGTACCACCGCGATCCCAGGGTCCACAGGGCCCCGCCCGTGTCGGCGTCGGCGGGAGCCACGGCATCGGCCGGAGTGCCCGCGGCGAGGCGCGCCAGGTCTCCCCGGTAGAGGTTCCACCGGCCGGTGCGGTCATCGACCCAGATGAGGTCGCCGTTGGCTGTCCAGGTGGGCTGGAGCGCAGAGGTCACGCCCGAGGTGATGTCTCGCACCGACTCGACCCCGGAGGAACCGAGGCGACCGACGCGGATCACCGTCCGGTCCCACGGCATGTGGGGATGGTCCCAGGCGACCCAGGCCAGGTGGGCGCCGTCGGGGGAGAGGGTGGGCTGGGCGAGGAAGTCGCTCCCCTCCGCGAGCACCTCGACGCGTCCGCCGTCGGTATCGATGGAGACGATCGATCGCGTCGGGACCGGACGGCCGTCGTGCACCTCGCGGACCGCCAGCAGCCGGTCGCCGTGGACGGCCAGACCGCCGAACCGCGTCGAGTCCGCCTCGGGGGTCAGCGGTGACGGGGCGGCGCCCGGCGAGAGCCGCCACACGCGCTGATCGGATTTCTCCACGAAGAACAGGGTGCCCTCCGCGGTGGTGGCCCACGACCCTCCGCCGTACTCGTGGACGCGAGAGCGGGCGCTGAAGGGAGCCGGCAGCACGGTGGCGACCTCTCCCGTGCGCGTCCGGCGGAAAATCGCCGTGCGTCCGCCTTCGGAGGCGACAGACTCACCCCACCAGATCTCGTCGCCGACGAAGGCCGCGCCCTCGAACCGCGGGGCGGCTGCGGCCGCATCGGCGGCGGAGAGAGGGGAGGGCCAGGAACCATAGGGAAGCGAGGCACGCATGCCTCCACGCTACGCCCGCCTGCAACACGACGTCACACATCCGTGGCCGCGGGAGCCGCGCCCTATAGTGGTGCCATCGACGCCCGGCACCGCCGGGCAGGAGCGACAGCCGAGCCCGGCACCCGCCCGCGATGACCGTCCCCGACCTGCGTCGGAGTGATGGCCGCGGCCCGCCGGCCTCCCTCGATGCGCGTTGCGCATCCCGCCCCTGACCCGAGAGCTGTGATGTCGACCCCCGAACCCGCATCGGTGCCCGTCTCGTTCGAGATCTACCCGCCGCGCACGCCCGAGCGGCTGCCCGCGCTCCACGAGACGATCCGCCAGCTCGCCTCCGCGGATCCGTCGTTCATCTCGGTCACCTTCGGCGCCGGGGGATCCCACGGCGGAGCGTCGCTGGATGTCCTCACGCACATCCTGACCGAGACGCATGTCTCGCCGCTCGCGCACCTCACCTGCGTCGGAAGCACGTACGCGCAGGCGGGTGCACTCATCCGGGAGTTCCTCGATGCCGGCATCACCCGCTTCCTCGCCCTGCGCGGGGATCCTCCCGCCGGATCGGCCGAAGGCGACGACTTCCTCGGCGATCTCGAGACCGCCGCGCAGCTGGTGCAGCTGATCGACCGGGTGCAGGCCGAGCGTGCACCCTACAGCGAGGAGAGCGTGCCGGGCCTGCCCGGAGCTGCGCGCGTCGCCCCGCGCGAGAAGGTGCAGATCGCCGTCGCCGCGTTCCCCAACGGGCACCCGCGGTCACGGCACCGGCACGAGGACATCGATGCGCTGCTGGCCAAGCAGGCCGCGGGAGCCACCCTCGCCATCACGCAGTTGTTCTTCCACGCCGAGGACTATCTCGATTTCGTCGATCGCGCCCGCACCGCGGGGGTCGTGATCCCGATCCTTCCCGGTCTCATGCCGATCACGTCGCGCTCGCGCCTGGAGCGCGTGCTGGAGCTCACGGGGGAAGCCCGCCCGACGGCGCTCGCCGCCGCACTCGAGCAGGAGACCGACCCTCGCCGCCAGCGGGAGGTCGGGGTGGCCGCCGCCGCCGATCTCGTCCGCGCCGTCGTCGCCGGCGGTGCGCCGGGCGTCCATCTCTACGCGTTCAACAACCACGAGACGGTGCTCACGGTGCTCCGCGACGCCGGCATCCTTCTTCCCGAACAGGAGCAGTCATGACTTTCCCCTCCGGCACGATCCTCGGCTACCCCCGCATCGGGCGTCGGCGTGAGCTCAAGCGCGCGATCGAAGCGCACTGGGCGGGAGGCCTCGACGAGGCCGGCCTGCAGGAAGCCGCCGCCGGGATTCGTTCCCGCACACGGGCGCGGCTGGCCGAGCTCGGGCTGGGGGCGCGTGATTCGGCGATTCCCGAGAGCTTCTCCTTCTACGATCAGGTCCTCGACGCGATCGCGACGCTCGGAGCGCTCCCCGCTCGGTTCGCCGATCTGCGGGGGGCGGACGGGCGCATACCGTTGTCGGCATACTTCACTGCGGCCCGGGGCGATCAGGATCGGGCGCCGCTGGAGATGACGAAGTGGTTCGACACCAACTACCACTACCTCGTTCCCGAGATCGGGCCGGAGACGGCATTCTCGCTCTCGGATCGTCGGGTGATCGACCAACTGAAGGAGGCGCGGAGCGAGGGCTACCTCACGCGACCCGTGCTCGTCGGGCCGGTGACCTTCCTCGCGCTCGCGAAGGCTGCTCCCGGCGCGCCGTCGGGCTATCGGCCGCTTGATCGGCTGGCGGAGCTGGTGCCCGTCTACCGCGAGCTCCTGGCCGAGCTGCAGCAGGCCGGAGCCGAGTGGGTGCAGCTGGACGAGCCGGCGCTGGTCAGCCAGTCGCTGGGCTATGACGACGACGAGCTCGCCGCTGCCGCACGCCACGCCTACGCGGTTCTCGGATCCGCCTCCGCGCGGCCGTCCCTCCTGGTGGCGGCCCCGTACGGGCAGCTCTCCGACGTCGCCTGGCGCACGCTGGCGGCGGCGCCGGTGGAAGCGATCGCGGTCGACCTGACGCGCGGCCGAGTACCGGCGGCGGTGCCGGGGCTGACGGAGAAGACGTTGGTCGGCGGTGTGATCGACGGGCGGAATGTGTGGCGGGGCGACCTCGAGGTGGCGTGGGATCGGCTGGAACGACTCCGCGAACTCGGCGCCGCGCACGTATCCGCGGGCACGTCGACCTCCCTCCAGCACGTTCCGCACGACGTCGAGGACGAGCCCGACCTCGACCGCAGGCTCGCGTCGTGGCTCGCGTTCGCCGACCAGAAGACGGGGCAGGTCGCCGCCCTCGCCCGCGCGCTCGAGAACGGGCGTGAGAGTGTGCGTGAGGAGTTCGCCGCGGCGTCGGACGCCTGGCGGGACCGCCGGAGCACGCCGGGGGTGCGAGACGGAAAGGTGCGGGAGCGTCTGGCGTCCCGCACCTCGGAGACCGCGCGGCGTGTTCCGTACTCCGACAGGCTGTCGGCGCAGGAGGAGTTGGACCTGCCCCTCCTCCCGACGACGACGATCGGCTCGTTCCCGCAGACAGCCGAGATCCGCCGGGCGCGTGCCGCGCGTCTGTCCGGTGACCTGTCCGACGCCGAGTACGACGGCTTCCTCAGAGACGAGATCGCCCGGGTCATCGCGCTCCAGGAGGACCTGGGCCTCGACGTCCTGGTGCACGGCGAGGCCGAGCGCAACGACATGGTCCAGTACTTCGCCGAGAACCTCGACGGCTTCGCCGTGACCCGCAACGGCTGGGTGCAGTCGTACGGGTCGCGCGCGACGCGCCCGTCGATCCTCTGGGGCGACGTGTCACGGCCCGGCGCCATCACCGTGAGGTGGTCGGAATACGCTCAGTCGCTCACCTCGCGGCCCGTGAAGGGAATGCTCACCGGCCCGGTGACGATCCTCGCCTGGTCGTTCGTCCGGGACGACCAGCCCCTCCGCGAGACGGCCGACCAGGTGGCGCTGGCCCTGCGCGACGAGATCGCCGATCTGGAGGAGGCAGGCATCCGGATCGTCCAGGTCGACGAGCCTGCGCTTCGTGAACTGCTGCCCCTGCAGAAGGCGGCGCAGCCCGAGTACCTGGACTGGTCCGTGGGATCGTTCCTCCTGGCCACGGCGGGAGCGCGACCCGAGACCCAGATCCACACCCACCTGTGCTACTCCGAGTTCGATGTCGTCATCGAGGCGATCGCGGCACTCGATGCCGACGTCACCTCGATCGAGGCGGCCCGAAGCGGAGGCGAGGTCGTCTCGGACATCGCGGCGGCGGGCTTTGCGCACGGCGTCGGGCCGGGCGTGTACGACATCCACTCGCCCCGGGTGCCGTCTGCGGACGAGATCGCGACGACCCTCGAGCGCGCCACCGCCGCACTGCCTCTGCGCCAGCTGTGGGTCAACCCCGACTGCGGACTCAAGACCCGCGGGTACGTCGAGACCGTCGAGGCTCTTCGTCACCTCGTCGCGGCCACCGCGACCGTGCGAGCTCGCGCCACGCAGGACGCCTGAGCGAAGGCCCCTGGCGCGTCGGATGCCGCGACGCGCCGGGGTCTTTCGTGGCAGAGCCGAGTACGTCGTCGCGGAGATGTCGTCGGAGCGTGCGCGCCACGTGTCTAGACGGCGCGCAGGACCGCGACGACCTTCCCCAGCACGACCGCGTCGTCACCCAAGATCGGCTCGAACGCGCTGTTGCGGGGGAGGAGCCACGTGTGCCCGTCGCGCTGACGGAAGGTCTTCACCGTCGCCTCGCTGTCGAGCATTGCGGCGACGATGTCGCCGTTGTCGGCGGTGGCCTGTGACCGGACGACGACCCAGTCGCCGTCGCAGATGGCGGCGTCGATCATCGAGTCGCCGCTGACCTTCAGCATGAACAGCTCGCCCTTGCCGACCAACTGGCGGGGGAGCGGGAAGATCTCCTCGACCTGCTGATCCGCGGTGATCGGAACCCCCGCGGCGATGCGGCCGACCAGCGGCACCATTGCAGCGTCGCCGACGGCGGGGGCGAGGTCGGCCGGGTTCTCCGCGGCGGTGCCGGGAAGGTCGATCAGCACCTCCATGGCGCGGGTCTTGCCGGGGTCACGGCGCAGGTAGCCGCTCAGCTCGAGCTGGTTGAGCTGATGCGTCACGCTGGACAACGACTTGAGCCCCACGGCGTCGCCGATCTCGCGCATGCTCGGCGGGTATCCGTGCCGGGCGATCGAGCGCTGGATCACTTCGAGGATGGCCAGTTGCTTGTCGCTCAGACTCTTGCGTCGCCGGGTCTGGGACCTCTCGCGAGAACTCCGCATGTCGTCCATGGACGAGGCTCCTCTCGGTGCTCCGGAAGGCACTCGCCTTCGAATGTCGGAGGTAGGTGATGGGGTCTGATCATCGAAACCGTATCCGGTATCGATGGAGAACTCCCGGACCCGAGCGCGTGTCGCGTTCGATTCATCTGCGATCACTCTCCGCTTGACAGCACCAGAATATCGAAGATACATTCGGAAAAGAGATTCGCACCCGGTTCTCCCGGCCGAGCGTCGGGTGCGAATCTCTGATCCTCAGGAGGAGCCATGACCACCATCGAGTTCGCCGCCCGCACGATGCCCGCTCGCCGCACGCGGCTGCGCATCACGTCGCGTGGACGGCGTGCGCTGGCCGTCGTGGCGTCGCTGCCCGCCGTGATCGCTCTGGCCATCGCGGTCATCTCCGGAGGAGCCGCGCTCGCGTCGGGCGAGGCGGGAGCGCCAGCGGGAGAGTTCCAGACGGTCACGGTGCTGCCGGGCGACTCGCTGTGGTCGATCGCGGAGGAGGTGGCGCCCGCCGCCGACCCGCGGGACGTCGTGGACGCGATCGTCCGCCTCAACGCCCTGGGATCCTCCGAGCTGGCAGCCGGCTCGACGCTCGCGATCCCCGCGGAGTACGTCGACGCGCGCTGACCCGCCCTACCATGGGTGGAGTGACGCTTCGTCTGGATGACCTGCCCCTTCGTGACGATCTCCGTGGGCTCGTGCCATATGGCGCGCCACAGGCGCCCCTCCCGGTCGCCCTGAACGTCAACGAGAACACACACCCCGTCCCCGAGGACGTCGCCGACGACATCCTCGACTCGATCGCGCAGGCCTTGCGGGAGATCAATCGCTACCCCGACCGTGAGTTCACGACGTTGCGCGAGGGCTTCGCGGACTATCTCGGGCACGGGATCACGCGCGAGCAGATCTGGGCCGCGAACGGGTCCAATGAGGTCCTGCAGCACGTGCTGCAGGCCTTCGGCGGGCCGGGGCGCCGCGCGTTCGGTTTCAGCCCGACCTACTCGATGTACCCCCTCCTGACGCGTGCGACCGGAGCCGAGTACGTGTCGGGCACGAGGGAGTCCGACTATTCCCTCTCGATCGAGTCCGCCGTTCGGCAGGTCGAGGAGGTCGATCCCGACATCCTGTTCCTCTGCGCGCCGAACAATCCCACCGGCACCCCGCTCCCGCTCGAGGTGATCGAGGCGGTCTACGCGCACAGCCGGGGAATCGTCGTCGTCGACGAGGCCTATCAGGAGTTCGCCCCGCGTGACGAGCCGTCTGCGCTCACCCTCCTCCCCGGGCGCGGCCGCCTCGTGGTCTCGCGCACGATGAGCAAAGCCTTCGCCTTCGCCGGTGCGCGAGTGGGCTACCTCGCCGCTGACCCCGCCCTGATCGATGCCTTGCGCCTCGTGCGCCTGCCGTACCACCTGAGCGGGCTCACGCAGGCGGCCGCGGTGGCCGCTCTCCGTCACGCTCCGACGATGCTGGGCATGGTCGATGAGATCGTGGCGCAGCGCGACCGGATCTCGGCGACGTTGGATGCCCTGGGCTACCTGCCGCACGAGACGTCGACCAATTTCGTGCTCTTCTCGGGGGTGGAGGATCCGGCGGCCACGTGGTCCGCTCTGTACGAGCGAGGCGTGCTGATCCGCGACGTCGGCATCCCACACAGCCTGCGCGTCACGGCGGGCACGGAGGCGGAGTCGACCGCGTTCCTCGACGCGCTCGCCTCGGTGTAGCGCCGGTCGTGCGGCCGCTGCTCGGTAGACTCGGCCCATGACCACATCTGCGCCCCGCGTGGCCTCCCTCCGTCGCGCGACGAGCGAGTCGACGGTCGAGCTCGAGCTCGACCTCGACGGCACGGGAACGAGCACCATCGAGACCACGGTCCCCTTCTTCGACCACCTCCTGACCGCCTTTGCCAAGCACTCGCTGACCGACCTCACGGTGCGGGCGTCGGGCGACACGCAGATCGATGCGCACCACACGGTGGAAGACGTCGCGATCGTGCTGGGACAAGCCATCCGCCAGGCGCTGGGCGACAAGTCGGGGATCTCCCGGTACGGCGACGCCCTCGTCCCGCTCGACGAGGCTCTGGCTCAGGCCGTCGTCGACATCAGCGGTCGCCCCTACCTCGTGCACGGTGGCGAACCCGAGGGCTACGAGTTCCACCTCATCGGCGGGCACTTCACGGGTTCCCTCGTTCGCCACACCTTCGAGGCGATCGCCTTCCACGCCGGGCTCACGATGCACGTGACGCTCCTGAGCGGGCGTGATCCGCACCACATCGCCGAGGCGGAGTACAAGGCGTTCGCTCGTGCGTTCCGGCAGGCGAAAGCCCTCGACCCGCTCGTCCACGGGGTCCCGAGCACCAAGGGAGCTCTGTGACGGACGGATCGGCGCCCCTCGTCGCGGTTCTCGACTACGGATCGGGCAACGTCCATTCCGCGGTGAAGGCCCTGGCCTCCGCCGGCGCGGACGCGCGACTGACCTCGGATCGTGGTCTCATCCAGGATGCGGCAGGGCTTGTCGTTCCCGGCGTCGGCGCGTTCGCGGCGGTGATGGCCGCCCTTCGCGAGAGCCGGGGCGACGAGGTCATCGAGAGACGCCTGGCGGGGGGTCTTCCCGTGCTCGGCATCTGCGTGGGCATGCAGGTCCTGTTCGAGCAGGGCGTCGAACGGGGACAGGTCGCCGAGGGCCTCGGACAGTGGCCGGGGACGATCGTCGAACTCGATGCTCCGGTGCTTCCGCACATGGGCTGGAACACGGTGCGAACAGGCGAAGGCTCGACGCTGTTCCGGGGGGTGGAGGAGGAACGCTTCTACTTCGTGCACTCCTACGGACTGCCGACGTGGGAACTGGATGTCATCCGGCCCTTCCGTGCGCCCGCCGTCACGTGGTGCGACTACGGGGCGCCCTTCGTCGCGGCCGTCGAGAACGGACCGCTCTCGGCCACGCAGTTCCACCCGGAGAAGAGTGGCGAGGCGGGGATCCGGCTGCTGGCCAATTGGATCGAATCGCTCCCGCACGGCTAGTCTCTCTCCTTGTGTGTACGCGCCGCCGCGCGTCTCGAACCACCCCACGGAGCCATGAACGATTTCGCGTCCACCCCTGAACTGATCCTCCTTCCCGCGGTCGACGTCGCAGACGGCAAGGCCGTCCGGCTCACGCAGGGCGAGGCGGGAACCGAGACGAGCTACGGCGACCCCGTCGACGCGGCGCTGCAGTGGGCGCAGGAGGGTGCGCGCTGGGTGCACCTCGTGGACTTGGACGCCGCCTTCGGGCGAGGGAACAACGCGCCGGTGCTCCGCAAGGTCATCAAGCAGCTCCGCGGCGTGCAGGTGGAGCTCTCCGGCGGCATTCGCGACGACGCCACCTTGGAAGCGGCCCTGGAGTCCGGCGCGGCCCGCATCAACCTCGGCACCGCAGCGCTGGAGAACCCGGAGTGGGCGGCTGATGTGATCGGCCGCTACGGCGATGCCATCGCGGTGGGACTGGATGTGCGGGGGACGACGCTGGCGGCCCGCGGCTGGACGCGCGAGGGCGGCGACCTGTGGCAGGTGCTGGATCGCCTCGAAGACGCCGGGTGCAGCCGCTACGTCGTCACCGATGTGACCAAGGACGGCACTCTGCGGGGTCCGAACGTCGAGCTGCTGCGCGAAGTCGTCTCGCGCACACCCAAGCCGGTGGTGGCTTCGGGCGGCGTGTCGAGCCTTGACGACATCGCCGCGCTGCGGGAGCTCGTTCCGCTCGGCGTCGAGGGTGCGATCGTCGGCAAGGCACTGTACGCGGGGGCGTTCACCCTCGCCGAGGCTCTGGATGTCGCCGGAGCCTGAGGACGCCTGCCACCCCGCCGCAGACTCGGCCGGGGTGCCGTGGGCCGGTCGCCGGTTCGAGGAGAACCCCCACGCGGGCGACGACGGATCGGCAGACCCCGCCCTGTTGGCTGCTCTCCTCCGGTTCCGCGCCGGCGACGGGTCGCAGACCGAGGTGGTCGACGCTCTGCGTTCGGCGCGGGTGCTGGCTCCGCTGGTCGCCGAGAAGGGTGAGGAAGGCGTGGCTCCCAGTGGCCTTGCCGTCGACAAGACCCAGGAGCTGTCGGTCGTCACCGTCGCCGCTCCCGACGGGCGTCGCGTGCAGCCGGTGTTCTCCTCCGTCGAGACCCTCGCGCGATGGGATCCCGCCGCGCGCCCGGTTCCGGTGGAGGCGGTGCGCGCCGCGCTGGCCGCCTCTGCCGATGACACCGACCTGATCGTCCTGGATCCGACGTCCGAGACCGAGTTCGTCGTGCGTCGTCCGGCGGTATGGGCGATCGCCCAAGGCAAGGAGTGGGAGCCGAGCCCCCTCTCTCCGGCGGTCCACGCCGCGCTCCAGGAGAGCGTCGCGCACGAACTGGCGGTGCTGGACGTCTCCGTGGCGGCGGGCGATCCCGATGCGCGGTTGCGCGGTCCTGAGCTCGTCGTCACGCTCGAACTCATCGACGGGCTGGACCCCGCGGTGCTCGACGCGATCCTGGCGCGCCTCGCCCAGCGATGGGCGGCCGACGACCGTATCGCGGTCCTCGTCGACTCGCTCTCGGTGAAGCTCCGGCGCGGACGGTAAGCCGTCAGGTCACGGGGCCGGTGTACTTCTCCCCGGGACCCTTCCCGATCGGGTCAGGAATGACCGACGCCTCGCGGAACGCGAGCTGGAGGGAGCGGAGGCCGTCGCGGAGCGACCGCGCGTGCATGTCGCTGATCTCGGGTGCTCCCGCCGTGATGAGGCCCGCGAGCGCGTTGATCAGCTTTCGAGCCTCATCCAGGTCTCGCTGCGTCTCGGGGGAGTCGGCCAAGCCGACCTTGACGGCGGCGGCGCTCATGAGGTGAACGGCGGTCGTGGTGATGACCTCGACCGCCGGGACGTCGGCGATGTCGCGCGTGGCCGATTGTGCGGCGCGCTCCTGTTCCTCCCAGCGGCGCTGCCGCTCGTCGTCCGGCCCGGAAACGGGCTGCTCGGCCAGGAAGTCGTCGTCGCGCGACGGAATCGTGTCCACGTTCTGCTCTCTGCTAGACTTGGCGCGCACCGGAGTGTTCTGCTCCGGATCGAAAGAGGATCACATCCCACCCGCGCTTGCCGCTCCAGGCTACCGGGTCTTGCGCTCCACCCCGTCCAGGCGGGGTCGTCCCCCGTCGAGATCGTGGGGGAGCAGGGCGTGGAACTGAACGCCGATGTGCGCATCGAGCGGGTGGACGTGGTCATCTTCCGCCCCCGTCCCGGACCCGGGTCGGGGTTGCAGTCCCCGCACGAACAGGAGTCCCGCACATCAGCGATCCCCGCACCAACGACCGCATCCGCGTCCCCGAGGTCCGCCTCGTCGGCCCCGCGGGTGAGCAGGTCGGCGTCGTCCGTATCGAGGTGGCGCTGCGTCTTGCCCAGGAAGCCGATCTCGATCTGGTCGAGGTGGCCCCCAACTCGAAGCCGCCCGTGGTCAAGATCATGGACTACGGCAAGTTCAAGTACGAGGCAGCGCAGAAGGCCAAGGAAGCTCGCCGCAACCAGGCCAACACCGTCCTGAAGGAGGTGCGCTTCCGACTGAAGATCGAGGCGCACGACTACACGACCAAGCTCAAGCGCGCCGAGGGCTTCCTGCAGGCGGGCGACAAGGTCAAGGCCATGATCCTCTTCCGCGGACGTGAGCAGTCCCGCCCCGAGCAGGGTGTGCGGCTGTTGCGCAAGTTCGCCGAGGACGTGGCCGAGTTCGGCACGGTGGAGTCCAACCCCACGATCGACGGACGCAACATGGTCATGGTCATCGCCCCGCACAAGAACAAGTCCGAGGTGAAGACTGAGCAGAACGCCCAGCGTGCTGCCAACAAGGAGGCTGCGCGTCAGGCGCGCAGTGCGACGGGCACCGAGTCCGACGACGCCTCCGCCGCCGAGCCCGCTCCCGCGGAGTAAGGCTGCCGCAAGGCCCACGAGCTCCCGCCCCGCGGGAACCACAACGAAGGAAGAATCATGCCGAAGCAGAAGACCCACTCGGGCGCCAAGAAGCGCTTCAAGGTCACCGGAAGCGGAAAGATCAAGAAGCAGCAGGCGAACCTCCGCCACAACTTCGAGGGCAAGCCGACCAAGCGCACTCGTCGCTTGTCGGCCGACAAGATCCTGGCCCCGGGCGACGCCAAGGTCGCCAAGAAGCTCCTCGGCATCTGATCGCCGACGCACACCCTAGGAAGTAGAAGAAATGGCTAGAGTCAAGCGGGCCGTCAACGCCCACAAGAAGCGTCGCGTCATCCTCGAGCGCGCGTCCGGCTACCGCGGACAGCGTTCGCGCCTGTACCGCAAGGCGAAGGAGCAGGTCACCCACTCGCTCGTCTACGCGTACCGCGACCGCCGCAAGCGCAAGGGCGACTTCCGCCGCCTGTGGATCCAGCGCATCAACGCCGCCAGCCGCCAGAACGGCCTGACGTACAACCGCTTCATCCAGGGCCTCGGCCTGGCGGGCGTGCAGGTCGACCGTCGCATGCTGGCCGAGCTCGCCGTCAACGAGCCCGCCGTGTTCGCCTCGCTCGTCGAGACGGCCAAGAAGGCACTGCCGGCCGACGTGAACGCGCCCAAGGCGTAACGCACGGCAGATACAACGTCCGAGAGGGCGCTCTCCTCGTGAGAGCGCCCTCTCGTCGTTCTCGGTGCATCGTGGGGGAGGCGGACGGTGACGCGCCTCTACACTGAGAGCGTGCTCGAGAACCCCCGTTCCCCGCGCGTGCGCGCTGTCGCCAAGCTCACCAAGCGCAGCGCCCGGCAAGAGACCGGCCTGTTCCTCCTGGAAGGACCGCAGGCGGCCCGAGAAGCCCTGGCCTACCGCGCCGAGTCGATCGTCGAGTTGTTCGCCACTCCGAGCGCGAGTGACCGACACCCCGAGCTGCTGGCCGCGGCCGAGCGCGCCGGCATCCGCGTCGAGCAGACCACCGACGCGGTACTCGACGCGATGGCCGACACCGTCACGCCGCAGGGCATCGTCGCGGTCGCCCGGCAGACGCCGGCGGCGATCCAGGACATCTTCCTCGGAGCCCCGTCTCTGATCGCGATCTGCGAGGAGGTGCGAGACCCCGGCAACCTCGGCACCATCATCCGGGCCGCCGATGCCGCGGGAGCAGACGCCGTGATCCTCACGGGGCGCACGGTCGACCCCTACAACCCGAAGGTCGTCCGGGCCACGACCGGTTCCCTGTTCCACCTGCCGATCGCCCTCGCCGCAGACGTCGGCGAGGTGGTGGACCGCGCCCACAGCGCGGGCCTTCGTGTCGTGGCGGCCGACGTGGGCGGGGGCGACTTCCTCGCCCATCGCGGTGATCTGGGGGCACCCACCGCCTGGCTGTTCGGGAACGAGGCCCGCGGTCTCGACGAGCGGGCGCTGTCGCTGGTCGACCTCACCCTGCGCCTCCCGATCTTCGGCCGCGCGGAGTCGCTGAACCTGGCGACGGCGGCCAGCGTGTGCCTGTACGAGAGCGCTTTCGCACAGCGATCCGCGACTCCCTGACGACCCGACGGCACCGGCGTCCGGCACGCGGACGCTGCTGTTTCGCGCGTGTTCCGTCGCGTCACGATTGGATGAAGACTGCTGTGGATAATCCTGGACGCCAGCTGAAAAACGAATACGCTGGCCGGATGACGGGCTCTGCAGACGGGGCGGCTCCGCCCACCTCGAACATCTCAGTACGACGCGGCGACCCTCTGGTGGTCATCGAACACGTGCAGAAGCACTACGGCGATTTCCACGCCCTGAAAGACATCGACCTCACGGTCAACCGGGGCGAAGTGGTGGTGGTGATCGGCCCGTCCGGGTCGGGCAAGTCCACGCTCTGCCGCACGATCAATCGGCTCGAGACCATCACGAGCGGCACGATCCGCATCGATGGGAAGGAGCTGCCGAAGGAGGGCAAGGGCCTGGCCGCTCTGCGCGCCGACGTCGGGATGGTGTTCCAGTCGTTCAACCTCTTCTCCCATCTGACGATCCTCGAGAACGTCACCCTCGGACCGATCAAGGTCAAGGGGATGAAGAAGGGCGAGGCCGAGACCCTCGCGCGTCAGCTGCTCGATCGCGTCGGCGTCGGGCACCAGGCCGAGAAGCTGCCGGCCCAGTTGTCGGGCGGCCAGCAGCAGCGCGTCGCCATCGCCCGCGCACTGGCCATGAAGCCGAAAGTGATGCTCTTCGACGAGCCCACCAGCGCCCTCGACCCCGAGATGATCAACGAGGTCCTCGACGTCATGGTCGGTCTCGCGCAGGACGGCATGACCATGATCGTCGTCACTCACGAGATGGGCTTCGCGCGCAAGGCGGCCGACCGAGTGGTGTTCATGGCCGACGGGGAGATCGTCGAAGAGGCCGCTCCCGACCAGTTCTTCACGAACGCGCAGAGCGACCGCGCGAAGGACTTCCTTTCCAAGCTCATCACGCATTGAACGCGTCCGCGCCCTGCACCGGCGCGGCGATCTACGGACGACACGAAACGAAAGAGGAGATCACATGCGACTGACACGTATCGCGGCCGCCGCGGCCGGAATCGCCATCGCGGCACTGACGCTCACGGCGTGCAACAGCGGCACGCCGGGCGCGGGACCCAACGAGCCGGGTGGAGAGACCACCGAGAACCCCTGGACCGTCGCGACCGACGTGTCGCTGGAGGGGAGCCCCACCTTCGACGCGATCAAGGCGCGCGGAAGCGTGAACATCGGCGTCAAGGAGGACCAGCCGAACCTCGGTTACCTCGACCCGGCCACGAGCGTGCGCAGCGGCTTCGACATCGACATCGCTCGCTGGATCGCGGCATCGCTCGGCTACGACGAGGACAAGATCAACTACGTCGTCGTCGACTCCGCCAACCGCGAGCAGGCGATCATCAACGGCCAGATCGACTACTACGTCGGCACCTACTCGATCACTGACGCACGCAAGGAGCAGATCTCCTTCGCCGGCCCGTACTTCGTCACCGGGCAGGGACTCCTGGTCGCCAAGGACTCCTCGATCACGGGCGTCGACGACCTCACCGCCGACACGGTCGTGTGCTCGGTGACGGGCTCGACCTCGATCCAGCGGATCAAGGACGAGACGCCGGCGAAGACGGTGGAGCTGAGCAAGTACTCGGAGTGCGTCGAGCAGGTCAAGAACGGCCAGGCCGACGCCGTTACGACCGATGAGGCGATCCTCATCGGCTACGCGGCGTTCGACCCCGACAACCTCAAGGTCGTCGGAGAGCCGTTCAGCGAGGAGCGCTACGGCGTCGGTGTGGCCAAGGGCGACACCGCGTTCGTCGAGTTCGTCAACGCCATGCTCACCGACGGCGGGGACGTCTGGACCGCGATCTTCGAGAAGAACCTGGGTCCGGCGGGCGTTACGGGCACCCAGCCGGCGGTCGACCCGGCCGAGTGATGTCCGGGTGGGGGCGGCCTCGGCCGTCCCCACCTCCGTCCCCTTCAGGAACAGGAGCACCGTGGAACAGATCTTCGCGTACCCCGACCTCTGGCAGCAGGCGCTGGTCGGCACCCTCGTGCTGTTCTTCGCGGGCGGTGCCATCGCCATCGTCCTCGGGTTCGTCGTGGGGGCGATGCGGGTATCGCCCATCCCGATCGCGCGCGCCGTCGGAGCGGTCTACGTCAACGTCATCCGGAACACGCCGCTCACCCTCGTCCTGTTCTTCTTCGCCTTCGCCGTGCCGATCCTCATCGAGGTGCCACGCGGCAGCTTCCTGCTGCTCGCGATCCTCGGCCTCGGTATCTACACCGCGACCTATGTCGCCGAGACGCTCCGCTCGGGCATCAACACCGTTCCGGTCGGCCAGGCCGAGGCCGCGCGCGCCCTGGGCATGGGGTTCGGCCAGGTGATGGGCTACGTCGTGCTGCCGCAGGCCGCGCGGTCCGTGATCCCGCCGATGATGAGCGTGCTCATCGCGCTCCTGAAGAACACGACGGTGGCCGCCGGGTTCTCGGTGATGAACCTCGGGAGCATCCGCGCCAACATGAGCGAGAAGGGGGAAAACCAGATGATCACGATCCTCCTCGTCATGGTCGTCTTCGTGGTGATGGTCTTGCTGCTCGCCTGGCTGCAACGCACTCTTGAGAAGAAGTGGAGGATCGCACGATGAGCTCCGTCCTCTACGACGTCCCCGGTCCCCGGGCCATCGCACGCAATCGCCTCATCGGCGTCGTGACGGTCCTCGTCGTCGTCGCCGCCGTCGCGTTCCTGGTGTGGCGTCTGTTCGACACCGGACAGTTCTCCGCCCAGAAGTGGAACCTCTTCACCTACACGCGGGTCTGGCAGATGATCGGCCAGTCCACGCTGGCCACGCTTGCCGCCTTCGCCGCGGCCGCAGTCGGAGCACTCGTCCTCGGATTCGTGCTGGCGATCGGCCGGCTCTCCGACCATGCGTGGGTCCGCGTCCCGTTCACCGCCCTCGTCGAGATCCTCCGCGCAGTGCCGGTGCTGATCTTCATGATGCTGCTCTTCTACGGCCTTCCCGTCATCGGCATCCGCGTCAGCAGCTACTGGGCCGTGGTCATCGCCCTGGTCGCATACAACGGTTCCGTCCTCGCGGAGGTGATCCGCGCCGGCGTCGAGTCGCTCCCACGCGGTCAGAAGGAGGCCGGCTACGCGATCGGCCTGCGCAAGGCCGGGGTCTTGCGCCTGATCCTGTTGCCGCAGGCCATCCGCGCGATGATGCCGGTCATCATCGCCCAGCTCGTGGTGACCTTGAAGGACACGGCGCTCGGCTTCATCATCACCTACCCCGAGCTGCTGTACACGGCGAAGCTCCTGGGCAGCAACCCGCAGTACGGCTCGCCGCTGATCCCGTCGGCGATGATCGCCGGAACCATCTACGTGGCGCTGTGTCTCGCCCTGAGCTACCTCGCCTACCTCGTGCAGAAGCGCGTGCGCCGGTCGCCACGGGCCACCGGTGTCACGAGGGCCGACGTCACGGCGCACGAGGTGACGGACACGCAGCTGATCGGGGCGCAGTCGGCGGCTGACATCGCGTCGGCTCGTCGGAGTGCGGGCAGGCGCGACGCCAGCGGTCGATAGCGCCCGCTGCCCGGCGGCGGGAGACGAACCGCCGGAACGCCGCCGGTAGACTCGACTCTCGTGTCTGACGCCCCTCACCCCGACTCGCCGGAGATCACTCCCGACGCGGTCGAGAGCGCGGTTGCCGCCGCCCTCGCCGCGATCGACGCTGCCGCGACGACCGCCGATCTGAAAGCCGCACGCAACGCGCACGTCGCGGAGGGCTCACCCCTCGCGCGTCTGAACGCGCAGTTGCGTCATGTCCCCGCCGACCGCAAGGCGGAGTTCGGAAAGCTCGTCGGGCAGGCACGTGCCCGCGTCGCGCAAGCCGTGGCGGCACGCGAGTCGGCGCTGGAGGCGGCGGAGACGGCCGCGCGCCTGGAGGCCGAGCGCGTCGACATCACGGCGCTGCCGCATCGTGGGCGCATCGGCGCCCGCCACCCCCTGACTCTCCTTCAGGACCAGATCGGCGACATCTTCGTCGGAATGGGATGGGAGGTGGCCGAGGGGCCCGAGCTCGAGCACGAGTGGTACAACTTCGACGCCCTCAACCTCGACGCCGACCACCCCGCGCGGCAGATGCAGGACACCTTCTACGTCGATCCGGTCTCCTCGCATCTCCTGCTGCGGACGCAGACGAGCCCCGTGCAGATGCGCTCGATGCTGACCCGAGACCTTCCCATCTACATCGTCTCGCCGGGGCGCGTCTACCGGACCGACGAGTTCGACGCGACCCACCTGCCGGTCTTCAGCCAGTTCGAGGGCCTCGTCGTCGACAAGGGCATCACGATGGCGCATCTGCGCGGCACGCTCGATCACGTCGCCCGCGCACTGTTCGGCGCGGAGGCCAAGACACGACTGCGCGCCAACTACTTCCCGTTCACCGAGCCGTCCGCCGAGCTCGACCTCTGGCACCCCACCTTCAAGGGCGGTGCCCGCTGGATCGAATGGGGAGGCTGCGGGATGATCAACCCCAACGTGCTGCGCGCCGCGGGCATCGACCCGGAGGAGTACTCCGGCTTCGCCTTCGGGATGGGGATCGAGCGGACGCTGATGTTCCGCTCGGACGTCAAAGACATGCGCGACATGGCCGAAGGCGATGTCCGGTTCAGTGAGCAGTTCGGAATGGTGGTCTGATGCGCGTCCCGCTGTCGTGGCTTCGCGAGTACGTCGACGTCGCCGGGGGGGCGACCCCCGACGATGTGCTGGCATCGCTCGTCTCCGTCGGCTTCGAAGAGGAGGACGTCCACGGCTTCTCGCTGACCGGACCGATCGTCGTCGGTCAGGTGCAGGAGTTCGTCGAAGAACCCCAGTCCAACGGCAAGACCATCCGCTGGTGCCAGGTCGATGTCGGCGAGGCGCACGGGGGAGTGCGGGGCATCGTCTGCGGTGCCGGCAACTTCTTCCCCGGCGACAAGGTCGTCGTGACCCTGCCGGGCGCGGTGCTTCCGGGGCCGTTCCCGATCGCCGCCCGGAAGACCTACGGTCACGTCTCCGACGGCATGATCGCCTCGGCGAAGGAACTCGGTCTCGGTGAGGAGCACAGCGGCATCCTGCGTCTGGTCGAGCTCGGACTGGACCCCGAAGTGGGCACCGACGCGATCGCTCTGCTCGGGCTCGATGACGTCGCCGTCGAGGTCAATGTCACCCCCGACCGTGGCTACGCCCTGAGCCTGCGCGGTATCGCCCGGGAGTACTCCCACGCGACGGGAGCGACGTTCCGTGACCCCGCCGATCGGCCGTTCGAGTCGCTGGAGCAGCCCACGTCGGGCTTCGACGTGTCCGTCGTCGACGACGCGCCGTTGCGGGGACGCGTCGGTGCGAGCGAGTTCGTGGTCCGGGTGGTGCGCGACGTCGATCCGACCAAGCCCACCCCGGCCTGGATGGTCGCCCGTCTCACCCTCGCCGGCATCCGCCCGCTCGGCATCCTCATCGACATCACCAACTACGTGATGCTGGAACTCGGAAACCCCATCCACGGGTATGACCTCGACCGCCTGAGCGGGGGCATCACCGTCCGGCGTGCTGCCGCGGGCGAGCATCTGGTGACCCTCGACGGAAAGGACCGCGCGCTCGACCCGGAGGATCTGCTGATCACCGATGACTCGGGCCCGATCGGTCTGGCGGGGGTGATGGGCGGGGCGAGCACGGAGATGACGGGCGCCACGCGCAACGTGCTGATCGAGGCCGCCGTGTTCGACCCGGTCACGATCGCGCGGACCGCGCGTCGGCACAAGCTCCCCTCGGAGGCGTCCAAGCGCTTCGAACGCGGTGTCGATCCGCTCGTCCCGTTCGTCGCTGCCCGGAGGGTCGCCGACCTCATGGTCGAGTACGCGAGCGGAACCCTCGACCCCGTCGGCGGGGCACTGTTCGCGGAGGTCTTCGCGGCGTCGATCGATCTTCCGCGCGACTTCGCGGCGCGTCTCATCGGGGTTGCGTACACCGACGCCGAAGTCGTGGCGGCGCTGGAGACGATCGGGTGTGAGGTGTCGAGCGATGACGCCGGCAGCTGGTCGGTCATCCCGCCGACGTGGCGTCCGGACCTGACCGACAAGTGGACGCTCGTCGAGGAGGTCGCGCGGATCACCGGATACGACCGCATCCCCTCCGTCCTGCCGCTCCCGCCCTCGGGTCGCGGATTCACGCCGTCGCAGGCGGGGCGGCGTCGAGTCGCCAACGCGCTGGCGGCGGCGGGGCTCGTGGAGACGCCGTCGTTCGGGTTCACGACCGAGGAGCAGAACGACCTCCACGGATCGGCAGACGGCGCGCATCTGCCGAGCGTCAAGCTCGCCAATCCGCTCGACGGACAGGCGCCGTTCCTCCGCCGCACGCTGGTGCCGGGGCTCCTGCAGGTCGCACACCGCAATGTCGCTCGCGGGCTGACCGACCTGGCGCTGTTCGAGATCGGCACGGTGTTCATCCCGGCGCCGGGCGTCCGGTACGGCACGGATGTCGTGCCTCCGCCCGCGGTGCGCCCGGATGCCGCGACGCTCTCGATGCTCGATGCGGCCATCCCGCCGCAGCCGCGCCACGTCGCGGTGCTCCTCGTGGGTGATCGCGTCGCCAAGCAGCCGGGGCAGCCGGCTGTCGCCTTCGACCTCGCCGACGCGGTGGATGCCGTCCGCGCCATCGGGGCGGCCGCAGGCTTGTCGCTCGACATCGTCCAGACCACGCGCGCCGCCCTGCACCCCGGGCGTGCCGGAAAGGTGCTGGCCGGCGAGGTCGAGGTGGGCTACGTGGGAGAGCTGTTGCCGTCGATCTCGGCGGAGGCAGACCTGCCCGGGCGCGTCCTGGTCGCCGAGCTGGATCTCGATCGTGTGCTGGACACCGCGCGCGGACGCGTCGTCGCGACGGCCCTCTCGGCCTATCCCGCCGCCACACAGGACGTCTCGCTCGTCGTGGACGTCGCCGTCACGGCGGCCGAGGTCGAGCGCGCGATCGTCGATGGTGCCGGCGAGCTGCTGGAGGCGATCGATCTCGTCGACGACTACCGCGGAGCGGGCCTTCCCGAGGGGGCGAAGAGCCTCACGTTCGCCCTCCGGTTCCGGGCGCCCGATCGTACCCTCACCGCTGCCGAGGCGACGACGGCGAAGCTCGCCGGGGTCGCTGCGGCGCGGGAGCGATTCGGCGCGACGCTTCGCGAGTGAGGGCGGCGCGCCGCCGACTCACCCGCGTCCGGGAGTCGGCGAGTCGCTCACCGAGTGCCCCAGTTCCAGGCGGGCACGTCGAGGAACCCCTGACCCTCGATCGCTGTGCCGTCGGCGGATGAGCGCAAGCTCACCCGCGCCGCATCGGGCAGAGCCTCGACCAGGGCCGCGGCGTGCGACACGACGATCACTTGCGTCCGCGTGGCGGCGCGCTGGATGAGCTCGGCGAGCGGAGCCAGGAGAGAGGCGTGAAGACTTGCCTCCGGCTCGTTCAGAACGACCAGCGGTGCGGGTCGTGCCGGCAGCAGCGCCGCGCACAGCAGCAGATAGCGCAGGGTTCCGTCCGACAGCTCGCCGGCATCGAGCCGCCGCAGGAGCCCGGGCTGGCGCAGGCCGATCCGGAAGACTCCGTCGTCGGCGTGGATCTCCACCGATGCGCCGGGGAAGGCGTCGTCGACCGCCCGAGCAAGACCTTCTCCCTCTCCCGCTTCGGTGATCGTCGCCCACACCGCCGCCAGGTTCGCCCCGTCGTGGCCCAGCAGATGTGAACGCGTCCCGATCTGAGGACGGCGCGCGGGCGCATCGGCGTCGGTGCGGAACTGGTCGTAGAACCGCCACGAGGTCAGTGTCCGACGAAGTGTCAGCAGCTCCGGCGCCGTGTCGCCATCGGCCAACTCGGTCAGCATCGTCGCCGACGACTCGAGCGACTGGGCGAGGCTCCGCCACCCGTCCTCGCGGACCCGTACGTGGGCCCGGGAACGGTCGATGAGGACGGTGGACGGCTTGGCCACCGCTCCCGCGAAGACCTGCTCCCGTTTGATCTCCGGATCGCGCGCGAACGCGCTCCGCTGGTCGGTCTGGGGGATCCCCAGATCGATGAGGTAGCCGAGCTCGTCCGCGGCGACGCCCAGCTGCACCGCGACCGGCCGGCGCCGGACTGTGCCCTGGGAGCCACCGTCTTCCGGACCCGCCCACAAAACCGAGGGGAGCCCGCCCTCGCGGGCCAGCGCTCCCACCACATCACCACTTCCGGCCGACGCCAACAGGCGCAGGGCGCGGTACAGGTTGGACTTGCCCGATCCGTTGGGGCCGGTGACGACGGTGAGAGGGTGCAGTGGCACGACGACGTCTCGCAGGGAGCGGTAACCGGCGACGGCGAGGGTGCGGAGCATGACACCACCCTGCCATCGGCGGCCGACACGGGCCCGTGAACGCGAACGCCTAAGCTGGGGGAGATGAGCGAGGACGCAACGAATCACGACCGGCCCGCGCCGGCACTGCGGATCGAGGGTCTGAGCAAGCGCTTCGGGGCCAAGGTCGCCGTTGACGGCATCGACCTCGAGGTACCGGCAGGGTCGTTCTACGGACTGGTCGGACCGAACGGAGCCGGAAAGACGACGACGCTGTCCATGGCCACCGGGCTCCTCCGACCTGACACGGGAAGGATCTGGGTCCACGGCGTCGACGTCTGGGCAGACCCCACGACCGCGAAGCGGATGATCGGCAACCTCGCCGACGGGGTGCGCCTGTTCGACCGCCTCACCGGCGAGCAGCTCATCACGTACACCGCGATGATGTTCGGGCTGCCGCGAGCCGAGATCGCCCCGCGCGTGGCCGACCTCATCGCGATGATGGATCTGCGCGAGGCCGCCGGGACGATCGTGGCCGACTACTCCGCCGGGATGACGAAGAAGATCGCCCTCGCGTGCGCGCTCGTCCACGCGCCGCGGCTGCTCGTGCTCGACGAGCCGTTCGAGTCCGTCGATCCGGTCTCGGCCGCCAACATCGAGGACATCCTGCGTGGCTACACCGCGTCGGGCGGGAGCGTCATCGTCTCGAGTCACTCGATGGATCTCGTCCAGCGCATGTGCGATCACGTCGCAGTCATCGCCGGAGGCCGCGTGCTGGCGGCCGGCACCACCGACCAGGTGCGCGGGGACTCGAGTCTCCAGGACCGCTTCATCTCACTGGTCGGCGGTCGTCACACCACACAGGGGCCCGAGTGGTTGCGACAGTCCTGAGGCTGCGGTACCGCATCCTCGCGAACGACCTCTCCCGCCGGCCGTGGCAGCTCGTCGGGTTCTGCTTCGGGATCCTGGGGGCGGTGTCGGCCCTCGGCCTCCTTGCGGTGGGTGCCGTCGTGCTCGCCCTCACTCAGCCGGAGGGGACCGGAGGCGTCATCACCGTCGTGGGCGGCTCGGCGCTGCTCCTGGGCTGGGTCATCGGTCCGCTCGTGGTCGCCGGTCTCGATGCGACCGTCGATCCGGCGCGGCTGGCGCCCTTCCCCCTGACACGCCGTGACACGATGCTCGCACTGGCAGCGGCGGGCGTCTCGGGCGTTCCGGGACTGGCGACGACCCTCGCCGCGGTGCTCGCATCGCTCGTCTACCTGCGGACACCGATGGCCGCAGTCGTCGCGGTGCCGATGGGGGCGCTGGCCGCGATGACCTGCGTCGTGGCGGCCCGACTCGTGGGGTCCTTGTCGTCCGGGCTGGGCAGCAACCGCAAGGGACGCGAGATCGTGGGAACGCTCGTCCTCGCGGTGGTCATCATGACCGGGCCGATCCTCTCGGGCATCGTCGCGCTGCTGGACCGCACCGCCGATCTCTGGCCGCGGCTGCAGGCGGTCGCAGCGATCCTGTCCTGGACCCCGCTCGGCGCCGCGTGGGCGGTGCCGGCCGACGTCGCCGCAGGCATGCCCCTGTCGGCTCTGGCCCGTTTCGC
The DNA here is from genome assembly GCF_001620065.1 of Microbacterium sp. TNHR37B. GTDB lineage: Bacteria > Actinomycetota > Actinomycetes > Actinomycetales > Microbacteriaceae > Microbacterium. The sequence goes on from NZ_LQGV01000002.1 coordinate 86,622, forward strand.
CGTGGCGTCAGCGACGCTCGTCGTGCTGTGGCTGGTGTGGGCGCGCTCGCTCGACGCGGCGGTCACGACTCCGGTGCGCTCCACCTCGCGCGCCGTACGGCCCGGCTCGCTCGGGCTGTTCGGTCGCTTCCCCGCCACTCCCATCGGCGCGACGTGGGCCCGTTCGCTCACCGCGTGGCTGCGCGATCCCCGGTATCTTCGGCAGCTGATCGTCGTCCCGCTCCTCCCGCTCCTGCTGGGGCTGACGGGAGGGGTGACCGACTCGCCCTTCATCGTTTCCAGCGTGATCGTCGCCCTGGTCCTGGCGATCGCGACGTACAGCGACATCTCCTATGACGGCACCGCCTTCGCCTCGGTGCTCGCCTCCGGCATCCGCGGCCGGGACGACCGCTGGGGGAGGCTCCTGGGTGCTGCCAGCGTGGGCGTCCCGATCGTCGTGGTCCTGGCCGTTCTCACGACTCAGCTGGCGGGAGCCCCGGAACGCCTGCCCGCGACCCTCGGGGCATCGCTCGGCCTGCTGCTGGCAGGGTACGCCGTCGCCGCCGTGTCCTCGGCGCTCCTCGTGACCCCCGTGGCCGCTCCCGGTGACAGCCCCTTCAAGACGGTCCCCGGGCAGACGTTCGTCAGCGGCCTCCTCGTCTTCGTCGTGATGGCCGCGATCTTCGTCCTCGCCCTTCCCTCCCTCGTGCTGGCCGTCCTGTCTGCGGCCACCGGCAACGGCGCGTTCGGCTGGGCGGCCCTCGCCGTGTCGCTCGTCGTCGGCGTCGGCGGGAGCGCCGCCGGGGTGGCCATCGGGGGTCGCATCTTCGATCGTGGCGCCCCGGAACTGCTCCAGCGGATCAAGGCGTTCCCGACGCGCTGAGGGTGGCGCTTCTCGGCGTCCGCCATGAGCGGACGGCCTGGCGTCAGCGCGGATCTCCTGCTGTGCTGAGCAGATGCGGAGAATCCTCATCCTCGGCGGCACCGGATGGTTGAGTGGTCGCGTCGCCCGGCGATGGACGGAGCGGGGCGCCGAGGTCGTCTGCCTCGCGCGCGGTTCCCGACCGGCGCCGGCGGGCGCGACCCTCGTCGCCGCCGACCGTTCCCGCCCCGACGCCTACGCCGCCGTCGCGGCAGAGCGCTGGGACGACGTCATCGACATCTCGTCGCGGCCCGGCCACGTGCGCGCGGCGCTGGCTGCCCTGGCACCGCGCTCGGCGCACTGGACGTACGTGTCGAGCGTCTCGGTGTACGCCGACAACGAGACCCCGGGTGCCGACGAGACAGCCGCAGTGGCCACCCCGGTCGCCTCCGACCACGGTGCGGACGCGGATTACGCGGGAGCGAAGGCGGCCGCCGAGGCCGCGGTGGCGGCGGCCGGGCTGACCTCGGCGATCATCCGGCCCGGACTGATCGTGGGCCCGGGCGATCCCACCGATCGGTTCGGATACTGGCCGGCGCGCTTCGCCGCCGCGGGGGCGGAGCCGGTTCTGGTGCCCGAGACGGAGGGACTGTTCGCACAGACGATCGATGTCGACGACCTCGCGGAGTTCATCGTGACGGCGGGGGAGCGGCGACTGTCCGGACCCGTCAACGCCGTCGGCCCGTCCCTGCCGCTCGCGGACGTGCTGCAGGGAGCGCGGACTGTGGCGGGCCACACGGGCGATCTCGTCTCGGCGCCGGCTGAGTGGCTCGTTGCCGAGGGGGTCTCGTACTGGGCGGGACCGCGCTCGCTCCCGCTCTGGCTTCCCGCCGATCTCCCCGGGTTCGCTACGCGCGACGATCGCCGATACCGCGCCGTGGGGGGCACCGCGCGTCCCCTCCACGTCACGCTGGAGCGCGTGCTGATCGATGAGCGCGTCCGTGGCGTGGATCGCACGCGTGCGGCCGGTCTCCTCCGCAGCGAGGAGCGCGCGCTCCTCGAGCGTCTGTGACGACACGCGCCGACGCGGATTTGCAGAGGCGTGCGCATCGCCGCTATCGTCGCGACATGCTCTCGGCCGCGACGCAGACCCCCCTCGTGGTCTTCCGCGCGCGCCGACGCCAGGGCGGCCGCCGACTCTAGGCGACCCCGAACGCTCCCCGTCGTTGTCGGGTGGAGCCGCCGGTGTCGCCGTCTCCGGCCCCGCTCCCTCAGACAATAAGGTTGGACAATGACCTATTCGGTCGCCGTTTCCGGCGCTTCCGGCTATGCCGGCGGAGAGATCCTGCGCACGCTCGCCGCCCACCCCGACATCGACATCCGCACCGTCACGGCGCACTCCTCCGCGGGACGACGCCTCGTCGACGAGCAGCCGCACCTTCGGTCGCTCTCGCACCTCACGATCCAAGAGACGTCGGCAGAGACGTTGTCCGGGCATGACGTCGTGTTCCTCGCTCTCCCTCACGGGCAGTCGGGCCCGTACACCGACGCGCTGTCAGAGGTGCCGCTGGTCATCGATGCCGGCGCCGACCACCGGCTGACCTCGGCGGCGGCATGGGACGAGTTCTACGGCGGTGTCTTCCACGAACCGTGGACGTATGGCGTGCCGGAGCTTCCGGTCGCGGGCGGCAAGCAGCGGGAGGCGCTCCGGGGTGCGACGCGCATCGCCGCGCCCGGCTGCAATGCGTCGACGGTCGCGCTGAGCGTCGCACCCGGTATCGCCGCCGGTGTCGTCGATCCGCGGGACGTGGTGTCGGTGCTCGCCGTCGGGCCGTCCGGCGCGGGGAAGAGCCCCAAGACGCACCTGCTGGCGGCCGAGATCCTCGGTAGCGCGAACCCGTACGCGGTCGGCGGCACCCATCGCCACATCCCGGAGATCGCGCAGTCGTTGATCGCGGCCGCGGGAGAGCGGGGGGCGGAGGTCGCCCGCAGCCTCCGACTGTCCTTCACCCCCGTGATCGTCCCGATGTCCCGCGGAATCCTCGCCACCACGGTCGTGCCGCTCCGGCCCGGTGTCTCCGACGCCGACGTCCGAGCCGCGTGGGAGGAGGCCTATGACGGGGAAACCTTCGTCCAGGTCCTCCCCGAGGGGCAGTTCCCGCGCACGGCCGACGTGATCGGTGCGAACACCGCGCTTCTCGGGGTCGCGGTCGACCGGCGGGCGGAGAAGGTCGTGATCGTGGCCGCCGTCGACAACCTGATGAAAGGCACGGCCGGTGCCGCCGTCCAATCCATGAACATCGCCCTCGGTCTTCCCGAGGATCGGGGCCTGACCGTGAACGGAGTCGCGCCGTGAGCGTCACCGCTGCCCAGGGATTCGATGCGGCGGGAGTCGCCGCCGGACTGAAGTCCACCGGAGCACGCGATGTCGCCGTGGTCGTCAACCGCGGCCCCCACTTCGCCGGTGCCGCCGTGTTCACCAGCAATCGCGCGAAGGCCAACCCCATCCTCTGGTCGGAGCAGGCCGTCGCCGATGGCCGGGTCCACGCGGTGGTCCTCAACTCCGGGGGAGCGAACTGCTTCACCGGGAGCTTCGGGTTCCAGACCACCCACCAGACGGCGGAGCTGGCGGCCGAACTGCTGGACGTCAGCCCCGGCGACGTCCTGGTGTGCTCCACCGGGCTCATCGGCACCGGTGACGAGGAGTTCCGCCGCAAGGTGCTCGAGGGGACGCGCGAGGCGGTCGCCCAGTTGCGGGGTGACGGCGGAGACGACGCCTCGCTGGCGATCATGACGACCGACTCCCGCCCCAAGCGCGCGGTCTCCGCCGGCTCGGGCTGGACGATCGGCGGAATGGCCAAGGGGGCGGGGATGCTGGCCCCGGGGCTGGCGACCATGCTCGTGGTCCTCACCACCGACGCCATCGTCTCCTCGGCCGACCTCGACCGGGCGCTGCGGAGCGCGACGCACGTCACCTTCGACCGCCTGGATTCCGACGGCTGCATGTCGACCAACGACCAGGTGACGCTCCTCGCGAGCGGTGCCACCGGAGTGACGGCGGATCTCGATGAGTTCACCCGCGTGCTCACCGAGGTCTGTCAGGACCTCGCCCAGCAGCTCCAGGCCGATGCCGAAGGCGCCAGCCACGACATCTCCATCCAGGTCGTCCACGCCGCCTCCGAGGAGGACGCGGTGACGGTGGGACGCTCGGTCGCCCGCAACAACCTCTTCAAGGCCGCCATCTTCGGCAATGACCCCAACTGGGGGAGGGTGCTGGCGGCGATCGGGACCACCCAGGCCCGGTTCGACCCCTACGACGTGGACGTCTCGTTCAACGGCGTCCGGGTGTGCAGCCACGGCGCCCCCGACCGCCCGCGTGAGGACGTCGACCTGACGCCACGCTCGACCGAGATCCTCATCGACCTCAAGGCGGGGGACGCGGAGGCCACGATCCTCACGAACGACCTCACCCACGACTACGTCCACGAGAACAGCGCGTACTCCTCATGACCGATCTCCAGCAGACCACTCCGGAGCAGGCGGCGCAGAAGGCCGGCGTGCTCATCGAGTCGCTGCCCTGGCTGCAGCGCTTCCGCGATCAGGTGATCGTCATCAAGTACGGCGGCAACGCGATGATCTCCGAGGAGCTGCAAGAGGCGTTCGCGCAGGACATCGCCTACTTGCGCTTCGTCGGGGTCAAGCCGGTCGTCGTGCACGGCGGCGGTCCGCAGATCTCGCAGATGCTGGATCGGCTGTCGATCCCCAGCGAGTTCAAGGGCGGCTATCGGGTCACCTCCACAGAGGCGATCAGCGTCGTGCGGATGGTGCTCACCGGCCAGATCAACCCGCAGCTGGTCGCACGGATCAACGCCTTCGGACCCTTCGCCACGGGCCTGTCCGGAGAGGACGCCGGGCTGTTCCGCGGGCGTCGCCGAGGGGTCGTGCTCGATGGCGTGCCACACGATCTCGGCTACGTCGGCGATGTCGTGGCCGTGGATCCGCAACCGGTGCGCGATCAGCTCGATGCCGGGCGCATCCCGGTGGTCTCCTCCATCGCCCCCGACCAGGACAACCCCGGGCAGTCGTTGAACGTCAACGCCGACGCCGCCGCCGCCGCCCTCGCTGTCGCGTTGGGTGCCTCGAAGCTCGTCGTGCTCACCGACGTGCCGGGGCTCTACGCCGATTGGCCCCGTCGGGACTCACTCGTCTCGCATCTGACCGCCGACGAACTGCGGGAGATGCTCCCTCGTCTGGAGTCGGGCATGATCCCCAAGATGCAGGCGTGCCTCGACGCGGTCGACGGCGGGGTCGACACGGCCGCGATCATCGACGGCCGCCAGCCGCACTCGGTGCTGGTGGAGATCTTCACGGAAAAAGGAATCGGAACAGAGGTCGTGGCGTGATGGAGGACGACGTGCAGACGCAGGTGGGAACACTGACTCAGACGCGGTGGCAGGAGGACGCGACGCGCGACCTGGTCCGAAACGCCGCCGATCGTCTCGCGCTCCTCACCCGCGGTGAGGGCGCCTATGTGTGGGACGACGAGGGCAAGCGCTACCTCGACTTCCTCGGCGGCATCGCCGTGACGTCGCTCGGTCACGCCCACCCCGTGTTCGTCGAGGCGGTGACCAGGCAGGCGGCCACCCTCGCGCAGGTGTCGAACTTCTTCGCCACGCCGCCCCAGCTCGACCTGGCCGCGCTCTTGAAGCGACTGGCAGGCACCGGCCCCTCGGGCCGGGTGTACTTCGCCAACTCGGGCGCCGAGGCCAACGAGGCGGCGTTCAAGCTGGCCCGGCTCCACGGTGCGGCCGAGCGCACCGGTACCGCCCGGCCCCGCATCCTCGCCCTGAAGAACGCCTTCCACGGGCGGACGATGGGAACGCTCGCCCTCACCGGCAAGTCGGCGATGCAGCAGCCGTTCCTCCCGATGGTCCCCGGCGTCGAGTTCATCGACACCACGATCGAGGCCCTCGAGTCGGCGATCGATGAGACGGTGGCCGCCGTGTTCATCGAGCCGATCAAGGGCGAGGCGGGGGTGGTGGATCTGCCGGAGGGCTTCCTTCGTGCCGCCCGTGAGCTCACGGCGCAGCACGGGGCGTTGCTGATCCTCGACGAGATCCAGACCGGTGCCGGGCGCACCGGCGAGTGGTTCGCTTTCCAGAGCGCCGGCATCGTCCCCGACGCGATCACGGTGGCCAAGGGCATCGCCGGAGGCTTCCCGATCGGCGCCCTGATCACGTTCGGCGACACCGGTGAGCTCTTCTATCCGGGAACCCACGGCTCGACCTTCGGCGGCAATCCGCTCGCAACCGCCGTGGGAGCCGCTGTCCTCCGCGAGATCGAGCGTGCCGACCTGCTCGCCAACGCCCGTGAGCGCGGTGCCCAGCTGCGGGATCGCATCGCCGCGATCGGCTCGCCGCTCGTGGCGGGAACGCGCGGACGGGGGCTGCTCGTCGGCGTCGCGCTCAGCCATCCCGTGGCCGGAGCCGTCGTGGCGGCGGCACAGGAACATGGCCTCATCGTCAACGCCGCCAACGACGACACGGTGCGGCTGGCCCCGGCGCTGACGATCGGCGACGTGGAGGTGGAGGAGTTCGTGGAACTGTTCACCCGCGCGCTGCGCACCGTCGAAGACGCCCTCATGCTCGATGACCACACGAACTCGGAGACCCCCGCATGACCCGCCACCTCTTGCGCGACGACGATCTCAGCCCGGCCGAACAGTCCGAGATCCTCGATCTCGCCCTGTCGCTGAAGAAGGACCGCTGGAAGCTGAAGCCGCTGGAAGGCCCTCAGACGGTCGCGGTGATCTTCGACAAGTCCTCGACACGCACGCGCGTGTCGTTCGCCGTCGGCATCGCCGACCTCGGTGGCTCGCCCTTGATCATCTCGACCGCCAACAGCCAGCTCGGAGGAAAGGAGACCCCCTCCGACACGGCGCGCGTGCTGGAGCGTCAGGTCGCCGCGATCGTGTGGCGGACCTACGCGCAGTCCGGCCTGGAGGAGATGGCGCGGGGAACCCGGGTGCCGGTCGTCAACGCGCTGAGCGACGACTTCCACCCCTGCCAGCTGTTGGCAGACCTCCTCACGATCCGCGAGCACAAGGGCGAGCTCCGCGGCCTGACGCTCGCGTTCTTCGGCGACGGCAAGTCGAACATGGGGCACTCGTACGTGCTGGCGGGCGTCACGGCCGGCATGCACGTCCGCGTGGCCTCACCGGTCGACTATGCGCCTCGCGAGGACGTGATCGCCGATGCTGATCGGATCGCCGCGGAGACCGGGGGATCGGTCACGCTCTACACAGATCCGCTCGAAGCCGCTGCCGGTGCCGATGTCGTCGTGACCGACACGTGGGTCTCGATGGGGAAGGAGGAGGAGAAGATCGCCCGCCTCCGCGACCTCGGCGGTTACAAGGTCACTCAGGAGACGATGGCGCTCGCCGATGACGCGGCGATCTTCATCCACTGCCTCCCCGCCGACCGCGGCTACGAGGTCGACGCCGAGGTGATCGACGGCCCGCAGAGCGTCGTGTGGGACGAAGCCGAGAACCGCCTCCACGCGCAGAAGGCCCTTCTGGTCTGGTTGCTGCGCCAGCAGTGACCGTGACGGGGTCAGCGTGAGCGACCGGTGGCGGGCGGTGACGCCGGGTCTTCGGTGGCTGACCGCCCCGGCCCGCGTCGCGGGCGTCGACCTCGCGCGCGGACTCGCGGTCCTGGGCATGCTGACCGCGCATCTGCTGTCGATCGCCCCGTTCGACGGTGCGGACCCGAGCACGTGGCTCGATGTCGTCAACGGTCGGTCGTCGATCCTGTTCGCCGTCCTGGCGGGGGTCTCGATCGGTCTCCTCAGCGCGGGGGCCGACGGAGCGCGCCGGCGGGTGATCCGCGCGCGGCTCGCGGTGCGTGCGGGAGCGGTGTGGCTGCTGGGCGTCGCGCTGGTGGCGACCGGCGTCCCCGTGTACGTGATCCTCCCCGCCTACGCCGTGCTGTTCCTTCTGAGCCTTCCCCTGCTCTCACTGGGCGCACGGCCGCTGTGGGTGATCGCCGCGGTCGTGGCGATCGTGTCGCCACTCGTGCAGCCGTTCCTCGACGACGCGCTGCCGTGGGAGTCCCCGGGTGGCGCCGACATCGCGCTCCTCATCGGCTGGCACTATCCCTTCACGATTTGGTTCGCCTTCGTCGCGGCCGGTCTCGCGGTGGCGCGATCGGGATTCGGGCCACGCGCGCCGTTACGGCTCGTGCTGGGCGGCGGGGCTGCGGCGGTGCTCGCCGGCGTCGGTGCGACCCTGATCCCCGACGAGACGCTCTCGGACGGGTGGGCGGGCCGAGCCCTCGCCGTCTCCGCGCATTCCGGAGGCCTCCCGGAAGTGATCGGATCGGGAGGGTTCGCCCTGGCGGTGCTCGGCGTGTGTCTCGCGGTCTGCCGGACACCGGTGGCGCCGCTCGTCCTCCCGCTGCGGGCGGTGGGAGCCATGCCGCTCACCGCGTACACCGGCCAGATCCTGCTCTGGGCGGCCTGGGCCGCGCTCGCGCTCGGCACGACCTCGGATCTCGGGGCCTTCCGGGCCCTGAACCCGCTCCCGGTTTTCGTCGGCGGAACGATCCTGATCTGCACGGTGTGGGCGCTCGCCTGGGGGAGGGGGCCCTGCGAGCGCGTCATCGCGGCGCTGGCCTCACGCCTGGTTCCCGGGCCGCCCCGGGCGCGCGACTAGGCTGACACGGTGACCGAATCTGCTGCGCATGGGACGAACGAGGGTGCTCTCTGGGGAGCGCGCTTCGCGACGGGACCCTCTCCCGAGCTCGAGGCTCTCAGCCGCTCGACGCACTTCGACTGGGCGCTCGCCCGTTACGATCTCGCCGGCTCTCACGCTCACGCGAACGCTCTCCACGCAGCCGGGTATCTCACCGATGAGGAGATCGTCCGCATGCACGCCGGGCTCGACGCCCTGGCCCGCCGGATCGAGGATGCGACCCTCGTCGCCCAGCCGGGAGACGAGGACGTCCACGGTGCGCTCGAGGCGGCGCTGATCGCGGAGGTCGGACCCGGGCTGGGAGGTAAGCTCCGCGCGGGACGCAGTCGCAACGATCAGATCGCCACGCTCGTGCGGCTCTATCTGCTCGACCACGCCGGCGTGATCGCGCGCGACCTGCTCCGCGTGATCGACGCGGTCGTCGCACAGGCCGAGGCGCACGCCACGGCGATCATGCCGGGCCGTACGCATCTGCAGCACGCGCAGCCGATCCTTCTCGCCCATCACCTGCAGGCGCACGCCTGGCCCCTGGTGCGCGACCTGGAGCGCCTCCGCGACTGGTCTGCGCGGGCGCGCGTCTCGCCGTACGGCGGCGGCGCGCTGGCCGGGGCCACGCTGGGACTGGATCCGCAGTCGGTCGCACGGGAGCTGGGTCTGGATCGGCCCGCCGAGAACTCGCTCGATGGCACCTCGGCGAGAGACGTCGTGGCGGAGTTCGCCTTCATCACGGCCATGATCGGCGTGGATCTGTCGCGCTTCGCGGAAGACGTGATCCTCTGGAATACGCGCGAGTTCGGATTCGTCACGCTCGACGACGGCTACTCGACGGGGTCGAGCATCATGCCGCAGAAGAAGAACCCGGACATCGCGGAGCTCGCGCGGGGCAAGGCGGGGCGTCTGATCGGGAACCTCTCCGGCCTGCTCGCGACGCTCAAGGGGCTTCCCCTCGCCTACAACCGCGACCTGCAGGAGGACAAGGAGCCGGTCTTCGATTCGGTGGCGACGCTGGAGGTCGTCCTTCCCGCGTTCGCAGGCATGGTGGCGACGCTGCAGTTCCACACCGATCGGATGGCTGAGCTTGCGCCGGCGGGATTCTCGTTGGCCACCGACGTGGCCGAGTGGCTCGTCACGCAGGGCGTCCCGTTCCGTGACGCGCACGAGATCTCCGGTGCCCTCGTGCGCGCCTGCGAGGCGCGGGGGATCGGCCTGGAGGATGCCGACGATGCCCTGCTCGAGTCGGTGTCCGCTCATCTTCGTCCCGCGGTGCGTGACGTCCTGTCGATCGAGGGCTCCGTGGCGAGCCGTACCGGCGCCGGCGGAACCGCTCCGGTGCGGGTGAACGAGCAGCGCGCCGAGCTGGTGGCGCGTGCGCAGGCCGCAGCTCGCACGCTCTCCGTCTGACACCGCAGACCTTATCGATTTCAAACATAAGCAAAACACTTATCATCTGGAAAGATAAGTGATAAGCTTATCGTCATGTCGAACGTCGTCGTCACCATCGCCGACATCGTCGGCTCGCGTCTCCTCGAGGATCGAAGCGAGGCGCAGGCGGTGATCGAGTCGGCCGTCGCTCGCGTGGATGATGATCTGCCGCTTGCGCGGCACCGCCTCGCCGCGACCGTGGGCGACGAGTTCCAGGGGGAGTACGCCACTCTCACCGACGCGCTCCGGTCGCTCCTGCTGGTCCAGCTCGCGCTCCCCGACGGCATCGAACTGCGCTTCGGCGTCGGCATCGGGCCGATCGAGGAGGTGACCTCTCCGGGAGGAGGGATCTCCGACGGGCCGGGATGGTGGGCGGCGCGCGAAGCGATCGATGGGGTCCACCGACTCCAGGACCGCGCCGTTCCGTCCGCGCGCACGCGCGTTGTCGCAGGTGTGGGGGAGGATGCCGTCATGAAGACGGAGGCGCGCATGGCCAACGCCTACCTGCTCGCCCGCGACGAGGTGGTCGGTGCCATGAGCGAGCGCGCGCGACGACTCACCTACGGGCGGTGTCTCGGGCGCACGCAGCGGGAACTCGCTGCGGCGGAGGGCATCACCCAGCCCGCGGTCTCTCAGGCGCTGGCCGGTGCGGGAGCGCCCGCCGTGATCGCCGGGTTCACCGCGCTCGGAAAGGACGACGCGTGATCGGTGCCGGGCTCGTCCTCCTGGGTGTCGGCGTGGGCGACCTGCTCCGGCAGTACGCCCCCTCGCGGCTGCGCATCGGCGCGACCGTGCTCGCGGCAGTCGCACTCATCGTCCTCGCCGCCGGCGCCGATGCGATGGTGTGGGCCTTCGTTGCCCTCGGCACCGCGGTCCTGTGGACCTGGGGAACCCCGGATCGACGCGGGGGACCCGCCGGGCTCTGGCCGGTCGTGCTCGTCGCGGCCGTCTGCCTCGTCGCGGTTGCCGTCACCGGGATCCGCGCGGACCAGGGGCCGTGGGGCGAGCTCTGGCCGACGGCGGGTCCGCTCAGCCGGGTGAGCGCCGACGTGGCCCTGTTCGTGGTGGGGGCCGTGGCCTTCCTGGCGGAATCGGGAAACGTCGTCGTCCGCGCGTCGTTGCGCGATGCTGCCCTGCCTGACGCCGACGGCATCACGCTGAAGGGCGGTCGTCTGATCGGACCGCTCGAGAGGCTCCTCGTCTTCTCCCTCACTCTGACGGGGGCCTTCACCCTCCTCGCCGCCGTCCTCGCCGCCAAGGGGATCGTCCGCTTCCCCGAGATCTCCCGTGACAGCGGCTCGGGCCTGCGCGCCGAGTACTTTCTCATCGGGAGCCTCGTCAGCTGGGCGACGGCGCTGGGCGTCGCCTTCCTCCTGTGGTGGGGGACCCTCGGCTGACCGCCGCCTCGTGTCCGGGCGACGGGACGGCGAACGTGCGCTGATAGCCTGGAACGCGTGTCTGAAACCGTCGTGAGCGCCCTCGCGCCCGCCAACGATCCGACGTTCGCGAACGTCTGGGACGAGATCGTCTGGCGCGGCCTGGTGCATGTGTCCACCGGCCAGGAAGCGCTGCGTGCGCTGCTCGGCGGGGACCCGATCACGTATTACTGCGGGTTCGATCCGACCGCGTCGTCATTGCACCTCGGGCACCTCGTGCAGCTGCTCACGATGCGTCGCCTGCAGTTGGCGGGACACCGACCCCTGGGGCTGGTGGGCGGATCGACCGGGCTGATCGGCGACCCCCGTCCGACGGCCGAGCGCACGCTGAACTCCCGCGAGACGGTGTCCGAGTGGGTGGCGAGCCTCCGCGCGCAGGTGGAGCGGTACCTCAGCTTCGAGGGGGACAACGCCGCGCGCATGGTCAACAACCTCGACTGGACGGCGCCCCTGAGCGCCATCGATTTCCTCCGCGAGATCGGGAAGCACTACCGCGTCGGCACGATGCTCAAGAAGGATGCCGTCGCGGCGCGGCTGAACTCCGACGCGGGGATCAGCTACACCGAGTTCAGCTACCAGATCCTCCAGGGACTCGACTTCCTCGAGCTGTACCGCCAGTACGACTGCGTGCTCCAGACGGGGGGGTCCGACCAGTGGGGAAACCTCACCAGCGGCACCGACCTGATCCACCGCGTCGAAGGCGTCTCCGTGCACGCGATCGGGACGCCGCTGATCACCAACAGCGATGGCACCAAGTTCGGCAAGAGTGAGGGGAACGCGATCTGGATCGACGCGGCGCTCACGAGCCCGTACGCGTTCTACCAGTTCTGGCTCGCGACCGCCGACGCGGACGTCGTCGAGCGGCTGAAGGTCTTCACCTTCCTCACACGCGAGGAGATCGAGGCCTACGCCCGGCTCGTCGAGACGGAGCCCTTCCGCCGGGCAGCCCAAAAACGACTCGCGGAGGAGGTGTCGACGATCGTTCACGGGCCGGAGGCGACGGCCGCGGTGATCGCGGCGTCCGAAGCGCTGTTCGGACAGGGCGACCTGGCTGCGCTGGATGCGGCGACCCTCCGATCCGCCCTCGAAGAACTGCCGCACGCACGGGTGCCCTCGGGAACGCCGGTGGTCCAGGCGCTGGTGGAGACCGAGCTGGTCTCCAGCCTCAGCGAAGCGCGTCGCGCGATCGCCCAGGGCGGCGTCTCCCTCGACGGCGAGAAGGTCACCGACGACACCGCAACCGTCGCCGGCACCCTCCCGGGCGGCGTCTCCGTGCTGCGGCGGGGAAAGAAGACCCTCGCCGGCGTCTTCGTCGACTGATCGTGCCGTTCACACCCGCGCACGCGGCGGTCGCGCTGCCGTTCGTGCGCACCCCGCTCCTACCGGCCGCGATCGCGGTGGGCGCGATGGCGCCCGACGTGCCGCTCTTCGTGCGTGGCACACCGGTCACCTATCAGGTGACCCACACCAACGTCGTGGTGTCCGGTCTCGTTGCCCTGCTCCTCCTCGTGCTCTGGTACGGCCTGTTCCGCCCCGCCGTGCGGGAGGTCTCCCCGAGGTGGCTGGCCGAGCGACTTCCCGCCGAGTGGGACCGCGCCGGCGCCGGCGCGTGGCAGGCTGCGCGGGCGCCCCGCCCGGGAGCGCAGCACCGAGTGTGGCGTGAGAGCGGAGTGTTCGCGGCCCTCGTCGCGGTCTCTCTCGTCCTCGGCGTCCTCTCGCACATCGCGTGGGACGCGTTCACGCACGAGGGCCGGTGGGGACTGACGCTGATCCCCGCGCTCGACGAGATGTGGGGTCCGCTTCCCGGCTTCAAGTGGCTGCAGTACGGGTCGGGCGTGGGAGGCGTGGCGGTTCTCGCGGCCTTCGGCGCCTTCTGGATCTCCCGCCGGCCACGGGTGGCGTCGTCCCGGGTGCTTCCCGGTGCGGCGCGGTGGGCCTGGTGGATCTCCCTTCCCGTTGCGCTCATCGCCGCGTGGCTGATCGGATCGGTCGTCTACAGCGCAGACCCCGAGGTGACGGCGCACCATCTCGCCTACCGCGTGCTGCCGCCCGCCTGTGCGGTGTGGGGTCTGGCGACGATCGTGCTCTGCGCGTGGATCCTCGTGCGTCGACGCTCCGCCTGACCGCCCGTCTCGTTCTCGCCGCTGCCGCGCACGGATCAGCGCGACGCCGCCCCGGGGTCGGGATGGCCGAGCACCCGCCATGCCTGGTACCGGACCCGCTCGTACGGGTCCGATGTGCACGTCTCCACCGCTCCCCGGGGATCGTCGATCCCGTGGCTGGCGATGACCTTCAACGCCATCTCCCTCACCCGCCACGCGTCGTCGGACAGTGCGTCGAGCACGATCTCCGGGTGGGCGGGAGGGCCGATGTGGAGCAGGCCGCGCGCCCCCCACACGCGGCGCCACGTCGCCGGCCATCCGATCGTCCCGCCGAGCCAGGAGATGTCGGGCCACGCCGGGTCATCGTCGCCGGCGGAACCGCTCAGGAGCGCTTCGCACCAGGCGACGATCCGGTCGCGTCCGAAGAGCTCGCAGGCGGTGAGCACTCGATCCTTGGGCCGGCCCCCCGGGGCGGGGAGGGTCATCGGACGCTCCCCGGACGGCGATGCTCGCTGGTCCATTGGGCACGGTCGCGTCCCCAGGGACGCGGTGCGCGAAAGCGGGCGCCGGGGAAGGCGGGGGCCGCGGTGGTGAGCGAGACGCCGTCGACGGCGAACGACTGCAGATGTCCCGTCGCGTCGATCGGAGGGGCCGTCGATGCGCCGGGCGGCCGGGGGAGGCCGAGCAGCTCCGCGGCGATCCGGCGCAGGTTCGTGCTCGCGAGCCAGGATCCGCCCTCGACCGCTCGACGGTGCAGGAGTTCGAGGGCAGCCGCCGCGAGCAGATACCCCGCGCTGTGATCGAGGGCCTGGGCGGGGAGCGCTCCAGGGCGATCGCCGTCCTGCGACTCCTCCCACGCGATGCCCGAGTCGGCCTGCACCAGACTGTCGAACCCTCGGCGGGTGGGATCTGGCCACGCGGTGAGTTGGAGCACGATGATTCCGGGGCGGCGCGGGGCAAGGGATGCCGCGGACACACCCCGCCGCTCCAGCCCGTCGGAGCGGTAGCCCAGCACGACGACGTCGGCGGATGCGAGGAGCGCATCGAAGGTGGCGCGGTCGGCACCGCCGCCGAGGTCGAGGAGCGCCGATCGCTTCCCGTGCCCGGTGTCGAGGTGCTGCCAGGGGAGCTCCGGAAGATGCGGTGGGTCGATCCGGACGACGCCGGCTCCCCACAGCGCCAGGGTCCGGCTCGCCACCGGCCCGGCAATCACCCGCGTGAGGTCGAGCACCCGCGTGCCGGCCAGCGGGCGCTCCTCATCCGAAGACGGGACAGGTCGAGCCGGCGCGTCCGCGAGGCGGGTGGTCTCCACGAGGGCACGCGCGCGCAACTCCTCGTCGACGGCGGGATCCGCGGGCCGGACCGTGACGCAGAGACCGCCGCGAGCCGTCACGCTGGCGGCGATGCGCTCTGCCGGCCGCCTCGCCAGCTCTGCCCGCACGCGCTCGAGCTCGTCGGCACCGGCGGGGAGCTGGAGAGCAGACAGGAGCGCCCGGCGGTGGTGCGGGTAGTTGGCATGAGTGCGCACCCAACCATCCGCCGCACGGAAGAAGCCGGAGAGGGGAGCGAAGGCGCGGGGCATGGATCCGTCGACGCGAAGCCAGCGCTCGCTCGTGTAGGCAACGGCGACGGCCATCGGATCCAGAGGGCGCGCCCGTGTTCCCACGAGGGAGGCCCGTGCGTCTTCGGCCGCGGTCACGGCGGTCCAGGCGAGGGAGGCGACGTCGGTGCTGGCGGCGAGAGGAACGGGATCGGGCATGGGGGCACGCTACGCCGGGGCCCCGCGGTGCGCGACCCCGTGCCGCGATGCCGGGCCGCAAGCCCCGGAATCACGGGGCTCGTGGCCGCGACACGCCCGGGATGCAGGCCCGATTTGCCGAAGGGCCAGAACCCACGTAACTTATTACTTGTTCGCCCCACAGGGAAGAGCGAGAAGGCCGGAAGGCCTCGCCCCCTCAAGCGGAGAACCACCTCCACCCCACACACCTCCTACTGGAGGAACCAGGGCCTTAGGGTCTAGGATGGAGTGTCCACCTCGTGGACCGCGGTCGTCGACTGCTCCGAGGATCTGAAGATCCCGGCGAGTCGATTTGACAGACGGAACGAGATGGATAAGATAGAGAAGTTGCCCTGCGGGGGAGGCTGAGAGGCCGAACAGCAGGAGCATCCGATCCTTGAGAACTCAACAGCGTGCACTTGTCAAATGCCAAAAAACCTCGATTCAGCTTCGGCTGAATGAGATTCCTTTGGATCAAAGTCCGGCACTCCGGTGCCGGCAACGGATAGTCAGCAATGACATCCCTTTGGTCAGATCAAACTCGCTGCTCCGGTCATTTTCCGGCTGGTCGCAGCAACATTTCTTTACGGAGAGTTTGATCCTGGCTCAGGATGAACGCTGGCGGCGTGCTTAACACATGCAAGTCGAACGGTGAAAGCGGAGCTTGCTCTGCTGGATCAGTGGCGAACGGGTGAGTAACACGTGAGCAATCTGCCCCTGACTCTGGGATAAGCGCTGGAAACGGCGTCTAATACCGGATACGAGCTGCGAAGGCATCTTCAGCAGCTGGAAAGAACTTCGGTCAGGGATGAGCTCGCGGCCTATCAGCTTGTTGGTGAGGTAACGGCTCACCAAGGCGTCGACGGGTAGCCGGCCTGAGAGGGTGACCGGCCACACTGGGACTGAGACACGGCCCAGACTCCTACGGGAGGCAGCAGTGGGGAATATTGCACAATGGGCGCAAGCCTGATGCAGCAACGCCGCGTGAGGGACGACGGCCTTCGGGTTGTAAACCTCTTTTAGCAGGGAAGAAGCGAAAGTGACGGTACCTGCAGAAAAAGCGCCGGCTAACTACGTGCCAGCAGCCGCGGTAATACGTAGGGCGCAAGCGTTATCCGGAATTATTGGGCGTAAAGAGCTCGTAGGCGGTCTGTCGCGTCTGCTGTGAAAACCCGAGGCTCAACCTCGGGCCTGCAGTGGGTACGGGCAGACTAGAGTGCGGTAGGGGAGATTGGAATTCCTGGTGTAGCGGTGGAATGCGCAGATATCAGGAGGAACACCGATGGCGAAGGCAGATCTCTGGGCCGTAACTGACGCTGAGGAGCGAAAGGGTGGGGAGCAAACAGGCTTAGATACCCTGGTAGTCCACCCCGTAAACGTTGGGAACTAGTTGTGGGGACCATTCCACGGTTTCCGTGACGCAGCTAACGCATTAAGTTCCCCGCCTGGGGAGTACGGCCGCAAGGCTAAAACTCAAAGGAATTGACGGGGACCCGCACAAGCGGCGGAGCATGCGGATTAATTCGATGCAACGCGAAGAACCTTACCAAGGCTTGACATATACGAGAACGGGCCAGAAATGGTCAACTCTTTGGACACTCGTAAACAGGTGGTGCATGGTTGTCGTCAGCTCGTGTCGTGAGATGTTGGGTTAAGTCCCGCAACGAGCGCAACCCTCGTTCTATGTTGCCAGCACGTAATGGTGGGAACTCATGGGATACTGCCGGGGTCAACTCGGAGGAAGGTGGGGATGACGTCAAATCATCATGCCCCTTATGTCTTGGGCTTCACGCATGCTACAATGGCCGGTACAAAGGGCTGCAATACCGTAAGGTGGAGCGAATCCCAAAAAGCCGGTCCCAGTTCGGATTGAGGTCTGCAACTCGACCTCATGAAGTCGGAGTCGCTAGTAATCGCAGATCAGCAACGCTGCGGTGAATACGTTCCCGGGTCTTGTACACACCGCCCGTCAAGTCATGAAAGTCGGTAACACCTGAAGCCGGTGGCCCAACCCTTGTGGAGGGAGCCGTCGAAGGTGGGATCGGTAATTAGGACTAAGTCGTAACAAGGTAGCCGTACCGGAAGGTGCGGCTGGATCACCTCCTTTCTAAGGAGCATCTGGCACCGAGGCTCTTCGGAGTCGACGTGTCCAGGCGCCGGATCAGGGCCGAACGTGTCCTGCCGGTTAGCTCATGGGTGGAACATTTGACGAGGTGCCGGAGGGTGACCTTCGAACTCAGTACGCTGCTTGCAGCTGGAACCGTTCGGAGCAAGTCGTTCGGCACATGCACGCTGTTGGGTCCTGAGGGACCGGATGTGCTCTTCGGAGCCAACCAAATCCTCAGGACCTTTTCTGGCGGTCGCAGTGCGACACGCGGAGAGGGTACCGCCCGTACTTTGAGAACTACACAGTGGACGCGAGCATCTTTGAGCCGGCTTCGGTCGGCTCATATAGATGATCTTAAAGATCATTAGTCAATTTCGAGTTGGACTTCGGTCCGATCCGATACTGATTCAAACTCATGTGATTTCAAGTCTTTAAGAGCAAACGGTGGATGCCTTGGCATCTGGAGCCGAAGAAGGACGTAGCAATCTGCGATAAGCCTCGGGGAGTGGATAAGCACACCTTGATCCGAGGATCTCCGAATGGGGAAACCCCGCTGGGCGGCGTGCCGACCCAGTGACTCCCGCCTGAATATATAGGGCGGGTAGAGGGAACGTGGGGAAGTGAAACATCTCAGTACCCACAGGAAGAGAAAGCAACCGCGATTCCGTTAGTAGTGGCGAGCGAAACCGGAACAGGCTAAACCGAGTACGTGTGATATCCGGCAGGAGTTGCGTATTCGGGGTTGTGGGACTTTTCGGACTGTTCTGCCGAGCAGTCAGCGTTACAAGAAGGTATAGACGAACTGGATTGAAAGCCAGGTCATAGAGGGTGCCAACCCCGTAGTCGAAATGCCTCCCTTGGCGCGAGAAGTATCCCAAGTAGCACGGGGCCCGAGAAATCCCGTGTGAATCTGTCAGGACCACCTGATAAGCCTAAATACTCCCAGATGACCGATAGCGGACAAGTACCGTGAGGGAAAGGTGAAAAGTACCCCGGGAGGGGAGTGAAATAGTACCTGAAACCGTTTGCTTACAAACCGTTGGAGCAGCCCTAGCAGCTGTGACAGCGTGCCTTTTGAAGAATGAGCCTGCGAGTTAGCGATACGTGGCGAGGTTAACCCGAGAGGGGTAGCCGTAGCGAAAGCGAGTCTGAATAGGGCGATTCAGTCGCGTGTCCTAGACCCGAAGCGAAGTGATCTATCCATGGCCAGGCTGAAGCGACGGTAAGACGTCGTGGAGGGCCGAACCCACTTAGGTTGAAAACTGAGGGGATGAGCTGTGGATAGGGGTGAAAGGCCAATCAAACTTCGTGATAGCTGGTTCTCTCCGAAATGCATTTAGGTGCAGCGTTGCGTGTTTCTTGCCGGAGGTAGAGCTACTGGATGGCCGATGGGCCCTACAAGGTTACTGACGTCAGCCAAACTCCGAATGCCGGTAAGTGAGAGCGCAGCAGTGAGACTGTGGGGGATAAGCTTCATAGTCGAGAGGGAAACAACCCAGACCACCAACTAAGGTCCCAAAGCGCGTGCTAAGTGGGAAAGGATGTGGAGTTGCCTTGACAACCAGGAGGTTGGCTTAGAAGCAGCCACCCTTGAAAGAGTGCGTAATAGCTCACTGGTCAAGTGATTCCGCGCCGACAATGTAACGGGGCTCAAGCACGCCACCGAAGTTGTGGCATTGACATTATTGGTAGGCCTTCGTGGTCCAGCCGTGTTGATGGGTAGGAGAGCGTCGTGTGGCCAGCGAAGCGGCGGTGTGAACCAGCCGTGGAGGCTACACGAGTGAGAATGCAGGCATGAGTAGCGAAAGACGTGTGAGAAACACGTCCTCCGAAAGACCAAGGGTTCCAGGGTCAAGCTAATCTTCCCTGGGTAAGTCGGGACCTAAGGCGAGGCCGACAGGCGTAGTCGATGGACAACGGGTTGATATTCCCGTACCGGCGAAGAACCGCCCCAATCAATCCAGTGGTGCTAAGTGCCCGAATTCCTCTGTATCGATCCCTTCGGGGTGAGAACGTTGGAGCTAGCGCACGACCCCATGCTGGTGCGGTTAGCGTATTAACAGGTGTGACGCAGGAAGGTAGCCCAAGCCAGGCGATGGTTGTCCTGGTGCAAGTGCGTAGGCCGAGAGATAGGCAAATCCGTCTCTCACATAGGCTGAGACACGATGCGGATAAAAAGTGGGTGATCCTATGCTGCCGAGAAAAGCATCGACGCGAGGTTCTAGCCGCCCGTACCCCAAACCGACTCAGGTGGTCAGGTAGAGAATACCAAGGAGATCGAGAGAATCGTGGTTAAGGAACTCGGCAAAATGCCCCCGTAACTTCGGGAGAAGGGGGGCCTTCGACGTATTAGGACTTGCTCCGAAAGCGTTTGGAGGCCGCAGAGACTAGTGGGTAGCGACTGTTTATTAAAAACACAGGTCCGTGCCAAGTCGCAAGACGATGTATACGGACTGACGCCTGCCCGGTGCTGGAAGGTTAAGAGGACGGGTTAGCGCAAGCGAAGCTCAGAATTTAAGCCCCAGTAAACGGCGGTGGTAACTATAACCATCCTAAGGTAGCGAAATTCCTTGTCGGGTAAGTTCCGACCTGCACGAATGGCGTAACGACTTCCCAACTGTCTCAACCGCGAACTCGGCGAAATTGCATTACGAGTAAAGATGCTCGTTACGCGCAGCAGGACGGAAAGACCCCGTGACCTTTACTACAGCTTGGTATTGGTGTTCGGTGTGGCTTGTGTAGGATAGGTGGGAGACTTTGAAGCAGGGACGCCAGTTCTTGTGGAGTCATTGTTGAAATACCACTCTGGTCACTCTGGATATCTAACTTCGAACCGTAATCCGGTTCAGGGACAGTGCCTGGTGGGTAGTTTAACTGGGGCGGTTGCCTCCCAAAAAGTAACGGAGGCGCCCAAAGGTTCCCTCAACCTGGTTGGCAATCAGGTGGCGAGTGTAAGTGCACAAGGGAGCTTGACTGTGAGACTGACAGGTCGAGCAGGGACGAAAGTCGGGACTAGTGATCCGGCAGTGGCTTGTGGAAGCGCTGTCGCTCAACGGATAAAAGGTACCTCGGGGATAACAGGCTGATCTTGCCCAAGAGTCCATATCGACGGCATGGTTTGGCACCTCGATGTCGGCTCGTCGCATCCTGGGGCTGGAGTAGGTCCCAAGGGTTGGGCTGTTCGCCCATTAAAGCGGTACGCGAGCTGGGTTTAGAACGTCGTGAGACAGTTCGGTCCCTATCCGCTGCGCGCGTAGGAAATTTGAGAGGATCTGACCCTAGTACGAGAGGACCGGGTTGGACGAACCTCTGGTGTGCCAGTTGTTCTGCCAAGAGCACCGCTGGTTAGCTACGTTCGGGATGGATAACCGCTGAAAGCATCTAAGCGGGAAGCCGGCCTCAAGATGAGATTTCCATGCCTTCGGGCGAGAGGCTCCCAGCCAGACTACTGGGTTGATAGGCCGGATGTGGAAGCGCGGTAACGCGTGAAGCTGACCGGTACTAATAAGCCGATGACTTGATAACACACCGTTTTGGTGCTTGCGTCCACTGAGTGGTTCTCGATGTACGGTCGAGAACCGCATGACAATGACATTGTTGTGCAGACTGAAACATCAATAGTGTTTCGGCGGCCATAGCGTGAGGGAAACGCCCGGTTACATTCCGAACCCGGAAGCTAAGCCTCACAGCGCCGATGGTACTGCAGGGGGGACCCTGTGGGAGAGTAGGACACCGCCGGACTTCTTTCGTGAAATGGCCACCCAGAGTTGGGTGGCCATTTCTCGTTAACGGACTCGGGAAGGGATGCCGTCATGGCAGCAGACGACGAACGACCTCGTGGAGCGGGGAGGCCGCGCTATGCGGCGTCGAACTCTGGTTCCCGTCGTCCCCGCCCTGGCGATGATGGTGCCGGCTCCCGGCGTCCGCGTCGCGAGGGTGACTCGGCCCGCTCTGCAGGAGATCGCCGCGAGCGATCCTCCGGTGATGCCGGCGCGAAGCGTTTCCCCGGAGACCGCGAGGGCGGTCGAACCCGTAAGCCGCCGTGTGAGGGCGAGCGGAAGCCGTTCACGCCGCGCGATGGTGAGCGTAAGTCGTTCGCTCCGCGTGAGGGCGAGCGTCAGCGGTTCACGCCGAGGAACGATGAGCGTTCCTCTCGTCCCGCGCGCGACGGCGATCGCTCGGCCCGGCCTTTCCGGGAGGGCGGGCGTCCCGGGTCAGGCGCCCATGAAGGCGCCCGCCGTGCGACCGATCGTGGCGGCCGTCCCGTCCGGGCCGGGGGAGAACGTGGCGGCTTCCGTTCGACGGGATCCGCCGAGAGGCGTTCATCGCGACCGCCCCAGGCAGACGATCGCCGGCGCGAGCGCGGTCCGGAGGTTCCTCCAGAGGTCACCGGACGCGACCTTCACGGCGCCGCGCGAAACGAGCTGAAGACCCTCAGCAAGGAGAATGCCGAAGAAGTCGCACGCCATCTCGCGATGGCCGCTCGGCTGATCGATGAAGACCCCGCACTCGCTCACGAGCACGCCCTTGCCGCCTCGCGTCGTGCGGGGAGAATCGCGGTGGTGCGCGAGACGGTAGCGATCACCGCGTACGCGAACGAAGAATTCGCGCTCGCGTTGCGGGAGCTGCGCACGTACCGCCGGATCTCCGGACGCGACGATCAGATCGCGCTCATGGTCGACAGCGAACGTGGGGTCGGTCGTCCGGACCGTGCACTCGAAGTCGGTCGCGCCGTCGACCGTGCGGTGTTGCCCGTCGATGTCCGGGTCGAGTTGGCGATCGCCATGTCCGGTGCACGTCTGGACCTCGGTCAGACGGCGCGCGCCCTGCAGGAGCTGGACATCCCCGAGCTCAACCCTGACAAGGCGTTCTCCTGGAGCCCCGCGCTGTTCGCCGCGCGCGCGACGGTGCTCGAAGAACTGGGCCGCGAGGAGGAAGCGGCGCAGTGGCGCCGCCGTGCGGACATCGCCGCCGAGGCGCTCGGAATGGGTGACGCGGACTTCGAGGTGCTCGAAGTCGATGAGATCGAAGAGATCGACCTCCCCGAAGAGTCCGACCCGCACGAGCAGATCGACGCGGCCGACGGCAGCGTCGACGACACCGCGGAGGACGGCTCGGAGGAGATCCGCTGATGGCGTTGTTCTCCCGTCGATCCCCGGCCGCCACGCCGCTCGACGACGTCGACCTCGTGCTGGCCGACCTCGATGGGGTCGTGTACGCCGGACCCCACGCGCTGCCTTATGCGGTGGACAGCCTCAATCGGTCCGCGCAGTCCCGGCGACTGGCCTTCATCACCAACAACGCCTCGCGCCGCGACGCGGTGGTCGCCGCGCATCTTCGTGAACTCGGTCTTCGCACCGAACCCGGCGACGTCGTCACGAGCCCCCAAGCGGCGGTACGGCTGCTGCGTGAGCGCGTCACACCGGGCGCCCGGATCCTCGTCATCGGCGGGGACGGCCTGACCTATGAGGTGGAGAAGGCCGGCTTCGTCGTCGTCCGCAGCGCCGACGATGCGCCGGCGGCGGTCGTCCAGGGTTTCGCGCCCGAGCTCGGCTGGGCCGACCTCGCCGAAGCGGCCTACGCGCTCGCCCTCCCCGAGGAGGAGGGCGGGATCCCGTGGATCGCCACGAACACGGACTGGACCATTCCGCAGGCGCGGGGCATCGCCCCGGGAAACGGCACGCTCGTCTCTGCCGTGCATACGGCTGTCGGCCGCTTGGCGACGGTTGCCGGTAAGCCGGAGACGCCGATCTTCGAGGAAGCCGTGGCCCGTTTCGGCGCGGAGCGTCCGCTGTTCATCGGCGACCGGCTCGACACCGACATCGCCGGTGCCCAGGCATCCGGCATCCGGTCTGCCCTCGTGCTCACCGGTATCGATCGACCCAAGCACGTCTTGGCCGCACCGACCTCTTCGCGGCCCGACTACATCCTCGGCGATCTGCGGGAACTGCACGAGCCGTATCCGGAGGTCACGACGGCCGGTGATGTCACGACGGTCGGCGGCGCGAGAGTCCAGGTCGACGGTGCGGATGTGCGGATCCTCGAGGAGGGCGACCGTCCGATCGACCTCGTTCGCGCCGGCGCCGCGGCGATCTGGTCGACGGGGCGTGCGATCTACGGCTTCCGCGTTCCCGAGCGGCTCTACGCCGATCCCTTCCATCGTCCGTGAGGTCGGCGCGTATCGTGGAGGCATGTCCATGGATACCGCCGGGAGCGACGAGCGCCGCGAAGACCTGCTGTCCACGCTCGAGGTGATCGAAGGGCAGCCGCTCGCCGAGAGAGCGGCCGCCTACGCCGCTCTGCACGACGAGCTCGCGCGCCGGCTGGAGTCCGGGCCTCGCGACCTGCACGCATGACGTCCCGGCTCGACGCGGCGATCGCGGCCCGTGGTCTCGCGCGCTCGCGCACTCATGCGGCGCACCTCATCGACGCAGGGCTCGTCACGGTGGACGGCGTCGGGATCGTCAAGGCCTCGGCGCGGGTGCCCGACGACGCGGAGATCGTGGTCGCCGCCGCCGACCATTACGTCAGCCGGGCCGCGCACAAGCTCATCGCGGCACTCGACGCCTTCCCCATCGACGTCGCCGATCGCTGTGCGCTGGACATGGGAGCCTCGACGGGCGGATTCACGCAGGTGCTCCGCGAACGCGGTGCGCGTCCCGTCCTCGCTGTCGACGTCGGACACGGTCAGTTGGCGGCCGAGATCGCCGGCGACCCGGAGGTCGTGGCGGTGGAGGGCTTCAACGTGCGCCACATGACGCCCCGCACGCTGCACGAGGCCACCGGGATCCCCGATGCCCCCGGCGTCGTGACGGGTGACCTGTCCTTCATCTCGCTCACCCACGTCCTCTCGCCCGTACGGGAGGTCCTGGCCGACGGCGGGGATGTCGTGCTCCTCATCAAGCCGCAGTTCGAGGTGGGGCGCACGGGCGTCCGCGAGGGGCTGGTCACCGATCCAGGGCGGCGCGCCGACGCGGTCGCCGGCGTCCTGTGGTCCGCGTGGGACGCAGGGCTGGCGACGCACGGAGTGATCTCCTCTCCCCTCGTCGGCACGCACGGGAATGCGGAATACCTCGCTCACCTGCGTGTGAGGCGCGCCGACCACGACGGCGGCAATCCGACAGAATGGTTGAGCACCGTGAACCGACTGGCGGGAGCCTGATGACCACTCGCGAGATCCTCGTCGTCGCCCACGCGCAACGGGCGGACACCATCGCCGCTGCCGCACGCGTCATCGGTGCCCTCACGTCCGCGGGCGCCCGGGCGGTCCTGCCCGGAGACGACGACGCGCTGATCGATGCGCTCTCCGGCGTGGGCGAGTTCGCGGTCCTCGGCCGTGACGTCGCGGTGGACCAGATCGAACTGGCGATCGTCCTCGGGGGAGACGGCACGATCCTGCGGGCCGCGGAGATCGTGCGCGAGGGCAGCGCCCCCGTGCTCGGCATCAACATGGGCCACGTCGGGTTCCTCGCCGAGATCGAGGCCGACGACATCGACGACGCGATGAGGCGCGTCATCGCACGCGACTACGACGTCGAGGAGCGAATGGCGCTCTCGGTACGGATCAAGGACGCGACCGGCGCCGTGATCTACGAGACGTGGGCGCTGAACGAGGCGACGGTCGAGAAGGCGTCTCGGGAACGGATGATGGAAGTGGTCATCGAGGTGGACGGCAGGCCGCTGTCGACCTTCGGGTGCGACGGCATGGTCGTGGCCACCCCGACGGGGTCCACCGCGTACAACTTCTCCGCGGGGGGACCCGTGATCTGGCCCACCGTCGAAGCGATCGCGGTGGTTCCGCTCTCCGCGCACGCCCTCTTCGCCCGGCCGCTCGTCGTCGGGCCCGAGGCCTCGGTTGCGATCGAGGTGCTCGAGCGCACGTACGGCACCGGCATTCTCTGGTGCGACGGGCGACGGTCCCACGACCTGCCGCCGGGGGCGCGGGTCGTCGTGCGTCGTTCGCCGACGCCGGTACGGCTCGCGCGCCTGCACCCCGCGCCCTTCACCGATCGGCTCGTCCGGAAGTTCCGTCTTCCGGTGGCCGGGTGGCGAGGCCCGGCGGGCGCGGTGGCGGAGACGCCGTGATCGAGCAGATGGTGCTGCGCGACCTCGGGGTGATCGCGCAGGCGACGCTTCCGATGGGTCCCGGGTTCACGGCGATCACCGGGGAGACCGGCGCGGGCAAGACGATGGTCGTCACGGGTCTCGGGCTCCTCCTCGGGCAGCGTGCCGACTCCGGTGCGGTGCGCTCGGGAGCGGCGCAGGCCTCGGTGGAAGGCGTCTGGATCGTGCCGGAGGACGGTGCCGTCGCCGAGCGCGTACGAGAAGCAGGCGGCGATGTGGAACCGGTCGGTGGCGGTGAGGCCGAGTTGTATCTCGGGCGCACCGTCTCGAGCGAAGGACGAGGGCGCGCCACGGTGGGCGGCCGCACGGCCCCCGCGGGGGTGCTCGCCGATCTCGCCGACCGCCTCGTCGTCGTCCACGGTCAATCCGACCAGCTGCGGCTGCGGAGTGCGGCCGCGCAGCGCGACGCGCTCGATCGCTTCGCCGGCGCGCCCGTTGCCGATGCCCTCGCGCGCTACCGCACCGAGTGGGACCACGCGCGGGACCTTCGCGACGAGCTCGACCAGCTGGTGGCGGCCCGTGACTCTCGCGCCCGCGAGGCGGAGGAGCTCCGCGAGGCGCTGGAGGAGATCGAGCGGATCGACCCGCAGCCCGGTGAGGATCGCGACGTCGCCCAGCGGGCGGAACGACTCGCCAACGCCGAGGAGCTCCGCATCGCGGCTGCCGGCGCCCACGCGGCGTTGTCGAGCGACGACGACCACCCCGACGCCGTGGCCCTCATCGCGGAGGCCCGTCGCGCGCTCGAGCGCGCCGCGCACGCCGACGAGAGGCTCGCCGCCATCGCCGAGGCGGTCGGAGAGGTCGGATACCGCGTCGCTGACGTCGCCGGCGACCTCAGCGCCTACCTCGCCGATCTCGACGAGACCGGTCCGCACGAACTCGCCCTCCTCGAAGAGCGCCGCGCCGCGCTCACCGCGCTCACCCGCCGGCACGGCGACCTCGACGCCGTCGTGGCGCTCCGCGAGACCGGAGCGGCACGGCTCCTGGAACTGGACGACGACGGCGAACGCGTCGCGCGGCTCACCCGAGAGACCGAGGCCGCGGCCGAACGGCTCGATGCCGCCGCCGCCGCGCTGACGCGCGAGCGGACGACCGCCGGTACGCGCCTGGCGGCCGCGGTGACCGCGGAGCTTCGCCACCTGGCGATGCCCGATGCCGCGGTCACCGTGAGTGTCGAGCCCGGGGCGGAGTCCGCCGCCGGCCGCGACGAGGTCACGCTCCTGCTCGCCCCGCACCCGGGCGCCGAGCCGCGTCCGGTCTCCCGGGGCGCGTCGGGGGGCGAGCTCAGCCGGGTCATGCTCGCGATCGAGGTCGTGATCGCCCAGACCGATCCCGTGCCCACCTTCGTCTTCGACGAGGTGGACGCCGGGATCGGCGGCGGAGCGGCGATCGAGGTCGGCCGTCGCCTCGCTCAACTGGCCCGGACGAGTCAGGTGATCGCAGTGACCCACCTCGCACAGGTCGCCGCCTTCGCCAACAACCACCTGACGGTGGTCAAGGGCAATGACGGTTCGGTCACCTCGTCCGACGTCCGCCGTATCGACGGCCCCGAGCGGGAGGCGGAGATGGCGCGGCTCTTGTCGGGCATGACGGACTCCACCGCCGCGCTCGACCACGCTCGAGAACTGCTCGCTCTCGGGAAGGGGCAGTGAGCGAGACACCCCCGAGCGCGTCGGAGGCTCCTCCTGGCGCCGTCGCCTGGACACCGCGCCGGCAGACTCCGCTCTACCGGGCGCTGGCGGCGTGGCTCTTGCGCGTCGAGGCCTGGCTGCAGTCGCACGGCGGCCCCCGACTTCGCTGGTCGTTGCGCGTCTTCTGGGCCGCGCTCGCCGCGATCGGAGTCCTGCTGCTCGTCGGCCCCGTCATCAACAAGCCGCTCTCGTTCGACGACATCGTCTCGTCGGCGGGCGAGGCGACCGACACCTGGATCGCGCGCTCCTTCGACGTCTCGTACACCCTGGAGCGGGACGAGTCGGGGAGCCTCGTCGTGCACGTGGAGGAGCGCATCACCGCTCTCTTCCCCGACGACGTCGACGAGGACGGGGTCGAGCGCATCATCGCGACGCAATACGAGGGGCACGACCTCCGCCCCGCGATTCGAGACGTGACGTGGGACGGCGTGGCCGTGGAACCGCGGGTGCGCCAGGACGCCACCCGTATGACGATCCGCGTCGACGCGGGGGAGCGGATGCGCGGCGACCACGACCTCGTTCTTCGCTACGACCTGCACGATCTCGCCGCACCGACACAGGATCCGTCATCGCGGCAGGCGTACGAGCAGGTGCAGTGGGACGTGTTCGGGCCGGAATGGCGGCATGGGTCGGCGAAGAAGTCGCTGACGGTCACGGTGCCGCCTGAACTCGACGGCGCGTTCGCCCGCCGGCCCGCCGCGGGAATGTCCTGGCTCCTCTTGAGCGATTCGACGACGCTCACGCCCGAGGGGACGACCGCCGACGGGATCGTCTACCGGACCGACAACGACCAGAACATGCCACCGTACTCGTCGTTCTGGTTCGCGCTTCGCTTCGACAGCGGCACGTTCACGATGCCGGAGCCCTCCGTCCTGTACTGGGTGCAGGTGGTCGGCCCCTTCGTCCCGCTCCTCCTGCTGGTCGTCGCGATTCCGCTCGTCATCGCTGCGCGCCGCGTCGCGTGGGCTGATGCGCGCGGGCGGCCCTGGTTCACGATGCAGGAGGCTCCGCGGGACGGCGGGAGCCCGGCGCTGGATGCGCGGCTCTGGCGGGCGTGGCGGACGAGCGCGCTCGTCGACGCCCTCGCCGCGGGAACGAGCGACCCCGCCGACGCTCGCCGCCTCCTTCGCGTGGCTCGGCGGACCGGACGCCTCGGCGACCTCCTCGGCGCGTGGCTGCACTATCGCGGAGCGCGCGCCTACCGGACTCAGTTCGCTGAAGAGCTGCGCCGGATTCCGCGCGGGTTCGTGCGCGATGGCTTCCTCGGGGCAGCGCTCGCCTTCACCGCCCTGCAGTGGGGTCTCGTCCGGCAGCTGTCGTATCAGGTGCCGCTGTCGGAGTACTGGTGGCCCGGCGCGATCGTCGTGGTGTCGACCCTGCTCGCGGCCATCGTGCTCGCCGTCGCGCTGTCGGCGCGACCGCTGACCCCCGCGGGAACCCGCGCGGTCGAGCATCTCCGCGGGCAAGAGCTGTTCCTCCGCCAGACCTCGGCCCGGGAACGAACGTCGCTGAAGGACCCGCTCCTGCCGTACATCGTGATGTTCGCACCGGCGCGCGCCGCCGGACGAGCGGTGGTGGAGGCGCTGGAGACCTCGGGGGTGGCGGGCTCCGTCCGCGCCGATCCCCGCTTCGTGACGGGACCGCGGTTGCTCCTGCGGGCCACGGCCATCGTCGTCTTCCTCGCCGCCTGCGGGGTGTCGTTCCTCACGACCGCGTCCACCCGCCACGGGCTCACCCACTTCGAGCTCCTCCGCGACGTCGACGGCGACTACGGGCTGTACGTGTCCGACGTCGACATCTCCGCCGACATCGTCAGAGCCGACGACGGAAGCGTGCGGATGGAGGTCACCGAGTCGCTCACCGCCACCGTCGATGCGAACCTCCGCGCGATCCCGCAGGTGACCCGCCTCTGGCGCGACCAGGTCGACGGACACGACCAAGCGCTGACCGTCGAGTCGGTCGAGGTGGACGGGAGCGCGGTGCCGTTCGAGCAGAGCCGGCTCCAGGGATACGCGTTCCTGCAGAGCCGGATGCCCGATGACTGGCCGGGCGAGCATGACATCCGGGTGACCTACACCCTCGCCCACCCCGCGAGCGCCGTGAAGACGGACGCCCGATGGCTCGACCAGATCCGCTGGACCGCGTTGCTGCCGTGGTGGGTGGACACGTGGGAGGGCGTCGATCACGGGCCGCAGCACCTCGCGGTGTCGGTGCGACTGCCGAGCGATCTCGCCGCGGAACTCACGGGCGAGAGCGGCTGGCTCGACGAGCTGCCCCATCGCCCCGTGCGCCCGCCGGTGCCGTTCGGGCCGTCTGCCCAGCAGTCCGGAAGCGTCGTCATCCGGTTCGAGGCCGACCGCGCGAGTCAGTACGAGCCGGAGAGCGACTGGCCCACGGCGCGTGCCTACGTCGGTGCGCAACTGCGTTTTCCCGCCGGAACGCTCGGAGAGACCTCGCCGCAGGAGTGGGACGTGAACTCGTTCGTGGTCGCTCTGCCCTGGATCCTGGCTCCGTCGCTCGCCGTCGTGGCGGTGGGACTCAGCGCCGCAGGCATCGCACGCAGCCGCCGACCGGGCCGTTGGCGGGAGGGCGGCGCGTTCCGCGACGCCGTGCGATGGCTCCCGCCGTGGCTCACGGCGGCGCAGTTCCCGCTGTTCGGGTGGGCAACGGCCGACATGTACGGCGACGAGCCCCTCTTCCCGCTCCTGCTCGTGTGCCTCGGTGTCTCCCTCGTCGCATCGGTATGGGTGCTCGTCGTGACCCGTCCGCCACGCAGCACCGCTGCTCGGCCCGCCGGCCGCCGGGGCTGATAGGATAAAAGCCCGTGACGGACACTTCAGGCGCGGGAAACACTTCGAACGACACCACCAAGCACATCTTCGTGACGGGCGGTGTCGTTTCTTCTTTGGGGAAGGGCCTGACCGCCGCCAGTCTGGGCAACCTGTTGACCGCGCGCGGGCTGCGCGTCGTGATGCAGAAGCTCGATCCCTACCTCAACGTCGACCCGGGAACGATGAACCCGTTCCAGCACGGCGAGGTGTTCGTCACCGACGACGGCGCGGAGACCGACCTCGACATCGGCCACTACGAGCGCTTCCTCGACATCGAGCTGAGCCAGGCCGCGAACGTCACGACGGGCCAGATCTACTCGCAGGTGATCGCGCGCGAGCGTCGCGGGGAGTACCTCGGCGACACGGTGCAGGTGATCCCGCACATCACCGACGAGATCAAGCGCCGGATGCGGCTGCAGGCCGGTGAGTCGCCCCGGCCCGACGTCATCATCACCGAGGTCGGCGGGACCGTCGGCGACATCGAGTCGCAGCCGTTCCTCGAAGCGGCCCGGCAGCTGCGTCACGAGCTCGGCCGCGACAGCGTGTTCTTCGTCCACGTCTCGCTCGTGCCGTTCATGGGGGCCTCGGGCGAGCAGAAGACCAAGCCCACTCAGCACTCCGTCGCGGCGCTGCGTCAGCTCGGCATCCAGCCCGACGCGCTCGTGCTCCGCAGCGATCGTCCGGTCAGCGAGAGCAACCGCAACAAGATCGCCCTCATGTGCGACGTCGACGTCGAGGGTGTCGTGAACACCGTCGACCTGCCCAGCATCTACGACATCCCCTCCACGCTGAACGCCCAGGGACTCGACGCGTACATCACGCGGCGGCTGGGGCTTGCCGCCAAGGCGGGCGAGGTCGACTGGACCCGGTGGAACAAGGTGCTGCAGGCGGTGCACAACCCGAAGCACGAGGTGACGATCGGCCTGGTCGGCAAGTACATCGATCTTCCCGACGCGTACCTCTCGGTGACCGAGGCGCTGAAGGCGGGCGGGTTCGCGCAGGAGACCAAGGTGCAGATCACGTGGATCCCCTCGGATCTGTGCGAGACGCCCGACGGCGCGGCCAAGGCGCTCGGCGCGGTGGACGGCATCGTCATCCCCGGCGGCTTCGGCATCCGCGGGATCGAGGGAAAGCTCGGTGCGCTGAAGTTCGCGCGCGAGCAGGGCATCCCTACGCTCGGCATCTGCCTCGGTCTCCAGTGCATGGTGATCGAGTACGCGCGGCACGTCGTCGGGCTGGAGGGGGCGTCCTCCAGCGAGTTCGACCCGGAGACCGAGTTCCCCGTCATCGCCACGATGGCCGAGCAGGTCGACATCCTCGCCGGCGGAGACCTGGGCGGCACCATGCGGCTGGGGCTCTACGAAGCGGAGCTGGCGGAGGGGTCGGTCGCTGCCGAGGTGTACGGTGCCACGCGCGCCTCGGAGCGCCACCGCCACCGTTACGAGGTCAACAACCGCTACCGCGACCAGCTCGCCGACGCGGGGCTGGTGTTCTCGGGGCTGTCGCCCGACCGGAACCTCGTGGAGTATGTGGAGCTGCCGCGCGACGTGCACCCGTACTACATCGCCACGCAGGCGCACCCCGAACTGCGGTCGCGGCCGACCGAGGCCAACCCGCTGTTCCGGGGGCTGATTGCCGCCGCCCTGGAGCGCCACCGCTCCAGCGAGCTGTTCGACGTCGAGAACGGCTGAGGGCCGCCGATGACGAGCCTGCGCGACGAACCCGTCGACGTGGAGATCGTCTCCTCCGATCTCGTGTACGAGGGGCGGGTGTGGGACGTGCGCAACGACACCTTCCGCTACGGCGAGGGGGAGATCACGCGCCAGTACGTCGCGCACCCCGGCGCGGTGGCGGTCGTGGCGCTCGACGACCACGAGCGTGTCGCTCTCATCCAGCAGTACCGTCACCCCATTCGCCATCGTGACTGGGAGATCCCCGCGGGACTTCTCGATGTCGAGGGGGAACCGCCCATCGACACGGCGCGACGGGAGCTGGCCGAAGAGGTGGACCTCGTCGCCGGGTCGATGGAGCCGCTCCTGAGCATCTACACGACCCCGGGAGGAAACGACGAGGTCGTCCACCTCTTCCTCGCGCGCGAGCTGTCGCCCGCGCCGTCGGCCCATGCGCGGGAGCAGGAAGAGGCGGACATCCGCCTGGAGTGGGTCGCTCTCGACGACGCGATCGACGCGGTGCTCGCCGGCCGCATGCGCAACGGGATCCTCGTGGCCGGCGTGTTCGCGGCTGCCGAGCGCCTGCGGCGGGAAGCGCGCGCGGGGGGCTGACGTGCAGGTGCGTCGCGCGGTGGAGACGTATCTCCGGCACGTGGCGATCGAGCGCGGGCTGTCCGATCACACGGTCGCCGCGTACCGGCGCGACCTCGCCGGGTACGTCGCTTGGATGGAGGAGCGCCACGTGACCGAGGCCGCCGAGGTGACGGCGGCGCTCGTGGCCGACTTCGTCGCCGAGCGCGCATCGACGCAGCCGCCCCCGGCGGCGACCTCGCTCGCGCGTCTGCAATCGTCGGTGCGCGGGCTGCACCGCTTCCTCGTACGGGAGGGGCTGAGCGCGGAGGACCCGACGGCGGAGCTCCGTCCGCCCAAGATGCCGCAGCGCCTGCCCAAAGCGCTCACGATCGATCAGGTCGAAGCGCTCCTCGACGGCGCGGGACCCGCCCCGGGCGCGGACAACGCCGTGGAGACCGGCGAGGGAGGACTCGTGCGCCTGCGCGACCGGGCCCTTCTCGAGCTGCTCTACGCGACGGGGGCCCGGGTGTCGGAGATCATCGCTCTCGACGTCGACGACCTCGCCCACGGTGACGTGCTGCGAGTGCGCGGCAAGGGGGACAAGGAGCGCATCGTCCCGGTCGGCTCCTACGCGCGTGCGGCGGTCGACGCGTATCTCGCGAGAGCACGTCCCGAGCTCTCCCGGCGCGGCCGGGCCACCCCCCGGCTCTTCCTCGGCGCCCGCGGGGCGCCGTTGTCCCGACAGAGCGCGTGGCTGATCCTCCAGCAGGCGGCCGAGCGCGCATCCCTCCGCGCCCACGTGTCGCCGCATACGCTTCGCCACTCCTTCGCCACCCACCTCCTGCAGGGCGGTGCCGACGTGCGGGTGGTGCAGGAACTCCTCGGTCACGCGTCGGTGGCGACCACCCAGATCTACACGCACGTGACGATCGACGCGCTCCGCGACGTGTACGTCACCTCCCACCCGCGCGCTCGCTGAGTCCATAGACACGGCGGGGCCGCAGCACGGGGCGGCGCCCATCCCCGACAATGGCAGGATGACCACCGATGTGCCGCGGCCGCGCGACCGCGAAGACGATCGTCATCGTCCGGGCCGCGGTGTCGCCGTCTTCTGGATCGTCGCCGGGGTACTCGGGTGGGTCGTCTCCTTCCTCCTGTACCACGAGTACATCGGCCAGCTGACGGGAGGCGACGCGCTCATCAGCTGCGACATCAGCCCCATCGTCACGTGTGGTCCGAATCTCCTCACCCCCGGCGGCAACCTGCTCGGCTTCAGCAACTCGATCATCGGCATCGTGCTGTTCACCGGACCGATCTTCGCCGGCGTGAGCGCCCTGGCCTCGCGGGCGGGGATGCAGAAGTGGTATTGGCGCACGTACGCCGCCTTCGTGGCGGGGGCGTTCGTCTTCGTGCACGTCCTCGCCTACCGGAGCGTGTTCGAGTACGGCTCGCTGTGCCCGTGGTGCATGGTGATCTGGCTCGTCACCATTCCTCTCTTCTGGACCGTCGCCGGATGGACCCTGCGCGCCGGGGTGTGGGGGAGTGCCGGGCGCGGTGCGGGACGGATCCTCCTCTCCTGGCTGCCGCTCATCGTGATCGTCGACTATCTCGTGATCGCCGTGGCCGCCCAGCTGCGCCTCGACGTCATCGGCAGTCTCTGACGCTCGGGGGAGCGCGGAGTCTCGCAGACCGGGTACGGCCCGCTCCTTATTCCCGGCGAACGGCCGCCGCGGTGCCGGATCGCGGCGCGGACAATGGGGCCATGGCCGCCACCGACCCCCTGCGCCTGCTCCTTCGTCATCGCCGGGGCGAGGATGCCGCAGCGACGGGGCGCAGCTCGTTCGCGTACCTCTCCGACGACGACATCTACCTCGACTCGGCCTGTCAGACGCTTCGCCCGCAGCCGGTGATCGACGCGCTGACCTCGTACTTCACGACCCATAACGCGTGCGGCGACCGCGTGAAGTACGCGTGGGGCAAGCGCGTCGAGGAGGGGGTCGCCGCGACGCGCCAGCGGGTGCTGACCACTCTCGGACTCCCGTCCCGGCGCTACACCTGCTCGTTCACTCTGAACACCACCTACGGCCTCAACCTGCTGCTGCAGCAACTGCCCACCGGCCGCTTCGCCCGCGTCGTGACCACGCACACCGAGCACAACGCCGTGCACCTGTCGACGATCACGGCGGCACACCGGCTGGGCATCCCGCGGGTGCTGGCCGAACGCGGACTCGACGGCTCGGTGCTCGTCGCCGATGCCGACCTGGCAGACGCCGTGGTCGTCGTCTCGGCGATGGACAACGTCGTAGGACAGGTCACGGGGCACCTCGAGGACCTCATCACCGACGCCCACCGTCGCGGCGCGATCGTCATCCTCGACGCGGCGCAGGCGGCCCCGCACGCCCTCACGCGCCTCCGGGGGGTCGGGGCCGATGCGATCTGCTTCTCCGCGCACAAGATGTACGGGCCGGCACTGGGCGTCGTGGCGGCCGCGAACGACCTGCTCGCCTCGCTCGAGGTGGTCTTCGTCGGTGGTGGCCAGGTCGCCGCGGCGCGCGAAGACGACTTCGACCTCCTTCCCGACCTGCACACGCGGCTCGAGCCGGGTCTCCAGGCGTGGGGGGAGATCCTCGCGTTCGGTGCCGCGCTGGAATGGCTGCGGCCTCGCCTCGCCGAGATCGAGGCAGCCGAGGCCCGCTTCGCCGAACGCCTGTTCGACGGGCTCTCGGCGCTTCCGCACCTGCGCGTGCTGAATGCCGGGCCCTCGCCCGTGATCTCCGCGGTGCCCGAGCGTGTGGATGCGCACCGGCTGGCCGTCTTCCTCTCCCGGGCAGGAGTCATGGTGCGCAGCGGCCACTTCTGCGCCCATCACTGGCTGCAGGAGCGTCTGTCGCTGGATCCCCTCGTCCGGTTCAGCCTCGGCGCGCACAACACCGACCACGACGTGGAGCGCGCGTTGGAAGTCATGACCGGGATGATGCGGGGGCTGTGACGTGCTGTGCATCGTCGCCTTCGCCGTGGTGCTGGTGCTGTCGGCCGTGTCGGCGAAGTACCGCAAGCTCCTCGGGCGGGCATGGGGGTGCGTCTGGCGGAAGGCCACCTTCCGCCCGTGCGACTCGAGCTTCCGCGACGATGTGAAGAGCTCTCTGCTCGCTCCGCTGGCGGTGCGGGCTCCTGGCCTCGTGCGCCCGGCGAGCATCGCGATCGAGGTGGTCGCGTGGCTCATGGTGATCTCGTTCGTCGTGAGCCTCTACATCGTGGGGCGGAGCGGACTGAACCTCTACGTCTACGGCACGTGCGACAAGCAGGACGGTCAGTCCTGCTCGCTCGCCGCGGAGATGTGCTCGATCGACACCGGTCCCATCGGCTTCTGGGAATCGATCGGTCAGGGCGATGTGCTCGGTGCGTTCGGCAACGAGTTCGCCTCCCTCGGGGAGACCATTGCGGCGGTTCCCAGCCGCCTCCGGGCGTGGGACGCGACGGAGTTCGCCGCGGCGGATGCGAGCTATCTGGGCGGGTTCACCGAGGGGCGGCCGGTCGCGCTGGAGATCCTGGACCCCGGTTGCCGGTTCTGCGCGCAACTGTTCCGCAACATGGTCGAGTCCGGGTTCGACCGCACGCACAACGTCACCTACCTCGTCTATCCGATCTCGTCCGACGGAACGCCGCGGTTTGCCAACTCTCCGCTCGTGGCGACCTACCTCACGGCGATCCGGGCGTTCGATGCCGCCGAGGGTGCGCCACTGGGCGGGGACTGGTTCGTGCTGGAGAAGCTCTTCACCGAGGAGAACGCCGACGGCCTGGAATGGCAGGTGTGGATGAACAACGCCTCCGCGGCCGATGCGGAGGCGCAACTTCAGGCGTGGCTGGCCGAGGCGGGCTACGACGACTCCGCTGTCGCCCGGATCGCCGAGCTCACGACCTCCGACGCCGTCGCGGCGACGCTCTCGCACACGCGCGACGTGGTCGAGAACGATGTGCAGACCCGCGCGATCCCGTCTCTCGTCACCGACGGGCGCCTGCACTCCGGCCTCGTCGACGTGGCGACGCTCCGCGACGCCGGCTGAGTGACGCTTCAGGCGCGGTGTCGCGCGACGACCGTGCGGACGAGCCACACGAGCCAGGAGCTCGCCGCCACGAGCACAGCGGTGCTGATGATCGCCCACATCGCACGGCCGGAGAGGACGTAGAGGGCCGCCAGCGCGAGGCCGACCGCGACGGCGATGAGACGGATCCAGAGCGTGATCACCGCGGCGATGTCGCGACCAGAGGCCCTGTGCTCGCGCGCCGAAGACGAGGATACGTCGCTGCCCGTGGTCATCAGTCTGCTGCCTCCTTCACGCGCCGGCATGCCGTGGATCCGGCGCACCCGCGTCCGTCGTGCGTTGCCCTGTCTGCGCATGCTATCGCGCCGGTGTCTCCCGATGCCGGGCGGTGCGCCACGCCTCCCGGTGATCCGGCCGCGCTGTGCGAGAATCGAGGGTACGCAACAGAGATCAGGAGTGTCGGTGGCGGAGAAGACGCGGGAAGCCAAGAAGGCCTCCACGGACGAGACCCCGATGGGGCCGACCGGTCGTCCCTACCACGGGTTCCCCACCCCGCCCCCGCTCGACGGTCATGGGCCGGCGCGGATCATCTCGCTGTGCAACCAGAAGGGTGGCGTCGGCAAGACCACCACCACGATCAACCTGGCAGCCTCCCTCGCGCAATACGGCCGCCGTGTGCTGGCGGTCGACTTCGACCCGCAGGGCGCGCTGTCGGCGGGGCTCGGCCTGCAGACCCACGACGTCCCCACCATCTACGACCTGCTGCTGGACACCAAGCGCGACCCGCACGAGGTGATCGTGCCGACCTCGGTCGAGGGCCTCGATGTCATCCCTGCCAACATCGACCTCTCCGCCGCCGAGGTGCACCTCGTCAACGAGGTCGCCCGCGAGACGATCCTCTCGCGAGTGCTCCGCAAGGTCGCCGGCGAATACGACGTCATCCTCGTGGACTGCCAGCCCTCGCTCGGCCTCCTGACCGTCAACGCGCTCACCGCCAGTCACGGCGTGCTCATCCCGCTCGAATGCGAGTTCTTCGCCCTCCGCGGCGTCGCCCTCCTCATCGAGACGATCGACAAGGTGCGCGACCGGCTCAACCCGTCGATCACCCTCGACGGCGTGCTGGCCACGATGTACGACCCGCGCACGCTCCACTCCCGCGAGGTGCTGGAGCGCGTCGTCGAGGCGTTCGGAGACGACGTGCTGGAGACCGTGATCGGCCGCACGGTCAAGTTCCCCGACGCCTCGGTGTCGGGGGTGCCGATCACGAAGTTCGCCCCCGAGCATGCCGCCGCGCAGGCCTACCTGCGGCTGGCGCGGGAGCTGGTCGCCCGTGGCGCCGTCGCCTGAGGACGCACCGGAGCACGACGCGCCCGAGGAGACCGCCGCCGGATTCCGCGTGTCCCTCTCGAACTTCGACGGGCCGTTCGACCTCCTCCTCTCGCTCATCTCGCAGCACGAGCTCGACATCACCGAGGTCTCGCTCAGCAAGGTGACCGATGAGTTCATCTCGTATCTGAAGGGGCTGGAAGACGCGGAGGAGCTGGAGCAGGCCTCCGAGTTCCTGGTCGTGGCCGCCACGCTCCTCGACATGAAGGTCGCGGGGCTGCTGCCCCAGGGCGAGCTGGTCGATGCCGAGTCGGTCGCCCTCCTGGAGGCGCGCGACCTCCTGTTCGCCCGGCTGCTGCAGTACCGCGCGTTCAAGGAGGTCTCCGCGTGGTTCGCTCGGTGCATGCAGCGGGAGGACCGCCGGCATGTACGCGCCGTGCGCCTCGACGAGAAGTACCGCAGGGCCGTGCCGGAACTCATCTGGACCCTCTCGAAAGAGGACTTCGCCGCGATCGCGACGCTCGCCTTCACCCCGAAGGAGATCCCGCACGTTGGGCTCGACCACCTGCACGCCCCGCTCGTGTCGATCCGGGAGCAGGCGGCCGTCGTGGTGACCCTGCTGCGGGGAGCGGGGCAGCTGAACTTCCGCGAGTTGATCGCCGGCGTCGACCAGACCGGCGTGGTCGTCGCGCGTTTCCTCGCGGTGCTGGAGCTGTACCGCCATGCCGCGCTGTCGTTCGAGCAGCTGGAACCCCTCGGAGAGCTGACGCTGCGCTGGACCGCCGAACGGTGGTCCGAAGAGAACCTCGCCACACTGGGAGCCGACTATGACCGATGAGCCGATCGACGCCGACACCGGAGAGGACGTGCCGCTGCGTTCCCAGGCACCCGCCGATGTGACCGAGCGCATTGAGGCGATCCTGCTCGTCGTCGATGAGCCCCAGAGCCTCGTGGCGCTCGCCGCCGCCGTGGGATCTCCCGTTCCCGCCGTGCGCCAAGCCGTCGAGCGGCTCGTGGACGACTACGACGGAAAGGCCGGGGGACCGCGTCGAGGATTCGAGCTCCGCGAGGTCGGGGGCGGATGGCGGCTCTACGTCCGCGAGGAGCACGACGACCTCGTGAGCGAGTTCGTCAACGCGCAGGCACCCACGCGCCTCTCGCAAGCGGCGCTGGAGACCCTCGCCGTGATCGCGTACAAGCAGCCCGTCACGCGCAGCCAGGTCGCCTCCATCCGCGCCGTCAACGTCGATTCGGTCGTGCGGACGCTCGTCGCCCGCGGCCTCATCACCGAGCTCTACACCGACCCCGAGACCGGTGCGATCAACTACGGCACGACCGATGCGCTGCTCGTGAACCTCGGCATCAACTCGATCGACGAGCTGCCCCACATCTCGCCGCTCCTCGACGACGGCGCCGACGGATTCGAGAGCGAGGCGTTGCGATGACGGACGGAACCGAGGCGGAGGGCGTGCGGCTGCAGAAGGTGCTGGCCAATGCCGGCGTGGCCTCGCGCCGCGTGTGCGAGCAGTACATCGTGGAGGGCCGGGTGCGCGTCAACGGGCGCGTGGTGACCGAGCTCGGCACGCGCATCGATCCCACCGTGGACCTCGTCGACGTCGACGGCACGGCCGTGCAGCTGGACGCCACCAAGCGCTACGTGCTCCTCAACAAGCCGACCGGCGTCGTGTCGTCGATGAAGGACGAGAAGGGACGCCCGGACCTCCGGCGGTTCACGAAGGAGTGGCCCGAGCGGCTCTACAACGTCGGCCGCTTGGACGCCGAGACGAGCGGCCTGCTCGTGCTCACGAACGACGGCGATCTCGCCCACGTGCTCGCCCACCCCTCGTTCGGGGTGACGAAGGTGTATATCGCCAAGGTCACCGGCCGGG
Organism: Microbacterium sp. TNHR37B; assembly: GCF_001620065.1. Classification (GTDB taxonomy): domain Bacteria; phylum Actinomycetota; class Actinomycetes; order Actinomycetales; family Microbacteriaceae; genus Microbacterium. Next base: position 126,204 of record NZ_LQGV01000002.1, read on the forward strand.
TATCGCCGCAGACGATCGCCGCCCTCACTCGCGGCGTCGACCTGGAAGACGGGCCGATCGCCGCCGACAAGGCGCGGCTCCTCGATGTCAGCAGCGGCACGAGCCTCGTGGAGCTCACCCTGCACTCGGGGCGCAACCGCATCGTCCGCCGCATGATGGCGGCCGTCGGGCATCCCGTCGTCGAGCTCGTGCGGCGCCAGTTCGGCCCGCTCCACCTGGGAACCCTCCCCGCGGGGCGCGCCCGGGAGTTGACTACAGTAGAACGCGGCGCGCTGCTCACTCTCGCGCGCGAGGCGGCCCCGCCGCCGGCATCCTGAAGCGACCCCCGAAAGCGGAGAAGCCGTGACCGACTCGAGCTCCCCTGACGCACGCGCTCGCGCCGCGCGCACGTCGGGGACGGTGCGCATCGTCGGCGCGGGGCTCCTCGGGTCGAGCATCGGTCACGCCCTGCGCCCGCTCGGCGTGGACGTCGTGCTCGCCGACGCGTCGCCCGCACAGCTGCGGCTCGCCGTCGACTACGGGGCCGGGCGCCCTGCACGCGACGACGACGCCCCTGCGCTCATCGTGGTCGCGGTGCCGCCGGACGTCGTGGCCGACGTGGTCGAGCGCGAGCTCGCCGACTACCCCGACGCGGTCGTGACCGACGTCGCGAGCGTCAAGCTCGAGCCGCTCCGCGTGCTGCGCGAGCGCGGCGTGACCCTCACCCGCTACATCGGCTCCCACCCCATGGCGGGGCGGGAGCGCGGCGGTGCGATCTCCGCGCGCGCCGACATCTTCGTGGGGCGGCCGTGGGTCGTCTGCCGCGACGACGACACTCCCGCGCGCGCCCTCGCCCTCGTCGAAGGGCTGGCGCTCGACCTCGGAGCCATGCCGATCGAGATGACCCCCGAAGAGCACGACCGCGGGGTCGCGATCGTCTCGCACGTGCCGCAGCTGGTCGCCTCCCTCCTTGCGGGGCGTTTCGTCGAGGCGCCGGACGAGTCGCTGCGGCTGGCCGGTCAAGGAGTGCGGGACATGACGCGGATCGCCGCCTCGGCGCCGGAGCTCTGGGTCCAGATCCTCGGCGCGAACGCTGAACCGGTCGTCGATGTGCTCGACGCGCTCGCGGGAGACCTGCAGGCCGTCGCCTCGGCGCTGCGCGCGCCGGATGCGGCGGGAGCCCGACGCGCCGTGGCCGAGACGATCCGACGCGGCAACGACGGTGTCGAACGCCTCCCCGGCAAGCACGGACAGAACCGCCGTTTCGAGCAGCTCGTCGTCATGGTCGACGACACCCCGGGCCAGCTCGGACGCCTGTTCGGAGAGCTCGGCGAACTCCACGTGAACGTCGAAGACCTGCGCCTGGAGCACTCTCCGGGCGCCCAGTTCGGCCTCGCCGACATCAGCGTCGACCCGGCCGTGCTGCGGCACGCCGTCGACGGTCTGGAAGCGCGCGGCTGGAAGATTGCGAGCCTCACCAATGACTGATCCTTCCCCCTCCGGCGCCCCGCGCGACGAGGACGTCGTCGCCGTCGCGATCGACGGCCCCGCCGGCTCCGGCAAGTCCAGCGTCTCCAAGGAGCTGGCGCGGCGCCTCGGCTACGGCTACCTCGACACGGGGGCGGCCTATCGCGCACTGGCGTGGCACGTGCTCGAGCACGGCGCCGACACCTCCGACGCGTCGGCCGTCATCGACGCCGCAGGCGACTTCGACTACGCGATCTCCCTCGACCCCGACGACTACTGGGTCACGGTCGGGGGAGTGCCCGTCACCGAGGCGATCCGCGATCCCCGCGTGTCGGGGGCCGTCAGCGGCGTCGCGCGCGTGCCCGTGGTCCGCGAGTCGGTCAACGCGATGTTCCGTGCCCTCGTCGCCGACTCCGACCGCCCCGGCGTGATCGTGGAGGGCCGCGACATCACGACGGTCGTCTTCCCCGACGCTCCCGTCCGCATCCTCCTCACCGCCGCCCCCGAGGTGCGCGCCGCCCGGCGCAGCGCCGAGGTGACCGGCCAGGACTCCGCCGAGGTGGCCGCCGCGCTCCACAAACGCGACGCGGCCGACTCGAAGGTGGTCGACTTCCTCACCGCCGCTCCCGGCGTGACCGTGGTCGACTCCACCGAACTGAACTTCGACCAGACCGTGGCTGCCGTCCTCGACGTCATCCGGGTCGGAACGGGAACCTCCGCATGATCACCTCCGACGACGAGTACGAGGGCGGCCCCGACCACCTCGAAGAGAAGCTCGCGAACCTCGACGAGGAACTTGCCGATCAGCGGGCTGCGGCGCTGCGTGCGTCGCTGTCCGACTACGAGCTCGACGATGACGACGCGGAGCTGCTCGCGGGCTTCACCGCCGGTGGCGAAGTCGTGGAGGTCCTTCCCGCCCTCCCGGTTGTCGCGATCGTGGGGCGGCCCAACGTCGGGAAGTCGGCGCTCGTCAACCGCATCCTCGGCCGGCGTGAGGCGGTCGTGGAGGACACCCCCGGGGTCACCCGCGACCGCGTGACGTACAAGGCGGAGTGGATGGACCGCCGCTTCACCCTCGTCGACACGGGTGGGTGGGAGCCCGACGCCAAGGGCATCGATCGCTCGGTGGCCGCACAGGCCGAGGTCGCGATCGACCTGTCCGACGTCGTCCTGTTCGTCGTCGACGCGATGGTGGGAGCCACCGCGACCGACGAGCAGGTCGTGCGTCTTCTCCGCAAGGCCGACAAGCCGGTGTTCCTCGTCGCGAACAAGATCGACGACGCCCGGCAGGAGCCCGAAGCCGCCGCCCTCTGGAACCTGGGCCTGGGGGAGCCGCACCCTGTGTCGGCGATCCACGGTCGCGGGGTCGCCGACCTCCTCGACGAGGTCATGAAGGTGCTCCCCGAGGTATCGGCGGTCGCCAAGAACGAGCTCGGCGGGCCGCGTCGCGTCGCGATCCTCGGCCGCCCGAACGTCGGCAAGTCGTCGCTTCTCAACAAGGCCGCGGGCGAAGAGCGTGTGGTCGTCAACGAGCTCGCCGGTACCACGCGCGATCCCGTCGACGAGATCGTGGAGCTCGGCGGTCGACTCTGGCGCCTCGTCGACACCGCGGGGATCCGCCGCCGCGTCCACCTGCAGCAGGGCGCCGACTTCTACGCGTCGCTGCGCACCTCGGCTGCGCTGGAGAAGGCGGAGGTCGCCGTCGTCGTGCTCGATGTGTCCGAGCCGCTCAGCGAGCAGGACGTGCGCATCATCGACCTGGTCCTGGAGTCGGGGCGCGCGCTCGTGCTCGCGTTCAACAAGTGGGACCGCCTCAACGACGACGACATGGAGAACGCCGATCGCCGCCGCTACCTGGAGCGCGAGATCGAGCAGGACCTCGCCCACGTCTCCTGGGCTCCGCGGGTGAACATCTCCGCCCGCACCGGTCGGCACCTCGACAAGCTCGTTCCGGCGCTGGAGACCGCGCTGGAGTCGTGGGACCAGCGCATCCCCACCGGCAAGTTCAACGCCTTCCTCGCCGAGCTCGTCGCCGAGCACCCGCACCCGCTCCGTGGCGGCAAGCAGCCGCGCATCCTGTTCGGCACGCAGGCCTCCACGCGGCCGCCGACTTTCGTGCTGTTCACGACCGGATTCCTCGACCCGGGCTATCGCCGGTTCATCCAGCGGCGCCTGCGCGAGATCTTCGGCTTCGAGGGCACGCCCATCGTCACCAACATGCGCGTGCGGGAGCGCCGCCAGCGCTGATCCGGGCGCAACGACGGCGCGCGGCCAGGCCGGGCGTCAGGCTCGGCCTCAGCGGATCTCGAATGACGCGAACCGTTCCGCGGGGAGCCGGTCGAGGTGGAGCGGGCTCGCCTCGGGGGTGACGCGCGGAAGCGGGGTGCGTGTGCCCGGCTCACGGAACCGCTGCACGGCCCAGCATTCCACGCCGGCGTCGGCGAGGCGGCAGCCGAGGTCGATCAGGCCTTCGTCGTCGATCGCGGCGGGATGGACCGTTGTCCGCACCTCGTACTCCAGCGGATGCCGCGTGCCCGAGCGCAGGAGGTTGTGCGCGAGCACGAGCTCCAGCGACCGCCACGCGTGATCGCCGCTCGGTCCGCGTCCGGTGACCTTCGCATAGTCGGCGCGCTCGGCCTTGATGTCCAGGCCCACCCAGTCCACGAACGGCAGCGCCTTCGCCAGCAGCGACGGGTAGGCGCCGCCGGTGTGGAGCCCCACCTTGAACCCCAGGGCGCGCACCACCTGCAGCGCGGGAATCAACCCGCGCTGCATGGTGGGCTCGCCGCCGCTGAACACCACGCCGTCGAGCAGTCCGATCCGGTCGCACAGGAGATCGGTGACGTCGCTCCAGCTGAAGACCGTCTCGCCGCGCGGGTCGATGAGGGCGGGGTTGTGGCAGTAGAAGCAGTCCCACGGACAGCCCTGGAGGAACACGGTGGCCACGAGCATGTCGGGCCAGTCCACCGTCGAGAACGGCGTGATGCCGGCGACCCTCAGATCGTACGGTGCGAGCTCTTCCATCGTTCCTCCTCGACCGATGGCGGCGCTTGGAAGTACCGCCGCTCTTCAGCTTCGCCCTTCTTGCCGATGTTGAAGGAGGCGATCGGCCGGAAGTAACCCATGACGCGCGTCCACACCTCGCACTCGGAGCCGCATGCCGGACACGTGGGGTGCTCGCCGGAGCGGTAACCGTGACGCGGGCAGATCGAGAACGTCGGGGTGATCGTGATGTAGGGGAGGCGGAAGTTCTCCAGCGACCGCCGGACGAACTCGCGGCACGCCGCGGCGGAGGTCATCGCCTCGCCGAGGTAGAGGTGGAGGACCGTCCCGCCGGTGTACTTCTGCTGCAGCGGCTCCTGCATCGCCATCGCGAGGAACGGGTCGGCCGTGTACCCCACGGGCAGCTGCGAGGAGTTGGTGTAGTACGGCTTGTCGTCGGTGCCGGCGTGGCGGATGCCGTCGGCGCCGAAGCGGGCGACGTCTTCCTTCGCGAACCGGTACGTCGTTCCTTCTGCGGGGGTGGCCTCCAGGTTGAACATGTGCCCGGTCGACTCCTGGAACTCCACCATGCGCTCCCGCACGTGATCGAGCAGACGCGTGGCGAGGGCTGTCCCCGCTTCGGTCGTGATGTCGTCGCTGTCGCGGGTGAGGTTCCGGACGTACTCGTTGATGCCGTTGACGCCGATCGTGGAGAAGTGGTTGTCGAGCGTGCCGAGGTAGCGCTGGGTGTAGGGGAAGAGCCCGCCCTCGAGGTGCTCGCCGATCACGGCGCGCTTGGCCACGAGGCTGTCGCGGGCGATCTCCAGCAGCTCGTCGAGCCGCGCCAGGGCGGCGTCCTCGTCGCCGGAGTGCACGAACCCGAGTCGTGCGCAGTTGATCGTGACGACGCCGATCGATCCCGTCTGCTCCGCCGACCCGAACAGGCCGTTGCCGCGCTTGAGGAGCTCGGTGAGGTCCAGCTGCAGCCGGCAGCACATGGAGCGGATCATGTGGGGGTCGAGATCGGAGTTGACGAAGTTCTGGAAGTAGGGGAGCCCGTACTTCGCCGTCATCGCGAACAGGGCCTCGACGTGGGGTCCCTCCCAGTCGAAGTCGCGCGTGATGTTGTAGGTGGGGATGGGGAAGGTGAACGCGCGGCCGTCGGAATCGCCCTCGGTCATCACCTCGATGAAGGCGCGGTTGATGACGCCCATCTCCTCCGCGAGGTCGCCGTAGGTGAAGTCCTGCACCGTGCCGCCGACGAGCGGGCGCTGCGTGGCGAGGTCGTCGGGACACACCCAGTCGAAGGTGAGGTTGGTGAAGGGCGTCTGCGTGCCCCAGCGCGAGGGCACGTTGAGGTTGAAGATGAACTCCTGCATCGCCTGGCGGACGTCGTCGTAGCTGAGGCCGTCGATCCGGACGTAGGGGGCGAGGTAGGTGTCGAAGGAGCTGAACGCCTGCGCCCCGGCCCACTCGTTCTGCAGGGTGCCGAGGAAGTTGACGAGCTGACCCAGGGCGCTGGAGAAATGCTTCGGCGGGCGGGAGGAGATCTTCCCCGTCACCCCGTTGAAGCCCTGTTCCAGCACCATCCGCAGCGACCAGCCGGCGCAGTATCCCGCGAACACGTCGAGGTCGTGGATGTGGAGGTCGCCGTCGCGGTGCGCCTGCCCGGCCTCGGGGGCGTACACCTCGTCGAGCCAGTAGTTGGCGATGAGCTTTCCGGCGGAGTTGAGGATCATGCCGCCGAGCGAGTAGCCCTGGTTCGCGTTGGCGTTGACCCGCCAATCGGCTCGGGACAGGTACTCGTCGATCGTGTCGGCGACGGTGATGGCGTGCGGGGAAGCCATGGATTTCCTCTCTGAGAAGATGAGCAGCGACCGGGGCCGCCGAGGTGGTCTGACCACAATATGTAGTGGTGTCGAGGGAAAGGAAGCGCAGATGTGGCGTGTCGCGATTCTCATCCACGCGGCTCGCTCTCGGTCGGCGGTTCGCGCTGGGCATCGGGCCGGGCATCGCGTCGGGGGAGGGCGGGGTGTGCCAGGCTGGTCGGGTGACGATCGTTCCTCCCGAGCCCGGCGAGCCGCGGCGCCCGCACGGGCCGCGCGACTCGGGCGATGCGTGGGTCGTCGCCGACGACGGCACCCGATACTGGGGGCGCTATGGGGCGGCGGGGCTCCTGGCCCTCGACCCGGAGCGCGGCGTGCTGCTGCAGCACCGGGTGGCGTGGAGTCACCACGGCGACACGTGGGCCCTCCCCGGCGGTGCGCGACACGAGGGGGAGTCGGCGTGCGACGGCGCGCTCCGCGAGTCGGCGGAGGAGGCCGGGGTTCCCGCCGAGGCGGTCTCGGCGAGGCTCATCAGCGTGTTCGATGTCGGCATCTGGACCTACAGCACCGTCGTGGCCGACGTCGTCGTGCCGTTCGAGCCGGTGATCAGCGACCCGGAGAGCCGGGAGCTTGCCTGGGTGCCGATCGACCGGATCGACTCGTATCCGCTGCATCCGGGGTTCGCGGCGTCGTGGCGCACTCTCCGTCCGCTCCTCGACGTGCGACCGGTGGTCGTGGTCGACGCGGCCAATGTGGTCGGGTCGGTGCCCGACGGATGGTGGAAGGACCGCGCCGGTGCCGCGGAACGGCTCATGGAGCGCCTGGCGGCGTGGCGACGGGGCGGGGTGCCGGCGGCAGCGCTGGGGCTCTCGGAGCGCGAGTGGTTTCCCGAGATCGTCGTGGTGCTGGAGGGGGCGGCCCGCGCGGCGGCCGACGTTCCGGGCCTGCGGATCCTGCGCGCGGCCGGGCAGGGCGACGACGCGATCGCCGAGGCGGCGGCGTCGGAGCGGGCGGCAGGATGCGTCGTCACGGTGGTGACGAGCGACCGCGGGCTCGCCGAACGTGTGGCTGGTGTGGCGACGGTCGAGTCGGTGTCGTGGCTGAGGGACCTGCTCTGAACGGGCGGCCTGCGGCGCGCCCGGGCTCGGCGGCGAGACGGGTGTGGGCGGCCGTCGGGATCGTGGTGGTCGTGGCGGCGGGATTGTTCGTGCACACGCAGCTGCCCGACACCGCGGCGACCGACATCGCGGGCGATGCGCTGTACGCGGTCGTGGCGTATCTCGCGGTCGTGTTCATCGCGCCGCGTCTCGCGTCGCGGTGGGCAGGTCTGATCGCCGCGGGATGGTGCGTGGCGGTGGAGCTCTTCCAGCTGACGGGGCTGCCGCTGGCGTGGGGCGCGGCGTTCTCCCCGATCATGCTCGTGCTGGGGACCGTGTTCGACGCGCGGGATCTCGTGATCTACGTCGTGGCGGTGGCCGTGGTCGCGGCGGGGGATCGGCTGCTGCGCGCGCGGCGTCGGCGCAGGCCAGGCGCCACCGACTGAGGGACGCGGCGGCCGGGCTCAGTCTTCGTCGGGGTGGGGCGCGCGGCCGCGGAGGCGGTCGATGTCGCGGCGTTCGCGTTTGGTGGGGCGTCCGGCGCCGCGGTCGCGGACGGCGACCATCGCGACGGGGTCGCGTGGCGGCGTGCGGTCTTCGGCGGCGAGGGCGGCCAGCGGCGCGCCGACGCGTTTGGTGAGGAGCTGGCGCACCACCAGGATGCGGTCGAATCCGGCGATCCGCACGCGGAGTTCGTCGCCGATCCGCACGGGTTGGGAGGCCTTGACCTTCTCGCCGTTGAGTCGCACGTGTCCCGCGCGGCACGCCGTGGTCGCGGCCGACCGGGTCTTGTAGACGCGCACCGCCCAGAGCCACGAGTCGATGCGGACGCTCTCGCTCATCGTGGCGCCCTTCCGATCAGGCGGCAGATGCCGAGCACGAGCAGGCCCTGGCCGAGCGTGTACGCTATCATCACGGCGGGGCCGGTGGCCTCGGCCGAGACGCCGGGGAGAAAGAGCCGGAGGGCGAGCAGGGTGTCGGAGGCGAGGAAGAAGGCGCCGCCGACGGCGGTGAGCGTGCCGCCGAGGGTGGCTGCCACGGCGGTGCCGCCGAGCACCGCGCCGTAGACGATCACCGGTATGAGCAGGGCGCCGAGGTGCGGCCAGAGGACGGCGATCATCACGCCCCACCACGCGGCGTACACCACCGACCACGGGGCTATGGGTCGCGGGCGGAGGTGGCGGAGGAAGAGGGCGATGTAGAGCAGGTGGGCGATGCCGAAGCTCGCGAGCATGGCGGGGAGCTCGTCGGCGAGGAAGGGGAAGAAGAACGCGGCGCCGTCGCCGAGCCATGAGAACGCGAGGGCGAGGAAGAGCAGGGTCGCCGCGGGGAGCGCCGTGGAGCCGGTGGGAAGCCTGCCGCGGACCGCCCAGATCGCGGCGATGCCCAGGGCGGGCATGAGGAGGAGCTTCGTCGGGTATTCGATGGCCGTCAGGTCGAACGCGATCGCCGTGACGTGGATGACCGAGAGCGCCGCGTACAGAATGAACCCCCACCAGCGGGTGGCATCGAGCCGGGACGCGATCCGGGAGCGCGAGTGTGCGGGGGTGGTCACGGCGCTCCTCCGCGGATCGGGTCTCCCTGGGTTTCGGGGCGCAGCGGGGACGTGCGGGCGAAGCGTGGGGGAGACGGGTCGGTGCGACCTATCGTACGGTCAGGCGACGGTGAGCGAGACGATGGGGCGCCCCGGTGACGGGGTCGCGACTTCCCGGAATCCCGCGGAGAGGAAGGTGGAGAGGCTGCCGTGGAACAGAGCGTTCGCGGAGGCCTTCTTGACGGACGTATCGAGCGGGTAGCCCTCGATCACGCGCGCGCCGTTGTCGCGGGCATGGGCGACGGCGGCGTCGAGCAGTTCGGTGCCGAGGCCCGCACGCCGGTGCTCCCGGCGGACGACGAAGCACGTGATCGCCCACACGGAGTCGTCGTCGATCGGCTCCGGTGACTGCTTCAGGCTCCGGGTGTGAGTGAGGCGGGGCTGCGCGGGGCGCGGGGCGACCTTCACCCACCCGGCAGGCTCTCCGTCGATGTATGCGATCAGGGCGGAGGGTGGCTGCGCCTCGAGGTCGGAGCGGAGCAGCTCCCGTTTCTCGTCGACCGTCGTGGCATCCCAGTCCTTGCCACGGAGCATCCACCACTGGCACCAGCACGAGGCGCCGTCGCCCCCACCGGAGAGTGCATGCTCGACGTCGTCGAACCGGTCGGCGCGTGCGGGGCGGATCTCGATCGTCGTCATGTCGCGAACGTACACGCGGCCACCGACACCCGTCAGGCCGGTTCGCGGCGCGCGCGACGACCGGCTAGGATAGGGGAGTTGTCCGCGTGCGGACGATGGACCGGGATGTGGCGCAGCTTGGTAGCGCACTTGACTGGGGGTCAGGTGAGTTCGAGCGGCGGGACTGTCCGAAAACTAAACAACGGGATGTGGCGCAGCTTGGTAGCGCACTTGACTGGGGGTCAAGGGGTCGCAGGTTCAAATCCTGTCATCCCGACAAAAAGCCCTGGTGAGAGGTAACTTTCATCAGGGCTTTGTCGTTTCTGGGCGTGGTCACTGGCTGGTCCACTCGCCTTCTCGGCGTGATCTGCTCCGTGATGAAGTGGACCACTCGCGTTCGGCTCCGACGTTGCCGGAGTGGACCAAAAGGTGCCCGCAAGGTGGACCAATCTGCGGGCATGCGGCTGCTCCGGCCCCCGCGGGAAGGGTCGGAGCGTGGGTTCTGGGTGCTCATAGGCGGGGTCCGTCGCGGCGGCTGGTGTCCTTCCTGGCTGGAGCGGAGAGGAAGTGGTTGGCCTGCCTGGCGGCTTCGGCGAGGTGCCTGTGGTCGGGGTGGAGGTAGCCCTTGGTGGTCTCGATCGACTGGTGCCCGAGGATCTCTTGGAGCACGTGCAGGGCGATGCCGGCGTCGGCCATCCAGGTCGCCCCGGTGTGGCGGAGGCCGTGGCGGGTGAGGTTGCCGAACCCGAGGCTCTTCACGAGGTCGTCCCAGTGGGTCGCGTCGCGGACGGTCGCGGTGGTCAGGACGCCGCCGCGGGGTCCTCGTAGGAGGGGCTCGTCGGGTTGCTTGCCAGTGGTGAGGCGTTCGAGAACGGGTTCGAGTGCGTCGAGCATCGGCACGGGGCGGTCTCGCCGGCCCTTGGTCTGCTTGATGACGAGGCCCCCTCGGCCGGGGTAGTGCTGGCGTCTGATCCACACGATCCGGTTGTCCCAGTCCACGTCCCCGGCGCGCAACCCTGCGACCTCGGAGCCACGCGCGGCCAAGAGAGCGGCGAGCATGACGTGATCGGAGTACGACTGGTGCACCTCCCCGCAGGCGTCGGCGAGCTTCCGCAGGGTGGCGAGGTCCGGGAGCGCGTACTGGCGCAGCGCCCCGGTGGTGTGGGTGACGTGCTTGCCGAGGTTGCGGCGGGCGCGGTGTTTGGCGGGGTTGATCGAGATGATGTCGTCGCGGACGGCTTCGTCCAGGACGCGCACGAGCGGGGCGATGGAGTTCTTGATCGTGGAGGCGGAGTGCTCGGCCTCCCAGCCGTCGATGGTGCGGTCGATCATCCCCGCGGTGATTTTCGCGACCCGCACGTGTCCAAGCGCGGGCAGCACCCGCAGCCGGAGCCCGGTGTCGTAGAGCTCTGCGGTGGAGGTGGGGTCCAGGCCGCGCTGCCAGCGGTCGCCGATGGAGGCGGCGTACTCGGTCAGGGTGACGGTGGAGTCGGTGCCGGTCTCGGTGGCCTTGCGCATCTGGTCGAAGAACTCCTCGACCTCCTCCATCGTGCGGACGTGGCTGACCCGGCCGACGCGCTTCTTCGTGGATGGGTCGGTCCACCGCACTCGGGCACGGAATCCCTCGGTGCGGCGTTCGACGTCGGTGGTCAGTCCGACGCCGACCGGCGGCATCCGGCGGTTGCGGGGGTCAGCCATGAGCGGCCTCCTGCTCGCTCACCCAGGCACGGACGGTGACGGGGTTGTACCGGTAGACGCCGCCGACCTGCACGAACGGCGGACCGACCCTCTCCCGCCGCCACCGGGACAGCGTGGCCTGCGAGACGGTCAGAAACTCGGATGCCTCCTTGGGGCACCACAGCGGCTCGACCGCGCCGATACCGCGATCACTGGGCGGGCTCGTCATTGTCATGCACCTCGCCGGTGGCCGGATCGGCGCCGAGGCTCGCGTAGAAGGCGTCCTCAGCCGCCTGACGGCGGGCGACGTCGGCCTTCACGAACGCTTTGAAGTCTGCAGCCCGGTCCGGGATCAGCACGTCTTCGATCGCCTCGGTAAGCGCCTCACCTGGCCACGCGGTCTGTCGAGTGGGTCGGTCGCGGTCTAGGCGGGTGCCGCAGGCAGCCACCCAATCGCGGAGCCGCTGGCGAGCGTCGGCGAAGTCTCGGTGCCAGCCCAGAGGTGCCGAGCCGTTCTGCTCGGGGTCGTAGGCGCACAGCCAGTGCAGATGCAGCGCCGACAGCTCCCACACCAGCTCGGGGTGGCGATGCCAGAACGGCGGGATCACGGCCACGCCGAGCCCGTAGGTGTGCCGCAGCCAGGTCACCCACTTGTCGAGCTCGACCCATTCGCCTTCGGTTTCCTCGGCAGTGAGGAGGTTCCAGTTGACCGGGTGCGGTGGCTCCGCGAGCAGGTTTTCGTCCGCGTCCTGCTGTTCGTCGGTGTCGGTTTTGTCTCCCAGCGGGGAGGGCTCGGGCTCGTCCGGCTCGGGAATCGCAGGGGCCTCGGTCACGATCGTCTCCTGGCTCACAGTCCGAACGTGGGCGTGGAGGACGGGGACGTGCGGCGAGGCTCATCGTGGCTCGCGGTTGCCCGAGACGCGGCCGGAACCGGAACCTCCCGCTCCGCGGCGGCTCGGGCGGCGCGGGGACTGCGGTCGACGTCGTAGCTGGTGCGGGCGGTATCGTGGCCGATCTTCTTGGCGACGAACTCCTCACCCTGGACGGTATGCCCGTCGCGCTCGTACTCGAACGGGTGCGTGTAACCCTCGGCGACGAAGCTGTCGCCCTTGACGAACCGCTCATGCGCACGCTCGGCGGTAGCCCGGTAGGCCACGAGGTCGTGGAACGTGGTCTCCAGCTCGGTGAACGATCCGTCGCTGTTGCGCCGGTAGTGCTCCTGCCCGACCCGGGCGTACAACCTCGCCTCGCCCGTGCTCGTGCGACTGAGCTGCGGGTCCGAGGCGACGAACCCCGAGAACGACTCCTGCGTGCGGATCACCATGACCACTGCCTTCCTTCACATCCGCAGCCTTCACCACGAGGCCGCTCTTGTCAGTCAGGTGCGTCAGCGCTCTCCTGCGGACGCCGCTTCAACATCGCCTCGATCCCGGCCCTGTCGGCGCGCAGCTCGGTGGCGTCGGGCCGGTTCGTCCAGGCGCGCATTCTCGTGACGATGGGAGGCGCGGCGCGCAGCAGGACGAGGGCGGTGCCGAACGGGAGGGTGCGGATCGCGTCGGGCGGCATGATCGGCACCCGTCGGATGGAGCGCTGCGCGGAGCGTGAGCCGTGGTCTCCGACCGTGGTGGAGTCGGTCACCTCGTCGCGCTCGCCGATCAGCGTGGTGAGGTCGTGCAGGTCGCGGCTGTTTGAGGCGCCGCCGAGGATGATCTTGACGATGCTCGCGTCCCAGATCGCTCCGGCCGCGTTTTCCGACCACTTCTCGCGGGCCTGGGCGAGCGACTGCAAGACGGGCATCGTCGTGATCCCAGTGCCGCCGCCCTCGGCCATGAGTGTCGGCAGCGACGGCAGGGGTGCCAGGTTGCCGACCTCATCGAGCGCCAGCAAGACAGGCGGGTCGAGTCTCGCGCCGGGGCTGACCGCGGCGATGCGCCGGGCAGCCTCCACGACGTCTTCCACGAACGCGGCGACCAGGGCCGCGCTGTTGTTCGCGCCAGCTCCGGTAGCCAGGAGGTAGAGGGTGCCGCGGGCTCGGAGGAACGCTTCGGGGTCGAAGTCCTCGCCCTCCCTCGGGCTCACGGCATCGAGCACGCGAGGGTCTGCGAGGGCCGCGAGGGCGAGGGACACACCCTGCCAGATCGAGTCGCGGGTGCGGGGATCGGAGTCGATCATCGCCTGCAACGACTCCGCCCACCCGGTCGCTGCCCGTGGGTTGGCGGTGAGGATCGCCACCGCGTCGGCGGCGGCGGACGGGTCGAGGGTCCAGCGGAACAGCTCGCCGGGTCCGCGGTGGTCGAGCGCGGCGGCGTGGAGCAGGGCCTGGAGCGCGCTGCGGGTCTTGCCCTCCCAGAACCCGCCGCCCTCGACCCCGCCGGCGGACAGGCCGGTGCCAGCCGCAAGGCCGGTGGCACGGATCATCGCTGTCAGCGGGTCATCGCATCCCCGGATCGGCGACCAGCGCATCCCGGCGGGCACCCCTTCGGCCAGGTGCTGCGGGTCGAAGACGGCAACAGGGCCCATCGTCTGCCGCGCACGCAGGGTCGCGGTCAGGTTGTCGGGTCGGGTGCTCGTCGTGATGACGGCACCGGCGGCATCCAGGATGGTGTTGATGACGATGTGGGCTCCCTTGCCGGAGCGGGGTGGGCCGATGAGGAGGATGGAGTCTTCCACTGAGGCCCAGACCCCGCTGCCGCGGGCGGCGCCGATCCGGTAGCCGACCTCCTCGGGCCGGGGCTTGTCGAGGGAAGGTCGCAGGTGGGTCGCGCGGCGCAGCAGCGCCTTCGCCGAGGCCGCCCTGGCGACCTCGGCACGAGTGGCGATCCCGGCGATGCGATAGGGGTCGGTCCTGGCCTGCCGGCCGTGTTCGCGGGCGAGCCGCCAGACCCACCAGCCCAGCGCCCCGACCGCGAGGATGAGGACGGCGGCGGTGATCCAGTACGCCACCGCGTTCAGTCCCGGCGCGTCGAGCGGCACCGCCGGGTCGAGCGGGTCGAGGAGAACCCCCAACCCTGCCTCGACGCCGCCGGCGGGCTGATCCGCGCCGCTGATCCAGGCGGCGACGGAGCCCGCCCCGCGCAGGATCGCGGCGAGTGCCGCGGCGGCGACCAGCAGGCCGATGCCGAGGTTGGTCAGCTCGTCCCCGAGGGAGCCGGCCGGTCGCGGGGTGCTCATTCGGGGTGGCCGATCGTCACGGCGCCGGAGACGCGGCCGAGCAGGATGACCTCGCGGGTCGGGCTCGCCGCGAGCTGGGCGGCCTCGATCAGGCCGCGCATCGTGCCGTCCGGCGCGGCGTCGCCGTGGGCGATGACCACGGCGATCGCCACGTCCTCACCGGGCACGAACCCGTCCCCGTATAGCACCGGGAGCGGCGCCGGCGCGGCAGGTCTCCCGGGCGGTTCGGGCACGGCTCGGCGGCGGGAGGGCGTGATGATGTCGGTGAACACGGTCCCGTCCGCCTCGCGGACCTCGACGCGCACCGGGGATCGGCGCTGGTCGGTGAGCCGGTCGAGGACGGCGGCGAACGAGTCGCGGCGCCAGGGCGGTGCGAACGGTTCCGGCAGGTGCGGTGCCCCGTCGACGGTGACGGTCATCGTGCCGTCGCCGGCGACCTGCATGACGACGTGCGGCAAGACGATGGGAACCTCTGGCTCCTCGGCAGCGTGCTCGCCGGCGGCGCGCTTGTAGCGGGGCCGGCTCATCGGCTCTCTCCCGGAGTCTTCGAGATTCGTGAACCCGCGTCAGGATTCGTGAACTCCCGGGTTTCGCCGGTCATCCGGGCGGTCGTGTCGAAGGCCGCGAGCTCGGCGGGGTGAAACTGGTGCTGCACGACGAAGCTGCGGTCCTTGATCCGCCACAGACCCTGCCCGGTCCCGAGGGATGGAAGCAGCTTCTGCTCGGTGCCGGTCAGCCCGAGCGCGGCGGCGGTCGTGCCGAGCTGGTCGGGCTCTTGGCGGTAGACGATCCGCACCTCGGCGTTGGCGAGCAGCGAGGACGCGAGCGCGCGCATCGCGGTCCCGGCGTCGCCCACGTTGTCGAGGTCGGAGAGCTTGTGGAACACGAGCATGTTGCTGATCCCGTAGTGCCTCGCCAGCCTCCACTGGGCGTCCATCCGCCGCAGGAGGCTCGGGTACTGCATGAGCCGCCACGCCTCGTCGTAGACGACGAATCGCTGTCCGCCGTTCGGGTCGGACAGGGCCGACTCCATCCAGGCCGAAGAACAGGTCATCAGCACAGAGATGAGCGTCGAGTTCTCCGCGACCCGCGACAGGTCCAGCGACACCATCGGCAGGCTCGGATCGAACCGCACCGTCGAGGGGCCATCGAACAGGCCCTGCAAGTCGCCGGCGACCAGGCGGCGCAGGGCGTGCCCGACGAGACGGCCGTCCTCCGCGAGCCGCCGGTCCTCGTCGTCGGCGGGGTTCGGGGCAAGAATCCGTTCCACCACCATCGGAAGGATCGGCACCTCCGCGCTGCGCACCGCGTCCGCCAGGGCGAGGTCGATGGCGGTGTGCTCCAGTGGGGAAAGGGTGCGGTCCAGCACGGTCTCCGCGAGCGCGCCGATCAGGTCACGGCGGCGGGCGGCGACCTGAGAGGCCCACTCGGCGTCGCTGACGGTGGAGGGACGGTGGCCCTCATCGAGCGGGTTCAGCCGGTTCCGCAGCCCGTGGCCGAGGACGATGGCCCGCCCGCCGACCGCCTCGGCGACAGGCGTGTGCTCCCCTTTCGGATCGCCGGGGACGTAGACGCGCCGCCCGAACGGCAGCGACCGCGTATAGAGACTCTTGGCGAGCGACGACTTGCCGCTGCCCACGATGCCCGCGAGCACGATGTTCGGGGCGGTGATGACGCCGCGCCGGTAGAGCTCCCATGGGTCGAACACGAACGATCCGCCGCTGTAGAGGTCCTGACCGATGAACACCCCCGAGGAGCCGAGACCCGCCTCGGCGAGGAAGGGGTACTGTCCGGCGAGCGTCGCGCTCGTGTCTTGGTGGCGCGGGAGCCGGAACCGGCCCGGCGTCCGCAGCGCCGCCGGCCCCGCCTCCCCGGCGGCGGGCAGGTAGACCGTCGCGTGCTGCTCGGCCTGCTCGGCCTCCCACTTGGCCTTTGCCTCGGCCTTGCGGGCGGTCCGTGCGTCGGTCTCGACCTGCGCGGCCGCGAGCCGGCGGGCCTTGCGGTGCTTGCGGCGCTCCCCGTTTGGGCCGACCAGGACGCTCGTGTGCAGCCGGCCCTCCTCCTGCCCGGTCACAGCGCGAGCCCCCGACTCGGTGTCGAGGACGCCTGCGGGCGGGCGAACCAGTCCGTGTCCCCGCCCGCGCGGTCCTGCCGTCCGTTCGGGCGCTCGGTCGCCAGGTTCTTCGCCGCTGCGAGTTCGGTGTCGGTGAGCACGGGGTCGACGTCGTATTCGCGCAGGAGGGAGACGTGTCCCATGAACGGGTTGTAGGTCAGCGTGTAGACCTCGCTCGTCGCGGTGCTGTCGAGCTTCCCGGCCGGCGGCGTGTCGTAGACGTACCCGTTCTCGAGCGCGGACTGCGTGGTCTCCTCGCCGAAGTCGAACCCGGCCAGGTGGTCGATCGCCGCATCGGTGCCTTCGCGCCGGATGAGGTCCAGCACCTCGTCGGCCTCGGAGCCGTCCAGGAATACGACGCTGATCCACCGCGGCGCGGGCTTCGAGTGAGGCGCCTGCTCTGTGTCGAGTGCGGCCGGGTCGAGCTCGGCAAACACGGTCAGGTCGGTGTAGCTGCGCAGCGCGGCGTCGGCGGCCCACTGCGGGAACAGGCCCTGGTTCTCGGGATGCATGCCGGGGTTGTCGAGCGCGTATTGCCGGGCTTCGCCGGCGGCGCTGAGGTAGACGGCGAGCTCGCGCAGAGCCCGGCCGGGATCGACCGGTGCTCCGGCGCCGGTGAACAGGTCCCGGCCCTCGACGCTCTCGCCGCTGGCGGAGTCCTCGACGCGGTAGGCGTAGCGCTGGTGCTCGCCCATCGGCTCGTCCGGCCACACCGTCAGCGTCAGCGTCCCGACGTGCGCGGTCGTGCGCGCCGGTTCGCTGGCCGTGGGCGCCCGCCAGGCGATGCGACCGGAGTGCTGGGCGGCAGCGTCGAGCCGCCACTCCACCGTGTTCAGCAGCGTGCCGGCCTGGTGCAGCTCGTCCGCCGCGGCGAGCGCGGAGGTTGCGCCGGCCGTCTGGTCTCCGGCGTCGTCGTGGGCGAGGACGCGGTTGTCGATGTGCGCGTCGGCGAGCTGGTTGAGCACCTGCCGCAGCGACCGGACGCCGGCGAGCAGGTCACCGATCACGGGGTAGGTCGCGGCGGGCTCGGGCATCGCGCGGGTTGCGTGGGCTAGGCCGCGCAGCGCGGCGGACGCCTCGGCGGCGTCGGCTTGCGGGTCATCGAAGGTCGGCATGATCGGACTCCTTGCGTTCGGTTCGTGAGGTCGGTGTGCGGGTGCGCCCGGTCAGACCGACCGGCACAGCGGCAGCGCGGCGGCGGTGAACGCGACGGCCTGCTGGCCGACAAGCCGCCGCGTCTCGCACGAGGCTTGGATGGCGGCCTGCTCGACGGCGGCCACAGCGGCGTCGAGGTCGTCGATGGTCGGCGCAGAGACGGAGATGAGGCCGGTGATGCGCAGCACGCCGTGTCCGGCGGTCAGGTCTGCCTCCTGCTGGAGTACGTCGTCGAGCTCGGCGGAGGCGGCGGTGTCCTCGACTTGGCCGATCTTGCGCCGCTGGGCGGCGTCCGAGATGAGCTCTGTCTTCTTCTTCCGCAGGTCCCTGGCTGCCTGGTCCGCCCTGACCGGGGTGTAGTGCAGGGCGAGGGTGCGCAGGATTCCGTTGGAGAGCACGAGCGGTGTCAGGAAGCCGGGGTAGACCGCGGAACGGGGCCATTCGGTGATCCACAGCACCGCGTGGAAGGCGGAGTCGGACCGCAGCCGGTCCCAGGTCTCGGTGACCGCGACGGGGCCGGCGGTGGCGAGGTCGCGGCCGAGCGCCCCGTGGCGTTCCAGTGCGGGGGCCGCGGCCGGGTCGTAGGCCGAGCGGAGGATGACGGCGACCTCGCCCGGCGTGAGCCATCCCGTGCTGGTGAGCTCTGCGGCGCGCAGTGCGGTGGCGAGTGCGCTCATCTCCTGGCGCAGCACCGCGGCGGCGCCGCGCATCCCGCCGCCGGCGGTGCGGACCTGCCGGGCGGCGGCCTTCATGTCCAAGGCGAGGCTGATCGTCGTCGCGTGCCGCTCCCCGGCGGGACCGGCCCGCTCGATCAACTCCGCATACGTGGTCGCAGCCCACGAGCCCTCGTCAGTGCCGTGCTGGCGCCACCACTCCGTCAGGCCCGTGCCGCTATCGGGCAGGGTCCGCTCGGAGACCTGAATCCGGGCGATGCGCCCGGAGCGGCACGCGGCGGCGAGAACGCGGCCCCAGCCGGAGACGCGGCGCTGCTGCTCACCGGGGTCGAGGAGCACGAACGCGGGATGGCTCACGCCGAGGATCGCGGTGAGGGTCTGGGCGTGCGGGTCGTGGATCAGCGCCGCGCCGGTCTCGGGGTCCTCCCACTCCCGCAGCGGCGCAGCGTCGCCGGGAAGGGCGAGGGTGCCTGCGGGGCGCGGCTTGATGACGCGGCGGCGGTAGATGAGCTGGCCGAGGTAGGTGCGGAACGTCCAGCGGGCGACGATGGGCACCCACTCGATGAGCTTGCGGCCGCCAGCCGGGATGACCGCGAGCAGGGTCGCGATACCCCAGACCGGGGAGGTCCAGGCCAGGCCCATGCCGCCGCCGGTGTAGAGGCCGGCGACGACGGTGAGCACCGCGACGGCCAGGATGACGAGCTGCGGCAGCGAGAGGCCGAGCATGACCCCGCGCTTGGTGAGGCGGGAGAACTGCACCGTGGCGAGCGGGTAGTCGCCCTGCGTGGTGGAGGCCATCGGACTACTCCTTCCCTGTCGGCTTCGCGGACGGCGGCGGCGGGTCCTGCCGCCTCGTCGCCCCGCCGGACGTCGCCGGCGGGGGCGACGACGTGGGCGGTGCCGAGGTCGGGCGGCCCGAAGGCGTGCCCTGCGAGGGCGGAACGGGCGGCGGGGACACCTGCTCGGAAGCGGCTCCGGCGTGGCCCTCGGCCGCGCCGCCGAC
>NZ_LQGV01000003.1 GCF_001620065.1 Microbacterium sp. TNHR37B
GCGGGAGTCGCCTCGGCGGCAGGCGCCGACGGGCGCGCGGAAGCCGGGGTCGGACGGGCCGGACCGGGCTTGGCCGCCGGGGCCGCGGGCTTGGCGGCCGGCTTCGGTGCGGCGTCAGCCGGCTTGGCGGCGCCCTCGGCCTCGAGCGCAGCCCGAAGCTTGCGAGCCACGGGCGGCTCGATGGTGGACGAAGGGCTCTTGACGAACTCGCCGAGCTCCTTCAGCTTCGCGAGGGCGACTTTGCTGTCGACGCCGAGCTCGGAAGCGATCTCGTGTACGCGTGGTTTTGCCACAATTCTCCTGTCTGGGGCCTACCCAGGACAGGGCAGACCGTTACGTGCGGACGGGTCTCATTTCGAGCCGTTCACTTTGTGTCCATAGCCGTTCAGCCGTTTCGCTGGTGGGTGGGTGTGATGGTCTGCGTATCGAGCGGGCTCGACACACGCAATGCTCGTCCGAAAGCACGGCGCCGCAGAGCGGTGTCCTTGCATTCGTCCGTGTCATGCACCCACGCGCCCCGGCCCGGAAGAACAGCCTTCTCGTCGATGACGAGCACGCCGTTCCGAGCGACGACCCTCAGTAGTGAGGATCGGGGGGCACGCACGCGGCATCCCACGCACGTTCGAACAGGTTCCATCCTACCCCCTCTTGCCGCGCTGCGATTTCGACTCGACCGCCGGGATCGCTCGGCCGACCCCGGGCCACCGCGGCGCCGCGCGCCGACGAGCCGTCACGACTCCAGGATCGAATCGGGCTGGATGTCGATCTTGGCCCCGGTGAGCTTGGCCGCCAGGCGGGCGTTCTGCCCTTCCTTGCCGATCGCGAGAGAGAGCTGGTAATCGGGCACGAGCGCGCGGACGGCCTTGCTGCCCGCGTCGAGGATGAAGCTGGAGGTGACCTTGGCGGGCGAC
This sequence comes from Microbacterium sp. TNHR37B, assembly GCF_001620065.1. GTDB lineage: Bacteria > Actinomycetota > Actinomycetes > Actinomycetales > Microbacteriaceae > Microbacterium. The sequence goes on from NZ_LQGV01000003.1 coordinate 912, forward strand.
AGCGCATTGGCGACGAACTTCGCCAACTCGGCGTCGTAGTCGACGATGTCGATCTTCTCCCCGCCGAGCTCCTCGGTCACGGCACGCACGCGCCGGCCCAGTTCCCCGATGCACGCGCCCTTGGCGTTGATCGCCGGGTCGTTGGCGCGCACGGCGATCTTCGTGCGGTGCCCGGCCTCCCGGGCCAGGGAGACGATCTCCACGAGCCCCGACGCGATCTCGGGCACTTCGAGCGCGAACAGCTTGCGCACCAGACCCGGGTGGGTGCGCGAGACGGTGATGGCCGGTCCCTTGGTGCCCTTGGCCACTGAGGTCACGTACACGCGGAGCCGCGAACCGTGCGCGTACTCCTCGCCCGGGACCTGCTCCTCGGGTGGGAGGATCGCCTCGATCGTGCCGAGGTCGACGTGCACCATGCGCGGGTTGGGACCCTGCTGGATGACTCCGGCGACGATGTCGCCTTCCTTGCCCCGGAACTCCCCCAGGATCGCGTCGTCGGCGATGTCCCGGAGCCGCTGGCTGATGACCTGCTTCGCGGCGAAGGCCGCGATCCGCCCGAAGTCCTCCGGGGTCGACTCTTCTTCGCGGATGACGGCACCCTCGTCGTCGAGGAGCGGGATGAACACCGCGACGTGCCCGGTCTTGCGGTCGAGCTCCGCCCGTGCACCGTCGGGAAGCTCGCCGGTGGGAGAGGTGTGCTTGGCGTAGGCGGTGAGGATGGCCTGCTCGATGATGCGAACCAGTTCGTCGAAGGGGATCTCCTTCTCGCGCTCGACCGTCCGCAAAAGTCCCAGATCGATGTCCACAGGTTCCTCCCTATTCACGTCTCTCACCGCGGCGTCGCCGCCTCGGCATCCCCACAACGTTACCCGATCGTCTCCTCCCCCGCGCCGGGGCCACCGCCCGATCGACGCCCAGCCGTCGACTGGCTAGCGTGAGCGGAGGACACGGAGAGGGAGAACGACGACGGTGAACGACACGACACGAGAGGTCGCCCGCGAGGCGCGTTCCTCGACGGTCCTGCGTCTCCTCGCTCGCGGGGGATACGCCGCGAACGGAGTGGTGCACGTGATGATCGGCGCCGTCGCGTTCGTGATCGCCTTCGGCGGACGCGGGAAGAGCGACCAGACCGGGGTGTTCACCGCCATCGCCACGGCGCCTCTCGGATTCGCCGCGCTGTGGGTCATGGCAGCCCTCCTCGCGGGACTCGGCCTCTGGCACGCCGCGTCCGGCACCGCCGTCCTGCGTTCGTCCGATGCGAAGAAGTGGGGCGTGCGGCTGTCGGAATGGGGACAGGCCGTCGTGTTCCTCGCCCTCGCAGCGATCGCGGTGACCGTGGCGCTCGGGTCCCGACCCGACGCGAACGAGACGGTGCAGCAGGCGAGCCGCGGCGTGCTCACGATCCCGGGAGGTCCGTGGGTGCTGGGGCTCGTGGGCATCGGGATCGGCATCGGCGGGATCGCGTTCGTCGTGATGGGAGTGCGCCGCTCCTACCGCAACAAGGTCACGATCCCCCACGGTCCCCTGGGCGTCATCGTCACGGCGCTCGGGACCGTGGGCTTCGTGGCCAAGGGCGTCGCTCTGTCGGTTCTCGCCGTGCTCCTCGTGATCGCCGCCGTCCGCGTGGATCCCGACACGGCGGGAGGGCTCGACAGTGCGATCCGGGCGCTGCTGGAGGTCACCGGAGGTCCGGCGATCGTGGCGGCCGTCGGCGCCGGATTCATCGCCTACGGGATCTTCTGCTTCTTCCGTGCCCGCTACGCGCGCCTCTGAGGCAGCGCCTGGAGTGGGGGCGCGGTCGGCAGTTCGTTCACCGCGCGGATGAGGTGGAACAGCTCCCCCACCCGGAACGGGTCGAAGCGCATCACGAGGCGTGGCAGCTCGACACGATCCGCCTCTTCCACTTCACGGCGCAGGGGTGCGGATCGTTCGATCCGTCCGCGCGTCAGCAGGGCCCCGAAACGATCATTGAGCGACTCCAGGTCGGCGTCCGACGGCTCTGCTCGGAGGCGGAGGACGAGCCGGCCACCCACCCACCGCAGCGAGTCGTAGTTGCGCCAGAACCCGGTGATCGCCTCGGCGGCCTCGGTCACCGAGTCGGTGAACAGCACCCGATCGAGATCGTCGGGAGAGATGACCGCCGCCGGGATGAGGTGGCGATCGGCGAACTCGCGCAGCCCGTGCCAGAAGGTTCCTCCGGGAGCATCGAGCAGGACGATGGGAGCGGGCTCGGCCTTGCCCGTCTGCTGCAGGGTGAGGAGCTCGAACATCTCGTCGAGCGTGCCGAAGCCTCCCGGCAGGCACACGAAGCCGCTCGACTCCTTCACGAGCATGAGCTTGCGAGTGAAGAAGTACTTCATCGCGACGTTCCGAGAGCCCCCGGCAATGACCGAGTTGGGCTTCTCCTCGAACGGAAGCCGGATGGAGACGCCCAACGAGTGTTCTCCGCCGGCTCCCTCGGCCGCCGCCTGCATGATCCCCGGACCGGCCCCGGTGACGACCATCCAGCCGCGTCTCGCCAGCTCTCGCGCGAGCTCGACGGTCGCCGCATACAGGGGGTCGTCGGGGCGGGTCCGCGCCGACCCGAAGACGGTGACCTTCGGCACCGCACGGTACGGGGCGAACAGGCGGAACGCTTGGCGCATCTCCGCGAGAGCGGCCGAGGTGATCTTCAGGTCGAGCCGGCTCGTCTCATCCAGCCCGAGACCGACGCCCGTGATGAGGATCCGTGCGACGAGCTCGACATCGTCGTCAGCGCCCGCGATGCCGGCGTCACGGATCACGCGGCGGACGTCGTCGGTCACCTGCGGCGGAATGAGGCTCTCCGTCATGCCCTCAGCCTGTCACGCATCGGTGCCGGACGGTGACGGACCGGTGAACGGAAGCCTGCTCGGTACAGACACGCGCCCCCGTCGATCCTCGCGCGGGCGTATCGATTCCCGAAGCCCTGTCAATCCCCTCGGTGCGCATCGCGAGCCGTGGCATCGTCGGCGCATGAGCGAGAACGGCAACGACGAGAACCGCAACGAGGTCGGCGGCGCGGAAGCGATGGCGCGCGTGAAGGAACTGGTGGAGGACATCGACTTCACCATGCTGACGACACATGACGATGACGACAATCTCGTCAGCAGGCCCATGAGCACGCGCGTGATGGACGAGGAGGGGAACATCTGGTTCTTCACCTCGGATGAGACCAAGAAGGTCGACGAGGTGCGCGCGGATCGGGCGGTCGGGCTCTCGTACATCGACGCGAAGGGAATGCGCTTCGTCTCGATCGCCGGAACCGCCCAGGTGCTCCACGACCGGGCACGAATGGAGGAGCTCTACAGCCCCTCGCTGGACATCTGGTTCGAAGACGGCCTGGACACCCCCGACATCGCGCTCCTGCGGGTGACGCCCCGCGAGATCGAGTTCTGGGAGCCGGCCCACGGCAAGCTCGTCATAGCGGCGGGGATGCTCAAGGCCCTGGTGACGCGCGATCAGCCCGACGACACGATGCGGCACGGACGAGTATCGCGCTGAACGCGCTCTCCCGGTCGCGAGGCACGGGGTCGCCGAGGCATCCGGGCTAGCGTGGTGGCGTGACCATGCCCCTCCCCCCTCGCCGCGCCGACCCCGGACTGATCGGCCTCCTCGGCTTCGTGATGGCGACGGTCATCGCGCAACTGGCCCACCTGGGCGTCCTCGAGGAGAGCCCCGTGTTCTGGGTGGGCGCGGTCTTCGGCGGCGTCGTGCAGGTCATCGCCGGGATGCTGGCGTGGGCCGACGGCGACGACTTCCACTTCCTCGTCTACAACGCCTTCGGCTGGTACTGGATCGTCCAGCCCGGGTTCCTCCTCGGCGAGGAACTAGGCGTGTTCGACGTGTCCGATGGCGCCCGTGGGACATTCGCCCTGGCGTTCGCGATCCTGGCGTTCGTGTTCGCGTTCGCCGGAGCGGCGCACAACACGGTGCTTCCGCTCACGCTGGCCAGCGTGTCGCTCGGCCTCGCGCTGCAGGCCGCCGCGGCCTTCACCGCTGGCACCGGACTTGCCACGGCGGGGTCGATCGTTCTCCTGATCGCGTCGGGGCTCGCCGCCTACATGGGGGTCGAGAAGTTCTATTGGCGGACCCTCGGGCGCCGGGTCGTTCCCCTGGGACCGGCCTGGGTCAGCGCCCGCGCCGACCCGGAGTCGTGACGGAGCACCACCGCGCCCGGTACCGCTACACCGCCAGTCGCGCGACGATCTCCTCGGCGGGAACGACCTCCCGCTCGCCGGTCCGACGGTCCCACAGTTCCACCTGGCCGTCGGCGGCACCTCGGCCCACGATGACGATCCTGGGCACGCCGACGAGCTCCGCATCGGCGAACTTGACGCCCGGCGACACCTTGGGGCGGTCGTCGTAGAGCACGTCCCGTCCGGACTCCTCCAGCTGCGCAGCCACCCGCTCAGCGAGATCGAAGGCCAGAGCGTCTCGCCCCGTGGCTACCACCTGCACATCGAACGGAGCGACCGACGCGGGCCAGACCAGGCCCTTGTCGTCGTTGTTCAGTTCGGCGAGGATCGCGAGGATCCGCGTGACGCCGATGCCGTAGGAGCCCATCGTGACCGTCACCTGCTTGCCGTTCTCGTCGAGCACCTTCAGCCCGAGCGTCTCGGCGAAGTAGCGCCCGAGTTGGAAGACGTGTCCGATCTCCATGCCGCGCGCGAGTTCGACCGGCCCGGACCCGTCGGGGGCGGGGTCACCCGCGCGCACGTTGGCGACCTCCACGAACCCGTCGCCCGCGAAGTCTCGGCCGGCGACCAGCGAGTGGACGTGCTTCTGATCGATGTTGGCCCCGGTGATCCATGACGTCCCCTCGACGACGCGCGGATCGAGAAGGTAGCGGATGCCGGTAGCCGACTCCTCGCCGAGGATGGCTCCCTCCTCCGACCAGGGGCCGATGTAGCCCTTCACCAGCAGCGGGTGCCGGGCGAAGTCCTCAGGCGTCGCGGGCTCGACGACCGCCGGGGCGAATGCGACCTCGGCGCGCTTGTCGTCGACATCGCGATCGCCGGGGATCCCGACGACGACCAGCTCGCGCGTCCCGTCGAGATGTGTCAGGGCGAGGACGACGTTCTTGAGCGTGTCAGCGGCGGTCACCTCGCCGTCCAGCACCGTCGCGGCATGCCGGACGAGCGTCTCGATCGTCGGCGTGTCGGGCGAGTCGAAGATCACCGGAGCCGGCAGCCCCTCGATCGATCGCGGCTCAGGCGCGACGGTGACGAAGGCCTCGACATTGGCGGCATAGCCCGCCGCCGAGCGCACGAAGGTGTCCTCCCCCACGGGTGTCGGGTGGAGGAACTCCTCACTGCGGGCCCCGCCCATCAGGCCGTTGTCGGCGGCGACGATGGCATACTCCAGGCCGAGGCGCTGGAAGATGCGCTCGTACGCGTCGCGCTGCGCCTGGTAGGACTTCTCGAGCCCTTCATCCGTGTAGTCGAACGAGTAGGCGTCCTTCATCGTGAACTCGCGACCGCGCAGGAGGCCGGCGCGCGGCCGCGCCTCATCGCGGTACTTGTCCTGGATCTGGTAGATCGCCAGGGGGAGGTCTTTGTACGACGAGTAGAGGTCTTTGACGAGGAGGGTGAACATCTCCTCGTGGGTCGGCGCGAGGAGGTAGTCGGCGCCCTTGCGGTCCTGCAGCCGGAAGATCCCGTCACCGTAGGAGGTCCATCGTCCCGACGCCTCGTACGGGTCGCGCGGGAGCAGCGCCGGGAAGTGCACCTCGAAGGCACCGGCCCGGGACATCTCCTCGCGAATGATCCCCTCGATCCGGGCCTTCACCCGCAAGCCGAGCGGAAGCCACGTGAAGATGCCCGGCGCGGCGCGGCGGATGTACCCCGCGCGCACGAGCAGCCGGTGGCTGGTCACCTCGGCATCAGAGGGGTCTTCGCGGAGAGTGCGGAGGAAGAAGTTGGAAAGACGCGTGACCACGAGGGTCAAGCTTAGTGCGGGGCGCCGCGCCTACACGGCGACTCTCAGGCCCCCAAGAAGAGCTCGGCGACCGACAAGAGGTCTGATTCCCGAACGCCGCGAGTCCCGACCCACACCAGATCACCACCGTCGTCGATCAGAACCCCGGTCTCGCCGGATGGGCTCTCCCACAGCGTCGCAGGCACGCCTGCCACCGTAACGTCTCGCGATCCCGCCATCGCCGCGGCCTGAGCGTCGCGTGCCCACGCTCCGCCCGGGATCACGAGCACCCCCAGCTCCCGGAAACTGTCCAGCTCGGACCAGTCGCAGCGCACGGAGCCGCCGGTATGGTCGGCGATCCGGCGTTCGAGCGGCCCGGGCCCTTCCTCGATGCGCGTCGGGTAGATCACATCGTTCTCGAGGACATCGGTGACGGCGAGGCGCTCGGAGAGCGATTCGCAATCCAGAACGACCTCCTGGGCGTCCACGCCCGCCGGAGACACGTCTCGCACCGCCGCGGCCACGGCCTGCAGAATCGCGATCTGCGGGGCCGGCACGTCCTCGGGCGCCTCGTCGCCGGAGACGACCATCGACACCAGCACCCAGACCTTCCCTGAGGTCTGCGAGGCCGCGCACACCGCCTCGTCGTAGTCGAGCCCGCACCCCGGTGCGCCGATGGCCTGGTCCACACCGGTGGCCCGATCCGCGGGCAAGAGCACGATCTCTCCCGCCATGGAGCCGCTGCGGAACGGGCAAGAGAGCCCGCCGATCGTCTCGATCGCCACCTGCCAGAGCCCACCGGACTCGCGGGGTTCGGCACCGTCCGTCGTCCGGCTGACCTCTGCGTCCGAGAACAGTCCGTCGCATCCATCGGCCAAGAGCGCCTGGGGCTCGGTCCGCGATGGCGCCGGCGAACCCGACGAGCTTGCCGAGGAGGGCTCCGCTGGTGGCGGCGTGAGGTCGGGATCGCCGACGTCGGCCTGGCAGCCGGAGAGCAACAGCGCCGCCGCCAGCGCGATGACGACCGGGCCGACACGTGTAAGACGGGAGCGAGACAGCGTGCGCATACCACACACCGTACGCAACAACCGCCGGCCTACACTGGGCGCGTGTCTTCCCGTCGATCACGCCTGGTACCGAGCGAGATCCGTGAAGAGCTCGCAGAGTCGCTCGCGGCGCTCCGAGAGAGTCTCGACCTCCCGCGTGCGTTCTCCGCGGAGGTGGAGGCCGAGGCACTCGACGCTCGCGCCAGCACACCCACCGACCCCGCGTCGACGGGTCTTGCGGATCTCCGCGAGATCGAGTTCGTGACGGTGGACCCGCCCGGTTCGACCGATCTGGATCAGGCGGTCCATCTGTCACGCACACCGACCGGCGGTGTGCTGCACTATGCGATCGCCGACGTGCCCGCCTATGTCGTGCCCGGCGGCGCCGTCGACGTCGAGGCGCGCCGCCGAGGACAGACGCTGTACGCGCCCGATGGGCGGGTCCCGCTGCACCCGCGTGTCCTCGGTGAGGACGCGGCATCACTGTTGCCCAACCGAGACCGGCGCGCTTTCGTGTGGCGGTTCGAACTGGACGACCGCGCTGTTCCGGTCCGCACCGAGCTGATTCGGGCAGTCATACGTTCGCGTCGCCAGTGGGATTACGAGAGCGCGCAGCGTGCGATCGACACGGGGTCCGCACCCGAACCGCTCGCTGCCATGCCCTGGTTCGGACAGGAACGCGCATCGCGCGAGCGCGAGCGCGGCGGGGCGAGCCTGAGCTTGCCGGAGACGAGGGTGGTGGTCGAAGAGAACGGCTATCGGCTCGAGCGCCGCGAGGGCGTCGCGCTGGAGGACTGGAACGCGCAGGTCTCCCTCCTGACGGGCATGGCCGCGGCGGAGATCATGCTGCGAGGCGGCGTCGGCATCCTTCGCACCATGCCACCTGCCACAGCCGAGGATCTCTCCGAGTTCCGTAGCCGCACGGTGGCGCTCGGAATCCCTTGGCTGCCGGAGGTTTCTTACGGCGAGTACCTGCAGTCGTTGAATCGCTCGCCCGCCGCACGGGCGATCAAGGAGTACGCCGGAGGATTGTTTCGCGGAGCCGGCTACGTCGCGTTCCGCGGCGAGACGCCCGAGGAGACGATTCAGGCCGCGATCGGCGCTCACCACCGCGCCGTTGCGGCGACTGGTCGACCGGTGGGTGCTCGTGATCTGTGAAGCTCTCGCCAACGGTAGAGAGGCGCCCCGATGGGCCACGGAGAGCCTTCATGAGCTCCCGGCTCTCATGAGCCGAAGCGCTCAGCGCTCGAGTCAGCTGACGGCCGGAGTGCTTGATCGTGTGGAGGCGGCCGTGTTGCACGGTCACGAGGGGGCGGAGTTCACCGCGGTCGTCGTGGGAAGTCGCACCGACGGCGCCCGCGTGCAGCTCGCGCAGCCGCCGGTGGACTCCAAGGTCGTCGGCCTCTCGGCCGAGCCGGGTTCGACTCTCCGGCTGCGGCTTACCAAGGCCGATGTGACCACCGGGACGACGGAGTTCGCGGCGGTCGACTCGAACGGTGAAAGCGGCGTGCGATGACGACGGTACTCCTCACCGGCTTCGAGCCGTTCGGAGGTGACGCCGTCAACCCCAGTGGCGAAGCCGTACGGCAGGTAGCCGCGCAGTGGGATATGCCTGCACGGCTGGTCACGGACGTCCTACCGGTGACATTCGAGGGAGCTGCCGCGCGCCTTCGCGAGTTGCTCACGACGCACCGACCAGACGTGGTGCTCGCCACGGGCCTGGCTGGCGGACGGGCAGCGGTAGGCGTCGAGCGCATCGCTGTGAACCTCCTGGACGCACGCATCCCGGACAACGCCGGCCACCAGCCCATCGACGTGCCGAGCATGTCAGGCGCGCCCGCAGCGGCTTTCGCGACCGTGCCGGTGAAAGCGGTCGCTGCCGCCATCGTCGCGGCGGGCATTCCGGCAGAGGTATCGCACTCGGCTGGAACATTCGTGTGCAATCACGTCTTTTTCACCGCGCTCCAGGAGGCGCTCCCGCGTGCCCGTGTGGGGTTCGTGCATGTGCCCTGGTCACGCGAGCACGCGCCTCAGGGCCAGCCAGCGTTGCCTGCAGACGCGATCGCACAGGCAGTTCGCCTGGCCATCGTGACCACCCTCGATCCCGGGGGGACACCGGCGCTCGTCGGAGGGGCACTGCACTGACCCCCGTGGCGCCGCCCCGCGCGCGTCGCTCCGCCGGCCCAACCGCTCACCGTGCGATATATTGCGTATCACGCCGCCGCTCGATCGCAAGGAACCGCATGAACCTCGCCGACTTCCCCCGCTATCCGCTCACCTTCGGGCCGAGCCCCCTGCAGCACCTGAAGCGCCTGACGCAGCATCTCGGGGGCGCACAGGTGTGGGCCAAGCGCGAGGATGTCGCCAGCGGCCTCGCCTTCGGCGGCAACAAGGTGCGCAAGCTGGAGTACATCGTCCCCGACATCCTGGCCAGCGGCGCCGACACACTCGTCTCGATCGGCGGCTATCAGTCCAACCACACGCGCCAGGTCGCCGCCGTCGCCGCACACCTCGGGCTGAAGGCGCGTCTCGTGCAGGAGAAGTGGGTGCCCTGGGACGACCCGACCAACGACCGCGTCGGGAACATCCTCCTCTCGCGCATGATGGGCGCTGACACCCGCCTCGACGACGCCGGCTTCGACATCGGCATCCGCGACTCGTGGCGACAGGCCCTCGCCGAGGTGGAGGCTGCCGGAGGGACTCCGTACGCCATCCCCGCGGGTGCCTCCGAACATCGCTTGGGCGGCCTCGGCTTCGCGAACTGGGCCTTCGAGGTCGCCGAACAGGAGAAGAGCCTCGGCGTCTTCTTCGACACCGTGATCGTGTGCACCGTCACCGGCTCGACCCACGCCGGCATGATCGCCGGCTTCGCCGCATTGGAGGAGCTGACCGGGGTGCGCCGACGCATCATCGGCATCGACGCCTCGGCGACGCTTCGCCAGACTCAGGACCAGGTGGAGCGCATCGCTCGCCACACTGCGGCGCTCATCGAGCTGGGTCGTGACCTGCGCGACGATGAGATCCAGGTGCTCGATGGATGGGCCGGAGACCTCTACGGCGTCCCCGTCGACTCGACCATGACGGCGATGGCGCTCGGCGCCCAGCTGGAGGCCATGATCACCGACCCGGTCTACGAGGGCAAGTCACTGGCGGGACTGATCGATCTCGTCGAGTCGGGAGACATCCCGCGAGACTCGACCGTGCTGTACGCGCACCTCGGCGGCCAGCCCGCTCTCAACGCCTACCACTCGCTGTGGCCGTGAACCCTCGACCGCTCATCCCATCGCCGACAATGCGCGCTCGGCGAGCGTGAGCGCCATCTCCTGAGGCACTCCGACCACCTCGAGCACGTTGACCCCGTCGGTCGCGAACACGGCGGCGTTTCCATCGCCGAGATCGAACGCGACGGCGGCGTCGGCACCGGGCACACTCGCCGTGCTCGCACCCTGGGCAGCAGCGATCCCGTCCCATCGCCACGCCGCCCCCGGCGCAAGGTCGAGCGAGACGATGTAGAACGTGCCGTCGGGCGCGCCGCCGGCCTCCCCCGTGAACCAGGGGCAGGTGAGCTGCGCGCCCGCATCGGCGAGCATCAACTGCTCGCGTGAGGGATTGCCCTCCCAGTACCCGCTGCGATACCCCTCACCGAGAAAGCCCTCCAGGCGGACCCGCTCGGCGAGGTCGGCGCACTCCGGCATCGTCCACCATCCATCGCCCGGAGGAAGGGCCGCCGCCTCGACCCCGTCGCCGATGCTCGTCTCGACGGCATCGAGCGCCTCAGGCAGGAACGCGGCCGAGTCCAGCTCGTCACCGGGCACGGCAGAACGGACGACGACCCACACGTCGCCGATGACGCGTCCCAGCCGGCACACCGTCGTGTCGTACGCCGGGTCGCAGTGCATCTCGGCCAGGTCACTCACGGAGGGATGCTCCGCATGGTCTGCGGGCACGATGACCACGCCCAGATCCCAGGGAGAGCCGGAAGAGAAGTCTCCGCCGATCATCCAGTGGCAGTCGAGGCCACCCATCGTCTCCAGCCCGCCGGCGGACGGCAGGATGGGGCTGTTCGGCACCCATTCGAGCACCCTCTCGTCCCGCGTCTTCCATCCCTCACCGAGGAGTTCGTCGAGCTGCGCCGCGGAGAGGACACTGCCGCAGTCGCCGTTCAGAGGCACAGTCGGCGCGATCGCCGGCTCCGCGCTCGGGGTCGGATCGGCCGCTGCCGGCGTCGATGACGCCGCCGTGGGTGAAGCGTCAGGAGCTAGCGTCGGGGCGCACGCGACCAGCGAGATTGCGGCAGCGGCGACGGCGAGTGCACGGAGAGACCCGGTCATGAACGAATCGTTTCACGACGGGAGCGGTCCCATCCAGCGGCGGGTCATAACGATGCGATCTCACCCATTCCCTTCCGGGAATGCGGTCGAGGGGGTGGCACATAGCGCGGTCAGGAGTACTGTCTGCCTCGGCGCGGCGGGCGCGGATCGGAGGACATCATGGCCACCCTCGGCAACATCACCTTCTACGCGGACGACCCTCCGGCCCTCGCTCGGTTCTGGTCCGACGTGTTCGGCTATCCCTACGCGGAGTTCGACGACGACCTCCGGGCCCACCTCCTCCAGGGAGGCCTGCAACCAGAGGCCCTGAACTCGCGCGGCTTGGCGGAGGACCCGGAAGGACGGGGCCCCCGCCTGTTCTTCCACCACGCCGACGGCCCGAAGCGAGGACGCAACCGAGTGCATCTGGATGTCACGGCGCCGGACGACGGCACGGGCGATCGCCGGTCCGCATTGAGGGCGGAGTCCGACCGCCTCGTCGCCGTCGGCGCGAGCGTCGTGAGGATCGTCGATCAGACATGGGGTCCGTGGCCCGAGCTCTACATCCAGATGCGGGACCCCGAAGGCAACGAGTTCTGTCTGCAGTGAGGCGACGCCGTCATCCCTCCGTTGCGGCCTGCATCAGACGCGGCACGACGCCGATGCCGGCACGACGCTCGAACACCAGGTTCGTCTCCGTGGTCCGGACGATCGGATGCACGGTGATGTGCTGCAGGACGACGTCGCGCAAGGCCGCGGCGTCTCCGACGGCGACGTGCACGAGAAAGTCGTCGGCACCGGCGAGGTGGAAGACCTCCAGAGCTCCCGGGGTCCGGACGAGGTCGTCGAACAAGCGCACGACTCCCGCGGCATCGTGTCGCCCCAGACGCACACGGATGACGGCTTGGAGCGGGAGCCCGACCGCCGGTGGGGAGACCTCGACCTGAGGGAGGGAGAGGACGCCACGGGCGCGAAGCGCGCGCAGCCGGTAGGCGCACGTCGACTCGGGCACACCGAGGCCCGCGGCGAGCGCTTTGTTGGAGGCGGTCGGCGCGGCGACGACGGCGGCCAGCAGCCGCAGATCGAGGGCATCGAGCGGGGCGGGTCGCTGATCAGGCAATGTGGGAGCCTCCTCGGGCCTCTGATTTGGCGATGACCCTAGGATTGCAGCTCTCCTCCGCGTTCTCATTCATCTCAACCCCGTTGCACCAGAGGATGGAGCAAGATCGTCGCCATGATGCTCGGAGACCACCTGGAGACCATCGCCGTCCACGCGGCGCGAGACGACTTCGCCGAACTCGGGGTGCACGCCACCCCGCTCGACCTCTCGTCGACCTATCCCCTCCCCGACGTGGCGCGCGGAGGGGACTCCTACGAAGCGCTGGCCGCCGGGTCTCCCCCGCCGACCGGCGGCAGCAACGTCTACGCGCGGCTGTGGAACCCGACCGTGGCGAGGTTCGAGTCGGCTCTGGCGCGCCTGGAGTCCGCCGACCAGGCGATCGCCTTCTCGTCGGGCATGGCGGCCCTCACCGCGGCGATCCTCGCGCACACCACCGCACGCGGGCGGCGCCACGTGATCGCGGTGCGGCCGCTGTACGGCGGCACCGATCATCTCCTCGCCAGCGGCGTGCTGGGAACCGAGGTCAGCTTCTGCGAGGTGGAGGAGATCGCCTCCGTCGTCCGCGCCGACACCGGCCTGGTGATCGTGGAGACGCCCGCGAACCCCACGCTCGAGCTCGTCGACATCGCGCGCGTCGTGCGATCGGCTGGCGAGGTTCCCGTGCTCGTCGACAACACGTTCGCGACCCCCGTCCTCCAGAACCCGCTCGCACACGGTGCGGCGATGTCTCTGCACAGCGCCACGAAGTATCTCGGCGGGCACGGCGACGTCGTCGGGGGCGTGATCGCCTGCTCCGAGGAGACCGCGGAGCTTCTGCGTCCGATCCGCGCGATCACCGGAGCGATCCTGCACCCGTGGGCGGCCTATCTGCTGCACCGCGGGCTCCCGACACTCCCGCTCCGGATCTCGGCGCAGCAGGAACGAGCCGCTCGACTGGCCGACTGGCTCGCAGCGCGCGACGACATCGCCGAGGTGTTCTATCCCGGGCGATCGGGGAGCCCCCTCATGGGCTCTCAGCTCCGCGGCGGCGGCGCCATGATCGCCATCCGCCTGCGCGACGGCTATGCGGCCGCGTCCCACGTCGCCCAGACCACGCGGCTGTTCACGCACGCCGTGTCGCTGGGCGGAGTCGACTCGCTCATCCAACACCCGGCGGCGTTGACCCATCGCCCGGTTGCTCCCGAGGCGCGACCTTCCGCCGACATCCTGAGACTGTCGATCGGACTCGAGCACGTCGACGATCTCATCGCCGACCTGAGCGGAGCGCTCGATTCCGCCCCCCGCGCGGTACACGCCCCTGCGGGCGACCGCTCCGGAGCGTGAGCGGCGGGACTAGGACGTCACGACCTGCGCGGTCCCGAGCGGGGCATCCGGGCCCATCTCGGCCGCGATGCGGTTGGCCTCTTCGATCAGCGTCGCCACGATGTCGGCCTCGGGGACCGTCTTGATGACTTCGCCCTTGACGAAGATCTGGCCCTTGCCGTTGCCGCTGGCCACCCCCAGGTCGGCCTCGCGCGCCTCGCCCGGCCCGTTGACGACGCAGCCCATGACGGCGACCCGCAGCGGCACGGTCATGTCCTTGAGTCCCTCGGTGACGTTGTCGGCCAGGGTGTAGACATCCACCTGGGCGCGCCCGCACGACGGGCACGACACGATCTCGAGCTTGCGCTCCCGAAGGTTCAGCGACTGCAGGATCTGGTGCCCCACCTTGACCTCTTCGGCCGGCGGCGCCGACAAGGACACCCGGATCGTGTCGCCGATGCCCTCGGAGAGCAGGATGCCGAACGCCGTCGCCGACTTGATCGTCCCCTGGAACGCCGGTCCCGCCTCGGTCACGCCGAGGTGGAGCGGCCAGTCACCGCGCTCGGCCAGCAGCCGGTACGCCTTGACCATGACGATCGGATCGTTGTGCTTGACCGAGATCTTGAAGTCGTGGAAGTCGTGCTCCTCGAACAGTGATGCCTCCCAGACGGCGCTCTCCACGAGCGCCTCCGGAGTCGCCTTTCCGTACTTCTCCAGCAACCGGCGATCGAGCGACCCGGCGTTCACGCCGATGCGCAGGGACACCCCCGCCGCCTTCGCCGCCTGGGCGATCGCCCCGACCTGATCGTCGAACTTGCGGATGTTGCCGGGGTTGACCCGTACGGCGGCACAGCCCGCGTCGATGGCCTGGAAGACGTACTTCGGCTGGAAGTGGATGTCGGCGATGACCGGGATCTGGCTCTTCTTCGCGATGATGTGCAGGACGTCCGCGTCGTCCTGCGAAGGAACCGCGACCCGGACGATCTCGCAGCCCGAGGCCGTCAACTCGGCGATCTGCTGAAGCGTCGCGTTGATATCGGTCGTGGGCGTGGTCGTCATGGACTGCACGCTCACCGGAGCGTCACCGCCGACGAGCACCTTGCCGACGCGGATCTGGCGGCTCTTGCGACGCGGGGCGAGGACGTCGGGCACGCGCGGCATCCCGAGATTGACTGCTGGCACCCCTCCAGCCTACGCCGAGCCGTGGCATCGGGCCCTGTGCGCCGGCTGAGGCTCCCCTGCGCTCGGATGCCCCGGCCGCGATCAGTGGCACCGCCCGATCCTGCTATCGTGAGCGCATGTTCTCGAACCGCCCGTGGTGGCCCGCCTTCTAGGCGGTGTGTTCGCGAACTCAGACCTGACCGCCCCTGTCCCGGGCGGTTTTTCTGTCTCAGGCGATCGCCCGCCATACCCGGAAGGCTCCTCCGATGTCCGACGCCGATCCGCTCCGTTCCGCGTTCCCTGCGCTCCGGTCCGCCATCGCGAATGGCGCGCCCTTCGCCCTCCTCAGCCGCGACCCCGCATCCGTGGAACTGCTCACGGGGACCGTCGTCGATGTCGCCCTCCTGGGCGACATCCCCCTCACCGATGAGACGGGAACACCCCGCGAGGTCCTGGCGCTCGTGCCGTTCCGGCAGGTCGTGGAGCGCGGCTTCGAATGCCACGACGATCAGGCCCCGCTGCGGTGCCTGGTCGTCGAGGAGCACCACCGCTCCCCGCGCGACGAGGTCGTCGCCCTCCTTCCGTCCGCCCCGGTTCCGCTGACAGACGCGGGCTTCGACATCTCCGACGCGGAGTACGCCGACATCGTCCGCCGCGTGATCCGCGACGAGATCGGTCGCGGCGAGGGCGCGAACTTCGTCATCCGGCGCGACTTCACGGCGGAGGTGTCGGTGGATCCCGTCACCGCCGGCCTCACGTGGTTCCGCGCCCTCCTCGAACACGAACGCGGCGCGTACTGGACCTTCCTCGTCGTCACCGACGGACACGTCGCGGTGGGAGCAAGTCCCGAGGCGCATGTGAGCGCCCGGGGCGGGGTCGTGACGATGAACCCGATCTCCGGCACGTTCCGCCACCCCGCCGGCGGCGCCAGCCGAGAGACCCTGGCGCACTTCCTCTCCTCGACCAAAGAGACCGAGGAACTGTTCATGGTGGTGGACGAGGAGCTGAAGATGATGTCCGCCGTCTGCAGTGACGGAGGACGGATCACCGGTCCGCACCTCAAAGAGATGTCGCGGCTCACCCACACCGAGTACATGCTGCGGGGAACGAGCGCGATGGATCCGCGCGACATCCTGCGCGAGACCATGTTCGCGCCCACCGTGACCGGCTCCCCGATGCAGAACGCGTGCACCGTCATCACCCGGCACGAGAGGTCACCGCGCGGATATTACTCGGGCGTCGCGGCGCTGTTCACCCCGGATGCGGACGCGGGAGGCCACGACCTCGACGCGCCGATCCTGATCCGGACCGCCTACCTGGCAGACGGGCGTCTGCGCGTGCCGGTCGGAGCCACTCTCGTCCGTCACTCCGACCCCGACGGTGAGGTCAGCGAGACCCACGGCAAAGCCGCGGGGGTGTTGGGAGCTCTCGGCGCCGTCGAACGCGACCACGCCGCCGAAGCCGCTCTTCTCGACGCCGCCGCACTCGACGAAGACGCGCCGGCGGCCCCGACGCAGCGCCTCGTCGACGATCCCGAGATCGCGGCCCTCCTCGCCGCACGCAACGAGCGCCTGGCCCCGTTCTGGTTGCAGCCGCAGGGTCGCGACGACGCCGGTCCCTTCGAGGGGCGGACCGTGACGGTCGTCGATGCCGAGGACCGTTTCACCACGATGCTGGCCCATCAGCTCCGACACCTCGGTTTCGCCGTCACGATCACCCCGTGGCACGCCGCCGCCACGACGATCGACACCGACCTGCTCGTCTCGGGGCCGGGCCCGGGTGATCCCCGAGACGCGGGAAACCCGCGCATCCGACGCATGCGGGAGATCGTCGCCGCGCGTCGGGAGTCCGGTCGTCCGCTCCTCGCGGTATGCCTGAGCCACCAGATCCTGGCCGACCACCTCGGCATCCCGCTCGTACCGTTGGACAGCCCGCACCAGGGGCTGCAGAAGTCGGTCGACGTGTTCGGACAGCCGGCCTCGATCGGGTTCTACAACACCTTCACCGCGCGTGTCGCCGCGGGGACGTCGCGCGTGGGTCCGGCCGACGTGGCCGCCGACGCGGAGTCCGGCGACGTCTACGCGCTCCGCGGACCGGGCTTCTCCTCGGTGCAGGGGCACCTGGAATCGATCCTCTCGCGCGACGGCTTGGCGACACTCGAGCGCCTCATCGGTTTCGCTTTCGCACCCGCAGCGGCCTGAGGACGCCTCACCCGCGGCGGCGCCTTGCCGGTCAGCCGAGCAGCTTCACCGGGTTGACGATGTCGGCGAGGATCAGCACGCCGCCCATCACGATGAGAGCGACGACCACGATCAGCGTGAGCGGCACGAGCCGCGTCGCGTCGACGGGACGGGGCGGGGGACGGCGGAAGAGGCGCGCCCACGCGCGCTTGATCCCGTCCCACAGCGCGACCACGACGTGCCCGCCGTCCAGGGGCAGCAGCGGCACGAGATTGAAGACGAACAGGGCGATGTTCAGCGCCGCCAGAAGCTCCAGGATCGCCGCGGCCCGATTGAGGATCGGCGCGTCGATGACGGCGACCTCTCCGGCCAGGCGCCCCGCCCCGACGACCGAGAGCGGGCCGTTGGGGTCGCGCCCTGCGCCACTGAAGGTGTCGACCGCCGTCTGATACACCCGCGCCGGCAACTGACCGATGATGCCCACGACCTGCCCCGTGCGCTCGAAGGTCGTCGCCGCGCCCTCCCAGATGGGCTGAGGAACGGGGGCGACGGTCGCGGTCATCCCGACGAATCCGACCTCGGCCGTCGTGGTCGTTCCATCGGCCTTCGTGATCGAGCGCTCCGCGAGCAGCGGCGTGACCTCGAGCGTCCGGCGCTCGCCCTCCCGTTCGATGACCACGTCGAGTCGTTGGCCGGGAGAAGCCTGGATGATCTTCGTCGCCGCCTCGAAGTCGGCGACGGGGGTCCCGGCGACCGACACGATCCGGTCTCCCGGACGGATCCCCGCGGCAGCGGCGGGGGACTGGGGATCCCCCGGCTCGCACGCGCCGCGGTTCTCGGTCGCGGGGAGAACGCACGCGTCGACGGCGGCGATGGTCGTGGTGGGGGTCTGGACGCCGATTCCCGACAGCACGATCGTCATGAAGACGATCGCGAGGAGCAGGTTCATGATCGGCCCACCGAGCATCACGACGATCCGGCGCCACACCGGAAGCTCATAGAAGGCGCGGCGGTCGCCCCGACCCACCAGCGTCTCGTCGTTGGCGGCGCGTGCGTCTTGGACCATCGTCGCGAAGAAACCGCCGCCCAGGCGCGTCTCCCGAGGCGACGGCGGGTACATGCCGGACATCGAGATGAAGCCGCCGAGCGGGAGTGCCTTGACGCCGTATGTCGTCTCTCCGATGCGCCGTGACCACAGGGTGGGGCCGAGGCCCACCATGTACTGCCCGACGCGCACGCCGAACAGCTTCGCCGGCAGGAGATGCCCGATCTCGTGGAGAGCGATCGAGACGCCCAGCCCGAGCACGAGGATGACGACCCCGATGACGAATGCGATGACGGTCACGATCGCTCAGGCTACTCGGACGAGCTTTGAATTGGCCGCGCCCGGTCCCGGTAGGCTCGGAGTCATGCACGAACGGGGGCGGGCGACGCGGCATGAGCGCGCTCTGCGTGGCGCGGCGGCCGCCGTCATTGCCACCGTGCTCGCCGCGACCGCCCACACCCTTGCCGGAGGAGGCGCTCCGGCATGGTGGATGGTGGTGGGCGTCGCGCTCCTGGTCCTGCCCTGCAGCGTGTGGCTCGCGGGGCGGCGGATGGGCGCGGTCGGAACGATGGCGAGTGTCCTGCTGACCCAGGGTCTGCTGCACGTCGCGTTCGTCATCCTGAACGGCACCGAACCCGTCCGGATGGCCGGCGGGCACCACCATGCCTCGACAGCACTTCCCGCCCTCTCGATGCCGGACGGCGCGACCGCGTTGCACGCCCACCTGACCCCGGGAATGATCGTCGCCCACGCCATCGCCGGCCTGCTGACGATCGTCCTGCTGCTGGCGGGCGAAGCCGCCGTGCGTCGGATCGCCCGCGGCATCCGGTCGGCGGCGGCACGCGTCCTCTCTCCGATCGTGTCGGCCCCGCACCCCCGCGGGGTCGTCCCGGCGCACACGGCCATCGGCCCCTCGCCCGTCTTCCTGTCCGTGCTTTCCCGAAGAGGTCCGCCCACCGCGGCGTTCTGATCCATTCCGGTCTCGACCGGTTCTCGTCGCCGGCTTCTCTGCCCGCGGCGCATCAACCTCTTCTCACAGAAAGCTTCGTCATGACTCGTCCCCTTTCCTCGCGCCGTCGCGCCCGGCTCGCCCTCTGCGGTTCGGGCCTGGCGGCCGCGCTCGTCGTCGCCGCCCCCCTCGCCGCCTCCGCCCACGTGCACGTCACGCCGGAGGAGGCGGCCGCCAACTCCTCCACGCGACTCTCGTTCAGCTTCAGCCACGGCTGCGAGGGCTCGCCGACGACCGCGATCACCATCGACATCCCGGATGGCGTGGACGGAGCCACTCCCGTGCTCGACGGCGCGTGGACCATCTCCCGCGAGGTGGGCACCGACGGCATCCCGACCCAAGTGAGCTTCACCGCCCTCACCCCGGTGGAGGACGGCGTGAGCGCCTCGGTCGCGCTCGACGCGATCTTCTCGTCCTCCGTCGCCGACTCCGACGTCGCCTTCCCGGTGCTCCAGACGTGCGAGAGCGGTGAGACGAACTGGAACCAGATCGCGGAAGAGGGACAGGAGGCTCACGACCTCGATGCTCCGGCACCGGTGGTCGCCGTGGGGCCTGCGGCAGCCTCGACGGGTGACGGTCACGGGGACGGCGGAGACCACGATGCCACCGGCTCGACTCCGCAGGCCGACGCCGCGGCGGCCTCGGATGCCGCCGACCCCGTGGCGCGCTGGCTTGCCGGCGGCGCGCTCGTCGCCGCCCTGGCCGCCCTCGGCGTGACCCTGCTGCGACGCCGGGCGTCCTGATCCCTCGGGGGAGGGGATGCGCTCGACACGCTCCCCTCCCCCGAGGCCCCGGCGGTCCCCGTGCTGCACCAGGGAGGAACGGCCCTCGGATGAGAGGATGGACGGGCCATGTCCGACATCGCCCCCACGCCGCCGGTCCTCCGTCCCGAGCACGTTCCGTCGCAACCGCTCGCGGATCTCGCCGGCCGCTTCGCCCACCGCGTCGTCGGTGACCCTTCCGGCGTGAGTGTCGGCGGCATCACCCTGGCCACCGGTGATCTGCGGCCGGGTGAGGTGTTCGTCGCGATCGCGGGAGCACACCGTCATGGCGCCGAGTTCGCCCCCGAGGCCGTCGCGCGGGGCGCCGTGGCGATCGTGACCGACGAAGCGGGTGCCGCATCGGCTGCAGCGACCGGTGTGCCGGTGCTCGTGGTGGACGACCCCAGGGCGCGTCTCGGCGAGCTCTCGGCGTGGGTGTACGGCACCGACCGGGACATGCCGCTGCTGCTCGCGATCACCGGAACGAACGGGAAGACGAGTGTTTCCCACCTCGTCGAGGGGATCCTGACGGCGCTCGGGGTCGTGACCGGGCTCTCGTCCACCGCCGAACGCCACATCGCCGGTCACGTGATCCCGTCCCGGCTGACCACGCCCGAGGCCTCCGAGATGCATGCCCTGCTCGCTCTCATGCGCGAGCGCGGCGTGCAGGCGGCGATGCTCGAAGTCAGCGCCCAGGCGCTGTCGCGCCACCGCGTCGACGGGCTCCTGTTCGACGTGGCGGGCTTCACCAACCTGACCCACGACCACTTGGACGACTACGGCGACATGGCCACGTACCTCGAGGCCAAGCTCGACCTCTTCCGCCCGCACCGATCCCGCCGCGCGGTCGTCTGCGTCGACAGCCCCGAAGGCCGTGAGGTGGCGCGCCGCGCCGAGGTGCCCGTCACGACCGTCCTCACGCCCGCCCTGGCCGATGGGCCGGTGGAGGCGGACTGGACCGTGACGATCATCGAGGAGCGCCAGGACGGCACGCGCTTCCGCCTGTCGCATCGAGACGGACGCGAGCTCGTGACGACTGTTCCCGTCATCGGCGGCCACATGGCCTCCAACGCCGGGCTCGCGATCGTCATGCTGGTGGAGGCCGGCTATGCCTGGGACGCGCTGAGGGCCCTGCTGTCCGAGGCGCGTGTCCCCGCAGACCTGCCGGGACGTATCCAGCGCGTCTCCGGTGACCGCGGCCCCGCGGTCTACATCGATTTCGCCCACTCGCCCGACGCCTTCGTGAAGACGTTGGCCGCCGTGCGCCACGTGACCCCGGGGCGTGTGGTCATGCTGACCGCGGCCAACGGGGATCGAGACACGACGAAGCGTCCGGAGATGGGCGCTGCCGCCGTCCGCGGCAGCGATGTCCTCGTCGTGACCGATCAGCACCCTCGGTCCGAGGATCCCGCGGAGATCCGCGCCGCGGTGATCTCCGGAGCGCGGGCAGCACGTCCGGACGCCGAGATCCACGAGTGCTCCTCTCCCGAGGAGGCCATCGCGTTCGCGGTCTCCCTGCTCCGAGACGGCGACGCCTTGCTGTGGGCCGGTCCCGGACATCAGCGCTACCGCGAGATCGCCGGGGTCAAGCGTCCGTTCGACGCGCCCGCACTGGCTGTCGCCGCGCTCGAGAGCGCCGGGTGGCCTGTCGCCGATGTTGTGGACTGACCACAACGCTTTCCGCACATTCGTCGCGTTCTCCACGGAAGTCCACAATCGTTCTGTTGTGGTCTGACCACAAGGGATATCGTGGAGGCATCCGGAATCCCTGGGCGAGTCGTTCCGTCCATCCGGTCCCACGAGGAAGCAAGGAATGCGATCATGACCACCGTCACTCCCGCCGCACAGGACGCCCTCCCCTCTGCATGGAACGGCTTCGCCGCCGGACCGTGGCAGGACGGCATCGACGTCCGCGACTTCATCCAGCGCAACTACACGCCCTACGAGGGAGATGCGGGGTTCCTGGCCGGGCCCACCGCGCGCACGACGCGGATCTGGAACACCCTCGCCGCGATGTTCCCCGAGGAGCGCGAGCGCGGCATCTATGACGTCGACCCGCACACCCCCGCCGGCATCACCGCCCACGCGCCGGGCTACATCGCCCGTGAGGACGAGGTGATCGTCGGGCTTCAGACCGATGCCCCGCTCAAGCGCGCGATCATGCCCAACGGCGGATGGCGGATGGTCGAGGGCGCCCTGGAGACCTACGGCTACGAGGTCGACGAGACGCTCAAGAAGGTGTACTCGGACTACCGCAAGACCCACAACCAGGGAGTCTTCGACGTCTACTCCCCCAACGTGCGTGCCGCCCGCAGCTCCCACATCATCACGGGCCTCCCGGACGCATACGGCCGCGGACGCATCATCGGCGACTACCGACGGGTCGCGCTCTACGGCGTCGACGCCCTCATCGCGGCCAAGAAGGTCGACAAGCTCGGCCTGGACACCACGCCCTTCACGGAGGAGGTCGTCCGCCAGCGCGAAGAGCACGCGGAGCAGATCCGCGCCCTCGCCGAGCTCAAGGAGATGGCGGCCTCCTACGGGTTCGACATCTCCGGACCCGCCACGAACGCCCGTGAGGCCGTGCAGTGGCTCTACTTCGCCTATCTCGGCGCCGTGAAGGAGCAGAACGGCGCCGCGATGTCGCTCGGCCGGACCTCCACCTTCCTCGACGTGTTCATCGAACGCGACCTCGCCGCGGGCGTGCTGACGGAGGAGCAGGCGCAGGAGATCATCGACGACTTCGTCATCAAGCTGCGCATCGTCCGGTTCCTGCGCACGCCGGAGTACGACTCGCTCTTCTCGGGAGACCCCACCTGGGTCACCGAGACGATCGGCGGCGTGGGTGAAGACGGACGTCCGCTCGTGACGAAGAACTCCTTCCGCTACCTGCAGACGCTGTACAACCTCGGCCCGGCTCCCGAGCCGAACATGACGGTCTTCTGGAGCCCGGCGCTGCCCCAGGGGTTCAAGGACTACTGCGCGCAGGTCTCGATCGACACCTCCGCCGTCCAGTACGAGTCGGACGAGATCATCCGGCCGGCATGGGGAGACGACGCCGCGATCGCCTGCTGCGTGAGCCCCATGCGCGTCGGCAAGCAGATGCAGTTCTTCGGGGCACGCGTCAACCTCGCCAAGACCCTCCTCTACGCCATCAACGGCGGCCGGGACGAGGTCTCCGGCACGCAGGTCTCTCCCCTCGCCTCCCCGGTCGGAGACGGCCCCCTGGACTTCTACGACGTCATGGCCCGGTTCGACAAGACGATGGACTGGCTGGCGGAGACCTACGTCGAAGCGCTCAACTGCATCCACTGGTCGCACGACAAGTACGCGTACGAGCGCCTGGAGATGGCCCTCCACGACAAGGACGTGCTGCGGACGATGGCCTGCGGGATCGCGGGCCTGTCGGTGGCCACCGACTCGCTCGCGGCGATCAAGTACGCCACCGTGACCCCGGTTCGCGATGAGCGCGGCATCGTCGTCGATTACGTCACCGAGGGCGAGTTTCCGACGTACGGCAACGACGACGACCGCGCCGACGACATCGCCGTCGACCTCGTCGAGCGGTTCATGGCGAAGATCCGGCGTCACCCGATGTATCGGAACGCTCTTCCGACGCAGTCGGTGCTCACGATCACCTCGAACGTCGTCTACGGCAAGGCGACCGGGAACACGCCCGACGGTCGTCGTGCGGGAGAGCCGTTCGCGCCGGGAGCCAACCCGATGAACGGACGCGACACGCACGGCATGCTCGCCTCGGCGCTGTCGGTGGCCAAGCTCCCGTACTCGCAGTCGCAGGACGGGATCTCCCTCACCAACACCGTCGTGCCGGCGGGCCTCGGCCGCACCAAGGAGGAGCAGGTGCACAACCTCGCCGGCCTCCTGGACGCGTACGTCGGGTCGGAGGGCTACCACATGAACGTCAACGTGCTGAACCGCGAGACGCTCGAAGACGCCATGGAGCACCCGGAGAACTACCCGCAGCTCACCATCCGGGTCTCGGGATACGCGGTGAACTTCGTGCGGCTCACGCGCGAGCAGCAGCTCGACGTGCTGTCGCGCACCTTCCACGGCTCGATGTGACGACACCTGTCCCGCAGAGGAGAGCTGAAGACATGGCTGCGACGATGCTCCGTCGCTCCGAGGAGCCGGTGCCGATGCGCGACGCGGCGCTGCCGGACGACGCGGTGCGCCTGGAGGTCCCCCTCCAGGCGCCCGCGGCACGCCGCGCCGGTGCCGGTCTCGACGGGCTTCACGTCGAGACCCTCGACCACCACGACCGCCTCACCGCGATGCGCGAGGGCCGACTCGGCTCCGTCCACTCCTGGGAGCTGGTCACCGCCGTCGACGGTCCCGGCACCCGGCTCACGACGTTCCTCAGCGGATGTCCGTTGCGCTGCCTCTACTGCCACAACCCCGACACCCTCGCCATGAAGGACGGGAAGCCGGTCACCAGCGACGAGCTGCTGGGCCGGATCGGCCGCTACGTCGGCGTCTTCCGCGCCACGGGCGGGGGCATCACGCTCTCGGGCGGCGAGGTCCTCATGCAGCCGGCGTTCGCCGCGCGCATCCTTCGGGGCGCGAAGGAGCTCGGCATCCACACGGCCCTGGACACCTCCGGCTACCTCGGCCAGAACGCGACCGATGAGATGCTCGACGACACCGACCTGGTGCTGCTGGACGTCAAGAGCGGCGACCCCGACACGTACCGCCGGGTCACCGGCCGGGACCTCGAGCCGACGCTCCGCTTCGGCCGTCGGCTGGCCGACCGCCCCGACGGTCCGGAGATCTGGATCCGGTACGTCCTCGTCCCGGGCCTCACCGATGACGCCGCCTCGATCGACCGTGTCGCGGCGTACGCAGCGGAGCTGAACACCCGGCGCGCCGGGGCGGTGTCCCGCGTGGAGGTGCTGCCCTTCCACCAGATGGGCCGCGACAAGTGGGACGCCGTCGGCCGGGCCTACGAGCTGGCCGACACGGTCGCGCCGTCGCCGGAGCTCACCGACCGCGTGCGCGCGCAGTTCCGGGCCTACGGCCTCACGACCTACTGATCCGGCGATCCGCTTCGGCCCTCGCCCAGCTCTCCGCCTCCATCAGCGTCTCCCGGGTCAACGTCGAGGGAGGAGTGTGGGCGTCCACGACGTGGGCCACCGTGTCGAGGATCCCGAGGAAGTCGAGCGCGCCGTCGTGGAAGGCGTCGACGGCCTGCTCGTTGGCGGCGTTGAACACCGCGGGGTAGGTGCCGCCGGCCCGGCCGACCTGCTTGGCCAGCCGGACGGCGGGAAAGGCGTCGTCGTCCAGCGGCTCGAACGTCCAGGACGTCGCCCGGGTCCAGTCCAGCGGAGCACCGACGCCCGCCACCCGATGCGGCCAATCCAGTCCGAGAGAGATCGGCAACCGCATGTCGGGCGGCGAAGCCTGCGCGATGGTCGATCCGTCCACGAACTCGACCATCGAGTGGACGATCGACTGCGGATGGACGACGACGTCGATCGCGTCGTACGGGACCCCGAACAGCAGGTGCGCCTCGATCACTTCGAGCCCCTTGTTCACGAGCGTCGCCGAGTTGGTCGTCACGACGCGGCCCATGTCCCAGGTGGGATGAGCGAGCGCCTCGGTCGGTGTCACGGCCGACAACTCTTCTCGGTTCCGGCCCCGGAAGGGTCCCCCGGACGCGGTGAGCACGAGTCGGCGTACCTCACCGGCCGCACCGGCCTGCAGCGCCTGAGCGATGGCGGAATGCTCCGAGTCGACCGGGACGATCTGGCCGGGCGCGGCGACGGCGGTCACGAGGTCTCCCCCGACGATGAGGGACTCCTTGTTCGCGAGCGCCAATGTGCGACCCGTCTCCAGCGCGGCGAGCGTGGGACCGAGGCCCACCGACCCCGTGATGCCGTTGAGGACCACGTCGGCGTCCACATCGCGTACGAGGGCTTCGGCCTCGACGGCCCCGAGCGCGGTCGCCGAGACGCCGAACTCAGCGGCTTGCCGGGCGAGGCCGGCGCGATCACGGCCGGCCGCAAGCCCCGCGACGTGGAACCGGTCGCGGTTGGCCCGGATCACGTCGAGCGCCTGCGTTCCGATCGAGCCGGTGGAACCGAGGATCAGGACGCGCCGCATGTTCCCAGCCTAGGACCCTGCGATCACCGGCTCACTGCGCCGCAGCGGCGTGCTGCACCCCGAGGATGTCGACGACGAAGACGAGCGTCTCGCCCTTCAGGTCGGCGTCGTTGATCTTGCCGTCGCCGTAACCGTCAGCGGGCGGGATGACCACGAGCACCTGCGACCCGACCGTGTGACCGTCCAGGGCCTTCTGGAAGCCCTTCACGAATCCCGTGGTCTGTGCGGAGTACGGCGTGCCGCTCGCCCAGGTGTCGCCACCGTCGAAGAGCTTGCCCGTCGACCACCGCATGCCGCGGAACTGGATCAACACGGTGTCGCCGGAACGCACCTCGGGACCGTCGCCCTTCCTGAGCGTGGCCACCTCGGTCTTGGTGGGCGGGTCGGCGTCGGGGATGGCGATCTTCGGCGCCCCGTCGTCGCCCGTCGTGACGGTGGGCATGCCGGGCACGGGCTCCTGCGGCTCGCCCGACGCTGCGGTGGGAACGACGGAGAGGAGATCGATCACGTACACCTCGGCAGCGGCCGCAGGCGTCGACTCGGTGGCCGGGGTCGCGGGGAAGGTCGCCACGATCCGCGTTCCGGGAGCGCTGCAGCCGAGCAGCTGTCCGAGACCGGTGGCCGCCGAGATCTGCGTCGGCAGCATCTCGCCGGGCTTGTATCCCGCGGTGCCGAGAGGCTTGCCCGTCTCGGCGCTGAACGCGTTGAAGGCGAACGAGATGTAGTCGCCCGCGACGAGCGGATCGCCCTTGCCCTTCTCCAACACGCTCACCTGGACGTCGTCGACGGTGAGCGGCGCAGCGAACTCGACCTTGTCGGGCTCGGCTCCGAACTTGCCCGTCACGGAGACGGCCTTCGACGCGTCGCCGGGCGCCGCCATCGCATCGCACAGATCCACGGCCGCCGTGGCCGTCGGACTCGCCGTGGGCGTGGGCGTCTTTCCGCCCAGCCCGGCACATCCGGCCAGCAGAAGCGCCGATGCAGCGGCGATGGACACGGTGGCGAGCGGGCGAAGACGCACGAAGAGACCTCACGAGTGAAGGGAAACACCCCGGTCGGGGCAGAACCCTCCTATCCTGGCGCATCTTCTTCTGTCCCCGCTGTGAAAGCGTCATACCACGCCCGGAATGCGATCGGGAGTACCCTCTTCTGGTGACTGAACACCAGACGCCGCAACCGAGTTCGGTGGAGGCATCCAGTGACGACGTCTCGGGAGTGGGCTTCACCTACGTCATCGGGCGGTGGGTCGTCGCTCCGCTGGCCCGGCTGATCTACCGGCCTCGTATCGAGGGCGCCCAGCACATGCCGCGCAAGGGTCCGGTCATCCTCGCGAGCAACCATCTGTCGTTCATCGACTCGTTCGTCATCCCGATGTTCGCGCCGCGGCCCGTGTACTTCCTCGCGAAGTCGTCGTACTTCGACGGCAAGGGCATCGCGGGCTGGATCAGCCGCCAGTTCTTCACCGCGATCGGCGCGACGCCGGTGCAACGGGGCGCGGGGCAAGCAGCTCTCGATGCGCTCGACCAGCAACGACGCATCCTGGAGTCGGGGCGCGCGATCGCGCTGTACCCGGAAGGGACGCGGTCCCTCGACGGACGTCTGTACAAGGGCCGCACCGGCGTCGCGTTCCTCGCGCTCGAATCGGGAGCCCGGGTCGTGCCCGTGGGGCTGATCGGGACGAACGACGCCATGCCCGTCGGTGCCAAGTGGCCGCGGTTCCGCCCGCGCGTGACGATCCGATACGGAGAGCCGTTGGACCTCTCCCACCATGGTCCGGCCTCGTCGGGCCGCGCCCGCCGGGCGGCCACCGACGAGATCATGGCCGCGATCCACGCCCTATCGGGTCAGGAGCTTGCCGGCGCGTACAACGAGGCGCCCGCGCAGAACCCGGTGGAGCGCCTGAAGCAGGTCCTCCCCCACGAGCGGCGCTGACCCTCGAGGCGCGCGAAGAAGGCTCGGCGTCAGGCGACGCTGATGACCGGTTCGTGACGGACGGGGAAGTTCACGCTGTTGGCGATGAAGCACCAGGCGTTGGCCTGGGCGTGCGCCGCCTCGGCGGCTGCCCGCATGCTCTCTTCCGCCACGACGACTCTCGGACGCAGGACGACCTCGCGGAAGGCCCCGCCGCCGGCGCCGTCCTCCACCATCGTTCCGCTGGCGTCGTCCTCGTACGACACCACCACGACGCCGGCCTGCACGCAGGCATGGAGGTAGGACAGCAAGTGGCACTCGGACAGGGCGGCCAGGAGCAGATCTTCGGGATTCCACCGGGTGGCGTCGCCGCGGAAGGGCTTGTCGCTGGAGGCGGCGATCTCGGGCTTGCCGTCGACGGCGAGCGTCACGGCGCGGTCGTAGTCGCGGTAGCCGCTCGTTCCCGGCCCACGGTTGCCCGTCCACGTGGCCTTCAGCGCGTACCGATGTTCACCCCACACGCGAACCAGTCTGCCACCGCGAGGATGGTTGGGGGGTCAGCGGCGACCGCATCTTCGACCTCAGCCGCATCCCGATAGTCGTGAAGGTCAGGACGGAGCCCCGCGTTAGGCTGACGGGCGTGTCGCAGACCTTCTCCGTGTCCTCCGCCGTCGAGCTCGCCGTCGTCGAACGCAGCGGCTTCATCGAATCGCGTCACAGCGGTGCCGCCCTCGTGCTGAGCCCCGACGGCGTGGCCGTGGAGACCCTCGGCGACGTCGACGCCGCCATCCTCCCGCGGTCGAGCATGAAGCCGCTGCAGGCGCTCGGCTGCGTGACGGCGGGCGCCGCCCTCGAGGGCGAACGGCTCGCACTGGCCACCGCCAGCCACTCCGGCACCGATCGTCACGTCGCCGTCGTCCAGAGCATCCTCGACAGCGCGGGTCTCGATGAGAGCGCCCTGCAGTGCCCGCCGGCATGGCCCAGCGACGCGGACGCGCGCGACGATCTGGTCCGGGCCGCGGGAGCACCACAGCGCGTCCGCATGAACTGCTCGGGCAAGCACGCCGCGATGCTCCTCGCCTGCGTGGCCAATGGGTGGGAGACCGGGGGCTACCTGGACCCGTCTCACCCGCTGCAGGTGCACGTGCGCGAGGTCATCGAACGCCTGACCGGAGCGAAGGTCAGCGCGACGGCCGTCGACGGGTGCGGCGCACCGGTGTACGGCATGTCCCTCACGGCGCTCGGCCGGGCGATCCACCGCATCGGCACGGCATCCGAGCGTTCGCCCTTCGCACTGCACCGCCTCGCCGGCACTCTCGTGCGAGCCGTTCGAGACAACCCGTGGACGATCGATGGGCCCGGGCGCCCCGACACGATCGCGATCGAACGGCTCGGCGTGTTCGCCAAGGGGGGCGCGGAAGGGGTCATGGTGATGGTCGCCCCCGATGGGACGACGGTGGCGTTGAAGGTCCTGGACGGGAGCGGCCGAGCCGCGACGGCGATCGCGT
The DNA here is from genome assembly GCF_001620065.1 of Microbacterium sp. TNHR37B. Taxonomy (GTDB): domain Bacteria; phylum Actinomycetota; class Actinomycetes; order Actinomycetales; family Microbacteriaceae; genus Microbacterium. The sequence continues at coordinate 30,322 of NZ_LQGV01000003.1, forward strand.
TGTCTCTGTTGGAGAGGCACGGAGCGTTGACCTCGAGCGAGGTTGCCGCCACGATGGCTGTGCTCCCCCTTCGCGTGAGCGGGGGCGGAGCCGACGTCGGCGCAATCCGCCCGACGGCGTCTACGCCGGGGACGTGAGCCGCCGGCCTGCCACGAGCCCGAGTCGTCACCCCTGACGCGGGCGCGAGAGGAACCCATGAGGATCAGCGTCCCCACCGAGATCAAGAACAACGAGTACCGGGTGGCCCTGACACCGGCCGGTGTCCACGACTTGACGGTGAGCGGCCACGAGGTGTTCGTGCAGCGCGGGGCCGGCGCCGGCTCGTCGATGACCGACACGGAGTATGCGGAGGCCGGGGCGACCCTGCTCGACGATGCGGCGGAGGTGTGGGCGCGAGCCGAACTGGTCCTCAAGGTCAAGGAGCCGATCGCGGCGGAGTACGGCTACTTCCGCGACGACCTGGTGCTGTTCACCTATCTCCACCTGGCGGCAGACCGTCCCCTGGCCGAGCGACTCTGCGAGAGCGGCATCACGGCGATCGCCTACGAGACGGTGCAGCTTCCCGGAGGGGGTCTGCCGCTGCTCGCGCCGATGAGCGAGGTGGCCGGCCGTCTCGCTCCCACCGTGGGGGCCCACACCCTCATGCGATCCTCCGGCGGAATCGGGGTGCTCATGTCTGGTGTGCCCGGAACCCGCCCCGCCACGGTCACGGTGATCGGTGGCGGTGTCGCCGGCGCGAATGCCGCAGTGATCGCCGCGGGAATGGGCGCCGACGTCACGGTCTTCGACACCAACATCGCCCGGTTGCGCTTTCTCGACGACCATTTCCAGGGACGCGTCAAGACGGCTGCATCCAACCCGCTGGATCTTGATCGGGCGGTCGTTTCCAGCGACCTGGTGATCGGATCGGTCCTGATTCCGGGCGCGAAGGCCCCCAAGCTCGTGACGAACGAGATGGTCTCACGGATGCGGCCCGGGTCGGTTCTCGTCGACATCGCCGTCGACCAGGGCGGCTGCTTCGAGGACACGCGGCCGACGACCCACGCCGAGCCGACCTTCGTCGTTCACGGGAGCGTCTTCTATTGCGTGGCGAACATGCCGGGCGCCGTGCCGCACACCTCCACTTCGGCGCTGACCAACGCGACACTCCCGTACGTGCGACGGATCGCGGCGCTGGGCTGGGAGGGCGCGTTGTCGGCCGACCCGGCGCTGGCAGCGGGCCTGAACGTGACGGCGGGATCGATCGTGAATGCCGGAGTCGCCGAGGCGCACGGAATGCCGCTCGTCGCGCGCGACTCCGTGCTGGCTCCCGAGGCCGCCTCACGCTGAGATCGCCCGCGAGCGCGGTCTCGGTACTCGTCGAGCCGTTCACGCCGGCAGCACCACGCGAGAGACGTTCCCAGCCGAGATCTCCCATGCGCGCCGCGCGTGCGGGGTGACGACCGGAGGGAGCTCGCGAACACCGGTGAGCGCGCGGAACTCCCCCGCACACACGGCGTCGATGACCATCACGGCGTCGGCCCGCGCCTGTGCCAGCGCGCGCCAGTGCGCCAGCCAGGTCTCGGGACTGCCCCACACGACGCGTCCCGGCGCGATGACGGCCCCGGGTGCATCGACCGGAACGACCTCGCTTCCCCCCTCCTCCCAGATCGACGCCACTGCCGCTCCGCGCGGTCCGGGAGCACTGACGAAGGCCACCGGACGGCGGCCCGGGCGCCATGCCGTCTCGCCGGCGCTTCCCATCGGTACGGGCGGGGATGGCGGCGTCCACAGCACCTGTGCGAGCGCTTCGCCGACCCGAGCGCGTCCGGGCGGGAGCAGACCCCGATCGCGGCCATCACCTCCCGCGGCGATGTCATCGGCGCGGGACACCGGTGCGAGCAGGATACGCAGTGGCGCGGCGTCCAGGAGACGCCCCATCGGCCCCGTCGCGCGCTGGCTGGAGAGCGCGACCCGCAGCCCGCGGCCGCGGGCTTCTCGCAAGAGTCGTTCGATCCGTTCGCGCGCGGCGGCGGCGTAATCCGGGGGAAGACGAGCGAGGAGAAGATCGACGTCGTCGAGCAGGATCACCGTCCCGGAGACGGCCTCCTCCGCAGCTGCGAGGGCGTCCCAGCCCGTCTCGGTATCGGCGGGAACGACGACCGTGTGCGGGGCCTGGGCCGCCACGACTCGCAGGGTCGTCGACTTACCACTGCCCGCGGAACCGACGACGGCGAGTCCGGGCATGTCTCTGCTCCACTCCAGCGGCGGCTGGCGCTGAGAGCTCGGGTCGTCGACGACGGCCACCACGATCTCGAGCCCCGCGCGGGTGACCGAATCGAGTGGGATGCGGGCAGGAAGAGGCGGGAGCCAGGGCCTCGGCGGGGTGGGTCCCGCCATCGCGAGCGCGAGTGCGTCCGGTGGGGGGCACTGCACGATGCGTGCCGGGGCTGCGACATCGTCGCGACTGGTCCGCACGAGACAGATGCCACGATCGTCTCCTCTCCCGGACAGCGCCACCGCGTCATCGGAGTCGAGCACCGCGCGGGAGTCGGATGCATCAGTCACTCTGAGCGCCATCCGCAGCGGCGCGTTCGCGAGGACGGACTCACGGAAGACTCCCGCAGCACGCTGCGAGGCGAGGATGAGGTGAATCCCGAGCGCGCGGCCCCGCGCCGCAAGGTCGCCGAAGAGGTCGTGCAGATGCGGATAGGCGGCCACCAGCGCCGCATACTCGTCGACCACGACGACGAGGCGACCCAGCCGATCACGGGCCTCACCGATCTCTCGGGCCCCGGCCTCAGCCAACACGCGTTCTCGGCGTCGAACCTCGGCACGCAGACTCTGGACGGCGCGGAGGGCCGCCTCCTCGTCGAGGTCGGTGACGACGCCCGTGACATGAGACAGGTCGAGCAGCGGATCGAAGGTGCGTCCTCCCTTGAAATCGACCAGGAGGAAGCTCACCCGGTCCGGCGGATGGGCAGCCGCCAGGGAGGCGACCCAGGTGGTGAGCAATTCACTCTTGCCGGAGCCGGTGGTGCCAATGACGACGGCGTGCGGCCCATCGTGGACGAGGTCGATCACGACGGGCGCGCCCGCGCGGAGCCCGATCACCGCCGACAGAGCGTCGGTCGGGACGGGGGTTGCGCTCACCAGAGCCCGCCACGTCGGTGGGTCGGAGTTCTCGACGGACCCGACCTCCACGGCTGCCCGGAGGCGAAGACGTTCGGCGATGGCCTCGGCCTGCGGGACCGAGACTCCCTCGACCTCGACCGCATGCGTCCGCGCCCCGAAACGGAGGGTTCCTCGCGTCGGACCATCCAGGGTGAGGACGGCGGCGCAGCGCGGGGGCGGTGGCGAACCATCCGCGACGACGACGAGGGGAACGGTCGGAGCTGCGTGCAGCGTGGTCGGTCGGGAGAGCGACACAGACGTCTCCGCCGTCGCCGTGGCGTGCGGAAGCAGATCGATCCACTCGCCGTGATCGGCGCCCTCGACGATCCGGATACTGCCGGGTGGGGAGTTGAGACAGATCTGCAGCACCATGGCGCGCGCGACGGCCGCCGCGCACGCCCACGGTCCGACGACGGCGATGCCCGCCTCGAGCGGGACCAGCACCGGCGCGTCGTCCAGTGAACCGGCGAGGCGGCGCAGCGATGTGTCGGCCTCCGAGTCGTCACCCCCCTCGATACGCAGAACGCTCTGGCGTCGACCACGACCGACGACGACCACATCGGAACGAGCCGGGACGGCACGCCACTCGTCGCCGGGTCGACGCAGATGCATCGCCACGTCGGGATGCTGTTCCCACAGCGCGCGGCGTTCTTCATCGTGGCGGGCGGCGATCCGCGTCTTCATCGCCTCGGATGCCGCTCGCGATTCGCGCTTCCAGGAACGGGCGGACCGACGACGCGCGCGGGCGCCGTCCAGGACGCCCGCGATGGCCACGAGGGGTCCCAGAGCCGCGAACCACAAGGCGAACGTCGATCCCGTGATCATCCACAGCACCGCGGCGCCGAACACGGGCACCACGGCAGCGGCGAGAGGGAACGGCGCGCGTGGTGGAGCTGCCGGGGGCGACGGCAGCCGGAGAGGCTCATCGAGCGAGGAGGTCATGCTCCCAGTAGACCTCCACCAAGACCGGCGTGATCCGTGCGAGGCGCCGGCGGTGGACGAAGGGAATCAGTCGTCGAGCGGGGAGGAACCGGTGCGCGTGACGTTGAGGACGATGATGCTGATGTTGTCGCGCCCGCCGTTCTCCAGCGCAGCCTCGAGCATGGCGTCGCTTGCCTCGGTGGGGTCCTCGTGCTGAAGGAGGAAATGCAGGATGCCGTAGTCGGTCAGTTCCTTCGTGAGGCCGTCGCTGCAGACGACGAAGCGGTCGCCGTCGAGGACCTCGAGGCGCACGTAGTCGGGAACGACGCCGTCGGACGGCCCCACGGCACGCGTGATGACGTTGCCGTACGGGTGATTCTCCGCTTCCTCGGGACTCAGACGCCCCGCGGCGATCAACTCTTGCACCACGGAGTGATCCGTCGTGATCTGCGCGAGGCTCTCATCGCGGTAGAGGTAGACACGGGAGTCGCCGATGTTCAGGGTGACCCAGGTCGGCTCGGGCGTGCTGGTGTCCAGGAACACTCCGGTGACCGTCGTGCCGGTGCCTTCATCGGTCGTCTCGGGGTGAGCGCCGATGTCGCTCACAGCGCGACCGAGCGCCTTCTCGATGGCCTTCGGACTGATCGTCCCCTTGTCAGCGACCGCACGGAGTCGGTCCACCGCGCTGGAGGAAGCGATCTCGCCGCCGATGTGCCCGCCCATCCCGTCGGCGACGACGAAGAGGGGGAACTGGGCGAGGACGGCGTCCTGATTGACGTCGCGGCGGCGTCCGGTGTGGGTGAGGGCCGACCAGGACAGCTCCAGAGTTCCGCCCGGCAACGACAGGCTGCGCTTCTGGGTCGCGGACTCGGGCACGCGCTCACCCTTCCTTGGTCGATGGCGGGGCGTTGTCACACTCTAGTGGACACGCCTGTGCCGCGCCGATCACGGCCGCGTGATGGCGAACGTGTCGACGACGCGAAGGCAGCGCGGTCCCGACACGAGACGCATATTGCCGAGGGATGCCCGCGAGCACTACGGTGGCGGACGGACGGTCGGTGCCGCCGAACGCGCCACCCCGAGACTCGCTCCCCCACGAAAGGCACTCCCATGACGGATCCTCAGGAACCGCAGCCCGGCCAGGTCACTCCCCCACCCTCGGCTCCCACCCCGCCTCCCGCCGCGTCGACGCCTCCCCCTCCGGGAGCCACCACTCCGCCGCCGGCGGCCACGCCGCCCTCGGCGCCGTACGCGGCGGCGGCCCCGGCGGGACCGCTGACGCCGGAGCAGGACCGCACGTGGGCGATGTGGGCGCACATCGGCGGCGTGGTCGGATTCCTTCCCTCGCTCATCATCTGGCTGCTCTTCAAGGACCGTGGTCCCCGCACCAACGTCGAGGCGAAGGAAGCACTGAACTGGCAGATCACCTTCACGATCTTCTACGTGGCGGCCCTCATCGTCACCTCGATCCTCGGCAGCCTTCTGTGGGTGCTCGGCCTGTTCCTCTGGCTCGTGCCGCTCGCGGTCTGGGTACTGAACGTCGTGTTCTCGATCCAGGGCGGCATGCGCGTCAACAACGGCGGCAGCTACCAGTACCCGATCAACTTCCGGTTCATCAAGTAGTTCGGTTCGGTCCCCTCAGACGGACACACGTGGCGAAGGCCCCGCTTCGGCGGGGCCTTCGTCGTCCATGCGCCGAGCGTCCCACGGCAGCGTCAGACCCGCAGTTCCACTTCGCCCGGCGCCCCTGGCCTCATCTCGAGTCCTGACGCCTCCGCCCACCGCAGGAGCGCGTCACGTGATCCCACTCGCGGTCGCGCCGTGGCGAGCTGTCGCACGAGAGCCCCTTTCGCATGCTTGTTGAAGTGATTGAGGGCGCGAACGGCGCCATCGGCTCCCGCGGACACCACTCGGACGAACGCCGACGGGCACTCCGCGGGCAGAGGGCCGAGCGCGGCATAGGCTTCCGACCGCAGGTCGAGCGTGAACCGCGGCGCGCGGGCCCGTAGCGCCGCCGTGACCGCCTCCGCCCACACCCGGCGGGCCGGAGGGAGGCCGGGAAGCGTCACTCCCGCACCCATCCGGTAGTACGGGATCGGGTCGAGCGCTCCGATCGGCCCCCACGGAGCCGAGTGGATCATGACATGGCCACCCAGCCAGCGGCGGGCCGGCGCCGTCAGCGACGGAGCATCGAGCGCGTCGTACAGCACACCGGTGTAGCGATCGACCGCCGGCATCGTCGGCGCCACTTCCAGCTCCGCGTTGGCGGCGACCTCGGCGAGCTGGCGCGGCGAGAGCTTCAACACCCGGGCGGCGTGGCTCTCATAGCCGCTGAGCGCCACCAGAGCAGCGACCGCCCTCTCTCGCACCGGGCCGAGCTCCGGCAGGGCGAGTCCATCCGGAGCGAGCGGTGCGCCGCTCCCCCCGGGTCGCTTCGTCTCACTCGGCGGCAAGAGAACGAGCATTCTCACGGCTCCTCGGGACAGACGAGACCACCCCGCCGCCGACGTCCTCTGCAGAGGCGACGGCGCGGGGTGGTCGCGGATGGGTGTGTGGGTCAGGACTCCAGCGAGGCGTGGCCGGCGAAGATCGTCAGATCGTCGCCCTCCATCGACACGAAGCCATCCTGTGCACTCGCGACGACCTTCGTGCCGTCGGACTGCGTGATGCGCACCTGTCCTTCGGCGAGGATCGCGAGGACGGGCTCGTGACCGGTCATGAAGCCGATCTCGCCCTCGACGGTCTTGGCGACGACGAGGTTCGCCTCACCGTGCCAGACCTCCTCCTCGGCGGAGACGAGGGTGACGGTCAGCGCCATCTCAGCTGTTCTCCTTCTGGATCTTCGCCCACTTCTCCTCGACGTCGGAGATGCCGCCGACGTTGAAGAAGGCCTGCTCGGCGACGTGGTCGAAGTCACCCTTGACGATCGCGTCGAACGACTCGATGGTCTCCTTGATCGGAACCGTCGAGCCCTCGACACCGGTGAACTTCTTGGCCATGTAGGTGTTCTGCGAGAGGAACTGCTGGATGCGGCGGGCGCGAGCCACCACGACCTTGTCCTCTTCGGAGAGCTCGTCGACACCGAGGATGGCGATGATCTCCTGCAGTTCCTTGTTCTTCTGGAGGATCTGCTTCACGGCGGTGGCCACGCGGTAGTGGTCCGCTCCGATGTAGCGCGGGTCGAGGATGCGGCTCGTCGAGGCGAGCGGGTCGACGGCGGGGTACAGGCCCTTCGACGCGATCTCACGCGAGAGCTCGGTCGTCGCATCGAGGTGCGCGAACGTCGTAGCCGGAGCGGGGTCGGTGTAGTCGTCGGCGGGGACGTAGATCGCCTGCAGCGAGGTGATCGAGTGACCGCGGGTCGAGGTGATGCGCTCCTGGAGCACACCCATCTCGTCGGCCAGGTTCGGCTGGTATCCCACCGCGGAGGGCATGCGGCCGAGCAGCGTCGACACCTCGGAGCCCGCCTGCGTGAAGCGGAAGATGTTGTCGATGAACAGCAGCACGTCTTGCTTCTGCACGTCGCGGAAGTACTCCGCCATCGTGAGGGCCGACAGCGCGACGCGCAGACGCGTCCCCGGCGGCTCGTCCATCTGGCCGAAGACGAGGGCGGTCTTGTCGAAGACGCCCGCCTCTTCCATCTCGTGGATGAGGTCGTTGCCCTCACGGGTGCGCTCACCGACACCGGCGAACACGGAGACGCCACCGTGGTCCTGCGCGACGCGCTGGATCATCTCCTGGATGAGGACGGTCTTGCCGACGCCGGCACCACCGAACAGACCGATCTTTCCACCCTGCACGTAGGGCGTCAGGAGGTCGATGACCTTGATGCCGGTCTCGAACATCTGGGTCTTGGACTCGAGCTGGTCGAAGTTGGGCGCCTGGCGGTGGATGCCCCAGCGCTCGGTGACCTCGACGGTCTCGCCGGGAGCCGCGTTGAGCACGTCGCCGGTGACGTTGAAGACCTTGCCCTTGGTGACGTCGCCGACGGGAACCGTGATGGGACCGCCGGTGTCACGCACTTCCTGGCCGCGGACCATGCCGTCGGTCGGCTTGAGGGAGATGGCGCGGACGAGGTCGTCGCCGAGGTGCTGGGCGACCTCGAGGGTGATCTCCGTCGACTCGTCGCCGATCGTGATCGTCGTCTTCAGAGCGTTGTAGATGTCGGGGATCGAGTCGTGCGGGAACTCGATGTCGACGACGGGGCCGGTGACGCGCGCGACGCGACCGACGACCGTGGTCGCTTGGGCGGTGGCGGTGGTGGTCATTCTCTGTCTCTTTCAGTGTGTCGGTTGGCGTCGAGGCTTACTTGCCCGATGAGAGGGCGTCGGCGCCGCCGACGATCTCTGCGATCTGCTGGGTGATCTCGGCCTGGCGCGCGTTGTTGCGCAGACGGGTGTAGTCGGTGATGAGCTTGTCGGCGTTGTCGCTGGCCGATTTCATCGCCTTCTGGGTGGCCGCGTGCTTGGCCGCCGACGACTGCAGAAGGGCGTTGAACACGCGGCTCTGCACGTAGACGGGAAGCAGTGCGTCGAGGACGACCTCGGGGCTCGGCTCGAACTCGTACAGCGGGTACACCTGCGACGCGGCGGTGGCCTCGCCTTCCTCGGCCTCGACGACCTCCAGCGGGAGCAGGCGGACCGTCTCCGGCGACTGCGTCATCATGCTGACGAAGCGGTTGTAGACGAGGTGGATCTCGTCGACACCGTCGGCATCGCCGCCCCGATCGTAGGCGTCGAGGAGGGCTCCCGCGATCTGTTCGGCCGTGTTGAAGTGAGGCGTGTCGGTGTCACCGGTCCACTCCCCCGCCCACGGCATCTGCCGGAACTGGAAGTACCCGACGGCCTTGCGCCCGACGAGGAAGTACACCGGCTCACGGCCTTCGCTGCGCAGCAGCTCGCCGAGCTGGAGCCCTTCGCGGAGGATCTGCGAGTTGAACGCACCCGCGAGTCCCCGGTCGGAGGCGAAGATGACCACCGCCGAGCGGCGGATGTTCTCCCGCTCGGTGGTCAGCGGATGCTGCACGTTGGAGTGGGTGGCAACGGCCGAGACCGATCGCGTCACCGCGCGGGCGAAAGGCGACGACGCGCGCACGCGCGCCATCGCTTTCTGGATGCGCGAAGCCGCGATGAGTTCCATCGCCTTCGTGATCTTCTTGGTGGTCTGCGCAGAAGAGATCTTCTGCTTGTAGACCCGGAGTTGTGCGCCCATGGATTCTCTGTCCCGTCGTCGCCGGGGTCAGCCCCGGCGGCCCTTGACGATCTTCTCCTGGTTCACGTCGTCGGCGCTGGCAGCGGCGACCTCTTCGTGACCGGGCTTGTTGATCGCCTGGCCCTTGCCGCCCTGGAACTCGAGCACGAACGCGTCCGTGACCTTCTCGAGCTCGGCGAGGGTGTCGTCGTCGAGAACGTTCGTCTCACGCAGTGTGTCGAGGATCGACGTGTTGCGCTTGAGGTAGTCCAGGAGATCCCGCTCGAAGCGGAGGACGTCCTCGACCGCGATCGAGTCGAGCTTGCCGTTGGTGCCCGCCCAGATCGAGACGACCTGCTCCTCCACCGGGTACGGGTCGTACTGGGGCTGCTTGAGGAGCTCGGTGAGGCGCGCACCACGGTCGAGCTGACGACGCGACGCGGCATCGAGGTCCGACGCGAACATCGCGAAGGCCTCCAGCGAGCGGTACTGCGCGAGCTCGAGCTTCAACGTTCCCGAGACCTTCTTGATCGACTTCACCTGCGCATCGCCACCGACGCGCGAAACCGAGATACCCACGTCGACGGCGGGACGCTGGTTGGCGTTGAAGAGGTCGGACTGCAGGAAGATCTGGCCGTCGGTGATGGAGATCACGTTGGTCGGGATGTACGCCGAGACGTCGTTGGCCTTGGTCTCGATGATCGGAAGACCGGTCATCGAGCCCGCACCGAGCTCGTCCGACAGCTTCGCGCACCGCTCCAGCAGACGCGAGTGCAGGTAGAAGACATCGCCGGGGTAAGCCTCACGGCCCGGCGGGCGGCGGAGGAGGAGCGAGACGGCGCGGTAGGCCTCGGCCTGCTTAGACAGGTCATCGAAGATGATGAGGACGTGCTTGCCGTCGTACATCCAGTGCTGGCCGATGGCCGAACCGGTGTACGGCGCAAGGTACTTGAAGCCGGCGGGGTCGGAGGCGGGGGCAGCGACGATCGTCGTGTACTCCATCGCCCCGGCGTCCTCGAGCGCGCCCTTGACGGAGGCGATCGTGGAGCCCTTCTGCCCGATGGCCACATAGATGCAACGCACCTGCTTGGTCGGGTCGCCCGACTCCCAGTTGGCCTTCTGGTTGATGATCGTGTCGATCGCGATCGCCGTCTTGCCCGTCTGACGGTCGCCGATGATGAGCTGACGCTGACCACGGCCCACGGGGATCATGGCGTCGATCGCCTTGATGCCCGTCTGCATGGGCTCGTGCACGCTCTTGCGGGCCATGACGCCGGGCGCCTGGAGCTCGAGGGCGCGGCGGCCGGTCGTGGCGATCTCGCCGAGGCCGTCGATCGCGTTGCCGAGCGGGTCGACGACGCGGCCGAGGTAGCCGTCACCGACGGCGACCGAGAGCACCTCGCCGGTGCGGGTGACCTTCTGGCCGGCCTCGATGCCGGAGAACTCACCGAGGACGACGACACCGATCTCGTTCTCGTCGAGGTTGAGCGCGAGACCCTCGACGCCGTTCTCGAAGCGCACGAGCTCGTTCGCCATCACGCCGGGGAGACCCTCGACGTGAGCGATGCCGTCGGCGGCGTCGATCACCGTGCCGACCTCCGTCGCGGAGGCCGCGTCCGGCTCGTACGCGGCGACGAAGTCTTTCAGCGCGTCACGGATGACGTCGGGGCTGATGGACAGTTCTGCCATGGTCTTCCTTTGTTGTGAAAATCGGTGCAGGCTTCCCTGCGGTCCCGCTCCCGGTGGGAGCGGGGAAGTTCTAGCCAGCCAGGCGCTGACGCAGGTCGTTCAGTCGGGACGACACGGTCGCATCGATCACGTCGTCGCCGATCTCCACGCGCAGCCCGCCGATGACGGCGGGGTCCACGACGAGGTTGAGAGCAACGTCCGACCCGTACCGCTGCGCGAGGATGCCGCGGAGGCGATCGAGCTGTGCCGCATCGGGCGCCGTGGCCGCGTAGACGGTGGCCACGGTGCGGCCACGCTCGTCGGCGACCAGTCGCAGAGCCCGCGTGAGGAGCGCGCGCACGCGACGCTCGCGGGGCTGCTGCACGAGCGACGAGACGATGAGCGTGGTGGCTTCGCTCGCGCGCCCGGTGAGCAGAGTCTCGATGAGCGAGCCCTTCGCCGAGGCATCGCCGAGCCGGCTCCCGAGCGCGAGCTCGAGTTCCGGGTTGGCGGCCACGGTGCGGGAAACCTCGAACAGTTCCCCTTCGATGTCGACCGACGGTGCTGCGATCGAGGCGGCACGGATCGCGAGCGCCTCGATTCCCGCGATCAGGTCTTCGAGCGACGACCACCGCTGGCCCGCTGCGGCGGTGAGCAGCGCGACGGTCTCCGGCTGGAAGGCCGCGAACACACGCCCGGCGACGTCGGCTCGGGCCTCGCCCGCGACACCCCAGGCCGACAGCGCACTGCTGAGCTGCGAGGACTCAGCGATCGTGCGGGCCGCGAGGAAGAGCTCACGGGTGACCGTCAGATCGGTGATCCGGGTCGCCTTCAGCGCCGCCTCGGTAGCCGTCAGCGCCTGAGTGGTCGCGCTTCCCATTACTTCGACGCTCCCGCTTCGAGGTCGGCGAGGAAGCGGTCCACGACGCTCTTGGCCTTCTGGTCGTCGGAGAGGGTCTCCCCGATGACACCGCTGGCCAAGTCGAGGGCAAGCGTGCCGACCTCGCTACGCAGCGAGACGAGGGCCGTCTGGCGCTCCGCCTCGATCTGCGTGTGGGCCGCAGCCGTGAGGCGTGCCGCCTCGGCGGAAGCGGTGTCCTTGGCCTCGGCGACGATCTTCTTGCCGTCCTCACGGGCGGCGTCGCGGATCTCGCCGGCTTCCTTGCGCGCCTCGGCCAGCTGGGCCGTGTACTCCTCGAGCGCGGCCTCGGCACGACGCTGCGCCTCGTCCGCCTTCGCGATGTTGCCTTCGATGGCGGCGGAGCGCGCGTCGAGGAGCGTCTGCATCTTGGGCAGGGCGACTCGCCAGAACACGAAGAGGATGACGACGAAGCAGACCGCCGACCAGATGATGTCGTACCACGCGGGGATCAGGGGGTTGTGCGCCGCCCCCTCTTCCGCGGCGTACGTGACAAGAGCGTTCAGCATCCTGTCTCCTTAAGGCTGGTGAGGCGATTTACTGGAAGATGAAGTAGGTCGCGATACCGATGAAGGCGAGCGCCTCGGTGAAGGCGATACCGATCCACATCAGCACCTGCAAGCGGCCGGCCAGCTCGGGCTGGCGAGCGACGCCTTCGATCGTCTTGCCGACGACGATGCCCACGCCGATGGCGGGACCGATGGCGGCGAGGCCGTAGCCCATCGTCGCGACGTTGCCGCTGAGCTCGGCGAGAACCGTAGTTGCGTCCACGGGGTGTTTTCCTTTCGGTTGAGGGCGGCCCTGAATCGGTCAGGGTTGGGGGCCGACCCGCTTTAGTGCTCTTCCGCCACCGCGAGCTGGATGTAGACCGCGGTGAGGAGGGCGAAGACGTACGCCTGGAGGACGGCCACCAGGAGCTCGAACAAGGTGAAGACGAAGCCGAAGGCGAGGGATCCGGCGGCCAGCGCCGACCACCATCCGCCGAGCTCGACGAGGAAGAACTGCGTCGCCGCGAAGAAGAGCACGAGCAGGAGGTGCCCGACCATCATGTTCATCAGGAGTCGCAACGTCAGGGTGACGGGACGGATGACGAAGGTGGAGATGAGCTCGATCGGCGTGACGATGAAGTAGATCGGCCACGGCACGCCCGAGGGGAACAGCGCGTTCTTGAAGAAGTTCTTGGGGCTCTTGCGGATGCCGGCGTAGATGAACGTGACGTAGCTGATGACGGCGAGCAGGAGCGGGACGGCGACGATGCTCGTGCCGGCGATGTTCATGAACGGGATGACGCCCGTGAGGTTCATGAACAGCACCATGAAGAAGATCGTGGTGAGGATGGGAAGGAAGCGCTGGCCGTCCTTCTTGCCGAGCAGATCCTCCGCGATGTTGACGCGCACGAAGTCGAGCCCCATCTCGACGAGGCTCTGGAAGCGCCCGGGCACGACGCGCATGCGGCGCGTGCCGAGCCAGAAGATCAGGACGATCGCGAGAGCCGCGACGAACTGGATGAGGTGGATCCGCGTGACCGGGATGACCCCGAACGCGTTGAAGAGCACCTCGGGGAAGAACTCACCGATCGACGGGCCGTGGAACTCAGGGCCTTCCGAGTTCGCGGCGTTCAGGCCGGCGGAGGTGGCGATCAGGGTCGCAGTCTGGGTAAACAGCGCTGGCTCCAGCTTCGGGGCACCGGCCAGGGCCGGGGCGACGATGGTCGATGTGAGCGTGACTCCGCACACGTTTCAGAAGATCCTGGCGGGCTCGGAAGACAGCCTATCAGCCTCGCGGCGTGGTCTCGTCCGAATCCGGGCGATCTTCCACGCCGTCGTGGATGTCGGCGGCGGTGGGGAGGGTGACGTCGCTCACGTGCGGGATACGCATCCGGAGCATGACGACGACGTCGATGAGAAGCGAGACGACGACGCTCGCCACGAGGGCGACGAAGAAGACCGTCCCATTCAGCCACGGCTGGTCGCGCAGCACCAGCAGCGTCACGATGAAGACGATGAACTTCAGGACCCACGCCCCCATCACGAGGCCGAAGAAGATCGGGACGTAGAGCGCGTCGCCGTACCACCGGTTGGCGATCAGGATGCTCCCCGCCGTGAACCCGAGGAAGAGCGCCGCGAGGAGGATCGCGACCAGCGCGCTCCACAGCCCGTCCACGCCCCCGACTGCGAACCCGAGGACGGCTCCGAGCACGGCGAGCGCGGCCGTGGCGAGGGTCGACCAGAGCAGCGTGGTGCGCAGCACCGGGGTGCTCGAGACGGTGGGGCGTTCGGTCATGGGGTGCTCTTCCGTTCGGGGGCAGGTGTGCGGGCACGGGCGGAACGGCGAGGCAGCCCGCGCGAGGGCAGGAGGGTGACCACGAGGCACGCAGCCGCCCCGATGAGGAAGAATCCCACTCCGGGCCAGTACAGCCCGGGCCAGCGCGCGGTGGTGCCGATGTACATGAGAAGCACCGAGAGACTCACCACGGCAGTCCATGCGTAGAAGATGAGGACCGCGTCGCGGTCGGAGTGGCCCATGTCGAGCATGCGGTGGTGCAGGTGTTTGCGGTCGGGCGAGAACGGCGACTTGCCCTTCGACATGCGGCGGATGACCGCCATTCCGAAATCGAGCAGGGGGAGCATGACGACGGCCGCGGGAAGGATCACGGGGATGAATGCACCCAGGAGCTGCGAACGGCCGAACTGATCGTTGTCGACGAGCGTCTGCGGCGGGAGCGACCCGGTCACAAGGAGCGCGGAGACGGCCATCAACAAGCCGACCATGAGCGCTCCCCCGTCACCCATGAACAGACGAGCCGGGTTCCAGTTGAAGGGCAGGAACCCGACGCACACGCCCACCAGGACGATCGCGATGAATGCGGCGAGATTCGAGTAGGTCGTGTACTCCAGATCGCGCGTGAGCATGTAGGTGTACGCGAAGAAAACCCCGTTGGCGATCAGGGCGACGCCGGCGACCAGCCCGTCGAGTCCGTCGATGAAGTTCACCGCGTTCATGACCACGACGATGAGCAACACCGACACGGTCACGCTCACCCAGCCGGAGACGTAGGTCATCCCCTCGAACGGCAGGTAGTAGATCTGCACGCCGCCCGGCCCCACCACGATCCCGGCGACGAGGAACTGCGCCCCGAGTTTGAGGAACCAGTCGAGGTCCCAGAGATCGTCGGCGACCCCGACGACGACGATGAGAAGGGTCGCAGTGAGGATGGCCGCGATCTGGGTCGGCTTGATCCAGATGATCTGGAAGTAGGGCACGACGCTCGACAGCGCGAACGCGGTCAGCACGCCCAGGAACATCGCCACGCCACCGAGCCGCGGCGTCGGGTTCTTGTGCACGTCGCGCTCGCGAATGCCCGGGTAGAGCTTGTACCTCATGCTCACCCGCCAGACGACCCAGGTCAGAACGAAGGTCACCGCCCCCGTGAGAATGAGGGTGAACAGGTAGTGCTTCACGCCGGACCGTCGGCGTCGGTCGCAGTCGGATCGGCGGGATGGTGCGCCGCGATCTCGTCGGACGGGTCGGCGGATTCGTCGGAGGGATCTGCCGCGTCCTCCTCCGCGTCGAGGGCGTCACCCAGGACCGTACGCAGCGACGCCGCCGACACGGCCCCCTCGCGGAGGATCCGCACGCGGCCGTCGCCTCCCACGAGAGCGGTGGCATCGACGATGGTGGAGGCGACGCCGGTGGCCGACGCACCGCCGTCGAGGTAGACCGAGACGCTCTCCCCCAGCATGTCTCGGGCGTCGTCGATCGTCGTCGCAGCGGCCTTCCCCGTGAGGTTGGCGCTCGACACAGCGAGGGGGCCCGTCTCCTCCAGGAGCTCCAGCGCGATGCGCTCGGCCGGCATCCTCACGGCGACGGTGCCGTCGGTGTCGCCCAGATCCCACGATAGCGATGGCTGCGCCGGCAGGACGATGGTGAGACCGCCGGGCCAGAAGTGCTCCACGAGGAGCTCGACCGCGTGCGGCACCTCGGCGGCCAGAGCACGCAGCGTCGCGACCCCGGGGACGAGGACGGGCGGGGGCGACTGCCGCCCGCGGCCCTTCGCCGCCAAGAGCCGCGCCACCGCCTCGGGACTGAACGCGTCGGCGCCCACGCCGTAGACGGTGTCGGTGGGCAGCACGACGAGCTCGCCGCGCGCGATCGCCTGGCGCGCCTGGCGCATTGCGGGCAGGAGTTGCGCAGCGTCGCGGCAATCGAAGACGGAGGACATATCCGCTCCATTCTACGGTCGTCTGCCGGGAGCCCCCGGAGCGCTCAGGCCCGCAGCGCGGTGGTGGCGCGATCTCGCTGGGTGAGGTCGGGATGCGTCGCGGCGGCTCGCCAGCCGTCCGCCGTCAGCAGATCCCTGATCGCCGCACCCTGCCATTCCCCGTGCTCGATCACGAGCGTTCCGCCCGGATGGAGGAGGCGCTGACCGACGTGCGAGAGCACGCGCACCACGTCGAGGCCGTCGGGTCCCCCGTACAGAGCCGCGGGCGGGTCCCACAGACGCACCTCGGGGTCGCGCGGGATCGCGTCGTCGGGCACGTACGGCGGGTTGGAGACGAGCACCGAGACGGTGCCGTCGAGCTCACCGAACGCGTCTGCGAGATCCACGAAGGCGACGGTGGCATTGGTCACGCCCACGACGGCCAGGTTCTCCTTCGCCCAGACGAACGCGTCCACGGAGTTCTCCGCGGCGAACACCCGTGCATGCGGCACCTCGGTGGCCAGAGACAGCGCGATGGCGCCCGATCCGGTCCCGAGGTCGACGGCGACCGGCTCGCTTGCCGCTGCGGCCCGGAGCGCATCGATCGCGAGTTGCGCCACCATCTCGGTCTCCGGTCGCGGCACGAACACCCCCGGCCCCACACGGAGCTCGAGGTGGCGGAAGGGCGCCAGACCGGTGAGGTGCTGAAGCGGTTCCCGCGCGGCGCGGCGGGCGACGAGCTCGTCGAAGTGCGCGAGATCGGCTGCCGACATCGCGTGGCCTCGGAGAGCCGCCGCCGCGAGCTCACCCCGCGACAGATTCAGCACGTGCGCGGCCAGCAGCTCCGCGTCGACGTCGGGACTCGGCACGCCGGCGCGGGCGAGACGCTCGGTCGCCGTGTGCAGGTGAGCGTCGAGTCGCACGGGCACGCACGCATTCTGCGGGGTCGTCATGATCGGGTCCAGCCGGGCGTGACGAATCGTCACATAGGGGTCGGGAATACTGCACCACCGTAGTCTGGTTCGTGACTCTCGACCACTCACGAGGGGTTCGTCCCCGCACGAAAGGCACATCATGTCCGGCATTCACCCCGACATCACGAGCGCGTTCGGCAACACCCCGCTCGTCCGGCTCAACCGCGTGACCGAGGGTCTTCCCGGCACCGTGCTCGCCAAGCTGGAGTTCTACAACCCGGCCTCCTCGGTCAAGGACCGCCTCGGGATCGCGATCGTCGATGCGGCGGAGGCGTCGGGCGAGCTCACCCCTGGCGGGACGATCGTCGAGGGCACGAGCGGCAACACCGGCATCGCACTCGCGATGGTGGGCGCCGCGCGGGGCTACAAGGTCATCCTGACGATGCCGTCCTCGATGTCGGTCGAGCGCCGACTGCTGCTGAAGGCCTATGGCGCACAGCTCGTCCTCACCGACCCGGCCCTCGGTATGAAGGGAGCGGTCGCGGAGGCCGAGAAGATCGCCGCCGAGACCCCGGGCGCCATCCTTGCCCAGCAGTTCGCGAATCAGGCGAACGTCCAGATCCACCGCACCACCACGGCGGAGGAGATCATCCGCGACACCGACGGCGAGATCGGCTACTTCGTCGCCGGCATCGGCACGGGCGGAACGATCTCGGGCGTCGGACAGGTCCTCAAGGAGCGCGTCCCCGGAGCGCAGGTGGTCGCGGTCGAGCCGGCCGACTCGCCGCTGCTGACCAAGGGCACCCCCGGGCCTCACAAGATCCAGGGCATCGGCCCCAACTTCATCCCGCCGATCCTCGATCAGGGCGTCATCGACGAGGTCGTCGACGTCGCCTTCGACGACGCGATCACGACGGCGCGCGAGGTCGCCACGCGCGAAGGCATCCTCGTGGGGATCTCCTCCGGTGCGGCCGTGTGGGCGGCGCTGCAGGTCGCGGCCCGCCCCGAGGCCGAAGGCAAGAACGTCGTCGTCGTCATCCCGTCCTTCGGCGAGCGCTATCTGTCGACGGCGCTGTTCGAGCACCTGCGCGAGGACTGAGACCGCCACGTATCATCGGCCACGGGCGTCGCGTCGAGCGCGCCCGTGGCCGACCGTCTGCCGAGAGGAACCCGTGCCCGGTATCTACCCCGACATCACGACGGCGTTCGGCGGGACGCCATTGGTGCGCCTCAACCACCTGACCGCCGGGCACGATGCCGAGCTCCTCGTCAAGCTCGAGTTCTACAACCCCGGCGCGAGCGTCAAAGACCGCCTCGGCTACGCCCTCGTCGAGGCGGCGGAGGCCAGCGGCGAGCTCGCCCCGGGTGGCACCATCGTCGAGTCGACGTCGGGGAACACGGGGATCGCGCTCGCGCTGATCGGTGCGGCTCGCGGATACCGGGTGATCCTCACGATGCCGGCGTCGATGTCCAAGGAGCGCCGGACCCTCCTCGCCGCCTATGGCGCGGAACTGGTCCTCACCGACCCGCACAAGGGCATGACCGAGGCCGTCGAGACGGCGCGGCGCATCGCCGCCGAGACCCCGGGGGCGGTGCTGGCCCGACAGTTCGAACGCGCCGCGAACCCGGCGATCCACCGCGCCACCACGGCGGAGGAGATCTGGCGAGACACCGACGGTCGCATCGACTGGTTCGTGGCCGGATCGGGCACGGGGGGCACCGTCACCGGTGTCGGCCAGGTGCTCAAGGAGCGCGCGCCGGACGCCAAGATCGTGCTCGTCGAGCCGAAGGACTCCCCCGTGCTCTCGCAGGGGCGGGCGGGCGGACACCGGATCCAGGGCATCGGACCGAACTTCGTCCCCGAGGTGCTGGATCGTTCGGTGATCGACGAGATCATCGACGTCGAGTTCGACGACGCCCTGCGCATCGCGCGCGACCTGGCACGTCGCGAAGGGATCCTTGCCGGCATGTCCGCGGGAGCCGCCGTCTGGGCGGGACTGCAGATCGCCGCCCGACCGGAGGCCGCAGGATCGAGGATCGTCGTCGTCATCCCCGACGCCGGGGAGCGCTACCTCTCGACGGCGCTGTACGCCGACCTCCGAGAGGAGACGCCATGAAGCGACCGGCGGTGATCTCGCGCGTGCGAGAAGACCTCGCCGCGGCGAAGCTCCGCGACCCGGCTGCCCGGGGAGGAGGGGAGATCGCGCTCCTGTACCCCGGCCTGCATGCCATCTGGGCGCATCGCCTCTGGCATGCCCTCTGGCGGCGACGGCTGCGCTTCGTCGCCCGAGCCGGATCGCAGCTCACCCGGTGGCTCACCGGGATCGAGATCCACCCTGGTGCGACCATCGGTCGCCGGTTCTTCATCGATCACGGCATGGGCGTCGTGATCGGGGAGACCGCCGAGATCGGCGACGACGTCATGCTCTACCACGGCGTCACCCTCGGAGGCCGCACGCGCGACGCCGGCAAGCGCCACCCGACCCTCGGCGACGGGGTCGCCGTCGGCGCGGGCGCGAAGATCCTCGGGCCCATCACGATCGGAGCCCGCTCCGTCGTCGGCGCCAATGCGGTCGTCACGCGCGACGCTCCTCCCGATTCAGTGCTGGTCGGCGTGCCGGCCACCGCCCGTAAGCGCAACGCCGGAGAGAGCACGCGCGCCGTGCTGACGACGCCCGAGTACTTCATCTGACCCCGCGGATCGCTGGGCGTGCACGCCGTCAGGCGCGGCGTTCGGATGCCTTCTTCCGGATGAACAAGGCCGGCAGCAGCCACGTGGCGAGCGCGGTGACGAGCCACACGATCACGGGGGCGGCCAGCCACGTCCACCAGGGTGCCCCGATCCGCAGGCCCGCACCCGGGATGATCACCACCACGACCAGGGCCACGAACGTCGACACGATCCCGATGCCGCCCAGGAGCGCGGGGGCGTTCCGCTGCGCCACCCGCGCCAGCCACGGCGCGAGGACGCTCTGCAGCACGGCGAAGATCACGATCGCCAGAATGAAACCGATCGGCTGGCGCCAGGAGATCTGGAACCCTTCCAGCACGATGTCGGCGACGATGAGGCCCAGCGCGGCGGAGGCCAGGAAGATCAGGGCGCGGACGAAGAACATGACCATACCCGGAGCGTAGCGTGTGCCACTCCCCCGGCGGAGGTCAGGAGTTCAGCGCGGCCAGGCGGGCTTCCTCGTCGGCGGCGATGGCCGATTCGATGAGCGGGTCGAGGGCGCCGTCCATCACCTGGTCGAGGTTGTACGCCTTGTAGCCGGTGCGGTGGTCGGCGATGCGGTTCTCGGGGAAGTTGTAGGTGCGGATACGCTCCGAGCGATCCATCCCGCGGATCTGCGAGCGACGCGCATCGGATGCCGCTGCGTCCCGCTCCTCCTGCTGCCTGGCGAGCAGCCGGGCCCGCAGGACGCGCATCCCGGCCTCACGGTTCTGCAGCTGGCTCTTCTCGTTCTGCATCGAGACCACGATCCCCGTGGGGACGTGGGTGATCCGCACCGCGGAGTCGGTCGTGTTGACCGATTGCCCGCCCGGTCCGGACGAGCGGAAGACGTCGATCTTCAGATCGTTCGGGTCGATGTGGATCTCTTCGGGCTCGTCGACTTCGGGGAAGACCAGCACGCCGGTCGTCGAGGTGTGGATGCGCCCCTGCGACTCGGTGGCGGGAACCCGCTGCACACGGTGCACGCCACCTTCGTACTTGAGGTGCGCCCAGACGCCGTGCGCGGGATCGGAACTGGCGCCCTTGATCGCGATCTGGACGTCCTTGTAACCGCCCAAATCGCTCTCGTTGCGTTCCAACAGCTCGGTCTTCCAGCCTTTGGACGCGGCGTACTGCATGTACATGCGGAGGAGATCGGCGGCGAACAGCGCCGACTCGGCACCGCCTTCCCCCTGCTTGATCTCCATGATCACGTCGCGGGCATCGTCGGGGTCACGCGGGATCAGCAGTCGGCGCAGACGCTCTTGCGTCGCGGCCACCTGCTCCTCCAACGCGGGGACCTCGGCGGCGAAGGCGTCGTCCTCGCGAGCGAGCTCGCGCGCCGCGTCGAGGTCGTCCGACGCGGCGATCCAGGCCTCGTGAGCGGCGACGATCCGGCTCAGCTCGGCGTAGCGCCGGTTGACCCGCTTCGCGCGAGCGGCGTCGGCGTGCACTGCGGGGTCGGAGAGCTCCTCCTGCACCGCGCGGTGCTCGTCGATCAGCCCTTGGACGGACTCGAACACGTGGTGTCCCGTCGGGTCAGCGGATGTTGTTCTCGTGCCCGTGGCTGTGACCACCCGCGTGACCCGTGGGGGCCGGGATGGACTTCTGCATCTGCACGAGGAACTCGACGTTCGACTGGGTCTCCTTGAGCTTGCCCAGCACGACTTCGAGCGCCTGCTGCGGGTCGAGCCCGGCCAGTGCACGACGGAGCTTCCAGGTGATCTTGACCTCGTCGGCCGACAGGAGCATCTCCTCGCGGCGCGTCGAGGAGGCGTTGACGTCGACGGCGGGGAAGATCCGCTTGTCGGCGAGCTGACGGTTCAGGCGCAGCTCGCTGTTGCCGGTGCCCTTGAACTCCTCGAAGATGACTTCGTCCATCTTGGATCCGGTCTCCACGAGTGCCGTAGCGAGGATCGTGAGCGAGCCGCCGTTCTCGATGTTGCGCGCGGCGCCGAAGAAGCGCTTGGGCGGGTACAGCGCAGAAGCGTCGACACCACCGGTGAGCACGCGTCCCGAGGTCGGGGCGGAGACGTTGTAGGCGCGCCCCAGGCGAGTGATCGAGTCGAGCAGCACGACGACGTCGCGACCGAGCTCCACGAGTCGCTTGGCGCGTTCGATGGCGAGCTCGGCGACCGTCGTGTGGTCCTCGGCGGGACGGTCGAACGTCGAGGCGATGACTTCCCCCTTGACCGTCCGCTGCATGTCGGTGACCTCTTCGGGCCGCTCGTCGACCAGGACGACCATGAGGTGGACCTCGGGGTTGTTGGTCGCGATCGCGTTCGCGATCTGCTGCAGCACGATGGTCTTCCCGGCCTTGGGCGGGGCGACGATGAGTCCGCGCTGACCCTTTCCGATCGGGGCGACGAGGTCGATGATCCGCTGCGTCAGCTTCTCGGGAGCCGTCTCCAGACGCAAGCGGTCCTGCGGGTAGAGAGGCGTGAGCTTGCCGAACTCGACACGAGTGGCGGCATCGTCGACCGAGAGGCCGTTGATCGCGTCGACCTTGACCAGTGCGTTGTACTTCTGGCGGCTGGACTGCTCGCCCTCGCGCGGCTGCTTGATGGCGCCGACGACGGCATCGCCCTTGCGGAGGTTGTACTTCTTGACCTGGCCGAGCGAGACGTAGACGTCGCTCGGACCGGGAAGGTAACCCGTGGTGCGCACGAACGCGTAGTTGTCGAGCACGTCGAGGATTCCGGCGATCGGGATGAGGACGTCGTCCTCGTTGATCTCGGTCTCGAACTCGTCTCCGCCCTGACCGCTGCGGCGCTTGTTGCGCTGACGCCCGCGGCCCTGGCCCTGCGACGTGTCGTCGTCGTCGGAGTGCCCGGCCTCCTGCGCTGCGGCGCCGCTCTGGCCGTTGCCGTTCTGGGCCCCTCCGCCGTTCTGGGCGCCGTTGCCGCCCTGCGCGCCGTCGCCACCCTTGTTGCGGTTGCGGTTACGGCTGCGGGAACGGCTCCGGCTGCGGCCGGTCGTCTCGCCGTCGGACTGCTCGGCCGTCTCGGCGCCGGATTCGCCCGATGCCGTCTCGGTCGGCTCGGTCGCGGAGGTGTCGTCCGACGCGGACTCGGCCGGTGCCGCGTCTGCCGCGGCGGGCGCGCTCGGCTCGGCCGTCGTGTCGGCAGCCGGTGTCTCGGCCGTGGCGGCCTCGGCCGGAGCGGCCGCGGCCTTCGAGCGCCCGCGACCACGCGGCGCCTTCGCCGGCGGTGCCTCGGCGGGCGTCTCGGTCGCGACCTCCGCGGTCTCTTCGGGCGCGGCGTCACCTGCTGCCGGGGCGGGGACCTCCGCCGCCGCGGCGGCCTCGGCCGCCTCGACGAGGTCCGTGCTCTTCGCGCGACGCGGCGCCCGCTTACGCGGAGCCTTCGCCGGAGCGGCCTCCTCTGCCGCAGGAGCAGCGGGGGCTTCTTCCGCAGCCACGGCCTCGGCCGGAGCCTCCTCGGCGGGAGCGACAGCGTCCTCGGCCGGGACGGACGGCGTGTCAGTTGGCTCCTCGGCGGGCGTCGCCGGGGCGTCGGTGGTCTCGGTGGCGACGTCCTGCGCGGCTTCTTCGCGCGCAGCGTCGTCGTTCTGGATCTCGGAGATGGACTCCACGAGTTCTCCCTCATACGTATGGATATGACTGACCGCATTGCGGGCCTGTCCACAGGCAGGCGCCCATCCGTCCGCTGGCGGTACGCGTCAGAAGACGCGGTTCGCCGGAGCGGGGGTTATGCGGTGGTTCGCAGATGTGCGATGGAGGCCAGATTCACGAACGTGTCGTGGAACCCTCCGTATAGTCCCTCACTGTACCACCCTTGACGTCGACGGCGAGCAGGAGCGGCTCCCACGGAGTGTCTGCCTCTGCAGCGATCGCGACCGCCTCCCGACGCTGTCCCGGACCGTCGGCGAGCACCAGCACGCTGGGTCCCGCCCCCGACACGACCGCAGCGAATCCAGCCGCCCGCAGTCGCTGCACGAGCGCGTCGGTCGCGGGCATCGCCTGCGCCCGGTACGACTGGTGGAGCTTGTCCTCGGTGGCGGCCATGAGGAGTTCGGGGCTCTGCGTGAGCGCGGCGATCAGCAGCGCCGATCGAGAGACGTTGAACACCGCGTCCTCTCGCGGGACGTTGAGCGGTGCGAGGCCGCGCGCCACGCTGGTCGACATCGTGAACTCCGGCACGAACACGAGCGGCGAGACACCGCGATGCACGAGGAGCTTCTTGTGCTGGGGGCCGGCATCGCCGGTCCAGGCGATCGTGAGCCCCCCGAAGAGGGCGGGAGCGACGTTGTCGGGATGCCCTTCCATCTCCGTCGCAAGGCGCAGGAGCAGATCCGGCCCGAACTCGGCCTCACCGGCAAGGAGACCCTTCGCGGCGAGCAGACCCGCAACGACCGCCGCGCCCGAGGACCCCATGCCCCGCCCGTGCGGGATGGCGTTGTGCGCGGTGAGCCGGAGCCCCGGGAGTTCCTTCCCGACCGCCGCGTAAGCGTGTGCGATCGCTCGCACCACGAGGTGCGAGTCGTCGGTGGGAACATCGTCGGCACCCTCGCCCGAGACGGCGATCTCGAGCCGCCGGTCGGGCAGGGCGGACACGGTGAGCTCGTCGTAGACGCTGAGGGCGAGGCCCAGTGTGTCGAAGCCCGGCCCGAGGTTGGCGCTGGTGGCGGGAACCCGCACCGCGACGGTGCGGGCGGTCATGACGGCCGCGCCATGACGGAGATGCTCGGACGCCCGCTCAACGTCCGTCGCCTTCCACGCGGAGCACCGAGAGCACACGTTCGACGGCGTCGCTCGCACCGAGTCGCTCGACGGTAGCGGCGAGATCGCGCTCCCTTGCCGTGTGGGTTCCGATCACCAGAAGCGCACGAGAGGACGCGAGGTCGGCGCCGTCGCTGCCCCCGATGATCGTCTGCTGCGCCGTCGCGATCGATACGCCGCCATCGGCGAGGATCCCCGCAATCGTGGCGAGCACGCCGGGACGGTCGTCCACTTCGAGCGTCACCTGGTACCGGGTGACGGCGTGGCCGAACGGCGCGATGGGCAGATTCGCCCGCGTGGACTCCCCCACCCCGACGCCACCGGCGATGTGGCGCCGAGCCGCCGAGACGACGTCGCCGAGAACGGCGGAGGCCGTCTGGATGCCCCCGGCACCGGCCCCGTAGAACATGAGGTCGCCCGCGGCCTCCGCCTGGACGAAGACGGCGTTGTTGGCCCCGCGGACGCTCGCGAGCGGGTGGTCGCGGTGCACGAGAGCCGGGTGCACGCGCACCGAGATCGTCTCGGCCCCGTCGTCGTCGAGTCGCTCGCACACCGCGAGGAGCTTGATGACGTAGCCGGCATCCCGGGCCGCGGTCATCATCTGCGCGTCGATCGCGGTGATCCCCTCCCGGTGAACGGCGTCCAGGGGGACGGTGGTGTGGAAGGCGAGGGAGGCGAGGATCGCCGCCTTCTGCGCGGCGTCGAACGCCTCCACGTCGGCCGTGGGGTCGGCTTCGGCGTAACCGAGCCGCTGGGCGTCGGCCAGCACATCGGCGTAGTCGGCGCCCTCCGAGTCCATCCGGTCGAGGATGTAGTTGGTGGTGCCGTTGACGATCGCGAGGATCCTCTGCACGCGGTCGCCGGCGAGTGAGTCACGCAGCGGCCGGACGATCGGGATGGCGCCCGCCACGGCTGCCTCGTAGTGCACGGAGGCCCCGACCCTGTCGGCCGCTTCGAAGAGTTCCGGACCGTGCGTGGCGATCAACGCCTTGTTTCCGGTGACGACATCGGCTCCCGCGGTGAGCGCCTGCAGCAGCATCGCGCGGGCGGGCTCGATGCCGCCCATGAGCTCGATGACGATGTCGCTGCCGAGGATGAGCGGCTCGGCGTCGGTGGTCAGCAGCGCGCGCGGGAGATCGGTGTCACGCGGGGCGTCCGGGTCACGCACGGCGATGCCGACGAGCTCCAGCTCGGCACCGGCGCGAGCGGCCAGCTCGTCGGCGTGCTGCAGAAGGAGGGCGGCCACCTGCGAGCCCACAGAGCCCGCACCCAGCAGCGCCACCCGGAGGCGACGGTCGTCAGTCATTCGGTTCCTTCGATCGGGGACGGCGGTGCTCCGACGTCCCGGGCGAGCAGATCGGAGATGGTCTCCCCCCGCACGATCACCCGCGCGCGGCCGTCACCGACGGCGACGACGGGCGGACGAGGCACGGCGTTGTAGTTGCTGGCGAGGGAATAGCAGTACGCCCCCGTCGCCGGCACCGCGAGAAGGTCTCCCGGCGCGATGTCGGCGGGGAGGTACTCGGCATCCACGACGATGTCGCCGGACTCGCAATGACGTCCGACCACGCGCGCGAGAGCGGGCTCCGCCCCCGAGCCGCGCGAGGCGATCCGGGCCGAGTACTGAGCCCCGTAGAGCGCGGGGCGCGCATTGTCGCTCATGCCGCCGTCGACACTGACGTAGAGCCGGGAGAGGTCGTCGGAGACCTGGACGGGCTTGACCGTGCCCACTTCGTACAGCGTGACGCCGGCGCGGCCGACGATCGTGCGGCCGGGTTCGAAGGCGAGGTCGGGCACGGCCACGCCGTGGGTGCGGCATTCGCGCGCGACCGCATCGACGACGCCGTCGGCAAGCTCGCCGATCGGGGTGGGGTCGTCGACGGAGGTGTAGGCGATGCCGAATCCGCCACCGAGGTTCAGGAGGGGGATCTCTCCCTCGCGGCTCAGTCGCGCGTGGAGTTCCACGACACGAGCCGCGGACTCGGCGAAACCGGCGGTGCCGAAGATCTGCGAACCGATGTGACAATGCAGGCCGAGAAAGCGCAGCGAGGTGAGCTCACGGATGCGCGCGACGATCGCCGGCGCGTCCGCGAGGGCGAACCCGAACTTCTGGTCCTCGTGCGCCGTGGCAAGGAAATCGTGCGTCTCGGCGTGCACACCGCTGTTGACGCGCACGAGCACGTTCTGCACGACACTCGCGTGCGCGGCGATCTCGGCGAGCCGCTCCACCTCGATCGCGCTGTCGACGATGACGGTTCCCACACCCGCCGCCACGGCATCGCGCAGTTCCGGAACGGACTTGTTGTTGCCGTGCATGCCGATCCGCGCGGGATCGGCTCCTGCAGCGAGCGCGATGGCGAGCTCGCCTCCGGTGGCGACGTCCACGGCCAATCCCTCGCCGGTGACCCAGCGGACGACCTCCGTGCTGAGAAAAGCCTTGCCGGCGTAGTACACGCGAGCGCGCGATCCGTGACGGGCGGCCGCCGCCTCGAAGGCGCTGCGCACCTCGCGCGCGCGGGCACGCACCTCGGGCTCGTCGAGCACGTACAGCGGAGTGCCGAAGCGCCGCTGGAGCTCGGAGACGCCGACGCCACCGACGAACACCTCCCCCGACGCGTCGCGGCGGGCTGATGCCGGCCAGACGGCGGGCACGAGCTCATCGGCGTCGCGAGGCACGGCGAGCCATTCGGGCGCGAGCGGACGGTGATCGGGGGCGGACACGAGTGGACACCAATCGGGTGGAGACGGCGGCTGCCGGCGGGATGTTCACGCCGGGACAGTCCCTTTCAGGCGGTGACTCAGAGTCTAGAGCACCCGCCTCCCCCGCTCCGACGAGACGGCTCGTCTCCCGGACGAGCGCTCCGGCACGCGCAGAGCCGAGGGCGCCTCAGGAGCACTCGCCCTTCTGACGCGCCGCATCGTCGCGGAGGATCGAGCTGTCGATCTCGAACTCGGCCGTCACCGCTCGAGGGGCCACCGAGACATCGGTGAGGGTCAGGGCCGCGGGAAGGTACTGGGCGATACACACGTCCCAATCCCGCACCACCGTGGAGGCGAGAGCGCCGAACTGTCGCAGAATCGCCTCCGCAGAGATCTCCGCGCCCGCGAGCCGGAGCGACGTCGGGGTGAGGACGAGTTCCCCCGCCTCCGCCCGCGGCGTGAGCGCCACGCCCACGGGCACGGTCGTGAGAAGCGCGTTGAGCTCGAAGGTCACCGCGATGTCGGGAGCATCGATCTGCACACTGTCGGCCGGGAACTCGTCGAGGTTCGCCAGCAGCGCCTGCAGTTGCTCGTCGTCCAGCGTGACCGAGGCGTAGGCCCCGCTCCAGTCACCGTCGCCGCGGATGGGGACGTCCTGCGCGCGTACGGTGACGTCGGCGGAGAAGTCCCCGATCGGAACGTCCGCCGAACTCACCCGCACCTCGCCGAGGTTGCCCACCAGCAACGGCAGGAGCACCGGGCCGATCACCTCGACGTCGATGTCCTGGTCCGCAGGAAGGGAGAGCTGGGTGACGGCCTGCTCGCGGATCGTCTGCTCGACGACACCCCGGGCGATCTGTTCACCGGCCAGCCACGCCCCCGCGGCGAGCACCAGTACGATCACGACCCCGATGGCCCAGGGCCACCGCCGGCGCGCTCGTCGGGTTGCCGGCGAGGACGCGGCGGGAGGCACGCGCGGGGCGGGGCCGGCGAGCGGGCTGGTGTCGTCGCGGTCCGCGGTCACGTCGGTGCCCTCCGCTCACATGCGTTCGGGCGCGCTGACGCCGAGGAGGCCGAGACCATTGCGCAGTACCTGACCGGTCGCATCGTTGAGCCAGAGGCGCGTCCGATGCAGGTCGGTCACCTCTTCGTCGCCCAGCGGGGTGACGCGGCAGTTGTCGTACCACCGGTGGTAGAGGGCGGCGAGCTCCTCGAGGTAGCGCGCGACCCGGTGCGGCTCACGGACCTCGGCGGCGAAGGCCACGATCCGCGGGAACTCCTGAAGGGCACCCAGGAGCGCCGACTCGGTCTCGTGCTCCAGCTGCTCCGGGGCGAAGGCCTCACGGGTGACCCCGGCCGCTGCGGCATTGCGTGCCACGTTGTGGGTCCGCGCGTGGGCGTACTGCACGTAGAAGACGGGGTTGTCGTTCGTGCGCTTGGTGAGGATCTCGGGGTCGAGCGTCAACGGCGAATCGGCGGGGTAACGGGCCAGCGAGTAGCGGAGGGCGTCGGTGCCCAGCCAGTCCCGCAGGTCGTCGAGCTCGATGATGTTGCCCGCGCGCTTGGACAGCCGCGCGCCGTTGACCGACACCAGCTGCCCGATGAGCACCTCGATATCGCGTTCCGGATCGTCGCCGGCCGCGCCCGCGAGGGCCTTGAGCCGGTGGACGTAGCCGTGGTGGTCGGCGCCGAGGAGGTAGATCTTGTGGGCGAATCCTCGGTCGCTCTTGTTCAAGTAGTAGGCGGCATCGGCGGCGAAGTAGGTGTACTCGCCGTTGGACCGACGGATCACACGGTCCTTGTCGTCGCCGAACTCCGTCGTGCGCACCCAGACGGCGCCGTCCTGATCGAAGACATGCCCCTGCTCGCGAAGCCGGTCGACCGCTTCGTCCACGAGACTCGGTCCCCCGTCGGCACCCGGGGCGTGTAGCGTGCGCTCGCTGAAGAAGACGTCGAAGTGGACGTTGAACTTCTCGAGCGACGACTGGAGCTCGCCGAGCTGGAACTCGTACGCGCGGTCGCGCGCGGTGACCAGCTGCGCGTCGGCGTCGAGGTCGAGGATGTCGGGGACGGCGGCGCGCACACGCTCGGCGAGATCCCCGATGTAGGAGCCGGCGTACCCGTCCTCCGGGGCCGGTTCACCCTTGATCGCGGCCAGCACCGAGCGTCCGAAGCGCTCCATCTGCGCGCCCGCGTCGTTGATGTAGAACTCCCGCACGAGCGTCGCGCCGCTGGCGAGGAGCACACGCGCGATCGCGTCGCCGACGGCCGCCCAGCGGGTATGCCCGATGTGCATCGGTCCGGTCGGGTTGGCGCTGACGAACTCGAGGTTGATCGTCTGGCCCCGCTGGCTGTCGTTGGTGCCGAAAGCCGCGCCGGCCTCGACGATCGTCTTCGCGAGAGCTCCCGCAGCGGCCGCGTCGAGGCGGATGTTGATGAACCCGGGCCCGGCGACCTCCACGCTCGCGATGCCGTCCACCGCGGCGAGCGCCTCGGCGATCTCCGCCGCGAACTCCCGCGGATTGGCGCCGACGAGCTTGCTGAGCTTCAGCGCCGCGTTGGAGGCCCAGTCGCCGTGAGCCCGGTTCTTCGGCCGCTCCAGCACGAAGTCGGCTGCCGTCAGCCCCTCACTCGCCCCGGGTCGTCGCGCGTCGGCGAGCGGGGCGACGACGGCGAGCAGGGCGTGGGCGAGGGCATCGGGATTCATAACCCGTCAATCCTACGGTCCCGCCCCCGCCTCCCCCGTCGAGAGCACATGCTGTCGCCGAGCGGATACCTTCCGGACGGCGTGAACGTGTGCGCTCGGCGAGAGCATGTGCTCTCGCGATCCGAAGCGAGGGCGCCGGGCGCTCAGGCGAGTTGGACGAGCGTGGCGAGGTCGTCGCGGGCGGGATCGGCGGCGGCGTCCGCCTCCTCCTGCGCGACGAGGTCGACGGCGGCTCCGGGTACGACACAGGCGTCCACCCGCATCCGCTGCAACCCCACGTGGCCGCCGTGGTAGCTGAGGAACGCGCAGTCGGCGGCATCGCGACCGGTGGCGATCCGCACGAGCGACCGGCGGTTGGCCAGTCGCGTCGCATCGATGACGTACCAGCTCCCGTCGTGGTAGGCCTCGGCGACCGCGTGGAAGTCCATCGGACGCAGGCCCGGCGCGTAGCAGGCGGCGTAGCGGGCCGGCATGTCCATCGCGCGCAGGAGCGCGATCACGACGTGGGCGTAGTCGCGGCACACCCCCTGGCCCGTCATGAGCGTCGTCACAGCCGAGTCGGTGCCCTGGCTCAGCCCCGGAGTGTAGGTGGTGCTCGCAGCGACGAACTCTCCGACCGCGAGGATGAGATCGACCCCCGAGAGCCCGCGGAACTGACGCCGCGCCTGCGAGAACACCTCGTCGGACTGGCAGTACCGACTGGGACGCAAGTAGGTGATCGCCTCCAGGTCGCTCGTCGCTCGCACCGGCGCGGGCCCGTCGATCGCGGCCTGATAGCGCACGCGCATGAGGCCGGCCTCGCCTTGGAGCCGGTGCAAGCGACTCCCGGACTGATCCACGATCTCGGTCGGGGTGTACACCCGCTCGACCTGCCCCGCATCGACCTGGACGAAGCTCAGTTCCTCCCTCGCGACGGGGGTCGGCTGGGCAGCGGCGATCTGGAAAATGAGGTCGACGGACGAGCCGAGCTCGAGGTCCAGTTCCGCCGTCACGATGCGATGCACCGGGATATCCTCGCACGCTCCGAACCACCGCGGATCCGCTGTCGCACCGGGCCGGAAACCCGCGGTACCGGGGCGGGGCAGCGGTGACGTACGCTCATGGCATGGGTGCACCCGAGCGCCTCGTCGCACGCCCGTCATTGTGGACGATCATCGCCGCCGTCGCGGCGGTCATCGTCGTGTCCGTCGTGGCTTTCTGGGGGCCCTGGGCGACCCCCGCCGCGACGGTCGCCGCCGGCGAGGACGAAGCGGTCGTCGCGGCGCCACCCTCTCCCCTGGATCTGCCCGAGAACGCGCGCGTCCTCATCTTCGGCGACTCGTGGACCTGGGGCGAGGCGGCAGCACCCGGCAAGGGCTACGCGTACGAGGTCGCCGACGTGACGGGGTGGACGACCATCGTCGACGGCGTCCGCGGGAGCGGCTATCTTCGCCCGGGCATCGACGGCGCCGACTTCGGCACCCGGATCGCCCAGCTCGACCGGTGGCTTGCTCCGGACCTCATCGTCGTACAGGGATCCATCAACGACCGCCGTCTGTACCCGCAGAACTATCGCGAGGCCGTCGAGCGCGCGTGGGACCGCCTCGCCGACATCTTCCCGGACGCGCAGATCGTGATCCTCGGCCCGGCACCGCAAGTGCTTCCGGTGGAAGAGGCGACAGCCCTGATCGACGCCGACCTCGCCGACCTGGCGGCCCGTCGCGGATGGTGGTACATCTCTCCGATCGCGGAGAACTGGATCACCGCCGCCGACTACCGCGACATCATCGACACGAGCGCGGTCGGCCGCGATCATCCCTCGACCGCCGGGCACCGCTACCTTGCGGAGCGTCTGGCCGCGGCGGTGGCTGCCCTGTCTCGGTGATAACCTCGATCAGTACGCCTCCGTAGCTCAGGGGATAGAGCGTTGGTTTCCGGTACCAAAGGTCGCAGGTTCGATTCCTGTCGGGGGCACAGTGGGTTGTGCGCGGAACGGGTGTGAACTCGTACGCGGAACCTGATGCCATGAGAGAAGCCGCCTGAGGTCCGGGCGGCTTCTCGCATTGTGCGGCGACGCGGTCAGCGGGCGTCGAGCAGCTCCGCCGCCACCTCCCGCAGGTCGCGGGCGAGTTCACGGGACTCGAGGACGACGATGCTCTCGCCGTCCCTCAGGAGCAGGCGCGTCAGAGGGTCTCCCGTGCCGACCTGGCCGACCTCGTCCTCCCGATCGTCGATGACGGCGTCCTCCGCCCCCGCGACCGTCGTGTCCACGGCCGTCGGGGCGAGCTCCTGGACGAGGCGGTCCCATCCCGCCGCCCCACCCGGGTAGATGGTCACCCAGAGCGCGGGGAAGGATGACGCCGTCGTGGGGTCGACGTCCTTGCTCCAGACGCACGGACCGATGACCGACCCCGCCGCGACCGCAATCTCGTGCAGCGGGTCGGGGCTCGATCCGTCGACGCCGGGGAGACCCTCTCCGGGAGCACCGCCCAGCGCCGACGGGAGATCGATCGCCGCCGCGACGTCATCGCAGCCTGCAAAGCCGTCCCACCCTGTTCGGTCACCCGGTACACCCGGGGCCAGGTCGGGGAGGCCCGCCTCGATCACGTCGGCGACCTGATCGGTGAGCCCCTCGGGGACATCCTGGCCGTAGGTCGTCGCGCCGGGGCTCACTGTCACGAGAGCCCACAGGTCATCCGTGGCACGGGCGACGCGGCAGCCGTAACCGTCGTAGCCGATCGACTCGCACTGTTGCGCCGCGTACCGCTCTTCGAGCGCAGCCGGCACGACCTCGACGGGGAAGAGGTCCACCTGCACCTGCCAGCTCCCGGTCCATCGGCAGCTCACGGCGCCAAGGGTGTGCAGGGACGTCGTGGTGACGTCTTCCACGGCGCCTTGTCCGATGGCGGCGGGCAGCCCGGCGGAGGGAATGACGTCATCGCACGAGCCTCCGGCGACGGCAACCGGTGTCTGCGGAAGCGGCGGTGGCGGTGCGGTCGGCGGCGGCGTGGTCGGCGACGGTGTCGCGGTCGGTGTGGGGGCCGCACTGACCGTTGCCGTCGGGCTCGGCGTCTGCGCGATGTTCGGCGGCGCCGGACGGTAGAGCGCCAGCGCCGATACACCCACGACGATCGCGACAGCCGCGGTCGCACCCGCGGCAGCTATCAGACGCGCCCTCCGCGCCCTCCGCGCGCTGAGCGAGCGCGCTCCCGCCATGATGCGGGAACGGAGCTCGATCTGCTCCGCCGGGTCGAGTTCCTCGTTCAGACCCATGTCTCCTCCATCGTGGTGAGTTCGTCGCGCAGTTTCGCCTTGGCCCGGGACAGACGTGATTTGACCGTTCCCGGTGGGATGCCGAGGATCTCCGCGGTCTCGCGCTCCGCGTAGCCCTCGAGAATCGCGAGCACCACGACGTGCTGCTCGGCCGCAGGAAGCCGTTTCAACGCCGCCAGCACACCCGTCTCATCGGAGGAGACCACCTCCCGCGCGCCGTGAGCGACGGGCACGCGGGCGACGAGCGACCGATACCGCCTTCGCGAGCGCTCGAGGTTGCGTGCGGCGTTGCCGACGGTCACCAGCAGCCACGGCAAGGGCGACCCATCGACCAGACGCACACGACGGCGGTGGCGCCACAGCTCGAAGAAGGCGATCGTGACGGCGTCCTTCGCGTCCTCTCGGTCGTTGAGCAACCGCCGGGCATGAGCGAAGAGCCTGGTGCGGTGGCGGTCGAAGAGGGCCCC
Source organism: Microbacterium sp. TNHR37B (assembly GCF_001620065.1). Taxonomy (GTDB): domain Bacteria; phylum Actinomycetota; class Actinomycetes; order Actinomycetales; family Microbacteriaceae; genus Microbacterium. The sequence goes on from NZ_LQGV01000003.1 coordinate 63,865, forward strand.
GAGCGCAGCCTCGTCATCAACGAGCACGCGGCGCCAGTCTGAGGAATCGTCATCCATCACACCTTGTATTGTCCGGCGGCGCCCGATCGGTTCACGCCGGGCACGGGGTGCCTGATCGGGGCGAACGAGGCGCTTCTCAGATTCTTTTGCGAAGTCGCGTAATAGATCGGTCCTCCCCCACTCTCTTCAGGTGAGTCCAGCGTTCGGGGGGAGGCGGACTCCTGCGGGGCCGGTCACCATCGGGGGACGGTGACGGGCCCCGCCATAATCAGCCGCGACATCGTCGCCGCACATGAAGATCGCCCCGGGGCCGAAGCCTCGGGGCGATCATTCTGCGGATTCGGTGTCTGTGTCCGGATCCCTTTCGAGTTCCTTCTGTCTCCGTTTTCCTTCGCGATGCCCAAAATACTCAGCCTCGGCCCACCGTCAAGAGTTGGCCGCCAACTCGTTTCAGGTTCATGTTGAAGCTCACGTTGCCCGTCGTGCGACGACGAAATCATCCTCTCGATGGATACCGGTCCATCCCGCGGGCGACGCCAGCGACCCATCCCGGTTCGTACCGTCGAATCATGGCCACCGCAACCCTGCCCCGCGTTCCCGCGTCAGCGATCTCCGGGCCCTCGGCGACCCGTCGCACGGCGTCGGCCGGAGGGGCCGCGGTGCTGTCGATCCTCGGCGCAGCGGTGGCGATCGGCATCGCCGCTCTCGGCCTCCTCGTCGTCCCGGCCGCCGCCGCGATCGTCTTCGGTCCCGCACTCCTGAAGCTGCTCTGACCTCGCGCCTCCGGCTCACGCGGGTCGGACCGACCATGCCGCACCCCAAAACCTGCCGCCCGCGCGGAGCCCCGACGTGTGCACGGAGGCCCGTCGCTAGGGTGACACCATGACGGTCACGTCCACCCACGCGCCGTCCCGCTCCCCTCTGATCCTGGACCTGGCCCGGCGCGTGCCCCTCACACTCGGGTTCGTCCTCGTCCTCCTGATCGTGGGGCTGGCCTTCGGCGGCCTCTGGCGACCCGTCGGCGAGACGCCTCTGATGGACCAGATCGCCTACGGCGTGCCCGCGTTCGAGGCGGGCCGCTGGTGGACGCCGGTGACCGGCGCCTTCTTCGTCGTGAGCCCGTGGGGATACGTACCGACGCTTCTCACCATGGTGTCCGTCGGGCTCCTGGAGGCAAAGCGCGGGTCACGCGTCGCGCTCGCCTACTTCTGGATCGGACACCTGTTCGCGGTCGTCACGACCGCACTGATCGTCTCGCTGTGCGCGAGTGCGTCCGGCTGGGCGTGGGCGCAGGACCAGGTGCAGATGCTGGACGTCGGTCCGAGCGCCGGAGCTCTCGCCTGTCTCGCCGCCTTCCTCGGCACCCTTCGGACCTCCTGGCGCCTCCGCGGGTGGCTGATCCTCCTCGCGACCCTCACGATCGGCGTGCTGGTTCTCGGCACGCTCGCCGACCTCGAGCACATGGCCGCCGTCCTCCTGGTGCTGGGAGTGGACCGCAGCCTGACCCCGCGCCGAGCGTCGCTCCGGGAGCAACGGCTCGTCGCGCAGGTGGGGATGGTCTCCTTCGCCGCGATCGAGGTGATCCTCGCGTTCGTTCCGACCGACGGCCCGCTGGGAACCACGGCGCCGCTCGGTGGATCCCCCTGGAGCACGGCGATCGACATCGCCATCGTCGCCCTCGTCGTCAGCGGTCTGCGCCGTGCCCGTCGATGGGCATGGCGCGTCGCGACCGCGCTCTTGACGCTCAACACCCTTCTCGCTGCGGCCCTCTGGGTCCTCCTCGTCGCCGACTCCACGGGCGAGGCGAGCGACCTCATCGACGGCGATGCGCGCATCGAGATCGCCGCGGGGATCCTGTCGCTGCTCCTCCTCGTCTACCTGCTCAGCGTGCGGCGGGCCTTCCAGGGCGACCGGCACACGCGCGTCGGCCTGGCGCCCGAACCCGGCGCCCGGGAGGTCCGCGACGCGTTGACGGCGTATGGCGGGGGCACGCTCTCCTGGATGTCGTTGTGGGAGGGCAACTCCTACGCGCGCACCTCCGGCGGCATCGTCGTCTACCAGCGCCGAGCCGGCGTCGCGATCGCCCTGGCCGACCCCCTAGGACCCCGCGCCTCTCGCGCCTCCTCGGCGAGAGAGTTCATCTCGGCAGCAGAGCACGCCGGTCTCGTCCCCTGCTTCTTCAGCGCCGGTGCCGACACCCGCCGCGCGGTGCCGAAGGAGTGGCGGAGCCTCGTGGTGGCCGACGACACCATCGTCGACCTCCCCGGCCTGGCCTTCCGCGGCAAACGCTGGAACTCGGTGCGGACCTCACTGAACCGCGCCGAACGCGAACAGGTGACCTTCCGGATGACCCGCTACGCCGACGAGCCTTGGGGAGTCCACACCCAGCTCCACGCGATCTCCGAACAATGGGTCGGCGACAAGGCCTTGCCCGAAATGGGCTTCACTCTCGGCAGCCTCACCGAGGCAGCCGATCCAGACGTGCGCATCGCTCTCGCCCACTCGGCGGAGGGGAACGTCGAGGGATTCCTGTCCTGGCTCCCGGTATACGGAGAGGGCGGGATCCGTGGGTGGACCCTCGACGTCATGCGACGCAGGGAGGGCGGGTTCGGGCCTGTCATGGAGTTCCTCATCGCGCAGTCCGCGCTGACCTTCCGCGACGAGGGGGCTGAGGTGATGTCACTGTCCGGTGCTCCGCTCACGCACGAGTATCCTCCCGAGGCGCGGCTGCTCACCGACTTGAGCACGCGCCTCGCCGATGCCCTCGAACCGGTCTATGGCTTCCGCTCGCTCCACCGGTTCAAGGCCAAGTTCCATCCCCGCTACGAGACGATGTACCTGCTGTTCCGTGACGAGGCCGACCTGACACGGATCGCCGCAGGGCTCACGCGGGCGTTCCTTCCGAGCGCAACCATCGGACAGTTCGCTCGGGCAGGGGCAGAGCTCCTTCGACGCGACGAGTGACTCCGCGGCCGAGGCGTCGACGATCAGTGCTCGCCGCCGCCGACGAGCTTCAGGCCGACGACGCATCCCACGAGGCCGAGGATCAGGAGGGTTCGGACGAGCGAGAACTCCTCGTCGCCGGTGACCATCGCCCACGCGACGGTCAAGGACGCGCCGATTCCCACCCAGACCGCGTAGGCGGTGCCGGTCGGGATGTCCCGCATCGCCCAGGCGAGGCCGCCCATGCTGGCCGCCAGAGCGACGCCGAACACCACGGTCGGCCAGAGCCGGGTGAAACCCTCCGACTTGCCGAGGGCAGTGGCCCACACCGCTTCCAGCACACCCGAGACGATGAGGATGACCCACGACATGACGACCTCCTGGCCAGTCTTGTCGCTCACCGGGTACTGATCCGTCGTCCGGGGATCCTGTCGAGACCCAGGATTCAGCATAGGGCGGCGACCTGCTCACCCGCTGTGCACCGCGGGCGGGCTCCGTCAGCGCAGGTACGCATCGACCATCAGGGGGCCACGGATGTCTCTCAGAGCGTCGACGAGCCTGGTGAGGGCACGCGCGTTCCAGGCACCGACGCACAAGTCGTGCGGCCCCAGGGGCGGCAGCTTCCCCGTCCGCACGCGGACCACCTCCCATCCGGCGGACCGGACGGCGCGGTCCTTCCGGCGGTCGGCGACCTCCCGATCCCCGACGTGCTCGAGTCCGTGGCGGCCGACGGAGTCGTACTCCACGGCGATGCGCAGCTCCGGAAGCAGGAGATCCGGCCACACCTCGAGGTGGCGGAAGAAGGGGCGGGCCACCCGCACAGCGGTCATTCCCGGCGTGAGGTCCAGAGCGCTGAAGACGTCGGCACGCATCCGCGCCTCGACCGCTGAGGCCGGCGGAGGCGCGCACGCCGAGACGAAGGGCTCTCCGACCGGCAGCAACGGTGTCTTGTCACACACGTCGAGGGCCGGACGAGGGCGCGCCGAGCGCGCTCGCAGAACCGCCGCCTCCTGGACCATCGGCTCACCGGGCATCGGCACACGGTCCCGCATCGGAAGCGCCAGAGTCCGCGAAGGACGAGCGTTCTCGGCGCACTCCGGGCACCAGGCACTCCGCCGGCGCTGCCGTCCGGGCCGCGAGCGCTGCTCCGCCGGGGTCGCGGCGAAACGGTGTCCGCGCTCGCATTCCCACAGCAACAGCACGTCGGCGGCCGGCGGGACCTGCGAGAGCGAGATGCCCGCGTTGAGCTCGGGATGATACTGGCGGATCAACGCGGGATAGCCGGCCCACGCCTCCCGGTAGGTACCGACGGGATAGGGCACCGCGAGCGTCTTCGACCACTGCCGACGCGACCACCACGCCTCCACCCGTTCCGGCATGCCGGGAGGCTATCGCCGACCATCGACACGGCCCCCGGTCGGCAGATCGGCGCCCCTAAGAGTCGGACCCGTCACCGAGGGACAGTGAGGAGAAGGCCACGATGCCGGCTCGCCCACTCACCGCCTCCACCGTGACAAGGTCTCCCGACAGGTTTTCGCCGTCTGCCCCGATGCACGCGCGCACGGCCGCCGGCTGATCATCGATCGGTGCCATCGTGATGACGACCTGATAGTCGCCGCGTAACGTGCCGCCGTCGTCGTCCTGGAGGGGCCCGAATGTAGCCGCACCGCCGCTCACCTCATCCTGGGACTGAAATCCGCCACTCTCCTCGCGAAACATGGCAGCGCCGAGCAACGTCCCCTCAGGCAGATTCGTGGCGGCGTGGAGGATCACACCCGCCTCCGTGATCTCGACCTCGGAATCGATCGTCACGTCGATGGGCGTCGGAGGACAGTCCCCGGCACTGGCGGCAGCGGGGACGGACACGGGGTCGGTGGCAGCACACCCACCCAGAGCGAGACCGCCGACGACGAAGAGGGCCAGAAGAGGACGGACGCGGAGGCGAGAGGTCACCCGAGCGAATCTACCGGCCGTCCTCGCTCGCCTTCAGGGACTGATGAAGAAGATCGCGTCCAGGAGGCCGGGGTTGTGGGCATGGACGAGCACGGCGAACACCACGGCGTCGAACAGCAGATGCACCGTCACGACGTAACCGAGCGAGCGCGTGCGCAGGAAGATGATCGCCTGGAGGAGCGCGAACGGGATCGTCAGCACGGGGCCCCAGGCCTGGTAGCCGAGCTCCCACAGGAAGGACACGAAGACGATCGCCTGCAGCACGTTGGCGGTGGCATCGGCGACGTGACGGCGCAGCAGGACGAAGCACGTGCAGATGAAGAACAGCTCGTCCCAGATCCCGACCGCCCCCACCCCGACGAACAGTCGCGCGACGAGGTCGGGGGTGTCCACCACGGGCCAGTTCTGATAGACGCCCGACGTGATGAAGTAGAACGGCAGGATCGCCCACCCGAGAAACAGCACGGCGACCAGCCATGCCCACTGCCAGCGCGTCCAGCGACCTCCTCCCCGCCAGGGGAACCGGATGGCGCGATCGCGGTAGACCCACCGGGAGACGGCGTACGGCACCACGACCGCACCCCCGAGCGCGAGGGTGAACCGCAGCATCGCGACGTCGTCGAGCTCAGCCTTGAGAGGGATCGCGCTGACGATGAGCAGCCCGCACGCGATGAGCGAGAGATCGCGGGCGAGCGACTTCTCAGCGGCCAGGGCCTCCCGGCGCTCACCCGCCACGGCCGCACCGACGCCCCCGGCCAGGAGCAGCCAGCCGAGCCAGGGCTGGAGGAGCACGAAGAATGCGGGCGCGGCGAGACAGACCGCGAGCGCCGGGAGCACGCGCCAGGACAACAGGGGACGGCGAGGCTCGACGGCGGAGGTGGTCACAACCGCTCCCGCCGCCGGTAGGCGAGGTCACGGATCTCCCGTCCCTTCGCGAGTCCCTTGCGCTCGAACGCGGTCATGACACGGCCCTCGAACCGGGGCGCCCACTCGCCGTCGAAGTCCGGCGCGAACTCCGACGCATCGGTGAAGACCTCCCGCATCTGCAGCGCGTACTCCTCCCAGTCGGTGGCGAGGCGAAGCACTCCCCCGTCCCGGAGAGCGCGGGAGGCGAGGGGAAGGAATGCCGGCGCGATGAGACGCCGCTTGTTGTGCTTCGTCTTGTGCCACGGGTCGGGGAAGAAGACCCAGATCTCATCGACGGAGCCGTCCGGAAGGAGGTGCTCGAGCACCTCGGGCGCGTTGGCCTCGACGAGGCGCAGGTTCTCGAGCCCGGCACGAGCGGCATCGAGCATGGTGCGTGCAAGACCCGCACGGAACACCTCCACCGCCACGTGGTCCCGCTCCGGGTGGGTCGCGGCGGCGTGGACGATCGCGTGCCCTTGTCCGGAGCCGATCTCGACGATGAGCGGCGCGGTGCGGCCGAACACCTCGGCCGGGTCGATACCACTCCCCGGACGCACGCTGGTCGCCGCGGCATCGCGCTCGACCGTGAGCAGGTAGCGCGGAGCGAGTTCCGCCCAGCCCCGTTCCTGCGCATCGCTCATCCGGCCGCTGCGGCGGACGAACGAGACCGGCTTGTCACGGAAACGGAGTTCGGAGGGCTCGTTCACTTCGGCATCGGACACCGGTTCAGGCTACCGACCCGCTGTCCGCCGTGACGAAGTCGATGAGTTCCTCCACCCGTCCGAGAAGAGCGGGGTCGAGGTCGCGATAGGTCCGCACGGCCGCCAGAATGCGCTGCCAGTTGCGGGCGAGGTCCGCCGGCGAGTCGGCCGGCCAGCCGAGGGCGCGACTGACTCCGACCTTCCACTCGATCCCACGCGGGACGTCGGGCCACCCAGAGATGCCGAGGGCGCGCGGTGTGACGCACTGCCACACGTCGACGTGCGGATGCCCGACGATCCTGACGAACCGACCGTGCGGACCGCGTCGCACCGCCTCAGCGAGCCGGGTCTCCTTGGAGCCCGGGACGAGGTGGTCCAGCAGCACGCCGTAGCGGCGCTGCGCGGAGGGCGGGTCGTCCCGCAGCACCTCCTCGAGGAGGTCCGCCCCCTGCAAGAACTCCACGACGACGCCTTCGATGCGCAAGTCGTCGCCCCACACCTTCTCCACGAGCTCCGCGTCGTGCTTGCCTTCGACGAGGATGCGGGAGGCGCGCGCGACGCGTGCCCGCGCCTGCGGCGCCGCGAAAGAGCCCGACGCCGTGCGGGCGGGTCCCGAGGCCCGGGCAGCCGCGGGGGCGACGAGCTCCACCGCCTCGCCGTCGATGAGGAAACCCCCGCCAAGGGGGAAGAGACGACGGTTCCCCCGGCGATCCTCCAGTTCGATGAGGTTCGACTGACGACCGACGACCGCGCCGCAGAAGCCGTCGGCGACCACCTCGACCACGAGGTCTCGTTGCGCCTCCACGCGGGGCATCGGTCGGCGTCCCACCTCACGCCATCCCGGCGCCAGCACATCGCTTCCGTATCTGTCGTCCATGAACCCTCCGAAGCGGTGAGCCTAGTCGGCGGGCGCGTTCCCGAGCGGCAGACGCGCCCGAGCGCCGTCGGACGGGGCCGGCTCCGGCGCGAGACTCGGCGGATCCACAGGCGCGGCGGCCCGTCTCACCTTTCTCCACATGCCGTGCGGAGAATAGACTCACCCAGGGTGAGCAGCACGCCCGGCGAGGAGGATTCACCGATGCGATCGCGCAAGTCATCGGTGCTCATCGTGGTGCTCGCCCTGCTCGCGACGGTCCTGTTCGGCGCGGCCACCCCCGCCGCGGCGACTCCTCCGGTCTCCCTCGGATCCTCGCGGGTGCTCGACGACGCCGGCGTGCTCAGCGCATCCGAGGAGCGCGAGATCATCGCGCGCTCGAAGGCGCTGTCAGAGTCATCGCGGCTCGACCTGTGGGTCGTCTACGTCGACCGTTTCACCGACCCGTCCGACCCCTCCGAGTGGGGAACCCAGACGGCCCGGCTGAACGGCCTCGGCCTCAACCAGTACGTCCTCGTGGTCTCCACCGAGGGACGCACCTTCTACTTGGCCGGTCAGTCCGGGGGCCAGGTCAGCGACGACCAGCTCGCGCGCATCGAGCAGGATCGTGTCGGGCCCGCCCTCGGCAGCGACGGGTGGGTCGCCGGCGCGATCGCCGCGGCCGATGGCCTCGCCGCCGCACATGGCGGAGGCGGCGGTGTGAACCTCGGCGTGGTGCTGTTCGTGCTCCTGCTCGCCGCGATCCTGGGTGTGCTGGTCTGGCTGTTCGTGCGATCCCGCCGCCGCGCCAGTGGCGGTTCCGCTTCGGCCGTGCCGATCGAAGAGCTGGCTCGTCGCGCTGCCTCCGCGCTCGTCCAGACCGACGACGCGGTCAAGACGAGCGAGCAAGAACTCGGGTTCGCCCGCGCACAGTTCGGCGATGACGCCGCGGCCGAGTTCGAAGCGACGATCGCTCAGGCCAAGGCCGATCTCGATGCCGCGTTCTCGCTGCAGCAGAAGCTCGACGATGACGTTCCCGATACCGACGACGAAGTGCGAGCCTGGAACACCCGGATCATCGAGCTCTGCACGCAGGCGAACAGCGCACTCGATGCGAAGGCCGCAGCCTTCGACGAACTGCGCAAGCTCGAGCAGAACGCCCCCGAGGCACTGACTCGCGTACAGGAGCTGCGCACCGAGATCGGCGGCCGGGCGCCCGAGACGACGGCGCAGCTGACCGCGCTGCGGCAGGAGTACGCGGCGGACGCCCTCGCCACGATCGCCGACAACCCGGAGCAGATCGCTCAGCGGCTGGCCTTCGCCGATGAGCAGGTGGCGCGCGCCGAGGCGGCGATCGGCGCCGGCAAAGGCGGCGAGGCGGCCGTCGGCATCCGTGCGGCCGAGGAGGCCATCGGCCAAGCCCGCGCCCTCGAAGACGCGGTGGCCCGGATGAGCGGCGACCTGCGCGCCGCCGAGACCCAGGCTGCCGCTCTCCTCGCTGAGATCGACGGCGACCTCGCCGCCGCTGCCGCTCTTCCCGACGCGGATGGTCGCGTGACGGGAGTGGTCACCGCCACCCGTCAGCAGACCGACGCCGCACGGCCGCTGCTCACCGGCGCGGAGCGTGATCCGCTTCGCGCCCTCGACCTCCTCGAGCGGGCCAACACTCAGATCGACACGCTGCTCGCGGGCATTCGCGACGAGCAGGAACGGCAGAGGCGCGCCGCCCAGCAACTCGATCAGTTGCTCACGCATGCCCAGGCGCAGGTCTCCGCCGCGGAGGACTTCATCACGTCCCGCCGCGGCGCGGTCGGTGCCACCGCCCGTACCCGGCTCGCCGAGGCGGGAGCCTCCATCGTGCAGGCGCGACAGCTCGCCGCCACCGACCCGGCGCAGGCGCTGTCGGCCGCCCAACGCGCGAACGAGCTGGCATCGCAGGCGATCCGTCAGGCCCAGAACGACGTCGGAGCCTTCGGCGGATCCGGTGGCGACAGCGGCAATGTCATGGGGGCGGTGCTGGGTGGCATCCTACTCAACTCGATGCTCGGCGGAGGCGGCCGGCGCAGTACCGGACCGACGACGCGCTCCGGCGGCCGCGGAGGCGGCTTCAGCTCCGGCAGTTTCGGAGGCGGCGCCACCCGCACCCGACGGGGCGGAGGGAGATTCTGAGCCGCACGACCGCCCCTTCACCCGCCGCTCCGCACAGATGACCCCACGACCACAGACCCTCGTGTGAGGAAAGGAAAACCGATGGCAAAGCAGTCCATCTTCGGCCGCATCTCGACCCTTGTGAAGGCGAACATCAACGCCCTCATCGATTCCGCCGAAGACCCCCAGAAGATGCTCGACCAGCTCGTCCGGGACTTCACCAACAACATCGTCGATGCCGAATCGGCGATCGCCGAGACGATCGGGAACCTGCGCCTGCTCGAGCGTGACCACGCCGAGGACGTCAAGGCCGCTGCGGAGTGGGGCAACAAGGCTCTCGCCGCCAGCCGCAAGGCCGACGAGCTGCGCGCGGTCGGCAACACCGCTGACGCGGACAAGTTCGACAACCTCGCCAAGATCGCCCTGCAGCGCCAGATCAGCGAGGAGAACGAGGCGGCGGCCATCGCCCCCTCGATCGCCGCGCAGACCGAGGTCGTCGACAAGCTCAAGGACGGCCTCAATGGCATGAAGCAGAAGCTCGAGCAGCTGAAGTCGAAGCGGGCCGAGTTGGTCGCCCGCGCCAAGACCGCCGAGGCGCAGAACAAGGTGCACGACGCCGTCAAGTCGATCGACGTGCTCGACCCGACGAGCGACCTGGGTCGCTTCGAGGACAAGGTGCGCCGCCAGGAGGCTCTCGCGGCCGGCAAGGCGGAGATCGCCGCCTCGTCGCTCGACGCCCAGTTCAACGAGCTGGAGGACATGGGAGAGCTGACCGAGGTCGAAGCGCGTCTGGCCGCGCTGAAGACCGGCGGCTCGAGCTCGGCCGCGATCGAGCAGTAATCCGGTCGGCACAGCGCCGGGTGTCGTCCGCGACCCCGGCGCTGTGCCGTCTCTTCCGCCGGACACCCTGGCCCGCCCGTCCCCGGCCCCACCGGAGGTACGCCGACAGGCGTCGCCGTGACGGCGGAGGAGGAAGATGGGAGCATGACCCGATTTCTCGTGGTGCCGCAATGGCAGGGATCGCCCGCGGCTCGAGCGATGCTGCTGGCCGAGGGCGCGGAGACAATCGCCGGTGACCTTCCCCGCGCCGGGCGCACTGCTGTCGAGGTCCCCGTGGAGGCAGGCGAGTCGCTGGAGACCGGCATCCGTCGCTTCAGCGCCCTGACACGCGTCCGCGACGCGATGTCCGAGGAGCTCGATGCATCGCCCGAACCCGCCGTCATCGTCGGCGGTGACTGCAGCGTCGCGGTGGCGGCGATCGCCCACGCTGCGGCCCGCCATCCCGGCCTCGCCGTGGTGTGGTTCGACGCTCACGGAGATCTCCACTCTCCCCAGACGAGCTCCTCGGGGGCGTTTGCCGGAATGGCGCTGCGCGCCGTGTTCGAGGAGGGCCCGTGGGGGTCGGCATCGGTGTCGGCGGATCGGGTCGTCCTGGCCGGAGCCCGCGAGTTCGACCCCGCGGAAGCAGACGTGCTGCGCTCCTCGGCCCTCGCTCACGTCCCGGTCGATGCGCTGGCCGAGCCGACGACGATCGCGGACGCGGTGGCGGCCTCGGGGGCCGACGAGGTCTACGTGCACATCGACCTCGATGTGCTCGACCCCGCAGTCCTGGCCGGCGTCTCGCAGGCGATCCCGTTCGGCGCCCGCGGCGAAGACGTCGCCGGCGCGATCCGGGAGCTCCGCCGTCGCTTCCCCCTGGTGGGCTCCTCGATTTCCGGCTTCGCACCCGCGACCCCAGAGGCCGCGGTGGACGACCTCGGCACCATCCTGCGCATCGTCGGGGCTCTCGCATGATCGCCCGCCCCCCGGCCGGATGGCAGGAGAGGGCGCGGGCCGCCGTCGCGAGAGGCGAGCGCGGCGATCGCTGGATCCCGTCGGCGCTGCTGGACTCGCCGATCAGTCGTCTCGGCTACGCGTGGGGCACCGCCGTCGGATGGATCTGGGGCACGCTGTGGTCCACGGGCCGCGTGGAACGCCGACAGGGGCTGTGGGTGTTCCGCGGAATGCCCGCGTGGACCTTCGGACGGGGCGGTGTCTGCGTCGGCGGGTGCTTCCTCACCGGCAGCGGCGTGGTGACCGACGCCGTCTTGCGCCACGAGGCCGTGCATGCACGGCAATGGCGCCGCTACGGGTTCCTGATGCCGCTGCTGTATCTCCTCGCAGGGAGAGACCCTCTGACGAACCGCTTCGAGATCCTCGCCGGGCTCGAAGACGGCAACTACGTTCCGCGAGGAGTCAGTGCGCGGGAGTGAGGCCGAATCGCGGCGGAGTGTGGATGTCGGCGGGGTCGATCGCCCGCACCTCGGTGAGGTGGTCGACGATGTCTGCCGTACCGAGGTAGCCGCCCAGCAGATGCACGTGGGTGGAGTGACCCGGCTCGCACAGCATCTCGTCTGCCCAGGCCGTCACGGCCCGTGCGAGCGCCTGTCCGGGTGCGCACCCCCGGCCGGTGCCCGGGGCGCCGGTGCGCCGCGACCGGTCGAGCCAGGTCACGATCATGCGCGCCGGGACGGGAAGCTCACCCATCCAGCTCTCGTCGGGAACCTCGATGAAGACGCGGCCCGTCGAGCACAGGGGAAGTGTCGCGATGAACGCCTGGAGCTCGGCCAACGAGTGCTCGTCTGCGGTGATCAGCTGCTGGGCGCGCGCGTGCTTGGAGGCGCGGCACGCGCGGGTGCTGTGATCGGTCGCGGGGAGGCTCATGACACCTCCACTATACGTCAATGAAGGCGAGCCTTACCTCAGTCCTCGATGACGAGGATTCGGCGCAGGGCGTGCAGCTCCTCCTCGGAGACACCGTGGTGACGGAGGTAGCCGGCCGCTCCCCCGTAGCGCTGCCGCACGTGATCGAGGAGGCCCCGCATGACCGGTGCCGGGGAGCGGGTCGCGAGCGTCTCCAGGTTCCGCGCCTCGGGGTGGGTGCGGCGGAGGTAGGCCAGGACCATCGCGTTGCGCTCCGCGGGCAGCGCCGCCTCGGTGCGCGCGTAGTCCGCGATCACGTCGTCCTCGGCCACCCCGGCGGCGGCGAGCACCAGCGCGACGCTCACCCCCGTCCGGTCCTTCCCCACACTGCAGTGCACGAGAACCGGGCCGTCGGCGATCACACGGCGGGCGACGCGGACGAGGGCGTCGCCGGAATCGTCCACGATCGTGCGGTACAGGGCGTCGAGGGTGACGTCGGCGCGGAAGAACGAGGCCACCGATCCAGCGAACAACGGCACACGGTCCACCACGACATCCAGGCTGCGCAGGTCGGTGGGCTCGTAGGCCACCTCGGTGTCGTCGCGCAGATCGACGACCGTGCGAATGCGCAGCGCCCTGATCGCCTCGCGCCCCTCTGCGGTGACCCCGGCGAGGTTTCCCGAGCGGAACAGCACACCCGGACGCGTGCGACCGCCCTCCGCGACCAGTCCCCCGGTGTCGCGGAAGTTCAGCGCACCGGGGACGAGGTCCGGGGCCTCACGCATCGCCGGAGCGCGCGCCGCGCGGCGGCACCGGATAGCGTCCCGCGATCGTGAGTCGATTGAACGCGTTGATGGAGATGAGGAGCCAACTGATCGCGACATACTCCTGCTCCGAGAGAATGCCTCCTACGCGGTCGTAGACCTCATCGGGGATGCCGTCCTCGTGGATGAACACGTACCGCTCCGTGAGCTCGAACGCCGCGCGCTCCCGATCCGAGAACACGCCGGAGTCACGCCAGGCCGCCAGCTGCGTGAGCTCGTCGACCGTCACTCCCGCCGCGACGGCACGATCGCCGTGCACGCGCAGACAGTACGCACAGCCGTTGAGCTGAGAGGCATAGAGGAGCGTCAGCTCTTTGAGGCGATCCTCGATCCCGGCCTCGGCGGCGATCGTGCCGACCGTTCGCGCGAAAGTCTCCAGCGCGTCGTAGGCGGGTCGAGCGGAACGCGCGAGGTGGACGCGGCGCTCCGCGGGCGCGTCCGGGAGCGGTTCGTGGGTCATGCGGCCAGCCTATGCCGACGCGCGATGGTCGCGGCGGGCGGCGCCCGGCCGCACGACAGGTCCCGACGACAGAGCACGAACACGACCACCGCGAACACCGCCGCCGAAGTGGCACAATGACCGGATGGACGACGCGTCGGACGAGTTCCGATTCCTTCCCGGCCAGGCCGCCGACCTCGACGTCGAGGTGGTTCCGCCCGTGTCGCGACTCACCTCCACGCTGCCGGACGGCCGCAAGGTGAGCGGCCTGCGATTCGGCGAGGGCCCGCCCGTCGCCGTGTTCCTCCACGGCGGCGGACTCAACGCCCACACGTGGGACACCACGATCCTGGCGACTGGCCTTCCGGCCATCGCCGTCGACCTTCCCGGGCACGGCGACTCGTCGTGGCGGGACGACGAGAACTACACGGGAGCCAGCCTCGCCGAGGACGTCGCGCCAGCGATCCGGGAGTGGACGGGGTCTCCCTTCGTGCTGGTGGGCCATTCCCTGGGCGGACTTACGGCCGCCGCGTTGGCGGCGCACCATCCCGACCTCGTACGCGCGCTGATCGTGGTCGACATCACCCCCGGGATGGACCCCGACGGCGGCGCCGCTCAGATCCGGGCGTTCTTCGCCGGGCCGATCGACTGGGCATCGCGCGAGGAGCTCGTCGAACGCGCGCTCGCGTTCGGGCTCGGAGGCAATCGTGCGGCGGCGGCACGGGGCGTGTTCCTGAACTCCCGCGTGCGCGCGGACGGCAGGGTGGAATGGAAGCACCACTACGCGCGCATCGCGAACCGGCTCGCCGCCGACTCCGCCGCCGCCGACGAGGCGCAGGAGAAGCAGGGCGCGATGCGCGACGCCCTGGCCTCCTCGGGCTGGAAGGACCTCGCCGCGGTCGCCGCGCCTCTCACGCTCGTCCGCGGAGCACGTGGATTCCTGACCGATGCCGACGTGGCCGAGTTCCGGCGGCGGGTTCCGGAGGCGACGGTCATCGAGCTGGACTCGGGTCACAACGTCCACGAACAGATGCCCGCGGCACTGGCCCGGATCATCGTCGACGTCGCGCACGGCGACGACGAGTGACGGCCCCGCGTGACGATTCCGGAACGTTCGTGACGGCCGATGCCCCCGACGCCTGCTGCGGACCCTAGGCTGTTACGCGCACCCGAGTCGGCGGGCGCGCTCTCACGACCTCCAGAAGCCGGAGACGTGAGGCAGACGCGCCGCCCGCCCCTGTGAAAGGAACACCCCCACATGCTCCGCAGATCCGCTCTTCTGGCCGCAGGACTGTTGGCATCCGGCGCGCTGCTGCTCTCCGCGTGCACGAGCAGTCCGACCCCTGCGCCGTCGGCGACCGAGATCACGCCCGACCCGAATGCCGTCGCGAACATCCGGCTCGTTCTGGAGCCGAGCAACCTGGACATCCGCGAGACCGCCGGGGCGGCGCTGGATCAGATCCTCATCGACAACGTCTATCAGGGCTTGGTCGCACGCACTCCCGATCAGAAGATCGTCCCGTCGCTGGCCAGCGAGTTCGAGATCTCTCCCGACCGACTCACCTACACTTTCACGCTGCGGGAAGGCGTGCTCTTCCACAACGGCGACGAGCTGACCCCGGAAGACGTCGTCTGGTCGCTCGAACAGGTCAAGAAGAACGACACCTATCGCGATTCCGCTCGCCTGGCAGCCGTCGAGGACATCCAGGCCGACGGGCAGACGATCACCCTCACGCTCAGCGAACCCGACTCGACGCTGCTGTGGAACCTCACCGGCCGCGCCGGTCTCGTGCTGGAGAAGGGCGACAAGACCGACCGCAAGACGGCAGCCAACGGCACCGGCCCCTTCACGCTCGCGAGCTGGAAGCAGGGCGACAGCATCACGCTGGCCCGCAACGACGACTATTGGGGCACGAAGGCGGGAGTCGCCGAGGTGGTCCTCAGTTACGTCCCCGACACGCAGGCCGCGCTGAGCGGAGCGCTGGCGGGACAGTTCGACGCGCTGACCGGCTTCGATGCCACCCTCACCGACAAGATCGAGGCGAACGGGGACTTCGCCGTGGTCGTCGGCAAGTCGACCGACAAAGGCACCCTCGCCTTCAACTCCACCAAGGCACCCCTCGACGACGTGCGCGTGCGCAAGGCGATCCGTCAGGCGATCGACCACGACGCGATCATCACCGCGCTCGGCGCCGGCCAGACCCAGTACGGCCCCATCCCCGAGCTCGACCCGGGGTACGAGGATCTCTCCGACGTCGCGCCCTTCGATCCGGAGGCGTCGCGCGCGCTGCTCGCCGAGGCGGGCGTGTCCGATCTCACCCTGACGCTCACGATCTACAGCGGCTACGGCACCACGGTTTCCCAGATCCTCGTCTCGAACCTCAACGACGTGGGAATCACGCTGAAGGTCAACCAGGTCGAGTTCCCCACCTGGGTCAACGACGTGTACGTCAACAAGGACTACGACCTGAGCTTCGTCCTGCACACCGAGGCACGCGACTTCGAGAACTGGGCGAACCCCGACTACTACTTCACCTATGACAACCCCGAGGTTCAGCGCCTCTACGCCGAGTCGATCGCCGCGACCGACGACGCCAGCGCTGCCGACCTGCTGAAGCAGGCCGCACGCATCGTGTCGGAGGACCACGCCGCCGACTGGGTCTACAACGGGGCCTCTGTGGTGGCCGTCGGCACCAACATCAGCGGTCTCCCCTCGGTCAACGTCAACGAACGTCTGAACCTCTCCGAGCTGGTCAAGAGCAAGGGGTGATCCGGTACGCGCTGACGCGACTGGCCCTGCTCCTGCTGGGCCTGCTCGTCGCCAGTGCGCTGATCTTCGCGGCATTGCGGGTGCTGCCGGGCGACGTCGCACAGCTGATCGCAGGGATCAACGCGTCGCCCGAACAGATCCAGGCCATTCGGGAGAACCTGGGCCTCGATCAGCCGCTGATCGCCCAGTACGGGTCGTGGCTCGCCGGGATCCTCTCCGGCGACCTCGGCACGTCGCAACTGACGGGAACGCCCGTGATCGACGAGCTCGTCGAGAAGAGCGAGGTCACTCTCCCTCTCGGCGTCTTGGCGATGACGATCGCCCTCGTGATCGCGCTCCCCTTCGGCGTGCTCTCGGCGCTGCGTCGCGGACGCCCCGACGGCACGGCGCTGAACGTCACGGCACAGACCATCGCGGCGGTGCCCGTGGTGTGGGCGGGGATGATGCTCGTCGTGCTCTTCGCCGTGTGGTGGGGCTGGCTTCCCGCGCAGGGCTTCCCCCGCGCCGGCTGGAACGACCCCGTCGCGGCCGTGCGCGCTCTCCTCCTTCCGGCGATCACGATCGGGGTCGTGGAAGGCGCGATGCTCATGCGCTTCGTCCGTTCCGCGACCCTGCAGGCCGTGGGCCAGGACTACGTGCGCACGGCGGCGGCGCAGGGATTCACCCGCACGCGCGCACTGCTTCGCCACGGACTCCCCAACGTCGGCCTGTCGATCATCACGGTGCTCGGCCTTCAGGTGGCGGGGATCATCGTGGGGGCCGTCGTGATCGAGCAGCTGTTCGGACTGCCGGGCATCGGACGCATGCTGGTCGACGACGTGAGCAACCGCGACCTGCCGAAGGTGCAGGGCGAGCTCCTCGTGCTCACGGGTCTCGTGCTCGTGATCGGATTCGTCGTGGACCTCGTCCATCGCGTGCTCGATCCGCGTCTGCGGGAGGCCGAATGATCCGCTTCCTCTGGCTCCGGCGCCTGTGGGCGTCGTCGACGGGTCGCTTCGGCCTGATCGTGGTCGCTGCGATCGGCATCGTCGCGCTCGTCTCGCTCTTCTGGCTCCCCTTCGAGCCGAAACGCGTCGACATCGCCAACCGCTGGGCGATGCCCTCGTGGCCGCACGTCCTCGGCACCGATGGCTCGGGACGCGACATCCTGAGTCTTCTCATGGCCGGCGCTCGTACGACCGTGTGGGTGGCCGCCGGTGCCGGAGTGGTCGCCACGCTTCTGGGGCTCGCTCTGGCGGCCCTCGGCGCGCTCACGGCGCGATGGCTGCGAGAGACGGTCGCCGTGATCGTCGACATCCTCATCGCGTTCCCCGTGCTGCTGATCGCGATGATGATCTCCGCCGTCTGGGGCGGATCCCTGTGGGTCGTGATCGTCTCGGTCGGCATCGGGTTCGGCGTGAACATCGCCCGGGTCACCCGGCCGGAGCTGCGACGCGTCCTTCACAGCGACTTCGTGCTCGCGGGCCGCGCGAACGGCCTCACACCCTTCCAGAACCTCTGGCGGCACCTCCTCCCCAACGTCGCGCCCGTCTTCATCGTGCAGCTCTCCTGGGGGATGGCGGTGGCCGTGCTCGCCGAAGCGGGACTCAGCTACCTCGGTTTCGGAGCACCACCGACCGAGCCGTCCTGGGGACTGCTGCTCAAGGAGCTGCAGGACTACATCTCGGTCCATCCCCTGAGCGTCGTGTGGCCCGGAGCGACGATCACGATCACCGTGCTCGGCCTCAACCTCCTGGGAGATGCCCTCCGCGACGCCACCGATCCCACCCTGACGCGGCGGCGCGCGAGCGGATCCCGCGCCGACGCAGCGCGCGCGGCCGCGGCGCATCAGCCGGGAGTGATCGCATGAGTCTGCAGGTGCGGGGGCTCGAGATCGAGATCGATGGGCGACGCGTCGTCGACGGCGTCTCCTTCGACGTTCCCGACGGCGCGCGCGTCGGCCTCATCGGCGAGTCGGGCTCCGGGAAGTCGCTGACAGCCATGGCCGTGCTGGGGCTTCTCCCCGACGGCGTCACCGCGCGCGGAAGCGTGCGATGGAACGGCCGGGAACTGATCGGGCTCCCCGACCGGGAACTCGCACGCCTCCGGGGCGCGGAGATCGGGATCGTCTTCCAGGAGCCACGCACCGCGCTGAACCCCATCCGCACGGTGGGGCGCCAGATCGCGGAGTCGCTGCGGATCCACGAGGGGCTGGGACGACGAGAGGCGGCGGCACGGGCGGTCGAGGAGGCGACCCGCGTGCGGTTGCCGGATCCGGCGCAGATCGTCCGTCGTTACCCGCACCAGCTCTCCGGCGGCCAGCGCCAGCGGGTCGCGACCGCGATGGCTCTCGCCTGCCGGCCGCGGCTGCTCATCGCCGACGAGCCGACGACAGCCCTCGACGTGACGATCCAGGCCGAGATCCTCGAGCTGTTGGCCTCGCTCGTCGACTCCGACGGGATGTCCCTCGTGTTCATCACGCACGACCTGGCCGTCCTGTCCCGCGTCGCGAGCCACGCCGTCGTCCTCGAGCACGGCCGTGTCGTCGAGCACGGGCCGCTGTCCACGCTGCTGCACCATCCGTCCTCGCCGGTGACCCAGGCCCTGCTGCGCGACGCCACGGCGACGCTCTGGCGCCCGGGAGGTGCGGGATGACCGACACGCTCTTGCGGGCCCGCGGACTGACCCGCCGGTTTCCCACTCCCGGTCGCGCCCCATTCACCCCCGCCCGATGGACGACGGCGCTCGATGACGTCGACGTCGACGTCCGGGACGGAAGCGCGCTCGGCGTGATCGGCGAGTCGGGGTCGGGCAAGTCGACCCTCGTCCGGCTGCTCCTGGGGCTTGACTCCCCCACCGCCGGAACAGTCGAGTTCGACGGGCGGGCCGTGACGGCCGGTGCGCGCGCTCGGTCGCTGCATTGGCTCCGGCGGCAGACCGGGATCGTGTTCCAAGATCCGTACGCGTCGCTGGATCCGCGCATGAGCGTGGGGCGGATCATCGCCGAACCACTGTGGGCGCTCGGCGTGCCCGGCGATCGTCGCGCCCGCGTCCGCGAAGTGCTGACCGCCGTCGGCTTGGAAGCCGAGATGGCCGACCGCTACCCGCACGAGTTCTCCGGCGGACAGCGGCAGCGAATCGCCTTCGCTCGAGCGATCGCGCACCGTCCGCGGTTGCTGATCGGCGACGAGCCGCTGTCCGCGCTCGATGTGACCGTCCGCGCGCAGATCCTGGAGCTCATCCGCGAGCTCCGGAGCACGCAGCATCTGACCCTCGTGCTGGTCTCCCACGACATCGGGGTCGTGCAGAACCTGTGCGATCAGGTCGTCGTCATGAAGGACGGACGGATCGTCGAGGAGGGGCCCACGGAGAAGGTGCTGCTGACCCCGCAGGTCGCCTATACGCGGCACCTCCTGGCCTCCATCCCCACGATCGCTCCCTGAGCGCTGGGGAGAGTCCCGGGAGGACGTCGGAGGCGCGCACTACCCTGACCGTCATGGACGTCCTGCTCGATGACACCGAGGCACCGCACGGCCCGGCCCACGCGATCGTTCCGGCCTACCTTCTGGCGCGGCTCGCCGCGTCCCGCGCCGCGCACCTCAGCGTCGCCTCCGCGGCCGCGCGCGCCACCCTGGCCACTCCTCGCGCCTACCGCCCGTCCCCACCCTCGCGCGCCACTCTCGATCTGTCGGTCGACGGCGCCGGAGGACTCGTGCTCCAGGCCACCCCGGCACCCGACCGCGTCATCTCCGATGCAGGGCGACGGGAAGCGCTTCCGGGGGTCCCCGTGCGCCGCGAGGACGAACCCGCCACGGGAGACCCGGCCGCGGACGAAGCCTTCGACGGCCTGGGCGCGACATTCGCCCTCTTCGCCGAAGAGTACGCGCGCAACGCGATCGACGGCCACGGCGGCGCGCTCCTGGCCACCGTCCACTACGGCGAGCGCTACGACAACGCGTTCTGGAACGGCGAGCGAATGGTCTTCGGTGACGGCGACGGCGAGGTGTTCACGGGCTTCACCCGCTCCCTCAGCGTCATCGCGCACGAGCTCACCCACGGCGTGATCGAAAGCGCGGGCGGCCTGACCTACTCGGGGCAGTCGGGCGCCCTCAACGAGTCGATCGCGGACGTGTTCGGCGCCCTCGTCGACCAGCGGGCTGCCGGACAGCAGGCCGACGAGGCGAGCTGGCTCATCGGGGCGGAGATCTTCACCGACGCGGTTCACGGCGTCGCGCTGCGCTCCCTCAGCGCGCCCGGAACCGCCTACGACGACGACGTGCTCGGCCGCGATCCACAGCCGGCGCACATGCGCGACTACGTCGAGACCACCGCCGACAACGGCGGCGTGCACATCAACTCCGGGATCCCGAACAAGGCCTTCCACGCCGCGGCGACCGCGCTCGGCGGTTACGCGTGGGAGCGGGCGGGACGCATCTGGTACCTCACACTCACATCGGGCTCGTTGACCTCGACGAGCGACTTCGCGGCGTTCGCGCACGCGACGATCACCACCGCCGCGCGAGAGTACGGTGAGAATTCGGAGGAGCACATCGCCGTCCGGTCAGCCTGGACCGGAGTCGGTGTGATCGAGGATGCAGCCATCGCCTGAGACGCCGCCTGTCCCCCCGCCGCACGTGTCCATCGCCGTCGAGCGCACGGGCGGCATCGCCGGGCTGGTGCGTCGTTGGACGGTGGATGGCACCCGCGACCAGGACGACCGATGGGCAGCACTGGTCGCTGCCTGCCCGTGGCCGGACGCGGGCTCCGCCACCTCGGGGATCGCCGTCGGCGCCGACCGCTTCTGCTGGTCGCTCACCGCCATGCAAGACGGAGACACCCGGCACGTCGAGCTGAGCGAGTCCGAGCTCGAGGGCCCGTGGCGCACTCTCGTCGACGCCGTCCGCGCGGCCGATGCGACGCGGTCGCCGTCCTCAGCGGCGGAAGAGTGAGCGCTTCTTCTTCGGGCTGAGATGCTTCTGCAGGTAGATCGTGCCCAGCCAGCGTCCGAACTTGTGTCCGACGCGTCCCATCCGGCCGACCTCCACGAACCCGAGCTTCTCGTGCAGAGCCACGGACGCTTCCGCCCCCTTGTCGCTGATGACGGCGACCATCTCGCGAATCCCCAACTCCTCGCACGCCGCGATCAGCGCCTCCAGCAGCGCGCGTCCGAGCCCCTTGCCCGTGGCAGCCTGACCGAGGTAGACCGAGTTCTCCACGGTATAGCGATACCCCGACTTTCCCGTCCACGGAGAGACGAGCGCGTAGCCGAGGATCTGGCCGCCGGGCGAGACCGCCACGAGGAAGGGAAGGCCGAGTTTGTGCAGGTAGTCGAACTTCTCGACCCACTGCGCGTGCGACCACCGCTTCTCGTCGAAGGTGACGACCGAGTTGGTCACGTAGTAGTTGTAGATCTCGCGCACATCGGCCATGTCGGTGCGCTGCGCCGGGCGGATCTCGAATGAAAAGGGGCGCTCGGGTTCGGCGGCACGATGCAGGTGCCGCGGCAGCCGACGGCGACCGGTCTCGTACTCCTCCTCCAGCATGCCGACAGCCTACGGGCGGCGGATGACGATCATGTGTCGCGCGCCGGGATCGCCCAGTCCACGGGCGAAACCCCCCGCTGCTCGAGGAGCGTGTTGGCGCGCGAGAACGGCCGAGAGCCGAAGAAGCCGCGGTGCGCCGACAGCGGTGAGGGATGGGCCGACGCGATCACGGGCGTCTCACCGAGGAGAGGACGCAGCCCCGCGGCGTCGCGCCCCCAGAGGATCGCGACGAGGGGGACGCCTCGTGCCACCAGGACACGGATGGCGTGCTCGGTCACCTTCTCCCATCCCCAGCCGCGGTGCGAGGCCGGTGCTCCGGGCGTCACCGTGAGCACTCTGTTCAGGAGCATCACGCCCTGGTCGCTCCACGCGGAGAGGTCACCGTGCGCGGCACGCGGGATCCCGAGGTCGGTCTCCAGCTCCTGATAGATGTTGGCGAGACTGCGCGGCAGAGGGCGGACATGAGCGTCGACGGCGAACGACAGGCCGATCGGATGACCCGGCGTCGGGTAGGGGTCCTGCCCGACGATCAGTACCTTGACGTCGCGCAACGGCCGGCCGAAGGCCCGGAGCACGCGGTCGCCGGCCGGCAGGTAGCCGCGGCCCGCCGCCGTCTCTGCGCGCAGTCTCTCGCCGAGCGCGGCGATGTCGGGGGCGACGGGAGCCAGGGCGTCCGCCCATTCCGGGTCGATCAGTCCGTCGGCGGCGAGCTGGTCGAGCGTCCGGGCCATCATGCGCTCCGCTCGCGCCCGGCGTCCTCCTCGACCACAGTGCCCTGGGCCGACCAAGGGAAGTCGATCCACTGCGCCGTCTCGCGCCACGAGTAGTCGGGGAGGGCCACCGCGCCGGGCTTGGTGTAGATGCAGACCGATCGCACGTCGGCTCCGACGTCGGCCAGAAGCTTCACGGCGAGCGCGAGAGTGCGCCCGCTGTCGGCCACATCGTCCACGAGCAGGACACGCTTTCCGGGCAGATAGCCGAGGTCGAGGTCCGGCGGCAAGACCTCGGGAGCATCGCGCACCGTGCCGATGCCGGTGTAGAACTCCACGTTCAGAGCACCGCAGCTCTTGACCCCGAGTCCGTAGGCCACCGCCCCCGCAGGCAGCAGGCCCCCGCGAGCGATCGCCACGACCACGTCGGGCGCGAACCCGTCCGCCACGATGCGCCGCGACAACGCACGGGTTGCCGCACCGAACCCTTCCCACGTCAGCGTCTCGCGCTCCTGCGTCACTGTCGTCCTCCTCGCCTCCGTGCCAGCCTACGGCCGGAGAGGGGGCGCCGATTCCCCGGGGCGTCGGACAGAGGCCCCGCCGGAGGACGGTCCTAGACTGACGCCGTGCCCACCCCTCGTGACCTCGGCGGCCTCGCCCCGTCCTCGCGTCTGTCCGCTCTCCGAACATCCACGATGGGGATCACCGCCGGGCTGATCGGCTGGTTCATCCTCGTCGAGATCGTCTCCGGCATCCTGCAGGGGTACTACGTCCCCCTGTTCAGCGACATCGTCGTCGCTCTCGGCGTCCACGACTCCGACGTCAACTGGTTCGAGGCGGCGCAGCTCCTCCTGTCGGCACTGGTGGTGCCGATCCTCGCCAAGCTCGGCGACATGTACGGCCACAAGCGGATCCTGCTGATCGCCGCCATCCTGACGGCGGGGGCCACCTGGTGGGTGGCCTTCGCCGGGTCGTTCTGGTCCTTCCTCATCGCCTGGGCACTCCAGGGCTTCTACGTCGTCTGGCTGCCGCTGGAGATCGCGCTCATCTTCGAACGCGGACGCACGCAGAACCGCGGAGTGTCCCTCACCCGCCGCGCGGCGGGCCTCCTCGTCGTGGGCCTCCAGGCCGGGGCCATCATCGGCGCGCTCGCGGCCGGACGGATCTACGCCGCCACCGGCGGCGACCTCACCCTGACCCTCATCGTCCCGGCGGTGGCGGTGAGCGTGATCGTCGTCGTGATCTGGCTCTGGGTGCCGGAGTCCACGCCCCAGCCGGGTCGGTCGCTGGACACCTGGGGATTCGTGATCCTCGCATGGGGGCTGCTGCTGGTCACCAGCGCCCTGGCGTGGATGCGGCTGATCGGAAAGCTGGGCCTGGGCCCCCTCGCCTGGACGGGGGTCTGGGCGCTCCTCCTCCTCGGAGTCGCCGTGCTCGTCGGCTTCGTCTTCTTCGAACGGCGCCAGGACGATCCTGCGATCGACCTCCGGGTCGTCGCGCGGCCGGAGATGTGGCCTGTGCAGGCGACGGCATTCCTCATCGGCATCAGTCTCCTCGGAGCGCAAGGGCCACTGTCGACGTATGTGGGCACCGACCCGTCGCTCGGCTACGGACTGGGGCTGGACGCGACCGAGCGCTCGAACGTCATCGGCATCTACCTCGTGTCGCTCATCATCGGCGCCGTGCTGTTCGCGGTGACCTCACGCCGCGCGAGCCCGCGCGTTGTCCTCATCGTCGCTGCGGTGCTCGTGGGTCTCGGCTACGCGCTGTTCCTCCCCTTCCACCTGCAGCTCTGGCAGGTGCTGTTGAACCTGTCGATCGCGGGCCTCGGGTGCGGTGCGCTCGTGGGCGCGATGCCCGCCGCAGCCGCCGCGGCCGCTCCGCGGGGCCAGACGGGCGTGGCCTCGGCCCTCACCAACACGACCAAGACGGTCGGCGGCGCGTTCTCCTCCGCCGTCTTCGGCGTCGTGCTGGCCGGAGGGGCGGGAGTCGTCGCGAGCGAGACAGCCGCCTCCCTCGGCGGATACCTCACGGTCTGGGCGATCTGCGCGGCAGGAGGATTCCTCGCCGCGCTCCTGCTCCTGTTCGTGCCGAAAGTCGCCTTCGCCGACGCGCCCGAAGCCGTCGGCTGATCGCAGGGCCTCCGGAGACGATCAGCGGCGAGGGCGCAGCGCGCCACGAGCGAGCAGGTGCTGCGCCGACTGAGCGACGGGACGCATGGTCACCAGGTCAAGGTTCACGTGGCCCGGCGCGTTCAGGGCGTACGCGATGACGTCGGCGACATCTGCCGCCGTCAGCGGGTCGGCGACCCCCTCGTAGACCTTCTCGGCGGCCGCCTGGTCGCCGCCGAGTCGATGGAGCGTGAACTCCTCCGTGAAGACCATGCCCGGCGCGATCTCGGTGACCCGGATCGGCTCTCCATTGAGCTCGAGTCGCAGGGCCCGGACGAGCATGGACTCCCCCGCCTTCGCGGCGTTGTAGCCGGCTCCTCCGGGATACGCCGTCTGGGCGGCCGTGGAGGTGACGTAGAGGGTGTCGGCGTGGCCGCCGTCTGCGATCGCCGCGCGAAGATGCGGCAGGAGGGCGGCGGTCACCGCCTGAGCCGACAGGACGTTCGCCTCGAACATCCACCGCCAGTCGGCCGGGTCGCCGTCCTCGACACGGTCGGTTCCGCGCGCGCCGCCCGCGACGTGCACGAGCGCGTGCAGCGGACCGGTGTCGGAGATGTGGGCGGCGAGCGCATCGACGTCGGCCTGCGCGGTGAGGTCCGCCGCGAACGAGCGCGATCCCACGGCGGAGTCGAGGTCGGCCAGCCTGTCCGCGCGGCGCGCCACCCCGACGACGTCCCATCCGCAGCTCCGCAGGGAGTGGACCACCGCCTGCCCGATTCCCGAACTCGCCCCGGTGACCACTGCGCGTCGCGTCATCCCCCCACGCTACGACACGAGGCCTCCTCCGCCGGGACGGCGAACGTTACGTCACATTTCCGGCCCGTTGTTGACAGAGAGGGACATCCCTACTCTCGGTGGAGTCGAAGAACGCATCCGCCCTTCGTCTTCCCACCCGAATCCGCAGGAGACCGACATGTCCGCAGCCGAGAACTGGCGCTTCGAGACCAAGCAGATCCACACCGGCGCCGCGCCCGATCCGGTCACGAAGGCCCGGGCCACACCGATCTACCAGACCACGTCGTACGTCTTCGACAACGCCGACCACGCTGCGAATCTCTTCGCGCTCGCGGAGTTCGGCAACATCTACACGCGCATCCAGAACCCGACGCAAGACGTCGTGGAGCAGCGGATCGCCGCCCTCGAAGGCGGCACCGGCGCGCTCCTGGTGGCCTCGGGTCAGGCCGCGGAGACCTTCGCGGTCCTCAACATCGCCCAGGCGGGCGACCACATCGTCTCGTCGAGCTCGATCTACGGCGGCACCTACAACCTCTTCAAGTACACCCTCGCCAAGCTCGGCATCGAGGTCACCTTCGTCGAGAACCAGGACGACGCCGAGGAATGGCGCCGCGCGGTCCGTCCGAACACCAAGCTGTTCTTCGCGGAGACCATCGGAAACCCCAAGATCAACATCCTCGACATCCGCACCGTCGCCGACGTGGCACACGAGTCGGGCGTCCCGCTCATCGTCGACAACACGATCGCGACCCCGTATCTCATCCGCCCGTTCGAGCACGGCGCCGACATCGTCAT
The DNA here is from genome assembly GCF_001620065.1 of Microbacterium sp. TNHR37B. Classification (GTDB taxonomy): domain Bacteria; phylum Actinomycetota; class Actinomycetes; order Actinomycetales; family Microbacteriaceae; genus Microbacterium. The sequence continues at coordinate 90,017 of NZ_LQGV01000003.1, forward strand.
CCACTCGGCCACCAAGTTCCTCGGCGGTCACGGCACCGTCATCGGCGGCGTGATCGTCGACGGCGGAAAGTTCGAGTGGTCGAAGAACGTCGAGAAGTTCCCCGGCCTCACCGAGCCCGACCCCTCCTACCACGGCGCCTCGTACACCACGGCCGTCGGCGACGCCCTCGCCTACATCATCAAGGCGCGCGTCCAGCTGCTGCGCGACCTCGGTGCGGCGATCTCGCCGCAGAGCGCCTGGCTGCTGATCCAGGGAATTGAGACGCTGTCGCTGCGCATCGAGCGTCACGTGCAGAACGCGCAGGAGATCGCGGAGTGGCTCGAGAACCACGACGACATCGCGTCGGTCAACTACTCGGGCCTGCCCACCTCGCCGTGGTACGCGGCGGCGAACACCTACGCCCCCAAGGGCGTCGGAGCGGTCCTCTCGTTCGAGCTGAAGGGTGGCGTGGAAGCCGGCCGCGAGTTCGTCAACTCGCTGTCGCTGTTCAGCCACCTCGCCAACATCGGTGACGTGCGCTCGCTCGTGATCCACCCCGCTTCGACGACCCACTCGCAGCTCACGCCCGAGCAGCAGCTCACCACGGGGGTGACGCCGGGTCTCGTCCGGCTCTCGGTCGGCCTCGAGAACGTCGACGACCTGAAGGCCGACCTGGAGCAGGCCCTCGCTGCGGCGCGGCGCGTGTCCGAGGCGGCACGTGCCTGATCGGCCGTCCCGCGTCTGATCGTTCCTCCTCAGAACACGGCAGGTGCCCCGTCCTCCGGGACGGGGCACCTGCCGTTTCCCCCTCCAACCGTGCCGGAAGCAGGCTGGACGGGTGATGCGGGCCACGGTCTCCCGGCGGAGACCGATCGGGCCTGCTTTCGGTACGTAACACGACGGATCCCCCCCGCCGCGACGGGCGAGAATGGGGGCATGGACTGGCAGACCTCCGAAGACACGGTGCCGAGCGCGCCGATCACGGAGGCCGATGCGCGCCTGCTCCGGGCCCGGCCGCCGGCCACTGGCGCCTGGCGCGACGGGGATCCGGCCGGCGACCGCCGGTTCGCGTCCCTCGGCAGCTTCCGCACCGAGGGGGGCCGGGAGCTTCCCAGCATCCGTCTCGCCTACGAGACCTGGGGCACGCTGTCGCCGCAGCGGGACAACGCCGTGCTGGTCCTCCACGCCCTCACCGGCGACAGCCACGTGCGGGGTCCGGCGGGACCGGGTCACGCCACGGCGGGATGGTGGGAGGACATCATCGGCCCCGGCTCCGCGATCGACACCGACGAGTGGTTCGTGGTCGCCGCCAATATCCTCGGCGGCTGCCAGGGCTCGACGGGCCCCGCGAGCATCGCCCCCGACGGGTACGAATGGGGGCCCCGCTTCCCCCATCTGACGGTGCGCGACCAGGTCGAGGCGCAGGCGCGCCTCGCCGACGCGCTCGGCATCCAGGTGTGGGCTGCGGTGGTCGGCGGCTCGATGGGCGGGATGCACGCTCTGGAGTGGGCGATCGGTCACGCCGATCGGGTCGATCGACTCGCGGTGCTGTGCTCTCCCCCCACGACAACGGCCGATCAGGTCGCGCTCAACTCGGTGCAGCTGGAGGCGATCCGGATGGATCCGCGCTTCGCGGGCGGGGAGTACTACGACGCGGCGGACGGCGAGGGTCCGCACCGCGGACTCGCCCTGGCCCGGCGGATGGCGCTCCTGAATTACCGGAGCCCCACGGAGCTGAACCAGCGGTTCGGCCGGAGCTGGCAATCGGACAAGGACCCGCTGCGCGAGGGCGGACGCTACGCCGTGGAGAGCTACCTCGATTTCCACGGCAACAAGTTCACGCGGCGCTTCGACGCCAACGCATACCTGACCTTGGTGGAGGCGATGAACTCGCACGACGTCGGTCGGGGACGCGGAGGGATCGAGGACGCCCTCGCGCAGGTCACCGCCCGCACGCTCGTGCTCGGGATCGACAGCGACCGCCTCTTCCCGGTCGACGGCCAGCGACGCATCAGCCGCGGGATCCGCTCGACCATCGACGACGACACGGTCGTCCTGTCCAGCGACTTCGGCCACGACGGGTTCCTCATCGAGACCGAGGCCGTCGGCCACCACCTCCGCCGGCTGCTCGAGGGGTGAGGATTCAGCTCGTCTCGTCGATCGCGCGCTCCAGACGCTCGATCTTCCCGTCGATCTCCCCCTCGTAGCCCGGCCGGATGTCGGCCTTCAGCACGAGCGACACCCGGGAGCCGAACGGCATCACGGCGTCGGTCGCACGCTTGACGACATCCATCACCTCGTCCCAGGTGCCCTCGACCTCCGTGAACATGCTCGTCGTGCGGTGAGGAAGGCCTGAGTCGCGGACGACGCGGACGGCCGCGGCGACGGCATCGTGGACGGAGCCGTCGGCGCGACCGGTGCCGGAAGGGGCGACGGAGAAGGCGATGAGCATGGGGGTCCTCTCGGAGCGATCAGGCCGGATCGGCGGCGCCGTGTGGCACGGAGCGCACGCGGGTGTGCGCGGGGGGTCGCACCCGCAGGAGACGGACGACCATCCAGACGAACAGGATGATCAGCATGCCGTTGCGTGCCGTGAGGATGCTGACAGCGAGAGGCTCCGGCACGAGGATGCCGTTGTAGAGCACGGGGTAGACGAGCTGCGTCAGGAGGGCGGTCACGAGAGAGAGGACCGCCGGCGTGAGCCATCGTTCGCGGTCGAGCAGCAGCCCGATCACGAGGGGAGCGACGAGCCAGGCGAGGTACTGCGGCGAGCCGACCTTGTTGAACACGATGAAGCCGGTCACGAGCGCGAGCGACAAGACGGGAAATAGGGCGTGGAAGGTCGCGCCCCGCCAGGCCTTGAGGGCTCCGATCGCGACGACACCGGCCATCGCAAGGACGAGCACGGGAGTCATGGCCGCGATCACCGGGTCGATCTCGGTGCCCGTCACCTGGAAGGTGAGGAGATCGTAGGAGTAGTACACCGAGAAGCCGTCGAGACCGAGGAGCGCGCCCCAGAGGTACGGCGCTGCGACGGGGGCCTCCACCTGCAGGCCCCGCGTCGTCTGGTCGCCGACGAAGCCGAAGGCGTTCGCCCCGCCTCCCGCCGCCCAGATCACGGCCAGCGTCAGCGCCGAGATGACCACGGCACCGCCGACCAGCGCGGAGCGGCGCCGCAGAGCGACGAGGGCTGCCGCCATGACCGCCGCCGGCCACACCTTGATCCACGTGGCGACGGCCAGGACGATCGACCCGAGCCACGGTCTGCCGACGAGCCACAGCGAACCGGCGATGACGAGCGGAACGGTCAACCCGTCGAGGCGGTACAGCCCGACCGGACCGAGCGCGGCGATCGAGGACAGCCAGAACCAGGCCGCCACGACCCGACCGGTCGAGCGTGCCTGCCCGACGAGCATCGCGAACACGAGCGCATCGACGAGGGTCACGAGCACGGCCCATGCCACCGTGTACGACCCGACGAAGGGGACGAAGGCGTGCGCCAGCACCATCGGTACGAGGGCGACCTGCGGATACACCCACCGGGTGTCGATTCCGACGATCGCCCCGCCGTTCAGCGCTTGGGCCGACCACGGCTCATAGACCCGGTACACGTCGCCCATGGGTTCGTTGGGCATGAGGAACCCCAACCATGCCACCCCCACGTGCACGGCGACGAAGGCGATCCACAGCACGGCACGCTTCGACATCCTCCCCATCCTAGGGAGCCGCTGCGACCGCCCCGAACGCGGTCAGCCGTCGGCGAGGACGGCCGCGACAGCCAACGGCAAGGACTCCGCCACGTCGAGCGCCGTGATCGGGCCTTCCCCGCGACTGTCGACGGCGAGCGCCCCCGCTCGCGCGTGGAGCCACGCGCCGGCTGCCGCGGCCCGCGCGATCTCCCGCGGCGACGGCTCGCCTGCCGACCGCGCCACGACTCCCGCCACCACCGCGCCGATCGTCCCGGCCAGGACATCGCCGGTTCCCGCCGTGGCGAGCCAGGCCGTCGCGACGGGGAGCACGATCAGCGAACCGTCGGCGCCTGCGACGATCGTCTCGGATCCCTTTCGCACGACGCACGCCTTCAGCACCCGAGCGGTCTCGGCGACCGCCTCTGCGTCATTGGCGTCCTCCTCGAGGCCCAGGGCGGCGCGAACCCGCGCATGCTCCCCCGCATGCGGCGTGAGGATCCTCGGCGCGGTGGCACCGATCGCGAGCTCGAGCGCACCCGCGTCGACGACGACTGGGGCCACCCCCGACAGCAGCTCGCGCAGTGCCGCGGTCTCGCTCTCGGATCGTGCGGCCGGGTCCGTCCCGGATCCGACGACCCACGCCTGGACACGCCCCGCCACCGTCACCGTCTCGGGTCGGCGCGCCAACACCAGCGAAGCCGCCCGCTCCGGCCCGACGTAGCGCACCATCCCCACACCGGTGCGCCAGGCCGCCTCCACACCGAGCACGGCGGCACCGGGATAGGTGATCGAACCGGTGCGCAGACCCACCACTCCCCGGGAATACTTGTCGTCGGATGCGGTTGGCTTCCGCAGGAGCTCCGCCGTGTCGGATGCCGTCCATCCCCTGTCCATGGCGCCACCCTACCGGCGCCCTCCCCTGGAGCGACGACCGTATGAGCCAGCTGTTCTCCCCCATCGACATCCGCGGCATCCGGGCGCGCAACCGCCTGTGGGTGGCTCCGATGTGCCAGTACTCGGCCGAGGAGGGCATGCCCAACGACTGGCACCACGTCCACCTGGCACAGTTCGCCTCGGGCGGGGCGGGAGTGGTGATCACCGAAGCGACGGCGGTGTCTCCCGAGGGGCGTATCTCGCCCGAGGACACCGGAATCTGGAACGACGCGCAACGCGACGCGTGGCGCCCGATCGCGGCCGCGATCCGCAGCCGCGGCGCGGTCGCCGGGATCCAGCTGGCCCACGCCGGACGCAAGGCCTCGACGTGGTCGCCGTTCACCGGTCGTCGCGGCACCGTCCCGGCTTCCGAGGGCGGCTGGCAGACCGTGGCGCCGTCGGCGGTCGCCTACGACGGGTTCGAAGAACCGCGGGCGCTGGAGATCGCCGAGATCGACGCCCTCGTCGCGGACTTCGCCGCCGGGGCGGCGCGGGCCGTCGCCGCCGGCTTCACGGTGCTGGAGATCCACGCCGCGCACGGATACCTCCTGCACCAGTTCCTCTCGCCCCTGTCGAACACCCGCACCGACGAGTACGGCGGAAGCCTCGAGAACCGCGCGCGACTGCTGCTCCGCATCGTCGAGGCCGTGCGCGGGGCGGCGCCCGACGCCGCCGTCTTCGTCCGGTTCTCGGCGACCGACGCCGCGGAAGGCGGCTGGGATGTGGCCCAGACGACGACCGTCGCGGGCTGGGCAGCCCAGCGCGGTGCCGACTTCTTCGACATCTCCAGCGGCGGCCTCGTCGCCCACCAGCGGATCGCGACCGGCCCCGGCTACCAGGTGCCCCTCGCCGCCGCCGTGCGCGCCGCCGGCGTCGGGCCGGTGGGCGCGGTGGGTGAGATCGTCGACGGACCGCAGGCAGAGGCGATCCTCCGCTCCGGCGACGCCGATGTCATCCTCGCCGGTCGCGAGTGGCTCCGCGACCCGCACTTCGCGCTCCGCGCCGCCACCGAACTGGGGGACGCCGCCACAGACCTCTGGCCCGTGCAGTACGTGCGCGCACGTCCCACCCGCTGAGCGCTCGGCACGCTCCCGGAACACCGCCCCGGGGCCGGACGCGGCTGTCAGCGTCGACGGCGGGTGGCGTCGTGCACCTCTCCGACGAGTTCCTCGATGATGTCCTCCAGGAACAGCACGGCAGTCGTCTCACCGCGGCGGTCGCGGACCTGCGCGAGGTGACGGCTCGATCGGCGCATGAGGGCGAGGGCGTCCTCGAGGTCGGTGGTCTCGGAGACGGGGACCATCTGGTGGATGCGCTTGGCGGGGATCCTCGTCGTCGCCGCCGCGTCGGGTCCCGGACCCTCCGCCGCCCGCAGCACGTCCTTGAGGTGGACGTAGCCCACGGGAGAACCGGCCTCGTCGACGATCACATATCGGGAGAAGCCGTGCCGGGAGACGGCCCGTTCGATCTCGTCGGGTGTCGTCGACTCGGGAAGGGTCACCAGTTCCGACAGCGGCACGGCGATGTCCATCGCCTTCTTCTCGGTGAACTCGACCGCCGCCGTCACCGCACCCGAGGCGTCGTCGAGCACCCCCTCGATCCGTGACTGGTTGACGATCGTGGCGACCTCATCGAGCGTGAACGTCGAGGCGGCCTCGTCCTTGGGCTCCACGCGGAACAGGCGCACGACATGGTTGGCCGTCCAGTTGAGCGCGACGATGATCGGATGGAACAGCTTGGACACCCAGACGAGAGGTGTCGCCAGCAGCAGAACGGCCCGGTCGGGAAGCGAGAAGGCGAGGTTCTTCGGAACCATCTCGCCGAAGACGACGTGGAGGTAGGAGACGAGGATCAGCGCCAGGGCGAAGGCGATGCCTCCGATGACCGCCTCGCTCCAGCCCGTGAGTCCCAGCGGCACCTCCAGCAGGTGGTGGATCGCCGGCTCCGACACGTTCAGGATGAGCAGCGAGCAGATCGTGATGCCGAGCTGGCTCGTGGCGAGCATGAGCGTGGCGTGCTCCATCGCATACAGCGCCGTCTTCGCAGCCCGCGACCCGCGCTCGGCGAGAGGCTCGATCTGCGAGCGACGCGCAGAGATCACGGCGAACTCCGCACCGACGAAGAAGGCGTTGAAGACGAGGAGCACGAACAGCCACGCGATTCCGGCCCAGTCGTTCATCGCTGCCCTCCGTCCGACTCGCCGCGCACGACGGCGTCCGCATCAGCGGGAAGCGGCCGCGGCGTGAACCGCACGCGATCGACGCGGCGCCCGTCCATCCGGTGCACGGTGAGGGTGCCGTCCTCGATCTCCACGGCGTCGCCGACGACGGGAATGCGCTCGAGCGTGGACATGATGAACCCGCCGACGGTGTCGTAGACGTCGCCCTCGGGCACGCGGATCCCGGTCCGGTCGAGCACCTCATCCGGGCGCAGATCGGCGGGGAAGGTGACCGTGTCGACACCGCGGACGATCCCCGCGCGGTTGCGGTCGTGCTCGTCCAACACCTCGCCGACGATCTCCTCCACGAGATCCTCCAGCGTCACGACGCCGGCGGTTCCGCCGTACTCGTCGACCACGATCGCCATCTGATATCCGCGACCGCGCAGCTCGGACATGAGGGCGTCCAGGTGCACGGCCTCCGGGACGCGCAGCGGCTCTTCGGCGATGGCCGCGGCGGGGACCTCGGCGCGGCGGTCGCGGGGGACGCTGACGGCCTGCTTGAGGTGCACGATCCCGGTGATGTCGTCCATGGAGTCGTCGTAGACGGGGAATCGGCTGTGGCCCGTCCGACGGGCGAGCTGGATGACGTCTTCGACGCTGTCCCCGGCCGCGACAGCGTGCACGCTGGGGCGCGGGGTCATGACATCGGCGGTGGTCAGACGGGCGAAGGTGAGCGTCCGGTCCAGAAGTGAGGCGGTGTCTTCCTCGAGCACTCCGGCGTTGGCCGAGCGACGGACGAGGCTCGAGAGCTCCTCCGCCGTGCGGGCGCCCGAGAGCTCCTCCTTCGGCTCCACCCCCATCGCCCGCAGGACGCCATTGGCGCTGCCGTTGAGGACGACGATCGCCGGGCGGAACACCGTCGTGAAAGCGACCTGGAAGGGGATGACGAGCTTCGCGGTCTGCCGCGGCACCGCGAGGGCGAAGTTCTTGGGAACGAGCTCACCCAGGATCATCGAGAACACCGTGGCCACCGAGATCGCGACGATCGTCGCGATGGGACGCACCGCCGACTCGGGGATCCCCCAGCCCGTGAGCAGCGGCGAGAGCAGGTTCGACAGCGCCGGCTCCATCGTGTACCCGGTCAGGAGCGTCGTCAGGGTGATGCCGAGCTGTGCGCTCGACAGGTGCGTCGAGGTGATCCTCAGCGCACTGATCGTCAGCGACAGACGCGACTCGCCGGCGGTCTGCCGTTTCTCGAGCTCGGCGCGGTCGAGGTTCACGAGCGCGAACTCGCTGGCGACGAACAGCCCCGTGCCGATGGTCAGAAGGAGCCCCACGCCCAACATGACGTAGTCCATCACGCGTCACCCCCGCTCGCGCGGAAGAAGGGTCGGTGGGGCGAGCGTCTGCAACTAGGAGGGTCGTCCATTGTGCAGACGATTGTACGGCACGCCACCCCGGCGGACGCCGGTCGTCGGGCGGTCGCTACCAGCTGACGGGCAACGCCTTGCCCTCTTCGTATCCGGCGGCCGACTGCAGGCCCACGAGGGCACGCTCATGGAACTCCGCCACCGTTGCCGCACCGGCGTAGGTGAACGAGGAACGCACGCCCGAGGTGATCATGTCGACGAGGTCCTCCACGGAGGGTCGCAGCGGGTCGAGGTAGATCCGCGACGACGAGATCCCTTCCGCGAAGAGTTCCTTACGTGCGCGCTCGTACGGGTCGAGACGCCCGAAGCGGCCGTGGACGGCCTTCGTGGAGGCCATGCCCCACGACTCCTTGTACACGCGGCCGGCTTCGTCGGTCTGCAGCTGCCCCGGCGCCTCCAGCGTGCCGGCGAACCACGACCCGATCATGACCGAAGCGGCCCCGGCTGCCAGAGCGAGAGCGACATCGCGCGGGTAGCGCACACCGCCGTCGGCCCACACGTGGGCACCCCGCTCCGCCGCCGCCTGAGCGGTCTCGAGCACGGCGGAGAACTGCGGCCTGCCCACGGCGGTCATCATGCGCGTCGTACACATCGCCCCCGGGCCGACTCCCACCTTGAGGATCGAGGCGCCCGCATCGACGAGGTCGGCCACACCGTCGGCCGTCACGATGTTGCCCGCGGCGATCGGCACACCGAGATCCAGGGCGGCGACCTCGCGGAGCGCGCGGAGCATCCCCTCCTGGTGTCCGTGCGCGGTGTCGACGACGAGCACGTCCACACCGGCGGCGACCAGGGCCCGTGCCTTGCCGGCGACATCGCCGTTGATGCCCACAGCGGCCGCCACGATGAGGCGCCCGTTCGCGTCGACGGCCGGACGGTAGAGAGTGGAGCGCAGGGCGGTGCGCTGCGAGAGAGTGCCCACGAGGTATCCGTGGTGGAGCACGCAGACGGTCTCCGCTTCGGCGGCGACGATGAGGTCGAATGCGTGGCGGGCATCGGTCACATCGTCGGCGTCGATCGAGGCGACGCGCCCGCGAACGAGATCCCCCAGGCGGGCGTCGGAGAGGGCGGTTCCCAGGCGCTGGGCCGGCACGACGCCGAGAACGTCGTCGCGGTGCACGCGGCCCTCACGTTCGACGGCGACGACGATCCCGTGGCCGTCGGTCGGCGGCAGCAGGAGCGCGGCTTCGGCGACCGTGGCCTCGGGCGGCAGCACCAGGGGGGTGTCCCACACCACGGGCTGGTCCTTGACCCAGCGGATGGCGGCGTCGATCTGCTGCAGCGCCATGTCCTGCGGGAGGACGCCGAGTCCGCCACGGCGGGCCAGCGCCGCGGCCAGGCGCGGACCGGTGACCGAGTTCATGTTGGATGCCACGAGCGGAAGCGTCGCCGTCGTCCCGTCACCGGGGGCCAGGTCCACGTCCAGGCGGCTCGTGACGGCCGAACGCCGGGGAACGAGGAAGACGTCGGAGTACGTCAGATCGACCTGGGGTCGCGCGCCGGAGAACTGCATACTCCGAGGCTACCCACTCGGCACTGCCCGGGGCCGGGACGGCGGCGAACTCCTGCCCTCCGTCAGCCCGTCGCCATGCGGGAGGAACGAACGACGAGACGTATTCCTGGGCTACCCTTGATAGTCGTGCGCGCGGGCCACGACAGTGCCCCGCAGCATCTGAACTTCACCGATGAAAGCAGGCGAATCGTGTCCAGCCAGGTGACCGGCGTGGGAACTTCGAACGACGGCGAATTCGGGGCCAACGAATGGCTCGTCGCCGAGATGTACGAGCAGTACACGAAGGACCGGAACTCGGTGGATCGCGCCTGGTGGCCGATCCTCGACGCCTACCAGCCTCAGGCGGAGACCGCGAGCGCCACGACGGTTCCCACGACCCCGCCCTCCGCCACGGCCGCACCGTCCGAGGCCCGGCCGGTCACGGCACCCATCCCCGTCGTCGGGACGGCCCCGGTGGCCCGGACCACGGCGCGCCCCGCCGCGCCGCAGCCGGTTCCCGCGCAGGCACCCAAGTCGGCTCCGTCGACCCCCGAAGCCGCGGGAGAGGACGTCGTCACACCGCTGCGGGGCATGCCGAAGACCCTCGCGGCCAACATGGACGAATCGCTCACCGTTCCCACGGCCACGAGCGTGCGCACCGTTCCGGCCAAGCTCATGATCGACAACCGGATCGTGATCAACAACCACATGTCGCGCACGCGAGGCGGCAAGGTGAGCTTCACGCACCTCATCGGCTGGGCGCTCATCCAGGCCCTCAAGGTCTTCCCCAGCCAAAACGTGGCCTACGCGGAGGTCGACGGCAAGCCGTCGGTGGTCGCTCCGGCCCACATCAACCTCGGCATCGCGATCGACCTGCCCAAGCCCGACGGCACCCGGGCGCTCATGGTCCCCAGCATCAAGCGTGCGGAGTCCCTGACGTTCCACGAGTACCTCGCCTCGTACGAAGACCTCGTCAAGCGCGCCCGCGCCGGCAAACTGACCGCCGCGGATTTCCAGGGCACCACCATCTCCCTCACCAACCCCGGCGGCATCGGGACGGTGCACTCGGTCCCCCGCCTCATGAAGGGGCAGGGCTGCATCGTGGGCGCCGGAGCGCTGGAGTACCCGGCGGAGTTCCAGGGTTCGAGCGAGAAGACCCTGGTCGAGCTCGGCATCGGGAAGACGATCACCCTCACGAGCACCTACGACCACCGGGTCATCCAGGGCGCCGGCTCGGGCGAGTTCCTCAAGATCGTCCACGAGATGCTCATCGGTCAGCGCGGGTTCTACGAGGACATCTTCGCCGCCCTGCGCATCCCCTACGCGCCGATCCACTGGGGCGGGGACATCAACGTCGACATCGCCGAGCGCGTCGACAAGACGGCGCGTGTGCAGGAGCTCATCAACTCGTTCCGCGTGCGCGGGCACCTGATGGCGGACATCGATCCGCTCGAGTACGTGCAGCGCACTCACCCCGACCTCGAGATCGAGTCGCACGGCCTGACCTTCTGGGACCTCGACCGTGAGTTCGTCACCGGGGGCTTCGGGGGGAAGCGCACCATGAAGCTGCGCGAGATCCTCGGGGTGCTGCGCGACTCCTACTGCCGCACGATCGGCATCGAGTACATGCACATCCAGGACCCTGCCCAGCGCAAGTGGTTCCAGGACAACGTCGAGGTCAAGTACCAGAAGCCGGGGCACGACGAACAGCTCCGCATCCTCGACAAGCTCAACCAGGCCGAGGCCTTCGAGACCTTCCTGCAGACCAAGTACGTCGGCCAGAAGCGCTTCAGCCTGGAAGGCGGAGAGTCGCTCATCCCCCTCCTCGACGAGGTTCTGCAGGGCGCGGCAGGCGCGGGCCTCGACGGCGCCGCGATCGGCATGGCTCACCGCGGCCGTCTCAACGTCCTCACCAACATCGCCGGAAAGACCTACGGTCAGGTCTTCCGCGAGTTCGAGGGCTCCGTGGCGATCGGCTCCAAGAGCGGCTCGGGCGATGTCAAGTACCACCTCGGCACCGAAGGGACCTTCGTCTCCGATGCCGGCGAGGAGATCCCGGTCTACCTCGCGGCCAACCCGTCGCACCTCGAGACCGTCGACGGCGTGCTGGAGGGGATCGTGCGGGCCAAGCAGGACCGCATGCCCATCGGCTCCTTCTCGTGGCTGCCCATCCTGGTGCACGGGGATGCCGCCTTCGCGGGCCAGGGCGTCGTGGTCGAGACGCTCCAGATGTCGCAGCTGCGCGGTTACCGCACGGGCGGCACGGTGCACGTCGTCGTCAACAACCAGGTGGGCTTCACGACGCTTCCCCAGGACGGTCGCACCTCGGTCTATGCGACCGATGTCGCCAAGACCATCCAGGCTCCCATCTTCCACGTCAACGGGGACGACCCGGAGGCGGTCGTCCGCGTCGCCGAGCTGGCGTTCCGCTATCGCGAGGAGTTCCACCGCGACGTCGTGATCGACCTCGTCTGCTACCGGCGCCGAGGACACAACGAGGGTGACGACCCCTCGATGACGCAGCCCCTCATGACCAACCTCATCGAGGCGAAGCGGTCGGTCCGTCGCCTCTACACCGAGTCGCTCGTCGGTCGCGGCGACATCACCGAGGAGGAGTACGAGAAGGCCAAGCAGGACTTCCAGAACCGCCTCGAGGTCGCCTTCGCCGAGACGCACGCCGCCGAGACCGGCTCGACCGGGATCGTGACCTCCACGGGCTCGGTCGACGTCGCCGTCGGCGCCCCGGAGACGACGGGGGTCTCGACCGCGGTCGTCCACCAGATCGGCGACGCGTTCGTCAACCGCCCCGAGGGCTTCACCGTCCACAGCAAGCTGCAGCAGCTCCTCGAGAAGCGCCACGACATGAGCCGCAACGGCTCGATCGACTGGGCGTTCGGCGAGCTCCTCGCCTTTGGCTCGCTCCTCATGGAGGGCACCAACGTCCGCCTCGCCGGTCAGGACGCCCGTCGGGGAACGTTCGTGCAGCGCCACGCCGTCATGCACGATCGCGCGAACGGCCAGGAGTGGCTGCCGCTGGCGAACCTCGGCGAGAACCAGGGGCGCTTCTACGTGTACGACTCGCTGCTCAGCGAGTATGCCGCCATGGGCTTCGAGTACGGCTACTCGGTCGAGCGCGCCGACACGCTGACGCTGTGGGAGGCGCAGTTCGGCGACTTCGCCAACGGCGCGCAGTCCGTCGTGGACGAGTACATCTCCGCCGCGGAGCAGAAGTGGAGCCAGCAGTCCAGCGTCGTCCTCCTCCTCCCCCACGGATACGAAGGTCAGGGACCGGACCACTCCTCGGCTCGCATCGAGCGCTATCTGCAGATGTGCGCGCAGGACAACATGACCGTGGCGCGACCGTCCACACCCGCCTCGTACTTCCATCTCCTTCGCCGGCAGGCCTACGCGCGCCCGCGTCGACCGCTGATCGTCTTCACTCCCAAGGCCATGCTGCGCCTGCGCGGCGCGACGAGCCCGGTGGGCGCGTTCACCGAGGGGCGCTTCGAACCGGTGCTCGATGACGATCGCGGCATCGACAAGAGCGCCGTGCGCCGCGTGTTGCTCCATTCCGGGAAGATCCACTGGGATCTCAAGGCAGAGCTCGACAAGAACCCGAACCCGGCGATCGCGCTGGTGCGGCTGGAGCAGTTCTATCCGGCGCCGGTCGACGAGCTCAACGCGGTGCTGGCCGAGTATCCGAACGCGGAACTCGTGTGGGTGCAGGACGAGCCGGAGAACCAGGGCGCGTGGCCCTTCATCGCCCTCGAAGTGGTCAAGCATCTGCGCGGACGCACCATCTCGCGCGTCTCCCGCCCCGCGGCCGCCTCCACGGCCACCGGCTCGCCGAAGGTGCACGCCGTCGAGCAGTCCACCATCATGCAGGAGGCGCTCCGGGTCTGAGCCGGCAGACGAGCGCCACCGGCGCGACATGGACGTGGCACTCCTCGTGAACCCCGCCGCACGGTCGGGGGCACGTTCCGCTGCGGCGTTGCGGTGCGCGGAACACCTCCACGCCCACGGGGTGAGAACGACCGTGCTGGCCGGAGGGAGCCCGTCGGAGTCCGCCGACCTCGTCCGGCGAGCGGTGGATGCCGGCGCGGATGCCGTGGTCGTCGCCGGCGGCGATGGGACTGTCCGGATCGCCGCGGAAGCGCTCGCCCACACCGGGGTACCTCTCGCTCCCCTCGCCATCGGCACCGGCAATGATCTCGCCACCTCCCTCGGCTATCGCGAGCGCGACGCCGAAGGCACCGCCCGCGCTGTCCTGGGGTCAGCCGTGAAGACGATCGACCTCGGCCGCATCCAGCGTGCCGATGGCTCCGTGGCGCTCTTCACGACGGTGCTCGCGAGCGGGTTCGATGCGAAGGTGAACGATCGCGCCAACCGGATGCGGTTTCCGCGCGGTCGGTCCCGCTACACGGTGGCCCTGCTCATCGAGTTCGCGAGATTGCGCGGGCAGCGGTTCCACCTCACCCTGGAACATGCCGACGGGTCTGAGGAGCACGTCGACCGGGACCTCATCATGGCAGCTCTGGGCAACGGTCCCTCCTACGGAGGCGGCATCCCGATCTGCCCCGATGCGTCGCAGGAGGACGGACTGCTCGATCTGACCCTCGTGCGCCCCGCCGGTCGCCCCCGGCTCCTGCGGCTTCTGCCCCGCGTGTATCGGGGCACGCACGGGACACTGCCCGAAGTATCGATGTGTCGGGTGCGCGCCGTGCGGATGGAAGCGGCCGACATCACGGCCTACGCCGACGGAGACCCGGTCGGACCGCTTCCACTCCGGGTGGATGTCCTCCCCGGCGCGCTCACCGTCCTCACCCCCTGACGGAGGCGCCTGGGGCGCGTCAGTGGTGGGTGGCCTGCTCCGCACGAAGGCGTGCCAACACCTGGTCGCGGAGCTCCTCGGGAGCCGTCTCACGGCACGCACGGGCGACCACTGCGGTCAGCGTCGTCGCCACGAGAGCCTCCTCGCGGCACGAATCGCAGTTCTCCAGGTGCTCCTTGATGTCGGAATGCTCCGTCTTGCAGACCTCGTTCCGCAAGTACTCCTCAAGGTCCTTCCGGGCTTTGTCGCAGCCGCAGTCGCTCATCTCGTGCTCCTCGTGGCGGGCACATCGATGCCGCGCTCTCTTGCATAGTCGGCGAGCAGTTCACGGAGCATTCGCCTGCCACGGTGCAGGCGGCTCATGACCGTGCCGATCGGGGTTTTCATGATGTCCGCGATCTCCTGATACGCGAATCCTTCGACGTCGGCGAGATACACCGCGAGGCGGAAGTCCTCGGGAATCTCTTGCAGTGCGTCCTTGACGGCGGATGCCGGCATGTGGTCGATCGCCTCGGCCTCCGCCGAGCGAGTACGTGTTGCGGTGGTCGACTCCGCACCGCCCAGCTGCCAGTCTTCGAGATCGTCGATCGTTCCCTGGTAGGGCTCGCGCTGCTTCTTCCGATACGTGTTGATGTACGTGTTGGTGAGAATGCGGTAGAGCCACGCCTTGAGATTGGTGCCCTGGGTGAAGGACGCCCACGAGGCGAACGCCTTGACGAACGTCTCTTGCACGAGGTCGGCCGCGTCGGCCGGGTTTCGCGTCATCCGCATCGCGGCGGCATAGAGCTGGTCCATGAAAGGAAGGGCCTGCTCTTCGAACTGGTGTCGCGGATCGGTTGCCGCCTCGTTTTCCATCAGGCGCCAGTCTACGTCGCCGAACAGATCCGACACGGGTGGCAGCGTCGCGATCATGCCGCTCCTCGCTCTCCGGTCTCGAGATATTCCGCCGGCGGGTGTCGACGGGTTCGTTAGGGTAGAACTCGATGACTGCGTCCGGGTATTCCCCCCTTTCCTCTTCACCGGGAGCACAGGCGCCGCGCGGGGCGGTGCATCCCGGCCCCTGGCGCGCTCCGGCGGTCTCCGGACCGCTCGCCGCGACCGTCACGGTGCCCGGCTCGAAGTCGCTCACGAACCGTAAACTCGTCCTCGCCGCACTGGCCGACGGGCCGAGCACGCTCGTCGCCCCCCTGCACTCCGACGACTCCGCCCGCATGATCGAGGCGCTTCGCACCCTGGGCGTCGAGATCGAGGAGCTTCCCGCCACCGGGCCGTTCGGGCCGGATCTGCTCATCACCCCGCCCCGGAAGCTCCGCGGCGACGTCGTCATCGATTGCGGCCAGGCCGGCACCGTCATGCGTTTCATCGCGCCGCTGGCGGGCCTCGCCGACGGCGACGTGACGATCACCGCGCATGAGAGCGCGCTGCACCGTCCGATGGGCACCATGATCACCGCGTTGCGCGAGATCGGCGTCGACATCGACGACGGCGGCCGCTGGGCCCTTCCCTTCACCGTCCGCGGAAGGGGCCATATCCGCGGTGGCGAGGTCACGATCGATGCCAGCGCCTCGAGCCAGTTCGTCTCCGGCCTGCTTCTCGCCGCCCCCCGATACGACGTCGGACTGCACCTGCGCCACAGCGGCGAGCGACTGCCCAGCGTCCCCCACATCGACATGACGGTGGAGGCCCTGGCCCGCCGCGGCGTGCATGTGGAGCATCCCGAGCCGCACGAATGGCTCGTGCCGGCCGGCGCTCCGCGCGGCCGCGACGCGACGGTGGAGCCTGATCTGTCCAACGCCGCCCCCTTCCTCGCGGCGGCGATGGTCGTCGGCGGAGCGGTCACCATCCCGGCGTGGCCGGCCACGTCGACCCAGCCCGGGGCCCTGCTCACCGAGATCCTCTCCCTCATGGGGGCCCGTGTCACCCGTCGCGGTGGCGCGGTCACCGTGACGGCGGGTGACCGGATCAACGGCGTCGACCTGGATCTCACGGCCGCCAGCGAGCTGACTCCGACGTTGTTCGCGCTGGCCGCGTTCGCCGATGCGCCCTCGACGCTCCACGGCATCGGGCACATCCGTGGCCATGAGACCGACCGGATCGCCGCACTGGTGAACAACCTCCGCCGGCTCGGCGGCGAGGCCGAAGAGCTCGCCGACGGCATCCGGGTGACGCCCGCTCCCCTCCACGGAGGCGTGTGGCATGCGGAGCACGATCACCGCATCGCCACCGCGGGAGCGATCATCGGACTGCGAGTGCCCGGCGTCGAGGTCGATGACATCGGCACGACCGCCAAGACCATGCCCGAGTTCCCCGACATGTGGCAACGGATGCTGCAGTCCACGAGTCGATGACGGGGCGGCGACCGGGGTGAGCTGGCTCGACGCCGACGACGAGGACGAGGACGACTTCGACGAGTCGCGGATCCGTGTTCGCCCCAACCCGAAAGCCAACCGACCACGAACGAAGCGTCGCCCTGCCCACGCCGACGCACAGATCGCCCGGGTGCTCGGTGTGGACCGCGGCCGTTACGCCGTCCTCGTCGACGAGGACGGGCCTGAGGAACGTCAGATCTCCGCAACCCGGGCCCGGGAGCTGCGCAAACACCCGATCGTCACCGGCGACCGCGCCCGCGTCGTCGGCGACCTCTCCGGCACCGAAGGAACCCTGGCACGCATCATCGGCATCGAGGAGCGCACGTCGCTCCTGCGCCGCAGCGCGGATGACACCGATCAGGTGGAGCGCGTCGTCGTCGCCAACGCCGACCAGATGCTCGTCGTGGTCGCCGCCGCCGATCCCGAGCCGCGCCCGCGCCTGGTCGACCGCTACCTCGTCGCCGCGCTCGACGCCGGAATCCACCCGCTCCTGGTCGTCACCAAGACCGATCTCGCCGATCCCTCGGCCTTCCTCGCGCATTTCGAGGGTCTCGACGACCTCGACGTGTTCACGAGCGGTCACGGACGCATGCCGGTCGAGGAGATCGGCGACCGGCTGGTCGGGCACTCGACGGTGTTCGTGGGTCATTCCGGAGTCGGCAAGTCGACGCTCGTGAACGCCCTCGTCCCCGGCGCCTCCCGCGCCACGGGACACGTGAACGAGGTCACCGGTCGCGGGCGGCACACCTCCAGCTCCACGGTGTCGCTGCGCTACCAGAACGACACCGGGCGCGGCTGGGTCATCGACACCCCCGGGGTCCGATCGTTCGGCCTCGGACACGTCGACCCCGCCAACATCCTCCGCGCCTTCACGGATCTGGCGGCCATCGCTGAGGAGTGCCCGCGCGGGTGCACACATCTGCCGGATGCCCCCGACTGCGCGCTCGTGGAAGCCGTGGCGGAGGGGCGCCTCGGCGAGCGGGGAGCCGCGCGGCTCGACTCTCTCCAGCGGCTTCTCGCGACCTTCGGCTGACCCGCCGCGCAGCCTGTCACCCTCGATAGGCTGGACGCATGGCACGTCTAGAACCCGGAGTCCCCGCCCCCTCGTTCGATCTCGTCGATCAGGACGAGAAGCCGGTCCGCCTCTCCGATCTCCGCGGGTCCGGGGTCATCCTCTTCTTCTACCCCGCCGCCATGACGCCCGGGTGCACGACGGAGGCCTGCGACTTCCGCGACAGCCTCGCGCCGCTGCAGGCCGCCGGCTACACCGTGCTGGGCATCTCTCGAGACGCCCCGGCGAAGCTCCGCGAGTTCCGCGAGCGCGATCACCTTCCGTACGCCCTGTTGAGCGACCCCGACCATGCGGTCCACGAGGAGTACGGCGCGTGGGGCGAGAAGAGCAACTACGGCAAGATCGTCCACGGCGTCATCCGTTCGACCTTCATCATCGACGGCGAGGGCGTCCTCACGCACGCCTTGTACAACGTGAAGGCCACCGGACACGTCGCTCGGATCCGAGCGCTTCTCGAGGTCTAGGAACGAAGGCGGCGCGCGGCCGCACGCGCTGCGACGATCAGCAACGCGAGTCCGAGGAGAGCGGGGAGCACGACAGCGACCGCGAACCCCGGCTGGGGGTCCTCACCCGTCAACGCCCCACCCGCGACCGCGAGCGCGAGCAGTTGCGTCACGATCCCGCCGCTGCGTCCCCATGAGGCTCCGCGCCATGTGGCCAGGGCGAAGCCGGCCACGGCGAACGCGCCGACTGCCGTGAGCACGATCAGGGCGACGGAGCTGGCGACCGATCCCGTGTCACCCCGCACGAGCGCGACGATCTCCCACCCGGCGAGCACGAACACGGCCACCGCCTCCGCCGTCAGAAGGAGGCCCGCTAGTCGTTCCACGGTCGTCGTGGTCATTGCGCACATGCTCCTGATCGGGTCGTATCGGATCTCATCGCGGGCGTCACGTCGAGCGTCTGCACAGCACACTGCTCAGGAAATGACATGTTCACCCTTGATTCACCTCGCCTCGCATGGGACGATTGAACCAGCGTGTGCTCCCACAGCGCAGTGGGGCGAGCAACTGCTCGCACACTTCCAGGGTAATCGACGTCACCCGGCGTCAGACCCACCCGAACTTCATCCCGCATCAAGGAGCACCACACCATGGATTGGCGCGACAAAGCCGCCTGCCTGACCGTCGACCCCGAGCTGTTCTTCCCGGTGGGGAACACTGGTCCGGCGGTCGACCAGATCGAAAAAGCAAAGGCCGTGTGCGCGCGCTGCACCGTCACCGAGATCTGCCTGCAGTACGCCCTCGAGAGCGGTCAGGACTCGGGCGTGTGGGGCGGGCTGTCCGAGGACGAGCGCCGCGCTCTCAAGCGCCGCGCCGCTCGCGCACGCCGCGCCTCCTGACGACTCCCTCCTGCGTCAGGTGACGCGACGGTCGATGTAGCGCAGCGGAATCTCGATCGTCACCTCGGTTCCCGAGCCCACGAGCGTGTGCCAGTCGATGGTCCCACTGAGTTCACCTTGGATCAGGGTGCGCACGATCTGCGTGCCGAGCCCTCGGCCCACCTGCCCCTCGGGCAGCCCGACACCGGTGTCTCGCACGCGCACACCCAGTTGATCGTCGGTGCGCTCGGCGATGATCTCGACTTCCCCCTCCTTGTCGGCGAGTCCGTGCTCCACGGCGTTGGTGACGAGCTCGGTCAGGGCCAACGCGAGGGGCGTGGCGTACTCGCTGGGGAGAGTCCCGAAGGTGCCGGTCTTGCGCGTCCGTGCCCGGGTGTTGGGAGACGCGGCGACCTCCGCCACGAGCTTGAGCACGCGATCGAACACGTCGTCGAAGTCCACGTTCTGCGCGAGCCCTTCCGACAGCGTGTCGTGGACGACCGCGATGGCGGACACCCGTCGCATCGCCTGGGTCAGCGCATCGCGCGCCTCGTCGGAGTGCGTGCGGCGGGACTGGATTCGCAGCAGTGACGCGACGGTCTGGAGGTTGTTCTTCACGCGGTGGTGAATCTCCCGGATGGTCGCATCCTTCGTGATGAGCTCTTGCTCCTGGTGGCGAATCTCCGTCACGTCACGACACAGGACGATCGCGCCGATGCGTGTGCCGTGGTCTTTCAAGGGGATGGTGCGCAAGGAGACGGTCACCCCGCGCGCTTCGATGTCTGCACGCCAGGGGGCTCGGCCCGCCATGACGATCGGCAGCGATTCGTCGAATTGACGGGACGCGGGCAGGAGCGCGGTGGCCACCTCGATCAGCGGCTCTCCTTCCAGCTCGTCGTCGAATCCCAGACGATTGAAGGCGGACAGCGCGTTGGGGCTCGCGAACGTCGTCACGCCGTCCACGTCGAGGCGGATGAGTCCGTCCGACGCGCGCGGAGCACCCCGCCGCGGCGAGGTCGGTGCTGCGAGATCGGGGAAGTCCGCCGAAGCGATCATGCCGAAGAGATCGTCAGCGCAGTCGTTGAACGTGATCTGCTGCCGCGAAGGAGTGCGCGCCTCACCCAGGTTGGTGTGCCGGGTGAGCACTCCGATCACCGTGGTCCCCGTGTCCTCGCTCCCCTGTGCTCGGACGATCGGGACGGCCCGCACGCGCGTCGGCGTCTCTTCGAACCAGTCGGGCGAAGCGGAGTCGACGATCCGCAGCTGCGTGAACGCGTCGCGCACCTGCGTGCGCCATTGCGGCCGGACCCGGTCGCCCACGATGTCACGGTAGAACAGGGTCGCCGCCCCGGAGGGACGGGTGTGGGCCACGGCGATGAACGAATCGTCGTCGGTGGGCACCCAGATGACGATGTCCGCGAAAGCGAGGTCGGCGAGCAACTGGCCGTCGCCCGCCAGACGATGCAGCCACTCGACGTCCGCCTCGCTCGAACGGCCTTGCGCGTAGACGAGATCGCTGAGTGTCGACACGTCTCCAGGCTACTCACCCGTTCGGGCCGCCGCGCGCCGCGTGCGCCTCTCGCCGCGTGCGCCTCTCGCCGGTGCTGCGGCCTCGGCGCTCGCGAGACGGGGTGACGCGACGAAGCGTCGGCGGGTCGATGGCCTCTCCGACGAAGCGGCGGACGGCGGCCGTGAGCGCCGACCGTCCGGCCACCCGCAGGAGCGGCTGCGCCTCGAGAAGGGCTGCGTCCACCGCTCGGACGTCGAACGGCGCGAACCAGACGTGGGCGATACCGAGATAGCGGTCGAGCGTGCGGCGCACCTGCCCCCGCGCGTCGATCCCGAGCACGCCGGCGCGCGTCTTGTTGACGAGCACTCGCACCGGCGTGGCGCCCATCGCCGCCACGAGATCGGCGTGCGCGCGAACGAAGCGCGAGACCCCCACCGGGTCGGCGGCGACGACGGCGACGACCAGGTCCGCGGCACCGAGGGCCGCGAGCGTGGCGGCGTTGCGACGAGGGCCGTCGAGGTCGCTGACGATCTCCTCGTCCGACTCGAGCGAGGACGCCACGTCCACGACGATGTCGTCGGCCCAGTCTCGGCACACCCCCAAGGCTCCCGTCACACGGTCGGCCGTGAGTTCGGGCCACCGGCTCGGACGGTTGATCCCGGTCAGGACGGACACGTCTCCGGAGACGGCCGCGATCCGCGAGAGCTCCTCGCCCGTCAGCTGTCGGCGGGCGACCTGCCGACACGCAGCAGCGAAACCCGGAGCTTCGTCGGGGAGCCCGGTGGCGAGCGCGAGGGACGGTGCATGCGTGTCGGCGTCGACGAGCGCGACCCGTCTGCCATCGCGGGCGAGCTCTGCCGCGAGCGCAGAGGCGATGGTGCTCCGACCCGGGGCGCCGGCGGGGCCCCACACGACGATGATCCGGCCGCGCGACGGTCCTGCCTCGGACGAACGCGGGAGCGGGGAGTCCAGCAGACGGTCGACGTCGTCGTCGGGGGCCACCGCCCGCACGCCGAATGCGGTCGCGAGGCGCCGGTCGGCATCACGAGCACAGCGCGCGACGATGCGCACGCCGAAGCCGTCGCAGACCGAGACGAGGGCGCTCGTGAGCGCCTCACGGGATGCATCGATGACCAGGAGGTCGGCGCCCGACAGAAGAGACGCCAGACCACCGTCGCTCGTGGGTCCCCCCGACTCACGAGCTCTGGCGACGGCCGCCGCGGGCGCGGTCGGGTCGACGACAGCGGCCACCTCGACGGCGTGACGGCGGAGCGCATCGGCCAGTGCCGCGCCGTCGTGGACGGCGACGACGGCCCTCATGGGAGCGGTCCGCCGGCGGGGACGACCGAGATGCTCGCGCCGCCCGCGATCGCGGCCAGGGTCTCGGCGACCTCCGAGCGATCGATCACGACTTCCAGCGACACCCCTCCACCCGCCATCACGGAGTCGTCGCGCGTCACCGAGAGGACCGTCGCCGCGTCAACGAGCACGTGCGGAGTGTCGAACCGGCCCTGCTCGAGCGGTGCCGCAGCCCAGACCTCCACCTGCGCCCCCGTGACGACGGACGACGGCACGTCACCGTCGGTGTGAAGCACGACCGTCGTGGTGCGGATCGCGGGCTCCGACGAGATCGCGGCCTGCGGAACCAGTTCGCCCGCGGCGATCGTGCGGGTCGCCACTGCATCGGCCGGAAGCGACGCGGTGGCGGCGTACGCGCTCGCGGTGTCGCCCAGCGCCACGTCGACGAGGGTCAGATCGCGCGGCGCGACGCGCTCGCCCGGAACGATCGTCCGGCTCGCCGCGTACACGGGCACGGTATGGCGCGCGGCGGCGACGACGGCCCAGACTCCGGCGACCGAGGCGACGACCAGGACGATCCCCAGCAGGAAACGTGTATCGCTCCAAAACGCTCGGGCACGAGGGCGGGCGGTCTCTCCTGAGCTCATGGCCCCATCGTGACCGCTCCGGAGGCGGAGCAGGACGTCTGTCCACAGCGGCGCTATCCACAGACCCGAACGTCTTCGCATTTCGACTCACTTCAGGCGGATAATGGCGTCATGCCCGAAGCACTCCCCCCCGAAGTGCGCCTCCTCGCCGCTGCGCAGGTCGCGGAAATGCTCGCGATCGATGTCGACGAAGTGATCGCGCTTGCACTCGACGGCCGACTGGAGGGAATGAAGGTCGGCAACCCTCCCCGCTGGCGAATCTCGCACACGAGCGTCGATGCCTACGTGTCCGAGCAGGCCGAGGAGGCCCGCCGGATGGCCTTGTGGCGGCAATCGAACGCGGCGAGCTTCCCCGAACTGTGGGGACGCGGACCGGTGAGCCGCCCCGACTGAATCTCCGCGGGTTACGGCAGCGGGGTCGCCACTTCGGTGCGCACCCAGGCGACGGCCGAGAAGGCGACCACGCGGTACCCGGTGACCGATGACGCGCGCCGTGGCGCGTCGACGTCGTGCAGCGCAAGATCGGCGTGGTCGGCTCCGGCGCGGTCGAGCGTTCCGACGAAGCTTCGTCCACCCGTGACCGCAACGGTGACCGGTGCGCGCCGTCGCGCGAGGTCTCTCAGAGCGAAGCCGAAGGTCATCCGCTGCGCCAAGGCCGCCCCCGGTGTGGCGTCCCGCGCGCTGGTCAGCACATCCTCGCGCGTGAGTGAGACGGCGACGATGGACGGCAGGGGCATCAGCACGATGCCGGGGTGCCGGGTGCCGAGCTCCATCGCGATCCAGTCTGCGCCGACGGCGACGATCCGCCCGGACCAGGCCGTGCCGTCGACGAGGTCTACGGCCACCTCTCCGCCGGGATGAGCGAGCATCGCCGTGAGGCGCTCACGTAGCGCCAGTCGCGCCACCCGCAGCCGTTCGGTCTCGCTGTCGAGGGCCGCACGCTCGGCTTCCCATTCCGAGTCGAGCTGGTCTTCCAGGTCCTCGAAGAATCGTTCCCACCGCACGGCGAGAGGTTAGGCGATCGCCGTCGACGGCGTCCGCGGTTTCCACAGGTTGGAGGATTCTCATCCCCTCGTTCGAGGCGCTGTGCTCTACTCGACCGGACGCACTGAACGGAGGAACGGCATGCATGCAGTGGCCGACGAGACCCCGACACCGCATCGAGGTGTCCTGCGCTTGTCCCGTTCCCTGTCGATCGAGGAGTACTTCGCGGCGCAGCGCACCTCCACGCGCGATCTCCCCGCCTCCGAGCCGCTTCTGCGCAACCTCGCCATCGGGGTCATGGAGGTGCTCGCCGGCGTGCGCGAGGTCGACCAGCTCGCCCGGTGGCTCGGCGAAGACGCCTACCGTGCGCTGGTCGCGCGAGCCAATCTCTCCGCCCGCGCTCGCAGCGCCCGCGGAGTGCCGGCGGCCCGGCCTGCCCACCGGATCCTGTCGATCCGTGAGACGACGCCCGCCGACGGCGTCGTGGAGGCCGCCATCATCGTCGCCGGACCCGCGCGCACGCGGGCGATCGCCATGCGCCTCGAAGGCTGGGACGGCCGCTGGCGAGCGACGACGCTGGCTCTGCTGTAGGCCTCCTACTGCCGGTACGACGCGAGGAAGTTCCCGAGTCGCTCGACCGCCTCCGACAGCACACGAGCCTCGGGCAACGTCACGATCCGCAGGTGATCGGGCGTCGGCCAGTTGAAGCCGGTTCCCTGTACGAGCAGCACGTGCTCGGCGACGAGGAAGTCGTAGACGAGCTTGGCGTCGTCGCGGATCTCGTACACCTCCGGGTCGATCCGTGGGAAGGCGTAGAGGGCACCCTGGGGCTTCAGGCAGGTCACTCCGGGGATCCGGGTGAGGCCTTCCCACGCCGCATCGCGTTGCTCGTGCAGGCGCCCCGTCGGCGCGATGAGCGCATCGATCGACTGCACCCCCGACAGAGCCGCCTGCACCGCGTGCTGCCCCGGCACATTCGGACACAGACGTGTGGACGCGAGGAGTTGAATGCCTTCCAAGAAGCCGCGAGCGCGCGTCTTGGGACCGGTGATGACCATCCAGCCGGACCGGAACCCTGCGACACGGTAAGTCTTGGACAGCCCGTTGAAGGTGAGACAGAGGAGGTCCGGGGCCAGGGTCGCGAGAGGGATGTGCACCGCCTCGTCGAAGAGGATCCGGTCGTAGATCTCGTCGCTCAGCAGCAGCAGTTCGTTCTCGCGAGCGATCTCGACAAGTCCCGTCAGCACCTCGCGGGTGTAGACGGCGCCGGTCGGGTTGTTGGGATTGATGACGACGATCGCCTTGGTCTGCGGCGTGATCTTCTCGCGGATGTCGTCGAGGTCGGGCTGCCAGCCGTTCTCGTTGTCGCAGCGGTAATGCACCGGGGTACCGCCGGCCAGCGACGTCATCGCCGTCCACAACGGATAGTCGGGCGCGGGGATCAGTACTTCGTCACCCTCGTCGAGAAGCGCCTGCATCGTCATGGTGATGAGCTCGGAGACGCCGTTACCGAGATAGACGTCGTCGGGGTCGAACGAGGGGAATCCGTCCACCTGCTCGTATCGCGAGACGATCGCCCGGCGCGCGGACATGATGCCGCGGCTGTCGCTGTAGCCGTGGGCGTGTGGGATCGCGTCGATCATGTCCCGCACGATCTGATACGGGGCCTCGAAGCCGAAGGTGGCGGGGTTTCCCGTGTTGAGCTTGAGGATCGTGTGCCCATCGGCCTCGAGCCGGTCGGCCTCGACGAGGGCGGCTCCGCGGATCTCGTAGAGGACGTCCTTCAGCTTCGACGATTGATCCAGGATACGAGGGCTCATCGGATCAGGATATCGCCGTAGTCCGGTAGCCAATCGACCACGCGTGGCCTGAACGACGGATGCCGGCCGCGTCTGCGCAGCCGGCATCCGTCGTCGCTCTCGTCCTACTTCTTCTTGTCCGCCGCGCGACGCTGAGCGCGGTTGAGCGGAGCGGAATCGCCCCCGGCTCCGCCGTCGGTGCGCTGTCCGAAGGCACCGCGGGGAGCCTCCTCGGTGGGCTGTGCGGGCGCCGAGGCCTGTCGCAGCTTGTTGGTGGCAGCCTGCTGGACTTGCCCCCGGTCGTTGCGCACCTCCACTTCGCCAGCGTCGTTCGCGGCGGTGTACTGCAGCTTCTGCACCTCGACCGGCGGCGCTTCCAGACCCTTCGCCTCGACGGCGTCTCCGGCCTGGCGGACCTCGACGTCCAGGTTGTAGAGGAAGCCGACCGACTCCTCCTTGATCTGGGCCATCATGGCCTGGAACATCTGGAAGCCCTCGCGCTGGTACTCGATGAGGGGATCGCGCTGCGCCATCGCGCGCAGGCCGATGCCGTCCTTGAGGTAGTCCATCTCATACAGGTGGTCACGCCAGCGGCGATCGAGCACCTGCAGGACGACCCGTCGCTCGAGCTCGCGCATCGCGGGCTCGCCCAGCGTCTTCTCGCGCGCGGTGTAGGCGATCTTCGCGTCGGAGAGGATCTCGCGCTTGAGCAGCTCCGGTGTCACGCGCCCCTTGCTGCCGCTCTCCGCGACGACCTCGTCGATCGTCACCCCGACCGGGTAGAGCGTCTTCAGCTCGGTCCACAACGCGTCGAAGTCCCAGCTCTCGTTGTGACCGTTGGCGGTGTGGTCGTCGATGATCGCCGAGATGGCGTCTTCGATGAAGTGCTGGACGCGGTCGGACAGATCGTCACCCTCGAGCATGTGCCGGCGGTCGGCGTAGATCGCCTCGCGCTGCCGGTTGAGGACGTCGTCGTACTTCAGGACGTTCTTGCGGATCTCGGCGTTGCGGGCCTCCACCTGCGACTGCGCGCTCTTGATCGCGCGAGAGACCATCGTGGACTCGATGGCGACGTCGTCGGGGAAGTTGGTGCGCGCGAGGATCGCTTCGGCGGCACCCGACTGGAACAGTCGCATGAGGTCGTCGGTGAGGGACAGGTAGAACCGGCTCTCACCGGGGTCTCCCTGACGCCCCGAGCGACCGCGGAGCTGGTTGTCGATGCGTCGCGACTCGTGCCGCTCGGTACCGAGCACGTAGAGGCCGCCGGCGGCGACGACCTTTGCGGCCTCCTCCGCCACGGTGTCACGCATCGCGGTGTAGACCTCGTCCCACGCCGCTTCGTACTCCTCCGGAGTCTCCTCGGGATCGAGCCCCCGGGACTTCACTTCCTGCACGGCCAGGAACTCGGCGTTACCGCCGAGCATGATGTCGGTACCGCGACCGGCCATGTTGGTGGCGACCGTCACGGCGCCCAGGCGTCCCGCGCGGGCGACGATCTCCGCCTCGCGGGCATGGTTCTTGGCGTTGAGGACCTCGTGCTTGACGCCCTTCTTGGCCAGCAGACGCGACAGGTACTCGCTCTTCTCGACGCTCACCGTTCCGACGAGCACGGGCTGTCCGGTCTCGTGCCGCTGGACGATGTCCTCGACGACCTGTGCGAACTTGGCCTGCTCGTTCTTGTA
Source organism: Microbacterium sp. TNHR37B (assembly GCF_001620065.1). GTDB lineage: Bacteria > Actinomycetota > Actinomycetes > Actinomycetales > Microbacteriaceae > Microbacterium. The sequence continues at coordinate 117,216 of NZ_LQGV01000003.1, forward strand.
GACGAGGTCCGACTGGTCCTTGCGGATCATGGGCTTGTTCGTCGGGATGGGAACGACGCCCAGCTTGTAGGTGGACATGAACTCGGCCGCCTCGGTCTCGGCCGTACCGGTCATACCGGCGAGCTTCTCGTAGAGGCGGAAGTAGTTCTGCAGCGTGACCGTCGCCAACGTCTGGTTCTCGGCCTTGACCGGAACGTTCTCCTTGGCCTCGATCGCCTGGTGGATGCCCTCGTTGTAGCGGCGTCCCACGAGGATGCGGCCGGTGTGCTCGTCGACGATCATGACCTCGTCGTTCATGACGACGTAGTCGGTGTCGCGCTTGAACAGCGCCAGTGCCTTGATCGAGTTGTTGAGGAACGAGATCAGCGGCGTGTTGGCCGATTCGTACAGGTTGTCGATGCCGAGATAGTCCTCGACCTTCTCGATCCCGGGTTCGAGGACGCCGATCGTGCGCTTCTTCTCGTCGACCTCGTAGTCCACGCCCGCCTCGAGCGTCTTCGCGATCTTCGCGAACTCCACGAACCAGCGATTCGCCTCGCCCGAGGAGGGACCGGAGATGATCAGCGGCGTCCGGGCCTCGTCGATCAGGATGGAGTCGACCTCGTCGACGATCGCGAAGAAATGACCACGCTGGACGAGGTCTTCCTTGCGCCACGCCATGTTGTCGCGGAGGTAATCGAATCCGAACTCGTTGTTGGTCCCGTACGTGATGTCGGCCTCATACTGCTCACGCCGCACATCGGGGGTCTGGCCGGAGATGATCGTGCCCGTCGTCATTCCGAGGGCCCGATAGACGCGACCCATGAGCTCGGACTGGTACGAGGCGAGGAAGTCGTTGACGGTGATGACGTGAACGCCCTTGCCGGCGATCGCGTTGAGATACACCGCGAACGTCGCCGTCAGGGTCTTTCCTTCACCGGTCTTCATCTCGGCGATGTTGCCGAGATGAAGGGCGGCGCCACCCATGATCTGCACGTCGTAGGGACGCTGACCGAGCGTCCGCTTGGCGGCCTCGCGCACGGCGGCGAACGCCTCTGGCATGAGCTTGTCGAGGGTCTCCCCTGCGTCGTAGCGTGCGCGCAGCTCCGCCGTCTCGCCGCGCAACTCCTCATCGGTCAGCTGGGCGTAATCCTCCTCGAGAGCATTCACGGCCTTCACGACCTGCTGAAGCCGACGCAGAATGCGTCCTTCTCCGGCGCGGAGCAGTTTCTCGAGAGGGTTGGCCACGGAGGATCTCCATCTTTCGGGTGCGGGCGACGCGAATGCCGCCGGTGATGCGCGCCGATGCGCACAGCACAACTCCCCATGTTATGCGGTTGTGACCTTGAAACGGGCTGAACAAACCACCGGGCGCCCGGGGAAGACCCCTGTTCCGCTCGCGCGCCGGACGCCGCGAGGGGTGCGGATGCCGCTCACCACGGAAGATCGCGAGCCCCGGCTGGTTCGCAGCGGCGGACCGTAGGATCGAACCATGGCCGGAATCTGGGGCAATCGCAAGAAGGAACGCGAAGCGCAGGCAGCACAGGACGCCGAGGAGACGCGCCGCGCGGGGGCCGCGCTCGTCGCGATCGATGAGCGCCTGCGGACGACCAGCGATGAGCTCGTCTACGCCGAGGCCGAGCTCGGCACCGATGCGGTGCGCCCCGTCCGTGAGGCGATCGAGGCCGTCCGCCAGCACCTCGCCGAGGCCTTTCACCTCCATCAGCTCAACCACGACGAGATCCCCGACACCTCGGAGGAGCTGCGCACCCGCAGCGCCCGCATCATCCAGCTCTGCGAATGGGCCGAGGACCTGCTCGACGATCGCACGGAAGCGCTCGCGGCGCCCATCGAGCGCGCACGTCGCGCTCCGGAGATCGTCGCGGGCATCCGTCGCGACGCGGAGCGGCTCTCGGCCCGACTCCCCCAGACCAAGACCACGCTCGAGCGCCTGGCGGCACGCTACTCCAGCGATGCCCTGCGGAAGGTGTCGGGAAACCACGCCGAGGCCGAGCAGCTGCTGAACTTCGCCCTCCACGGCGCTGACATCTCGGAGCGGCGCCGCGAGTCCGGCCAGCGGGAGCAAGCCAATCTCGCGCTCGAGACGGCGATCGAGGCGATCCGGCGCGCCACGACCCTCATCGACGCCGTGGATTCCTACGAGGTGGAGGCTCTGCGGGCGGAGTCGACGCTCGATGCGATCGTGCTCGATTCCCGGGAGGATCTCGCCGCTGCGCGCGACATCGCCCACGTGCCCGATGTCGCGACGGCGATGTCCGCCCTGGAGCGGGAGCTGACCGCCCTCACCCCGGCCGGATCGCTCGCCGACCCCTTCAGCGAACTCACCCGGTTGCGGGAGGCGAACGCCGCCCTCGACGTGGTCGTGGCGCGCGTTCGGGAGCGTGCCGCCCGACCCGTGATCCCGGAAGCCCACGTCCGCCACGCCGTCGAAGACGCGGACCGCCAACTCGGTGTGGCCCGGAGCGTCATCTCGGGGCATCGCGGATGGATCGGCGCCGACGCCCGCACTCGCCTGGCCGAGGCCGAGCGCATTCGGCTGGACCTGGCGACGGCGGTGTCCGGCCCCATCGACGAAGACGACCGGGAACGGGCTCTCGCCGATGCCCGCCGTTGCGGCATGTTGGCCGCGGAGGCGCTGCAGCTCGCCCAGCGCGACATCGACTCCTCCCGTCCCCGCGACGACGACTGGGGTGGCGGATGGGGAGGACGCGGAGGCGGTCGAGGCGGCGGCGGTGACGTCATGGGCGGCATCCTGGGCGGCCTCGTGATCGGCAGCATCCTCGACGGCATCTTCGACTGAGCGAACGCGGGCGCGTGCGTCACACGAGAAAGGGGCGGACACCCATCGGTGCCCGCCCCTTCCTCCTGTCAGATCAGGACGCCAGCTCCTGCGCCGGCGGCGCCGTCGCGGTCAACGAGATCACGCCGTAGTCCCAGCCCTTGCGACGGTAGACGACGCTCGGGTGATCGGTACGGGCGTCGATGAAGAGGAAGAAGTCGTGCCCGACGAGTTCCATCCGATCGACGGCCTCCTCGACCGTCATCCATTCGGCGTCGAAGTTCTTCGTCCGGATCACGACGGGCGTGTAGTCGGCTTCCTCGGCATCGCTGTTCTGGATCGGCACCTCGCCGGTGGCCACCGCGTGGAGCACTTCCACCGAAGCGGGCTGCACATCGATGCCCTGCAGGGCACCGCTCCCCTTCTCGAACTTGGCGCCACGAGGGTGATTGCGCGCGTCGACCCGCTTCTCCTTGGCCCGGCGCAATTGCTCGGCGAGCTTGTCGACGGCGAGGTCGAGCGCGACGAACTTGTCTCCGTCCGTGGCCTCGGCCCGTACGACCGGACCCTTACCGGTGACGGTGAGCTCCACCGTCTCCTCTTCTCGGCCGCCGTTGTGATAGGCGCGGTGGGTGACTTTGACGTCGAGTCGCTGCGCTCGCGGAGCGAGGTTCTCGATGCGGGTGGACTTCTCCTCCGCGACCGTGCGGAAGCGATCGGTGATACCCACCCCGACGCCGACGATGCTGGTTTCCATCCCTGACCTCCTTGTTCCGGGTCCACCCGGTCAAGGGCGGACCCTGAGTTCGCCTTGTCCCCTCCACGCTATCGGGCGTTGTCTCCGATGTCACCTCCCGTTACCGGGACGATCCTCTGTCCCGCCTGTGCCGACGGTGTGGCCGCGACAGTCACCGCGCCGACCACGTCCGCACCGGCGGCGGCGAGCACCCGAGCGGCCTCGGCCAGTGTCGCTCCGGTCGTGACGACGTCGTCGACGAGGATCACTCGGTGCCCGCGCGCCTCCCGCGCGCGCACGGTGCCGACGACGTTGCGAATGCGCTCTTCGCGCCCCAGCCTGCGCTGGTCGGCGGCTGCCACCCCCGGGGTGAGAAGACGCGTCGGGCGCACTCCCGCCCGCCGGACCAAGAGGTCGACCGGAACGAAGCCGCGACGGCGGAACGCCGCTCGCGAGGACGGGAGCGGCACGAGGTCGACACTGCCCTCCGCCGTTCTCGTGCGATCGCAGAGCCCGGCGACCGCGAGGCGGAGCGCCGCCGCAAGCGGAGCGGTCAACGCCGTCCGACCGTCCTCCTTCCACGCGCGGATCACGCGGGAGACCGTGTCGGCGTAGCGCAGTGAGGACACCACCGTCGTCCCCTGGACGAGTCGCCGCACGATGAGCTCCGGCGGGTGAGGCAGAAGCGCGGCGCGGCACGCCGGACACAGTTCGACACCGGCGAGGTCGCAGCCGGCGCACCAGACCGGGAAGAAGAGGCCGACCGCTTCTCGGAGGGCCTCGCGCACGACAGACACGCACCAGTGTCCGTCACCTCGGTACTCGCCCCCGACGCTCGGTCCGCCAGAGGCACAGGCAGGCCCGGTCGGGCCGTTGGGGACGAGCCGGTGCAGGTCAGCCGGGCATGCCCCGCTGAGTGGCGAGCACTCCGACGTCGTTCGCGATCACCGACCACGTCGCGCCACGCTGCCCGAACAGGCGCCCCTCGGAGTCGAGGAGGCGGACCTCCCCCGACTCGTTGCCCCCGGCGAGCGACGTCGCCCCCTCGGGGGCCCGCGTGCCACGTGACGGGCCGCCGACCGGCTGCTCGATCACGACCGGCTGCCCTTCGCTCTGCGCGAGGACGGCGAGGGTCGATCCGTCGAGCCACGCCATGTCGACGCCCGCACCAGGAAGAGCCCCGAGCGCCTTCGGCTCGCTGAGCCGGACGGGGACACCGTCGTCGTCGCGGATGATGCCGGAGATCCAGACCGCGGGTTGCGTGCCGTCGCGGACGACGGCGGCGAGGCGAGTGCCGTCGCGAGACACGCGGAGCGCGTACACCCGCGTGACGCCTGGCCACGCCGACGCGAGGTCATGGACGGTGCCATCGGGGCCGTAGGCCCGCAGACCCGCCGGATCGCCCGCCGGCACGGAATAGGTGAAGAGGTCGTCGTCCATCGTGGGCTTCACGAGCCCCGCCCGGGTGTCCAGCACCTGCCAGCGACCGTCGGACTGCACGAGGCCGACGCCTCCGCTCGCTCCGCGCACCGCGGCGTGGGTCCTCTCTGCATCGACCTCGATCGCGTTCACGGCGCCGATCTCGGTCGCGATGTCGGTCAGCGCTCCGCCCAGACCCGTGAGAGGGTCCAACTCGGCACCCGAGAGAAACCCGAAGCCGTCGCCCCAGGTCACCAGGGGCCTGGTCTCCACCCGTGTCTGCCGGATCTCGGCGGGGACGGCTCCGAGCGACTGCCCGTCCACGAGCATGTCGACCCCCTGCACCCCTGTGCCCGCCAGGCTCTCCGCCAGTTGGAGCTGCATCCGCCCGAGCGTCGTCCGGTCGACCCCGCGCGCCGCGGAGCGCAGCGGCACCTCGGCCACTTGCGAACGCACGGGGACGGACGGCGCGCCGAGCCCGGTGCTCTCCGTGAACTCGTTGCGCACCGAATCGGCGAGCCACGCGCTCGGCCCGCCGAGAGTGAGGGCTTCGGCGATGCGCACGCGGGCGGAATCGACCGGGAACCAGCGTTCATCGGGCACCAGGTAGCGCCAGTCCCGGTCGAAGAACATGAGCGGGTAGTTGCGGAACACCGACGTGAACCGGTTCCGGTCCAGCACGATCCCGTCGGGTGCCTCCGTGATCCGCCACTCGCCCTCTTCCTTAGCCAGGCGGAAGTTCAGCGAGACGACCTCGCCGGCGCGCTCGGTGTAGGCGCCGTTGGCCTCGACGGAGCCCTCCACCCGCACCGCGACGTTCACCTCGTCATCGGACACCGCAGTGACCGTGCGTTGGCCCGGGGTGTATACCGTGACGCCCGCCCGCGGGTTCCACGCCGTGGCCTCGGCGAGGAAGAGCTTGGCGACCGCCCACGTGTCGCGCGTCCCGCTCCCGGCGGCGATGAATCCCTCGACCACCTGCTGCGGCGTCATGCCGGGGCTCGGCTTGTCGGGGTTGAAGGAGACGGCGGGATCCTCGCCGGCCTCCGAGACGCTCCGACCGAGTTTGACCGGTCCGCTCGTGGGCAGCCCCGCGCACGCGGCCAAGACGAGGATGAGCGCGATGGCCGGGAGGGCGAGGATGCGACGCGTCCGCTGCGGGATCATGCGAGCCCTCCCGTCGGTGTCCGCGAGATGTCGATCGGCTGCGTGAGCCCCAGGTCGTCCAGCGGTGCTCCATCGTCGCCGGGATCGAGCGGAATCGGCGAGGCGTTGCCGATCCGGGCGGCGCCCCGGGGAAGGGTCAGCACGAAGTGGGTGCCCCGCCCCGGCTCCGACCACACCGCGAGCGTGCCGCCGTGAAGTCGCGCGTCGCCCAGGGCGATCGAGAGCCCGAGACCCGTGCCGCCGATCGTGCGCTTGCGCGACGGATCCGCGCGCCAGAAGCGATCGAAAACCCGCTCGACGTCCTGCGCGCGCATCCCCAGACCGAAGTCGCGGACGCCGAGGGCGACCGAACGCTGATCACTGTCGACGGTGACGACGATCGGACGCCCCTCGCCGTGCTCGATCGCGTTGCCGAGCAGGTTTCGGACGACGCGACGCACGCGCCGCGGGTCCATCTCGACCGGCGAGTACCCTCCCGGGGCGACCAGGCGCACATCGCTCCCGTGCTGCTCGGCGAGCTGCTGCATGGACGCGATGACGTCTTCGGCCAGATGAGCGAGGCTCGTGGGCTCGGTCTCCAGCTGCACCGACCCCGCGTCGTACCGGCTGATCTCGAGGAGGTCGGTGAGCAGGGTCTCGAACCGCTGCACTTGGGCGTGGAGCAGCTCGGCGGCACGAGCGGTGGTGGGGTCGAACTCCGTCCGCTGATCGTTGAGCATGTCGGAGGCGAGACGGATCGTCGTCAGCGGGGTGCGGAGCTCGTGCGAGACGTCGGAGACGAAGCGCTGCTGGACGAGGGACAGGTCCGCGAGCTCCTTGATCTGACTCTCGATGCTGTCGGCCATGGCGTTGAAGGAACGCCCGAGCGTGGCGAACTCGTCCTCGCCCCGCACCGGCAGCCGGACCCCGAGGTCCCCCGCGGCGAGCTTGGCGCTCGTGTCGGCGGCCTGTGCGATCGGGACGGTGACCGAACGCAGGACGATCCAGGAGATCGCGCCGATGAGAACGACGAGCGCGATTCCGACGCCCCAGAGGGTCACCTGGACGAAGCGCAGCGTCTCTGCCTCCGACGCCAGGTCGTACGCGAAGTAGAGCTCGTACGGCCCCGCTTCCGGCAGGAGGAGCTGCTGGCCCACCACGACGCCCGGGACGACCGCTCCGTCTTCGGTGGGGATGCCGATCGATTGCCAGGCCTGGTGGTCGGGGTCGGCGACGACGGCCTTGCGCAAGGCCGGGGAGAGCATGGTGGAGAGCTGACCACCCACTTCGAGGTCCTGCGGTGCGACGGCGGAGGGATCCGAGGAGATCCGGAACATCGCGTACATGTCGGTGGCGGCCTGCCGGAACTGCGTGGCCTGCACGTCACGCATCACATCCTGCAGGGCGACGGCGTCGCCTCCGATCGCCGCAGAGTCCAGCGTCGTCTGAGCGGCGAGCGTGGCGCGCTGCGCGGCGGCCTCCACCTGCTCGACGCGAGACTCGAACAGGTCGTTCTGAATCGCCAGCGACATCCACACGAGCGCGACGAGGATCGTCAGGGCAGTGGATCCGAGCGTCACCGCGAGCGTGCGGAACCGGAGCGAACGACGCCACGAGTAGCCGACATTGGCGGGCCAGCCGCGCCAGTCCCGCCACGTCGGCAGGGCGGCCGTGCGGACGGAGCCGGTGGAGGACACGGTCCCCTACACCGCGGCGCCGGCGCGGTAGCCGACGCCGCGCACCGTCATGACGATCTTCGGATTGTCCGGGTCGATCTCCACCTTGGCGCGCAGTCGCTGCACGTGGACGTTCACCAGCCGGGTGTCGGCCTTGTAGTGGTAGCCCCACACCTGCTCCAACAGCGCTTCGCGCGAGAAGACCTGCTGGGGCTTCGAGGCGAGAGCGACGAGCAGCTCGAACTCCAGCGGCGTCAGCGCGATGACCGCGTCGCCACGACGCACCTCGTGCGCGGCGACGTCCACGGACAAGTCGCCGATCCGGAGGGTCTCGGCAGGCGCCGCGCTGGCGGGACGCAATCGTGTGCGGATGCGGGCGACGAGCTCCTTCGGGTTGAAGGGCTTCACGATGTAGTCGTCTGCACCCGACTCCAGGCCCCGGACCACATCGGCGGTGTCGGTGCGCGCCGTGAGCATGATGATGGGAACGCCGGACTCCGCCCGGATGCGCGTGCAGATCTCGATGCCGTCCATCCCGGGGAGCATGAGGTCCAGAAGGACCAGCTCGGGGCGCTCGTGCCGCCACATCTCCACGGCCACCGCGCCGTCGGCGCAGAAGACCGGCTCGAACCCCTCGGTGCGCAGGACGATGCCGATCATCTCTGCCAGAGCGGTGTCGTCGTCGACGACCAGGATGCGAGAAGCCATCTGACCCATTCGTCCTTCGGGTTAGGCGGGAGCCAACGCGTACCGGGCGGTGTGCGTTGACTGACACAGTATCGGACCACCCCGGGAATGGGGCGGGGAGCAGCCATGCGAGCGCCGTGCGCAGCGGCCGTTCCGCGCGAAGAACGGGCCAGGACGGTGTGCCACGATAGGAGGACCACCAGCCCTCCGACTGCCCCACGGACGCGGAGAGGCTGCGCGAGATGGAAGGATCCTCGACGTGACGGACACGACCTGGACCCCGGCGACGAGGCCCGGCATCGTTCCCCTGCAGCCGCTGGGATTCGGCACCATCCTCGGTCGCTCCTTCACCGTGCTCCGCCACAATCCCCGGGTCCTCCTGGGCTTCGCCCTCGTCGTGCAGGCGGTGGGTGCGCTCCTGGTGGCGGGGGTCCTCGTCGGGCTCGGCGTGCTCAGTTTCTCGCGGCTGGCCTCGCTGCAACCCGGCACCGAAGAGTTCGAGACCGTCCTGGCCGGCTCCGTCGCCCTCGTGGGGATCGCCGGCCTCATCCTGACCATCGCCTCGGCCGCTCTCGGGGTGATCGTGCAAGGGGTCGTCGTCGCCGAGGTGCTCCACGCGGTGGTCGCGGAGAAGCTCACCCTGCGCCGACTCTGGGGGCGGGTCCGTCCCGTGGCGGGACGGCTGATCGGCTACGGACTGCTCCTGACCCTGGCGATCGTGGTCGCCGTTGCCATCGTGGTGGGGATCTTCTTCGGACTCAGCGTGATCGCCGGGCCGCTCGGCTTCGTCGTCGCGATGGTCGTCGCCCTCGGGATGGTCCCGCTCTCGCTGTGGCTGACGACCAAGCTCATGCTCGTCCCCGCCGTGCTGGTAGCCGAGCAGGCGACGATCCGCGCGGCCGTCGCTCGGTCGTGGACCCTGATCCGGGGACGGTTCTGGGTGGGGCTCGGCGTCAGCGTCATCATCAGCCTCGCGTTCGGCACGCTTGCTCAGGTGGTGAGCGTGCCGCTGTCGATCGCCGCGTTGGGCATGGGCACGATCGTGACGCCGACCGGGGAGCCCGACGTTGCCGCCCTCACGACCTTTCTCGTCGGCAACGTCCTCACCCAACTCGTGGTCTTCCTGGTCCAGTGCGTCTCGCTCATCGTCCTGTCCACCGGGGCCGCGCTCGTGTATGTCGATTGCCGTATGCGACACGAGGGGCTCGATCTCGATCTCTTGAGGTACGTCGACCAGCGCGACGCCGGCGCGAGCGAGCTCGCCGATCCCTACCGCCTCCACATCGGGCGGAGGAGCCTTCCGCGGTGGGGTGCTCCGCCCGCTGCGTGGCCGTCACCGGGCGGTGCCGCCTGGCCCGCACCGAACTCGATGTGGCCCGCCCCCGGCGTCGTCGGGCCGCCGCCGGGCGGATGGTCACCGCCGCAGAGCGCCGCATGGCCTCCGCCGAGCGCGGGACCGGCGTCTCCGACCGCCGTCGATCCGGCGTGGCCGGCTCCGTCCGCCGGTGGTTTCCTCGCACCGGCGCCGGAGGCGGGGCAGTCTGTCGACGTCTCCCCGCCGCACGGTCCCTCCGGGCCGAACGCGACGCAGTGGGTGCCGCCCGGGTCGGGATCGTCGTGACGATCCGCGACCTCGCCCTCCCCCTGATCCCCGACGGTGACGAGGCGCGTCGATGGGCGGAGCAGGAGCTGTCGGACCCGGCCTACCAGGCCGCCGAGCCCACCCCGTTCGATCGGATGGCGCGCGCGGTGGGCGAGTTCCTCGGATCGCTCTTCTCCGGCTCGGCCCCGGCAGCCCTCGCGCCGTGGATGGCGGTAGGTGTCGTCCTCGTCCTCCTCGCCATCGTGGTGCTCGCGGTGATCGTGTGGGGGCGGCCGCGTCGCACCGTCCGGTCCCGCGGACGTGTCGACCTCTTCGGGATCGACGATGCGCGACGGGCGGATGAGCTCCGCACCGCTTCCCGCGCGGCCGCGGACCGCGAGGACTGGGAGGAGGCGATCGCGCTGCGCTTCCGTGCGCTCTCCCGCGGTCTCGTCGAGCGCACCGTGCTCGACCCCGCCCCCGGCACGACCGTCCACGGCTTCGCGCGGCAAGCCTCCGCCGCGTTCCCCGCGGAGGGAGGAGCGCTCGCGCACGCCGCCGACCTCTTCGACGACGTCCGCTACCTCCGCCGCCCCGGCGATGCGACGGGATACCGCTCGATGGTGGAGCTGGACGAACGCCTCGCCCGTACGTCGCCCCGGTTCGACACCGGCGACCGTGACCTGGGCGCCGAGGTGGCTCGATGAGCGGGAGTGGCTCGATGAGCGCGGTGGCCACGGCGCCGTCGCGGAGGCGGGGCATCTGGGGGTGGACGGCGATCGCCGCCGGCATCATCGTCGTCGGGCTTGGGTTGACCGCGATCGCCGGCATCGCCCAGCTTCCCGCGCGTGGCCTCCTGGACCCACACGCCGCCGGTCCCGACGGCACCCGGGCGATCACGCGTCTATTGCAGAAAGAGGGCGTCAGCGTCGTCGCCGTCCGCGACCGCGCGGCGGCGCGGGCCGCCCTCTCCAGCGGCGGGACGCTGGTCTGGGCGGACACCTCGCCCCTGGCCGACGATACGATCCGAGAGATCTCCTCCCTCGCCGAGGACGTGGTGTTGCTCGACCCGGCGTCGCGGGATCTGCGCGTGCTTCTCCCCGGCGCGAGCGTCGGCGGCTACGGCATGTCGCTGGTCGAACCCGATTGCGAGCTTCCCGACGCCCAACGGGCCGGCCCGATCACTCCGGGGGCGCTCTTCACCGCCGATGCACCGGTTCAGGCCTGCTACATCTCCGACGGCGGCGCCGGTCTCGTCGTCCGAGACGAGGGCGAACGCCGGGTGTCCGCCGTCGACGGCACGGTGCTCTTCACGAACGCGCAGCTGGCCCGCGACGGCAATGCCGCGCTGGCCCTCAACCTCCTGGGCCGTCATCCGTGGGTCGTCTGGTATCTGCCGTCGCTCGAGGACAGCGACTTCGCCGATAGCGCCCCGAGCCTGGGTGAGCTCACCCCGCCGTGGGTCACTCCCGTCATGCTGCTCCTGCTCACCGCGGGTGTCGCCGCCGCGGTCTGGCGCGGACGACGCTTCGGACCGTTGGTGACCGAGCGGCTGCCGGTCACCGTGCGCGTCGGAGAGACCTCGGAAGGTCGCGCACGCCTCTACGCCCGCGCGGGGGAACCGACCCATGCGCTGGACAACCTGAGGATCGGCGCGCTCACACGCCTGGCCCGCTTGGTGGGTCTCGGCCCGAGTGCGAGTGCGCAGGAGATCAGCGACGCCGTCGCCGAACGCCTCGGCGAGGACCGCCAGGCGGTGCGCGGACTCCTCCTCGACACGACCGTGGACGACGATGCCCAACTCGTCGAGGCAGCCGACCGCGTGCGGTCGCTCGAGCAGCGACTCCACGCCGCCGTGCGCCCCGCACGGCCCGCGCAGCGTCCCGAACCCGACACCGCCCTCGAACAGCCCCCGTCCCGAAAGGACCATTCATGAGCGCACTGGACCCCGCGTCGACTCCGACGACGGCGCCCTCATCCGATCAGCTCCGCGAGGCGATGAACCGCGTGCGGATCGAGGTCGGCAAAGCCGTCGTCGGACAGGACGGCGCGGTCACGGGGTTGCTGATCGCTCTGCTCAGCCGCGGCCACGTGCTCCTGGAGGGCGTTCCCGGGGTCGCCAAGACGCTGCTCGTCCGAGCCTTCAGCCGTGCGATCGGACTGGACACCGCGCGGATCCAGTTCACGCCCGACCTCATGCCGGGAGACGTCACGGGATCGCTCGTCTTCGACGCGCGCTCCGGGGAGTTCGACTTCCGGGCAGGCCCCGTGTTCACGCACGTCCTCCTGGCCGACGAGATCAACCGGACGCCCCCGAAGACGCAGGCCGCCCTGCTGGAGGCGATGGAGGAGCGCCAGGTCTCCGCCGACGGTGTCTCCCGCGCCCTCCCCGAGCCCTTCCTGGTCGCCGCCACGCAGAACCCGGTGGAACACGAGGGCACCTACACACTGCCCGAGGCCCAACTCGACCGCTTCCTGCTCAAGCTGATGATCGACGTCCCGGCGCGCGGCGACGAGATCGCGGTGCTCCGCCGTCACGCGAGCGGATTCACTTCGCGCGATCTCGCCGCCGCGGGTCTGGAGGCCGTCACCGGCGCGGAGGAGATCCGCGCCGCGCAGGCCGCCGTCGGCCGCGTCGAGGTGTCCGACGACGTGCTCGGATACGTCGTGGATCTAGCGCGGGCCACCCGCCTTTCCCCCTCCGTGCAGCTGGGAGCGAGCCCGCGCGCGGCGACCGCGCTGCTGGCGACCTCGAAGGCGTGGGCGTGGCTGGGCGGCTACCCCGCCATCACCCCGGACCACGTCCAGACGATGCTCGTGCCCACGTGGCGACACCGTCTGCGCCTCCGCCCCGACGCCGAGATCGAGGGCGTGTCGGCCGATGCGATCCTCACCTCTGTGGTCCAGCAGACGCGCGTACCCGTCTAGGCCTCATGTTCGTCACCGGTCGTCTGCCGCTCGCCCTGGCCCTGGGCGTCGTCCCTGTCATCGCGCTGTCGTCGATGGCGGTCCCGGCGTGGACGGTCGCGGCGGGCTGGGTGCTGCTGGCAGCGTTCCTGGCAGCGATGGACGTCGCTCTCGCCGCCTCCCCGCGGCGATTGCGGATCGAACGACGCGTTCCCGCACGCGCGCTTCGAGACAGCGACGTGTCCACGACGGTCCTCGTGCACAACACCGGTTCCCGGCGGCTCCGCGGACTCCTGCGCGACGGGTGGCAGCCCACCGCCGGCGCCCCGTCCCGCCGCAGCGTCCTCGATCTCCCGGCCGGGGAGCGACGCGGAGTCGAGGTCCCACTGCGTCCGCGGCGACGCGGTGAACTGCGCAGCGACTTCGTCGTGGTCCGCTCGGTCGGTCCGCTCGGGCTCGCCGGGCGACAAGCGCGCCTCGACGCGCCCGCGAGGATCCGCGTCCTCCCGCCGTTCACCGCACGCCGACACCTGCCCTCGCGGCTGGCGCGGCTGCGCGAGCTCGACGGCAACACGAGTCTGCAGGTCCGAGGGCAAGGCACCGAGTTCGACAGCCTCCGCGAGTACGTGCGCGGTGACGACGTGCGCTCGATCGACTGGCGGGCCACGGCCCGGGCGAGCACGACGATGCTGCGGACGTGGCGTCCCGAGCGGGACCGTCACGTCGTCATCATCATCGACACCGGCCGCACGGCCGCCGCACGCGTCGGCGACGGGATCCGTCTGGATGCCGCCATGGAGTCCGCCCTCCTGTTGAGCGCCCTCGCCTCGCGCGCGGGCGACCACGTCCATCTCGTGATGTTCGACCGTGTCGTTCGCGCGCGGGTGACCGGGCGCGACGGGGCGGGACTGCTGTCGAGCCTCGTGGACGCCATGGCGCCGGTGGAGGCACAGCTGATCGACACCGACTGGGACGCCGCGTTCGCCCACGTGCGCACGTTGACGACGCGCCCCTCGCTCGTGGTGGCGCTGACGGCCCAGGACGCGGTGGAATCGGCGCGGGGATTCCTCGCGGCCCTTCCCGCGGTCACACGGCGGGCGCCGCTGCTGGTGGGGGCGGCGTGGGACGAACCGTCCGCTCCTCCGCCGCGGCGGACGGCCGCCGACATCTACCGCGAAGCCGCAGACGAACGCGCCCGACGTGACGCCGACCGCGTGGCCGCAGCCATCCGCCGTGCCGGTGGCGAGGCCCTCGCTGCGACCCCCGAGGACCTTCCCCCCGCCATCGCCGACCGCTACCTGGCCCTGAAAGCGGCCGGGCGGCTCTAGATCCGCGCCGCGCATCCCGAAGCCCGTCGACGGTTCCGCGTCACGGATCGAGAGATCACGCGTCTTGTCACACGACGCCACACGTCGGCCGCCTCCTGGGCAATCGCCCGGAACAGGGGCAGAATCACCCTCATCTGGATCGCCCCGCGTGATCCTCAGCGAAAGGACCTCTCATGAGCACCGACCCCATCCCCGATACCCCGGCCACGCCGACTGCTCTGGACCACACGCCACCGCCGGCGGGACCGGCGACCAGCATCAAGCTCCTGGCGGAAGCGGCGGGGACCTTCCTTCTCGTCTTCGGCGGCATCGGAGCCGCCCTGTTCGCCTCGGACTTCGGTGTGGGGTCCAACGGATCCTCGCTCGGGATCGGCTTCGTGGGGGTGGCGCTCGCCTTCGGCCTGACGGTCGTGGCGGGTGCCTACGCCTGGGGACCGATCTCCGGCGGCCACTTCAATCCCGCTGTCACGCTCGGCCTCGCCGCCGCCGGCCGCTTCCCGTGGAAGGACACGATCGGCTACATCGTCGCGCAGGTCGTCGGCGGCGCGATCGCGACCAGCCTGATCGTCCTGATCGGTCTGTTCGGCCCGAACGGATGGCTGACCGCCGCGCAGTCCGGGGGCTTTGCCAGCAACGGGTTCGGTGACCACTCCCCCGGGAACTTCGGCATCGGCGGGGCGATCACCGCCGAGATCCTCTTCACGGGGATCTTCGTGCTCGTCATCCTCGGCGTGACCCACGCGACGCGCGGGACGACGCTGGCCGGGCTCGTCATCGGTCTCACCCTGACGCTCATCCACCTCGTCTCGATCCCGATCGACAACACCTCAGTCAACCCCGCCCGTTCGATCGCCACCGCTCTCTACGGCGGCGGGGACGCCCTGGCACAGCTGTGGGTCTTCATCGTGTTCCCGATCGTCGGCGCCCTGCTGGCCGGGTTCGCCCACCGCGCCCTGTTCGACGGCAAGTCGGCCGGCTGAACCGACCCCGCACACACACGACGACCGGAGGCGGGAGGCCTCCGGTCGTCGTGTGCAGCGAGGGGAAACGAGGCGTCCCCGCCGCCGGCGCTCAGGCGTGCAGGTCGAACCGATCGAGCTCCATGACGCGACCCCACGCGGCGGCGAAGTCACGGACGAATTTGTCGTTCGCATCGTCGGACGCGTAGACCTCGGCGAGCGCGCGCAGCTCCGAGTTGGAGCCGAACAACAGATCGACGCGGGTGCCGACGCCGACCTTCTCGCCCGAGCCGTCCTTCGTGCCGATGAACGCGTGGGAGCCCGGATCGAGCGGTCGCCAGGTGGTCCCGAGGTCGAGCAGGTTCACGAAGAAGTCGTTCGAGAGCACTCCCGGCCGATCCGTGAAGACGCCGTACTCCGAACCGTCCCAGTTGGCACCGAGTACCCGGAGCCCCCCGACCAGGACCGTCATCTCCGGTGCGCTGAGGGTCAGGAGGTTCGCCTTGTCGATGAGCAGGTGCTCCGCGGGAAGCCCCGAGGCGACCGCAACCGGACCCTGGTAGTTGCGGAACCCGTCGGCCGCCGGCTCGAGATAGGCAAACGACTCGACGTCGGTCTGCTCGGCGGAGGCATCTGTGCGACCGGGGTGGAACACGACCTCCACCTCGACGCCGGCGTCCTGCGCAGCCTTCTCGATCGCGGCGTTCCCCGCCAGGACGATGAGATCGGCCAACGACACCTTCGCATCGGACTGGGTGTCGAAGTCGGCCTTGATGCCGCCGAGGACGCCAAGCACGCGGTGCAGCTGTGCGGGGTTGTTGACCTCCCAGTCCTTCTGCGGGGCAAGCCGGATACGCGCACCGTTCACACCGCCCCGCTTGTCGCTGCCGCGGAAGGTCGAGGCGGCCGCCCATGCCGTGGAGACCAGCTCGGCGACGCTGAGCCCCGACTCGAGGATCCGCGCCTTCAGCGCTGCCGCCGCCGCGTCGTCGATGAGCGGGTGATCGACCGGGGGAACCCGGTCCTGCCAGATGAGCTCCTCGCTGGGCACCTCGGGACCGAGGTAGCGCTCGATGGGCCCCATGTCGCGGTGGGTCAGCTTGAACCAGGCGCGGGCGAACGCGTCGGCGAAGGCCTCGGGGTCATCCTTGAAGCGTCGCGAGATCTTGTCGTACTCGGGGTCCGCGCGCAGAGCCAGGTCGCTCGTGAGCATGCGCGGCTCACGACGGCCCGACGAGTGGGCCATGGGCACCATGTCGGCTCCTCCGCCGTTGACCGGACGCCACTGGTGCGCGCCGGCGGGGCTCTGGAAGAGCTCCCACTCATACGCGTAGAGGATGTGGAAGAACTCGTTGTCCCATCGGGTGGGGTGGTAGGTCCAGGTGACCTCGAGACCCGACGTGATCGTGTCGTCGCCCGTGCCGGAGGCGTAGTCGTTCCTCCAGCCGAGTCCCTGTTCCTCGATCGGCGAGGCCTCGGGGTTGTCGGCGAGGTGCGAGTCGGGCGCCGCACCGTGCGTCTTCCCGAACGTGTGGCCGCCCGCGATGAGCGCCACGGTCTCTTCGTCGTTCATCGCCATCCGGCCGAACGTCTCGCGGATGTCGCGCGCCGACGCGAGGGGGTCGGGCTGGCCGCCCGGGCCTTCGGGGTTGACGTAGATGAGCCCCATCTGCACCGCCGCGAGCGGCTTCTCGAGGTCGCGCTCGCCCGTGTACCGCTCGTCGCCGAGCCACGTGGTCTCCGGCCCCCAGTACACGTCGTCGTCCGGCTCCCAGACATCGGGCCGCCCGCCGGCGAACCCGAAGGTGGAGAACCCCATCGACTCCAGGGCGACGTTGCCGGCGAGGATCATGAGGTCTCCCCAGGAGATGCTCTGTCCGTACTTCTTCTTGACCGGCCAGAGCAGCCGCCGCGCCTTGTCGAGGTTGACGTTGTCGGGCCAGCTGTTCAGCGGCGCGAAGCGCTGCTGCCCCGTGCCGCCTCCCCCGCGACCGTCCATCACCCGATAGGTGCCGGCGGAATGCCACGCCATGCGGATCATGAGCGGGCCGTAGTTGCCGAAGTCGGCGGGCCACCAGTCCTGCGAGGTGGTCAGCACCTCGGCGATGTCCTTCTTGACGGCCTTCAGGTCGAGAGCCGAGAAGGCGGCCCGGTAGTCGAAGTCCTCGCCGAGCGGGTTGGCCACCGCAGGGTTCTTCTTCAGGATGCGGAGGTTCAGCTGGTTCGGCCACCACACGTCGTTCGCCGACCCGGTGGTGGGGTGGGGCTGGGCGTGGATCACGGGGCAGGAGCCGGCCTGGTCGGTCTGCTCCTGCTCGACGCGGGCCTCGTCGGTGTCGGTGACGGTGACGGACTGGTCGATGCCCGTCGGGTTCTCACCGATCGGGGCGGCGCTGTCGTCGTGTGCGCTCATTTTCTTCCTTCCTGAAGGGTCGAGGGGGCGGGAGATCCGGGACGCGGCGAGACCGCGATGAAGGGTTCGGTCACGGGCGCGTTCCCTCCGCGCACGCGGGGCACGTGCCCCAGAAGGTGACCTCGGCCGCCTGAAGGCGGTATCCGTGGGAGTCGGACGGGGTGAGACAGGGGGCGTGCCCGACGACGCACTCGACGTCTTCGACCTCGCCGCACTGAATGCAGACGAGGTGGTGATGATTGTCGTCGACGCGCAGCTCGAAGAGCATGGGACGGCCCGCCGGCTCGATACGGCGGACGAGTCCGGCATCGGCGAAGTCGCTCAGTGCGTTGTAGACCGATTGCCTGCTGGTGCGGGGCATCCGATGGGCGATCGACGCGAAGACGGCGTCTGCGCTCGCATGCGGCCGTGCCGCAAGGGCCTCGTAGACGGCGGCCCGCGACTCCGTGACGCGCAGCCCGGCGTGTCGCAGGGCGAGCGCGGCAGCGGCGTCCCCGACGGCGGATGCGATCTCTGTCACACCCTCAGCGTAGCGGCTTGTTTTGACAGATTCAAAACAACACCTCACCCCGCGACGAGCCGAGTCGTGCCCGCCTCGTACTCGGTGAGATCGCCCGTCTCTCCCCGCCGCACCGCGCGGCCTCCGACCACGATCATCGTGACGAGCAGCACCGCGAGCGCGAGAGTCCCGATACCGATCTTCACGGCCCACGGCCACGGCTGCGCCGTGACGAACCCCTCGACGAGACCGGCGAGAGCGAGGGCGAAGACGAGACCGATCGCGACGGTGACGAGGGAGCGGCCCGCCTCGGCGATGGCTTCCCCGCGCGAGCGCGGACCGGGGGCGACCCACGCCCAGAAGATGTGGAGTCCCGCGGCGGCCGCGACGAAGACGCAGGTGAGTTCCAGCTGCCCGTGCGGGGCGATGTAGAGGAGGAACACGTCACCCCGCCCGTGCGCGAACAGCACGGCCCCCGCGGTCCCCACCCCGACCGCGTTCTGGATGACGACCATGATGGGCCAGAATCCGGTGATCCCGAAGAGCACGCACTGCGCGGCGATCCAGGCGTTGTTGGTCCACACCGTGCCCGCGAACACCGCCGCGGGGTTCTCGCTGTAGTACTCGGTGAAGGAGCTCTCGGCGTACTGCTCGAGCTGCGCCGCGTTCCCCAGCGCCGCGAGGGCCTGCGGATCGCGGGCGATCCAGCTGCCGGCGAGGGTCGCGACCACCAGGAAGAAGACGGCGACGGCGAGTGTCGTCCACCGCAGACGGTAGAGCGCCGCAGGCAGCTGACGAACGAAGAACCGTGGCACCTGCTGCAGGACGTTGTCCGGCGCACCGGTCAGTCGCAGCCGCGCCCGCGCGAGGAGAGTCGAGAGATGATCGCCTTCGGTGCTGCGACCGGCGGAGGTCTTGATCTCGGCGAGATCGGCGGACGCGGAACGGTAGCGCGAGACCAGCTCGTCGACCTCCGCCCCCGTGGGACGACGCACTCGACCCAGTTCGTCCAGACGCTCCCACTCGGCCCGTCGCGCAGCCGTGATCGCGTCGAGGTCCATGTGTTTCACTGTAGTCATGACGTCCCCGGGTGCTGCCGCCGAGATCCGACAGGACGAGGTGCTCACCGGTGAAGCCGTCGCTCTGGACGTGCAGGCGGTGGGTTTCTTCCTGCGGGCGCTGGGAGCGCTGATCGACGTCGTCGCCTCGGTCGCCGCCCTGGTCGCGTTCTGGACCGTGGCGGGTCTGGTCACGGGGTCGGGCGGCGACCTCGTGACCATGTCTCCCGTGCTCACGATCGCCACCATCGTGATCGTGCTGGTGGTGATCCCGACCGCCGTGGAGACCGCGACACGCGGCCGGAGCCTGGGGAAGCTGGCGGTCGGCGGGCGGATCGTGCGCACCGACGGGGGCGCGATCGGCTTCCGGCACGCGTTCATCCGCGCCCTGACCGGCGTCCTGGAGATCTGGTTCACCGCGGGGGCGGTGGCAGGGCTCGTCGGCGTGTTCACTCCCCGCGCGCAACGACTCGGCGACCTCTTGGCCGGTACCTACAGCGAGCGCACGCGCGCACCGCGCCTCCCCGCTCCGGCGGGAGACGTGCCCCCGGCGCTGACGGAATGGGCTCGGGTCGCCGACGTCGCCCGGCTCCCCTACCGGGTCGCCCGACGGGCCGCGCAGTTCGTCCGCGGCGCAGACGGCCTGGATCCCGCCGCTCGCTCCCGAGCGGCGTTCCATCTCGCGGCGGAGGTCAGCGCGTTCGTGTCACCGGTCCCCGTTGCAGATCCCGAGACGTTCGTCCGCGCCGTCGTGGCCGTGCGGCGCGACCGTGAGTACCGCGCACTCCGCGGCGCCTCGGAGAGGGTCGACGCGCTGACAGCGACCGCTGCCGCCGCGCCCCGCGGGTTCCCGGTGCGTTCGGGTCCCTCGTCGCGGCCCGCCCGCTGACCCGATCCGGCGGTGACCGACGGCCCGTCAGTAGCGGTAGTGCTCCAGCTTGTAGGGCCCCTCCACGGGAACACCGATGTAGGCCGCCTGGTGAGGCGTTAGCTCGGTCAGCTCGACGCCGAGGGCCGAGAGGTGGAGACGCGCGACCTTCTCGTCGAGGAGCTTGGGGAGCACATACACTCCCGTCGGGTAGGCGTCGCGCCGCTCCCACAGCTCGAGCTGCGCGAGCACCTGGTTGGTGAAGGACGCGCTCATCACGAACGACGGGTGACCGGTCGCGTTGCCGAGGTTCATCAGGCGCCCCTCGGAGAGCACGAGGATGCTCCGTCCGGTGGGCAGACGCCACTCGTGGACCTGCGGCTTGATCTCGATACGTTCGGCGCCGGGAAGGGCTTCCAGCCCGGCCATGTCGATCTCGTCGTCGAAGTGACCGACGTTCCCGACGATCGCGAGGTGCTTGAGCCCGAGCAGGTGGTCGACCGTCACGACGTGGGTGTTGCCGGTTCCCGTGATGAGGAGGTCAATCTCCCCGATCACCGACTCGAGGCGGGCGACCTGGAACCCGTCCATCGCCGCCTGCAGCGCGCAGATCGGGTCGATCTCCCCGATGATGACGCGAGCGCCTTGTCCGCGCAGCGCCTCGGCTGCCCCCTTGCCCACGTCGCCGTAGCCGACGACGAAGGCCACCTTGCCCCCCATGAGCACGTCGGTGGCGCGGTTGATGCCATCGGGCAGCGAGTGGCGGATGCCGTACTTGTTGTCGAACTTCGACTTGGTGACGGAGTCGTTGACATTGATGCCGGGGAACAGCAGACGCCCCGCGGCGTGGAGCTCGTACAGTCGGTGAACTCCGGTGGTGGTCTCCTCGGTGACGCCGAGGATGCCCGCGGCCATGCGGGTGAACCGCTGCGGATCGCGTGCCAGCGACGCGCGTAGCGTCTGGAGCACGATGCGGTACTCCGCCGAGTCCCCCTCCTGCGCATCGGGGACGACGCCCGCCGCCTCGAACTCCACGCCCTTGTGCACGAGCAGGGTCGCATCGCCGCCGTCGTCGAGGATCAGGTTGGGTCCGTCAAAGCCCTCGGCCGACCAGTCGAAGATCCGGTCGGCGAAGTCCCAGTATTCCTCCAGCGTCTCGCCCTTGAAGGCGAAGACGGGGACACCGGCGGGCTCGTCGACGGTTCCCGTCGGCCCCACCGCGACCGCGGCGGCCGCCTCGTCCTGAGTGGAGAAGATGTTGCAGCTGGCCCAGCGCACCTGCGCGCCCAGGGCGACGAGCGTCTCGATCAGCACCGCTGTCTGCACCGTCATGTGGAGCGAGCCGGCGATCCGTGCCCCGGCGAGGGGACGAGTGTCGGCGAACTCCGCACGCAGGGCCATGAGCCCGGGCATCTCGTTCTCGGCGAGGCGGATCTGATGACGGCCCGCCTCGGCGAGCGAGAGGTCGGCGACGACGAAGTCGAGAGATGTCACGGAAGTCGGCATCCGCCCATTCTCCCACCCCGGGGGCCGACCCGGTCGCCGCGTGTCACGGACTCCGCGACGGGCGAGATCGAGTCGTGTCGATTCAGACGCGCAGAGTCTCGTGCCGCACGACCACCCATCCCTTGGGCACCGACAGCCGGTCGGTGTGAATCGCGCAGAGGTCGTGGGCATGCGGATCGTTGCCGCCGCCGAGGGGACCGAGAGCGGCCATCTGGTCGCCGTAGTCGAACGTCAACGTCGTGACCGCTTCGCGGGCGCACGCCACCTTGGAGCAGAGTCTGTCACGCATCGCTTCTACGGTACCCAGCCGACCGCCGGTGCCGACCGCGCCGCGCCGGGGCCGTCCGATCGACGCCCCGGCCGCATAGGATGATCGGCATGATGAGGCGCCGACGCACCGCTTCGCCCGCCCGCCCGAATCGCCACGGCCGACACGGACGCCTCGATCGCAGTTCCGTGGTGCGACCGCCGCTGCCGCCCCTCGAGACGCGGGCGGACAAGTTCGATCTCGCCGTCGGGACCGCAGCCGAGTTCCTGCGCAGCGCCTGGTCGGAGCTGCGTGACGTGCGCTTCGAAGTGGCGGCGATGCCGCCGTCGACCGACGAGGACGGGATCCCGCGGTGGAGCGCCCTCCCCGACGAGAAGCGGATCATCCTCTACCGCTTTCCGATCGAGCGGCTGAGCCACCTGCACCGCAACGACGACCTGCACCGGCGCATGATGATCGAGAGTTGTGTGTTCCGCGCTGCTGCGGAGTACCTCGACCGCGACCCGTGGGACCTCGGCCCCGAGCGGTTCCGCTTCTTCTGAGCGGTTCCGTCTCTTCTGAGTGATTCCCGCCTCACGGCGCGATCGCGGATCGGCGGCGCGCTACTGCGTGAACACCACGACCGGCTCCGATGCCGCATCAGCCGGAACGACGTCGTAGCCGGCCAGCGATCCAGGGCCGTAGTAGGTGACATTGGCGCGCAGGCGCGCGCCACCCCCGTCGATCGAATAGACGGCGCCGGACTGCACCGCCACCCGCGCGGACGATCCCGCCTCGATCGTGATCTCCTGCTCACCGTCAGGACCGGTCAGGCGCATCCGGGCGGCAGCATCCGAGTCGTTGGACACCGTGAGCTTGGGCGACGGGCCGGCGGCGACCGCCACGAGACTCGGAACGTTGAGGGCGGCCGGTGCCGTATGCCAGGCGAAATCGGACCCCGCGCCGAAGCCCGTCGTCGTCCACGCCGCCGTGACGATCGGCTCGTCCGCGATGACCTCGACGCGGTAAGCGTTGCGCGCCAGCGACCCCAACTCCAGCTCCGCCGGCACACCAGCCAGCAGCGGCAGCGTATCGGTCACCGTGGAGCCTCCCCCCAGGGGGGTGAGGACGACGCGCGCCTCGGTGTCTGACGACGGTGCGAGGACGCGCAAGACGGTGGCGGACTCCGACGCGCCGGCCTGACCCGGCGCTGCGACCACCGAGAGGGCGGGGATCACCTGCCGCGTGGCCGGCGCGGCTGTGACACCGACCTGGTCGACGCCGCCGGGCACGAGCGTCCGGGTGATGCTCGCCTGCAGGCTCACCTGCACCGGGGCGCCCGACGACGTGACACGCACGACCGGGCTCTCCTCGCCCAGAGCGACCGTCGCCAGCGGAACGACGCGTTGCGTGCGCGGGGCGACGACGATCCCGGTCGCCGCAGCCGGCTCCGTCGCCCCCTGCGCCCCGTAGACCGTGAGCGATACCTCGGCGGCAACCGCCGAGGGGTTGGCGATCAGGAGGAGATCGGCAGCGCCGGTGGTGCCGCTGCCACCGGCGATCCAGGACTCCAGCCGCGGCGGCGCACACGACGAGGCCGCGAACCCGCGGAGGTCCTCATCGGAAACGGTGGTGGACCCGGCGGCCGCGAGATCGGTGCGCTTCCCATCGACCGGAAGGGCCTCGAGCGCTTCGGGACCCGCCCCGCCCGCCACGTCCGGGGCAGCGAGTCGCGCCGTCGTCGCCTCGAGCGCACCCACCCCGGTGGCGGCGGAGATCTCCGAGTCCGCCGCGTCGGCGAGCTGGCCGGCATCGGCGGCGTTGCGCCCTGCGGCCAACACCGGACCGACGCACGAGAGGGTCGATGCCGTCGGCCGCGGCTGAGCGGTGACCGAGACCGGCTCCCGCTCCACACTCGGCCAGGGCAGGACGACGGCGGCACCGAGGCCCACCACGAGCGCGGCGGAGACCGCCGCACCGATGCCGGCTCGGCGCCCCATTCTGCGAGAGTCCGTCGGCATCACCGCTCACCTCCGACCACACGCGGCCGGCGACGGGATTGCCGAATGCTCGCCGCGGTGGGAACGGCGAGGAGGAGCGTCACGACGACGATGCCCAGCTGCGCGGCCGCCACGCTCCACGCCGTGGCCCGCTCCGATGCGCTCGGCGCCCGCGGTGTCACCTCGTCGCGCACGAACCAGAGCTGTCCCTTGCCGGTCTCCCCCACCGCCTCCAGGCCGTCCCGGCGATCGAGCGCGGCTTGCGCTGCCAGCCGGGTCACCCGCGCGTCGTCGCTCTGCCCCGCATTGCCGCCGGGGGCGTCGAGGAGGATGTAGGCGATCCCGTGGTCGGCGAGCCGCGACACGACATCGCCGGCGGACCCGGTGATGAGGTCGGCGGTGACGGACGCGGTCGTCTCGTCAGCTGTCGTCGCGTGCTGCCTCGACGACTGCAGCGTCGTCTGCCCGCCGAGGGTGACGCTTCCTCCCCAGACCACCGTGCTCACGACACCGCCCTCGCGCTGCGGCGTGAGCACGAGGGTCGCCGTCCCGGGACCACCACGCCCCTCCGCGCTCACGTAGGCGGGCAGGGTGCTGTCGGGTCCGTTGTCGATCTGGGCCTGGTCGCGGGGGAAGGCCGTCATGGCCGGCACGGCGAGCACGACGAGGGCGACGAGCGGAACCGCTGCGGCCACCCCTCGCCAGGTCCGCGCCGGCAGGGCGGCCAGCGCGAGCGCCGCGGCACCCAGCAGTCCCGCCCATGCCAGACTCAGTCCGGCGCCGGGCCACACCGTCACGGGCGTCGCGCCGGCGGCGGACAATTGGACGCCCGACGCGACGAGTGCCGTCACGACGCCGAGCCCCACGCTGACGTAGCAGACCGCCACCGGCGCCATCCGCGACATGGCCGGCGCGGCCAGGGCCAGCAGCAGGATGGGGACGATCAGGAGCGCCATCCATCCGGCTGCCTCGCCGACGATCCCCGCCCATCCGGCGACGTCGTCGGTCGGGAAGCCGGCGGCGATCCCCAGGCGCCCCCACACATCGTCGCGAGGCGTGGCGAACGGTGCGGGCACCCCGGGATCGGCGAACAGTGCCCAGCCCTCACCCGCCCGGAGGCGGTGCCAGACGAGGGGTGCGGCGGCGACGGCGGAGGGGATCACGAGCCAGACCACCCGCGCGGCGCCGCGGCCACCGCGGCGGCTCAGGACGAGCACGAGGACCAGGAGCCAGAGGACGAGGATCGCCGGGGCGAGCGAGGGGGCGCAGGCCACGACCGCGGCGAGGATCAACGACGCCGACGCCGCCGCGGTCCACGATCGGTGAGCGACGGCGCCGGTCGTGAAGAGCCACGGCAGAAGGAGATGGACGAGGACCGCGGTCGGCCGACCGTGCAGGAGAGCCGCGAGGAACGTCGGCGCCAGCGCCCATCCGATCGCCACGAGGGCGCGCGGGAGAGGCTTCTCGGTGAGGCGGGTCGCCGCGAACCACCCGCCGAGCGCCGCGAGCGGCAGCGCCAGGATCCACAACGCCACGAGCGCGCGCGACGGCTCCCACGGACTCAGGGATCCCAGAGCGGCCACGACGGCCGAGAAGGGATCGGCGGGGCCCACGGTGTCCCAGCCGAGGGGACGGGGACCTGCGAGCGCGTCGGCCCACAGCGCGGCCACCGTCGTCCGCAGCGGCGCGAGCGCCCCTCCGCCCAACGCGGGCCAAGCCAACAGGGCCGGGAAGGCCGCGAGCGAGACAGCCAACGCGACGACGACGATCCATACCCCGCCATCGCCACGGAAGAACCCGAGTTCGGACCGCGCCTGACCGGCGCCACCCTCGTCGTCGAGTCGATGCCGCAGCTGTCGCCCGCCGATCCGGAGCGGGGCCAGCTGCGACCAGGAGACGCGCTGCACCCGGCGGATGCCGGCGCGGGCCCGGACGATCGAAGGGATCCGCAACGCGGCGACGATCGTCGCCCCCAGCTCCGGCGCGATGCGTCCGGGTCTCTTGGCGAGCAAGTGTGCCGCGCTTCTCAGGACGGCGAGCGGACCGAAAGTGAGCCAGTGCAGCAGCAGCAGTGGTCCGGCCGCGTACACCAGCCGGCGATGCACCTGCGCGAGACGGCTGTGATAGGCCGACCGCCGGCGTCCTGCCGCCCCGGCATCGTCGTCACGCTCCTCGGCAGCACCCACCGCGACCACGGCTGCCGGCGTGAGAGCCACCCGGCTGCCCGACAGCCGGGCGCGCACGCTCAGATCCAGCCCCTCGTCCGCTCCGCGCAAGGCCGGGTCCACCCCGTCGAGCAGACGCCACATCTCGGCGCGCACGAGAAGGCCGCGCACGTCGGCGCCCAGGACGTCCTCGCGGGCGTCGTGCTGGCCCTGGTCGTGCTCGTCGTCGGCCAGACCCACCGTGCGCCCGAACCGGGTCATCGACACCCCGAGGGAGACGATGTGGGCGCGATCCTCCCACCGCACGAGCTTGGGAGCGGCCACCGCGACCGAGGGAGCCGTCTCCAGTGCAGCCGCGAGAGCCGCCAAGGCGTCCGGCTCGGGCGCGCAGTCATGGCCGAGCAACCAGACCGCGTTCCCGTCGAGACGGTGCGAGGCCATTCGCAGGCCTTCCGCGAATGTCGTCGAGCGCCCCGCCGTGATGACCGCTTCGGCCCCGGACGTGGCAGCGACCTCTGCCGAGGCCCGGTCGTCACCACAGAGCACGATCGTGATCGCGTCGACGGGGCGCGTCTGATTCGCCACGGCGGTGAGCGTGCGGCGCAGACGGATGTCCGCAGCGACACGCCCCTCGGGGCGCACGATCAGGAGGGCGTGTACACGGGCGGGCATGACGACGTCAGCCTAGACGCGGCAGCGGCCGTACCCGGCGGCCGCAGCGGCGATTCCCGGGATGGGGAGTCGCGCCGCCGCGTCGGGGCTCAGACCGCGCGGCGCTTGAGCTTGCGGCGCTCGCGCTCGCTGAGACCACCCCAGATGCCGAAACGCTCGTCGTTCTGGAGGGCGTACTCGAGGCACTCGCCACGCACGTCGCACGAGGTGCAGATGCGCTTGGCGTCACGAGTGGATCCGCCCTTCTCGGGGAAGAAGGCCTCGGGATCGGTCTGAGCGCACAACGCATCGGACTGCCAGGCGAGAGCGCCATCCTCCTCGGCGTCGGACACCCGACGAACGCCGGGGACTCCGAGGTTGACGGGGTCGACGAACCAATTCTCGGGGACGCCGGAACGGTAAGCCGCCATATCGCTCTCCCACCTGTGTCGCCTTGCGCTGTTGCGCGTGTGGGATTAATTACACCCGTGTCATTCGATCAGGTCAAGTCGCAGATCGTAAACCCTCAATGCGGGATTGAAGCTTCTTGACACGCCCGGGCGTGTCGCACACGTCACTCCGCGCCGGGCTGCGCCACGAAGACGTCGCCGTCGCCGGACACCGTGAGAGCCCTCTCGTCCGCGCTGGCGAAGACGGCTCCGCCGGGCGTCACCTCGACCGGCACCGATTCATCGTCGGCGGAGGCCACTCGGACGGTGCCCCGCGTCACGAGGGCGATCGCGGGACCCGCGATCCCCACGCGACGCTCAGCCCCCTCGCTCACCGTCACCCGCGTCAGCGCGAAGTCGGGGACCCCGACGTCATAACGGGCCAGGCCGTCGACCAGCTCGGGCTCCAGGACGGGAGCAGCCGCAGGCCGGGTGTCGAGGATCCGGAGGAGCTCGCCCACATCGACATGCTTGGGCGTGAGCCCTCCGCGCAGCACATTGTCGCTGGCGGCCATGAGTTCGACGCCCAGTCCGTCCTGGTAGGCATGCAGGACGCCGGCGGGCGCGAACAGAGCCTGCCCGGGCCGGAGGATGACGAGGTTCATCAACAGCGCGACGACGACTCCGCCGTCACCGGGGAAGTCGTCGCAGATCCGGCGCAGCACGTCGAGTTCCTCTGCGAACTCCTCCGAGGTCGCCACGCGGACGGCGCGGACGATGTCGGCCACCGCGTCACCGGCTTCCCCCGACAGCGCCCAGGCCAGGGTCTCCCGCAGGGCCGCCGGCTCGTCGTCGCCCTGCAGCCGACGACGCAGCGCCTCCGGGCCGGGGCCGTCGCCGAGCGCGTCCAGCAGCCGGCGGGTGTCCGCCAGCGGCCGAAGCCCGACGAGAGCGCGGAAGCGGTCGCTCAGCGCCACGATGATCTCGGGTTTGTGGTTCGCGTCGCGGTAGGTGCGCTCGGGTGCGTCACGTGCGATCCCCGCCGCTTCTTCTCGCGCGAATCCCTCGGCGGCCTGCGCGCGCGAGGGATGCGCCTGGATCGACAGCGACTGGCCGGCGGCGAGCACCTTGAGCAGGAACGGCAGCGCCGGCTCGCCGCGTTCCTTCCGCAGGACATCCAGCGTGACGCCGTCGGGCGTGCGCGAGGGAGAGCCGGGATGATCGCCGTACCAGATCTCCGCCTCGGTGGCTCCGTCGGGCTCGCGGCCCTCCAGCTCGGGGATTAGGGTCGTGGAGCCCCAGGCGTATGCGCGCGGGACGTTGGAGATCGGGATCAGCACCCTCTCAGCCTAGAGTCGCCCGCGATAGCCTGAGAGCAGATGACCTCTCACACCCAGCACCCGATCACCGCCCCACCCGCCGCGCCGATCCGAGAGACGACGGGTCATCTGTTGCTGCGCGGATGGTGCATCTTCGTGCTGGCCGGGGGCCTGGCGGGGACCGGATGGCTGATGGTGCTCGGCACCGTGGGCACGGGGGTCGCCGTGTTCGGCTCGGCGTTGCTCTCCCTCGTGCTGTGGATCGTCCTCCGTCCTCCGGTGCAGTGGCGGCGTCTCCCGTGGTTCGCGGTGGGCTACGTCGTGCTCGCGACGTTGTCGTTGTCGTGGTCGCACTGGCTGGGCGCGAGCGCGCTGACCCTCGCGGTCCTGGTGAGCACCACCGTCTTGGGCTTCTTCGTCGCCGCCGTCCTCACCTGGCGCGAGATCGTCCGAGCGCTCGCATCGGCGCTCAAGTGGATCCTCGTTCTCTCGCTCGTCTTCGAACTGTGGGTCTCCCTGATCTGGCAAGGACCGATCCTGCCGCAGTTCGTGCGTCCCGACGGCGGCGTGGAGGATCCGATCGTGCTGTGGAGCCGGGACAACCTGTTCGACGGCGGCCGCATCCAGGGCCTGTTCGGAAACTCCAACGCGCTGGCCTACGTCGCCCTCCTCGGCATGGTGGTGTTCGCGATTCGCTTCGCCGCCCGAGCGCCTCGGCGCGTGCTGCTGGTGGGGTGGTTCGCGCTCGCCCTCTTCCTCTTCGTCCGCGCCGGATCGGCGACGGCGTATCTCGCCGCCGCGATGACCGCTGTCGTCCTGGTCACTGTCCTCCTCATGCGCACGACCCGCCGCCCGGGCGAGCGCACACGCTTCTACGTGCTGTACGCGGTCGTGGCGATCGGCGGACTGGCCGGCCTCTGGTATGCCCGCGACGCCATCTTCGCGATCCTCGGGCGCTCGTCCGACCTCACCGGACGCGAGTCGATCTGGGCCGCCGTTGCCGCGCGCGCCTCCGAGCGCCCCCTCTGGGGCTGGGGATTCTCTTCGCCGTGGGTGCCGACCGAGCCCGCCTTCGACCGCTGGATCGTCGACCACGGCCAGACCGTCATGCAGGCCCACAACATGTGGCTCGACGTCTTCCTCCAGCTGGGGGCCATCGGCGTCGCCGTGATGGCGCTCACCTATCTCGCCTTCATCTGGCGCTCGTGGTTCTTCGCCATCGACCGCCCCCGCTGGGATCTCGTGGCCGACCGGCCATACTCCCCGCTGACGCTCCTGCCGACCCTCGTGGCTGCGCAGCTGCTCGTCCAAGGGCTCGCGGAGTCGACCCCGTTGCTCAACTGGGGCTGGATGCTGCTCGTCCTCCTGGCGTTCAAGATCAAGCAAGCCCCGCTCGTGGGGCGCGGACCGACCGAGCAACGCCTCGTCGGCGAGCAGGGTGAGCGGCTGACGACCCCATGAAGCCGGTCTCCTCCGACGCGTTGAGCTTCTTGCGCTCCTCGGCCCTGGCCGCCGCGTTCGCGACGACCACGATCGGCGCCCTGTTCTCGACGCACCTGCTCCGGCAGCTGATGGGCGACGCCGGATACGGAGCGGTGATCTCAGGACTGTGCGTGTTGGGAGCGGCCATGCTGGTCGCTCGTCGGCGCGAGCTCCGTCCGTTCGAGATCATGCCCACGACCCTGCTGCTGCTGCTCGTGTGGCTGCTGCTGACCGTGTTCTGGTCGAGGTCGGTGAGTGCGACCCTCGGCGGCTGGCTGCAGCTGGCGGCGCCGACCTTCCTCGCCGTCGTCGTCGCACAGTTCCGCGACACGCTCCAGACCGTCCGCTCCACCGGCGACGCGCTGCGGTTCCTCCTCACCGCTTCCCTCGCGATCGAGATCCTGAGCGGGATCCTGCTGGACGTGCCCGTCCCCTTCCTCGGCATCGCCGGCAACCTCGCCGAGGGCGGTCCGATCCAGGGGCTCTTCGGCACCCGGACGATGCTCGGGCTGGTGACGATCATCGCGCTGGTGACCTTCGTCGTCGAGTGGCGCACGCGGTCCGTCGCGCCGGGCCTGTCCGCCTACTCGGTATCGCTGGCCGCGGTGCTCGCCGTCTTCACGGGCTCCCCCATCGTCCTCGGGATGGCCGTGATCGCGGGGCTCGCGATCGGGATCCTCGCCGTCGTGCGACACACGCCACCGGCCGGGCGGACGGCCCTGCAATGGGGCATCGCCGGAGCGCTCGCGATCGGCGGAATCCTCGTCTACACGTTCCGTCGACCGCTCGTGTACTGGCTGAACGCGGAGCCCGACTTCCTCACCCGGTCAAAGCTCTGGAACGAGGTCCTCGACATGTCGGCGGACCGGCCCGTCCAGGGATGGGGCTGGGTCGGCACCTGGCCCGACCACCAGCTGCCATACACGATCATCCGCTTCGCCACCGGCACCAACCACACCTCGGCGCTCAACGCGTGGATGGACATGCTGTTGCAGGCCGGCGCGGCCGGAGTGGTCCTCTTCGTCGGTGTCGCCGGGCTCGGGCTCGCCCGCGCGTGGGTGACGGCGTCGGAACGACGCTCGACCGTCTACACCTGGCCGGCGCTGGTGATCATCACGCTGCTGGCCGATTCGGTCGTCACGAGCTCCCTGCTGGGCGGGTTCGGCTGGTTCCTCCTGGTCGTCTGCGTGACCCGAGCCTCGCTCGTGCGCGGCTGGCGCAGCAGACTGGACACCGGGCCGGAATCACCGGCGTGGCGCTCGCCGCGACCGATCCAGTGACCACCCGCGTCAGCGGCGCGCTCCCGTGCGTGTGGAGATGAGGGCGCGCACGATGCCCTCCGCTCCGTCCGCGGGGGGAACGAGCACGATCTGACCGGGAAAGAGCGATGACTCCTCGCGCAGGCGTGCCTGCGTGTCCGCATCGTCGGTGACGACGAGGTCCGGGCCCAGCGCGTCGATCCCCACGCGCTGCGAGGCCTGGATCGCGCCCCGCACCAACAGCACCCGTCGTGCGCTCGTCGCGGGCAGAGACGCCGCTGCAGCAACCGACGTCGCCAGGACCACGCCGCTGCGAAGCTCGCCGAGAAGGCCTCGCACGCGGCCACGCGGGCCCCGCCCCGCTCGACCGCCGCGTGTGGAAACGAGGCGGACGCGGACACCGTGATCTGCCGCCCGTTCGCGGATCCCCCGGCCGAGATCGGGGTCGTCGGTGACGACCGTCCACACGTCGGGAGATCGAGGCGCAAACCGATCGAGGAAGGCCTTGCCCACCCGGAGGTCATGCCGAGCGCGTGCCGCCAGCACCATGACGTTCTCCCGAGCGTTGAGTCGCACCGGGCCCCGCCACCGCACCTTCCGGAACTTCCAGACACGTACGGCGCCCGGCTGGCTGGGCACCGACTGGACGGCCTGCCCGGTCACGGCTCGGCGATGACGTTCGGCGGCTTGCACCCAGGTCTCCCCCGCGCGAGCGACGACGACGGGGCGCAGCAGATCGCCGTCCTGAACGGCATCGGCGGTCGACGGCACCCGCAGCGCCCGCTCGTAGAGCCTGGTCTGCCCGAAGTAGTCGAGGGGACGGACCTTCACCGCCTGCAGTTCGCGGAGCCTCCCGTCGGCGAGCACCAGCACGCGCTCCTCGGGTTCGGTGGTGTAGCCGCGAAGGGTCACCCGACGCTGTCCGGGGCGGGGGCGCTCGGCGTAGTACCCCACCCAGTTCCATACGCGTCGTCCGGACAGGGCCAGTACGACCAGTCGCGACTCGAGCGGGAGTGCCGTGGCGTCGTAGCGCAGCACCCGGTCAGCGTCGACATGCGCCAGGCACGCGCTCACCGCGTCGCGCGCGTCGCGTCGCTGTTGTGCATCCAGTCCGGCCGCGTAGGTCTGCGGGTCGAGCTGGCGGGGCAGGAGCCACTGGCATTCGTACAGCAGGATCGACTGCAGCCATGCGGGCACCCCACCGGAGGCGGCGGCCTCTTCGAGGATCGGCAGATAGCCGTCGCGGAACCGGTCGATGTAGGCACTCGGGTCGTCCTGGTACGAATCGACCGCGGAGTCCCGGCTGGCGCGCTTGCGGTAGCCGTACCGCGCCTCCGCCACCAATCCGATCCGCGCATGAGGGCGTGAGAGGAGGAACCGGCTGACGAAGAGGGCGTCTTCGGAGGCATGGAGGCCCGACTGGAAGGTGACGCCGGTCTCGACGAGCCGGTCCCTCCGGAACAGGGCCGTGGCGACATTGAGCTGGAAGATGTCGGGCTCGTCCTCGAGCGAGACGACTCGCGACCCCTGGAAGAAGCGGAATCGCAGAGCGTGAACATCCTGGAACTGCGGATCGGGATCGAACACGCGGAAGATGTTCGCGCTGACGACATCGACGTCCTCCGCGGCGGTCCGGAGGAACTGCGCGAGCGCCGCGAAGTAGCCGGGATCGAGGAGATCGTCGGGGTCGGGGAAGGTCACCCATTGACCACGGGCATGCGAGAGACCGTGATTGCGCGCCTTGCTCACTCCGCCGTGCGGCTGGCGGAGGAGCACCGTACGATGCGCCGTGGTCTGCATCCACTCCGCCACGATCCGCGCGGTCGAATCGGGCGAAGCATCGTCGACGAAGACGAGGTCGAGATCGTAATCGCCGGGTCGTTGGCGCTCGAGCGAGCGGAGGAAGTCGCCCACGAACGCTTCGACATCGTGCAGGGGCACGATCGCGGTGATGGTCACCGGAGCGTCGGACGGCATACGTCGAGTCTACGGTTCGGCACGCACCGGCACGGCCGGCACCCTAGGTGGTCAACCGGGCGCGGACGCTAGAATCGTCCGCGGTGCCCGACCGCGGAGCGCCGTCGTCGACGGCGGCCTCTTCCGGGCCGTCGACCATCAGAAGGGGCCCCCGTGCACGCTCTCCGCCGGTTTCTGAGGCGAAGCGCGCTTCTGCACCGGTGGCGTTTCGCCCCGTACGCGACCGCATACGCCATTGCGAAGCGGATCGTCCCGGTGCGCCGCGACCGCACCGTGTTCCTCTCGGACTCCCGGGCAGGATTCTCCGGCAACTTCGGCTTCCTCGTCGACGAGCTCCGACGGCAGCGCCCCGACGCGGAGATCTTCGGACTGTTCAAGCCGAACCTCGGCGCGCGTCGGCGGCTGCGGGACACGTTGCGTCTGCCCTGGCTGATCGCGAGTGCGCAGACGGTCGTGCTGGACGACTTCTATCCCTTGATCTACCCGTTCCGGTTGCGACCGGAGACGCGGCTCCTGCAGGTGTGGCACGCGTCGGGCGCGTTCAAAAAGGTCGGGTGGAGTCGCGTCGACCTGCCCGGCGGCCCCGTGCAGGGTTCGCTCACACACCGCAACTACACCGACGCGCTGGTGGGAGCCGAGACCACACGTGCCAACTACGCCGAAGCCTTCGGCATCGATGTCGCCAAAGTCCACGCGCTCGGGATTCCCCGCACCGACGTCTTCTTCGACGCGGAGGTGATCGCACGGACGGCGACACGCATTCGGGACCGCTACGGCATCCCCGCCGACCGCCGCATCGCAGTGTTCGCTCCCACCTTCCGGGGGAACGGACAGCTCACGGCCTACTACGACCTCGAGCAGATTCCGTGGGATCAGGTGCTCGCAGAGCTCGGCGACGAGTGGGTCGTCCTGGTCAAGATGCACCCCTTCGTTCGCGACGCCGTCATCCCTCCCGGGGTGATCGATGCCTCCGACGAGCGGGAGCTCAACGACCTGCTCATGGCGTCGGACGTCCTGATCACGGACTACTCGTCGGCCATCTTCGAGTACGCGCTGCTGGACCGCCCCGTCGTCTTCTTCTGCCCGGACATCGACGACTACACCGCCTCTCGCGACTTCTACTACCCGTTCAGCGACTTCCTCATGGGACCGCTCGTCAAACGAGGCGAGGACCTGGCCGAGGCCATCCGGTCCGCTCGCACGGGCCCGGCGACGGCCGCCTTCCGCGAGCGGTTCCTCTCGGCGTGCGACGGGCACGCCAGCGAACGAGTCGTCCGGGAGATCCTGCTCCGTCCCGCCGTCACGGTGGACCGTGCCGCGCTCGCGCCCGGCGGCACCCCGGAACCCACCCGCGTCACGGGGGGGATGCGCCGTCAGCTCCTCACCGCCTGGGCGGCCCGCACGGGCCTCAACCTCGTCTACGCACCGTTGAAGCTGCTCCCGAGCCGACGCAAGGTGGTGATGATCAGCCGGGAGCATCCGACCGAGCCCGAGGACTTCGCCGACCTCCGCGCGGCGCTGGCGGCAGTGGACCCCCGTATCCGGGTCGTCTCCCTCGTGCGCATGGTGCCGCCGGGGATCGTCGGCAAAGTGCGCTACTCGATCCACATGCTCGCCCAGCTGTATCACGTCGCCACGGCCCGGGTGCTCGTCGTCGACACCTACGCCATCGTCGCCAGCGTGCTGCGCCACAAGCCCGACCTCACGGTCGTGCAGATCTGGCATGCGCTGGGCGCGTTCAAGAAGTTCGGCCTGAGCATCCTGGGACAGCAGGAGGGCCGTGATTCCCGGCTGGCTGCCGCCATGCGGATGCACCAGGGATACGACCTCGTGCTGACGAGCTCCGAGGAGTGCCGGCCCGCGTATGCGGAGGCGTTCGGGACGGACATCGCACGCGTCGCGGTGGCCCCGCTCCCCCGCGTCGACCGCCTTCGAGACCCGGCGCGCCACGCCCGGATACGCGAACGCATCTACGCACGCCATCCCCACCTTCGCGATGCGCGCATCGCCCTGTTCGCGCCGACGTTCCGGCTCGATGGCACCATGACCGTCGATGTCGCCGCTCTGTCGGAGTCGCTCTCGACTCTCGGGGTGCATACCGTCGTCAAGCTCCACCCGCTGATGCACGGCGCTTTCGGCAACGAGGTCGACACGGCGGACGGTTTCTCGACGCAGGAGATGCTGCACGTCGCCGACCTCTTCATCACCGACTACTCCTCCGCGTTGTACGAAGCGGCCGTGGTCGGCGTCCCCAGTTACTTCCTCGCCCCGGACCTCGACGAGTACCTGTCGTCGCGGAACTTCTATCTCGACTACCGCACCGATCTCCCCGGTCCCATCGTGCGCACGATCGAGGAGGTCACCTCGGCCGTCTCCGCCGGGGCGGCGACCGCGTCGGATGCCCTCGCCTTCGCCCGCCGCTGGGTGGAAGTGCCGGGGGACCCGATCCCGGAAGCCGGAGCCACCCCCTGCGCGGACGCCATCGCGCAGCGCCTGCGTGACGCCGTCGACGGCTCGCACACCCGCCGTCTACCCTGACGTTGCCTTCCGGCTACCTGCGCCCCCTACCATCGCGGCCGCGTGGTCGGCCATCGTTTCCGTCCCGCAGGAGGGACGTGCACGTGAGGCCGACTGTCCAGACGCCAGTCCTGCTTCGGGCAGATGAGTTGCCCCGAGACCCCGCGGACGTCGTCTATCTGACGAAGTACGTGAGCCGACTCGATTCGGGGATCGCCTTCACCGACACCTTCTATCTGGACGGATTGGCTCGTTCGGCACTGTCCACGCTCGTCATGGCCAACCGCGTGCCGGTCGACCTGGGCGAGCGACTTGTCACGACCTCCTCTTCTGACGCGGTGTACCGCCGTCAGAGGCCCCTCCTGCAGCTGAGCAACGGCTTGGGCTCCTTCCGCCATCACGCGCCGGGTGGTCCTCTCCCCGAGCACGAGGGGGCGCTGCGGGTCGTGGTGGTCCACGACGAGCCCGCCGCTTACGACCACTACGGGACCGACGTGTGGAATCGAGACAACGTCGTCCACCACCTCATGCCCGCCCATGACGCCTACATCTTCGTGTCGGAGAACTGCCGTGCGGCGTGGAACGCCTACCCCCACATCGCCGCCAAACCGCAGTTCTTCCTCCCCAATACGTGTGCGGAGGAACCCGACATCGCCACGCTGATGTCCTCGCGGGCCCGCGAGGACGTGTGCCGCGAGCTCGGATACCGAGACGACGAGGTGAATCTCTGCGTCGTGGCCACCGTGCAGCCGCGCAAGGCACAGCGCACCGCGATCGAGGCGATCGCACGCCTGCGATCCGAGGACCCGGACCGGCGCTATCGCCTGCGCCTGTTCGGCCGCGCGACGCAGCCCGACTACCTCGCCGAGCTCCACACGCACGCCGCACAATGGGGCGTGGCCGATGCCGTCACCTTCGCGGGGCAGCTCCCCAAAGCCGAGGTGCTGGAGCACATCTACGCGTCGGACGCACTGGTGTGTCCCTCCGAGTCGGAGGCGATGCCGCTGGTCCTCCTGGAGGCGATGCAGCTGCAGACTCCGATCCTCACCACCCCCGTCGGCGGGATCCCGGAGATGGTCGACGACGCGTCCGCTCGACTGTTCGCGCCCGGCGACGTGGCGGCCCTCTCCGACGCTCTCCGGCGAACGGTCACCGAGCCCGCCGCGACGGCAGCGCGGGTGGCCGCCGCCGCGGAGCGCTACGGGGCGGAGTTCTCTCAGGCGCGTTTCCGGGAACGGTTCGACAGCGTCCTCCAGTCCCTCGTCCGGATCGCCGCGCACGGCGCGACGGGGGTGCCCGCGTTCACCGGCGGGGATCCCGGCGCCCTCCTGGACGGGAAGGGAGGACGAGAGGCACGGATCGCCCTGGCCCTCGCCGACCCTGCCGCGTGGTCGCCGACCACGCGTTCCTCCGCCGCGGAGGGCGGCCTCGTGGCGGCACTCCGGGCGGCGGCTCCCGCCCTGCGGCTCGGATACCGTCCGATCGGCGTGGACGAATCGTCCGGAACCCTGCACCTCAGCCGGGCACCGGAGGCCCCCTCGATCCTCGCCCCCCGAGATGTCGCGGCGCTCCTCCACGGGGACGCACACGTGCAGGCCGTCGCCACCGATGTCGCGGCGCACGCGGCGCTCGAGCGGCGGACGCTCCTGCGGACGATTCGCGGCCTTCGCCGCACTGTCCGCAGGAAAGACGCCGTGTTGATCGGTGGCCGACTCCGCCGGGCACTCCGACGGGTACCGGGGCTCACCCGTGTCGCGCGGGGCTGGCGAGCCTGGCGGCGGGGTGCGCCGACGACGAGCCCGTCCACCGGCGCGGCGTCCGATGCGATCGTGTTCATCGTCAACAGTCCGACCCAGCTGGTGACGGGCCTGGCGCTCTGGGACCAGGTCTACTCCTCCCCCGACGCACCCCCGCTGACCGCCCTCGTCTACTCGACCGGAGGTGCGTCCGACTTCGGCGCACGCGTGAAGGACCTCGCCGTCCGCACGGGCCGTTTCGCGCGGGTCGTCGATGTCACCGACACCTACCGCCGGGTCTACGGCCGGGATCCGGGAACCGACGACCTCCGGCGCGCGCAGCGTGCCTTCCGGGCGCACCTCGCCCCGCTCCGAGCGACCCGGGTGTTCATTCCCGCCTTCATGTCGGCGCGCGCGCAGAAACTGCTCTACGAGACCTTCGACGGCGCGTCGGTGCATCTGTTCGAAGACGGGCTCGGATCGTACGTTCCCAAGCCCATCAAGATGGTCGACGACGGCCTGCGCGACCGGGTGCTCTCCGGCGACTGCGCCGAGGCGTTCCACATCCGCAGGATCGCGACGGTCGACCTGCTGTGGGATGCTCTCCCGGCGCCGCCGCAGTACGGCGCGGACCTTCCCGGCGTCCGCTTCCCAGAGCTGCACGTGGGACGCTTTCGACCCGACTTCTCCGCCGTCGCCGCCGCCTGGGATGCCGTGCCACGCGCGTTCTCGCCGGACACCGTCCTGGTCACGACACAGAACTTCGCCGACCACTTGCGGCACGCGGGGCTGACCCGCGACGTCGAGCGCGAACTCAACGACGCCATGATCGCGCGCCTGGTCGACTCCGGCGCGCGCGTGGTCGTCCGGCCCCATCCCCGAGCGAGCGAGGACGTATGGAGCGGACGATGGTCGAGCGACCCACGGGTGGAGATCTGGCGTGAGCATCCGGGCGTTCCGGTCGAGGCGCTGCTGACGCCTTCGGCACTCCCGGGCGCGGTCGTCGGCGTGTCGAGTTCCTGCCTGTTCACCCTGGCCGGGCGATCCGACCTCGCCGTACGACGATTCGCCGACGCCGCCTACACGACGCTCGAACGGTTCTCGACTCCGGAGTATCGGGAGATGCTGGAGCTGGCTCGCACGGCCATCGAGCCGTGGTCATCGCCGGAGTCTCCGGCCGACAGGCCGCAGCACCCGTCAGGGTTGGTCCAGGCAGCGCTGTCAGAATCGAGGCCATGACCACACCCCCCGACGCTCCCCGGACCGGAGCGACCACTGCCGTGCTCCCGGTCGTCGGCGGCGAGCCCGCCTCGACACCGAAGCCGAAGAAGAAGCGGGACAGGATCAAGGTCGCCTTCTTCAGCGTCCTTGCGGTGTTCGCCGTCGTCGTGGTCGTCGTCGGCCTCTTCGGATGGAATCTGTGGAGCTCTTTCGACAAGGCCGAGAAGATCCAGGACGCCTTCCCCACCGGCGAGCGCCCCGCGGCGGTGGCGGGGGCGCAGACGATCCTCCTCCTCGGATCGGACACGCGTGGCTCGAGCGACGAGGACGAGGTGTCCGGCCGCTCCGACACGATCATGGTGGTCAACGTCCCGGCCGACCACCAGAGCGTGTCGGTCATGTCGATCATGCGCGACAACTGGGTGGAGATCCCGGCACACGGCGAGGCCAAGATCAATGCCGCCATGGCCCTCGGCGGCGTGCCCCTCGTGGTGGAGACGGTGGAGAGGTTCATCGACGCGCGCATCGACCATGTCGCGATCGTCGACTTCGAGAGCTTCGCCGGCATGGCCGACGCCCTCGGAGGGGTCACCGTCGACAACCCGAAGGAGTTCACGGCGGTCTCGGGCGAGCACTTCGACGAGGGCAAGATCACCCTTCGCGGGGACGACGCCCTGGCCTTCGTCCGCGAGCGAAAGGCCTTCGCGACGGGCGACTACCAGCGTGCCGCCAACCAGCAGCGGTTCATGAAGGGTTTGCTCTCGGAAGTCCTGAGCGCCGACACGCTCCTCAACCCGTTCCGCATGAGCAGCCTCGTCGGAGAGGTCTCACCGTTCCTCTCCGTCGACGCGGGGGTGGACCCGGGGTACCTTCTGTCCACGCTGTGGAATGCGCGTGACATCCGCTCGAGCGACGTTCACTTCTTCACCTCGCCGACGCTGGGCACGGGATGGCGGAGCGGGCAGTCGGTCGTGCTGCCGGACTGGGATCAGATCGACGTCGTGCGAAAGGCCCTCCGGGACGGCACGCTGTCCGAGTACGAGCCGCCGAAGCTCTGACCGGACGCTCACGCCCCCGGGGTCGGGGCGCGGCGGCGCAGACCCCTAGACTTGCTCTGC
The DNA here is from genome assembly GCF_001620065.1 of Microbacterium sp. TNHR37B. Lineage (GTDB taxonomy): Bacteria > Actinomycetota > Actinomycetes > Actinomycetales > Microbacteriaceae > Microbacterium. Next base: position 156,860 of record NZ_LQGV01000003.1, read on the forward strand.
CCGCTTCCCGACACCTTCCGAACACCGTGCACCCGAACTCCCCCGCTGAGACCACCCGCGCCCGTCGACCCGGCTACATCGCCGAGATCGAGGGTGTGCGCGGGCTCGCGCTCACCCTCGTCGTCCTGTTCCACCTCTTCGGGCAGGGACGCGTCTCCGGTGGCGTCGACGTCTTCCTCCTGATCTCGGGGTTCCTCCTGACCCGTTCGATGCTCAAGCGCACGGAACGCCCGGGGGAACGATTCCTCACCGCGCACTTCGGGCGTGTGCTGTTGCGGCTGGTGCCGGCGGCGCTGGTCGTCCTGATCTTCACCGCCGTGATGACCCTCCTCATCGCTCCCACGACGCGATGGGTGCAGACGGGGCGCGAGCTGATCGCATCGGCCCTGTATTACGAGAACTGGGAGCTCATCGGTTCGCAGCTCTCCTATGGCGCTGCGGGCCCGTCGACCAGCCCGCTCCAGCATTTCTGGTCGCTGTCGGTGCAGGGCCAGTTCTTTCTCGTCTGGCCGTTCCTGGTGCTCGCATTGGCAGTGCTGGCCCGTCGCCTCGGTGGCCGGCCCGCCACGTGGGTAGGGATCGTCACTGCCGTCGCAACGATCGCGTCGTTCGTCTATGCGATCGCGCTGACCGGCCTGGACCAGCCGGTGGCCTACTTCAACTCGTTCACGCGCTTCTGGGAGATCGGCGTCGGCTGTCTGCTCGCCTTCGTCGCCGGACGACTGTCACTCCCGCAGGTCGCTCGCATCGTCCTCGGGTGGACCGGGCTCGCGTTGATCGTCACCAGTGGTTTCTTCATCGACGGAGCACACCTCTTCCCCGGTGTCTGGACTCTGTGGCCCATCATCGGGGTCAGCCTCGTCATCCTCAGTTCGGGAGAGCCGACCCGCGTCGGTCCCGACCGCATGCTCGAGTGGGCGCCGCTGCGCTTCTTCGCCCGGATCTCATACCCGCTCTACCTCTGGCACTGGCCGATCCTGATCGCCTACCTCGAGTACCGCGACCAGTCGCGCGTGGGTGTCCTGGGCGCTGTCGTGGTCTTGACGATCTCGGTCACCCTGGCGTGGGCGACCCAGAAGTTCATCGCCGAGCCGGCACTCCGCCTGCGTGTGTCCTGGCGACCCCGCGCGACGCTCCTCGCTCCCGCGGCGGCGTTGCTGTCCGTCGTGCTCGTGGTGGGAGCGGGGGTGTTCACTCTCGAACGCGCCCGTGAGGCGGAGCTCGCCACGGCGGCGGCCCCCTCCTCGGACCATCCCGGCGCTCGTGCACTGACGGAGACCCCGCCGCCCACCTGGGACGCCGACACGCCCTTCCGCCCGAGCGTCGATGCCGCGTTCGACGACCTGCCCGATCTCTACGAGCGCGGTTGCGTGCAGAAATGGCGCAGCGAACCGGGCATGGACGAGGTGCTCACCTGCGAAGACGATTCCGTGAGCTCGCCTCGTCGGACGATCGTCATGTCGGGCGGATCGCACGTGCTGCACTGGTACCCCGCGCTGAAGGCGGTGGCCGAGGCGCGGGGGTGGAGCCTCGTCGTCGTCGACAAGGACGGCTGCCGCCTCACGACGCGCGCCGGCGGGAAGGATGGACTGTCGGAGTCCTGCCACTCCTGGAACGACAAGGCGATCCCCTATCTCATCGACCTGCATCCCGACGCGGTGTTCACGGTGGCGACCAAGACCCCCGAGGTGGAAGGCGACGTGGAGATCTCCTACCCGGGCCAGGTGGACGCGTGGGCGCGTCTGGCCGAGGGCGGGGTCCCGGTCATCGCCATCCGCGACACTCCACGCTTCCTCGGCGATGTGCCCGAGTGCGTCGAAGAGAACGCCGCCGATCCGGCATCGTGCGGGCGCGATCGCAGCGACGTGTTCCTCCCCACCTCGCCGGTGCGGGACGAGCCCGGCCTGTCGGACGAGGTCACTCTGCTGGACCTGACGGACGCCTTCTGCACGCAGACGCGATGCGATCCGATCGTCGGCAATGTGCTCGCCTATCGCGACCAGGACCACATGACCGCGACCTACTCGGCCACGCTGGCCACCGCGCTCGACGCCGCCCTGCGCGAAGCGGCGCCGTGGTTGGACTGACGGGCCGACCGGGACACCGCTAACGGCCGCTCGCGGTCACGTGAAGAAGCGGGTCCCCCGGACGGTGCCCTGCGGAACGGTCAGCGGACGACGCCACCCGGAGTCGATGCCGCCGCGGACGGCCTCCTATCATGGGGTGGGCTGCGCGCTTTCCGGAGGCGACGGCTGCCCCCGGCTTGAGGAACGGATCGAAGAGGCATGGATAGACGCACGGTGACGCGAGTCGTCGCAGACCGACTCCCGCAGGGAATGCGTCACCGCCTGCGGAACCTGCGCGCGGGTCGCACTCCGGAGGGATACGTTCGCGGGTTGCTGTCCATCGTCGTCCCGGCCTACAACGTCGAGCGCTACATCGAAGAGTGCTTGCAGTCTCTTCTCGACCAGACCTACCGGCGGATCGAGATCATCGTCGTCGACGACGGCGCGATCGACGGCACCCGCGCCGTCGCGGCGAGAGTGCGGGCGCGCGATCGACGCATCCGGATCGTCAGCCAGCCCAACGGCGGCCTGTCGGCAGCCCGCAACACGGGTATCCGTTACGCGACGGGTGAGTATCTGTGGTTCGTCGACTCCGACGACACCGTGGAGCCGCACGCCGCCATGACATTCCTCCGGTCCCTCCAGAAGACGGGTTCGGATTTCGCCGTCGCGCAGTACCGCCGTTTCACCGGTCTGCGGACGTGGCCGGCGGGCCCGTGGATCCAAGACGCGCACCGCGTCCGCCGCACCCGGATCTCGGCGACCGACTTCCCCGAGATCCTCGTCAATGCGGTCGCCTGGAGCAAGGTCTACCGTCGATCGTTCTGGGATCGCATGGGGACGACGTTCCCCGTGGGCGCCCTGTACGAGGATCAGCCGGTCTCCGCAGTCGCGTACGCGGTGGCACGCTCCGTGGACGTCCTGCCCGACGTCCTCATCAACTGGCGCGACCGCGAAGACGCGTCGTCGATCTCCCAGCAGACCCGCTCGGTGGGCGACGTGACCGGACGGATGCACGCTGCGATCCGCAGCGTGGAACTGCTCCGCGACCACTCCTCCGCCCTCGCCGAGACGCGGACCTGTCAGTTGCTGTCCAACGACATCCAGCACTCGAGGAAACAGCTGCCACACACCTCGGACGACTTCTGGGACGCGCTGACCGCGGGAGTCCGAGCGCTCGTGGCCGAGCTCGAGGACAGCGGGTGGGCTCGGATCCTGCCCCACCAGGCGTCCCTCGTCTGGCTGATCGCCGAGGGACGTCGCGACGACGCGTTGCGCTATCTCGCCGCCGACGGCCTGGACGCAGGACGCTGGCCGACGGAGATCGACGCGGACGTGGCAACCCTGCGCGTCGCCCTCTCGGACGAGATCGACTATCCGCGGGCCGTGGTGACGATGCCCCCTGAGTGCTTCACGCCGAAGATCGCCCTGCGGGGGGTCACGTGGATCGATGACGACACGCTCCAACTCGATGGCTGGGGCTTTGTGACGGGAATCGATTCCGTCGAGGTGCCGACGACGGCCGAGGTCGAGCTCGTCGGGCCCGGCGATGTCCGGATTCCGCTGACGACAGTGCGCCGTGAGGACGCGCGGATCGATCTGGTGGCCCACCACAAGGTCAACGACTACTCGGCAGGAGCATGGCGGGCCACCGTCACTCGGCCCCACCTGGTAGCCACGGGGCTCGAGCGCGCCGACTTCTTCCTGTGGGTCACCCTGCGCAACGCCATCGGCACCTGGCGGCTGCAGGTGCGCGACGTGAACCTGTGGGGCTCCACCGCACTGGTGCGTCCGCGCTTCGACGCCGAAGGCCGAAGGATCGCCGTGATCCTCTCCGATCCGAACCGGCTGCACCTCCAACTCCGCAGGCTTCCCGAGCGCGCGGTCTCGGTGGACACGCACGACGAACAGATCGACGTCGTCGTGGAGTCCACCGCCCCGATGACCTTCGTCGAAGCTCGCGTGACGGGGAATGCGTCGAGCGAACCGGTGGCCTTCCCCGTCGAATCCTCGGGCGCAGGGCGGTGGGCCTTCTCGATCGACCCCGCCGCGCTGGTCGGTCCCCGCGACACCTCCTGGGGGCTCCGCCTGATCGACGCCGACGGCGTCGCTCACGAGATCTCCTGGGCCGCACCCGAGACGGACTGGCCGACGGTCGTGCCGGCATCGCTCGTGTCGGCGACCCAGACCGTTTACGGCAACCTCGCCCTGGCACGCATCACCCGTCGGATGACGATCGAGTCGATCCAGGTCGACGAGGGAACACTCCGGATGGGCGGGCGGCTTCTGTCCGGCCGGGGCGCCCCGTTCGTGGAGATGCGCGATCACCGGACTCAGGTGCGGGCGGATGTGGAATGGGACGGCGATCGGTGGACGGCGCGGATCCCTCTCCGCGCGGAACGCTGGGGCCGCACCCCGGCTCCTCTCCCCTCGGGTCGTTATCGCCTCCTGGCGGTGGACGAGACGACCGAGCAGGACTTCTTCCTCTCCGAGGCATTCGTCGCGACGACGCCCCACGAGACGCTCATCCCCGGCGAGCTCACGGCACGCGTCGAGGTGAACCCGAAGCAGTCGTGTCCCGAGATCATCCTCAGCGCGCCGCTGACGCGGGAAGAGACCGGTACCCGTCGTCAGTTCGCCCTTCAGCGGCAGCAAGCCGCCACGGGGCGCCCGCTTCGCGATGCGGTTCTCTTCCGTTCCTTCTATGGCGAGAACACGTCGTGCAGCAACGCGGGCGTGCACCGTGAGCTCGTCGAGCGGGACTACGGTCTTGATCTGGTGTGGTCGGTGAAGGATCGCTCCGTCCCCGTGCCCGCCGGCGGGCGCGGGGTCGTGGTGGGCACTGCGGAGTGGTTCGACCTGCTCGCCACCGCGCGGTACCTGTTCGACAACGTCCACCAGCCCGACTTCTTCCACAAGCACGACGGGCAGGTGTTCGTCCAGACGCTCCACGGCTACCCCTTCAAGACCGCCGGACTGCGCTATTGGGAGCAGGCGGGATACTCCGAGAGCCGGATCGCATCGTTCCTCGCCCGGCATGAGCAGTGGGACTACCTGCTCTCTCCCGCGGCCTACGCCACCCCCCTCCTCGAGCGCGACTTCCGTTCCACGACGGCGACCACGCTGGAGATCGGATATCCCCGCAACGACGTCTTCTTCGACCCCAACGCGCAGGAGTTGCGAGAGCGCACGCGGGCGGTACTGGGCATCCGGCCCGGGCAGAAGGCGATCCTCTACGCCCCGACCTACCGGGACAACCTCGCGACGAGCGAGTTCGAGGCGAAACCGGTCGACTGGCTCGCTCCGCGCGATGTGGTGGAGCGGCTCGGGGACGACCACGTCGTCCTCATGCGCGGCCACGCGATGAACGCCCGCACGACCTCGCGCGCGCAGGCGGCACCGGGGGTCATCGACGTCACCGACTACCCCGAGATCACGGAGCTGTGCCTCGCCTCCGACGCCGCGATCCTGGACTACTCGTCGCTGCGGTTCGACTACGCGTTGACCGGCAACCCGATGGTGTTCTTCGTCCCCGACCTCGACGTCTACCGCGACGACGCGCGGGGCTGGATGCTGCCCTACGAGGAGACCGCGCCCGGCCCGATCGCCCGGACGGTCGAGGAGTGCCTCGCCGCACTGGCCGACCTCGACCTGCTGCAGCGCAACACGCGCCCGGCGGTGGACGCCTTCCGGGCACGGTTCATGGAGCGCGAAGACGGCCACGCCTCGGCCCGCCTGGTCGACGCGGTCTTCGAACGATGACCGTCCCGTCGATCACGACGAGACGCGCTCACCGCGAGCGTCAGGGCCCGGTCGCGCCGCGTGCGGGCCTGCGCACCGACATCCAGGGCCTTCGCGCGCTCGCGGTGCTCCTCGTGGTCGTGTTCCACCTGTGGCCGGGCCGGCTCGCGGGCGGATTCATCGGCGTCGACGTGTTCTTCGTCATCTCCGGGTTCCTCATCACCGGTCACATCGTCCGCAGCGCTCGCCACGACCGTTCGGTGCTCACGACGCTCTCGAGCTTCTACGCACGACGCATCCGGCGTCTGATGCCGGCGGCGACCGCGGTGCTGCTGATCACCGCGGCGGCCGTCGTCGTCTGGATGCCGGTGTCGCGGTGGAACGACATGGCCCGCGAGCTCCTGGCCTCGGCTCTGGCTGTGGAGAACTGGGTGCTGGCCGGCAACGCCGTGGACTATCTCGCGGCGGAGTCCGCGCCCTCACCCTTCCAGCACTTCTGGTCGCTCTCGGTCGAGGAGCAGTTCTACTTGTTCTGGCCGGTCCTGCTGCTCTCGCTCCTCGCGCTGCTGCGCCGACGCCGGGACGCCGAGCGGCGCGCCGCGGTGATCGCCCTCGTCGCCGGGGTCGGCGTGCTGAGCTTTGCCGCCATGCTGTGGCTGATGTCCACAGCGCCGGCCGCGGCCTACTTCGTCACGCCCGGACGGGTCTGGCAGCTCGCCGCGGGAGGCCTCTTGGCGCTCGTGGTCTCCGACGACCGCGCGATCCCCCGCCCGGTCCGGTTCGCCGCGCCGTGGGTGGGCCTGGCCGTGATCGTGGTGGCCGCGTTCACGCTCGGCGACGTCACCTATCCGGGCGTCTGGGCCCTCCTCCCCGTGATCGGCGCGACCCTCGTGCTGCTCGGGGGCGGAGAGGAAGGCCGAGGCTCACTCGGGTCGCTCGCGCGGGTGCGTCCGCTCCAGATCGTCGGAGACGCGTCTTACTCCATCTACCTCTGGCACTGGCCGCTCGTCATCCTCGTTCCCTACGCGATCGGGCACGAGCTGCGCGGGGTGGAGAAGGTGATCCTCTTCGCCGCCAGCCTGTTGCTGGGGTGGCTGTCGCTGCGGTGGGTGGAGACACCGCTGCGCACCGGCGGCGGAAGACGCCGCGTGGCGTACGCCCTCGGACTCGCGTGCATCCTGAGCGTCGGCGCGGCGGCTCTCGGCACCAGCCTGGCGGGGACCGCCCGCGTCGAACAGGCCCAGCAGGCCGTGGATGCTCGCCTGGTCTCCGCCGCACCATGCGCGGGTGCGCGCTCGACCTCGAACCCCGGCTGCTCCCCCGCGTGGGGTGAGGTGCCCGGCGATGCCGGCGCCGCCGCGGCGGAAGACCGCCCCTGGCCGTGGGAAGAGTACTGCGCAAACGGCCTGGGTGCCTTCGCAACCACCGTCTGCCGCACCGACAGCCCCGACGGAGACCTCAACGTGCTGCTCTGGGGCGACTCCCACAGTGGCAACTGGAGCGATGCCCTCCGCGCGGCCGGCGAGGCGGGCGGGTTCGATGTGACCGTCGCCATGCGGCACGGATGCCCCTCGACGGGCGAGGCGCCCGACGCGACGGTGTCGCGAGAGATCCCGGCGGCCGAACAGGCCGCCTGCGACGCGCGCAATGCGTGGGTGGAGAAGACGCTGGTGCCGGAGGCCGATGTCGTCATCCTCGCCAACATGACCTCCAACTACCCGTTCGACGGAGACGCGGCCGGACCCTATGAGGAGACGATCGAGACGCTCCTGGCTCGGGGCGAGCCGGTGGTCGTCCTCGAGGACGTTCCGCTGACCGGTGACAGCGTCGGCAATCGCGTCGACGGGCCGGAGTGTCTCTCGAGTGGCGGCGACTGCCGCAACCCGCGGGAGCGGGCGCTCTACCGCTCCGTCACCGACGAACTGGAGGCGCGGTTCGGCGATCGCATCACCGTCGCCGACCCGGCCGACAACTTCTGCGACGAGCGTTACTGCTACTTCGCGGTCGGCGGCCTACCGGTGTACTTCGACGCATCGCATCTGACCGGATCCTTCTCGGAATCGCTCGACTCGTGGATCTACCGGGTCGTGTCCGACGCCGTCACCCCGTAAGCCTCAGACCGGCTTCCACTCCGGCATGTAGCCGCCCACCCACCGGGCCGCGTCGTTCTTCTCGCCCTGCCGGAGCCAGGCGAGTTTGCGCAAGAGTTCCCGCTCGAACTCGGTGGTCTCCGCCGCGTAGCTGCGCACGGCGGCGGGGAAGGGGGCGGCGGCCAACGCGGCCTCATAGGCGGGATGGGCGCGGCCGGACTGATGGATGTGCGCGAGCCCGTTGCGATCGAGGAAGGCGGTGTAGCGGGCGAAGGCCTCCGGCATGAACGCATTGAGCTCATCGAACGACGCGGTCTCGTACAGCTCCGCGGCGTCAGCCACGCCCCCTTCGTACACGCGGTAGGGGATGCGGTGGTAATCCGCGAGCTCCTGGGTACGGGCGTCATGACACAACAGCACGGCGGGGGTGCCTGCGGCCAGCGCGGCAACGTTCCCGTGGATGCGCGAGCCGAAGGCGAAGTCCTGCTCCTTCATGAACGACTTCCACGTGGTCGGGTCGAGGAAGAAGCGGATCCGGTCCTGCCGGTAGAACGGGTGCGTCCGGTCCAGGGGCATATCTGGTCGCGTCGTGGAGGCATCGGTGCCCCACAGGAGCATCGCCAGTTCGTGGTGTTCCTGCGGCACATACACCAGATTCGGGTACGCGTCGACGTGATGGCGGATCACCCGGTCGAATCCCGCGGCGGGATCGATGTTGATCGCGACGTTGAAGGCGATCGGCGAGTTCTCATCGATGCGCTCCTTCGTGCGCTCGACGCGATGCGTTCCGTCGTGATCGAACATGCTGGGGCACCCGATGACGTCGACGACATCGGAACCGAAGCCCAGCCGGTTCAGGTACGCGGCGGTCTGCTCCCCGCGCACCCCGAGCGAGCGGGAGCGATCGAGCACGGCCGAGACGAAACGCGCGACGGATCCGTCGACCTCGGGGTCGGACATGTCTCCGCCGACGTCCGACTGACCCCCCACTCCGGTGATGACGACCGGGATCGTCAGGAGGCGGATGACGGCGGTGAGGCGGTCGAGCGAGGGCAGGAAGTCCCGACGGAAGGCGTTGGCCAACGGAATCACGTAGACGTCGAACGATCCGTTGATGGCGGAGGCCATGGCCGCCGGGTCCTTGGAGAGCTCGACGTAGAGGGAATCGACGGTCATATCCGTGTCGGGCGTGTGGAGTGCCCGGTACACCGATTCCAGGTACAGGGCGTTGCCGACGTTCGACCCGAAGATGCCCCATCCCCAGCGCGCCAGAGAGGCCTCGGGCGAGACGGGGACGTGGGGCGGCTTGCCCCCGCGGATGAGTACGCGCATGACGTGCCTTCCTCGGCCCCCACCGGCAAGGGACCAGTCGTCGATTGTACGTGAGGTCGACCCGCCTACGATGGTGGCGTGAGCAGTCCTCCCATGCTGACGGTGGTCGTCGCCCTCGATGCGTCGGATGAGATCCGGATCGATGCCCTCGCGGATGCGATCGGCGGGGTCGAGGAGTCTTCCGCGGCGAGATGGGAACTGGTCGCTGCAGACCCGACGGTGCTGCGCGCCGCGCATGCACGCTGGCTCGACGACGACCGGATGCCGCGAGACGTGCACACCGTCGCTGGAGAGCTCACCGACGCACTGAGGTCGGTCACGACACCGTGGGTGGGCATCCTCGACGGGACGACCCTGCCCGATCCCGCGTGGCTCGTCCGGCTCCGGGAGGCATGCGCGGGGGATGCCGATGCCGAGGGAGGCACCGCCGACCTCGTCGTGTCCCGGCCGGTGTCACCGGGGTGGGAGCAGGCCCCGTTGTTCGGGCCCGGTGACCGCCTCGCCGACCTCGATCCACAGACTGGAACCCTCCCGGCGGTCCTGCCGGGCCTCGCCCTCCGACGCGAGATCGCTGCGGATGCCGCACCGTCGGGAACGTCGCCGGACGCTCTGCTCCTGGCCCTCCTGCGGCGTTCGGCCCGGATCCGCGTGGCCGCCGGGGCGACCTATCGAGTCACCGCCACCGGAGGCGCCGCGTCGTGGGGGGAACGGGCCGCCGCCCTCCTCGACGAAGCCGGGCACGATCGGACCGCGCAGGTGCTGGCGCTGCACCGGCTCCGCGCCGCGTTTCTCGGCGAGCTCACCCTGGCGACGGCGGCACGCCTGAACACGCGCGACCGCGCCGAGGTGCTCGACGTCGCGACCCGGGTCCTGACGCGTATCGATCCGGACGTGATGCGCGGCTATCGGCTGACGCCGCTGCGGGTCGATCTGCGCGCGCTCTTCCTCGTCCTCGGGGGCTCGTCCCTCCCGTTCGTCCTCGCCCACACGACCGTGCGCGGCCCGCGCTCGCGCACCGAGATCCGCATGCTCCACACCTCGACGGCCCCTCACGTGGTGGTCCGCTCGGCAGACGGGAGCGCCCTCCCGATCGTCGATCGAAAGTGGCGCACGCTCGACTACTTCGGCCAGGACCGCCTGCGAGAGCACATTCTGTGGACCACGGGCGATCCGCCCGCCGTGGTCGAGGTCGACGGTGTGGCAGGCGCGGTCACCGATCGCGTGTATGTCTACCCACCGCGTCCGGTACCGGTACCGTCGCCGCGGGAGGCCCCCGACGCATCGGCCGGGAACGCCGTGCGCTCGGGTTCCTCCCGCGGAGGCGTCGCCGGTGTGCTCCGCCGGCTCGTGTCGCGCCCGCCGCGCGGCAGCACCCCCGAGGGCGGCCCGGATGCCCGCGCGGGCGCCGAGATCCCGTCGACGCGTCCGCCGGCGACGGTCGAGGAGTCGCCGTTCACGGACGCGTGGCTGATGATGGACCGCGTCGACCACGCCGGCGACAACGCGGAGCTCTTGTTCACCCACCTCCGACGCGAGCGTCCGTCGATCAACGCCTGGTTCGTGGTGGCGGAGGGGTCGCCCGACTTCGCCCGGCTGCGCGAGGAGTCCGACCGGGTCCTCCCGTACGGCGGCGATGAGCACGCGAAGGCCCTCGACCGAGCGGTCGTCGTGGCGTCGTCCTACGTCGATGCCCCCATGACCCACCCCAAGCCCGACCGTCTCTATCCCGGCGGTCAGCGGCCATGGCTATTCGTCTACCTCCAGCACGGCGTGCTGCACAACGATCTGTCGTTGTGGTTCAACGCAAAGCCCATCGACCTCATGACCACGGCCACGCAGAGCGAGCACGAGGCGATCGTCGGCGATGGATCACCCTACGTGCTGTCACGAAGCTCTGTCGCACGCACCGGCTTCCCGCGCTTCGACCGAGTGGCGCAGCGCGCTCTCGATCGGCGGCCGGCTTCGCCGGACACCATCCTCCTCGCTCCCACGTGGCGACTTCCCCTGGTGCGTACAGGGTCCGACGCACGCCGGCACGTCACCGACGACGTGCTCGAGAGCGAGTTCGCACGGCAATGGCTCGGTCTCGCCGGCGACGCGCGGCTGAGGGAGCACGCAGAGCGACACGGCGCCCGCGTGCTGCTGCTCCCCCACCCGGCCATGCGGGGTGACTTCGCACGCGTGGCGGCGGGGAGCGGCGTGCTCATCGCCGATGACGACGTGGACGCCGTCGATGCGCTCGTGCGCTCGCGCGTGGTGGTGACCGACTACTCCTCGATCGCGTTCGATGCCGCCGTGGCGGGGAGCCACGTCGTGTACTTCCAGTTCGACCGCGAGGCGGCCTTGGGCGGCGGGCACACGTATCGGGCGGGGCGCTTCGACTACGAGCGGGAGGGGCTCGGTCCCGTCACGCGTGAGACGTCCGCGGCCGTGTCCGCGATCGAGAGGGCCCTCCACGACCACGTGGATGACCCCTTCCGCGAACGGCGGAGAGAAGTGGCGGAGACGGCGGACGGGGGCGCCGCGGCACGGATCGTCTCCGCGATCGAGGAGCATCTGAGCGCGCAGTGATGCGTGCTCAGCCCGGAGCCACCGACCAGGAATCCGGCGGGGCGGGCCGGGAGCGCTCCTCGAGGCTTCTACGCGTGCGCACCTCGCGCATGGCGTCGAAGGTGCGGGCACGGTTGTTCCCGTCGCGGACCGGGAAGGCGGCGTCGGTGCGAGCCGTGTACTCCGCGGGGAAGTCCCCCGCGATCGCGCGCGCGATCATCTCGACGACGGCCGTCGGCTCGGTCAGGACGGGTCCGAACCCGTCGCGCTCGTAGTCGAAGTACCCGGCGCGCTCGGTGTGACCGCGGCGATACTCCTCCTGATCGAACTGGTAGTAGATCACCGGGCGACGCAGATACGCGGCGTTGAACGCGGTGGAGGAGTAGTCGGTGACCAGCACGGCCGCGCGCACGATCATGTCGCGGACGTCGGCGTCGAGATAGGACACGATCTCGATGTGCGGCGGGAGGTCGAACTGCGGAAGGTAGCGCTGCATGTTGGGATGCGGCATGAAGACGATGCGGGCCCCGGCCTCCTGCAACCGCTCCAGTTCCGGGTCGCGCAGGAGCGTCGCGAGCGCGCGACCGTACTCGGTCTCGGCGAGCGCCCCCAGAAGCTCGCGGTCGTCGGATGCAGACTTGAGGTCGCTGACGAGATAGTTGCGCCACGTGGGCATCACCAGGACGATGTCGCGCTCGCTCTCGTTCACCGCCGCGTCGAGCTCACGGAGCACATCGAAGCGCGGCAGCCCGGTGAGCCGCACCTCCTTCGTGCTGTAGCGATACGGCGAGACCCCCGCGATGTAGTCGTACTCGGCCTGGGTCGAGGTCACGAACACGTCGATGACCTTCGGATTGAGCCACAGCGAAAGGTCGCCCTTGATGACTCCGTGCTGCAGGAAGGTGAAGCTGTACCCGGCCGGGCGGTACTTGCGCGGCAGCGCGTGGGTGATGAACCGGTCGGCATGACTGGAGGCGAGATGATCGGCATGCACGAGGAGCGCGGTGAACTCCGGAGAACCATAGGCGACCAGTCGAGCCCCGCGAGCAGCCAGGCGGTGCCAGTCGGGCGTTCCCGCTCGCACGACGAACCATGCATTCACCTCCGGGTGATGCTCCCGCACCCACCAGTAGAGGTCTTCCGCGCTGTCGTTGGCGTCGACCTCGCGGTCGATGAACACCCACGCCCCCGCGAAGCGCCGGGCGAGTCGGGGCGACCTCACCGCGAGGTCGCGCCGGAGAAGCGACACCAGCTGGCCGCTCAGACGCCGGCGGATCGCACTTCCCACACGCTTTCGGAGCCGCCGGAGATCGGCGGCGGTCCTCCCCCGGAGACGGCCCCGTGCGGCAAAGGGGCTGAGCGGCACCGTCGGCCGCTCCTCGATCTCTCGGGGTTCGCCGTCGAGGGTTACCTCCACCGCTCCGGGCTCGGGAATCCAGAGCGTGCGCTGCCACACCAACGGGCGGCCGACGTACTCCAGCGGCTGGGTCTTCTCGAAGCGCGGCGCCACGACCGCACCGTCCACGCTCAGCCGCTCCACCGGGCGTTCCCCGTGGTAGCGGTACACGACCGACTGGAGTCCGCGACGACGATCCACCGCGCCGCGGTACACGGTTCCGGCAGCGCGTCCCCGTTTGACGAGCAGGAGCGCTTCCCGCATCCACGGCGCGACGGTCATCAGCGCGAAGTTCGAGATCGCCTCCTCGTCGATGTGCCGGAGGAAGCCTGGCACCGATTCCGCCAGCTCACGGTGCATCTCCTCGGGGAAATCGGACTGGCGCACCCGGGCGGTCTGGGAGCTGCGGAGGATCCAGAACTGGTCGTACAGAAAGAGGTTCTGCGCCCATCGCGGCAGCGGCCGGCCCAGGGATTCGGCTTCGGCGATCACCCCGCCGAACCCGATGCGGATCGTGTCGGTGTACTTCTCCGGCTTCTCGTGGCTGGACTGCATCGTTGACGAGCTGTCCGCTCGCTGCCGGTAGTGGTACTGCGCCGACGGGAGGAAGGCCACCGCGGGACGCGGGCAATGCAGCAGGTAGCGTGCAACGAAATTGGCGTCTTCGAAGCGAAGTCGAAGATCCTCGGGGAAGCGCAGCCCCGCGGCGCTCACGACGTCGCGCCGCACGAAGCCGGAGGTGATGTGCGGCTGGATCCACTCGGGTTCCGCGTCGAGATCCGCCACGCGACGACCGTGGCGGAAGCGTCCGGCGAGCGCGTGATTGTCGAGGAGGCTGTCACGATCCTCGAACCACATCAGGATGCGCGCGGAGACCATCGCGAGCTGTCCCTCCGCGTGGCGCTCGATCTCCGCGGCCGCGGCGGCGAAGTACCCCGGAGAGAGCACGTCATCGGGATCGGGGAAGGTCAGCCAGGTGCCGGTCGCGTGCGCGAGGCCGAGGTTGCGGGCGCTCGCCTGCCCCCCGTTGGACTGCGTGAGCACGGTCACGTTCGGCCTCGTGGCGGCGAACTCCTCCGCCACGGCGAGCGTGCCGTCGGTGGAGCCGTCGTCGACCAGGATCACCTCCAGCCTCTCGAAGCCGTAACTCTGCTCGCGCAGCGACGCGAAGAAGTCCGGCAGATAGGCCTCGACGTTGTACATCGGGCTGATCACGGAGAAGGTCGTCGGCACCCTTCGACGATAGTCGAGCGCTCTCCCCGGGCTCTCGGGGCTCCCCGAGTAGGATGAACGGCGGCGCAAGTACCGCGCGCCCATCGATCGCCGAGGAGCGTCCACCGGGTGAACAACGTGCATACCGTCGCCGTCGTCCTGGCCGGAGGGATTGGCGCACGCGTCGGTCTCGGCATCCCGAAGCAGCTCATCAAGATCGCGGGCAAGGCGATCGTGGAGCACACCCTCGAGGCACTGGACGCGAGCCCCGACATCGACGAGGTCATCGTCATGATGAACGCGGCGACGATCGACGAGTTGTCGCATCTGCTGGGCAGCGGACGCTTCGCCAAGCTGACCCGCATCCTTCCCGGCGGCGAGACCCGCAATGACACCACCCGGCTGGCCATCGAGGCGATCGAGGGCGATGACACGAAGGTCCTCTTCCACGACGCCGTGCGGCCGTTCATCGACGACCGGATCATCTCCGACTGCGTCCGGGCGCTCGACGACTACGACGCCGTCGACACCGCCGTCCCCTCGGCCGACACGATCATCGAGGTCGACGAGCGGCAGCACATCACGGGGATCCCCCCGCGCTCGCGCCTGCGTCGCGGGCAGACCCCGCAGGCCTTCCGTCTCGGCGTGATCCGGCGCGCATACGAGATCGCCGCGGAGGACCCCGACTTCACGGCCACCGACGACTGCGGCGTCGTGTTCACCTACCTCCCCGAGACGCCGATCTATGTCGTCGACGGCACCGCGGAGAACATGAAGGTGACCGAGCCGATCGACATCCACATCGCCGACAAGCTCTTCCAACTCCAGTCGGCCAGCCTCTCGCTCGACGGCGGCGACCTCGCCGACCTGAGCGGTAAGGCCATCGTCGTCTTCGGGGGGAGCTACGGCATCGGGGCGAGCATCGTCGTGCAAGCCCGTGAGCACGGGGCCCGCGTGCGGGAGTTCAGCCGGTCGACGACGGGAACGGACGTCGGGTCGCCCAAGGCCGTCCGCAAGGCGCTGCGCGCAGCCTACGAGGAGTTCGGCCGGATCGACGCCGTCGTCATGACCGCCGGCGTGCTGAACATCGCTCCCTTGGTCGAGACGCCCAAGCAAGAGGTGAAGCGGACCATCCGCACGAACCTGCTCGCGCCCGCCACTGTCGCTCGGGAGGCCTTCCCCTACCTCGAAGAGACCGGGGGCGAGGTCGTGTTGTTCACCTCGAGCTCCTACACGCGGGGCCGGGCGGGCTACAGCATCTACAGCGCGACCAAGGCCGGTGTCGTCAACCTCACCCAGGCGTTGTCCGAAGAGTGGGCCGAATCGGGGGTGCGCATCAACTGCGTCAACCCGCAACGCACGGCCACTCCGATGCGCACCGCGGCCTTCGGCGAGGAACCGGAGGACACCCTGCTCGATCCCGATCACGTGGCGTGGGTGACCCTCCGGATGCTGACCGTTCCGGTGACCGGTCAGGTCATCAACGTCCGGCTCCACGACGCGTGACGACGTCACGGCTTCCCTAGGCAGGCCCTTCCATGTTTCAACGAGCTCTCCGCAACGACCCCGTCGATCTCGCGATCATCGTCCTGAGCGTCACGGCGACCCTGCTTCTTTACTCCGAGCTGACGACCCTCGGGATCGTGGCGTGGGTCGTCGCCTACGGTGCTCTCCTCGGCGTCGTCATCGCCCGCTTGCGGCCGCGGTGGCAGGGCGTGTTGCGCCAGAGCGTGGGAGGACTCGTCATCCTCACGTTCGCGGTCACGCCGCCGCTGACCACCGACGAGGTCTCCAGTGCGCCGATCGCGTGGCTGTCCATGGGGTTCGTGCTCGTGCTGTTGTCGGCATTGCCGATGATCGAAGCCATCGCCGGATACGTCGGTGTGCGGATCGCCAATGTTCCCGGGCTGACGGTGATCCCGCCGGTCCCCCTGCTCAAGCGCCTCCTGCATGTCGTCGTACTGGCCGCCCCGGCGCTGCTGTTCCTGCTCAGCCGCCTGCACGTGGACGGCTGGTTCTGGACGCTCGTCGCCGTGCCGATCGGTCTCACCGTGCTCGTCATCTACGCGATCGCCGGGCTGCGCCAGCGCACCTCGCGTCGCACCCGGGCGGCGCTGCCGGGCGCCCTTGCTGCGCTGAAGCCTGACTTCGTCGTGTACTGGGACGCTCCGGCCAACACCGGATTCCAGCTCGCGATGTGGCTCCCCTACCTGCGCCGGCTCGACCGCCCGTTCTTCATCATGCTCCGCAACCGGCGCAGCTGGAACGATGCGGTCGCGGTCGCGGGTGACGTGCCCGTCGTCCTCGCGCCCACGATGCGCGACGTCGACGAATTCACGGTCCCGTCGCTGCGGGCCGCTTTCTACACGAACAACGCCGCACGCAACACGCACTTCGTTCGCTTCCAGAAGCTCACCCATATCCAGCTCCTCCACGGTGAGAGCGACAAGGCGCCCAGTTACAATCCCGTGACCGCCATGTACGACCGCGTGTACGTGGCCGGCCGGGCCGGTCAGGACCGTTATGCGCGGCACGGCGTCCTCATCGACCCCAGGAAGTTCGTCATCGTCGGACGCCCGCAGGTCGAGAGCATTCTTTCGGCCCCGGCCGGAGCACGTGATCGCCCGCACCCCGTCGCACTGTACGCGCCGACGTGGCGAGGCGTCCGTCTGGACTCTTCGTACACGTCGCTCGACGTCGCCGAGGAGATCGTCGAAGACCTCCTCGCCCGGGGGTGCGCCGTCATGTTCCGCCCGCATCCGTGGAGCTACAAGGACCCGATCCACCGCGCGATCAACGAGCGGATCCAGCATCGCCTGGGCGCCCACCGGTCCCAGACCGGCGTGCCGCACGTCTTCGGGGACGAGGCGGAACGCCTGCGCTCCGTCAACGATTGCATCAACGACAGTGACCTCATGATCTCCGACGTCTCCAGCGTCGTGGGCGACTTCCTCTACTCGCTGAAGCCGCTCGTCACCACGGCCTTCGGCCGAGATCTGACGGAGTTCCTGGCGGAGTTCCCGCTCGCACGCGCCGGGTACGTCATCACCGACGACCGGGCGACGTGGACCGCCGCCTTCGATGACGCCCTCGGCCCGGACTCGCAGCGCGCTGTCCGCGCGGAGATGCGGGAGTACTACCTCGGGTCCTTTCCCCCGGAAGACTATGCCTCGGGCTTCATCGACGCCGCCCGCCGAGACATCGACGGGACCCCGCCGATCGGCCACGCCGAGGCGGAGACGGACGGGGAATCCGACTGAGCGACGCGCGCCGCGCGCCAGGCATCCCGAGTTCACCAAGGTCACACGGATATAGTCGATTGGTTCACACACCAGACACGGAGGTCTCCCGGGTGCACTCTCTCATTCTCCTCAACGGCGGGGTCGGCGCACGCGTCGGCGCGAACCAGCCGAAACAGTTCCTCAAGGTCAACGGCATCCCGATCCTCGTGTACTCGCTCACGGCGATCGACCCGATCGAGCAGATCGGCGAGATCGTGATGAACTACCCCGACGGGTGGCGCGGCGCGGTCGAGAAGCTCCTCGAGGACTACGCCATCAAGACGCCCGTCACGCTCGTCGAGGCCGGCGACTCCCGTCACACCTCCGTGTCGGCCATGCTGCCGCACTGCACCCACGACAGCGTGATCATCCACGAGGCCGCGCGCCCGCTGGTGCTGCGTCAGGACTTCGAGAACCTCATCGCGTCGCCGCACGACAATGTGGCTCTCATGCACCAGATCCCCTTCACTGTCGCGCCCGTCGACCCCGATACCCACACCGTCACCGGATCGCTCGACCGTTCGCGGCTGCGGAACGTCCAGTTGCCGCAGAAGTTCCGCACGAGCGATCTCGCCGACGCCCACCGCCAGGCGGCGGAGCGGGGCGACGTCTTCACCGAGGATGCGACGCTCGTGGCCACCTCGGGCTACCCGGTGTCCTACATCGACGGCCGCGACGAGAACTTCAAGGTCACGACGCCCACCGACATCCGGCTCGCCACCTACCTGATGCAGGAGAATGAGACGTCCTATGAGTAAGTCTGCACTGGTCACCGGGGCGTCCCGCGGAATCGGCTACGAGACCGCCCGCCGATTCATCGAGTCGGTCGACGACATCACGACCGTCATCATCGTGGCCCGCGAGTCCGACGCCTTCACACAGGCCCGCGATGAGCTCGGCGCCCTCGCCGAGGCGCGGGGCAAGACCCTGCTCGCCCACCCCGCCGACGTCGGCGATCTCGAGGCCCTGCGCGCCGCGATCGCCGAGATCCACCGCACCGTCGGCAACGTCGACATCCTCATCAACAACGCGGGGTACACGAATCCCGTCCCGATCCACCAGGTCGAGTTCGCCGACTTCGAGCGCACCATGACCGTCAACCTCTACGCGCCGTTCACGCTCATCCAGGAGCTCCTCCACCTCGGGAACACCTTCGAGCTGATCGTGAACATCGCCTCGACCGCCGGCATCACCGGACGCTCCGGCTGGCTGACCTATTCCGCGTCGAAGGCCGCTGTGATCAACATGAGCCAGGTGCTGCGCGAGGAGCTCGCGATCTACGGCACGCGGGTGGTGTGCCTCTCCCCCGGCCGCACGGCCACCGCCCTGCGGCGCGTGCTGGCCCCCACCGAGGACCCCACGACGATCATGCAGCCGGAGCACGTCGCGCAGGTCATCGAGGCGTTCGCGTCGCCTGTGGGCCGCTACATCGACTCCGAGAACATCGTGGTGCGCCTGTGAGAGCGAAGCGATGAGCAAACGGCCCGGCGATTCCTTCGCCGGGCCGTTTCACTTCCCCTCGAGGACCTCGACGGCCTCGTCGATGGGCCCGTCAAAGATCTTGACGCCCTTCTTGATGACGATGCCGCGGGTGCAGAGGTCCTTGACCTGTCCCTTGCTGTGGCTGACGACCATCATCGTGACGCCCTGTGCCGCGAGCTCCTTGAGCTTGGCGTTGCACTTGGCGCGGAACGGGGCGTCGCCGACGGCGAGCACCTCGTCGACGAGCAGCACGTCAAGATGCACGTGGATGGCGACGCTGAAGGCGAGGCGCATGAACATGCCGGACGAGTAGTGCTTGACCTCTTGATCGATGAAGTCGCCGATCTCACTGAACGCGACGATCTCGTCGAACCGTTCCTTGGTCTCCGCTTCGCTCATCCCAAGGATCGCGGCGTTGAGGAAGACGTTCTCCCGCCCGGTGAGGTCGGGGTGGAACCCCGCACCCACCTCGATGAGCCCGGCCACGCGACCCCGCGTGAGCACACGCCCCTCGTCGGGCTCCAGGACGCCGGAGACGAGCTTGAGCGTCGTGGACTTGCCGGACCCGTTGAGCCCCATCACCGCGACGGACTCGCCCTCACCGATCATGAACGAGAGGTCGTTGAGCGCCTGGAACTGCTGCGAGCGGACCGGACGGCCGCGCACGACGTTGATGAACGCGTCTTTCATCGAACGGCTGCTGCGCTTGTTGAACCACTTCGAGACGTGCTCCACGATGATGCGGGGCTGGGCAGTGTCGGTCGTCGTCGTCATCACAGATCCTGGGCGAACGTGCGCTCGAAGCGGCGGAAGGTGAGCTGGCCGATCGTCAGCGCAATGGCGATGACGACGAGCGCGGCAAGGACATACCAGACCATCTCCGGAGGCCATCCGTGATGCTGGGACGCCGCCACCGTCGGCTCCCAGAAGGCCTGGTGGAACATCTCGACGGCGACGGTGACGGGATTGCTCATGTAGAAGTGGAAGATCCACGGCACGTTCCGTGTCGCGTGCTCGACCATGACCCACGTGTAGAGGATGGGCGACGACCAGGTGGAGATCGTCCGAACGATGTCGACGACGTTCGACGCGTCACGGAAGCGGACGTTGATCGCGGAGAAGAAGAGCCCCAGCCCGAGGATGAACAGGAGCACCAGGGCGAGACCTCCCAGCGCGAGACCGATCGAGGCGAACGAGGGCACCCAGCCGAAGAGGAAGATGCAGACGATCAGGAGGACCGCGAGCTGCGGAAGGAAGTGGACGAACGAGCCGATGATCGCCGCGATCGGGAAGAGCTCGCGGGGCAGATAGATCTTCCGGACGAGCGCCTTGTTGTCGACGATCGATCGCGTCGCCGCGCCGAAGGCCTCGTTGAACAGGTTGACCACCACGATCCCGCTGAAGAGGTAGAGCGGGAACGCTTCGACCCTCTGGTGCATCTGCAGCACGCCGCCGACGATCGCGTAGTAGACCAGGAACTGCACGGTCGGTCGAACGTAGGACCAGAACCAGCCGAGCACCGAGTTGCGATAGCGCAACGACGAGGTCTTGCTGATGAGGACACCGAGCAGATAGCGGTGTCCGAAGACGTCGAGTATGCCCCGGCCGCGCCCCGGTGTGTCGAAGGCGCTGTAGTCGATCTGTGTCACAGGTTTCCTCGCAGGCTGAGACCACCGGCCTGACTGTCGGGCGTTCGGCGGACCACCCGTCATCCTAACGGACCGCGCCCCCGGCGAAGCTGGGCGCGCGCCGGGGATCACCGGTCGCACGGCAGCCCGAGCACGGCCGCGAGGCGACC
Organism: Microbacterium sp. TNHR37B; assembly: GCF_001620065.1. Classification (GTDB taxonomy): domain Bacteria; phylum Actinomycetota; class Actinomycetes; order Actinomycetales; family Microbacteriaceae; genus Microbacterium. The sequence continues at coordinate 177,808 of NZ_LQGV01000003.1, forward strand.
ACATCGAAGCTTCAGCGAGTTTCGTCGACTATGACGACCACTTCAGCCCGCGCAGGTCCACGGCCGTCAGAGAAGCCCCGGTGGCGACATCGCTCATCATCTGCAAGCGCAATCGTCTGTCGGTTCCCAGATCGACGACGGCGGCCAGTTGCCCGAATGTGCTTCCCGTGGTGCCGATGACTTCCACCGGACCGAGCGACGTCATGTTCCCTGTGTCCTCGTTGTACCTCACGAATCGGAACTTGACGACCTCCCCCGGAGAGAGGTTGGCGATAGTGAAGTTGGCGGTGGCGAGCGTGAGCCCGCCCAGGAACAGCGAGACGTGATTCTCCACGTTGAGTCGAACCCATCCCCATGTGCCAACGGGGATCGCTTGTGTCGCCTCGTAGACACGTTCGGCGTAGCTGGGCATTTCTTCTCCGATCAGTTGCGGTGTCTCGCCGGGAAAGGGAGCGGCACGAACAATGGGCTCCGGGTCGATCCGGTGACCTCCTGGGCTGGGGGTATGACGCGACGTTCCGCCCTTATACATTTCCAAATGGAGGTGGACGGGATATCCACCCGTGCCGCCCATCGTCCCGACACGCTGTCCCGCCGCCACCGTCTCCCCCTCATCGACGATCGGCGCATTCTTGAGATGGGCATACAGCGTGTAGTAGCCGTCAGCATGCTTGACCGTGGCGCAGTACCCCATGTAACTGGCGTACCAACCGCTCTGGACGACAGTGCCTGCCGCCATCGAGTAGACCGGGGAATCGACTTGTCCGGGACGGATCATGTCCAGAGCGCGATGCCGGCCGTCGGGCGAGTACGGGAAGTTCCCGTTTCCTTCCCAGTCCTGCGTGTAGTTGATCGGCCCTTTGAGAGGCTTCACCCATTTGACCGTGGAGGCGGCGTGGGCGATGTTCGTCCAGGCAAACGAATCGATCAAGAGAGCTAAGGCTCCCGCGGAGGCACCGGTGAGAACACCGCGTCTGCTCAGCAGAGAATATCTGTCCGTGTCTTCATCGTCCACACACGCACCGTAGCAGTGTGAGTGAGATTTAGGGAAGACAATTGTGCCTACCTACTGGGAAATCAACGGCAATGGCTGCTTGCGGCGAACATGCGCCTACTTCAGGTACTTCGAGTGCACCCAGCCGGACTGCTTTCCCACCGTGACCTTCCGCCAGACGCCCTTCGACGACACCACCGTGACCTTCGTGCCCTTCTTCAGGACGGTGAGGATCTTGCCGCTCGTCGAGGCGCTGGAACGCAGGTTGAGGCTCGTGGTCGTCGTCTTCACGACCTTCTTGGTCGTCGATGCCGGTACGGCCTTCAGGTACTTCGAATGCACCCAGCCGGTCTTCGAGGAGACGGTGACCTTGCGCCACGCGCCGCTGGAAGAGACGACCGTGACCTTCGTCCCCTTCTTCAGTGTCGTGATGATCTTCGACGACGTGGACGCCTTGGCGCGGAGGTTCAGCGACGTCGTCGTCTGCATCTTCTTGGCCGCCGTGACCTTCGTCAGCTGGGACGCCGGGACCCACCCCGAGGAGCTTCCCGCCGTGACGGCACGCCAGCTTCCCGTCTGATCGACGACGGTGACCTTGACGCCCTTGGCGAGCTTCGCGCCGGCCTTACCCGAGGACGACGCCGCAGCGCGCAATGTCAGCGCCGCCTTGGTCTGCAAGGTGGAGGTCTTCGTCGCTGCAGGCTTCTTCGCGACGAGGTGCTTCCCGTCGATCCACCCCTTGGCCTTGCCGACAGTGGCGGCCTTCCATGCGCCCTTCGTGCCGGTCACGGTGACCTTCGTGCCCTTGACGATCGTGGAGACGAGCGTCGACGAGCCGGCCCCCGTCCGCAGGTGCACGGCGTTCTTCGCGTACATGGTCTGCGTGGCCGGAGCGGGGGTGGCGCTCGGCGTCGGAGTCGGCGAGGCTGTGGGCTTCGGGGTCGGGTTCGGTGTCGGCACGGGCTTCGGCGTCGACGTCGCGGCGAGCGAGACGTAACCGCTGTGCACCCAGTAGGGAGACCCGTTGATCGTCAGCCGCCACCAGACGCCGTACGTCGCCGTGCGCGTGTACGTCGCGCCCATCTTGATCTGTGTCTTGCCGGAGTCGCAGCTGGTGTTGGGGGCCTTTCGGGCGTTCAGCGTCGCGGTGGCCACCACGACCTTCCCCGAGGCCTTCGTCACGCTGGACTCCGAGGGCAGCGCGCAGACGCTGCCTCCGGCGGCGGGAGTGCCGGTGTTGGGGAGCGTGAGCGACGACTTGAGCACCCAACGGCTCGCCGAGCCGACCTTCACCCGGATCCACGCGCCGTATGCGCCCGTCACCGTGAGCTTGGCGCCCTTGGCGACCGAGCTCGTGTCACTCGTGCAGCGCGAGGTCGGCGCCTTGCGGGCCGTCGCGGCCTTCGTCACGGTGGCCGTGCCCGTCGCGGCGGCGATGTCGGCCGACGGCGGTGAGGTGCAGGACCCGACCTGTGCGGGGGCGCCGTTGGAAGGCGAGGCGCCCGAGGCGAACCAGTCGACGTAATAGTTGTAGAAGTTGCGGTTGCCGTACGCCGAGCAGCTGTCACCGGTGCCGTAGCCGGCAGCCAGAGCCGCGATGTTCGCGCGGTAGGGCGTGTAGATGTACAGGTTCGCCGTGGCCTGGTTCTGGATGAAGACCTTCGACGACCCGCACGAGCTCGTCGGGTGCCACTTGACGGTGTTGACCTGACCTGCGCGGTAGTTGAACGAGGTCGGGTTCTTCGTGTACACCTGCATCTGCCGCGCACCCTTGTAGACCTGGTTCACGAACCCGGCCGCCGCTTCGTCGCAGGGCGCCGTGTCGGGGCATGCCTGTCCCATCGCCGCCCGATACGACCACTCCGAGGGCGCACTGGAGGTCACCAGTCCCTGCTCCTTCTGGAGCATGACGAGGATGACCTTGGGGTTGATGCCGCACGCCTTGCCGACCGTCGCGATGACCTGCGCGGCGGTCGCACCCTTCTTGGCGGAGATCGCGGCGCAGTACTTGTCGGACGCGAACTTGGGCAGATCGGTCTTGAAGCTCTTGAGGCAGGTGGGCGCGTCGCTCTTCGCCTGGCAGGTCGTCACGCGCGCATTGAGGAACGTCTGAATCTGCGCGGCGGTCATCGAGTCGGCGTCGAAGAACTCCCGATCGCTGATGATGAAGCCGCCCTCGAGGATCGAACCAGGCAGCTCTGCGGCCTGGGCGGGGGCGGGCGGGGAGAAGGTCAGCATCCCGGCGACGAGCGACAGGACGCCGACGACGAGCGCGAGCGGGGAGAGGGCGCGACGGCTTCCGAGTCGGGGGGACATGTGACCATTGTTACGGAAGTCAACTTCCGATACCACCCCGAGTTGGAAGCGGATGTTCCGACACGCCGTTTCAAGAATGCTCGGAGGCTGCCGTCAGGTTGCTCCTAGAGGTCGGCGTGGAGCTGCCACACCCGTTCTGCGGCCCCGAGCCAGGAGAACGCCCGCCCACGATCCGCCGCCAGCACGGCGAGACGCTCGGCTGCGGCCGCGGAGCCGAGCGCCTGGGAAAGCGCGCCGGCGAGCTCGTCGACGTCCGCCGCGAGCAGACCGCCCTCCGCCAACACCTCGCGGTGGACAGGTGTGTCGATCGCCGCTACGGGAACACCTGCTCGGAGCGCCTCCCCCAGCCGCCAGGGGAACGCGCTTCCCGCGGCCGGGGCGAGGAAAGCGACTGCTCCGCCCAGCACGGCCCCGCGGTCGTGAACATCGAGCGCCGGGCGCACGTGCAGTCTCCCTTCCGCCACCCCCGCCGCCGCCGCCAACTCGGCGATGTGGGGCTCCTCGCCTTCGGGGCCGTCGATCACCACGACCGGCAGGTCGGCGCGCGCAGCCACGATCGCCGCGAACCCGATCGCAAGTCGATCGGAGGCGCGGGCGGAGCCACTCAGGAGCACGAAACCCTCGGGAAGTCCGAGCGAGCGGCGCCGTCCGACCTCGTCGGACGGCACGCGGAATCCTTCCGCGGGCGCGCCCGCGATCACGCGGATGCGGTCACCGAGACGCGCGATGTCGACGAGACGCTCCGCCATGGCGTGCGTGGGCACCACCACGGCGTCGGCGTGACGCACCGCCCGCTTCAGCAGCGCACGTTCGCGAACGACGGTGGCTCGGGCGATGTCTCCCGGATGTTCCCAGGCGTCGAGGTCCCACATCGTGACGACCGTCTGGTCGTGATCGTTGACCCGGTCGTGACGGATGAGGGGGGCGGCCAGCGACGGCGCGTGGATCAACCCCCCACCGACTCCGGTGGGGAGACCGAGCTGCCAGGCCGTGACCAACTCACGTCGCGCCAGAGCCGGTGCGGGGGCTACGCGCAGGCCGGGGACGAGGCCGGACGGGTCATCGGCACCCGCGGGAACGATCGCTTCCACATCGCACCCGGACGGCGCGGTGGCGACGAGGCCCCGCGCCAGCTCCCGCGCAGCCTCGCCGAGGTCGGCTCCCGGGCCGTCGAGCGGACGCTCCAGGACGATCCGCAAGGTCGTCGTCATCGGACCTCGCCCCTCCGGCGCGCCGCGGTCACTCCCCGCCTCCCGGAGTGGGCGACGGAGACGGCGGGTGCAGCGCCCGCTGCACGAGGTCGTGGATGTGGTCGAAGTCCGGCGCGTCGGGATTCACGTCGTTGTCCCGGGTCAGCTCGATCGTGGTGACCTTCTGCGACTTCGCCTTCACCGCGAGGTCCGCGAGGAACGGCAGCATGCTCGACGGGATGTCGGTGTGGACGATCTCAGACCCGGCCGACGCGATCCCCTGGAACCGGGTGAGCACGGTCGTGGGGGTGAACTGGTCGAGGATCGCCTGCTGCAGCTGACGCTGACGCTTCATGCGGTCGTAGTCGCTCGTGGTGTAGCGCGACCGCGCATACCACTGGGCGGTGTCACCGTCCATGTGCTGCCGACCCGCCTCGATCCAGCCCGTGATGCCCGACAGGCTCCCATCGGGATTCTTGTGGAGCGCCCCCTTCGGCAGGCGCTCGGCGACGGTGATGTCCACTCCGCCCAGGGCATCGATGAGCTCGGCGAAGCCATCCATGTCGACGAACACGAAGTACTGGATCGTGATCCCGAGCACGCCTTCGGCGGCGTCGCGCGTCGCCTCGATGCCGGGCGTCGATCCGTTCGCGGCCGCATCGGGGTACAGGGCCTCGCCGTCCATGCAGACGCCGACCTCGGTGTTGAGCTGGTTGATCTTGTTGTCCCAGCCACAGCTCGGATCGGCGTGGCCCTGGTGGCCGTTCGGGTACAGCTTCTTCATGGGGCCGTCCGAGAACGGAACGTCCCGCATGTCGCGAGGGATCCCGGTGATCGTGACGGCTCCGGTCTCGGCGTTGACCGAGACCACAGAGATGCTGTCGAACAGCATGTGGGTGCGTCCGGTGCCGCTGTCGGCCCCCAGAAGCAGGAAGTTGTAGTAGCCGTCGGAGGCGGGCATGCTCGGCCCGCTCCCGAACACCGACGCGATCGTGTCACGCGCCGATCCCGCCACTTGCGACGCGTAGACGGCACCGCCGGAGGCCGCGACCAGGAGCGCGACGCTGAGCGCGGCGATCCCGGCCCGGGCACGCGGCCGGACCCGCACGAGGCGGACCAGGCGAAGCGTGTCGATCGTGAGGACGACCCAGAGCAACGCGTAGGCGACCAGGACGACCTGTGCCGCGAGAAGGACGATCCACGTGGAGAAGACGGCGAGGAGAGTCTGCCAGGACAGCAGGCCGACGACGAGCGTCACCAGGACCAGGGCCCATAGCACGAACGTGGAGATCAGGCCCACACGACCGAGCCTGCGGTCACCGGCGAGCGCCTGCGCCGAACCCGGCAGCAGGAAGTTCATCACGACGAGCCACCATCCGCGCCGCGTCATGATCTCCGGAGAGGCGGCGTCGGGCGTGCGCAACGAGTACTCGTTCCACAGGCCCCGTCCCGGCGAAGCCGCTGCCGCCGAGGGACGGGGAGGACTCAGCGTGCTCACCGCGACTCCCTCACAGCGACTCCTTGAGCCGGCGGTTCTTCTCCTCGACCTGCGCCTCGAGCGATTGCGCGTACTGTTCGACGCGATCGGCGAGACGCTCGTCACCGGCCCCGAGGATGCGCGCGGCCAGGAGCCCCGCGTTCTTCGCACCGTTGATCGAGACGGTGGCCACCGGGATGCCCGCCGGCATCTGGACGATGCTCAGCAGCGAGTCCATCCCGTCGAGCGTCGCCAGCTGCACCGGTACACCGATGACGGGGAGCGAGGTCACCGACGCCAGCATGCCGGGGAGGTGCGCCGCACCCCCGGCCCCGGCGATGATCACCTTGAGCCCGCGGGCACGCGCCTCCCGCCCGTAACGGAGGAGCTTGTCGGGCGTCCGGTGTGCCGAGACGACCTCGACCTCGTGCCGCACCGTGAAATCCGACAGGATCTGGGACGCGTCGCTCATGACGCGCCAATCGGAGTCTGAGCCCATGACGACGCCGACGAGCGGGGCGTCCGAAGAATGCAGCGGTCGGGTCACTCGACAAGGCTAGGGCGCGGCGCTGAGAACTCGCGTAACGGCACGGCGCCCGCGGCCGGATTCACCGCGCGGGGGCAGTCAGTGGCCCTCTCCCCCGTCAGTCGGCGAAGAAGGCCGCCGCCGACCGCGCCTCGTAGGCGACGGCGTCGAGTTCCTCGCCGCAGGCGTTGACGTGGCCGACCTTGCGGCCGGGGCGAGGGTCCTTGCCGTAGGTGTGGAGCTTCACCGCGGGGTGAGCCTCCAGGACGGCCGCGAACCGGCTCGACATCGTCTCCGACGCCGGCCCGCCCAGGATGTTGACCATCACCGCCCAGTCCTGTCGAGGTGCGGGATCGCCCAGCGGAAGGTCGAGCACCGCCCGCAGATGCTGTTCGAACTGACCGGTCACCGCACCGTCCTGGCTCCAGTGACCGCTGTTGTGCGGGCGCATCGCGAGCTCGTTGATGAGGAGGCGCTCGTCGGTCGTCTCGAACAGCTCGACAGCGAGCATGCCCGTGACCCCCAGTCCCTCGGCGATGGTGGTGCCGATCTCGGCCGCGACCTGCCGCAGTCGCGGGGAGGCGCTCGGGGCCGGCGCAACGACCTCCGCGCACACCCCGTCCCGCTGGATGGTTTCCACGACCGGGTAGACGGTCAGGGGTCCGGAGGGCCGGCGAGCGACCTGCTGCGCGAGCTCGCGCCGGAAGTCGACGAGTTCCTCGGCCAGGAGCGCCTCGCCGGGCTCGAGCGCATCGAGCCACTCCGCCGCCTCGTCGGCGTCGGCCACGACCCGGACGCCTTTGCCGTCGTAGCCGCCGCGCGGGGTCTTGACGACCGCGCGGCCGCCGTGCGCCTGGAGGAAGGTCGTGAGCGCTGCGGAATCGGACACCGCCGCCCACTCCGGCTGCGGGAGCCCGAGCTCGGCCAGCCGCGCTCGCATGGCGAGCTTGTCCTGGGCGAACGCGAGGGCGTCGGGCCCGGGATGCACGGCGATGCCGTCGGCGACCAGAGCCCGCAGGACATCCTGCGGCACGTGTTCGTGGTCGAAGGTCACGACGTCGACGTCGCGAGCGAACGTGCGGACCGTCTCAAGATCGCGGTAGTCGCCCACCTGCGATGCGGCGAGATCGGCCGCCATCTCCGGCTGTTCGGCGAGCACCCGCACCTCGATGCCGAGTTCGACCGCGGGCGCGATCATCATTCGCGCCAGCTGTCCGCCTCCCACGATCCCGACCTTCAGCGACATGGGGCTCCCTTCACGCGGCGACGGCAGGCACTGCTCGACTATTCTTCCCGCTCGACCATAGTGACGCACGCCGACGGCGACGGATGCCGCGAACGCTACGGAAGGACGGTGGTGGCCCCGGTGGCTCCCGGCCCGTGGGCATCTCGGTGAGCGAGGATCTGGCTGATCTCCACTTGATCCGCCAGCGTCTCGTGCACGAGACGCACGGCCGGGACGTTCGTGAGCCGCACGGGCTGTTCGACGCCGTTGGAGAGGACGAGGTCCCCTGTGCCCCACAGGCGCTGCAACGGCCCGCGCTTCTCGGAGATCGTGTAGCCGCGGGCGTGGGTGATCTCCACGCGTCGCCGCGCGACGAGTCCGCTGCGTTCGATCACCCGGCGGGTGGTGATCGTATAGGTGTGAGCGAGCCAGCGCAGGTACGGGATCACGACCAGCACGATCACGACGACGGCGGCGGCCGACCACAGCAGCCAGGTGGCCGCCGCTTCCTGAAGGTCGTCGGGCAACCATGCCGTCCACGAGCTCGGCAGGTTTCCGGAGTAGTAGCCCATGGCGGTGGCGACGGCGATCAGCACCAGCGCCGACCACAGCAAGCGGCGGGCGTGTGAACGCACTCTCGCGACGCGCATCTCCGGCGCGGCCGCGCCGGAGGCCGGCGTGAGGGGCCTTCCCGGGAGCGAACTCGGCTGAGACACCCTCTCATCATGGCGCGGGCCGCCGACAGCGCTCTCGGGGCACGCCGCAGGGGGACCGTTCGCTTCGGCCCGCTGCCCCGGAGCGGGCAGGCGCGGTGCGCCGCAGAGAAGAGAAGCTCAGCCCTCGTCGGGGCGGATGTGCACCACGTCACCGGCAGCGAGGACGAGCTCGTCGCCGCCGTCGGTCAGCACCACGAGCCGCCCGCCGTCGTCCAGCCGCTGGGCCTGCCCGACCACCGTCGTCTCGTCGGGGAGCGTGACGCGCACGTGCGTTCCGAGCGTCGCGCAGTGCTCCTCGACCGCAGGGCGCACCGCGGCCGAGCCCGAGACGGCGAGGGCGGCGATGTCGTCGCGGAGGTGGGTGAGGTAGTCCGCCAGCAGCCGGTCTTCCTCCGCACTCGCACCCAGAGCGTGGAAGGACGTCGCGGTCGGCACCGGCAGCTCCCCCGCCGGCATCGCGGTGTTCACGCCCGCGCCGACGACGACCAGATTCGGATCGGCGGCGACGACCTCGGCCAGGATCCCGCAGATCTTGCGACCTTCGACCATCACATCGTTGGGCCACTTGAGGTCCGCTCGGAACCGCGACAGCTGACGACCGACGGCGCGCGTCATCGCGGCGCCGGCGAGGAGCGGGATCCAGCCGCGATCGTCGACCGCGACGGCACCCACATCCAGCACGACCGAAACGGCCAGCGCCGATCCGGGCGGCGTGGTCCACGTCCGGTCCCGACGACCCCGTCCCGCTCGTTGGTCCCGGGTCAGCAGCACCGAGAGGTGCGGGTGGGCCTCGGGATCATCGGTCACGTGACGCACCAACGCGGCGTTGGTGGAGTCGACGGTCTCGATCACCTGCAGTCGGGGACTGATCGCGGCGGACAGCGGGAATCCGGATTCGAGGAGCGTCATGCCGGCCACGATACGCCGCCGACGCCGTGCGCGACCGCGAGGGCCCTGTCACCTTCGACAAGGGAAACGACACGGCGTTGTGTGCGTGCGCCAAGGTGTGGCGGAGGGCGCTCGCTAGGGTGGAACGCGTGACCGAGCAGCCTGACCTGTCCACGACCGCCGGCAAGATCGCGGACCTCCGCGCGCGCTATCAGGAGGCGATCGTCGACGCCGAAGTGACGGCGCGGGAGAAACAGCACGCGAAGGGCAAGCTCACCGCCCGCGAACGCATCGAGATGCTCGTCGACCCCGGCTCGTTCGTGGAGCTCGACGAGTATGTCCGTCACCGCACGACGTCCTTCGGAATGGACCGCTCCCGCCCGTACGGCGACTCGGTCGTCACCGGCGTCGGCACGATCCATGGCCGGACGGTCGCCGTGTACGCGCAGGACTTCACGACCTTCGGCGGGTCACTGGGCGAAGTGGCCGGCGACAAGATCATCAAGGTCATGGAGTTCGCACTCCGCGGCGGGATGCCCATCGTCGGCATCCTCGACTCGGGCGGCGCGCGCATTCAGGAGGGCGTCGTCGCCCTCGGTAAGTACGGCGAGATCTTCCGCCTCAACACGGCGGCCTCCGGCGTCATCCCGCAGATCTCGATCATCATGGGGCCTGCGGCCGGCGGCGCGGTGTACTCCCCCGCCCTGACCGACTTCGTCGTCATGGTCGACAAGACCAGCCAGATGTTCGTCACCGGACCCGACGTCATCAAGACCGTGACCGGCGAGGACGTCGGGATGGAGGAGCTCGGCGGCGCGTACACGCACAACACCCGGTCGGGCGTCGCGCACTACCTCGCGGAGGACGAGGACGACGCGATCGACTACGTGCGGACCATGCTCGGATTCCTCCCGGACAACAACATGTCGGAGCTTCCCGACTACGAGCACACGTTCGAGTTCGAGACGACCGATGCCGACCGCGTGCTGAACACGATCATCCCCGACTCCCCCAACCAGCCCTACGACATCCACCAGGTGATCTCCCACCTCACCGACGGCGGTGAGTTCCTGGAGGTCCAGCCCCTCTTCGCTCCGAACATCGTGATCGGCTTCGGCCGTATCGAGGGCCGCAGTGTCGGGATCATCGCCAATCAGCCCTCCCAGATGGCGGGCACGCTCAACATCGAGGCCGGAGAGAAGGCGAGCCGCTTCGTGCGGTTCTGCGACGCCTTCTCCATCCCGATCGTGACGCTGGTCGACGTGCCCGGCTACCTGCCGGGCACCGATCAGGAATGGACCGGCGTGATCCGCCGCGGCGCGAAGCTCCTCTACGCCTATGCCGAGGCGACCGTTCCGCTGGTGACCGTCATCCTCCGCAAGGCCTACGGCGGCGCCTACATCGTCATGGGATCCAAGCAACTGGGCGCGGACATCAACCTCGCCTGGCCGACGGCCGAGATCGCGGTCATGGGCGGTCAGGGAGCAGTCAACATCCTCTACCGCGGCGAGATCCGCAAGGCCGAGGAGGCGGGCGAGGACGTGGCCGCTGTGCGTACGCGACTGGCCACCGAGTACACCTACAACGTCGCCTCACCGTTCCTCGCGGCTGAGCGCGGCGAGCTCGACGGGATCATCGAGCCGGCCGCGACCCGCGTCGCCATCGCCAAGGCGCTCCGGTCGCTCCGGGGCAAGCGCGCGAGCCTCCCCGCCAAGAAGCACGGGAACATCCCGCTGTGACCTCCCCGACAGACCCGAACCGGACGCCACCCCGAGTGGAGGTCGACGTCGTTCGCGGCACTCCCACCGCCGAGGAGCTGGCCGCCGTGGTGGCGGTGGTCACCGAGTCGTACGAGGCCGAGGCGGCCGCCGCCGTGGCACCACGGGCCCTCCGCCCCTCGGCGTGGCAGTTGTCGGCGCGATCGTTGCGCGAGCCGCTCCGACGCGATGTGGGATGGGGCCGTTTCTCGGGCTGATCGGGCGATGTCGTGGCGTCGCTCGGGCGCTCGTCCCGGGCCTCGACGGAATGTCCCCCAAAATACCTACAGACATTCCTGGCGTCCCGCCGCACACTTGTAACTGCTGGAACGCTTCTGCGTTCGGTCGGTCTGCTCTTAAGGACCATTCCGACCCGCGAGTCGGTTTTCGGGTAACCACTCGCAAGGAGAGGGGCGGGCGGCTTCGCCGCCCCTCTCCTTCCTTCTTCTTCCGCCGCGTGGGTGTTATCGCCGGGATGCGCGTCAGTCGGCGACGACGGCGCCGGAATCGCTCTTCGGGCGGGGGATCTCGTGCCAGAGATCCACGACCTCTTCGCCGTCGGGGTCGTCCTCGCTCCTCGAGCGCCCGACCACGGTGACGGCGACGTGCTCGTGCGGGGAGGTACGGATGAAGACCCGCTCCGATTCGGCGTTCTCCAGCGTCGTGGCGAGCTCGTGACGGATGGCCGCGATATCCGCCTCGGCGATCCCGTCCAGCCCTCCCTCGTCGAGCATCGTGACCTCACCGCCGCGACGCCGCACCGCCTCCAGTTGCGTGCGGACGTCGTCGTCGAGAAGGCTACGACCGCGGAGCTCGTCACGCAGACGACCCTCGGCGAGCCTCGCCTGGCGCCGCTCGTCGTCGTCGAGGGCGCCTCCCGTCTCGATCACCCGGGTGAGGACCGGACCGGCCAGGGCGATCGCCCGCTGGACGGTCACCCGGCGTTCGCGGCGCCGACCCGCCTGCGACGCGAGCCACTCCGATGACGACCTCTGCAGTTCGGTCAGTTCCGCCGTGTCGCGCGCCGCCCGAGCCATCAACCCCGTCACCAGCTGCGCGATGCCGACCCACACCGCCGCACCCACCGCTCCGAGCGACAGCGCCCCGGCGATCCCGATCCAGAAGCTTCCGATCACGGTGATGATCGCCACACCGAACCATGCCGTCAGCACGCGCCCGCGCACGACGAGGATCGCCAGGAGCGCGCTGATCCCGCCCAGGCCCCACGTCGCGTAGGCCTGCAGCCGCGCCTCGTCGCCCGCGCCGTACCAGCTCGCATTGGGAACGACGATCGCGGTGACCACGGCGAGCACGACGAGCCACGAGGGGAGCGGCGTCGTGCCGGGCGCCCAGAAGATACAGAGCCAGGTGGTGGCGAGATACAGCGCCAGCGCCGCGACGACGACGAGCGGCCGGTCGGGCCACACGGTCCACACCATGCCGCCGATGGCGAGGTACGCGGTGAAGGCGACGCCGAGCGCCGACAGCGCCGCGCGCATGGACATCCTCATGACGGCCGCTCCCACGTCAAGGTCACCTGGGTACCCTCGGGCCCGCTGTCCAGTCGCGCGCTCCCCGCGACGGCTGCCATCCGAGCCGAGATCGAGCCGCGAATACCCAGACGATCGTCCGGCACGGCCTCGGGATCGAATCCCGGCCCACCATCGGAGACCACGATCTCGATGCGGCGCACCGAGGCCACCACCTGCACGGCCAGATCAGCGCCGCCCGCGTGCTCCACGGCGTTGGCCACCGCCTGGGTCGCCGCGAGGATCAGAGCGCGCGCCACACGGCCGGGAAGGGCCCACTCCTCGTGCGGCAGCTCGCCGGTGACGTGCGGGCCGCCGGCCTCGACGGATGCGGACTCGAGATCGGCGACGAAAGCCGCCAGCAGGACCGGCGCATCGGATCCCTCGCCGGCGTCCTGGTCGACGTTGGCGAGCCGCGTCAGCGCCTCGCGCGCCATCGACACCGCGAGCGATCGCTCTCGGGGCGTGTGCGCCCGTTCGGCGGCGATCAGGGCGGCCAGGACACTGTCGTGCATCAAGGCGGCCACCGCGACGCGTTCCCGCTCGGCGGCGTCGGCGGCAGCCGCCGCCGCGTATGACCCCACGGCTTCCCGCCGCGCCGTGTCCATCCCCACCGCCATCGTGCGCAGCATCCATCCGAGCACGAGGAAGACGAGCGCGAGGATGATCGCGAAGACGACATCGAGGAGGGTCGGCATGAACGCCGAGACGGCCGCATCCTGCAACTGGACCAATCGGACGACGCCGTAGAGCACGGGGATGAACAGCGCCCAGACGATCTGCCACGCGAGCGGGAAGGCCAGCACCGCGGCCACCGTGGCGACGTTCAGGAGATACCAGATCCACGGCTCGCTCGTGCCGGCGGCCACGCGCCCGGCCGTCGCGACGGGCCAGGCCAGGAGAGCGAGAGGGAAGACCACCGCGAACACCCCCGCACACGCGCGCGTGGCCAGGCCGCTCGAGCTGGCGACGACCATGACGATGAGCGGGACGAAGATCAGGATCACGAGACCCACGCGCCACAGCGGCGCCTCCTGCGTCGAGCTCAGCGCGTTGAAGAAGGCCTGCACCCCGAGCACCGAGCACCCGAAGCCGCACACGACGCCGAGGATGCGCTCGATCCGTGCCTGTGAGAAACGTTCGCTGCCTGCTGCCGCCGCCTCACCGAGAGGCAGCACGGGCCGGAGAGCGACCGACCCGGACGGGGCGATCTCAGACGTCACCGTCGCCCTCGGCCACGAGCCCGTCCTCCATCGCCCGCCGGAGCAGGTCCACCTTGGTCGGAGCGGGACGTCCGACCTCGATGTACTTCACCCGCACGCGCGTGATGTTCTCCTTGGCGGTCGAGTAGGCGATCCCCAGTCGGTCGGCGACAGCCTTGAGCGGCAGACCCGCCGCATACAACCGCAGCACGTCGCGCTCGCGCGCCGAGAGCTGCGCGTCGGCGAATGCCCGGTCACCGTCGACAGCGCTCGCCCATTCCACGTTGTCGAGGGGTTCGCCCCGCGCGACGATACGGATCGCGCGGATGACGTCGTCGATGCGCGAAGACTTGCTCACGACCCCGGCGGCACCCGCGGCGAGCGCCTCACGTACGGCGGCAGGGCGATCGGCGACGCTGTGGATGATCACTTCCGAGCCGTCGCGCACGAGCCGCCCGACGTTCTCGGTGACCGTCGTTCCGTCGCCGAGGGTGAGATCGAGGACGACGACGTCCGCGGGGCCCTCCCCCGACCGGGCGCGCCATTTGAGGTAGTCCGTGACGGTATCCCCCGAGAAGACGACGTCCTTGTTCGGGTTCCTCGCGCACGCGGCCTCGAGGCCGAGGCGCACGGACTCGTGATCGTCGATGAAGGCGACACGGGTCATGCGTTCAGCCTAGGACCCCGGACGGTCTCGCGTGAGGACGACAAGCGCCTCGACATGATGAGAGTTCGGAAAGAGATCGAAGCCGCTGACCGTCTCGCCCTCGTAACCGAGTTGGCGGAAGGTGCCGAGGTCGCGCGCGAGCGCCACGGGGTCGCACGCCACGTACGCGACGCGCTCCGGCGAGAGACGGGCGATCCGCTCCACGACGTCGCGTCCGGCGCCGGCACGCGGCGGGTCCAGCACGACGACGCCGCGGCGGAGCCGCTCCCGCTCCGCCGCCGAGGCACTCGCCTCCACGTGTGCCAGCCACCGGTCCACCCGGGAGGTCTCCGCTCGCGCCCCCACCCACTCCGCGAGGTTCTCGCCCGCGTGCTCCGTCGCGAGCGCGTCGGACTCCACGGTCGTGATCCGGGTCGCCGATCCGCCCAGCGTCGCCACCGCGGCCGCCAGCAGCCCGACACCGCCGTAGAGGTCGAGATGCCACGCGTCCGGATCGATGGGTCGAGGGCGCAGGGCGTCGGCGAGCGCGGCGGACAACGTCGCTGCTGCCGACCGATGCACCTGCCAGACCCCGCCGGCGTCCACGCGGAACTCCCGCCCGCCCACGAGCTCGATGACCGTCTCGGTGGCCCCCGCCGCCTCGGGCGCCGCGCCTCGGCTGCCCCGGCGCCTGCCGCCCGGACGGGCAGCCGGTGGTGCCGCACGCTCGATCACGCGCACCCGCCCGTCGGCCGGCTGCACGAGGTCGATCTCCGCGGCCCCGCCTGCGCGGCGCGCGAGCTGCGCGGCCACTTCCTCGATGGCGTCCGTGGCGAGAGGCAGTGAGTCCACCGGAATGACCCGATGGCTCCGCGCGGCGTAGGGCCCGACGCGGCCCTCGTCGTCGGCGTGCAGACGCACGCGCGTCCGCCATCGGGTGCCGTCGGGAGTCTCTGCGTCGACCGATTGGAGGGTCACCGGCAACTCCACGTGGCCGACGCGGGCGAGGGCGTCGGCGATGACCCGCGTCTTGAGCTCTCGCTGGTGCGCGAGAGCGATGTGGCCGAAGTCCGCCCCTCCGGGCCTGTCTTCGGGGGCCGCCGACACGTCCGCCGTACTCCACACGTGGGGACGCCGGTGCGGCGAGGGCTCGAGGACCTCCACGAGCTCGGCGCGCCAGAAGGCCGGCTTGCTGTCGTCGACGATGCGAACCCGCACGCGCTCTCCCGGCAGCGTGTCGGGGACGAAGACGACACGACCGCCGCGCGCTTCGGTGTCGGCGTCGACGTGGCGGGCAACGAACACCCCGCCGTGGGCCACGTCGGTGATGTCCAGTTCGATCTCGGCTCCGGTCACGCCTCGACTCTTCCACACCGATCTCGCCTCGATAGCGTGGGGTCCATGCGCGTATGTCTGGCCTCGACGTCTCCCGCCCGCCGGATGCTGCTCCGACACGCCGGCATCGAGCCCCTGCTCCGGGCTCCCGACGTGGACGAAGAGGGCGTCATCGCCGCCGTCGAAGCGGAGGAAGGACGCACGCTCCTCCCCGACGAGCACGTGCTGCTGCTGGCGCGGCGGAAGGCCGCCGCCGTGGTGGCCTCGCTCGCGCGCACCGATCCGGACTTCGACGGCATCGTCGTCGGCGGCGACTCGATGTTCGAGCTCGACGGCGAGATCCTCGGCAAGCCCTACGAACCGGAGGTCGCGGTGGCACGCTGGCGGGCGATGCGCGGGCGCACGGGTCGCCTGCATTCGGGGCACAGCGTCTTCCGGGTCAGGCCCGAGCACCCTCCGGCAGAGGCATACGCGGTCGCCGACGCGGCGGTCACGTTCGCCGACGACGTCTCCGACGCGGAGATCGACGCCTATGTCGCCACGGGCGAGCCTCTGCTGGTTGCGGGAGCTTTCACCGTCGACAGCCTCGGCGGCCCCTTCATCAGCCGCGTCGAGGGCGACCCCTCGACCGTGGTCGGCATGTCGCTGTCCACACTCCGCCGATTGGCCGGAGAGCTCGACATCGTCTGGACGACCCTGTGGAACCGCGGCGGCGCGCCGTCCACCTCGTAGGGTGTCGCCGACGTTTTCGGAATGATCTTGTGCGAGTGATCCAAAGACCACCCGTTTCCTCTCGGTAGGCTCGACTCCATGCCTCAGTTCGGGACCTCTCCGCTCACCAAGGTGCTCATCGCGAATCGAGGCGAGATCGCCGTGCGCGTCATCCGCGCGGCACGCGACTCGGGCAAGGCGTCGGTCGCCGTGTACGCCGACCAGGACCGCGACGCCCTCCACACGCGCTTGGCCGACGAGGCCTATGCTCTCGACGGCGCGACCAGCGCCGACACGTACCTCTCGATCGAGAAGATCCTCTCAGTCGCCCGGCGATCCGGCGCCGATGCGGTCCACCCCGGCTACGGGTTCCTCGCCGAGAACGCCGACTTCGCCCGCGCGGTGATCGCGGCGGGGCTGACCTGGATCGGCCCGTCCCCCGAAGCGATCGAAGCGCTGGGCGACAAGGTGACGGCTCGTCACGTGGCCGAGAAGGTCGGCGCGCCGCTCGCTCCCGGCACCCCGGGCCCGGTCTCCGGCGCGGACGAGGTCATCGCCTTCGCCCGCGAGCACGGCCTTCCGATCGCGATCAAGGCGGCCTACGGCGGTGGCGGGCGCGGTCTGAAGGTCGCCCGAGAGCTCGATGAGGTGGCGGAGCTGTTCGAGTCGGCCACCCGCGAGGCCGTCGCCGCCTTCGGCCGCGGCGAGTGCTTCGTCGAGAAGTACCTCGACAAGCCGCGGCACGTCGAGACGCAGTGCCTGGCCGACGCGGACGGCAACGTCGTGGTCGTCTCCACGCGTGACTGCTCGCTGCAGCGGCGCCACCAGAAGCTCGTGGAAGAGGCTCCGGCGCCGTTCCTCACCGCGGAGCAGAACGAGATCCTCTACGCCTCGTCCAAGGCGATCCTGAAGGAGGTCGGCTACGTGGGCGCGGGGACGTGCGAGTTCCTGATCGGCGCCGACGGGACGATCTCCTTCCTCGAGGTCAACACGCGCCTGCAGGTGGAGCACCCCGTCTCGGAAGAGGTCACCGGGATCGACCTCGTCCGCGAGCAGTTCCGGCTGGCCGAGGGCGGCGTGCTCGACTACGACGACCCCCAGCCGGTCGGCCACTCCTTCGAGTTCCGGATCAACGGCGAGGACCCGGGTCGAGGATTCCTCCCCCAGCCCGGCCGCATCCACCAGTTCAAGACCTTCGGCGGGCCCGGGATCCGGCTCGACTCGGGTGTGACGGCCGGGGACAGCGTCTCGGGCGCCTTCGATTCCCTGCTCGGCAAGATCATCGTCTCGGGACGTACGCGCGCCGAGGCCCTCGAGCGCTCACGCCGTGCCCTCGACGAGTTCGAGGTCGCCGGGATGCCCACCGTGCTCCCCTTCCACCGCAAGGTCGTCCGTGATCCCGCCTTCACCGCGGAGGATGGCCGCTTCGGCGTCTTCACCCGCTGGATCGAGACCGAGTTCGACAACGACATCCCCGCGTGGGACGGTGAGCTGGAAGCCCCCGAGGCGGCCGAGGCGCGGCACACCGTCGTCGTCGAGGTGTCCGGCAAGCGCCTGGAGGTGAGTCTTCCGGACCGCATCGCCCAGGCGCCGACGCAGGTCGGCCGCCCGGCTGCCGTGCCCCCGTCGCGTCGGTCGCATGCGCCCACCGTCAACGCCGGCGCGTCCGGCGACGCGGTCACCTCGCCGATGCAGGCCACGGTCGTCAAAGTCGCCGTCGAGGAGGGCCAGCAGGTCGTCAAGGGCGACCTCGTCGTCGTGCTCGAGGCGATGAAGATGGAGCAGCCGCTGCAAGCCCACAAGGACGGCGTCGTCGGCGCCATCAACGCCGACCCGGGGGCCACCGTCGCCGCCGGGCATCAGCTGCTGACGATCTCCTGACGTCGTCCGGCGCCCCGCGGCCGGAGCGGCCGGTCTGTAGCGTGGGGGTATGAGACGCGTACTCGGTGCCTTCGTCGTGATCTCGGCGGCTCTGCTGTCGGCGGGGTGCGCCGCGTCGGCGTCGGTCGACCCCGAGGCCGCGCGTGCGTGGGCGGCCGAGGCGAGTGCGCAGAGCTCCGACGGCCCGGGGCTGGCGGGCGCTGCCATGCTGTCGGCGACATCGGATCCGCCCGCCGACGACGGCGTACGCCTGGACTTCGCCGAACCGGTGACCCTGACCCGGGCACAGGCGAGCTGCTTCGGAGGACAGACCGCCGAGGTCATCGTGACGGTGACCTCGGCGACGGGAGGAGCCTCGACCGGCTACGGACTCGAGATCCCCTGCGACGAGCGGCCGCACGACATCCCGTTCGGGGATCGCGGGGTCCAGGGAGCGGAGTCGGTATTCCTCACCGCGCGCGCCGATCCGTCCACGTACGCCTACGTCGAAGTGATCCAGGCGCTCACGGCCGAGCGCTGACGGGACTCAGCCGAAGAAGTCGTCGTCGCGGTTGACCATGTGCATCGCCCGAGTGGCGTCGGTGATCGAGCCCGACAGGGACGGGTAGACCGCGAAGATCCGCGACACCTGGTCGACGGTGAGGCGGCGCTCGACCGCGATCGCGATCGGGTAGATGAGCTCGGAGGCGCGCGGCGCGACGATCACGCCGCCGATCACGGTGCCCGAGCCTTCACGCGCCATGATCTTCACGAAGCCGTCTTTGATCCCCATCATCTTGGCGCGGGGGTTGGCAGCCAGCGGGAGCTTGTGCACGTAGCCGTTCACCGCTCCCGACTCGATGTCGGCCTCCGAACGGCCGACGGTGGCGATCTCGGGGGCGGTGAAGATGTTCGCCGTAATCCGCCGGCGCTCCAGCGGGATGACGATGTCGCCGAGCGCGTGGAAGATGGCCGTGCGTCCCTGCATCGACGCGACCGAGGCGAGGGGGACGAAGGTGGTGCAGTCGCCGGCCGCGTAGATGTTGGGCACGGAGGTGCGCGCCACGCGATTGACCCGGATGTGCCCGGAGTCGGTGAGCTGCACGCCCGCCTCTTCGAGGCCGATGTCGCGCGTGTTGGGGATCGATCCCACCGCCATGAGGCAGTGACTGCCTTCCACGGTGCGTCCGTCGGCGAGGGTGACGACCACGCCCGCCCCGGAGCGCTCCACCTTATCGGCGCGTGATGTGGACAGCACGGTCATCCCGCCGCGCTTGAACACCTTCTCGATCACGGCGGCCGCGTCGCGATCTTCGCCCGGAAGGACCTGGTCCCGGCTGGAGATCAGAGTGACCTGCGCGCCGAGATTCATGTAGGCCGAGGCGAACTCGGCGCCCGTCACACCGGATCCCACGACGATGAGGTGCTCCGGCAGAGACTTCATGTCATAGAGCTGCGTCCACGTGAGGATTCGCTCCCCGTCGGGCTGGGCGCTGGGCAGCTCCCGCGGCGATGCCCCCACCGACACGACGAGCGTGTCGGCTTCGATCCGGTCGAAGTCGGTGCCGCCGGGCCCGGTCGAGGCCACGAGGGCGTGAGAGCCGTCGAGCCGGCCATGTCCGGAGATGATGCGCACCCCCGCCTCGACGAGGTGGGCGCGCATGTCGTCGGACTGCTGGCGAGCGAGCGAGAGGAGCCGCTTGTTGACGGCGGCGAGATTGATCGCGATCTCCGGCTTCAAGGGCCGGCCGGTGTCGGACTTGGCGAACAGCTGCACCCCGAGGTCGGAGGCCTCGGAGATCGCGACGGCGGCATCGGCGGTGGCGATGAGGCTCTTGGACGGGACGACGTCGGTGATGACCGCACTTCCGCCCACGCCCGCACGCTCGACGAGGGTGACCTGCGCGCCCAGCTGCGCAGCGGCCAGCGCCGCCTCGTAGCCTCCGGGCCCCCCACCGAGGACGGCGACGGACTGGGTGCGCTCGAAGCTCAAGGACATGACATCCATTGTCGCAACTGAAAGCGACCGTCGCGCGCCACGCCGCCGCGCGAGCACGCCGCGCCGCTCCTGGCACGGCATGCCGCGGGTTCCTAGAGTGGAGGCATGTCCGAAACGATCCACCACCCGCTCGACGACGCCGCCACCGATCCGTTCGAGGTCGCCGCGCGCGCTGCCCGCGACATCGCCCGCCTCACCGGCGTCGAGCACCACGACATCGCCCTCACCCTCGGCAGCGGTTGGGGGAAGGCTGCCGACCTCATCGGCGAGACGACGGCCACGATCGCCGCCACGGAGGTCACCGGGTTCAGCAAGCCCGCTCTCGCCGGGCACGTGGGCTCGCTGCGTAGCATCCTCACCCCGAAGGGCACGCGCGTTCTCGTGATCGGCGCACGCACGCACTACTACGAAGGCCACGGCGTGCGCAGAGTGGTGCACAGCGTGCGGACCGCCGCCGCGACCGGAGCCCGCACGATGGTCCTCACCAACGGCGCCGGAGGGATCAAGAGCACGTGGTCGCCCGGACAGCCGGTGCTGATCAGCGACCACATCAACCTCACCGGTGATTCGCCGCTGGAAGGCGCGACCTTCATCGACCTCACCGACCTGTACTCGACGCGCCTGCGCGACCTGGCACGCCGGGTGGATCCCTCGCTCGATGAAGGCGTGTACTGCCAGTTCCGTGGTCCGCAGTACGAGACGCCCGCCGAAGTGCGCATGGCGAAGACGATCGGCGGCCACATCGTGGGAATGTCGACGGCGCTGGAGGCGATCGCCGCCCGCCAGGCGGGCATGGAGGTCCTGGGCTTCTCGCTCATCACCAACATGGCCGCAGGGATCCAGACGACGCCACTGAGTCACCAGGAGGTGATCGAGGCGGGCCAGCAGGCCGAGCCGGTGATCTCCGCTCTCCTGGCCCGCGTGATCGGCGAGCTGTGATGAGCGTCGACGCCGCCCGCGCGTGGCGCGATCAGGACCCCGACGACGTCACCCGCGCAGAGCTCGACGCCCTGATCGACGCTGCCGAGGCGGGCGATCCCGCTGCCGCGGCTGACCTGGAGGACCGCTTCTCCGGCCGTCTCGAGTTCGGGACCGCCGGCCTGCGCGGGCGCCTCGGCGCGGGACCCACCCGCATGAACCGGGTTCTCGTCGCGCAAGCGGCGGCGGGACTGGCGGCTTATCTGCTCGAAGAGGCGGACGGCGCCACGCCCACGGTCATCGTCGGCTACGACGGACGACGTAACTCCGACGTGTTCGCGCGCGACAGTGCCGAGATCTTCGCCGGAGCCGGCCTCCGCGCGATCCTCCTTCCCCGGCTCCTTCCGACGCCCGTCCTCGCCTTCGCCGTGCGCCACCTCGGCGCCGCGGC
This sequence comes from Microbacterium sp. TNHR37B, assembly GCF_001620065.1. Classification (GTDB taxonomy): domain Bacteria; phylum Actinomycetota; class Actinomycetes; order Actinomycetales; family Microbacteriaceae; genus Microbacterium. The sequence continues at coordinate 199,548 of NZ_LQGV01000003.1, forward strand.
CGGGGTGATGGTCACCGCCTCGCACAACCCGCCCGACGACAACGGCTACAAGGTGTATCTGGGAGGCGCCGACGACGGCTCTCAGATCGTCGCGCCGGCCGACGCCGAGATCGCGGCCCACATCCTCGCAGTGTCGGATGCGGGTGACATCGGCGCGCTCCCGCGGGGGGCCTTCGAGACCGCCGAGGAGGAGGTCGTGGACGCCTACGTGGCGGCCACGGCCACGGTTGCTCCCGCCCCGGCCGGGGCGGCGGGACTGAACTGGGTGTACACGGCGATGCACGGCGTCGGGTACGAGACGCTCGAGCGCATCCTCACGGCCGCCGGCTATCCGCTGCCGACCGTCGTGGCCGAGCAGATCGCCCCCGACGGCACCTTCCCCACCGTCGCCTTCCCCAACCCGGAAGAGCCCGGCGCGATGGATCTCGCCTTCGCGACCGCGCGGGACGCGCAGGCGGAGCTGATCCTTGCCAACGACCCCGACGCCGACCGGCTCGCCGTGGCGATCCCCGACGCCGAGGCGCCGGAGGGCTGGCGGCGGCTCACCGGCAATCAGGTGGGTCTCCTCCTCGGCTGGCGCGCCGCCCGCACCGCGACCTCGGGTGCTCTGGCGTGCTCGCTGGTGTCCTCCCCGGGGCTGCAGACCGTGGCCGAGCACTACGGGCTGGACTTCCACTCCACGCTCACCGGCTTCAAGTGGATCTCCCGCGCCCCCGGCATCGTGTACGGCTTCGAGGAGGCCCTCGGATATCTCGTCAACCCGGGCACCGTGCGGGACAAGGACGGCATCTCCGCCGCGATCGCCCTCCTCGGTCTCGTCTCGGAAGCGCGGGAGGAGGGACGGAGCCTCGGAGACCTCCTCCGTCAGTTCGACGAGACGTTCGGGTTCTTCGAGTCGGGTCAGGTCTCGGTCAGGGTCGAGGATCTCTCCGTCATCCCGCGCGTCATGGCGGCGCTGCGCTCCGCACCGCCCGCCTCCATCGGCGGGACGGCGGTGGAACGCGTGGACGACCTGCTGGCGGGTGTGGGCGACCTTCCGCGTGGCGACGTGCTGCGCTTCTGGCTGACCGACGGCTCACGCGTGATCGTGCGCCCGAGCGGGACCGAGCCGAAGGTCAAGGTGTATCTCGACGTCCGCGGAGAGTCGGCGGCGCAGGCCGCGTCGCGGCTGGCCGCGGTCGAATCCGGGGCGCGCGACCTCCTCGCCGCTGCGCAGGCGTGACGCAGCGCTCGCCTAGGCTCGTGTCATGCTGCTGACCGACCCGGTCGTCCTCGACGACCCGCACGTCCGCCTGGAGCCTCTGGACCCGTCGCACGCCGCCGATCTCCGGCACGCGCGCGACGGGCTGGAGTACGCCTGGTACACCTCGGTGCCCGCCTCCATCGAGGACGAGATCGCCCATCGGATCGCCGAGAGGGATGCCGGCAGGATGAACCCGTGGGCGGTCGTGGTGGACGGGCGTGCGCGCGGCATGACGACGTTCTGCAACATCGACGCGGACAACCGACGGGTGGAGATCGGGTACACGTGGCTGTCGCCGAGCGTGCAGCGGACGGCGGTCAACACCGCCGCCAAGCTGCTCCTGCTCACGCACGCGTTCGAGGCGTGCGACGTGATCGCCGTGGAGTTTCGCACGCACTGGCACAACCGGCAGTCGCGGGCGGCCATCGAGCGGTTGGGGGCCAAGCAGGACGGGGTGCTGCGCAACCACCGCTTCGGGCCCGACGGCACCCTCCGCGACACCGTCGTCTACTCGATCCTCCCGCACGAGTGGCCCACGGTACGGCGGGGCCTGAGCGCGCGCCTGTCCTGACCGGTCGGACAGCTCAGCCGTCGACGACGGCGACCAGTTCGTCGAGGAAGGCGGGGAAGGTCGTTCCCCGGCGAACGATGCGCTGCACGCTCTCGCGCTCGCTGAACACCTCGACGAGCTGCTCGAAGACGGTCTGGAACGCGGCGCGATCCGACTCGCTGAAGGCCACCATGGCCACCACCTGTACACGCCCGTCGCCCCAGGGGATCGACTGTTCACCGATGCCGATCGCGATGGCCGTCCGCGTGGCGGTCATACCGAGCGCGTGCGGCACCGCGAGGGCGTCGGAGAACGCGGTGGAGGACAGCCGTTCGCGCTCGAGGGTGCGCTGCACGTAGTCGTCGTCGATGACGCCGGAACGCACCAGGAGCGCGCCGAGCCGCGAGATCACCGCTTCCTCGTCCTGCTGGGGGTCGAGCCCGTAGACAAAGGCGTCGGGATGGAAGTAGCGCTCCAGCTCCGTACGCAGGCGCGCGAGCCGGCGCGCGCGGCGGACCCGGCTGGCCGCCGCCTGCACGCGCTCCACGTCGGCCTCGGTGAGGAACGGCTGGATCCGCACGAACCGATCGGCCACGCTGGGCGGGTCGATCGTGGTGAGCACGAGGTCGGTATCGATGGAGGACCAGTCCGGGTCGACGCGGGTCTCCACTCCCACGACGGTGACGGCTTGCCCGAGCGACTGCGCGATGCTCGAACGCAAGAGCTCGTGCAGTTCGTAGTATCCGGGGCACACGATCGTCGCCGTCAGGACGGCTCCCGCCCGTCGGCTTCTCTCCAGCCGGCCCCCGACGTGCATCGCGATGTAGGCGATCTCGTCGTCGAGGAGCGCGATCCCGAGGAGGCCTCGCAGGCCGTCGGAGATGTAGACGGCGATCTCGAAGATCATCGGATAGCTCGTCTTCAGCGACTTCGTGAGCGGATTGCGCGACCAGGCCTGCTCCCGCGCCCGCATCCGCAGGTTCTGCACGTGGAGGGCGAGCCGCAAGACGAAGTCGTCGTGATCGATGTCGACCTGGAACTCCGCCGCGGCGCGCGCAACGACGTCGCGGACGGCGGCTTCCACCTCCGGGTCGAGTCGCTGCCGGATGACCGCGGCCGGCTCCGCAGCCCCCGGGGCGACGACACGGCTCTCCACCAACGCGGTGAGGTGGAGCAGGTCGCCCGAGCCGAAACGCACCCGGAGGTGGCGGGCACTCAGGCGGTCGAGCGCCGCGGCGATACGTTCGGCGGACTCCCCCGACGGCGGCGCCCCCGCCTCCTCGAGGCCGCGATCTCGCGACACTCGGGCGGCGGCGATGGCGATGTGCATCATCACGTCGCCGATCCCGAACTCGTTGACGAAGTAGCCGAGGTCGGTGAGCTCGGCGACCAGTTCCGCCTTGAACGGCCCGAATGCCGCCGCTCCGATGGATTCCTCGCCGAGCGCACGGCGGAGAGCGTCGACGTCGAAGGCGCCGTCGTCGGTCTCCTCGTGGACGAGCCGGCTGAGGAGCCTCCGCTGGGACATCTCGGTGCCCCGCAGCCGGGCACGTGATGCCGTGCGCTCGAGCACGAGGTCGGTCTCGCCGAGAAGAGCTCTCACCCGCGCCAGATCCGCGTCGAGCGTGGCGGGACTCACGTGGAAATGGTCCGCGGTCTCGAAGACGTCGATGCCGTCGGGGGAGAAGAGGAGCGCCCGCACCAAGCGGTGGAGCCGATCTCTCGGGGTGCCCGACTCCACGCCTCCCGCGCGCTGCGCCGCCACGAGGTCGGCACCGGCGCGATACCCCTGAGGACCCGACTCCACAGCTGACCCGCCGGGAACCCGACCGTTGATCGCGTTGACATACGACCGGATGCTGCGCGGGGTCACCCCGATCGCGTCGGCGAGCTCCGCGGCGGTCATCCAGTCGCTGCCGCGCGCGAGCATGGCGATGACGCGATCCTGCCGGGCTCTGCTCACCCGTCCAGTCAACCATGGGTCTCTCCGCCGGGCTCCGGCGGTTTCCGCCCCCGCGGAAACAGGAGTGGTTGTCGGCTCTCAGTGGTTTCACAAGAATGGGCGGGAAGGAGGCGGATCGATGAGGATCCTGGTGGTATGCGGCGCGGGAGCGTCGAGCACTTTCGTCGCCCAGCGCTTGCGGCGCGCGGCCCAGACCCGGGGCCGGGAGCTCAGCGCAGTCGCCGGCACCGAGCAGTCGTTGCCGACCGACCTGGAACGGGCAGACCTCGTGCTCGTCGGACCCCATCTGCAGCATGCCCTCGAAAGCATCCGTCACGACGCCGGTCCGCGAGGAACGCGCGTCGTGCTGCTGCCGCCCGACATCTTCGCCGACCTCGACGGGACCCGAACCCTCGCGCTCGTCGATGAGACCCTGACGCCGCCCTACAGAGAGGAATCCGCATGACCGCCGTGTCCCGCACCGTCCGGATCGGATCGTCCAACGGCCTTCACGCGCGTCCCGCGAAGCTGTTCGCGCAGGCCGCGAAGGATTCCGGCGCCGAGGTGACCATCTCGAAGGGCTCCGGCGCTCCCGTCAACGCCGCCAGCATCCTGGGCGTCATCTCCCTCGGCGCCGAGAAGGGCGACTACGTGACCCTGACCACCGACGGAGCGAACGCGGAGAGCGTCCTCGACGCACTCGCCGAGCTTCTCACCACCGACCACGACGAGTAACTCCTCGCCGACGTTCCACCCCCCATTGAGCACCACAAGGAGATCCACGACATGAGCGAACTGCGCGGAGTCGGCATCGGTCTGGGCGTTGCCCAGGGACCTGTCGCCCGGATGGCGGAGCCGCTTCCCGCCCCCGAGGACGTCCCCAGCCAGCGCACTCCCGAGGAGGAGCTCGCCCGGGTTCGCGAAGCCGTGGCCGCCGTCGCCCGCGAGCTCGAGGAACGGGGCTCGCAGGCGGGAGGCCTCGCCCGTGAGGTGCTCGAAGCGCAGGCCATGATGGCCGAGGATCCCACGCTCGATCAGGAGGTCTCCACGCGGGTGACCGCCGGCAAGACCGGCGAGTACGCCGTCTACGACGCGTTCGCCACCTTCCGCGACATGCTCTCGGCGATGGGCGGCTATCTCGGCGAGCGCGCGGCCGACCTCGACGACGTCGCCCAGCGCGTCATCGCCCGTTTGCGGGGCCTTCCTGCCCCCGGCATCCCCGACCCCGGCCACCCGTTCGTCCTCGTTGCGAAGGACCTCGCTCCCGCCGACACCGCCCTCCTCGACCTCGACAAGGTGCTCGCCCTCGTCACCACCGATGGCGGTCCCACCTCGCACACCGCGATCCTCGCGCGGGAGAAGTCGATCGTCGCCGTGGTCGGAGCCGCCGCGGCGAAGGACCTCACCGACGGCGAGACCGTCATCGTCGATGCGGCCAAGGGCGTCGTGACGAGCAGCCCCTCGGAAGCCGAGCTCGCTCAGGCGCAGCACCGCGCCGACGCCCGCGCCGCCGCCGCGACCGCCCCCCTCACTCCGGGCGCCCTGAAGGACGGGACGGCGGTGCCGCTCCTGGCGAACCTCGGAAAGCCCGGCGGAGCCGCTGAAGCGGTCGAGCTGGGCGCGGAGGGCGTGGGCCTGTTCCGCACCGAGTTCCTCTTCCTCTCCTCATCCCAGGCGCCCACGGTCGAGGAGCAAACCAAGGCCTACACCGAGCTCCTCCAGGCCTTCCCCGGCAAGAAGGTCGTCGTCCGTGCGCTGGACGCCGGTGCCGACAAGCCGCTCGCGTTCCTCAACGACGCGCACGAGGAGAACCCTGCGCTCGGTCTCCGGGGCCTGCGTGCCCTCCGCGCGAGCGAGGACATCCTGCGGGAGCAGCTGACCGCTCTGGCCCAGGCCGACGCCGCCACCGACGCCGACCTCTGGGTCATGGCGCCGATGGTGTCCACCGTGGAGGAGACGGAGTACTTCGTCACCCTCGCCAAGGAGTACGGCATCAAGACCGCCGGCGTGATGGTCGAGGTGCCCTCCTCGGCGCTCCTGGCCGACAAGGTCCTCGACATCGCCGACTTCGCCTCGATCGGCACGAACGACCTCACCCAGTACACCCTGGCCGCCGACCGTCTGCTCGGCTCCGTCTCGAGCTTCCAGGACCCGTGGCACCCCGCCGTCCTACAGCTCATCAAGCTGACCGGCGAAGGCGGCAAGGCCCACGGCAAGCCCGTCGGCATCTGCGGCGAGGCCGCCGCCGATCCGATGCTGGCCGTCGTCCTCGTCGGCCTCGGAGCCACCACGTTGTCGATGGCCCCCACGGCGCTCGCCGACGTGCGCGCCACCCTCTTGCAGTACACCCGCGACGATGCCGAGCGCATCGCCGCCGCAGCACTCGCCGCGTCCGACGCGGCGTCCGCCCGAGCCGCGGCGCAGGCCGCGTCTGGCTCCCCCGCCTGACCGGCGGGGCTACCCAAGGAGATATCAACACATGACAACGGCGTCCTCCCCCACCACGGGGGTCAATCGGGCACGAGTCGGAGTCCAGCGCTTCGGCACGTTCCTGTCCGGCATGATCATGCCGAACATCGCGGCATTCATCGCGTGGGGCTTCATCACGATGCTCTTCATCTCGGCCGGCTGGCTGGGCGGCTGGTTCCCCGTCTCCAACCTGCTCGGTGGTTTTGGGGATGCGGCAACCATCGGCTGGGAGGGCGCGAGAACCGCTCTCGCTCAGACCGAAGACGGCGTCACCTTCACCACATTCGTCGGCCTGGTCGGCCCGATGGTGACCTATCTCCTGCCTCTTCTGATCGCCAACACCGGTGGGCGCATGGTCTACGGCGAGCGAGGTGGCGTCGTGGCATCCATCGCGACGATGGGTGTGATCGTGGGAACCGACATCCCGATGTTCCTCGGCGCCATGATTATGGGCCCGCTGGCAGCGTGGGCCACCAAGCAGATGGACAAGCTGTGGGACGGGAAGATCAAGCCCGGCTTCGAGATGCTGGTCAACAACTTCTCCGCGGGCATCCTGGGCATGCTTCTCGCCATCTTCGGGTTCTTCGCCTTCGGCCCCGTGATGCTCGGCATCAGCGGTTTCCTGGGGACGATCGTCGGCGGGCTCGTCTCGGCGAGTCTTCTGCCGGTTCTCTCGATCATCGTCGAGCCCGCGAAGGTGCTGTTCCTCAACAACGCCATTAACCACGGCGTGTTCACTCCGCTCGGGATCCAGCAGGCGGCGGAGACGGGGAAGTCGATCCTGTTCCTCATCGAGGCCAACCCGGGCCCAGGACTCGGGCTCCTCTTGGCCTTCACGTTCTTTGGCATCGGGGCCGCCAAGGCCTCGGCGCCGGGCGCGATCGTGATCCAGTTCTTCGGCGGCATCCATGAGATCTACTTCCCGTATGCACTCAGCAAGCCGATGACGATCCTTGCGCTCATTGCGGGTGGCGCAACCGGTGTCACGACAAACATGATCTTTGGCGGTGGTCTCGCGTTCCCCGCGGCGCCCGGAAGCATCATCGCCGTCACTGCGGCGGCGTTGACTCCCGAGGCTGGTGGTGTCGGAAACCTGCTGGTCGTCTACCTCTCTGTCGTCCTCGCCGCAGCGGTGACCTTCCTGATCACGGCCGTCATCCTGCGCTCTTCGCGCAAGCGGGATCTCGCCGCCGCAACGGACTCGTTCTCTGCAGCCATCGACCAGACCGAGGCGAACAAGGGCAAGTCCTCGTCCGCCATGGACGCGCTGCGCGGCTCGGGCGCGGCGGCTGCCGGCGCGGCCACCGGCACCGTGACTGCCGACAAGACGATCAGCAACATCGTCTTCGCCTGCGACGCGGGCATGGGCTCGTCCGCGATGGGCGCGAGCGTCCTGCGCAACAAGATCAAGAAGGCGGGCGTGGAAGGGGTGACCGTCACCAACAAGGCGGTCGCCAACCTCGACGGCTCCGAGGACCTGGTGATCACTCAGCAGCAGCTGACGGACCGGGCACGCGGAGTCAACCCGAACGCCATCCACGTGTCGGTCGACAACTTCATGAACTCGCCGAAGTACGACGAGGTCGTCAAGCTCGTGGTCGATCAGCACGACGCGTAGCCTCGGAAGACCGCTGCGGGGTCGGGTCGCGAGATGCACCCGGCCTCGCAGCCCGAGGCATCCGATCAGAAGGAAGAAAGAGAACAGTCATGGCACGTGAAGTCTTGAACGTCGGACAGGTCCGCATCCACGCAGGATCGGCTACTCGGGAGCAGGCGATGCGGGAAGCAGCCGACATCCTGGAGGCGGCGGGCGCCGTGACGGGGGCGTACTTCGATGCGATGCAGCAGCGCGAGACGACGGTCTCGACCTACATGGGCAATGAGCTGGCCATCCCCCACGGCACGAACGAGACCAAAGACGCGATCCTTGATTCGGCTCTCTCCTTCGTCCGCTACGACGGCGGCGTGGACTGGGACGGCAACCCCGTCAGCTTCGTCGTGGGCATCGCCGGCAAGGGTGACGAACACCTCGAGATCCTGTCGCAGATCGCCCTCCTGTTCTCCGACGAGGACGAAGTCGAGCGGCTGAAGGCGGCGCAGACCCCGGAAGAGCTGTTCACCCTGCTCGCAGCGGTCAACGAGTCATGAAAGCCGTCCATTTCGGCGCCGGCAACATCGGCCGAGGCTTCGTCGGACTACTCCTCCACGAGGGCGGCTACGACCTCGTGTTCTCCGACGTCGCCGCTCCGCTCGTCGATGCGATCAACGCCGCGTCCTCGTACACGGTCCACGAGGTGGGTGACGGCGGCACCGACAAGGTGGTCACCGGTTTCCGCGCCCTCAACAGCGCGACCCAGCAGGATGAGCTCGTCGACGAGATCTCCCGCGCGAACGTGGTGACCACCGCGGTCGGCCCGACGATCCTGAAGTTCGTGGCCCCGCCCATCGTGGCCGGGCTCGCGCTGCGCGACCCGTCCGCTCCCCCGCTGCAGATCATGGCGTGCGAGAACGCGATCAATGCGACCGATCTGCTCCGTGACGAGATCAAGGCTCAGGCGGGCGAGGCGTGGGACGCCCTCGAAGGCCGCGCCGTGTTCGCCAACACCGCCGTCGACCGCATCGTCCCGGCACAGCCCGCCGGAGCCGGTGTCGATGTCACCGTGGAGCCGTTCTACGAGTGGGCCATCGAGCTGCCGCCCTTCGGCGAGGCGCCGCCGCACATTCCCGGCGCGCACTTCGTCGACGATCTGGCCCCCTACATCGAGCGCAAGCTCTTCACCGTCAACACGGGCCACGCCACCACCGCGTACTTCGGCGCGGAAGCGGGCATCGACAAGATCTCCGACGTCCTGGCCGACCCCGCGATCGCCGGCAAGGTGGCAGCCACCCTCGAAGAGACCTCGGCGCTGCTGGTGGCCAAGCACGGACTGGATGCCGGCGAGCTCGCCGAGTACCGCGCCACGATCCTGCGCCGATTCGCCAATCCGGCTCTCCCCGACACCGTCGGCCGCGTCGGGCGTCAGCCGCTGCGCAAGCTCTCCCGCCACGAACGTTTCGTCGGTCCGGCGGCCGAAGCAGCCGAGCGCGGACTCGCCGTGGACGCGCTTCTGGCAGCGATCGGCGCCGCGCTGCGCTTCGACGACACGGACGACGAGCAATCGGTGGAGCTCCAGCAGAGATTGCGTGCCGAGACCGCCGACGAGTTCACCTCGTCTGTCACCGGGCTCACGCAGGACCACCCCCTCTTCGCCCGCGTGAGCGAGGTCGTCGCCGCGCGCCAGGCTGAGCGGGAGTGACCGCGGCGAAGCGGCGACGGCGACGACTGCTGTGGTGGATCGGCGGCGGACTGGTCGGCGTGCTTCTGCTCGCCGCGACGGGGATCGTCGTGTGGAGCCAGGTGGGGGTGTACGCGGCTGAAGCCGAGCCGCTGGCCGCCGTCCGCGCCGACCCGGCCATCCGCCTCACTGATGACGGCACCGCCATCGTCATGTCGCCGACACATCCCGACGCCGACGCGGCGAAGGGGCTCGTGTTCATCCCGGGCGCGAAAGTCGACCCCTGGGCCTATGCGAGCACCCTCAGCGGACTCGTCGCCGACGACGGCCTGACCGTCGTGATCACCCGCCCCTGGCTCAACCTCGCCTTCTTCGACCCGCGCCCGCTCAGCACCTTCACGGGCCTCGCCCCCGAGGTGCAGACGTGGGCGGTCGGCGGCCACTCCCTGGGCGGCGTGCGAGCATGCAGCCTCGCCGCCGATGCCGAGGCGCTCGTGCTCTTCGCCTCCTACTGCGCCACGGACATCTCGGACACCGGCCTCCCCGTGCTGAGCCTGTCGGGAAGCGAGGACGGGCTGTCGACGCCGCAGAAGATCGACGACGCCCGCCACCTCCTTCCTCCGGATGCGACCATGATCCAGATCGACGGTGCGAGTCACGCCTCCTTCGGCGCGTACGGTCGCCAGGACGGCGACGGAGTCGCGACGCTGTCGCGCGAGCAGACAGTGGCGGAGATCACGTCGTCTGTCGGAGAGTTCATCGCGTCACGGGGATAGCCAGTCCTCCCACGGCCACCCGATAGCATCACGTCACATCGCCTCATCCGCCACAAAGGAGTGACCGGACCATGCCTCAGCGTCGCTACGCCATCATCGGCGCCGGGCCGTCGGGGCTGGCCGCCGCCCGGGCACTCCACCGCGAAGGTCTCGATTTCGACGGTTATGAAGCGTCCTCGGGTGTCGGCGGGTTGTGGGACATCGACAACCCCCGCTCGACGATGTATGAGTCGGCCCATCTCATCTCCTCGCGGACGACCACGGAGTTCACGGAGTTCCCGATGGAGAGCACCGTGGATTATCCGGGCCATCGGGAGCTCGTGCGCTACTTCCGCGCCTACAGCGCCGCGTTCGGCCTCGATGAGCGGTTTCGGTTCCGCAGCAGAGTGACCGCCGTCATGCGTACTCCTACCGGCGCCTGGGACGTGACCGCCGACTCCCCCGAGGGGCCGACGACGACCTCCTATGACGGCGTGATCATCGCCAACGGCACGCTGGCGGAGCCGCACCTCCCGGAGTTTCCGGGCCGGTTCTCGGGTGAGCTCCTGCACACGAGCGCGTACAAGAGAGGGAGCCAGCTCGCCGGCCGCCGGGTGCTCATCGTCGGCGCCGGGAACTCCGGCTGCGACATCGCGGTCGACGCCGTCCATCACGCGGCCTCGGTGGAGATGAGCGTGCGCCGCGGCTACTACTTCGTCCCGCGCTACCTCTTCGGCCGCCCGGCGGACACCCTGAATCAGGGCCGACCGCTGCCCGCTCGACTCAAGCAGTTCATCGATACACGCGTGCTCCGGGCCTTCACCGGGGATCCGGTGAGATTCGGGTTCCCCCGGCCGGACTACCGCATCTACGAATCGCACCCCATCGTCAACACCCTCGTTCTGAATCATCTGGGCCAGGGCGACCTCCGCATCCGCGCCGACGTCGCGCGGTTCGACGGCACGACCGTCCACTTCCGCGACGGCTCCTCGGGCGAGTACGACACCGTGCTGCTGGCGACCGGATACCGTCTCGACTACCCGTTCGTCGACCGCGCCGATCTGCACTGGACGGGGAGCGCGCCCCACCTGTTCCTCCACATCTTCCCGCCGTCGTTCAACGGGCTGTACGTGATGGGCATGGTCGAGGCGTCCGGGCTCGGCTGGCAGGGGCGCTTCGAACAGGCGGAGCTCGTCGCCGCCTACCTGCGCGCGCAGGTCGACGCTCCCGATCGGGCGTCGCTGTTCCGTCGGACGGTCAGCGTCCCGTGGCCCGACCTCACCGGTGGATACCGCTATCTGGCGCTGGAACGGATGTCGTACTACGTCAACAAGGACGCCTATCGCACCACGGTGCGTGCGATGACGCGGTCGCTGACGTCCGGGAGGAACGGTGATCAACCCCGCCGGGCCCACCCCGGGCTCGCCCGCTAACCCGTGAAGCGGTCGATACCGCCACCCCACTCGCCCCCGCCCCGCCCTTTCGGGGTCCCGCGTCCCGCCCGTTCAGGACTCCGGAAACCCGCCACTCGATCCGCCAGATTCCACCTTCCACCCCCAGTTCGGCCGTAAGACTCCGGAGCCCTGAACCGTCTACCTCGCCCAACCTCCTACTGACCGCCCGTAGCCGCGCCTCACTCCCCCACGGGGGTGGCTCACTCCTGGGTCGTTCGGGACTCCGGAACAACAGCCGGTTCGACGAGGTCTCCCGCCCAGATCGGCCCATCGGGCGAGCGGATTTCCGGAGCGCCGAACGTGAGCGGCGGAAGATGGCGCGTGAGAGGCCAACGACAGCGCCCTCTCCCCAGCCTCGGAATAGCTTGGGCTGTCCCCACGTCGCCCGGACCGGCACGGGCGCGCCGCCTGCAGGCGGCATCGTCCACGGATGAATCGCCCCAGGCCGCCCCGCCCGACCCTTCCGTCTGACATTCCACCGCGGGTGATGCACCGGCAGGAGCTTCGCCGCCTGGGCCTCACCGGGCGACAGATCACTCTCGCCGTTCGATCCGGTTCCCTGCTGCGTCCACGCAACGACCACTACCTGCCGGCGGACACGCACCCTGATCTCGTCAATGCGGTCCACAGCGGCGGGAGGCTGGATTGCCTCTCCTTGATGTCGCATCTGACTGTCTTCGTGCTCGACGACCGGCGGCTCCACATCCAGCTGGATCGCGATGCCAGCCGGGTGCCTGCACCCCCGACCCGCATGGTGCGACACTGGCGGCCCACGACGGTGGCTGAGGATGTCACCACGACATCCGTGATCGAGGCGCTCGCGCAGGCGGTGCGGTGCCAATCCCCCCGAGCGGCTATCGCGACCCTCGACAGCGCGTGGCATTTGGGGCTGGTGGACGAGCGCGGCGTGGCGGACGTCTTCGCCCGGCTCCCGTCTCGCTACCGCCCGCTCCGTGCCCTGCTGGATCCCCGAGCGGAGTCAGGCATTGAGACGCTCGTGCGGCTGATGTTGCGCCAGCTCGGGTACGACGCCGAACTGCAGGTCCCGCTCCAGGACGTCGGGTTCGTCGATCTGCTCGTGGACGGCTGGCTCATCGTCGAGTGTGACGGCGCCGCCCACCATCGTTCCTGGGAGGAGCACAAGCGCGATCGCCGGCGCGACGCGTTGGCGATCGCGCAGGGGTACACGACGATCCGACTGCTCGCCGAGGACGTCCTCTTTCGGCCGGAATGGGTTCGTGATATTCTCCGCGGTGCTCTGGCGTCGCGTGCGCAACACTCCGGAACTCGCCGGACCAGCCGGCCGAAAGCACCCCCGGGAAGCGGCTCCACCGAGAGATTCCGGAGTCCTGCACCGGGACCCGGGATGCAGACGACGACAGCGGAGGTCAGCGGTCGAAGCCCTCACCGATCAGTTCGATGAGCTCCTCGCGCTCCTCGACCGACAGGAACGCCCCGGCGGCCGCGTTCAGCTGGAACGCCTCGAGGTCGTCGAGCGAGTAGTCGAAGGTCTCGGCGAGAAGCGCCAGCTCGCGGGTCAGAGACGTGCGGCTCATCGTGCGGTTGTCGACGTTGACCGTGACCGAGAATCCGAGCTGGTAGAGGAGGTCGAACGGGTGGTCCTCCATCGTGGTGCCCCAGCTGGCGATCGCCCCGGTCTGGAGGTTGGACGACGGCGAGAGCTCGAGCGGGATCTCGCGGTCGCGCACCCAGTGGGCGAGGTCTCCGAAGGTGACGAAGGTCTCTTCCCCCTTCTGCGACACCACCTCGAGGTCTTCCGCGATCCGGACGCCGTGGCCGAGGCGCAGGGCGCGGCCGTCGATGAGCGCGGAGCGGATGGAGTCGAGCCCCGCCGCCTCCCCCGCGTGAACCGTCACGGGGAAGAACTGCTCGGCGAGATAGTCGAACGCCTCCCGGTGGCGGGAGGGCGGGAAGCCGTCCTCGGGACCCGCGATGTCGAAGCCGACGGCGCCGCGTCCCCGGAAGGCGACGGCGAGCTCGGCGATCTCCCGTGCCCGATCGGTGTGGCGCATCGCGGTGATGAGCTGCCCGACGCGGATGTCGTCGCCGCGGGCCTCGACCGTGTCCTCGCCCTCCTCGATTCCCTCCTGCACGGCCTCGACGGCCTCCTCGAGCGTCAGGCCGGCGGCGAGATGCTGCTCCGGAGCCCAGCGGACTTCGCCGTAGATGACGCCATCGGCGGCCAGATCCTCCACGAACTCCTTGGCCACGCGGCGCAGCCCCTCCCGCGTCTGCATGACAGCGGTGGTGAGGTCGAACGTCTTCAGGTACTCCACGAGCGAGCCGGAATCGCTCTGCCCCTCGAACCAGTCGGCGAGGGCGTCGGCGTCGGTCCGGGGAACCTCGAGCCCGATCTCGTCGGCGAGCTCGATGATGGTCTGCGGGCGCAGAGCACCGTCGAGGTGGTCGTGCAGCGACACCTTCGGCAGGGAGCGGATCGAGACGCCCTGCAGCTTCGCGTCGCCGTGCTGATCGATGGCCATGATTCTCCCGGGGTGTGAGGAATGGAGGTGGGGGTGCCGCCCGCTCAGGCGGTGATGCGCTCCCGGACGAGCGGCGAACGGGCGGGGGCCTCGTCACCGATCGTCCACGCGCCGTCGAGGGCGTCGAGAGCGCGGGCGAAGCGGTGCTCGTCGTCGGCGAGGAGGGTAAAGACGGGCTGTCCGGGAGCGACCCGATCGCCGGGCTTGACGTGGAGATCGATACCGGCGGCGTGGATGACGGGGTCCTGCGCGCGGGCACGTCCGGCGCCCAAGCGCCACGCGGCGACGCCGAAGGGAAGCGCCTCGAGCGCCGTGACGACGCCCTCACGATCGGCGACGACGGTGTGGGTCTCCCGAGGGGCGGGAAGCGGGGCGTCCGGGTCGCCGTCTTGGGCGCGGATCATCCGGCGCCACGCGTCCATGGCCCGGCCGTCGGTCAGCGCTGCCTCGACGTCGGCGTCCGGCTGGCCGGCGAGCGCGAGCATCTCGCGCGCGAGCGCCACCGTCAGCTCCACGACATCGGCGGGTCCCCCGCCGGCGAGGACCTCCACCGACTCCCGGACCTCGTTGGCGTTGCCGATCGCCAGGCCCAGCGGCGTGTTCATGTCGGTGAGCAACGCCGTCGTCGCCACTCCGGAGTCGGTGCCCAACGCCACCATGGTCCGCGCGAGCTCCCGCGCGCGGTCGACGTCGCGCATGAAAGCGCCGGATCCGAACTTGACGTCGAGGACGAGCGAGTCGGTACCCTCGGCGATCTTCTTGGACATGATGCTCGACGCGATGAGAGGGATCGCCTCGACCGTGCCGGTGACGTCACGAAGGGCGTAGAGCCGCTTGTCGGCCGGCGCGAGGCCGGAACCGGCCGCGCAGATGACCGCACCCACGTCGCGCAGCTGGGCGAACATCTCGTCGTTGGACAGGGCGGCGCGCCACCCCGGGATCGACTCGAGCTTGTCGAGCGTGCCGCCGGTGTGCCCGAGCCCGCGTCCCGACAACTGCGGAACGGCCACACCGAACGCGGCGACGAGCGGGGCGAGCGGCAGGGTGATCTTGTCACCGACGCCTCCCGTGGAGTGCTTGTCGACGGTGGTCTTGCCCAGGCCCGCGAAGCTCATACGCTCCCCCGAGGCGATCATCGCGTCGGTCATGACGCGGATCTCGTCCCTCGTCATCCCGTTCAGGAGCACAGCCATCGCGAAGGCCGCCATCTGCGAGTCGGCGACGTACTCACGCGTGTAGGCGTCGACCATCCACCGCAGCGCATCCTCGGCGACGGCACCGCCGTCACGCTTGGTGCGGATCACGTCGACCGCGTCGAAGGGCTCCACGTCGGGCGTGGTCGGGCTGCTCATCGGGCGGCCTCCAGATCTCGGGGCCCGAACGCGTCGGGCAGGACTTCGTCGATCGTGCGGATGCCGGACACCGTCTCCAAGAGCATGCCCGGCAAGGCGAACTCGTTCAGGAGCTGGCGGCATCGACCGCACGGCATGATGGTCTCGCCGTCGTTGTTGACGCACACGAATGCGACGAGCTGGCCGCCGCCGGACATGTGCAGGTCTCCCACGAGGGCGCACTCGGCACAGAGCCCGACGCCGTAGGAGGCGTTCTCGACGTTGCACCCGGACACGACGCGTCCGTCGCTGACGAGGGCGGCCGCCCCCACCCGGTAGCGCGAGTACGGCGCGTACGCGCGCTGCATCGCCTCGGTCGCGACGGCGCGCAGATGGTCCCAATCGATGTCGGTCATGTCATCCCTTGATGTACGGCTTGCCGGCGGCGGCGGGTCCGCGGATCTGTCCGGCGAAGCCGGCGACCGCCAGGATCGTCACGATGTACGGCAGCATCAGCATGAACTCGCTCGGGATCGGGGTCTTCAGGATCGTGAGCAGGTTCTGGAGGTTCGTCGCGAACCCGAACAGCAGTGCGGCCAGGGTCGCCCGGATGGGATCCCACCGACCGAAGATCACGGCGGCCAGAGCGATGAAGCCGAGGCCGGCGGTCATGTCCTTGCCGAACTCCGGAACCGAGACGAGGGTGAAGAAGGCGCCGCCGATGCCGGCGATGGCCCCGGCGAGCGAGACGTTCCAGAACCGCGTCGCGGCGACCTTGATGCCCACGGTGTCGGCTGCCTGCGGGTGCTCGCCCACGGCGCGGAGCCGAAGGCCCCAGCGCGTGCGGTAGAGCCCCCACGCCACGATGGCGACCGTCACGAACATCAGATAGACGATGAAGGTCTGGTTGAACAGCACCGGCCCGATGACGGGGATGTCGCTGAGCAGCGGGATCTCGATGCGTCCGAACCGCTCGGGACGGTTGAGCTGGGCCTCGTTCGGCACGAGAAGAGCGCCGTAGAGGAACCCGGTGAGGCCGGTGACCAGGACGTTCAGGACAACGCCGACGATGACCTGGTCGACCAGGTACTTGATCGCGAAGGCCGCCAGCACGAACGCCACGAGCACACCGCCGACCATGGCGCCCAGGAGCCCGATGAAGGGATTCCCGGTGATGCTCGACAGCAACGCCGCAGAGAACGCCCCGAGGAGCAGCTGCCCTTCGATCGCGACGTTGACGACGCCGACCCGCTCACCGATGACACCGCCGAGCGCGCCGAAGACGAGCGGCACCGACAGCGACACCGCGCCGAACAGCAGGCTCGGGAGCGGGACGAGGCCGCCCGCCGCCGCCCAGACGAGGAAGGCGAAGACGCCCACGACGCCGAAGACGGCCGCGATCCACAGCGGAACCGGTCGATACGACCACGCGATCCACGCGGCCCAGAGAGTGAGGGCCGCCAGCACCGCCACCAGCAGCCACGTCGTCAGGCCGGTGGGCAGTTCGACGTCGGGGATGGCGATGGCCGACGACGGGTCGCCCAGCCGGAAGATGGAGGTGCCGCCACGGGGGGCGACCGCGAACAGCACCGTCAGCAGCACGGTGACGATCGCGAACACCGCGGGCACCTTCAGGCGCCGCTCCTTCACGACGTCGAGCTGGATGGTCCCGTCGGCTTCGAGAGCGGGGGCGCTCATGCCGTCACCGCCTTCTTGGCCGCCTTGGCTCGCGCCTTGGCCGCCTTCTCGAGGTCCGTCTTGGGGAGGAAGAACACGGCGCGCAAGAGCGGCGGCGCCGCGATGAACAACACGATGAGCGACTGGACGACCAGCACGATGTCCACCGGGATGCCCTGGGCCTGCATCGAGAAGGATCCCGCTTTGAGCGCGCCGAAGAGGATGCCGGCCGCGAAGGTGCCCCAGGCGCGGCTGCGGCCGAGGAGGGCGACGGTGATCGCGTCGAACCCGATGCCGGCGTCGATCGTCGCACCGAAGCCGGTGGTCACGTTCCCCTGGATCTGGTTCATCGCTGCGAGGCCCGCAAGCCCGCCGGCGAAGAGCATGGCGTAGACATAGAGCCGCTCGACGTTGATGCCCGCGGCGCGCGCCGCGTGGGGGTTCTCCCCCACCGCACGCATCCGAAGACCGAGGCTCGACCGCTCGATCACCCACCACACCAGGAGGGTGGCGGCCACGACCACCACGAAGCCCCAGTCCAGCTGCGGGAAGAGCGGCCCCAGGAGGTCGGGGAACTGCGCGGTGACCGGCGTCGGCTGCGACTGCGGCTGGTTCTGTCCTTCCATCTGCAGCAGCCCCGGCGTGCGGAGCATCCACATGAGGAGGTAGAACGCGACGTAGTTAAGCATGATCGTGAGGATCACCTCGTGGGCGCCCGTCTTCGCCTTCAGGATCCCGACCAGGCCGCCCCAGAGCGCGCCGCCGACGATGCCGGCCAGCAGCGTGACGGGCAGGTGGATCCAGATCGGCAGGTCGAGGTTGAACGCGAACAGGCCCGCGAACATCGCGCCCACCAGCATCTGGCCGCGCGCGCCGATGTTGAACAGTCCCACCCGGAAGGCCAGGGCGACGCCGAGACCGGCGGCGATCAAGGGAGCGGCGAAGCCGAGCGAGTTGGTCAGAGGACGGATCTGCGCTTCGAAGCTCGCCCCACGGAAGTTGAACACCGCGCCGCGGAAGAGTGCCTCGTAACCGTTGTAGACGGCGTTCCAGATCGCGGCGAAGGTGTCCCCCGGCTGCGCGAAGAAGTAGCCGGCCGCTGCCTGCACGTCGGAGTTCGTGATCGCGATCAGCACGCCGCCGACCACCATCGCCAGCACGATCGCGAGGATCGTCGTCATCGCGCTGCCGCGCAGCAGTTCCTTGAGGAACACACTGGAACGGGGAGGCGGTGGCACCTCCTCACCGGTCAGCGGGCCGCTGGCCGGGGGGAGCTGTTCAGTGGGGCGGGCGCCATCGGCCGCGCCCGGCATCGTGCCGCTCATGCCGCAACCTCCGCATCCGTCGCACCGGCCATCATCAGGCCGAGGGTGTCCCGGGGCGTGTCGCCCGGGACGATACCGACGATCGCGCCGCGGTACATCACCGCGATCCGGTCGGCGAGAGCGGTCACCTCATCCAGCTCGGTGGAGATCACCACGACGGGGATGCCGGCGTCACGGGTCTCGATGATCCGCTTGTGGATGAACTCGATCGATCCGACGTCGACCCCGCGCGTGGGCTGCGCGGCGACCAGGAGCTGGAGATCACGGCTCATCTCGCGGGCGATCACGACCTTCTGCTGGTTGCCGCCGGAGAGCTTCCCGGCCGGCGTCTGCGGCCCCTGCGTACGGATGTCGTACTCGGCGATGCGGGCCCGGGCGAACGCGTCCAGCGCCGCACGTCGGATGGTGCCTGCGCGGCTGAACTCGGGGTCGCTCGATCGATCGAGAATGAGGTTCTCGGCGACCGAGAACCCGCCCACGAGCCCGTCCTCGGTGCGGTCCTCGGGGACGAAGCCCACGCCCGACTCCAGGATCCCCCGCACGCTCTTGCCCACGAGTTCCGTGGTGCCCAGGCGGATGGACCCCTCCACGCGGGGGGCGAGGCCGACGATGGCCTCGACGAGCTCGGTCTGGCCGTTTCCCTGCACTCCCGCAATGGCGAGCACCTCGCCGGGCCGCACGTCGAAGCTGACCCCGTCCACGACGATCCCGCCCTCGGCGGTGAGGACGCGGAGGTCGCGCACCGAGAGCCCGCCCTCCCGGAGCTGCGGGGCCCCCTTCTGCACGGTCAGCTCGACGGCACGTCCGACCATGAGCGAGGCCAGCTCGGTGTTCGTGGCGGTCGGCGAGGCCTCCCCCACGACCTTGCCGAGGCGGATGACGGTGATACGGTCCGCGACTTCGCGGACCTCACGCAGCTTGTGGGTGATGAAGACGATCGAGGTTCCCTCGTCGCGCAGTTGGCGCATGATCGCCATGAGCTCGTCGGTCTCTTGCGGGGTCAGCACCGCGGTCGGCTCGTCGAACACGAGCACCTTGGCGTCGCGGGAGAGCGCCTTGATGATCTCCACCCGCTGCTGCACCCCGACCGGGAGGTCGCCGACGAGCGCGTCGGGGTCGATCTGGAACCCGAAGCGCTCGGCGACCTCGCGGACGTGCTGCCGGGCCTTCTGGATGTCGAGACGCCCGAGACCCTTGGTCTCCTCGTGTCCGAGCATGACGTTCTCCGCCACGGTGAACACGGGGATCAGCATGAAGTGCTGGTGCACCATGCCGATGCCGGCCGCCATCGCGTCGCCCGGACCGCGGAAATGCTGGACCTCGTCGTCGAGGAGGATCTCGCCCTCGTCGGCCTGGTACAGGCCGTAGAGCACGTTCATGAGGGTGGACTTTCCTGCGCCGTTCTCGCCGAGGAGGGCGTGGATCTCCCCCGGCTGGACCACGAGGTCGATGTGGTCGTTGGCGACGAGGCTGCCGAATCTCTTGGTGATCCCGCGTAGCTCGAGCTTCATATCAAAACCCTATCCGGCGCCCCCGCTCCGGCGGGAGGGCGCCATCGATGTCACTGCGGACGACACTCGGGGCGAGCCGCTTGCGCAGGCTCGCCCCGAGTGGTGAGTGGTCAGATCACGGGGAGTTCTTCGACTCCACCTTGATCTCGCCCGAGACGATCGCCTTCTGCAGGGCGGCGATCTCGTCGGTCAGGCCCGCCGGGAGCTTCGACTCGAAGTCGTGGAAGCTCGAGAGCTTGACGCCCTCGTTCTCGAGGGTGCCGACGTAGGGGGCCGGGTCGAAGCTGCCCGCGGCAGCGGCGACGGTGGCGTCGTAGACCGCGACGTCGATGGCCTTCATGATCGAGACGAGCGTGATGTCGGCGACGCTGTCGTCGGCGACGGCGAGGTCGCTGTCGACACCGAGCATCAGGGTGTCCTTGCCGCTGTCGGCGATGGCCGCCGCCGCGCTCTTGTAGATGGGGCCACCGACGGGGAGGATGACGTCCACGCCCTGGTCGAGCACCGAGTTCGCGGTCTGCTTGGCGGTGTCGTTCGCGTCGAAGCCGCCGGTGAAGGCGCCCTTCTGCGACTCGACGTCCCAGCCGAAGACCTGGACGTTGGCACCCTTGTCCTCGTTGTACTTGTCCACGCCCAGCTTGTAGCCGTCCATGAACACGGCGACCGACGGGATCTGCATGCCGCCGAAGGTGCCGACCTTGTTCACGCCCGCCTGAGCCGACCACGCCGCGGCGGCGTAGCCACCGAGGTAGGCGGCCTCAGCCGTGTTGAAGACGAGCGGCTTGATGTTCGGAGCGTCGGTCTTGCCGTCGAAGTCCGTGTCGGCGTAGTCGTCGATGATCGCGAAGTTGAGGTCGGGGTTGGCCTTGGCAGCCTCGACCGTCGCGGCAGCGAGCTTGAAGCCGACCGAGATGATCAGCGTGCAGCCCTCGGAGATGGCGGTGGTCATGTTCGGGCTGTAGTCGTTGTCGTTGGTCGACTCGAACTCCAGCGGCTTCACGCCCAGCTCCGCAGCGGCCTTGTCCATGCCGTTCTTGGCCGACTCGTTGAACGACTTGTCGTTCCAGCCGCCCGCGTCCGAGATCAGGCAGGGCTTGAAGCCATCGACGACGGTCGGTGCGCTGGCACCGGGCGACGACGGGCTCGCCTGCGGGGCGCTCCCACAGCCGGCGAGGGCCGCGACGAGCAGAGTTGCTCCCGCGATACCCGCAAACTTCTTGGTGGTCGAAATGGTCAAGTGTGCCTCCACGGACGAAGACCCGCGGACTTCGCGGGCATGCGGGATCAAGTTACCGATTGTGTCCGCTGATTTGCACGCTGAGCAGGCCGTTCAGCCCGAATGGTTACAAAGACGCAATGAACCCGTCATGCAGCACGCATCCTGCTCAGGATCGACCGGTTTCCGACGGCCGGGAGCGCCGTGCGTAAGCCTTCGGATGCGCACCGTTGAAAGCGCTCGCTCGGGTCCGAGCTCTCGCTAGGGTCAGAGCGGAGGGAGACCGATGTCGAACAGACGTGGACGCGAGGGCGCCGCGCTCGTCGCGGTGACCGTGGTGGCGGTCTGGGCCCTCCAGGGTCTGCCCGCCCTGTTCCTCCTGCGCGTCGTCTATCCGGCTGGGCAGAGCGGGATGGGCTCGGTCCTTGCCTTCTGGACCGGCCCCGAATGGGTGGGCGCGCTCCCCGTCTTCGCGGCCGCACTGTGGTGCTGCCTCGAACGGGGCTTCCCCTTCCCCCGTGCCGCGCGACCGAACCTCATGGTCAGCGCCGTGCGCGCCACGATCGCGTACGCGGTCTTCGCGATGGCGGCCGGGTACCTGTTCGTCCTCTTCCGCGTCGTCGAGGGGTCCGACGTCACCTCGC
This sequence comes from Microbacterium sp. TNHR37B, assembly GCF_001620065.1. Classification (GTDB taxonomy): domain Bacteria; phylum Actinomycetota; class Actinomycetes; order Actinomycetales; family Microbacteriaceae; genus Microbacterium. Next base: position 221,444 of record NZ_LQGV01000003.1, read on the forward strand.
TCGCGCTGTTGGCGGGTCCGGCGAACGTCGCCTGGACGGGGACCGTCGGCGCCCTCTTCGTCGGCATCCTCGTTCCGACGATCCTGCTGCACCCTCGGGGCGACGCCGCCCTCGCACCGGAGCCCGTCGACCGTGACGCGGCCGAGGAAGACGCGATCGTCGAGGCGATCGCCGCACGGAAGCCGGATGGGGACGGGCGCCCCTGACCACCTGCCCGGGAGCCGTCCCGACTAGAGGACGTCGCCGCGACCGGTGACCTTCAGGGCGTCGACGACACCCTTGACCCGCTGAGCGTGCTCGCTGGTGGTGACCAGCAGCGCGTCGGGGGTGTCGACGACGACGATGTCCTTGACCCCGATGAGACTGATCACCCGCGTGGTGTGGCTGACGACGATGCCGCTGGCGGCGTCGGAGAGGATCCGCGCGTTCTCGCCGAGGATCGCGAGGTCGTTCTTGCGTCCGCCGGAGTTGAGCTTGGCGAGACTCGCGAAGTCGCCCACGTCGTCCCAGTCGAAGTGCCCGGGGATGACTGCCAATCGTCCCCGCTCTGCGGCGGGCTCGGCCACGACGTAGTCGATGGCGATCTTGCGGAGCTTGGGCCAGATGCGGTCGACCGCGGGCCCCCGCCGGTCGCGGTCGTCCCACGCCTCGGCGAGCTCGATCAGCCCGGCATGCAGCTCGGGCTGATTGGCCTCGATCTCGGCGAGGAGCACATCGGCGCGGGAGATGAACATGCCCGCGTTCCACAGATAGTCCCGCGAGGCGACGTACTGCCGCGCGGTCTCGAGGTCTGGCTTCTCCACGAAACGCTCCACGAGCGCCGCCTCGGGAGCTCCCGGCACCTCGAGCATGTCGGCCTTCTTGATGTAGCCGAAGCCGACGGAGGGCTCGCTGGGGGTGATCCCGATCGTGCACACATAGCCCTCGCGCGCGACGGCGACGGCCTGCTGCACGGCCCAGTGGAACACCGGGAGGACGCGGATGACGTGGTCGGCGGCGAACGACCCGATGATGACGTCGGGGTCGCGGCGGTGCAGGATCGCCGCGGCCAGTCCGATCGCGGCAGCGGAGTCGCGTGGCTCCGACTCGAGGAACACGTTGTGGTCGGCGATCCCCGGCAGCTGCTCCTCCACGGCGGCGCGGTGCGCACGCCCGGTCACGACCGCGATCCGCCCCTCCCCCGTGAGCGGCTCCAACCGGTCCCACGTGTCGCGGAGCAGAGAGTGCCCGGAACCGGTGAGGTCGTGGAGGAACTTGGGCGCATCAGCGCGGGACAGCGGCCACAGACGGCTTCCCACCCCTCCCGCAGGAATGACGGCGTAGAAGTCGGGAATGGGATCGACCATGGCACCGAGCGTAGCGGGAGGCTCCTGAGCGTCCCCCGGGCGCGGACCTCGAAGCGGAGATGCTCTGGCGGGGAGCCCACCCTCCCCCCGAAAGTCAGGGGTCGGGACGGCGAACCGGCGTCCTCGCGCACCGATATCTCGACGTCGAGAGAAGTAAGGCCCGCCTCACTCGCCCCGTGCCCGAGGACCGTCCTAGGATGAAGGGGCGCCCGTGTGCGACGTCGGGGTCGGAAGCCCCAGGGATGATGCTGTCCCCCGCCGCTTCGAGGTGCCGTTCACACCAAAGGGAGGACGACCGTGTCCGCACCAGCACGCGTCACACCGTCGGTAACCCAGACCACATCCCGTACGCCGCGCGGCACGCTGTACCGCGGAAACGAGGGCATGTGGTCGTGGGTGCTGCACCGCATCACCGGCGTCGCCATCTTCTTCTTCCTTCTCGTCCACGTGCTCGACACGGCTCTGATCCGCGTCGCCCCCGATGCGTACGACGCCGTCATGAGCTCGTACAAGAACCCCGTGATGGGACTGGGCGAGACCGTGCTCGTGGCCGCGATCGTCTACCACGCCTTCAACGGCCTCCGCATCATCGCGGTGGACCTGTGGCCGTGGGCCACGCGCCACCAGCGTCAGCTGTGGTGGACCGTGCTCGTGCTCTGGGTGGTGACCGTGGGCGGATTCGCCGCACGCCACCTCCCCATCGTCTTCTCGACCATGGGAGGGGGGCACTGATGACCGCCGAGACCCTGGCTGCCCCGCGCAGCGCCGCGCCCCGCAAGAAGGGCGCCAACCTCGAGAAGTGGGGCTGGATCTACATGCGCGTCTCCGGCGTGCTGCTGGTCGTCCTCATTTTCGGCCACCTCTTCGTCAACCTGATGCTGGGCGAGGGCATCCACGGGATCGACTTCGCGTTCGTGTCCGGCAAGTTCGCGAGCCCCTTCTGGCAGTGGTGGGACGTGCTGATGCTCTGGCTCGCGCTCATCCACGGCGCGAACGGCATGCGCACCATCGTCAACGACTACGTCACCGGCGAGAAGACGCGGCGCGTGCTGGTGTGGGCCCTGTGGATCACCGCGGGCCTGCTCATCGTCCTCGGCACCCTCGTGGTCTTCACCTTCGACCCGTGCATCCCCAACCTCAGCGACGGCAGCGTCCTGACCGAGATCTGCAAGGCATCCTGACTGTGACTCTCAGCTACCCCGACGCGGTCGTCAAAGACGGCGTCTACTACCACCAGTTCGACGTCGTCATCGTGGGCGCCGGCGGTGCCGGTATGCGCGCCGCGATCGAAGCCGGTCCGGGCGCGAAGACCGCGGTGATCTCCAAGCTCTACCCCACCCGGTCGCACACCGGCGCGGCGCAGGGCGGCATGGCGGCGGCGCTCGCCAACGTCGAAGAGGACTCCTGGGAGTGGCACACCTTCGACACCGTCAAGGGCGGCGACTACCTCGTCGACCAGGACGCCGCGGAGATCCTGGCCAAAGAAGCCATCGACGCGGTCATCGACCTCGAGAACATGGGCCTGCCGTTCAACCGCACCCCCGAGGGCAAGATCGACCAGCGCCGTTTCGGCGGGCACACGGCCGACCACGGCAAGACCCCCGTGCGACGTGCCTGCTACGCGGCCGACCGCACCGGTCACATGATCCTGCAGACGCTGTTCCAGAACTGCGTCAAGCTCGGGATCAACTTCTTCAACGAGTTCTACGTGCTCGACCTCATCACGGTGGGCGAGGGCGCCGAGACCCAGGTCGCCGGCGTCGTCGCGTACGAGCTGGCGACGGGAGACCTGCACGTCTTCCAGTCCAAGGCGGTCGTGTTCGCCACCGGCGGCTTCGGCAAGATCTTCAAGACGACTTCCAACGCGCACACCCTCACCGGCGACGGCGTGGGCGTGGTGTGGCGCAAGAAGCTCCCGCTGGAAGACATGGAGTTCTTCCAGTTCCACCCGACCGGTCTCGCCGGTCTCGGCATCCTCCTCACCGAGGGTGCGCGCGGCGAAGGCGCGATCCTCCGCAACGCCTCGGGCGAGCGGTTCATGGAGCGCTACGCTCCCACGATCAAGGACCTCGCTCCGCGTGACATCGTCAGCCGCTGCATGGTCCAGGAGGTGGCGGAGGGCCGTGGCGCCGGCCCCCACCGCGACTACGTGCTGCTGGACTGCACCCACCTGGGCGCAGAGGTGCTGGAGACCAAGCTCCCCGACATCACCGAGTTCGCCCGCACCTACCTGGGCGTCGACCCGGTCGTCGAGCCGGTGCCCGTCATGCCCACCGCGCACTATGCGATGGGTGGGATCCCCACCAACGTCGACGCCGAGGTCCTCGCCGACAACGACACCGTCGTCCCCGGCCTCTATGCGGCGGGCGAGTGCGCCTGCGTGTCCGTGCACGGCTCCAACCGTCTGGGCACCAACTCGCTCCTGGACATCAATGTGTTCGGCAAGCGCGCCGGCCGCAACGCGGTGACCTACGCCGCGACCGCCGACTTCGTGCCGCTCCCGGACGACCCCGCGCGCGAGGTGCGCGAGATGCTCGAGGGCCTGCGGAACAACCCCGGCTCGGAGCGGATCGCCGTCCTCCGCAAGACTCTGCAGGACGAGATGGACCGCAAGGCCCAGGTGTTCCGCACCGACCAGTCGCTGTCGGAGGTCATGGACGTCATCGCCGACCTGCGCGAGCGCTACAAGAACGTCCACGTCGATGACAAGGGCACCCGCTTCAACACCGATCTGCTGGAAGCGGTGGAGCTGGGCTTCCTCCTCGACATCGCCGAGGTCGTCGTCGTCACCGCGCGCAACCGCAAGGAGAGCCGTGGCGGCCACATGCGCGACGACTTCCCGCACCGCGACGACGAGAACTACATGAAGCACACCATGGCCTACCTCTCGGGCGACCCGCACTCGTCGCACCCCGAAGATCACATCCGCCTGGACTGGAAGCCCGTCGTGTTCACGAAGAACGAGGCCGGCGAACTGCGCTACCCGCCGCTGGAGAGGAAGTACTGAGATGACCCTCGTCGCCGACGCCGCCACCGAGGCCACCAACGACACCGGCATCCAGTCGTTCCTCGTCACCTTCATCATCCGCCGCTTCGACCCCGAGGTCGACAGCGAGCCGCGCTGGGTGGACTACGACGTCGAGCTCTACTCGACCGACCGCGTGCTGGACGCCCTCCACAAGATCAAGTGGGAGGTCGACGGCTCGCTCACCTTCCGCCGGTCCTGCGCCCACGGCATCTGCGGATCCGACGCGATGCGCATCAACGGCCGCAATCGCCTGGCGTGCAAGACGCTCATCAAGGACCTCGACATCTCGCAGCCGATCTACGTGGAGGCCATCAAGGGCCTCCCGCTGGAGAAGGACCTCGTCGTCGACATGGAGCCGTTCTTCGCGTCGTATCGAGAGGTGCAGCCGTTCCTCATCGCGAACTCGACGCCCGAGCCGGGCAAGGAGCGCATCCAGTCCATCGCCGACCGCGAGATCTTCGACGACACGACCAAGTGCATCCTCTGCGCGGCGTGCACGTCGTCGTGTCCTGTGTTCTGGACCGACGGACAGTACTTCGGCCCGGCCGCCATCGTCAACGCACACCGGTTCATCTTCGACTCGCGTGACGACGCCGGCGATGTGCGCCTGGACATCCTCAACGACAAGGAAGGCGTGTGGCGCTGCCGCACGACCTTCAACTGCACCGAGGCGTGCCCGCGAGGGATCGAGGTGACCAAGGCCATCGCCGAGGTCAAGCAGGCGGTGTTGCGCGGCCGCTGAGCCGCCACGCGCGCCGGCGCTGGATAGCCTGGTCGGGTGAGCGAGGACCGTAGCGACCTCTGGCGTGCGCGCTGGGAGGAGTCCGGTCTGCGCGAACGCCTGGACGAGCCGATCGAGCGCGCGACGCGCCTCACCCGCCAGACGCTCGCCTGGTTCCCGATCCGGGTCTGGCGTCACTTCCTCCAGCACAACGGCTTCCTTCTGGCGGCCGCCATCAGCTACCAGTCGATCTTCGCGATCTTCGCGATCATCTACGTCGCCTTCGCCGGCGTCGGGCTGTGGCTCGGCGGCAGTCGCCCCGCCATCGACGGCCTGATCGAGCTCATCAACTCCTACATCCCCGGTCTCATCGGACCCGAAGGCAGAGGCCTCGTCCCCGCCGATGCGGTCGAGGAGATCGCCCGGAGCGCGACCAGCGTCTTGGCCGTCACCGGAGCGGTCGCGGTGATGGTCGCGATCTGGACGGCCATCGGCTTCATCACGTTCACGCGTCGAGCGGTCCGCGACATCTTCGGCCTCCCGTTCGATGACCGCAACTACCTCTATCTGAAAGCGCGCGACTTCGTCGCCGGGGCGCTGTTCGGCGGATCTCTCGTGCTCGGGGCCGGGCTCGGGTGGGCAGCCAGCGGCGCGGTGGAGTTCCTCTTCCGCGCCGTCGGCGGCGACATCCTCTCCACGTGGGGGAACGTCCTCAGCAGGCTCGCGTCGCTCGCGATCGCACTCGTCATCAACACGGGAGCACTGGCGTTCCTCGTCCGCTTCCTCACCGGGACGACCCTGCCCTGGGGTCGGATCTGGCCCGGCGCGATGCTCGGCGGCGGCGCCCTGGTCGTGCTGCAGCTCGGGGCGGGACTGCTCCTGTACTACACGCCGGCCAATCCCCTCCTGGCGACCTTCTCCGTCTTCATCGGTTTCCTCTTGTGGTTCCGGCTCGCGGGGATCGTGATCCTCGTCGCCTCCTCGTGGGTGGCAGTCTCGGCCCACGACCGCGATGTGCCGCTCGTCACCCCCACCGAGGCGCAGCGACGCGCCGCGGAACGCGAGGCGCTGTTGGTTGCGGCGCGCCTGCGGGTGCGCGACGCGCACGTCGCGCGGAGCGAGGCCTCCCTCTGGACGCGGTGGGCCGCCACGCGAGAGCTGCGCCGCGCGGAGGACGAGCTGGCCCGCCTCGACGCGGGCGGAGACGGCGCCCCCGCATCGCGGTGACCGGCCCGCAGAGCCGTGTCGGCGACTCTCAGTAGGCTGGCCTCCATGCCCCCACGCCTGCGTATCGCCTCGGTCAATGTCAACGGGATCCGGGCGGCGGCGCGGAAGGGGATGCACGGGTGGCTCGAGTCGGCCGACGTCGACATCCTGACCCTGCAAGAGGTGCGCGCGGAGGCGCGAGACCTCGCCGCGGCTCTTCCGGGCTGGCACGTCGTCAACGACGAGGCGCTCGCGAAAGGCCGCGCCGGCGTGGCGATCGCCGCGCGGGAGCCGCTGGAGATCTGGCGCACCGAGCTCGGCGACGACACGCTCGACTCGAAGGGGCGCTGGGTCGAGGCCGACATCGAGGTCGCGGGTCAGTCGGTCACGGTGGTGAGCGCCTATGTGTTCACGGGAGAGGCCGATACCGAGAAGCAGGTGGCGAAGTACGCCTTCCTCGACGCGATGGAGGCGCGACTTCCCGCCCTGGGAGAGCTGGCGGTCGTCACGGGCGACCTCAACGTCGGCCATCGCGAACTCGACATCCGCAACTGGAAGGGCAACCGGAAGAAGGCAGGCTTCCTCCCGCGCGAGCGTGCGTACTTCGACCGCTTCACCGGCGCCCGGGGCGAGACCGTCGACTGTGTCGACGGCACCACCGGAACCGGCCTCGGCTGGATCGACGTGGGCCGGCGGTGGGCCGGGGAGGTCGATGGCCCGTACTCGTGGTGGTCCAACCGCGGCAAGGCCTTCGACACCGACACCGGGTGGCGGATCGACTACCAGCTCGCCACTGCCGCGATGGCGGAGAAGGTCACCGACTACCGGATCGTGCGGGCACCCTCGTGGGACACCCGGTGGAGCGACCACGCCCCCGTGATCGCGGATTACACCTTCGGGTGACCGCGCCCCGGCCGTCCGCTCCGTCGGATGTGCCGGCGCCGCGCGCCCTAGGATTGTCGGGTGACCAGACCTCGCCTGTACTCCGGAATGCAGCCCTCCGCCGACTCCCTCCAGATCGGCAACTACATCGGCGCGCTCCTCCAGTGGCGTGATCTGCAGGAGGCGTACGAGGCGTTCTTCTCGGTCGTCGACCTTCACGCCCTCACCCAGCCGAACGACCCGGCCGAGCTGCGAGCGAAGACCCGGCGCACCGCCGCGCAGTACATCGCGGCGGGCATCGAGCCGTCCAAGTCCACGCTCTACGTCCAGTCGCACGTGGCGGCGCACGCCCAGCTCCAGTGGGTCCTGGCCACTCTCACCGGCTTCGGCGAGGCGGGACGGATGACGCAGTTCAAGGACAAGTCGCAGCGCTACGGCGCCGACGCGACCAACGTGGGACTGTTCACCTACCCCGTGCTCATGGCGGCCGACATCCTCCTCTACCAGACCGACATCGTTCCCGTCGGCGACGACCAGAAGCAGCACGTCGAGCTGACCCGCGACCTCGCCGAACGCTTCAACGCCCGGTACGGGAAGGCGTTCACGGTGCCGACCCCGGTCATCCAGAAGGAGACGGCGCGTATCTACGACCTGCAGAACCCGACGGCGAAGATGTCGAAGTCCGCGGAGTCGGACGCCGGCGTGCTGTGGCTCCTCGACGACCCGGCCGTCTCGGCGAAGAAGGTCATGCGGGCGGTCACCGACTCCGAGGGGTCGGTCCGCTACGACCGGGAGAACAAGCCCGGCGTCTCCAATCTCCTCGTGATCTACGCGGCCCTCACCGGGCGGCAGATCCCCTCGATCGAGGACGAGTACGCTGGCCGCGGCTACGGCGACTTCAAGAAGGGCCTCGCGGAGGTGGTCGTGGGAGAGTTCGGTCCGGTGCGTCAGCGCGCGCTGGAACTGCTCGACGACCCCGCCGAGCTCGACCGGCTCCTCGCGGCGAACGCGGCCAAGGCGGACGAGGTGGCCGAAGCGACCCTCGCCGACGTGTACGACAAGGTGGGTCTGCTCCGTCGCGTGTGACCCACGCCAGCGGCTCTCCAGGACAACTCCGCAGCGAGAGGAAGCGTGCGGCGGAGATAGGGTCGGAGGATGCAGCCCGTGACGCTCCGGACCGATCGACTCGAGCTCTCGGCGGTGACGGCAGACGACGTCGACGCGATCTTCCGGGCCTGCCAGGATCCGGACATCCAGCGCTACACGACGGTGCCGAGCCCCTACGAGCGCACACACGCGGTCGATTTCGTCGCACGTGCCACCGAGTGGTGGGAATCCGGGTCGGAGGCGACGTGGGCGGTCCGCGCCGACGGCGTGCTCACCGGGGTCGTGGGGCTCCACCGCCTCGGCGGCGGCGATGCCGAGCTCGGCTACTGGATGTCGTCCGACCACCGCGGCCAGGGCTTCCTGACCGAGGCGGCGGCCGCCGTGATCGACTGGGGCTTCGTGGCCGATGGACTGGGACTCGCGCGGATCCAGTGGCGGGCCGTCGTCGGCAACGTCCCCTCCGCCCGCGCCGCCCGCGCCCTCGGGTTCCACTTCGAGGGCACGCAGCGCGCGGCGTTGCGGAACGGCTCCGGCACGCGGGCGGACGGCTGGGTCGCGGGACTCCTCCCCTCCGACGACCGCGCGCCGCAGCCTTGGCCCGTGCTCGACGCCTGACCAGCTGTCTCCTGCGCGACCGGCCGTCTCCTCGTGAGGGGGCGCGCGTGTCCCCCGGCGGTGGCAGGATGAGGGCATGCCGGAGATGCCCGAGGTGCAGGGACTGGTCGATTTCCTCGACGGGCGCCTGCGCGGACGGACGGTGACGAAGGCGACCGTCGCCAACATCGCGGCATTGAAGACCTACGACCCGCCCCTCCCCGCTCTGGTCGGCGCGCGCGTCGCCGGTGTCACGCGGCACGGCAAGTTCGTCGACATCGGCACCGAAGACGGCGCCGCGGTGCCCCACCTCATCTTCCACCTCGCCAAAGCGGGCTGGCTGCGGTGGTACGACCTGTTGCCCGCCACCGTGATCCGGCCGGGGAAGACCCCCATCGCCCTCCGGGTGGGCTTCGACGACGACTCCGGATTCGACCTGACCGAGGCCGGCACGAAGAAGTCCCTCGCCGTCTACGCCGCCCGGCGGCCGGAGGACGTTCCCGGGATCGCGCGCCTGGGTCCCGATCCCCTCGCCGAGGACTTCTCGCGCGACGCGCTCGCGGGCCTCCTCGCCGGACGCCGCACCCAGATCAAAGGGGTGCTGCGCGACCAGTCGATCGTCGCGGGCATCGGCAACGCATACTCCGACGAGATCCTCCACGCGGCGCGCATGTCGCCGTATGCGCTGGCGGCCGGGCTCGACGACGCCGAGATCGACCGCCTGTACGCCGCCGTTCGCGACACCCTCACCGAGGCGGTCGGCGAGGCCAGCGGAAAGCCGCCCGCGGAGCTCAAGGACGCCAAGCGGAGGGGCATGGCCGTGCACGGCCGGCGCGGACAGGCCTGCCCGGTGTGCGGCGACGAGGTGCGCAGCGTCTTCTTCGCCGACAAGTAAATACGACACTTTTGCGCCCTATGGTGACATGTGTATCCTCCGAGGTATACAATCGCCGTATCGACACCGCCAGCGGCGGTGCCCAGCCTGTCCCGGCAGGTGAGTTTAGAGCCGCGCTCCTCATCTGCAAGTCAGGTAACACCTCGCGTTGACCAGCGGTCGCGCGGTCCGTTACTTGACCGACAGGAGGGCCGGCATGAAGAGCCGCCTCAGCGTCTCCGCTCTCGGAGACATCATCGGCGCCGACCGCGGTTTCAACGTCGGCGCCGACATCCTCACCCATACAGCCGATGGTGTCGCGCTGCGCGACATCTACAACGAGATCGTCGATGCTCTCGCAGAGTGGAACAAGGGTCGACAGGCCGTGTCCGCTCTGTTCACGTCGACCACGACCGACTCGTTCGTGCAGCTCGCCAAGGAGCCGGGGCAGGGCGACGACTTCGAAGAAGCGTCAGAGTTCGGCGTGCCCAAGTCGGCTCGCCGCGACGCCGAGTACTTCCGCATGGGCTTCCCGCTCAAGTGGTTCGACATCGCAACTCGGTACACGCAAGCGTTCCTCCGTGACGCAAGCGCCGAGCAGGTGCGACTTCAGTTGAGCAGCGTCCTCGAACGCGACAACCACCTGGTCTTCGCCAAGACGATGAAGGCGCTCACCGACAAAGTCACCTCGGCCAACCGAAGCACCAACGAGAACGGCGTGACGGTCTACGACCTCTGGGACGGTTCGGCTGGCGAGGTTCCGCCGTCGTTCGCAGGCAAGACCTTCACGGACTCGCACAGCCACTACCTGGTCTCCGGTGCCGCCACGCTCGACGGTGGCGACCTCAAGGAACTGCGCGACACGATCCAGGAGCACGGCTACGGTCTTCGTGAGTCCGGCGAGCAGGTCGTCATCATGGTCAACCCGGTGCAGGCTGACCTCATATGGTCGTTCCGCAAGGATCCGGAGAACCTGGCGAAGGATCCGTTCGACTTCATCCCCGCGCAGGGTGCACCCGCGTACCTTTCCGCTGAGGACATCGTGGGCGACAAGCCTCCGGCGACCTTCAACGGTCTGGCGATTGAGGGTTCCTATGGTGACGCGCTCATCACGAAGAACTATCTCATCCCCGCGGGGTACGTCGTCGCGGTCGCGTCGGGCGGAGCGAACCGCTCGCGCAACCCTCTCCTGTTCCGGGAGCACCCTCGCCCCGAGTGGCGCGGTCTGAACATCGTGACGCAGGACAACCATCCGCTGCGCAACGCGTACTACCAGCGCGGATTCGGTGTCGGCGTCCGTCATCGCGGCGCGGCCGCTGTCCTCCAGATCAAGGCCTCGGGTTCCTACGTGAACCCGGCATGGCCGTAGCAAGACCGGGCACGGGCTTTCAGCCCCTTTCACCGTGCCCCACCCCCGGTGCCGCCGCGCTTGTTGACGTGGGCGCGGCGGCACCCACGCGTCAAGTCACGTCAAGTGAGGACCGACAACATGGACGACAACAGATTCGAGCCGAGCGAGCACCCGGCGCTCATGAAGCACTTCGAACGTGTCGGGTTCGACCCGTACGCATCCACGGCACCTGTCCAGGTGTACCCACCGTCCAGTGCCGTCGTTGCGCAGCGATACCGGGCGTTCATCGAGCGCGAGTCGGTGCGGCTCGGTCGCGACTTGCCCGCATACTCAGCGCTGGCTGACCAGACGACAGCTGAGCTGTGCGATTCAGCCTCCTTCCCGGCACCACGAACCTGAACGCTCATGACAAGCGGCAAGCTCTCCCCAGGAACGAACCGCTGCTCTGCTATGAGCAGACACAGCGGTGAGCGGTGTAAGAAGGCGGCGATTCCTGGCGGCACAGTCTGTCGTCTTCACGGCGGTGCCGCATCGCAGGTGCAGCGATCGGCGCGCGAGCGCTTCAACGATCTCATCGACCCGATGATCAACATCGCTCACAAGATGGTCGAGGAGGCCGAAGCTGGATCGTTGAGCGCGAGCGACCGTCTCGGACTTATGAAGTTCATCGCTGACCGCACCGGGTTTGTCCCCGGCAAGGTCGTCAACGTCGACGGACCTCCCCGCTGGGAGGGAGTCATGACGCACATCATCACCAACCTGCCCGAAGGCGACGTGATCGACGCGGAGGTCGTGGAAGAGGACGAAGAGGCCAGGTACGAGCGCGAGAAGCGTCGCCAACGCGAGATCGAGGAGCAGGCGCGCCGTGAGCAGCAACGCGACCTGGCTAGAGCCGAACTACCCCAGATCGTGCCCGCCGCGAATCGCGGCGAGCGTGCAACGATCCGGCGCGGCACACCCGATCCACCCCAACACCCCGGATATCGACGTTAGGAGAGACGATGCCACTTGCCAGCAAAGAAACTGGCGCAGGGGTGAGTGAGTTCTCGCCATCCCGCCTAGAGCGACAGCCGACGATCAACCCACTTGACCCTCCGAGCGCGAACCGTGAGGCGCTTCTGCAGGCGGACTACGGCTCGACTACGCCACGGCAAAGCAAGCGCACGAGCGCGCGATGACAGCGGAACAAGATGATCGGCTCGCCCTCTTGGCGTACGACTACCACGTCTCCATCGACCGGCCGGGCGCTCTCGTACGTCCTCTGCTTCGAGCAACCCGCGACGAATGGGTGGCTAGGTTCCGCGCGATCGTGGGTACGCGAGGCCATGATTTCAAGGGGCGACCGTCCGACGATCACGTCATTCGCCTCTGGCGCGGCACAGAGCTCGAAGAGCACAGGCATGGACTGTCCTGGACTCCCGCCCGCACCATGGCGATCGGTCACGCGCCCAACGGACAGCTATGGCGCATCGATAGCGTGCCGCTGAACGCCATCCTCTACTACGACCCGACAGCGCCTGGCACGATAGCGCTGCCTGAAGTCCTGATCGACACAACGGGGCTGCACGTCGTGCGCGAGCTTGTGCCCGTTTCCTCAGGGATTCGTGTTCCTTCCATGCTCAACCATTGGGCGCACGGACCGAACGGGGACCGAAGGTGGGGACCTCATGGCGCAGCGGGGCTGCTTCTTCACGACCCGGCCCGCGGGGTGCTCCTCCAACAGCGATCCATCTACTCCGACCGCGGCGGAACCTGGTCGATCCCGGGCGGGGCGTGTGAGCCAGAGGAAGCGCCGGTTGACACTGCCTTCCGCGAGGCGCGCGAGGAGATCGGACTGACACGAGAGCTGGCACGTACGACAGGAGATCACGTACTTGACCTCGGATGGTGGCGCTACACGACCGTGATCGCCGAGCCTGTGGGCTTCATCGACGTAATTCCTCGTGGTTGGGAGTCATCCCGCCTCGAATGGGTCCCAACTCACGCCGTGCCCGCGCTGAACCTCCACCCCGACTTCGCGCTCTCGTGGCCCAGTCTCGCGACAATGCTCAATGCGTCGGCTCCCGCATGAACGTCTGCTTCGTGTGCTTCGGCAACGTCTGTAGGTCGCCAACCGCGGAGATCATCTTCTTCGAGCTTGTCAAGGAGGCAGGCCTCTCGGAGAGCATCCGTGTCACCTCTGCGGGGGTTGCCGCCGTCTCGGGCCAGCCCCTTGACCAGGGCAGCGCAGCGACGCTCCGACGACACGGCTATAGACACCTCGCGCACTCCGCGCGACGATTCGGCCCTCACTGGTTCGACAATTGCGACCTGATCATGGTTAGCGACGCGGAGGTCGCGCAACACGTCCTCGACTCCGCCCGCACAGACGAAGAGCGCCAACGGGTACGTCTACTCGCGCCAGACGGCGTACCGAATCCCTGGGGCGGAGACCGCACAGCCTACGAATCCGCCTACGACTCGATTGACCGTGCTTGCCGAGAGCTTCTGCGTTCGCTACGCCCCGACGCAGCGCCCGGTGCCCTCGGCCAGGCGTGAGAGTGCCCGGAGAGGCGTCCTGGGCGCGACCTGGGAACCAACATCGCGAGGACGGGTGTCGATATCACTGCGCACAATCGGATGTTCCTAGGCGAAGTCCATCGAGGTTTGACGCGATGAATCCAATGCGATATATCTCGTATTATCGCGAGGTTGCCACCGAGCAACACGTGCCGCTGGACGGCTGAGTACCCGGGATCGCAGATCGAACCGGGGATACAGCGCGAGGTCATAACGGGACCCAGCATCTGACGCTGGCCACCCACCGAAGCACCGCGGATAGGTACTCCCGAAGGACTCCTATCGTGGCGCTCCCACACCGGCGACAGCAGCTCGCTAAGTTCATTCCATTCCACGACCTGACGCTCCAGCAGGTCGCTGCCGCGCTCCGAACCGACACCGTGCGGGTGGCGAATCTCACGAAGGGCCACACCTACCCCACGCCCGATGAGATCGAGGCACTTGAGCGGTTGTTCGGCTTGCCCGTCGACGTCCTCTTCGAGCCGGATCTGCTCGTGTTCCGTGATGACTGGCCAGAGTCGCAAGGGCTTCGCCAGGCCGCAACCAAGCGAGCGGAGCTCGAACGACTTCGCCGTAAGGCCGGCGAGTGACATGGCTCGCTCAAGGTTCACACCCGAGCAAACCTCCGATGCCATCGCCCTCCGAGTCGTCGCTCTTCTTGATCGAGTACGCGAGCGACTGATTGCTGAGGGTGTCCTGCCCGCGAACACAGAGCGGTCCCCTTCGCCATCGCCGGACGGCCCTCAGGCCGACGTCGAATCCAGGTGACGAAGTGTCGCAGGCGTTCGACCGTAATCATGACCCTGACCAGCCGCTGAGGTTCCTGCCATTGCTCCCCGGGACGAACAGGCCAGCGATCAAGGACTGGCCCAACCGCGCGAGCGCTGATCCCTTGCAGTGGTCGGCATGGCGGCACGAGATGCCTGGGTGCAACTTCGGTGTACTCACCGGAAACGGGATCGGGGTCATCGATCTTGATACTAAGAACGACCCTCACGGCGCGGGCGGCTTCGGCAGCCTCATCACCGTGGAGGAACTGCTGAGCGTCGATCTCAGCAACTTGCCTCTGGTGATGACCCATAGTGGCGCCCACCTGTACTTCCGCTACGAAGGGCGCCTGCCGTCGAAGGTACCCTGGCTCCCCCACATCGACGTCAAGGCCGACGGAGGGCATCAAGTAGCGGCACCGGGCACCGTGCGCCTCGCGAACGGCGTCGAGCGCACCTACACACTCGTGCGGGGAGACCTTCAGGCGATCCCGCCCGCACCTGCTGTCCTGCTAGACGCGATGCGCGGGTGGCGCATCGGACGCACAGGGACGGGCGGCTCGCCCTCCCTCGGCGCGAATCTACCGTCGGACATCGACGCCATAACGCACGGTTTGCCGCTCAACTCTCGAAATGACTTCATGCACCGGCTCGCGTGTCGGTGGTGGGCCGAACTCGGCCTATCGAACGGCGATGCCGTTCGAAGCCGCGCGTACCGGGTCTGGCAAGCGACGCCGAACCACGACACGTTCACCTGGGATGAAGCCCTTGCCGCCCTGCGAAGCGCGGAGAGGTTCATGACAGAGGAGATCCGCAAAGACCTGGAGCTGTATCGAGCGTGGGGGCTGAACCGGTGAGCGGCTTCATCCCTCTCAGCCCGGAAGAAGAGTTCGAGGCGCGGGTAGCACGGCATGAGATGGATGCAGAGGCAAAGGCCGAGGCCTCGCGACGAATCGCGGAGCGACGGCACGCTCAACTCGATCGAATGTCGCGACTCACTCCCGGCGGCGACTTCGGATTGGACGAGCCCGAGACGATCCCCGCGGTCTGGGGCAAAGGCGAACTGGTGCTCTGGGCCGAGGGTGAGGGCCTGATGATCCTGGCCGAGCAGGGTCTGGGGAAGACAACCATCGCCCAGCAACTCACCCTCTCGATGATCGGCGTCCGAGCCGATGCCCTCCTTGGCCTCACCGTCAAACAGGCGACTGGTCCCGTGCTCTACCTTGCAATGGACCGACCGCGGCAAGCGGCGCGCTCGCTAAGCAGAATGATCGGAGAGGCTGACCGTACCGCACTGAACGAAAGGCTTGTGGTCTGGCGAGGCCCGCTACCGCTCGACATCACAGCCAGTCCTCAAGCGCTCGCGGATTGGGCGCAGGAGGTCGCGCCGGGCTGCTCAGTAATCGTCGCTGACTCCGTGAAGGACTTCGCACCTGGTCTCGCGAAGGATGAAGTGGGCGCTGCCCTAAACCTCGCGTGGCAGGAGGTCATCGCGCGCGGCATCGACCTCCTGCTGTTGCACCACCCGCGCAAGGACTCGGAGGGAAAGCCGTCGCTCAACGCCGCGTACGGTTCGACGTGGCTCACAGCCGGCCTCGGGTCAGTGATCCAGTTGACCGGCGCGCGCGGTGCCGCAGAAGTGAAGCTGCACCATGTCAAGCAGCCGAGCGAGATCGTCGGGCCTTGGGTGGTGGAACACGACTATGCATCGGGCACGAGCGTTCGCGGTATCGGATCCGTCGAGGATTACCTCTTGCTGAAGTTCACCGACCCTTCCCCCCAGACAGTACAGACCGTCGCTGAGGGTATGGGGATGAGTGAGAAGTCTGCCCGCGCCCGCCTGGAGAAGCTGGTCGAGGCGGGGAAGGTCATCAAGACCGAGCCTGTGCAGACGGCGGACGGTCGTTCTCCCGCCGTCTACACGCTGAGGGTCGCGTGAGCGCTGTGATGGAGGGAACTGGGGTCGGGAACTGGGGTCGCCCAAACAGCCCTGTTTCGCGCGACGGGGTCGACCGTGGCCCTGTTCCCGCCGATCGAACCCCTTTAGGGGTTCGTCGCGAGGGAACTGGGGTCACGACCGGGATCTGGGTGGTGCACTCGGCGCGGAGGCTGCGACTGCGCTCAGAGACCCTATGGAAGAAGCCGACCCCATGGGCTAGGGCATGAGGGTTCCCAGAGAGGGTGTTTCGCCTTACTGACCCGCGACAGCATCGCGATTTCGACGCCGCACGCGAGGTCTCACGGTGCCGTGGGGCGGGCATGGAGTCGACGGTTGCATTCGTACATACGTTCGATATTGTCCAAATAACACTCGAATTGTGGACAGACCGTTGGTTACCACACAGACGGAAGGACATACCGTGCCACCAGACCTCGACCTGTACTGGCAGAACTACGATCGCACCCTCGCGACGATCCGCGCCGAGCGTCCCTCGACGTTCGCCGGACTGAAGCTCATCCTCGACAGGTTCGAGCCACCATCCTCGGGAGATGCCTTCTTCCCCGGCGGTGCTGACGACACCCTTGCCCTCGCACTGATGAGCGCTGGGTGGAGCGTCGACTTTGAAGAGGCCGACTACCTGTACACCGCCGTCCATCCGAAGAGCGGTGCCGTGATCCAGCACGTTGAGGGAGACCTGTACTGCCTGCTTGAGGGCACGGTTCCGTCAGCCACCGACTCACCGCGCAGCCACTAACTGCACGGCGAGGCTCAGGAGCAGGGACGGGCAAGCCACTAACAAACCCGTCCCTGCTCGACCACCATACGAGAGGAATCATCATGAACGCCGCGCAAGCCCGCAAGGTCGTCGCCTACATGCGGACATCGACAGACGAGCAGGACAACGGGATCGAAGCCCAGCGTGCCGCGATCCTCCGTGCCGCCGAGTTCTATGGCTGGGAGGTCATTGCGGAACTCTCAGACCAGATCAGCGGCGGCACCGACATGAGCAAGCGACCGAAGGGCAGTCTCGCGCTCGGCATGGTGCGTGAAGGACTCGCAGATGCACTGGTCGTCGCCAAGCTCGACCGGCTCTCACGATCCGTGCCCGACTTCGGACGCATCCTTGAGGACGCACGCAAAGAAGGATGGGGCGTCGTAGTGCTCGATCCCAACATCGACACGACCTCCGCGAACGGCGAGCTCGTCCTCAACGTGCTCATCAGCGTGGCGCAGTGGGAACGTCGCATCATCGGCGAACGCACGAAGGCCGCGCTCACGGTCGTCCGCGAGCGAGCGAAGGCGGAGGGCAAGAACCTCGGCCGGCCGCGTGCCATCCCAGAGGACATCGTGGCCCGCATCCTGCGCGAGTCGAGTGAGGGCAAGAGCGCCCGTGCCATTGCCCGCGACCTCACCGCAGACCACGTGCCGACCGCCCAGGGTGCTGCCAACTGGTCACATCAGACCGTTCAAGCGATCCTCGGACGCGAGGCAATCGCAACCGACGCTCTGGAAGTGCCCGCTAGGGCGACCTGAGTGCATCTCGCGCACCCGCAGCGCGAAGTCGATTCGAATATCGACACCTCTGCCGCGTCGCGTCAGGATGCAACCCAATGGACCGTCATCTTGAGACGTTGGTCATGCTCGTTTGTCCATGCAACAACGAAATCGACCTCGTCGTAGTAGTAGGTGTCCAGCAACTCGCCTGAGAACTGCTTCCTTTCTCCCGGCCCGATCTGTGGCCAGTCCAGCGCTGACCGTACGCGCATGAACTCTCGCGGGACGTCGAGCGACACGTCAGCGGCGGTGCTACCCCTCGCAACGTTCTTGATGGTCCAATCGTGATCATCAAGGTCTTCAGAGCGCTTCTGAATGACCCACTGGGCACGAATCGACGGCTTGAATCTGGCGCGCTCGGCCGCGATAGCCGCCTCAGCCTCCTCGCGGGCTTGCGCCCGGACTCGCTCTATCCTCGTGACAGTGGTGAGCGGGCGCCACTTCGCGATGTTGCCCCAAGTGACGGACCGCCAAGGCGGGTAGATGGCAGTTGCGAGGACGGCCACTGCTCCGATTCCGACGATGTACCACCAGACAGGAGCTCTCGCAGACGCGAGAAGCCCTAGGAACCAGGTCGCCGCAGACCCTCCGAAGAACACGATCAGCCCGGCGATCACTTGACCCCGGATGCTGCTCGCGTGCTGATCTGGCCGATCCGCTCTCACAAGGTCTCACACTACCGATCTGGGCACCGGCGGCCCACCAGTCACACGCCGCTAGCGGCCACGTCGCCAGAATCGCCAGCCCCGCCAGATTTGCTGAGCTTTCACATCAGCGTTCGCGACGGCGGCTTCGCGTTCACGCTCTGCTGTGAGCGCCTGCGTCACTTCCATCTCAAGTTCCGAAAGGTGCACATTTCGGCTCACGATTTGGCCAAACAGTGGGCCTAGCGCGAGGAAGGTAACCGCGGCGCTAACGATCAGGATCAGCCACGTCTTCCCAGCCATCGGAGGCGCCACATCCTGCGATAGAAGGTTAAGACACGCAACCATACCCACGACGAGCCCCGTCGCGAGAACGATCGCTACTGTTAGCAGCACGCCTTGCCGGCGTATCCCGACGAAGGTGCGCCAGCCCCAGTAGTCGAACTTGCTCATCGCCGCGCGCAGTTCCTTGCGTGCTTGCGGCACGCCGGGGAGCGCATCTGCCCTCGTGAACTTGAACAGTCGCGCTTCAACTACGAGGGTCAGCAGCAGAACCGGGATTACCTGCGCCACGGTGGCGATGAAGGCGCGGTCGCTCTCAGACACCTTCAGGCCCCTTCATCGTGCTGGCAATCAGTTACTTGATCCACGGGAGCGCCTTCTTGTCGCCGAGCGACCGGCGAACGACTCGTAGTGCGTGGCCGGCGCGCCGAGAGACGGTGTCGGACAGTGCCGCTAGGAGCACACCTCCAAGGAACACCGGGAAGAAAACGATCGGATACCAAGTAGTGAGCGCACGTCCGAAATCGGTGCTGATCTCTGGTAGCAGGCCGATTGCGGAGCCGATTCCCCAGAACATCAGCCCGAACAAGTAGACCAGACTGCCAACTATGCCGACCCCAATCAGAATGCTCCCCACACGGCCAAGCGCACGCTTTAGTCTCGTGGATGCCCTCTTGTCGGCGGAGACCGACCTGACCGCCGCGAGGTTTGCGATCGGGTTCACAGCCGCAAGAGTAGGGGCCCCGTCCGTGATGAAACGATAATGGCTGGCCATTCGCTTGCGAATGATGCTTGGGGAAACAACCAGTGTTCCCTGCGGGTCCACCTGCACCGCGGTCTCATCGAGCAAAGCAAACTTGTTGCCTTCGAGCTCGCTGACGACGGGCACGCCAAGTCTGATTTCCAACGAGCGCCCTCCGTCGAACTGATCCGACGTGATGTCGCGCTTTCCCGCGCTCCAGAAGTAGAGGTCCACAAGGTGCGGGCGCTGGACGCTCCGTCCCTTCCAGGTGTACTCAAGTTCAGCCCCGATCCCCTTACCACGAGCCTCAAGGCTCAACGCACGCGCGTCCGCCCATAATTCGTACTCGTCGGAGACATTTCGCCAACGCTCTCCAACAACCTGGACGAGGTACCCCAGCACCGCGCCACCCACAAGCAGAAGTATGTCGCTGAACTCCATCACGGCCTTCACGTTCGGTGAAATCAGTCGAACGCAGGCTATCGCTCAGTCTGCGCGTGGCCGCATTCAACTCGCGGCATGTTCTCCCTGTTGGGCAGCGCGCGACAGCAAGGACGCCGCTTCGAGGCCCAGTGCGTCAGCCAGACGGTGGATGTTGTCCAGGCTGATGTTGCGCTCACCTCGTTCCACCTGTCCGACGTAGCTGCGGTCAAGCTCGGCTCGGTGCGCAAGTTGCTCCTGGCTCAACCCGGCGGAGAGACGAAGCTCGCGCACACGCGCGCCAAACGCAGCTCGCCGTTCGAGCTGTTTCGGAGTAGCGGGGGTCACTCATCGAACTTCGCCACAAGGTGTCTATGAGTCCACGGACTATGAGTACCATGCAGGTATGGCGAACGAAGAGAAGCTGGTACGGCTCGCGACCGAGCACCTGGATGCCGATGAGCAGATCCAGCTGACTATGGCAGGCACGTACGAGGTCAAGATGCTGGGTAACGACACTGTTCGCGCAGGCGTCCTCATCGCGACCGATCGTCGAGTGGTGTTCTACGCCAAGAAGCTCGGCGGCTACGAGCTGGAGTCCTTCGCCTACGACAGGATCTCGTCGTTCGAAGCGGGGAAGAGCATGATGGGCGGGCACATCACCTTCTTCGCGTCCGGAAACCGAGTTCATGTCAAGTGGATTCAGCCACCCACCGCGGCACAGGCGTTCGCTGAGGTAGTTCGCGGCAAGATGCACGGCGTCGCCGCTCCGGTGGCCGCAGAGCCCTCGACTCCAGTAGCACCCTCCGACCCGATCATCACCCAGATACAACAGCTGGCAGGCCTTCGAGATGCCGGAGCTATCACCGACACAGAGTTCGAGACCAAGAAGGCTGAGTTGCTTGCGCGCCTGTAGCACTGACGCGCCCGCGTGGGCATCCTGAGACCCGCTGACGCGCTTGAGGGCCGGGGTTGATAATCGAATCGACTCCGGCCCTCAAGTTCGCTTGTAGGCGCTTCTACGGAATCGCCTACACGGCCCTCTTGAACTCCCACGGTCGGGCGATCCCCGAGATGACCGGCTCAGTACTCTGCGACTGAGGCTCGCTCAGGTATCTGCCGATGATCTTCTCGGCAGTCTGGGCCGCGAGGAACGGGTCGAAGACCTCGCCCTCACTGAGCCCGTCCACGTAGCGCTCGTCCGAGTCTCCGAAGTGCTCGTCCTCCAGGCTGATCGAGAACGAATCGTCAGACTCGCGCGTGACTTCCAGGATGAGGCGGATGGTGTTGCTTGACATGATGATCCCTTTCCAAGGACATCAGAGAGCTTTCGCTCAATCGAATGATGTCCGCGGTGGGTCGGTCCCCGGCGTGCTTGCGATCCGGGCAGTTGAACCTCGCGCTGCTCTAGTCAGCCGTCCAATGCAGTGTCTACAGCGTATCGGAGCGCACGTAACAGCGGGATAACAGGTCAGTCCTTGCGCCAGTCGATGATCACCCGAGCCTTCATTGCATCGCTCGCGATCCCGTCACGTCGCGCCCGGAACGCCTCAGCAGTCTCACTCTTCTTCGGGAGAGTGGTCGTCGGGATGCCCTCGGGCCAGGGGCCAATCACGACGCGCGAGATGAGGTCGCGGAAGAACAGCCGTCGCTCCCCCACCGTCCAGTGCTCCCATGCCGCGAGAACGTCGCGACGATGCGCCCAGACGTCGACGGCAAGCGGTCCACCGTGCCGCGCGTCGATCCGCTGAGTCAGGGACGCAATCTCGGCGTCGAGGCGCGAGACCTCAGCCTGCGCATCACGCTCGCTCATAATGCCCGCGATGAACGCTCGCGCCGCGCGGTCGCGCTCACCCTTCCTCGTCTCGCGAGTGTCGCGCAGGGCCTTCGCGTCTATGTCGTCAGTCTCGCGCTTTCGCTTCACGGCATCCCAGAACGGCAGGTCGTCCAAGTGCTTCACTGACTCGGCGTAAAGATGTGCCTCCAGCGCCTCGGCGTCGATGCTTACTCGACCCGTGCTCAGGCCGGTGGCCTCGCCCCTCGGGTGGTTGGGGTGGTCGCCATTGACGAAGGCTCGGCAGACGAGCTTGGTGGGCACGCCCTTTCGTGCGACCGGATACAGGGGCTTCTCGCACGCCCCGCACACGACGATCCCGCCACCGAGTACATGCTTGGACGACTTCACGCCCAGCGGGTTCGTTCTGCGTGACGAGTCTGGCGCAAGGCGATCAGTCAGACGCTCGTGGGTCTGCTTGTCGATGATCGCCTCCCAGCAGTTCTCAACGCCAGCCGAGTTGATTCCTGCGAGCGCCGGGTTGGTCAGCACCTTGTGCAGAACCGAGCGCCTCCACGCGCTCCCACGCCGGGTGGTCACGCCGCGCGCGCTCCAGTCTCGGACGATTCCGTACAACGTGTCGTCCTGATCGAGAACACGAGTGACGGCCTCGAGGACGAGCTTCGATTCGGCTTCGTCGACATGGAGTTGCTTGTCCTCCTTGCGGTAGCCGAACGGAGGCACACCGCCGTGCCATCTGCCCGATTCGACACGTTGGCGTGCAGATCGTTCGACGCGCTCGCCCACACGCTCGGCCTCTGCCGCGTCGACAGCCGCCTTGATACGAGCGACCATCCGCCCATCTGCCGTGGCCAAGTTATCGTCGCCAGACACGACGGTGCGGATCACCGTGCCGTGACGCTCGAATAGCGTGATGAGGTCCTCAAGCTCTCGGGGCCGGCGAGTGATTCGCGAGTTGCTGTAGGCGATGATCGTCGAGAACTCGCCACCGCGAGCGCGAGACAGCATGTCCTCGTAGCCAGGCCGACGCTTGCGCGAGCGCGTCGACGCAGAAGTGTCGTTGTCTTCGAAGTCGGCCACCACCGCAAGGCCAAGCGCCTCGGCTTTCGCGAGACAGTCCTCTCGCTGCCGCTGGACTCCGAGCGCAAGCCCTTCCTTGTCGTCCGAGATGCGCGTATAGATAGCAGCATGCCTAGACGCCGAAGCAGTGGTCTGCCGAGAAGCGGTGCTGATGCCGCGAGCCAAGGTTCCTCCAAGGAAGTGATTGACGAGGACGCCGGTTGGAGGCACTTCGAGTATTGCCCGACCTGTCAGACGAACGGCAAGATCCTTGCCGACCGGCGACGCTCACGCATCGACAAGTGAGTCGATACAACGATTGTCAACCATAGGGCGCAAAACGTCACCCTTTACAACAGCCTGGAGTACTGCCCGACCTGCCAGACCGGCGGGAAGATCCTCGCGGACCGACGCTTGTCGCGCCTGCTGAAGTAGCGCCTCGACGCTGCACCGCCGACGGGCGGGTCAGCCGGTAGTGCCCATGAGGATGCGGGCGTCGTCGTCGACCCAGTCGATCGACTTGGAGACCGCCTTCTTCCACTGGCGATAGCGACGCGCACGCTCGTCGGGGTCCATGCGGGGCTCGAACCGCGCGTCTTCCTTCCAGTGTGTGCGCAGCTCGTCGCGATCCGCCCACACGCCCACGGCGAGACCCGCCGCGTAGGCGGCACCGAGCGCCGTGGTCTCCACGACGCGAGGGCGCACGACCGGGATCCCGAGGATGTCGGCCTGGAACTGCATGAGCGTCGCGTTGCGGGTCATCCCGCCGTCGACCCGCAGTTCTTCCAGTTCCCGGCCCGCGTCGGCGACGACGGCCTCGATGACATCGCGCGTCTGGAACGCCGTCGCCTCGAGCGCCGCCCGTGCGACGTGCCCCTTCGTGACGAACCGGGTGAGCCCCACGAGCGCACCACGGGCATCGGGACGCCAGTACGGCGCGAACAGCCCCGAGAATGCCGGGACGAAGTAGGCGCCGCCGTTGTCGTCCACGGTCGTGGCCAGGGTTTCGACCTCTTCCGAGCTGCGGATGAGGCCGAGGTTGTCGCGCAGCCACTGCACGAGCGACCCGGTGACGGCGATCGACCCCTCCAGGGCGTAGCGCGCCGGTTCGCCGTCGCAGCGATAGGCGACCGTCGTGAGGAGCCCGGCCCGCGACCGGACGAGCTCGGTCCCGGTGTTCACGAGGAGGAAGTTGCCGGTGCCGTAGGTGTTCTTCGACTCGCTGGTGTCGAAGGCCGTCTGCCCGAAGGTCGCCGCCTGCTGGTCACCGAGGATCCCGGCCAGCGGCACGCCGCGAAGCGCGGCCGGGGTGCGCACCTCGCCGACCACCTCCGAGGACGAGTGGATCGCCGGGAGCATCGAGCGCGGCACCCGCCAGACCTCCAGGAGCTCGTCGGACCAGTCGAGCGTGCGGAGGTCCATGAGGAGGGTGCGGCTCGCATTGGTGACGTCGGTGACGTGGATGCCACCATCCACCCCACCGGTGAGGTTCCACACCACCCAGCTGTCGGCGGTGCCGAACAGCAGATGCCCCGCCTCGGCGTCCTCGCGCGCGCCGGGCACGTTGTCGAGGATCCACGCGAGCTTCGACGCGGAGAAGTACGTGGCCAGCGGAAGACCGGTCTGCTCGGTGAAGGCGTCCACGCCACGCTCGGCGATCATGCGGTCGAGCATGGGCTGGGTGCGGGTGTCCTGCCACACCAGGGCGTTGTGGACCGGCCGCCCGGTGCGCCGATCCCACACGATCGCGGTCTCGCGCTGATTGGTCACCCCGACGGCAGCGACGTCGCCGCGGGAGAGCCCGGTGTCCTCCAGGACTCGAGCGAGCACCCACTCGGTGTTCGTCCAGATCTCGTCGGCGTCGTGCTCCACGCGTCCGGCCCGCGGGAAGATCTGCTCGTGCTCGCGCTGAGCGGTGCCGACGATCCCTCCCGTCGCGTCGAACACGATGGCCCGAGTGGAGGTGGTCCCCTGGTCGACAGCGATCACATGGCTGGGCAACATCGTCTCCTCACTGAGTCGCCGGATCGGCTGCTCCGGCGGCCGTCACACGCCCTGACACGCTATCGCGCGGAAAGTGTGGAGCGGCCGGGAACGGCGGAGTCGATCCGATCCAGGGTGCGCTCGACCTCGGCGTGCTGTCTCGCGGCATCCCACCCCACCACCGGCGCGAGCACCGCGGCCAGCTCGGCGGCGACCTCGGCGTCCACTCGGCCGGCGAACGCCAGACTCGTGCGACGCTGCACGAGATCGTCCAGGTGGACGACGTCCTCGGTGCGCGCGAGGTACCGCATCTCTCCCTCGCTGTAGTCCGGAAGGGTACGCAACTGCTGGTCGTCATCGCCGAGAGACGCGATCACCTCGACGGCGCGGGTGCCGTAACGGTCGAGCAGCGTCTCGGCTCGCACCACGTCGATGTCCCGGGCGTGCAGGTCGATCCACTGGCGACGTGCACGATGGCTCTGGGGATACCCCCGGCCACCCCCGATCGGGAGGCCCTTGGTGCTCCGCCGCCGGGGCACGGCCAGAAGGGCCAGCACCCGGTCGGTGAGGTGGGCCGCCGACGCGCGGAAGGTCGTCCACTTGCCGCCCACGAGACTCAGCACGCTCGCGCCCGTCGCGCCGGGCAGTCGCTCCGCCTCGATGCGATAGTCGCGCGAGACGAACCCGGGAGCGAGATCGCCGTGACCGGGGAGCGGGCGGACACCGGCGAAACGGTGGACGATCTGGGAGCGGGAGACCTCGATACCGGGGAAGACGTGTGCGATGAGGTCGAAGAAGTAGTCCACTTCCGCCTCCGTGCACAGGAGCGGTTCGGTCATGTCGTGCTCGAGGTCGGTCGTCCCGACCAGCACGCGTCCCTTGAGGGGGTAGATGAGGACGATGCGGCCGTCGGAGTGCTCGAAGAAGAGCTCGCGCCCGCCGGTGGCCGCCAGCAACTCGTCGTGCTCCAGCACGATGTGGGAGCCCTTCGTCCCGCCCATGAAGCGCGTGGGCTCACCCAGCGCAGCGTTGGTGAGATCGGTCCACGGGCCGGACGCGTTGACGATCACCGACGCCGTGAACGGGAACTCCGCGCCGTCCTCCGCGCGGAGCACCACACGTCCGTCGTCGACACCGATCGCTGCCGTGTAGTTGGCCGCACGGGCACGCTCGCCGCCGGCGAGCCGCCCATCGTGGAGCACGTCGAGGGCCAGCCGTTCGGGGTCATGCAGGGAGGCGTCCCAGTACGTCGCCGTGTACCGCACCCGGGGGTTCAGCTCAGGCAACTGCTCGAGGGAGCGTCGGCGGCCGTGGAAGGTGTGCCGCGGCACGGTGCTCTTCCCGAGCAGGCCGCCGCCGCGGGAGAAGGAGTCGTAGACGACCAGGCCGATCTTGATGAGCAGCGCGCCCCGTTCGCGCGGCGCTCCCGCCCCGTGGCGCAGGAACCGCAGCGGTGCGGACAGCAGGCCCGAGAACGTCGAGTAGATCGGGATCGTCGTCTGCAGCGGCCGGACGTAGTGCGGCGCGATCCGCAGCAGGGCGTTGCGCTCGGTGACGGCTTCGTGCACGAGGCGGAACTCGCCGTTCTCCAGATAACGGATACCGCCGTGGATCATGTGGCTGGAGGCGGCCGACGCCCCCGAGACGAAGTCGTTCCGCTCGACCAACGCGACGTCCACGCCCTGCAGGGCGAGGTCGCGGAAGGTTGCGAGGCCGTTGATGCCCCCTCCGATGATGATCACGTCGGCGTACGGCCGGTCGATGAGCCTCGTACGATCCTCCGATGTGTGCATACCCGTCCTCACGCCCCTGTGCATACCCGTCCTCCCGCCCCCAGGCTACGTCGCGCGGCCTGTGGAGAGGCTGGCGCGGAATGAAACGCCGCGGGACGCGTTGAGTACACTCGGAAGCACGATGTGCTCCGGGGTCGGTGAGAATCCGAACCGGCGGTGACAGTCCGCGAGCCCCTCGCCACGGCGACGGGTTGACCTGGTGGAACTCCAGGACCGACGGTGATGCGACGCGAGTCGCGAGTCCGGATGGGAGGAAGCACAGGCGGTGTGCGTCGATGGCGCATGCCGACGAGGCGTCGACCGATCCCCGGAGTCCGACCGAAGGACGAGGGATGGCCGCCACCGACCGCGAGAGCGAGGCGATGCGCCGCGCGCTGACGCTGGCGCTCAACGGGCCGCGAGGGGTGAACCCGCAAGTGGGCGCGGTGATCCTCGGCGCCGACGGCGAACTGCTCGCCGAGGGCTGGCACCGCGGCGCGGGCACCGCGCACGCGGAGGTCGACGCCCTCTCGCGCCTCTCCCCCGAGGCCGCGCGCGGCGCGACGGCCGTCGTGAGCCTCGAGCCGTGCAACCACACGGGCCGCACGGGCCCGTGCGCGCAGGCGCTGATCGATGCCGGGATCGCGCGCGTGGTCTACGCGATCGACGACCCCGGCGAAGCGTCCTCGGGCGGAGCCGACCGGCTCCGGGCCGCGGGCGTCGACGTCGTCGCGGGCGTGCGCGCCGACGAGGCCACGGCGCTCCTGGCGGGGTGGCTGACCGTGCAGCGGCTCGGGCGTCCGCACGTGACGATCAAGTGGGCGCAGTCGCTCGACGGACGCGCCGCCGCCCAGGACGGCACCAGCCAGTGGATCACGGGGCCCGAGGCGCGGGCGGACGTGCACCGCCGGCGCGCGGTCGCGGACGCGATCGTCGTCGGCACCGGCACGCTGCTGGCCGACGATCCGGCGCTGACGGCGCGGGAGCCGGGTGGCGGACTGCTCCCGGACCAGCCGCGTCCGGTCATCGTCGGGACCCGCGCGGTGCCGCAAGACGCCGCCGTCCGACGCCACCCCCGTCCCTTCCTGCAGGACGAGGGCGACGACCTTCCCGACCTCCTCGACCGCCTGCGCGAACTGGGTGCTCACTCCGTCTTCGTCGAGGGCGGCCCGACGCTGGCCAGCTCCTTCCTGCGTGCAGGTCTCGTCGACGAGGTCCTCACCTACATCGCCCCCACCGTGATCGGCGGCGACCGCGTGGCCGTCACCGATGTCGGGGTGTCCACGATCGCCCAGCAACGACGACTCGAGATCGTCACGGTCGAGCGCCTCGGCGCCGACCTCCTCGTCACCACCCGCCCCCTCACCGAGAAGGAGACCCCCTGATGTTCACCGGGATCATCGAAGAGCGTGGCGTCGTCACCGCCATCGAGCCGTCCGGCGACGGTGTGCGACTCACGGTGCGCTCGCCCCTCGCGGTGTCGGACGCCCGCCGGGGCGACTCGATCGCCATCAGCGGGGTGTGCCTGACGGTCACCGATCAGGGCGCGGACTGGTTCACCGCCGACGTGATGAAGCAGACGCTGGACATGTCCAGCCTCGGCGCCTTCGAGATCGGTGCGGAGGTGAACGTCGAGCGGGCGCTCGCCGCGCACGCGCGCCTGGGCGGACACATCGTGCAGGGCCACGTCGACGGCACCGGGCACGTCATCGAGGTGCGGCCGGGAGAGCAGTGGCGCGTGATCCGGGTGTCGCTGCCTGCCGACCTGGCACCGCTCGTGGTCGACAAGGGTTCGATCTCGCTGCAGGGGGTCTCCCTGACGGTCTCGGCCGTCTCCCCCGCCGAGGAGTCCGAGCCCTGGTTCGAGGTGTCCCTCATCCCCGAGACCCTCGACAAGACGACCCTCGGCGCGCTGCGCCCCGGCGACCGCGTGAACCTGGAGACAGACATTCTCGCGCGCCACGTGCAGCGCCTCCTCGCTTTCCGACCCGACACCATCCGAGAAGGAGGCTCCGAATGAGCCTTTCCACCATCCCCGAGGCCCTGGACGCCCTCCGCGCCGGCCGCCCCGTCATCGTCGCCGACGATGAGAACCGCGAGAACGAGGGCGACATCATCCTGTCGGCCGAGCTCGCCACACCCGAGTGGCTCGCCTGGACCATCCGCTGGTCCAGCGGCTTCCTGTGCGCCCCGATGCCGGCCGACTGGGCCGACCGACTCGACCTTCCTCCCATGGTGGCGGTCAACGAGGACAGCCGCGGCACGGCCTACACCGTGAGCGTGGACGCCGCCGACCGCGTGTCGACAGGCATCAGCGCCGCCGACCGCGCGCACACCCTGAACGTCCTGGCCGATCCCGCCTCGACGCCGTCTTCCGTCATCCGCCCCGGCCACATCCTGCCGCTGCGCGCCGTCGACGGTGGGGTGCGGGAGCGCGCAGGGCACACCGAGGCCGCCGTGGAGCTGATGACCCTCGCCGGCCTGCAGCCGGTCGGGGCGATCGGTGAGGTCGTCGCCGAGGACGGCAGCATGATGCGCCTTCCGGGCCTGCTCGAACTCGGGGCGCGAGAGAACGTGCCGGTCATCACGATCGAGCAGCTGATCGCCCACCTCGACGGCACGTCGGTGGCCCAGGCGCAGAGCGAGCACGGGTCGCGGCGACGTGTGAGCCTCCGCGCGGAGGCGCAGGTGCCGACCTCGCACGGTTCCTTCCGCTTCCTGGCGTACAAGGACCGGATCACCGGGACCGACCACATCGCCGTCGTCTCGGGTGACCTCACCGACGACGCGTCGCTCGTGCGCGTGCATTCGGAGTGCCTGACCGGCGAGGCCTTCGGCTCGCTGAAGTGCGAGTGCGGACCGCAGCTGGACGCCGCCCTCGACGCGATCGAGCAGGACGGCGGCGTGGTCATCTACATGCGGGGCCACGAAGGACGAGGCATCGGGCTCATCAACAAGCTCCGCGCCTACAGCCTCCAGGAGCGCGGGCTCGACACCGTCGATGCGAACCTCGCTCTCGGCCTCCCGGCCGACGCGCGCGACTACGCCGCCGCTGCCGGCATCCTCGCCGACCTCGGCGTCGACAAGGTGCGCCTCCTCACGAACAACACCGACAAGGTCAACCAGCTGCGGGCGCTCGGACTCGACATCGTCGAGCAGGTGCCGCTCCTGGTCGGCGTCGGGCCGAACAACCACCAGTACCTCGCCACGAAGGCGGAGCGCATGGGGCACATCATCGACGGCGCGGCGCTGGATCAGGCGCTGGCCGGAGCACAGGGAGAGAACGCATGAGCGGACACGGCGCGCCCACGACGGACCGGATCGACGCGACGGGGCTGCGGGTGATCGTGGTCGCCGGCACGTGGCACGACACCATCACCGACGGCCTCATCGCGGGAGCCGAGCGCGTCTTGGAGGCCTCCGGGGCGTCGTGGCGGCTCGTGCGGGTGCCGGGCTCCTTCGAGCTCCCCGTCGCGAGCAAGGTGGCGCTGGAGGCGGGGGCCGATGCGGTCGTCGCCCTCGGGGTCATCATCCGCGGGGGAACACCCCACTTCGAGTACGTCTCCTCGGCGGCGACCGACGGGCTCACGCGCGTGGCGCTGGAGACGGGCAAGCCCGTGGGATTCGGGGTCTTGACCCTCGACGACGAGCAGCAGGGCCTCGACCGTGCGGGCCTCGCCGGCTCGAAGGAGGACAAGGGCGCCGAGGCGGCCGACGCGGCCCTGCGCACCGCGGTGCTGCTGCGCGAGCTGCGCGGCTGAGCCCGGGGGCTCAGCGCACGAACAGCTGCACCTGTGCCGTCCCCGGAGGGGCGTCCCACCCCTGAGCGAACATCGTCTCGCCTCGCCAACGGACGATACCGCCCCAGGCGAGCGTGCCGCCCGGCGCCAGTTCCCTCGCGGTGAAGGGGTCGTCGAGTCGGTAGAGCGCCTGCCCCGCGCGCCAGGTGGCCTCCGACTCGTAGAAGAAGTCGAGGACGAGACGGTCCTCGATGACGATCGCCGTGGCCACCTCGTGCAGGACGTCGCCGAACCCCGCGAGGTCGAGGTAGTCGCACGGGGCGAAGCTCCAGCTGACGAGGTCGGGCGAGCGGCCCACGTGCAGGCGGCCGTTGCAGCCTTCCGAGAGGTACATCAGGTACTCCCCGCCGATGCGCACGGCGTTGCCGTCGAGGTCACGCGGGATGACGGCGCCCTTCGCCCAGAGCCGTGAGACCTCGCGGTCGACGACCCGTCCGCGTTTGGTCCAGGTGAGGAGGTCGTCGGACTCCGCGACCGAGATGTCGCACCCGACGTCGCCCAC
The DNA here is from genome assembly GCF_001620065.1 of Microbacterium sp. TNHR37B. Lineage (GTDB taxonomy): Bacteria > Actinomycetota > Actinomycetes > Actinomycetales > Microbacteriaceae > Microbacterium. Next base: position 252,374 of record NZ_LQGV01000003.1, read on the forward strand.
CTCGTATCCCGGCGACGGGTACTGCGCGCGGTCGGCGTCGGTGACGGTGAACACCCCGTTGTAGAAGAGCAGGTAGCGACCGTCGGCTCGGTAGATCTTGGGATCCTCGACTCCGAGGTCCTCCCCCTCGACCGTCGGCCAGACGAGAGGGTTGGTGCTGTCGTCGCGCCACGTCCCGTCCCCTTCCCGCACGGCATGACCGATGCGCGAAGCCAACGACTCCTTCGCCGGAGACGCCCGATAGAAGAGGTGGAGCCGGTCGCCCTCCGGCAGGAGCGAGGAGTTGATGAGCGACGCCACCTCCCACCCGATGCGCCACGGATCCTCCCAGGGACGACCGTCGAACCGCAGCTCCGGGCGCTCGGTGAAGGGGCCGACCTGCCACTCCCGCGGCTCGGTGAACTGCGCGAGGAAGGTGTGTTCGGACAGGGCGTCGGTCCGCGGGTTGGCTTGTGCCCGCGCGCGGGCGAGGGCGGCACGCTGCGACGCCGATGTGAGCGGCCGGGTCATGATTCCCGCCGCACGAGCTCAGCGACGCCGATGCGGCTGTCCGCCATGCCGTAGAAGACGAAGTCGCGCCCCTCGATCCGTTCCACGGCCGTCGGGAACACCACGTTGGCCACCACGCCTTCGCGCTCCCCGTCGGTCTCCGGGGTCATCAGCGGCGCCGCGGTGCGTTGGAGGACACGGGACGGATCGGCCGGGTCGAGCAGCATCGCTCCGACCGCATAGTGGACGTCGGCCTGCGGGGTGAACACGCTTCCCTCGATCGTGCCCGAGACACCGTGGTAGACCAGCAGCCATCCCTCGGGAACCCGCACCGGCGCGGGCCCGGCACCGATCTTCAGGCTCTCCCAGTCCTGTTCGGGGCCGGCCAGGAACCGGTGGTCCCGGGGACGCGTGAGCGCCGACTCGTCGCGGCGCACCTCGTCGGCCGGCACGTAGGAGATCCAGATGCTCGGCCGGTGTTCGAGCACGCCGCCCGGCAGGCGCACGTCGTGATCGGGGCGCACGAAGCTGAGATCCCACATCGGCCGGTGCAGGAGCGCGATCGACGGGGTTCCGTCGGGGGCGGGCACGATCTCCGGGAAGAAGACGACGTCTTTGTTGGGGAACAGCGTCAGGTCGAGGTCGAGTGCGTCGTCGTACGCGAACTGCAGCGGTCCGAGGCGCCGCCAGGAGTGCGCGTCCTCGGAGACGGCCAGCGCCGTCCGCGGTCCCGTGGGGCCGAAGGCGACGTAGGTCATGACGTAGAGCCCGAGGGCGTCGATGCGGGTGATGCGCGGGTCTTCGGTGCCTCCGTGCCGACCCCCCGCTTCCCAGGTGCGGGCGGGTTCGAGAGCGATGCCGTCGCGGCGCACCCCGGTGGGCACTCCGCCGTCGCAGAGCACCTCGGCGCGGCCGATGCGCGAGAAGTTTCCCTCGGAGACCAGGCGGGGAAAGAGCCACACCGTGCCCTGCGGGTCGGTCGCCACCGCGGGGTTGAGGACGCCTTCCACCTCCTCGGGCGCCTGCGGATCGGGCGCCATGATCACGCCGAGACGATGGATCTCGTAGGGGACGGTGGATGCCGTGGAGACGGCGGGAGAGGTCATGAGACAGCCTTCGTGTCGAGAGGGGACGGGGCAGGGAGGGGTCAGCCCTTGACGGAGCCGACGACGCCACCGACGAGGTAGCGCTGCAGGAAGACGTAGGCCGCGAGCAACGGCGCAGCGACGATCATCGTGGCCGCGGCCAGGAGCGGCCAGTCGTTGGTGTAGGTGCCTTTGAACGCGTACAGACCGAGGGAGATCGGACTCTTCGCGGGATCGGGCAGAAGGATCGTCGCGAGAATGATGTCGTTCCACACGCCGATCGCTTGCAGGATGAACACGGTGGCCAGGGCGGGGCGGGCCATCGGGATCACGAACGTCATGAGGTAGCGCCAATAGCCGCAACCGTCCACGGCGGCCGCTTCGTCGAGCTCGAACGGGATCGAGCGCACGTAGCCGGCGAGCAGGATCGGCCCGATCCCCACCCCCGCGGCCATGATGGCGATGTAGCCGATCTGCGTGTTGTAGAGCCCCAGGCGGAGCAGGAGCTGGAACTGCGTGATGAGGGCGTTGGGGAGGAACAGGAGCACCACGAACAGCAGGTTCCACAGGCGCGGGTGCTTCACGTACGACCTCGCCACCGGGAACGCGAGCACGAGCGAGACCGCGGTCCCGATCGCCGCGGCCGTCAGCGTGTAGATGATGCTGTTGGCCAGGTAGGCACCGAAGTTCCCCTGCACCCAGGCCGCTCCGAAGTTTCCCCACTGCGGCTCGGTCACCACGGCCCCGGGATCGGCGAAGAAGGCACCGCTCGATTTGAGCGAGGTGTTCAGCAGGAACGCCAGGGGGAAGAGGTAGCAGACGGCGACGAGGGCCAGCAGGAGGTAGGACACCACTCGGCCGGGCGTGAGCGGACGTCGACGCTTCTCGACGCGGCCGGGGCGTCGTTCCAGGGTGGTCACAGCCGGGCCTCCCTTCTGCGCAGGTACCACATCACCAGGAGAGAGGCGATGCCGACGATGAAGAACTGGATGACGGAGATGGTCGCGGCATACCCCTGCGACTGGCCCATGCCGCTGGTGGTGGACCCCCCGAAGGCCTGGGCGAAGATCGCGAGCGAGAGCAACTGCGTGGCCGGGTTGTTCGGGCCGGTGAGGACGTAGGCGAGCTGGTAGCTCTGCAGCGAGCCGACGATCGCGAGGAGCACGTTGGCCGTGACAGAGGGGGCCAGCAGCGGGATCGTGACCAGACGCAGTCTCTTCGCCCCGTCCGCGCCGTCGAGGGCCGCCGCCTCGTACAGCTCCTCGGGGATGGACTGGAGCCCGGCGAGATAGATGACCACGGCGACGCCGAGCCCCGCCCAGATCTGCACGAAGATCACGAGACCGAGAGCCAAGGCGGGGTCGCCGAAGAAGGCCGAGTCGGCCCCGAACCACGACCAGATCGTGGCGGCGGGCCCGGCCGACGGGTTGAAGAACAACGACCAGATGAGGCCGATGACGGTGACGCCGAGAATCGTCGGCAGGAACACCAGGGCGCGTGTGAAGGTGCGCCCGCGCAGTTTGGTGTTCAGGAGCACCGCGATGCCGAGCGCCAGCACGTTGATGACGACGGTGGAGACGATCGCGTAGACGAGGGTGTTCTGCAGGGCGTTGAGGTTGTAGCCGAGCTTGGCGGCGGAGAAGAAGCGGGCGTAGTTCTCCAGGCCGACGAAGTTCACGGGGATTCCGGGAAGGCCCCGGATATCGGTGAAGGAGATCGCGAAGACGGCGACCGCCGGGACGAGGGCGAAGACGGCGAGGACAGCCGCGCCGGCGCTCATGCTCACCCGCATGGTGCGACGGTGCCCGAAGGGGAAGGTGCTCATACCACTCCTGGGGAGGTGGCCGCGGGCGACGACAGCCTGGTCGTCGCCCGCGGGTGCGGTCGGTCGATCAGAAGGCGGCGGACCAGGCCGACTGCGCCTCCTGGGCGGCCTGGGGCACGGTCATCGTTCCGAGCGGCGCGATGGCGGGATAGTTGAACGGGAAGACGGCCGCAGGACCGGCGTCCTGGTTCGACACCCAGATGGTGTCCCACGCCGGCGAGAAGGTCGCCGTGTAGTCGGCGATGCCCGTGAGGAAGTCGCTCGCCGTGATGTTCGGCTGTGCGGGCGCGAACCCGGTCGTGGCCACGAAGTCCGCGTAGGTGTCGGGGCTCGAGAAGAAGTCGAGGTAGGCGAGCGCAGCGGCCTTGTTGGGCGCGTTGGAGGCAGCGGCCAGCCGGAGCTCCACCTTGCCAGCGAGGGTTGCGTTGTCGGCCGCGTCGTCGCTGGCCGGCAACGGGAAGTAGCCGTACTCGAACGCGTCGCCGACGGCGGCGTCGATCGTCGTCTGGTTCCAGGTGCCGTCGATCGTCATGGCGAAGTCTCCGTTGGCGAAGCCCGACGGGATCGCGTCGTACCCGACGCCGGCGAAGTTCTTCTGGGCCATGTCGTAGAGGCTCTTCACCCTCTCCAGCACCTGCAGCTGGGTGCCATCGGTCAGCGAGAGCGAGTTGTCCCACAGCCCCGTCGCGAGGGCGTTCTTGTCCTCGGCGGTCGGGTAGAGGCCCTGCACGGCGGCGAGCATCGCGAGACCGGCGGGCCAGCTGTCCTTCCCGCCGATGCCGAGTGGAGTGACGCCGTCTTTCTGCAGCGCAGCGGCGACGGACTCGAACTCGCTCCAGGTCGTCGGGATCTCCAACCCCAGGTCGTCGAAGATCTTCTTGTTGTAGTACACGCCGGAGTAGTAGCTGAGCCCGGTCGGCACCGTGTACTGCTTGCCGTTGTAGGCCGTGGCCTCCAGCACCGTCGGGGTGAAGTTCTTCATGAAGGGCTGATCGGTGAGGTCGACGAACAGGCCGGCGTCGGCGGCGACGTTGTCGTCGCTCGCGGAGACACCCTCGGCGAAGGCCGGGACGTCGCGGGGCTGGGCGAGCGTCACGTCGACGTTGCCGGCGGTGAGGCGGGACGACCGGGTGGAGTTGAAGTTCTCGTTCGGGACGGCGCTGAACTCCACCTTCACGTCGGGGTACTTCTTCATGAAGGCCTCGTTGACCTTCGCGAAGGCGGCGTCGGATCCCGACGAGCTCGACACGAGGATCTGCAGGGTGCCGTAGACCTCGCCGTTCCCGGCGTCCTCCCCGGTCGACGAGCAGGCGGTGATGGCGGTGAGCGCGAGGGCCGCGACGCCCACGGCGGCGATCCCCCGGGTGATGTGTGTGCGCATTTCACTCCTTTGTGCGGGTACCGAAACGTTTCTGTTGTTTCGGTACTCGTACCTTAGACTGACCTCGATGAAGAACACAACCTCGACGGGTCGCGCGGGCCGAAAGGCCGGATCGGCGAGTGCCGCCCGCGCCACGATCGTCGATGTCGCCCGCGCCGCCGGGGTCGCCCTGAGTTCAGCGTCCGCCGCCCTCAACGATCGGCCCGGCGTTTCGGAGGCGACGCGCACGAGGGTCAAGGAGGTGGCGGCCGAGCTCGACTACGTGCCGTCGATGCGCGGCAAGTCGCTCTCGAGTCAGCGTGCGTTCGCCGTCGGGCTCGTCGTCGAACGCCACCCCGAGGTCTTGGAAGCCGATCCGTTCTTCGGGGCGTTCATCGGCGGCATCGAGGAGTCTCTCTCCGCCGAGGGGTACGTTCTGGCGCTCCTGGTGACCGAAGACTCGCGGGCGACCCTTCGCCGCCTGGTCGAGCTGGTGCACGGCCGGCGCGTCGACGGTGTCTTCCTGAACGAGCTCAAGGTCGACGACCCCCGCATCGCGCTCCTGCGCGATCTCGGCGTCCCCGCCGTCGCCGTCAACCCGGCCGAACCCGACTTCGCCTTCCCCGCGGTGCATCAAGACGGCACCCGCGCCATCCGCGAGGTCGTCCACACCCTCGTCCAACTGGGCCACCGGAGAATCGCCCACGTGAGCGGCCCCGACACCTACGCGCACTCGGCCGAGCGCCTGCGGGCCTGGCAGGCGGCGATGGCGGAGGAGGGTTTGGATGCAGACCTCGTCGAAGACGGCAGCTTCACCTACGAGGGCGGGCGGCGGGCGGCGGAGATCCTGCTGACGCGAGAGGACGCCCCCACCGCGGTGTTCTGCGCGAACGACCAGTCGGCGATCGGATTCATGAACCGGGCGATCGAGTTCGACGTCGCCGTCCCCGATGCGCTCTCGATCGTGGGCTACGACGGCAACCGCATCGGCGAGTTCGTCAAGCCTCAGCTCGCGACCGTGCAGACCTCTCCCCGGCAGCTGGGCAGGGAAGCCGCGCGCATGCTGCTGGACGCGGTGACGGGAGGAGACCCCGCCGATGTCGTGCTGTCGGAGGCCCGCTTCGTCCTCCGGGGCTCGGCGGGACGCCTCCGACGCCGTCCGGACTGACGAGTCCGCACACCTTCAGGTAGGCTGAGGGTATGGAAACCCTCCGCCACGTCGTCGTCCTGATCCACCTCGTCGGGTTCGCCACCCTCTTCGGAGCCTGGCTGGTCGCCGCCGTCGGCGACCGCAAGATCACGCGGCTTCAGCACTGGGGTCTCGCGATCGCCGGGGTCGCCGGCCTCGCGCTGGCAGCCCCGTGGGGGATCACCTGGGAGCTGAACTACGTCAAGATCGGAGTCAAGCTCGTCGTGCTCCTCGTCATCGGCGCCCTCCTCGGGATCGGCGCCGCGCGTCAACGCAAGGCAGGCAGTGTCCCCGCTCCCGTCTTCTGGGGCATCGGCGTCCTCACCCTCCTGAACGCCGCCCTGGCTGTCCTCTGGCGCTGACCGCCCGTCGCACCACCACCGCCGTCCGCCGCACACGTGGCGGGCGGCGGTTGACGTTTCGCCCGACTCGGCCTTCCACGGACGTACGATTTTCCGTCGGCTCCGGTGACCAACCGCTCCGCGACGACCTCCGAGCCGCCCCGCGCACCACCCCGCGCGGCGCGCGACCCGCCTGGCCCTCATCCCACGAGGATCCGCTGTCCCTCCGTGTCTTCCAGGTGCTCCATGTCCCACGCTCCCACCCCATCCCCCGCTCCCGCCAACCCCCGCTCGCGCGTCATCACCGCCAGCCTCGTCGGGACCACGATCGAGTTCTACGACTTCTACGTCTATGCGACGGCGGCCGTGCTCGTCTTCCCTCTCCTCTTCTTCCCGACGGGCAACGACACCACCGCGCTCCTGCTGTCGTTCAGCGTCTTCGGTGCGGCGATGGTGGCCCGTCCGATCGGCGCCGTCGTCTTCGGTCACTTCGGTGACCGCTTCGGCCGCAAGGCGACGCTGGTCGCCTCGCTCCTGACGATGGGCATCGCGACCTTCCTCATCGGCTTCCTCCCGACCTTCACCGAGATCGGCGTCTGGGCGGCGGTGCTGCTGCTGGTGCTGCGCCTGGCGCAGGGCTTCGCGCTCGGAGGCGAATGGTCCGGCGCCGCGCTCGTCGCCACCGAGAACGCCCCCCAGGGCAAGCGTGCTTGGTACGGGACCTTCCCTCAGCTGGGTGCTCCGATCGGCTTCATCATCGCCAACACGGTGTTCCTGCTGATCAATTTCGCCCTGCCCCACCCGGATGGCCCGGCGGTGCGCTCCGAGGCCTTCCTGGCGTGGGGCTGGCGTGTGCCGTTCCTCTTCTCGGCCGTCATGGTCATCGTCGGCCTCTGGGTGCGGCTGCGGCTGGTGGAGTCGGAGACTTTCTCCTCGGCCGAGAAGAAGGGGGCGCTGCGCAAATTCCCCCTGGGCGAGGTCTTCCGCCGTCACTGGTGGGCGATGATCCTCGGCACCTTCATCATGCTGGCCACCTACGTGCTCTTCTACCTGATGACGAGCTTCACCCTCGCATACGGCACCAAGGCCACCGCCGACGGGGCACAGGCGGCCGCCGATGCCGGCGGGCCTGCCTTCGACCCGTCCACTTACGTCGCGGGCCTCGGGTTCGGCTACACCGACTTCGTCATCATGCAGATCATCGGCGTCGTGTTCTTCGGCATTTTCACGCTGTTGTCGGGCCCCGTCGCCGACAGCATCGGGCGACGCCGTCTGCTCCTGTGGATCACCGCGGCCATCGCGGTGTTCGGGCTCCTCTTCTCGGTGTTCCTCTCCCCGCAGCTGGATCCGAAGTTCACGGGGGCCCTTGTGCAGGCCTTCCTCATCCTCGGCTTCATGCTCATGGGAGCCACCTTCGGCCCGATGGGCGCCCTGCTGCCCGAGCTCTTCCCCACCAACGTCCGCTACACCGGTTCGGCGATCGCGTACAACGTCTCCTCGATCCTCGGGGCGGCCCTGGCGCCCATCGTCGCGACGGCGTTGTGGGCAGCCGCGGGCGGCTCGCCGTGGCTCGTCGGCGTCTACCTCAGCGGGTCGGCCGTCCTCACTCTGGTCGCGCTGTGGCTGTCTAAGGAGACGAAAGACATCGACTACGAGAGCAACCTCGGTCTCGGCGAGACGGCGTCGCTCTGACACGGGGTCCGTGCGGTCGGCACGGCCGCACGGACCCGCTCAGTCGAGGAACAGCGCGCGCAGCCGCTTGGTGGTGAAAACGAGCCCCACCGCGATCATCACGACGTAGTACAGCACGTGCCAGAGCATGCCGACGTGGAGCACTCCCGTCGTCAGGCCCCGGATGAGTTCCACCCCATGCCACAGCGGCAGCGCCATGACGATCTGCTGCACCCAGCCCGGGTAGACGGTGATGGGGTAGAACGTCGCCGAGAAGAGGAACATCGGCAACAGCACGAAGTTGATCCAGTCCATGTGCTGGAAGGTCTTCATGTAGCTCGTGACCGCCATGCCGAGACTCGCGAACCCGAACGCGATGAGGAGCACCGCGGGGATCGCGAGCACCGCCGTCCACGCGAGATTGAGCCCCAGCACCTGCATGATGATCATGAACCCGGTGGCGTACAGGAGCCCGCGCAGTAGTGCGTAGAGGATCTCGCCGAGCGCCACATCGAGCGGACCGAGCGAGGTCGAGAGCATCCCCTCGTAGAGCTTGCCGTAGTTGAGCTTGAAGAAGACGTTCCAGGTGGAGTCGTAGATCGCACCGTTCATGGCCGAGACAGCCAGGAGCGCCGGAGCGATGAACGCCGCGTAGCTCACGTCGACGCCCTGCGAGGTCTGCACATCGCCGATGAGCTTGCCGAGGCCGATGCCCATCGACGCGAGGTAGAACACGGGCTCGAAGAACCCCGACAGCACGACCGCCCAGCTCGACGAGCGCGCGGCGATCAGCCCGCGCTGCACGACGGCGCCCGGGTTGCCCGCCCACAGCGCGCGGACCCCGCCGCGGCGGGTGGAGGTGTCGACGGACGCGACGGTGGTCATTTCGCGAGCCTCTCGGTGAACAGGCGGCGTCCCCACAGGTATCCGGCCAGTGACAGCACGACCAGGTAGACGACGTGGACCGCGATCATCTCGGGAGGAACCGCCGCGTGATAGGTCGCGACACGGCCGAGCTCGGCACCGTGCCAGAGCGGGGAGATCCAGCCGATCCACTGCAGCCACACCGGCAGTGAATCGAGGGGGTAGAACGTTCCCGAGAACAGGAACATCGGCATGAAGATGAAGCGCTGGACGAGAGCGAATTGCCCCTTGTCGTCTTCGATGGACGCGGCGTATGCCATCAGCGGAATGCCGAACGCGAGTCCTGCCACGACGCCGATGGGTATCGCCAGCCATCCCGTCTCGGGATGGGGGACCGTCTCGAGCCCGACAACGCCGAGCAGCCAGATGAAGAGGTAGTACGCCCCGACGGCCACGGTCATCCGCGCGCCGGCACCGAGGATGACGCCGTTCGCGATCTGCGGGCTCGCCAGCGGTGAGGCGTTGAATCCGTAGAAGTAACGACGCCACTTGAAGCCGGCCATCACGGGATAGGTCATCTCTTCCGAGGCCACCGAGATCGCCGCGGTCACCAGGAGTGCGGGGGCCACGAACACCAGGTAATCCACCGCGACGCCGCGGTCGACGACGGGCACCTGGATGAGCGCCGCGAGCCCCGCGGCGAGCCCCAGCAGGTAGAGGATCGGCTGGCCGAGCGCGCCGACGATGATCGTCCATCCGTACGCGCGCATCGCGCGCACCATGTGCTCGGTGACGTACCAGCTGCCGCGGCGGCGGGGCCTCCGCCCCCACGCGATCGCCTCCGCGCGCAGTTCGTCGAGACTCGGGTGAAGGGAGGTCGTCATTCGATCAGCGACCTTCCGGTGAGGCGGAGGAAGACGTCCTCCAGGCTGGAGCGGCGGACCAGGCTCGTGATCGGCTGCAGCCCCTCGGCAGCGACTCGCTCCAACGCCGCCTCGCCGTCGTGCGCGTAGATGAGCACCCGGTCGGGGAGCACTTCGACACGATCACCGATGCCCTGGAGCTGTGCGGCGGCCTGCGCATTGCGCTCGGAGCCGAAACGAACCTCCAGCACCTCGCGACTGGAGTGCTCGCGGATGAGCGAGGCCGGTGTGCCCTCGGCCATGATGCGCCCCTTGTCGACGACGATGAGCCGGTCGCACAGCTGCTCCGCTTCGTCCATGTAGTGCGTGGTGAGGACGAGCGTCGTGCCGCGCTCCTTGAGGCGGAAGAGGCGGTCCCACAGCACATGCCGCGCCTGGGGGTCGAGGCCGGTGGTGGGCTCGTCGAGGAGCAGGATGCGCGGGTCGTTGATGAGGCCGCGCGCGATCGTGAGGCGTCGCTTCATGCCCCCGGAGAGCTGGTCGACCTTGTTCTTGGCCTTGTCCTCGAGCTGGGCGAACGCCAGCAGCTCGTCGGCCTTCTCGTGGCACACCTTTCCCGGGAGCCCGAAATAGCGGCCGTAGATGTAGAGGTTCTCGCGCGCATTCAGCTCGCCGTCGAGGTTGTCCTGCTGGGGCACGACGCCCAGCCGGGAACGGATCTCGGGACCGTAGCGATCGGGGTCGAGACCGAGGATCTCGAGCGAGCCGGCGGTGCGGGTAGAGACCGCTCCGATCATCTTCATCGTCGTGGACTTGCCCGCACCGTTGGGACCGAGGAGCCCGAAGGACTCGCCCGGTGCCACCTCGAAGCTGAGCCCATCGACGGCGACGAAGTCGGGCTTGCCCTTGACCCTGTAGGTCTTGCGGAGATTCTGGGCGGAGATCACGGCGTCAGGCACCGGACCACACTATCCGGCGGTTCCGACACGGCCGACCACGGCGGGAGGCGGCGCCGACCACCTCGGCGTCCCGCGGCGGCCGCGCAGACGTCGGACGGGGGAAGATAGGAGAAGGCAGCGTCGCCGGATGATCCACCTCTCCACCCGAGGAGCTCCCCATGTCCACCCCACGCCGCGGCCTGCGCCGCGCTTCCACGGACGACGGACCGCGCGCCAGCCTCCGCCAACTCCTCCCCTTCCTCCTGGAGCATCGCGGTGTTCTCGTCGCGGTCGCGATCCTCAGCGTGATCGGGGCGGCCCTGACGCTCGCGCAACCGGTGCTGGTCGGCCGGGTGATCGACCTGGTCCAGGCGAATCAGCCCCTGGGCGCCCTGGTCTGGGCGATCGTCGGGCTCGTCGTGGTGGCCTCGCTCGTGTCGGGGTATCAGCACTACCTGTTGCAGCGGACGGGTACCGCCGTGGTGTACTCGAGCCGGCGCCGCCTCATCTCCCGCATCCTGCACCTGCCGATCAGTGAGTTCGACGCTCGGCGCACGGGCGACCTCGTCTCACGCGTGGGCACCGACACCACGCTGCTGTACGCGGTGCTGACCCAAGGACTGGCCGACGCGGTCGGCAACTCGCTGATCTTCGCGGGCGCGATCGTCGCGATGGCCGTCATCGACCCCGTGCTGCTCGGCGCCATCGCCGTGGTGCTCGCCGTCGCCATCACCGGCGTCGTGCTCCTGAGCGGACGCATCCGTGTCGCCACGCGCCTGCAGCAGGAGAAGGTGGGAGTGCTCGCCTCGGGGGTGGAGCGTGCCGTCGGGGCCATCCGCACCATCCGCGCCGCCGGTGCGACCGAGCGGGAGACGGCCGCCGTCAGCGCGCAGGCCAGCGATGTGTACGACGTCGGCGTGCGGATCGCGAAGGTCTCGGCCCTCGTCGTGCCGATCGCCGGCGTCGCCCTCCAGGCGTCGCTGCTCGTCGTGCTCGGATTCGGGGGCTTCCGGGTGGCGGCGGGCGCGATCACGATCGCGCAGCTCGTCGCCTTCGTGATGTTCCTGTTCCTGCTCATCGGACCGCTCGGATCGTTCTTGGGCGCCATCACGTCGGTGAACCAGGCGCTGGGTGCGCTGGGCCGCATCCAGGAGGTGCTCGACCTGCCGACCGAGTGCGAGGGCGACGAGCGCCTCGCCGTCGCTACCGCCACCGAGAGCGATGCCGCCTCACCGGCCGCGGCGATCGAGTTCCGCGACGTGCACTTCCGCTACCCCGAGGCCGTCGTGGCCGCCCGCCGGCGCGCGGAGGTCGACGCGCACCGCACCCTCACCGACGCCGGCATGGGCACGTCGGTGCAGGCGCCGGCCTCCGCCGAGGCGATCCCCTCGGAGTCCACGGAGGTGCTGCGGGGCGTGTCCTTCGCCGTTCCCCGCGGCGCCAGGGTGGCCCTGGTGGGGCCGTCGGGGGCGGGGAAGTCGACGACCCTCGCCCTCATCGAGCGCTTCTACGATCCGACCTCCGGCCAGATCCTCCTCGACGGCGTCGACGTGCGCACGATCGACCGCGACCGCCTGCGCGCACAGTTGGGCTACGTCGAGCAGGACGCACCGACCCTGGCGGGAACCCTCGCCGAGAACCTGCGACTGGCCTCTCCCCGGGCGACCGACGAGGAATGCGAGCGGGTGCTCCGCGCCGTCAACCTCGACCACGTGCTCGACCGTCACCCCCTGGGCCTCGACTCGCCGGTCGGTGAGGCAGGCGTCATGCTCTCCGGCGGCGAACGCCAGCGCCTCGCGATCGCCCGGGCGCTCCTGGCCGCGCCTCCCATCCTTCTGCTCGACGAATCGACCTCGTCGCTCGACGGCCGCAACGAGCAGCGCATGCGGGAGGCGATCGACGCGGTGTCGGAAGGACGCACGCTCATCGTGATCGCTCACCGGCTGTCGACGGTCGTCGACAGCGACCTGATCGTCGTCCTCGACGGCGGCGAGGTGATCGGACAGGGGACGCACGAGGAGCTGGTGCGCACCGTTCCGCTCTACCGCGAGCTCGCCGCTCACCAGCTCCTCGTCTGACGCGAGGTCCCAGCGGGGGGTGCACGCCACCGGCGGAGACGACGAAGGGGCCCGTCCCGCAGGACGGACCCCTTCTCGCGGCACCGAGGGCGCAGCGTGCGTGGCGATCACTTGCCGCCGAGCGCGTCCTTGGCGTCCTTCGCGGCGTCCTTGACGTCGGCGGCCGCGTCCTTGGCGTGAGCCTTGACCTGATCCGCCTTGCCCTCGGCGACGAGCTTGTCGTTGTCGGTGAGGTTCCCCACCGCCTCCTTCGCCTTTCCGGCGAGGTTCTCGGCGGTGTTCTTGATGTCGTCAGCAAAGCCCATGATGAGCTCCTTTCCTTGTCGTTGTCGGTTTCGGTGGTTCCCCGCCCCAGGGCGGGGAAGTCGGTGGGTCAGGTCACGCGGCGTGCGCGGGCCAGCGCACTCCGCACACCCGTGGTGAGGTGGAGGACGAGGGGTACGCGCGTGCCGAGCGTCGCGTCGAGAGCCGCCACGGCCGCGGTCAGCCGTTCGAGCGTCGAGGGGAGGTCGGCGCGAGGCCGCACCTGCACGCGGACGTGCAGGACGCGAGTCGCGCCTCGGCGACCGCGCCGGTGGACGGTCGCCGACACGGCGGCCACCTCGGGAGCGGCGGCCAGCTCCCCCTGCAGGAGGTCCCGCACGATCGTGCCGTCGACGATCACGTCCTCATCGTCGATGATCACCGGCTCATGGCGGCGGATCCGCGTGAGGATCCAGATCACGGCGAGAAGGGAGAGCACGGTCAGGACGGCGACGCCGATCCAGATCCCCCGTGCGCCGGTGAGGCCGAGCCGGTCCAGGCCCTCGGCGAGCAGGGAGAGCCCGGGCAGCGGCTGTCCGGTGACAGCGGGCCAGCCGGCCAGCGCGGCGAGCGCGAACAGCACCACGCCGACGAGCCCCAGCACGAGGCGGTTCATCGTCCGATTGGCATCGCTCATGACAGCCGTCCTCCCTCTTCGACCCGCACTCGCACCGCCACCGGCGGCGTCAGCCTCACGGGGGCGAGCGCGTCGTTCTCGGCGCGGGCGATCTCCGTCGCCGCAACGGGAAAGCCGGTGGCGGGCGTGATCCTCACCTCGGCATGGCGACGCGAGACGCGGGTGGCGACGTGGGAGGCACCGACCGACGCCCGCCGCGCGGCACCGCGAGAGAGCGTGCCGGCGACGATCGCATCGTCCACGACGAGGGGAGCGCGCTCGGACGTGATGACGCGGCGGCCGGTGCGCCCCGGAGCCAGGGCGCCCCACAGACAGAGGACCCCAGCGACCGCGGCGACGATCGCCACGACAAGGCCCACGGTCCCCCCGCCGGTGATCTGCGCCCAGAGCTCCGGGAGCGACACCCACAGCGCGGGCGCACCGAGCCCGGCACGCACGGCTTCGACGATCACGAGAACCGCCACGACAACGACGGGGGCGAGAGTGAGGGAGACCCAGACGCTGCGACTGCGGTGCGCCATCCGGCGGGCCATTCGACGTTCCGGCGTCGTGCTCATGATGCTCTCCTCTCGGTGTCGACGACATGGGTCAGATGGATGCGGACGCGGGCGACATCGGCGCCGGTGAGGGCGTTCAGTCGCTCGGCGACGAGGCGTCGGGCCCGTACGGCCGCGGCGACGACACCTCGGCCGGCGGGGTCGGCTCGCCGCGGATCGATGCCCGAGGACACGTCGGCGCGAAGGCGCCCCTGCTCGTCGCGGACGGTCGCCTTCGGATCTCGCGGCGGCACCCCGAGCGCGTCGGCGGCGACGGCCGCGGCGATGCGCTCGTAGGCACGCGCCGTGATGGTGACGCGTCCCGCGATCTCTGTGGCGTCCATGGTCATCCCACGCGCCGCCCGCGAGCGGCGTCGACGGCGGCCCGGAGATCGAGCGTGCCCGACAGGACCCCGCCGACGAGGGCGCCGACAAGTCCGAGCACCGCCACCAGGAGCATGCCCCAGAACCCGAAGGCGAGCGCCGCGAAGGCCAGCGCCACCCCCGCCAGGGCGCCCCACGCGACCGGGGTCACTGGACGCGCTCCTCGACCGCGTCGTCGTCGCCCGGGATGTGGACGTCGACGACGGTGACGTTGATCTCGGCGACTTCCATGCCGGCCAGCTGCGTGATCGCGTCGGCGACGGCGGCGCGGACGTCGGAGGCGACGCGCTGGAGCTGCTCGGGGTACTCGGCGACGATCGTGATGTCGGCGGCGACCTGCGTCTCCCCGACCTCGACGTGGACGCCCTGTCCCAGATCCTTCGCACCGACGGCCTCGCGGATGCTGCCGATGACGCGTGCGGCGCCACCGCCGAGGGCGTGGACTCCGGGAACCGAGGACGCGGCGATGCCGGCGATCTTCGCGATCACGGGATCGACGATGACGGTCTTGCCTCCGCCGGTGACGGTCTCGGTGACGGAGGTGGTCGCGGTGGAGGGGGTGGTGCCTGCCATGATGATGTCCTTTCGTCATGCCCCGCATCGGGGCTCTCACGGGTATGACGGGTGCCGCCGCGGATTCGTCACGGTCGTCTTGCTGGCAGTTCGCTGAGTGCGCACCGGCTCCCCCGCGACGGGCGGCGTCCGGATGTGAGATCGTCGAGGGGAGCCGCGGGCGGGGGCGGCGCAGAACAGGAGCGGCGTGGACCGACGCGGGGGAACGGACCGGCTCGACGCGGTCGAGGACGGGATCCTCGCTCGTCGCGCAGCCGACGGCGACGAGCGAGCGTTCACCGTCCTGGTGCGCCGGCACAGCGGCTACCTCATCGCCTTCGCCACACGCCTCCTCGGCTCCCGGGCCGATGCCGACGACTGCGTGCAGGAGTCGCTGATCGTCGCGTGGCGGCGCCTTCCCGAGCTGCGCGATCCCGACCGGGTGCGCGCGTGGTTCTCCACGATCGTCGCTCGCAAGGCCACCGATCGCCTGCGCGCGCGACCCCCGGTCGCCTCGCTCGACGACGTGGAGCCGGAAGCCACCTCGCCGCGGCCGGACGAAGCCGCCGTCGCCTCGTCGCAGCTCGATATGCTGCGCACCGTGCTGGACGAGCTGCCGGCCGACCAGCGGACCGCGTGGCTCCTTCGGGAGGTCAGCGGCTACAGCTACGACGAGATCGCCCGCGAGATCGGCGTCTCGGCCACCGTGGTGCGTGGCCGCCTGGCCCGAGCGCGGGCCACCGTCTTCGAGAGAATGCAGGAGTGGAGGTGAACGAGATGACAGAGCGCGGGATCGGCGAGTCCGGGTACACCCTGGAGCAGTTGGCCGAGTATCACGACCGCGGTCGCCAGCCCGTCATCCCGGCGATCGACGGCGACCCCCAATGCCGGGCGATCCTCGATTCGATGGACCGCCTGGGCGCCCTGTCGCGTGAGCTCGTCGAGAAGGATGCCGCCGTCGAGGTGTCGGAGTCGTGGCTGGAGCACATCATCGGCGAGGTCGCACGGGAATCGCGCGCCGGTCGCGACCTGCCGATCCAGGACGACGGTGAGGTCACGCTCGTGGTCACCGAGGGCGCCATCCGCGGTCTCGTCCGCGATGCCGGCGATGCGGTCGACGGGGTGCTGGTCGAGCGGGTGGAGGTGAGCGTGCTGGCGCCCGTCATCGACGTGGCGCTGTCGATCAGCGCGATGCACGGCACGCCCCTCCCGGGGGTCGCGGAGCGGGTACGGCGATCGGTGGCTGAGGCGATCGCCCGCAGCACCGTGTGGAGCGTCGGGCGGATCGACGTCACGATCGACTCGTTGCGGGTGCAGGAGGAGGGACGATGACGACGACTCCGGCTGAGCTGGCCGCTCTCGTGGACGCGGAGGTGCAGGCGATCGACGGTGTCGCGCAGCTGTACTACGCGGCTCCTCTCCCCACACGCCTGTGGCAGGCGGTCGCCCGCGACGAGACGTTCACGGCCATCACCCGCCGGGGCGATACGTGGGAGGCGGTCGTGAGCATCGGGGTCGCCGGCGACCGGGCCGACGAGGTCGCCCGCCGCGTCGCCGCGCGGGTGCGATCCCTCCTCGGCGAGGCGGCCCGCGTGACCGTGCGGGTCAGCCGCCTCGCCGTCGACTGAGGCCCTTCACGCCGTAGCCGCCGCGCGCGTCAGGCGGTAGCGGAGGGCTGCCAGCTCCGCCGAGAGCGCCGCCGGGATCCGGCCGTCGAAGCCCGCGAAGAACTCCTCGGTGAGATCGGCCTCCTGGAGCCACAGGCTCGGGTCGACCTCGAAGAGCGCATCGAGGTCGCTCGGGGCGATCTCGAGGCCGTCGAGGTCCAGGTCCTCGATGCGAGGCAGCCGGCCGATCGGGCTCTCCACGGCGCCGACCGCACCCTCCACGCGCCGGACGATCCATTCGATGACCCGCGAGTTGTCACCGAAGCCGGGCCACAGGAAGCGGCCGTCGGCACCTTTGCGGAACCAGTTGACCTGGAAGATACGGGGAGCGCGGTCGAAGCGCAGCGACTGCCCCACCGACAGCCAGTGCCCGAAGTAGTCCGCCATGTTGTACCCGCAGAAGGGCAGCATCGCGAACGGATCGCGACGCAGCTCCCCCACCGTCCCCTCGGCGGCCGCGGTGCGCTCGGAGGAGATGTTGGCTCCCAGGAATACGCCGTGGGCCCAGTCGGTGGCCTCCAGGACGAGCGGGACGTTGGTGGCGCGGCGCCCTCCGAACAGGATCGCGTCCAGGGGCACGCCCTCTGCGGCGTCCCAGTCGGGCGCGATCTGCGGGCACTGCCCCGCGCTCACGGTGAAGCGGGAGTTGGGGTGCGCGGCCGGACGACCCGACGCGGGAGTCCAGGGGTTTCCCTCCCAGTCGGTCAGCTCCGCGGGGACCTCGTCGGTCAGACCCTCCCACCACACGTCGCCGTCGGGGCGGAGGGCGACGTTGGTGAAGATCGTGTTGCCCCACAGCGTCTCGACGGCCGTGACGTTCGTCGACTCGCCGGTGCCGGGCGCGACGCCGAAGAACCCGGCCTCCGGGTTGATCGCCCACAGGCGCCCGTCTTCGCCGGGGCGGAGCCACGCGATGTCGTCGCCGAGCGTCTCCACCCGCCATCCGGGGATGGTGGGTCGCAGCATCGCCAGGTTCGTCTTGCCGCACGCGGACGGGAAGGCCGCCGCGAGGTGGAAGGCGCGCCCCTCGGGACTGATCACCCGGATGAGCAGCATGTGCTCGGCGAGCCAGCCCTCCTCCCGCCCGATGACCGAGGCGATGCGCAGGGCGAAGCACTTCTTGGCGAGGATGGCGTTGCCGCCGTATCCCGATCCGAACGACCACACCTCCAGGGTCTCGGGGAAGTGGACGATGTACTTCTCGTCGTTGCACGGCCACGCGACGTCTGCCTCGCCCGGGGCGAGCGGTGCGCCGACCGTGTGAATCGTCTTGACCCAGGGCTTCCCCGCGGCGATCTGCTCCAGCACCGGCGTGCCGACGCGCGTCATGATGCCGATGGAGGTGACGGCGTACGCGGAGTCGGTCACCTGGACCCCGATGTGGGAGAGCGGTCCGCCGACGGCCCCCATGGAGAACGGGACGACGTACATCGTGCGGCCGCGCATCGAGCCTTCGAACAGCGGCGTGATCGTGCGGCGGATCTCGTCGGGTGCCACCCAGTTGTTGGTGGGGCCGGCGTCCTCCTCACGCTCGGAGGCGATGAAGGTGCGCCCCTCGGTGCGCGCGACGTCGCTCGGGTGGGACCGCGCGAGGTAGGAGCCCGGGCGCCACTCCGGATTGAGCTTGATGAGCTTCCCCTCCTCCACCTGCTGGCGGAGGAGGGCGTCGTTCTCGGCACGCGAGCCGTCGACCCAGTGGATGCGCGCAGGCTGGGTGAGGCGAGCGATCTCGTCGACCCAGGCGGCGAGCTCGGCCAGCCCCTCGCCGGCGATCCGCTCGCCGGCGATTCCCTCCCCGGCGATTCGCGGGGCGGCACCGAAGGCACGCGTCGCGGGTGCGCTGGGCGCGCTGGGCGCGGCGACGGGGCGGGGGAAGATGTCCGCGAGGGCCATGTCGATCTCCTTCGATGAGCGTCCGGTTCGTTCCGTGCCTCCACCTTCCCTCTCATTTGCCGCCGCTTTCCGGGTCCGTGCGCGGCAAGAATCCTGATTCTTTCGCTATGCTCAAGGAATGTCCCCCACCGCGATCGAGCTGTCGACCCTGGGCCACCGCATCCGGCATCAGCGGGTCTCCCGCGGCTACACGCTGGACGAACTCGGCGCGATCGTGGGCGTGGCCGGGAGTCAGCTGAGCCTGATCGAGAACGGAAAGCGGGAACCGAAGCTCTCCCTCCTGCAGGCGATCGCCTCGGCCACGGGCACCGAGGTCACCGATCTGCTGTCGACCGAACCACCCAATCGGCGGGCCGCGCTGGAGCTGGAGCTCGATCGCGCGCAGGCCAGCCCGGTCTTCCGCCGCCTGGGGCTCCCGCCGCTCAAGGTGACGCGCACCATGAGCGATGAGACGCTCGAGTCGGTGCTCGCCCTCCACCGCGAGCTCCACCGACGGGAGCGCGAGGCGATCGCGACTCCGGAGGAGGCACGGCGCGCCAACACGGAGCTCCGCCTTCGCATGCGCGCCCGCGGCAACTACCTCCCCGACATCGAAAAGCTCGCCGAGAAGCAGTTGCGGGCCGCAGGGCACACCGCAGGGGCGCTCACGCACCGCACCGTGAGCATCATGGCCGAACAGCTCGGGTTCGAGCTCATCTACGCGAGCGATCTGCCCCACTCCGCCCGGTCGGTCACCGACCTCGAGAACGGACGCATCTACCTGCCACCCGCCTCGATCCCCGGCGGTCATGGCCTGCGCTCGATGGCCCTGCAGGCCATGGCGCATCGCCTGCTCGGCCACACTCCTCCCACCGACTACGCCGACTTCCTCCAGCAGCGCCTGGAGATCAACTACTACGCCGCCTGCTGCCTCATGCCGGAGACGGCCTCCGTGGCCTTCCTCACCCAGGCCAAGAAGGAGCGCGACCTCGCGGTCGAGGACTTCCGCGACGCGTTCGGGGTCACCCACGAAGCGGCGGGGATGCGGCTGACGAACCTCCTCACGGAGCACTTCGGCATCCGCCTCCACTTCTTGCGAGTCGATGGCACGGGGGCGATCAGTCGCGTGTACGAGAACGACGAGCTGCCCCTGCCCATGGACGTCACCGGGTCGGTGGAAGGCCAGATCGTCTGCCGGAAGTTCGCTGCGCGGTCGGCGTTCGGGGAGCAGAACCGCACGACCGAGCAGTACCAGTACACCGACACCCCCGCCGGCACGTTCTGGTGCTCCAGCCAGACCGGCAGCACCTCCGACGGCGAGTTCTCCATCACGGTGGGCGTTCCCTTCGATGACGCGCGCTGGTTCCGCGGCCGTGAGACCCAGAAGCGCGCCACCTCGACCTGCCCCGACGAGGCCTGTTGCCGTCGGCCCGACGCCGACCTCACCCAGCGCTGGGAGGGGAAGGCGTGGCCGAGCGCACGCGTACACATGCAGATGTTCTCGCCGCTCCCCCGCGGCGCCTTTCCCGGCGTCGACGATGGCGAGGTCTACGCCTTCCTCGACCGGCACGCGGGGCGCTGACCCCCACCGCCGCCGTCACCGCCGGGGAAGCCGCCGGGCACCGCCGGGGCCGCCGCCGAACCCGTCCCGCCGCCGTCGGTCGCCACCCACACCCCCGGCGCGCGAGCCAAAAGCAGGCGCAACCTCACCCCACCGCCGCCAACACCCCGTCCGGCCCGGCTCGGCCTGCTTTCGGAGCGCCCCGGTGTTGGAATCCGACGCGGACGGGGTGTACGCTCCCCGATGAGGTTCGCCTTACCTAAGTCTTCGACGAGGGCTGCGACGGGGCAGCGGGCACCGGCCTCGCTTCCCCGACATCCGAATCGATCCCGTGCTCGCCACATTCCTCATCGGCCTGCGAGAAGGCCTCGAAGCCGCGCTCGTCGTCGGCATCCTGATCGCCTACCTCACCCGCATCGGCCGCCGGGACGTGCTTCCCCGCCTGTGGGCCGGCATCGCTCTGGCCGTCGCGCTCGCTCTCGTGATCGGCGCAATCCTCACCTTCGGCGCGTACGCGCTCACCTTCGAGGCCCAGGAACTGATCGGCGGCCTCCTGTCGCTCCTGGCGGTCGGCATGGTGACGTGGATGATCTTCTGGATGCAGCGCACGGCGCGCACCCTCAAATCCAGCCTCGAAGGTGAGCTCGACCGGGCCCTCGCCACCGGCGGACTGTGGGGCATCGTGCTCATCGGGTTCGTCTCGGTGGCCCGCGAGGGCATCGAGACCACACTCCTGCTGTGGTCGATGGTGCGCTCGTTCGGCGATTCCCCCGAGGTGCTCACCGGAGCCCTCCTCGGTATCGCGGCGGCGGTCGTGCTGGGATGGCTGCTGGCGCGCGGCATGATCCGCATCGATCTCCGGCTGTTCTTCGCCTGGACCGGAGCGGTCCTCGTCATCGTCGCGGCGGGCGTGCTCGCCTACGCCTTCCACGATCTCCAGGAGGCGGGTGTGCTCCCGGGCCCCTTCTCGGCGGCCGCGACCATCGACCCCGCAACGGGTGCCGTCGGCGTCGGCCTGCCGGGCTTCCCCTTCGGCTGGGCGTTCGACGTGCGGGCGCAGATCCCCCCGACCGGAGCCCTGGCCGTCGTGCTCCAGGCGACCATCGGGTTCATGCCGCAGATGACCTGGCTGCAAGTGGCCGCGTGGACGCTCTACCTCGCCGTCGTCGGCACGTTCTTCGTTCGCGGTCTCCGCCGTCGCCCCCGCCGTTCCGCGGCGTCGGTCGAGACCACCTCCTCCCCTTCCGTCACCGAGACCTCCACCGCATCCCAAGGAGCATCATGATCCGCACCCGCACCGCGAAGACGTTCGGCGCCCTCGCCGCCGTCGGCGTCGCCTCGATCGCCCTCTCGGGCTGTGTCGCCAAGACCGATGTCGCCGCGAGCGACTCCCTCACCGTCACCTCGACCGATTCCTCCTGCGACGTGTCGGCGGCGAGCGCCACCAGCGGAACGGTCAGCTTCGAGGTCGCGAACGAGAGCTCCCAGGTGACCGAGTTCTACCTGCTCGCCTCCGACGGGCTGCGGATCGTCGGCGAGGTGGAGAACATCGCGCCGGGCGCCTCGCGCACCCTCACGGTCGTCGCACAGCCGGGCGACTACTTCACCCTGTGCAAGCCCGGGATGGTCGGAGAGGGAGTCGGCCGCACGGCGTTCTCGGTCTCCGGTGACGCCGTGGCCGCGACCGGCGACGACGCGGAGCAGAAGCAGAAGGCGGTCGACTTGTACGCCGCCTTCGTGAAAGACCAGGTCGAGCAGCTCGTCCCCGCCGTGGACGAACTCGTCGCGGCATACGAGAAGGGCGACGACCAGAAGGCTCGCAGCCTGTTCCCGCAGGTGCGCGCTTACTACGAGCGCATCGAGCCGGTGGCCGAATCGCTCGGCGACCTCGACCCGCGCATCGACTATCGCGAGGTCGACGCGGTCGCGGAGGGCCTGGACTGGACCGGCTTCCACCGGATCGAGAAGGATCTGTGGGTGCCGGCGAAAGACGCGCTCAACGCGGACGGAGAGACCTCCGCGTGGAAGGACTGGGCCCCCTCGACGACCGCGGAGCGCGCCTCCTTCGGTGACCAGCTCGTCGCCGATGTCGCCCAGCTCAATGACTACGTGCACTCGGCCGACTTCCAGTCGGCGCTGGACGCCCAAGGCGTGGCCGGCATCTCCAACGGCGCGATCGGCCTCCTCGACGAGGTGGCCACCGGCAAGATCACGGGCGAGGAGGACTGGTGGTCGGGCACCGACCTGTGGGACTTCGCCGCCAACGTCGAGGGGTCGAAGATGGCGTTCTCCCTCGTGAAGGACTTCGCCGCGGCGCAGGGCACCGAGGGCGCGGCGCTGGCCGACCAGATCGAGCAGGGATACGCCGACCTCGAGAAGGCGCTGGCTGCGCACGGCTCGCTCGCCGACGGCTTCATCGGCTACGGCGAGCTGACCCACGCGGACAAGCGGGAACTGACCGACCTGCTGAACGCACTCGCCGAGCCGCTCTCGAAGCTCACCTCGACGGTCCTCTCCTGACCCGCCGCGCATGACAAGCCCCTCCGACGCGACTCCCGAACCGCCGAGTGTCCACGACGCGCCGCATGACCCGGCGTCGTCTCCGCGCGTCGTGGACACTCGGCGGGAGGCGCCGGGGCTCAGCCGGCGCGGGCTGTTCGGGCTCGCCGCCGGAGTGGGGGCGGCGGGGCTCAGCGTGGGCGCCGGTGCGGGCGTGGCCGCGGGCGTGGCAGTGGGGCGGTCCCGAGAGAAGGAGGGCGCGGGGGCCGTGTACGCCTTCTCCGGCGAGCACCAGGCCGGCATCACGACGCCCGTCCAGGATCACCTCCACTTCGCCTCGTTCGACATGATGGCTCGCACCACGCGCGAGGACCTCGTCAGTCTGCTGCAGGACTGGACCTACGCGGCGGCCCGGATGACGCAAGGGCTCGACGTGAGCGCGACGGGAGCCGTCGGCGGATCTCCGGAGGCGCCTCCGGACGACACCGGCGAAGCGCTCGGACTCCCCGCATCCGGACTCACGATCACGTTCGGCTTCGGCCCCACGCTGTTCGTCACGGCCGACGGCGAGGACCGCTACGGCTTGTCCTCGCAGCGACCGGCCGCGCTCCAGAGGCTCCCCCGGTTCCTCGGCGACGATCTCGATCCCGGCGCATCGGGCGGTGACCTCTGCATCCAGGCGTGCGCGGACGATCCGCAGGTGGCCGTGCACGCGATCCGCAACCTCAGCCGGATCGCGTTCGGGCGCGCCCGGTTGCGGTGGTCGCAGCTGGGCTTCGGGAAGACCTCGAAGACCACCGCCGCTCAGGCAACGCCGCGCAACCTGTTCGGCTTCAAGGACGGCACGGCCAACATCCTCGCCGACGACACCGCGGCCCTCGCCGCGCACGTGTGGGTGGACGCGGCGGACGAGCCGGCGTGGCTGGCGGGTGGCTCCTACCTCGTCGCCCGGAAGATCGCCATGATCATCGAGACGTGGGACCGCGTGCGCCTGTCCGAGCAGGAGCGCATCGTCGGACGCGACAAGGCACACGGCGCGCCGCTGTCGGGCGGGCAGGAGGAGACCACCCCCGACTTCGCCGCGACGGACGCCGGCGGCGCGGCCCGGATCGACCCCCACTCGCATGTGCGCCTGGCGCACCCGGAGCTCAACGGCGGCACCCGCATCCTCCGTCGCGGCTACAACTTCGTCGACGGCAACACCGACCTCGGACGCCTCGACGCCGGCCTGTTCTTCCTCTCGTACCAGCGATCGCCGGAACAGTTCATCTCCCTCCAACGGGCGCTGTCGACCGATCTGATGAACGAGTACATCCGCCACGTCGGCTCGGGTATCTGGGCGATTCCGCGCGGAGCGAGGACCGGGTCGTTCGTCGGCGCCGAGCTGTTCGCCTGAGCGAGGGACGGAGGGCCGGACGCGAGGACCGGCTCACCCCGTGATGAACCGTCCGAAGCGCGCGAGCGCCCGCTCGACCTCGGCGGCGTCCGCGTCGCCGAAGAGCTCGGGGACGGGGGCGAGGTGGTGCTTGCCCACCGCCACCGAATGCGACCACACGCCCACGATCTCCCCATCGGCGACGAGGACGGGCTTCACGATGCCGTTCATGCTCGGTCCGATCCGTCGCGTGAACTCCGGTGCGCACGGCGTGGAGCGATCGAGGTAGGACAGGTAGTACTCCTCGAAGGGCGGCAGCGCGAGCACCGGAGGAACGCTGGTGGACGCCGGAGCCGCTTCGGCCGAGACGAACAGCCCGTCCTCCACCTCGACGACTCGGTCGCCCGCTCCCTCCCGCGCCCGCTGAGACACCCCCTTCGGCACCCCGGCCCACCACCCGAAATCACCGATCCCCGCCGGTCCGTGGCCGCGGATGTAGCGGACGAACAGCTCCGCGAGGGGGTCGGCGGGTCGCGCCCCATGGGGGATCCATTCCGCGGGCGCGACGACGTACTGGTCACGCGTCGGGCCGCCCTCACGCGGCACGACGGGGCCCAGCACGACGACCTCACGCAGCGCGAGCGCCGAGAAGATGTGGTTCCCGCGCATGCGCGACGGATCGATGCCCGCCCCCTCCAGCACCGCGGCGAACTCGGCACGGGTGATCCGGTTCCCTCCCGCGAGCGCCGCGCGCACCGCCGTCTCGGCCCGCACCAGCGTCTCGGCATCGATGCCCAGGCCGCGATGGTTCCCGGCGTACTGCCTCGCCTGGCGTTCGGCGGTCACCGACAGCATCCAGGAGAGATCGGCCGCGGGAACGATGTGCAGGGTGCCGCGCTGTGTCCACGATCGCACCAGCCCGCCGGGCTGAGCGAATGCGGCATCCACGTCGCGGAGGGTCGGGGTGCCCGCGGTGCGGGCGGCCACCGCCCATCGCCCACCCCAGAACTCCTGGGCCTGCGTCGCCGTCATGTGGGCCGCGGCGGCCGTGACCGACTCCGCGGGGGAACGAAGCCGGTGCGCCCGCAAGCGCTCGGCTCGCAACGCAGCGAGATCCATGACGCCATCCTGCCCGGGACCACCCCCACGCGGCGAGCCCCTCCGTGCGCCGCGCGATAGACTCCTGTGGTCCGGCGGTCCTCTCCGCCGGTGCTCGAAAAATGGGCACGCCGCAGCCCGGCGACGACGCCGGAGCAGCGAGACACATACGGCCTCACCTCCGTCTCGTTCTCGCAGGAGCAGCATGTCCACCGTTTCCGCGCACGTCGCGCAGACCCTCGCCCGCCACATCGACCACGTCTTCGGGGTGATGGGCAACGGCAACGCCCACTTCCTCGACGCGCTCGAACGCTCCACCGATGTCGCCTTCACCGCCGTGCGGCATGAGGCGGGAGGTGTCGTCGCCGCCGATGCCTACCACCGCGCGGGTGGGGGCCTGGCCGCGGCCACCGCCACCTACGGCGCCGGCTTCACCAACACGCTGACGGCCCTCGCCGAGGCCGTGCAGGCGCACGTCCCGCTCCTGCTCGTGGTCGGCGACGAGCCCACGTCAGGCCCCCGGCCGTGGGACGTGGACCAGATCGCTCTCGCCTCTGCCGTGGGAGCACGCACCTATACGGTCGGACGCGCGGATGCCGCCGCGACGACCGCCATCGCCGTCGAGCACGCGCTGTCCTACCGGGTGCCGACCGTGCTCGCCATTCCCTACGACGTGGCCCGGCTGGATGCTGGAGCGGTGCCTGAGGCGCCCGCACCGATCCTTCCGGGGCCGCTCGAACCCACCGCCTTCGCGCGGGCGGCCATCGCCGACCTCGCCGATACCCTCGCGCGTGCGCGTCGACCGCTTCTGCTGGCCGGGCGCGGCGCGTGGGTGTCGGGCGCCGGCGACGCGCTCGGACGACTGGCCGATGCGACCGGGGCCCTCACCGCGACCACGGCGCTCGGGCGCGGCATCTTCCCCCGCGCGGAGTTCGACCTGGGCGTCGCCGGCGGGTTCGGTGCGGAAGGGGCGATGGAGCTCGTCCGCGCCGCCGACGTGGCCGTGGTCTTCGGCGCGGGCCTCAACCCGTTCACCATGCGCTTCGGCGACCTGTTCGCGCCGGGCACACGCGTCGTGCAGGTCGACATCTCGCCCGCCGCCACGCACCCGCACGTCGGCGGTTTCATCCGTGGCGACGCGGCGATCGTGGCCGCCGCCCTCGCCGATGCGCTGGAGCCGTCGCAGCCCTCCGGGTGGCGCGAGTCTGTCGATCTTTCGGCTGCCCGAGCGCGACACCGCGGCGAGGCGCTCGCTCCCGACGGGCGGCTGGATCCTCGCGCGGTCGCGGCGCGGATCGGGGAGGCGCTGGAACGGCACCCGTCCACGCGCGACCGAGTGGTCGTCTCCGACGGCGGCCACTTCATCGGCTGGGCGAACATGTACTGGCCGGTGGCGGCGCCCGACCGGATGATGATGGTCGGCACCGCCTATCAGTCGATCGGACTCGGATTCCCTTCCGTTCCCGGGGCGGCGCTGGCCCGGCCGGAGTCGACGGTGGTGCTGACGACGGGCGACGGTGGCGGGCTGATGGCCCTCGCCGATCTCGAGTCGGCGGTGCGCGTCGCGGCCGGTCGCGGCCTCGCCGTCGTCTGGAACGACGCCGCGTACGGTGCCGAGGTCAACCTCTACGGCCTGCAAGGCTTGGCCCGGGAGCCGATGCTGATCCCGGAGGTCGACTTCGCGGGACTCGCGCGATCCGTGGGCGCCGAGGGCGTCGTGGTGCGCGCGCTCGACGATCTCCGCGCGCTGGACGACTGGGCGGCGCGGCCTGCGTCCGACCGACCGTTCCTGCTGCTGGACTGCCGTATCTCGGGCGAGGTCATCGCTCCGTACCAGCAGGAGATCATTCGGGTGAACACTCCCGGGCGGTGAGCGGCGCGGCGCGTCGATACGCTGCCTCCCGAGATGCCGGTTCCTCCCCGGCGTGACAGATCGCGGGGTTATCCACAAACCAAGTGTGACCTGGGCTTTCCTGGAGTCGAGCGTCGGGCCCCTCGCGAAGAATGGGGGCATGACGTCCCACGCCACCGTGCTGGTGCGGTCCTTCCCTGCGACCCCTGCCGCACTGCCGCACTGCCGGCGGCACCACACCCTGAAACACCACTCCGCGTGGCGGGTGAGGCAGACGGGAGCCGGAGTGATGCACTGGACCAGCCCCACCGGCCGGGTCTCCCCCGATCGGCCCGCGCGAACCCTGGCCTTCGTGACCGATGCCGGAACCGAGGACGTGAGCGATGCCACTCCCGAGCCGGACTCACCTCCGCCGTTCTGATGCGGAGCTCGAATCGCCGTGCCTGCTCGCGCATCCGGAGCCGCGCACGCTCAGTGGCCGGGAAGGAGCACCCCGTCGAAGAAACTGGCCAGCTCGGCATGCGCCGACAACGACAGCACTGCCGCGACGTACTGATCGGGGCGGACGACGACAACGGCGCCGTCGCGGGCGATAGCCCGTTCGTCGAAGATGTCGCGATCGTTCCACGCGCTCGCCCCCGCGGCGAACACCTTCTCCCAGTCCATCAGTCCGAGGGGACCGGTCCGTGGGCGGAACACCTCGGGGACGGCGCTCCACTCGACCTCGTCGAACGGCTGCGGGTACACGACCTTCACATCGAACAGGGCGTCCATGTCGTCGCCGGGGCGGGCATAGCGCTGCAGCGGCGAGTCATCGGACACCGACATCCACCGTGCCCACGCGTCCAGCGCCGGCGAGGCGCCGGAGTCGTCCCGATCCGCGAACGCGTAGATCCGCCATCGTCCGTCGGCCTTCGCGTAGTGACCGAGGTGGACGACGTTGCCGTCGGCGACCCGCGTGACCGGCACGCTCTGGAACCGCTTGCCGAGCGGGAACCCCGCGGCAAGACCCTGCTGCGCCGCCGAGCCGACGATCATCGAGGGGCCGTACTGCGTCATGAACCCCGAGGGGAACTCCGCGGTGGCGAGGTAGTAGGTGGCGAGATCCTCGGGATCGGTGATGTCCTCGGGCTTGCGCGCCATGAGCGACGACCACTCGCGATCGAAGTCGATCAACTGCTGGGCCACCGGCATGCGTTCGGCGCCATAGGTCGACAGGAGCGACGCGGGACTGCGGCCGGTGAGCACCGAGCCGAGCTTCCAGCCGAGGTTGAACCCATCCTGCATCGACACGTTCATCCCCTGCCCCGCCTTCGCACTGTGGGTGTGGCAGGCATCGCCGGTGAGGAACACGCGCGGCGTGCGGGCAGCGCCTTCCGGCACGTCGTCGAAACCGTCCGTGACACGATGACCGACCTCATAGACGCTGTGCCACGCCACCTGTCTCACATCGAGCGTGTACGGGTGGAGGATCTCGTTGGCGCGCCGGATGATCTCCTCGATCGGCGTCTGCCGCACACGGTGATCATCGTCCTCCGCCACGGCCCCCAGGTCGATGTACATGCGGCTGAGGTAGCCGCCCTCACGGGGGATGTGGAGGATGTTCCCCGCTTGGGCGTTGATCGCGCACTTGATGCGCCAGTCGGGGAAGTCCGTGTTGACCAGCACATCCATGACACCCCACGCATGCTGAGAGATGTCGCCCACATGACGGCGGCCGATCGCCTCGCGGACCGCGCTGCGCGCACCGTCGCAACCGACGACGTACTTCGCAGACACCGTGCGCTCCCCGGCCGCGGAGCGCAGGCGTACCTCGACGGGATGATCACCCTCGTCTCTCACCGTGAGCCCGAGGAACTCGACGCCGTAGTCGGGCTCGATGCGCCCCGGGCCGTGAGCGGCCGCCTCGGCGAAGTAGTCGAGCACCCTGGCCTGATTGACGATCAGGTGCGGAAACTCGCTGATCCGATATCCGTAGTCCTCGGTGCGGGAACGCCGCACGATGCGACTCGGGTCGTCGGGATCGGGACCCCAGAAGTTCATCCAGCCGATGTTGTACGCCTCGGCGGTAATCCGCTCGGCGAACCCGAAGGCCTGGAAGGTCTCGACGCTCCGCGGCTGGATGCCATCGGCCTGGCCCAGCACGAGCCGGCCGTCTCGCCGCTCGATGATCCGCGTCACGACCGACGGGTACTGCGCCATCTGCGCCGCCAAGAGCATCCCGGCGGGTCCGGAGCCGACGATGAGCACGTCGATCTCCTCGGGGATCTCCCGCGGACGCTCCACGCCGGATCCGCGCGCGGGCTGCACGCGCGGATCTCCGGAGACGTAGCCGTGGTGGTGGAACTGCATCGTCGCCTCGCCTCACGCCCGTGCGAGGCCGCGGATCGGGCTCACGGTCTGTTCCTGCTCGTGGTCCGGGCCGAGGGGAATCCCACTCCGATCACGCAGCACGAGCGTGGCGAGCAGGCCCAGCACCGTCATGCCCGCGAGATACCACGTGACGGCCCCGGTCGAACCGGTGGCCTGCACGAGGGCCGTCGCGATCGTCGGGGCGAAGGCGCCTCCCAGGATCGCGCCGATCGCGTACGAGATCGACACCCCCGAGAAGCGGATCGACGCCGGGAACAACTCCGCATACAGCGCGGCCTGCGGGCCGTAGGTGAAGCCCAGTCCGACGGTCAGCGCCACCAGGCCGAGGCCGAGCAGCACGATGTCCCCCGTGTTGACGAGCGGGAAGAGCAGGAACACACCGCCCAGCTGCAGCACCCACCCGATGAGGTACGTCGTCCGTCGCCCGAGTCGATCGGAAAGCCAGCCGGCGATCCACGTGAAGACCAGCCACGTGACAGCCGACAGGGTGACCGCCCACAGCACCTCCGAGGTCGGGAGCCCCACCGGACCCGCCGGATCGGTCGCGTAGCGCTGGATGTATCCGCCGGTGGTCATGTATCCGACCGCGTTGTTACCGGCGAACACGAAAGCCGCGACGATCACCAGCAGCGCGTGGGTGCGGAAGAGGCGCACGATCGGCATCCTCGTCTCTTCCTTGCGCTCGGCGAGCTCCACGAAGACGGGACTCTCCTCCACGCGGCGGCGCACGTATGCGCCGATCAGGATCAGCACCACGCTGAGCAGGAACGGGATGCGCCAGCCCCAGGAGAGGAAGAAGTCCTCCCCGGGCAGCGACACGAGCGCGAGGACCGCGGAGGCGAGCAGGAGTCCGAGCGGCACGCCGATCTGCGGCGAGGCGCCGAACAGCCCCCGCTTGGCCTTCGGAGCGTGCTCCACAGCCATCAACACGGCGCCGCCCCATTCGCCACCCGCCGAGATGCCCTGCAGGATGCGCAGCACGATGAGAAGCACGGGGGCGAGGATGCCGATCTGCGCATATGTCGGCAGCAGCCCGACGAGGGTCGTCGCGACACCCATCAGCACGAGCGTCAGCATGAGAACGAGCCGTCGCCCGTACTTGTCGCCGAAGTGGCCCGCGAGGAAAGCGCCCAGCGGCCGGAACAAGAAGCTGATCCCCACCGTGATGAACGAGAGGATCTGCCCGAACTGCTCCCCGGCGGGAGCGAAGAACAGCTGCCCGAAGACCAGACCGGCCGCCGAGGCGTAGATGAAGAAGTCGTACCACTCCACGGTGGTTCCGACCACCGTGGCGAACACGACCCGGCGCCGATCGGTCGCGGTCGCGATGGTACCGGTGGGGGTGAATCCCGCCGGCGGGGTCGAGGAGGATGCGCTCATGGTGGCTCCCGTGTCACTGACGTCGTTGTCGTTCGAGCTGCTTGCCCGGTGACTCAGGATCATATACGATTTCGGATACGACGCAAGAGCGAGGGAGCTCATGACCATCGAGACGACCACCGATCCCCGGTTCTCCGGCCTTCCCGGCCGTCCGGGAAAGATCATCGCGGTGCACCTCAGCTACCCCTCTCGCGCCGCACAGCGGGGCCGGACCCCAGAGGCGCCCTCGTACTTCTTCAAGGCCTCGAGCTCCGTGGCCGCCTCCGGCTCGACCGTTGCCCGCCCCGCAGGCACCGAGCTTCTCGCCTTCGAGGGGGAGATCGCCCTCGTGATCGGCTCGACCGCGCGACACGTCTCCCTCACCGGCGCCTGGGAGCACGTCGGATGGGTGACCGCCGGGAACGACCTCGGGCTCTACGACCTGCGCGCCAGCGACAAGGGCTCGAACGTCCGGTCCAAGAGCCGAGACGGATTCACCCCGCTCGGCCCTCGGCTCCTCGACGCCCGACTCCTCGATCCCACGGGCCTGCGCGTGCGCACGTGGGTCAACGGCGTCCTCACCCAGGACGACACGACCGGAGCCCTCCTCTTCCCCCTGACCCAGATCGTCGCCGACCTCAGCCAGCACTTCACCCTCGAGCCCGGCGACGTGATCCTCACCGGCACGCCGGCGGGATCCTCGGTGCTCCAGCCCGGCGACGTCGTCGAGGTCGAAGTCGACGCGCCCGAGGCGGGACTCACGACCGGGCGCCTCGTGACGAGCGTCGCGACCGACGACGGACCCGGCTTCGATGCGACTCTCGGCGCACTCCCCGCCGTCGACGACACCCAGCGCACCGAAGCCTGGGGCAACGACTCCCCACGCACGGAAACACAGCGCACCGTCGGGGCTGCCGCCTCCCCCACCGCCGGCGGCGGCGCGACCACCCCGCCCACCGAGACAGACGAGTCCGGCAGCCGCTCGACGCTCGACGCCGACCTGCGCGCCGCGCTCCACCGCCTCCCCGTCGCGGCACTCTCCCAGCAACTGCGCAAGCGCGGGCTCGACGATGTGACGATCGACGGGGTCCACGCCCTTCACCCCGGCCGCCGGCTGGTCGGAACGGCACGGACACTGCGCTTCGTCCCGCACCGTCCTGACCTCTTCGAGACGCACGGAGGCGGCTACAACGCGCAGAAGCGGGCGTTCGACACGGTCGGTGCGGGCGAGGTGATCGTCATCGAGGCGCGCGGCGAGACCGGTTCCGGCACGCTCGGCGACATCCTGGCGCTCCGTGCACACGCCCGGGGAGCCGCGGGCATCGTCACCGACGGCGGTGTGCGCGACATCGATGCCGTCCGGGCGGTGGGCCTCCCGGTCTACACCGCCGGAGCGCATCCGGCCGTGCTCGGGCGCAAGCACGTCCCCTGGGACCACGACGTCACCATCGCGTGCGGAGGCACCACGGTGCAGCCCGGCGACATCGTCGTGGGCGACGCCGACGGCGTGCTGGTGATCCCCCCGCCGCTTCTCCGGGAGGTCGTGGAAGCGGCGCTCGCGCAGGAGGACGAGGACGCGTGGATCGCCGCCCGCGTCGCCGAAGGACACCCGATCGAAGGCCTGTTTCCCCTGAACGCCAGCTGGCGCGCCCGCTACGACGCCGAGAGGACGCAGCGATGACCGACACGGCCCAGACCACGCGCAGCAAGTCGCAGCAGGCCTACCACTGGATCAAGGAACGGATCGCCGATCAGGTCTTCACTCCCGGGTATCGGCTGGTGCTCGGGACCATCGCGAGCGACCTCGACATGAGCGTCGTCCCGGTGCGGGAGGCGATCCGGCAGCTGGAGGCGGAGGGCCTCGTGACCTTCGAACGCAACGTCGGCGCACGCGTCTCCATGGTCGACGACACGCAGTACCGCTTCTCGATGCAGTCCCTCAGCATCCTGGAGGGGGCGGCCACCGCCCTCGCCGCGCGCCGTCTCACCGCCGACGACCTGCGCGATGCGCGCCGGATCAACGAGCTGATGATCGAGACGCTGGCGCATTTCGATCCGCGCGCCTTCACGAGGCTGAACCAGGAGTTCCACGCGACGCTGTTCGCGCGGTGCCCCAACCCGCGCATGCTCGAACTCGTCGAGGCCGAGTGGGCGCGCCTCGGCCACCTTCGCGACTCCACGTTCAGCTTCGTCCCCGGCCGCGCCGAGGAGTCCGTCCACGAGCACGAGAACATCGTGCGTCTCATCGAGCGGGGAGCGCCCCTCGGCGAGATCGAGAAGGCGGCTCGCCGCCATCGTTCCGCAACGCTGGACGCCTACATGATCCACGAGCACCCGGATGAGGCGCTCGGCCTCCCCGCGTTCTGATCCCCCTCCCGACAAGGAGCCCACATGAGCACTCCCGACCTCGCCTCGCGTCACGTGCCGGCCGATCTCCCCTCCCGCATCCAGCACTACATCGACGGCGCGCTCGTCGATTCGGTCGACGGAGACACCTTCGACGTCCTCGAACCGGTGTCCAACGAGGTGTATGTCACAGCGGCGGCGGGCAAGAAGGCGGACATCGACCGCGCGGTGGCGGCGGCGCGGCGCGCGTTCACCGAAGGCCCGTGGCCGCGGATGCTCCCCCGCGAGCGCTCGCGCGTGCTCCACCGGATCGCCGACATCGTCGAGTCGCGCGACGAGCGCCTCGCCGAGCTCGAGTCGTTCGACTCGGGGCTGCCGATCACGCAGGCTCTGGGCCAGGCCCGGCGCGCGGCGGAGAACTTCCGCTTCTTCGCCGATCTCGTCGTCGCTCAGGCCGACGACACCTTCAAGGTCCCGGGACGGCAGATCAACTACGTCAACCGCAAACCGATCGGCGTCGCGGGGCTCATCACCCCCTGGAACACGCCCTTCATGCTGGAGTCGTGGAAGCTGGCTCCGGCGCTGGCAACCGGCAACACCGTCGTGCTGAAGCCCGCCGAGTTCACTCCGCTGTCGGCGTCGCTGTGGGCGGGGATCTTCGAAGAGGCGGGACTCCCCCGGGGCGTCTTCAACCTCGTGAACGGGCTGGGTGAAGACGCGGGCGATGCCCTCGTGAAGCATCCCGACGTGCCGCTCATCTCCTTCACGGGCGAGAGCTCCACGGGGCAGCTGATCTTCGCCAACGCGGCACCGCACCTGAAGGCCCTGTCGATGGAGCTCGGCGGGAAGTCGCCCGCGATCGTCTTCGCCGACGCCGACCTGGACGCCGCCATCGACGCGACGATCTTCGGTGTGTTCTCCCTCAACGGCGAGCGCTGCACCGCCGGTTCCCGGATCCTCGTCGAGCGTGCCGTGTACGACGAGTTCGTCGAGCGCTACGCGGCTCAGGCCGCGCGGGTGACGGTGGGCTACCCGCACGACCCGCAGACCGAGGTGGGCGCGCTCGTGCACCCCGAGCACTTCGCGAAGGTCATGAGCTACGTCGAGCTCGGCAAGACGGAAGGCCGTCTCGTGGCCGGCGGCGGCCAGCCGGAGGGTTTCGCGTTCGGCAACTTCGTGGCCCCGACCGTCTTCGCCGACGTCCGCCCGGATGCGCGCATCTTCCAGGAGGAGATCTTCGGCCCGGTCGTCGCGATCACGCCGTTCGACACCGAGGAGGAGGCGCTGGCGCTGGCCAACGACACGAAATACGGCCTCGCCGCCTATGTCTGGACGAACGACCTGAAGCGTGCCCACACCTTCGCGGGCGCCGTGGAGGCGGGCATGGTCTGGCTCAACTCGAACAACGTCCGCGACCTCCGCACCCCCTTCGGCGGCGTGAAGGCGTCGGGACTCGGCCACGAGGGCGGCTACCGCTCCATCGACTTCTACACCGATCAGCAGGCCGTTCACATCACGCTCGGCGCGGTGCACAACCCCACCTTCGGCAAGAACTGACCCACGCCCGGAAAGCAAGGACGCTGACATGACCTACCGTGACCAGTTGACCCCCACCTCGTCGGGCTTCTTCGTGAGCCAGGAGGCACCCATCCGCTCCGCCGATCCCCTCCCCGTCCCGGCGGCGCCGGCCCCCGACATCCTGCGCTGCGCCTACATGGAGCTGGTCGTCACCGACCTCGCGGCCTCACGCGCCTTCTACGTCGACGTGCTGGGCCTCTACGTGACCGAGGAGGACGAGAGCACGGTGTACCTCCGCTCGACGGAGGAGTTCATCCACCACAACCTGGTGCTGCGCGAGGGCCCGATCGCCGCCGTCGCCGTGTTCTCGTATCGGGTGCGCTCGGCCGACGACCTCGACAAGGCGGTCGCGTTCTACACCGAGCTCGGCTGCCGGGTGGAGCGGCGGGCCGAGGGGTTCGTCAAAGGCATCGGCGACGCCGTGCGGGTGACCGACCCGCTCGGGTTCCCCTACGAGTTCTTCTTCCAGACCGAGCACGTGGAGAGACTGTCGTGGCGGTACGACCTCCACACCCCGGGTGAGCTCGTCCGCCTCGACCACTTCAATCAGGTCACCCCGGACGTCCCGCGGGCCGTCGGCTTCATGCAGTCGCTCGGCTTCCGCGTGACGGAGGACATCCAGGACGAGGAGGGCACGGTCTACGCGGCGTGGATGCGGCGCAAGCCCACCGTGCACGACACCGCCATGACCGGCGGCGACGGGCCGCGCATGCACCACGTGGCCTTCGCGACCCACGAGAAGCACAACATCCTCGCCATCTGCGACAAGCTCGGAGCTCTCCGCCGTTCCGACGCGATCGAGCGCGGGCCGGGACGACACGGGGTCTCCAACGCGTTCTATCTCTATCTGCGCGACCCCGACGGGCACCGCGTGGAGATCTACACGCAGGACTACTACACCGGCGACCCCGACAACCCGGTGGTCACGTGGGACGTCCACGACAACCAGCGCCGCGACTGGTGGGGCAACCCCGTCGTGCCCTCCTGGTACACGGAGGCCTCGCTGGTCCTCGATCTCGACGGCAACCCGCAGCCGGTCCTCGCCCGCACCGAGTCGTCGGAGATGGCGGTGACGATCGGCGCCGACGGCTTCTCGTACACCCGTCCGGAGGAGAGGGGCGCGACGGGGCAGGATCACCGGCAGGGCGAGTACAAGCTCGGGCACCAGCTCTGACATGCTCACCCCCGCAGAGACCGACCGCATCGCGGCGGAACTGGCCGATGCCGACCGCACCCACGGCGTGATCCCGCGGATCACCGCTCGGTATCCCGCGGCGACCGTCGAGGACGCCTACCGGATCCAGGCGCGATGGCGCGATCGCAGGATCGCCGACGGCCATCGTCTCGTCGGGCGCAAGATCGGCCTGACCTCCCGTGCGATGCAGCACGCCACCGGCATCACCGAGCCCGACTACGGGGTGATGTTCGACGACACGATCTTCCGCAGCGGCGACACCCTTCCCGTCGACCGTTTCTCCAACGTCCGCGTCGAGGTGGAGCTGGCCTTCGTCCTGGCACAACCCCTGGAAGGCCCGCACGCCACCCTCGCCGACGCCCTGCGCGCGACCGACCACGTGGTGCCCGCACTGGAGGTGCTCAACTCACACATCGAGCTGGAGGGGCGCACCATCGTCGACACGATCAGCGACAACGCCGCCTATGGTGCGATGGTGCTCGGAGAGACGCGTCGGCGTCCGGACGAGGTCGATCTGCGGTGGGTCCCGGGTGTGCTCAGCCGCAATGGCGAGATCGAGGAGACCGGGGTCGCCGCCGGAGTGCTCGGTCATCCCGCCACCGGTGTGGCGTGGCTGGCCAACAAGCTCCATCAGCACGGTGCCCGACTCGAGGCGGGCGAGATCATCCTCGCCGGATCCTTCACCCGCCCCGTCTGGGTGCACGCGGGCGACCACGTGCTCTGCGACTACGGACCGATGGGAACCATCTCGTGTCACTTCATCTAGCCCCCACCTTCCGAGAGCGCCTGGCCGAAACCCACCGCCCCCTCGCCGGGCTCTGGGCCTGCACGGCGTCTCCCGTCGTGACCGAGATCCTCGCGGGGTCGGGCATGGACTGGCTGCTCATCGACATGGAGCACTCTCCGAACGGACTCGGCAGCACGCTCGCTCAGCTCCAGGTCGCCGCGGCCTATCCCGCCACCCCCGTCGTCCGGGTTCCGATCGGAGACGTCGTCACGATCAAGCAGGTGCTCGACCTCGGCGCGCAGAACCTCCTCGTGCCGATGGTGTCGACACCCGACGATGCCCGGGCGGCCGCCTCGGCGGTGCGGTATCCGCCGCGGGGCACGCGCGGGGTGGGGGCGGCGCTGGCACGGTCGGCTCGGTGGAACCGCGTGGACGACTATCTCCGCGACGCCGATGCGCACACCTCGCTGTTCGTCCAGATCGAGACCGTCTCCGGCGTTGCCCACGCGGCCGAGATCGCGGCCGTCGACGGCGTGGACGGCGTGTTCGTCGGCCCGTCCGACCTCGCCGCATCGATGGGGCTCCTCGGGCAGCAGACCCACCCCGACGTGCGTGCCGCCGTCGCCGAGACCATGCGCGCGGTGCAGGCGGCCGGAAAGCCCGTGGGCGTCAACGCGTTCGACCCCGTGATCGCGCGCGAGTACGCCGACGCCGGTGCGGACTTCCTCCTCGTGGGCGCGGACGTGGCGATCATCGCCCGCGAGTCGGAGCGGCTCGCCGAGGAGTGGGCGCTCGACATCCGCGGACACGATCTCGACGCCTCCTGACGCGGTGGCGATCGTCTGTCACTCTGGACGGATGAAGAGAGACGTCTCCAGTCGCATCGTGGTCCGGGTCACCGAGACGGCCGACCTCGTGTTCGCGATCGCGGTGGCGACCACCTCTGCGGAGGTGGAGGAGTCCTTCCGCGCCACGCTCGACGGCGTGGCGGTCGCCCCGACGGAGATGCCCGACGCCCACGGCGGGCGCCTGCACCGCCTTCGCGTGGACCCGGGAGAGCTCGTCGTCGAGTACGCCGCGCAGGTCACCGGACGCGATGCGCCGCGAGACGCCGACGAGACCGAGCTCGTGGTCTATCAGCGCCCGAGTCGCTACGCGGAGTCGGATGAGCTGGCCGCGACGGCCAGTGCGGAGTTCGCCGGTTCCGGTGGCGACGCCGCGACCCTCCTCGCCGTGTCGTCGTGGGTGGGCACACGCCTGGCCTACGTCTCCGGGTCCTCCCTCCCGACCGACGGCGCCACCCGCACCCTCCTGGCACGTCGCGGCGTCTGTCGCGACTTCGCCCATCTGTGCGTCGCGCTGCTTCGCGCCCGCGGCCTTCCGGCGCGACTCGTGTCGGTGTATGCGCCGGGGCTGGAACCGATGGACTTCCACGCCGTCGTCGAGGCCTGGGTGGAGGGCGCCTGGCGCGTCATCGACGCCACGACCCTGGCACCGCGGAGCTCCCTCCTGCGCATCGCGACAGGGCGCGACGCCGCCGACACCGCGTTCCTGACCGTACTGAGCGGGCGCGCCGACCTCGTCGACCTCCGCGTGGGCGCCGTGGCCGATCAGCTCCCCGACGACGACCTCGACGAGCTCGTCTCCCTGGGCTGATCCTCGCGACGGCCGGGGAACGAACGGTGTTCAATATGTTGCATGCCCCTCCCCTCGGATGCCCCGCCGGTCGGCCGTTCCCTCTTGCGCGATGACGTCTACCGGCGCCTGCGCGACGCGATCGTCGACGGCACGCTCCGACCGGGCGAGCAACTGCGCGACGCGGAGATCGGCGCGTGGCTGGGCGTGAGCCGCACCCCCGTCCGGGAGGCGCTGTTGCGGCTGGAGGGGAACGGCCTCGTCGTCACGCAACCGGGGCGGTCCACGGCCGTCAGTGAGATCGACGAGAAGTCGCTACGCGACGCGCGAGACGTGGTCGCCGCGATGCATACCCTGGCCGTGCAGGAGGTGGCGGGCCGGCTCAGCGCGGACGACATCGCCGGGATGCGCGACGCGAACCGCCGCTTCGCCGAGGCGATCAGGGCGGGCGATGCGGCCGCCGCGCTCGACAGCGATGAAGAGCTGCACGCCATCCCGATCCGCGTCCTGGGTAATCGGGCCGTCGAGAAAGTGCTGGAGCAGTTCGGCCCCCTCGTCCGCCGCGCCGAGCTCATCCGGTTCAGCGATGACGGGCACGCCTCGATCGAGCGGCACGAACGCATGATCGATCTGTGCGAACGGCACGATGGCGCCGGCGCGGCAGCCGCGGCGTTCGCGACGTGGCAGAGCCTTCCGACCTCGACCGAGTCTCGCTGACCTCGGCGGCCGCCCTCGCGTCGGGTCACCTCCCGGCGAGGCGCACGACCACGCGGAGGCCGCCGGAGGGCCGCGCCGTGAGGTGGAGGGTGCCGTCGTGGGCGCGGACGATCGCCGCGACGATCGCCAGCCCCAGGCCCGCACCCTCCTGACCCTCGCGCCGCGCGCGTGCGGCGCCTCGCTGGAACGGCTCGACGAGCGTCTCCACCGATGCCGGATCGAGCACGGCCCCCGCGCTCTCCACCACCAGCACCGCCTCCGCCTCGTCGCGCCAGGTCGAGGCGGAGACAGGCCCTCGACGCGGATCGCCGTGCACGAGTGCGTTGTGGAGGAGGTTGACCGCGACCTGCCCGAGAAGGGGCTCCGATCCGGAGGTAGGAGCCGGAGCGCTGGAGACGATGAGCTCCGCGCCACGCTCCTCCGCGAGCGGGAGGAGCACCTCGGCGGCCTCCTCGACGAGGAGG
This sequence comes from Microbacterium sp. TNHR37B, assembly GCF_001620065.1. GTDB lineage: Bacteria > Actinomycetota > Actinomycetes > Actinomycetales > Microbacteriaceae > Microbacterium. Next base: position 291,807 of record NZ_LQGV01000003.1, read on the forward strand.
GAGAGGTCGACCTCCCGGCGCTCGAACGCGCGTCGCTCCACCCGGGTGAGCAGGAGCAACGCTTCGACGAGCTCGATCGAGCGCTCGTTCACGCGCGCCAACCGCTCCAGGAGCGCAGCGGTGTCCCGGTCGGGGTCGGAGCGGCCCACCTCCAGGAGCGTGCGGGTGATCGCGAGAGGGGTGCGCAGCTCGTGCGAGGCGTTGGCGGCGAAACGCTGCTGCTCCGCCACGTGGGCTTCGATCCGGTCCAGCATCCCGTCAAACGAGTCGGCGAGCTCACCGAACTCGTCCCGGCGCGTCATTCCCACCCGGAGGGCGAGGTTCCCGGCGTCGGCGCGGCGCGTCACCTCGGTGAGGCGGCTGAGCGGCGAGAGCATGCGACCGGCGAGAAACCACCCGCCCACCGCCCCCACGATCAGCAGCACCGCCATCGCCCATGCCGCCGCCGGCGCGAAGGCACGCAGCAGGTCGCCCTGATTGGGTGCCCATCCCGTGTCCGTGCTGATCGCCCTGGTCGGCACGTAGCGCAGCAGGAAGAACCAGACCACCCCGAGGAGGATCGCTCCCGCCACCGCGACCAGGCCGACATAGCTCGCCGTCAGCGAGACGCGCGCGCTGACGCTCCGCCTCCCGGTCATGGGCTGCCCGGATCGATCCGGTAGCCGACTCCGGGCTCGGTGAGGATGAGCCAGGGCTCCCCGAGTCGCTTCCGGAGCGCGGAGACCGTGATGCGCACGGCGTTGGTGAAGGGGTCGGCGTTCGCGTCCCACGCCTGCTCGAGGAGCGCCTCCGCACTGACGACGCCACCCTCGGCGGCGACCAGCACCTCGAGCACGGCGAACTGCTTCCGCGTGAGGGCGATGTAGCGACCATCGCGATACACCTCGCGCCGGAACGGGTCCAGGCGAAGGCCGCCGATCTCCCGCACCGGCGGTCGGTGACGCACGCGGCGACGATCGAGCGCGCGCAGGCGCAGGACGAGTTCCCGCAGCGCGAAGGGCTTCGTCAGGTAGTCGTCGGCGCCGAGCTCGAATCCCGACGCCTTGTCGTCGATGCGGTCGGCCGCGGTCAGCATGAGGATCGGCAGCCCGCTGCCGGAGGCGACGATCATCCGCGCGATGTCGTCGCCGGACGGTCCCGGGATGTCGCGATCGAGGACGGCGATGTCGTAGTCGTTGACGGCGAGGAGCTCCTGCGCCGTCTCGCCGTCACCGGCGATGTCCGCCGCGATCGCCTCCAACCGGAGCCCGTCGCGGATGGCCGACGCCATCAGCGGCTCGTCCTCCACGATCAGCACTCGCACTCCTCGATCGTACGGAGCCGCGGATATCGTCGGTGTATCGGTTTCTGCGTACGCGCGGGCAACACGCGCGCGGATCTGCTGGACACATGAACTCAGCTCGGATGTCCGTCGCCCGCCGATCCTCAGCCCTCGCCCTCGGAGGCCTCATCGTCGGGGCCCTCGTCCTCGTCGCCACGCTGACGGGGTGCGCCGTCCACCCCGCCGGATCCCCGTCGACCGATCCCGCTTCGCCGACCGACGACGGAACGGTCCCGCCCGGCACGACGGTCTTCGACGACGACGTCGCGGCGGTCTCCCGGCTGAACGCGCAGTTGCGCGATGCCCTGCGCGCAGCGTCGACGGCGGCGCAGGCCGACGGCGTCGAGGTGCGCATCAACAGCGGGTGGCGCTCGACAGCGCTGCAGGAGCGGCTGTTGCGCGATGCGGTGGAGACGTACGGATCGCCGGCGGAGGCCGCCCGGTGGGTCGCCACCCCCGAGACCTCGCCGCACGTCTCCGGCGATGCGGTCGACGTCGGCCCGTGGGAGGCCGCGGAGTGGCTCGGGCGTCACGGTGCCCCGTACGGTCTCTGTCAGATCTACATCAACGAAGCGTGGCACTTCGAGCTCCGTACCGAGGCGCCCACGCAGGGATGCCCCCGCATGTACCTGGACCCGACCGAGGACCCGCGAATGGCGCCGCGCTGACAGCATGTCAACCTGTTGACAACCGGCGTGTCAACGGGTTGACTCAGAGCATGGCCGATCGCATCACCGTCACCCTGCACGAGCTGGTCGCCGAGCTCGACATCTACGCCGATGCCGTCCTGCGCCAGCGACACGGGGTGTCGTTCAACCTCTTCGAGTTCCTCGCGACCCTCGCCGAAGTGGGGCCGGTCGATGTGACCGGGCTGGCGCGCTGTCTCCGCGTGACGAAGGCGGCCGTGAGCAAACGCCTTCCCGGTCTCATCGACGACGGCTGGATCCAGACCGAGGCCGGCACCGGCCGCCGCGTCGTGCTGTCGCTCAGCGACACGGGGCACGCCCTCGTGCAGCGAGCGGGCGGCGAGCTGGAAGCGGAGTTCACCGAGATGCTGGCAGACCCGCGACTGGATCCCGAGGTCTCGGCGGGAGCGATCGACGCCGGCCAGCTCAACTCCCACCTGGCGATGCTCACCAGGATCGTCCTCGAGAAAGGGACCCCGTCATGACCCGCCGGATCCTCGTCGTGATCGGCACCCCGCTGCCGGCGACACTCACCCACGCCCTCGCTGCCGCCTACACGGCCGAGGCGCGGGCGCACGGTGCGGAGGTCCGCGTGATCGATCTCGCCGTCGACCCCGTTCCGGATCACCCGCGCACCCGCGATCAGCTCCATGCGCCCCGCACCGAGGCCGACCGCGCGCTCGACCCGGAGGTCGCCCGTTACCTCGACGACGTCCGGTGGGCGGACCACCTCACCATCGTCCACCCGCAGTGGTGGGGCACCGCTCCCGCCGCCCTCAAGGCGTTCATCGACCGCGTCTTCCTCTCGGGCGCGACCTTCCGCTACCGCCAGGGCACCCGCACGTGGGATCGGCTGCTGAAGGGGCGGACCGGACGGGTGGTCATGACGATGGACTCCCCCCGCTGGTGGAACCGGATCGTCTACCGGGGGGCGGCCGAGGCCTCGCTCACCCGCGCCACCCTCGGCTACTGCGGCGTGACGACCGTCGGGGTGACCCGATTCACGCCGGTGCGGTTCAGCGACGAGTCGGTGCGGCAGTCGTGGATCGACCGGATGGGCACGCTCGGCCGCACGGACGCCACCCGGCGCGCGCGACGGGGCGCCACCCGCACCGACCCCGCCGCGGCGCCCCGGGACGAGGCCGCCTCGCGCGTTTGATGAACTCGGTACATGAAGTTGCTGTAACAATGCGACGGCCGGGCGGCCACCCCGCGCGCCCACGCGGGATGATGGGTTTCGGCACCGGCTCGCGACGCGCGAACGGGTGCCCCCTCGACACCGTCACCCGAGCCCGGAGGCACTCCATGCCGCGTCCCGCCCTGCGCACCGTCCTCGTCGCGTCCGTCACGGCTTCGATCCTGCTGGCCACGGGGTGCACCGCCGCCACGACGCCGTCGGGATCGCCGAGCGCCGCGGACGAGGGGTACGTCACGCCGGGCAAGCTCACGATCGCCACCGGCGAGACCGCCTACTTCCCCTACGTGATCGACGACGATCCGGCATCCGGCGAGGGATTCGAAGCCGCCGTCGCCTACGCCGTCGCCGATCGTCTCGGTTTCTCGCACGACGACGTGGAGTGGGTGCGCACGAGCTTCGAGTCCGCCATCGCGCCGGGCCCGAAGAACTTCGACTTCAACATCCAGCAGTACACGATCACCGACGAGCGCAAGCAGGCGGTCGACTTCTCCTCCCCGTACTACGCCGCCAGCCAGGCGGTCGTCGCGATCAAGGGCGGCGCGGCCGATGACGTCACCGACATCGCCTCGCTCAAGGGGCTGACGCTGGGCGCGATGAGCGGATCGACGAGCGCCACCACGATCGCCGAGTCCGTAGCCCCCACGACCGAGCCGCTCCTGTACGCCTCGAACGAGGACGCCGTCGCCGCGTTGAAGGCGGGCCAGATCGACGCGATCGTCCTCGACCTGCCCACCGCGTACTACGCGACCGCGGAGTACATCGAGAACTCCTTCATCGTCGGCGAGCTGCCCGGCGCCGGTGTCCCCGACGAGTGGGGTCTCCTGCTCGCGAAGGACTCCCCGCTGACCGCGCGGGTCACCGAAGCCGTCGATGCGCTGCGCGAAGACGGCACGCTCGAGGAGATCACCGACGAGTGGCTGGGCTCCGGTCAGGGCGTCACGCTGCTGAAGTGACCGGTTCCTCTCCGTCTCGCCGCGATCCGGCGTTTCCCGCTCGCCCGAGTGCGCTCGAGCAGCAGCGTCGGGAGTACCGGCGGCGGCGCGAGGCGCGCTCCTTCCTCGTCGCGATCGCCTCGACGGTCGTCTTCGCGCTGGTCATCTGGCTGACGGTCATCAACACGTCCGGCTGGGCGCAGGTCCAGCAGACGTTCTTCGATCCCGAGATCGCGCTGCGCTCGCTGCCGAAGGTGTGGGACGGGTTCCTCATCAACCTGCAGGTGCTCGCCTACTCACTCGTGACGGTGTCGGTGGTGGCCCTCGTGATCGCGACGGCGCGGACGCTCCGCGGCGCGGTCTTCTTCCCGCTCCGCGTCCTGGCCGCCGGGTACACCGACCTCTTCCGCGGGCTGCCCTTCATCATCGTGCTCTACCTCGTCGGCTACGGACTCCCGACCATCGCCGGCGTGCGGATCCCCGTGGTGGCCCTGGGCGTCCTCGCCGTGACCCTCACCTACTCGTCGTACGTCGCAGAGGTCATCCGAGCCGGTATCGAAGCCGTGCACCCGTCGCAGCGGCTGGCGGCGCGTGCCCTGGGGCTCGGGCACCTGCAGACCCTCCGCCGGATCGTCCTTCCCCAGGCACTGCGGAAGATCACTCCTCCCCTCATGAACGACTTCGTCTCGATGCAGAAGGACGTGGGTCTCATCTCGATCCTCGGAGCGATCGATGCCATCGCCGCCGCCCGTTCGGTCACAGCGCAGACGTACAATTTCACGCCGTACGTCGTCGCCGGGATCCTCTTCATCCTGCTGGCGATCCCCACCATCCGTCTGACCGACTGGTACACCGCCAAGCTCCGCGACCGCGAGCAGGCAGGGGCGATCCTGTGACCGCGTCTCCTCCCGCCGGTGCCCCCGTGCTGTCGGCGACCGACCTGTGGAAGGCTTTCGGGCCGCGCGAGGTCCTCCGCGGGGTCGATGTGACCCTCGCTCGCCACGAGGTCGTCGCCCTCATCGGACCGAGCGGCTCGGGCAAGTCGACGCTGCTGCGGTGTCTCGGGCTCCTGGAGTCGATCGACGACGGGCAGATCTTCCTCGGCAACGAGGACATCTCCGACCCCCGCATCGACGCCAACCGCGTGAGGGCCCGGTTCGGCGCCGTGTTCCAGAGCTACAACCTCTTCCCGCACCTGTCGGTGATCGACAATGTCACGCTCGCCTCGCGCGTCGTCCACCGATTGTCTCGGCGGGAGGCCGAGGCGCGGGCGCTCCCCCTGCTGGAGCGCATCGGGCTGGCCGACAAAGCGACCGACCATCCCGACCGACTGTCGGGAGGGCAGCAGCAGCGGGCCGCGATCGTCCGGGCGGTCGTCACCGATCCGGAGGTCCTGCTCCTCGACGAGATCACCTCGGCCCTCGACCCGGAGCTCGTGGGCGAAGTGCTCGAGCTCGTCCGCGACCTCGCCGGAGACGGCGCCACGATCCTCATGGCCACACACGAGATGGCCTTCGCCCGGGAAGTCGCTCATCGAGTGCTGTTCCTCGACGACGGGGTGATCGTGGAGGAGGGGCCTCCCGCGCAGATCTTCACCGCCGCACGTCACCCCCGCACACGGGAGTTCCTCGCACGCGTGGCTCCCTGAGGCTTTCGCCAGTCTTCTCGCTCCCGCTCAGCGCGATGTCGACGCCGCCCGCGCAGCCCGGATGAGCTCGGTCGAGTGCCGCAGATGCGCGTGCACACAGGCGCTGCCGTCCCGCGGGAGGGCGGCGAGGTAGACGCGGTGCTCCGCGGCCAGCGCTCCCCGGGGGTAGTGGGGTCGTACGTGGGCGAGGAGCAGCAGCACCTCTGATTCGAGGGACGCGTGCGCCTCGATGATCCGGGGGCTGCCCGATCCCGCCACGATGCGGCGATGCACGTCGGCGTGCGCGCGGATGATCTCCATCCAGTCATCGGCGGCCTCGGCGACCCCCAGACGCTCGATCGCCTCGAGGACGGGAGCCTCCACATCCGCCGGCCATGTGGCGCCGTGTCGCTCAGTGATCAGCCGCACCGCCTCCGACTCCAGGGCTGCACGAAGCTCCTGCAGCCCCGCCACCGCCGCGTCGTCGAACGTCGCGACCCGCGCGCCGGCGTACGGGATGATCTGTACGAGCCGCTCGGCGTGGAGCGTCGCGAGGGCGGCGCGCACCGTGTGCCGGGACACCTCGTGGCTGCCGGCGAGCTCCTCTTCGCGCAGAGGGGTGCCGGGCGCGAGGGCGCCGGTCACGATGGCGTCACGCAGGGCCGCCGCCAGTCGGCTGTCCGCCGTCGGGCGCGGTACGCCCTCACGACGCCGCGGCGACACGTTCCCCTCCTCGGCCTGCCGGAAGGGCGACGAGCACGAGACCGAGTGCGATGACGCCGACGCCCACCGCCGAGACGGGCGAGAGCTGCTCCCCCAGCACGACGAGACCGAGGAGGGTGGCCCCCAGCGGCTCGGCCAGCGTCAGGGTCGACACGGTCGTGGGGCTGAGGCGACGCAGTCCCCAGCCGAACAGGAGGTAGGCCACGGTGACCGTGACCACGCCGAGCCAGAGTGCCAGCGTCGCACCGGCCGGCGTGGCGAGCCATGACGCGTCGGTGAGAAGGAGGACGGGAAGGCTCAGCGCGGCGGCGACGCCGAAGATCCCGCCCATGGCACCGGATGCGCTCCACCCACGCTCCAGCAGTTCCTTCGCCGCGACCGCGTAGAGGGCGTAGGAGGCCCCCGCCGCGAGCGACGCCAGGATCCCGGCCGGGCGGGCCGCGAGCGTCCCCGCGCCGAACACGCCCGACACGATCGCGACGCCGACGATCGCGATCCCGGTAGCCAAGATCCACCGCGCATCCGGCAGCCGCCGTCGCAGGACGCTGACGAGCAGTCCGGTCGCGATGGGTGCCGAGCCGAGGGCGACCACCGTCCCGACGGCGACTCCGTTCGCGGCGGCGCCACTGAAGAACGTCGGCTGATACGCGAGCACTCCCGCCGCCCCGACCAGAACCACGGCGGGGGCGGGAACGCGCGGCGCGAGGGGCACCCGATCCGCCGGAGCGCCGGTCTCCCCGGCTGCCACTCCGCCGGCACGGCGCACGCGTGCCCACCCCGCCCACGCGACGAGGGCGAGCAGTCCGCCCCCGATCAGCACTCGGGCCGCACCGATCGAGACGGCATCGGCACCGACATCGGCCAGAGCCCGCGAGGTCCCCGTCGTGGCGAAGCACAGCGCGGCGGCCAGCACGGCCGCAACGGCCAGAAGTCGGTCCATGGGGACGATTGTTACACAATCATCCCGACAGACACGACCACTCGGTCGGCCGGGGTCAGCCGGCGAGTCGCTCGGCGGTCTCCACCACGTTGGCCACCAGCATCGCCCGCGTCATCGGTCCGACCCCTCCGGGGTTCGGCGAGAGCCACCCCGCGACCTCGGCGACACCCGGAGCGACGTCGCCGGCCAGCTTCGCCCGCCCCGACTCGGTGGTACCCACGCGGGTCACTCCGACATCGAGCACGGCGGCGCCCGGTTTGATCCATTCCGGCTGCACGAGGTGGGGCTGACCGACCGCCGCGACGACGATGTCGGCGCGTGCGACCTCCGCCGCGAGGTCGGTGGTGCGCGAGTGCGTCAGCGTGACCGTCGCATCGGTGCCCTTGCGCGTCAGGAGGAGCCCCAGCGGACGCCCCACCGTGATGCCACGGCCGATCACCACCACATGGGCGCCGGCGATCCGCACGTCGTGCCGCTCCAGCAGCTCGACGATACCCGCGGGCGTGCACGGGAGGGGGGCGGCGACGGCCGTCGCGGGATCGACCCCGAGCACGAGGCGCCCGAGGTTCATGGGATGGAGGCCATCGGCATCCTTGGCCGGGTCGATGAGCTCGAGCACCGCGTTCTCGTCGATTCCCGCGGGGAGCGGCAGCTGCACGATGAAGCCGGTGACCGCGGGATCGGCGTTGAGGTCGCGCACGGCGGCCGCGATCTCGTCCTGTGTCGCCGTGGCGGGCAGCTCGACCGAGATCGAAGCGACACCCACCTCGGCGCAATCGCGATGCTTGCCCGTCACGTAGGAGCGGGAGGCGGGATCGTCTCCCACGAGCAACGTTCCGAGCCCCGGGACGATGCCGCGAGCGGCCAGCGCCGCCACCCTCTCCGCCAGCTCGGTCTTGATCGCAGCCGCCGTAGCGACCCCGTCCAGTCTCCGAGCCGTCACTGCTGCAGACCCGGGTAGAGGGGGAAGGCCGCCGTCAGCGCGGCCACACGCGTGCGCAGCGCCTCGACGTCGGCGCCAGGCTGGAGGGCGAGAGCGATGACGTCGGCCACCTCGGTGAACTCTGCGTCACCGAAGCCACGGGTGGCGAGGGCCGGCGTGCCGATACGGAGCCCCGAGGTCACCATCGGCGGGCGCGGGTCATTGGGGACGGCGTTGCGGTTGACCGTGATGTGGATCTCGTGGAGCAGGTCTTCGGCCTGCTTGCCGTCGATCTGCGCCTCCCGCAGGTCGACGAGCACGAGGTGCACGTCGGTGCCGCCGGAACGCACCGAGATGCCCGCGTCCTTCACGTCCTGCTGCGACAGCCGGTCGGCCAGGATCGCGGCACCGCGGACCACGCGTTCCTGCCGCTCACGGAACTCGGGAGTCGCGGCGAGCTTGAAGGCGGTCGCCTTGGCGGCGATGACGTGCATGAGCGGGCCGCCCTGCTGGCCGGGGAAGACGGCGGTGTTGATCTTCTTGGCGATGTCGGCGTCGTTAGTCAGGATGAAGCCCGAGCGCGGTCCACCGATCGTCTTGTGGACCGTGGAGGAGACGACGTGCGCGTGCGGCACGGGCGAGGGGTGGAGCCCCGCGGCGACCAGCCCCGCGAAGTGGGCCATGTCGACCCAGAGGAGCGCCCCGACCTCGTCGGCGATCGCGCGGAAGGCGGCGAAGTCGAGCTGACGCGGGTAGGCCGACCAGCCCGCGATGATCACCTTCGGCTGGTGCTCGACCGCGAGACGCCGCACCTCGTCCATGTCGATGATGCTGGTCTCGGGATCGACGCCGTACGCGACGATGTTGTACAGACGGCCGGAGAAGTTGATCTTCATGCCGTGGGTCAGGTGGCCGCCCTGGTCCAGCGACAGGCCCAGCAGCGTGTCGCCCGGTCGGGCGATGGCGTGGAGGACGGCGGCGTTCGCCGACGCCCCCGAGTGGGGCTGGACGTTGGCGAACTCGGCGCCGAAGAGGTCCTTCGCCCGCTGGATCGCGAGCTCCTCGGCCACGTCGACCTCTTCACAGCCGCCGTAGTAGCGCCGCCCGGGGTACCCCTCGGCGTACTTGTTGGTCAGCACCGAGCCCTGCGACTGCAGGATCGAGACGGGAACGAAGTTCTCGGAGGCGATCATCTCCAGGTAGCCGCGCTGGCGGTCGAGCTCACGCTCGAGCACCTGCGCGATCTCCGGGTCGACCTCGGAGAGAGGGGCGTTGAAATAGGCATCGGTCATGACGATCTCCTGACGACGGCTTTCGGGATGGAATCTCGCATCGGCCCAGGCGTGCGGTCGAATGCCGTGTCGGTCGCTCCCCGGTGGTGTCCCACCTCAACGCCAGTCGCGACGATCCCGAGCATACCGGATTCGCTCGCCGCGCGGACCGGCGCTGGTAGGCTGGGCTCGGCCTGTTTGTTAGGACTCCTTACATGACGAGGACGGAGTCCGCGGAGAGAATCGAGCCCGCATGTCCGCACCCTCGGTCGTGCCGCTGCCCTCATCGATGACGGCGACCGGCGGCGCGCCGTTCCGCCTCGACGGCGCCGTCCTCACTGGAGACGAAGCCGCTGTCACCGAGCTGCGCCGCCTCCTCCACCTCCGCACCGGCCTGCACCTCCCGGTCGATCCCGGTTCGGGTGCTGTTCCGGAGGGACGCCGGATCGATCTCCGCATCGGGGCCCTCCCGGATCCGGAGTCCTCGGTCATCGCCATCGACGCCGACGGGGTCTGGGTCGAAGGCGCGGACCCGGCGGGCCTCTTCTACGCCGTGCAGACCCTGGCGCAGTTGGCGACGGCATCCGGTTCCCGCGGGGAGCTGCCGGCCCTGCGCATCCAGGACGTCCCGCGCTTCGCCTATCGCGGAGTGATGCTCGATGTCGCCCGCCATTTCCACGACGTGCGGACGGTCGAGGCCTTCATCGAGCGAGCCGCGAGCCTGAAGTTCAACCACCTGCACCTCCACCTGTCCGACGATCAGGGCTGGCGGATCGCACTGGACACGCGACCCCTGCTGGCCGAGCGTGCCTCGGGCACCTCCATCGGAGGCGACCCGGGCGGCCACTTCAGCCGCGACGACTACCAGCGCATCGTGGCAGCCGCCGCGGCGCGGCACATGGTCGTGGTGCCCGAGATCGACCTCCCCGGCCACACCCACGCCGTCGGCCTCGCCTACCCCGAGCTCTGCGAGGATCCGGTGATCACCGACGAGGTGCGGGCCACGGTGCGCGACTTCGGCGGTGACCTCCCGCGTCCAGGCGAGCCGTACACGGGGCTTGCGGTCGGGTTCTCCTCGCTGAGGATCCGCGATGAGGGCACCTACGCGTTCGTCGCGGACGTCGTGGGCGAGCTCGCGACGATCACCCCGGGCCCCTACCTCCACGTCGGCGGGGACGAAGCGCTGGGAACCCCGGCCGACGACTTCGCCCTGTTCATGGAGCGGGTCACGGCGATCGTGGTCGCGCAGGGGAAGACGCCGGTCACCTGGCACGAGGCGGGCGCCGCGCCCGGTCTGGCGCCCGGGACGATCGGTCAGTACTGGGGCTTCGTCGAGCCGATCGAGGGGATGGACGAGAAGACCCGCGCCTTCGTCGCGCGGGGCGGTCGCGTGATCCTCTCCCCCGCCGACGCGATCTACCTGGACATGAAGTTCGCCGCCGATTCGCCCCTCGGCCTCACCTGGGCTCGAGGGGTGACGACGCTGGAACGCGCCTACGACTGGGAGCCCGCCGAGGTCATCCCCGGCGTCGGCGACGAGCAGATCCTCGGCGTCGAGGCAGCGCTGTGGACCGAGACCGTCCGGGATCTCGCCGACATCGACGCGCTCCTTTTTCCGCGGATCGCCGCCGCCGCCGAGGCGGCCTGGTCACCGCCGCGCGGCTCGACCCCGGAACGCTCGTGGGCGTCGTTCCGGGAACGCGTCGAGGCACTACCGTCACTCTGGGCGGCGCTCGGTTTCGCCGGCACGTCCCCGGACAGCATCCTCGACCGCGAAGGAACGGCATGAGCACGATCATCCACTCGGTCACCCTCGTGGACGACGGCCAGCTCGTCGAGGACGGCTGGATCACCCTGGACGGCGGCACGGTCGCCGCGCGCGGGACCGGCGCGACCTGGCGGGAACGGCACGCGGCCGAGACCGTGGACGGAGCCGGCGGCGTCCTCACCCCCGGCTTCATCGACATCCACGGCCACGGCGGCGGCGGCGCATCGTTCGACGACGGCGCCGACGCGATCGCGACCGCCCGCGCGCTCCACCGCGCTCACGGCACGACGCGCGCCGTGGTGTCGCTCGTGACGGCGCCGGTGTCCGACCTGGCCCGCCGGGCGGCGATGGTCGCAGACCTGGCGGCCGGCGATCCGACGATTCTCGGCAGTCACCTCGAGGGGCCCTTCCTCGACGCCGGGCACAAGGGAGCGCATACTGAAGCGCTCTTGCGGGCGCCCGATGCGGAGTCGCTCGACCGGCTCATGGAGGCGGGCCGGGGATCGATCCGGCAGATCACCCTGGCGCCGGAGCTCCCGGGGGGCCTCGCCGCCGTCGGCCGGCTGGTGGAGTCCGGCGTGCGGGTGGCCGTGGGGCACACCGGCGCCACGGAGGAGCAGGCGCGCGCAGCGTTCGACGCGGGGGCGACGCTCCTGACACACGCCTTCAACGCGATGCCGGGAATCCACCACCGGGCGCCGGGCCCCGTGGTGGCGGCTCTCCACGACTCACGGGTGACGCTGGAGATCATCGCCGACGGCGTGCACGTGCACCCCGACGTCGTCGCCCTCGCCTTCACCGCCGCGCCGGACCGCGTCGCGCTCATCACCGACGCGATGGCGGCCGCCGGCGCGACGGACGGCCGCTACGAGCTCGGAGGCCTGGCCGTCACCGTCACCGACGGCACGGCACGGCTGGACAGCAATGGCGCGATCGCGGGCTCGACCCTCACGCAGGACGTCGCGCTGCGCAATGCCGTGGCGGCCGGGGTCGCGCTTCCGGCCGCGGTGGCGGCGTTGACCACGGTGCCCGCGCGCGCCCTGGGCTACGGCGACCGCTTCGGGGCGCTGCGGTCCGGCGCCCCCGGCGATGCCGTGCTCCTGGACTCCGACCTGCGGGTGCGCGCGGTGTGGGTCGACGGCGTGCGCGTCTGAGACGACGCCGGTCACGCGGGAGACAACGGTAGGCGGGGCGGGTGCGCCCCCCAGCACACTCCGCCCCGCCTGCCCCGTTGCGGGTTCTGGAACTCTCCCCCCAGATCGTTCCGGTCTCCCGATGGACGGCGTCGATCTTCCGATCCCCCAGATCTCGATCGATCTCTCGATCCCCCAGGCCGTCCTTGGTCGCCGTCGCCGCGTCGGAGCACCTCCGGTCGCGTCGGGTCAACGGCTTCCACAGGATGAGATGCGCCCCTCACGGATCTATTACGCGGTTCGCCGAAAAAGTTCGCCGGCCGTCGCGGTGACCTCCGGACCCCGCCCGGTCTCGGGGGGCGAGGAGGCCGACGACCGTGAAGGGAAGCGGATTCACAGATCCGCGTCATAACATGCCTGTCGGTGCGTCTCTTGTGTGAGAACACCATGACTATGAACGACGAATCCCCCACCACCACGTCCGACCTCGCCGACGCCGACCTCGTGCTCCGCACCCGCTCGGGCGACAGCGAGGCCTTTGGCGAGCTTTGGCGACGCCACTACCGTTCGGGCATCACGGTCGCCCAGTCCATCACGTCGAGCCTCGACCCCGACGATCTCGTGCAAGAGGCCTACACCCGGATCTATCGATCGATCCAGAAGGGCGGCGGCCCCACCGGGTCCTTCCGCGCCTACCTCTTCACGAGCATCCGCAACACGGCGGCGGGCTGGGGCCGCTCCCGCAAAGAGACCGCGATCGACGAGCTCGACGCCGTCGAGGATCCCGACGCCAGCACCCACGAGACCGACGAGGCACTCGACCGCGGCCTGACGCACCAAGCGTTCCGAAGCCTGCCCACCCGGTGGCAGGAGGTGCTCTGGTACTCCGAGATCGAGCAGATGAAGCCCGCGGAGATCGCTCCGCTCCTGGGCATGAAGCCCACCGCGGTCGCCCAGCTCGCCTTCCGAGCCCGCGAGGGGCTGCGGGAAGCCTGGATCCAAGCACACCTGCGCTCGGTGAGCGACGACTCCCCCTGCGCGTGGACGATCAATCGTCTCGGCGCGTATGCGCGGGGGAACCTCGCCAAGCGCGACCAGACCAAGGTCGAGGCGCACCTCACCGAGTGCGCCCGCTGCACGATCGTCGCCTCGGAGGCCAAGGAGGTCTCCCATCGACTCGCCATGATTCTTCTGCCCCTCGCGATCGGTGCGGGTGCGGCCACGACGTACGCCGCCACGGTCCAGGGCGGTTCGGTCCCGCTCGCCGCTCTCGCCGCCGGGGCATCCCAATCCATGCCCGGCGCCGTCGTCGCGGGTGCGTCCGCCTCCACCACGGCTGCCGCCAGCGGCTCTGCCGGTTCCGGTGGGGTCGGCGGGTCGGCGGGGGCGGTCGCTGCAGCCGGTGCGGGTGGCGGTGGTGTCCTCAGCGGCGCGGGCGGCATCGTCGCACTCGTGACGCTCGTCGCGGCGGGAACCGCGGTGGCCGCGGCGATCGTCGTGCCTCAGCTCGTGAGCGCGAACCCGCCGTCCGCGGGCGGCCCCGTGCTGCCCGGCGCGCCGATCGACGACGGCTCGAACCCGGTGGTCGATCCCATCGCGCTGCCGACACCGGGGCCGACGCCGAGTGATCTTCCGACTCTCGCCCCGACTCCTCGCGCGACGACGCCCGCCGCGCCGGAGGGGGACCCGCAGGTGGACCCGGTGCGTCCCGCGCCGACACCGTCTGCGGACCCGACTCCCACGGTCGATCCGACGCCCACGCCCGAGCCCACACCGGTGCCGACCCCAGACCCCGAGCCGACGCCGACGCCGACTCCGACTCCGACGCCTGACCCCGAACCGACGCCCACACCCACCCCGACACCGACTCCGAGCCCGACTCCGACTCCGACGCCGACTCCGACTCCGACTCCGACTCCGACCGTCCCGGCGTACATGGAGTCGTCGCCCGAGTTCTCGGGTGCCGTGTTCGCTGGCGAGCCCACGCTCACCGAAGTCGACTTCGTGGTCATGCTGCAGGGCGCTCCGGGCGCCTCCGTCGACGTCCTCGTCAATGGCACCTACCTCAAGTCGGCTCTCATCGGCCCCGACGGCACGACGACCGTCCCGCTGCATTCGGAGCCGGCACCCAACCTGTTGTGGAATCCCACCATCGGTTTCCGTTACGCCTGGGAAGACCTCCGCGGACCGCAGATGCAGCGCAGTCTCCTGCAGATCGCCTTCGCCGCGGGGCTGAATGGGGAGTCGCCGGGAACGGGCGAAGGAGATCCCGGAGAAGTGCCCGTGATCACCGTTCCCTCCGGCGATACCGGAACGTCTCCCGCCAGCCGTACCGCGCCGACGACGTCGGTCCTCGCCCCGGCGCCGCCGAGGGTGGGCGACCGGTCCGTCACGACGGACGACGCCGGTGACGCGCCGGCGTCCACGAGCAGCTCTGGCAACGAGGTGGCCGGCCAGAACACCGCACCGGCCCCTGAGACCGAGACCGGGACCACGGGCGGCACCGGCGCGGAGACCGCGTCCGGCGACCAGACTGCATCGGACCAGGAATCTGCGTCTGGGTCCACGGCCAACCCGCCGTCGGCTGACGACGCGGCGAGCGCTTCGAACGGGACCGACGGCACGGCCCTGACCGGATCGTCGGCCGAGGGCGGCCCGTAGACTCGAGGCATGGCCGATCTTCCCGCCGTGCGCCCTGAGGCACCGGCTGAACCCCTCCCCGCCGGAACCCGGCCCCGTCTGAACGCCCTCGACGTCGTGGCCTTCCTGTGCGAGGTGTTCGCCATCGTGACACTCGCGCTGTGGGGATTCGCCGGCTTCGAGCTGCCGGTGAACATCATCGCCGGCATCGGTGCTCCGCTCCTGGCGGTCCTCGTCTGGGCGCTGTTCGTCTCGCCTCGTGCCGTCGTGCCGGTGCACCCCTTCGTCCGCGCCTTCGTCGAGCTCGTCGTCTACCTAGCGGCCACACTCGCGTGGTGGAGCATGGGCTACGCGTGGATCGGCCTCGCGTTCGCGGTCGTCGCCGTCACCGTGGGTCTCATCACGGGGCGCCGCCGCCTCGCATGACCGGCGGCGACGTCGTCGACCTGCTGCGGTCCCGGCTCGGTGACCGCGTCGACACACGCCCCCACGCACTGGGTGAGGCACGCGCCGACCGCTCGGGCCACGCATCGCCGGGCGACCCGCTCGCCGTCGTCTACGCAGAGAGCGTCGAAGACGTCCAGAACACGCTCCGCATCGCCCACGCCCACCGCGTGCCCGTGGTCACCCGCGGTGCCGGCACGGGACTGGCTGGCGGCGCGAACGCGGGACCGGGACAGATCGCTCTGTCGACCCTGCGGATGGATCGCCTCATCGAGGTACGCCCCGATGATCTCCTCGCTGTCGTCGAGCCGGGAATCCTCAACGCCGCCCTCAATGATGCTCTCGCGGCCCACGATCTGTGGTGGGCACCCGACCCCGCCAGCCGGGCGATCTCGACCGTCGGCGGCAACATCGCCACGGGCGCCGGAGGCCTTCTCTGCGCGAAGTACGGCGTCGTGCGCGATGCCGTCCTCGGTGTCGACCTCGTCCTTGCGGATGGAAGACTGCTGCGCCTCGGACGGCGCACCGTCAAGGGCGTCACGGGACTGGACCTCACCTCCCTCGTCATCGGGTCCGAGGGCGTTCTCGGCGTGATCGTGGGTGCGACGCTGAAGCTGCGGCGCCGGACACCCGGCGAGCCGCGCACGCTCAGCGCCGAGTTCTCCGACGTCCGCGCCGGAGCCGTCGGTGCTGCCGCGATCACGGCATCGGGCGTGCAGCCCTCGATCATGGAGCTCATGGACGCGCCGTCACTCGCGGCCGTGCACCGTCTCCTCGACCTTCCCGCCCCCGCCGAGGGCACCGCGCAGCTCACGGTGCAGACCGACGGCACCGGCGCCGAGGCCGACATCGAGGTCATCGCCCGCATCCTCCGCTCGCTGGGCGCCACCGTCACGATGGCCGCCGATGCGGCCGACGGTGAACGTCTGTGGACGATCCGACGGAGCATGCACGCCGCGATGGCGAGCCTCGGAACGACGCTGATCGAAGATGTCGCGGTGCCCCGCAGCGCGCTGCCCGCGATGTTCGACGAGATCGCGCGGATCGAGCAGCGCTACGGACTGCAGATCCCGACCGTGTGCCACGCCGGCGACGGAAACCTGCACCCGAACTTCGTCTTCGACGGCCCCGAGGTCCCCAACCGCATCTGGGCCGCCGCCGACGACCTCTTCCGCGCCGCGCTGCGCCTGGGCGGAACGCTCACGGGCGAACACGGCGTGGGGGTCCTCAAGCGCCGTTGGCTGGCCGATGAGCTCGGCGAAGACCAGTGGGAGCTGCAGCGCCAGATCGCTCGCGTCTTCGACCCCGCCGGCATCCTGAATCCGGGAAAGGTGTTCGACCCTAGAGATCACGCAGCCGGCGGGAACACCTGAACCGTCGGCGGCGGCGTCCGGCGAAGCCCCAGGACGATCGCGGCGATACCGAGCCCGAGCGGCACCACGAACATCGCCAGGCTCGACAGCTGCCAGAGCGTGATGAGGGCCAGCTGGTCGCCGGCGCCGGCGTTCACGAGTGACACCGAGGCGATCTGGGTGATCGCGCCGACACCGACGACGACGAGCAGCCCCCACGCCGGCACGCGGTTCCAGGGCCGTGGCACGACGCCGGCACGCCAGATCTCAGCGACCGCCAGCGCGGCCGCGCCGATCCAGAGGACCTGGTACGCGTCCCCCCACCACACGCGGGCATCATCGGTCGTCGTCAACGGCCCGAGCGTGAGGTCGGCGAGCCCGGAGGCGAGCCACATCGCGAGCGGCACGACCGCCAGCGCGGTGAGGGCGATCACCCCGGCGCGGCGTCCCGCCACGACAGACCCACGGCCGCGCCAGCCCCAGGCGAAGAGAACCATGGCCGCCGCGAAGGCAAGCTCGCCGAGGATCCCGACGGTGCTCCGGAGCACGGGCACGTCGAGGCCGATCCCGGCACTGAGCACGAAGGGAAGCACGGCGCTCGCGACGAGCAGCGCACCCGCCCAGACCCAGACGATGAGATCGGAGGACTCGGTCGAGGCAGACATGTATTCAGCCTAGGACGCGGCGGTCACCCGCCCGGGATCGTTGTGCGACGCTCCCGGAACCGGACGCTCAGAGGCCCTGCCAGGCCGGCTTGTGCGCGTAGGTGTAACGGTAATAGTCGGCGTGGCGGAGCCGAGACGCTGCCGCCTCGTCGACGACGACCGTCACGTGCTCGTGCAGCTGGATCGCCGACCCCGGCAGCGAGGCGGTCACCGGGCCCTCCACGGCACCCGCGATCGCTTCGGCCTTGGCCTCCCCGAACGCGAGGAGGAACAGGTGTCGCGCGCGCAGGATGGTGCCCAGCCCCTGGGTGATGCAATGCATCGGCACGTCGTCGATGGAGTCGAAGAAGCGTGCGTTGTCCACGCGGGTCTGCTCGATGAGGGTTTTCACGCGCGTGCGGGAGGCGAAGGAGGATCCGGGCTCGTTGAAGCCGATGTGGCCCGAGGTGCCGATGCCCAGGATCTGCAGGTCGACACCGCCCGCCTCGGCGATCGCGGCCTCATAATCCTCACCGGCGTGGGCGATCGTCTCCAGCGCCCCGTTGGGGGTGTGGATCAGGCGCGGGTCGAGACCGAGCGGCTCCACGACCTCACGGGTGATCACCGAACGGTAGCTCTCGGGGTGCTGAGGGTCGATGCCGACGTACTCGTCGAGAGCGAACCCGCGGACCCGAGAGACGTCGATGCCGTCCAGCCGCGGCCGCAGTGCTTCGTAGACGGGAAGCGGCGTGGACCCCGTGGCAAGTCCGAGGACGGCGTCCGGCCGGGACTGGACGAGGCGCACGATCTCGTCGGCGACGAGTGCACCGGCGTCGGCGGGCGTGGGGACGATGACGACTTCAGCCACGGGTGAGGGTCTCCTGTTCATGGGTGGACGCGCCGACCAGGGCGGCGCCGAGTGCCGCGGCCGGCGAGCCGGGGGCGAGGACGTCGACACGCTCGGGCAAATGCAGCGAGCGGAGGAAGGGGGATGCCGCAGCACGGGTCTCGAGCTCCGAGAGCACCGGTCTCAGCATACGATCCCCCAGCGCCGTGAGCCCGCCGCCGAGAACGACCGTGTCCACGTCGGCGGACAGCACCAGCACGCGGACGGCCGCCGCCACGCCGAAAGCGAGCCCGTCACGCAACGGGATGGCTCGCGCGTCGCCGCGCTCTGCCGCGTCGAAGACGTCGCGCACCGGTAGGTCGCCCGGCTCCCCCCAGCGACGCGCGAGCGAACCCCCGCCGGCGTACGCCTCGATGCATCCCCGCTGTCCGCAGGGGCATTCGGGGCCGTGTGGATCGATGGAGATGTGCCCGATCTCACCGGCCGCGCCCCGCGCTCCGCGCCAGACCTCTCCGGCCATCGCGATGCCCGCTGCCACTCCGGTACCGAGGTTCAGGTAGGCAAGACTCCCCCGCCCGCTGCCCCGGAGGGCCAACGCCCCTCGTGTCGCCGCCTTCACGTCGTTCTCGACCGTCGTGGGAACACCCAGGGCGGCGCCGACGAGCGCCGCGAGATCGAGGTCCTCGATGCCGAGGTTGACGGCGTGGGTCACGCGGCCCGTGCCCGGAACGATCTGTCCCGGCACGCCGATGCCGATCGAGGCGAGTGAGGAAGGGGCGATGCCCGACTCGGCAGCCAGATCCCGAACGGCCGCGATCACCGTGGCGACGACGGCCTCGGCACCCCAGCCGCTGGGCCTGCGGGCGCGAGCGATGATCTCGCCCGCAGGCGTGACGGCGACGACGTCGGTCTTGGTTCCCCCGACGTCCAGTCCGATGCGCATGTCAGCCTTTCACCGCTCCCGATACGAGACCGCTGGTCATCCGGCCCTGCACGATCAAGAAGAACACGATGACGGGAATCGCCATCAGGGTCGACCCTGCCATGACGACGGCCCAGTCGGTGGCCTTGGTGGCCTGGACGAAGCTGCGGAGCCAGATGGGAAGGGTCTGCGCCTCCGGACGCGTCATGATGACGAGGGCGAAGACGAACTCGTTCCAGGCCTGGATGAACGCGAAGATCCCGGTGGACACGAGGCCCGGCGCCAACAGGGGGAAGGTCACCCGCCAGAAGGCCTGGTTACGACTGCAACCGTCGATCATCGCCGCTTCTTCGAGGTCGGCGGGAACGCCGTTGACGAAACCGCGGAGCGTCCAGATCGTGAAGGGCAGCACCATCGCGATGTACACGGCGGCGAGTCCGATGACGGTGTTGAGCAGTTGCCAGCCGTCGAGCACACGGAAGGTCGAGATGATCATCGCTTCGGCGGGGATCATCTGGATGACGAGGATCGCGATGATGAACGTCTTGCGCGAGCGGAACCGGTATCGGGCCACCGCGATCGACGCGAGGAAGGCGAACAGCAGCGCCGCCACCACCGTCAGGACCGTCACCGCCAGCGAGATCCCGAGGGCGGGGAGGAACCCGCCATCGTTCCACGCGGCCTCGAAGCTGCGGAGCGTGAACTCATCGGGCCAGAGGTGCGGCACGTCGCTCTTGACGGCGGAGCCCGGGAGGAAGGCCGTGTTGACCATCCAGTAGACCGGGAAGACCGAGCAGACGAAGACGACGATCGCCGCCGCGTTGAGGGCGACCCGGCCGGTCCGCCGGCGCGTGCGCGCGCTCACAGGTCCTCCTCCGTCTTGAGCATGGTGCGGATGTACGAGGCGGAGATGAGGAGAAGGATGACGACGAGGATCACCGCGATCGCCCCGCCGGCTCCGAGGTCACCGGTCGCCATCGACACGCTGTAGATGTAGACGCCGATCGTGTTGGTGTCGGCGCGGACGCCGCCCACGGTCTGCAGGGCGTAGATCTGGGCGAACACGCGGAGGTCCCAGATGATCTGGAGGATGAGCAGCACGATCAGGATCGAGCGCACGTACGGCACGACGATGAGCCGGAAGCGCTGCCAGGCGCTCGCCCCATCGAGGGAAGCGGCTTCCATCACCTCGTCGGGCACCTGCGTCAGGCCCGCGTAAGTCGAGAAGGCCACGAACGGCACGGCGCCCCAGGTGATGATGATGGCCGCGACCGAGAAGAAGCTCAGTGGATCGCTCAGCCAGCTGTGCCCGGTCCAGTCGGTGCCGGTGACCTGGGTGAGGAAGTAGTTGACGAGCCCGTAGTCGGTGTCGAAGATCCAGCCCCACACGATCGTGGCGGTCAGCGCGGGCATCGCCCAGGCCAGGAGCAGCCCCACCGAGACGACTGTCCGCATGACACGGCCGAGGGCCCGCATCATGAGGGCGATGGAGATCCCCAGCACCATCGTCGCGACCACGCTCACGACGCACAGCACGATGCTGCGCGCCAGCACGATCCAGAACTCGCTGTCGCCGAGGACGCGGAGGTAGTTGTCGAGCCCGATGAAGGGGGCCGGGGCGCCGAAGATCTGTGCCCGCCCGTACTCCTGGAACGACATGACGACGAGCTGCACGAGCGGCCAGCCGATGAAGACGAGCAGCATCACGAGCGAGGGCAGCAGCAGCGCCAGCGGCATCCCCGTGAAGCGGCGGCGGCGTGGGGCGGCGCCGGGAGGCGGGGCCATCGCTGCCCGCTCGGGCGCGAGTGTGGTGGGGACGGTCACCGTCCTCCTCCTTCTGTCGAGGGAGCCGTCCCCCCGGGGCCGGGTTTACCCGGGGGAACGGCGGGATCGAGATCAGCCGTTGAGGATCGACTCGATCTGGGTGTCGAGATCGGCGGCGAGGGAGGCGATGTCACCCCCGTTGGCGATCTTGACGAAGAAGTCCTGCAGCAGGCCCTTCGCCTCGACGTCCGCCCACTTGGGCGAGGCCGGCGTGAGCTTCGCGTTGGCGGCCGCCTCAGCGATCACCTTCGCCAGCTCGGGCGTTGCCGCAGCGACCTTGTCTCCGAGCGACTTCTTGGCCGGGACCAGGCCGTTCTCAGCGAGGATGGTCTGGTACTCATCGCTCAGGATGATCTCCAGCGCGCTCTTGGCGAGCTCCGGGTGGGCGGAGCGGGCCGCGATGCCGATGTTCGAGCCGCCTGCGAAGACCTGAGCGGCACCGCCGTCCTTGCCGGGGAGCGCGAAGTAGCCGAGGTTGTCGGTGAGGGCGGTGTCCTTCTTGTCCTCGTCCGCGACGATCGACCAGTAGGCCCAGCTGGGCGCCGACAGGGTCGCCGCCTTCTCCGTGCGGAACGGGACCCACGCCTCGGTCTCGTCGCCGTCCTTCGCGGCGAGCGACGCCTTGGTCATCAGCTCCTGGACCTGGGCGAGACCGGCCAGCGACGCCTCGGAGGACAACTGCGCGTCCCAGGTGCCGTCACTGTTCTTCACCGCGACCTCGCCGCCGTTCTCCCAGATGAACGGGAGAGCGTTGTACCAGTCCTTTCCGGGGAAGTAGACGCCGGAGACCCCCGACAGCTTGTCAGCGAGCGTGACGCCATTCGACACGTAGTCGGCCAGGGTGCTGGGCGCGGAGACGCCCGCCTCCTTGTACTGCGCCGTGTTGTAGAACACCACGCGTGCGCCGGAGTAGTACGGCGCGGCGTAGAGCTTGCCGTCCCAGGTGCCGGCCTCGACGAATCCGTCCAGCAGGTCGGAGCCGCCCAGCTTGTCGGAGATGTCGCTGAGGTCCAGCAGCGCACCGGCTGACGTGAAGGCGGCCGCCTGCGTGTTGCCCATCTCGACGATGTCGGGGCTGTCGCTGGAGGAGAGGCTCGTGGTGAGCTTGTCCACGAGACCGGTCCACTGCTGTTCCTCGATCACGATCTTGCTGCCCGGGTTCGCCTCGGCGAACGTCGTGGTCAGGTAGTCGCGCGCCGCCTGGGGCGTGTCGGTCCCCACGAGCCAGACGCGCAGCTCGGCGGGTTCCGGGGTGCCGTTGCCGGTGGGCGTCGTCGCACCGCCGGTCGAACATCCCGCGAGGATGACGGCCGAAGCGCCGAGGAGCGCGAGGGCTCCGAGCTTCTTGTTCATGTTGTCTTCCTTCTTGTTTCTCTTGGTGTGTCGGACGGGATCGGGCGATTCCGTCCGGAAGGACGGGTCGTCGACCCATCCGGGGGTGATGGAGCGCGTCAGGACACCCCGAGCCGTCCTGACAGGACCATGACGGCCGCGCCGCGAAGGACGATGTCCTCCCCGTGCTCCGTCATCCGCACGCGCACGCCGTCGTGGAACTCGGCCAGGGTGCGCGAACGCAGGGTCTCGACGGTCGCCTCGGCCAGCGGCCCGTCAAGCAGTTCAGCGGGACCGGAGAGCACGATCTCCGAGAGATCGAGCGCACCGACGATGGGGGCCAGCGCGATTCCCAGCCGCTCGCCGGCGTCCTGGAGGATCGCGGTGCGGTCGGCGCCCGCCGTGGCGAGCCGCCCCTCGATCGCGGGCACCGACAACCACGCCTCGAGGCAGCCGACCTTGCCGCAGACGCACCGCGGACCCCCATCGGTGCCGACCGTGACGTGGCCGATCTCACCCGCGGCGTGGCGGCTCCCGGCCATCGGCTGCCCCCCGGAGAGGAGTCCGGAACCCACACCGCGGCCGACGCGGACGAGCATGACGTCGTCGGCGGCGCCTCCGAACGTGTACTCCGCGAGCACGGCGGCGTTCGCGTCGTTGGCGACGAGCACGGGCAGGGCCAGCGCCGAGGTGAGGGCACCCGCCAGATCGACGTCACGCCAGCCGAAGTTCGGAGCGGTCAGCACCACCCCCCGCTCATCGACGACACCGGGACTTCCGACGCCGATGCCCAGCACGGGAGCGTGCGCGTCCGCGACGAGAGTCCGGGCCAGCGAGACGACCGCCTCGACGATGTCGACCGGATCGCTGGGCGCGGCGACTCCGTGGCGGGCGACGATGTCGCCGTCGAGCGTGAGGACGGCCCCGAGGAAGCGATCCGTTCCGGACAGGTCGAGGCCGACGATGCGGTGTCCCTCGCGATCGAGGTCGACGAGGATGGCGGGCTTGCCCGGCCCCGAGGCCTCCCGCACACCGCGCTCGGCGACGTACCCGTCGGAGATGAGCTCGGCGACGAGGTCGGAGATGGTCACGCGGGTCAGTCCCGTCTCCCGGGAGAGGTCGGCGCGGCTCATGGCGCCGTGGTGGAAGAGGTTCTGCAGCACGAGCGAACGGTTGTGCGCGCGGGCGTGCTCGGGCAGCACCTTCACCGCGTGGCGGAGGCTGCGCCCGGCGCCGAAGGCGCGACCGCCGCTGGCGAGGCCGGCAGGCTGACGCAGGGAATCCGTTCTCGACATGTTTGTTAGTAGACCTTACGAACTAGACCGGCGCAAGAGAGATGCGTAATTCGGAAGGATCATTTACAAAACCGTTACATTGCCCCGCCCTCGGCACCTGCCGGTCGACGAGAGCCCCGTCGCGTACCATGGAGGAGCGCCCGTGCGCCGATCTCCGGCCTCCGCGCCACCTCCCTGGGAGTGACACCGTGAGCGAACCGACAACCCCCGCCGATGACGCCGCCGCGCCGACCGTGCAGTGGGCGCCCGCGACGGAAGCCCCGCGCCGCAAACGGTGGGGCCTGCGCCTGGGGATCCCGGCCGGCGTCGCCGCGGTGGGACTGGTCGCCGCCTCCCTCGTCCTCATCGCTCCCGGCACGGCGGTGGCCGGCGTTCCGGTCGGTTTCCTCACCGCCGGCGGGGCGTCCGACGCCATCTCGCAAAGATTGGCCACGACGACGGTGACCCTCGGCGACGGCGGGCCCACGCTCACGGCCGCGGAGCTGGGAGCCGAAGTCGACGCCGGCGCCCTCGCCGGACGCGCATTCGATGCCCACCCGATGTGGAACGTTGCGCAGTGGTTCGGCGAGACGACCGACGCCGAGATCACCCTCGACCCGACGGTCGCCGCTTCCGCGCTGCAGAAGGCGTTGCCCGACCTCTTCACCTCCCCCACGGCGGCAACGGTCACGTTCGACGGGAAGACGTACGTCGCGGAGCCCGCCGTCGTCGGCCAGGGGATCGATCTCGAGGCCCTCCAGTCAGCCCTCGACACGGCCTTCGCCGAGGGGCGGACGACCCTCGTGATCGACCCGGTCCTCGTCCCCGTGGAGGCGGCCGCCACGACCGCCAAGGCCGAGGCCGCCGCCGACCGGCTCAACGCGCTCCTGGCCGAGGTCGGTTTCTACGTGGGCGATGAGCGCACGGTTCCCGTCTCCGCGAAGACAGCAGCCTCCTGGCTCACCATCGAGGCCTCCGACGAGGGCGACTTCACGATCAACGCCGATGCCAGCCGAATCGAGGCCGCCGTCGCGGACCTCCGCGACGCGATCGATCAGGACGTCGCCGACGCGACCGTGGTCACCAACAGCGCGGGAGACGTCCTCCGGACCGTGAAGGAAGGCAAGGACGGTCGCGTGCTCGGCGACACCGCCGGTGTCGCGGAGACCTTCGCGGCGCAGCTCGCTGCCGGCGACGGCGCCCTCGTGCTCCCCGTCGAGGTGACCCCGCACAAGACGACCGAGCTGGCCCGCCTGCTCGAGGTCGACCTCGGAGCCCAGCGCCTCTATCTCAAGGAGAACGGGAAGGTCGTCGACACCTGGCTCATCTCCAGTGGCCGGCCGGGGGCCGTGACGTATCCCGGTCACTTCCGCATCGGCTGGAAGACGTCCTCGCAGGACATGAAGGGCACGGCGCGCGACTCGGGCAAGGCGTACACCCAGAAGGACGTGCCGTGGGTCATGTACTTCAACGGCAACCAGGCGTTCCACGGCGCGTACTGGCACAACAACTTCGGCAATGTCATGAGTGCCGGCTGCGTCAACATGCCCCCGGCGAAGGCGAAGAGGATCTACGACTGGTCGCCGGAGGGGACCGACGTCTGGATCCACGGATGAGTGTCGATAGTGTGGCTTCGTGCCGCGTTTCGACCTGAGCCGTCCAGAGCTGGAGGCTTACCTTCCCGACGTCCGTGAGCCCGCCGATTTCGACGATTTCTGGCGACAGACCCTGGCGGAGTCCCGCGCTGTGGCCGCACCTCCGGTGCTCACGCTGCAGCCGACCCCGTTCACGACGCTCGACGTCTTCGACGTCACCTTCTCGGGCTTCGCAGGTGACCCCATCAAGGGCTGGTTCACGGTCCCCCATCGCGCCGACGGCCCGCTCCCCGCGATCGTCGAGTACATCGGGTACAACGGCGGTCGCGGCCTCCCCGTGGAGCGGTTGGGCTGGGCGTCGGCGGGGTACGCCCACCTGCTGATGGACACGCGCGGGCAGGGTTCCGGATGGGGCACCGGTGGCGCCACCGCCGACCCGCACCCGAGCGGGCCTGCGGCCGCGGGATACATGACGCGGGGTATCGAGGATCCCGCGTCGTATTACTACCGGCGCGTGTTCACCGATGCCGTCCTGGCGGTCGACGCCGTCCGGACTCTGCCCCTGGTCGACCCGGCGCGGGTATCGGTGACCGGCGGGAGCCAGGGCGGCGGGATCGCCCTGGCCGCCGCGGGGCTGTCGGAAGGCCTCGTGGCCGCGCTTCCCGACGTGCCCTTCCTATGCCACTTCGAGCGTTCCGTGGGCCTCACCGACACCGACCCCTACCAGGAGGTCGTGCGCTACCTCTCGGTGCATCGCGGAGCCGATGACCGGGTGTTCGACACGCTCTCCTACTTCGACGGCGTCAACCACGCCAAGCGCGCCACGGCAGCAGGGCTCTTCTCCGTCGCGCTCCACGATCCGATCTGCCCGCCGTCCACGGTGTATGCCGCCTACAACCACTTCGGCGCCTCCGACAAGGCGATCGAGGTCTACACGCACAACCAGCACGAGGGTGGACAGGCCTTCCAGTGGCTGGCCCAGACGGCGTTCTTGGGCTCGCGGTCGTGAGCGCGCACGACGACGCCCTTGCGGGCGTGCTCTCCATCGACGCCGGGCAGACCGGCATGAAGATCCGGGTGCGACTGGGCGATGTGGTCCACGAGACGACGCTTCCGGGCATCCGCACCAACACGCTGCTCCTGCCTCAGCTCGCCGACGCCGCCCGATCGGCGCTGCAGATGTCGGGCGTCGCCCCGGCGGTGCTGGCGGCGGGGGTCTCCGGCCTGACCGCGGCCGGTGCCGACCCCGCGCACCTGGCCGCGCTGTTGTCGGACACGCCTCTTCGCCGCGTGATCCTCGCGCACGACGCGACGACATCGTTCCTGGGCGCCCTCGGGGATGCCCGGGGTGCGGTCATCGCCGCCGGCACCGGGGTCGTCACCCTCGCGGTGGGACGCGACGCGGTCGCCCGCGTCGACGGCTGGGGCCACACGATGGGCGACGCCGGCAGCGGCTTCTGGATCGGCCGGGAGGCGCTCGTCGCGGCCATGCGCGCGTTCGACGGGCGCGGGCCGGCCACGAGCCTGCGCGCTGCGGTGGAGCAGAGCTGGCCGGAGCTTTCCGATGCCTACATCCAGCTGCAGTCCGACCCGGACTGGGTCCGCCGGGTGGCCTCGTTCGCCGCGCCCGTGGCGGCCGCAGCCGCCGGTGGCGACGCGGTCGCCGTGGCGATCCTGCACCGAGCCGCATCAGAACTGGCTCAGAGCGTGCACGCGGGACTGATCCGCGTCGCGGCCGGCGACGACCCCGACGCGCGTGTCTGCGCCTTGGGCGGCGTGTTCCGCTCCCCGCTCCTGCGCGAGGCGTTCGTCTCAGAGCTCGATCGGCTCGGGGTGCATGCCCCGTTGGAGGCGCCCCGCGGCGAAGGGATCGACGGCGTCGAGGCGCTCTCGACCCTGCCCGGCGATCACCCGCTGGCCGCGCTCACGTGGACCAGCGGGTGACGCCGCGGCGGGGATCAGAGAGCGTCGACGATCGCGTTCAGCGTCACTGACGGACGCATCACCGCGTCGACCTTCGCGGTGTCCGGGTGGTAGTAGCCGCCGATGTCGGCGGGCTTGCCCTGCACCGCGAGGAGCTCATCGACGATCGTCTTCTCCTGCGCGGCCAGCTGCTCGGCCACCGGCGCGAAAGCGGCGGCCAGCTCGGCGTCGTCGGTCTGAGCCGCCAGCTCCTGCGCCCAGTACAGCGCGAGGTAGAAGTGGCTCCCGCGGTTGTCGATCGTGCCGAGAGCCCGACCGGGCGACTTGTCCTCCTCGAGGAACGTCCCGGTCGCGGCGTCGAGGGTGTCCGCCAGCACCTTCGCGCGCGCGTTGCCGGTGTAGTCCGCCAGGTGCTCGAACGACGCGGCGAGCGCGAAGAACTCGCCGAGCGAGTCCCACCGCAGGTAGTCCTCTTCCACGAGCTGCTGCACGTGCTTGGGCGCGGAGCCGCCGGCACCGGTCTCGAACAGTCCACCACCGGCCAGCAGCGGCACGATCGAGAGCATCTTGGCACTGGTGCCGACCTCGAGGATCGGGAACAGGTCGGTGAGGTAGTCGCGCAGGACGTTTCCGGTGACCGAGATCGTGTCCAGCCCGTGCCGCATGCGGGCCAGGGTGTATCGCGTGGCCTCGGCCGGGGCGAGGATCGAGATCTGGACGTCGTGCGTGTCCATCGTCGCGAGCGCCTGGTAGACCTTCGCGATCAGCTGCGCATCGTGCGAGCGGTTGACGTCGAGCCAGAACACCGCCGGCGCACCGGTCGCCCGCGCGCGGCTGACGGCGAGGCGCACCCAGTCGACGACCGGGAGGTACTTGGTCTGCGTGGCACGCCAGATATCGCCCGCCTGGACCTCGTGCTCGATGACGACCTCGCCCTGGCCGTCGAGGACCTGCACGACGCCGGCCGCGGCGATCTCGAACGTCTTGTCGTGGCTGCCGTACTCCTCGGCCGCCTGCGCCATGAGCCCGACGTTGGGCACCGTGCCGATCGTCGCGGGGTCGAGCGGACCGTTCGCGATGACGTCGTCGATGACCGCCTGATAGACACCGGCGTAGGAGGAGTCGGGGATGACGGCGAGGGTGTCGTCCTCGCTGCCGTCCGCTCCCCAGAGCTTGCCGCCGTTGCGGACGAGCGCCGGCATGGAGGCGTCCACGATCACGTCGGAGGGCACGTGCAGGTTGGTGATGCCCTTGTCGCTGTTGACGTAGGACAGGCGGGCCCCCTGCTCGAGCGCCGCGGTGAAGGCGGCGATGATCTCATCCCCACCCTCGACGTCGGCGAGGCCCGCGAGGATCGAGCCGAGGCCGTTGTTGGGCGTGAGGCCCGCCGCGGCGATGCGGTCGCCGTAGCGGGCGAAGACGTCGGCGAAGTAGGCCTTGACGACGTGGCCGAAGATGATCGGGTCGCTGACCTTCATCATTGTCGCCTTCAGGTGCACCGAGTACAGCACGCCCTCCTGCTGCGCCTCGCGCAGGGTCTCGGCGAGGAACGCGTCGAGGGCGGCGGCCGAGAGGAAGGTGGCGTCGATGATCTCGCGCGGCAGGACCTTCAGCTCCGGCTTCAGCACCGTCACCGTGCCGTCCTCGGCGACGTGGCGCACGCTCAGGACGTCGTCGTGGGCGGAGACCCAGGACTTCTCGTTGCTCTTGAAGTCGTCGTGCCCCATCGTGGCGACGCGCGTGCGCGAGCCCGCCGCGAACGGCTTGTTGCGGTGCGGGTGCTTGCGGGCGTAGTTCTTCACCGACAGGGGAGCCCGGCGGTCGCTGTTGCCTTCGCGGAGCACGGGGTTCACGGCCGAGCCCTTGATGCGGTCGTACCGCGCGCGGACGTCCTTGTCCTCGACCGTGGTCGGGTCGTCGGGATAGTCCGGGATGTCGTACCCCTGCCCCTGCAGCTCGGCGATGGCGGCCTTGAGCTGCGGGATCGACGCGGAGATGTTGGGGAGCTTGATGATGTTCGCCTCGGGAAGGGTGGCGAGCCCACCGAGCTCCGCTAGCGCGTCGCCGACCTGCTGCTCGGGGGTGAGGCGCTGCGGGAACGCGGCCAGAATGCGCCCCGAGAGCGAGATGTCGCGAGTCTCGAGCTCGACCCCGGCTTGCCCGGCGAAGGCGCGGACGATCGGGAGGAAGGAGGCCGTGGCCAGAGCCGGAGCCTCGTCGGTGTGGGTGTAGATGATGGTGGACTCAGGCACGTCTGATCTCTCCTGGTGGGCGTCGCGGATCGGTGTTCAGCCTATCGCACCGCACCAAACTATCTTGACGTCGAGATATCTGCCGAGGGGCGGGAGATGTCCCCCCGGAGACGGATGCGCGGGCTCGGCCCGGCGAGTAGCCTGGGGCCATGACGGAGCTTCGCCTGGTGGAACTGTCGGCTGCGACCATCGTCGCGGTCAACGCGATGTCCCTCAAGCCGGGCCAGGAGCAGTTCCTGGCGCCGACGAGCTATGCCGTGGCCGCCGCCGTCGTCAACCCCGCCACCGCGTGGCAGCGCGTCGTCCTCGACGACAACGAGGTCGTCGGGTTCGTGAGCGCCAACTTCGACCCCGAGGCACCGCACGAGCACTTCCGTTCGGTGCTGTGGCGGATCAACGTCGATGCCGACGACCAGGGCCGCGGAGTGGGGCGCTTCGCCGTCGAGAAACTTCTCGAAGAGGCGCGCTCCCGCGGCGTCGACCACGTCAACGTCATCTACGAAGCCGGAGAGGAAGGCCCCGAGGCGTTCTTCCGGCGCGTCGGATTCACCCCGGTGGGCGAGACCGAGTTCGGCGAGGTCGTCGCCGAGGTCAGGCTCTGATCACTCGCCGTCGCATCGTCGCCGCTTCCCTCTTGCGCGCGGGATTCACCGCGGGCCCGTGACCGGCGGCGAGGTCTCGTATCTCCCTCCCCCATCGAGGCCTCGTCGCCCTCTTCCCGGCGCGGCCAGAAGGCCCACGTGACCAGAATCGCCGCCCCGATCGTCACGACCGCCAGGACCAGGGGGTGCTGGAGCCAGGCGACGGCGGCCGCGACTCCCGGAACCGCCCACCACACGTGCCGCACCGTCGTGGCGGTGTAGGGAACCGGGTCCTCCGAGGCGTTCGCGTCACCCTTCATCCGGAAAGTGACCCGGTCTCCGTCGACCGAATCGATCCCGACGACACGATGGGTGATCGGGAGCTCGGGATCGCGGGAGACGGTCACGACGTCGCCGACCGACATCTCGGTGGCCGGGATCTCACGGACGAAGGCGATCGACCCCGCCGGGATCGTCGGCGACATCGAGCCGGTCGCGAACATGATGATCGTGACGCGGAAGACCACGGCAGCGACGACGAGGGCGAGACAGATGAGCCCGCCGAGCGCGAGGAGACTGAGGAGCGTCTCTCCGACGACGCGGAGTCCGCGCCGGGGCGCCTCGGTCACCACGTGCAGCCCGTGATGAGTCCGGCGAGGGTCGTGGAGAACGTTCCGGTGACGGCGGGGGAACTCCACGTGTTCGACACCGCGCGCACCCGCACGTCATACGTGACTCCCCCCAGCAGCGTGGACAACAAGCCCGAGGTCGACGCCGACGTCGCCCCGGCTGCGACGGTGATGGAGGCCTGCACGACTCCCTGACGGAGGATCTCCAAGACGTAGCCCGTGCGCGGTGCGCCCGTCGTGGGATTGATCCAGGAGTAGGTGACCGAGAGCCCCAGCACGATCGAGCACCCGTTCTTGGTCGGCGCGACGACCCCCGTGGACGCGATGCTCGCCGCAGAGAGCTCCTGATCGGTCCACGCGGCCGAGACCGCCTGCGGAAGGCCGGCCGTGGGCGACAGGCCCAGGGCGCACACGAGGGCGACCGCTCCCCAGCCGGCTCGTCGTCGAACGTCTCGGCGACTCACGGCGCGGCCTCCCGGCGCGCCCGGGCGATGCGCGCCAGCAGGAGGCCCGCGCCGACCGCCCCCAGCGCCGGCAGGAACATCATCCCGACGCGGCCGCCGCTCTGCGCCAAGCCCTCCTCGTCCCCGCGCCCCTCGCCGCGCGCGTGGACCGTGAGTCGCGCGACGCGAGCGTCCGGCGCGCCGCCGCTGTCCGCCAGCCAGATCCGCAACCGATACCATCGCGTCTCGCGGGAGGGCATCGTGGCGATGGCGGCCGCGCTGTCGGCGGACACCCTGGGGCGAACGTGCTCCCCCGATCGGCACCCCGCGGACGTCCACGCGACGTCGCACTCCCGCACCTCGACGGAGAAGGAACCGGTGGGATCGCCCCCCTCCCATCGCACGTCGATCACGCCGTCGTCGCGGGAGGCGGACACGGCGACGTCCCACGTGACCGGGACCCCCGGCTCCATACGCCGCGCCGCCTCGCGGTCGAGCGTGGCTTCGACACGGACGATGTCGGGGTCCTCCGGCGCCTCTGCGCTGGTCGTGGGCAGCCCTCCGGAGAGGCCGGAGAGCCCCGCCGCGAGGAGCCCGGACAGGACGAGCGCGGCGATCGCGGTCACGGCGTGGACCCCGCGAAGCGCCACGTGACCGTCGTGGTCTGGTTCTGGACGCCATCGGCCGCCGTCGACGGGAGGGCGATACGGATGCAGTAGGTCACGGTGTTCGCGCCCGCCGCCTGCAGGTCCTGTGGGGCGTCGGGCGTCGTGGCGACGTCCGTGGACAGAGCCGTGCCATTGGGCACGATCACCGGCGCCGAAGCATTCGAAAAGAGCGCCTCCGCGCACGAGGCCCCGGAGGGCACGACGCGCACGGCGTAGACGAGGGCCGCGGCGAGCGCGCCCGACGCCGAGGTCGCCGTCTGCATCCGCACGACACCGGGCACCGAGTCGAAGCCGCCGCTCGCCGCCGTCGCGGTGCGAATGCGTACCGTCGTGAACCCCGCGGGAGAACCGGGATAGACGCCGCCCAGCGTCGGGGTGAAGGTGATCGTTCCGCCGGGGCTCGTGGCGTGGTCGGCGAAGGCGCCGTCGCTGATGCTCCCCACGATCCCGAATCTTCCCGAGCCGACCGTGGCGGTGGCGAACTCGTTGTCCGTCCAGGCGGCGAGGGTGGCCACCGCGCCCACGCCCAGCACGATCGCCCCCGCCAGCACGGCACGCGCACGGAGGAAGAGGCGTCCGCGTCGTCCGGGGACCCGGCGCCGCCCGACGCCGACATCGGAGGACACGTTCTCTCCTAGGACGACGCGGCCGTGAACTGCCAGACGCCGGTCGCCGAGGTGCCCTGTTCCAGCCCAGCGCTGGAGGTGACGGCGAAGCACAGCTGCTGGGCCACCCCCGCGGCGGGTGCGACAGGAGCAGACAACGAGACGCTCGTGCTGGTCACCGCCGTGTCGTCGAGAGACCCCGCCGCCAGCGGCGTGCCCGTCGCGGTGGCCGCTCCGCACGTCGCCCCCGCGGCGAGGGGGTAGATCGCGTAGTCGAGCTCGGCGACAGCGGTGCCGGTGCCCATGAGCCCGACGAGGGAGAGGTCGGCCGGATTGGTCGTCCCCGCCGCCAGCCGCACCCAGAACCCGGCGTAGACGGTCTCCTCCGGAGCCAGCTCGTCCACCGGCAGGGAGAAGCTCAGCGTCGCCGCGCTTCCCGCCGTGTCGTGGTCGGCGTACGTACTGCCATCGACCGAGCCCTCGAGGTTGAACTGTCCCGCCGAGAAGAGGCCAGTGACGAACTCGTCATCCGTCCACGCGGCGAGGACCACTGCTCCGCCGACTCCGAGGACCAGTCCGCCGGCCAGCAGAGCGCGCGCCTTGCGGCGGCGCCTGCGGAGGATGATCGCTTCCTGTGTTTCCGTGCTCCGTACTTCCGTGCTCACTGCCACACCTCGCATCCAGGGGGTGCGTCGTCGTCGACGCGAATGTGCCTGCATCGTAGCGTGGCACCGCTCCCACATAAAGGGGCCCTGCGCGAAGTGCGCGCAGGGCTGCGTCGGTGGACACCTCGCCGTCTGCGAGCGCGCCGCGTAGCGTGGCGGCATGACACTCTCGCTCGGATTCATCGGCATCGTCACGCGCGACATGACCGCCTCGCTCGCCTTCTATCGCGCCCTGGGCGTCGACATCGCCGACGGCCAGGACGCGAGTCCCCACGTGGACGCATCCCTCCCCGGCGGGGTCGCCCTTGCCTGGGACACCGTCGAGACGATCCGCAGCTTCGACCCT
Organism: Microbacterium sp. TNHR37B; assembly: GCF_001620065.1. GTDB lineage: Bacteria > Actinomycetota > Actinomycetes > Actinomycetales > Microbacteriaceae > Microbacterium. Next base: position 325,314 of record NZ_LQGV01000003.1, read on the forward strand.
TCCTTCGTTCCCGCGGAGGGTGGTCACCGGATCGCCCTGGCCTTCGAGCAGGCGAGCCCCGCCGAGGTCGACGCCGCCGTGGCGGCGCTGGCTGCCGCCGGGCATCCCGCCCACGTCGCCCCGTTCGACGCTCCCTGGGGCCAGCGGTACGCCACCGTGCTGGACCCCGACGGAAACTCGATCGACCTGTACGCCGCACTCCCCTCGCGCTGATGCGGAAGACGACGAAGCGCCCCGGAAATGACTCCCGGGGCGCTTCGAGGCCTCTCAGACCAGAGACTCGCGCCAGGCCGCGTGCAGTTGGGCGAACTTCCCCGTGCCCGAGATGAGGGTCTCGGGGGTGTCATCCTCGATGATCCGTCCGTGCTCCATCACGAGCACCCGATCGGCGATCGCGACCGTCGACAGACGGTGCGCGATGATGATGGCCGTGCGATCGGCGAGCAGGGTCTGCAGCGCATCCTGGATCTGTCGCTCCGACGGAATGTCCAGCGAGGCCGTGGCCTCGTCGAGGATCAGTACCGCCGGGTCGGCGAGGAAGGCGCGAGCGAAGGAGATCAGCTGACGCTGTCCCGCCGAGACACGCCCCCCACGCTTATTGACGTCGGTGGCGTATCCGTCGGGGAGGCGCTCGATGAAGTCGTGCGCGCCGACCGCGCGCGCCGCGGCACGGATCTCGTCCATCGTCGCGTCGGGCTTGCCGAGCGCGATGTTGTCGGCCACCGTGCCACTGAACAGGTACGCCTCCTGGGTGACCATGACGATCGCCCTTCGCAGATCCTTGGGGTGCAGGTCCCGCAGGTCGACACCGTCGAGAGCGACGACGCCGCGCGACGGGTCGTAGAACCGCGAGACGAGCTTCGCGAGCGTCGACTTTCCCGCACCCGTGGTCCCCACCAGAGCGATCGTCTGCCCGGCCGGGATGTCGAGGGAGAAGTGGGGCAGGATCGTGCGGTCGTCGCTGTAGCCGAAGGTGACGTCGCGGAACTCGACGTGCCCGCGCGCCGACCAGAGGTCGACCGGGTGGGCCGGGTCGGGAACGGTCGGCTCCTCCTCCAGCACGCCCGAGACCTTCTCCAGAGCGGCGGTGGCCGACTGGTACGAGTTGAGGAAGAACGCGATCTCCTGCAACGGCGAGAAGAAGTTCCGGACGTACAGCACGGCCGCCAGGAGCGTGCCCACGAGGATCGAGCCGTCGGCGACGCGCAAGCCGCCCCAGAGCACCACCAGCGCCACCGACACCGCGGCGACGGCCATCATGCCGGGCTCGAAGACCCCGAACAAGCGGATCGAGCGCAGGTTCACGTCTCGGTACTGGCTCGAGAGCTCTCCGAACTCCTCGTCGTTGCGCTCCTCCTTGCGGAACGCCTTGACGGCGCGGATGCCGGTCATCGACTCCACGAACTTCACGATGACCTTCGCGCTGATCACGCGGGACTCGCGATAGACCTTCTGCGAGCTCAGGTAGAACCACCGCATGATGAACCACAGCGGGATGCCCATCGCCAGAAGGATGAGGCCGGACTGCCAGTCCAGGAGCACGAGCGCGACGAGCGTGAACCCGCCGTAGAGGACGCCCGAGACGAGCTCGTTGAGACCGCCGTCGAGCAGCTCGCGGATCGAGTCCAAGTCGCTGGTCTGGCGCGAGATGATCCGGCCGGACGTGTACGACTCGTGGAACTCGAGGCTCAAGCGCTGCGTGTGCAGGAAGATCCGCTTGCGGAGATCCAGCATCACCGCCTGCGTGAGTCGAGCGGCAACGACGGCATACCAGCCGATCAGCGCCGCGCCTCCGAAGCCCGCGACGAGGTAGATGGCGACCACCAGGATGGTCGGCATCCAGTCGCCGTCGGCGAGGACGGTCTCCAGCGCGTTATTGATTCCGAAGGCGATCAGCGCAGGACCGGCCACCCGCAGGGCGGTCGAGATGACGAGGACCGTCCCGGCCAGGATGATCTGCCGACGAAGCGGCCCCACCAGCGAGCCCAGCAGGCGCAGCGAGCGCTGGCGGATGGCGCGCGACTCGTCGCGCGTGTAGTCGGAGCGGTCTTCGCCGCTGGTTCCGGTGACCGTGGTGCTCACAGGTTCACCTCCCTCTCCCGCATGCGGGCTTGTTCGTCTTCGAGACTCGAGATCACGTGACGGTAGTGGGCGCTGGTGCGCAGCAGTTCGGAGTGGGTACCGACCGCGGTGATCCGCCCCTCCTCGAGAAGCGCCACCCGGTCGGCCAGCGTGACCGTCGAGGGGCGGTGCGCCACGATCAGCGCGGTGGTCGCGTGGAGCACCTCTCGGAGGGCGTCCTCGACGAGCGCCTCGGTGTCGACGTCGAGCGCCGACAGCGGATCGTCGAGGACGAGGACGGCTGGCCGGGCCGCGACGGCGCGCGCGAGCGCGAGGCGCTGCCGCTGACCGCCGGACAGGGACATCCCCTCCTCGCCGATGACGGTGTCGGCGCCGAGCGGAAGCTGATCTACGAATCCGGCCTGAGCCACCTGCAGGGCCTCGCGCAGGACCGCCTCGGCCTCGGGGCTTCCCGGAGCGAGGTCTTCGCGACCGAGGAGCACGTTCTCCCGCACCGTCTGCGAGAACAGGGTCGCGTCTTCGAACGCCATGCCCACGTGGGTGCGCAGTTCGGCCAACGTCAGATCGCGCACGTCGACGCCGTCGAGGGTGACCCGCCCCGCCGTCACGTCGTACAGGCGCGCGGGAAGAGTCGTGAGGGTCGTCTTGCCCGATCCCGTCAAGCCCACGAGTGCCATCGTCTCGCCGGGCTGGAGCTCGAGGTCGATACCGTTCAGCAGGTCGCGCTCGCTCTGCGCCGCATCCTGATAGCGGAAGTGCACGCCCTCGAACCGCAGGGCTCCCCGCGGCTCGGCCAGCCGGACCGGGTTCTCGGGGTCGACGATCGAGTTGCCCTCGTCGAACACCTCGAAGATGCGGTCGGTGGCGGTGCGCGCATCCAGCAGGAAGGAGAACAGGAAGCCGATGGACTCCATCGGCCACCGCAGCACCGTGGCCATCGCGAAGAAGGCGATGAGCTCCGCGATCGTCAGCTGCTGCATCTGGGTGAGGACGATCCCCACCCCGAGGCACAGCGCGAAGGCGATGTCGGGCAGCAGCACGAGCCAGAACCAGATCCAGCCGACCGCACGCGCCTTGCTCAGCTCGGTCTCCCGGAGGGTCTCGGCCTGCCGGGTGAACTTGTGCAGCGCATGCGCGCCACGCCCGAACGCCTTGAGGACGCGGATGCCGTGCACCGATTCCTCGACCGAGGTGGCAAGGTCACCGGCTTGGTCCTGGCTCTGACGCGCGAGCGTGCCGTACGTCTTCTCGAAGCGGAAGCCGGCGATCCACAGCGGCGCACAGACGATCAGGAACGTGGCGCCCAGGGCCCAGTGCCAGCGGAACAGCAGCGCGGCACCGACGGCGATCGTGATCGCGTTGACCAGCAGCAGCACGAGGCCGAAGGCGAGCCAACGGCGCACCATGCTGATGTCCTGCATCATCCGGCTGAGCAGCTGACCCGACTGCCACCGATCGTGGAACGCGACGGGGAGGCGCTGGAGACGCTGGAAGAAACCGGTGCGGAGGTCGTACTCGACCTTCGTGGAGGGCGCGATCACGAAGAAGCGCCGGGCCCACACCATGAGGGCTTCCAGCAGGCCGAGGACGAGGATCGCGACGCCGCCCCAGACGAGCTGCCCGAGGTCCTTCGAGGCGATGGGCCCCTGCACGACGGCCTCGAGGACGAGAGGAATCGACAGCGCGAGGAGGCTGGCGGCGAGCGCGCTGGCAGCTCCCAGGGCGAGGCGCGGCAGCACCGGCTTCGCGAACGGGTAGAGGCGGGCGAGCGCCCGCGGAGTGGACAGAGGGGGCGTGGGGCTCTCGGTGGAAGAGGTCATGATCCTTGAGAAATGGGTGGAGCGGATGCCGAGGCGGCGAGGTGGGGAGAGCGACGGGCGCGAGAATCACCGGTCAGGCGTGGCCTACCGGTACCGAACGCGGGGAGCGGACGAACGCTTCCCGAGAGGCGAGGAGCGGTTCTACCCGCGGTACGAGCGTCCGGCGACGGCGAAGAGGACACGCGGCTTCGTGATGACGATGGCCTGGGACATGGCTTCCTCCTCGGGTCGGTGACAGGGACGCTGTCGCATCCGGCACCGGCGCGACAGCCCTCCAGCCTATACCTGAGTGTTCCCTGAATGCAACGGCGATCTGCCCCGCCGCGATCGGCGCGGCTCAGGCCGACTCACGAGCGAGGAGGCGGCGCTTGACCTCCACTCCCCACGCGAAGCCGCCGAGCGTCCCGTCACCGCGCAGCACCCGGTGGCAGGGGACGAACAACGCCGGGGCATTGCGGGCGCAGATCGACGCCGCCGCCCGCACCGCCGTCGGCCGCCCGAGCAGGGCCGCGAACCCCGTGTAGGTCAACGGCTCGCCGGGCGCGATACGGCGAAGCGCAGCCCACCCCTCCCGCTGCAGCGCGGTGCCCGACTGCGCGACGACCACGTCGTCGATCGCACGCACGTCGCCGTCGTAGTACGCCGCGACGGCCGCCGCGGCATCGGCCCGTCCCTCTCGAACCTCACCCGGCGCCAGGCGCAGCCGGGCGAGGATCGCGGAGGGGTCATCGGTCCACCCGGAGGCGAGGACCCGCTGCCGCTCGTCGGCGAGGATCGTGAACGGCCCGTCGGGGGTCGCGAGGGTGTGCAGGAGGGCGGTCATGGTGCTCCCAGGAGTGAAGAGGGGTCGGTGTCGGGGGCAGAGGCCGGGGCGATGCGTGAGTGCGACGCCCCGCGGCGGGACGCGGGTGCACGGGGCGGCACCGCCCGCCAGAAGTGGGCCGTGAGGTAGCTCCGCCACGGCGCCGCGCGCGTGGACCATTCCGTCAGCGCGCGGGGTTCGACAGGGAGGCCGAGGGCGCCGGCACCGGTGCGGACGGCGACATCGCCGGGGAGGAAGACGTCGGGATCGTTCAACACACGCATCCGCACGTAGTCGGCCGTCCAGGCTCCAATGCCGGCGCGGGCCATCAGCGCCTCACGCTGGACGGCGCCGTCGTCACCGGGCGAGAGGACGAGGTCGCCGTCTGCGAGGGCGGCCGCGGTGGAGGTGAGGGCACGGATCCGGGCGGCCGGCCCGCGCAGCACCTCGTCGCCGTGCTCGGCGATCGCCCGCATGGTGGGAAAGAGCCGATCGGTCCCCTCGAAGGCCGCCACCGGCTCCCCCAGCGCCTCGGTGAGAGTGCTGAGGGCGGTGCGCGCGGCAGCGACGGTGATCTGCTGGCCGACCATCGCGCGGATCAGCATCTCGTGAGGATCGGCCGCGCCGGGAACGCGGATGCCGGGGACGGCGTCGATGCGCGGCGCCAGCTCGGGGAAGGAACGCAGCGCGCTGTCGACGGCGACGGGATCGCCATCGAGATCGAACAGACGTCGAGCGCGGGTCACGACCGGCATCAGGTCGCGCAACTGCGTGAGGCGCGCGCGCAGGCGCATCCGGCCCTCGCGGTCGCGCCGCAGCTCGAACCAGGCCGGGCCTCCGTCCAGCCGCAGGGTGCGCGAGAAGGAGGTCGGTGTCGCCACCTCCACGCCCGGTACGGCACGCGCCGCCATCCAGGCGAAGAGGCCGTCGGCGTCGAAGGGCTCCCGATGGGCCAGGGTGAGCTCGATCGTCCCGGGAGGGGCGGCCTCGGCGCGCGCTCCCCGCCGGGCGCGCAAGGCCGAGGGGGTGAGCCCGAAGACCTCACGCACCGTGTCGTTGAACTGGCGGACGCTGGCGAAGCCCGACGAGAACGCGACGTCGGACGCAGGAAGGTCGGTCCCGACGAGCAGCATGCGGGCGGTGTGCGCTCGGTGCGCGCGAGCGAGGGCGAGCGGCCCGGCACCGAGCTCCGCCGCCAGGAGCCGGGTGAGGTGGCGGGCGGAATACCCGAGCCGCGCCGCGAGACCGGGGACCCCTTCCCGTTCCACCACGCCGTCGGCGATCAAACGCATGGCGCGGGCGGCGGTGTCGCCGCGCACGTTCCATTCCGGCGACCCCGGTGCCGCCTCCGGCAGGCAGCGCTTGCACGCGCGGTACCCCGCCTCGTGCGCGGCGGCGGAGGTCGGGTAGAAGGTGACGTTCGCCGGCTTGGGCGTCCGGGCCGGACACGACGGACGGCAGTAGATCCCCGTCGAGCGCACGGCCGTGACGAACTGTCCATCGAAGCGGGCATCACGGGCGTCGATGGCGCGATAGCGCTCATCGAAGGTCATGCTCGCGAGGGACATGCCTCCACTGTGTCACGGAACGACGGTCTGGACTCGCGGGAATCGGACACGGTGGTGACCGCCCGATCGACGTGTCCGTCAGTGGAAGAAGTGACGCTCCCCCGTGAAGAACATCGTGACGTTCGCCGCCCGCGCCGCGTCGATGACCTCCTGGTCGCGCACCGAGCCGCCCGGCTGGATGATCGTCTTGATGCCGGCGTCGATGAGCACCTGCGGCCCGTCGGCGAAGGGGAAGAAGGCGTCGGAGGCCGCCACCGAACCGGCCGCGCGGTCCCCCGCCCGCTCGACGGCGAGGCGGCAGGAGTCGACACGGTTGACCTGTCCCATCCCGATCCCCACCGTGGCAGACCCCTGCGCCAGCACGATCGCGTTGGACTTGACGGCGCGGCACGCCTTCCACGCGAAGATCATTCCTTCGAGTTCCTCCGGGGCGGGGGCATCGCCGGAGACCAGCTGCCAGTCGGTGGCGACCGACTCGATCTCGTCGGGGAACCGATCGGCGTCCTGCAGCAGAAGGCCTCCCGAGACCAGGCGCACATCCATCCGCTCCTGCTTCCAGTCGGCGGGAAGGCGCAGCACGCGGAGGTTCTTCTTGAGCGCGAACACCTCCAGGGCTTCCGGCTCGAAGTCGGGGGCGACGATGACCTCGGTGAAGATGTCGCGGAGGTTCTCCGCCATCTTGAGGGTCACGGTGCGGTTGGCGGCGATGACCCCGCCGAAAGCCGACACTGGGTCGCACTCGTGCGCCCGCAGGTGCGCGGAGGCGATCGGGTCGAGGGCGTTCGGGGCACCGATCGCGATGCCGCACGGGTTGGCGTGCTTGATGATCGCCACCGCGGGCTTGACCAGGTCGAACGCGGCACGCAGGGCGGCGTCGGCGTCGACGTAGTTGTTGTAGGACATCTCCTTGCCCTGCAGCTGCGTCGCCTGAGCGATGCCGTGACCGCCGGCGCGCGTGTAGATGGCCGCGCGCTGATGCGCGTTCTCGCCGTAGCGGAGGGTCTCGAGCCGCTCCGCCGTGATCGTGAGGTGCTGGGGCAGTTCGTCGGTGGAAAGGGTCTGATCGGCGAACCACGTGGCCACCGCGCGGTCGTACTCGCACGTGTGAGCGAAGGCGCGCGCGGCGAGGTCGCGGCGCTGCGCGAGGCTCGTGCCCCCGCCGGCGACCGCGTCGATGATCGCGGGGTAGGACTCCGGCGAGACGACGATGGCGACGTTGGCGAAGTTCTTCGCCGATGCACGCACCATCGCCGGGCCGCCGATGTCGATCTGCTCCACGACGGCGTCGCCCACCGCCCCCGAGGCGACCGTCTCCTTGAACGGGTAGAGGTTGACCACCACGAGCTCGAACGGGAGGATGCCGAGCTCTCCCAGCTGGGTCTCGTGGTCCTCGAGACGGAGGTCGGCGAGCAGGCCCGCGTGCACGTTGGGGTGGAGTGTCTTCACCCGCCCTCCGAGCGACTCGGGGAATCCGGTGATCTCCGAGACGTCGGTGACGGCGATCCCCGACTCGCGCAGGAGTGAGGCCGACCCACCCGTGGAGAGGATCTCGACCCCGGCGTCGGCGAGGGCCTGCGCGAGCGGAAGGAGGTCGGTCTTGTCGCTGACCGAGATCAGGGCGCGGCGGATCGGGACGAGATCGCGCTCGCGGTAGAGGGCAGGGTCGATGGTCGGACCGGCCATGGGGGCTCCTGTCGTCAGGGGTGGTGAGCGTTCAGCGGGAGGAAGCGGTGGGGGCGGCCGCGCTCAGGTCGAGATCGCCCTGAGCGATCCGACGCACGACGTCGATGAGGAGGCGACGTTCGACGGGCTTGATGCGGTCGTGGAGCGTGTGCTCGGTGTCCCCGGGCAGCACTGCCACGCGCTCCTGCGCGAGGATCGGCCCGGTGTCGACGCCGCCGTCGACGACGATGACGCTCGCGCCGGTCTGGTCCACACCCGCGGCCAGCGCGTCGCGGACGCCGTGTGCCCCGGGGAACTCCGGCAGGTAGGCGGGGTGCGTGTTGATGATGCGCGGCGCCCAGGCATCGACGAACGGGGCGGGAAGAAGCCGCATGAGACCGCTCAGCACGAGGAGGTCGGGCTGCCACACCGACAGCTGCGCGTGGAGCTCCGCCCCCCATTCCTCGCGGGACTCGAAGTCGTGGAAGGGCACCAGGAGCGTCGGGATGCCGAAGGCCTCGGCGTGGGCGAACCCATCGGCCTGACGGTCGGCGCCCACCACGATCACGCGCGCGGGAAAGTCGGCCTCATGCGTCGCCTCGAGGAGGGCGCGCAGGTTGGAGCCGGCGCCCGAGATCAGGACGGCGAGGGTCAGCACCCGCTCAGTCTACCGGCGGGGCCGGGCGCTGCTCGGTCCCCCGGAAGAGGTCCAGGTCCAGGCCGAGGTCCTCGGTGTCCTGATCGCCGGCGTCCTGGTCGCCGTCGACCTGGTGCCCAGTGCGCCATCCCGTGGTGGCCGGCGCGGCATCCCGCGTCGCGTGGCCCTCGGCCTCCCCCGTGACACGCGCCACCGGGTCGTCCTGCCTCCGGGGCGCCCAGAGGACGGCACCGGCACCGACGGCCACTTCGAGGCCGACCGCGAGGGCGAACGCGCCGGTCGACGGACCCACCTGCTGCAGGCGCTCCGGTCCGATACCGCCCGAGGCCACCACGGCGAGCAGGGCCGCCGAGGCCGCCGCCGCGACGGCGATGACCCCCCACACCACGAGCCGCGCGCGCCAGGAGTCATCGGCGCCCGCACGGCGCAGGCGCGCCCGTCCCACGGCTCCGGCGAGAGCACCGACGGCGACCACGGCGAGGGCCAGGAGCAGCAGCCACGGGGAGGGCTGCTCGGGGATCGCGCCGAGCACGGGGATGCCGGGCACCACGCCGAGTGCCGTCCCGCCCGGGGAGACGGCAGTACCGACCCCCACCGCGAACCCAGGGCCGGCGGCATAGGCCGCGCCCCACACGATCATGGCGGGGAGGTAGAGGAGCTGACCGGCGGCGACCACGATCGCGCCGACGAGGTCGACGTGGGCCGCCTCGAACAGGGCGAGGATCCGTCCGGCACCCACCGCGACGGCGACGGCCAGAACAGCCGCCCCCACCCCGACGAGACCCATCGCTCCGGCCGCGGCACCCCGCGCCGAGGCGGCGACGACGGTCGGGTCGAGGTCGAGTCGCTCTCGCACCCGGTCGAGGAGCCCGGCGTCGCCGTCGTGCCAGGCGCGGCACGCCGCGGCACCCAAAGCCGGGAGACCGTAGACAGCTGCAGGGAAGAACACCGCAGCCGCGAGATCGGTGGAGACCACCGCGTCCACCGCCGATCTCGTCGTCGACAGCGCCGCGAGGAGCGCCAGCAGTGCCGCGACCGCCGTACCGCTCACCGCGCCCACGGCCCACGCTCCGGCGCGCGCCGCGCGCAGTCCCGACCGCGCGGCGAAGAGGGCTGTGAACACCGCGAACGCGAGCGGCGCAAGCGACAGCACGAACGTCGTGCCGTCGGCCGGGATCCCGACGTCGGTGGCGTACTGCGCGTCGATGTGCACGTCGAGAGGCACGAGGTGTCCCGCCTGCCAGATCCGCACTGCGGCGGGCCACAGCGCCCCCCAGTCCGCGTCACCTGGCAGCCCGAAGGACCACAGCAGGGTCAGCGGCGCGAGGGATGCGGCCAGGCCGACCGCGACCGCGACGAGGGCGTCGAGGGCGGAGAGGAGGGCGACGAGGAGGCGATTCATGCGGCTTCGACCCTACCGAGCGCTCGTGTGCGTTCCCGGGGGGCGCGCGGGCGCGATACCGTCATTGCCAGGAGGATCCATGACCAACCGCGCCGCCACGGCATCGACGACCGAACCCACCCCCCGGGGAGCCCTCGACCGCTATTTCGGGATCACCCGCCGCGGATCCACCGTCGGCGCCGAGATCCGAGGGGGCCTCGTGACGTTCGTCACGATGGCCTACATCGTGATCCTCAACCCGATCATCCTGAGCGGCAAGCCCGACGTCGCCGGCCACGCCCTCGAGTTCGACCAGGTCGGCGCGGTCACCGCCCTGACCGCCGGGGTCATGACGATCCTCTTCGGCCTCGTCACCCGACTGCCGTTCGCCTTCGCCGCCGGGCTCGGCATCAACGCCTTCGTCGCGTTCAGCGTCGTCGGCGAGGTCACCTGGCCCGAGGCGATGGCGCTGGTCGTCATCAACGGTCTGATCATCGTCCTGCTCGCGGCGACCGGTCTGCGCAAGATGATCTTCGACGCCGTGCCCGTTCAGCTCAAGCTCGCCATCACGGTGGCCATCGGCCTCTTCATCGCCTTCATCGGATTCGTCAACTCCGGATTCGTGACGGCGACCCTCTCCGCCTCGCCGCCCGTGGGCCTGGGCGTCGCCGGGTCGGTCGCGACGATCCCCACGCTCCTGTTCGTCATCACGCTCCTCGTCACCGGGGTGCTCGTGGCCCGCAAGGTGAAGGGCGGCATGCTGATCGGCCTCGTCACCGGCACGATCCTGGCCGTGATCGCCGAGGCGATCTGGCACCTGGGACCGGCCACCGAGAAGGCCGGCGGCTGGGGCCTGACGATCCCGGCGCTCTCCGGTGCGCCGGTGAGCCTTCCCGACCTCGCGCTGGTCGGTGCCGTGAGCTTCGGATTCGACTTCTCCCGCGTGGGGCTCGTGACCCTCGTGATGCTCGTCTTCACCCTCGTTTTCTCGAACTTCTTCGACGCGATGGGCACGATGACCGGACTCGCCAAGGAGGCGGGACTGGCCGACGAGAAGGGCGACTTCCCGCGCATCAAGTCGGCGCTCGTCGTCGAGGGCGTCGGCGCCGTCGTCGGCGGTTCGACCTCGTCGTCGTCGGCGACGGTCTTCATCGAGTCCGGCTCGGGCATCGGCGAGGGGGCCCGGACGGGCCTGGCGAACGTGGTGACGGGACTCATGTTCCTCCTCGCGATGTTCTTCACCCCGCTCACCTCGATCGTGCCGACCGAGGTGGCCGCGGCCGCGTTGGTCATCGTCGGAGCGATGATGCTCGCCCAGATCGCCCACATCGATCTGACCGACTTCCGCGTGCTGCTGCCGGTCTTCCTCACCGCCACCGTCATGCCTCTGACCTACTCGATCGCCAACGGCATCGGAGCGGGATTCGTCAGCTGGGTACTGGTGCACGCCCTGTCGGGACGCGGCAAGACGATCAGCCCGCTCCTGTGGATCGTCGCCGGCGGGTTCGTGATCTTCTTCGCCCGCGGTCCGATCGAGACGCTGCTGGGCGCCTGAGGCTGAGGCCTGCGGGCGTCAGTCGCCGACACGCGGGACGCCGTCGTGCCAGACGATCGGAAGCGTGACGAGGCCGCGGTACATGTACAGCTCGTCCCACGAGTGGAAGACGAGCGTGTCGGCGCCATCGACACTCACCACATCTTGCCCGCCCGGACCGCGCAGGTCGCCGGCGCTGCGAAGGATCGGCTCGTCGAGCTTCTCGTACGGCCCCTCGATGCTCTCGGCCGTGGCCGCTCCCACGGCGTAGGAGTCGCCGCCGTAGTCGTTGGCGGAGTACAGCAGGACGTAGCGGTTGTCGCGGCGCACGAGGGTGGGGGCCTCCACGAGCGCGCCTTCCCAGTCGAGAGCCTGTCGGATCAGGCGGACCGGCTCGTCCGTCAGCGACAGGCCGTCCGACGACAGGCGCGCCATCTCGATCCACGTGTCCTCTGCGCAGCAGTTTCCATCGGTCTTCCAGAGCAGGTAGCGCGTGCCGTCGACATCGTCGAACGTCGAGGCATCGATCGCGCCGCCCTCCTCGACCGGACACACGAGCGGTTGGTCGGAAGCGGACACGAAGTCGTCGTCGATCGTGGCTGCGGTCGCGACTCCGATGCACTGCCTGCCGGAAGCGGTGTCCTGGGCCGTCATATACATGACATAGCCCGAACCGGGGGCCGGCGCGGCGACCACCTCGGGCGCCCAGGTGCGCCCGGGAGAGGCCCAGGCGGGCAGGCGCGGCAGCACATCGCGGTTCTCGATGGTCCACTGCGCGAGGTCCGTGGAGCGTGCGATCCGGAGGTTGAGGCCGTGTCCCCCGGTGGCGAACGCCGCGAAGCCGCCCTGATCGAGGGCGACGACATCGGGATCGGGGAAATCGGCGTCGATCGCGAACACCGTCGATGGGGCGGCAGCCGACGGCGTCGGACGCTCTGCTCCGCCGTCGGCGGCGCACCCGGCCAGCAGCAGGATGACCGCTGCAGATGCGACGGCCGCGCCCCCGCGGTTCATCCCTTGACCGCCGCTCCGGCGACGGAGTCGACGATCTGCCGTTGCGCGAACGCGAAGAGCACGAGCACGGGCACCGAGGCGATGACCGCTCCCGCCATGACGACCCCGAAGTGCGTTCGATATGCGCCCTGCAGCATGGCAAGACCCGGCTGGAGGGTCATGTTCTCGGGCGAGAGCAGGACGTACACGGGCCACAGGAAGTCGTTCCAGTTGCCGAGGAACGACAGTACGGCCAGTGTCGCGAGTGCCGGTTTGGCCAGCGGCAGGGCGACCTGGAGGAAGATCCGGAACTCCCCCGCACCGTCGATCCGCGCCGCCTCCTCGACCTCCACGGGGAGCCCCACGAAGAACTGCCGGAGGAAGAAGACGCCGAAGGCGCTGGCCGCCCCGGGCACCGTGATCGCCAGGATGCTGTCGAGCCAGCCGAAGTTCTCGACGATCAGGTAGTTGGGGATGAGGAAGACGACGGGCGGCACCAGTAGCGTCGCGATGATCAAGCCGAAGATGATGCGCTTCCCCGCGAAGTCGAGGCGGGCGAGCGCGTAGGCGGCCATCGAAGCGGTCGCGAGGATCAGGACCGTCTGCAGCGTCGCCGCGGCGAAGCTGTTCCACAGCCACAGGAAGATCGGCTGCTGCCCGCTGAGCAGGAGCTGTTGGTACGCCTCGAACGAGAACGGGTCCGGAAGCGCGTACGGGTTGCGCACGGCATCCGCGTCGGTCTTGAACGACGTCAGCAGCATCCACGCGAGCGGGAAGATGACCACGAGCGCCAGCGCGCCCAGGACGGCGTAGAGCACCGAACGCGATGCCACGCGGCGGGACGAGGTCATGAGACGACCCTCTCTGCGCGTTCACGCTGCAGCCGGAAGTTGATGACGCTCACGACGGCGAGGATGGCGAAGAGGATGTAGCTCATCGCAGCCGCGGGAGCCATGTTGTTCTGCGACAGGCCCTGGTCGGCGATGTACATGATCGCGGTTCGGGTGGCCGTCCCCGGTCCCCCGTTGGTGAGCAGGTAGGACTGGCCGAACATGTTCGCCGAGGCCAGCACCGTGGTCGTCGTGATGAAGAGCATGACAGGACGCAAGCCCGGGAGAGTGACGCTGAAGAACGCGCGGACCGGTCCGGCGCCGTCGAGCGCGGCCGCCTCGTAGAGGTCGCCGTTGATCCCCTTCAGCCCCGCCAAGAAGATGACGGTGTTCAGCCCCGCGGTCCACCACACCGTGACGCCGACGAGCGAGACCCACACCCACGGGGTGTCGACGACCCACGGGATGTCGTCGGGCAGGCCGAGCAGGCCCAGCAGGTGATTGAGGATCCCGGACTGCGTGTCGAAGATGTACATCCAGATCACGCCGACGATCGCGACGCCCAGGACGTAGGGAGCGAAGAACAGGGTGCGGAAGAAGGTCGCGCCGCCGAGCTTCTGATTCAGCAGTAGCGCGATCAGCAGCGGCAGCACCACCAGGAGCGGCACGCTGGCGACGACGAAGATGCCGGTGGCCCCCATCGACTCCCAGAAGTCTCCCGAGGTCGTGCTGCCCGGCGTGAACAGGTTGATGTAGTTCTTCAGCCCCACGAAGCTCTGCTCATCGCGGAACGGGCTCCAGTCGGTGAGGCTGATCCATGCGCCGAAGAACGCCGGGGCGATGACGAACGTGCCGAACAGAGCCAGGAACGGCGCAAGGAACACGTAGGCGATGAGGGTGCGGCGCGTCCGGCCCGACACGCCCCGGCCGCCCGGCCGGGCGCCGCGCGGGCGCTCGACCGGGACGGCCGTCGCGAGGCGGATGTCAGCCGCCATACTTGGCCTTGTTCTGCTCGATGATGGCGTCGGCCTTGGCCTTGGCGTCGTCGAGGGCGGCCTGCGGCGTCTTCTTGCCAGTCAGCGCCTCGTTGATCGCCGTCGTGATGAGGGCGTTCGCCTCGTTGATGCCGGGCGAGACCGTCTCGTAGCGGGCGTACTCGAGCTCCTCCATGAACGGCTCGAGGTTCGGGTAGGTCGACAGCAGCTCGGGATCCTCGCGGACCGTGTTGGCGGCGGGGAGCTCACCGGTCTCGGCCCAGCCGAGGGAGTTGTCGTTCATCCACTTCACGAAGGTCGCCGCCGCGGCGGTCTTGTCGGCGTCCTGGCCCTTGTTCGACGGGAACACCCAGTGGGTCGAGCTCGACCAGACGGCCTTCTCGGTGCCGATCTGGGGCACGGGCGCCGCGGCCCAGTCGAGGTCGCCGAACGCGGAGTTGGTGGTCTGCCAGACGCCGTTCCAGTTGAACGCGGTGTCGCCGGCCAGAAGCGCCTTGATGTTGCCGTCCTGCGCGACGTTGGCGGGGCTGTATCCCTTGTCGACGAGGTCGGTCATCCAGGTGAGCGCCTGCACGCCCGCCTCGGAGTTGAACGTGGCCTCGGAGACGTCCTCGTTGTAGAGCTCGCCGCCGAACTGCCACAGGAGGCTCTGGAACTCGAAGGTGCCGGTGAAGACGTATCCGTCGACCCATTCGCCCTTCACGCCCGCGTCTTTCAGAGCGTCGAGCGCGTCGAGATAGCCGTCCTTGTCAGTGGGAATCTCGGTGATGTCCGCCTTGGCGAGCACCTCCTTATTGACGAAGAGGCCGAGCGGCGTGACGCTCCACGGCACGGCGTACTGCGCGCCGTCGTAGTTGCCCTTGTCGAAGACCCCGGCGGGGAAGTCCTCCGCGCTGTAGCCGAGGTTGGAGACGATGTCGTCAGCGGGGATCAGGAGCTTCTGCGCCGCGTAGGTGGCCAGGTCGTCACCGTGGAGCACGGCGACGTCGGGGCCCTTGCCCGCCTTGATCGCCAACGGCATTTTCGCGTTGATGTCGGCCCACTCCTGCGGGACGTTCTTGACGACGATGTTGTCGTGCTCGGCGTTGAACTGGTCGATGAGCTTGGGCACGATCGTCGGCGCCGCGCCGCCGGTCCAGCCGTGCCAGAAGGTGATCTCCACCTTCGGACCGCTGTACTCCTCGCCGGACACCCCCTGATCGCTCGGGCCCGATCCGGCGCAGCCGGCGAACGCGAGGGCGACCGAGGCGGCAAGACCCGCCGCGAGTCCGCGCGCGATTGCCTTCTTCATGTGATTGCTCTCCTTTGAGTTGGTCCCCAGGTCGATCTGGGCGCTGTGGATCACGTGAGCCCGAATGTACAGCGCTAGAAAATTCGTGTCAAGGCCCCGACGCGCCGGAGTCGGACGCTGTACGAGGCAGGCGGTAGGGTGGGGGCGCCGGACCGACGGAGGAGCACAGAATGCGCGGACCCCGACTGCAGGACGTCGCCGAGCGGGCGGGCGTGTCGATGAAGACCGTCTCGAACGTCGTGCGCAACTACCCCCACGTGTCGCCACAGATGCGCGCACGCGTACAGCAGGCCATCGACGAGCTGGGCTATCGCCCCAACGTCGTCGCGAGGCGACTGGCCACGGGCCGTACGGGATTCATCGCGCTCGCCTTCGCCGATGTCGCCATCCCCTACTTCGCGGAGTTGTCGCGCGCGGCCTCCCGCGCCGCCGCGGGCTTCGAGTATCGCGTGCTACTGGAGGAGACCGACGCCACCCTCGAGGGCGAACGTGCACTCATGGCCAGCTCGGAGGCAGGCCTGATCGACGGGATGATCTTCCAGCCCAGCGCGATGTCGTCGGCCGAGATCGCCCGCCACCGCATCGACATCCCGATCGTCCTGCTGGGCGAGACGCCCGCACCGCTGACGATCGACCGCGTCATGATCGACAACATCGCAGCCGCGCGGGAGATCACCCGGCATCTGATCGCCAGCGGCCGGCGCCGCATCGGCTTCGTGGGACATGAGGCGTCGTCGCTCACCGAGACCTCGCGCCAGCGTCTGCTCGGCTACCAGGAGGCGCTGCAGGAAGCGGGACTCGCCGCCGACCCGTCGCGGCTGGTCGCTTCCGGCGCGGTCGCGGCGTCCGAGGCGGTGGATGCCGTCCGCGACGCGTTGGACGGTGGCCTCGATGTCGATGCCCTCGTCTGCCGCGACGACCTCGCCGCGATCGGCACACTGCGCGCTCTTCAGGAGCGCGGCATCCGCGTGCCCGACGACGTCGCCGTCACCGGCTGGGACGACACCCGCCTGAGCGCGGTGACCTTTCCGTCGCTGACCACCGTGAGCCCCGACATCGACACCATCGTCTCTCGGGCGCTCACGCTGCTCGACGAGCGCATCCGCGGCTACGACGGCGTGGGCCGGCACGAGATCGCCCCCCATCGCATCGTCGTCCGCGAGAGCGCCCCGGCCTGACGCACGCTTTTACAGCGCTGCATCAGACGGGGGCGTCAGCAGTCCCCTCTCAGCGGCTCACCGTGACCTCCACCGGGCGACTCACCGTGGCGCCTGCCGCGTTGCGGAACTCGACCTCATAGCGGTGCACCCCCGGTGCGGCACCCGCGACGGTCAGTCGCGCGCGCTGCGCCGACGGTGTCGCCGCGGTCAGCGTGCCCTCTCCGACGACGACCCCTCCCTCACGGAAGACGTATGACGTCGCGTTCGTTCCCCACCACAGGTCGGCGGTGAGCGTGAACGCGCCGTCGCGGTCGTGGTTGTCATGGCTGAGCACCGGACGCCCCGGCGCGGCATCGGTCACGGGCACCCGCAGCGCAGCGACGGCGGTGACCCCGCGGGAGTTCACGAGCTCGCCGGTGTAGACGTACTCGCCGTCGACGCGTCCCCGGATGTCGACGGTGGCCCGCTGTGCGGCGGGAGTGGCCGGATCGAGGCGCGTCGAGGAGAGCAGCACGCCGTTCTCGTAGAGGCGGAACACGCTCGCATTCTGCCCCCACCACAGGTCCATCGTGATCGTGTAGTCGCCGTCGCGGAGCCCGGTGTCCCACCCGTTGTCCGACGAGAGCACCCCCGCCGCCGGCCGCGCGACGGCCCCGTCATCCTGCGCACGCGCGTCGACCCGGATGAGGTCGAGCTCGGCGAACCCCTGCCCCTTCGACAGGCGCACGGTGTTCTCCCCCGCCCGCAGGTCGAGATCGAGACCGGTGAACAGCCAGTTGTCCCAGCCGTTGCTCGGAAGCGCCACGGGCTCGGCGGCGGCTCCGTTCACAGACACGAGATGCGTGCTCGGCGACCCGGTGCCGTTGGAGTACCGCACGTCCACGCCGTAGAGACCGTCCGAGGGCACCGTGACCGTGAACTCGACCCAGCTGTCGTCGAAGTCGATGTAGCCCACCTTCCGGTGCCCCGACGCTCCCGGCACCGACACATCGACCACGCGGGCCCGGTGCACCTCGGCATCCTCCGCCTCGTACGTGCGCTGGGGGACGCTGGTGTCGCCCGAGGGCAGGGCGACCGTCTCGTACGTGGCGACCGGAGTCCCGAACACGGGCGAGCCGCCGTCCCACGAGAAGCGCTGGGCCCGGATCGTCCGCCCGTCCCACCCCCGGTCCTTCACGGTGCTCGCGTGGTAAACAATCCAGTCCTCGGTGCCATCGGGCGAGGTCGTGAAGGAATGATGACCCGGCCCCCACGCCGTGTCACGCTTGGCGAACACGCACCCGTCCGACTTCTCCCACGATGCGGGGTCGAGCACGTCGCCGCCGCGCGAGGTCAGCGTGCCGAGACAGTAGTCCTCGGTCCAGCTGCCACTGGCCGAGTAGACGATCGTCGTCACCCCGTCTCGCTCCAGCACCTCCGGACCTTCCTGGATCGGCAGCGCCACCCGCTCCCACGACTCGGTGGGCGCGGACAGACGCACTCGTTCGCCGCTGATGGTGAGCGGGTCGCTCATGGGCGCGATGTAGAGGCTCTGGCCCTCGTCGACCGTGCCCTCCCATCCCGACCAGAGGAAGTACAGCGAGCCGTCGTGCTGCATGACCGTCGCGTCGATCGCCCACCGGTCGGTGGGAGCGGCGATCTTCACCGGATCCGACCACGCACCCTGGGGGTCGTCGGTGAGAGCACGGATGCCGTACATCCGGTGGTTCGCGTTCGCCCCGTCGTCGGCGGCGAAGTAGATGTGCCACTCGCCGTCGATCAGCAGGATCTCGGGCGCCCAGACGTTGCAGCACAGCGGCCCGTCGGCATCCGGCTGCCACACCCGCCTCACCTCGCCGTCCGACAGCGCGGCAAGACCGGAGGACTCGCGCACCCAGATTCCTTCGGCATCGGAGCTCACCGAGATGTAGCGGTCACCCTGACGCACGACCGACGGGTCCGCGCCCTTCAGGACCGGGTTGTAGAAGTCCGCCGGAGGCTCATCGGCGGCCACCGCGACAGCCGTGCCGGACGACGCCGCGCCGACGGCCAGGAGCAACGCCACGAGGGCCGCCGCGAGTCGAGATCGTGTGGGAGAACGGTGCATGGGTTCCTCTCGTGCCGCATCGTCGCGGGTCCGCCGAATCTACAGCGCAGCAAACCAAGCGTCAATGGTTTCTCCATGCCTGTTTTTTTCGGTTTACAGCGCTGCACTTTTGCGGCATGCTGGACGACATGATCGACGACGACCGTGACGCGACGGCGCCCCCGCGACCCTTCGACGGGACTCATCCTCGCCCTCAGCTGACCCGCCCGCAGTGGACCGACCTCTCCGGACCGTGGGGCTTCACGTTCGACGACGCCGACGAAGGGCTCGCCGCCGGCTGGCACTCTCCGCAGGTGGACACGACGCCCTTCGATCGCGAGATCCTCGTGCCGTTCCCGCCGGAGTCGCCCGCGTCGGGCATCGCCGACACCGCGCATCACCGCGTCAGCTGGTACTCGCGATCCTTCGACCCGAGCGACCTTCACGCCGCCGGGTTCGGCACCGGGCGCCGCCTGCACCTCCACTTCGGTGCCGTGGACTACCGCTGCCGCGTGTGGATCGACGGACAGCAGGTGGGAGACCACGAAGGCGGGCACACCCCGTTCGGCTTCGACATCACCGATGCCCTCGCCGACATCGAACGACACACGATCGTCGTCCGGGTCGAAGACGACCCCCACGACATCGGTCAGCCTCGTGGGAAGCAAGACTGGCGTGAGCAGCCGCACGTGATCTGGTACCACCGCACGAGCGGCATCTGGCAGCCGGTCTGGCTCGAGGCCACGCCCGCGGTGGCCACCACGGCGGTGCGGTGGAACCCCGACCCGCGGCGCGGGGTCGTGGCCGTCGACCTCGAGCTCTCCCGCGTCCCGGACGGCCCCACCGCGGCGCGGATCGACCTGTCTTTCGAAGGCCGCGCGCTCGGCAGCGTCGAGACCGACGTCCTCGACGACGAGGCGGCTTTGGTCATCCCCGTCGCCGACCTCCTCAACGGCCAGGCCTACGAAGAGCTCCTGTGGTCGCCCGAGCATCCGCGTCTGGTCGAGGCGACCATCACCGTGGGCGAGGATGCCGCGCAGTCCTACCTCGGCATCCGCACCGCGCACGTCGAGCGGAGGCGGTTCTTCCTCAACGATCGGCCGTACTACGTGCGCTCCGTACTCAACCAGGGTTACTGGCCGCAGACCCACCTGGCGGCTCCGTCCGCTGACGCACTGCGAGACGAGGTGCAGCTCATCAAGGACCTCGGCTTCAACGCCACGAGATTGCATCAGAAGTTCGAGGACCCGCGCTTCCTCTATTGGGCCGACCGCCTCGGGCTGCTCGTGTGGGGCGAGGCGCCGGCGAGCTTTACCTTCTCGCCGACCACGGTCGCCCGCACGATGCGTGAGTGGCTCGACATCGTTCGCCGCGACTACTCGCATCCCTCGATCGTCACCTGGGTGCCGCTGAACGAGAGCTGGGGGGTGCAGCACGTGGCGCATGACTCCCGGATGCGGGCCTTCGCGCGCTCCCTCGTGGCCGTGACGAAAGCGCTCGATCCGACGCGCCCCGTCGTGTCCAATGACGGCTGGGAGCAGGTCGACACCGACATCGTGGCCATCCACGACTACGACGCCGACCCCGCTCGCCTCGCCCCGCGATACGCGACCCACGAGGACATCGCACGGCTCGTGGAGGGCGTAGGGCCGGCGGGGCGCGTGCTGATCCTGGAGGGCGACGTGTCACAGGCCCCGGTCATGCTGACCGAGTTCGGTGGCATCTCCTTCGACGGCGAGGCGGAACCAGGCGCCTGGGGATACTCGGCGGCCACCTCGGCCGACGACTTCGACCAACGGCTGCAGGGACTCATGCGGGCCGTCCACGCCAGCCAGGCGCTCGCGGGATTCTGCTACACGCAGTTGACCGACACGCTGCAGGAGACGAACGGACTGGTACGCCCCGACCGCACCCCGAAGCTCCCGCTGGAGCGCCTGCGCGCGATCATGACGGGAACCGCCTGACGGCGAGCACCCCGGGTTCAGCGCGACTGCGAGAACGCCGCGTCGAACGAGGCGTGCGGCGGGGTGATGGCGGCGAGATCACGAACGAATGCGAGTGCCTCCGGAGCGCCGACGAGGCGGTCCATCCCCGCGTCCTCCCATTCGACGCTCGTGGGCCCGTCGTAACCGATGGCGTTGAGGGCGCGGAAGAGCGGCTCCCACGGCACGGCGCCGTGGCCGGTCGAGACGAAGGTCCACCCGCGCCGCGGATGGGACCACGGCAGGTGGGAGCCGAGCACGCCGTTGCGACCGTCGAGATGCGTGACCGACTCCTTGCAGTGCACGTGGAAGATCCGGTCGGCGAAGTCGAGGACGAAGGCGACGCTGTCCAGCTGCTGCCACACGAAGTGCGACGGATCGAAGTTGAAGCCGAAGCTCGGCCGGTGACCGATCGCCTCGAGCGTGCGCTGCGCGGTCCAGTAGTCGTAGGCGATCTCGGACGGGTGCACCTCGAGGGCGAAGCGCACCCCCACCTCGTCGAAGACGTCGAGGATCGGGTTCCACCGGTCGGCGAAGTCCCGGTAGCCGGCATCGATCATCTCGTCGGTGGCGGGAGGGAACATCGCGACGTACTTCCAGATGCTCGACCCGGAGAAGCCGTTGACGGTGTCGACGCCGAGAGCGGCGGCGAACCGTGCGGTGTCGATCAGCTCGGCCGCGGCGCGCTGTCGCACGCCTTCGGGATCGCCGTCACCCCACACGCGATCGGGCACGATGTCCCGGTGACGCTGATCGATCGGGTCGTCACAGACCGCTTGCCCGACCAGGTGCTGCGAGATCGTCCAGACCCCGAGTCCGTGGCGTTCCAGGATCGTTCGCCGGGACTGGACGTACTCGGCGTCGTCCCATCGCGCCACATCGATGTGATCTCCCCAGCAGGCGATCTCGAGGCCGTCGTAGCCCCACTCGCCCGCGAGGCGCGCGACCTCCTCGAAGGGCAGATCGGCCCATTGGCCGGTGAACAGGGTGATGGGGCGAGCCATGTCCGCGCCTCTCTCTCAGCCGTCAGCCGACGGCGGTCCAACTCGATCCGTCACCGGCGCTGCGTTCGACGGCGTCGAGCACGCGCTGGACGTGGAGGCCTTCCGCGAACGACGGACGGGGCGCCGTCCCTTCGGCCACGGCCGCGACGAAGTCCACGACCTGGTGCGAGAAGCCGTGCTCGTACCCCAGCATGTGACCCGTCGGCCACCAGGATCCCGCATACGGGTGCACCGGATCGGTGACCAGGATGGTGCGGAATCCCTGCTCCCCCGCCGGGTCGGTCGCGTCGTAGAACTCCAGCTCGTTCTGACGCTCGAGGTTGAAGGCGAGAGCGCCGAGCGCGCCGGAGACCTCGATGGTGAAGCCGTTCTTGCGCCCCGTGGCGAAGCGGGTGGCCTCGAACGAACCGAGGGCCCGGTAGCCGTCTCCGCCCGAGAACCTGCCGGCGAACAGGGCGATGTCATCGACCGTCACGACGCCCCGCTCCGCGGAGGCGGTGCCCGACAGCCCCACTCCCTCGCCGAGGAGCGGGCGCTCGGGCACCACGGTGTCCAGGACGCCCGAGACGGTCTCCAGGGAGAGCCCCGTGATGAACTCCGCGAGGTCGATCGCGTGGGCGCCGATGTCGCCGAGCGATCCCGACCCCGCTCGGTCCTTCTGCAGACGCCAGGTGAGGGGCGCTTCGGCATCGGAGAGCCAATCCTGCCGGTAGGCCGCCCGCACCTGGCGGATCTCCCCCAGCCGGCCGGCCGCGACGAGGTCCCTCGCGAAGGTCGCGGCGGGCACCCGGCGATAGGTGAAGCCCACCATCGAGCGGATCCCGCGGGCGGCAGCAGCCTCGGCGGCGACCGCCATCCCCTCCGCCTCGGCCACCGAGTTGGCGAGCGGCTTCTCACACAGCACATGCTTGCCGGCCGCGAGGGCGGCCACGGCGATCTCGGCGTGGGTGTCACCGGGCGTCACGATGTCGACGACGTCGATGTCGTCCCGGTCGAGCACGGCCCGCCAGTCCGAGGCGGACTCTTCCCACCCCCACCGCTGTGCGGCCGCCGCGGCGGCCTCGGGATCACGTCCCACGAGCACTGTCATCTCCGGCGCGAGGGGCAGGTCGAAGAACCGAGGCGCGACGCGCCATCCCTGAGAGTGGGCGGCTCCCATGAAGCCGTGGCCGATCATCGCGACGCGAAGGGCGTTCGTCACAGTCATCTCCGTTGATCGCAGACGCTCACGGCGCGAAGGACCGCGCTCGAGCGAATTGACGTTTGCGACAACATAACAGGCCACGTCCGGCCGCCGCGGGGTTTTGCGCAACCCCGGGCGCTCGGACGCGGCCTGGTGACGGAATCACCCGCGGTCTGCGGGCACCGTGGGAACGATCAGAGCGATTCGATGATCTCGCGCATGAGGGCGGCCGTCTCGGACGGGGTCTTCCCGACCTTGACACCCGCGGCCTCGAGGGCTTCCTTCTTCGCCTGTGCCGTGCCGGCAGAGCCGGACACGATCGCCCCGGCGTGACCCATCGTCTTGCCCTCGGGAGCGGTGAACCCTGCGACGTAGCCGACGACCGGCTTCGTCACGTTCGCCTTGATGTAGTCGGCCGCCCGCTCCTCGGCGTCGCCGCCGATCTCACCGATCATGACGATCGCCTTCGTCTCGGGGTCGGCCTCGAATGCGGCGAGCGCGTCGATGTGGGTCGTGCCGATGACCGGGTCTCCGCCGATCCCGATGGCGGTGGAGAAACCGAGGTCGCGCAACTCGAACATCATCTGGTAGGTCAAGGTGCCCGACTTCGACACGAGGCCGATCGGTCCCTTGCCGGTGATGTTGGCGGGGGTGATCCCGACCAGGGCCTCGCCCGGGGTGATGATGCCGGGGCAGTTCGGGCCGATGATGCGCGTCTTGTTGCCGCGGCTCTTCGCGTACGCCCACGCCTCGGCGGTGTCACCGACGGGCACGCCCTCGGTGATGACCACGAGGAGCGGGATGTCGGTGTCGATGGCCTCGATCATCGCGTCCTTCGTGAACGCCGGGGGCACGAACGCGATCGAGACGTCGGCACCGGTCTTCTCGATCGCCTCGGCGACGGAGCCGAAGACGGGCAGCTCCACCGCGTTGCCGTCCTTGTCGGTGTGGGACACCGTCGTGCCCGCCTTGCGCGCGTTCACGCCGCCGACCACGTTGGTTCCCGCCTTGAGCATGAGCGCCGTGTGCTTGGTGCCCTCGCCGCCGGTGATGCCCTGGACGATGACCTTGGAGTCCTTGTTCAGATAGATCGACATAGTCCTCTTCCTTCTGTCTCGTCGCGGCTCAGGCGTTCGCGAGCTCGGCGGCCTTGTCGGCGCCCTCGTCCATGCCGGCGGCCAGGGTGACCAACGGGTTGTTCGCCGCAGCGAGGATCGCGCGTCCCTCTTCGACCTGATTGCCGTCCAGACGAACGACGAGAGGCTTGGTGGCGGCGTCGCCGAGGATCTCCAGGGCTTTCACGATGCCCTCCGCCACCGCGACGCAGCTCGTGATGCCGCCGAACACGTTGACGAAGACACTCTTGACCTGCTCGTCGCCGAGGATCACGTCGAGCCCCGCCGCCATCACGGTGGCCGAGGCGCCGCCGCCGATGTCGAGGAAGTTGGCCGGCTTGACGCCGCCGTGCTTCTCGCCGGCGTAGGCGACGACGTCGAGCGTCGACATGACGAGCCCGGCACCGTTTCCGATGATGCCGACCTGGCCGTCGAGCTTGACGTAGTTCAGCCCCGACGCCTTGGCCTTGGCCTCCAGAGGGTCGGCGGCGTCTTTGTCCTCGAGCGCTTCGTGCTCGGGGTGGCGGACCTCGCTGGCGTTGTCGTCGAGGGTCACCTTGCCATCGAGGGCGATGATGTTGCCGTCGGCGTCCTGGATGAGCGGGTTGACCTCGACGAGGGTGGCGCCCTCACCCGTGTAGACGTCGTAGAGCTTGACGAAGACGGCGGCCACCTTCTCCACGAGGTCTTCGGGGAAGTTCGCCGCGCGGGCGATCTCCACGGCCTTCTGCGCGTCGATGCCCTGCAGAGGGTCCACCTCGACGCGGGCAAGGGCCTCGGGCTTCTCGACGGCGAGCTGCTCGATCTCCATCCCGCCCTCGACCGAGCACAGGCTCAGGTACGACCGGTTGGCGCGGTCGAGGAGCACCGAGAAGTAGAACTCCTTCTCGATGCGCGCACCCGCGGCGACCATCACGCGCTTGACGACGTGACCCTTGATGTCCAGGCCCAGAATCGCCTCGGCGGCGGCGAACGCCTCGTCGGGCGTCTTGGCGACCTTCACACCGCCGGCCTTGCCTCGACCTCCCGTCTTGACCTGGGCCTTGACGACGACGACGCCACCGAGCTTCTCCGCGGCGGCCCTCGCCTCCTCGGGGGTGTCAGCGACGATGCCGGCGAGCACCGGCACCTCGTACTTCTCGAACAGGTCTCGTGCCTGGTACTCGTAGAGATCCACGTGCAATCCTTCGCTGGGCGACGGTGGGTTTCGATGCCGAAAAAGTCTCGATGTCGAGAGATCGACCAGTGTCCCAGCCTAGTACCTGCGCCTGAGTGCCCCTCGCCGGCGACCCGCGAGCAGTAGGCTTTCAGCCACCATGAGCGACCCGACCGCCACGCCCGCCCGCCACACCGTCGTCGCCGCCGCGTTGGAGCTGTTCGCGACGCAGGGCTTCGAGGCCACCTCGGTGGAGCAGATCGCCCAGGCGGCCGGCGTCTCCCGCTCGACCTTCTTCCGCCAGTTCGGCGGCAAGGACGACGTCGTCTTCACCGATCACGACGATCTCCTCTCGCTCCTGCGCTCCTTCCTCGCGACGCCCCACGAGAATCCGTGGTCGGCGGTGTGCGACGCCTCCGTCGAGGTGTTCCGCCACTTCGCCGCCGATCCCGAGCTCGCCCGGCGCCGGTACAGCGTCGTGCGTCAGGTGCCGGCGCTGCGCGAGCGCGAGATCGTCACGGTCTTCCAATACGAGCGCGTTTTCGACGACTACCTGCGCAGCGCTCTTCCCGGGATCGATCCCGTGGAGTCGGTGGCGTTCGCGGCGGCGGTCACCGCGGTGCACAACCATGTGCTGCGGCGGCTCCTGCGCGGCACCGTGCCGGTGGACCCGTCCGTCCTCGCCGCCGCGTACGACGATCTGCTGCACCGCTTCGGCGTGCACCCGGCGGGCGAGGAGCCGGCGGTCGACGACCTCGTCATCGCCGCCTTCCCCCGTCGGATGCCGGCCGCGGAGATCGCTCGACGACTCCGGTCGGAACTGGACTGATCGCCTCGCTCGACGCAGTGGAACGCGGTTTCGCGCGAGGTGACACTCGGTCCCGCCGACGAGTACGCTGTTCCCATGGATGCGCAGTTCCCCGGGCAATCGGTCGACGGCTACGACGTGACCGCGCCGCTCGACACCGACTACTACGCGGTGTTCGCCGACATCTCCCCCGACGACCGCGACGTCTGGACGCGCGCGCGAGCCTTCGTCGAGGGGCTGGATGGACGCATGGCCGCGGCATGGGACGCCGCGGAGTACCCCATGGATCTCGCCCGGCGCCTCGGCGAACTCGACCTCCTCAACGACGGCGTCGCGCATCCCGCCCTCACCCGGTTCTCACCGCTGGCCGCCGGGCTCGTGAACATGGAGGTCTCCCGCGGCGACGGGTCGCTCGGAACCGTCATCGCGGTGCAGGGAGGCCTGGCCCTGCGCACCCTCGCCCTCTTCGGCAGCGAGGAGCAGCAACACCGCTGGCTCCTTCCGATTGCCCGCGCGGAGGTCCCGGCGGCATTCGCGCTGACCGAACCCGACCACGGCTCCGACTCGGTGTCCCTCGAGACCACCGCGCGTCGTCACGGCGAGGGCTGGATCCTCCGCGGCGCGAAGAAGTGGATCGGCAACGGCGCGGCGGGAGGGGTCACCTTCGTGTGGGCCCGCATCGACGACGAGGGCACGCCGCATCACGGAGCGGTCCGCTGCTTCCTCGTCGAGCAGTCGCTGCCCGGATACACCGGCACCGTGATCACCGGCAAGGCATCGCTGCGGGCGATCCACCAGGCACACATCACCCTCGACGACGTCCACGTCGGCGACGACGCGTTGCTGCCGGGGGCGCTGAGCTTCCGTGACGCCTCCACGGTGCTCCATTCCACCCGGTCGGGTGTGGCATGGTCAGCCCTGGGCCACGCGACGGCCTGCTACGAGACGGCGCTCCAGTACGCCGGCGAGCGCGTGCAGTTCGGGAAGCCGCTGGCGCGGTTCCAGATGGTGCAGGAACGGCTGGCTCAGATGCTCGCCGACCTGACCTCGATGCAGCTGTACTGTCGCCGCCTCGCCGACCTCGAGTCCGCAGGAGTCCTCCGGCCCACGCAGGCATCGCTCGCGAAATACCACAACACGCGCACGGCGCGGCGGATCGCCGCGACCGCCCGCGACCTTCTGGGCGGGAACGGCATCCTCCTCGAATACGGCGTGGCTCAGCACATGGCCGATATCGAGGCGATCCACACCTACGAGGGCACCGAGAGCGTTCAGGCGCTCCTCCTCGGCCGCGACATCACGGGGGTCAGCGCGTTCGCGTGAGACGGACCGGCCGGGCGCGTCCGCACCCGGCCGCTCCTGCGCTCAGCGCCGGATGAGAGATCCCGATCCGCTCTCGCTCAGACGGCCCTCAATCTCCGCGCCCCGACGGACGAGGAGGTCGCCGGATCCCTGCTCGCGGACACTGCCGTCGATCTCGGCGCGCGCCTCCACCGTGACGCCACCCGAGCCGCTCTCGGTGACGCTGCCGTCGACGCTGCCCGCGATACGCACGCTCCCCGCGCTCTTCTCGGTCACGCTGCCGTCCACCTCGCCGGCTCGCTCGACGATGACGCCGCCGCCGTCGGCCTCGGTGAGCCGTCCTCCCACGTCGCCGGAGACACGGATGTCTCCGTGGCCCTTCTCGCTGACGGACCCGTCGACCTCGCCCCGCACGGTGATCCCTCCGGTCCCGGTCTCGGTGACGCTCCCCTCGACCTCGCCGCGGGCGCCGATGATGACGGAGCCCTTGCCGGACTGTCGGACGTTGCCGGTGACGGTGCCGTGGATCGTGACGGTGCCGCCGGAGACCACCAGGTCGCCACGGACGATCTTCCCGGCGGCGACGGTGTAGTCGCCGCTGCGCACGGTGTCGGCGGCCGATGCGGCGGCCGGGATCCCTGCCGCCAGCAGTGCAGTGGTGGCGCCGAGGGCTGCCAGACGTGACATCTTCATGATGAGTCCTCTCGTGATCGCCGGGGCTCGGGAAATCGGCCGCCGTGCAGGACCCATTCGACGCGATCCGGCTAAGCCCGGGGTGAACCGCCGATGAGATGCCTCTTAGGACGGGGTGACCGGGGACGGGCGCCCCCGCCGGCCCCGGCCCGCCGCACCCCTCGCCAACCCCGACGGCGGCGGGCAGGATGGGGGCGTGTACGAGATCCCCGCCCCCATGCTCGCCAAGTCCGTGCCCGAGATCCCGCGGCCCGACCGCGTCACGGGCGGGCTCAGCTACGAACCCAAGTGGGATGGCTTTCGTGCCCTCGTCGCCTGGGACGGACGCGAGGTGGTGATCGGCTCACGCGGATCCAAACCGCTCACGCGATACTTCCCCGAGCTGGTCGACGCGTTCGCCCGGCTCCTTCCCGAGCCCTGCCTCCTCGACGGCGAGATCGTCGTCGCCGTCGGGGAACCGGGAGCGTGGCGGCTGGACTGGAGTGCGCTCTCGCAACGCATCCACCCGGCCGCCTCGCGCGTGGCACTGCTGAGTGAGACCACTCCGGCGATGTTCATCGCCTTCGATCTTCTCGCCCGCGGGCGGCGCGACCTGCAGTCGGCCCCGTTCGCCGAACGGCGGGCGGAGCTGGTGGACCTCCTGGCAGAGGTCCCCGCACCCGTCCACGTCACCCGCACGACCCCGGACGCCGACGCCGCCACCCGCTGGCTCGCTGAGTTCGAAGGGGCGGGGCTGGACGGCGTGGTCGCCAAGCCCCTGAGCGCCCCGTATGCGCCCGGAAAGCGCGCGATGTTCAAGATCAAGCATGCCCGCACGGCGGACGTGGTCGCGGTGGGGTACCGGGTGCACAAGAGCGGTGAGGGGGTCGGCTCGCTCCTGGTGGGCCTGTACGGCTCGGACGGCGAACTGCACAACGTGGGCGGGGTGTCGGCGTGGAGCGATGCGCGCCGGCGCGAGCTCATCGACGAGCTCGCGCCGCTGGTGGAGCGCGACGAGGACGGGTCGGCGGTGAGAGGTGAGACCGACCGCTCCCGCTTCTCGTCGGCGTCCGACGTCTCGTTCGTGCGACTGCGGCCCGAACGCGTGCTCGAAGTGCGCTACGACCAGCTGGAGGGATCGAGGTTCCGCCACACCGTGCAGTTCGAGCGGTGGCGCCCCGACCGTGACCCGCGGTCGTGCACCTACGCACAGCTGGAGAGCGTGACCGCCTACGACCTCGGAGCGGTGCTGGACTGACGGATCCCGTCACACGGCGCCCGGCCCGACGAGCGGCCCGGCCGAACACAGATCGGGCCCGCATCGGCGCCGGACTCCAGCGGCCGGACATGCGGGCCCGAGACCTGTGAAGCCTGGGGGGGGTGAGGCTTCTGGTCTCCGACCTTACGCATCGGAGGAGACGCGCGGAGGAGTCCCCCGCCGTGATTATTCAGGCGTCGCGGCCTCCTGGTCCGGTCGGCGTTTGTCACGGTGCACGCGCGACGCCGAGATGCCAGGATCGAATCATGGCCGACGCGCACGGCACCCCCGATCCCGACCCGACACACACCGCCGAGTTGCGGCTGGAGCCGGTCGGATTCATCGCGCGCACCGACGTGGTCGTGCGGCTGGGATCGATGATGCTCGGAGCCGGCGCGTCGTCGGCGCGGGTGAGCGACAGCATGCTGCGCACCGCGCAGGCCGTGGGCATCGAGGAGCTCCATTCGCGCGTCGGGATGAAGGACATCGTCTCGACGGCCAGCCGCGGACAGATGTTCCGCACGCGCGTGGCCGAGATCCGCAACCCGGCGATCGACGCCGACCGGCTCACCGAGCTCAAGCGGTTGACCAACCGGCTCCATCCGGGGATGTCGGCCGCCGAGGTCCAGCACGAGCTCGATGAGATCGAGCGGCTGCCGCGACGTTACAGCGACATCGTCCGCGTGCTCGCGGCGGGGCTCGCCTGTGCCGCGTTCGCCCTCCTCAACAACGGCGGTTGGCAGGAGTTCGTGGCCGTGGGGATCGCGGCCGCCGCCGGTCAGACGGTCCGCATGGCCATCCACCGGCTGCGGACCAATGAGTTCCTCGTCGTCTTCGCCTCGGCGCTGACGGCGCTTCTGGTCTACTTGCTGGCGGCGCACGTGTTCAGCCTGCTCGGGATGCCGGGCGGCCAGCACGATGCGGCACTGACGAGCGCCGTGCTCTACCTCGTGCCCGGGTTTCCCCTGGTCACCGGCGCCCTCGACCTCGCTCGCCTCGACCTGAACTCGGGGATCGCTCGCGTGACATATGCGGTGCTCATCCTCCTCGCGACGGGCTCGGCGGTGTGGGGCGTGGCGGCGGTGTTCGATGCGACGGTCACGCAGACGGCCGCTCCGGTGTTCGCCGAGCCGCTGCTGTCGGTCATGCGTCTGGTCGCAGGCTTCGTCGGCGTGTTCGGGTTCGCGGTGCTGTTCTCCACCCCGTGGCAGATCGCCGTGGCGGCGTCGCTGCTGGGCGGCCTCGCGAACGTGGGTCGGCTCGCGCTCGTCGACGCGGGGACGATGCCGGCGGTGGCGGCAGCCGCCGCCGCGCTGACCGTGGGCATCGGGGCCTTCCTCGTGGGCGACCGGCTGCGAGCGGCGCGGGTGACGCTCACCGTGCCCGCCGTCCTCATCATGGTTCCCGGAGCAGCCGCCTACCGCTCGATCGCCGGAGTCATCGGAGGAGACACGCTCGCCGCCATCCAGAACGGGATGCAAGCCGTCTTCGTCGTCGTGGCCCTCGCCATCGGGCTGACGGTGTCGCGCGTCCTCACGGAGCGAGAATGGCAACGCCCGGAGAGGTGACGTCCGCCTGACGAGCGGCCGGCCCGCACGGATGCCCCTTCCCGCACGGATTCCCTCCCGCATGGATTGGTCATGTGGGTGTGAGCGGCCATCGCGTACGGTCGAGGCATGGCTCCCTCTCCTCTGCACCGCCTGTTCGGCTCTCAGCCCCGCACCGTGCGCCTCGATCTGAGCGCGACTCCCGCCGTACCGGTCGCCGCCGGGGGCAAGCCGTGGAGTCTGTGGTCCGACGCTCTCGGTACCCTCGCGATCCGCTCGCTGCAGGTGCTGATCGTCGTGGGGATCGCCGCCGCACTCATCCTCGGCATCCTGCAGCTCACCGTCGTGACCATTCCGCTGGTTCTCGCCCTCATCCTCGCCTCCGCGTTCGCGCCTGTGATGACCTGGCTGCGGCGCCGCGGCGTCCCCTCGCTCCTGGCGACCCTGCTGACCCTCCTCGCCATCGTCGTGCTGCTGGGCGGGGTGACCTGGCTCATCGTGTGGGCGGTGCGCGACCAGTGGGACACGCTCGCGACCCAGGCCCAGGAGGGGTTCCAGAAGTTCCTCGCGTGGGTCGGGACGCTGCCGTTCGACATCGATCAGGGCCAGATCGACGAGTGGGTCGCCTCGCTCGGAGAGTTCGTCACGAGCGCACAGTTCGGCTCGGGTGCGATCGCGGGCGTCGGCGCCGTGGCCAACTTCGTCACCGGGTTCGTCCTGATGGTCGTGATGCTGTTCTTCTTCCTGAAGGACGGACCGCAGATGTGGGCGTTCGTCCTCCGCCCGTTCCGCGGTGAGGGATACACCCGTGCGGTGCGGATCGGCGACAAGACCGTCTCGACGCTGGGATCGTACGTCCGCGGCACGGCCACCGTCGCCGCCGTCGACGCGATCGGCATCCTCATCGGGCTCCTCATCCTGCAGGTTCCGCTCGCGATCCCGCTGGCCGTCCTGGTGTTCCTGCTCGCCTTCATCCCCATCGTGGGTGCCACGCTCGCCGGGATCCTCGCTGCTCTGGTGGCCCTTGTGGCGCACGGGCCGGTGATCGCTCTGATCGTCGTCGGAGTCGTCGTCCTCGTCAACCAGCTGGAGGGCAACCTCCTGCAGCCGTTCCTCATGGGGCGGACGATGAAGCTCCACGCGTTCGTCGTCCTCGTGGCCCTGACCGTGGGCACGGTGCTCGGCGGCATCGTCGGGGCCGTGCTCGCCGTTCCACTCACGGCGGTCGCCTGGGGCGCCGTGCAGGTGTGGGACGGACCGCACACCCCCGCCCGCTGGGCCCGGCCGAAGCAGGCGGACGCCGCGACACGCTGACCGACTCGTTCACCGGACGGACACCCTCCCGACACCCGGCCCCTCTAGCGTGACGCGGCCGCGATGGGCGGCCCGGGAGGGAAGTTGTCACCGCACGTACTGGCCGTCGTGGCCTACGACTCGCAGCTCAAGTGGGCGATGGGCCTGCTTGCCGAGTTCCGACGGCGGGGATGGTCGACGCGGGTCGTGGTGCCGGCCGATGTCCGACACTCCCTGTCCGCCGAGCAGGTGCGCGCGGCAGGCGCCGACGACGTCGGCTTCCTGCCGTGGTCGAGGGTGCTCGCCGAGGCGGCCGAGGCGGGCGCCGTGGTCCTGGCCGTCCAGGGGCCCCTCGTCGAACGCTTCACCGATGACCTCCACGTGAGCCGCGGAGAGCACGGCGTTGCCGCGGCGGGCCCCGTCGTCATCGCGGGATGGGTCGGGATCATCATCGAGAAGATCATCGCCGGCTACCTCGATCGCTGCGCGGCCGACATCGTCGCGGTCAACTCCGCCGACAACCTCCGGGACTTCCGCGCGGCGGCGAGCCTTCTGGGAATCCCGGACGCCAACCTGCTGCTGAGCGGGCTGCCGCTCCTGCCCGCGGCGCCCGCTCCGGCCGGCTCCGGCCCCGTGCGCACCGTGCTGTTCGCCGATCAGCCCACCGTCCCCGCCGGCCGTGCCGACCGCGCCTACCTGTACCAGCGGTTGGCGGACTACGCCCGCGCGCATCCCGACCGTCAGGTGCTCCTGCGTCCGCGGCATCGTCCGGGTGAGGGCACCTTCCACGTCATGCGTCACCACCCGGAGACGGTGCTCGCCGGCCTGCCGCCGACGCCGGACAACTTCGCCGTCACCTACGAGCCCATCACGAGCCTCCTGCCGCGGACCGACCTGCTGTTGACGATGTCCTCCACCGCCGGTCTCGAGGCGATCGGGGCAGGTGTCCGCACGGCCTTCCTCGGCGATCTCGGCGTGCACGAGAAGCACGGCAACCACGTGCTCCTCGCCTCTGGGCTTCTCGCGACGTTCGACGACCTCGAGGCGGACCGGCTGCCCACCGCCCGCCGCGCATGGCTGGACGACCTGTTCGTCCGGGACCGCGACGGACGCGCGCGGCGGCCGGCCGAGCGCATCGTCGACCGTGCCGTCGAACTCCACGCCCTGCCTCCGGGCGACCGACCCGGCGCCGCGGTTGCCGCGAGCGCATTCGTGCGCGGCCGGATCGCGGTGCGCGCGCGGCGACGGACGATGCCGCCGATCACGCGCACGGGCGTGCACTCCCCCGTCGGCGAAGGCCGTCTCGCCGATCGCCTGGGGCGGATCCGCGCGGACGCGCGGCGGCGGGCGAACTGGGGCGCCCAGGCGCTCCTCCCGCGATCCTGGGTGGAATGGCTACGTCAGCGACGCTACGCCGGGACGCGACCGTCGCGGTGATGTCGCTGGGGTCTAGAGATCCAGGAGCGCGAGGGCGATCGTGACCAGACGGTCCTTGTCGAGTCGACCCTCCTGACCCCACCGCGAGTCGCTCACGACGATCTCCACGCCGGGAACGAGGACCGACCCGGTCCCGCCGCCGACCGCGGCGGAGTCGGCGTCGAGCCACAGCCCGACACCACCGAGGGCATCGAGCCGGGGGTCCGTGAAGTACATGTCCATTCCGTACTGCGCGGCCTCGTCGGGGTCGGGGATGTCGTCAGACCCCTCGGTGATGTCGACGGAGAACCGCTGGATGTCGGTGAGGGCGTCGACCCCGTCTGCCGGGGTCGCCCAGACGCATCCGATGGCGTCGCTCTGCACGGAGGAGTACTCGGGGTCGAACGGGATGCCCTCGACCAGATCGCCCACGACGGCTGCCACCTGGTCGCAGTCCGAGATGTTCGGGAGTCCGGCGGTGGGAGCCTCTCCCGAGGTGCCGCCCTCCGCGCTCTGCCCCGCCTCGGCCGGGACCTCCGACGGGGACGGCGCCGGCTCGGCAGGAGCCGAGCAGCCGGTGAGGACCACGGCGGAGAGGAGGAAGGGAGCCAACAGCGACAGACGACGGCGAGCACTCACTCGTCCGATGCTATCGGTCCGCCTCCGTGTCTTGCGTGCGCGCGCGACTGGGCTGCACGCGTGGCGGCTCCCCCGGCATCTTGGGGAACTCGGGCGGAAACGGCAGCTCACCGAGGCCGTTTGCGAGGTCGCGTTCCCACCACTCCAGGAGCACGTCGATGCGCCCCGGTTCGGCGGCCAGGTGCTCCCAGGGGTCGCCCTGAGCGGCCAGCCGCTCGGGCACGGTGCGCACCGTGAAAGCGGCGGGGTCCACCCCCTCGGCGAGCTCCTCCCAGGTGAGGGGAGTGGCAACCGTGGCCGTCGGGAGGGCACGCGGGCTGTAGGCGCCGGCCATCGTCCGGTCGCGGTTGGCCTGGTTGAAATCCACGAACACCCGACGACCGCGCTCCTCCTTCCACCAGTGGGTCGTCACGGAGGTGGGCAGTCGACGTTCGAGCTCGCGACCGGCAGCGATGACGGCGTGGCGCACGTCCAAGAACTCGTGCGTCGGCTCGATGGGGCAGAACACGTGCAGGCCGCGGTTGCCGCTCGTCTTCAGCCAGGCCTGCAGCCCCGCCTCGCGCAGCACCTCCCGCAGCACCGGGGCGACAGCGGCGGCATCGGCGAAGTCTGTGCCCGGCTGCGGATCCAGGTCGATGCGCAGTTCGACGGGATTGTCCGTGTCGGCGGCGAGCGAGGCCCACGGATGGAAGACCACCGTGTTCATCTGCACGGCCCAGACGATCGCCGCCGCCTCATCGAGCACCACCTGCGGATGGCGGCGACCGCTGTTGTACGTGCACATCACCTGATGGACGTAGTCCGGCGCTCCCCTGGGCGGGTTCTTGGAGAAGAAGCGCTCCCCGTCCACCGAGTCGGGGAAGCGCTCCAGCGACACCGGACGGTGGCCATTGGCGCGGAGGAACGGCTCGGCGACAGCAATGGCGTACTCGGCCAGTTCGTGCTTGGTGACGCCGACCTCCGGAAAGATGACGCGATTCGGACTGGAGAGGGAGACCTCGCGATCACCGACGGTCACACTGATGCGCTCCGATGCCATGGCTCGACCCTAGGCGCCGGACGGGGCATGACGACACCCCTTGCGCGAGGCGGCGATCCTGCCTCGGCGTTCGCGGACCGGGGTCAGGCCAGGGCCAAGACCGGAGCGAGGTCGTCGCGGTCGAGCTCGATCCACGGTCCGGCGGGATCGACCACGACGCCGG
Source organism: Microbacterium sp. TNHR37B (assembly GCF_001620065.1). Lineage (GTDB taxonomy): Bacteria > Actinomycetota > Actinomycetes > Actinomycetales > Microbacteriaceae > Microbacterium. The sequence continues at coordinate 360,732 of NZ_LQGV01000003.1, forward strand.
AGATCTCGGGGTCGGCGCTCAGCGCTTTGGCCAGCTGCTCTCCCGACAGCGGGAGCGGCCGGTCGCCCCGGCCCACCGCGATCACCTCGAGCGGGTGCGAGAACACCTCGAGGCGCCGGCGACCGTCGGCCGTACGGGCCTCCGCCAGCCCGATGCGGCCGGCTTCGTCGGTGTTCCCCGCCACCCAGAGCCGCACGCGGGTGAGGGCGTCGGCGACGTCGGCCGCCGTCTGCGTCGTGCGCTCGGCCACGAGAAGGGCCTTGAGTGCCAGCGTCGGCTCGCTCTCCTCCAGCGCCTTCTGGATGAGCTCGGACGGGAGGATCAGCCGCGCACCAACGCTCGCGTGGTCGAGGAAGAGGCCGGCGTAGGGTCCTGCCACGACGTTCTGGAACACGGAGACGGTGGGCTGACCGATCGCCGAAGTGGCGGAATCGCCGTCGACGCGCACGCTGTCCTGGAGTGCGGCACCGCCGGTGAAGGCCAGCATGAAACGCTGGTCACCGATCGCGGTGGCGGCGATGTTGAGAGGTTGACCGTCCGCAAGGAGAGCCTTCGCGTCGCCTTGCACGCGCACGTAGAGGTGCCCCTGCATCGCCTGACGCATGACGTTCATCACGTCGGTGTTCTGTGGCTCCGCCGGCAGTGCGGCGAGCGCCTGCTTCAGCAGCACGTTGTCGGGAAGGCCCGGAACCGTCTGCGTGCGCGCGGGCGCTTCGGCGGCCGGACGCGCTGTCGGCGCCGACCCCGAGCCGAACGTCGAGATCGAGATGCCGACCTCGGGCACGTCCTCCGTGGCGGCCGCTCGTTCCTCGGGAGACGGTGCCGCAGCGCCGGCCTCTCCGAGGGTCGCTGCCGGGGCCTGTTCGTCGTCGGACTTGCCGCGCCGGGAGAAGAGTGCCATGTCGTCAGCCTATCCGTCGGGAAGAGAGGCGCCTCGGCCGGGCGCGACCCGGCCGAGGCGCAGAGACGTCCGGGGAGGCCGGGCCGTTCCCCCAGCTGCCGACGGCACCACCCCGGACGTCGTCATGACACCTTCTTGGTGGCCTTCGACGTCTTGGACACCGCGCCGTATCCGGTCTTCTTCCCCACCACCTTGACGGTGATCTTCTTGCCCTTCTGCGCCTTCTTCAGCACGAACGTCGACTTCGTCGCCTTCTTGATCGCCTTGCCGTTCGCGTGCCACTGATAGCTGAAGGACGTGCCCTTGGTCCACGAGCCGGGCTTGGCCGTCAGCTTCTTGCCGACCTTGGCCGTGCCGACGATCTTGGGGGTCGCGGAGGTCAGCTTCTTGGTGAGCGTGACGTTCACTCCGCCCTTGGATTGCCCGGACGTCAGGACGAAGGTCTTGGACGACTCGAACGAGCGGCCCCCTCCGTAAAAGGCGGCCGCATATCCGGCGCCGCTGGGCCCGTTCACCTTGACGGCGAGTGTGCCGTGAGCAAGGCCCGAGACGGTGTACCGCCCCTTCGCATCGGTTTTCGCCTGCGCGTACTCCCAGAAGCCCTTGCCGTCCACGCTGATCTTGCGCGCGATCATCGCCGTCGCCCCCGTGATCGGCGTGCCGCGGGAGGTGGTGACCTTCCCCGAGACGGTGACTCCGCCGACGAGCTTCGTGCCGATCCCCGATACCGTCGCGCCGCCCTTGACGGTGAAGGACTTCGCCTTCGTGACGTTGTCGGTGTTGCCGTAGTACCGCGTGGCCGCTGCGGTGCCCTTGAGGTCTCCGAACACCGCCGAGTACGTGCCGGGCTTCACTCCGGAGATGACGAAGCGTCCGTCGGGGTCGGCGAGTGCGGCATAGCTCGTGGTCTTCCACCGGTGGTATCCCGTCTTCGCGGCGGGGACCATCAGCAGCACCACCGGCTGCTCCACCGCGACCGACGCCGTGATGGTGCCGGTGACGGTTCCGGTGCTCGCGTCTGCCGTGGCGATCAGCGCACCGGTCGCGCCGGCCTGGAGGGCAGCGGCACCTCCAGTGGCCAGGTCCGTCGACGTCACCGCGGCCGCGGCGACGCCCGATCCGTCGACACCGGACGCGGCCGGAGCTCCCGTCGCCGCCGAGGCGGCCCCCGCCGTCAACAGCGAGGCGAACAGGATGGTGGTAGCAGCGATCGCCGTCTTTCGTGCGCGTGTCAGTGAGCGCATGGTTCTCCCCTCGGCGGACCCGTGCCCGCCAGCCAGATGTGCGACCGCGTTTTCCCCGGGGCCGCGGAACCCCGATGTTCCCCCTCCACTACAGCAGTGACCGCCGCACTTCTCGATGGGGAGAACTCCCCATTATCGACAGCGGCCGGTCATTCCGAAAGGAATGGCCGGCCGCTGGGCGATATCGCGGGTCAGGAGACCTTTTTCGTCTTCTTCGAGGTCTTTGAGGCGGACGTGTAGCCGTCCTTCTTGCCGGTGACCTTCACCGTGATCGTCTTCCCCTTCTGGGACTTCGTGAGGGTGAACGTCGACGTCGTCGCCTTCGCGATGGCCTTTCCGCCCGCGTACCACTGGTAGCGGAGGGTCGCTCCCCGCGTCCACGCGCCCGGCTTCGCCGTGAGCTTCTTGCCGACCTTGAGGGTGCCGGAGATCTTCGGAACGGAGGTCTTCAGCCTCTGGATCTTCGGCGCGACGTCGAGATTGGTGTTGATGCCACCGGTGTTCTTCGGCGCCTTCACCGTGACGCGGGTCGCCGACTCCGCGTCCGGCTTGTCCTTGTACCACTTCTGCCACACGACCGACGCAGCTGCCGCGGGGGCGGGGGTCAGCGGGGTGAGCGAGCGCGCACCCGCGGGAAGCGTCGGAGCCGTCGCGCTGCCCGCTCCCGCGCCGCTGCCCGCACGGTAGAACTGCACCGCGTACGTGCCGCTCTGCAGGCCCTTGATCTTGTAGGCGCCGGACGTCGCCGCGTACGCCCAGCCGCTGTACTCCCACTCGCCGTCGGAGGCCAGCCGGTACGCGTACACGTACGCCACGCCCTTCTTGGCAGCGGAGCCCGAGACCGTCCCGGAGATCGATCCGCCGGGCTTGAGGGAGACGTTGACGTTGGTCCGGGTCGCGCCGGTCTTCATCGCGATCTTCGTCGCGGTCTTCCAGTCGGTCTTCCCCTTGTACCACTGCGCGGCGGCGGTGCCGTCGTTCGGCATCACGCGGACCTTGTAGGAGCCTGCGGGAAGCTGGTCGATACGGTACGTGCCCGACGCGCTGACCCACGCGCTGCGGAGGTAGACGCGCTTGTCGGTGAAGACGCCGACCTCGACGTTCTTCAGCGTCGTGCCGGAGCCCTTCGGGAGAGTGACCTTGCCGCTGATGACGGCGCCCTTGACGAGCTTCGCGTTGAGCGTGCGGGTCTGGCCGGCCGTCACCTTGACCTTGGCGGCGGACGCCCACGTGGAGGTGTTGTTCCACCACTGTCCCAGCACGTTGAGGCCGTAGCCGGAGAAGTTGACCTTGTACGTGCCCGCCGGCACGTTCTCCAGGCGATAGGTGCCGTCGGCCTTGACGCTCGTGCTGTTGAGGTAGACCTCCTTCGTGGCCGAGTACACCGCCACGTAGAGCCCGCTCGTGTTCGTGAGCTTGATGCCTGCGGGGAGGGTGACCTTCCCCTTCAGCACGGCCGACTTCACGAGGCTCGCGTTGATCCCCGTCTTGACGTCGCCGCCCTTGACGGTCAAGGTCGTCGCCGTCTCGAAGCTCGTCTTCTTGTTCCACCACTGCTCGGTCGCACCGCTCGCGCTGAAGGAGATCTTGTAGGAGCCGGCGGGAACCCCGGTGAGGGTGTAGTTCTTCGAGCCCTGGTCGTACTGCCAGGACGCCTCCACCCCGCGCGTCCGGTCCTTCGCGTCGACGATGCGGATCGACGGCCACTCGGTTCCCGAGGGAATCGTGAAGGTGCCCTTGATGGTCGCCCCGCGGGCGAGCGTTGCGTCGATTCCGGTGATGTTCGCCCCGGCGGCGACCTTGAGGATCGTCGCGCTGCTCCAGTCCTTCTGGTTCTTCCACCACTGGCCGGCGAGCCCGGAGGAGTCACTCACGCCGAACTTGACCCGGTAGTCGCCGGCATTCAGCCCGGTGATCGTGTAAGTGCCGTCGGTCGAGACGTTGACGAAACCGTTGTCTGTCGTCGCCACACCCTGCACACTGACGTAGACGGATCCCGGGGTGACGGACATGCCTGACGGCACCGTGACCTTGCCGGAGATCGTCGCCGTATCGGCGGCCTGCGCCGCGGCGGGGGCGAAAGTGAACAGTGCCGCCGTGAGCACCGCGACCAGCGCGATGCCGACGGAGCGAAGGCGCGATCGTGTGCGCATGGACTCTCCCGGAGTTGGACGTCGTGGCGCACCGGCGGGAGCACCCAGGGTCACATTAGGGCATTCTCATGCTTCATCACTACGACGTGTCGAAACGTCGCGTGAACGACCTCACAACTTGGTGATGGGGGCGATCTTGATGAGGAGCTTCTTGGCGCCGGCCGCATCGAAGCGCACGTGCGCGACGCGCTTAGCGCCCTCACCGGTGACCATGTCGACGCGTCCTTCGCCGAAGTCGTCGTGGCGGATCCGGTCACCCGGCGCGAGCTCGAGGTCGCCGTTGTCGCGCACCTTGGCAGGGATCCGGTTGGCGAACTTCTCGAGGGAGCCTGCCGGTCGCTCGCGCGGGGGCAAGGGCACGAGATCGTCACCGTAGCGGCGGCCACCCCCGCCGATGCCGCGAGAACCCGGCCGGGCGTTCAGGGCGCGGGACTGTGACCCGCCGCGCGAGTTCACGTCGCCCGGCGACTGGCGCCAGTCGATCAGGTCGTGCGGGATCTCCTGAAGGAATCGGCTCGGCATCGCGACCGAGACCTCGCCGAACTGCGCGCGCGTCATCGCGAGAGACAGATGGAGCTTCTTCCGGGCACGCGTCAGGGCCACGTAGAAGAGGCGGCGCTCCTCCTGCGGCCCTCCGGGCTCGCCCGCGGAGATGCGGTGCGGGATCAGGTCTTCCTCCACCCCCGTCACGAAGACCGCGTCGTACTCCAGACCTTTGGCCGTGTGCATCGTCATGAGCGAGACCGTTCCCGACGCGTCATCGAGATCGTCGGCGTCGGAGACGAGCGCCACCTCGGTGAGGAAGTCGAGGATCGTGCCGTCGGGGTTGTTGCGGGCGAACTCGCGAGTGACGGCGACGAGCTCATCGAGGTTCTCCACGCGCGCTTCGTCTTGCGGGTCCTTGGACATCCGGAGCGCGTCGAAGTACCCCGACTTGTTCAGCAGGATGGTGAGGCCCTCGGTGACCGAAGTGGACGAGGCCACCTCGCCGCTGGCCGGCAGCATGATCTCCGCCGCCTCGGCCAGCACGGCGTGGAGTTGCGCGATCGCCTTCTGGATCTTGGGCCCCACCCCGAGGGCCGAGCCGTTCGCGAGCGCCTCACGGAAAGAGATGCCCTCCTCCGCGGCGTAGCGCGCGATCGCCGTCTCGGTGACGTCGCCGATCCCCCGCCGCGGCTTGTTGAGGATACGACGGACGGCCAGATCGTCGGCAGGGTTCGCGACCGCGATGAGATAGGCCATCGCGTCTTTGATCTCGGCGCGGTCGTAGAACTTCGTGCCGCCCATGATCTTGTAGGGCACGGCAGACCGGATGAAGATCTCCTCCAGCGCGCGTGACTGCGAGTTCGTGCGATAGAACACGGCGATCTGACCGTACGGAAGGCCCTTCCGGTGCAGGGCTTCGATCTCGTCGGCGACGAACTGCGCCTCGTCGTGCTGCGAGTACCCGGTGAAGCCGATGATGGGGTCGCCCGCGCCGACGTCGGTCCACAGCTTCTTGTCCTTGCGGTCGAAGTTGTGGCTGATCACCGCGTTGGCCGCCGACAGGATGTTCTGCGTCGAGCGGTAGTTCTGCTCGAGGAGCACGACCTTGGCGCCCGGGAAGTCCCGCTCGAACTCCGAGATGTTGCGGATGTCCGCCCCGCGGAAGGCATAGATCGACTGGTCGGAGTCGCCGACGACCGTCAGGGATGCCCCGTCGAGCTCGGGGGTGTCGATCGTGTCGAAGATCATCATCCCGCCGCTGGAGAACGCGTCGCCGATGCCGGAGACGGGCCGGGTGAGCTCGTGGATCAGCGAGTACTGCGCGTGGTTGGTGTCCTGGTACTCGTCGACGAGGATGTGCCGGAACCGCCGGCGATAGACGTCGGCCACCCGCGGGAAGGCGCGGAACAGATAGACGGTCTGCGCGATGAGATCGTCGAAGTCGAACGCGTTGGCCTTCTGCAGGGCGCGCTGATAGTCGGCGAAGATCTCGGCGAAGATCCGCTCGGCGGGGTCACTGAGATTGGCCTGGCGCGCGAACGACTCGGCGTCGGCGAGCTCGTTCTTGAGCTTGGAGATCCGCCCCTGCACCGATGCCGGGGTGAGACCGAAGGCGTCGGCCTCGTGGTCTTTCACGAGCCGCTTGATCAGGGCCCGGGAATCGCCCGAGTCGTAGATCGTGAAGTTGCGCGTGAAGCCGAACTGATCGGCCTCTCGGCGGAGGATGCGGACGCATGCCGAGTGGAAGGTCGAGATCCACATCCCCTGTGATGCCTCGCCGACGAGCTGGTGGACGCGCTCGCGCATCTCGCCCGCCGCCTTGTTCGTGAAGGTGATGGCGAGGATCTGGCTCGGCCATGCCTCGCGGTTGCGGAGCAGGGACGCGATCCGGTGCGTGAGCACTCGCGTCTTGCCCGAGCCGGCACCGGCGACGATCAGCAGCGCCGGGCCACGGTAGGTGACCGCCTCCCGCTGCGGCGGGTTCAGTCCGCGCAGCAGGTCGTCGTCGGCGCGTGAGCCCCGCCCCTGCGGACCTGGCGCATCGGCGCCGACGATGACGGGTGTGATCGGGTCGCTCATGACCCCTCAAGTCTAGGCTCGGGCGCCGACACCGGTCATCGCACGCCGAGAGGGATCGGGGAGGACGGCGGCGACGGCCGACATCACCGGCGCCTGCTGCCCCACTGCCCGACGCGACACGAGAGTCGCGGCGAACGCCAGCGCGCACAGCACCGGCCCGAGCGGCGCCAGTGCTGCCGCCGGCGAGCCGGAGGCGACCAGGGCCGCCACCGCGATGGCGGGAGCGAGGACGAGTTCGGCCCGCAGGAGGTCGAGCAGTTGCCGCGCGCCGAGCGTGCGCTGCGCCTTCGGGGTGATCCAGAAGACCGCCCGGCGCCCGATCGCGGTGCGGACGACGGCGGAGAGCACGACGAACATCGCGGAGGAGTAGAGCAGTCCTGTCAGGAGGAGGAAGACGACGCCGGCGACAGGGCGGTGAACGCGCGCGCGGCGGGCCGCCTCGGGCAGGAGCGGGGCGAGGGCGCTCACCGCGGTGAGGACCATCGCCCAGAGCGGCGGTGTGGCGCCGTGCATCGCGAGGCTCACCCCCGACACCATCGCCGCCACTCCGGCCAGCGCTGCGAGCGGCACCAGCGCGGTCTCCAGCAGCACGTCGAGCCGTCCCCGGCCCTGCCACCCGCGGAGCTGGCCGGGCCGCCGCAGGAACTCCACGGCACCCTCCGTGGTCTTGCGCATCTGAGTGCGGAACGATCGGTAGTCGATCGGATAGTCCTCCGCGAATGCGACGTCGACGTTGACGAGCCGCCACCCCCGGCGACGCAAGGCCACCGACAGGGCCAGGTCTTCGGCGACGACCTCTGGGACGCCGCCCACATCGTCGATCGCGGCGGCCCGGACGAGCGCGCCTCGGCCGAGGAGGGCGACGACCCCCGCAGCCTCGCGGCCCCGGCGCGTGGTCTCCAGATGAGTCTCCAGCAGCGGTCCGAAGTAGCGGGAGAACCACGATCTGCCCGGACGGGCGGTCGGGAGCGCCTGAGCGACGGCGACCGTCGGATCGGCCAGAGCCGAGGCACACCGGCGAGCGAGGTCGGGAGGCAGGACCACGTCGCTGTCGCACAGGAGGTAGGCGTCGAACTCCCCCCGCAGCGCAGCGAACCCGTGGTTGAGGTTGCCGGCCTTGTAGCCGCCGCGCTGGGCCCTCCGGATGATCCGGCAGCCGTGCGCGGCGGCGAAGGCGTCCAGGCGGGCCCGCGCGGCCGGATCACGGGAGTCGTCGAGGATGACCGTCGCCACCGGGACGTCTTGGCGCATGCTCGCCGCGATCGCCGGGAGGTCGGCATCGTCGGCGACGCAGTAGACGAGCGCGATCCGCAGATCGGGAGCCGGCGCCAGCTCGCGGTCGTCTTCGCGATCAGAGCGCCCCGCGACAGCCGCGCGCCCCCAGAGCGTGACCGACCGGAAGCCTGTGCTCCACAGCACGAGGCTCGCAACGACGAAGACCGTCGCCACCCCCGCCGCAGCGCCCGCGGACATGGCCCACAGCGCGAGGACACTGGCGAGAAGACCCACCAGCACGACGGCCACGGCGGGAAGGAGACGGCCTACGAGGCGACGCATAATCACATGCCGAGTATATATATACCGACAAACGGTTTACCTCAGGGATCACCCTGATCCTGCCCGGGTATCGCCAGCAGCGGTCGCTACAGCAGGCGCCGCTCGGACGCCCAAACGGTCAGCTCGTGGCGCGACGACAGCTGCAGCTTGCGGAGCACCGATGACACGTGGGTTTCCACCGTCTTGATCGAGATGAACAGTTCGGTGGCGACTTCCTTGTACGCATAGCCGCGCGCGATGAGGCGCATCACCTCCTGCTCCCGGGCCGAGAGCCGGTCCAGCTCGTCGTCGACGGCGGCGGTCTCCCCCGCGACAGCACCGAACGCATCGAGCACGAACCCCGCGAGGCGCGGCGAGAAGACGGCGTCACCGCCGGCGACGGCGTGCACGGCGGCGCTCACCTCCGACCCCGACGACCCTTTCGTGATGTAGCCGCGGGCGCCGGCGCGGATCACCCGGACGACGTCCTCGGCGGCATCCGAGACGCTCAGCGCGAGGAAGCGCACGGTCGTGGGCAGGCACCCGCGGATCACGGACTCGCCTCCCGACGCGTCGGCCACACCCGTCCCGCCGGGAAGGTGCACGTCGAGGAGGACGACATCGGGCGTCGTACGGCCGATCACCTCGATCGCCGACGCCACGTCGGCGGCTTCACCCACCACCTCGACGGACGCATCCAGATCCGCCCGCAGACCGGAACGGAAGATCGAGTGGTCGTCGACGATCACGACCCGCAGCTTCTCAGGCATACCGGCCCCCCGCCGTCGTGAGGCGAAGGTGCACCTCGGTGCCGCCTCCGGCGCCGGGCCGGATCGTGGCGGTCCCGCCGATCCGTCGCATCCGCCCGACGATCGATTCGCGCACGCCCCATCGATCGGCGGGGACCGCCTCGGGGTCGAAGCCGGAACCGCGGTCGCGGACGAAGACGTCGACGGAAGTAGCCGCGCCCTCGATGTAGACGGAGATCTCCCCTCCCGCATGGCGGGCGGCGTTGAGCATCGCCTCGCGCGCGGCCGCCGCCACCTCACCGCTCGCGCGCTCGGTTGAGGAGCCCGCCGAGACGACGTCGATCCGCACCGGATAGTCCAGCTCCAACCCGCCCGCGTAGTCCCGGAGGTCGGTCGGCAGATCACTGTCGGCGGGAGCGTCACCGTCGTAGAGCCACGCACGCAGCTCCCGCTCCTGAGCCCGCGCGAGACGGGCTGCTTCGCTCGACGCGCCCGCTCGATTCTGGATGAGGGCGAGGGTCTGGAGCACCGAGTCGTGCAGGTGCGCCGCCATCTCCGCGCGCTGCTCCTCCCGCACGCGGGCGATCCGCTCCCCCGACAGCTCCCGGTAACGCTCGATCGGCGTCGACGACAAGACGAGCACGACGCCCACGAGGGGGACGAGGACGATCGTGAGGACGATCAGCCCGTCGTACTCGATGCGCTGCGCCGGGATCCACGCGGCGATGATCATCACGACGAGCGCGAGCAGGCGCACGGCGAGCGCGTGGCGCGGACCGCGGGCGGGATCGCGGCGGTCGATGAGCGCCGCCCACAGCCCTGCACCTGCCGCCATCACCGTGGTGAACAGGACGGCCGCGGCGAGGACGACCGGGAACGACACCCACCGAGTCCCCACCGCGACCGGATAGGTGGCCCCGGATCCCCACGAGCCGAACGTCCAGAACAGGCCCACCGCGGCAGCCGTCGCGAGCAGCCACGCGACGGGAGCGCGCCGCGTCGGCGCCTCCTCGCCCTCGTCCCAGGGCACGAACGCCCACAGCCACAGATAGAGGAGGACGCCCGCCCCGCCCAGCAGGGTCAGCGTCACGAAGAGCGCCCGGACCGCGGTCTCGGAGGCCCCCAGGTGTCGCGCGACACCGGCCGACACACCCGCGACGGCGCACGCTCGAGGGCGGCGGAGCGGAGGCCGCGAGTCGGACCCCCGCACACCGAACCGTCGGGCCGGTCGCGCGGGACGCACGACGGGCATCGCGGCGGGAGGGGTCGAGGGCATGACAGCATCAAATCACCCGGCGCGGGCCGGCCGATACGACGGCGGGCGACAATCAGGGGCCATTCAGGGGTTCACCCCATGGCCGCCGGCGTGTCGGTCGAACAGGATCGAGACATGACCACCCCACCCACCACCGACCCTGGGCCCCTGCCGCCGACACCGATCGCATTCCGTTCCCGGGGCGACCGGTTCTTCTCGTGGACCGCGGGCCTCGGCGTCGTCCGCTCCGAAGGATGGATCGGTGGGGTCGCCGCGGGACTTGCGGCTCGCCTGCGCGTGGACCCCCTCATCATCCGCGGCGTGCTCGTCGTCGCGGCATTGTTCGCCCTTCCGGCGATCCTCGCCTACGCCGTCGCGTGGGCGCTGCTTCCCGACCTCGACGACCGGATCGTGCTCCGCGACGCGCTGCACGGTCGGCTCACCGCGGCGCTCGGCGGCGTCGCCGTGTTCGCGATCGTGGGCCTGCTCCCGTCGCCGCTGCTGCTCCTGGTCACGGACCTGCCCGCGCGCGCGGCCGTGCTGGCCGTGCCGCTCGTGCTGATCCTGGTCATCGCCGCTTTCCTCGTGTTTCTGATCGTGCGTGCCTCCGGCCGCACCCCGGGTGAAGACGTCGTCGAGCCGCGATCGGCTTCCGCGGCGACGACCGGCCCGGATTCCTCCGCGGTACTGGGGTCCGGCGCGGAGGAAGCGGAGGGGGGCGCTGCGTCGGCCACGGTCGCGTCCTCCTCCGCGGTCCTCGCGCCCGCGTCGACCGCCGAGACGGTCGCTGCGGCGCCGCCGCCGGGGATCCTCGACGACACGGATGAGATGGCGCAGTGGCGCGCCCAGCACGCGGCGTGGAAGGAGCAGGATCAGCTCTGGCGCCAGCAACAACAAGACGCGGTCCGCGCCGCACGGGAACAGGCCCGCCGCGAGCGTCAGGCACGCGCCGCGGGCTTCTCCGCGGCGGCCGCGGAACGTCAGCGCGTGCGACGGGCGACGAACCCGCGCGCCCCGTTCGCCTTCATCGCCGCGGCCATCGGCGTCGGTGTCCTCGCCGGCACGATCACGGCGCTGCAGCACGGGGGCTCCCTCGCTCCGGCGCGCGGACTCTTCGTGGCGGCCGCCGTGCTGGCGGTCGCGATGATCATCGCGGGGGTCGTCCGTCGACGCAGCGGATTTCTGGCGTTCCTCACCGCGCTCACCCTCACGGGAGGCGCGATCGCCGTCGCCGTTCCCGCGGCGATCGACCTTCATCTCGGCTCCTACGGCATCTCCAACCTGGGCCGTTCCGCCTCGTCGGACAGCGCCCCCTTCCGTCAGCCATGGGGCGATCTGAGCATCACGCTCGCCGATACCGGCCGCGACGGCGCGACCTACGTGGACAAGCGACAGGGCTCCACGTTCATCGGGGTACAGCCCGGCGTGGAGGTGACCGTCGAAGTCACCACGGACGCCGCGGCTGTCGTGGCTTCCGGAACGGACACGCCGACACCCTGGACCGAGTTCTCGGACATGCCCGGCGGCACCGTCGAGACCCTTCCCGACGGACGACAGCTCTACCGGGTCACCGCGACGGCGGGACCCGAGCCCGCAACGACCCGCCACCGGGTCGTCATCGACCAGGACGCCGGCTACGTCGAGCTCTACTTGGAAAGCCCGGCCACCCCCACGGAAGGCGACGGACAATGAGCGACCTCGACGACATCCTCACCGACGAGCCGGCACCGTCGGCCACGAGCAACGCGTCGGGCCTGTCCCCGAGCACTCGCGAGCCCGTGCCGCTGCAACCGCGGACACGCTGGGCCGCCATCGTGTGGGGCATCGTGTTCGGGGCCCTTGCCCTCGGCGGCCTCGCGCTGGTCTCCGACGGCACGCGCTTTGCCGACGTCGTGGCATGGAGCGCGGATCTGCAGCTCGCCACGGTGATCGGGTACGGTCTTCTCGTCGTCGGGAGCCTGGCGCTCATCCTCGGCGCCGTGGGCCTCCTCCGCCGCGCACAGGTCACCCTCGCCCGACGCCGCGCCGGCGAGCGGGAAGTCGCACAGGAGCTGCCCACCGTGGCGGAGCGAGAATGAGACCGTGCGCACCATCCTGAACATCGTCTGGATCGTCTTCGCGGGCTTCTGGCTCTTCGTGGGGTACGTGGTGGCCGGGGTGCTGCTGTGTCTTCCGATCATCACGATCCCGTGGGCGATCGCGTCGTTCCGGACCGCCGGCTATGTCATCTGGCCCTTCGGGCGCACGATCGTCGACAAGCCGACCGCAGGGGTCGGCTCCTTTCTCGGCAACGTCGTGTGGGTGATCCTCGCCGGATGGTGGCTCGCGCTGGGCCATCTCGTGAGCGGCATCGCCCTGTGCATCACCATCATCGGCATCCCGATGGCGATCGCCGACTTCAAGATGATCCCGATCTCCCTCATGCCGCTCGGCAAGGACATCGTCTCCACGCGTAGCGGGGCCTTCGACCCCGCCCGCTGACCGTCACGAACAGACGCAAAGCGCAATCACAGGTCACACTCCTGGCCACGCCCACGCCGCCGGGTTAGCGTGGGGACCACTCACCACACCTTCGCGGCGATCCGGGCGGTCCCGGGCACCGGCTCATACCCGGTCGCGTTGCGGGTTCGACTCCCGCCGTCGCGTCCACTCCCGAGAGGGCCCCGCCCGCGTGTGGAATGAAATGATTCGCGCTCCTCGCCGACGAGTGCCGGCGATGACGCCACACTTCGCCCCGCGTTGTTCGATCGATCTTCCGGTATTCCTGTACATGTGCTTACATATAAACCTGTAACTACGATCACAGGAATACCTGTAGACCGAGGAGAGCGATGAAGGGCAACGAACTGGTGTGGCGCTCTCTCGCCGATCGCGCACTCCAAGGGCAACGGACCTGGCGGAACGTCACCGAGCTTGCCTACGACGCCGGCGTTCCGAGCACGACGGCCTACCTTGCTCTCGAGCGCCTCGAAAGCAACGGGACCGTCGATCGATACAGCCGTGGCGGTCTCGCGGTCGTCAGCGTCGACAAGCTATTGACCATGCTGTGCGCCTGGCGCAATCTCGGGCGTGACACCCTCGCGTGGACGACTCGCGAGGGTATCGACCCATTGCTCCAGTCAGACAAGGGCCCATACGCCCTCGGCGGCCCGGACGCAGCGAGCACGATTCTGAACGGGCGTGCCGTGGCGGACTTCAGCGAGCACATCGTGTACCTCCCGGCGTCCGCGAACCTCGCTGATCTCCCTCCCGGCAACGACGTCCGTGTGCTCACGATGGACAAGCGTGCCGCGAGGACCTGGAACGGGTACTCGAGCCTTGCTCAGACATATGCGGATCTCTTTGCAACCCCCGGGTGGCAGGCGTCCGAGTTCCGAGAGGCGCTACGTGACAGGTTCGTGCGAGAACGCGAATGGGATCAGGAAGGCGACGGGCGATGACGATCCTCGGCGGAGACGACGAGGGTCGGCTGCGGGCGTTGCTGGACTCGCTCGGATACGATCTCGAGCCTTCGATCCTCATCGGAGGATGGGCGACGAATGCGCGCGTCGGGGGTGAGATCAGCCATGACATCGACCTCATCATCACAGAGCAGAGCCTCCGCCAGCGGCTCCCCGAGCGCCTCACCGGCTACAGCGAGAACCGCCTCCACAGCGGAGGACGGAAAGCCCGGGGCGACGCGGACGGCGTCCACGTCGACGCCTACTTCCCCTATGAGTCCAAACTCGGCTCGAAGCTGCTCCTCGACGTCGGTGTGCTCACGCAGTACGTCGATCCCGACCTCAAGGTCGAGGGTTGGCTCATGCTGACGCTCGACGCACACATCGCCACGAAGGTCGCCGCCCTGCTCGACCGACACGCGACGGAGAAGGGCAGGAAAGATGCCCGCGAACTCGTGGCGCTGATCGACTCCGGCGGCACTGCCGCGGGAGTCATCGAGGTTCTTCTCGCCTCGTGCGGCGGGCCGGCGGGCGATGTTCCCGACCACGTGCGCACGACATTCGAGCTCCTCCCCAAGCTCGCTGGCCTCAACCAAAAGGACCGGCGCCGCTACGCGTCGCTCGCGCGCGAATGGGTCGAGGAAGCCGAACTGCGACTTCGGCGCGCGGCAGACGGGCACGCGGGGCCGACACTCAGTGGGGGCGCGTGATGCGGGACCCGTGGGCTGACGCTACACACCTGCGGACCCGCCGCCCGTCGTGCCGACGTAGATCGCCACGGAGCTCGGCGAGCTCACCATCCGTGCGCGTTGAGCCAGGCCCGACGCCGGGCCACCTCGGCATCCGACTCCGTCGCGTCGGATGTGTCATGGACCAGCAACGCACCCGTCGCATCACGCGCGATGAAGCGGAGGCACTCCGGGCACAGCGCGCGGCCCTCGGGATATCCATCGGGGAGCGGCTCGGCCGGCTCGGCCTCACGGCCCGAGCCGGGGCAGCGCGCGGGATCCGATCCCGCGCCGCTCCACATGATCGCGCGGTGTCGATGGAGCCCCGCATGGCCGAGCGGACGCGTGCAGCGCTTTCCCTCCCGACGCTCGCGGCAGAAGCGCACGACGCCCGACTCGACGGCATCCGGCATGCTCCCGACAGTAGTCGGGGTACCGCCGGATGCCGTCGAGATGTTCCGGCCCGGGGCCGCCGCCCCGGCGCTGGGCCCGCGGTAGCGTGCGACTCGTGGAGTTCTCTCCGTACGGACTCGCGTTCAGCCTGGCCCTGCTCGCACCCTCTCTCCTGCTCGCATGGTGGCCACCGCGCCACCCCCTTCCGCGGCTTCGCGTCGCCTGGCCTCTCGCGGCGGCCGAGCGACTCGGGCAGGCACTGGCGCTCGTGCTGCCGGTGGTGAGCGGGGCGACCGGCCCGCTCACCCCCGCGCAGTCGGTGCTCGGGTGCACGACGGGGGTGCTGTTTCTCGCCTACGCGGCACTGTGGGTGCGGTATCTGGCCAAAGGCCGCGAACCGGAACTGCTCTACGGCCGATGGGCCGGTGTTCCGGTACCGCTCGCCCTCCTCCCGATCCTCGCGGTGACGGCGTGTGCGGGGTGGCTGGGAAGCCCGTGGATCCTGGCCGCGGGGGTCATCCTTGCCGCCGGGCACCTTCCGATCTCGCTCCAGATCGCTCAGCGCCTCCGGAACGAGCCGCCCAAGATCCCCCGCCCGGGGGAGGCGCAGGGAGCCGCCGCGTCCTACCGTGGGGACGGACACACAGATCGCGAGGAGAACACGTGAACCCTCCGCACGACAACCGTTCGCCCGACCCGCAGGGCACCCCGCCGGACCCGCCGGCGATGATCGCGGTCTGGTGCTTCGTCGGCGCGACCTTCCTGTTCGCCCTGCCGATCACGCTCTTCCCCGGCGCTCCACCGTGGGTGCGCATCGTCACGACGGTCCTGGGGTTCGTCGCGATCGTGCTGGGAGGTGCACGGCTCCATCAGGAAGTGTCGTTCCTGCGCGAAAAGACGAGCGACGCCCGGGCCGCAGGTGATGAGCCGCCCCACCCGGGAGGCGACCGGTGAGTCGCACCCCGGGGCGCACCCGTCGCCTTGGAGAATGAGCCTCATGGCTGCTCCCCCCGTCGAGTTCAGCGAGGTCGCCGGACTGCCGACCTACGCGCGCGACGTCCGCACGACGTTCGAGGGGGCCCTCACCTTCGGAGTGGGCCTGCGGGATGAGACCGCACGCACTGCCGGGACGGCGCACCTGCTGGAACACCTCGTCATGGCGCGGGTCGGACGGGTCGATGTCGTCCACAACGCCACCACGAGCGACGAGACCATCAGCTTCTTCGCACAGGGTCCGCCGTCGGCCGTCGCCGACTTCCTGGGCCGGGTGTCACGCGCCGTCTCCACACTCGTCGAGATCTCCGACGCCGATGTCGCCGAGCAGCAGCGCATCATCAGCATCGAACTCGGCGACGACGACGAGCGCCCCGGCCGAGGACACCTGATCGACCGTTTCGGGAACCAGTCGGTCGGACTGCTGGATTTCGGCTCGCCGGCACACCGATCGCTCACCCGAGCAGAGGCGCTGGTCTTCGCCGAGACGTGGCTGCACGCGGGCAATGCCGCGCTCTCGTTCACGGGTCCGGTGCCAGAGGGACTGGAGGTCACCCTGCCGGCGGCGCGACCTCTTCCCTCCCGGCCCACCCCCCGGGTGCTGAGGAACGGGATGTGGGTGGTGAACGGCACGACGCCCGTGGTGCTCTCCCTCGTCCTCAGCGGCGAGGATCGCGCGGCGCGAGTGATCGCCGGCGCCGTCGTGCACGACGCGCTGTTCGAGACGCTGCGCACCGAGCGCCACCTGGTCTACTCTGTGGATCCGTTCGTGGCCGCCCTCGACCGGGAGCACCGCCTCGACTGCTACGCGCTGGACCCTCGCCCCGAGAACGCCCTCGACGCCGCGAAGGAAGCGGCCACCGTCGTGCGCGCTCTGGCGACGCAGGGCCCGAGCAGCGATACGGTCGCCGCTCACATCCTCCGCTACAACATGGAGGACGAGAACCCCGCGGCCCAGGTCGCCGACCTCGACGGGCTCGTCACGAGCATCCTGCGAGGACGCCGCGCTCACGGCGACGTCTCGCCCCCTCCGGCCGTGTGCGCGGTCACGGCGGAGGCGGTCAGAGACGTGATCGCCCGAGGGCTCGACTCTCTCTTCATCACCCTCGGCGACGATCTCCAGGCGGACAGTGACGACCAGGTGACACACGCGCTCGGACTCCCTCCCGCGGAAGGCCCCACGTCGGCCCTCGCGACGCTGACCAAGCGGGAGCTGTTCGCCCACGGAATGAAGGACACGACCGACATCTTCGCCGGCCGGACATTCCGTGGCGCCCGGGGTGCTCAGGTCATGGTGGATGCCGAACGCATCGCGATCATCGACGATGAGGGGATCTTCGAGGTGCCCGTCACCGACCTGGCTTTGGCCACGTACTCGGAGGAGCGTCGCACCTGGGTCTTCATGGCGGGAGAAGGACACATCCTGGTGATCGACCTCGATCAGTGGCGGGGAGCCGGTGCCCTGCACGCCGCGATCGAGAAGCGGGTGCCGACCGCCATCCGGTGCACGATCGACCGGGTGAGGACCGCGGAGCGCGGCCCGCGGGATCGCGTCTGAGGTCGTCAGCACACCGACATCGACTTGCCCCGCGCACCCCCGATGACCGAGGCTTGTGAGTCGGGACACGCACCGCGCGAGAGGGATCCATGACTGACACAGACCGCCACATCTTCGAGCCGGACGGCCGGGCCATCCCCTACGTCGACGAGGGCGCGGGCCCGGCTCTCGTGCTCATCCCCGGCAAGGGCATCGACCCCGTGCACCTGGGCACCCTCGCCCACGTGATCCTCGAAGAGGACTTCCGCATCGTCCGCGTGGGCTCCCGTCACTCCGGCGCCGACGAAGGGACGACGCTCCTGGAGGCGGCCCAGGACGTGGTCGACGTCATGGATCACCTGGGGATCGCCGACGCCTGGGTAGGCGGACACGCTTTCGGCGGCACGATCGCGCGCGCCGTCGCTCGGGCACACCACGATCGCGTCAACGGCGTGCTGCTCCTCGCGGTCGAGGCGGACGTGCCGGCCGAAGCGGAGCTCGCTCCCGACATCCCCGTCCTCGTGCTCCAGGGGGGCGACGACGAGGTCACCCCGCCCGCCAACGGCGAGGCGCTGCGGGAGTCTGCTCCGGGACTCGTGAGCGTCGTGACGATCGACGGCGCCGGACACCTGTTCGCCGCCACGCACGCCGGAGAGACCGCCGCCGTCATCGAGGACTATCTCGACTGGGACTGAGCTCTCCCGCCGTCGTCGGCCTCAGCGCGGCGCGCCCGCCTCGTCCCGGCCGACGAAGATCACTCCGCGGTAACCTTCGTCCGACCATCGGACGAGCCGGTCGAGGTCGGCAAGGCGCACCGGCAGCTCGTGAGTGTCCACCCACGTCTCGCCCGTGTCACGGTTGATCCAGGGGTCTTCCACGATCACCACGTCGACCCCGTCGGAAGCGTGAGCGAGCACCCAGTGCGGTCCGTGCTCGCCATGCATCGGCTCCTCGTCGATGAGGAGAAGGGCGAGGTCGCCGCCGGCGACCCGACGCGCGATCTCCTCGACGCCCACTCGATCGCCGGTGACGACGATGCCCAGCTCTTCCGCGCGGCGTCGCGACTCCGCCTGCAGTTCGGCCCGGAAGTCGAGCTCGAATCCCGTGTAGTTCTCCACGAGCACGGGCCCGTCGTGATCCAGGCTCACCTCGACCGCGGAGGTGCCCACATGCTCGGCCGTCGTCACCGCGAGACCGAACGGCTCACAGGCGGGGTAGTTGCTCGCGAGTCGCCAGAACCCGAGCTCGACATCACGGTCCTGCGAGTCGCCCGCGAACCCCTCGACGCCGCGCAGTCCGGCGCCCATGAGTGAGGCGACCGCACCACAGGTGAACAGGGTCGTCTGCGCGTAGTACCCGGGCTCGGCATGCGGAAGATGGCGCAGCCAGAGCACCGCGCCGCGTGTCGACTGCGTGCCGACGGCACCGTAGGGCCGCCGGAGGGGAACGAAGCCCGCCTCCGCGGCGAAGCCGGGAAGCTCCTCCGGAGAGCTCCACTTCAGGGCGATGTCCCCCCGACCGCGGGCGCGGTCCCGCAACGCGCGGACGAGGGCGGCGCCGGCGGACTCGTCCCGCCACCACGGATCGACCGCCGTCGTGCCCGCGGTGGCCGGGCGCCCGGTCTCCAGGGCCGCGGCGACGATCTCGCCCCCCTCCGTCACGGTGACCAGCGCAGGGCGATACGCCGCGCGGGGAGAGCTCCATCGCTGCGCTCGCTCCGCCCCCACGCGTTCGGCGAGCTCCTCCACGTGAGCGCGGATCGTGTCCCACCCGTCATGGACGAGGACATCGGTGGCGAGCTGGGTCATGAGGCGGTCTCTCCGTCGTGATGCCGCGCGCCCGTGCTCTCCAGGAGCGCAGCGGCGACGAGGGTCTGGGTGAAAGGATGCCGGGGAGATCCGAGGACATCGGCGCAGGCGCCGTGCTCGACGACCTTCCCCTCCCACATGACGGTGACAGTGTCGGCGAGGGTGCGCACGACCGCCAGGTCATGGGAGATGAACAGCAGGGTGATGCCGCGCTCGTCGCGCAGCCGCCGGAAGAGCGCAAGGATCTGCGCTTGGACCGAGACGTCCAAGGCGGACACCGACTCGTCGCAGATGAGCAACCGGGGACGGGGAGCGAGCGCGCGCGCAATCGCCACGCGCTGGCGCTGGCCGCCGGAGAGGTCGGCAGGCCTCCGCGTGGCGAACTCGGCCGGCAGGCCCACCGTCTCCAGCAGCCCCGCGACGGTGTCGGTCGCCCCGGGAACGGCACGCAGCGCCTCGCGGAGGATCGCCCCGATCGTCATCATCGGGTTGAGCGAGGAGTACGGATCCTGGAAGACGATCTGCATCTGCCCGGGCATGCGAGACCGGCGGCCGGGCGCGAGCGGGGCGCCCGCGAAGGAGATCGTCCCGCCGTCCTCCCGTTCCAGTCCCGCGATGCACCGGGCGAGCGTCGACTTCCCGGAGCCCGACTCGCCCACGATCCCGGCGATGACCCCGGTCGGGATCTCCAGGTCCACGTTCGAGAGGACCGTCCGCTCGCCGAAGGACTTGTCTACCCCGCGAACGCTCACCAGCACTTCGGGCTCCGCCGGTGGGGACTCCCGAGCGGGAGGCTCCGGCGTCGGAGCGAGAGCCGGGTCGGCCGCCACGAGCGCGCGCGTGTAGGGATGCTGGGGGTCACGGAGCACGGAAGCGGTGCGGCCGCGCTCCACGATGTCGCCGTGCCTCATGACGAGGACCTCATCGGCACGCCCGCGCACGACGCCGAGGTCGTGCGAGATCAGGACGATCGGAAGTCCCCGGCTGTCCTGGAGCGACCGCAGCGCATCGAGCACTTCGCCCTGATTCGACGCGTCGAGTGCCGTCGTGGGCTCGTCCGCGATCAGCAGCTGGGGGTCGCTGGCCACGGCGGCCGCGATCGCGACCCGCTGGCGCATCCCGCCCGACAACTGGTGCGGGTAGGCGCGGAGGACGCGTTCGGGGAGGTTCACCTCCGCGAGGCTCCGCACGACCGCATCGCGACGCTCCGTCCGGTCCATCCGCGTGCCGCGAGCGGCCTCGAGCGTCCAGGCGATCTGATCCCCACATCGGTGGACGGGCGACAGGCTCGTGAACGGGTCCTGCAGCAGCAGCGCCACCATCCGCCCCCGGATTCCGCGCCACTGGTCGGGGCGCGTCGACAGATCGATCGCGCGCTCCCCGATGCTCAGCCGGCCGCGGGCGCGGAACCCGCGCGGAAGCAGACCCACGAGACTCTTCGCCGAGAGCGTCTTTCCCGATCCCGACTCACCGATGAGGGCCAGCATCTGCCCGGGTGCCACATCCGCGCCGAACGGTGCCACCACCTGTCCCGCCGGCCCCACGACCGACAGCTCCTCGATGCGCACCCCGTTCATGCGGCCGCTCCCGTCCGTGAGAGGCGTTCGCCGAGCCAGTCGCCGAATACATTGACCGCGCAGGCCACGAGGATGATCAGCACGGCGGGGAGGATGACGGCGGCCGGATTGTCGAACATGATCGCGCGGTTGTCGGTGAGCTGCCGCCCCCAATCGGCGGTGCCGGGCGCCACCCCCACTCCGAGGAACGACAGCGACGAGAACGCCACCAGAGCGAAGGCCGTGTTGAGCATGACGTTCGTGATGATCAGGGTCGAGACGTTCGGGAGGATGTGACGGAACATCACGCGCCACCGCGACAGCGACAGCATCTGCGCCGCCTCGATGTAGGGCCGCGCCGCTTGCTCCAAGACCCCCGCGCGCACGATGCGGATGTCCGAGGGGGAGAACAGGACGATCAGCAACGCGACCGTGACGCCGTAGCCGCCTCCCAGCACCCCCGAGACGACGATCGCCGCGAGAAGGACCGGCAGCGCCAGGAGCAGATCGGTCCAGCGACCGATGAGGAAGTCCAGCCACCCGTGCTCGTAGCCGGCGAGGGTGCCCAGCACGATGCCGAAGAGCATGGATCCGAGGGCGACGCACACCGGTCCGACGATCGACGACGCCGCTCCGGCGACCGTCATCGCCCAGACGTCTCGTCCGAGCTCGTCGGTGCCCAGGGGATGCCCGTCGCTTCCCGCCGGCAGGAGGCTCGCGAGGATGTCCTGCCGCATGGCATCGGGGTAGAGGAGACCGCCCACCGCCACGGTGATCGCCACGACGACAAGGAAGGCGACCACGACGACGATCGCCCAGGGCGCTCGGCGGCGGGTGGGGGTGGAGAGCAGTTCGATGGCGGCGGTCATGACGGCCTCCGGGCGGTGCGTACCCGCGGGTCGAGCACGAGATAGGCGAGGTCGGCCAGGAGCGCGATCACGGCGATCACGACGGCGACCAGGAGCGTGAGGGACTGGACGACGGCGATGTCCTTGAAGAGGACCGAGTCCTGGAGGAGCGTGCCGAGTCCCGGGAGGGCGTAGGTCGTCTCTGCGAGCACCGTGCCGCCGACGAGGAAGGTGAGCACGAGACTCGCTCCCGTCACGATCGGGATGGCGGCGTTGCGCAGCGCGATACGTTCCACGGTGCGCTCGGACAGCCCGCGGGCGCGCGCGGAGGTCACGTAGTCCGAGGCGAGTTCTCGCAGCATCGCGGTGCGCGTGAGCTTGAGGACGATCGCCCCGAGGCCGAGGGCGAGGGTGATCGCCGGCAGCACGAGATGCCGGAGCGTGTCGAAGCCCCCGTCGCCCGCCCCGTACACGGGGAAGACCGGCAGGTAGTAGGCGAAGGCGTAGAGCAGCAGCAGGCCGATCGCGAACGTCGGCGCGCTCAGTCCCACGATGGCGAACACGTTCGCCACGCGGTCCACGGCGCCGCCCGGGCGCACGGCGCTGCGCACTCCCAGGGGAATCGCGACAGCGAGAGCGCACACGAAGGCCAGTCCGCAGAGAGAAAGCGTGATGCCCAGGCGAGACGAGATGGCATCGGCCACCGGAAGCTGCAGCCGGATCGAGGTGCCCAGGTCTCCCGTGACGAACCCCCCGAGCCAGCGCAGGTACTGGATCACGACCGGGTCGTCGAGGTGGTACTGCGCACGGACGGCGGCCACCGCCTCCGGGGTCACCGGGCGGTTGCCGAGCAGGTTCTTCACGATGTCGCCGGGGGCCAGATACATGAGCGAGAAGATCACGATCGACAGCGCCAGCAGCACCCCCGCGGTGCCGAGCACGCGCACCACGAGCAGGCGTCCGAGAGGACGTGCCCGCGCCGCGCGTGCCCGGAAGATCGAGGCCGAAGTCACGAGCCGGTCGTCACTCTGCCGCGCGGTACAGCTGCGTCGGCCACGACGAGATGAAGGCGAAGGAGCTGTAGTCCTTGATCCCGAGGTCCTTCGCGAACGCCGTCGCCGACTGCCCCCACCACAACGGGACGTTGATGACGTCCTTCGCCTGCAGCGTCTCGGCCTGGATCAGCACGTCCACCCGCTCGGCGGGGTCGGAGGTCGCTCCGGCCTTGGTCAGCAGGTCGGTGACGGCGGGGTTGTCGTAGGCGGCAGGGTTGCCCGCGCCCAGCAGGTAGCTGGGCACCTCGGCGGGATCCCCGAGCGTGGAGAAGTACCACATGACGTTGATGCCGTGATCGCCCGAGGCGTCGAGGCTGGCCAGCCACTCCTCGATCGGGACCTCGCGAACCTTGAGGGTGATCCCGATGTCGGCGAGGCTCTGCGAGAGGGCCTGGGCGGCCGATCCGATCTGCGGCCCCGTGTTGGGGGTCAGGATCTCGGCTTCGAAACCGTCGGGCTGCGTGGACGCAGCCAGTGCCGCCTTTGCCGCGTCGAGATCGAAGTCCCACTGCGGGATCGCGGCGAGCTTGTCGCGAGCCGCCTGTGCGTCGTAGGCCTTGCCCAGGGACTCCGGCGTCATGATGGCGGTCGCCGCCTCGCCGTGGCCGCGCAGCAACGACTTCACGTACGCATCGCGGTCCACCGCGTGGGCGATCGCCTCCCGAACCTTGGGGTCGTCGAAGGGCGCGACGCTCGTGTTGAAGTAGAGGCCCACGTAGGAGAGGTCGTTGATGTAGTCGACACGCATCGAGTCGAGCTTCTCCCACTGCGACGACTGCGCGAGCGGGACGTTGAAGGCGACGTCGATGTCGCCGGCCTGGGCGGCCAGCAAGCGGGTCGATTCGTCCGGGACGAAGGTGACCTTGATCTCCTTCACTTTGGGAAGCTCCCCCCACCAGGTGTCGACGCGTTCCATCGTCACGTGGGAATCGGGGACGAACTCGGTCACCCGGTACGGCCCGGTGCCGAGCAGGAGCGACTTCGAGGTGCCGACCTTGCCGTCGTTCGCCTCCCAGAACGCGCGGGAGGTGATGAAGGCCGCCCCGCCCGTGCTCATGTTGGCGGCGAAGGCGGGGTCGGGGTCCTTCAGGGTGATGGTGACCTCGGCGTCGTCGGTCTTCTCGATCGTGTCGACGTTGGTCAGGTAGTAGGTGAGGCCGGGAGAGGCCTTCTCGTCGCGGGCCTCCTCGAGGCTGAACACGACATCGTCGGCGGTCACGGGTGTGCCGTCCTGGAACTCGGCGTCAGGACGCAGCTCGTAGACATAGGTGACGTCGTCGGTCTGCGTCCACGACTCCGCCAAGCCCGGCTGCACGCGGCCCTGCGCGTCGATCGAGACGAGCCCCTCTTGCACGATCGAGGCGATGTAGTAGTTGAGGATTCCCGCCTCCTGTCCGACATAGAGGCTCGAGAGCGAGCCGGGCAGAGCGACGGTGACGCTGTCGATCTCGGCGCCGGTGTCGGCACCGACGGTCGCGGTGGGTGCCGGGGCACCCGTGGCGCAGGCGGTCAGCAGCAGCACGGACGCCGCGGCGGCGGCTCCGGCGTGCGCGAGTCGAGTGGTGGTCAGGGACATGTCGGGGTGCTCCTCTGCGAGGGTGGGTGAGAGTTCGGTGCGGTGCGGTGCGGGGTACGACACGAATCGGGCTCGGTGTCCGGCGGAGCGACGGCGCGCATCGACGACGGCGTCGACCCCGGTCGTGGGAAGCCGATGGGTGGCCAGGGCACGCAGCGCCTCTGCCACGGCCGGGATCGAGGCCGCCTCGACCAGGGTGACGGCGGACGTGCGACGCGTGACGGCGGGAAGGAGGCCGAGTGTGCGAACGCGCTCGGGAAGGTCCACACCGGCCAGCGCGCCCTCGGGGAGGAACGCCGTCCCCACTCCCTGCGCCACGAGTGCGATCGCCGCGTCAGGGAGCGACACCGCCAGATCCCGGGCGTCGGCGCCGCGACCGAGCATCTCGGCGATGGGATCCGTCGCCGTGCCGCGGCCGGCGATCCACGGGTGGGCGGCAAGGAGCGACGGGTCCACGCGCGAGGCCTCGGCGTGGGCGTCGAGCGTCGTCAGCGCGAGGATCTCCTCGGCGAACAGGAACGTCGAACGCAGGCCCGCCGCCCTCGCCGCGGTGCTGCGACGGGCTCTCTCGCCGACTGCCGAGACGAGGGCGATGTCCGCACGGCCGTCCCGGATCATCGCGAGCGCGTCCGCCGCGTCGGCCGCCTCGGTGATGCCGACCTCGATCTGCGCTCCCGCGTCGGCCAGCCGGCCCAGAGCGGGGGCGAGCATGGGGCCGATGGCTTCGGCCGGGGCGGCGAAACGCGCCGCATCGGCGCGGCGGCCGAGCAGACGAGCGAGTTCGGTCGCGGCGGCCGTGAGGCTGGCGTCGATGCGCGGCGCGTGGGCGGCCAGCAGCGCACCGATCGGGGTGAGGCGCGCCGCGCGCGCCGTGCGGGCGACGAGGCTGGCTCCCAGTCTCGCCTCCAGACGCTGCACGTGCTGAGTGATGGTCGGCTGGGTGTATCCGAGGGAACGCGCCGCGGCACTGATCGACCCGGTCTGATCGATGGCGACGAGGATCCGGAGGGAATGGACGTCGAGGGCGCGTGTCAGTGCGTCGACATCGATCGCTCCCGATTCATCCATAGGGGCATGCTATTGATCCCCGCATTTCGATGGTGTAACAGAATGTATCGATCTGTCGCGCGGCTTCACAGAACGTCCTGGATGCACCGCGATCGATGCCAGGAGAATCCGGATGCCCGCCGCGGACAGGGAGGATCGACGTGAGCAGCCGAGATCGATGAGGAGAGAGGTCAGCGACGACATGGAAGCGTCCCCACCGCAGGAGAAGGCCCGCGACGCGGCTACCGCGCACGGCGCCTGGGTGTCGGCGAGGGATCGTCTCGTCTGGGGGCGCGACGGCATCGCGTCGCTTCGCGCGACGCACTGGCTCGACGACGCCCCCCGGGAGTTTCCCGACACGCCAGGCGTCTGGCATGCCGACGCGGGACGCGCCGTCGGCGATCTGCCGAGCGGCCGCGTGCTCCTTCCCGTCGGCGACGAGCACCGCGAGGGACAGGTGCTGCTCCGCGGCTTCGCGCGCGACGGCATGACGGCCCTCCGCGTGTTCGATCCCGCGGCGGCGACAGACCGGGGAATCTCGCGGATCGATCGGTTCCCGTACACCCCCGGAGACACGATCGCAGCAACGGTCCGTCTCGCCGACCACACGCGGTCGACGCAGGCGGTCGACGGCCACGTGGGGACGTCGGTCTACGGAGCGGAGGTGGAGCTCGACATCGACGGTGTCCGCCTCTGCCTCGCGGCGCAGGTGCGCGCGGACGGCACGCTCTTCCTCGCCTTCTCCGACCGGACGAGCGGGACCGAGAGCTACCGGTTCCGCTTTCTCCAGCTCCCCGCCCCCGACGCCGACGGCCGCGTGGAGGTGGACTTCCACCGCGCCTACCTCCCGCCGTGCGCCTTCTCGGACCACTACGTGTGCGTCTTCCCTCCGCCTCAGAACCGGGTGTCCGTGGCGATCCGCGCCGGAGAGGCCCTCGTGCGCTGATCCATCCACCCCTCACCGATTCCCCGCCAGGCGGCGTAGCCTGGCAAGGATCGAGGAGGAGTCATGCGCACGATCGGCACGGTGGTCGGTGTCGGTGCCCTGTGCCTGGTTCTCGCCGCCTGCAGCCCGGGAGGTCCCATGAACGCGACGCCGAGCAGCCCCTCTCCCCGGCCGTCCTTCCAGACGACGACGCCGGGCCCCGTCGGGCCGTCGGGGTCGGCCACGGAGGTCCCGTCGGCGCGATGGGCCGCGATCCGCGCGGACCTCACCGCGCGCGGCGTCACCGAGGAGCCGGAGCTGGTGTCCGCCGAGCGGCTCACCTTCAACGACGGTTCCCTGGGGTGCCCGAGCCCCGGGCAGTCCTACACCCAGGCGCGGGTCGAGGGGATGCGCGTGGTCGTGAGGGCAGCCGGCGACACCTACGACTACCGCTTCGGCGACGGCGACGCGCCTCGCCTCTGCACGCGCTGAGCACACGTCCCGGGGGAAGCGCCATCGACGGCGCCCGCAGAAGAGGGGCGATGCTCGCGCACCGCCCCTCCCCTGGATCGGCCTACTTCATCGGGACGAGGAGAGCCTCGCTGGCACCCGACTTGTTGTCGTAGACGACCACCATGGAGCCGAGGGGCTTCTGGGTCGCATACGCGTCCGCATCGATCTCGACGGAGACGTTCGCACTTCCGCGCTTCGGGACGGTGACCGCCTGACCGTTGCTGACCGCGGGAGCGGCCGGGTCGTAGGTCGCCGTCGACGAGAACGCATCCTCGCCGTCCGAGGTGATGCTGAACGACTGCACGGTGTAGTCGAACGCTCCGTCCACGGAGACGTCGCTCGCCCATACCGGGAGCAGGATCGTGCTGCTGTCGGTGGGGGCCTGCGCGAGGAAGCCCGTCGCGATCAGCTTTCCGGTCGCGATCTCCTGTGCGAAGACCTCCGTGACTCCGTTGATGTCGCTGTTGCGCACCGCTCCGGAGTCGTACGAGAACACGATCCAGTCCGGCGTGCCATCGCGATCGACGTCGAGGAGCACGTCGAACTCGTTGTTGGCCGCGTTGGACCACCGCTTGTGCGTGTTCACGGCGAACACCAGGAGATGATCGCCCGCGTCGGCGAACGACTGCACGCCGGCGGCACGCAGGTCATACCCGGTGTCGGGAAGCGCCTTCGTCGCGTCCTTCTTGTCGGACAGGCCCCACGTGTAGACGTCGGCACCGGCGTCGAGCGCGCCGAGCGTGTTGCGCAGCGTGATCTTCTTCGTGCCGTCGGTGATCTTGGCCTTCTTCGAGAAGAGTGCGGACGTGTGCGCACTCACCTTGCTGTTCGAGCGCGGCACGAGCAGGTACGGGACCCGCAGCGTGGCGTCGGAGGAGGTGAGGACGACATCGCCGGAGATCTCGTAGAAGCCGTACTGGTCTCCGCTGACGACCGACGTCGGCACGTCCTTCGCCGAGGCGGCCACGCCGACCACGAGCTTGGCGCTCCCGCCCCCGCGGACCGTGATCTTCTTGTGGCTGAGCTTGACGACGGCCTTGCGCGATTCCGCACTCGGCGTCGCCTTCACCGTGAAGGTGACCGACTTCTTGCCGTGGTTGGTGACGGTGACGGTCTTGACCCCGCCGAAGCCGAGCGCCGACTCCTGGAAGCCGAAGCTCAGCGCCGACTCGCGCGCCCAGCCGCTCTCGGTGCGGAAGGCGTCGCCGGTGGCGGTGACCTGCGTCGCCACGGCCTGCGCCGTGTCGACCAGTCCCACACCGCCGATCGTCAGACGCTGACCGGCGACCTTGTCGGGGTCAGCGGTCGAGACGATCGCCGCGGAGATCTGCGGCGCCGTCCACGACGGGTGCGACTGCACCGTGAGGGCGGCGACACCGGCCACGTGAGGCGCGGCCATGGAGGTGCCCGAGAGGATGCCGGCACCGTTTCCGGATCCGACCGCGACAGAGGAGATCGACACGCCAGGCGCTGCCACATCGGGGCTGATCGCGCTGTCGCCCGACCGGGGTCCTGCCGAGGTGAAGTCGCCGTAACCGCGTCCCGCCGGGTTGGCGAGGGTGACTGGGGCGAAGGAGGTGGCCGTGCCGACGAAGGCGTCGCCGTCGGAGGAGCGGACCCCGAAGAACGGGATCGTGACCAGGACATCCTCTCCCGTGTCGGGGTTCGAGGTGATGAGCCCCTCGTACGGCGGGAGGTCGTCGGTGGAGTTGACCATCACCACGGCGGAGGCACCGGCCTCCTGGCCGTAGATCGCCTTGGCGACGCGGGCGCAATCGCCGCGCTGCACGACGGCGAGCTGGTCGCCGCCGGGAACGATCCCGGCTTTCGTGAAGGCGTCCACGGAGCAGCCGATCGCCTCGTTCTCCGCCGTAGCGGGATCGTCGGTGACCCGGACGACCGACATCGGCCCGATGCCGTCGAGCGAGGCACCGTTGGCGTTGATCGCCTCCACGTCGTTGGCCCCCATCGTGATGACGGTGCCGGGGAAGCTCACGGCGCTGTCGACCGCGGAGACGGCGATCACCCCGTCACCGGTTCCGGGGGAACCGGTGAGGTACGGGTTGTGACCGGCGTTTCCGGCCGACGCGACGACCACGACGCCCGCGCCGACGGCGTTGCTGGCGGCCACGGCGTCCGGGTCGTCACCGCGCCCGAAAGACGAGCCGAGGGACATGTTGATGACGTCCATCCCGTTTGCGACGGCCCAGTCGATCGCCGGCACCACGACGTCGGTCGATCCGCCGCAGCCGAAGACGCGCACGGCGTAGAGGTCCGCCTGCGGGGCGACGCCCGGTCCCACGCGGAACTGCTGCGACGGCGTGGTCGAGTCGTACGGGCCGGTGTAGCCGGACCCGTCGGCGAGGACGCCCGAGCCGGCGGCCGTGCCCGCGACGTGGGATCCGTGCCCCTGGCAGTCCAGCGGGTTCGCATCGGGATGCGGAACGGGCTGATAGTCCGCGCTCGAGGGGTCGGCGTTGTAGTCGTCGCCGACGAGGTCGATACCGCCCTTCACCCGCGGCGCGTTCGGCCCGAACAGGGCCGGGTCGGCGGGCTGGTCGGAGACGGCGACCGCCGCCTCGTACGCGGCGACCGTCCCCGGTCCGCCGAAGCCGGCGTGGGTGTAGTCGATACCGGTGTCGATGATGGCCACCTTGACGTTCTCGCCCGTGAACCCGGTGTTCTCCCACACCTGCGGCACGCCGAGATACGGGACCGAGACGGAGTTGTCGAGCTCGTACGTCCGCACGGGGTGGACGGCCACGACACCGGGAAGATCCGCCACCGCATCGAGCTGGGCGGCGGGGACCGTCGCCTGGATGCCGTTGTAGGCGGACTGCATCTGCGCCTGGATCTTGCCGCCCTTGCTCGTGATCGAGCCTCGGATGGAGTCCTGCGCCTTCTTCAGCTTGCCCTTGACCGCCGACCGCTCGCTCGAGCTCAGGTCGCGGCCCTTCTCCGCCTGGACGACGGCGACGGGGTCGCCGGTCATCTCGATGATGACGGTGACCCGCCCGTCTGCACCGATCGAGGACGCAGAGAAGGACGAGTCGAGGCCGCCGGAGGAGGGGGCTTCAGCGAACTGCGACGAGGGATCGTCGTCTGTTGCGGCCACGGCCGCGGTCGAGGGAAGCAGGAGCGCGATCGCGCCGACTGCCGCCAGAGTGCGTCGTTGCAAGGTGTAACCGCCTTTCGTGCAGGGGTTGAGGCCCGCACTGGGTGAGCGGGGGCTGAGAGGAGGCTATGCATCTGCCGCATGCGCGCGGAACACGTATGAGAGGACTCTCATACGTGGGGATCGGCCGGCGCGTCAGACGAACAGGCGTCGACCGAGATCGACGTGGTCGACAAAGACGCCGTCCACCCCGGTGGCGGCCAGCTCGCGCCACTCCGCCTCGTAGTCCCCGAAGCGCGCCGCCTCGTCCCCGATCCGGTGGCGAGGCTCCAGGAACGCGTTCTCGGGGCGACACGTCCAGGTGAAGACGAGGAGGCCGAGGTCGTGAGCCGCACGCACGAGGTCACGGCCGTCCCCCGACTCGGGGGCAAGGAGCATGAGCTTGTCGACACTGATCCCGTCGACGCGCTCGGCCAAGGAAGCCAGTCCCGTCGAGGCGAGCTGCCGGTAGGTGGGAGCATTCGCCCCCTCGGCGCGCACGAGGTCGAACGGACTCCCCTCCGCTTCGAGGAGGAAGACGAAGGAGGCCTCGACGCCCTCGGCGCGCAGCTGAGTGAGGATGGTGGGCTCGAACGACTCGATGAACAGCGTGCGCTCCCCCGAGCCCCACCCGGCGCTGCGCAGCTCGGTCGAGAGGAGGGCGGCGACGTCGAACCCCAGCTCGGCGAACACGGTCGCATGCTTGATCTCCAGCACGACGCCGACGTCGCGCCCCGCAACGCCCCGCGCGGCGAGGTCCAGCACATCGCGCAGCCGGAGCATGGGCTCCTCTCCGTCGTGCGTCGCGCTCTCCGGGCGCAGCTGCGGCAGCCGCTCGCGGCACCGCAGCGTCGACAGCTCCTCCCAGGTGAAATCCTCCGTGAACCATCCGGTCTGCGCCACGCCGTCCACGATCTTTGTCGTGCGACGTCCGGCGAACTCGGGACGGTCGGCGACGTCGGTCGTGGACCCGATCTCGTTCTCGTGACGGACGACGGCGACACCGTCGCGAGAGAAGACGACGTCGGGTTCGACCGCGTCCGCCCCGTGGGCGAGGGCGAGCTCGTACGAGGACCGCGTGTGCTCGGGACGGTACCCGGGTGATCCGCGATGACCGATGACGAGGGGGCGGGGGCGCGTCATGGTGTCAGGCTAACGGCCGTGCGGCGAGCCGCCTTCTGGGAGCACTCTCAGCCTCGAGCGGTCACCCGGAATACCCCTTCCGATACGCTGGAATCCGCAGCACCGCGCTGTCCCCCGATTTGGAGTGAGAGAGACCATGGCCTCCGGCAACTTCGCATTCAACAACCCGGCGTTCCAGGAGGAGCGCCCCGGCCTCACGCCCCCGCCCGCCGCCTCGCAGGCCGGCGCTCAGACCGCGTATGCGACGGCGACCCACCAGGCGACCGACGCGGCCGTCAACGCCCAGCTCGAAGGAGCCTTCGCGGCGCCGCCGGCCGGCTCGGTCAACACGGGCCGCATGACCGTCGAGGACACCGTCGCCAAGACGCTCGGACTGTTCGCCGTCCTCCTGGTCACCGCCGTCGTCGGCTGGATGTGGACGATGGCGCCGGTCACCGCCGCCAACCCCGTTCCCACGATCGTCCCGTGGATCGTGGGCATGCTCGGCGGGTTCGTCCTCGCGATGGTGATCTCCTTCACGTCGCGCAAGAAGGTCCGCCCCGCATTGATCTTCGCCTATGCGGCCTTCGAGGGTCTGTTCGTCGGCGGCATCTCCGCCTACTTCGAGCTGCTGTGGCCGGGCATCGTCATCCAGGCGGCCATCGCGACGTTCGCCGTCGTCGGCGTGGTGCTGGCTCTGTTCGCGAGCGGCAAGGTGCGCGCCTCCGCCCGCGCCAACAAGATCTTCCTCGTCGCGATCCTCGGCTACATGGTGTTCGGCCTCGTGAACCTCGTGCTCATGTGGACCGGCGTCACGCAGGGCACCTTCGGCCTGTACAGCCAGTCGATCTCGATCATGGGTATCGAGATCCCGCTCGGTCTCATCATCGGCGTGCTGGTCGTGCTGCTCGCGTCGTACTCGCTGGTGCAGGACTTCGACATGATCCAGCGCGGCGTCCGCAACGGCGCTCCGCGTGAGCTCGGCTGGCTCGGCGGCTTCGGCATCATGGTGACCGTCGTCTGGCTCTACATCGAGATCCTCCGCATCATCGCGATCCTCCGCGGCAACAACTGACACCGCCGCGTCGTCACGACGAAGGCCGCCCGGTTCGCCGGGCGGCCTTCGTCGTTCACGGGCGTCTGCCGATGATCGCCGGCGAAAGTGGCGTACGTTCAGATCACCATGAGACGCGGTTCCAACCTGCCGGCCGTCGGCACCTACAACCAGACCCTCGTGCTGGACTTGATCCGCCGGTCCCCCGCGGGAGTGAGCCGGATCGAGCTCGCCGAGCGGACCGGGCTGTCGGCGCAGACGCTGAGCAACGTCGCCCGCAAGCTGGTGGACGAGGGCATGATCGTCGAGGGAGCTCCGATCATCGCGGGCAAGGGGAAGCCCCGCACGCCACTGCAGCTGAACCCCCAGGCGCGGTACGCGCTCGGCATCCACCTCGACCCGGCGGTGGACACCTTCGTCCTGGCCGACATGAACGGCGCCGTGGTGGACCACGCCGAGCATGCGCCGCGCTCCGCCCCGGACGCGGCGCGGCTTCTCCCCGACCTCGCCGAGCGTGCAAACGCCCTGCTGGACCGCGCCGGCATCCACCGCGATCGCGTCCTCGGCATCGGTGTCGCCGCCCCGGGACCGATCGATCTCGACCGTGGCATGCTGCTGCAGCCGCCGCTCCTCCCCGCCTGGCACCACGTGCCGCTGCGCGACGAGCTGAGGAGAGCGACGGGACTCCCGGTGATGGTGGAGAAGGACGTCGTGGCGGCCATGGTGGGTGAGCTGTGGGTCGACACCGAGCAGCGTCTGACCGAAGCGATCTTCTTCTACTTCGGAGCCGGTGTCGGTGTGGGACTCGCCACCGACGCGACACCCGTCCGAGGCCGCACCGGCAACGCCGGCGATGTGGCGCACATCGTCGTCGAGCCCGAAGGCCCCCTCTGCCAGTGCGGCCAGCGCGGTTGCCTCGGGGTCGCCCTCGCGCCTGAGCGTCTGGTCGCCGATGCTGCGGGAGACAGCGCCGATCGTCCGCCGTCGGAGTCGCGGGCCATGCTCGGCCGCCTGGCTCAGGCGGCGACCGAGGGCGACGCTGTCGCCGCGAGAGTGTTCGAGCGGACCGCGACGGCGCTCGCCCGTGGGCTGGTGGTCCTCAACAACCTGCTCGATGCGGACGTCGTCGTGATCGGCGGGCCGATCTGGAACCGTATCGCCCCGGCTGTCGAGCCTGCTCTGCGGGAGGCTCTCGCCCGCAGCCACGAGATCACGACGACGCGCGGGATCTCGCTCTACGGCACGCGGCTGAGCACCGACGTCGCCGCCTTGGGCGCGGCGTGCCTCGTGCTGGACGGCGCCTTCACCGCCCGGCCCGCGG
Source organism: Microbacterium sp. TNHR37B (assembly GCF_001620065.1). GTDB lineage: Bacteria > Actinomycetota > Actinomycetes > Actinomycetales > Microbacteriaceae > Microbacterium. Next base: position 394,205 of record NZ_LQGV01000003.1, read on the forward strand.
GCCTCATGATCACCCCGAGCTGAGCCGGCGGCCCCGATCGCAGGTCACGGTTGCGCGACGACTCTTGATCTTTTAATCCATTTGGTTTAGAAAAAGACCGACGCGCAGCGCACCGCGCGGACGACAGCAAAGGAGCTTGGAATGAAGAGATCGATGACGACTCTCGCCCTCATCGGCGCGGCCTCCCTCACCGTGGGTCTCGCGGGCTGCGCCGACACCGGCGGCGGCGGAGCGAAGGACGACACCATCCGTGTCGCGTACCAGAAGACCGCATCGTTCACCGCGATGGACGAGCTCATGAAGAAGGCGAAGGAGGAGTACGAGGCGGCCCATGACGGCAAGACTGTCGAGCTCGTGCCGATCGAGGCGGAGCAGGACCAGTACTTCACCAAGCTCGCCCTCATGAACGGGTCGCCCGACACCGCCCCCGACGTGATCTACGAAGACACCTTCCAGATCCGATCGGATGCGGCCGCCGGGTACCTCCAGCCGCTCGACGACTACCTCGGGGACTGGGACGGCTGGAGCCTCTACGACGACGGAGCCAAGCAGGCGGGCCTCGGCGACGACGGGAAGACCTACGGCATCTCGCTCGGAACGGACACACGCGGTCTGTACTTCAACAAGGACATCTTCGAGGCCGCCGGCCTCCCGACCGACTGGGCGCCGACGAGCTGGAACGACATCCTCGACGCCGCGCGCACGATCAAGGCCGCCGACCCCGACGTCATCCCGCTCAACATCTACGCCTCCCGCGCGCTCGGGGAGGCCACCTCGATGCAGGGCTTCGAGATGCTGCTCTACGGCACCGGCGATGAGCTCATGGACACCTCGACCAACAAGTGGGTGACGGGCTCGAAGGGGTTCGCCGACGCGCTCGGCCTCTACCAGACGATCGCGCAGGAGAAGCTCGGCCCCGACCCCGCCGAGGCGCTGGACGCCGGATGGGGATCGAAGGTGAGCACCGAGCTCCTCCCGCAGGGCAAGCTCGCGATCGCACTGGACGGCTCCTGGCTCCCCAGCAACTGGATCTCGGGCGACAACGAATGGCCGCAGTGGCAGGAGACGATGGGCTTCGCCGCGATGCCGACCCAGAACGCCGGCGGGTTCACGTCGATGTCGGGCGGCTGGACGCTCGCGATGGGCGCCAACGCCTCCGATCCCCAGGCCGCGTTCGACTTCATCGCGCAGGCCCTCACCCCTGAGAACGCGCTGATGTATCACCAGGAGGCCGGGCAGATCGCGGTGCGGTCCGACGTCGCCGAGAGCAAGGAGTACCTCGACTTCAACCCGTCGTTCGAGTTCTTCTCCTCGCTCGTGCCGTACACGCACTTCCGCCCCGCGACTCCGGACTACTCGCAGATCTCCGCGAACATCCCCGTCGCCACGGAGAGCGTGTTCACCGGGCAGGCCTCCCCCGCCGATGCTCAGGCGCAGTACGATTCGGCACTGATCGGGATCGTCGGCGAAGAGAACACCCAGGCGGGCTGATCGCTCCATGACCGCCGTCGCCTCCCGCGGCCCGATCGAGCGTGGCCGGGGCTCTGCTCCCCGGCCACGCTCCGGCCACCGCTCCTCGACCTCCCGACGCACGCTCGGTCGCGTGCTCCCGCTCCTGCCCGCGGTGCTGCTGCTGGCCGCGTTCATGCTCGGACCGATCGTCTACTCCCTCTACGGGTCTCTGACCGATCGCGCGATGACGGGACCGCGTGCGGCGAACCCGCAGTTCGTGGGCCTCGACAACTACGCGCAGCTGTTCGCCTCACCGGAGTTCTGGAGCTCGCTCGGGCTGACGGTCGTGTTCATCCTCGCCTCTGCCGTCATCGGTCAGAACGTCCTGGGGATGCTCCTCGCGGTGTTGCTGCGCAGCGCCGTGAAGCCACTCCGCTCGCTCGTGGGAGGCCTCGTCGTGCTGGCCTGGGTCCTGCCCGAGATCGTGGCCGCCTTCGCCCTCTACGCCTTCTTCTCGAAGGACGGCACCCTCAACGCCGTCCTCGGCTGGGTCGGCCTGGAGGGCACCAGCTGGCTGTACTACTTCCCGCTGCTGTCAGTGATCGTGGCGAACATCTGGCGCGGCACGGCGTTCTCGATGATGGTCTACAACGCCGCGCTGTCCGAGGTGCCACCAGAGCTGACCGAAGCCGCGACGATCGACGGCGCAGGCGCGTGGCAGCGGTTCACCCGGGTGACCCTTCCGGTCATCCGCCGGTCGATCTCCACCAACCTGCTGCTGACGACCCTGCAGACGCTCGGGGTGTTCACCCTCATCTGGGTGATGACCGGCGGCGGCCCCGGCACGCAGTCCTCGACTCTCCCGGTCCTCGCCTTCCAAGAGGCGTTCAAGTTCGCTCAGGTGGGGTACGGCACCGCGATCGCCACCGTGACGCTCCTGATCGGGGCAGTGTTCTCGATCGTGTACATCAAGATCCTCAAGCCGGAGGTGGACTGACATGGCCCGTCGCACCCGTGCCGTCAGCGTCGCCGCACCCCGTCGACGGACCCAGACCGTGATCGCCTCGGTGATCCTCGCCGCGATCGGCGTCCTCTTCCTCGTTCCCCTCCTGTGGATCGGGTTCGCTTCCTTCAACGGCAATGCCACGGTGTCGATGACCCTCCCCGAGACCTGGACGCTGGACAACTACCGCCAGGTGATGACGTGGGAGCTCACCTGGCAGCCGCTGCTGAACTCCATCGCGATCTCCGTCGGCACGGCGGTGATCACCGTCGTCGCCGGCGTCCTGGCCGCCTATCCGCTCTCCCGCTACCGCATGCGGTTCCAGCGGTCGTTCATGTACGCGATCCTGTTCGGCACGGGTCTTCCGATCACCGCGATGATGGTGCCCGTCTACGCGCTGTTCGTGAGCCTCAAACTGCTCGACTCGGTGTGGGGCGTCATCCTCTTCATGGCCGCGACCTCGCTGCCGATGGCGATCTGGATGCTGAAGAACTTCATGGACTCGGTGCCGATCTCCCTCGAGGAGGCGGCTTGGGTCGACGGCGCGAGCTCCATGACGGCGCTCCGGCGCGTGGTCCTCCCTCTCATGCGCCCGGGCCTCGGAGTCGTGTTCATCTTCGTGTTCACGATGGCGTGGGGGAACTTCTTCGTCCCCTTCGTCCTCCTCTTCTCGGCCGACAAGTTCCCCGCGGCCGTATCGATCTTCAACTTCTTCGGTCAGTACGGATCGATCGCCTACGGGCAGCTCGCTGCCTACTCGGTCCTGTATGCGACCCCGATGGTCATCCTCTACGTCCTCGTCCAACGACTCTCCGGCGGCGCCTTCGCTCTGGCCGGTTCGGTCAAGGGCTGAGCCGGCGACGTCTTCCCGACCCCTCATCGATCTCGAAAGGCCACACCTCACCATGCATGACCGTTCCACGCTCGCCGAGCTCCGGGTCGACCGCTTCCTTCGCGAACGCCTGCAGGCTTCCCTCTACCGCGCCGCACAGCCACTCGAGCTCGCACGCTGGGAGGCACCGGGAGAACCCGTGGACTTCGCCGAGGCCGCCGGCGGCGACTACGAGCCCTTCGCCGCGGGCGACCTCTGGGGCCGCCCGTGGGGCACGACGTGGTTCCGCGTGCACGGACGGGTTCCCGAGGCGTGGCGGGACGCCGACGGGAGACTCCCCGAGGCCACCCGGGCGGAGCTGGTCGTCGATCTGGGCTTCACCACCGGGCAGCCGGGCTTCCAGTGCGAGGCCATGGTGTGGACGACCGACGGCAGACCGCTTCGCGGCATCGCTCCCCTCAACAATGCGGTCGTGGAGGCGGTGGCCGAAGACGGCACCGTGGACGTGTACATCGAGGGGGCTTCGAACCCCGACGTCGGCAGCCTCTTCACGTTCGACCCGACCCCGGTGGGCGACCCGGCCACTGCGGGAACCGACCCGATCTACACGCTCCGGCACGTCGATGTCCGCCTGCGCGACCTCGAGGTGACGGCGCTCCTGGCCGACACGCGCGCGCTGCGGGGCCTCGTCGGCCAGCTGGATGCCGGCTCGCCCCGCCGCGCGACGATCCTGCAGGCGCTCGAGCGCATGATCGACGCCGTCGACCCGCATGACGTCGCGGGTACGGCCGCCGCGGGACGGGCCGTGCTGGCCCCCGTCCTCGCCTCCCCTGCCGCGGCGAGCGCCCACACGCTGCACGCGGTCGGGCACGCCCACATCGACTCCGCCTGGCTGTGGCCCGTCCGCGAGACGGTGCGCAAGGTCGCCCGTACCTTCTCGAACGTCCTCTCGCTCATGGATGAGGACCCCGAGGTGGTCTTCGCCGCGTCCTCGGCGCAGCAGTACGCCTGGATGAAGGAGTACTACCCCGACCTGTTCGCGCGCATCCGCCGGCGCGTGGAGGAGGGACGCTTCGTCCCGGTGGGAAGCATGTGGGTGGAATCCGACACCAACATGCCCGGGAGCGAGGCGATGGCGCGGCAGTTCGTCGCCGGCAAGGGGTTCTTCCTGCGTGAATTCGGCCTCGACACCCCGGAGGTGTGGCTCCCCGATTCGTTCGGGTACACCGGAGCCCTGCCGCAGATCGCGCGTGCGGCCGGCGCGCGGTGGTTCCTCACGCAGAAGACCTCGTGGAACGAGACGAACCGGATGCCGCATCACACCTTCCAGTGGGAGGGGATCGACGGCACGCGCCTGTTCACCCATTTCCCCCCGGTCGATACCTACAACTCCGTGGTCTCGGCCGCGGAGCTCGCCCACGCGGAACGGAACTTCGCCGACAAGGGTCGCGCCTCGGTGTCGCTCCTCCCCTACGGCTACGGCGACGGTGGCGGTGGACCGACGCGGGAGATGGCCCACGCGATCGCTCGGACCGGCTCGCTGGAGGGGTCGCCGAAGGTGGTGCACAGCTCGCCGCGCCGCTTCTTCGAGACGGCCGAAGACGAGTACCCCGATCCCGAGGTGTGGGTCGGCGAGCTGTATCTGGAGTTCCACCGCGGCACCTACACGAGCCAGCTGGCCACGAAGCAGGGCAACCGGCGCAGCGAGCACCTCCTGCGCGAGGCCGAGCTGTGGGCCGCGACCGCGACGGTGCGCGCCGGGGCCGACTACCCGGCGGAGCGGCTCTCCCGCGCGTGGGAGACGGTGCTGTTGCAGCAGTTCCACGACATCCTCCCCGGCTCCTCGATCGCGTGGGTCTACCACGACGCCGAGCGCAACTACGCCGCGGTCGCCCGCGAGCTGGAGGACATCATCGGGGCGAGCCTGCGGGCCCTCGCCGGCGAGGGCGACCGCGTCGTGCGGGCCAACGCCGCGCCCCACGGCCGCGACGGCATCCGCGCGCTGGGTGCCACCGCCTCCGCCGCGCCCGAGCGCGTCGCGCCACAGGCGGAAGGAGACGGCTGGGTACTCGACAACGGGGTCGTCCGCGTCACGGTGGACGGCCGAGGCCTCATCGTGTCGGCCGTCGACCTCACGACGGGACGAGACGCCGTCCCCCCGGGCGCCGCGGCCGGCCTGCTGCAGCTGCACCGGGACACCCCGACGCAGTGGGACGCATGGGACGTCGACGTGCACTACCGCGAGACGGTGACCGACCTCACGGAGGTCCACGACCTTCGGGTCGACGGCGACGAGATCGTCGTCGCGCGCCGCTTCGGATCGTCTCGCGTCACACAACGGATCTCGCTGGATGCCGGCTCCCGCACGGTGTCGCTGTCGTTCGATCTCGACTGGCAGGAGACGCAGAAGCTCCTCAAGCTCGCCTTCCCCGTCGATGTGCACACGGGCATCGCGACCAGCGAGATCCAGTTCGGGCACATCGATCGGGCGACGCACACCAACACCTCGTGGGATGCCGCCCGCTTCGAGACCGTCGCGCATCGCTGGATCCGCGTGGCGGAGCCCGACTTCGGCGTGGCGGTGGTCAACGATTCGACGTACGGCCACGATGTGACCCGCGCGCCCCGCGGCGAAGGCGGCGGGACGATCAGCCTCGTGCGGCTCTCGCTCATCCGTTCGGCGCTGTTCCCCGATCCGACACAGGACCGCGGTGAGCACCGCCTGCGCGTGGGCCTCGTCGTCGGCGCGGACGTCGCCGACGCGGTCACGGAGGGCTACCGCATCAACCTTCCGGTGCGGACGATCGACGCGGCCGCGACCGAGATCGATCCGCTCCTGACGGTGAGCGATCCCGGGGTCGTCGTGGAGGCGGTCAAGCTTGCCGAGGACGGGAGCGGCGACGTGATCGTGCGGCTCTACGAAGCGCTCGGCGTGCGCACGACCGCGGAGCTGACGGCGTCGTTCGCGGCGACCGGGGTGGTCGAGACCGACCTGCTCGAACGCGAGATCCCCGCCGCCGCACTGACGTCATCGGCGTCCGGCGACAGCGGCCTCTCGGCGACGCTCTCGCTGCGCCCGTTCCAGATCGCGACCCTCCGCTTCACCCGCTGAGCCTCGCCGCCCGTCCTCTCGCACAACACGCCGGGGCGCACTCCCGCCGGTCGGGAGGCGAAGCGATTCGCCCCCGGGGAGCAATCGGGGCAGGGGTCCCCCGCTCTTGCTCCCCGGGGGCGAATCGCGTAGCCGGTCGCCCGAATCACGTAGCCGGTCTCCCCGAGGGGGACGACCGCCGGCGGCTCACTCCCACTCGATGGTCCCCGGCGGCTTGGACGTGACGTCGAGCACCACCCGGTTGACCTCGCGCACCTCGTTGGTGATGCGGTTGCTGATCTTCGAGAGCACGTCGTAGGGAAGTCGGGTCCAGTCCGCCGTCATCGCGTCCTCGCTCGAGACCGGACGCAGCACGATCGGGTGTCCATACGTGCGACCGTCACCCTGCACCCCCACGGAGCGCACATCGGCGAGGAGCACGACGGGGCACTGCCAGATCTCGCCGTCCAGGCCCGCCTTGGTCAGCTCCTCGCGGGCGATGGCGTCGGCGTCACGCAGGATCTCGAGACGATCAGCGGTGACCTCACCCACGATCCGGATGCCGAGGCCGGGCCCCGGAAAGGGCTGCCGACCGACGATCGCCTCGGGCAATCCCAGCTCTCGGCCGATCGCCCGCACCTCGTCCTTGAAGAGGGTGCGCAGCGGTTCGACGAGCTCGAACTGCAGGTCTTCCGGAAGCCCTCCCACGTTGTGGTGGCTCTTGATGTTCGCCGTCCCCGTCCCGCCGCCCGATTCGACGACGTCGGGGTACAGCGTTCCCTGCACCAGGAATCGGATCGGGTCGCCTTCGGCGGCCGCTTCGGCGATGAGGTCGGCCTGCACCTTCTCGAAGGCGCGGATGAACTCGCGCCCGATGATCTTGCGCTTCTGCTCGGGGTCGCTGACGCCGGCGAGGGCGTTCAGGAACGTCTCTCGGGCGTCGACGGTGATCAGGCGCACTCCGGTGGAGGCGACGTAGTCGTTCTCGACCTGTTCCCGTTCCCCCTTGCGCAGGAGGCCGTGGTCGATGAAGACGGCCACGAGCTGGTCGCCGACGGCCTCGTGCACGAGCGCCGTCGACACAGCGGAGTCGACACCGCCCGACAGGGCCGACAGGACGCGTCCGGTGCCGACCTGCGCGCGGATCTTCTCGATCTGCTCGGCGATCACGTTTCCGCTGTTCCAGTCCGACGGCAGCCCCGCGGCCTTGTGCAGGAAGTTGACGATCACCTCCTGCCCGTGGTCGGAGTGCTTGACCTCGGGGTGCCACTGCACGCCGTAGAAGCACTTCTCGTCGCTGCCGAAGGCGGCCACGGGGGTCGCCGCGGTGGAGGCGAGCACCTCGAAGCCGTCGGGAGCCTGAGCCACCTGGTCACCGTGGCTCATCCACACGTTCTGCTCGGACGGCTGGCCGCCGAGGAGGACGCCGCCATCGTTCGCGACGACCGCGTCGGTCGCACCGTACTCCCGCAGCCCCGTGTTGGCCACGACGCCGCCGAGCTGCTGAGCCATCACCTGGAAGCCGTAGCAGATGCCGAGCGTCGGGACACCGAGTTCGAGCACGCCGGGGTCGAGCGAGGGCGCTCCGGGCTCGTACACCGACGACGGTCCTCCCGAGAGGATGATCCCCACCGGGTTCTTCGCCGCGATCTCGGTAGCGGTCGCGGTGTGCGGCACGATCTCGCTGTACACCCCCGCCTCGCGCACCCGGCGGGCGATGAGCTGGGCGTACTGGGCGCCGAAGTCGACGACGAGGACGGGCCGCTGGGCGGTTTCGGTCTGGGTGGTCACCGGGGGCCTTCCGACGCGGGAACGGAGGAGACGGCCGCCGCTTCGGCTTCGCGGCGCGCGAGATACCCACGCACCTCCCGCGCGACGCGCGTCTCCATGATGAACGAGAGCAGGGGCACGATCCCGCCGAGCGCGAGCAGCACGAACCGCAGGAAGGGCCAGCGCATGAGGCTCCAGATGCGGAAGCAGGCGAAGAGGTACACGACGTAGAACCAGCCGTGCGCGATGAGGATGAACAGGGAGATGTTGAATCCGTCGCCGGCCGAGGTCATCTCGCAGCCGTTGCCCCCGGGGATGAACAGGGAGAACCACTCGCACCCCGGGCCGGCGATGACGGGGGCGAACCAGAGCAGGCCTCCCGAGCCGCCCGCGAACAGCTCCACGTGCAGCGGTGTGTACTTGAGCACCATCTCCGTCACGAGCAGGAGCAGGCCGACACCGGTGATGATGGAGGCGATCTGGTAGAACCTCAACGCCCCGCGGATCGCCGGGAACGCGGCGAGTTTCGGCTGTACGGGCATGCCCTCCACTCTAGTCGGCGGCAGGTGCTGCCCCGGCCGCGGCCACGTGCCCTTCGGCCGCGCGGGCATCCTCGAGCGCCTCGACCTCCTTCTCCCACGCGTCGCGGGCCAGGCGGTACCACATGTAGAAGGCGAAGCCTGCGAACACCGCCCATTCGACGGCGTAGAAGATGTTCAACCAGTTGACGTTCGACAGCTCCGTGGGTGCCGGCGAGTCGATCGCGACGAGTCCCGGGGGCGGGTCGATGGGACCGAGCGCATCGATGTCGGCCACGAGGTAGGGGCGGTAGACGTCGAGCCCGTCGATGGGATGCCACTGCCCGAGCAGCGCCGCGGGGGACATCGTGGTCATCTCGGTGATCGGGGCTCCCGGGGCGGGCACCCGCGGGCCCTCGTCGGAGATGAGCCGGCCGGTGAGAGTGAACGGTGCCGCGTCGATCGTCGCCAGCTCCTGCGCGATCGATCGCGCGGCGGCGTCGGCCTCGGCGCGCGTCGCGGTCCACCCGAGGGCGACGGCGAGCGCCGTGGGCTGCGCGGTGCCGTCGACGAGGAACGGCGCCGTCACCCAGTACCCTTCGACGCCGTCGTTGAACCGCGACGAGACGACCAGCAGGTCCGACTCGCTCCAGACCCCGGTGACCTCCACGCGTTGACCGACGAGCGGCTCGGGAAGATAGGCGCCCGGTTCGACCACGTCCTCGAGGGGCTGCGCCTTCTCGGTCGCGCCCGGCGGAGGCGGGGCGGTGTCGATCGCGCGTTCCAGCTGCCACTGCCCGAGCCAGGCGAAGATCCCCGCCACCGCCAGGGCGAACACGAGCATGCCGATCCACCACGGGCGCAGCATCACTTCCCGCAGCGTGGGCGGAAAGACCTCGGGGAGGTCGGGGGCGAGCGCGGAGGAAGCGGAAGAGGCCATCAGTGCGAGGAGTACGGCGCGACGACCACCTCGACGCGCTGGAACTCCTTGAGGTCGGAGTACCCCGTCGTCGCCATGGACTTGCGGAGGGCGCCGATGAGGTTGGCGGTGCCGTCGGCGACGGGAGCGGGGCCGTAGAGGATCTCCTCGAGGGGGGCCACCTGGCCCACTTCCACGCGGCGGCCACGCGGGAGCTTGGGGTGGTGAGCCTCGGGACCCCAGTGGAAGCCGCGGCCGGGCGCATCGATCGCGCGCGCGAGCGCGACGCCGAGCATCACCGCGTCGGCGCCCATCGCGAGCGCCTTGACGATGTCGCCCGAGGTGCCGACACCGCCATCGGCGATGACATGGACGTAGCGTCCGCCCGACTCGTCGAGGTAATCCCGTCGCGCCCCGGCGACATCGGCGACCGCGGTCGCCAGCGGCGCGTGGACCCCCAGCGTGGCGCGAGTGGTCGAGGCGGCGCCCCCGCCGAAGCCGACGAGGACTCCCGCCGCGCCCGTGCGCATCAGGTGGAGGGCAGCGGTGTACGTGGAGGCCCCGCCGACGATCACAGGCACGTCGAGGTCGTAGATGAACTTCTTGAGGTTGAGCGGCGCGGTGTCACTGGACACGTGCTCGGCCGAGACGGTGGTGCCGCGGATGACGAACAGATCGACGCCGGCCGCGACGACGGTCTCGTACAGCTCCTGTGTGCGCTGCGGAGTGAGCGCCCCCGCGACGGTCACTCCGCCGTCGCGGATCTCCGCGAGCCGGTCGCGGACGAGCTCGGGCTTGACGGGCGCCGCATAGATCTCCTGCATGCGTCGTGTCGCGATTTCGGCGGGAAGCGACGCGATCTCCGCCAGGAGCGGCTCCGGGTCGTCGTATCGCGTCCACAGCCCCTCGAGGTCGAGCACACCGAGGCCGCCGAGCCGCCCCAGCATGATCGCCGTCTGCGGGCTCATGACCGAGTCCATCGGCGCCCCCAGAACGGGGATCTCGAACCCGAACGCGTCGATCGACCAAGACGTCGAGACGTCTTCGGGATTGCGGGTGCGACGAGAAGGCACCACGGCGATGTCGTCGAACGCGTACGCGCGGCGGGCGCGCTTGGCGCGGCCGATCTCGATCTCCATGCTCACGCCCCCAGCCTACCCGTCGTCGTCGCGGGAGCCGCGGGCGGAGGACGCCTCATCGCGCACGTGCGACGCGTCTCTCGTCCCAGACCGGCTCCGACGCCTCGTACACCAGGCCGTCCGATCCGAACACGAGGAAGCGGTCGAACGATCGCGCGAACCAGCGGTCGTGCGTCACCGCGAGGACGGTGCCCTCGAACGACCCGAGCGCGGACTCCAGCGCTTCCGCCGAGACGAGGTCGAGGTTGTCGGTCGGCTCGTCGAGGAGCAGGAGGGTGGCCCCCGACAGCTCCAGCAGCAGGATCTGGAACCGCGCCTGCTGTCCGCCGGACAGACTCTCGAAGACCTGCTCGGCCTGCCGCACGAGTCCGTAACGGTCCAGGGCCGAGCTCGCGGCCTCGCGGGCGAGCCCGGCCCGCGCGTCGTCGCCGCGGTGCAGGATCTGAAGCAGCGTCCGCCCGGTGTAGTCGGGGTGTTCGTGGGTCTGCGCGAACCATCCCGGCGTGACCCGCGCGCCCAGGACCGCCCGCCCGCTGTGCGCGACCGGGTCCAGCCGAGCCCCGATCTGGGTGACGTGCCCGAGCGTCGGATCGGGATCGGTGCCGCCTGTGGCGAGCAGCCGGAGGAAGTGCGACTTGCCCGAGCCGTTGGAGCCCAGGACGGCCACCCGGTCGCCGAACCACACCTCCAGGTCGAAGGGCCGCATGAGACCCGTGAGCTCGAGCCGCTCCGCGACGACGGCGCGCTTGCCCGTGCGCGCTCCGCGCAGACGCAGCCGCAGGTTCTGCTCGGGCGGACGCTCCTCGGGAGGGCCGGCCTGCTCGAAGCGTCGCAGCCGCGTCTGGGCGGCGCGATATCGCGAGGCGAAGTCGTCGCTCGCCGCGGCCTTCACCCGCATCTCGGCGACGAGTCGCTGCAGCTTCGCATGCTCCTCGTCCCATCGCCGGCGCAGTTCCTCCAAGCGCTCCATCCGATGCGTGCGCGCCTCGTGATAGGTCGCGAAGCCGCCACCGTGGATCCACGCCGTGCTGCCGGACGCCGTGACCTCGAGAGTCACGATGCGGTCGGCGGCTCGAGCGAGCAGCTCACGGTCGTGCGAGACCAGCAGCACCGTCTTGGACGACTCTCGGAGCCGGTCCTCCAGCCACCGCTTGCCCGGCACGTCCAGATAGTTGTCGGGCTCGTCCAGGAGCAGCACTTCGTCGGGTCCACGCAGGAGCGCCTCGAGCGCCAGCCGCTTCTGCTCCCCGCCCGAGAGCGTGGCGAGATCCCGAAAGCGGGCACGCTCATAGGGGATGCCGAGTGCCGCCGTCGTGCAGGTGTCCCACACCGTCTCGTGCTCGTACCCGCCGGCCTCGGCGTAGTCGGCGAGCGCTTGCGCGTACGCCAACTGCGTCGAGGTGTCGTCGTGCTCGATGATGGCGTTCTCCGCGGCCTCCAGCGCGCGAGCCGCATGGGCGATACGGGCGGGCGCGACGGCGACGAGAAGATCGTGGACCGTCTCCCCCTCCGCGCCGTGGCCGATGAACTGGTCCATGACGCCGAGTCCCCCGGTCACCACGATCGCTCCCTCGGGCGGGGTCAACTCCCCCCGGATCAGACGCAGCAGCGTGGACTTCCCGGCCCCGTTGGGCCCGATGAGGGCGGTCGTGGTGCCGGAGCCCACGCGGAAGGTCACGGCATCCAGAAGCGGGTGTCCGTCCGGGAGGACGTACGACACCGCCGATACGTCGATGTGGCCCACGAGCGATCCTGTTCTGCCCCGGCCGGTCGCGCAGAGCCGACCAGTCTATCGCGACGGCCGGCCACCATCCGATCGAGGTCGGTTCCGCGCAGGGCTCCGGATCTCCCGAGCGGACCTACTTCTTGTAATTGGGAGCTTCGACGACGATCTGGACGTCGTGCGGGTGGGACTCCTTGAGGCCTGCGGGGGTGATGCGCACGAACTTTCCCCGCGCCTTCAGCTCCTCGATCGTGCGGGCGCCGACGTAGAACATCGACTGCCGCAGGCCCCCGACCAGCTGATAGGCGACGGCGGAGACGGGTCCGCGATAGGCGACCTGCCCCTCGATGCCCTCGGGGATGAGCTTGTCGTCGTTGGGCACGTCGGCCTGGAAGTAGCGGTCCTTGGAGTACGACGTCTTCTTCCCGCGGGTCTGCAGGGCGCCGAGCGATCCCATGCCGCGGTAGAGCTTGAACTGCTTGCCACCCTGGAAGACGATCTCGCCCGGCGACTCGTCGGTGCCGGCCAGGAGGGAGCCCAGCATCACGGTGTCGGCGCCGGCCACGAGAGCCTTCGCAATATCGCCCGAGTACTGCAGGCCGCCGTCGGCGATCACCGGGATCCCGGCCTCGCGGGTGGCCTGGAACGCTTCCCAGATCGCGGTGACCTGCGGCACGCCGACGCCCGCGACGACGCGCGTCGTGCAGATCGACCCCGGCCCGACCCCGACCTTCACGGCGTCGGCTCCCGCGTCGACGAGGGCCTGGGCGCCTTCGCGCGTGGCGACGTTGCCGCCGATGACGTCGATGTGGTCGAAAGAGGAGTCCGCCTTGATGCGACGGATCATGTCGATCACGCCGGCGGACTGACCGTTGGCGGTGTCGACCACGAGGACGTCGACACCCGCGTCGCGCAGGGCCTCGGCGCGCTGCCACGCGTCTCCGAAGAAGCCGATCGCCGCGCCGACGCGGAGCCTCCCCTGCTCGTCCTTCGTGGCGAGGGGGTACTTCTCGCTCTTGTCGAAGTCCTTGATCGTGATGAGGCCGGCGAGCTTGCCTTCGTCGTCGATGAGGGGCAGCTTCTCCACGCGATGCTGCGCGAAGAGCGCGATGACCTCGTTCGCCCCGATCCCCACTCGCCCGGTGACGAGCCCTTCGCTCGTCATGACGTCGCGCACCTTCGTCGTCTGACGCTCGAAGCCCGAGACGAACCGCATGTCGCGGTTGGTGATGATGCCGACCAGGCGTCCGTCCTCGTCGACCACCGGCAGTCCCGAGATCCGGTACTGCGCGCAGAGGGTGTCGACCTCTTCGATCGTCGCGTCGGGGGTCGTCGTGATGGGGTCGGTGATCATCCCCGACTCGCTGCGCTTGACCCGGTCGACCATCGAGGCCTGCTCTTGGATCGAGGCGTTCCGGTGCAGGATCCCGATGCCGCCTTCGCGCGCGATCGCGATGGCCATGCGCGCCTCCGTGACGGTGTCCATCGCCGCCGACAAGAGGGGCGTCGCGACGGTGATGCGCCGGGTCACGCGGGAGGAGGTATCGGCTTCGGACGGGATCACATCGGTGTGCCCGGGAAGCAGCAGAACGTCGTCGTAGGTCAGTCCGACGAAACCGAACGGGTCGTTGTGCTCCATGCAATCTCCTGCGTTTTCGGGGTTATCCGATTCTAAGGCGCGACGGTGCGGTTTCATTCCGAGAACGTCGCGGGCGCGGGTGTCTAGCACACGTTCCCTTCCCGGGGAAGGGAAAAGAGTGTGAGGTAGGCGAAACAACGCCGACACATTACGCTCGTACCGTCGTTGATCACCGTGGATGCGACCCGCGCCTCTCGAGGCGTACGGACTGGAGGATCTGTGAGTCCCACGACCGTGAGTACGAGACGCCCATTGCGGTGGATCGTCCTGTTCCTGGGCGCGGTGCTCGCGGGGGCGACGCTCTTCGCGGGCCTCCCCACCGCCGCCCATGCCGACACCGAAGACCTGCCATACACCGTCGTCGTCAACGTGCGCACGGGCGGCGAGCCGGTCGTCGGAGCCGAGATCACCGTCACCGGCGGCGACTTCACCGGCCAGGGCGTGACGAGCGACCGCGGCAACGTCCGCATCGGGGTTCCCGACAAGGACCGCGCCTACACGGTCGAGCTGGTTCAGTCGAGCTTGCCCAGTGGAGTGCAGGCACCCGAAGGCTTCGACTTCACGCAGGAGGCGGAGTTCGGAGCCGGGCGCACGATCACGAAGAACTTCACTCTGGAAGCCGGGCAGCGCGCGACGACCTCGTTCCTCGACCAGTTCCTCTCGCGGGCGGTGAACGGGTTGAACTTCGGCCTCATGCTCGCCCTCGCCGCGATCGGGCTCTCGCTCGTGTTCGGAACGACCGGGCTCTCGAACTTCGCCCACGGCGAGATGGTCACCTTCGGAGCGCTGGCGGCGCTCCTTTTCTCTGTCGGCTTCGACCTCCCGATCTGGCTCGCGATCCCCCTCGCGGTCGCCGTCTCGGCAGGCTTCGGGCTGGGGATGGACGCGGGCCTCTGGCGGCCCCTCCGGCGCAAGGGCCTCGGCACAGTACAGCTGATGATCGTCTCGATCGGCCTCTCGCTGGCGTTGCGGTACGTCTACCAGATGTTCGTCGGCGGCGGCACGGCCCAGCTCCCCGGCGGTGCCGCGGCCACCATCCCCGGACTCGGCCCCATCCGGCTCACGGTCACCGACGTCGTCAGCATGATCGTCTCGCTGGTCGTGATCGGCGCCTTCGCGTGGTGGCTCATGCGCACCCGCATCGGCCGCGCCACCCGCGCCGTCTCGGACAACCCGTCGTTGGCGGCGGCGAGCGGAATCGACGTCGACGCGGTCGTCCGCGTCGTCTGGGTGCTGGCGGCGGCCCTGGCCGGCCTCTCCGGAGTGCTGTGGGCGTACTTCCGCCCCGGCATCAAGTGGGACATGGGAACGAGCATCCTGCTGTTGATCTTCGCGGCGGTCACCCTGGGCGGTCTCGGCACGGCCTTCGGTGCTCTGATCGGCTCGATCATCGTGGGAATGCTCGTCGAGGTGTCGACCCTCTGGATACCGTCCGACATGAAGTATGTGGGCGCGCTGGCCGTGCTCATCGTCATTCTGCTGTTCCGTCCGCAGGGCATCCTCGGACGCCGAGAGCGAATCGGGTGATCGCCGTGGACTTCGGACAGATTCTCAACAACACGCTGGCGCAGATCCTCGCGCCCGCCACGCTGGGCTACATCCTTGCCGCCACCGGCCTGTCGGTGCACTTCGGCTTCGCGGGCCTGTTGAACATGGGCGTCGCGGGCTTCATGGCCATCGGCGCCTACGGGTTCGCGATCTCCATCCTGACCTTCGGCCTCCCGTGGCCGCTCGCGGCGCTGATCGGTCTCATCGCGGCCGTGCTGTTCGCCCTCGTGATGGGTATCCCCACCCTGCGCCTTCGCGGCGACTACCTGGCGATCGTCACGATCGCCGCCGCGGAGGTGCTGCGCCTCTTCTTCCTCACCTCCGCCTTCCGCAACTACACGGGGTCCGCCGACGGCCTCTCCGGCTTCCAAGCCGGGTTCCGCGCGAGCAACCCTCTCCCTCCGGGCAAGTGGGGCCTCGGTCCGTGGACGTATCAGTCCGATCAGTGGTGGGTGATCCTCATCGGGGTGTTCACGATCGCGATCGTGGTGCTCGTGGTGTGGTTGTTGATGCGGAGCCCGTGGGGACGCGTCATCCGCGGTATCCGCGAGGATGAGGACGCCGTCCGGTCGCTGGGCAAGAACGTGTTCGCCTTCAAGATGCAGGCGCTCATCGTCGGCGGCGTCATCATCGCGGCGGGCGGCATCATCACCGCGATGGGGACGAACGTGAACCCCAACGTCTACGTCACTTCCCAGACGTTCTACGTGTGGACGGCACTCCTCCTCGGAGGCGCCGCCACGATCTTCGGACCGGTGCTGGGCGCGGTGCTGTTCTGGGTGGTTCGCGCGTTCCTCTCCAACCTCCTCCCGGCGCTGGTCAAGGTCGGCTGGCTGCCGTTCATGTCCACCGAGCAGAGTCAGATGCTCGTGTTCGTCCTGGTGGGTGTCGCCCTGATGCTGCTGGTCATCTTCCGCCCGCAGGGTCTCCTCGGAAGCAAGAAGGAGCTGACCTTTGTCCGCTAACGTGACGCCTCCCACTCCTCGCCCCAAGACCACCGGGCTCCACACCGGCGACATCGCTCCCGGCGTCGCCAAGGTGGATCCGATCATCGTCATCGACGGGGTCCGGCGTGAGTTCGGCGGCCTGACCGCCGTCGATGTCGAGCACCTGGAGATCCCACGGAACGCGATCACCGCGCTGATCGGCCCGAACGGCGCCGGAAAGACCACGCTCTTCAATCTCCTCACCGGGTTCGACAAGCCCAACGCAGGGTCGTGGTCGTTCGACGGCACCAACCTCTCCGGCATCCCGGCGTTCAAGACGGCGCGAATGGGTCAGGTGCGCACCTTCCAGCTCACCAAGTCGCTGGGTCTTCTCACCGTGCTGGAGAACATGAAGCTCGGAGCGCCCCGCCAGACGGGCGAGAAGATCTGGGCCGGGATCCTGCCGTTCCTCTGGAATCGGCGCGAAGCCGAGATCGAGGTCAAGGCCCGGGATCTGCTGAGACGCTTCAAGCTCGACGCCAAGGAGAAGGACTTCGCGGCCTCGTTGTCCGGCGGGCAGCGCAAGCTCCTGGAGATGGCGCGCGCGCTCATGAGCGACCCGACGCTGGTGATGCTGGACGAGCCGATGGCCGGGGTCAACCCCGCCCTCACACAGTCGCTCCTCGACCACATCCTCGATCTGAAGGACCTCGGGATGACCGTCGTCTTCGTCGAGCACGACATGCACATGGTGCGACACATCGCCGACTGGGTGGTCGTGATGGCGGAGGGAAAGGTGGTCGCCGAAGGTCCGCCCGACGCGGTCATGCGCGAACAGGCCGTCATCGACGCCTACCTCGGCACGCACCAGGACGTCGACCTCGGCGTCGTCACCGGACGCTACGCGGGAGACCTCCCCGCCGAGGCGCAGGAGCTCGTCGAGACGGCGCAAGAGCTCAGTCACGCGGTGGACGCCGACGGCGATGCCACGCCCCAGGAAGCGGAGGACCAGAAATGAGCGGAACCGCCCCCGCCGCCACCGCCGACGTGCGGAGCGACGCACCGGAGAACGTCGTCGAGCTCCGCGAGGTCGTCGCAGGCTACCTCCCCGGCGTCAACATCCTCAACGGCGCGAGTCTCACCGCGGCCAAAGGCGAACTGATCGGCATCATCGGCCCCAACGGCGCCGGCAAGTCGACCATGCTCAAGGCGATCTTCGGTCAGGTCAAGATCCGTTCCGGAGCCGTCCTGCTCAACGGTGAGGACATCACGGGGCTTCGCGCGAACAAGCTCGTGGGCAAGGGCGTCGGGTTCGTTCCGCAGACCAACAACGTCTTCCCCAGCCTCACGATCGCCGAGAACCTCCAGATGGGCGCCTACCAACGTCCGAAGGCGTACGCCGAACGGGTCGATTTCGTGACCTCGGTCTTCCCCGACTTGGCCAAGCGACTCGCTCAGCGGGCGGGGTCATTGTCCGGCGGCGAGCGCCAGATGGTCGCGATGGGGCGAGCCCTCATGATGGACCCGCACGTGCTCCTCCTCGACGAGCCCTCGGCGGGCCTGTCCCCCTCCCGGCAGGACGAGGCGTTCTTGCGGGTCTCGGAGATCAACAAGGCCGGCGTGACGACGATCATGGTCGAGCAGAACGCCCGCCGGTGCCTCCAGATCTGCGACCGGGGCTACGTCCTCGATCAGGGTCGCGACGCCTACACCGGCACGGGCCGTGAACTGCTGAACGACCCGAACGTCATCGGCCTCTACCTCGGGACGCTCGGCGCCGACTGAGTCCGACGCTGCCGCCGCCCCACCGGGATCATCGGCAGGAACAGTCCGGCGAAGGCGACGAGCGGCCACACGCTCGACGACGCGATCGCGACGGCGACGCCCACGGCGGCCACGGCAACGGCGAGCACCCACAGGGTCACGGCGATCCACCAGGGACGATCGGTGAGCCCGTCTGTCGTGGTGATCATGCCCCCAGGATAACCGGGCGGCAATCGGCGCCGGGCGGCGATCATCCCGCGACGGCGAAGGGCCCCGGTCCGCAGACCGGGGCCCTTCGATCCGTGAGGCGGTCAGCCCACCTCGACGAACTCGTTGTTGTTGTCGTCACCGAACTCGAAGATGCCGATCGACGCCTGGGTCGGGTCGCCGACCTCGTCGAACGTGATCGGGCCGGACACACCGTCGTAGTCGGCGACGCCGCCACCGATGATGATGTCCGCGCACTCCGCGTAGCTCGTGCACTTCGTGCCGTCACCCGAGCCGCCGGAGACCTGCTGCAGGTGGGCCGCGACGTCCGGACCCTCCGTGGAACCGGCCTCGAGCGCCGCCAGCGCCAGCAGAATCACCGCGTCGTAGGACTCGGGGGCGTACGTGAAGTCCTTGAGCTCCTCGTTGCCCTCGTCGGTCCAGTACTTCTGCAGGTTGTCACGGAACTCGGTGATGGTCGCGGGATCGACCGCGGGGTAGGTTCCCTTGGCACCCGTCAGAGTTCCGGCCGGGAACTCGTCGCCGAAGTTGGAGAGGTTGCCGTCGACGAAGTACATCTTGTCGGACGGGAAGGACGCCCCCACCAACTCGGGGATGATCGTCTTCACCTCTTCGAACGTGATCAGCGCGATGGCGTCGGGGTCGGCGGCCAGAACGTCCTCGACCTGAGCCGAGAAGTTGGTGTCACCCGTGTTGTAGAGCGACGCCGCCACGACCTTGCCGCCGGCCTTCTCGAAGGCGTCCTTCGTGAAGCAGGCGAGACCGGTGCCGTACGAGTCGTTGAGAACGATGAGGCCGAGGGTCTCGTTACCGTCACCGGAGATCAGGTTGCCGAGCACTTCGCCCTGCAGGACGTCGGACGGCGCGGTGCGCCAGTACAGGCCCTTGTCCTTGTAACCCGTGAAGGCCGCCGAGGTGTTGGCGGGCGAGAACTGGATGGCGTCGGCTGCGATCACCTGGTCGATGAACTGCAGCGAGGTCCCCGACGAGGCGGCGCCGATGATGGCCGTGGCGCCGGCGTTCAGCAGACGCGGCACCTCGGTCTCGTACGCCTTGTTGTCGGTGTCGCCCGAGTCGCCCTGAACGAGGTCAATGGTGACGCCCTTGTCCGCTTCGTTGACGACGGACGCGGCGTACTCGGTGGCCGAGATCTCGGGCGGTCCGAGGAAGGCGAGGTTGCCGGTGACCGGCAGCGCCGTGCCGATCGTGTACTTGAGGTCGGTGCCCGGACCCTTCGACGTCGAGGAGTACTCGGGCGTGTAGGACTCCGGCGCTGCCTTGTCGCAGTCGATCGGGAAGGTGTAGTCGTCGCCGGGCGCGGCGGAACTCGCGCCGGGTGCCGGGGAGCCGGAACAGCCGGCCAAGACGAGCGCGCTCGCGCCGACCAGGGCGATGCCGCCCATGATCTTCGCGGCGCGTGAGCGTGTGAGAACGGTCATGTTGCTCCTTGCTGTCTGCGTACGCGGGCGACCCCGGGTGCCGCCCCAATTGGGAATAACCTAATCGCCGCAGCGCGTCGGCAATGTTGCGATCCGTTAACGCTGTGTAACGCCTCCCGAATCGTTACTTTCGTTATCTTTCCCCGTCGCGAGCCACTCGTCGTGATGAGCCGAGCGCTAGCCTGACGAGGTGACCCCCGACCTTCTGTTCCCCTATGTCGCGGGCGGCATCGTCGGTGTCTGCATCGGGATCATCGCGACGATCTCGGTGTACGCCGCCTCTCGGGCCGCCCGGCAACGTCGCCGTCGACGCGAGAAGCGCCGACGCCTCGACTACTGGGCGAGCATGACCCCGGGCGCTCTCCCGGCCGGAGCCCAGGCGCAGCCGGGGAAGCCGCTGCGCGGGCGGCGCCGCGCTCAGACGATCGACGATTTCCTCGACGGACAGCGCGCGAGACCCTTCGGAGACTCCGGACCTCGCGACTGGTGACAGCCACCGTCGCGCCCCGCTCCCCAGCGACCGGCGGCCGGCGAACGAGGTCTGAACGGCCTACGGCGACGACGGGTCGACGACAACGGAGGGCGTCGGATCCGCGAAGCCTCGTCTGGCCGGAACCACAAGGAGAGAGCCGCCGCAGACGTACCCGATCGCGGGGAGGGCGAACCACGCGTCCCACGGGATGAGAGACATGCCTGCCACGAGCACCAGGATTGCCCCTGCCGGGAGAGCCAACGCCCATCGAGCCGGCGTGCGCGTCGCACGATCCGTGAGGAGGAGCACCGCGCCGGCGAGAGTCGCCAGGAAAGACAACGCTGCGGCGAGTTGAGAGGGGGCCGGACCCAGCGGCGAGCCGAGGAAGATCTGGATGACATTCACCACAATGACCAGGAGCCCGAAAATGCCCACGAGAAGGAAGGCCAGGCGTGCGCGACCACGAAAAGACACACCTACCGTGACGGCCCCGAGCGCGATCACGAGCGAAGGACCGAGGGTGATGGCCGCGACGACCACCGGTGGTGCAGCAAACGACTGCGTGGCGAAATGCGTGGCGATCACGCGGACGATCTCCGCCCCGCCGCCGAGGATGAAGAGTGCTGCTCCGACGCCACGACCGGTCATACGGCGATCGTCTCACGCAGGGAGGCCGCGATCCAGAGCAGGAACCGCTACGCAACGGGGGCGACCGCGGCGCGGGAGCGCCGAGCGTAACGCACCGAATCCACCATCAGGACGACGAGCGCGAGCCACACGAGCCCGAAACCGATCCAGCGCTCCCACGGCATCGGCTCGCCCATGATCCACGCGCCGGTGATGAACTGCAGGATGGGCGCCACGAACTGCAGCAGGCCGATGACGGTGAGTGTGGCACGGCGGGCGCCGGCGGCGAAGAAGAGGAGCGGCGTTGCGGTGACCACTCCCGCGAGAAGGAGCAGCGCGGTGTGCCCCGCACTGACCTGGCCCATCGTGGTCCCGGTGGTCGCGCCCACCACGATCAACTGCACCACTGCCACGGGGGCCAGCCACAGCGACTCCAGCGTGAGGCCGCTGATGGCGTCGACGCTCGGTCCGATCTGCTTCTTGACGAGTCCGTAGGTGCCGAAGCTGGCGGCCAGCGTCAGCGCGATCCACGGGAAGGCTCCGTATCCGATGACGATCACGAGGACGGCGATCGCTGAGATGCCGATGGCGGCCCACTGCGCGACGCGCAGGCGCTCCTTGAGGACCAGCACGCCGAGGAGCACGGTCACGATCGGATTGATGAAGTAGCCGAGGCTGCCTTCGATGACGTGACCGGTGAGGGTGCCGACCAGGAAGACCTGCCAGTTGACGTAGATGAGCAGGCCGGCCGCGATCGTCCAGAGGACGAGCCGACGGTTGCGCAGGATCGCCCAGAGCTTGCCCCACGAGCGGGTGACGGTGAGAAGCAGCGCGCAGAAGACGAGAGAGAGAAGGATGCGCCACGCCACGACCTCCCACGGCCCGGTCGGGGGCAACGTGAGGAAGTAGAGGGGCAGGAAGCCCCAGAGGAGATAGGCGATGAACGCGTAGACCCCGCCGCGTGCACGTTCGGCGTCAGGGCTGCGGGATGTCATGAGTCCAAGACTAGAACGGTCCTGACTCAGCGCGCGTCGGTGTGCCGGGTCGGATCCTGCCGATATCCGCGGAGATCCTGCCAGCCCGCTCGGCAGGAACGGCGAAAGGCCCGGACGCCGAGGCATCCGGGCCTTTCGAGACCGTCGCGCGGACCAGTCGCGCGGGGCGATGTCAGCGAACGACGACAGCGAGGACGTCGCGCGCGGAGAGGACGAGGAACTCGTCGCCACCGAACTTGACCTCGGTCCCGCCGTACTTGCTGTAGATGACGCGGTCGCCGACCGCGACGTCGAGCGGCACACGGTTGCCGTTGTCGTCGATGCGACCCGGGCCCACCGCGACGACCTCGCCCTCCTGGGGCTTCTCCTTCGCGGTGTCGGGGATGACGAGTCCGCTGGACGTCACCTGCTCAGCCTCGACCTGCTTGATGACGATGCGGTCCTCGAGCGGCTTGATGGAAACCGACACGGTCTACCTCTTTCTTGCTTCAGGGGTCTTGCCTCAAGACTCATTAGCACCCGCACACTTCGAGTGCTAACGCCAGTCTAGGGCCCGGTTGGCACTCGTGCAACGCGAGTGCCAACCGGATCTCGCGCCCTCCCACTGCCGCCTCCCGACGCCGGAGCGCGCAAGCCGACGGGGCTGGGCAGACCGCCCGGCATAGGCTTGCCGGGTGGATCTCGCCGAACTGACGTCGCTGCTGACCCCCGAGGGGCTCCGACTCCTGGACGAGGTCGGACCGGTCGCGTCGACCGACGACGTCGCCGCGGTCGTCAGCCGGCTCCGAGCCGCCGGTCACGCCCCTGAACGGGTGTCGGCGGTCGTCGGGCAAGCGCGCCTGCGCCATCGCGCCGAGACGAAGTTCGGCCCGTTCGCCGCCCGCATGCTCTTCACGCGCGCCGGCCTCGAGCAGGCCTCACGCCTGGCCGTCGCCGCACGACACGCGGGACGGTTCCGCGATGCGGGAGTGCGACGCGTCGCCGACTTGGGATGCGGAATCGGGGGCGACTCCCTGGGGCTGGCGGGGATCGGCCTGGAGGTGCTCGCCGTCGAGGCGGACGAGGTCACTGCGGCGATCGCCGCCTACAACCTCGCCCCGTTCGCCGACGCCGTGACGGTTCGGCACGCCCGGGCTCAGGAGGTCGACCTCACGGAGGTGGACGCGGTCTGGCTCGACCCGGCCCGCCGCACGGCCGGCCACGAGGAGACGCGACGGACGTCGTCGGATGAATGGTCCCCGCCGCTGGAGTGGTCCTTCGACCTGGCCGCGAGAGTGCCGACGGGGATCAAGCTCGGCCCCGGCTTCGATCGCGACCGCCTCCCCTCAGGAACGGACGGCCACCCGGTCGAGGCACAGTGGATCACCGTCGACGGCGCCACGATCGAGCTGGTCCTCTGGACGGGATCGCTGGCCCGCGAGGGGGTACGCCGGGCGGCGCTCGTCGTCACCGGCGACCGGGCACGCGAGATGACCGCGGCCGGCGACAGCGTCGACGAGCCGGTCCGCCCGCTCGGCGAGTTCCTCCACGAGCCCGCCGGTGCCGTGATCCGCGCGCGTCTGATCGGCGATCTCGCGCGGGACCTCGATGCGGGGATGGTGTCCGACGGCATCGCGTACCTCACCTCCGACACCTCTCGAATGACTCCCTTCGCGCAGACCTTCCGCATCCGGGAATCCCTCCCCACCGACATCTCGCGGCTGGCCCGTGCGCTGCGGGAGCGAGGAGTGGGAACACTCGAGATCAAGAAGCGGGGCGTCGACGTCGACCCCGCGCGGCTGCGCACGCGCCTGAAGCTGCGCGGATCCGCCTCCGCCACGCTGATCCTGACGCGCATCGGCTCGGCCCGCGTCGCGCTTCTCGCCGACAGGCTCTAGGAGAGTCTGCGAGTCAAGGAGGCAGCGGACACCCCTCACGACCAGAGCGCACCCTGCATGTGGGCCCACCAGAGCCATCCGGCGCTGTAGGCGAGCGAGAGCACACTCAGGCAGAGGGCCCAGACCGCGATGCCGCGGTTCTCCCACGGGCGCCGAAGCGCGACGATCGCCAGCACGGCGCCGAGCATACCGGCGGGGAACCCCCACCCGACCAGGAGCGAGATCGCCAGCGCCAGGATCGCGAAGGTCAGTGCCCAGCCCGCCGAACGCGGGAGGGGCGGCGGAGGCGGAGGTACCCACCGCAGGTCGGGCGTCTCGGGGATGGGGAGGTTCGCGGCGGAGACGATCTCGATCGGCTCCGTCAGCGGACGTCGGAAACCGCCCCGGTGCGCACCGGGGAGCGCGGACTCACCGCCGGCGGACGCGGCGTCGGCATCCAGGAGTGGCACCGGGAGCTGAGGAACGTCGTCGGGGAGAGGGGTGGTTCCGTCGGGGCGCTCGGAGGTCATGAGCTCACCGCCACCTGGATCTGCGTGACCGGGAGGGTCGAGTCGGCGCCGAAGGAGAGGGTCGAGGCAGGTCGTCCGCTGCGGATCAGCTCGGCGGCGAGCGCGGCGATCATCGCACCGTTGTCGGTGCAGAGCGTGAGCGGAGGGATCCGCACGGCGACGCCCGCGGCCTCCGCGCGGGAGAGGGCGACCTCGCGCAAGCGCCGGTTCGCGACGACGCCGCCGCCCAGCAGCAGTCGCGGTACCCCGTGCCGCTGGCACGCGTCGAGCGCCTTGGTCACGAGGACGTCGATGACCGCCTCCCGGAAAGACGCCGCGACATCGGGCACCGAGATCTCCTCTCCGGTCGCCTCGGCCCGCTCCACCCACCGCGCCACGGCGGTCTTCAGCCCCGAGAAGGAGAAGTCGTAGCGGTGGTCGGCCATGTCAGAGGCCCGGGAGAGTCCGCGCGGGAAGCGGATGGCCGCGGGGTCACCCTCGGCGGCCACCCGATCGATCTCGGGTCCGCCGGGATAGGGCAGCCCCAGGATGCGTGCGATCTTGTCGAAAGCCTCCCCCGCGGCGTCGTCCATCGTCTCGCCGAGCAGTTCGACATCGGAGACGAGGTCACGCACGAGCAGGAGCGAGGTGTGGCCCCCCGAGACCAGGAGCGCGACAGTCGGATACTCGACGCGTTCGCCGGTCAGGATGTCGGCGGCGATGTGACCGACGAGATGGTTGACGGCGTAGAGGGGACGGTCCAGGGAGACGGCGAGCGACTTGGCCGCCCCCACGCCGACCATGAGCGCACCGGCCAGTCCCGGTCCGCTCGTCACGGCGATGGCGTCGAGATCGGTGAGGGCCACGCCTGCCTCGGCCGTCGCGGCACGGATCGCCGGCTCCAGCGCCTCCAGGTGCGCGCGGGCGGCGACCTCCGGGACGACGCCGCCGAAGCGTGCATGTTCGGCCATGGAGCTCGCGATCGTGTTCGAGAGCAGGGTGCGCCCCCGGACGATGCCGATGCCCGTCTCATCGCAGCTGGTCTCGATCCCCAGCACGAGCGGTTCGTGTTCGCTCATCCGCACCATCCCGCCGGATTCGTCGCCGGAGCGACCTGCTCCGACCGTGCCGCCGCCCAGCCCGCAAGGTCGAGCTTCATCACGATGGCGTCCACGTCATCGGGCTGGTAGTACCGCGCCCGGCGCCCGATCTCCACGAACCCCTCGGAGATGTAGAGCGATGATGCCGCCGGGTTGTCGGCGCGCACGTCGAGGAACACCTCACGGGCGCCTCGTTCGGCGGCTCTGCGCAGCAGGTCCGCGAAGAGCAGGCGTCCTCGTCCCCGGCCCCGCGCATCGGCGGCGATCGCGATCGTCTGGATGTCCGCGTCGGTTGCTCCCTGCACCACACGGACTCCGCCGTAACCGATCAATCGACCGGCTTCCTCGTCGACGACGTACCGTCCGTGCGGGGAGGCGAGCTCAGCCGCCATCATCGCCGAGCTCCAGGCATCGGTCGAGAACGAGGCGCGCTCCAGGTCCATGATGCGGGGCAGGTCGTCGGGTGTGGCGGTGCGCAATGTCATGTCCCGACCCGCTTCGGCCCCGAGGGCATCGTCACGTCGGGTGCCCGCAGGTACAGCGGGCTAGCATCGGCGAGCTCGCGGCCGGCGGCGACGGCGCGGGCCGCTGCGAGGGCGATCATGGCCGCCGAGACGGTCGCGACATCACGACGCTCGGCGCCCAGCTCTCGCAGCCGCTCATCGACCGCGTCCCGCGGGGCCAGCGCGGGCCCCGCGACGCACCGCGGCAGGCCGTCGTCATCCAGCCCGTCGTAGACGGAGTAGGCGAACTCCCTGCGGCGGGCGTCGGTGACCACCGCGAATCGCGGAACGCGCGCGAACGGGTCGGCCAGCAGCACTGACAGTGCCGCGGCGGCGTGGCTGGGCACGGCGACGACGGGAATGTCGCGCCCGAGGGCGAAAGCACGGGCCGCCGCGATGCCGACCCGGAGGCCTGTGAAGGGACCCGGCCCCATCCCGGCCGCGACGTGCGTCAGCTCGACCTCGGTCGCCGCCGACGTCGCACCGATGGGACCGAACGCGGCCTCGGTCAGCACCGCCTCCAAAAGGAGCCCGATGACTTCGGCGTGGCCCAGCGGATCGGGGCTCGACGCCTCGGCGCGGACGACGCCGTCACGTTCCACGACGGCGGCGGACGTGCCGAGCGAAGTGTCGATGCCGAGGATCACCCCTCCAGGGTAGCCGCGGTCGCACCGCCGACGTTCCCCGGGTCAGCCGTCTCGCCGCGTCACCGTCACCCGTCGCGGAGCATCGTCGTCCGGCACGCTCTCGCTCGATCCGGCTGCCGTGCACACGGTGTCCTGCCCGACACCGGACCACTCGCGGTCGATCTCGACCTCCCACCACCGGTCGACCAGACCGTCGACCATCCCCCGGCCCCATTCGACGATCGTCACCGATCGATCGAGGTCGAGGCCGAGGTCGTCGAACTCGGCGGGCGACCCCAACCGGTAGGCGTCGACGTGCACGAGCGCCGGCCCGTCGACGAGCGACGGGTGCGTGCGGGCGATGACGAAGGTGGGGCTCTGGATCGGCCCCCGAACCCCGAGCCCCGCCGCGATGCCGCGCGTGAGCGTCGTCTTCCCCGCCCCCAGCGGCCCCGTCAACACCAGCAGATCCCCCGCTTCGAGCGCGCAGCCGACGGCGCGACCGAACTCTTCCATCGCCTCCGGCGACGCGATCTCACGGACCCCTTCAAGCGCGGTCATCCCGCTCATCGCGACACCTCACGGCGAGGCACCCGCGGACCCACACGCGTCACGATCTCGTAGTTGATGGTGCCGGCAGATGCCGCCCACCGTTCCACCGCGGGCTCTCCGAGCGTGGGGTCGCCGAAGAGCACGACGTCGTCGCCCACCGCGACCGGGTGATCACCGACATCCACGACGAACTGATCCATCGCGATCCGTCCGGCGACGGGGAACTCGGCGCCACCGATCCGCACCACGCCCCCTCCGGAGGCGTTGCGGGGGACTCCGTCGGCATAGCCGAGCGGAACGAGAGCGAGAGTGGTCTCGGTCGCCGTCCGGTACTGGTATCCGTACGAGACGCCCTGTCCGGCGGGAACACGGCGGACCGCAGCGACGGAACCGCGCAGGGTCATGGCGGGCCGGAGGCCGAGATCGGCCGACGTGCGGTGGTCGAACGGCGAGAGCCCATACATCGCGATCCCGATCCGGACGCTGTCGAAGCGCGTCGCGGGGAGGGCGATGGCCGCGTGCGACGCGGCGAGATGCCGGACGGAGGGCTGCAGGCCGGCGAGGGCGGCCGCCGCGAGCGCCTGCTCGAACCGCGCCGTGGCAGCGAGATCGTCGGCGTCGGACGTGTTCGACAGGTGGCTGAAGATCCCGACGACCTGGAGCCTGCCGATGCGCTCGAGGCGCGCCGCCTCGGCGAAGACGATCCGCTGGTCCTCCGGAGGGATCCCGTTGCGCCCGAGACCGGTCTCGACCTTCAGATGGACGACGGTCGGGCGGTCCGGGCGCGAGGCCGCGGCGGCGGCCGCGAGTTGGTCGAACGAGGAGATCCCGATCTCGACCCCGGCCGCGGCAGCCTCGACGAAGGTCTCCCCCGGCGCGTGCAGCCACGCCAGCAGCGGTGCGACGATGCCGGCGCGACGCAGGGCGAGGGCCTCGGCGACGTCGGAGACAGCGACCCTGCTCGCTCCCCCGGCCAAGGCCGCTCGCGCCGAGCGGACCGCGCCGTGGCCGTAGCCGTCGGCCTTGACCACCGCGATGACCTCGGTGTCGGTCAATCGCCGGAGATGGCGCACGTTGGCCGTGATGGCGGCGACGTCGATGACGGCCTCACGCAGACCCATCGTGTTCTCACTCACCGCGCTGCTCCTCCCGCTCGACGATCCGCCTCGGCCGTCGCGGCCTCTTCCGCTTCCGCGACGACGTACGCCACCGCGATGCCCGCGTCGTGGGAGAGCGATAGATGCAACGCCGTGATCCCCCGTTCCTGCACCGTACGGGCGGTCTCCCCGCCCAACGTGAAGACCGGTCTGCCGGACGGTTCCGACCCGACCTCGATGTCGGTCCAGTGCACGCCGTCCGAGCCTCCGAGCGCCTTGATCAGCGCCTCCTTCGCCGCGTAGCGGGCGGCGAGCGAGGGGGGCCGCAATCGGCGCTCGCCCTCTGCGAAGAGACGCTCCATCAGGCGCGGAGTCCGCTGGATCGACCGCTCGAACCGGGGGATGTCGACGAGGTCGACGCCGACGCCGACGATCATCCGATCACGATCCTCATCGATGCCCTATTCGACCGTGACCGACTTCGCGAGGTTCCGCGGCTGGTCGACATCCAGCCCCTTCGCCGTCGCCAGCCCCATCGCGAAGATGTGGAGCGGCACCACCGCGAGCAACGGCTCGAAGAGAGCACCGGCCAGCGGGATGCGCAG
Source organism: Microbacterium sp. TNHR37B (assembly GCF_001620065.1). Classification (GTDB taxonomy): domain Bacteria; phylum Actinomycetota; class Actinomycetes; order Actinomycetales; family Microbacteriaceae; genus Microbacterium. The sequence continues at coordinate 423,138 of NZ_LQGV01000003.1, forward strand.
CACCTCGTCGGCGAACGGCAGGACGGCCGCGTCGCCCTCCTCGGCGACCGCGATCACCCGGGCGCCGCGAGCACGGATCTCCTGGATGTTCGAGACCACCTTCTTGTGGAGCTCACCCGACTCCCGCGGCGACGGGACGATCACGAACACCGGCTGACCCGGCTCGATGAGGGCGATGGGCCCGTGCTTGAGCTCGCCGGCGGCGAAGCCTTCGGCGTGGATGTAGGAGATCTCCTTGAGCTTCAGGGCTCCCTCGAGGGCGATCGGGTAGCCGACGTGGCGCCCGAGGAAGAGCACCGACTGCGTGTCCGCCATCCAGTGGGAGAACTGCTCGATGTGGGACTGCTCCTTCTCCAGAACCCACGCGATCTTGTCCGGCACCGCCTCGAGCTCAGCGACGTTCCGCGCCGACTCGGCGAGAGTGAGCGCTCCACGGACCCGTCCCATGTGCAGGCCCAGGAGGTAGAGCGCCGTGATCTGGGCGACGAACGCCTTGGTGGAGGCGACGGCGACTTCGGGCCCCGCGTGCGTGTACACGATCGCGTCCGACTCGCGCGGGATCGTGGCGCCCTGGGTGTTGCAGATCGAGAGCGTCCGCGCACCCTGCTCGCGGGCGTACTTCACCGCCATCAGGGTGTCCATCGTCTCGCCCGACTGCGAGATGGAGACGACGAGCGTGTCCGGCCCGATCACCGGGTCGCGGTAGCGGAACTCATGGGCCAGCTCGACGTCCACGGGAACCCGCGTCCACTGCTCGAGTGCGTACTTTCCGACGAGCCCGGCATAGGCGGCGGTCCCGCAGGCGACCACGATCACCCGCGAGATGCCGGCGAAGAGCTCGTCGAGTCCTTCGAGTTCGGGGATCACGACCTCGCCGTCGCGGAGACGTCCGCGCAGGGTGTTGGCCACGGCGTCGGGCTCCTCGGACACTTCCTTCGCCATGAACGACGACCATCCGCCCTTCTCCGCGGCGGAGGCGTCCCACACCACCTCGAAGGGCTCCGCGGCGACGGGAGACCCCTCGAAGTCGGTCACCGTCACCCCCTCCGGCGTGATCGCGACGATCTCGTCCTGACCGATGGCGAGCGCATTGCGCGTGTACTCCACGAAAGCCGCGACATCCGAGCCGAGGAAGTTCTCGCCCTCTCCGAGTCCGATCACCAGCGGCGAGTTGCGGCGGGCTCCGACGACGAGACCGGGCTCGTCGCGGTGCATGGCGAGGAGGGTGAACGCCCCCTCCAGGCGCGACACCACGGCGCGGAAAGCGGCTTCGAGGTCACCCGTGCGGCGATACTCGCGTCCGAGGAGCACAGCGGCCACCTCGGTGTCGGTCTCGCTGCGGAAGCTGTAGCCCTCCTCGAGGAGCTCCCGCTTGAGGTCGGCGAAGTTCTCGATGATGCCGTTGTGGATGACGGCCAGTCTGTCGTCATCGGCGAGATGCGGATGCGCGTTGGCGTCGGTGGGACCGCCGTGGGTCGCCCAGCGGGTGTGACCGATCCCGGTCGTGCCGTCGGCGAGCGGATGGTGCGACAGATCGTCGCGGAGCACCTGCAGCTTTCCTGCGCGCTTGCGCAGCCCCAGCTCGCCGTCACCATCGATCACCGCGATACCCGCGGAGTCGTATCCGCGGTACTCGAGGCGAGCCAGCCCTCCCAAGAGGATGTCCTGGCTCGGCCGGGGGCCGACGTATCCGACGATTCCACACATGCGCTCAATCGTACGCGGGTGGCCGGTCGCCCCCGCGCCGGTGCGCCGGGAATCTGGCGGGAGCCGCGGGCTCAGAGCTTGCGCAAGAGCACCGATTCCACGACGTGGTCCTCGCCCTTGTTGAGGACGAGCTGCGCGCGGTGCTTCGTCGGCTCGACGTTCTCCCGGAGGTTCGGAAGGTTGATGTCCCGCCAGAAGCCGAGGGCCTGCGTCACCGCCTCCTCGTCGGAGATGTCGGCGAACACCCGGAAGAACGAGTTCGGGTTGGTGAACGCGCTCTGACGCAGAGCGAGGAAGCGGTCGACGAACCAGGTCTCGATGTGTGCCACGTCGGCATCGACATAGATCGAGAAGTCGAACAGGTCGCTCACCGCGATGTCATGGGGAGCCGGCGGCGGCGCCAGCACGTTGAGCCCCTCGACGATCACGACGTCGGGGCGGCGCACCGTCACGTACGCGTCGGGGATGATGTCGTAGCGCATGTGCGAGTAGAACGGGGCACGGACCTCGGGCGCTCCGGACTTCACCTCCGAGAGGAACTGCACCATCGCGCGACGGTCATACGACTCGGGGAATCCCTTGCGCGACATCAGGCCGCGACGCTCCAGCTCCGCGTTGGGGTAGAGGAAGCCGTCTGTCGTCACGAGCTCCACCCGCGGGGTCCCCGGCCAGCGACTCATGAGTTCGCGGAGGAGGCGGGCGATCGTGGACTTGCCGACCGCGACCGAGCCGGCGACCGCCACCACGAACGGCGTCGTGGAATCCGGCTCGCGCAGGAAGGCCGCCGTCTCGGCACCCAGGCGCTTCGTGTTCTCCGCATAGGCGCTCAGCAGGCGGCTGAGGGGCAGATAGACCTCGCGGACCTCGGTGATGTCGAGACGATCGCCGATGCCGCGCAGCTGCACCACCTCTGCCTCGGTGAGGGGGGTGGCCAGTCCGGGCGCCAGTCGCGCCCAGTCCGCGCGTTCGATGCGGCGGTAGAGGGCATCGCTCATGCGGGCGTCGTCGGAGGTCATCGCGCCCACTCTAGTCCCGCCCGCTCGCCCCGCCGCGTCGCCTCCCGCCGTCGTGATGGGGGGCGCGCCACTACGCTCTTCTCATGCGCCTCGGAGTCCTCGACATCGGCTCGAACACCGTGCACCTCCTCGTGGCCGACGTCCGCCCCGGAGGCAGACCCCTCGCCACGAGCAGCACCCGCACGGTCCTCCGGCTCATGCGGTATCTGACGCCCGACGGGTCGATCAGCGAAGAGGGGATCGTGGCCCTGGAAGAGGCGGTGCGTGCCGCTCGCGCGGTCGCGCAGGCCGAGAACGTACGGGAGCTTCTCGCCACCGCCACCAGCGCCGTGCGGGAGGCCACCAACGGGGCCGCCGTGATCGCGCGGGTCGAACGTGCCCTCGGCCAGGAGCTGCAGGTGCTGGGCGGGGAGTCCGAGGCCCGGTTCACCTTCCTCGCGGTGCGGCGGTGGTTCGGCTGGGCGGCGGGGCAGATTCTTCTCTTCGACATCGGCGGCGGTTCGCTGGAGCTGGCCACGGGGTCGGATGAGCTGCCCGAGGTCGCGGCATCGGTTCCCCTCGGCGCCGGCCGGATGACGGTCGAGTTCATGCCGGAGGACCCGCCGGGCGAGGACGCCGTGGAGGCGCTCCGCGCGCACGCCCGGGCGACCCTCGAACCGGTCGCCGCGGTGATGGGCGACCAGGCGTCCCCCGATCATGTGGTGGGGTCCTCCAAAGCGATCCGTTCCCTCGCGAAGCTGGCGGGCTATCCGGCGCCCGGCTGGAGCGGCACCGAACGGATGCTTCTGCCGCGCGCGGCCCTCGGCTCGTGGATTCCGCGACTGGCGCGGCTTCCCGCCTCGGCGCGGCAAGAGCTTCCCGGGATCACGGCCGACCGCACATTCCAGATCGTCGCGGGCGCGGTCGTGCTCCACACCGCGATGACGGTGCTCGACGTCGACGAGCTGGAAGTGTCGCCCTGGGCGCTCCGGGAGGGTGTGCTGCTGCGATACATCGAGTCGCTGTCGTGGACCGAACCGGAGTGACACCCGCGCCGGGACACCCGACCGAGCCTTTCGCCGCGTCGGTCACCGAGTCGGGCGCGGCGGAAGGCGGACCGGCTCGGTAGGGGCGTCCCATCGTCGGGAGGGAGCGCGGGTGGGCGCCGGTGTCGTCACCGTGGGCACTGCCACCTCCAGCACGACATCGCGCCCGACCTGGGTCAACCGGGCGCGGTCGTCGAAGGCGGACAGCCCCAGCCCGCGCACCCTCTGAGCGCGGAGGGTTCCGGGCGAGACGATGGCGACCGACACCGCCGAACCGTCGGGGGCGCTCGTCACCCGCACGCGTGCCGTGCGCGCCGACGAGTGCTTCACGGCGTTCACGAAGCCCTCGCTGATGATGTTTCCCACGGCCGCGGCCACCGCCGGTGCCTGCAGCGCGGCGACCGCGAGCGGATCGATCTCGGCGCGCACATCGAGGACTTCGGACCACGTGGCCAGGAGACCGTCGATATCGTCGCCACCCAGAGGGGCGGCGCTCGCGCCGGCAAGGATCTCGTCGAACGCGAAATCGGTGTCCCGCCGGAACCTGTCGCGCTCCTGCGGCGTCGGCTGCCGCTCGTCGGCGCGCGCAGCGAAGATCACGCACGTGCTCTGCACCCGGTCGTGGAGGAGGTCCACGCCCCGCCAGAGGGGGTCTCGTGCCCGCGCGGTCTGCGACGTGACCAGCGACGAGGTCGCCGTGAGGAGCTGAGACAGGCTCTGCCGGTCGCTTTCGGCGCGGTTCATCGCGCCGACACCGATCGCGCAGATCAGCGCGAGACCGGGAATCGAAAGGAGGGGGACGAGGAGCACCATCGCCGCGATGGAGGTGAGGGCGGCGCCCCCGGCGCTCATGCCTGCACCCGCCGCCGTCCAGACGATCAGGAACACCGCCCCCGCCACGGGAGGCGTCGCGCGCGCCTCGGCCCACCGGGCGATGAGATCCGCGATCACGCCGAACGCGATCAAGAGACTCGCCGACGCCAACAGCAGCGGCCAGCCGCCGACCATCACCGTATAGGGAGCGCTGGCGAGGAAGTAGACCACGAGGACGAGCGCAGCGGGCGGCCGCCCGAGCTGAGCCAAGAAGGAGCCGGCACGCGGGCGGGGTCGTTCGCCGGCGGAGACCGCGTAGCCCGGCCGGTGATCGATCGGGGTCTGCAGGCGCTCGTCGAGACGATGACTGGTCGCGCGTACGTCATCGGCGAAGGCCCGCACGGCGTCGAAGTCGACGGCACGCTCCAGCATCTCGTCACGCTGCCGCCGCAGCCGACGGATCTCCTCGGTGAGCAGACGTGCGTTCTCGTCTCCGTAATCGGCGATCCGGCGCTGAAGGTCCTCGAACACCGACAGCGCCGCACTCAGCCGGGTACTCGAGCGTCGCGACTCCTCGTAGACGTTCGCGGCCGCCGCGACCAGCGGGAGAAGGGTGAACCAGATCAGCGCGTTCGTGGCGATCCGCTGAGCCCAATGTGCTTCGCTGACGAGTCCGAAGAGCATGCCCCCGGTCACGTCGTTGAGGAACGGGCGGAGGAGGGACACCGTCACGAGGACGGCGACCACCAGTGCGCCCCGGGCCGCGGGTCGCTGCAGGCGACGCTCGAGCACCGCGACGGGAAGGAGCACGAGAACGATGACGACCCAGGTCAGAAGAGAGCTGAACATCGCCGCAGTGGTCTCGGTGGGGCTGAGCGGCCCCGCGATCGGACTGAGGAGGAACACCGCGGCGAGGCCGGAAGCCACAAGTGTCCACCACGTGAAGAACCGGCCGCCCGACACCGCCGACCACCAGTCGTCGAATGGCGCCACCCGTCCCCGTCGGCGCGGAACGCGCTGCGTCATCGGCTGACCTCGACCCGTTTCGGTGAGCCCACGCGGGCTCTTGACGCCATGGTACGACCAGAAGACAGCCCTCAGAGCCCCGGCGTGCCGGGAGAGATGCCCCGCCGGCCGCGAACGACCTCAGCCGCGGACGACGGCGGCCAGCTGCTCGGCGATCCGCGTCGCCGTCGCCTCGTCGGCGGCCTCGACCATCACACGGACCATGAGCTCGGTGCCCGAGGGGCGAAGCAGCACGCGGCCGCTCTCCCCCAGCTCCCGCTCCGCCTCGGCGACGGCAGCGGCAACGTCGGGGGCGGTCGCCCGCGACCTCTCCACCCCGCGCACGTTGACGAGCACCTGCGGGAAGACCGTCATCACCGATGCGAGCTCTGCGAGACTCTTCCGTTGGCGCGCCATCTCGGCGCAGAGGTGGAGCCCCGTGAGGAGCCCATCGCCGGTCGTGGCGAACGCGCTCATGATGAGGTGCCCGCTCTGCTCTCCGCCCAGGGAGTAACGCCCCTCCGTCATCCGCTCCAGGACGTAGCGGTCGCCCACGGCAGTGGTCTCCACCTGGATTCCTTGGGCGTGCATCGCACGGTGCAGCCCGAGGTTGCTCATGACGGTGGCGACGAGCGTGTCGCGGTGCAGCTGACCGCGGTCGCGCATCGCGACGGCGAGGATCGCCATGATCTGGTCGCCGTCGATGATGCGCCCCTCGGCGTCGACGGCCAGGCACCTGTCGGCATCGCCGTCGTGGGCGATCCCGACGTCCGCGCCGACACGGACGACCTCCGCCGACAGCTTCTCGAGATGCGTGGATCCGTAGCCGTCATTGATGTTCAGACCGTCGGGGTCGTTGCCGATCACGGTGACCTTCGCGCCGGCGTTGCGGAACGTCTCGGGCGACACTCCGGAGGCCGCGCCGTGCGCACAGTCCAGGACGACGTGGAGGCCGTCGAGGCGGTGCGGGAGCGAGGCGAGCAGGTGGAGGACATAGCGATCCTCGGCGTCGGAGAACCGCACCACCCGCCCGACGTCACCGCCGGTCGGGCGCAGCTTCTCCCCCGCCATGGCCTCCTCGATGCGACGCTCCACGGCATCGGGCAGCTTCACGCCGCCGCGAGCGAAGATCTTGATCCCGTTGTCGGGTGCGGGGTTGTGCGAGGCGGAGATCATGACACCGAAGTCGGCGTCGACGTCACCGATGAGGAAGGCCGCTGCCGGCGTGGGGAGCGTACCCGCGTCGAGGACGTCGACTCCGGAGGACGCGAGTCCCGCTTCCACCGCTGCGCTGAGGAACTGCCCCGAGACGCGAGGATCACGCGCGACCACGGCGGTCAGGCGACGCCCCGTCGCCCGGCGGGCTTCGGCGATACGGCCCTGGCCCAGGACGACAGCAGTCGCCTGGGCCAGGGTGAGTGCGAGTTCGGCGGTGAGGGGGCCGTTGGCCAGCCCCCGCACACCATCCGTCCCGAACAGTGACACGAAGACTTAACGCTTCGAGTACTGAGGTGCCTTACGGGCCTTCTTGAGACCGGCCTTCTTGCGCTCCTTCACACGAGCGTCGCGCGAGAGGAAGCCGGCCTTCTTGAGGGTCGGACGGTTGTTCTCGGCGTCGATCTCGTTGAGGGCACGAGCGATGCCCAGGCGCAGCGCACCGGCCTGGCCGGAGTCGCCGCCGCCGGAAATGCGGGCGATCACGTCGTAGGCGCCGACGAGGTCGAGAGCCGTGAACGGGTCGTTGATGAGCTGCTGGTGCAGCTTGTTCGGGAAGTAGTCCTCGAGCGTCCGGCCGTTCACCGTGATGGAGCCGGAGCCGGGCACGAGACGCACCCGCGCGATGGCCTGCTTGCGGCGGCCGACGGCGGCACCCGGGACCGACAGGACGGGGCGGACAGCTGCCGCCGTCTCGGTCGCGGGGGTCTCGGTGGAGTAGTTCTCGGGGGTCTCTTCGAGGGAGTCAGCGACGGGTGCCGCATTGCTGTTCTGGGCCATGAGTTGTCCTCAGTCTGTTTCGGCGGCGCTTACTGGGCGACCTGGTCGAAGGTGTACGTGGTGGGCTGCTGGGCCGCGTGCGGGTGCTCGGCACCGGCGTAGACCTTGAGCTTGGACAGCTGCTGGCGACCCAGGCTGTTCTTGGGGAGCATGCCGCGGACGGCCTTCTCCACGGCGCGGACCGGGTTCTTCTCCAGGAGCTCGGCGTACGAGGTGGCCGTGAGGCCGCCCGGGTAGCCGGAGTGGCGGTAGGCCATCTTCTGCTGGAGCTTCTGCCCCGTCAGCGCGACCTTGGCCGCGTTGACGATGATGACGAAGTCGCCGGTGTCGATGTGGTTGGCGAAGGTGGGCTTGTGCTTGCCGCGGAGAAGAGTCGCCGCGTGCGAGGCGAGGCGTCCGAGGACGACGTCGGTCGCGTCGATGACCAGCCATTCACGCTGGGTCTCGCCCGCCTTGGGGGTGTAAGTGCGCGTCACAGTAGTGCTGCTTTCTTGATCGAACGGAGAAGTTCGTGAATCCCACTCCGGGGGGTTTGTCGGGCGGAGGCCGGGCAAACACGCCAGTGGAGGGCTCACGTTCGCGATGACGGATCAGCAGAGCCGACACCAAGGATCTATCGTACGCGATGACGACACGACACGCCAATCGTCGTCGCATATACACCCCGCATCTGCTCCAATGCAGCAACCCCCGTGGCGTGTCGCCTGTGACGTGTGGTACAGATGTGGCGAGAGAGTAATCCTTTTCCCCCGGAGGATCACGATGATCAGTCGCCCTTGGCGACGCCTCGGCGTCGCCGCAACGGCGGTCGCGGCTCTGGTGGTGGCGAGTGCGGTCGCCACCACCACGGCCCACGCCGCCACCAGCACCAACGTCTCCTGCACGTCGATGACGCTCGACCAAGTGCAGAAGCAGATCCTCACCGAGGTCAACGCCGCTCGATCGAAAGCCGGCGTCCCGGCCCTGAAGGAGTACGGCGCACTCAACACGGTGGCGATCAACTGGTCCAAGAAGCAGGCCGCCAGCTCGACGATGAGCCACAATCCGCGGTACGCGGCGCAGATTCCCGACGGCTGGAGCGCCGCAGGAGAGAACGTCGCCTTCGGCTACTCGCCGCAGCGGGTCACCGATGCCTGGATGAACAGCAAGGGCCATCGGGAGAACATCGAGCGCAAGAGCTTCACGCACATCGGCATCGGGGTGGCGTGCAACGCCTCAGGCTGGCCGTACTACACGCAGGTCTTCGGTGGCTACAAGACGCTCAAGGCCACGACCCCCCAGATTGCGGGCACGGCGAAGGCCGGAGTGAAGCTCACGGCGAAGCCCGGCACCTGGACGTCGGGCACCAAGCTCCGATACCAGTGGTATGCGGGGGGCAAGGCCGTCTCGGGGGCCACCGCCAAGTCGTACACCCCTCAGGCGAAGGATGCCGGCAAGGCACTGAAGGTCAAAGTCACCGGCTCCAAGACCGGATACGGGAGCACGTCGAAGACGTCCAAGTCCACGCCGAAGGTCGCCGCTCCCAGCGCATTGAAGCTGACGACGCCGAAGATCAGCGGCACAGCGAAGGTGGGAAAGAAGCTGACGCTCGTCCGGGGAAGCTGGACCAGCGGGACCACGTTCACGTATCGCTGGTACCGGGACGGCAAGTACATCCCGGGGGCGACCAAGACCAGCTACACGCTGACCAAGAGCGACAAAGGCAAGACGATCTCGATCAAGGTCACCGGTAAGAAGAGCGGATACAAGACGGCCTCGCGCACGTCGGCCAGGACGTCGACCGTCAGGTGACGACGGGCTCGACGGTCACCGCACCACCGCGGTGACCGTCGACAGCCGCGACAGCACCTCGTGGCTGATCGACCCCAGCAGGAATCGAGCCACGACTCCTCTCCCGTGCGTTCCGACGACAGCGAGCCTCGCCGAGGAGGCGAGTTCGTTGATGATGTGCGAGGGGTAGCCGCGTTCCACACGGCGCTCGACGACGAGGTCGGGGAAGTCGCTGGCCACTCCGGCCAACGCAAGAGCCTGGACTTCTTCGGTCGCGGCCTGCATGTTGGTGAGGTACAGCTCGGGGTAAACCGCGAGGCCGTTGCGCGGAGCTTGCAGCGGCGTCCACACACTGATGGCGATCAGTGGTTCCCCGGAGCGGTCCGCCTCCTCGGCGGCGAACCGGAGGGCGTGCTCGGACACGCTCGACCCGTCGATACCGACCACCACTCCCCTGCGTGCGCCGAGGTCGAGATCCGGGACGACGACGACCGGGCAGGGGGCGCTCGCCGCGATCCGTACGCCGTGCACTCCGCGGGCGCGGCCGCCTTCCGGGCCCCGATAGTCGCTGCCGATGACGAGGACATCGGCGGCGGTGGCCGCTTCCGTCAGCACCGATACGGGATCACCGCTCGCGACGCGGGACACGACCTCGACGCCGCGACCCGCCACCGTCCGCACATGGTCCTGCAAGAGGTCCTCGGCGGCAGAGCGGGCCTCCTCCACCACCGACTCCTCGCCGACAGTCCCGAGAGCGCCGCCGACCACCGAGATCAACTCGACCCGCTCTCCCCGCGCGCTCGCACGAGCGACGGCCCATTCCACGACGCGTTGCGCAACGGGGCCTCCGGTGACCCCGACCACGATCGTCTTCGACATGACGCCTCACCTTCCGGCGCTGCCCTCGTCGGCCGCGCCGCGTGCGTCCAGGGTACGCCGCGGGGCCTGCGAGGACGAGGTGTCGGGCCGTGGATACTCGGGCGGTGTGACGATAGCCGTTCAGGAACGGGGGTCAGCGCGGGCGGTGATGAGGATGGGGAGGTGGTCGCTGCGACCCTGCGGCAATGTCGTGATCGAGTCGATCGTGAAGCCCACGCTCGTCGCGAAGTCGTAGTGCCCGCGGAAGAACTTGTACCGCGTGTAGGTGCGGACATCACTCAGGGTGAGCTCATAACCGGCATCGCGCACGGTCTGGCTCAGGTTCTCCTTGAACACGGGGTAGTTGTAGTCGCCGACCATGAGGATCGGCAAGCCGTCGCCCAATCCGCTCAACTCGTCCAACGCCGCGCGGATCTGCTTGCGTCGCAGGGAGTTGAGCGCTGTGAGCGGCGCGGCATGGAAGCTCGCGACGATGAACTGCGACCCACTGTCGATGTCGCGCAGCCGGACGCCCAGCATGCGTTCCTCTGCGGGTTTGAGCACACGGTCGTGCAGCGACTTCTTCAGGGAGAGCGAACGCACCTCCAGCGGGGTGAAGGTGTTCTCCCGGTGGTAGACGGCCAGCCCCAGACGGTTGCGGACGGTGGCCTCGGCCAGACGCAGCCCCGCGATCTCGACCGGCAGGGTCTCCGTGTCGGCCTCCTGGAGACAGAGCAGGTCGGCGCCGTGAGTGTCCACGAGGCGATCCAGCTCGTGGGCGGCCTTGTGCTTGTTCAGGTTGTACGAGATGACCTTCATGCCGGAGCCCAGCCTAGGCGCTGTCGCCGTGTGTCACCTATGAGAGCCGTCAGTCCTCGTCGAGGCTGCGCCGCGCGCGCGTCTGTTCGGCGCGCAGGGCGAGCAGGTCGTCGGCGGGATAGCCCACCTCGGCAAGAGTCAGCCCGCGGGCGGCGAGCACCTTCGTCTCGCTCGTCCGCTCCCCCGCTTCCCGGATCTCGACGACGTCGCTCGGGGTCAATCGCCCCTGCCCGACACCGACGCAGGCGCCGACGAGCGCGCGCACCATGCTGTGACAGAAGGCGTCGGCCTTGACGTTGGCCACCAGGACGCCGTCGTCGGCGCGGTGCCAGTCGAACTCGAGCAGGGTCCGAATCGTCGTCGCGCCGTCTCGCCACTTGCAGTACGCCGCGAAGTCGTGGAGTCCGATGAGAGATCGGGCCGCCTCGTCCATCGCGTCGACATCGAGCATCGCGTTCACCGTCGTGGTGCGCAGGCGGTCGAGCGGGTCGTAGCCGGTGGCCCGGTCGGCGATGCGGTAGCTGTAGCGACGCCAGACGGCCGAGAACCGGGCGTCGAACCCCGCAACGGCGATCGTGGAGCGGTGGACGGCGAGATCGGGGTACTGCCCCAGGACACCGGTCAGCCGCGCCGCCAGCGCGTCGGGATCGGGGTTGCGTCCCTTGGCGAGCCGAACCTGCTGCGCCTCGGTGAGGTCGAGGTGCGCCACCTGACCAGAGGCATGCACGCCCGCGTCGGTGCGGCCGGCGACCACGAGCGTGGGATCTCCGCCGAGGATCCGTGCGATCGCGGCTTCGAGCGTGCCCTGAACCGTGCGCAGCCCCGGTTGCCGGGCCCATCCGCGGAAGCCGGTGCCGTCGTAGGCGAGATCGAGACGCAGTCGCACTCCGTCAGCCTAGGCGCATCCGCGCGACGCCTTCCGCCCTCGAGTCCTCAGGAGGCCGCGTCCACCTCGCCGCGCGTCGGCGGATTGGCCCCGGCCCGCGAGACCGTGATCCCCGCCGTGACGGCCGCCCGCCGGAGGGCACGTGCGAGCGCCTCCTGCGAGGAGAAGATCCCGTCGTCGTCGAGTGCGCTGGAGATGAGGCTGGCCATGTAGGCGTCCCCCGCGCCGATGGTGTCGACGACCTCGACGGGAAGGGCCTCGACCTCGACGATGCCGTCGGCCCCGCGTGCGATGGCGCCCTCGCCGCCGCGGGTGATGACGACGATCCTGGGGCCGTGGGCGGCGATCTCGGCCAGCACCCCGTCGAGCGCGAGGTCGGGGTAGAGCCACGCGGCATCCTCGTCACTGAGCTTGATCAGGTCAGCAGCCGCGGCCGCGCGAGCGAACCTCTGCCGCGCCGACGCACGGTCGCCCACCAGGGCCGGGCGGATGTTGGGGTCGACAGTGACGAGGCGGTCACCGGCCGCACGCTCCAGCGCCTCGACCACTGCGGCGCCGCCCGGTTCCAGGAACAACGCGATCGAACCGGCATGCACGAGCGCCACGTCGTCGAGGGTGGGAGTGGGGATGTCCCAATCGATCGCGAAGTCGTACTCGGCCGAACCGTCGGAGCGCAGTCGTGCCCGCGCCGTCGACGTCGGCGCGTCGACCCACGAGTCGGCCGTCAGGGCCGCACCCGACGAGGCGATCTGCTCGGCGATGCGCGCACCCCGCTCGTCACGGCCGAGACGCGTGAGGAGGCGCACGTCGTGGCCCTGTCGGGCCACGCCGACCGCGACGTTCGCGGGACTTCCCCCCACCAGTTCGCGCACCTCGGCACCGTCGATGATGTCGATCAGCGCCTCACCGATCACGAGAGCACGAGTGTTCATCCCCCCAGTCTCTCGCAGGTGCGTGGCGAGCCGCGACCGCCGCGGGCGTCAAAATCGCTGCACGAGCGCGAGCGACCGCTCGGTGGCGACGAAGCCGAGGCGCTCGTAGAGGGCGTGGGCTCCGGAGGGGTTCTCGGTGTCGACGTCGAGGACGACTTTGCTGAGCCCCTCTTCGGCGATCGCCGCGAGCGACGCGGCGATGACCGCCGGCGCGAGACCGCGGCGCCGGTGGTCACGCACGACGCCGATGAGGTCGATGTAGGCGTGCGATGCCCCCAGCGTCTCCCAGTCGCTGCGATTGACGGACGCGAGGCACAGGCCCACGACGCGGCCGTCGGCGTCGAGCGCCAGGCGCGACAGATCGGGGCGCAGGAACTCGCCGTCGACGAACTTGCGCCAGCTCTCCTCCGTGGTGGGAAGACTCCCCCAGTGATCCCGGAACGCGTCGTTGCGCGCGGCGAGGACGTCCAGGGCCCGGTCGGCGGTATACGGGATCAGTTCCACGCCATCGGGGATCGTCGGATGAGGCGGGGCGATGGACATGTCGCGCACCATCGTCGTGAACCAGCGCTCCACGCGCAGCCCCAGGGGCTCGGCGATCGTCACGACATCGGGGGTCGACTCCTCGGCGTAGACCTTGATCTGCAGGTCCCATTCCCCCGGCGGCGCGTCCGCGATGGCCTCGGCCAGCTGCTCGCGCGCGCGTACATAGCTCCAGCGCAAGGCGGCGGTGCCGATCCCCCGCCGACGCCAGGCGGGATGGACCGCGCCGCTGATCGTCACGGTGAGGGTTCCCTCGCGCGATGGGTGGAGCATCGCACAGGAGAACGCGACGGCTTCCCCCTCGGGAGTGACGGCGATCACCGTGTCACGGCCATGATCGATGTAGCTCAGATCGAACGCGTCGGCGATGTCCTCGCGTGGCGTGATCCAGGTCGGGTGGTCGACCGCATCGGCAGCAGCCTGCACGCCGTGGATCGCGTCGATGTCGTCAGGGGTGGCGGTACGCCAGCCGGCGATGGCGGGATGGGTGGGCAGCGTCGGCGCCGGCGCGGGCCCGATCCGCTCTGCAAGGCTCTTCTCGGTCACCGCGCCAGCCTACGATGAGCCGCCGACGGCGGCGCTCCCCGACATCCGTGCCCGCAGACGCGAAGAAGCCCGCACCGAGACGGGTGCGGGCTTCTTCGAGCGTATGCGAACGCGGATTACTCCGCCTTCTCCTCCGCGGGGGCCTCGACGGCGTCCGCAGCGGCGGCTTCGGCCGCAGCGCCTTCTTCGGGCGACTCGGCGCCCGCCTCGGCGGCCTCGTCCGACACGGTCTCCTCAGCGACGGGAGCCTCCTCGGCGGGAGCCTCCTCGGCCGGGGCGGCAGCAGCTGGCGCCGCCGACTTCTTCGCGGACTTCGGCTTCGGGTTCACCGGCTCGAGAACGAGCTCGATGACGGCCATGGGGGCGTTGTCACCCTTGCGGTTCCCGACCTTGGTGATGCGGGTGTAGCCGCCCTCGCGCTCGGCGACCAACGGGGCGATCTCGGCGAAGAGGACGTGCACGACTTCCTTGTCACCGATGACCGAGAGCACGCGACGACGCGCGTGCAGGTCTCCGCGCTTGGCGAAGGTGATGAGACGCTCGGCCAGCGGACGGAGCCGCTTCGCCTTGGTCTCGGTGGTCTTGATCGACTTGTGCGTGAACAGCGCCGCGGCGAGGTTCGCAAGCAGCAGGCGCTCGTGGGCGGGGCCGCCTCCGAGGCGGGGACCCTTGGTGGGCTTGGGCATGTCAGTTACTCCTGGTGAAAAGTGTCAGCGAGAGACCCGGGGGTACCGGTGTCCGCTCAGAGGGTCTCGTCGTCGTAGCCGCCGTAGAAGTGGGCGCCGTCGAAACCGGGCACCGAATCCTTCAGCGACAGGCCGAGCGAGACGAGCTTGTCGCGCACCTCGTCGACCGACTTCTGACCGAAGTTGCGGATGTTCATGAGCTGCGTCTCCGACAGGGCGACGAGCTCGGACACCGTGTTGATGCCCTCGCGCTTGAGGCAGTTGTACGAACGCACCGACAGGTCGAGGTCTTCGATCGGCATCGACAGTTCGTTGGTGAGCACCTGCTCGACGGGCGCGGGGCCGATCTCGATACCCTCGGCCTCGACGTTGAGCTCGCGCGCCAGCCCGAACAGCTCGGTGAGCGTGCGGCCGGCCGAGGCCACCGCGTCGCGCGGGGCGATCGAGGGCTTCGTCTCCACGTCCAGCACCAGCTTGTCGAAGTCGGTGCGCTCGCCGGCACGCGTGGCGTCGACGCGGTAGCTGACCTTGAGCACGGGCGAGTAGATCGAGTCGATCGGGACCTGGCCGGCCTCGGCGTACTCGTTGCGGTTCTGCGTGGCCGACACGTACCCACGGCCGCGCTCGATCGTCAGCTCCAGCTCGAAGCGAGCGCTGTCGTTGAGCGTCGCGATGACCAGCTCGGGGTTGTGGACCTCGACACCGGCCGGAGCGGAGATGTCGGCAGCGGTGACCTCTCCGGCACCCGTCTTGCGCAGGTACGCGGTGATGGGCTCATCGCGCTCGCTGGAGACGACGAGCTGCTTGATGTTGAGGATGATCTCGGTGACATCCTCCTTCACACCGGGGATGGTGCTGAACTCGTGCAGCACACCGTCGATGCGGATGCTGGTGACCGCGGCGCCGGGGATCGACGACAGCAGGCTGCGGCGCAGCGCGTTGCCGATCGTGTACCCGAAACCGGGCTCCAGCGGCTCGATGACGAAGCGGCTGCGGAACTCGCCGATCTTCTCCTCGGTCAGAGTGGGACGCTGTGCGATGAGCACTATGTGTTCCTTTCAGTCACGTGCCCGCTATATGACACGTGGGTGTTCTGAGATGTTGAGTTGTTTCCGGCGACGGTCGGGAGGTCGGCGACCGATGCTCCCGACCGTCGAAAATCAGACGCGGCGGCGCTTGGGCGGGCGGCAGCCGTTGTGTGCCTGAGGCGTGACGTCCTGGATGGACCCGACCTCGAGCCCGGCGGCGGTCAGCGAACGGATCGCGGTCTCACGACCCGAGCCCGGGCCCTTGACGAAGACGTCGACCTTCTTGACGCCGTGCTCGGCGGCCTGGCGGGCGGCCGACTCGGCGGCCATGCCGGCGGCGTACGGGGTCGACTTGCGCGAGCCCTTGAAGCCGACGCCACCCGACGACGCCCAGCTGATGACGGCGCCCGAGGGGTCGGTGATCGAGACGATCGTGTTGTTGAACGTCGACTTGATGTGGGCGTGGCCCAGCGCGATGTTCTTCTTCTCCTTGCGGCGCGGCTTGCGCGCGGCGGACTTGGCCTGTGCCATGTTGCGTTCTCCCTAAATCCTTGGCTATGCCCGGCGAAGGCTTAGCGGGCCTTCTTCTTGCCGGCGACGGTGCGCTTCGGACCCTTGCGGGTACGCGCGTTCGTCTTGGTGCGCTGTCCGCGCACGGGAAGGCCGCGGCGGTGACGCAGACCCTCGTAGGAGCCGATCTCGACCTTGCGGCGGATGTCGGCGGCGACCTCGCGGCGAAGATCACCCTCGGTCTTGTAGTTCGCGTCGATGTAGTCGCGCAGCGCGACGAGCTGGTCGTCGCTGAGGTCCTTCACCCGGATCGACTCGTCGATCTCGGTCTGCTTGAGGATCTCGGCCGAACGGGTACGGCCGATGCCGTAGATGTACGTGAGGGCGATCACCACGCGCTTGTCGCGCGGGATGTCAACGCCGGCAAGACGTGCCATGCGGTTTCTCCTGGGAGTTGGTGGAGGTGTGGAGCAGGATCGGTGCCCGGGCCTCCGCCCCGGGGTGTCCCCTCCGAAGAGGTTCTGAACCTGCCAGTGTGTGTTGAGTTGTACGTTCCGGGCCGGATGCCGTGGCACCCGGAGCCCGTCAGCCCTGGCGCTGCTTGTGGCGCGGGTTGGACTTGCAGATCACCATGACGCGGCCGTGGCGGCGGATGACCTTGCAGTGGTCGCAGATGGGCTTGACGGAGGGGTTGACCTTCATGATTTCCTGATTTCGCTGTCTTCGCCGGGCAGGGGGAACCCTGGGGCGTTACTTCTCGACCGGTCTAGCGGTAGCGGTAGACGATGCGCCCGCGGGTGAGGTCGTAGGGCGAGAGCTCCACGACGACACGGTCCTCGGGGATGATGCGGATGTAGTTCTGCCGCATCTTGCCGGAGATCGTGGCGAGCACCTTGTGTCCGTTGGTCAGCTCCACGCGGAACATCGCGTTGGGAAGCGCCTCCGACACTGTGCCTTCGATCTCGATGACACCGTCTTTCTTAGCCATAGCCTCGCTGTCGCTTGCACAGACCGGTCGGTCTGCGGGTGGATGGGATTCGGTGCTTCGACACGCCAATGAAGGCGCAAGGCACCAAAGATTCAGTGTACGTGATAAAGGTCGGGCCGGCAAACTGCGGGCCCGACCTTCCCGCGTCAGCCGTTGGTGAGTCGCGCGACGATGTCGGTCTCGGCATCGAAGGTGACGGGCACGATCGTCCCGTTGACGGCGAGCGTGGGCGTGCCCGTGGCACCGTCGGGAAGCTTCTGCGCCTTGGCGAAGTCGAGGAACTTCTGATCCAGGATCGCCTTCTCCAGCTCGGGCGTGACGTTCACGCCCGCATCCTTCGCGATCGAGACCATCTGCTCATCGGTGAGTCCCGCGCTCTGCTCCGCCGGCTGGTTGTCGTACATCGCGACGAGGAAGGCGTACGCGTTGGCCGGATCTGCTTCGGCGACGGCATACATCGCCGCGGCCGAACGGCTCGAGAACTCGGTCCCCTGCGAGAGCCGGTCGAGGATCGCGACCGGGTGCACCTCGAGGGTGATCTTGCCCTCGTCGATGAGCTGGGTGATGGTCTTGCCCTCGGTCTTCTCGAACTGGCCGCAGTAGGGGCACATGAAATCGACCCACGTGGACACCGTGTCGGGGCCATCGCCGAACGTGATCGCACCGGTCTCCTGGTTGATCCCGCTGGAGTCGGGCGCGACCCCCGGATCGGTGGCCTTGTTGTTCATGATCATCACGAGCACCACGACCACGGCCACGACGGCGACCACTGCAACACTCGTCCAGATCGCGAACCAGTTCGTCTTGCCCGATGCTGATTGCGCCATGCCTCACGTCCTTCTCCGTCGGCACGCGCCGACACCGTCTGTCATTGTCTCACCCGGTCGCTATGGAACTCATGTGTCCAGCGCCGTGACAACCGCATCGCGGTTTCGAGCGCGACGCCGTCAGGCGATCGGTGCGGGGGTCACACCGAACGGCGCCAGGCCTGCGGCGCCGCCGTCTTCCGCCGTCAGCACCCAGATGCCGTCGGCGTGTACCGCCACGCTGTGCTCCCAGTGGGAGCCATCGCCGCCGTCGACCGTGGAGACCGTCCAGTCGTCGTCCTCCACGAAGGTCGCCTCCGACCCCGCGACCACCATCGGCTCGATCGCCAGGCACAGCCCCGGCTTGACCTCGGGGCCCAGGTCGGCGACCCGGTAGTTGAAGACGGTGGGTCCCTCGTGCATGCGACGACCGATGCCGTGGCCCACGTAGTCGCGGAGGATGCCGTATCCCTCCCCCGACGCCTCGATCGTCGTCTGCACGGCGTCGCCGATCTCGCCGACGCGACGCGCAGAGGCAAGGGCAGCGATGCCGGCCCACAGTGACGCTTCGGTGACCTCGGAGAGCCGCGTGCGCGCCGCGACGATGTCGGGACGCGAGGGGTCGGGGACCACGATCGTGATCGCCGAGTCGCCGTTCCAGCCCCGGAACTGCGCCCCGGCGTCGATCGACACGATGTCGCCGGGCTCCAGAACGCGATCGCCGGGGATGCCGTGGACGACCTGATCGTTGACGGAGATGCACGTGGTGTGGCGGTAGCCCCGCACGAGCTGGAAGTTCGACTCCGCGCCCCGGGCGCGGATGACCTCGTCAGCGACGGCGTCGAGCTCCGCCGTGGTCACCCCCGGAGCGACCAGGCGTCGCGCCCGGTCGAGAGCCGCGGCGGTGATGCGGCCCGGCTCGATCATCGCCCGCAGCTGGGCGGGCGACTTGTACAGCGAGCGGCGCAGTCCCACGATCAGGCGGTGATGCCGCGAGCGGAGAGGGCGGACACGATCCGCGCATACACCTCGTCGAGCGACCCCACGCCGTCGATCTCGTCGACGATCCCGCGGCCGCGGTAGACATCGAGGATCGGAGCCGTCTCGGACTCGTAGATCGAGAGACGCTTGGCGATGGACTCCTCGTTGTCGTCCGCGCGGCCCTGTTGAGCGGCGCGCAAGGACAGGCGGGCGATGGATTCGGCCCGCGGCACCGAGAGCTCGATCACGGCCGTGAGGGGCTCACCGCGCCCCTCCAAGAACACATCGAGGTCGCCGACCTGCCCGAGGTTGCGCGGGTAGCCGTCGAGCAGGAAGCCGTTCGCGGCATCGTCCTGCTCGAGACGATCACGCACGATCGCGCTCGTCAGCTCGTCGGGGACCAGGTCGCCGGCATCGATGATCGCCTTGACCTGCTGGCCGAGCTCCGTGCCCTCCTTGACGTTGGCGCGGAACACATCTCCGGTGGAGACCGCCGGAATCCCGAGCGACTCCGCGATCCGAACACCCTGGGTGCCCTTGCCCGAGCCCTGCGGCCCGATGATCAGGAGGCGTGCGGGAGTGGAGGTCATCGAAGAAGCCCTTCGTAGTGTCGCTGCTGCAGCTGGGCATCGATCTGCTTGACGGTCTCGAGGCCGACACCGACGATGATCAGGATCGACGCACCGCCGAACGGGAAGTTCTGGTTGGCGCCCACCGTGGCAAGGGCGATCAGAGGCAGCAGGGCGATCAGGCCCAGATAGATCGAGCCCGGCAGCGTGATGCGGGTCAGGACGTAGTCGAGGTACTCCGCCGTCGGCCGACCCGCCCGGATGCCCGGGATGAAGCCGCCGTACTTCTTCATGTTGTCGGCGACCTCGACCGGGTTGAACGTGATCGCGACGTAGAAGTAGGTGAAGCCGATGATGAGGAGGAAGTACACCGCCATGTAATACGGCGAGTCACCGGTCGTGAAGTACTGCTGGATCCACGTGACCCAGCCGGGGACGTTGCCGTCGGCGTCGGGCGTCTGGTTGAACTGCGCCACGAGCGCCGGGATGTACAGCAACGACGACGCGAAGATGACGGGCACGACGCCGGCCATGTTCACCTTGATCGGGATGTAGGTGTTGGTGCCCCCGAGGGTGCGGCGTCCGACCATGCGCTTCGCGTACTGGACGGGCACCCGACGCTGGGACTGCTCGACGAACACCACGAGCGCGATGACCGCGATGCCGACCGCCAGCACGAGGAGGAAGATCTCGAAGCCGTTCGTGGCCTGGATGGCCCACAGGGCCGCGGGGAACGACGCGGCGATCGAGGTGAAGATGAGGATCGACATGCCGTTGCCGACACCGCGCTCGGTCACCAGCTCGGCGAACCACATGATGAGGCCGGTACCGGCGGTCATCGTGATGATCATGAGCAGCTGGGCCCACCAGGCCTCTTCGGTCAGCAGCGACGAGCACTCCGGCACGCCCGTGGCGTTTCCGAACAGCTGGCCCGAGCGGGCGACCGTCACGAGGGTCGTGGACTGCAGCAGCGCCAGCGCGATCGTGAGGTAGCGCGTGTACTGGGTGAGCTTGCTCTGCCCCGCCTGGCCCTCCTTGTAGAGGGTCTCGAAGTGAGGGATGACCACGCGCAGCAGCTGCACGATGATCGTCGCGGTGATGTAGGGCATGACGCCCAGCGCGAAGATCGAGAGCTGGAGCAGCGCTCCACCCGAGAAGAGGTTCACGAGCGACAGCAGTCCGTCGGTCGACCCCGTCTGCTCGAGACACGAGGTCACGTTGGGGTAGTCGACGAAGGGCGTCGGCACGTGGGCACCGAGACGGTAGATGGCGATGATCGCCAGAGTGAAGGCGATCTTCCGCCGAAGATCCGGCGTGCGGAAGACCCGCGCGATGGCGCTGAACAAGAGATTCCTCCAGATGGACGGCGGCGTGTCGGGACACGCCGTCTCCCAGAGTACGGCAACAGGGGCCGCCCCGGTGTCTGAACCGGGTCGGCCCCTGTCACAGGACTACTTGACCGAACCGCCCGCGGCGACGATCTTCTGCTCGGCCGAACCCGAGACCTTGTCGACGGTGACGTTGAGCTTGACCGAGATGTCGCCGGTGCCGAGCACCTTGACCTTCTCGTTCTTGCGGACGGCACCCTTGGCGACGAGGTCGCTCACGGTGACGTCGCCACCGGTGGGGTACAGCTCGGCGAGCTTGTCGAGGTTGACCACCTGGTACTCGACGCGGAACGGGTTCTTGAACCCGCGCAGCTTCGGCGTACGCATGTGGAGCGGCATCTGCCCACCCTCGAAGCCCACCTTGACCTGGTAGCGAGCCTTCGTACCCTTGGTACCGCGGCCCGCCGTCTTGCCCTTGGAGCCCTCACCGCGACCGACACGGGTCTTGGCGGTGTTGGCACCCGGAACCGGACGCAGGTGGTGCACCTTCAGCACACCGGGGCGCGAAGCGCCGGCATCCTGGGCAGGCGTCGCCTTCTTGGCGGCCGGCTTCGAGGCGGGAGCCTTCTCAGCCTTGTCCGCGCTGTCGGCAGCAGCCTTCTTGGCGGGCGCCTTCTTGGCCGCGGGGGCCTTCTCGGCTGCCGGCTTCTTGGCGGCGGTCTTCTTCTCGACGACCTCTTCGGTCGTCTTCTCAGCCTTATCGGCCATCAGTCGATCTCCTCAACCTTCACGAGGTGCGCGACGGTCTTGACGTACCCGCGCGTCTGCGAGTCGTCCGGACGGACGACCGAGTCGCCGATCCGCTTGAGACCGAGGGAACGCAGCGTCTCGCGCTGGTTCTGCTTCTCGCTCACCTTGGACTTGACCTGCGTGACCTTCAGACGCGAAGCCATCAGGCACCAACCTTCTGTGCCGCGATGGCGTCAGCCTCGGCACGGATCAGGCGGGCCGGCGCGACCTGGTCGAAGTCCAGGCCACGGCGCGCGGCGACCGCACGGGGCTCTTCGAGCTGCTGAAGCGCGGCGACCGTCGCGTGCACGATGTTGATCGTGTTCGACGAACCGAGCGACTTCGACAGCACGTCGTGGATGCCGGCGCACTCGAGGACGGCACGGACCGGGCCACCGGCGATCACACCGGTACCGGCAGCGGCCGGACGCAGCAGCACCACACCGGCGGCCGCCTCACCCTGCACCGGGTGCGGGATCGTCGAGCCGGAACGGGGCACGCGGAAGAAGTTGCGCTTGGCCTCTTCGACGCCCTTCGAGATGGCCAGGGGAACCTCGCGCGCCTTGCCGTAGCCGACGCCCACGAGGCCGTTGCCGTCGCCCACGACGACCAGCGCCGTGAAGCTGAAGCGGCGACCGCCCTTGACGACCTTCGACACGCGGTTGATCGTCACGACACGCTCGAGGAACTGGCTCTCGTTACGGTCGCGCGAACCACGGTCGCGGTTGGGGTTGCGCTCGCGGCCACCGCGACGCGGCTCGCGCTCACGCTCGGCGGGCGCCTCGGTCGCAGCCGTCGCCTCGGGCGCGGTCTGCTCGGCAGTGGCTGCCACTTCGGTCTCCTTGTTCTCGCTCACAGGTTCAAACCTCCCTCGCGAGCGCCTTCGGCGATCGCGGCGACACGGCCGGCGTAGCGGTTGCCACCGCGGTCGAACACGACGTCCTCGACGCCGGCGGCCTTCGCACGCTCGGCGACGAGCTCGCCGACCTTGCGCGCCTTGGCGGTCTTGTCACCGTCGAACGCCCGCAGGTCGGTCTCGAGGGTCGAGGCCGATGCCACGGTGTGGCCCTTGCTGTCGTCCACGAGCTGGACGAAGACGTGGCGGGCCGACCGGGTGACGACCAGGCGCGGACGCGCCTCGGTGCCCACGACCTTCTTGCGAAGGCGGGCGTGACGACGCGCACGCGCGTCGGACTTCGACTTCACAGCCATGATTACTTACCAGCCTTTCCGGCCTTGCGACGAACGACCTCGCCGGCGTAACGCACACCCTTGCCCTTGTACGGCTCGGGCTTGCGGATCTTGCGGATGTTCGCAGCCGCCTCGCCGACGGCCTGCTTGTCGATGCCGCTGACGGTGAGCTTGTTGTTGCCTTCGACGGTCAGCGTGATGCCGGCCGGGGCCTCGACGAGCACCGGGTGCGAGAAGCCCAGCGCGAACTCCACCGCGCTGCCCTTCTGCTGCACGCGGTAACCGGTGCCGACGACCTCGAGACCCTTGGAGTAGCCCTGGGTCACGCCGATGATGTTGTTGTTGATGAGGGTGCGGGTGAGTCCGTGGAGCGAACGCGACTCGCGCTCGTCGTCGGGACGGGAGACCAGGACCTGGCCCTCCTCCACCTTGACCTCGATGGGGCGCGCGACGGTGAGCTTCAGCTCGCCCTTCGGGCCCTTGACGGCGACATCCTGGCCGGCGACCTCGACGGTCACGCCTGCGGGGATGTCGATCGGAAGACGTCCAATACGCGACATGTCAGATCACCACACGTAGGCGAGGACTTCCCCACCCACGCCCTTCTGCTCGGCCTGGCGGTCGGTGAGAAGACCGGAGGAGGTGGACAGGATCGCGACGCCGAGGCCCCCGAGGACCTTGGGCAGCTCGGTGGACTTCGCGTAGACGCGCAGACCCGGCTTGGAGACGCGCTTGATGCCGGCGATCGACCGCTCGCGGTTGGGGCCGTACTTCAGCGTCATCGTGAGGGTCTGGCCGACACGGGCGTCGGAGACCTCCCAGCCGGAGATGTAGCCCTCCTGCTGGAGGATCTCGGCGATGTGAGTCTTGAGCTTCGAGCTCGGCAGCGACACGGTGTCGTGGTGTGCCGAGTTCGCGTTGCGCAGACGGGTCAGCATGTCAGCGACCGGGTCTGTCATCGTCATTTCTTGGTTTCCTTTGTTCAGTGGTTTCGGATGCCGTTACACGACAGCCGACCTGCTTGATGGGTCTTACTGGGCGTCGTCCGTCTTGAACGGGAACCCGAGCTGGCGCAGCAGCGAGCGACCCTCGTCATCCGTCTTCGCCGTGGTGACGATCGTGATGTCGAAGCCGCGGACGCGGTCGATCTTGTCCTGGTTGATCTCGTGGAACACGGACTGCTCCTGGAGACCGAACGTGTAGTTGCCGTGACCGTCGAACTGCTTGGGCGACAGGCCACGGAAGTCGCGGATGCGCGGCAGCGCCAGGTTCACGAGACGGTCCAGGAACTCCCACGCGCGGTCGCCTCGGAGGGTGACGTGCGCGCCGATGGCCTGGCCCTCGCGCAGCTTGAATTGCGCGATCGACTTGCGTGCCTTCGTGACGACGGGCTTCTGCCCGGTGATCTTGACGAGGTCGTCGACCGCGCCCTCGATCACCTTGCTGTCGCGAGCCGCCTCGCCGACACCGGTGTTCACGACGACCTTCACGAGACCGGGGATCTGCATGACGTTCGCGTAGCCGAACTCCTCCTGCAGCGCCTTCTTGATCTCGCTCTGGTACTTCTGCTTCAGGCGGGGCTGGATCTTGCCAGCCGCCGCGGCAGTGGTGCTGCTCATGTTCAGAGGTCCTTGCCGCTCTTCTTCGCGTACCGCACACGGACGGTGCGCTTGACGCCGTCCTTCGTCTGCTCCTCGACACGGTGGCCGACGCGGGTCGGCTTCTTGGTCGAGGGGTCGACGACGGCGACGTTGGAGATGTGGATCGGGGCTTCCATCGTCTCGATGCCGCCCGTCTTCGTGCCGCGCTGGGACTGGCCCACGCGGTTGTGCTTGGTGACGTAGTTGACACCCTGGACGATCACGCGGTTCTGCTCCACGAGGACCTCGAGGACCTCGCCCTGCTTGCCGCGGTCGCCGCCCTTGTCCTGCTTCTTACCGGTGATGACCTGAACCAGGTCGCCCTTTTTGATCTTCGCCATGATCAGATGACCTCCGGGGCCAGCGAGACGATCTTCATGAACTTCTTGTCACGAAGCTCACGACCGACCGGTCCGAAGATACGGGTGCCACGGGGCTCCCCGTCGTTCTTCAGGATGACGGCGGCGTTCTCGTCGAACTTGATGTAGGACCCGTCGGCACGACGGACCTGCTTCTTGGTACGGACGACGACGGCCTTGACCACGTCGCCCTTCTTCACGTTGCCGCCCGGGATCGCGTCCTTGACGGTCGCCACGATGATGTCGCCCAGTCCGGCGTAACGGCGGTTCGAACCACCGAGGACGCGGATCGTGAGCAGCTCCTTGGCGCCGGTGTTGTCGGCGACCTTGAGGCGGGACTCAGTCTGAATCACTTCTTACTCCTTGGGTTCCAAGCGAGCCGCGAGGGCTTACTTGGCCTTCTCGAGGATCTCGACCAGACGCCAGCGCTTGGTGGCGCTGAGCGGACGGGTCTCGTTGATGAGCACGAGATCGCCGATGCCGGCGGTGTTCGCCTCGTCGTGGGCCTTGACCTTCGACGTGCGACGGATGACCTTGCCGTAGAGGGGGTGCTTCACGCGGTCCTCGACCTCGACGACGATCGTCTTGTCCATCTTGTCGCTGACGACGTAGCCACGACGCGCCTTGCGGTACCCGCGGGCGTCGGCATCGCGCACGTCGTGCGCAGCGGACTCGTGGCCGGCGGCCGGGGCGACGACCTCGGCCGCGGGGGCCTCGACCTTCGCCGCAGCCGGCTTCTTGGCGGGAGCCTTCTTGGGGGCCGCAGCCTTGGCGGCCGGTGCCTTCTTCTCCGTGTCAGCCATCACTCGGCCTCTTCCTTCGCGGCCTCGTCGGCGGCGTCCGCCTTCTTGGCCTTGGTCTTCTTCGCCTTCGTCGCGACCTCAGCGGGAGCGGGCGTGGCACGGATGCCGAGCTCGCGCTCACGGATCACGGTGTAGAGCCGCGCGATGTCGCGCTTGACGGCGCGGATGCGGCCGTGGCTCTCGAGCTGGCCGGTGGCCGACTGGAAGCGCAGGTTGAACAGCTCTTCCTTGGCCTTGCGCAGCTCCTCGACGAGGCGCTGGTCTTCGAACGTGTCGAGCTCGCTCGGGGCGAGCGTCTTGGTACCGACGGCCATTACGCGTCGCCCTCCTCGCGCTTGATGATGCGTGCCTTCAGCGGCAGCTTGTGGATTGCACGGGTGAGCGCCTCACGAGCGAGTTCCTCGTTGACGCCCGCGACCTCGAACAGGACGCGGCCCGGCTTGACGTTGGCGACCCACCACTCGGGCGAGCCCTTACCCGAACCCATGCGGGTTTCCGCAGGCTTCTTGGTGAGCGGGCGGTCGGGGTAGATGTTGATCCACACCTTTCCACCACGCTTGATGTGACGAGTCATCGCGATACGAGCGGACTCGATCTGACGGTTGGTCACATAGGCGGGCGTCAGCGCCTGGATCCCGAACTCACCGAACGACACCTTGGTGCCACCGGTGGCCTGGCCGCTACGGCCCGGGTGGTGCTGCTTGCGGTACTTGACCTTGCGGGGAATAAGCATCAGGCAGACGCTCCTTCTGCGACGGGGGCCTCGGCGCGGGGGCCACGGCGGCGGTCGCCACGGTCGTCACGACCGCGGGACTTGGGCGCGTTGGCCTGCTCGCGCGCGAGCTCCTTGTTGGTGAGATCGCCCTTGTAGATCCAGACCTTCACGCCGATACGGCCGAAGGTGGTCTTGGCCTCGTAGAAGCCGTAGTCGATGTTCGCGCGGAGCGTGTGCAGCGGCACGCGACCCTCGCGGTAGAACTCCGACCGGCTCATCTCGGCGCCGCCGAGACGACCGGAGACCTGGATCCGGACACCCTTCGCGCCGGCGCGCTGAGCGCCCTGCAGGCCCTTGCGCATCGCACGGCGGAACGCCACACGAGCAGACAGCTGCTCGGCGATCCCCTGCGCGACCAGCTGAGCGTCGGCCTCGGGGTTCTTGACCTCGAGGATGTTCAGCTGGATCTGCTTGCCGGTGAGCTTCTCGAGGTCGGCACGGATGCGCTCGGCCTCGGCGCCGCGGCGGCCGATGACGATGCCCGGACGGGCGGTGTGGATGTCGACGCGGACGCGGTCACGCGTGCGCTCGATCTCGATCCCGCTGACGCCGGCCCGGTCGAGCTGGGTCTGCAGGAGCTTGCGGATCTTGATGTCCTCGGCCACGTAGTCGGCGTAACGCTGGCCCGGCTTGGTGGAGTCGGAGAACCAACGCGACACGTGGTCCGTGGTGATGCCGAGGCGGAAGCCGTACGGGTTTACTTTCTGTCCCATTACTTGCTCGCCTTCTTGGTCGTGGTCGCGGCCGGCGCATCGGCAACCTCGGGGGTTGCGAGCTCGATCGTGATGTGGCTCGTGCGCTTCTTGATCTGGAAGGCGCGACCCTGGGCGCGGGGCTGGAAACGCTTGAGCGTCGTGCCCTCGTCCACGTACGCGTTCTTCACGTACAGGTCCTGCTCGTCCAGGAACTCGCCGTCCTTGTCCGCCTTCACGCGGGCGTTGGCGACCGCAGCGGCGACGAGCTTGTAGATCGGCTCGCTGGCACCCTGGGGAGCGAACTTCAGGATGGCGAGAGCCTCCTGAGCCTGCTTTCCCTTGATGAGCGCGACGACACGACGAGCCTTCTGAGGGGTCACGCGGATGTGCTTCACGCGTGCGATGGATTCCACCATGTCTCTCCTCCTCTAGTCCTCTCTGGAACGCCCCCGCGTCAGCGGCGGCGGCCCTTCTTGTCGTCCTTCTCGTGGCCGCGGAAGGTGCGGGTGGGCGCGAACTCGCCCAGCTTGTGGCCGACCATGGTCTCGGACACGAACACGGGGATGTGCTTGCGTCCGTCGTGCACGGCGATGGTGTGTCCCAGCATGGCGGGGATGATCATCGAACGGCGCGACCAGGTCTTGATGACGTTCTTGGTGCCGGCTTCGTTCTGCGAGACGACCTTGCGAAGCAGGTGCTCGTCGACGAAGGGGCCCTTCTTAAGGCTGCGAGGCATCTTCCTCTACTCCTACTTGCGCTTCTTGCCGGCGTTGCGACGGCGGACGATGTACTTGTCGCTTTCCTTGTTGGGGTGGCGGGTACGACCCTCAGCCTGGCCCCAAGGAGTGACGGGGTGACGTCCACCGGACGTCTTGCCCTCACCACCACCGTGCGGGTGGTCGACCGGGTTCATCGCGACACCGCGGACGGTCGGGCGCACGCCCTTCCAACGCTTGCGGCCGGCCTTGCCCCAGTTGATGTTGGACTGCTCGGCGTTGCCGACCTCGCCGATCGTGGCGCGGCAGCGCGCGTCCACGTTGCGGATCTCACCCGAGGGCAGACGCAGCTGCGCGTAGGGGCCGTCCTTGGCGACGAGACGCACCGAGGTGCCCGCCGAACGCGCCAGCTTCGCGCCGCCGCCGGGACGGAGCTCGATCGCGTGGATCACCGTACCGGTGGGGATGTTGCGCAGCGGCAGGTTGTTGCCGGGCTTGATGTCGGCGCCGGCGCCGGACTCCACGACGTCGCCCTGCTGCAGCTTGTTCGGGGCGAGGATGTAGCGCTTCTCACCGTCGAAGTAGTGCAGGAGCGCGATGCGCGCCGTGCGGTTGGGGTCGTACTCGATGTGAGCGACCTTGGCGTTGACACCGTCCTTGTCGTTGCGACGGAAGTCGATCACGCGGTACTGGCGCTTGTGGCCACCACCGATGTGACGGGTCGTGATGCGGCCCTGGTTGTTGCGGCCACCGGTCTTGGCGAGCGGGCGCAGCAGCGACTTCTCGGGCGTCGATCGCGTGATCTCGGCGAAGTCAGCCACCGACGAACCGCGACGACCCGGGGTCGTGGGCTTGTACTTGCGAATAGCCATGTTCGTTGTCCTCTATCCCGACCGTCAGCCGACTGCCGTGAAGATGTCGATGGTGCCCGACTTCAGCGTGACGATGGCGCGCTTGGTGTCCTTGCGCTTGCCGGTGCCGAAACGGGTGCGACGGGCCTTGCCCACGCGGTTGATGGTGTTCACCGCGGCGACCTTGACGCCGAAGATCTTCTCGATGGCGAGCTTGATCTCGGTCTTGGTGGCGCGCGGGTCCACGAGGAACGTGTACTTGCCCTCGTCGATGAGCCCGTAGCTCTTCTCCGAGACGACCGGCTTCAGGATGATGTCGCGCGGGTCCTTGTTGAGGGCGATGTTCGCGGTGCTCATGCCGAGACCTCCTCGGTGGCGCCGGCCTTCGCAGCGACGAACGCGTCGTAGGCGGCCTTGGTGAAGACGATGTCGTCGGAGACGAGCACGTCGTAGGCGTTGAGCTGACCGACGGGCAGCACGTGGACGTACGCGAGGTTGCGCACGCTCTTGATGGTGAGCTCGTCCTCGCGGTCGATGACCACGAGCACGTTCTTCACGGCGCCGAGACCGGCCAGCACGGAGGCGGCCGCCTTGGTCGAGGGCGCGCCCTCGATGCCGAAGGAGTCGACGATGTGCAGGCGTCCACCGCGAGCACGATCGCTGAGCGAGCCGAGCAGGGCCGCGGCGATCATCTTCTTGGGGGTGCGCTGCGCGTAGTCGCGCGGCTTCGGGCCGTGGACGATGCCACCACCGGTCATGTGCGGCGCGCGGATCGAGCCCTGACGGGCGTTACCCGTGCCCTTCTGCTTGAAGGGCTTGCGGCCGGCACCCGAGACCTCACCGCGACGCTTGGTCGAGTGAGTGCCCTGGCGCGCCGCGGCGAGCTGCGCGACGACGACCTGGTGGATGAGCGGGATGTTCGTCTTGACGTCGAACAGCGCGGCGGGCAGCTCCACGGAGCCGGCCTTCTTGCCGTCTGCCTTCACGACGTCGAGCGCGAGAGTCGAGTCAGCCATGATCAGGCACCCTTCACTGCGTTGCGGACGTAGACGATGCGGCCGCGCGCGCCGGGGACGGCGCCCTTGACGAGCAGCAGACCCTTCTCGGCGTCGACGGCGTGCACCGTGAGGTTGAGGACGGTCACGCGCTCGCCACCCATACGGCCGGCCATGCGCATGCCCTTGAAGACACGGCTCGGGGTCGACGAGGCGCCGATCGAACCGGGCTTGCGGTGGTTGCGGTGCGCACCGTGCGAAGCCGAGACGCCCTTGAAGTTGTGGCGCTTCATGACACCCGCGGTGCCCTTGCCCTTGCTGGTGCCGACGACGTCGACCCGCTGGCCGGCCTCGAAGGTGGCGTCGACGGTGAGCTCCTGACCGAGTGAGTAGTCAGCGGCATCGGCCGTGCGGACCTCCGTGAGGTGGCGGCGCGGGGTCACGCCGGCGGCCTCGAAGTGGGCCGTCTGCGGCTTGTTGACCTTGCGGGGGTCGATCTGCCCGTAGGCGATCTGAACCGCGTTGTAGCCGTCCTTCTCGGGCGTGCGAACCTGGGTGACCACGTTCGGCGCGACCTCGATGACGGTGACGGGAACGAGCTTGCCGTTCTCGTCCCAGACCTGGGTCATGCCGAGCTTGGTGCCCAGGAGACCCTTCGAAATCTTCTCGTTGATGTGTGCCATGGTCGTCGTCCTCAGAGCTTGATCTCGATGTTGACGTCGGCCGGCAGGTCGAGGCGCATCAGCGAGTCGACGGCCTTGGGCGTCGGGTCGATGATGTCGATCAGACGCTTGTGGGTGCGCATCTCGAAGTGCTCGCGGCTGTCCTTGTACTTGTGGGGCGACCGGATGACGCACACGACGTTCTTCTCGGTCGGAAGGGGCACGGGGCCCACGACGGTCGCGCCCGCACGGGTCACGGTGTCGACGATCTTTCGCGCCGACGTGTCGATGACCTCGTGGTCATACGACTTCAGGCGAATGCGGATCTTCTGTCCCGCCATTGTCTGCTCACTCTCTTTTCTCGCGTCGTACCTCGGGGGCATTGGACGCACGTGGCGCGGTTACGCCGGGTACTTCGTTCCCGGTCCGGATCACGGACGCGGGACGTGCTGCACCGCTGTTCTGATGTCAGTCCGGCCCGCCCGCACGCATGCGGAACCCGTTTCCAGGTGAGGGTCGGATGTGTTGTTCTGCTGCCCGCGGCCTAGGACCCTGCACCGTGTCCTCGAAGGAGGAGGTGCCGCCTATGCACTGCCCTGGCAGTGATCCCGCGTCGCGCTGGTGCACACGCAGGAATGTGGAACCTGACTAGTCTACGTGTCGCCCGGGCGTGTCGCAAACTCGGGCGTGTCGCGCCTCCGCCGAGGCGTGTCGCGTCGCCCGCGCCCCGGCACGACGCGGCGGAGGGGCGGATGCCCGATGCACCCGCCCCTCCGGTTCGAGGCTGCTACTCGTTGCCGATCTTCGAGTCGATGGTCCCCCGGATGTCGTCCACCGTGCCGTGGGCGGACTCGGGAGCGACCTTCTTGACGAAGTCCGCGGCGGCGTCCAGCACGTTGTCGCTGACCTCTTCCGCCTTGTCCGAGGCCAGCGTCTCTTCGATCTTGTCCTTGTTCTGCTCCAGGAACTCCTTGCCCTGGTTGACGAGGTCTTCGATTCCCATACGGTCCCCCTCCGGTCGGTAGGCGCCTCCGGCGGGCGCCGCAGTGCGTGATTCACATCATGGCCGCGGCGCCCCGTCCGGTCTAGGGGCTGGTCTGCTCCCGACGCCGGGCCCGCCACAGCCCGAGGCCGCCGAGCAGCAGCAGGCCGAGCGCGAACGGCAGGATCGGAACGAGCGTCCCCCCGGTGGCGGGGAGGTCGACGACCGTGACGCCACCGACCGCCGCGTCCGACTTCACTCCGCGACCCGCGTCGGAAGAGACCGTGGCGGTGTTGACGAGGTCGCCGGTGGCGCTCGCGGCGACCACGACCGTCACCACGAGCGTCGCCTTCTGGCCGACGTCGAGCCGATCCAGTGTGCAGGTGACCACGGCGGCGGTCTTCTCGCACGAGCCGTCCGCGCCCTGCAAGGCGGCCGCGCGCGCGATGAGCCCCTCCGGCAGTTCGTCCGTCACCGTGATCGGCCCCGGATCCTCGGTGGGTCCCTGGTTGACCACGGTGATCTCGTACCGCGCCTCCGCGCCCGTGACGAGCTCATCGAGCCGTGTCTTGGTGATCACGAGGTCGCTCTGCGGAGGCACCGCGACGGTGGCAGTCGAGGCGTTGTCGCCGAGGGTGTCCTCGTCTTCCGGCGTCGTCGCGGTGACGCTCGCGGTGTTGGCGACCTCCGGATAGGCAGCGGGAAGCACCCGCACCTCCACGGTCACCTCGGGAGCCGTCGCTCCGGCCGCGAGCACGTCCCGCAGGCACAGCACCTGACCCTCCGCGGCGTCGTGGGCGCACTCCCATCCGATACCGGTGACCGCCACGATCTCGAGACCGGAGGGGAGCGGATCGGTGATCCGCACACCTCGCGCCTGAGAAGGCCCGGCGTTGCGCACCGTCAGGGCGTAGGTGAAGGTGTCGCCGACCTCGGGCGTGCCGACCGCCTTCTTCACGATCGACAGGTCGACGCGCTCCGCCACGGTGCCCTCCGCGGTGGCGGTGTCGTTCTCGGACCGCGGGTCGGGGGTCTCCGCAGACACCGTGGCCGTGTTGACGATGTCACCCTGCAGGTCTTCGTCGGCGGTCACCACCAGCGTGAACGTCGCCGACGTCGCGGGGGCGAGGACGCCCCCGTACGTGCAGCGGACATCGTCCGACCCGTCGGACGGCGGCGCGCACGTCCACGAGGCACCGTCGACGGAACGGTACGACAGCCCGGCGGGCAACGTGTCGGTCACCGTGATCCCGCGCGCCGCGGAGGGCCCGAGGTTGGTGACCGTCAGCGCGTAGGCGCCCGCGCCGCCCGCGACGATCGACTGGCTGACCACCTTGGTGAGCGCGAGATCGGCTGTCTCCCCGACCGTGGAGACGGTGTGGTCACTGTTGGGCACGCCGTCGTGGTCGGGTGTGAGCCCCGGTGTCACCGACACGTCGTTGCGGATCGTCCCCTGCACCGACGGTGCGACCAGACCCGTGACGGTGATGAGGGGTGCCGCGCCGAGGTCGAGGTCTTCCGACCGGGTGCAGGTGACGCGCTCTCGGCCGTCCGGCCCGGCCTCCGCGGGCCGGCAGTCCCAGCCCTCACCGGTGGCCGAGACGAAGGAGACTCCCGCCGGGAGTGTGTCGACCACGGTGATCGGGTCCGCCTCGGTCGCGTCGGAGTCGGACGGGCCGAGGTTCGACACCGCCACCGTCCAGACGATCTCCTGCCCGGCGACGATGTCGGCGGCGTCGGTGACAACCTCCTTGCGCACCCCGAGGTCGGCGATCTCCGTGATCTGCACGCTGTCCTCGGCGCCGTCGTTGCCGGGCTCCGGGTCGGACGTGAAGCCCGGGGCGACGATGGCCGAGTTCGTCACCGTGCCGTTCAGATCCGGCGCGAGCGCCACTCGGAGGTCCAGCGAGACGGCCTCGCCCACGGCGATCGTCTCGGCGAGGAGACAGCGCACCGTCTGCGGGTCGTCGTCGTCCGCCGTGCACGACGGGTCGCTTCCGTCCGCGACGAGGGTGACCCCGTCGGGTAGCACATCGGTGACGACGATCGGGTTCTGGGCATCGGCGAGCGAGTCGCTCGGGCCCTCGTTGGAGACCCGGAGGGTCCAGGTGAACTCCCGACCCGCGACGGCGGACTCGCCCGCCTCATGGGACTTCGACAGCGCGAGGTCCGCGGTCGTGACAAGGGTTCCGATCACCGATGCCGTGTTGTTGGTCTCGTCGGGATCCGGCGTGCTCGACGAGACGACCGCGGTGTTCGCGACGCTCCCGGTCAGCGCTGCACTGGCGGCGACCTCGATGACGAGGTCGACCGGCGCTCCCCCCGGAGCGATGACGCCGTCGTACCGACACGTCAGCTCGGTCGGGTCCTCGGAGTCGGTCGTGCACGTCCACGGCGTCTCGATGCCGTCCTCCCCGACGACCCGCTGGAAGGTCAGGACCGCCGGAAGCGTGTCGACGACCGTCACGTCTCGCGCTGCACTGGGTCCGGCGTTGGTCACCTGAAGGAGATAGGTGCCCGTGGACCCGGCCACGACCGCCGACGCGACGTCCTTGCGCAGGCGCAGGTCCGCCGACTCCCCGACGATGGAGGACGCGGTGTCCTCGTCGTTGCCCTCGGCGTCTGCGGGCTGCGCAGTGCGTCCGGGGGTGACGCGGGCGGTGTTGGCGATGGTCCCCTGAACCTCGGCACCGATCGAGGCGTCGAGGAGGAAGACCTGGGGTTCGTCGGTGGCGAGGTCGCGAGCCAGCTCGCAGCGCACCGACGTCCCGTCTCCGGAGAGATCGCAGGTCCAGTCCTCCGACGGGGGCGTGATCCGGGTCGCGGTGACCCCGGCAGGGAGAGTGTCGGTCACGACGATGGGCGCTTCCGCGTCGGCGTCGGAGTTGGAGGGACCGACGTCGGAGACGGTGAGACGCCACTGGATGGGCTGGCCCGCGACGATGTCCTCCGCCGCCGTGACGACCTCCTTGACGAGAGCGAGGTCTGCCACCTCGATCACGCGAGGAGAGACGGCCGTGGCTTCATCGGGCCACACCGGCGAGGCCGGCTGGGGCGTGAGCGCCGGAGCGACGCGCACGGTGTTGGACAGCGTGCCGGTGACCGCCTCGTCGACCTCGACCGTGAGAGCGATCGTCACCCGGTCGCCCGGTCGGAGGGTCGCTCCGATCTCGCAGCGCACCTCTTCGTCGGCGCCTGCGACACAGTCGGCGCCCTCAGCGGAGACGAACCGCGTTCCGGCCGCGAGGGCGTCCGTGACGACGAGCGGCTCGTCGGACGTGGCCACCGAGTCACTCGGGCCATGATTGGTGACCTCGATCGTCCAGGTGTACTCGCGTCCCGCCGTCGGGATGCCGACGCCGGCCTTGGTGATGCCGAGATCCGCGAACGTCACCACCGAGACGTCGACATCGCTCTGGGGCGATGCAGGGTCGGAGGGCGAGGAGGCCGTCGCGACGTTCGTGATCGCCCCGGCGGGAAGCGAGGCGTCGATGGCTGCGACGATCTCCAGCACGGGGGCCTGGGAACCCGCCGCAAGAGTGAGGGCGGAGCCGGCGGCGTCCTGCAGTTCACAGGCGACCTCTCCCGAGGCCGGTGCGCAGGACCAGCGGGCGGAGCCGCCGATCGTGGACGCGGAGACGAAGGTCGCGCCTTCCGGGAGGGCGTCGGTCACGACGACCGAGGCAGCCGCGTCGGACGGTCCGCGGTTGCCGACAGCCAGACGGAAGATCGCCGTGCCGCCGGCGGCAACGGTGGGCGTCGTCGTGGTCTTGGTGATCGTCAGCTCGCTGACGGCCGACACCTCGACGGAATCGGTGTCGGTGGCCGTCGCCGGCTCACCCGTTTCCCCGTCGATCGTGGCCGACGAGGCGGTCGCGCGATTGGTGATCACCGCCGCGTCGACGACCGACGAGCGGACCGTGGTGGTGACGGTCAGCACGACCTCCCCTCCCGCGGGGATCTTTCCGATCGTGCAGGAGAGGGCGGGCGCATCCACACACGTCACGCCCTCGGGCGCCTCGACGTCGTCGAGGACGAGGCGCGGATCGATGACGTCGGCCAGGGTCACGTCCCGCGCGTCGGAAGGACCGTCGTTGCCGATCCGGATCGTCCAGTCCACGGGCTCGCCGGCGCGGACGACATCCGCTGAGGCCACCTTTTCCAGCGTGAGCGAGGCCCGCTGGATGACGGGGAGATCGACAGCATCGACGTTGTTCTGCGGGTGGGGGTCGGTGGTGGTCGAGGTCACCGACGCCGCATTGGTGAGCGTCGTGCCGTCGAAGGACGCCGCGATCCGGACGGTCACCGACGTGTTCCAGGCCGACTCCGCGGCCGCGAGGCCCGCAGGCTTGCTACAGGTCAGCACGCGGCCGTCCGCCGCGCAACCCGCCGGGAGAGGCGTCACGAAGGACATCCCCGTGGGAAGCGTGTCGACGAGGGTGAGCGCACCCGCGTCGGAAGGACCCAGGTTGTCGACGCGGAGTGTGTACTGCGCGGTCTCGCCCGCGACCACGGGGTCTCCCGGCGCACCCCCGGTCGGACGCACGTTCTTGGTCAGCTCGAGATCGGCACGAGGCTGCGCCGGACCGGGCTGGGCGGACGCCCGGGGGCGCGGCTCATCCTGCTGCTCGTACCACTGCGAAGAGGCGGCCGCGGTGTTGAGCAGGTCGGCGGGGTCGCCGCGGAAGCCGGGCGCGAGCATCACGGTGTACTCCACCGCAGGTGCGGCCTCTCCCGAAGCGAGAGTCCCGGTCAGGGTGAAGGTCACCGTGCGGCCGGACACCTCCACGTCCCAGGCCGAGGCACCCGCCGTGATCTCCCGGAACGACGTGGCGGCGGGAAGGGTGTCGACGACGAACACACCGCGCGCGTCCGACGGCCCGCGATTGCCGACCTGGATGCGATACGCGATCGGCTCGCCCGGGACGACGGCGGCGGGCGGTGCGGGGTCGATGACGGACTTGACGATCGTGAGGTCCTCGCGCACCGCCACGTCGGTGCGGGCCGTGGCGGTGTTGTTGGAGGACGTCGGGTCGGTGGTCACCGGCGCGACGGTCGCGGTGTTGACGACCACGTCGTCTCCCGCGGCGACATCGGCGTTCACCGTGGCGCGCACGCGCACCGATACGGCGTCGCCGACGGCGAGGTCGGAAGCGAGAGCGCAGCGCAGTGTCGCGCCGGAGAGCGCGCATCCCGAAGGAACGGTGCCGACCAACTCCGGCGCCGACACCGAAGCCGGTAGCGCGTCGGTGAGGACGATCGGGGCGACGCTGGAACCACGCGAGACGGAGGGCCCGTTGTTGCGCACGGTCACGACCCACTCGATCGCCTCGCCCGCGGTGACAGGGCCGGTAGCGGGAACGGTCACCGTCTTCGTCACGGCCAGGTCGGCCGAGGTGGCCACCGATCCGGTCGCCGAGGAGGTGTTGTTCCCCGGCTCCCGATCCTCGGTGCGCGCCGCGACGCTGGCTGTGTTGGGGACCGCGGTGCCCTGCGCCACCGTGGAAGCGATCGCGACAGTGACCGTGATCGCCGGCCACGACGATCCACCGGCGAGCGTGTCGGTGCTCGTCTGGCGGGCGCAGCTGAAGGCGCCGGCACCGTCGGGGGTGCTGCAGACCCAACCGCTGCCCGCGGCGCTGACGAAGGTCACGCCGCTGGGGAGGCTCAGCGTGTCGGTGACGGTCACTCCCACGGCCGGGTCGGATCCGGCGCCGTTGCTCACCACGAGCTGGAAGGTTCCGGTGCCGCCCGCGGTGAAGGTCCCCGCGGACTTCTGGATGCGCAGGTCGGCCTGGTGGATGCGAGCCTGAGCGGTGCCCGTCGTCCCCACATACGAGCCGCTGCCGTTGTTGTACGAGGTCCCGCCCGTGGCGTCGGTGACGTCAGCGGCGCGGGCGGTGTTGACGTGCGCCGTGCCGCTGCCGACGGCGACCGAGGACCCGGCGACGGCGCGGTAGGTGAGTGTGTGGCTCTGCGACGGGGCCAGCGCCCCCAGGTCCGCCCAGGTCAGGGTCTGCCCGGTGATCACGGGATCGCCCGCGCTTGCCCCACCGATCGCGGCGGAGCCCGGGACGTAGCTCCACCCCGCCGGGAGGGTGTCGACGGCATCCAGCGCCGTCGCGGTCGCCGTCCCGCCGTTGGTGAGCACCACCTGGAACGTGACGTCGTCGCCGATGTAGACCGGGTTCGCCGTGACCTGGCTCTTGACGGTGTTGACGAGCGGGAAGGCCGGAGTCACCGAGGCGGTGGCCGCGGCTCCCGGTCCGAAGGACTTCCCCGCGGCGGCGAGCGAGGTCCAGGACTGCGGCACGACACTGTTGGTGAGCGCGGCCCCGGAGAGGGTCGCAGCGGCGGCGAGCGTGGCCGGGTACGTGAACGATCGCGGCGTTCCCGGGACGAGCTGCGCCAGGCTCCATGTGATCGTCCGTGCCGACGCGTTCCACACGCCTCCGCCGCTGACGGTGGCACCGTCGGCGAGCGGTGTGCGATCGGAGGCGGAGACCACGGGGATGACACCCGCCGGGACCGCGTCGACGACGACGACGTTGTAGGCGACGACGTTGTTGGTGGACGCGGTCGCCTGAGCACCCACCGTGTAGGTGAAGATCTGTCCCTGCGACTTGCGCACCGCACTGTCGCTGACCGACTTGGTCACCGTGACGGCCGGGCGCCGCACCACGATGGTGGAGTTCGCCGAGGCGGCGCTGTCGTTCCAGGTGCCGCTGGCGGAGGTCTGCGGCGTTCGAGCAGCGTAGTCCCAGCGGAGCACGCCCTGGTTGGAGTACGAGGAGTTGTTGTCCTGCGCGGAGGTGATGGTCGTGGGGATCTGGATCGAGAACGTCAGCGTGACCGTCCTGCTGGTCGTCGCCGCCGGGAGGTCGCCGAGGAGCACCCCGAACGTGCGGCCGTTGGGAGTGAGTGTCTGCGCGTCGGCACAGAGCTCGGCGGGTGCGCACGAGGGCGTGCCGACGAGCGCTCCCGCACTGGCCGGGAAGACCGAGGGCAACGCGTCGGTGATCGCGGCGTTGTAGAACGTGGTGTGCGCGGGAAGCGTCGCCGAGATGGTCCAGGTGACGGTCTCCCCCGCAACGTAGATGTTGGTGGGCGACAAGCGATCGGCCGTCTTGGTCACCGTCGGACGCTGCACATTGACGGTCGCGGACCGCTGCGGCGACACGACGGTGCGTTCCCCCGCCACCGTGCCGGCGAGCGTGCTCCCGCTCAGCTGGGCGGTGTTGACGTACGCCGTTCCGGAGACGGCGTCATCCGGCAGGGTGGCCGAGTAGGTGAGGGTCTGCGGGACGCCGGGGGCCAGGGCGTCCGGAAGCGTCCACGTCACCCGTTGGGTTCCGGTCGCGCAGCCGTTGGCGCCCGTGCCCGCGACGGGGCCGGTCATCCCGGCGGGAAGCGATCCGAGGAGGAGCCCGCCCGGGACGCAGTCGGTGACGACGGCGTCGTGGAGCGGGGGCTGTCCCGCCGGGGTCGACGCGGTCAGGCGGAAGAAGACCGTCTCGCCGCCGGCCGCGGTGACGGCAGAGGCATATCCCGATCCGCTCGTGCGGGAGACCTGCTTGGCGAGGTCGGGGGCGGGGACAACGACCGTGATCTGCGCGGAGTCGGTCGCTCGGACGACGGCGCCGGTATCGGCCGCCGCCGGCGTGCTGGTGAGGTCTACGCGATTGGTCAGCGCCGCACCGTGGGCATTGGCGCCGGTGTCGGCGACACGCATCGTCAGCCGCACCGTGAACTCGGCCGGATCGTCGGAGGCGTTGGTCCACGTGGTCGGGAAGAGGAGGTCGCCGTAGCGGGCGTCGGCCGGATCGGTGCAGAGACGGAACTCGTCGGCGTCCCGCGCGCAGCCCGCCGCCGAGACGATGCCGGCGGGCCCGGTGAGGGTCGGGCTTCCCGCGGCCGCCCATCGCGCCGCTGCCGGGGGCTGCTCGTCGAGCACCCCGTTGAAGATGCTCGTGCGCGCCGGGAGCGTCGCGGTGTACTCCCAGGTCACGGTCTCACCGATGGTCGCCTGGGTCAGCGCGGAGTTGTTCGTCTCCGTGACGCTCGTCTCGACGACCGCCTTGTCGGCCGACGCCCCGGCGAGGGTGATCGTCGCGGAGTCGGCGGCCTCGGCCGCGGTGGGAGTCTCGTCGGGATAGGCGCCGACCGGGTTGACCGGGTAGAAGCCCGCTCCGCCCGCCGCGGGATCGAGCCCGTTCGTGCTCACCGCGGTGAAGCGGGTGACCGCCGCCGTGTTGGTGTGCGAGGACGAGATCGACAGCGGCGACGGGACGGTCAGCGTGTAGGAGATCCTCGCGGACTCCCCGCCTCGCAGCGGGTCGGCCGCGCGATCGAGCACCCATGTCACCACGACGCGGCCATCGGCGCGAGTCGTGCAGTTCTCCGGCGCGATCGCGGGAGAGGCCGAGGTGATGTCGGCGCAGTCGAAGCCCGCGGGGAGGAGATCCCACACCTCGATCTCGTCGAGCGGGTAGTCGGTCAGGCTGCCGGCCGTCCCGTCGTGGGTGACGTCGATCGTGAAGACGAGCGACTGTCCCTCTCGGACGGGAGTCAGGGCGTCCGCGCCGTCGACCTTCTTCTGCAGCGAGAGCGGCGGCGCCGGAGCGAGAGTGAGATCGACATCATCGCGCAGGCCCACCACACCACTGTCACCCGACGTGTACCGCAGCTTCGCGAGGTTTCCGGTGACGCGGGGCTTGGTCTCAGGGACGCTGTCGATGCGCGCGAGGATGAACAGCTCGAGATCGTCGCCCGGCGCCACGTAGAAGGTGTTTCCGACCTCTTCCCCCAGTTGCCAGCGCGACGTGGTCGCGGGGTTCGCGCCCAGACCCGTGACGGTCGTCCACCCGGCGCCCTCGGTGGCCGACCAGCCGACCATCGATGCGCCGACGGGAAGGAAATCGCTCACCACGACGTCGCGCGTCGCAACGCCGACGGGGAAGTCTCCCGTGATCCGGAAGCAGACGAGGTCCCCCAGCTGCAGCGCGGGGACGTCGTCGCCGGTCGGTGAGGTGTAGTCACTCGTCGCGGAGCAGGTGGTGCCGGAACCCGATACCCCGGTGATGGGCGTACGGTCGGGGTTCGCCCAGATCGCCTTGGCCATGCGCACGCTGCTCGTGCCGATGCTGACCGTGGAGTCGTTGCGCCCGGGTGCCGCTCCCTCGTCGACCGTGTTGTCGGCGACGGGGCTCACGGTGCCGGAGAGGGTCACCCGGTTGGCGAAAGAGTCTCCGACCGAGGTGCGGCTTCCATCGTGATAGAAGTCACGCATGAAGACGGCGTAGTCGAGGGTCGTCACGTCGTTCTCGGGTCGGTCGGTGATCGCGAAGGAGACCGTGAACCGACCGGTGTCCGCGTCGTATTCCGCGGACTGCATGACGCCTCCCCCGGCGACCTCCCCCGCGCCGCTCGCGGCGTCGGCGCACTCCGCGGGCCACGTGTCACCGCCCGGCGAGACACCTTCGGGGAGAACGGGACACATGCCGTCGGGCACGGTGTCGACCACGCGAACGTCGTCGGCATCGATGTACTGACTCGTCCGGATCGTCAGCGTGTAGGGCTTGGTCTGCCCCGCGACGAAGTCGCCGCTGCTGGTGGTCTTCACCACACCGATGTCGAGGACCGTGACGGTCTCCTCCGCCGTGGTGGTGATCTCCTTCGCTCCGCCTTCGACCACGTCGCCCCGGTACGAGCCGGAGGCCTCCGCCGTGTTCGTCACCGCATACCCGCCGGTCGTCGGCCGGGTCGGGGCGCCGGGCTCCGTCGCGCCGGGAAGCGTCACTTCCCGAAGCGCCACGTAGGCACGGTACGTCAGGTCGATGGTCCTGCCGGCCGCAACGTTTCCGAGGTCCCAGGTGAGCTGGGTGAACACCTCGCCATCCACATCGACGATCTCGCAGGTGAAGTCGCCGTCGTCACAGCCGACGACGGTGAACGTCGCGGGCACGAAGTCCTCCACGACCACGCCGTCGGTGCCGGCGACCTGGGCGGTCCTCACCGTCACGGTGTAGGTGGCGGGGTTCTCGGGACCGCGGTAGACCTCGTTCTCCGCGTTCCCTGTCTCTTTCTTGGTCAGCGACAGGGCGATGACGGTGACCGTCGCATCGACGGACCCGCCCTCCGAGGCACCCTCGACGACGGGCGCTCCCGCATCGGGCACGGTGACGTCGGCGAGCATCCGCTCGTCGTCGTTGGCGTACACGCCAGAGCCGACCGTGAAGCTGGCACCCACGGGATAGCGCTCGGTGTCGGCACGGATCGCGAAGGAGACCGAGGTCGAGGCTCCCTCCGGCAGATCGGCGACGTTCTCCCAGATCAGCACCTGCCCGCGATAGGCTTCCTCGGCATCGGGGTCCGCGGGATCGGGTGTCCACGGCACGATCCGGGGCTCGCCCACACCGTTGGCGCCCCCCGGCGTCGCAGACCCCGGAACGTAGCTGACTCCCACGGGGAGCACCACGACGGCGGTCGCGTTGTAGAGGTCCACGCCGTCCGGGTTGCTCGCGCGCACGGTCACGCGTCCTTCCCCACCGGCGAGCACCGTCTCCCCCGTCGAGGTCACGACGACGCCGTCGGTGGTGCCGACAGGTTCGATGGCCGACGCGGGCGCAGCCGGAAGGGCGATGATTCCGAGAGCGGCGACAAGAGCGACGACGAGAGCGATCGACCACCGCTTCATCATCGGAGCGCGCGCAGGCAGGACGGACGTGAGCATGACGGACCTCAGAGTCACGGGAAGAACTCGGCCGGCTCGGGGGCGCGCGGTCGAGGCAGGAGTCGGGGTGCTCCCGCTGTTCACCCTAGCGAAACAGCGCCGTCCGTCCGGAGCCTGCGGAATTCTTGAGCGAATCCTGAGGTGAGCTCCGCCCGGGCACGAGAAAGGGGGCCGGATCCCGAAGGATCCGACCCCCTTCGCGGAAGTCGTTGACTCCCGCCGAAGTGTGTACTCCGACTTACTTGATGATCTTCGTCACCGTGCCGGCGCCGACGGTGCGGCCACCCTCACGGATCGCGAAGCCGAGGCCCTCTTCCATGGCGATCGGCTGGATGAGCTCGACCGTCATGTCGGTGGTGTCACCGGGCATGACCATCTCGGTGCCCTCGGGCAGCGAGATGACGCCGGTGACGTCGGTGGTGCGGAAGTAGAACTGCGGGCGGTAGTTCGTGTAGAAGGGGTTGTGACGGCCACCCTCCTCCTTGGACAGGATGTACGCCGTGCCCTCGAAGTTGGTGTGCGGGGTCACAGAACCCGGCTTCACGACAACCTGGCCGCGCTCGACGTCGTCACGCTTGGTGCCGCGAAGGAGCAGACCACAGTTCTCGCCGGCCCAGGCCTCGTCGAGCTGCTTGTGGAACATCTCGATACCCGTGACGATGGTCTTCTGCGTCGGGCGGATGCCGACGATCTCGACCTCGGAGTTGATGGCCAGCGTGCCACGCTCGGCGCGACCGGTGACGACCGTTCCACGACCGGTGATCGTGAAGACGTCCTCGATCGGCATGAGGAACGGCTTGTCCTTGTCGCGCACCGGGTCCGGGATGGACTCGTCGACGGCGTTCATGAGCTCGACGATCGACTCGACCCACTTCTCGTCGCCCTCGAGAGCCTTCAGGCCCGAGACGCGCACGACGGGGGCGTTGTCGCCGTCGAAGTCCTGCGACGAGAGGAGCTCACGGACCTCGAGCTCGACGAGCTCCAGGATCTCCTCGTCGTCGACCATGTCCGACTTGTTGAGGGCGACGAGCAGGTACGGCACGCCGACCTGCTTGGCGAGCAGCACGTGCTCACGCGTCTGCGCCATCGGGCCGTCGGTGGCGGCGACCACGAGGATCGCGCCGTCCATCTGCGCCGCACCGGTGATCATGTTCTTGATGTAGTCGGCGTGACCGGGCGCGTCGACGTGCGCGTAGTGACGCTTCGGGGTCTCGTACTCGACGTGCGAGATGTTGATCGTGATACCGCGCTGACGCTCCTCGGGAGCCGAGTCGATCGACGCGAAGTCGCGCTGCACGTTGGTCGCGGACGGGTACTTGTCGGCGAGCACCTTCGAGATCGCGGCGGTGAGCGTCGTCTTGCCGTGGTCGACGTGACCGATCGTTCCGATGTTCACGTGCGGCTTGGTCCGCTCGAACTTGGCCTTAGCCACTGGGTCCTCCTCAGGACGGTCGTTGTAGAGCTCCGGGCGCTGGATTGCGACCGGCGTTCTACGGGGATGGTGTCATTGTAGTTGACAGTTCTGTATTCAGTTTGGGTGGATGCCGGGAGCGGCTGCCCCCGGCATCCGAGCCGGGAAAGGGTTACTCGCCCTTGGTCTTCTGGACGATCTCGTCGGCCACAGCCTTCGGGACCTCCGCGTAGGAGTCGAACTCCATCGAGTAGACCGCGCGACCCGAGGTCTTCGAGCGCAGGTCACCGATGTAGCCGAACATCTCCGACAGCGGGACGAGGGCACGGACGACCTTGACGCCGGCCGCGTCCTCCATCGACTGGATCTGT
The DNA here is from genome assembly GCF_001620065.1 of Microbacterium sp. TNHR37B. Lineage (GTDB taxonomy): Bacteria > Actinomycetota > Actinomycetes > Actinomycetales > Microbacteriaceae > Microbacterium. The sequence continues at coordinate 466,921 of NZ_LQGV01000003.1, forward strand.
CCACGGCGGCTGTTGAGGTCGCCGATGACGTCGCCCATGTACTCCTCGGGCGTGCGCACCTCGACGTTCATGAGCGGCTCGAGGATCGCGGGGTTCGCCTTGCGGACGGCCTCCTTGAAGCCCATGGAGCCGGCGATCTTGAACGCCATCTCGGACGAGTCGACGTCGTGCGAGGCACCGTCGAGCAGCGTCGCCTTGACACCCACCATGGGGTAGCCGGCGAGCACACCGACGTTCATCGCGTCCTGGAAGCCCTGGTTGGTCGGCTCGATGTACTCGCGCGGGATGCGGCCACCGGTGACCTTGTTCTCGAATTCGTACGTCTTGTCGGCCGTGACCTCGAGCGGCTCGATCGCGAACTGGATCTTCGCGAACTGACCCGAACCACCGGTCTGCTTCTTGTGCGTGTAGTCGTGACGCTCGACCGCCTTGCGGATGGTCTCGCGGTACGCCACCTGGGGCTTGCCGACGTTCGCCTCGACGCGGAACTCGCGCTTCATGCGGTCGACGAGGATGTCCAGGTGCAGCTCGCCCATGCCCTTGATGACGGTCTGGCCCGTCTCGGGGTTGAGCTCGGTGCGGAAGGTCGGGTCCTCTTCGGCGAGCTTCTGGATCGCCAGACCCAGCTTCTCCTGGTCGGCCTTGGTCTTCGGCTCGATGGCGACCTCGATGACGGGCTCGGGGAAGGTCATCGACTCGAGGACCACGGGCTCGTTGGGGTCGGCCAGGGTGTCACCGGTGGTGGTGTCCTTGAGACCGATGACGGCGTAGATGTTGCCCGCCGTGACCGAGTCGACCGGGTTCTCCTTGTTGGCGTGCATCTGGAAGATCTTTCCGATGCGCTCCTTCTTGCCCTTGGTCGAGTTGATGACCTGGGCGCCGGAGTCGAGGTGACCGGAGTAGACGCGGATGTAGGTGAGGCGACCGAAGAACGGGTGCACCGCGACCTTGAACGCCAGCGCGGCGAACGGGTCGTTCGCGTCGGGGTGACGCTCGATGATCTTCTCCTCGTCCTTCGGGTCGTGCGCCTCGATGGCAGGCACGTCGAGGGGCGAGGGGAGGAAGTCGACGACCGCGTCGAGCATGGGCTGCACGCCGCGGTTCTTGAACGCCGAGCCGCACAGGACCGGGTAGAGCTCGCCGGCGACGGTGAGCTTGCGGATCGCCCCCTTGATCTCGGCGATCGAGAGCTCCTCGCCGCCGAAGTACTTCTCCAGCAGGGCCTCGTCGCTCTCCGCGACCGTCTCGAGCAGCTTCTCGCGGTACTCGGCAGCGCGGTCGGCGAGGTCGGCGGGGATCTCCTGGATCTCGTACTTGGCGCCCATGGTCACGTCACCCTTGGCATCGCCGGGCCACACCAGTGCACGCATCTCGACGAGGTCGATGACACCGATGAAGTCGTTCTCCGCGCCGATGGGCAGCTGGAGCACGAGCGGCTTGGCGCCCAGGCGGTTGATGATCGTGTCGACGGTGAAGTAGAAGTCGGCGCCGAGCTTGTCCATCTTGTTGACGAAGCAGATACGCGGGACGTCGTACTTGTCGGCCTGACGCCACACCGTCTCGGACTGGGGCTCGACACCCTCCTTGCCGTCGAAGACGGCGACGGCACCGTCGAGCACGCGCAGCGAACGCTCGACCTCGACCGTGAAGTCCACGTGGCCGGGGGTGTCGATGATGTTGATCTGGTTCTTGTTCCAGAAGCAGGTGACGGCGGCAGACGTGATCGTGATGCCGCGCTCCTTCTCCTGCTCCATCCAGTCGGTGGTCGACGCACCGTCGTGCGTCTCACCGAGCTTGTGGTTGACGCCCGTGTAGAACAGGATGCGCTCGGTCGTCGTCGTCTTGCCGGCATCGATGTGCGCCATGATGCCGATGTTGCGGACCTTGTTGAGGTCGGTGAGCACTTCTTGTGCCACGGGGTGTCCTTACTTGTGGTGAGGCGTCTCGGCTCGCGGTTTCGCCGCCCGCTCAACGACCGGATGGTGTCCTGGTCGTTGAGCGGGCGAAGCGAGACGAGACGCTGGTGAGGTGTTTACCAGCGGTAGTGAGCGAACGCCCGGTTCGACTCGGCCATCTTGTGGGTGTCCTCGCGGCGCTTGACCGCGGCACCGAGGCCGTTCGAGGCGTCGAGGATCTCGTTCTGCAGGCGCTCGGTCATCGTCTTCTCACGACGGCCCTTCGCGTAGCTGACGAGCCAGCGCAGCGCGAGCGTGTTGGCGCGGTGCGGCTTCACCTCGACGGGCACCTGGTAGGTGGAGCCACCGACGCGGCGGCTCTTGACCTCGAGGGTGGGGCGCACGTTGTCGAGCGCCTTCTTGAGCGTGGCCACGGCGTCCTGGCCGTTCTTGGCCTCGACGCCCTTGAGCGCGTTGTAGACGATCGACTCGGCGAGCGACTTCTTGCCGTCGACGAGGATCTTGTTCACCAGCTGGGTGACGATCGGAGCACCGTAGACCGGGTCGTTGACGACGACGCGGCGGGGTGCGGGTCCCTTACGAGGCATCTAACTCAACCCTTCTTGGCGCCGTAGCGGCTGCGAGCCTGCTTACGGTTCTTGACGGCCTGGGTGTCCAGGGCGCCACGGACGATCTTGTAACGCACACCGGGGAGGTCCTTCACACGACCGCCACGGACGAGCACCAGCGAGTGCTCCTGCAGGTTGTGACCCTCACCGGGGATGTACGCGGTGACCTCGGTGCCATTGCGGAGCTTGACACGAGCGACCTTGCGCATGGCCGAGTTCGGCTTCTTGGGCGTGGTCGTGTAGACGCGGGTGCAGACCCCCGCCTGCTGCGGGTTCGCCTTCAGGGCGGGCGCCTTGGTCTTGGTGACCTTGGGCGAGCGACCCTTGCGAACCAACTGCTGAATGGTTGGCACGTTCTCTCCTTGTCATGCTGCTCGGCCTGGACGGACCTCGCAGGTGCTGCACGGTGACAGCGTTCGTGGTTTCACCACAGATCCACCGGCGCGGCACGACAGTGCCGAACATGGTGTGGTGGATATGCCGTGGGGGCGCCCTGTTCGCAGGACGATCCCTGTTGCGTGCGCGACGCCCGCCGTCGGACCGAGGCACGACGCAAGGCGCGCACGTGCGCACACCCGGTCAATGATACGCCGTCTGCGGGAGGTGGGCAACCGAGGCCACCCGGACCCGCTCCGATGGGAATGGAGGAGTCAGCACGCGGAGCCGCCGAGGAGCCTCTCGGGGTCGGAGCAGCCGACCTGACCGGGCTTCAGCGAGGTCCGCGCCGCGTCCGGAGGGGCCGGACGAGGGCGGAGCCGATGTGCACGAGGGCGGCGACACCGAGGAGAGCCACGCCGGTGACAGTGCCCGCATCGGCGAGAGCGGGCTCACTCAGCAGCCGGAACGCCGCGACCGTCGTCGCCACGGCGAGCCAGCATGCCAGAACGACCGGCACCGCTGTCCCGAACCGCTCCGGCGTCGCACGTCGCGTGGCGACGAACCCGATCGCAGCCAGGGCCAGCGACAGTGTTCCCGACAGCAGCGCCACCTGGTCGAGGTCGTAGACGAACCCGCCCGCCCGGAACCGCGGCATCACGAGCGCCGGGGCGAACAAGGCGACGATGAGGGTGATCACCAGGAGGGCACCCCGCCCCTTCGCGTGGCGAGGCACGTCTCAGTCGTGCTGGAGGTGGAACTCCTCGTCGCCGAGGTAGAACCTCTCACCTGCTTCGAGCTCGGTTCCGGGGGCCACCTCCATCTCCTCCCCCATCAGGGTGCGCAGAAGCACGCCGTTGGTCGAGCCGAGGTCGGTGATCGCCCAACGGTCACCGCGCAGTTCCAGCCGCGCGTGGGTCTTGGACACGGTACGGGCCTGGTCTTCGACCGACACGAGCTGCGCCAGCGGGAACGCCGGGTCTGCCGCGGGACGACGACCGAGCACGACCGTCTCCGACGTGAGGGCGATGGCGTCGCCGGTGGCCGGAATGAGTCGCCACGCCACCGTCTTACGGCGGACCATCACCGTCTGGTCGACATCGTCCGCGTCGACATCCTCGGCATCGGGTCCGCGATGCTGCGCGGACACCGACGACCGTGCCGAGAGTGGGGATCCCGCGACCGGTGATCCGACCACGGCGGAGACCTCCCCCGACATCTCCGGGAACGCGTCGTGGTCGTCCGGCACTGCGGCCGCCGGCGCCGCCGGCAACGGTGCGGTGACCGACGGCTGCGCGGGGGCCGGAACGGCGGGCGGCTGCGCAGCGAGCGGAGCCTCGGGCGCGGGCTGTGTCGCTGGGCGCGCTCCGGGGACGAAGGAGATCAGGCCGTCGACGACGTCGCTCGACCCGGCCCCGTGTCCGCTCGGGAACGGACCGGCGGCGTCCGCCGGCGGTGGTGGCGAGAACGGGCGCGGCGCGGAGGACGCCGAGCTCGGCGGGTAGGGAGACGGCGAGACCGCGGAGACGTCGTCGATCTCGGCCGACCACGCGTCGGTCTCCACGCTCTGGTCGTCCGATGCGGCCCGTCCGGGAGGGCCCCACGCGTCGGGGACGCCCGACGTCGGCGCCGAGAACGCCCCGCCGTCCGGGGAGGCGCCTCCGCTCGCCGCTGGCGCGGGCGGGACCGGCGGGGCCGCGCCGAAGGGCGCACCCGCGGCCTGCGGTGCCGCGAATGCAGCCGACGGGCCCGCAGTGCCGGGCAGGGGCGGCCGCGGCGGAACCGGCATCGAGGACGCGCCGCCGATCCCGCCGGACGGCGGCGGCACGGGCGGCGCTGCTGTCGCGGGACGGGCACCCCGCCACGACGCCGGACCGAACCCGAGGATGCTGGCCCACACGACGAAGAGGAACGCGGCGAGCACCGTCATGCCGGTGCCGTAGCCGAAGCCCGGGTTGATGCGGTGGGCACTGACGATCGTCAGGACCAGCACCGCCACCGCACCCAATCCGGGCACGAGCAGCAGCAGGATCAGCCACGGGCTGAAGCCGCCCCACTTCAGCACGGTCGCCTGGTTGAGGAAGGGGACCCACCCCTTCCACGACTCCTCGCCGATCTTGCGGAACAGCGCCGAGAGCGCCAGCGCCGTCCAGACGTACAGGGCGATGCCGATGACGCCGCTCAGCAACCCGATGAGGGTCAGCAGCGACGTGTCGATCGTCGGGCTGGTCATGGACTCCACCTTAAGGGCGGACGGCCACTGTCTTACAGATCGGGGAGGCCGCTGTCCTGCCCCGGGTCGAACGGCGCGTCCAGGGAGCGCGTCAGCTCCTCCAGCATCGCCGCGATCTGTGGTTCGACGTACTGGCCGATCGCCGCCTGGATCCGCAGCCGGTGGTGCAGCAGCACGCTGCAGACCTCCCTGCCGATCATGTTCGCGTAGTCGTCGGCCAGCCCCACCTCCTGCCGCAGCGCAGCTTTCGCCTCGTCGGAGAGCGGCGGAAGGGCGGGCACATCGGAGTTCGCTTCGTCGGCCAGACCCGAGATGGTGAACAGGAACGGCGCCCCGGGGACGGGCTCCGGATCCATCGGCAACCCCTCGTACTCGGGGTCCAGGCCCTCGGCGGGGCGGTAGCTGCGGGCGCGGTTACGGGCGGCCTGCTGGTCGAGCTCCGCCTGCAGCATCGGCAGGTTGAGAGAGGTGTACTCGGCGACGGCGTGATCGATGATCGTCTTGATCCGGATCGACAGGCCATGCTGAACGCCGTGCGGGACGTCGGCGCCGAGACCGGCGGCAGAGAGCACGGGGGACCCGAAGCAACGGCGACACGGTGCAACTCGGCCCCGATGCGTCGCCGGCTCCCACCGCGGCAGCCAACGAAGCCAGGCGTCCACCGCCTGGCTGACCTGGGTCTCGATCGACCGCTCCACGGGCACCATTGTCCCCCGTCAGGCGTCCGGGAGTGCGGATTTCGATGCCACCGGGCACGCCGGCGTCCGCCGAGAGACGGTCAGGACTCGTCCTCGTCGCGTTCCCAGCGCCACGTCGGCCGCCGCGCCCGCGTGCGGACGAGTGCCACCGCGACCCACGCGCACACGAAGGTGACGACCACCAGCACCGGGAGGAACGGGCTCGTGACGAATCCGCCGACCGCGGCACCCGAGCGGGCGAGATCCGCACCGGTCACCAGCGCCCCGAACCACAGCCCGGCCACGTACGCCACGAACACCGTGACGACGCTCGCGATGGTCGAACGGTAGGTGGGCCGGGCGACCCGGGTGGCGAGCGCCGTGAGGATCGCGAAGGCGACACCCGCCACGACGACGGCCAATGCACCGGGCAACGATCCGAGGCCCGGCACCGAGACGACCTCGGCATCGGCGAGGAGGCTCGTCACTCCGAAAGCGGCGATCACGAGCGCGAAGAAGCCCACCGTCGTCAGCGCCACCGCCAGCGGCGGCGACACCGGGCCGCGTTCGGGTGAGCTCACGTCACATCCGGTGCAGTTGGGGGCCCGCCTCGAGCGTGCGCTCGTACTCGCGCTGAGCCTCGATGTTGAGCTCGGTCACCCGTGCGCCACGCGAGGCGACCCACGCCCCGAACCAGATCGTGATCTCGCGGCCGAGGATGAAGGCGACGATGGCCAGAGGGGCGAGCATCTGCCCCTCGATCAGTTCCGCGCCCTGGCTGGGGGTCAGACTCCAGAACGGCGCCTCGAACAGCTGACCCAGCAGGTGACCGCCGTACGCGGCGGCCCCCACCAGCAGACCGAAGATCACCCAGCGACCCCATCGACCGCGGTTGATGATCGCTCCCAAGAGCCAGAAGGCGAGGAAGAACACGACGACGGGCACCCAGAACCACCACGAGGTGACAGCGTCCAGCGCCTGCGAGCCGAGGCTCGTCACGGTCACGTCGCCGGAGGCGGCACCGAGTCCGAGGGCCGCGCCGAGGTACAAGAGGCCGAAGACCACGGCGGCGAGAAGGCCGATGAGCCCCGCGGCGCCCCGGTTGCCGCGCGGGCGCGGAGCCTCCGGCGCCTGGACGAAGATCGGCTGGGGCGCCGGAGCGGGCGCCACGACCGGTTCGACCCGCTCGGTCTCGGCCACGGGCGGAGTCGGTTCGCTCGGCGTGATGACGGCGGTGCGGTCGTCGGCGACGACGGTCTCGCTCACCGCCGGGGCAGCCGGGGCGGCCGCGCTGTCGGCAGTCGTGTCCACCGGGGCCTCGGGCTCGGGGCCCGCCGCCTCGATGTAGGAGAGGTCGTGGTGCGCCGGCTCCTGCGGAGCGACGGCGTCACGGGAGGCCGCTTCGGCTTCCGCCAGGCCCTCGTTGGCGCGGCCGACCACGTCGTCCACGTTGGTCGCGGCGTCGGACGACGTCGACGGCTCGACCGGCTCGCCGTGGTTGGGATCGCTCATTGCGGTGTGCTCCTCACGCGGAGGCGCGCGCCACCGCACAGCGAGCGTAACGTGCGGCGGGGCGCCCACCCCGAAGGCATGCCGACGTGTCGGCACCCGAGTCGCCGGGCGGTCTGCTTATCGTGGGCGCATGCCCTCGCGTCGCCCCGTCCGTGTACGAATGTCGGTACGGTCGCGCGTGCGCGTCCTGGCGCTGACGACGGCGACAGGAGCCCTCCTCGCGACGGCGTCGGCGTGTGCGCCGGAGCCCGCCCCGCCGACCCCGTCGACGCCGCCCGTGTCCGCGGCGAGCCCGACACCCTCCGCGGCGGGCGCGCCCGTGCTGGCGGATTTCCCTTTCGCGCCCTCCGAGTCCACCACTCCCCTGCCCGACGACTGTCGCGCCATCCTCACCGAGAGCGTCCTGAGCGAGCTCGGTGACGTTCCCTTGAACGCTCCCGGGATGGGTGGCGGCATCCGCCCCGACAGCACCCGGGTCTGCGCGTGGGGCGAGCCGGGCGCGGCGGGCACCTGGTTGGTCACACGCATCGGCTTCTCCCCGTTCCGCGCAGCCTCCGACGCGCTCTACGAGCTCGGCCGTGAGGGATTCACGTGCTACGAGCCGGGCGGCGGCATTCGGTGCGAGCGCACGTGGCCGCACGAGACGCTCCCCGTCACGCAGGGCCGGACCGTCTACTACCGCGACGGCATCGTCATCGACACGCAGTACTCCAACCTGGCACCGGCCGGCTACACCAACGCGATCATCGCGTCGATGTGGCCCGCGGGAGGAGCTCCTCGCCCGAGCCCGTCGCCGAGCACCCCCTGACGGACGCCGGACTCACCGGCGACCACCGGATCAGCGAGCCCCCCACACGCGGTCGGCGACGACGTCGACGTACCCCGACGGGCGCCATCCGCTCTCGAGGGTGGAGACCCAGAGACCGCCGACGATGTCGATCGTCTCCCGGTCGTCGCCGTCCTCCCGGACGCACCGCGTGCGGCGGTCCCGTTCCTCACACGTGTACCCCTGCACGCTCAGGGCCGTCCGGGCGATGGCGCCCGCGTCGGTGGGGACGTCGGCGAGCGTCGTGGACACCGAGCCCTCCGGCCCCGTCCACCCGCACGTGAGTCGCACGGCCGGTGCCAGAGCGTCCACCAGCGCCGGCGCCATCGTGGCGGGGGCGTCGGTCGAGGGGGTCAGGATCGACTCATCGGACCACACGAGACTCCGCCACACGGACGTGTCGTACAGTTCGCGACACTCCGTCGGGGGTCCAGCCGCCTCGACATCGCCGTCGCCCGCGACCGGTCCCGAGGCCGATCCGCCCAGCTGTCCACCGACGAAGCCGACGAGCCCAGGGACGAGCGGTGCCGCGATCCACACCAGGCCGCCGACGACAAGGGCGCACGCGAGTCCGACCGTCCACGCGAGCGCCGAGTTCCTTCCGCCGACCCGTGCCACCTCTCCACGCTAACCGCGGAGGGGGCCGGGGCCGTGGAGACGAGCCGAGAACCGCCGCGCGCAGACGCGAAAGAGCCCCAGGGGCGTACCCTGGGGCTCTTTCGACTCCTACCGGGAACCGATCAGTTGTGCTCGCGACTTCGTCGCTTCGACTTCAATCGGCTCGGTCGAACGAGCAAGCTCGTTCTCCCCTCGCCTCCATCAGTTGTACGTGCCGGGCGTGAAGTCGTCGGTCGAGAAGCTGTCGAAGTCGACGTAGCTCAGGTCGGCGTCGCTGTACGCGCCGTCCGAGGCGAAGATGCGGTTGGGGTACCGCTCGCTCTTGGCCTCGTCCGTCGCCTCGACGGCGACGTTGCGGTACTTCGCAAGTCCCGTTCCGGCGGGGATGAGCTTTCCGATGATGACGTTCTCCTTGAGGCCGACCAGCGGGTCACTCTTGCCCTCCATCGCCGCCTGCGTGAGCACGCGGGTGGTCTCCTGGAAGGACGCCGCCGACAGCCACGACTCGGTCGCGAGCGACGCCTTCGTGATACCCATCAGCTCGGGGCGACCCGAGGCGGGGCGCTTGCCGGCCGCGACGGCCTCGCGGTTGATCTGCTGGTAGCGCTTGAAGTCGACCAGCTCACCGGGCAGCAGCGTCGTGTCGCCGTGGTCGACCACGGTGACCTTCCGCAGCATCTGACGGACGATGACCTCGATGTGCTTGTCGTGGATCGGCACACCCTGCGAACGGTAGACGCCCTGCACGCCGCCGACGAGGTACTTCTGCACCTCGCGGGCACCCTGCACGCGCATGACCTCCTTGGGGTCGAGCGTTCCGACGAGGATCGGCTGACCCACCGTGACGCGCTGGCCTTCCTCGACCAGGAGCGTCGCACGCTTCAGGACGGGGTAGACGTGGGGCTCGTCGCCGTTGTCGGGCGTCAGGATGACCTTCTTGGCCTTGTCGGTCTCGTCGATCTTGATGACGCCGTCGGCTTCGGCGATCGGGGACGCACCCTTGGGGGTGCGCGCCTCGAACAGCTCCTGAACACGCGGCAGACCCTGCGTGATGTCGTCGGCCGAGGCCGAACCACCCGTGTGGAACGTACGCATGGTCAGCTGCGTACCGGGCTCACCGATCGACTGGGCCGCGATGATGCCGACCGCCTCGCCGATGTCGACGAGCTTTCCGGTGGCCAGCGAACGGCCGTAGCACTTCGCGCAGACACCGACGGCGGAGTCACAGGTCAGCACCGAGCGGACCTTGATCGTCTCGATGCCGCCCTCGACGAGCTTGTCGATGAGCACGTCGCCCACGTCGTCGCCGGCCGCGGCCAGCACGGTGCCGGAGGCATCCACGACGTCGGCGGCCAGGGTTCGGGCGAAGACCGAGTTCTCGACGTTGGCGTCACGCACGAGCGTGCCGTCGCTGCCGGGAGCGGCGATCGTGAACTCGAGGCCCTTGGACGTGCCACAGTCGTCCTCACGGATGATGACGTCCTGCGAGACGTCGACGAGTCGACGCGTCAGGTAGCCCGAGTCGGCGGTACGGAGGGCCGTGTCGGCCAGACCCTTACGGGCACCGTGCGTCGCGATGAAGTACTCCGCCACCGACAGCCCCTCGCGGTACGAGGAGATGATCGGACGGGGGATGATCTCACCCTTCGGGTTGTTCACGAGGCCTCGCATACCCGCGATGTTGCGGATCTGCAGCCAGTTACCACGAGCACCCGAGCTGACCATGCGGTTGATGGTGTTGTCGGCCGGGAAGTTGTCCCGCATCGCCTTCTGGACGGCGTCGGTCGCCTCGGTCCAGATCTTGATGAGCTCCTGGCGACGCTCGGCGTCGGTCGTGAGGCCCTTCTCGAACTGCGCCTGGACCTTCGCGGCCTGCTTCTCGTAGCCGGCCACGATCTCCGCCTTGTTCGGCGGGGTGAGGATGTCCGACAGCGCCACGGTGACACCCGAACGGGTGGCCCAGTGGAAGCCGGCGTCCTTGATCCGGTCGAGCGATGCCGCGACCTCGACCTTCGGGTACTCCTCGGCGAGCTTGTTGACGATCTGCGACAGCTTGCCCTTGTCGGCCTGCTCGCGGACGAACGGGTAGCCCTTGGGGAGCGTGTCGTTGAAGATCGCCTGGCCGAGCGAGGCGTCGACGAGACCGTGCTGGTCGTAACCCTCGGGCGCTTCGCCCTCGAGGAACGTCAGACCCGGGATGCGGATGCGGACCTTGGCCTGCAGGTCGAGGGTGCCCTCGTCCTTGGCGAGGATCGCCTCGCCGACCGAGCCGAACACGCGTCCCTCACCGGCAGCACCCTCCTTGACCGTGGTCAGGTGGTGGAGGCCGATGATCATGTCCTGCGAGGGCAGGGTGACCGGGCGGCCGTCCGACGGCTTGAGGATGTTGTTCGACGCGAGCATCAGCACGCGGGCCTCGGCCTGCGCCTCGACCGACAGCGGCAGGTGCACGGCCATCTGGTCACCGTCGAAGTCGGCGTTGAACGCCGCACACACGAGCGGGTGGAGCTGGATGGCCTTGCCCTCCACGAGCTGCGGCTCGAAGGCCTGGATGCCGAGGCGGTGCAGCGTGGGCGCGCGGTTGAGGAGCACGGGACGCTCGCGGATGATCTCCTCGAGCACGTCCCACACCTCGGGACGCGTGCGCTCCACGGCGCGCTTGGCGGCCTTGATGTTCTGCGAGTGACCGAGGTCGATCAGGCGCTTGATGACGAACGGCTTGAACAGCTCCAGCGCCATCTGCTTGGGAAGACCACACTGGTGGAGCTTCAGCTGCGGACCGACGATGATGACCGAACGACCCGAGTAGTCGACGCGCTTTCCGAGCAGGTTCTGACGGAAACGTCCCTGCTTGCCCTTGAGCATGTCGGACAGCGACTTCAGCGCACGGTTTCCCGTACCGGTGACGGGACGTCCGCGACGGCCGTTGTCGAACAGCGCGTCGACGGCCTCCTGCAGCATCCGCTTCTCGTTGTTGACGATGATCTCGGGAGCACCGAGGTCGATCAGGCGGCGGAGACGGTTGTTGCGGTTGATCACGCGACGGTAGAGGTCGTTCAGGTCGCTCGTCGCGAAACGGCCACCGTCGAGCTGCACCATCGGGCGCAGCTCCGGCGGGATCACCGGGACGACGTCGAGGACCATGGCTGCGGGGTTCATGCCCGTCGACAGGAACGAGTTGACGACCTTCAGGCGCTTGATCGCGCGGATCTTGCGCTGACCCTTGCCCTCGGAGATCTGCAGGTGCAGGCTGTCGGCCTCGGCGGCCAGGTCGAAGGACTGCAGCCGACGCTGGATCGACTCGGCGCCCATGTAGGCCTCGAAGTACTGGCCGAAGCGGTCCTGGAGCTCGTGGAAGACGTCGTCCTCCTGCTTGAGCTGACCCACCTCGAGCGTGCGGAACTCCTCCCACATGCGCTCGAGCTTGGCGATCTGCTCGTCCGCGTTCTTGCGGATGCCGGCCATGTCCTTCTCGGCGGCGTCCTTGACCTTCTTCTTCTGGTCGGCCTTCGCACCCTCTTCCTCGAGCGCCGCCAGCTCCTCCTCCAGCTTGGCCAGACGTGCCGCCACGCGGGCGTCACGGCGGTCGCCGAGGTTCTTGATCTCCAGGCGCAGGTTGGCCTCGTGGGTCGGGAGGTCGCGGTGACGCGCATCCTCGTCGACCGAGATCACCATGTACGCGGCGAAGTAGATGACCTTCTCGAGATCCTTCGGCGCCATGTCGAGCAGGTAGCCCAAGCGCGAGGGGACGCCCTTGAAGTACCAGATGTGGGTCACCGGAGCGGCGAGCTCGATGTGGCCCATGCGCTCACGACGGACGGAGGACTTGGTGACCTCCACGCCACAGCGCTCGCAGACGATGCCCTTGAAGCGGACACGCTTGTACTTGCCGCAGGCGCACTCCCAGTCGCGGGAGGGCCCGAAGATCTGCTCGCCGAAGAGGCCGTCCTTCTCCGGCTTCAGCGTGCGGTAGTTGATGGTCTCAGGCTTCTTGACCTCACCGTAGGACCAGCGACGGATGTCGTCGGCGGTGGCCAGGCCGATGCGAAGCTCATCGAAAGTTGTTGCGTCGAGCACGAGTTCTCCTGTGTCGAAATTCGTAGAAATGCCTGGCCGGGATCAGATCTCGTCGATGGACGAGGACTCGAACCGGGTGGAGATGTTGATGCCGAGCTCCTCCGCCGCGCGGAAGGCCTCGTCGTCGGTGTCGCGGAGGTTGACCGCCGTGCCGTCGGCCGAGAGCACCTCGACGTTCAGGCAGAGCGACTGCATCTCCTTCATGAGCACCTTGAAGGACTCGGGGATGCCGGGCTCCTGGATGTTCTCGCCCTTGACGATCGCCTCGTAGACCTTCACGCGGCCCACGATGTCGTCGGACTTGATCGTCAGGAGCTCCTGCAGCGCGTACGCGGCGCCGTAGGCCTCGAGGGCCCACACCTCCATCTCACCGAAGCGCTGACCGCCGAACTGCGCCTTACCACCGAGCGGCTGCTGGGTGATCATCGAGTACGGACCGGTCGAGCGCGCGTGGATCTTGTCGTCGACGAGGTGGTGCAGCTTCAGGATGTACATGTAGCCGACCGAGATGGGCGCGGGGAACGGCTCGCCCGAGCGTCCGTCGAACAGCTGGGTCTTGCCCGAGCTGTCGATCAGCCGCTCGCCGTCGCGCGTGGGGAGCGTCGAGTCGAGCAGACCCGCGATCTCCGCCTCGTACGCGCCGTCGAACACCGGCGTGGCGACCTTCGTGCCGGGAGCGGCCTCGCGGGCCTCCTCCGGGAGGTGCGCCGCCCACTCCGGGTTGCCCTCGACCTTCCAGCCCTGCTTCGCGATCCACCCGAGGTGGGTCTCGAGCACCTGGCCGAAGTTCATGCGACCGGGGATACCGAGCGGGTTGAGCACGACGTCGACGGGGGTGCCGTCGGCGAGGAAGGGCATGTCCTCGACCGGGAGGATCTTGGCGATGACACCCTTGTTGCCGTGGCGGCCGGCGAGCTTGTCACCCTCGGTGATCTTGCGCTTCTGGGCGATGTAGACCACGACGCGGCGGTTGACGCCCGAACCGAGCTCGTCGTCGCCGTCTTCGGCGTTGAACTCCTTGACGGCGATGATCGTGCCCTGCTCACCGTGGGGCACCTTCAGCGACGTGTCGCGCACTTCGCGGCTCTTCTCGTTGAAGATCGCGCGGAGCAGGCGCTCCTCGGCCGACAGCTCGGTCTCACCCTTGGGCGTGACCTTGCCGACGAGGATGTCACCGGGACGCACCTCGGCACCGATGCGGACGATGCCGCGCTCGTCGAGGTCCTTCAGCAGGTCGGGGCTGACGTTGGGGAGGTCACGGGTGATCTCCTCCTTGCCGAGCTTGGTGTCGCGAGCGTCGACCTCGTACTCCTCGATGTGGATCGAGGAGAGGGTGTCGTTCTTGACGAGGTCCTGGCTGAGGATGATCGCGTCCTCGAAGTTGTGACCCTCCCACGTCATGAACGCCACGAGGAGGTTCTTGCCGAGGGCGAGCTCGCCGTTCTCGGTCGCGGGACCGTCGGCGATGACCTCGCCGGCCTCGATGCGGTCGCCCGCCGAGACGATGACACGCTGGTTGTACGACGTGCCCTGGTTGGAGCGGTCGAACTTGCGCAGGAAGTAGTCCTGCGTGCCGCCCTCGTCGAGCTGGATCGTGACGACGTCGGCGGACACCTCGGCGACCACACCGGCCTTCTCGGCGGTGATGACGTCACCGGCGTCGATCGCGGCGTAGCCCTCCATACCGGTACCGACCACGGGCGAGTCGCTGCGCAGCAGCGGCACGGCCTGACGCTGCATGTTGGCACCCATGAGGGCCCGGTTGGCGTCGTCGTGCTCGAGGAAGGGGATGAGGGAGGTCGCGACCGACACCATCTGGCGCGGCGAGACGTCCATGTAGCCGATCTCCTCGGCGTGGAAGAGGTCTACCTCGCCACCCTGACCGCGGCGGGCGAGCACGCGCTCCTCCGCGAACGATCCGTCGGCCTTCAGCTCGACACCGGCCTGCGCGACGATGTAGTCGCTCTCCTGCGAGGCGGTCAGGTAGTCGATCTGGTCGGTGACCTTGCCGTCGACCACGCGGCGGTACGGCGTCTCGATGAAGCCGAACGCGTTGATCCGCGCGAACGAGGCGAGCGAGCCGATGAGGCCGATGTTCGGGCCTTCCGGCGTCTCGATCGGGCACATGCGGCCGTAGTGCGAGGGGTGGACGTCGCGGACCTCGACACCGGCGCGCTCACGAGACAGACCACCGGGGCCCAGGGCCGACAGGCGGCGCTTGTGGGTCAGACCCGCGAGCGGGTTGTTCTGGTCCATGAACTGCGACAGCTGCGAGGTTCCGAAGAACTCCTTGATCGCGGCGACGACCGGACGCACGTTGATGAGCGTCTGCGGCGTGATGGCCTCGATGTCCTGCGTCGTCATGCGCTCGCGCACGACGCGCTCCATGCGCGACAGACCCGTGCGGACCTGGTTCTGGATGAGCTCGCCGACCGCGCGGATGCGACGGTTGCCGAAGTTGTCGATGTCGTCGACGTCGAGACGGATCTCGGCCGGCTTGCCGTCGCGCACGCCCGGGATGCTGGCGTCGCCGCGGTGGAGGGCGACGAGGTACTTGATCGTCGCGACGATGTCGGCGACCGTGAGGACCGACTCGTTCGCCGCGGCGTCCAGGCCCAGCTTCTGGTTGATCTTGTAGCGACCCACCTTGGCCAGGTCGTAGCGCTTCGGGTTGAAGTAGAAGTTGTCGAGGAGCGCGCGGGCAGCCTCGGCGGCCACCTGCTCGCCCGGACGGAGCTTGCGGTAGATGTCGCGGAGAGCGTCCTCCTTGGTGAGGATCGTGTCCTTGCTGAGGGTGTCCTCGATGGACTCGAAGCCCGCGAACTCGGCCAGGATGTCTTCGCTGGACAGGCCGAGCGCCTTGAGGAAGACGGTGACCGACTGCTTGCGCTTGCGGTCGATGCGCACACCGACCTGGTCGCGCTTGTCGATCTCGAACTCGAGCCACGCACCGCGGCTGGGGATGACGCGCGCCGAGACGATGTCCTTGTCGGAGGTCTTGTCGGGCGTCTTGTCGAAGTAGACACCGGGCGAGCGGACGAGCTGCGACACGACGACGCGCTCGGTGCCGTTGATGATGAACGTGCCCTTGCCGGTCTGGAGCGGGAAGTCGCCCATGAAGACCGTCTGGGTCTTGATCTCACCGGTGAGGTGGTTCATGAACTCGGCCTCGACGTACAGCGGGGCGGCGTAGGTCTTGCCGCGCTCCTTGCACTCCTCGATCGAGTACTTCTCGGGCTCGAGATACGGGTTCGTGAACGAGAGCTGCATGGTCTCGCCGAGGTCCTCGATGGGCGAGATCTCCTCGAAGATCTCCTCGAGTCCGCTCGTGGCGGGCACATCGGTGCGCCCGGCGGCCTGCGCCTCTGCGACACGGGCCTTCCAGGCGTCGTTGCCGACGAGCCAATCGAAGGACTCCGTCTGCAGCGCGAGAAGGTCGGGGACCGTCAGCGTGTCGGAGATCTTGGCGAACGAGAGGCGGGATGCTCCGCGGCCGTTCTTCGGGGTGGTGGTGGAATTGGTTGCGTTGCGCGCAGCAGCCAAGGGGATTACCTCCGTGAGCCCGGGCAGGGCGGGTGTTCCTTGTCGACAGGTGGAGTGCTCCCGGAACCGAAACCTGCCGCACGCGCTGCCGCGAAGCGACAGGGGCGCAGGCACAAGCCGACCACCATATGAGGGCAAGGGGAAGGGAGCGCAACTACCCACTATAGACCGGGCGACGCGCCGTGTCCAGTCGAATCCTTGACGAGTTTCTGTGACTGCGGTATAACCGCGCGGACGGCCTCAGCGCGGGTGACGAAACCGCAGCCGGGTGCCGGGCCGCGCCTGCGCGAGGAGGTCGCGCGAGTCGTCGGTGACCACCGCGATCACGGGATAGCCGCCGGTGACCGGGGCGTCCGGCCCGAGGACCACCGGTCGCCCCGATGGTGGCACCTGGAGGGCACCGGGAACCATGCCCTCGCTGGGCAGCTCGGCATCGTCGAGGCGTCCCAACGCCGGGCCGTCCAGCCGCAGGCCCACCCGGTCGGCCTCGTGCGACACCGTCCACACGGCATCGAACAGGAGCGGGAGGGCGGAGGGGACGAACCGATCGGCGCGTGGGCCGGCAGCCAGCGCGACCTCGATCACGTCATCGCCCGGCGGACCCCAGGGCGCCAGGGGCAGCGCGGGCACCCGTTGCGGGGCGCGCTCCCCCACCGGGATCAGATCACCGGCGCGCAACGGCTCCGGACCGATCCCGGCGAGGGTGTCCGTGGCGCGGGAGCCGGCGACGTCGGGCACGACGATCCCGCCCCGCACCGCGAGGTAGGCGTAGGCGCCGTGCGCGAGCCGGTCGACCAGGAGCTCGCCCCCGCGGGGCCACGGATGCGCCTGGTACGGGTCCACGGGCCGGCCGTCGAGGAGGACGGGGCCCCACCCTCCGGTGACGGCGAACCACAGGTCGTCCTCGGCGACGGCGCGCCAGCCTCCGAGAGCGATCTCGACGCCCGCGGCGTGCTCGTCGTTGCCCACGAGGCGATTCGCCGTCCGCAGGGCGGTGCGGTCGAACGCCCCCGAGGACGCGATGCCGTCGGCGACGTGCCCCGCCCGGCCCTGGTCCTGGATCGTGGCACGCAGCCCGGGCTCGCGCACGCGGAACGAGGCGACCGATGGACGCGGTGCCGCGCCGCCCTCGGTGATCGGAGCGGCCGCCACAGAGAGCGCACGAGACGGCACGAAGCGCACGCGGTCGCCGGGGGCCAGAAGGGTCGGCACGGCGGCCGCGGGGTCGAACAGCCGAGCCGATGTCGTCCCGATCAGCTGCCAGCCGCCCGGGGTGTCGCGCGGGTACGCGCCGGAGAACTCCCCCGCCACGGCGACCGAACCTGCCGGGACGCGCGTGCGCGGCGTGCTCCGGCGGGAGACCAGGAACGGCCAGTCCGCGCTCACCAGATAACCGAACCCGGGGGCGAACCCGGTGAAGGCGACCGTCCACGACGCCGCCGAGTGGCAGGCGGCGAGCGCGTCGGGGGTCGTGCCGAGTTCGGTCGCGAGATCCACGAGGTCCTCGCCGTCGTACACGACGGGAAGATCCACGGGCGCTCCGGAGGGCGGCGGGACGCGCACCGACGCTCCGGCGAGGGTCTCCTCGATCCACCGTTGGGCGGCCGCGAGCGCGCCCGGACCGCCGTCGACGATCACGAGGACGGTCCGCGCCGCCGGCACGATGTCGACGACGGACGGCGGCGCAGATGCGGCAAGCGCCTCTCGCGCCGCGAGCACCTGATCCAACGAGGGGAACTCCGCCAGCACTGCACGGTCGCCCATCGGACGGATGACGGGGACGCGGGAGGGGCTCACCATGGCGCGGCCACCGCGATGCCCGCGGCGTCGAGCGCGGCACGCACCGCGCGCGCCATCTCGACGGCGCCGGGAGAGTCGCCGTGGACGCACAGCGACGAGGCCCGGACAGGCACGACCGTGCCGTCGACGGCGGTGACCGATCCCTCCGTCACGAGGCGCACGGCCCGGGCGGCGACCACCGCAGGGTCGTGGAGAAGCGCGCCGGGCTCCGAGCGGGGGACGAGGGTGCCGCCGGGCAGGTATCCGCGGTCGAGGAACGCCTCGCGCAGGAACGGCAGGCCGAGGGACACCGCGGCCCGCTCGATCTGACCGCCCGTGCCCAGGAGAGCCAACGGGCGCCCGAGGTCTGCCGACACCTCGGCGACGGCGGCGGCCACCGCATGGGCGGCCGGCGCCTCGGCGGCGACCACGTGGTAGAGCGCTCCGTGCGGTTTGACGTAGCGGAGGTCCGCCCCGGCCGCCACCAACGCCGCGACCTGTTCTCGCACCTGCTGGCGAAGCACCGGCGGATCGACCGTCTGCACGGCACGCCCGAACCCCGCCCTGTCGACGAACGAGGGGTGGGCTCCCACGGCGACCCCGTGAGCGCGAGCGTGGGCGACCGCCGCGCGCATCGACTCCCCGTCGCCGGCGTGTCCGCCGCACGCGATCGAGGCGCTCGAGATCACGGGATAGAGGGCCTCGTCGTCGGCCGTGGGGACGCCGTCGACGGTCTCGCCGAGGTCGGCGTTGAGGTCGATCACGCACATGCCCCCACGGTACCGCCGAGAGCCTTGGGCGACCGGGCTGCGCACCTCCTCCACTCCGCGCCCCGTTGCCTGCCGCCTCCGCGCACGCACGCCCTGCGTGACAAGAAAAGGCTCGGAGGTGGAGGAGTTGCGCAGGCACCCGCGTCACGGGCCGTCGCCCCGGTAGCGTGGACGCATGGCGCGGGCGCGGATCGAGCAGTCGGGCCCCTCGGTGCGCCTGTCGGACGGTGCGCTGGCCCGCGTGGTTCCCAGCCGGTTCGCCGGAGGGTGGGAGCTCGACGTCGACGGCACGCCGCAGTCGCACGTCGACCTCGACGACCCGACGCACCTGCACTTCGAGTACGTCGCCCGCATGGCCGCCGTGGTCGACCGGCTCCGCCTTCCCGGGCAGCCGCTGACGGCCGTCCACCTCGGCGCGGGGGCACTCACCCTCCCGCGGTACATCGAGCACACCCGCCCCGGCTCCCGGCAGCAGGTGATCGAGCTGGAGCCGGCGCTGATCGGCCTCGTCCGCGAGCAGCTGCCCCTGCCACGCGGTGCCCAGATCCGCGTCCGGATCGGAGACGCACGCGAGGTCGCCGAGCGCCTCCCGGCCGGGTTGACCGGCGCGGCCGACCTGGTGATCTCCGACGTCTTCGCGGGCGCGCGGACTCCGTCCCACGTCACGAGCGTCGAGTATTACGGGATCCTCGCGCGCCTGCTCGCTCCCGACGGAGTGCTGCTGGTCAACGTGGCCGACGGCGCCGGACTCGCCTTCGCGCGCCGCCAGGTGGCGACGGTCGCCCGCATTTTGCAGCACGTCATCGTGCTCGCGGAGGTGCAGACGCTCAAGGGTCGCCGATTCGGCAACCTCGTGATCGCCGCGTCGGGCGCGCCGCTTCCGACCGAATGGCTGCCGCGGCTCATGGCGGCCGGACCCCACCCCGCGAAGGTCGCTCAGGGGGCGGAGATCGAGGAGTTCATCCGGGGCGCCCGGATCTCCACCGATGCCGACGCCACCGACTCCCCCGCCCCCGCCGCGTCGGTCTTCGACCGCTGACCTCGGCGCGCCCTCGGCTCGTTCACGCACACCCGGGCGAGACTGGAGAGGCGAACCGCGAGCGTCGGAGGGAGAGACGGTGAGCTACATCCTCGGATACGACGCGGAGACCCTGCGAGAGCTGGTGGATCCTCGTCAGTGCAAGGACCGGCTGGACGAGCTGGGAGATCAGCGGAGCCTTCCGGCTCTGTTGGAACGCGTCTGGCTGCTGAAGGTGCTCGACCGCCTCGACGACGCGCTCGTCGTCTCGGAGCAGTCCGTCCGCGTCGCCCGTATGGGCGGCACGCGCAAGGACCTGCTGCGCGCGCGCATCCTGCACGCGACCGTGCTGCAGCACCGGGGCGCCTTCGCCGCCGCCGTGCAGGAGCTCACGACGTGTGCCGAAGAGGCCGAGGGACAGGGCTGGTCGGCCCTCGCGGCGTTCGCGGTGCAGCACCGGGGCAAGGTCCACTACGACGCGCAGAACTTTGCCGCGGCGAGAGCGGACTTCAAGCGGGCGTTGTTCCTGCGCCAGGAATCGGGCGCTCCCGAGGAACAGCTCGAATCGACGTTGCTGGCCATCGACGCCGCCGATCGGCGGCGCACGGCCGTCGCCAGCTGAGTGTCCGACGGCACGTCTATCCTTCCGGCATGACGGATCTTCGCGTGGTGCGCCGTGAGGCGGAGCACCTCATCGCCACGCACCTGGACGCGTCGTGGACGTTCGCCTTCGACAACGCCAAACGCCGTGCGGGCGCCTGCGACTACACGCGGCAGCGCATCACCGTCTCGCGGTATCTCGCGGCCCGCTACGACGACGAGACGAACCGTCAGACCCTCCTTCACGAGATCGCCCACGCGCTGGCGGGAGCCCAGGCGGGTCACGGCGCGGGGTGGAAACGGATCGCGCGTTCGCTCGGATACACGGGAGGGGTCACTCACCGCGGCGAGACGGCCACCGAGCTCGCCCCGTGGGTGGGCGTGTGCCCGGCCGGCCACGTCGCGTATCGGCATCGCCGGGCGACGCGACCGACGTCGTGCGCCCGATGCTCCGCGCGCTTCGACGGACGGTTCCTCTTCTCGTGGACGCGGCGGGAGATCAGCGCCGCCACGCGACGCGCCGCGGTCACCCCCCGCTGAGCCCTCAGCCTGCCTGCCGCGGTGAATCAGAGCGCGGTGAATCAGAGCGCCGTGAAGGCACCGTGGCGCAGCACGGGAACCCTGGACGACACATCGATCTCCGCCGCCCGGCTCACCTCGTCGGCCGCTCCGCGCTCGAGGAGTTCCTGTCCCGACCCGCTCGCCGTGAGCAGATGACGCACCGCGCCCCGCAGCCCCCGGAACGCCTCTCCCGCCGCCGCGGCCTCGGGAGAGGTGTGATCGATTCCGCGGATCCCGAGCGCGTCGATCACCGCGCCCGCACCGAGATGGTCCTCGACGGCGAATCGCACCGGAGCGTCATCGGCACCGGGTACACGTTCCCCGGCGCAGATGATCGCGACACTCGTGCGCCGAGCGCGGCGGTGCTGCTCCCGGGCGACGGCCTCCGCCACGGCCGATGCGTTGCGCAGGCACCCGAGGAGCACGAGGGCACCGCCACGGCCGGCCTCGTCGGCGACGGCCGCGCCGTTGCGGGACACCGCGTGCGCGCGTTCATCGAGGGCGACGGGTCCGTCGGCGACGGCCTCGGTGACGGTCGACGAGAACCGCAACACGTCCACGACCACGACGATGTCGGCCGGCGCCAGTCGCCGGAGCCCTTCCCGCCCCCACTCGCACCGGACGTGGTAGCGGGACTGGTCGAACGGTGACGCGGAGGCGGCGGGCGAGCTCACCGTTCCAGGCTAGACGGCGCGCCGCACCGCTCAGCCGACTCGTTCCTGCGTACGGGCGTCGATCACGGGCCGAAGGGCGCGGACGAGTCCGAGCACGTTGCGGGCTCCGCGCTGCAGCTCTCCCACCGTGAGGCCACCGGGCACGGCGACCGACTGGACGATCGTGTCGTCGGCATAGGCCTGGGGGCCGTCGTCGGTCTTCACCCCGCCGGGCATCAGCACGTCGACTTGAGCGCGCACCCGGTAGGCGTTGTTGGCGAGGGCGGGGAAGTCGGGATCGGTGGCGTCCTCCATCCACCAGTCGGTGATGACGCACCCCTCGTAGCCCCATTCTCCGCGCAGGATGACGGTGACGAGATCGTGATGGTAGTGCGCCCACACCCCGTTGACCTGGTTGTAGGAGGTCATGAGCGCGAGCGGGCGGGCCTCACGCACGCAGAGCTCGAATCCCCGCAGGTAGATCTCGCGCAGCGCGCGTTCGGACACGCGGGAATCGTTGCGGGTGCGGTTGGTCTCCTGGTTGTTGGCCGCGAAGTGCTTCGGGCACGCGGCGACTCCCTGCGACTGCACGCCGCGCACCACAGCGGCTGCCATACGCCCGGTGACCAGTGGGTCCTCGGAGAAGTACTCGAAGTTCCGGCCGCAGAGAGGATCACGGTGGATGTTCATGCCCGGACTCAGGAGCACGTCGGACCCCTTGCGGATCATCTCCTGGCCGTGGAGCGCCGTCAGCTCGGTCACGAGAGGCAGGTTCCACGTGGACGCCAGAGCAGTGCCGGAGGGAAGGAGCGACGCGTACGCGGAGAGGCGGATGCCGCTCGGTCCGTCGGTCGTGGTCACCGGGCGGATGCCCTTGTCTCGGAGCGAGGCGGTCACCCCGCCCAGCACGCCGGCGTTGCCGGCGGCACCGAGCGGCGAGTGCATCGTGACGTCGCCCCGCGCGAGGTCGGCGAGCTCGGTCACGTCCAGTTGCGCCACGAACGCGTCGAGGGTCGCGGTGCCCTCGTCGACGTCGTCGAGACGGATGCCGAGGTCGCCCGTCACGGCCGTGGCAGGCGGGAGCTCGGATGCGATCCGTCCCTTCCTGTCCACCGTCGCCCGCGGCACCGGCTCCCAGCCCACCCGAGCCCGGCCCTCGTCATCCCGGTCCACCCGCATGCGCGAGAAGTCGTGGACGGGGGCGGCGGCCTCGCTCACCTGACGGACGACCCGCAGCGCGTCGCGGGTCACCGTCGCGACGGTCGCCGCCGACCGCACGTCGGTCCCCACGTGGAAGAGGTAGTCCCCCGCCTCCAGCACCCAGGCGTGAGGATGCCCCGTCGCTCCGGCGTCGTCGTAGGAGGCGAGCTCGTCGAACAGGACGCGGAGAGTGACCCGCTCGCTCTCGCCCGGCGCGAGCAGCCCTGTCTTGTGGAAGGCGGCGAGCACGCGCGCGGGCTGTGAGAGGGCGACTCCCGGCGCGGTCGCATAGACCTGCACCGTCTCCTTTCCGGGAGCGGTGCCGACATTGCGCACACCGATCGAGAACTCGATCGCCACGTCGTCGGCCTGCACCACGCGGGGATCGATCTCGAAATCCGTGTACCCGAGACCGAACCCGAACGGGAACTGGACCCGATCCGGGGCGAAGGTCTCGAAGTAGCGATAGCCGACGAAGATGTCCTCGGCGTAGACGTTGACGTCGCGCCCGCCGAAGTTCGCCGAGCTCGGGTAGTCGTCGTAGGACCACGCGATCGTGTCGGTGAGCTTGCCGCTGGCGGGGATCTCACCGGCCAGCACCGCGGCCACCGCGCGGGCTCCTTCCATTCCGCCCTGCCAGGCGTACAGCACGCCGGAGATGCGATGGCCGTAGTCGGCGATCCAGGAGAGGTCCATGACATTGCCCGCATCGAGGACGACCACGGTGCGCGCGAAGGCGGCCGTCACGGTGTCGAGCATCGTCCGCTCGGCGGCGGTGAGCTCGAAGCTCCCCGGCTCGCGCAGGCTGTCGCGTGCCTCGCCGGCGGCCCGGCCGATCACGACGACCGCCACCTCGGCACGGGTCGCGGCGGCGGCCGCGACCTCAGCGGACAGCGGCATCTCCGGGAAATGATGCGGCCACTGACCCCACGTGCCCGTCAGCTCCGGGGGGTGCTCGCTGCACCACCGCCGGTAGAGCTCCGCGAGCTCGCCGTCGACGGCGACCCCGGCATCACGCAGCCCGGCGACGAGGTTCCAGACGTACGGGACCTTGACGTCGCCGCCGGATCCGTAGCCGACGGCGAACCAGTCGAGCTGGACGCGCCCGAACACGGCGACGGTGGCGTGTGCGAGCGGGAGGACGCGCCCGTCGTTTCGGAGGAGGACGACCCCCTCGGCAGCCGCCTGGCGCGCGATGCGACCGAGGGCAGGGTCGAGCGTCGGGTCGGTGTCCTCCAGGACGGTGGACAGCTGCGCGACCGACTCGACGGCCATGACGCCGTGCGATCGGTCACCGGATTCGGTGACGGGAGTGGTGGGCATGGTCGATCCTCGCTCGCCGTGGAGTGCGGCGCAAGTGTGTGGGAGCGCTCCCACGTTACCGGATGCGAGCCCATCCGCGAGACACTGGAGCATGCGGATCCTGCTGAAGCTCCGACTCGACTGCGACGCCGACGCCGCATGGCGCGCCCTCCACTCCCCGCGCGCCGTCGGTGAGCTCTACGGCCCCTTCGTCACGCTGACCCCGATGGCGGCCGAGGGATTGCCGACGAGCTTCGAGCCCGGGACCGATGCGCCCGTCCGTATGGGAGTGGACACCCGCATCGCCGGCACGATTCCCTTGGGCGCTCAGCTGATCCACGTGAGTGATCGGTACACGGAGGATCGGCACGGCCCCGTCCGCATCTTCCGCGACAGCGGAATCCCTCTGACCGGCCCGTTGGCGTCTCTCGATGTCTGGGACCACCAGATGGCCGTCTCCCCTCTTCCCGGAGACCCGACCCGCACCCTGTGGCGCGACCGCCTCGTGATCGGGGGGCCGACCGCCGCGGCGCTCTGGCCCGTGCTGTGGGCGACATGGCAGTGGCGAGGTGCGCGGCTGCGACAGCTGGCCCCGACCTGGGCGCACGAGCCGGAGACCACCGCCGACGACGACTGACTCCCGCGGCCGGTCGGCCGGCGGGAGTCCGTCGTGTGCGGCCCGACCGTCGGGCTCAGCCCTCACTCGGCGAGCGCCTCCACAGGGGTGGCACGGGTGGCCAGCCGAGTGGGGACGACGGCCGCGATGAGGGTGAGGACGGCGGTGGCGACAGCCACGATCAGCGTCGGGACGACCGGAACCGCGGGAAGCACGAGCGTCGGAGACATCCACTGCGGCGGCATCGGCACGGACCCGAGCACCGACTGCGCGGCGATCCATCCGTAAGCCGTGCCCAGCAGCAGGCCGAAGACCAGCGCCGTGAGCGTCACGTGGGTCGCCTCCAGCAGCACCATCCGTCGCACCTGTCCCGACGTGAGTCCGAGCGCGCGGAGGAGGCCCAGCTCGCGGCGGCGCTGCACGACGCCGATCGTCAGCAGGTTGACCAGCCCCACTCCGGCGATGACGGCGCTGACGGCCACGAGGGCCATCATCACGGCGGCGAACGAGTCCACCATCTGGTTGAAGTACATGTCCGGTTCGCCGCCGCTGGAGGCCGTGATGAGCGACTTGGCGGACTCGGCCGCCACCGCGAACATCGTGACGAGAGCGACGCCCATGACGACGCCGATGGCCATCCGGCTGGAGCGCTCGGGGTAGCGCAGCGCGTTCTCCGCCGCGAGCCGCGCGGTGGCCGACCGGCCGAACAGACGCCCGGTGAGGCGCAGCAACGGCGGCATGACCACGACGGCGGCGAGGCTCAACGCCGTGAACGAGAAGAGACCGCCGAAGAAGGCGACGATCACCCCGAGTGGCGTGAGGAGGCCCAGCAGCAGACCGCCGACGAGGAGGAGCACCCCGATTGCGCCGAGGACGATCGTCGCGGCGTTGCGACCGCGCTGGCGCGTCGCGGTCTCGTGCGTCTGCTCCACCGATCCGCCGAGCGCCTGCAGCGGCGTGACCGTCAGCACGCGTCGCGACCCCGCCCACGCCGCCGCCCAGGTGGTGAGGGTCACCGCTACGACGGGAAGGAACACCGCGGGCTGCATGCCGGGGTATCCCACCGAGACGCCCATGAAACGGTCGAGCATCGGGAGCCCGATCATCGCGATGACGGTCCCGGCTCCCCAGCCGAGGACCGCTCCGATCGCGCCGACGATGAAACCCTGCCGCGCGATCTCCGCGCGCTGCGACCGCGCCGAGGCGCCGATGAGGCGCAAGAGCGCGATCCGCCGCGTGCGTCCGGCCACGATCGTCGCGAACGTGTTGGCGGTGACGATCGCCGCGACGTACACGGCGACCGCCAGCAGGAGCACGCTGAGGAGGCCGGCGATGGCCGCGAGGGTGTCGGACGTCCCGTAGGTGGGGGTCGCCAGGATCGCCGCCGACAGATATGCCGTCGCGCTGATCAGGAGGACGCCGAAGGCGACCGAGATCGCCGACACGAGGACCGTCGCCCCCATGCCGCGCTCGCGCAGCCACGACCAGCGGCCTCCCGCCGCCGCCGCGGCACTGGCCGCGGGGGCGGGAGGCGCCGCGATGGCGCTCATGCCGTCACCTCGGCGGCGAGCATGTGGGCCGAGATCTGCTGCGCGCTCTGGCGCGGCTTGTCGGAGACGATGCGCCCGTCCCCCAGGAAGACGACGCGGTCGGCGTGGGACGCGGCGATCGGGTCGTGGGTGACCATCGCGATCGACTGGCCGTGCTCGCGGCTCGTCGCGGCGAGGAGCGCCAGCACTTCGCGGCTGGTCTTCGAGTCGAGGTTGCCGGTCGGCTCGTCGGCGAACAGCAGGTCAGGCGCCGTGGCCAGAGCACGCGCGATCGCGACGCGCTGCTGCTGACCTCCGGAGAGCTGGTGCGGGCGGTGACGCAGACGCTGAGTCAGGCCGAGGGTCTCGACGAGGCCGTCGATGCGGGCCTTCTCGAGCGCCGTCGGGCGCCGGCCGTCGAGATCGAACGGCAGCAGAATGTTGCCGAGCGTGTCGAGGGTGGGCACGAGGTTGAACGCCTGGAAGACGAATCCGACGCGGCGCCGGCGGAGGATGGTCAGCTCGGTGTCGGACAGGCCCGAGATCTCGGTGTCACCGATCCAGGCACGGCCGGAGGTGGGGGCATCCAGCCCCGCCATGATGTGCATGAGCGTGGACTTCCCGGATCCGGACGGCCCCATGATCGCGGTGAACTCGCCGCGGCGGATGCCGATGCTGACGTCGTCGAGGGCGCGCACACCGCTCTCGCCCGAGCCGAAGGTCTTGGTCAGGTGCTGGACCCGGGCGGCGAGGCCGAGGTCGGTCGATGTGATCTCCATGCCTTCGACGCTAGGTGGGGCACACCGCCCGGGGCGTCGGTCGCCAGTCGCGAGGGCCTACATCGCAAGGATGATCCGGCGCCCGCTCAGGCCAGGCCGTGCTCGAACGCGAACACCACCAGCTGCACCCGGTCACGGAGGCCGAGTTTGGTGAGCACACGACTGATGTGCGTCTTGACGGTCGCTTCCGAGAGGAACTCGCGCGCCGCGATCTCGGCATTGGAGAGGCCCCGCGCGGCGAGCGCGAAGATCTCGCGTTCGCGCTCGGTCAGCGCGGCGAAGGCGGGCGGCGGGGCCTGCGGGGCGTCGACGAAGTGGGCGAACAGGTCGCGCGTCGCGGCGGCCGCGATCACCGAGGAGCCGGCGTGGACGGTGCGGATCGCCGCGAGGAGGAACTCCGGGTCGGCATCCTTGAGGAGGAACCCGCTCGCCCCTTGCCGAATCGCCCGGGCCGCCGCTTCGTCCAGATCGAAGGTGGTGAGCATCACGACGCGCGGCGGGTCGGTGTCACGGAGCAGCTGCTCGGTGGCGGTGAGCCCGTCCATCACCGGCATGCGGATGTCCATGAGCACCACGTCGGGATGTGTCTGGCGCACGACCCGGAGGGCCTCCTGACCGTCGCCCGCCTCTCCCACCACTTCGAGGTCGGGCTGGGAGTCGACCACCATGCGGATCCCGGCCCGGAAGAGGGCCTGATCGTCCACGAGCACGACCCGTACCGTCTCACTCACGTCGTTCCTCCGATCGGCAGCCGGGCCGAGACCACGAACCAGTCCGGCCTTCCATTCTCATCCGCCTGCGGCCCCGCATTGACCCGGCCGCCCACCAGAGCGGCGCGCTCGTTCATGCCCATGAGTCCATGGCCGCCGCGGGGCGACTCGACGACGCCCCGCCGGTTGCGCACCTCCAGCTCCACGGCATCCGGATGCCAGGCCAGGCGTACGTCGACGCGGCCGCCGTCACCGTGTCGGAGGGCGTTGGTGAGCGCCTCCTGCAGGATGCGGTACACCGCCAGCTGTACGGCGGCGGGAGGCTCGCTCCGGGGCATGGGGTCGACGTCCACGCGCAGGTCGACTCCGGCAGCACGCACCTGCGCATACAGCTGCTCGAGGTCGGCGATCGTCGGCTGCGGACCATCGGCTTGGCTATGCCGCAGCTGCGTCAGCAGCAGGCGGACATCCGCCAGAGCGGAGCGGGCGGTGCTGCCGATCGCCTCGAGAGACGCAGCGGCCGCCGCGGGGTCGGCAGTGGCGGCGTATCGCGCACCGTCGGCCTGAGCGATCACGACGGCGAGGGAGTGCGCCACGACATCGTGCATGTCGCGGGCGATCCGGTTGCGCTCCGCCTCCACGGCGGTCTCGGCCTCGGCCCGCTCCTGCGCCAGCCGGTTGTCGCGCGCCCGGAAGGCGGTCCGCACGAGCGCGCCGACCGTCCAGGACAGGAGGAGCGCGAGCGCCGCGCTGAAGAAGACAGTGATACCGATGAGCAGATTCGTCTGGATGGCCCCTTCGAGGCTCCATCCACCGCGCACGAGGGGCGGAACGATCAGGTACACCGTGATCGCTGCGGCACCGAGCAGGCTCGAACCGAACCCGAGCCAGAAGAGCAGTCGTGAACCGTACGCCGCGGTGACGTAGAGGACGCCGAAGATCGCGACGTTCGCCGGCAGCGGCGGCAGCCCGAACAGCATCTGCGCGATCGCCATCGCCCAGGCCAGGGTCAGGGCGAGAGGCGGCGACCAGCGGCGGATCCCCAGGGCGACCGCGAAACCGGCGCTGAGGATCGTGGCGATCAGCAGCGACCGGGTCGTGCCCACGCCTGTCCAATAGCCCAGTGGGACCGCCGTGAAGAGCATCGAGATCAGGAAGAACACCGCAGCGCCGACCACGTCGACGACCTGCTGGTACGTCATCAGGGGCCGGAACACACAACGACGCTACGCGAGCGACAGGCGCGGCGTCATCCACCGGAGGATGTATCCGCCGCCGATGCCCGCCCGCCC
This sequence comes from Microbacterium sp. TNHR37B, assembly GCF_001620065.1. GTDB lineage: Bacteria > Actinomycetota > Actinomycetes > Actinomycetales > Microbacteriaceae > Microbacterium. The sequence goes on from NZ_LQGV01000003.1 coordinate 496,115, forward strand.
GGGTCAGTCGACGGCCGGCATCAGGGGACGGTTCTCGAAGAAGGTCTGCAGCACGACGGTCGTGCGCGTACGCACCGAAGCCGCCGCCCGGATCTCGCGGATGAGGGCCTCGAGGGCGCGCGGGGTGGCGACGCGAACGAAGAGCATGTAGGCCGCGTCGCCCGCGATGGAGTGGCACGCCTCGATCTCCTCGAGGTGCGCCAGCAGCTCGGGGGCATCGTCGGGCTGCGCGGGATCGAGCGGGGTGATCTCGATGAACGCCGCGAGCGGCTTCCCGACCTCCTCCGGATCGATCGTCGCGCGGTAGCCCGTGATCGCTCCCTCTGCTTCGAGACGCTTGAGCCGGGACTGCACGGCCGAGACCGACAGACCCACGGTGGCGGAGAGCTGCGCGAGCGTCGCCCGACCGTCACGCGCCAAGACACGGACGATGCCCGCGTCCACCTCCGAGAGAGCCATGACAAACAAGATACCGGAAAATTTCCTGTGGTGGCGGGCATGAACGGGAAGCAATCCCGTAGAATCGCCGGGATCCGTTCGCGCGACCCCGACAGGAGGTTCATCATGTCCCTGACAACCGGCACCCCCCAGACCGTCATCGGCGAGCCCGAGGTCGTCGAGGACGGCCGCGCGCTCGCTGAGCAGCCGGCCTGGCTCGCGTTGAAGGACGCGGTGATCGGCCTGCAGGAACTGCAGACGCAGGACGGTTCCCTCGCCGAGGATGCCGATCCCGCCGAAGCACGGTCCTACGTCGCCGTCATCGTGGAGGCGATCCGCGCCCTGAGCCCCCTGTTCCCGCACGATGCCGAGTATCTCGCCGCGAGCATCCACGACTTCCAGCGGTGGTCGGACGGCGGCTTCGGGGTGCCCGACTTCCTCGACTCCCTCACCGCCTTCCAGCCGCAGCAGCACCGTGTGGACGGGCTGACGCACCTCGTCGTCTTCCCGATGTACACGCAGAACGGGTCCCGCAATCGCTTCGTCGAAGCGGTGCTGGTCGAGGTGATCTGGCCCGAGTTCATCGCCGAGCTGGAGACGACGTACACCAACGCCCTGTTCGTCTCGCTGCGCCTGCTCGATTTCACCCCCGGCTACGACACCAACTCCGCGGTCCTCTTTCCCGAGACGGTCGCGATGCGCGAGATTCCCACGTTCACCTGGGGCGCGATCTTCCAGGATCGTGAGGCGGCGCGGTATCGCCGCGTCGTGCGTGCGGCCGCGTCCATCACGAAGCTCGATCTTCCCGAGGCCGCCGCGCGCATGCTCGACGACCAGGCGCTCACCGAGAAGACGTTCGTGATGTGGGATCTCATCCACGACCGCACGCACATGCGCGGAGACCTCCCGTTCGACCCGTTCATGATCAAGCAGCGGATGCCCTACTTCCTCTATTCACTCGAGGAGCTGCGGTGCGACCTCACCGCCTTCCGCGAGTGCGTGTCGATCGAGAAGACGCTGGCAGAACGCGACGACACCCTGACCGCGGCCGAGGCGGAGATGCTCGAGCACGCGCGGCTCGTGCAGTACGCCGTGATCTTCGACCGCATCTTCCGATTCGCCATCACCGGCACTCGCGTCCGCAACTACGACGGGCTGGGCGGCCAGCTGCTGTTCGCCTGGCTGCACCAGCGCGGCGTCCTGCACTGGACCGACACCGCGCTCGCGTTCGATTGGGAGGCGGTGCCGGCAGCCGTTGTCGCCCTCGGCGACGCGATCGACGAGCTCTACTGGCGCTCGATCGACCGCCCCAAGGTCTCTCACTGGCTCGCCGCGTACGACCTCGTGCGGGCGACCCTGGAGCCGCACCCTGCGTCGCGGTGGGCGCGGGGACTCTCGGACGAGATCCTGGCCGGACCGCCGAAGGGGTACACCGACGCCGTCCTGGACGACGAGTTTCCGCTGTCGATGTTCTTCGAGGCGCTGGAGAAGAAGATGCGTGACGTGATCGCCTCGACCGAGGGGATCCGCGGCACGGATGACTGAGACCGCGATCGCGCAGCGGACCGTGCTGGTCGCGGGGGCGACCGGTGCGAGCGGTCTCGCGGCGACGCGCGCGCTGGTGGGGGCCGGCGCGCGCGTGGTCGCCGTCGGCCGAGACGAGCGACGGCTGACGCCGCTCGCCTCGCTCGGCGCGCGCACCGAGGTCTGCGACCTCGCCTCGGAAGAAGGGGTCACGGCCCTCCGCGACAGGCTCCACGACAACGGCGTGCGCGTCGACGGACTCCTTCACCTCGTGGGCGGGTGGCGCGGGGGCGGCGGGATCCCGGGGCAGAGCGACGAGGACTATCGCTTCCTCGAGCAGTCGTTCACGGCACTGCGACACGTCACGCGGACGTTCTGGCAAGACCTCGCCACCGCACCCGTCGGCCGGACCGCCATCGTCTCCTCGACCGCCGTCGCCCGGCCGCTGGCCGGAGGGGCGAACTACGCCTCCGTCAAAGCCGCGTCCGAGGCCTGGGTCCATGCCGTGGCGCGCGGCTTCGCCACAGCAGCGCGCGACGCCGGCCGCCCCCTGACCGCGGCAGCGGTCATCTACCGCGTGCGCTCTCTGGCGGACCGGGAAGACGACCTCGCCCGCGCGTACACGTCTGTGTGGGACCGTCCGGCCGAAGCCGTCAACGGCTCCGTCATGGAGCTCGACGAGGCCTGACCCGGACACAGGCCCGACCCGCACAGGCCCGACCCTGGACGCAGGGAAGGCGCACCGCGCGCCTCAGGACTGATCGGCAACGCCGCCTCGGGCTTGCGCCGCGGAGGCGGGCGGGACGACCGGCGGTTCCACCGCTGCCGGAGGGGTCTCCTCGACCGCCGCCGAGGTGTTCGTCGACGCCTCGGGCCTCTCGGGGGCCGTCGCGTACTCCGCGGAGAGGATGCGATAGGAGCGCGTCGCGAAAGCGAGGAGCGCGAAGACGACCATCACGAGCCCCGACACGAGGAACACGAGCGCGATGCCGCGCGCCTCGCCGTCGCCGAGCAGCCATCCCCACCTCTGCCGCCCGGCGCTCGAGTCCATGTAGGGGATGATGACGAACTCCGCGAGCGGTGCGACGAGGAACGAGGTGATCGGAGCGGCCGACACCTCGATCGCCGTCGCCGCACCGAATACCCGGCCCTGGCTCTCGAAGGGCACGACGCGCTGCACGACCGTCTGTTCGGCCGCCTCGATCGCCGGGATCAGCATCATGTACAGCCAGATGCCGACGACATAGAGCCACCACCACTCACGGAGCGTGAACACCGCACCGAGGACACCCATCACCATCACGAGGAGGAGCATCGTGCGGATGGGGTTGCGTCCGAGTCCGCGGGCGGCCACGACGCCGCCCCCGATGAGGAAACCGGTCGCCGTGAAGCCGAGCACGACGCCCCACCATTCCACGCGGAAGAGCGTGAGGCCGTAGGGGTCCATGAGGGCCATGTAGACGCCGCCGATGAGGTTGTTGAACGTCGAGAACAGAATGAGGGCGAACAGGCCGGGCACGGCCCGGATCGCGACGGCGGCTCCGCGGACGTCGAGGATCTTCGAGCCCGGCGTCCGTTCCGGCTCGCCCTCGGGCACGCGCAGCGTGAAGAGGTGCACGAGCGCGACGAGGGTGAGCACGATCGCGATCACGAGCGTCCAGCCCATGCCGAGCCGACCGATCGCGAGCCCCGAGAAGACGCTCGTCACGAGGAACGCGAGCCCCTGGACGGTGCCGACGAGTCCGTTCGCGTTGGCATGACGCTCGGTGGGCACGAGGAGGGTGACGGTGGTCGCCAGCGCGATGTTGCGCAGGTTCTCGATCACCGCCCCGGCGAGGATGATCCCGGAGAAGAGCCAGAACCACGGCCCGCCCAGGTCGAGAAGCTCCGCCTCGGGGCGAGCCAGGTACAGGACCCCGGCGACGACGAACGCGACCAGGGTGACAAGGCCCGACAGGATCATGACCCGGTGCTTGCGATGACGGTCGACGAACGTGCCGAACACCATCCCGAAGATCGCCAGGAGCAGCATGTAGGCGCCGCCGATGATGCCGGTGGCCAGGACCGACCGCGTCTCGAGGTAGACCCAGAAGGTCAGAGCGAACCAGAGGAAGCTCGTCGTGATGTTGGCGACGGCGGTGTTCACGAGCACATGGAGAAACGTGCGCATGCCTCCCGCGGGCACGGCCCGGGCGGGAGGGGATGACGACGGCGGCATAGCGGGAGGGTAGCGGCCGGCTCCGACACGCGAAAGACCCCGGCCGAGCCGCACACACGCGGCGGCGGCAGCCGGGGCCGAACTAGGCTGGATCTCTGTGACCACCCTGCACGACACCCGCGTCCGCGGCTTCGCGAGCGACAACTACTCCGGCATCCACCCCGAGGTGCTCGCGGCGATCGCCGCGGCCAATGACGGACACCAGATCGCCTACGGCGAAGACGTCTACACCGGCCGACTGCAAGAGGTGTTCGCCGCGCACTTCGGTGACGGCGTCCAGGCGTTCCCGGTGTTCAACGGGACCGGAGCCAACGTCGTCGGGCTCCAGTCGATGCTGCCGCGCTGGGGGGCGGTGATCGCGGCCTCCACCGCGCACATCAACGTCGACGAAGGCGGGGCTCCCGAGCGCGTGGCGGGCATCAAGATCCTCACCGTTCCCACCGACGACGGCAAGCTGACCCCTGACCTCATCGATCGCGAGGCCTGGGGCTGGGGCGACGAGCACCGCGCCCAGCCGCTCGTGGTGTCGCTGACCCAGTCCACGGAGCTCGGGACCCTCTACACGCCGGAGGAGATCGGCGCGATCGCCGACCACGTGCACGCCCGCGGGATGAAGCTGCACGTCGACGGTGCGCGGCTGTCCAACGCGGCGGCCGCCCTGGACCTGCCGCTGCGTGCTTTCACCCGTGACGTGGGCGTCGACGTCCTGAGCTTCGGGGGAACGAAGAACGGCGCGATGCTGGGCGAGGCGGTCGTCGTGCTCGACCCGAGCGCCTCTGAAGGACTCCTCTATCTCCGCAAGCTCAACATGCAGCTCTCGAGCAAGATGCGCTTCGTCTCGGCCCAGCTGATCGCCCTGCTCGAGGGCGACCTGTATCTGCGCAACGCGCGGCACGCGAATGCGATGGCGGCGCGCCTGCGCGCCGGCGTCGAGGCGGGAATCGACGGCGGGACCATCAACGGCGTGTCGTTCACGCAGCCCACGCAGGCCAACGGAGTCTTCGCGACGCTCCCCGAGGGCGTCGCCGACGCTCTGCGCGAGCGGTTCCGCTTCTACGACTGGGATGCCGCCCGACGCGAGGTGCGGTGGATGTGCTCGTTCGACACGACGGAGGACGACGTCGACGCCTTCGTCTCCGAGCTGGCCCGACTGACGTCCTGATTTCGGGCCACCCGCCGCATTTCGCGCAGCAGAGCGCGCAAGACGCGCAGAGCACCGCTGGTTCCGGTGGACCGCGTGATGAATCGGCCCGTTTCTCGTCTCCTGTAGGAGCAGCCGTCTGGGGACGGTCCGCTCACGCCTCGGCGCCCCGCGCGCCTTCGTCAACGGCGCAGCGATGCGTCTTCATCTGGGGGATGAATTGGGTACTGCACTCTCGCGCGCTCTCTCGCGCGCACTTCCGGCGGCGACACCGCCGGGCGACGGAGCGGAACGGGCGTCGATCGCCCGCGTCCGCACCACTCGCGGCGTCGTCGCGGTGACGGTGGCCGCGCTGGCGGCGACGTTGGCCATCGCGGGGCCGGTGAGCCCCGCCTCCGCCGCCGCCGGGCCCGACACGGCCCCGCCGGAGCAGCGCAACTCCGCCACGGTCACCGCCGATCCGCTGCCCACCGTGCAGATCGACTCGGGTGTCGTCTGGACCCAGGCGATCGCCGGCAACACCGTGTTCGCGGGCGGATCCTTCAGCGCTGCTCGGCCCGCGGGCGCCGCTCCGGGTGAGCGGACCTTCCCGCGTCACAATCTCCTCGCGTACGACATCCGCACCGGCGAGGCGACCTCGTTCGCCCCGAAGATCGAAGGGACGGTCAAGTCCCTCGCGGTCTCGCCCGACGGCAAGACGCTGTATGTGGGCGGCGCCTTCAAGAAGGTCAACGACCAGGATCGCTTCTATCTTGCGGCCTTCGACGTGGCGACGGGGGAACTGACGAACTTCAAGGCCGCCATGGGCGGGGGCTACGTCAACGCGATCGCCGTGACCGATCGGACCGTCTATGTCGGCGGACTGTTCGGCGCCGCGAAGGGAGTGGGGCGGCAGAACCTCGCCGCGGTGACAACTAAGGGCGAGCTGCTGTCGTGGGCCCCGACCGCCGACCGGCAGATCGACGCCATGACGCTGACGCCCGAGGGCGACAAGGTCATCATCGGGGGGCGCTTCCGCCTCGTCAACGGTGCCGTGCAGCCCGGTCTTGCCGCCCTCGACGCGGTCACCGGCACCAAGGTGCGATGGGCGGCGCAGGACACCATCCAGAACGCGAAGTCCGCGGTCGAGACTCACCTCGACAAGGGCGGAATCTGGAACCTGACGACGGATGGCAAAGCGGTCTACGGCACGGGGTGGACGCTGTTCGGCAAGGTCGTCGGCAACCTCGAGGGCGCCTTCTCGGCGAACCCGTCGACGGGCGCGCTGAACTGGGTCGCGGACTGCCACGGCGACCACTACGGCGTGTACTCCGACGGCACGAACGTCTACACCGCCAATCACGCGCACGACTGCTCGACCGTCGGCGGCTTCCCCGAGGGCGGAAAGACCAACCAACGTCACGCGACGGTCTACACCACCGCGACGAAGGGCAAGCTGGGCCCCGCGCTCAAGCCCGACTACTACCAGACCTGGGAGGGCACGAACGCGCCCGCATTCGTCGACTGGTCGCCGGAGTGGGTCACCGGGACGGCGACCGGCATGGGTCAGGCCACCTGGTCGGTCACCGGAAACGGTGAGTACGTCGTCTATGGCGGGGAGTTCCCGTTCGTCAACAAGAAGCGCAGCCAGGGCATCGCGCGTTTCGCGGTGAACCCGCCCGGCGGGCCGAAGGAAGGGCCGCAGAAGTCCGGCACCGACTGGGCTCCCACCGCGTCGTCGGCGGGCGGCTCCGGCATGGTGCGCGTGACGGTTCCGCTCAACTGGGACCGCGATGACCTCTCGCTCACCTACGACCTCTACGTCGACGGCATCGACGCCCCGATCGGCTCGGCGACGGTCGACTCCCCGTTCTGGGAGCGCACCAAGACCGTGACCGTCATCGGTTCCGGGCTCACTCCGGGCGCGACCTACACGGCGCGCATTGTCGCTCGCGACGGTGACGGCAACAGCGCGACGAGCGCCACCACCACTGCCACCGCGGGCGTCAAGGCTGCCTCGGTGTACGCCGACCAGGTGCGTGCCGACGGCGCCAGCCTGCTGTGGCGTCTCGGGACGACCGGCAGTGCTGCCAACGGCGGCAACGGCGGAACCGACTGGGTCGGCAGCAACGACGCCGTCTTCGGTTCGGGCGTCGGGAGCAAGACCACCGACGGTGCGATCGCGAACGACGACAAGACCTCGGCGACGGTGAACGGCACCGCGTCGGCCTGGGCTCGGGCCAAGACCGCCACCCCGCTGGGCGGCGCCTTCGCGACGGAGATCTGGGTCAAGACCAACACCACCAAGGGCGGCTGGCTCAGCGGATACCGCACGCCTGCGTCAGGAACCGTCGAGCTCAGCGACCGCATGGTCTACATGCGCAACGACGGCAAGCTGACCTTCGGCCTGCGCACCGGGGTGTACACCACTGTGAGCACGACCAAGGCGTACAACGACAACAAGTGGCATCACGTGGTCGCCCAGCTCAGCCCGACGGGCGGCATGGAGCTCTACGTCGACGGCACGCGTGTGGCGAGCAACTCCGCCATCACGTCGGCGCGCGCGTACACGGGCTTCTGGCAGGTCGGTGGCGACACCATCACCAGCGGCTGGCCGACCCGCCCCTCGTCGTCGTTCCTCAGCGGCCAGATCGACGAGTTCGCGGTGTACCCGCAGGCGCTCACGGCGGCGCAGATCAAGACGCACCACGCGATCGGCACGGGAGCGAAGGCTCCGAGCGCCGTCGTGACCACCAGCGGGAAGGACCTCGCGTGGGCCTTCGACGGATCGGGGTCGAAGGCCACCACGGGCGACATCGCGGGCTACGCGTGGAACTTCGGCGACGGAACGACCGGGACGGGGCGCACGGCATCGCACGAGTACGCGAAGCCCGGCACCTACACCGTGGCGCTCACCGTGACCGACGCGGGCGGGTTGTCCCAGACCACCCGCGCGACCGTCACGGCTACAGCCCCGAGGATCGCGCCCACGGCGGCGTTCTCTTCGAAGGCCCGCGATCTCGCGGTCTCCTTCGACGGCGGAGCATCCAGCGCGGAGTCCGGCACCTCGGTGGCGGCCTACCGATGGGACTTCGGTGACGGCACGTCCGGTACCGGCAGCGCGCCGACCCACGAGTACACCGAGGCGGGAACCTACGCGGTCAGCCTGGTCGTCACCGACGCCCGCGGGATCGACAGTGAGACCGTGACGCACGACGTGACAGTCTCCGCGCCCGAGGCGGGGTTGATCGCCCGCGACACGTTCGAGCGGTCGGTGTCGTCCGGATGGGGCGAGGCGACGAGCGGAGCGACGTGGGTCACCCCCGCGGGCTTCGCCGTGGCCGACGGCGTCGGAACGATCGAGGTCGGCCGCAGCCAGACCAAGACGGCGGTCCTGACCGGCGCCGTTGCGCGCGACGTCGACGCCCGCGCGGTGTTCGGAACCGAAGCGGTCTCGGACGGCGGCGGAGTCCACCTCAACCTGGCCGTTCGCGCCTCCGACTCGGGGGCCTACCGCCTGAAACTGCGCATCGCCTCGACCGGCGTGGTCACCGCGAGTACGGCCAAGCTCCTGGGCTCCACCGAGACGCTCCTGACCTCGCGTGCCGTGCCGGACTACGTCCACACCGCGGGCGGACGCCTCCACACGCGCCTGCAGGCCGTGAGCGAGGGCGGAACGACCACCCTGCGCGCGAAGGTCTGGCCCGTGGGAACCGAAGAGCCCGACGCGTGGCTCATCGTGTCGACCGATGCGGAGGCAGAACTGCAGGACGCCGGTTCACTGCGCATCAGCGCCTACCTGACCGGCACCAGCACGAACGGGCCGGCCCGGATCACCGTCGACGACATCGAGGCGCAGCAGCCCGCGCTGTAGGGGTCTCATCGAGAAAGGCGGCGTCCCCGCGCACGATACGTGTTCGGGGGCGCCGCCTCTCGTCGTCGACGGGGTAGCGCTAGCGAGCGTCGCTCCGCTCGGCCGCCGCCTCCGCCTCCGCCTCCGCCTCCGGCTCATCTTCAGTCTCCGCGACAGCGTCCGGCTCAGCCACGTCGTCGAGGTCGGGCTCGACGTCCGCGGGCCCGAACCCCGGCGCGGCCTCGGTGACGCTCGACGCGTCCTCGTCGAGCGTCGCAGACTCATCCGCGTCGGACGCTTTCGCCGTCTCGGCGCCACCGGCCGCCTCGCCGCGCATCAGCTCGCGGACCTCGGACATGAAGCTCGTGAGCTGGTGCTGCTGCCACCGCAACTGGCGGGTGCGGTCCTCGGCGTCGCGCAGGACCGATTCGGAGTGCGCCGTGACCGTGTCGATGATCTGCTGCGCGCGCACGCGCGCGCGGTCGAGCTGCTCCCGGGCCTTGAGGTGGGCATCCGCCTCGATCTGCTGCGCCTGGGCGCGCATGAGACGGTCGAAGTCGTCGGCCTTCGCCGTGATGCGCTGCGCATGCTCCAGCGACGAAGCGACCTGCTCGTTCGCGTCCTTGGTGATGCGCTCCGCGTGAGCGACGGCCTGATTGTGGAGCATGAGGAACTCCTGCTGGGCGTCGTCCTGCCGGCGGGTGAGGGACTCCTCGAACTCCAGCGCGCGCATGCGGAGCTCGCGCACCGCCTCCTCGGCCTCCGCGCGTGCCTGCTCAGTCTCGCGGGCCACGAGCGACCGCAGGGCCGCCGCGCCCTTCTCCGACTCGGTGCGGATGGCAGCGGCCTCCTGCTCGGCCTGCGAGACCTTCTCGGCGGCATGGGCGCGTTCGCGCTCCAGCTGCGCCTCGTGAGCCGTCCGTTCCGTCTCGGTCGCCAGACGCACCTGCTGCGCGTCGTGCTCGGCGCGCGCCACGATCGCGTCGGCGTCGGCCTGGGCCTCCTGACGGCGGGTCTGGATCTCGGCGTGCGCGGCCTCGAGGAGCCGGTCGGCCTGGATGCTCGCGTTCTTGATGAGGAGGCTCGCCTGCTCCTCCGCGACGTGGAGCACCTCCTCGAAACGGCGCCGGTTCGCGGATTCCCCAGAGGCGCCGAGGAGCTCTTCGGTGAGGGTCTGCACCTGCTCCTCCGCGTTGGCCGCTTGCGCGTTGGCGACGGCGAGTTCCGCTTCGAGCTCCTCGACGCGTCTGCTGCTCTGCGCCTGCGCGGAGTCGATCGCCCGACGGTGCCGGTCCTTCAGCTGGGCCAGCTCCTCGCCCTGGATCCGCAGCCGGGTGGTGAGCTCGGAGAGCGCGGCATCGACCTCGCCCTTGTCGTAGCCGCGGAACGCCGTCGTGAAGTGCGATTCCGCGGCCCCCTCCTGCCCACGCAGCAGGTCGTCGAAGGGCGACGACTCATCGGACGGGGCGGGCAGGTGCTGATCGGGCATGGGGGACTCCACGGGACGAGAGGCGGTCGAGTCGGCATCGGCAGTACCGGCACTCCGAAGGTTACCGCTCCGCGCAGTCCGGCCGCTGGGGCGAGTCGTTCAGTTTCCGCTCAACCACTGCCGATACGCGTCGAACGTGTAGGGGCGCCCCAAGAAGCGCTCCACGAGGTCGGCCCCGTCGCGGCTTCCCCCCGGCTCCAGGATCTCGCGGCGATAGCGCTCGGCCACCGCGGGATTCATGAGGTCGTCGCCGAAGGCCGCGCGCAGGTCGCGCGCGATGACGAGGCTCCACTGATACGTGTAGTAGCACGACCCATAGCCGGTGAGGTGACCGAAGCCGGCGTAGGAATGACCACCGGGAAGGGGACGCACGGGAGAGGTCTCGCGGTACCAGCGTTCGGTCGCGGCGGCGATGTCGGCGGGCGTCTCGACGTGCAGCCGATACGACACCTCTGCGTGACCGAGCTGGCGACGCACCTCGAGGGCGCGGCCGAACCCGTCGGCCACCTGCATGCGCTCGACGAGGTCGGCGGGGATCGGCTCCTCGTCGGCACCGGCGGTGAAGGTGGCCAGGACCGAGGGGTCCCACGCCCAGTCCTCCAGCAGCTGGCTGGGCGCTTCCACGAAATCCCACTCGGTCGCCACGCCACTGAACCGCACGAAGCGCTGCCGACCGCCCAGGATGTCGTGGACGAGGTGCCCGAACTCGTGGAAGAAGGTGACCACTTCGTCGTGCGTCATGAGCCCTCGGGAGAAGTTGCACAGGAGCACCGCCTCCGGAAGCACCCGTCCGGCGACGCCCGGGACCAGCCCGAAACAGGCGGCGTGACTGTATTTGCCCTCGCGGGGGTGGAGGTCGAGGTGCACGCGCCCCAGCCGGTCGTCCTTCCGCAACACGTCGTAGGTCAGGACGTCCTCGTGCCACGCACCGATCTCGACCGGGACGAAACGGAGGTCGAGGAGTCTCGAGGCCGTCTCCAGCACACCGGGGAGCACACGGGAGAAGGAGAAGTAGGACCGGACGAGCTGCGCATCCACGTCGTGACGCTCCTGCCGCAGCTGGCTCAGGAGGTAGAACAGGTCGGCGACGGTGACCTCTTCCGCGTCCGGATCGTCGCGACGGAGGCGATCGAGAAGGAGCGGGTACTCGGCGGCCGCCGCGGCGGCCGAGGCCTCGTCGAGCCGGTCGAGGAAGGTCCGCACGGCGGCAGCGGAACCGATCATGCGCGGCTCGGTCTCGTAATCCGCCCACGTCGCGTACCCGAGGAGGCGCGCGCGCTCGGCTCGCACGGCGAGCAGTTCGGAGAGGATCTCGTCATTCTCGGGCCAGGCGAGATCGTTGTAGGCCGACACCAGCGCCACGCGTGTGGCGCGCACCCGGGCGTACTCTCGCACCGGCATGAGATCGGTGTAGTCGGTCGTCAGGGTGACGAAGCCCTCGTCATCGGCGGGGCGGGCATCGAGGAAGTCCTGCGGGAGGCCGACGAGGTCTTCCGCGGGCACCCGGACCTCACGCCGGCCCTCGCGGATGTTCCGCGAGAATGCGAGGCTCAGCGCCGTGTCGCGATCGGTGAGTTCGCGCACGCGCTCGCGTTCCTCGGCCGGGAGGTCGACTCCACCCCGGCGGAAATCCCGCAGGACGTGAGCGAGAAAGCGCGCCGACTCGTCGTCGAGAGCGGCGCCCTCGTGGGCGCGGAGCGCATCGAAGAGGGAGGCATCGCGCACGCGAGCGGACGCGACGGCGTCGAGCTTCTGGACCGCCGCCTCGGCCGCCGCGCGCACGGCGGCGTCGGGGTGGGCTTCACTGAGAAGGTACGCCTCGTTCATCGCGCCGGTCAGCGCGAGGTCGGCGTTGTTCCAGAGGTCGAGCGCGGCTTCCGGGGTCGCCGCGGTGGGGAGGCGGGCGTCGAACTCGCGGACGAGGGCGATCGCCCCGTCGGCGTTCCCTTCCGCGGCAGTCAGCCAGCCCTCGAGGTCGGTGGGGAAGACGAACGGCTCCAGGGGCTCCATGCGTTCGAGCCTAGAGGGACGTTCGAGCCGGGAGGGACGTTCGAGTCGAGCGGGACGCGGGCCTTGTCACCGGCGACCCAGGAGGAACGTGGCCAGCGTCGGCCGCCAATGCTGCGACACGTACGCGAGCGCCTCGTCGACGCCGAAGGCGCGGGTGGAGTTGCCCACTCTCACCCACAACTCGGTGCTCCCGCCCTGCGTCAGAAAAACCGGCTCGGGTGCGCGCGGGCACCGCACGGCGCACACCGTCGCCCCCTCGACCTCGGCGAAGCGGATCCGAGGCAACGCCGCCGCGTTCTTGCCGAGCGTCGTGGCGAGGAGGTCGCGCAGCCAGAGCTCGAACCGGTCCGCGTCGGGAGTGCGCAGGGTCGCGAAGTCGCGGTCGAGGCCGACGGGCCGCCCCTCATCGTCGGCGCCGATGACCAGGGTGCCGCCGCGGCTGTTCAGGAACGCCGCCACCGTCTTGGCGACGACGGCCTCCATGCGGGCGTCTTTCTTGTCCTCCCGCACGTTCCAGCGGGCCGTCTCCTTGAACTCCACGCGTTCGGACTCGCCCGCATGCAGGAGCGCGGCGATGTCGACTCCGGAGCCGTCACGCCGCAGCAGGACGGCGACGCCGGCGACGAGGAGCGACAGACCGAGGCTGCACCCCGCGGCGATGAGAAGCGTCATCGGCATCCAGATGCGAAGCCCCGCGAACAGCCAGCCCGAGACGAACAGGCCAGCGCTCAGACCCAGCACCGAGACGATCGTCATGACGGACAACGGCAGCGAGAGACGGCGGCCGAAGAGCGCCCGCAACGCCCAGGCGATGAGGAACGAGACGGCCAGGGCGACCGGGAGAGCAAGAGCGAAGTCGACGAGGAGGGCGCTGCGCGGCATGGTCAGCGCAACGCCCCGACCGACGCGAGGGCGTGGCGGACCAGCGTGCCCCGGCCGCCCTCCATCTCGGCGGCGAGGTTGTCGGACGCCGCTTCCTGCGGTGACATCCAGGTCACCTCGAGCGCATCCTGTCGAGGCTCGCAGGTGCCCGTGACCGGCACGACGAAGGCGAGGGACACCGCGTGCTGACGATCGTCGTGGTACGCGCTGATTCCGGGGAGAGGGAAGTACTCCGCCACGGTGAACGGCACCGGCTGCGGCGGGAGCAGGGGGAACGCCATGGGGCCCAGGTCGTTCTCCAGATGACGGAAGAGGGCGTCGCGCACCGTCTCGCCATAGCGCACCCGCCCGGAGACGATCGTGCGGGTGATCTCGCCGAGCGGTGTCGCGCGCAACAGGATCCCGACCTCGGTCACCGCCCCGGTGCCGTCGGTGCGGACCGGAACCGCCTCGACATAGAGGATCGGGAGTCGCCGTCGGGCTTCGGCCAGCTCGATGTCGCTCAACCAGCCGGGATTGGCCGCGGAGCCGGGCGCAGGCGAGCCGAAGGATCCGGCCTGCCCGTCGCGACCGAAGCCGCGCAGCGGGTCGCGCGGGGTCTCGTCGTCGCGGTCGCTCGGGTCGGGGTCGGGAGTGCGGACGGCCATGCCTCCATGTATACCTCCTCCGCGTCGGCGGGGTCGGAGAGAATGGTCGGCATGAGTCCGATCCCCCGGCTGGATGCCGACGCGGTGCTGTGGAGCGCCCCGCCGTCGGAGCGCGAGGGCCGGCCCGTCCTCGTGCTGCTGCACGGCTACGGCTCCGAGGAGCGCGATCTGTTCGCCCTCGTCCCGCACCTGCCGCCGGAGTACGTCGTGGCCGCCGTGCGCGCTCCCCTGGCGCCTCCGTTCCCGACGCCCGGATGGTCCTGGTTCCCGATCGAGGGACTGCACGGCCGCGACCCGGAGGGCACGACCGCCGCCGCCGAGGCCTTCCTGGAGTGGCTCGACGACGCCGTCGAAGCCCCGACCGTCGGGTTGCTCGGCTTCTCGCAGGGAGCCGTCGTGGCTCTGCAGGCGTTGCGCCTGCGCCCGCAGGCATTCGCGTTCGCGGTGGCCCTCGCCGGCTACGTCGACGCGGCTCCCCTCCCCGGCGACGCCGAGCTGGCGACGCGCCGACCCCCGGTGTTCTGGGGACGCGGCTCCCGCGATGAGGTCATTCCCGCCGACCGCGTCGCCCACACGGTGCAGTGGCTCCCCGACCACGTCGACCTCAGCGGACGCGTCTACGAGGGATTGGCGCACAGCGTGTCCGCCCAGGAGCTCGACGATGTCCGCGTCTTCCTCGACAAGCGCCGGGACCCGTGAGGCGGCGACGGCCTCGGGTATAGTCGAGGGGTCCCCCGTCCCAAGTGTGAGGAAGACCGTTGAAGGGTTTCGACGCCGCGCTGTGATCCCGCGCTAGCCGTCGCCCTCCGTTCTTCCATCCCGGACCGGACTCGCTGCGACGTCTGCGCTCCCATCCCGCGCTGACGTCGACTCCCTCCCGCCTCCTCCGGCCTCGGCCGTCGAGCGCGCTCCGGTGTCCGTGGCGTCCGCGCACCCCCGATCCGCGATCGGGGCCACCGACACCTGGGAGGCACTCATGCCTGCGAACTCCACCGCGGTCACCCTCGACCGCATCTCTTTCACCTGGCCCGACGGCACCGTCGCCCTCGACGGCGTCAGCGGCGCCTTCGACACCGGGCGCACCGGCCTGGTCGGCCGCAACGGCGCCGGGAAGTCGACGCTCCTCTCCCTCATCGCGGGCGAACGCGCGCCGTCGGCCGGCCAGATCCTCGTCGCGGGGGCCGTGGACCGGCTGCCGCAGCAGCTGACGCTCGACGTCGACCGCCCGGTCGCGGACCTGCTCGGCGTCGGCGACGCCGTCCGCGCCGTGCGGGCCATCACCTCCGGCGACGTCGACCCCGCACACTTCGACGCCGTCGGCGACGACTGGGACGTCGAAGCCCGCGCCGAGGCCGCGCTCGCCGAAGCCGGGCTCCCCGCCGGCGCACTCGACCGCCGGGTGGGAACCCTCTCCGGCGGCGAGGCCGTGCTGGCGGCGCTCGTCGGCGTGCGCCTGCGGGGCGCACCCATCGCGCTGCTGGATGAACCGACAAACAACCTCGACCGCGATGCGCGTGCTCGTGTCTACGATCTGGTCCGCTCGTGGCGCGGGACGCTCATCGTCGTGAGCCACGACACCCGGCTACTGGATCTCATGGACGACACCGCCGAGCTCTACCGCGGCGGGCTGTCGGTGTTCGGCGGCGGGTACACCGCATGGCGGGAGGCACTCGAGGCCGAACAGGCCGCGGCACGTCAGGCCGAGACCGCGGCGCGTCAGGTGGTCCGCCGCGAGAAGCGCGACCGCCTCCAGACCGAGACGAAGATCGCCCATCGGCAGGCGGCCGGGCACAAGGCCCAGGTCGAGAAGCGTGTGCCGGGAATCGTGGCCGGGAATCGCAAGCGCGCCGCCCAAGTCACGGCCGGAAAGCTGCGCACGGACGCCGCGGAGAAGGTGGCGTCCGCCCGGGCGAGTCTCGACGCGGCCGAACGCCGCGTCCGCGACGACGAGTCGGTCCACATCGATCTCCCCGACCCCGGCGTGGCGACGGGCAGACGCATCGCGACACTCGGCGACGCCTACCGCGAATGGGTCGTGCAGGGTCCCGAGCGCGTTGCCCTCATCGGCCCCAACGGGGCCGGCAAGACGACGCTCGTGGAACGACTGGTGGCGCACGCGGATCGAGACCGAGACCGAGACCGAGGCGCGGATCCCCGATTCGCGAGCCTCCGCGCCCTGGCCCACACCGACCGGATCGGCTACCTCTCCCAGCGGGTCGACGGCCTCGACGACACCCGAACCGTGCTGGAGAACCTCCGCACTCCCGGGATGGGCGACGTGGAGCTGCGCAACCGTCTGGCTCGGTTCCTCCTGCGCGGCGATGCCGTCCACCGCCCGGTGTCGGCGTTGTCGGGTGGCGAACGGTTCCGGGCCGCTCTGGCTCGCCTGCTGTTCACCGACCCGCCTCCGCAACTGCTCGTGCTCGATGAGCCGACGAACAACCTCGACCTGGACACGGTCGACCAGCTCGTCGACGCCCTCGCGGTGTACGGCGGCGCGGTGGTCGTCGTCAGCCACGACGACGGCTTCCTGCACCGGGTCGGTCCGGATCTCGTGCTGGAACTGCGAGACGGACAGCTCACGGAGAGGCGGTGAGGCAAGACCTGGCGCCGATGTCGGCGCACGGGGTGAAGATGTACTGATGGCCGACGTGCTCGAACGGTTCGGTCCTGCGACGCAGGACTGGTTTCGTGGCGCCTTCCACCGGCCCACCGACGCCCAGGCCGGCGCATGGCAGACCATCTCGGCCGGAGCACACGCGCTCGTGGTCGCCCCCACCGGCTCCGGGAAGACCCTGTCGGCGTTCCTGTGGTCGATCGACCGGATCTTCCACGACAAGCAGGACTCCCCGCCGCCGGCCGAGAAGGGACGGGCGAAGGATCCCCGCCCGCCCCGCACGCGCGTGCTCTACATCTCTCCGCTGAAAGCCCTCGGCGTCGATGTGGAGAGAAACCTCCGGTCACCGCTCGTGGGAATCGGCCAGTCGGCGCGGCGCCTGGGAGTCGCGGTCCCCGACATCACGGTCGGCGTGCGCTCCGGAGACACGGCGTCCGCGGATCGGCGAAAGCTCGTGTCCGACCCGCCCGACATCCTCATCACCACTCCCGAATCGCTCTACCTCATGCTGACCTCCCAGGCCGGTCAGACCCTCCGCGGCGTGCACACCGTGATCGTCGACGAGGTGCACGCCGTCGCGGCGACCAAACGCGGCGCTCATCTGGCCGTCAGCCTGGAACGCCTCGACGCCCTGCGGCGCGACAGCGATCCCGATGCCGCCCCGGTACAGCGCATCGGGCTCTCCGCGACGGTGCGTCCCATCGACGAGGTCGCACGGTTCCTCGGCGGCTCCCAGCCGGTGGAGATCGTGGCTCCCCGAGCGAGCAAGGCGTTCGACCTGTCGGTCGTCGTACCGATGGACGACATGCGCCATCCTCCCCCGCCGCCGGGGAGCGAGCCGGCGAACCCGCCCGACGACTCTCCCGGAAGCGACGACGCCCAGGCGAGCGCTCCCGGGCCGGCGTGGTACGACGCGGCACCGGGCGCCTCCCCCGCCGGCGCGGCGGGGTCGACGGAGATGACAGGGTCGGTGTGGCCACACGTCGAGGAGGCGATCGTCGACCGCATCCTCGCTCATCGCTCCACGATCGTCTTCGCGAACTCTCGTCGCCTCGCCGAGCGCCTGACCGGACGGCTGAACGAGATCTACGCCGAGCGGCTCGGGATCGAGCTCCCCGACGCCGCCGTCCCCGCCGCGATGATGGCGCAGGCCGGCTCCTCAGCCGGCGCCGACCCGGTGCTGGCCAAGGCGCATCACGGCTCGGTGTCGAAGGAGCAGCGTGCGCAAGTCGAAGACGAGCTGAAGTCCGGGGCGCTGCGGTGCGTCGTGGCGACGAGCAGTCTCGAACTCGGGATCGACATGGGCGCGGTCGACCTGGTCATCCAGGTCGAGGCGCCCCCGTCCGCGGCCTCGGGCCTGCAACGTGTCGGGCGCGCGGGACACCAGGTGGGCGAGGTCAGCCGCGCTGCGTTGTTCCCCAAGCACCGCGGCGACGTCCTGCACACCGCCGTGGTGACCGAGCGCATGCTGGCGGGGAAGATCGAGGCGATCGCCGTTCCCCAGAACCCGCTCGACATCCTCGCGCAGCAGACCGTGGCCGCATGCGCGACGGGACAGGTCGATGTCGAGGAGTGGTTCGACACCGTCAAGCGTTCGGCGCCGTTCCGCTCGCTGCCGCGCTCGGCGTACGAGGCGACGCTGGATCTCCTCGCAGGCCGTTTCCCCTCCGACGAGTTCGCCGAGCTCCGCCCGCGCGTGGTGTGGGATCGAGATCACGGCGTGCTCACCGGACGGCCCGGGTCCCAGCGCATCGCGGTGACCAGCGGTGGCACGATCCCCGACCGCGGCCTGTTCGGGGTGTTCGTCGCGGGCGAGACGCGCAACGCCCGCGTCGGCGAGCTCGACGAGGAGATGGTCTACGAGTCCCGCGTCGGCGACGTCTTCACGCTCGGAACGACGAGTTGGCGGATCGTCGAGATCACCCACGATCGGGTCAATGTGCTTCCGGCGTTCGGGCAGCCCGGCAAGCTCCCGTTCTGGCACGGCGACGGCCTCGGTCGCCCCGCCGAGCTGGGTGAGGCCCTCGGCGCGTTCTCCCGGGAGATCTCGAGCGCACCGCCCGAGAAGGCGACCGCTCGGCTCCGCGAGTCGGGACTGGACGACAACGCCATCGGCAATCTCCTGTCGTATCTGAGCGAGCAGCGCGAAGCGACCGGCACGCTTCCCACCGACAGGACACTCACGGTCGAGCGCTCTCGTGACGAGGTGGGCGACTGGCGCATCATCCTGCATTCCCCGTACGGCATGCACGTGCATGCGCCGTGGGCGCTGGCGGTGAACGCGCGGATCCGGGAGCGATTGGGCGTGGAGGGCTCAGCCGTCGCGAGCGACGACGGGATCATCGCCCGCGTGCCGGACGCCGAGTCCGAGCCTCCGGATGCCGAGCTGTTCGTGTTCGACCCCGTCGAGCTGGAGCAGATCGTCACCGACGAGGTGGGAGGGTCGGCGCTGTTCGCCTCCCGATTCCGCGAGTGCGCGGCCCGGGCGCTGCTGCTGCCGCGACTGAACCCGCAGAAGCGCTCCCCCTTGTGGCAGCAACGGCAGAAGTCGGCGCAGCTGCTCGAGGTCGCCCGTAAGCACCCCACCTTCCCGATCATCCTCGAGACCCTCCGCGAAGTCCTCCAAGACGTGTACGACGTGCCGGCTCTGCTGCGGATCGCCCGCGCGATCGGCGACCGTCGCATCCGCCTGATCGAGACCACCACGTCGCAGCCCTCTCCCTACGCACGGGATCTGCTGTTCGGCTATGTCGGCGCGTTCATGTACGAGGGCGACTCCCCGCTCGCGGAACGTCGCGCCGCCGCGCTCTCGGTCGACCCGGCGCTGCTGGGCGAGCTGCTCGGCAAGGTCGAGATGCGCGAGCTGCTCGATCCGGGGATCATCGCGCAGTTCGAACGCGAGGTGCAACGGCTCGATCCCTCCCGGCGGGTGCATGGTCTCGAAGGCGTCGCCGATCTGCTGCGACTGCTCGGCCCCCTCGACGCCGACGAGGTGGCCGAGCGGCTTGCCCAGGACGACGTCGCGGCGGACGACGCGAGCACCACAGCGGCCTCGACGGACCAGGCGGGTGCGCACCTCGACGCCCTTGTCTCGGCGAGGCGCGCGATCCGCGTGACGGTCGCGGGAGTGCCGCAGGTGGCGGCCATCGAAGACGCCGGACGGCTGCGCGATGCGCTCGGAGCGGCCCTTCCGGTAGGCATCCCCACGGCCTTCCTGGAGCCGGTCGTGGACCCGCTCGCCGACCTCGTCGCACGCTTCGCCCGCACCCATGCCCCCTTCCGCACCTCGGATGTGGCGCGGCGGCTCGGTATCGGTGCAGCCGTCGCCCGGCAGTCCCTGCAGCGACTGGAGTCGCAGGGGCGGGTCTCCAGCGGCTACTTCCTTCCCGAGCAGGCCGCCGATCGCGCCGCGGACAACGACCTGGAGTGGTGCGACAGCGAGGTGCTGCGCCGCCTCCGGATGCGGTCGCTGGCGGCGTTGCGCGGCGCGGTCGAACCGGTCGAGCCCACGGCGTTCGCACGCTTCCTCCCCGCCTGGCAGCACGTCGGATCCTCCGGCGTCGGACGGGGACTGGACGGGATCGACGGTGTCCTCGCCGTGATCGAGCAGTTGGCGGGGGTGCCGCTGCCGGCCAGCGCGTGGGAGTCCCTCATCCTGCCCGCGCGGGTCACCGACTACGCCCCGGCGATGCTCGACGAGCTCACCGCCACCGGAGAGGTGCTCTGGTCCGGGCACGGCTCGCTGCCCGGGCGCGACGGATGGATCGCGCTCCATCCCGCCGACACCGCGGCCTTCACCCTGCGCTTGCAGGACCGCTCGCCGGAGTCGGCGCTGGAGGAGCGGGTGCGCGAGGTGCTCGCCGGCGGCGGCGCCTACTTCGCCTCGCAACTGGTCGCCCTGGTCGGAGCCGAGAACGAGCAGTCGGTCGTGGAGGCGCTGTGGAACCTGGCGTGGAGCGCACAGGTGACCAACGACACCTTCTCACCCGTGCGGATGCTCCTGGCGGGAGGCTCGCAAGCCCACCGGGCCGTGCGGAGGACCCCGCGCGCCCGCATGTTCCGGGGCACCCCGATCGCCCGCCCGACCACCGCGCCGCACCGCCCGCCCCTCGTCGGCGGACGCTGGTCGCTCTTGCCCGCCCCCGAGTCCGACGGGACGCTGCGGGCGGCGGCGGCCGCGAGCCTGCTCCTGGAGCGTTATGGGGTCGTCACCCGCGGGTCCGTGCAGGCCGAGGAACTGCCGGGTGGCTTCGCGCAGGCCTACCGCACCCTCGCCGGGTTCGAGGAGACCGGACACTGCCGACGCGGCTACTTCATCGAGAAGCTGGGCGCGGCGCAGTTCGCCACCTCGGCCACGGTCGACCGTCTGCGCACGTTCGGCGGCGCATCCGACGAGGACGCACCGGCCCTGGAAGCGGTCACCCTGGCCGCCACCGACCCGGCCAACGCCTACGGAGCCGCGCTGCCGTGGCCCGCGCAGGACGGTGGACACCGCCCGGGCCGGAAGGCGGGAGGCCTGGTCGTGCTCGTCGATGGTCGCCTCGTGCTGTACCTGGAACGTGGAGGCCGGTCGGCACTCGCGTTCACCGATGACGAGCCGGTGTTGGATGCGGCGTCACGCAGTCTCGTCGAGACGGCACGGGCCCGACGGCTGGACACCCTCACGATCGAGAAGGTGAACGGCGCGTTCGTCTACGGCACCCCCGTCGGTCGCGCGCTCCGCGATGCCGGGTTCGTGGAGTCCACGCGCGGCGTCACCCTGCGCAGGGCACGATGACCTGCGGAGGAACGAGGAGGGCCGGCCGTGCCCGAGGGTGACACCGTCTTCCGTACGGCGCGACGTCTGCACGACGCCCTCGCCGGGCGGATCGCCACGCGGTTCGATGTCCGCGTGCCGGGAAGCGCCACAGCCGACCTGACCGGGGAGCGCATCCACGAGGTCGTGCCCCGGGGGAAGCACCTGCTCCTGCGGATCGGCGATGCCACCCTGCACTCGCACCTGAAGATGGAGGGGCATTGGGACCTCTATCGCGCGGGCGAGCGGTGGCGTGCCCCGGCTTTCCGGGCACGGGCGATCGTCGGGACCGACACCGTGGACGCCGTGGGCTTCGACCTCGCCATGGTGGAGGTACTCCCGACCGTCGACGAGGACCGCGTCGTCGGGCACCTCGGCCCCGATCCTCTCAGCCCTCAGTGGG
The DNA here is from genome assembly GCF_001620065.1 of Microbacterium sp. TNHR37B. GTDB lineage: Bacteria > Actinomycetota > Actinomycetes > Actinomycetales > Microbacteriaceae > Microbacterium. The sequence goes on from NZ_LQGV01000003.1 coordinate 518,111, forward strand.
ATGCGGCGGAGGCCGCACGCAACCTCGCCTCCGATGACCGTCCCATCCACGTGGCCGTCCTCGATCAGCGCCACGTCGCGGGATTCGGCAACGAGTACGCGAACGAGCTGCTGTTCGTTCGCGGCGTTCTTCCGACCACCCCGGCATCGGAGGTGGACACGCTGGCCCTCATGGACACGGGTGCCCGCATGATCCGCGCCAACCGCGACCGGCTCGGCCGCACCTTCACGGGAGACTCTCGTCCCGGTCGCCAGACCTGGGTGTACCGGCGGGAGGGGAAGCCGTGCCGGCGCTGCGGCACGCTCATCCTGGGAACGGAACTGGGCGCCGATCCGACGGCGGAGCGCATCGTCTTCTGGTGCCCGCGCTGTCAGACCTGAGGCCCAGACTCAGCGCCCGAGGTAGCGTCCCGGGCGGTGGTTCAGGGCGAGCACCAGGTTCAGCACCACCGCTCCCGCCGCGCTCAGCACGACGCTCTGCCACGACACCACGAGGAGGGCCGCGAGGATCACGACGACGTCGAAGGCCATGAGGGTCCACCCCGCCCGGATGCCGGTGCGGTCTTGCAGGAGGAGCGCGATGATGTGGACGCCGCCGACGCTGGATCGATGACGGAAGAGGATCAGCACTCCCACACCCGCGAGGAGGTTCCCCGCCAGCGTGCCGTAGATCGGCTCGATTCCGGCGAGGGGAAGGAAGTGCTGGTGGACGAGGGCGAAGCCGGAGACGAGGCCGATGGAGGCGATGGTGCGGAGGGTGAAGTCCCATCCCCGTTTCCAGACGGCGAGCACCGCGAACGGCAGATTGATGACCGCGAACAGGAGCCAGAACGGCCACGGCGTCGCGTAGCCGAGAAGGAGCGACAGGCCGGCGGTGCCGCCGGTCACCGAACCGGCGGCGTGCAGGAGGTGGAGCCCCAGGGAGGTGATGAACGTCCCCGTGAGGAGCCCCAGCACGTCCTCGACGACGCCGTGCTCGGTGGCTTTCGCGTCGAACACGAGGGAGGGCCCCGTCGTCGGATCGCCCTGCTCGGCCGGCGGCGAGCCGCGTCGGGAGCGTGTTCGGAGGCCGGTTCCGGCGGCGACGGGGTCATTGCTCCATTGTCGCCGGTGCGAGCCGGCGTCTGGCGGCCCCGGCCGATGCTTGCGCGGGAATGAAACCCGGCGCACGCACGTTGTCGTGTGTGTCAGGAGGTCAAGTGGGCAAGAACTACGTCGACATCGAGAACGACCGGGGCGAGACACTGCGTTACCGCAAGCACGCCAATGGCCGTGGCCTGATCGCGAACGGGGCCAAGGTGCACCCGACGGCGCTGGTCGAGGCTGGCGCGTACGTGGAGCCCGGGGCGCAGGTCGCTGCGGGCGCACACATCGGGCGGGGCGTGTGGATCGAACCGGACGCCGTCATCGGCCCCGAGGTGGAGATCGCGCCGCACGCGCACATCGGCCCCGGCGCCGCCATCGGACCGCGCGCCCGGATCGGCGTGCGGGCCTTCGTCGGAGCGGGCGCACGCGTGGCCGGAGGATCCCTCATCGGCGACGATCAGTCCATCGGCGATGGGGAGGCGGTCGCGACCGACCGCCGCGGACTGCACCTGGCGGCCTGAACGTCACCCGGCGGACCGGGCTGCCTCGGAAGGCCGCCGAGCGGATCGGCTCGGCTAGCCTCGGGACATGACACGACGCCCGAGCGCCGCGCGGGTGGGTCCCGTGCTCGGCGCGGTGGTGGTGAGCGCCGCGCTGGTGGGGCTCGTGTGGTTGTGGTGGGCGTCCGGTCCGTTCGCCGGGCAGACCGGCCCGGACGAGGGGCCGGTCAGCACGCACGCGGGCTCCTCGCCCTCGACTCTTGCGGTACCGGACCGGCCGGCCGACGCCTTCCCGCTCAGGGTCGAGTACGTCTACGACGGTGACACGCTCCGGGCCGAGCCGATCTCTGGAGATTCCCCCTTCCCGCGCGGCGTCGCCCTCCGTGTGCGCTTGATCGGCATCGACGCCCCCGAAGGGACCCCGGCCGTCGAATGCGGCGCCGACGAGGCACGCGACCGGTTGCGCTCCCTTCTCCCCGAGGGGAGCACGGTGTGGGCGAGCGCCGACCGAGACCTCCGCGACCGCTACGATCGCGCGCTGCTGTATCTCTGGACCGACGACGGCGTGTTCGTGAACCACGCACTGGTCGCCGCGGGCGACGCGGTCGCGATCCGCGTCGGGCGCAATGACGCCCACGTCGCACTGCTCTCTCGCGCCGCGGCGTCCGCCGAAGCCGAGGGACGCGGGCAGTGGGGAGCCTGCTGACCGCGTCGGGGTGGACCTCGCCGTCCTCGCGTCAGGCGAGGAAGAAGAGGACGAAGCCGATCAGCGGCAGCGTGCCCTGGATGAGCGCCGGGCGCAGGTACTTCGCGCCCGAGGTCGTCAGCACGAGCGCCGCGCCGAGCATCGATCCGAGCGAGAACAGCGTCAGGGTGCGACCGGCGACCTCGGCGGCGCTGTCGGCACCCCCGGTCCAGAACAGCACGAGCCCGATCACGACCCCGATCGCGAGGAACAGGTTGTAGAAGCCCTGGTTGTACGCCATCGGCTTCGTCACGTCGGCCGCCGCCTGATCGGCCACTCCGAAGCGCTGCCACACTTTCGGCTGGGTCCACTGGATGCTCTCCATGACGAAGATGTAGACGTGGAGCAGGGCGGCCAGCGCCGCAGCGACCGTCGCGATGAGAGGGATCATGCACCGAAGATAGCGCGACTACGCTGGCTGCATGGCGGGTGGGGGCGGATCGGCGAGACGGGGCGGCCGCCCGCGTCGCACGACGGGAACCCCGCACCACCGCCCGCAGAGCGCGGGGCGTGCGCCCGGACGCGACGCGCGTCGGGTTCCGGCACCTGCCGAGACCGCCCCGCCGCTTCCTCCCGGCCCGTTCCGCTTGGGCGCTGTCGCCGGCACGACGCCGGGCAAGTGGATCGATGCGTGGCGCTCCCGCCTGCCGGGAGTCGAGCTGGAGCTCATCCCCCTCGACGTCGCCGACCAGCGTGAGCGACTGCTGTCGGGCGAGCTCGACGCCGCGCTCGTGCGACTGCCGCTGCGCCGCGACGATCTCCATGTCATCGCCCTGTACGACGAGGTGCCCGTCGTCGTCTGCGCCGCCGATTCGCATCTCACCGCCGCAGACGAGCTCACGGTCGACGATCTCGCCGGCGAAGTCGTCGTCCGTTCCCGCGATGCCGTGATCGAGGTCGAGGTGCCCGGCGCCGTCCCCGCGGCGTTCGCGCCGCCCGAGACCACCGAAGACGCCATCGCGACGGTCGCGACGGGCATCGGCGTCACGATCGTGCCGATGTCGCTGGCGCGCCTCCACCACCGCAAGGACGTGGACTACCGGCCCCTCCCCGAGGGACCCGTCTCCACGGTGGCCCTGGCGTGGCCGAGCGAGGCGCCCTCTGCGCTCGTCGACGTCTTCGTCGGGATCGTCCGAGGCCGCACCGCCAACTCCTCGCGCGGCTGAGTCGAACGCGTGGCCCCGCCGGGCCCTCCCCCGGCCCGGCGGGGCCACCCGCCTGAGGAGAACCCGCCCCCACGGACTCCCCGAGGGGCCGGCGGTGCCCCCCGACCCCGCCGGCCCGAAGATCCGGTGTCCCCCAGGTGTCCCGGTCTTCATGAACGACGGAGCTCTGATCCCCACGGGGATGACGACTGCATCCCCATGCAGGGCGTCACGTTGTCGTTCATGGATGAGGAGGGCGTCACGGTTCCCGTGATACATCCGGCGCAGATTTTTCTCGCGGACTCTCGGGAGGGGGACCGGCAGAGGCCGCTCGAGCGCCGCCGGCGGCGATCAGAGGCCCGCGCCGTGGCACTGGAACGGCGCGACGATTCCCGTCTCCCGCTGCGCGGCCGCCAGCGCCTCCGCCGGGCGCGCGCCGCCCGCGAGGTGCGTGTGCATCGCCGCGAGCAGTTCGCAGGCGTCGTCGTCGGCAACGACCACGGGCGCGGCGATCACGCACTCGGCGCCCGCGTGCAGCCAGGCGCGCGTCATCCCCACCGCTTCCTCCCCCCACCGCACCGACGATCGTCCCACCTCGCACGCGGACAGCACGACGACGCGTGGCACGCGCGGGATCCGATCGATGTCGTAGCCGAAGAGCACACCGTCGCCGAGCTCGAGACCGGAGAAGAGCGGGTTGTCGGCCGCGTGGCGACCGTGCGCGGCGATGTGCAGCACGTCGACGTCGGCGGCGAGTGCGGTCACCGCCGCCACGGCCGCCTCCGTCCCGGTGCGGACCCGGGGGGAGCGCCACGATGCGGCGGCCGCCGTGACCTCCTCGACGGCGCGAGCGACACGCGGCCCCGCGACGAACGCCGCGGTCTGCACGGGCGCGCTCGTCGTGCGCGCCCAGCGCGACACTGAGCCGGGGAGCGTGAAAGCACGGCCCCGGAGACCGGGGAACATGCTCCAAGGAACCCCGGCGAGGACACCGGGCGAGGAGATGACCAGCCGCCGGGCCGCGGTGTGCCGGAGGGGCTCCTCCACCAGGACACGCGACAACTCGCGCAGTCGGGCATCGAGGGAACGGCGGATGACGTCGGCCATGGGCCCGGTGCGCACCGAGGCGGTCATGTCGAGGTCGGCGCGGAGCCCCGGGAGTGCGGCACGCGCCGACTCCCATCCGGTGAGCTCGACGAGGACGGCGGTCGCTGCCGTCGCGACCACGCAGAAGAGGCCGTCGGTGCTGTACACGTAGGAGAGGACGGCGGTGTCGTCGTCCAAGCGGGTGCGGAGCTCGTCGAGGTCCATCCGGGTCTCGACGTCGGCGGCTCCCGTGCTCATCCACTGCTTGTGCCGTACCCGGTCGCCGAGCTCGACCGCCCGCGGGTCGGACAGCCAGTCGGCTCCGGGAAGGTCGGCGCGGAGCATCCGGAGCTCGGCGAGATCGGCAGCCAGCTCCGCGTCAGGGGGCGGGCGCAGCGGCACCACCTGCTGACTGAGCTGACGCGCACGTTCCGACCATTCGAAGACGAGCGCAGGATCGGCCGTCCGCAGCGCCGCGTCGATCCCGATGAGCAGCAGGTTCTGTCCGTGCATCGCCAACGAGGCCTGGAGGTCCAGGCTGCCGTACGACGATCGCCACGCGGTGAGCTCCTCCAGGCCATCGGCGGCGAGTCGCAACGCCGTACGGCGGCGCGCCGGAGCTGCCGCGCGCAGCGCACGCGTGGCCCGCACCTCGTGGGCCAGCAGACGCACCTCCAGGGACGCCGACGATGCCAGCCGGGGAAGACGCCCCGGCGGCCGGTCGTGGCGCGCACGCCATAGCTCGCGCGTGAGCCGGAGGGCGTCGGCCTCGTTGTGGAGCTTCGCGCGCGACAGTCCGCGGGACACCCGATCGATCTCGCCGTCATCGCCGGGGGGTGTGAGCTCGACGAGGCGACCGGAGCGGTCCATGTCGCCTCCGGCCAGCCGCGCGCGCAGGCGGATTCCGTCAGCCCGGAGCGCCCACGACGCCGCGCCCAGCTCCGTGAACCGCGCGGCCGCGACACCGGCCACCTGCTCGGCACGGACGGGATCGTGACGCAAGAGCGACTTGGCGAGATGGTGCTCCGCCTCGCCGCGGGCCTGCGGCATCCCATCCGCACCGAACGCCTCCGCCGCTGCGGCCAGGAGCCGCTCCGCCTCGGTCACCAGGCCCGCGTCGCGCAGCACCTCGGCGCGGTCGGAGTCGCTGATGGCCGCGTTGGCCGCAGACTCACCCGCAAGGATCGGCCGCGCCGCCGCCATCTCGCGCATCGCCCGGACGAGATCGCCCTCCAGCAGCGCGACGTAGCCGAGGTTGTGCCGCGCTTCGGCCAGCTCGACCGGCGTGCCCTGCGCGGCGAACACGTCGAGCGTCGCTTCCAGATCGGCGGCGCTGGCGGCCAGATCGCGCCGCTGCATGTGGATGAGGCTGCGGTTCACCCGCAGATTCGCCACCGCGATCGCGTCGTCGGGGATCGTGTCGATCGCGAGCTGGAGCCATTCGAGGGCCTCGTCGAGGCGGCCCTGGTTCATGAGGAGCGTCCCGAGCTGCCCGGCCAGCACCCCTCGCGTGTGCGGCGAGAGGGCCGGGTCGTCGAGAGCCTCGCGGCACAGGCGCTCCCCTTCGGCCGGATCGCCGGTCTGAACGAGCACGTACGAGAGCGTCCCAGCGATCCGGGCGCGGAGATCCACGCCCTCGGCGATCTCCGCGGCGGCAACCAGCGCCTCCTTCGCCTCGGCGTAGCGACGCTGGTTGGTCAGGGAGAGAGCCTGTTCGTATGCGTCATCCGCGGCCGCTGCCATACCCCCCAGCATGCCCTGTGCGGCAGCCGCGCGCGCAGGGAGGGGATGCTCACTCCGCGGACAGGGCCGCCTCGCATGCCGCACGGAGGGCGTTGACGGCCCCGTCTGGACGCTCGCCCGCCAGGGAAGGGGCACCGAGAACATGCGCGATCCGTCCCGCGATCAGGGGTGCGGCGAACGACGTGCCGCTCCACACCGCGAATCCCCCGCGGAAATCCTCGGGGCCGATCGTGAGGCGCTGGCGCCCGTAGACATCGTCGCGCGCGGAGGCCTGGATGCCGCCGTAGAAGTCGGGGAGCGTGCTGACGATCGCCGCCCCCGGCGCATAGGTACGCACCCACGGTCCGACGTTGGAGAAGAGCGCCGTCGTGCGGCGGTCGGGATTGAGTGCACCGACCGAGACGTGGGGCGCGCCTGCGTCCGGCACGATGCCGTTGTCGGCGCCGGGCCAGGCCCACAGCGAGGCGGGGAAGGTCGGCCGGTCGATCGCGTCGTTCCCCGCCGAGGCCACGATCGCCGTGCCCATCGCGCGCAGCAGCGAGAGGAGGTCGTAGAGGTCACGCGTGTAGAGACCGTCCTGGGGGGTCTCGTGGTAATAGCCGAGCGACAGATTGACGACGTCGATCGGACGTCCGCCCTTCTTGCCGTGCCGGTGCCGGTAGACGAGGACGGCGAGATCCTCCAGGACGGCGAGGAGGTTCGACTCCTCGACCATGCCGAGGGCATCGGCCACGCGGATCGCCAGGATGTCGGCATCCGGCGCGGTCTGGCGCACGATCCCGGCGATGAAGGTGCCGTGGCCGGCCACCGGGTCGAGCTCGCCGTCGAGTGGTCCGTAGAGGTCGGGGTAGATCTCGGGATTCGCCTCGTCGTCGAGGCCGATGACGCGTCCGTCGAGCATCACGTGACGATCGACGATGTCGCCGGGAAGCCAGCTGTGCGCTCCCGCCCCGGTGTCGAGCACCGCGACGACCGCTCGCCGGCGACCGCGCGGGAGCTTCGACCGGATCGGCGCCGCCCCCACCCAGGCGACCGGCTGCCGCCCTCCCGACCCGCAGTCGTCGTACTCGCCCACCGGATTGGACTTCGTGAAGGGGTTCGACTTCGTGAACGGATTGGACTTGGTGAAGGGGTTCGACTTCGTGAACGGGTTCGACTTCGTGAACGGGTTCACCCCGATCGGGTCGACCGTGAGGACGTGGTCGAGCCCCACCCGGTCGGCGCCGACCTTGCGCAGGGCCGCCGCCGGATCTCCGCCGGTGCGGCCCAGCCCCCCACCGCCCAGAGCGTCGCGGCGCACCTGCTGCAGCACGCGCCAGGCATCCGGAAGCGCCGGGGAGATCCCTCCGGCTCCCTCTTCCGGCGTGGTCAGCCGCACCCGCAGCACGCGCGGGGCGCCGGGAATGCGTTCGCCGGGAAGCTCCCCCCGGACCAGCGCCGTGCCGTCGAGGCGCTCCGGGACGACGCCCCAGCCGAACGCGCGGGCCGCCTCCCGCACCCGGCTGTACGGCCCGTCCCCGGTCTCGAGGTCGCCGTCGCCGGGCGCGAGGCTGAGGAGCAGCCGATCGGGCACATACGCGGTCTGGAAGGCCTCGATGCCGTCCAGCGGCTCGGTCCCGGGATCGAGCACCGTCGCGGAGATCACCGATCCGCGGGCGCGATCGCGCCAGGACCAGCCCTTCGGCTGCGGCGTGCGGCCGTCTCGTTCGTCGTCGACCATGCGTCATCCTCTCGTCGGCGCAGCCGGACGGGCACCGGCGGCGATGGGGGTGCGAGGCGGTGGGTCTCGCGGGTGGAGCTAGACCTCGAAGCGGGGAGTGTGGAGCTCTGCGGGCGTGCCGGCCTCCGTCGTCTCCTCCAGCACGATGCGCAGCCGCGTCATGCCGCTGGGCACGTCGTCGAAGGCGAAGCGCCCGTGCTCGGGCACGGCGCTCCAGGTGTGCTCGTCCTGTTCGATCTCGACCGAGACGGCGGCGGCGTCGATCCAGCCGTCCACTCGGCGTCGGCCGTCGGCGGCAGCGACGACGTGGACGAGCACGCTCGCCGTCCCGTCGCTGAACTGCAGCGTGAGGGCATCGGCATCGCCACGGACCGCCGCCAACTCGGTCTGCGAGACCAAGGTCAGCAGCGCATACTCGCGCGAGAGATCGGCGGTGGCCACCGACGCCACCATCCGGTCGACGAGGTCGGCCGGCATCGGGTCGATCTCCTCCCAGGTGCGCCGGAGCGCGTGGAACAGTACAGCGTCGTCGTCAGCGCCCATGGGCGTCTCCCGTCCATCCGTCCGCGGCGAGAGCCGCGCGAAGCTTGCCCAGACAACGCTGGCGCGTGGGGCCGATCGATCCGACCGGCATCGACAGGTCGGCGGCAAGTCGGGCGTAGTCGGGGCGCTCCTCGAAGGCGACGACACGCAGCAGCCGTCCGCACCGGTCGTCGAGGGTGCGGACCGCCCGCCACAGGCGATGGTCGCTGTCGGCGGTCTGCGCGTGCGCCTCGGCGGATGCGGTCACCTCCAGGAGCGGCTCGATCTCCACGTCTTCGGTGGGACGGACCCGCTGCTGCGCGCGAGCCGTTCGCCACGCCTCGCGGCGCGCGCACGTGGTGAGCCACCCCGCCACGGCCCGCTCGTCGGCGATGCCGTCGTGGCGGCGCACGAGGGTGAACCAGGTCGTCTGCACGACGTCCTCGGCGAGGGCGCGCTCCAGCCCGTACGCGCGGACGACGTGCCACAGCACCGGCGTCATGAGGCGGACGAGATCGTCCATCGCGCGCGCGTCGCCGCGCCGCCAGCGCCCGAAGGCGGCCGATGCGCGCTCCCAGATGGAGCCGTCACCGACGTCCCGCCCGTCGTCGTCCGGATCTTCCCTCACGTGCGACGGGTCGGTTGCAGTCATACCGCCCATTGTGGCCATACCGGGAGGAGTCGGGCCAGAGCCCGTCTGATACATCCGGCGCAGGAAATCTTCCGGAAGCGGATCCGACGACCCGCCTAGACTCGGGTCCATGCGTCCCCTCGTCTATCTGTGCGCGCGCCCGCAGCAGGGTGCCGCGGCCGCCGAATACGAGTCCTTCCGCACCGCGATGCGCGCGGAGGAGGCGGAACTGGAGCGGTGGGATCTCGTCGCCGCGCCGCTGCCGGCCGACGCCGTCGACCGCTGGCGGGGCTTCGTCGTCGGCGGCAGCCCGTTCAACGTCACCGATCCCGAGTCGACCAAGACCGACATCCAGCGCCGGGTCGAGGCGGACCTGGCGCGACTGGCGCACGAGGCGGCAGACGGGCGGATCGCCGGGCTCTTCACGTGCTACGGCATCGGCGTCGCCACCCGGGCCCTCGGCGGAGAGGTCACCCGCGCCCACCCCGAGGACACCGGCCCCACCGTCGTCTCGCTGACGGCCGAAGCGGCCTCCGATCCTCTCCTCGGCGGCCTCGCCGACAGGTTCGAGGCCCTCACCGCCCACAAGGAGGGCGTGGACACGCTCCCTCGGGGAGCGGTGCTCCTGGCCACGGGCGACGCATGCCCGGTACAGGCCTACCGCGCGGGTGAGCGACTGTACGCGACGCAGTTCCATCCGGAACCCACGGGGCGGGCCTTCACGGAGCGGATGGCGGTCTACCGCGACGACGGCTACTTCGCCGCGAGCGACTACGACGCCATCGCCGCCCGGGTCCTGGCCGCGTCGCTCAGCGAGCCGCCCCGCATCCTCCGCGCCTTCGCGCAGACCTTCTGACGCTCGATCCGGCCGTCGGCACGCCGCGCGCGCGGCCGGCCGAGACGCGGAGGCTCCGCGCTCAGAGTCCGAGAATCGAGGCGGCCTGGCGCGCGGCACCGAGGGCGACGTACTCCCCCGGCTCGGGGACCTCGACGGGAACGCCGAACACCTCCGGCGCGATCCGGCGCACGGCCTCGGACTGCGCGCCCCCGCCGATCAGGAGCGCTCGCTCGATCGGCACGCCGAGCTCGCGGAGCGCTGCGAGGCCCGCGCCGAGCCCGCCGAGCATGCCCTCGACCGCGGCGCGGGCGAGGTTCTCGCGCGTCGTCGAGGCGAGGGTCATGCCCGTCAGCGACGCGGTGGCATCGGGGAGGTTGGGCGTGCGCTCACCCTCGAAGTACGGCACGAGCGTCAGTCCGCCGGCGCCCGGCTGTGCCGCCAGCGCGAGGCGCGAGAGCTCGTGGTGGTCGACGCCGAGCAGGCGTGCGATCGCGTCGAGGACGCGCGCCGCATTGAGGGTGACGACGATGGGGAGGAAGTGCCCGTCGGCATCGGCGAAGCCCGCGACGGTTCCCGACGCATCGCGGACGGGCTTGTCGCTGATCGCGAAGACCGTGCCGCTCGTTCCGATCGAGACGACCACATCGCCCACCCGCGCCCCGACCCCGAGGCCCGCACCGGCGTTGTCGCCCGCCCCCGGACCCACGCGGCGTCCGGCCGCGTCGGTCACCGACTCCCGCGGTCCGAGGACGCGCGGCAGAACGACGTCGTGACCGAGCGCGGCGACGAGCAACTCGCGGTCGTACCCGTCGTCGTCGGGGTTCCAGTACCCGGTCCCCGAGGCATCCGAACGGTCGGTCACCAGCTCCGCCAGGTCGGGGTTCTCGCCCGAGCGGGGACCGTAGCCCCGCAGTCGCCACGTGAGCCAGTCGTGCGGCAGGGCGACCGCCGCGACGCGCTCGGCGTTCTCGGGCTCGTGGTCGCGCAGCCACCGCAGCTTGGTGATCGTGAAGGAGGCGACGGGGACCAGGCCGGTCCGGCGCACCAGCTCCTCGGCGCCGAACTCGGCGATGAGGTCGCTGGCCGCTCCGGCCGACCGGGTGTCGTTCCACAGCAACGCGTCACGGACCACCGCGCCGGTGGCATCGAGCGCCACCATCCCGTGCTGCTGCCCGCCGACCGCCCACGCGGCGACATCGTCCATGCCGCCGGCGGCGTCGATCGCCTGCTGCAGCGCGGCCCACCAGGCTTCGGGATCGACATTCGTGCCGTCGGGATGCGAGGCGCGCCCCTGACGCACGATCCTCCCGCTGTCGGTGTCGACGATCACGACCTTGCACGATTGCGTCGAGGAGTCGACGCCCATCACCAGTGCCATTGCGGCTTCCTTCTGCGGATCGAGGGAACCGGCCGCCCGCAGCGCGGACGACCGGTTCACGAGGGGTGGGTCAGCGGGCGCCGAGCAGGTGCTCGGTCGCGAGCTGCTGCAGTCGCACGAAGCCGAAGCCCTTGCCGCCGAGGTACGCGTCGGTGTCGAAGTCCTCGTACGCGGAGCGGTCCGCGACGAAGTCGTCGTAGGTCTCCCCTTCGGCGAAGGTCGGCTGCGCCAGCTCCGGAACCCGCGCGGCGGCGAGCGCCTCCTGCACCTCGGGGTCGGCGCGGAACGCGGCCGCCCGCTCCTTGAGGAGGAGGTAGGTGCGCATGTTCGCCGCGGCGGAGTCCCACACGCCCGTCTCGTCCTCGGTCCGGCTCGGCTTGTAGTCGAAGTGGCGCGGGCCGGTGTAGGCGGGGCCGCCGTTCGGGCCGCCGTTCTCGAGCAGGTCGACCAGGGCGAAGGCGTTGTGGAGGTCGCCGTGACCGAACACGAGGTCCTGGTCGTACTTGATGCCGCGCTGGCCGTTGAGGTCGATGTGGAACAGCTTGCCGTGGTACAGCGCCTGCGCGATCCCGGCGGCGAAGTTCAGGCCCGCCATCTGCTCGTGGCCGACCTCGGGGTTCAGGCCCACCAGCTCGGGACGCTCGAGCGACTCGATGAAGGCGAGGGCGTGACCCACGGTGGGAAGGAGGATGTCACCCCGGGGCTCGTTCGGCTTGGGCTCGATCGCGAACCGCAGGTCGTATCCCTTGCTCACGACGTAGTCGCCGAGGAAGTTGACCGCCTCGCGGTACCGTTCCAGCGCCTGGCGGATGTCCTTCGCGGAGTCGTACTCGGCGCCCTCGCGACCGCCCCACATGACGAAGGTCTGCGCGCCGAGCTCGGCACCGAGGTCGATCTGGCGAAGGACCTTGCGGATCGCGAAACGGCGGACGTCGCGGTCGTTCGAGGTGAACCCGCCGTCCTTGAACACGGGGGCGCTGAAGAGGTTGGTGGTGACCATGGGCACCGTCAGCCCGGTGGCGCTCAGCGCGCCCTTGAGGCGATCGATCTGGTTCTGCCGCTCCGCCTCGCTGGAGCCGAAGGCGAACAGGTCGTCGTCGTGGAAGGTGAGTCCGTACGCGCCGAGCTCGGCGAGCTTCTCGACGGCGTGGACGACGTCGAGCGCGGGACGGGTGGGACCGCCGAAGGGGTCGGTTCCGTTGTAGCCGATGGTCCAGAGTCCGAAAGTGAACTTGTCGGCGGGAGTTGGGGTGGGCATGACGCTCCTTTGCGCGACGTGCGAGTGATTGTTGTCAACGACAACCTATACCACCATCCGCTCGCGCGCCAGCCCGCGCGCCGCGTCCCACCCACGCCCTACAGTGGACGGATGCGCGACACCGTGGGAGTCAGACAGGCGAATCTCGCCCGCCTGGTGCAGTTGGTCCATCGACAAGGCCCCCTCTCCCGGGCCGCGCTCACCGAGGCGACGGGGCTGAACCGCTCCACCATCGCCGACCTCGTCGCCGACCTCGTCACCCACGGCCTCGTCGTGGAGCGGGCACCCGATCCGGTCGGGCGCGTGGGCCGCCCCTCCCCCGTCGTCGCGGCGGACCCCCGCGTGATGGCCCTCGCCATCAACCCCGAGATCGATGCCGTCACGATCGCCGCGGTCGGCCTCGACCGCACGATCGCCGCGCGGAGCCGCATCGAGGTGACCGACCCGCCGACCCCCGAAGAGACCGCCGATCTCGTCGCCGCCGAACTCGCCCGCTGGCGACGGACCGACCTGCCCGCGGCGAGGTTCGTGGCGGCCGGAGTGGCGGTTCCGGGCCTGGTCCGCGCGGAGGACGCCGTCGTGCGCGAAGCACCTCACCTGCACTGGATCGACGCGGCCCTCGGCCCGCTCCTTCGCACCGCGACGGGAATCGACACGGTCGTCGCCAACGACGCGAGCGCGGGTGTGCTGGCGGAGCACCTGTTCGGAGCCGCCCACGGCATCGACGACGTCGTCTACCTCAACGGCGGCGCGAGCGGCATCGGTGGCGGCCTCATCGTCCACGGGATCCCGGTCACCGGCGCCGGCGGCTATGCCGGCGAGTTCGGCCAGAACCGGCCCGGCATCGCCTCGCCCGACGACCGCCGCGCCGACGGCGGGGTGCTGGAAGACGAGGTCAGCCGCGCACGGCTGCTCGCCGCTGTGGGACTCTCCGGGGCCGACGAACCGACCCTCGCCGCGGCACTGGCGGGAGGAGACGCCGCCGCGCACGACGAGGTGGCTCGCCAACGTCGCATCCTCGCCACCGCGCTCGCGAACGTCGTCAACGTCCTCAACCCTCGCGTCATCGTCCTCGGCGGGTTCCTCGCGACCCTGGCGGCGGTCGGGGTGGAGGAGCTCGCCGACGCGGTGCGCGCGCAGGCCATGCCCGCCAACGGCGAGGACCTGTCGATCCGCCTGGCCGCGCTCGGCGAGGACCGCCTCCTGATCGGCGCGGCGGAGGTCGCCTTCGCCGAGCTGCTGCGCGACCCCGTCAGCGCGGCGGCGCCGTCGTCGCCCGCGGGATGAGCTTGGTCGGCAGGCGCAAGTGGGTCGAGACCGGCTCCTCGCCCTGCATGAACGCCAGGAGCATGCCCGCCGCTTCCGCCCCGAGGCGCCCCATCGGCTGACGCACCGTCGTCAGGGGCGCGGGCAGGCGCGTCGCCTCCGGGATGTCGTCGAATCCGATGATCGACAGGTCGCCCGGTACGTCGATCCCGAGCTCCGAGGCGACCTGCAGGATGGCGAGCGCGGAGATGTCGTTGGCCGCGAAGATCGCCGTGGGGCGGGAGGAGGCCGAGAGCATCTCGATCGCGACCTCGCGAACGGTCTCCTCGCGATAGCGACCGGAGGCGACGAAGGCGGGCTCGAAGCGGATGCCGGCGTCGGCCAAGGCGCTCCGGTATCCGGCGTCGCGGGCGATCGAGGAGCGCAGGTCGGCGCGTCCGGCGATGAACCCGATCCGGCGGTGCCCCAGCTCGATCAGGTAGCGCGTGGCCTCGCGGGCGCCTCCGAAGCTGTCGCACTCCACGATGGGGAGGTCGGCGCGACCGGTATGCGGGTCGATGGCGACGACCGGGACATCGGTGTTCACATTGACGACGGTGGGGGTCACCATGATGGCGCCGTCGATGAGCGTGCCGCTCAGTCGTGAGAGCGACCGACGCTCCCACCCCTCCTCGTCGCCGCGCGAGCCCGTGTAGGCGAGGAGATCGTAGGGGGCGTCCCGCAAGGCCTCGCCGACCCCTTTGAGCACCTCGGCGCTGAAGGGCTCGAAGTCGGCCACGAGCACGCCGATGACGCCGGTGCGTCGTGCGCGCATGCTGCTCGCGATGAGACTGGACTCGTAGCCGAGGTCGGCCACCGCTTCGAGCACACGGTCCACCGTGGCTCGCGCGACGCCGTAACGACCGTTGACCGCCTTGGACACGGTCGCCACCGAGACGCCGGCGCGCGCGGCGACATCGTGGATCGTCGGACGATGGCCGGTCATACCGAGAGGATAACGGAATGGAAAACGGTTTCGAAAACGTTTGACACGTGTTTGTTGTGCGCAGAAACTTATGGCGGCCGGACAGCCCGGACTCGGATCCCCGCCCGGGAGTACCCGCTCCCGCACGGCGGAGAACCGCCCGTCCTCGCAGCATCGCGAGGGACGCCGACTCGACGAAGAGAACAGGAATCACATGAAAGCCAAGAAGATCCTGGCCGGAGCGACGCTCCTGGTCGCGAGCTCGCTTGCTCTGAGCGCGTGTACCGGCGGAGGTGACACCCCCAACTCCGGCGACGGCCCCGTGGAGATGACGCTCTGGCAGAACTCCACCACCGGCGCCGGCCAGCAGTTCTGGAAGGACGCGATCGCCGCGTTCGAGAAGGAGAACAAGAACGTCACGATCAAGATGCAGTCCGTCCAGAACGAGGACATGGACGGCAAGCTGCAGACGGCGCTGAACGCCGGCGACCCGCCGGACATCTTCCTTCAGCGCGGCGGCGGCAAGATGACCGCGATGGTCCAGGCGGGCCAGCTGATGGACCTGACCGACCTCATCAGCGACACCGCCCGCAAGGAGATCTCCGACGGGTCCTTCAAGGCGGAGACCTACCAGGACAAGGTGTGGGCGATGCCCCTCGCCGTGCTCCCGAGCGGGTTCTGGTACAGCTCCGACCTGTTCAAGGACGCCGGGGTCTCGGCGACCCCGACCACGATCGACGAGCTCAAGACGGTCGTCGGTCAGCTCAAGGACGCCGACATCGCCCCGATCGCGCTCGGCGCGAAGGACGCGTGGCCGGCCGCGCACTGGTACTACAACTTCGCTCTGCGCGAGTGCAGCCCGAAGACCATCGAGGCCACCGGCGACTCGAAGGACTTCAGCGACCCGTGCTGGCTGAAGGCTGCGCAGGACCTGAACGACTTCGCGGCGATCCAGCCCTTCAACGAGGGCTTCCTCACCACCTCGGCACAGCAGGGCGCGGGAAGCTCCGCGGGCCTCGTCGCCAACCACAAGGCCGCGATGGAGCTCATGGGGGCCTGGGACCCGGGTGTGATCGCTTCGCTCACCCCCGACGAGAAGCCCCTCCCCGACCTCGCCTGGTTCCCCTTCCCGGAGATCAGCGGCGGCCAGGGTGAGCCCGGCTCGATGATGGGTGGCGTGGACGGGTACTCCTGCTCCGCGAAGGCCCCCAAGGAGTGCGCCGACTTCCTGAACTTCGTGGCCTCGGCCGAGCAGCAGGAGGCGTACTACAAGGCCTACAACGCCCCGCCGGTGAACACCGTCGCCCAGGGTGCCGTGACGGAGGAGTACCTGAAGCAGGTCCTCGAGGCCTACAACAAGGCGCCGTTCGTGTCGCAGTGGCTCGACACCGTGCTCGGTCAGAACGTCGGCAACGCGCTGAACGTCGCGGTCGTCGACCTGCTGGCAGGCAAGAGCACGCCGGAGCAGATGATCACCTCCGTCGCCGACGCGGCGAAGAAGGGCTGACCGGCATCATGTCACTCAGCGAGACATCTGTGACGAACACGCCGCAGACGGATCTCGCGCAGCACGGCGGGGGCGGTCACACGCCGCCCCCGCCCTCGCCGCGCCGCCGTCCGCGAGGGATCGGCTGGTCGGGACGGCTGGAGATCCTGCTCCTGGTGGGGCCGGCTCTGGTCATCTTCCTCGGCTTCGTCATCTTCCCCGTCGTGATGGCGGCCTACTACGGCTTCTTCCGGTGGCAGGGCTACGGCGCTCCCACCGACTTCGTGGGGCTCCAGAACTACCTGGTGATCCTCACCGACCCCACCTTCATCGAGGCGCTGGGCCACAACGGCTTCATCGTCATCGCCTCGATCGTGCTCCAGGGCCCGGTCGCGGTGCTGCTGGCCCTGCTCCTGAACCGCAGGATGCGCGGGCAGTCGGTCATCCGCGTGCTGATCTTCGTGCCCTACGTCATCGCCGAGGTCGTCGTGGGCACGGGCTTCGGCCTCATGCTTCAGACCCAGGGCGCCCTCAACGGCATGCTCGAGAGCATCGGGCTCGGCGACTGGGCGCACGACTGGATCTCCGACCCCTCGATCGCCATCTGGACGCTCATGGCGATCCTGACCTGGAAGTACGTCGGATTCGCCGTGATCCTCTTCCTCGCCGGGCTCCAGGGGATCCCCGAGGAGCTCTACGAGGCGGCCGCCCTCGACGGCGCCGGGTACTGGCAGGCGCACTGGCGGATCACCCTGCCGCTGCTGGCTCCGACGCTCCGGATCTGGGCCTTCCTGTCGATCATCGGCGCCCTGCAGCTGTTCGACCTCGTCTACATCATCTGGGGCCAGTACGTGGCCTCCACGGCCGGCACCTCGACGATGGCGACCTACATGGTCGTCAACGGACGAAACGCCGGGAACTTCGGCTTCGGTAACGCCGTGGCCGTCGTGATCTTCGTCATCTCGCTCATCGTCGCCCTGATCTACCAGCGCTTCGTGCTCCGGCGCGATACCGAGGGCGCCCTCACGGAAGGGAAGAAGGGCCGATGACCACCCTCACCGCACCCGCCACCGCCGCCGTCGCCACGACCGAGCCCGGCCGCTCCCGGCGCCGCAAGGAGAAGCTCCCCTGGGGCAACCCCCTGGTGTACTTCGTCGCGCTCATCGTGATCGCGCTGATGCTCGCCCCCGTGCTCTACATCATCATCGGCGGGTTCCGCAGCAACTCCCAGATCACGGTGGACCCGGCCGGCTGGCCGGACCCGTGGAACTTCGAGAACTACCTCACGGTGCTCACCGGCCCCCAGTTCTGGGGCCAGGTGCTCAACTCCGTGATCGCGGCGACCGCCACGACGGCCGGGGTCGTCGTGCTCGGACTCATGGCCAGCTACGTCATCGCGCGCTACCGCTTCCGCGGGCGCGGCGTGCTGTACGCGCTGTTCGCCGCGGGACTCATGTTCCCCATCACCGTCGCGATCACACCGCTGTACATCGTGATCCGCGACCTCGGGCTCATGAACTCGCTCGCCGGCATCATCCTGCCCCAGATCGCGTTCGCCCTGCCGACGACCATCATCATCCTGGTGCCCTTCCTGCGGGCGATCCCCGACGAGATCCAGGAGGCGGCGTTCATCGACGGCTGCGGCCGGCTGGGCTTCTTCTGGCGCATGGTGCTGCCCTTGTCGATCCCCGGCGTCATCACGGTGGGCATCCTCGCCTTCATCGGCAGCTGGAACAGCTACCTGCTGCCGCTGTTCATCCTGAACAACGAAGCCACCTACACCCTGCCGCTGGGCGTCCAGGCGTTCTCGTCGCAGTACTCGGTCGACACGGCCAAGGTCCTCGCCTTCACCTCTCTGTCGATGATCCCCGCACTCGTGTTCTTCAGCCTCTTCGAGCGGCGCATCGTCGGTGGACTCACCGGCGCCGTCAAGGGCTGAGACCACCCCCATTGAAGGAGCTACGGCAGTGACACTGACCGACCCCGCCCTCTCCACGCGCGTCTCCGACCTGCTCGCGCAGATGACCCTCGACGAGAAGCTCGCCCAACTGGTCGGCTTCTGGGTCGACCAGGGTGACGAAGTCGTCGCGCCGATGGCGGGCGAGATGGCGACCTCGACCCGCTATGAGGACGCGACCGTCCACGGCCTCGGCCACCTGACGCGCATCTACGGCACCCGCCCCGTCGACCCCGTCGAACGTGCGGCGTGGCTGTGGGCCGAGCAGCGCCGCCTGGTCACCGAGACCCGTCTCGGGATCCCCGCCCTCGTCCACGAGGAGTGTCTGACGGGGTTGGCGGCGTGGAAGGCGGCCACCTTCCCGACCCCGCTCGCGTGGGGCGCGTCGTTCGATCCCGCCCTGGTGGAGGAGATGGCCGAGCTCATCGGCGGATCGATGCGGGACCTGGGGATCCACCAGGGGCTCGCCCCCGTGCTCGACGTGATCCGCGACCCGCGCTGGGGACGCGTGGACGAGTGCATCGCGGAAGACCCCTACGTCGTGGGGGTGATCGGCACCGCCTACGTGCGGGGACTGCAAGACGCGGGCGTGCATGCGACGCTCAAGCACTTCGTCGGGTACTCCGCGTCGCAAGCGGGCCGCAACCACGCCCCCGTGCACGCCGGCCCGCGTGAGCTGGCCGACGTGTTCCTGCCGCCCTTCGAGATGGCGGTGCGCGACGGCGGCGTGCGCTCGGTCATGAACTCCTATGCCGAGATCGACGGCGTCCCGGTCGCCGCGACCACCGAATACCTCACCGATCTCCTGCGCGAGACGTGGGGCTTCGACGGCATCGTGGTCTCGGACTACTTCGCGGTGGCCTTCCTCCACACCATGCACGCCGTCGCCCGGGATCGGGGCGAGGCGGCACGGCTGGCGCTGGAAGCCGGGATCGACATCGAGCTGCCGACCGGTGACGCCTACACGGAGCCGCTCGCGGCGATGGTGCGGGCCGGCCTCGTCGACGAGGCGCTGGTCGACCGCGCCGTCGCGCGGGCGCTCGCCCAGAAGGACGAGCTGGGCCTGCTGGACGCGACGTTCGATTCCCCGCCGACTGAGATCGACCTCGACTCCCCCGCCCACCGTGCCGTCGCCGCGCGCCTGGCGGAGGAATCGGTGGTCCTCCTCCGCAACGACGGCGTGCTGCCGCTGTCCCGCCCCGCGCGGGTCGCGGTCGTGGGGCCGAACGCGGACAGCTCCGAGGCCCTGATGGGCTGCTACTCGTTCGCCAACCACGTGCTGGCGCACCACCCGGAGGTACCGCTGGGCTTCGAGATCCCGACGCTCGCCGCCTCCCTGGCGGCGACGCTTCCCGATGCTCGGATCGACGTCGCACTCGGATGCGCGGCGGAAGGCACCGACCGTTCCGGGTTCGTGGAGGCGGAGCTGCTCGTCCGTGACGCCGACGTGGCGATCGTCGCGGTCGGCGACCGAGCGGGCCTGTTCGGACGCGGCACGGTGGGCGAGGGGAACGACGTCGACTCCCTCGAGCTCCCGGGCGTCCAGCGCGAACTCGTCCAGCGGCTCATCGCGACGGGGACCCCGGTGGTGCTCGTGGTCCTCTCCGGCCGTCCGTACGCGATCGACTGGGCGCTGGACGGCGAGCACGCCGCAGCGGCCGTCGTGCAGGCTTTCTTCCCCGGTGAAGAGGGCGGCGGCGCGATCGCGCGCATCCTCACCGGCGCGGCCACCCCTTCGGGGCGCCTGCCCGTCACACTCCCACGCTCCGCCGGCGCACAGCCGTACTCGTACCTGCACCCGTTCCTGGGCGGCCCGAACGAGATCACGAGCGCCGACAACACCCCCGTCCGCCCGTTCGGATTCGGGCTGTCCTACACGACCTTCGAGCGCAGCGACCTGAGCACCCCCGCCGAGGTCGACGCGTCGGGCCGGTTCGCCGCCACGGTGCGCGTGCGCAACACCGGAACCCGCGCCGGAACCGACGTCGTGCAGCTCTACGCGCGCGATGTGGTGGCCAGTGTCACGCGTCCCGTGGCGCAGCTGGTGGGCTTCGCGCGGGTCTCTCTCGAGCCGGGCGAGAGCGCGACCGTCCGCTTCGACGTCCCGACCGCGCGGTTCGCGTTCACGGGTCGGAAGGGCGAGCGGATCGTGGAGCCCGGGACGATCGAGCTGTGGGTGGGGGGCTCCTGCGCCGACCGCGAGACCCAGACCGGTGTGGAGCTGACCGGCCAGGTGCACACCGTGACGGCCGCCGATGCCCGGATCGTCGACGTCGAGATCGTGCGATGAGTGAAGCGGTGGCGGTCAGCGACCGGTTGGCGCGCCTCATCCGGGAGCACGACGATGTCCGCGCCCTGTTCGCCGAGGAATGGATCCAGTACCGCACCTCGGCGAAGCTCCCCGACCTCACCTGGGAGGCGCAGTCGGTCTGCGCACGGATCAACCGCGTGTACTTCGACGACCCCGGCGAGGCGATGCGGCTCTTCCATGAGCTGATCCCGGGGGCAGGCACCGGCATCGACTTCCGGCCACCGATCAACCTCGACTACGGCGTGGGCCTGACGATCGGCGACGGGACGTTCCTCAACAAGGACTTCCTCATCGTCGGCGGCGGGTACGTGACGATCGGGCGCGACTGTCTCATCGGACCGCGCTGCAGCATCTACACGCCGAACCACGCGGAGGATCGCGAGCGCCGGCGCGCCGGGTGGGAGCGCGCGAGCGCCGTCACGATCGGCGACGACGTGTGGCTGGGCGGTTCGGTCACGATCACCCCGGGAGTGACGATCGGCGACGACGCGATCATCGGCGCCGGCTCGGTGGTCACCCGTGACATCCCTGCGGGGGTCGTCGCGGTGGGAAACCCGTGCCGGGTGCTGCGGCCGATCGCGGACGACTCACCGCGGAACGGCTGACCGGCCCCGCGACGAGAGCCGTGCCGCCACGGCGGCGATCAGCACGACGGCCGCCACGACGAACGCCGTGATCCCGACGGCATTCGACGCCGGCTCGCCCGTCGTCCGGGCCACCCCGATCCACACGAGTCCCCACGCCATGGCCAGCGCCGGTGCGATGCGTCCCCCGGTCCGCCACGCCAGAGCGAGGCCGACGAGGGCGACGACGACGAGCACCGCGATGCCCGCGCCGTCCTGATAAGCCGCCCAGGAGGGCGGTGCGACCTCGGTGGTGAGCCAGGCCGTGATGTTCGCGACGGTCGCCAGCGACACCCATCCGAGGTGCAGCCCGACCGTTCCGTCCAGGAGCACGACGTCGACCAGGGAGTCGGGGCGGTGCCGCGAGAGCACTCGGAGCGTGGCGCCGAGCACGACGAGAAGAAGGATGATCGCGACGACGGTGGCCACGAGGTTGAGGAACTGCGACGCCAGCAGCCAGCCGCCATTGAGCACGGCGGATGCGGCGACCCACCAGCCGGCCGCCCGTTGCCGCTCGCGCGCGCGTTGGCCGGGAAGGGCCTGCCAGACCGTGTAGCCGATCATCAGCAGGTAGATGACGGTCCAGATGCCGAAGGCGGGGCGGTCGGGAGCGAGCACCGTCGCGTCGGCATCGAGGGCGCCGCCCTGCAGGTCGCGAACGTTCGTGCCGCCGAACAGCCCCGTGCCGACCATCGCGGCGACGATCATGAAGCACGTGGCCGAGATCACCCCGATCTGGCGGACGAGGTCGGAGGGGGAAGCCGTGTCGGAGGAGGGCGTCATGCCCCCGACGCTAACGCGCGGTCGCCTCCGCCGACAGAGCCTTGACAGCGGAGGACGGTCCCGCGAGGACGGCCGCCTCGACGGGGACGATCAGGGTGTCTCCGTCCTGCTCGACCTCGCGCGTGGCGAGCCACACGCCTTCCCCCGCGCGCCGGGGTACGGGCCACGGGACCTCCGACAGGTTGACGAGTACCCGCGCACTCCCCCGCTCGAGTTCGTAAACCCGGCCCCCGATCGCCTCGGCACTCGTCGCACCGCGGGCGTGCCGCCGGGGATCGGTGAGATCGGGGACGGCGCGGCGCAGGCTCGCGAGCCAGCGGTAGAGGTCGAGAAGGCGGGCGTGGTCTCCGTCGTCGCGCTCGGACCAGTCCAGCCGCGAGCGCTCGAACGTCGCCGGATCGTTCGGATCGGGGACGAGCGATTCGTCCCACCCCATCTGCGCGAACTCGGCCTTGCGCCCCCGGGCGGTCGCCTCCGCCAGGTCGGGCTCGGGATGCGACGTGAAGAACTGCCACGGGGTGGAGGCGCCCCATTCCTCTCCCATGAACAGCATCGGCGTGCCGGGAGCGGTGAGGGTGAGGACCGCGGCGACGGCCAGTCGATCGGTCGAGAGGGTCGCCGACAGGCGGTCGCCCGCGGCACGGTTCCCGATCTGGTCGTGATCCTGCGCGAAGGTCACCAGGCGCGAGGAGGGGACGTCGTCGGGGATCGGGGCGCCGTGGGGGCGGCCCCGGAACGAGGACAGGGTGCCGTCGTGGAAGAAGCCCTGCGACCAGGTCTTCGGCACCGCGTCCAGCGCCGCGAAGTCGGCGTAGTAGCCGTCCGTCTCCCCCGTGAGGGCGACGTGCACCGCGTGGTGCCAGTCGTCCGACCACTGCGCCGTCAGGCCGTGTCCTCCCGATTCCCGCGGCAGGATCATGACCGGGTCGTTGAGGTCGCTCTCGGCGATGAGCGTCAGGGGACGGCCGAGGTGTGCGCTCAGGGCGTCGGTGCGCTCCGACAGCTCCCGGAGGATGTGGACGGGACTGTCCGGCGACTCGTGGAGCGCGTGGACGGCGTCCAGCCGCAGACCGTCGACGTGGAAGTCGCGCATCCACGACAGGGCGTTCTCGAGGATGTAGGCGCGCACCTCGGGCTGATCGAGATCGATGCTCGACCCCCACGTGGTGCTCTGGCCGTCGCGCAGATACGGGCCGAATTCCGGCAGGTAGTTGCCGCTCGGCCCGAGATGGTTGTAGACGACGTCCTGCAGCACCGCGATACCGGCGGCGTGAGCGGCGTCGACGAAGCGCTGGTAGGCCGAAGGTCCGCCGTACTCCTCCTGCACCGTGTACCAGAGCACCCCGTCGTAGCCCCAGTTGTGGGTGCCGTTGAAGCCGTTCACCGGCAGGAGCTCGACGTGCGTGACGCCGAGGTCGGTGAGGTGGTCGAGCCGCGTCGCGGCGGCATCGAGCGTTCCCTCGGGGGTGAACGTGCCGACGTGGAGCTCGTAGATCAGTCCGCCGGCGAGGGGGCGACCGGTCCACGCCGCGTCGGTCCAGGGAAACGCGTCGAGATCGACCCAGGCGGATGGGCCGTGGACCCCGTGAGGTTGACGCCGCGAGCGCGGATCGGGGCGCAGGTCGTCGGAGTCTCCCAGGACGAAGCCGTACTCGTCGCCCGACGCAAGGACGACGTCGCCCCGCCACCAGCCGGCATCGTGAGCCAGCTCGACGTCGGGTGCCCCCGGTCGCCGCAGTCGCACTCGTTCGGCCCGGGGAGCCCACACCTCAATCGTCATGGATCCATCCTGCCCCGGCGCCCCGAACGGAGGGCACGGGGTTGCGGGGTCAGTCCTCCCAGCGATATCGGCCACCCGCGGCGGCGAACTCCGCAGCCACCTCGGCGCGCAGGCCCGGGTCGGTCACGAAGTCGACGGCGGTCTGGGCCAGCGCGGCCGCCGCGGCCACGACCGCCTCGATCGCTGCGGGCTGGACGGTCACGTGCGCGAAGTCCGCGTGGTGCGGGAAGACATCGTCGGGTCCGCCGAGCCCGATCGAGGGATGGATCGACGGCACGACGCGGCTGACGTTGCCCATGTCGGTGGAGGGGCCGCCCTGCGGAACCGCGGCGGGCGGGTCGGGGACGGCGATGCCGTGGCCGGCGACGGCAGCGGCCCAGCGCCGGGTGAGGGCAACGTTCGTCTGCAGCGGCAGGTACGGCGGCACCGGGTCCACCTGGATCTCCGCCCGGGTGCCCGAGACGAGCGCCGCGCCCTCGAGCACCGCGACGACCCTGTCGGTGAGGTCGCGCAGACTGTCGATCTCGGCAGACCGCACGTAGAACAGAGCCGACGCACGTTCCGGCACGATGTTGGGTGCGGCGCCGCCGTCGGTGATGATGCCGTGGATGCGGTCGGTCGGGAGGATGTGCTGGCGCAACTGCGCCACCCCCTGATAGGCCGTCACGGCGCCGTCGAGCGCATTGCGCCCGAGCCAGGGCGCTCCTGCCGCGTGACTGGCGCGTCCGTGGTACGTCACGGCGATGCGGCGCACCCCGGTCGTCCGCTGGCCGAGGACCGACGTCGTGCCCGAACCGCTGCCGGGATGGACCATTCCGGCGGCGTCCACGTCGTCGAAGCCTCCCGCCCGGATGATCAGCTCCTTGCCACCGCCGTTCTCCTCGGCGGGCGTGCCGATGAGCGACAGCCGACCCCCTGCCGCGGCGACGAGCGGGGCGGCGGCGAGGAACGCTCCGACGGCGATGGCCGCGATCGCGTTGTGCCCGCACGCGTGCCCGATGCCCGGCAGCGCGTCATACTCGGCGATCACGGCGAAGTGCGGGCCGTCCGGGGCACCCGTCGTCGTGCGCAGCGCCGTCTCCAGTCCGTACGCGCCCGTCTCGGCCTCGAAGCCGTGACCGGCGAGCGTTTCCGCGATCCTCGCTGCGGACGCCCGTTCCTCGAAGCCGACTTCGGGGTTCTCGTACAGGGCCCTCACCAGCGACGACAGCTCGGGACGGAGCGTGTCGACGGCGGCCGTGACCGGCGAGCGCGTCTCGCTCACAGCTCGACGATCCGCCCGTCGGCACGCCGGAGCTCCAGCCGGAACCCGGCCGCGTCAGCGGGCTCCACGTCGGCGACGCCGTCTCCGAGCCCGAGAGCGGCGAGGATCTCGCGCACCGGCTCCGGATCGGGTTCCCGGCGGGTGAAGGAGACGAGCTCGATCGACGGGATGTCGCTGAGGCCCGGCTGCGGGGTGGATCCCCAGTCGATGAGGAAGGGGACATCCAGCCGCCGTCCCTCCCCGCGCGTCAGGCGCCACTCCAAGAGCGTGCCGTCGGGGGTGCGCCGCGAGAGGTCGCTCACCTCGCCCGGGTCGTAGCCGTGGGCGCGGGCGTGCGCGACGGTCGCCTCGATGTCGGCGGGATGGACCGCGTAGGCCTGCACGCGCGGTTCGGTGAGGGTGGCGATCCCGAAGGTCTCCGGCAGCTCGTCGCCGTCTCGCGCCGGGTCGGGCCCGATCAGCTCGATGTACTGCGGCCCGCGCCGGCCGTCGACGGTGAGCGCCACGAGCGCGTTGGCCGTGCCGGTCGGGTGCGCCCCTCCGGGGGCGGCGACGACGCCGGTGCGCTCGGCGAACCAGTCGACAAGGCCTGCCAGGTGCGGTCCGGCAATGACGACGTGGTCGAGGAGGGTGGGGATGGTCATGAGGCACCTCGCTGACGAGTGGGGACTTCGGGTTCGCCGAGCGAGAGCATGAGCCGGTTCGCCCAGTGGAAGAAGGAGGCGGCGCCCAGGATGTCGACGATGTCGTCGTCGTCGAGATCGGCGGCCCGCAGGCGCGCGATGTCGTCGGGGCCGAGGCCCAGCGGAGTGTCGGTGAGGGCGACCGAGACCGCGACGATCGCGTTCCAGCGCTCGTCGCCGAGGTCGGTGTCGGTGCCCGCGTCGAGGAGACGCTGGACGTCGTCCTCACGGCCCGACTCGCGTGTGGCGGCCGCGGCGTGCACGGAGGCGCAGAAGACGCAGCCGTTGCGGCGGGAGGTGGCCGCGGCGGCGAGCTCCCGCTCGGCGCGTCCGATCCCGCTGGAGGTGTTGGCGAAGATGTCCAGGTCGGTGAGCGTCCGGGCCTTCAGCGCGGCGGGGTCGCGCGCGAGCAGACGGAAGTACGGCATGCCCGCACGCGCCGGCTCGATGAGCGCGTCGCGCTGGAGGTCGCTGAGGGCGTCTTCGGCGACCGGAGCCAGCCACGGCACCCACCCGAGACCGCGCTGCGTGAACGCGTCGGGCCGGGCAAGGGCGGGGTAGTCAGTGACGAGGTCGGTCATCGGAGGGCTCCTTCGACAGCGGAGGCGGCGGACGGGGAGGCGGGGTTCGCGGCGAGCACGCGCAGACCCCAGGCGAACCGGAGCTGGAAGGAGAGGAAGGCGACCAGCTGCGAGAGCGTCACGATCGCATCGGCCGACCACCCCGCCGCGACGAGGGCCCGGAGGGCGCCCGGCCGGGCCTCACGGGGCCGGAAGACGAGGAGGTGCGCATGGGTCAGCGCCGCGGCGAGGTGGCCGCCGAGTGCCCCCGCCACCGCCGCGCCCGGCTGCCAGCGGAGGCCGTCGCGCCCCTCGGCCTGCAGCCCCGGCTCGCGATAGCCGCCGTACGGGCCTCGCGCGGCGCCGTCCTTCGCCGCCGCGGCGATCGGTTCTCGCCACTGCGGGGCCTCGTCGCCGAGGAGGTCGTGATAGAAGTCGGTGGCCGCGTCGAAGCCGTGCAGGCCGGCGACGAAGGCGGCGACCGCGTAGCGCTCCGCCAGTGGGAACCCGCCGGGGTGCTCGGGCTCGAGGAGGGCCTGGAAGCTGCGCTGCGCGTTCTCGCGGGCCTGGCTGCGACGGGAGCGCACGGTGTCGAGCGGGTCGCCGGGACGGATCCCGGCAAGGAGGTCGATGACGTCGGCGTCGGGGTGGCTCATGAGAGTCCTCTCGAGGTCGTGGCGAGGGCGCGATGCGCCTGGTGGAGGTCGTCAGCGGCGGCGGCTCCGGTGGCGAACGAGAGCCTCGGCGCCACTTCGTCGGCCAGGAGCTCGAGCGAGCGCAGGGTGAGCTCGTGCGTCGCCGCGATCGAGTGGACCTGGAAGGACACGTCGGTGGCCGCCTCCAGCGTCCGGTCGGCGCCGAGGGAGGCGACCACCTCGTCGACCGTGCCGACGTGGGTGTCGGTCACGCGCACGAGCTCGTCGATCCCGACGTCCGTCGTGTCGATCCCGAACATCGTCTCCGCGAGTCGGCGCAACCCGGGCTCGGCGAGTTCGAGGGCGCGGGTGCGGTCTTCGGGGTCGACGACGAGCGCCGTCCGCGAGGCCAGGACGCGCACCGGCGCTCCCTCGGGAAGCGCCGCGCGATAGGCCTCGACGACGGGGAGCTGGAGGTCGTGGAGCGGCGCGTCGGGCGCGCCGGGCTCGCGAGGCTGCGTCCGCGAGAGCAGGAGACCGTCGCCGCGCTCCCCCGCCCGGCGTCCGCCGTCGACCGAGAAGGTGGCCTGCCAGATCCGGTCGACGAGATCGCCCGCGGCGGGATAGATCTGCGACGCGGTGCCGCGCACCCCGCGGCCTGCGAGCGCGTCGACGAAGACCTCCAAGTGCTCCGCGAACACCTCGCGGCGGCGCGACGCGTCCTGCCCGAACGCCGCGAACGAGGACGGCGTACCCCCCGAGGCCACACCGAGCTGCACCCGACCGCCGCTGAGCTGGTCGAGCACGGCAGCGTCCTCGGCCGCGCGCACCGGGTCGTCGATGGGGAGGGTCACCACTCCGGTCGCCAGGGCGATCCGCGACGTCCGCTCGGCGGCGGCGGCCAGCAGCACGAACGGCGAGGGGAGCCCGCCTTCGTCCTCCCCGAAGTGATGCTGCGCGACCCACGCGGAGGCGAATCCCGCGCGTTCCGCGTGGGCGATCTGCTCCAGAGCGAAGCGGTAGCGGTCGCGGGCGGGGGCCTCTTCCAGCAAGCGCGTGAAGAAGCCGAGACGGGGGCCGGTCATACGGAGACCTCTCTCTGGGGATCGGGGACGGCGCGCCGCGCGTCCGCCCCGGGGATCGCGGCGAGCAGCTGCCGCGTGTACTCGTGCTGCGGCCTGGCGAAGACGTCGTCGACGGCGCCGTGCTCGACCTGGCGCCCCCGCCGCATCACCGAGACCGTGTCGGCGATCTGCCGGACGACGGCGAGGTCGTGGGAGATGAACACGTACGTCAGTCCCAGTTCGTCCTGGAGGCGTGCGAGCAGCCGGAGGATCTGCGCCTGCACGGTGACGTCGAGGGCCGACACGGCCTCGTCGAGCACGACGAGCTCCGGATCGACGATGAGGGCCCGCGCGATCGCGACGCGCTGCCGCTGCCCACCGGACAGCTCGTGCGGGTGACGCGCGGCGATCTCGGGCGCGAGGGCGACGAGGTCGAGATGGCGGAGCACCCGGTTGCGAAGCTCCGCCCGGGTGCCGATGCCGAAGTTGCGCACGGGCTCGGCCAGGATCCGCCCCACGCTCTGGCGCGGGTCCAGCGAGGCGTACGGGTTCTGATAGACGAGCTGCGTGGTGCGGTGGAACTCGCGGCGCGAGCGCAGCGCGGTCACCTCGACCTCTCCGACGCGGATCGATCCGGCCGTCGGGCGAGCGAAGCCGGCGATGGCACGACCGGTGGTCGTCTTCCCCGACCCCGATTCGCCCACGAGGGCGTGGGTGGTGCCGCGCGGCACCGAGAACGAGACGTCGTCGACGGCCACGAGCGGCGCACCGCCGGGCCGACCGAACTCCTGCCGGAGACCCGACACCTCGACCAGCGGCCGCGTGCCCATCGTCGCGTCTCCCGCCGCGGAGGAGGCCTCCCTGCGCGGCCGGTCGACCACGCGGGCCAGCGAAGGGGCGTCGGCGAGGAGCGTGCGGGTGTACGCAGCGGCGGGGGCGGCCAGCACCGCCGCAGACGGGCCCGCCTCCTGCACCCGCCCGCCCTGCATCACCACGATCTGGTGGGAGCGGTCGGCCGCGACGGCGAGATCGTGGGTGATGAAGAGGATCCCGGTGCCCGACTCCGCCCGCAGGTCGTCCAGGAGGTCGAGGACCGTCTTCTGGACCGTGACGTCGAGCGCGCTGGTCGGCTCGTCGGCGACGATCAGCTCGGGCTCCAGGGCGATCGCCGCCGCGATGAGCACGCGCTGGCGCATGCCACCGGACAGCTCGTGCGGATACTGGCGCGCCCGCGTGTCGGGATCCTCGATCCCGACGTGGTCCAGCAGCTCGAGCACGCGGGAACGGATGCGGGCGTCACTGCGCCATCCGTGGATGCGCAACGCCTCGCCCACGCTCCATCCGATCGTGCGGACGGGGTTGAGGGAGTTGCCGGGATCCTGCGGCACGAGCGCGATGCACCGCCCGCGCAGCCGCCGCCACCTCCGCTCCGAGAGGCCGACCAGCTCGGTGGCGCCCTCGCGCCGCTCGTCGAACCGGATGCTCCCCCCGGTGATCCGGCCGTTGCCGGGGAGGAGGCCGATCACCGACTGCGCCACGGTCGACTTTCCCGAACCGGACTCGCCGACCAGGGCCGTGACCTCGCCCGCCTGCACCTCCAGCGAGACGTCGCGGACGGCGGCGACGAGACCGTGACGGGTGCGGTACTGGACCGCCAGGTCTGACACGCTGAGCAACGGCTGACCGCTCACTGCTCCTCCCCTCCCCGAATGGCTTGACTGAGACGATTGGTCGCCAGGACCACGGCGACCACGACGAGGCCGGGGAGCACCGTCAGCCACCACGCCGTCGCCACGTAGTTGCGGCCCTCGGCGATCAGGAGGCCCCACTCCGGGGTGGGGGGCGGCGCGCCGTACCCCAGGAAGCCGAGCGTGGAGATCTGCAGGATCGCGGAGCCGAACTGCAGCGCGGCGAGCGCGATGACGGGCGTGAGGGAGTTGGGAAGGATGTGACGCCACAGCACGCCGAGGAACGTTCCGCCCGACCCGTAGGCCGCCTCGACGTACTCGCTGACCCGCACGCTCACCACGCGCGACCGCGCCAGACGCGCGAACACGGCGATCGAGGTGACGCCGACGGCGACCGCCGC
This sequence comes from Microbacterium sp. TNHR37B, assembly GCF_001620065.1. Taxonomy (GTDB): domain Bacteria; phylum Actinomycetota; class Actinomycetes; order Actinomycetales; family Microbacteriaceae; genus Microbacterium. The sequence continues at coordinate 548,227 of NZ_LQGV01000003.1, forward strand.
GCTCGTGGTGCCGAAGCCGAGGAGGATGACGACGCTCAGGGACAGTAGGAGCGCGGGGATCGCGAGCAGCACGTCGACGGCGCGCATGAGGATCTCGTCGACGACTCCCCCCACGGCACCGGCGGTGATCCCCGCCGCGGTTCCGACGACGAGACCCACCAGCACGGCGACGAAGGCGCCGACGATCGAGGCCGACGCGCCGTGGACGACACGGGCGAAGACGTCGCGGCCGGTGGCGTCGGTGCCGAACCAGTGCTCGAGGCTCGGCGCCTGGAGCGCGGGCGCCACGGTGGCCGTCGGGTTCTGGCCCGTGAAGAGGCCGGGCGCGATCGCCCAGAGGATCGCGACGACGAGCACGATGATCGGCACGACGATGCCCACCCGCGGAGCGAGAACGCCGCGGCGCGCCGGACCACCGGGCGTGCGAGGCGGGGAGGTCAGGGAGGATGCGGCGGTCATCGGCGTGCTCCCTCGACGGAGGCGGACGGTGTCGGGGCGACCTCGGCCACCGTGCCGGTCGCATCGGCGGCACGGAGCGCGCGGGACCGCGCACGCCGGAGGCGGGCATCGAGCACCGGATAGAGGAGGTCGACCACCAGGTTGATCGCGACGAAGGCGACGGTGGAGATGACGACGACGGCCAAGAGCACGGGGGTGTCGCGGTTGGCGACGGCCTGCGCGGTCAACTGGCCGATGCCGGCCCGGCCGAAGACCGTCTCGGTGACCACCGCTCCGCCGACGAGCTCGCCGAACAGGAGGCCCGCCATCGTCAGGGTCGGAAGGAGCGCGTTGCGCGCGACGTTCCGCCAGAGGAGCCACGACGTGCTCGCGCCCCGCGCCCGCACCACCGTCACGAAGGGCAGGGCCCGAACCTCGTCGATGCTGCGGATCAGGACCTGCGCGAGCGGAGCGGCGATCGGCACCGACAGCGTGACGACGGGCAGGATGAGCGCCTGCACGGGGTCGGCGCCGATCACCGGCACGAGTCCCAGCTGGAAGGAGAACACCTGGATGAGGACGATCCCGATCCAGAACACCGGGAGCGAGACGAGCACCGGCGGCACCCCCCGGAAGAGTCGGCGCAGCCACCTCCCCCTCCCGTATGTGGCGGTGAAGGCCACCGTGACGGCCAGCACCACGGCGACCGTCAGCCCCGTCACCGCCAGCACCAGTGTCGCCGGGAGAGCCGCGCCCAGGAGGTCCGACACGGAGGCTCCGGTGGCCACCGAGTAGCCGAAGTCGCCGCGCAGGAACGCCGCGGCCGACGTGAGGTACTGGAGGAGCAGGGGCTGGTCCGCGCCGAGCCGCTCACGGATCTCCTGGATCTGGTCGGGCGTGAGCCCCAGTTCCGGACTGGCGTATCGCGCGAGGACCGCGTCGCCCGGGAGGGCCGCCAGCAGGAGGTAGGCAGCCGTGTAGGCGAGGGCGAGCACGAGCACGGCCTGACCGAGTCGGCGCAGCACGTACGACATGGTGCCTCCAGGAGGGCGGACGGGCGGGACAGGGACCTCGAGCGGACGGACGTCAGTCGGAGAGCCAGGTCGAGTAGAACGAGGGGCGTCCCACCGATTCCGTGGCGAACCCGTGCACCTTCGCCGTGAGACCGAACACCTGCGGCTCCTCGAAGATCGGGAGGATGTAGGCGTTCTCGGCCAGGTGCTTCTGCGCTGCCTCCGAAGCCGCCTGCCGCTCCGGCGTCGTGGGCTCCGACGCGATGTCGCTCAGCAGCGCGTCCAGCTCCTCGTCGCCGACCGTGCCGTCCTCGGGGTCGAGGTTCAGCAGCGTGTTGCGGTTCTTGGAGAAGTACTGCGACTTGAGGACGTCGAAGTCCGCGCGTCCGACCATCGAGTGGTACACCTGGATCGTGCTCTGGTCGAGCGAGGCGGCCGTCTGCGCCGCCTGGTCACCGGGGAAGAGCGTCACGGTGATGCCGAGCTTTGCCAGCTGCTCCTGGATGAGGGTCACGACCTCCTTCGAGCGGGGCTGGGGAAGGGCTTCGTTGAAGGCGAGCGTGAGCTTCTCGCCGTCCTTCACCCGCACGCCGTCGGCGCCCACCGTCCAGCCCGCTTCGTCGAGCAGGCGCGCCGCCTTGTCGGGGTCGTAGGCGTAGTACTCCGATGTGTCGAGGTAGCCGAGCGCAGTCTGGGCGAGGGCACCGGTGGCCAGCGGATAGTTGTCGGTGAACAGCGTCTCGACGATCTGCTTCCGATCGATCCCGGCGATGAGGGCTTGGCGCACCCGGACGTCGGACAGGCGCGGCTCGCGGAACCGGAAGCTCAATCCGTTGTTCACCCCGTTGGTCGCGGCGGCGTGCAGGGAGAGGCCGTTCGCGGCGAACTGTGCCTCGTCGGGGGCTTCGATCGAGCGCGCGATGTCCGCCTGGCCCGACACGACGGTGCCGACCCGGACGCTGTCCTCCGCCGCGACGACGTAGTCGATGCCGGCGAGGTACGCCGCCCCCTGGTGCTCGAGCGAAGGCGGAGCCCAGTCGTATTCCTTCCGGGCGGTGAGCCCGGTGGAGGTGCCGATCTCCTCGGAGGCGACGACGAAGGGCCCGCTGCCGATGATCTCGTCGGCGTTGCCGGGGCCGAACTGCTCGCTCGTGCGGTCGAGCGTGGCATCGGAGAGGAGGCCCGAGTTGATCGTCGAGACGGCTTGTGCGAAGCCGGGCGAGGGCGCGGTGAAGTGGAACACCACGGTGTCGTCGCCGGTGACCTCGCCGTGGTCGTAGTTGTTGATCGCCTCCGACACCGGGAGCGCGCGATCGGTGTCGCCCTTGCCGTAGAGGTCGATGTTCTTCACGACGTTCTCCGGCGTGAGCGGAGAGCCGTCGGAGTAGGTGACGTCGTCGCGGATCGTGAAGGTGTACTCGGTCGCGTCGTCGTTCACCTCGTACGCGGTGGCGATCCACGGCTCCAGCTCGAGGGTCTCGGGGTTCTGGTACAGCAGCCGGTCGGTGATGTTGTTGACGATGCCGCCGTTGGGGTAAAAGCCGGCCGACGGCGGGTACAGCGTCGACCAGGCCTGCGGCTCGAGGTAGGTGAGGGTGCCGCCGGTCTGCGGCTCTCCCGCGGCTCCCGAAGGCGAGGCCTCCGGGGCGCCCGAGGCGCATCCGGCGATGAGGGCGGCGACGGCCGCGGTCGCGGCGACGGTGAGGACCACTCGGGTGATTCGGGACATGGCGTCTCCTGGCTGCTCCCGAGACCCGCGAAGGCGGGCCGGGAGGACGGGTGAGAAGGGAGGGTGTGCGGTGAGGCGATCCACAGCCCATCACGGCTCGCGCCGCGCCCACCACCGCGGACGTCACGGAGCGTCCCGGAACGTCATGTGACGTAGGACGGCGTCACATATCGGCGGGGGGAGGCGTCACACAGCGTCAGAAACGGCCCGCGGCGCGGGCCGATCCGGCATCATTCGCGCGTCAGGAGGGTCACCGGGTACCGCGCGAACAGCTCGCCCGCCGGTACCGCTCCGCCGTCGTGCTCCGCACCGGTGAGCGCATCGGTCCACCGCCCGCTCGGCAGCATCACGACCGTGTCGCCCCACCCGCCCCGCGCCGTCAGGCCCATCGGCAGACGGGTCACCGCGGCGATCGCGCCACCGCGGTCGAACGCGATCACGTGGGACGCCGCGGCGCCGACCGCGGGAAGCGGGGCGTACCGGTGGAAGAGGTCGGCCCGGTCGCGCCGCAGGCGCAGCGCGCGAGAGACCACGAGTGCTTTCGCCGCGCCCGAGTCGTCGATCGGGGGGAGCTCTCCCCGATCGAGGTCGTCGAGCACCCCGGCACGCACCGCATAGTCGACGGGGCGACGGTTGTCGGGGTCGACGAGCGAGAGGTCCCACAGTTCCGTGCCCTGGTAGACGTCGGGCACGCCCGGCCCCGCCAGTTGCAGGAGCTTGGCGGCGAGCGCGTTCGATCGGCCTGCCGCCTGGATCGCGGCGACGACCTCGTCGACCACGGGGGCCGCCTGCCCGTGTGCGGCGGCGACGAGGGCGTCGATCCGCGCCTCGAACGCGTCGTCCGGGTCGGCCCATGACGTGCGCTCGGCCGACTCGCGCGCGGCCTTCACCGCGTAGGCCCGGAGCCGTTCCTCCGACGCCGGCCAGGCTCCCACGATCGCCTGCCAGACGAGGTTGTCGAACGGACCGTGGCCCGTCGAGGCGATCTCCCGCAGCCGGCCGAGAACATCCGACCATCGCTCGGGGATCTCCGCCAGCACCGAGAGCCGGGCGCGAACGTCTTCGCTGCGCTTGGTGTCGTGCGTCGTCAGGGCCGTCATCGCGGTCGGCCACGCCGACTGGCGACGCTGCGCGGCGTCGTGGAACTCGTCCACACCGAGTGCGAACTGCGAGGGGTCGCCTCCCACCTCGGTCAGCGTGCCCAGCCGCGTATACCGGTAGAACGCCGCGTCCTCCACGCCCTTGGCCATGACCGGCCCCGTCGTCTGCATGAATCGTCGCGAGAACTCCAGGCCCGGGTCGAGGAGCGCTGCCGCGATCGCCGCGATCGCCGCAGCGTGCTCCGGATGACGCGAGACCGCCTCGTCGGCGGCGTGACGCACGTGCTCGCCGCCCGCGGGAAGGTACGACCGGTACACCGGGAAGGCAGCCAGCAGCGCGACGAGCCCGGACCGCAGTTCCTCGTCGCTGACGGCATCGCGCAGCCGCGTCGGCGCGCACCGCACGAGCCGCGCCACCTCGGCCGCTTGCGACGTCTCCGCGACGACACGCTTGGTCTCGGCGATCATCTCCGGCCAGGGCGATGCGGGCGGGAGGCCCGTCGCCGCGCGCAGCCGGTCGTCGAGGGCGGTCAATCCCGCCTCGCCGCCGGCGTCGATGAGTACCCGATCGATCTCCGCCATCGCGTCGTAGCCGGTGGTGCCGTCGGTGGCCCACCACGAGGGCAGCGTCTCGCCGTACTCCAGGATCTTCTCCACGGCGACGAACGGCGCGGCGCCGGTGGCGGCCGACACCGCGGCGGCGAGGTCGTCGAGGTAGCGTCCGGGGTCGGCGAGCCCGTCGGGGTGATCGATGCGGAGCCCGTCGACGAGCCCCTCCCGGAACCAGCGCAGCACCTCGGCATGGCTCGCGGCGAAGACGTCCGCATCCTCCACGCGGACCCCCGCGAGGGAGGTGATCGTGAAGAACCGCCGGTAGTTCAGGACGGCGGCCTCGTCTCGCCACGACGCGAGCCGCCAGTGCTGCTGGTCGAGCACGCGGAGCACCGTGTCGGGGTCGCTCGTCGGTGCGGCGGGGGCCGTGCCCGCGGCCAGCGGAAGGACGAGATCGAAGTACCGGGCGTGACCGAAGGGCGCTTCCTCCCCGACCCCCTCGGGGGAGACGCGGAGTTCGCCGCGGGCCACCACATCGTCGACCGCGCTGCCGAGGACGGGCAGCCAGACGCGGCCGTCGCCCACCTCCCAGTCGATGTCGAACGCCGACGCGTGAGGCGACGTCCGCCCTTCACGCAGCACCGCCGCCCACCACGGGTTCTGCATCGGGTCGCCGACGCCCTGGTGGTTCGGGACGATGTCGACGAGCACGCCCAGCCCCGCTTCGTGCGCCGCCACCGCCAGACGAGCCAGTGCCTCCGGGCCGCCGCGGGCGTCGTCGACACGCGTCGGGTCGACGACGTCGTAGCCGTGCTCCGAGCCGCGCGAGGCCTGCAGGATCGGCGACAGGTAGACGGTGTCCACGCCCAGGCGCGCCAGGTACGGCACGAGCCGGGTGGCCTCGTCGAGGTCGAACGACCCGGTGATCTGCAGCCGATACGTCGACCGCGGCGTGCGCGCGGCCGCAACGGTGCTCGTCGTCGCCGCGGAAGCCGCTCGGTCGGTCATGGGCACTCTTGGTCTCAGTGAGAGAGCTCGGCCTGGGGCGCCGGACCGGGGATCGTGTCGATCGGGGCGGTGCGGGCGGCGAGCGATGCGGCGACGGAGTGGTCGACCTCCGGCTCGACCGTCTCGTGATCGCAGAGCACGAAGAGCGAACGGGCCGGCAGGGCGATGACGTCTCCCGCGTTGAGGGGCGGCGAATCGGCGCGCTCGCCCGATGTGTCGATGACGACGTCCCACTGCGGGCTCGCCTCCACGCGCGGGATCGTGAAGTCCACTCCCTCGTCGCCCGCATTGAACAGGAGGAAGAAGTGTCGGTCGTGGATCTCCTGCCCGCGGCGATCGCGCTCGCGGATGCCGTCGCCGTTGAGGAAGACGCCGATCGCGCGCCCGAACCCCGAGTCCCAGTCCTCGGGCTGCATCTCGGTGCCGTCGGGGCGGATCCAGGCGATGTCGGGAATCGGAGATCCCTCTTCGCGTTTGACCGGGCGGCCGTTGAAGAATCGGCTGCGCCGGAAGGTCGGGTGCTCGCGTCGCAGCCGCGTGACGGCTGAGGTGAACTCGACGAGCGGCTGGTCGACCGATCCCCAGTCGACCCAGGTCACTTCGTTGTCCTGGGCGTAGCCGTTGTTGTTGCCGCCCTGCGTGCGGCCCAGCTCGTCGCCGTGGGCGATCATGGGCACGCCCTGGCTGAGCAGGAGCGTCGCCAGGAAGTTCCGTTGCTGCCGCGCCCGGACCGTGAGGATCTCGGGGTCGTCGGTCGGTCCTTCCACCCCGTGGTTGTACGACCTATTGTGCGACTCTCCGTCGTTGCCGTCTTCACCGTTCGCATCGTTGTGCTTCTCGTTGTACGAGACGAGGTCGCGGAGCGTGAAGCCGTCATGCGCGGTCACGAAGTTGATCGAGGCCACGGGGCGACGGCCGGAGTGCTCGTAGAGGTCGGCCGATCCCGTGAGGCGCGAGGCGAATTCGCCGAGCGTCGAGGGCTCCCCGCGCCAGAAGTCGCGCACCGTGTCGCGGTACTTGCCGTTCCACTCGGTCCACTGCGGCGGGAAGTTGCCCACCTGATAGCCGCCCGGCCCGATGTCCCACGGCTCGGCGATGAGCTTGACCTGCGAGACCACCGGATCCTGCTGGACGAGCTCGAAGAAGGCGGCGAGGCGGTCGACCTCGTAGAACTCCCGCGCGAGGGTGGCCGCCAGGTCGAAGCGGAACCCGTCGACGTGCATCTCCAGGACCCAGTAGCGCAACGAGTCCATGATCAGCTGCAGGGTGTGCGGGTTCCCGACGTTCAGGCTGTTCCCGGTGCCGGTGTAGTCGGTGTAGTACCGCTTGTCGTCGGATTCGAGCCGGTAGTAGGCGAGGTTGTCGATGCCCTTCATCGACAGCGTGGGCCCCAGGTGGTTGCCCTCGGCGGTGTGGTTGTAGACCACGTCGAGGATGACCTCGATGCCCGCGGCGTGGAGCGCGCGGACCATGCCCTTGAACTCCTGCACCTGTTGACCGCGCTGACCCATGGCCGAGTAGGTGTTCTGCGGAGCGAAGAACGCGATCGTGTTGTAGCCCCAGTAGTTGGACAGCCCCTTCTCCTGGAGCGTCGAGTCGTTGACGAACTGGTGCACCGGCATGAGCTCGATCGCCGTGACGCCGATCTTCTTCAGGTGCTCGATGATCACGGGGTGGGCGATCGCGCTGTAGGTGCCGCGGATCTCCTCGGGAATGTCGGGGTGGCGCTGCGTGAGGCCCTTCACGTGCGCCTCGTAGATGACGCTCTCCGCATAGGGCGTCTTGGGGAGACGATCGCCGGCCCAGTCGAAGTACGGGTTGACGACGACGCCCTTCATCATGTGGGCCGCGGAGTCCTCGTCGTTGCGGGAATCGGGGTCGCCGAAGGTGTACCCGAAGACGGGCTGCCCCCACTCGATCTGCCCCTCGACGGCCTTCGCGTAGGGGTCGAGGAGGAGCTTCCGAGGATTGAACCGCAGGCCGTTGGCGGGGTCGTCGGGCCCGTAGACGCGATAGCCGTAGCGCTGACCCGGCTGGATGGTGGGGAGGTAGGCGTGCCACACGAAGGCATCGACGTCGCGGAGCTCGACGCGGGTCTCTTTGCCGCGGTCGCCGAACAGGCAGAGCTCGACGCGCTCGGCCCCTTCACTGAACAGTGCGAAGTTGGTGCCGTTGCCATCGAATGTGGCACCCAGCGGATACGGAGCCCCCGGCCATACCTGCATGTGAACCTCCCGGAGCCCACACTACTTCTCGGGAGAGACACCGCGATGCGCAGGCCTCGACCGTTGACACCGGTCGGGTTTCGTGCGACGCGTCACCTCTTCCCGCTCTCGGGCATCGAGAACACATGCTCTCCCCGAGCGCACCCGTTACGCACGCCCGCGACGTATGCGTTGGATGAGAGCATGTGCTCTGGCGGAAGAGGGGCGGGGCGGGGCGGAGTTAGCGCAGCAGGCCGAGCTGGTCCTCGAGGTACTCGGCGAGCGGACGCGTGGCGCCGGCGGCGCTCCAGCGCACCAGCGGCCCGTGAACGGGATCGCCGGTCAGCGGACCGGAGACTCCCCCGGCATCCACCGTGGCGAGGTCGAGCCTCTGCCAGCCGAGATGGACGATCTGTCCGTCGGCGAACCCCCCGCGGGCCGCCGCGGCCGCCCGGGCGGCACGGTCCCGCTGGGATTCCGCCGTGAATCCGCGGACGGCCTCGCTCCGCGCGCGCAGAACCTGCCCGACGGCGTAGACCGCGTCGTCCGCGACGAGGAAGATGCCCAGGTGCCAGGCCTCGCCGACCGCGACGATGCGCGGGGCGCGCCCGAATCCCAGGAGCCTGCGGGCCGTAGCCCAGTCGCCGAGGGCCTCGCGTGGTGCGCCCGCCAGTCGCGCGCGCACCACGTCGAAGAGACCCGCCGCAGGGGGTGGAGCGTCATCCGTCACGCCGACCATTGTTTCGCCTGGAATCGCTGACGCGGGCCCCTCGGGTGAGAACCCGCGTCACTCGGTGCTGGAACGGTGAAATTCCTAGGTAAACAAGGTAGTCTGGCATTGGAACGCATGTGCGCCCGCACGGATGCCCCCCAGCTCCACCTGCGGCCGTTCCCCCAAACGGCTTCGGCGTTGCGATCCAGGTTCCCCTCAGGAGCCATCGCTGATGTCCGCTCCTGAGGGGAACCTTTCTCGTCATTGATTGCCAGACGGGACGTTGTGGCCCCAGTCCCCCCGGATCCGCCTGGCTCACCAACCTCCCCCCGGTGGTTGGTGCTGATGACACAATACATGTCCCCCATTCGGGGGACAAACTCGAATCGCTAAATTGCGTAGATTCGTTTCAGCAGCACTCGGACTCTGGGGGGAGACCCGAGCCCGTCCAGCACCTGGCGGTCAAGTAAACAGCTGGGGATACCGCTCCCGGATCATAACGAAGAGGCCCGAATGTCTTCGAGCTCCGATCTCCTCGCGTCGCCCCCGAAGGCGAAGCGGCTCTCCACCATGGCCGGAAACACCCGGCCGACCGTCGTCTGGGGGGCGGTGATCCTCTGCACCGGTATCCTCATCGCTGCCCTCACCACCACCGACCCGATCTGGTGGCACCTGCACTTCAGCCGCCTCGGCATGTTCGCGAACTTCTCCGGCGCCACCTTCAACGGTGGCGTCGTCCTCAGCGGCGCAGTGATCGCCGCCGCCTCCGTGCCCTTGGCGGTGCACCTCGAGACCGGGCTCGCCGCCGGCCGCATCCGTGACCCGCGCTCGGCGCGCATGCTGCCGCCGCTGTTGATCGCCCTGGGGGCGAGCCTGTCGACGATCGGGATCATCCCCCTGACGCTCAACGAGTTCCTCCACGACCGCGCCGCCAACGGCGTGCTGCTCAGCTTCCTCGGCCTCGTGATCTTCAGCCGACGCACTCTTCCCGAGCTTCCCCGCTTCCTGACCCGCTCGGCCATCGTCGCCATCGTGCTCCTGTCGGTCGGCATCGCCCTCATGGTCACCGGGATCATCAACCTCGCCGCGTTCGAAGTGCTCGCTTTCGGGTCGGTGCTGTCGTGGGTGCACCTGCTCGAGCGCTCGATCGCGCGCCTGGGTGCAGCCCCCGCCGTCGCCCCGGTCGCGGAGGCCGACACCGCGGAGCTTCCGGCACCGCGCCGCCACGCTGACACGATCGCGCGGGGAGCGCGTCGCCGTCTCCCGGCCTCGGTCGGCACGCCCCGGGTGCGTGCCGCGGCACTCACCGCGAGCCGCGTCGACCATCGACGCACCCCGCAGCGATGGGCTCGGGGGCGCACGCGCTCATACTCGCTCGCGCGTCAACGGGGACGCGCTGGCGAGATGCCGAGCCCCCTCCTGACCGTCTGATCGACGCCCCGCGACGGGCGCCGACAGGTCTCAGATCCCGCCGTCGATCGAGCGGCTGTACACCTCGGGTTCCTCGGGGACCATCACCGGGGTGTCCCGGTTGAGACTGCGGCCCGAGAAGAACGGCTTCGCGCGCGGGAACAGGAACCACACGATCATCAGGACGACGCCCACCAGCAGCGCGCCGATGCCGACGACGAACGTTCCGCCGATACCCAGCAGCTCCGTGCTGCCGTAGTCCACCGCCCACATGTCGATCGCCGACTGCACGAACGCGTAGGTGAGCATGAGGGCCCCGAGGAGTGGCAGCACGAGGCGATAGACGACGTTGCGCGCCGACGTGAACAGCTCCCGTCGGAAGTACCAGACGCAGGCGTATCCGGTGATGGCGTAGTAGAAGGCGATCGCCAGCCCCAGCGACAGGATCGAGTCCTGGAGGATGTTGTCGCTCAGCATCGTCATGGCGACGTAGTAGAGCGAAGCGACGACGCCCATGACGAGCGTCGAGAAGGACGGCGTCTTGTAGCGCGGATGCACGTCCTTGAACCGCGCGGGGAGCGCCCGGTACACACCCATCGCAAGGGTGCCGCGCGCGGTCGGCAGGATCGTCGTCTGGGTGGAGGAGACCGCCGAGATGAGCACCGCGACCACGAGGAGCCAGCCGAACGGTCCGAGGAGACCGTCTTTGATGGCGATGAAGATGTCGTCCGCGTTGTTCTCGTTGCCCAGGCCCACGCCCGACTCTCCGAGCCCCGCGTACATCATCGCGGCGATCGTGACCGACACGTAGGTGACCAGCAGCAGCACGCACGTGAGGAGGGCGGCCAGGCCCGGGATGCGCTTGGGGTCCTTCGTCTCTTCGTTCAGCGCCAGGCAGGTGTCCCAGCCCCAGTAGATGAACAGCGCGAGCAGGATCGCCTCGGTGAACCCGCCCCAGTCGGTGAAGGCGAGCGGGTTCATCCACTCCCAGTCGAACGGCGTCGGGTTCGGCGCCGACCCGGTGAAGAACTGCGTGAGCGCGGCGATGACGAAGATGCCCAGGGCGACGTACTGCACGCCGAGGAGGATGTTCTGGATGCGCTCGCCGATCTCCACGCCGCGCCAGCTGATGTAGGTCATCGCGGCGATGAAGGCGACGGCGACCAGGATGATGCGCCAGTCGTTGTTCTCGAAGCTGAGCCCGAACAGGTCCCAGAAGTAGATCGAGGCGATTTGGGCCAGATTGGCGAGCACGACCATCCCGGCCACCGCGACACCCCAGCCGCCCATCCACCCCACCCATGGACCGAACGCCTTCGTCCCCCAGGTGAAGGTCGTGCCGCAGTCGGGCACCGCGTTGTTGAGCTCCCGGTAGGCGAAAGCGATGAACAGCATCGGCACGAACGCGATGACGAATGCGATCGGCGCCTGGGCCCCGACCGCGACCACGACCCAGCCGAGCGTGGCGACCAGGGAGTAGACGGGCGCCGTGGATGCCAGCCCGATCACCGTGGATCCCCACAGTCCCAGCGTGCCGGCGGCGAGCCCCTTGCCGTCGCTGCGTTCCAATCGGATCGGTGTCGTCGAGCCGAAGTCGCTCATGTCGTCCCCCTCCGGCGCGTCGAGCCGCGCCGCCCCTGGACCGTCCGACGACGAGACCCCGACCCGGGCGTCTCCTCCCCCGTGACGGCATCGTCCTGCGGGATCGCAGTTTCTGAGGGGAGACACTATTGCATGCGTGGGCCCGTGTCACGGTTGCCCGCCGACGTCCGGGGATTCCGGTGGACCGTGACCAAAAGCAGGCGCAATCGGACTCCGCCACCGCCCGCGCGGCCCAACGCCCATCGCAGCCTGCTTTCGGCCCGCTCCTACGGCGGCGGCGAGGACGGGGACGCGAACGGGGCGGCGGAGCGGGCGGCCGGTGGACCGTGACCAAAAGCAGGCGCAACCGGACTCCGCGGCCGCTCGCGCGGCCCAGCACCCACTGCAGCCTGCTTTCGGCCCGCTCCGGAGGGGATGAGGAACGAGGAGGGCGGAGGGGACGGGGAGGGCCACCCGGGCATCGCCTGTGCGGCCGCGCACGCCTCCGTCACATATCGCCCGCCCTCACGCGCGCGATGGCGGCATCGCGCTCCCGGGCGAGCCGGCCCACGACCTCGGGCGTGAACGGGGAGCCGGGGCGCCCGATGTGACCCTCGACGTCGGCGACCGTCATCGCCAGCGCCCACGCGCGGCAGAGCCCCGGCGACGGGTCGGGGCCGAACGTGGCGGCATGACCGTCGCGCAGGCCCCGCAGCAGCTCGTCGATCGCGTCGGGCTCCGACTCCGCCGCGGGGAGGATCCCCGCGATTCGGGCCGCATGGATGATCGCGTGGCTGCGCGCGAGATCGAGGAACGGCGGGCCGGACCGCGCGTTCGCCCAGTCGATGATTCCCGAGACCTCGCCGTGGGCGAGGACGTTGAGCGGGTGGTAGTCCAGGTGGAGGAGACGGTCCTGGGCGGGCAGGCGCCGCAAGAGGGGGGCGAGGGGCGCGAGCGCGTCGCCGCCGAGCGCGAGCCAGCCGTCATCGGCCAGCCGGGCCGGGGCGCGCACTCCGTGGAGCCCGGCCAACTGTTCGCCCATCGACCGTCCGAGCCGGACGGCGTCGCCGGGGCGATGCTGTACCGCGTCGAAGACCGTCCACCCCGGAACGAGGTCGATGAGCAGCACGGGACGCTCGCCGATGTCGAGCTGGGCCTGGACGGAGGGAACCCGGACGCCTCCCTCCCTCGCGGCGGCCATCGCGAGTCGCTCCCGCTCGGCCGCATCTGCTGCCCCCTCGGGGAACGCTCGGGCAACGGAGGCGCGGCCGTCCGGCCACACCACCCGCCACAACGCGGCCGCACCGAGTCCGCCCGAGAGCGGCCTCAGTTCGACAACGTCCCCGCTCCCCGCCGCGCGGATCGCCTTCCGCAGCGTCTCCTCGGTGAGCACGCGTCAGCGCGGACCGGGGCGGACGGTGATGTCGGTGAGGGCGGCGTCGGGCGTCGCATCCAACGCGACCAAAACGGCCGCGACGACGGACTCGACCTCGATGAAGCGCGACGGATCGTAGGCGGCGCCCTCCTGCCGGTGCACCTCCTCCTGCATCGGGGTGGCCGTGCGGCCGGGGTAGATGCTCGACACACGGACGCCGTGGGGCGCTTCCTCGCCGCGCAGGCCGTCGGCGAGCGCCTTGAGCCCGTGCTTGCTGGCGGCGTAGGCGGTCCACTGCGGGTGGGCGCTGAGGCCGGCACCCGAGTTGATGAACACCACCTGACCGCGACGGGCGCGCAGGCGCGGCAACAGCACGCGGGTGAGCTCTGCGGCGGCCACGAGGTTCACGGTGAGCTGTCGCGTCCACGCTCCCACGTCGAGATCGGCGACCGCGCCGAGCTCCACGATCCCTCCCGCGTGGACCACGGAGTCCACCTCGCCGGGGAGGTCGGCCGCGGCGACGGCGGCGGCGAGCGATTCGGGTGCGGCGAGGTCGGCCACGACCGTCGCGCTCCCGGGATGGTCGGCTTCCAGCTCGGCGGCCCGCGCAGCGTTGCGAGCCACGAGCACGAGCCGGTCTCCGCGACCGGCGAGACGGCGCGCGAGCGCGGCGCCGATCCCGGAGCCCGCGCCAGTGAGGACGTGTGTGCGTGTCATCCCTCCATTCTCCGCGAGCGGCCAGCCCCGCTCTCCGCGAGCGGCCGGCCCCTGCCGCACGAACTGTTCGCCCGGAGCGTCCGCCCGCGCACTTCGTGCGGTTCGCGGCGCACCGCTTCGGCACGACCACGCCGCGCGAGTAGGTTCGAGACGACGGCCCAGGAGGACGCGATGCCGCAGACGCAGCGAACCGAAGCAGAGCTCCAGCAGATGGCGAAGGACCACCTGTGGATGCACTTCTCACGACAGTCGACGATGGAGCGCGGCGTTCCCGTGATCGTCCGCGGCGAGGGACACCACATCTGGGATGCGGCGGGCAAGAAGTACATCGACGGACTGTCCGGTCTGTTCGTCGTCAACGCGGGCCACGGCCGGAGGGTGCTCGCCGAGACGGCCGCCCGCCAGGCCGAGCAGCTCGCCTTCTTCCCGATCTGGTCGTACGCGCACCCCGCGGCGATCGAGCTGGCCGATCGGCTGGCCGACCTCGCCCCCGGCGACCTCAACCACGTCTTCTTCTCGACCGGCGGCGGCGAGGCCGTCGAGACGGCGTTCAAGCTCGCCAAGCAGTACTGGAAGCTCCAGGGAAAGCCCCTCAAGCACAAGGTGATCTCGCGGTTCATCGCGTACCACGGCACGCCGCACGGCGCCCTGGCGATCACGGGCCTGCCCGGGATGAAGGCGATGTTCGAGCCCGTGACGCCGGGCGGGTTCCGCGTGCCCAACACCAACTTCTACCGCGCGGGCGAGCAGGGATTCACGGGGCAGACCGCCGAGGAGTTCGGCATCTGGGCCGCCGACCGGATCGAGGAGATGATCCAGTTCGAGGGCCCCGAGACGGTCGCCGCCGTGTTCCTCGAGCCGGTGCAGAACTCCGGCGGCTGCTTCCCGCCTCCCCCGGGGTACTTCCAGCGCGTCCGCGAGATCTGCGACCGCTACGACGTGCTCCTGGTCTCCGACGAGGTCATCTGTGCCTTCGGCCGCATCGGGGAGTACTTCGCGTGCGACGCGTACGGCTACCAGCCCGACATGATCACCTTCGCCAAGGCCGTCACGAGCGGCTACGTGCCGATGGGCGGCACCCTCGTCAGCGACCGGATCTACGAGCCCTTCGCGACGGGAGACACCTCCTTCCCCCACGGCTACACGTTCGCGGGGCACCCGGTGGCTTCCGCCGTCGCGCTCGCCAACCTCGACATCTACGAGGAGGAGGGGCTGCTGCACAACGTCCGCGAGAACTCTCCCCTCTTCCGGTCAACCCTCGAGAAGCTCACCGACCTTCCGATCGTCGGGGACGTGCGCGGCGACGGATACTTCTTCGGGATCGAGCTCGTCAAGGACAAGGCGACCAAGGAGACCTTCGACGATGAGGAGTCGGAGCGCCTCCTCCGCGGTTTCCTCTCGACGGCGCTCTACGACGCGGGGCTGTACTGCCGCGCCGACGACCGCGGCGACCCCGTGATCCAGCTCGCGCCTCCGCTGACGATCGGACCGAGTGAGTTCGCGGAGATCGAGCAGATCCTCCGGAGCGTGCTGACCGAAGCCGGCAACCGCCTCTGACGGCGAGCCGGGCCCCTGCGGCCCGGCGGGCGCATGCGGCGCCTCGCGTCAGGCGAACCAGCCCGTGGGCGGGTAGACCAGCATCGCCACCACGAGGCCGGTCGCGCCGATCAGCACGAGCGCGATCTTGGCGGTGCTGTTCGGCTTCGCGATCGCGAGGGAGACGACCGCGACCGCCATCGCCAGCAGGGCGAGCGCGACGACGAGGATCGCCGCCAGGAGCGCACCGCCGTGGGCGAGGGCCCCCGGCGTCGAGGCCACCCAGATCCAGGCGGCGGCCGCAGCGATCGGCGTCGCGCTGGCCAGCACGATCGCCACGATTCCGAGGCGGTGGCCCGTCGCCGATGTGGGGGCTCGCCGAGTGACGAGCGGTTCAGCGGGGGTCATGTCTCGACGGTAACAATCAGGCTCCGCGACCGGCAGTCGGAACTTCGGGGGACAAGGTCGCGGTCTGGTCGTGGGCGGACAACAGATCGCGCATGTCCTGCTCGGAGAGTCGCTCTCCGCGGACCCGGGCGACGTCGCCGAGCTCGAGCTCCACCTCCGCGGGGGCGCAGTACCGCACGCGGTAGGCCGGCTCCGGGCCGTCGTCGAGGCGATCCCACCGCAGCGCGACCCATCCGTGGGGCGTCTGCAGCCCGCCCTGGGCCCACGCGAGCGCGGCGCTCGGGCGCGGGTCCAGACGCACCCGTGCATACCCGGGCGAGCCCGGAGCGATCCCGAGCAATGTGCGATGGATCCAGTCGACCACGGCGCCGAGCGCGTAGTGGTTGAAGCTCGTCATCTCCCCCGGGTTGAGAGAGCCGTCCGCGCGGAGGGAGTCCCAGCGCTCCCACACCGTGGTGGCGCCCCGCTGCACCGGTGCGAGCCACGACGGTTCTGCGGTGTTGAGGAGGAGGGCGTACGCGTCGTCCACCGCGCCCACGCGGGTGAGGGCCTCACACAGATACGGCGCCCCGGCGAACCCCGCGATGATGCGATGCCCCGCGGCACGCACGAGCGCCACCAGCCGCGCCCCCGCGGCGGCCTCCCCCGCTCCCTTCACGATCCCACTCACGATCGCCAGGGCGTAGACGGCGGGGGCATCGGAGTGGATCGTGCCGTCGGACCTCACGTAGGCGGCCGCGAACGCCTCGCGGACACGATCCGCCGTGCTCCGCCAGTGCTGCGCGTCGGCGTGCCGTCCCAGAGCGTCTGCCGCGGCGGCGGTGAGGACCAGGCTCCGATGCAGGGCGGCCGTCGCGATGACGCCGGGATCGGCGATCGCCGCCGTGGGGTCGTCCGGCGGGGCGGTGGGGTCCAGCCAGTCGCCGAACTGGAAGTCCCCCTCCCACACGCCGCGATCCGACAGTCGCGCGAGCACATGGTCGAGATGGGCGCACATGCTGCCATAGCTCTCCTGCAGCACCTCGAGGTCGCCGCCGGCTTCCCACAGCGCCCAGGGGACCCAGACCGCGGCATCACTCCAGATCGCGGTCGACTCCGGGGACTCCCCCTCCCGCACGGCCCAGCCTTTGAGCGGATCGGGAACGACGTAGGGAACCCGACCACCCGCGGCGGCCTGCTCGGCCCGCAGGTCGGCCAGCCACGCGCGGAGGAATCCGCCCATGTCGAACAGGTAGCACGCGCTCGGCGCGAACACCGCGATGTCGCCCGTCCACCCCAGCCGCTCGTCGCGTTGCGGGCAGTCGGTCGGGAGGCCGACCGTGTTGCCGCGCAGGCTCCAGACGACGTTCTCGTGGAACCGGGTGAGGGTCGGGTGGGAGCAGGCGAAGGTGCCGATCCGCGGGAGCGCGCTTCCCACCACGACCGCCTCGACCGCGCCTTCGACCTCGTCCCATCCGGTGATCCGAGCGAAGCGGAAGCCGTGGAAGGTGAGGGTCGGCTCGAACTCGTCGTCTCCTCCGCTGAGGATGAAGACGTCCTCTGCCCGAGCCGACCGCAGCGGTTCCCGCGCGAGGGCGCCGTCGATGAGCACTTCGGCGTGCTGCACGGTGAGGCGGTGTCCTTCCGGCCCTCGAACGCGCAGCCGCAGCCAGCCGACGAGGTTCTGGCCGAGGTCGAACAGCCACGCTCCGTCGGGATCGCGCCAGGACCGCACCGGCGGCACCGCTTCGTGGCGCACGATCGGTGGCGTCGTCGTGACCACGAGCCGCGAGGGCTCGGGCGCCTCGACGATGACGGGCATCGCGGGCGAGGGCCGGTGACGGGCGTCGATCACCTCCCCGTCGTACAGGTCGTCGGCCTGGACGGCGGACTCGGTCACCCGCCAGGAGTCATCGGTGCCGATCACCTCGGAGCTGCCGTCGGCGAAGGTCAGCCGCACCTCGGCGAGCACGCGGCGGCGAGAGCCGTAGACGGCCCGCGCGCCCATCCAGCCCAGTCGCCCCCGGAACCAGCCGTTCCCGACGAGGAGGGAGATCTCGTGCTCGGCGCCTTCGCGCAGCCGGTCCCGGAGGTCGATGGTGACCACCCGCAGCCGCCACTCGTAGGAGGTCCAGCCCGGGATCAGCACCTCGGGGGTGACGACCCGCCCGTCGAGCGCGGGTTCGACGATCCCCTCGGCCGTGAGCACCAGGGTCGCTGACGTGAGAGCTCCCCGATCGCCGGGAACGCGGAAGCGTCGGACGAAGCGGGGGGCTCCCTCCGACTCGCTCTCTGCGCGGATGAAGGAGGCGATCGTGAACGGGCTGTCGGACATGGATCTCCCTGTGAGGCCGGGTGGGCGGCCGGGCCACCGCCCACCCGGGGTCATCGATGCGGCGCGGTTCAGCCGATGGTGATCGTGCCCAGCTGCACGGCCCACGCGCTGACGGCCGCGAGCCGCACCTCCACCGCCCGCGTCCCGGAGGGGAGCGCCGCGCTGGTGATGGTGCGAGCCGTCCACCCGTTCGTGGTCGGGGTCGCCGCCGATGCGCTCGTGGTCACCGGCGTCGCGTTGCCGGAGCCGTCGAGCGCGACGACGGTGATCGTCGTCGGCGGCTGTCCGAACAGGTACGACTGGATCGTCACGACGTCTCCGCCGGCGGCGTCCCACCGGACGAAGCCGGCCGCGTTGTTCGTGCGCTTGAAGCGGGCGGCGTCTCCCGCCATGTTGGACAGCGGCCCACTGGTGTCGACGACCATGTTCGCCGAGTGCGCCGTGCTGATGTCCCACGCGCTGGCGGGGTCGACGAGGTCGGGCGCCGAGGCCGGCGGGGCCGCTTCGTGGAAACCGCGCGAGGGCGCGGAGGTCGTGCTGAGGGGCGCCCCGAAGAAGTCGCGCAGACCGTGGGGGCTCTGCAGCACACCGCTCGAGATCGCGGGCGATCCCGCCGTCAGCCGGTAGGAGTCCGCCACCGCGAACCCGTCACCGGAGGCACCGGGGTTCACAAAGCCCGGGGCGCTGGTGATCTTGCTCGCGTCCGCGGGCTCGCTCGCGGGGTGCTGACCCCAGAAGAGGTTGTTCGAGAACGTCGCGTGGGTGCCGAGACCCGGGTAGGTGTAGCCGCCCGTCCCCTCGTGGGAGACGATGTTGTTCTCGAAGAACCACGCTCCGGGCGTCGACGACGCGCAGGCTCCCGCGTCGCCATCGCAGTAGAGCACGTTGGCCGGCGACCCTTCCGGCACGACGAACGTGTTGTTGTAGATGCGGACGGGAGCGGGAACGCCCCAGGAGAACGTCACGACGCCCTTCTCGCCGCTCCACGCGTCGTTGACCGACAGGTTGTACCGCACCACCACGTCGGAGGAGTAGCCGCCCATGAGCAGGATGAAGCCGCCCTCGTTGTCGTGCGAGTAGTTGTACTGCACGCGGGTGTTGGTGCTGCCCAGGTCGACGTCGAATCCCTGGCCGTCGGTACCGTGCAGTTGGGTGCCCGACACCTCGTTGTACTGGACGAGGGTGTTCATCGCGCGCGTCGGCCACAGCCCTGCGCTGGCCGACATCGTGGAGCCCTCGATCGTGCGTTGACCGGCACCGCGCACGACGTTGTACTCGAGCACGGCGCCGTCGGTGCCGAAGGCGAGGATGCCGTCGCTGTCGGGATCGATGACGGTGTTGCCGCGGATGCGGACGTTCGTCGACAGCGCCGACTGTACGACGGAGGTCATCGAGGTCGTGAAGTAGCTGGCATCCCACACCGTGATGCCGGTGCGCCCGACGTCCTGCACGTGGTTGTCCTCGATGAGCACGCCGTCGAAGTTGGCGCCGAGCGCCGTCGTGTCCACCACGATCCCGCCGTTGACGTGGGCGTCGATGCCCACGCAGTGGAAGCATCCGTTGACATCCGAGACCCGGTTGGAGCGGATCGTGATGCCGCGCACCGTGCTGTTGCCCGTCGTGTTGCGCACCTGGATGCCCGACCGCGGCGTGCCGTCGGTGGTGAGCGTGCCGAAGTTGTCGGTGCCGGAGTCGCTGACGATGTCGAGGTTCTCGATCGTCCAGTAGCTCTGGTTGATCAGCTGCACGGCGCCACCGGTGGAGACGGTCGCCCCATCGATGCGCGGCGAGGCGCCGGCGCCGTAGGCCGAGATCGTGATCGGCGCCGATGCGGTTCCGGATCCCTTTGGCGCGAGCTGGCCTGTCCAGGACCCCCCGCGCGCCAGCAACAGGCTGTCACCGGGGGCGAAGGTGTGGGCGCTGGCGGCGGCGAGCGTCTTCCACGCCGTGGCGGGCGACGTCCCGGCGGCGGCATCGTTGCCGGAGGTCGCGTCGAGGTAGTAGACCGTGGGCGCGGCGGAAGCCGCGGGGGCGGCGGCCAGCCCTGCGCCCACGAACGCGAGCGCGGCGAGGACGGCTCCTGCCGCGCGGGCGCGTCGAGGGCGCGACGATGTGACTGCGGTCATTGCTGTTCCTTTCGGGGGGTGTCCGCCCGCACCATTGCGGACGGCATCGTCCTCAGTCCTTCAGCCCCGCGGAGAACCCGGCGCCGGCCAGGAGCGGTCGCTGGAAGATGAGGAAGAGCACGATGGGCACGATCGAGGCGACCACCAGCACGGCGAAGAAGGTGGCGAGGTCGGTCGTCCGCTCGATGATCGGCAGCGCCACCGAGATCGGTCGCAGCGCGGGGTCGGTGAGCACGAGCGACGGCCAGAGGTAGTCCTTCCACCCTCCGATCGCGGCCAGCAGGGCCACCACGCCCAGGATCGGGCGGGTCAGCGGCAGCACGATGCTCCAGAGGATGCGCACGGGGCCTGCTCCGTCGATCTCCGCGGCCTCGATCAGCTCGCGCGGGAGGCCCCGCAGGTATCCGGTGACCAGCAGCACGCTGAACGCGCTCGCGGCCGCCGGAAGCCACACCGCCCAGAACGTGTTCTGGAGCGAGACGCCGGTGCCGAACAGGTCGAGCACGGTGAGGTAGAGCGGGACGAGCGAGACCACGCCGGGGAGGAAGACGGTCGCGAGCACGGCCGCCGAGAACAGCGGCGCCCACCGCGGGCGGAGGATGGCGATGACGTATCCGGCCGACAGCGCCACCGCGACGGTGGCCAGGGCCGAGCCGGCGGCGACGAGCCCGGTGTTCAGGAGGAGCCGCCCGGTGTCCACGCCGCGGAAGGCATTGACGTAGTTCTGCCACTCGCCGATCCGGAGGAAGACCCCCATCGGATCGCGGAGGACGTCTTGCGTGGTCCCGAGCGATGCGGCCACGAGCCACAGGAGCGGCCCGAGACCGGCCACGGCGACGCCGACGAGCACGAGCGCGTGGACGAGGCGGACGAGGGTGCCGCGCACCGGATGGCGCAGCTCGGCGGGGGTGAAGATCCCGGCATCGCTCATGACTGCCACCTCCGGGTCGCGCGCAGATAGAGGAAGGAGAGGAAGGCGAGGACGAGCGCGAGCAGCACGCCGAGCGCGGTGGCCGCACCGTAGTCCGCCGAGCCGCCGAAGGCGTAGCGGTACATGAGCAGGAGGATCGTCAGGGTCGCGTTCTGCGGGCCGCCGGAGGTCATGAGGAACGGCTCGGTGAACACCTGCGTCGCCCCGATGAGCTGGAGGAGCATCATGATGAGGATCACCGTCCGGATCTGGGGAAGGGTGACGTGCCACACCCGCTTCCAGATGCCGGCGCCGTCGAGGATGGCCGCCTCGTACAGGTCGGGGCGGACCGCCGTGAGGGCGGCGAGGTACACCAGGACGCTGGTCCCCGCAGCCGCCCACGTGGCCTGGAGGACGATCGCCGGCATCGCCAGCGTGCCGGAGTTCAGCCAGGGCAGCGGTCCGATGCCGAGCGGGGCGAGGAGCGTGTTGAACAGGCCGGTCGGGGCCGGGTCGTACGCGAACTTCCAGAGCAGGATCGCCACGACCGGCGGCACGATGACGGGCAAGTAGGCCAGCGCCGCGTAGAGACCGCGCCGGCGGGCCCGCACGGTCGAGATCACGACGGCGAGGGCGAGCGGCAGCGGGAACCCGAAGAGCACCGCGAGTCCCACGAACAGGAGCGTGTTGCCGATCGCCGTGAGCAGGAGGGGGTCGCTGAGGACGTAGATGAAGTTGTCGAGGCCGACCCACTGAGCCGGACCGAGGAAGTTCGTCTTCTGCAGGCTCATGACGGCGCCACGCAGGATGGGCCACCACGAGAACGCGGCGAACACGAGGATCGCGGGGAGGGCGATCATCAGCGCCGCGAGGCTGCCGCGACGGCGGTGACGCGATCGGGGGACGGACATGTTCTCCTCGGTTCGGGGATGGGAGAGGTGGGATCGGCGTGCCGGGCAGGCCGATCCCACCCTGTTGCTCAGCGGCTGAGCAACGTCTCGACGGAATCGCTGGCCGTGTTCAGCAGTCCGACGATGTCGGCCTTCTCATCGGTGATGACCGCCTGCACGACCGGGTCCAGGGCGGCGTAGATGTCCTGGCCTCGAGACGGCGGCTCCGAGACGACGCGCTGCTCGGACACGCGGTCGAGGTACGGAGCGAAGTTCGCCAGCGGGACCGTGTTGATGTCCGAGACCCACTCCAGGTACTCCTGGTAACGCTCGGCCGTGACGACGGGGAGTCCGGGAATCGCGACGGCCGATCCCTGCGACGCCAGCGCTTCCGCGTAGGCACGAGCGGCCTCCTTGTTCTCGTAGCGCCCGAGCTGGGCGAACGCGATCCACTCCACGGCCGCCTTCGCTTCGGCCGGGGTGGCCTTGGGGCTCACGATGTCGATGTTGCCGCCGGAGAGGGTCACCGGAGCCTCCCCCGCCGTCAGGGTCGGCATGGCCGCGAAACCGAAGTCCTTCGCCGGGAAACCGAGGAGTTCGGTGAGGGGCTGGTACGCGTCGGACTGCAGGATGAACATCCCGGCCTGGCCGGCCGCGAAGGCCTGGGCGAGCTCGGTGGCCGACAGCAGGCCGTTGGGTGAAAGGCTGCCGTCCTTCCAGCGCATGTCGTGGAGGTACTGCAGAGCGTCGATGCCCTGCTGCGAGGCGAAGGCCGGCGCGTCGCCCGCCTCGTTGACGATGGCGCCACCGCGCGCGATGATCTCCGTGCCCAGCACCCAGCCGCCCTGGTTCTCGGTGGTGACCTGTGCGAATCCGGGTTGTCCGGTCTTCTCGGTGATGGTCTTGGCGGCCGCGCGCACCTCGTCCCAAGTGGTCGGAGGGCTGTCCGGGTCCAGGCCCGCAGCCTCGAAGACCGCGCGGTTGTACACGAGCCCCATGGCGTACGCGGAGGTGGGAACGCCGTAGTAGTGATCGTCCTTCGTGACGATGTCGGCGATCTGCGGGTTGAGCAGGTCGATCACGCCGGTCGAGGTGACGGCGTCGGTGATGTCGGCGACCTGACCGCGCTCGATGAGTCCGCGGATCTCGGTGAAGGGCACCCCCGTCACGGTCGGGAGGTCACCGGCGGCCAGTCGCGCGGCGAAGGTCTGCGCGTCCCAGCCGTCTTCCGTGGTGGTGATCTCGTAGTCGGGGTGGGCCTTCTGGAACTCCTTGACCCGTGCGTCGAAGAGGTCGCGACGGGCCTCTTCCGTCGCGGCCGGACGGTTGCCGATGACCAGGGCCACCGGGCCCGTCTCTTCGGGCGTGGATGCCTGACATCCGGTCAGGGCGGACAGCGCGAGGGCGCTGAGTGCTGCGAGGCTGACCGCGGTTCGGGTCCGGCCGTGTTTCCTCATCGAAACTCCTGTTCTCGTGTCGCATTGCCGACATTCGGTGCGTGATGTAGCTTGGGACACCGCTGGTGCCAAAGCGCTTTTGCACGATAGCCTCACTCCGGCCTCCGATGCAAGACCAGCCCTCCACGATCGCAGAAAACGAGGATCCACTCTTGCTCACGCGCACCCCTCTCGCCGCCGCCTGGCAGCTCCGCGCCACCGCCGGCCCTGCGCCCGCCAACGTCGGCGGTCGCGACTTCGATGCCCCCGTGCCCGGCGACGTGCACACCGCCCTCCGGGCCGCCGCCGCGATCCCCGACCCGGTCGACGGCGACAACGAGCATCGCCTCTCATGGATCGGTCACACCGACTGGCGCTACGCCACGACGGTGGCGACCCTCGACCCCGCGGACGCGGCCCACGAGCACGTCGAGCTGGTCTTCCACGGCGTCGACACCATCGCCCGGGTCGAGGTCGACGGCGAGGTTCGCGGGCGCAGCCGCAACATGCACCGCACCTGGCGGGTGGCGATCCCCGAGGCCCGCGACGCCGACGTCGAGCTCGCGGTCCATCTGGCGTCCCCCATCGCCGCCGCCCAGGCCGAGCGGGACCGCCTCGGCGCGCGTCCGAGCGCCTTCGATCCCCTTCCCCCCTACATCCGCAAGAAGGCCTGCGACTTCGGCTGGGACTGGGGCCCGGCCCTCCCCGGCGCGGGGATCTGGCGCCCGGTGGAAGTGGAAGCGTGGTCGACGGCCCGGCTCTCCGCCGTCCGCCCCACCGTCCGCCTCGTGGGCGATGACGGAGGGGTCGCCCTGGACATCGACATCGAGCGGACCGAGTCCGGGATGTCCGCGGCGCTGGAGATCGTCGCGAGCGTCGACGGCTCCTCGGTCGTCATCCCCGTGCCGGTGGGCGCCGACCGCGTCCGCGGCGAGCTGGAGGTGCCCGCACCGCGCCGCTGGTGGCCGGCGGGCCTCGGCGAGCCCTGGCTCTACGACCTCGACGTCACGCTGCGCACCGGTGCGACCGACCTCGACCACCGCCGACAGGCGATCGGGTTCCGTGACCTCGTGGTCGAGCAGATCGACGACGAGGAGGGGCGCAGCTTCGGGATCACGGTCAACGGCGTCCCGCTCTTCGTCCGCGGGTTCAACTGGATTCCCGACGACACCTCGATCTCGGCCGTCACCGCCGACGACTATCGCCGCCGGGTCGCCGATGCCCGCGAGCTCGGAGCCAACCTGCTGCGTGTCTGGGGCGGAGGCGTGTTCGAGAGCGACGAGTTCTATCGCGCGTGCGACGAAGCGGGCGTGCTCGT
This sequence comes from Microbacterium sp. TNHR37B, assembly GCF_001620065.1. Lineage (GTDB taxonomy): Bacteria > Actinomycetota > Actinomycetes > Actinomycetales > Microbacteriaceae > Microbacterium. Next base: position 573,004 of record NZ_LQGV01000003.1, read on the forward strand.
CTGGCAGGACTTCCTCTTCGCGTGCGCGGCGTATCCCGAGGAGGCGCCGTTCACCGAGGAAGTGGAGGCGGAGGCGCGCGACAACGTCAGCCGCCTCATGCACCACCCGAGCCTCGCGATCTGGAACGGCAACAACGAGAACCTGTGGTTCTGGTTCCTGCACGACTGGCAGGACAAACTGGGCGGCGCCTCCTGGGGCGAGGGCTTCTACTTCGACGTGCTCCCCCGCGTCGTGGCCGACCTCGATCCGGGCCGGACGTATCTCGTGGGGAGCCCGTCGTCGGGCGACCGGTGGCACGCTCCCAACGACCCGTCGCGCGGCGTGATCCACTGGTGGATCCCCGACGACTATCGCGCCTACGACGAGGTGACGCCGCGGTTCGTGTCGGAGTTCGGCTTCCAGGGCCCGCCCGCACGGGCCACCTTCGACGCGGCCGTGCACGACGCCGAACCCGCGCCGTTCAGCCCCGGCGTGATCCAACGCCAGAAGGCCGAGGGAGGCACCGAGCGCATCAACACGGTGCTCGACCAGCACTTCGGTGTTCCGAGCGACTTCGATGAGTGGTACTGGCTGGCGCAGCTGAACCAGGCGCGCGCCGTCCGGTACGGGGTGGAGAGGTTCCGCACGCTGGAGCCGTACTGCCGCGGGACGATCGTGTGGCAGCTGAACGACTGCTGGCCGGCCCTCTCCTGGTCGGTCATCGACGTCGCCGACCGGTGGAAGCCCGCCGCCTTCGCGGTGCGCGAGGCGTATCGCGACCGGATCGTCGTCGCCCGCCACGAAGAGGGCCTCCCCGCGGTGTTCGCCTGCAACAGCACCTCGGTAGCGTGGGACGCGATGGTGCGGGTGCAACGGTGGCAGCACGGGCGCGTGTGCGCGGACGAGACGGTCCGTGTCGCGGTTCCGCCCCACGCCGCCGTCCCCGTGAGCGCCGCCGCCCTGCACGCGCCCCTCGCCGCCGACGAGGCACTGATCGCCACTGCGGCCCTGGACGGCGAGCGCCCCTCCCGGAGCACGCTCCTCGGCACGATCGATCGCGACTTCCCCGACGACGAGCCGGTGTTCTCCGTCTCCACACGCACGCATGCCGCCGGCGTCGAGGTGACGGTGCACGCCGAGAGTCTCCTGCGCGATGTGGCCCTCCTCGCCGAGGACATCGTCCCCGACTCCCGCGTGGACGTGAACCTGGTGACGCTGCTGCCGGGGGAATCGCAGACGTGGTCGGTCCGCACCGCCGAGCCGGCCCGGTTCGATGAGCACGCCGTGCGGCGGGTGCTCCGCTGGGCGCAGGCGGCGACGGCGACCGACCCCGACTTCCGGAGTCTCGCGATGCTGGAGGCCGAGAAGGCCGCGCGGGCGGCGGACGCGCTGTCGTGACCATGCCCTCGCTCCACGCGCACGACGGCCCTCCGGCCCCGCCCGCCTCGGCTCCGGCCGTGGGGCTGTTCGGCGCGCGGTGCGTGCGGTACGTGGTGCCCGCAGGCGCGAGCCGCGCGCGGGCGGTGCTGACCACGCCGGAGCTGTCGGGCGTTCTCGGACTCGCGGGCCTGGTCGGACGACGGATCGGCGACGACGACGAGCTCACGTGGGCGATCCATCCCGCCTTCGACGAGGACGCCGACGACATCCGCGACGGGTACCGCGCCGCCGCCGTCGCACTCGACATCGTGACCGAGGACGGACGGCGATTGCTCGACCTCGTCGCCGCGGAGGCCGACGGCTGCGGCGCCCAGCCCGGCGACCGGCCCGACATCGACATCGCGGACCAGTGGAACCTCCGCCGCGTCTCTCTCGCGCCGCTCGCCGGCGCGACGGTCGCGGAGATCCAGGTCGTCTTCGACGTGCCGCCGCCCCGGGGCCCGGCGGGCGCCGTGTCGGGGTGGATCGACGGGCTCTTCGTGGCGCCCGCGCGACGCCCCGGGTCCGCGCCGTCTCCGAGCGACCGGGTGCCCACGACGCGCGGCACGCATTCCTCGCCGCACCGCTCGCGAGGGCTCACGTCTCCGCTGACGGGAACCCCGCACGGGGGCATCCACGTGGCCCCCGCCACCGACCTGTCCAACGGGCACTGGACCTACACGTGGAACGCGCACGGGCCCGGCCCGCGCGCCCGGCTCGCCGGCCTGCTGATCACTCGCTCCCCGAGCATCTGGATCGGCGACCGCGGGGCCCTGGGCGTGCGGATCGGTCTCACGCCGGACCCGGAGCAGGGCGTCGCGCCGGAAGAGTTCGATCACGACGACGAAGAGGCCCGCCCGCATCGGTATGACGTCCGCACCCGGTCCGACATCCGGATCTCGGCCGCCGCCACCGATCACGCCGCGGTGATCGAGACCGCGCTCCCCCGCGCGGGTCGTGTCGTCTTCACCTCTCTCGCGATGCCCCTGACGCACGCCGCCCTCCTCTCGTCCGGCACCGGCGAAGCGGAGTGGGAGATCGCCTCCACGGTGCCCAGTCCGCACGAGTCCGATCCACTCCCGGGATACGCCTCGGTGCGGATCGCAGGTGGCGGTCTCGACACCGTCATCGCGGACGGTCGCGTGATCGTCGACGTCGACCCCGGCGACGGGCCGCTGCGGATCGAGATCGGCACCTCGCAGATCTCCACCGCACAGGCACGCGACGCACGCACCGCCGTCGCCGGTCGCTCCGTGGACGAGATCTCCGAGGCCGCGCGGGCGCTCTGGGATGAGCGCCTCTCGATCGTCGAGGCGTTCGACGCGGACGACGAGTCCCGCGTGCTCCTCGCGTCGGATCTGTACCGGCTGTTCCTCTTTCCCACGCGGCACGACGAGGACACCGCCGACGGCCCGGTGTACCCGAGCCCCACCCGTCGTTCCTCGCCGGACCGCCCGGATCGGAGCGGCCGGGCTCTCCGCCGCGGCCGGATGCTCACCGACAACGGCTTCTGGGACACGTACCGCACGTGCTGGCCCGCCTATGCGCTCCTCGCCCCGGCTCGCGCCGGCGACCTCCTCGACGGGATGCTCGAGCACGTCCGTGATTCCGGCTGGTCACCGCGCTGGACGGCCGGCACACCGCTCGACGCGATGGTGGGAACGAGTCTCGACGTCATCGCCGCCGATCTCGTCTCCGCCGGCATCCCCGGCATCGACGTGGAGACCGCCTACGCGGCCGCGTTGCGCAACGCGACGACGCCGTCCCCGGATCCGCGATTCGGGCGGAAGGGCATGCCGGGCGCCCTCGTCCGGGGATATGTCGAGGCGGAGGTGCCCGAATCGGTCTCGTGGACACTCGAGGGCGCGATCGCCGACGCCGGTGCCGCCGTTTTGGCGCGCGACGTGGCACGGCGAGAGCCGGCCGGCAGCCTTCGACGGGTAGGGCTTCGCGCCGAGGCGCGCTACCTCGCGCACCGCGCCGGCGCCTACCGCTCCTTGTGGGACCCCGAGACGGCGTTCTTCCGCCCGCGCACGGCCACGGGAGAGTGGGCGGACGAGCCGTTCGATCCCCGCGTCTGGGGTGGGGCCCATACCGAGACCAACGCCTGGACCTCGCGGTTCGGAGCGCCCCACGACGGCGCAGCGCTCGCCGACCTCTTCGGCTCGCGGGAGAGATTCCGCGAAGCCCTCGACGACTACTTCCGCGTGCCGGAGACGGGGCGCGCCGAGTTCGCGGGCTCGTACGGGACGGTGATCCACGAGATGAGCGAGGCCCGCGACGTCCGGCGGGGCATGTGGGGGCTCTCCAACCAGCCCGCGCATCACATCCCCTGGCTCTATGCGCACACCGACACCCCGTGGCGGGCGGGCGAGATCGTGCGCGACGCCGTCGACCGCCTGTTCCGCGGCGTGCGCATCGGTCAGGGCTATCCGGGCGACGAGGACAACGGCGAGATGTCGGCCTGGCGTCTGTTCGGCGTGCTGGGATGGGCGCCGTTCGCGCCCGGCTCCGGCCGGCTCTTGATCCTGCCTCCGCGCCACGAGCGGATGCTGCTGCGCCCCACGGGCGCGGATCCCGTGGAGATCCGCACGACCCGCGAGGCTGCGCAGGACCGGTACATACGCTCCGTCCGCTGGAACGGGCAGGAGTGGACGAGCCCCACGATCGGCATCGACCGCCTGCGGGAGGGCGGGCTCTGGGAGGTGGAACTGGGGCCGACGCCGGTGGCCTGGCACGAACCCGTCGTCTCCCGTCCGTTCTTCGCGCCCGACGACGTGACGGAGACCGCGATGCGCGACGTGACGGTGTCGGATCCCGGCCCGGCCTCCGTCGCCCGCGGCACCGAGCTCGAGATCGCCGTCGAGGGGGTCGGGGAGGGGACTGATCCGCCGCTCCTCGTCGTGTCGATCCGCGAGCCCGGGACGCACTCGTTCGAGGTGACGCCCCTCGGCTCCGCGTCGCCGACCACGACGGTTCGCGAGGCCCGCTGGCGGTGGAGCGATCAGGCGCGGCCGTTCGAGGTCACCGTCCCGCACGGCATCCGCCGACTCCGCCTCCGTTGGACGTCCGACCCCGCGACGCTGACCACCGCCCGCCTCCTCGTCTCCGCCCCCTCCTCCCCCTGACCCCGTCGCTCAGGTGGCGCATTTCGCGCCCTCCAGGATCTTGAGGCCGCAGGATGCGCCACCTGAGCGACGCAGGATGCGCCACCCGAGGGCGCGGCGGGAGGGAAGGGAAGGGAAGGGAAGGGTCAGGGCGCGAGCACGTGCTGTACGGCCCCCAGGAGGCGGGCCCAGCGCGGGTCGGTGCCGGGCTCGGGGAAGAGCATCCGCTGACCGACGAACGAGAAGCCGAGACGGTGCGGAGCGGACGCGAACGACAGGCGACCTCCCATGCCCGCGTGGCCGAACGACCCCTCGCCCAGCATCGGGCAGGCAGGATGGGCGAGCTCGAATCCCCAGCCCCAGATCGTCGTCGGGACCGCGCCCGGTCCGCAGACGGGCTCGGGGATCCCGCCCAGGTGATCGGCGGACACCTCGGCGACGGTCGCGTCGGTGAGCAGACGCACTCCGCCGGTCTCCGCGACGCACGCGCCGTAGACGGTGGCGATCGCGCGGGCGTGAGCGACCAGCCCGCCACCGCCGACCTGGGCGCGAAGGAACTCGGGACCGTTCATCGGCTCGCTGCCCTGACCGCCGGCACCGCGGACGAACAGCGGCATGATCTGGAGGTTGGCGAGGTACGCGGCGCGGCAGGCGCGAGCCGCGTCGGAGTCGCCGTCCATGCCGGGGTCGGTGGGAAACTCCACCGGTCCCATGAGCGCCGGACGGTATCGCTCCTCGGCGTCTCCGGGCAGGCCGAACCACAGCGACGCGTCGAAGGGTTCGGCGAGCCGGCGCCGGACGAGGGTCTGGATGTCCTCGCCGGTGACCCGCCGGAGGATCTCCCCCACCAGGGTGCCGTAGCTCAGCACGTGATAGACGCGGGCGCTCCGCGGCGGGAAGGAGGGTGCCGACGCCGCCAGCCGATCGGCGAGGGCGCGCGGATCGCGCAGGTCGTCGATGTCGTCGAGGGGAAGGACCGGGAGGCCGGCCGTGTGGGTGAGGACGTCTCCGACCGTGACGGCGCCCTTGCCCTCGGCCGCGAACTCGGGCCAGTATCGCGCCACCGGCGCTGCGGGATCCAGACGCCCTGCCTCGATCTCGGTAGCCGCGAGGAGGGCCAGGATCCCCTTGGCGGTGGAGAACGTCAGGGTCACGCTGTCGCGCTCCCACGCCCTTCCGCTCAGCGGGTCGGTTCCGCCCCACAGGTCGACGACGAGCTCGCCCTCGTGCACGATCGCCAGCGACGCTCCGGCTTCGTCCTCCCGGACGACGGCCTCGAAGGCGTCGCGCACAGGCGTCCAGCGAGGTGAGGTGTGGCCGTCGATCACTCCGCGAGTCTATCGGCAAAGCGCTTTGGCACACCATCTGGTCGCTATTGTCGATAGGGCCCGCGACGACCGCGACGCAGAAGGAAGATGGATCGGGGTGAACATGCCACCCAAGCCCGTGCGCTTGAGCGACGTCGCTCGCGCGGCCGGGGTCTCGGTGCCGACCGCCTCGCAGGTCATGAACGGAACGGGCCGGGTGGCGGAGGAGACGCGCCGTCGGGTGCTGCGAATCGCCCGCGAGCTCGACTACCGCCCCAACGCCTTGGCCCGCAGCGTGGCACTCGGCCGCAGCCGGACGATCGGCGTCCTGGCCGAGAACGCGGCCGGGGCCTTCTGCATGCCGGTACTGATCGGGATCAACCGCGCGCTCAGCTCCCGCGACCTCGCCAGCATCCTCTACGACGCCCGCCACGATCCCACCCTCCGACACGAACACGTGCGCCACATGCTCGACCGGCAGGTCGACGGCATCATCGTCATCGGCGAGGGCTCGGATGTCGTGATCGCCGAGCTGGGCGAGGAGTTCCATGGGCCGGTGGTGCACGCCTTCGGCCCGGCCGACCCGCCGCACGCGGTCAGCGTTCGGCCCGACGAGGCTGCCGGAGGCGAGCTCGCCGCGCGGCGTCTGATCGAGCTCGGCCGTCGGCGCATCGCCCACGTCACGGCAGACCCCGCGCTGGCGTCGGTCGCCGCACGCCGGGAGGGATTCGAACGCGCTCTCGCCGATGCGGGACAGCGACCGGCCCTCGTCCTCCACGGCGACTTCACGCGCGCGTGGGGCCAACGCGCGGCCGACGAACTGCTCGCACAGGGACCCGACATCGACGCGGTCTTCGCCGCGAACGACGCGATCGCGATCGGACTGTCCGCCGCTCTGACCGCCCGGGGCGTCCGGATCCCGGAGGATGTCGCCGTGATCGGCTACGACAACGTCGCAGGGTATGGCGACGACATCGACCCGTACCTGAGCTCGATCGATCCCCGGCTGGAACGCGTCGGCGAGCGGGCCGCTCTCGTGCTCATGGCCGCGCTGTCCGACGACTCCGCCGACAGCAGCCCCGTCTCTCCCGTGCTCGTCGAAGGTGCCTCCACGCTCGGCGGCGGCGACGCCACCCGTCATCGCCTGGTCGACGCTCTCCTGCGCAGTTCGACAGCTCCTGCCGTGGGCGCCCCGAGCCCCCCTCGCCGCTGAGCCCGCCTCGCCGCTGAGCGCCCTCGCGACCCCCTCGCGACCACCCAGGGCTCGCCACTCCGGTGATACCCCGCGCCGCACGTCGGCGCGCGCGTCCCGCATCGCCCACCCGCTGGGTCGCGGAGCGCGAATCGTGCGCAACGCATTGAACATGGGTATAGCATGTTGAACATGCGTTCAGTCGAGGATCTCACCGCCCGGGCCCGCGTCCGCGACGCCGCGATCGATTTGTTCGGTCGGCGCGGGTTCGAGCGCACGACGGTGCGCGACATCGCGGCCGCCGCCGAGGTGAGCCCCGGCCTCGTCCTGCACCACTTCGGCTCGAAGGCGGAACTGCGCGATGAGTGCAGCGAGTTCGTCGTGGAGCAGCTCTTCGGGCAGAAAGACGCGCTGAACGGCCCCGACGGAGCGCGCGTCCTCCAGTCGTGGATGCAGGACTACGACCGATTCCGTCCCCTCCTGCGCTACATCGCCCACCTGCTCGTCGACGGTTCGGACGCGGGCCACGCCCTGTTCTCCTCGCTCGTGGAGGGAACGCGCGCGATGCTCGCCGAGCACGCCGAGGCCGGCCTCGTCCGAGACTTCGCCGACCCGCAGGTCATGGCCACCTACCTGACCGTCTTCGGCCTCGCCCCCCTCATCCTCGAAAGCCATGTGGCGCTCTCCTTCGGTCAGCCCGAGATGTCGGGGGCACTCCAGGCGCGGGCCGCTCTGCCGCTTCTCGACTTCTTCACCCACGGGCTCTACACCGACGACCGCTTCCTGCGCATGGCCCACGACGCTCTGGACGGAGACGAACGCTCATGACCGCCGCACTGCAGACACACTCGCTCCACAAGCGCTACGGATCGCGCGTGGCCGTCCAGTCCCTCGACCTCGACGTCGCACCCGGCACGGTGTTCGGACTCGTCGGCCCCAACGGCGCGGGAAAGACCACCACGATCCGCATGCTGCTCGACATCATCCGTCCATCCAGCGGCAGCATCCGGGTGCTCGGCGACAGTCCTCGTGTGGGGGGAGCGGCACTCCGCCGTCGCATCGGCTACATCCCGGGCGAGCTGCGACTGGACGGACGCATGCGGGGACGGACGCTGCTCGACTTCCTCACCGAGCTCAGCGGACCAGTCGCTCCCGGGACCATCGACACCCTCGCCGAGCGCCTCGGGCTCGACCTCCGGCGCCCCGTGCACACCCTCTCCAAGGGCAACAAGCAGAAGCTCGGTCTGATTCAGGCGTTCATGCATCGCCCGCCCCTGCTCATCCTCGACGAACCCACCAGCGGGCTCGATCCGCTCGTGCAGCGCGAGTTCCTCTCGATGGTCGCAGAGGCGCGCGCGGCAGGCCAGACGGTGCTGCTCAGCTCCCACGTGCTCAGCGAGATCCAGCAGGCCGCCGACCGCGTGGCGGTGCTCGCGAGCGGGCGCCTCGTCGCCGAAGGGACCGTCGAGGAGTTGCGCTCCGCGAGCGTGCGACGCGTGCGCGCGGTCGTCTCGGCGCTCTCGGAGGAGGCGGTCCGCGCGGCGCTGGCGGCGTTGCCGACCGTCACCGACGTCGAGGTGATGCCGACCGCCGAAGCACTCCACGTCGCCGCCACCGTGACCGGCGAGGTCGACGGCGCCCTGCGTGCCCTCCTCGGGGGCCACCTGATCGACCTGACCGTCGAAGAGCCCGACCTCGAAGAGTCGCTCATCGATCTGTACGCCCGGACGGAGGGGGCACGATGACCACCACGACGACCGGCCTCCACACTCCGGCCCGCGCCGCCCGCGCTCCGTTGCCCGTCGTCCGACGACTCCTCGCCGATGGCTGGCGCGGGCTCCTCGGCTGGACGCTGGGCATCGCCGCCGTGCTGGCGCTCTACCTCCCGCTGTATCCGTCGATGCGCTCGCCGGAGCTGCAGAAGCTCCTGGACTCCCTGCCCCCGGAGCTCATCCGCACCCTCGGCTACGACGACCTGAGCAGCGGCGCCGGCTACACACAGGCGACCTATTTCGGCCTGCTCGGGTTCGTCCTCCTCACGATCGCCGGAGTGGCCTGGGCTGCCGCCGCGACAGGGGGCGCCGAGGAGTCGGGCCGGCTCGAACTCATCCTCGCTCACGGCGTCGGCCGCATACCGTACGCCGCGGAGGCCGCCGCCGCGGTGCTGATCCGGATCCTGGTGCTCGGCGTCGCCAGCGGGCTGATCATCTGGGCCCTCGATCGACCGAGTGAGCTCGGCCTCGATCCCGGGAAGCTCGCGGGGGCGGTCATCGCCTGGTGCGGGTTGGGCGCGTTCTCCGCCGCGGCGGCTTTCCTCGGCGGCGCCCTCTCGGGACGTCGGATCGTCGCGATCGGTGCGGGCGCCGGGGTGGCCGTGGCGGGGTATGCGCTGCAGGCGCTCGCACACAACAGCCCCGACCTGGAGGCGCTCGGCCACTTCTCGCCCTACGAGTGGGCGTTCGGTTCGGCACCACTCCTGCACGGGCCGGACGGGGGCGGGCTCGCCCTGCTCTGGGGAGGGACGGCGGTGCTGTTCGCCCTCGCGGCGGCCGCGCTCTCCCGCCGCGACATCCTGGGCTGACGGGATCAGTCCCGCTGATAGACGTCGGGGATCCCGTCGCCGTCGACGTCTTCCGCTTCCTCCTCCGCGATGCGGCGGTAACGCCGATTGCGGGCGACGAGGATCACCGAGGCCAGGAGCGATGCCAGCAGCGAGGCGATCATGATGGCGATCTTGGCGTCGTCGTTATGGACGTTCCCGATCCCGAAGCTGAGCTCGGCGATCAGGAGGGAGACGGTGAAGCCGATCCCCGCCAGGATGCCGACGCCGGCGAGGTCGATCCAGCGGAGCGAGGGATCCAGTCGTGCGCGCGTGAACGCGGTGACCAGGCGCGTCGTGAGCACGATGCCGAGCGGCTTTCCGAGCACGAGTCCCGCGACGACCCCGATCGTCACCGGGTCGGTCGCGGCCCGCACGATGCCGTCGAGGCCGCCGATGGCGACGCCGGCGGCGAAGAACGCGAAGACCGGCACGGCGATCCCCGCCGACAGCGGACGGAATCGGTGCTCGAACTCCTCCGCCAGTCCTCCGGCACCGCCCAGGGGCTGCTGTCCGCGACGCGGGTTGACGGGGACGGTGAACGCGAGCACGACGCCGGCGATCGTGGCATGGACTCCCGAGGCGTGCATGAAGGCCCACGCCGTGAACCCGATCGGGAGGAGGATGAGCCACGCGCCGAAGGGACGCAGATGGAAGAAACGCTGATACCGCTGGGCGAAGAACCCGAACACACCCACTGCCGCGACCGCAAGCGCGAGGGCCACCAGATCGATGTCGGAGGTGTAGAAGACGGCGATGATGGCGATCGCAAGGAGGTCATCGACCACGGCGAGGGTGAGCAGGAAGATACGGAGCGCACTGGGCAGGTGCGAGCCGATGATCGCGAGCACGGCGACCGCGAAGGCGATATCGGTCGCCGTGGGGATGGCCCATCCCACCCGCAACGACGGCTGCTGCCACACGATGCCGGTGTAGATGAGCGCCGGCACGAGCACTCCCCCGGCCGCAGCGGCGATGGGGACGATGGCCGTCCGGATGTCGTGCAGGTCGCCGACGACGATCTCGCGTTTGAGCTCGAGTCCGACGAGGAAGAAGAAGATCGCGAGCAGGCCGTCGGCCGCCCACGCCCCGAGCGACAAGTCGAGATGCCACGGCGCGTAGCCCACGCGGAGATCGCGGAGCGCGAAGTACGCGTCGGCCCACGGGGAGTTGGCCCAGACGATCGCGATGACGGCGGCGGCCACGAGCAGCATGCCGCCGACCGCTTCTTTCCGCAGGAGCATCGAGACACGCCGCGCCTCGAAGAACGATCCGCGGCGAGGGAAGGTGGCAGAGGAAGAAGGCGACGTCATAGGGCTCCGGTCACGGTGTGGTCGACGAGGACAACGTCGACCAGACTTCCCGACACGCCACTTCCAGTCTACCGGCCCCGGCGACGCCGGCGCGGGGACGCTCAGGCGGGGAGGAAGTACTCCCGAGCCAGGGGCGCCACCTCGAGCGCGTCCGCCTCGTCACGGCTCACCCACCGGATCTCCTCGATCTCGGCCGCGGCGAGCGGGGACTGGTCGCCGATGGCGACCCGGAAGACGTGAGCGACGACGAGATGCCCGGGCTCGTTCGCCGCGGGCGCGGTGAACTCGCCGAGCGGATCGAGATCGCGCTCGGTGAGTCGGAGGCCGAGCTCCTCGTCGAGTTCCCGCGCGAGGGTCTGCGCCGGAGTCTCGCCCGGTTCGGGTTTGCCGCCCGGTTGCATGAAGGCGGTCGTGCCCGCCTTGCGGACCAGCAGCAGACGGCCGGCGTCGTCGACGATCACGGCGGCGGAGACATGGATGCGGCGGGGTTCGGGGGCGGAGGTCACCCGTCGCACGCTAACAGCAACCGGCGCGATCCGAGGCTCCGGACGGCCGACGTAGAATCGTGTGTGCCCGAGATCCCCGCCGACGTTCCGCCACCGAGCGGTATCGACCCCGCCGACCTGGAGACGACCCTGCGGGTGCTGCGCGAACTGGCGGAGATCGATCAGTCCCACCCCGACTTCATCACGGTGCGACGTGCGACTGCCGCGATGTTCAAGGCGGCCAAGAAGGCGAGACGGCGCGAGATCCGCGACGCCGTCGCCGAGGCCGACCGCGCGGTCGTCGCCGCCACCGCCACCGGCGCCCCCGACCGCATCGACGACGAGACCCGCGGCATCCCGATCAGCACCTCGACGACCACGCCGACCGCCGGAACCTTGCGGAAGGCCCGCGCCTGCTACATCTGCAAGCAGCCGTACACCGTCGTCGACGCGTTCTACCACCAGCTCTGCCCGGACTGCGCCGCCTTCAGCCACCAGAAGCGCGATGCCCGCACGGACCTCACCGGCAAGCGCGCGCTCCTCACCGGCGGACGCGCCAAGATCGGCATGTACATCGCGCTGCGGCTGCTGCGCGACGGCGCGCACACCACCATCACCACCCGGTTCCCGCGCGACGCCGTGCGCCGGTTCTCGCGTCTCCCCGACTCCGTCGACTGGCTGCACCGCCTCAAGGTCGTCGGCATCGATCTGCGCGACCCGGCCCAGGTGATCGGTCTCGCCGACGACGTCGCCGCGGCCGGTCCCCTCGACATCCTCATCAACAACGCGACCCAGACCGTACGGAGGTCGCCGGGGGCGTATCAGCCGCTCGTCGACGCGGAACTGGCGCCCCTGCCGCAGGGGCCGCTCCCGGAGCTCGTGACCTTCGGCCACACCAACGACCGGCACCCCCAGGCGCTGGAGCGCTCCGTCTCCGCACATCCCATCCTGGCGGCCGCGGCCACGCAGGCCGATGCGCTCACCGCGCAGGCCGAGGTGATCACGAACGAGGCGATGGCAGCCGGCTCCAGTTCGCTCGACCGCCTCGCGGCGGGCACGGCGATCGACGCCGGAGGGCTGCTGCCCGACCTCGACCACATCAATTCCTGGACCCAGCGCGTCGAAGAGGTGGATCCGCTGGAGATGCTCGAAGTGCAGCTCGCGAACACGACCGCCCCCTTCCTCCTCATCTCCAAGCTGCGCCCCTCGCTCGCCGCGAGTCCCGCCCGTCGCACCTACATCGTCAACGTCAGCGCGATGGAGGGCGTGTTCAACCGTGGCTACAAGGGCCCGGGGCATCCTCACACGAACATGGCCAAGGCCGCCGTGAACATGCTCACCCGCACGAGCGCGCGGGAGATGTTCGAGTCCGACGGGATCCTCATGACGAGCGTCGACACCGGTTGGATCACCGACGAGCGTCCGCATCCGACGAAGGTCCGTCTCGCGGAAGAGGGCTTCCACGCACCCCTCGACCTCGTCGACGGCGCCGCGCGCGTGTACGACCCGATCGTGCGGGGCGAAGCCGGCGAGGATCTCTTCGGCGTCTTCCTGAAGGACTACCGCCCGGGGGCGTGGTGACCGACGCCGCCGGTGCCGGGCGCGCCGCGCGGATCCGGATCCCGGAGCCCGGTCGGCGCGTCGTCGTGCGCTACCTCCTGCCGAGCGGACAGGCCACGGACGCCCTCGGCGAGCTCCTCAGCGCGGACGCCGAGATGGTCGTCGTCGACGGGAAGCGGGGAATCGAGCGCATCTCGGTCGCCGACATCGTCGCCGCCAAGCCCGTACCTCCCCCGCCGGCGCCGAGGAACCCCCGCAGCTGACGTCCCCGCCGGCCAGTTCGGCCCCGCCGCGGGCCAAAAGCAGGCGGAACCCGACCGGATTCCCGCCAGGAGGCACCGCGGGACCGATCAGCCTGCTTTTCGCACGGCCGACACCCGCCGTGGGGATCCTCTAGTCTGGAAGGCTTTGCCGTCAACGGCAGGGCACCCGACCCGTACCGACCGAAGGATCACAACGATGGACACCACCGGCCTGCACGAGACGCTCACCGAGCTCGACTTCGAGGGGGTGGTACTCCTGCAACGCGGCGACGATGTGCTGTTCAGCGGCGCCTACGGCCTCGCCAGCCGGCGCTGGAACGTGCCCCACACGCTCGACACCCGCTTCGACACGGCCTCGATCACGAAGCTGTTCACGAGCGTCGCCGTCCTCCAGCAGGTGGAGAAGGGGGCACTGGATCTCGACGCCTCCATCCACGAGACCGTCGACCTCGCCGGCACGAAGATTCCGCGGGAGGTCACCCTGCGCCACCTCCTCACCCACACGAGCGGGATCGCGGACGACGCCGACGAAGAAGCGGGTGAGGACTACGCCGAGCTGTGGGTGGACAAGCCGAGCTACTCCGTGATCGAGACTCGCGATTTCCTCCCCCAGTTCGCCGACAAGGAGCCGCGCGTGGCGCCCGGCACCGACTGCCGTTATTGCAACGTCGGCTATGTGCTGGCGGGCCTGGCGCTGGAGAGCGTCACGGGACAGAGCTACCGGGAGTACGTGCGCGAGCACGTCTTCGCCCGCGCGGGCATGACCGAGAGCGATTTCTTCGATCGCCGCGACGCCGCCCCGAGAGTGGCCGAGGGCGGCGACGTCAACGAGGACGGGAAGTGGGTGCAGAACCTGTTCAGCTACCCGCCGATCGGCTCGCCCGACGGAGGCGCTCACAGCACGGCGGGCGACCTGATCCGCTTCTTCGCGGCGGTGCGCGGCGGGCAACTGCTGGGTGAGGAGTGGACGAGGCGGTTCTTCGAGCCCCAGGTACGCCACGACGAGGACACGGAGTACGGGTTCGGTCTGGAGTTCTCGGAGCTGGGCTACTACAAGGACGGCATCAACGCCGGCGCGAGCGGTGTGCTCATCCACTACACCGGCGCCGATGTCGACGCCGTCGTGCTGTCGAACAGCGAGGACGGGGCGTGGGACGCCGTGAGCGAACTGAACGAGCGCGCGGAAGCGGCCGCGTCCTAGCACTCCGTGGTGCTCTCCGGTCGTCGGGGAACGCGGCGACGCGACCTCCCCGACGACCGGGGCCCACGCCTCACTGCCTGGGACGCGCGGTGCCGTCTGTGCGGCGGGCGGCCCACGCGGTCACGCGTTCGAGCGGTCCCCGTCCCCGGGTGAGGGCCCACGCCGTGCAGGCGATGAGCAGGATGCCCATCGACGCACCCCAGAAGACGAAGCCCGCTTCGCGCTCCCCCGCGAACAAGGCGGGGACGAGACCGACGGGCCCCACGAGGATCGCGAACGACACCACGTGCGCGGAGTATGCCGTCAACGGCATGGAACCGACCGCAGCCAGCGGAACGAAGAGGGGACGAAGGCGCCGCACGACCAGAAGGCAACCGCCGATGACGGCCAGCGCGAACCCTCCGGAGCCGATGATCTCGAAGGTGCCACCGGAATGCGGGGAGACCGCCCACGCCGACGAGATCGATGCCCCGAGGTCGTCGTCGATGAGTCGTTCGATGTAGCTCGGCATCTCGTATGTCGCACCTCCCGGTCCCTTCGATCCGGAGAGGGAGCTTCCGCCCCCGGGGGTGCAGGTCGTGGTGCCATCGCTTCCCGTCACGCACGCCTGCGCGCTCCCCGACCCACTCGCGCCGCCCGTCACGCCCGACCCGCCGTCGTCGCGCGCGGACGAGCTGGGCGGGGCGGTGGAGGGGACAGAACTCGCGGAAGACCCGTCCTCGACCCATCCGCTGCCGGGACCGTTCAGCGCCGTCCCGACTCCGTAGCCCGTCACGGCGAGGACGGCTCCTACACCCACCAGCGCCAGCGCCGTGCGGGCGTCGCTGAGGCGCGAGCGTCCCACGGCCATGCCGAGGAGCATGAGCGGGAGCCACACCGTCAGCGGGTACGACCCCGAGAGAAGGAAGTCGACGCCGCCGCCCGCACCCCCGAGCGCGAGGGCCCGCGCCGTGAGGATCGCCACCGGTCCGACGACGGCGATCGTGCCGGCGCTGAGCAGGAGCGTGCGTCGCCGCAGACCGAGGAAGTGGATGACGACGAGGAACAGCACACCGTAGACGGGGAGGATGACGGCGATGTTGGTGCCGAGCAGTTCCAGGAGAAGGCCGATCGCGAGCACGGCCAACGCGCGGCCCGCCATCCGCAGACGCGCCGAGCGAAGCGCTTCGCCCTGAGGACGCACCCCGAACCCTGTCGCCAGCGCGACGGAGATTCCCGCGACGACGGCGAACAGGATCGACGAGCGCCCCTCGACGAGCGCGGTCCATGACACGGGATCGGTCCACCGGAAGGAGGATGCGATCCCCGCGTGGGCACCGATCATGCCGAACACAGCAAGGCCCCGCGCCACGTCGATGCCCATCAGACGGGGAGGACGACCGAACTCGGACCACCGGACGCGGAGCGAGCGGCGGGCAGGCGCGGGCGGCGCGGAGCCGGGCGAAGCCGCGTCGCGGCGGGGCTGTTCGGCGGCGAGAGTCATGCGGGTCCTCGGTTCACCTCCTCAGCATCGCGGAGAATCCGAACGCTTCGCGATCAATCCGCCCCGTGGCCGCTGTCTGTGTGCCCGGAATCGCGGAACGCGCCCGACGCGCCCTCCTCTGGGTGCACCGCCGGCTCCACCGTGAGCAGGGCGATCTCCGTGGGTGACCACCCGCGCGCCTCCAGTTCGAGTCGCAGGTGGGCCGCGAGCTCGCCGGATGAGGCGAAGGACACCGCCGTGGTCTCGGCGCGGCGGCGCAGGGCACCACCGACCGTCTCGAGGTCGCGGGCGATCTCGGAGACCGTGTCCGCGCCGAAGGCCCGACGCACGTCGGCCGGGTCGGTCAGACTCACCCGCCAACCGGCCACCTCGACCACGAGCTCTTCCGCCGGCGCATCGGATCGGCGACGCAGCGACCACCCCTGGGAACGGAGCACTTGCCACACCGCCAGTCCCGTCGCGACCACGGCGATGGCCCCGACGGCGGTCGTCGGGACGATGGAGAAGACGGCGCGGTAAAGCGGTGACTCCCACCCGACGGTCAGCGCGGCGACGATGCGGCCCGCGCAGAACGTGGCGTAGCCGAGGTTGACGACGAGGAGTGTCGTCGTTCCCGCGAAGCCGGTGAGCGCGGCGCGACGGGTCTGACCGGCGACGCCGAGGCACAGCACGCACAGCACGGCGATCTTGACGAGCAGCGAGGTCCTTGTGTCGGTGACCGTCGTCGTGATCGAGACGAGGACGACAGCGACCGAGACGGTGATCACGGCGGCGCGAAGGTGACCCGTCAGCGCACCCATCGCCAGCAACATCGCTCCCGGCCCCAGCACCATGAAGGCGTCACCCACGACGAGGGCCAGCACACCGCCGCTCAGCTCGTAGATCGCGTACATCAAAGAGGAGCCGACCGCGGCGATACCCGCAGCGACGCTGAACCGCGCGAACAGCTCCGCACGACCCGGCGCACCCCAGTGCGGGAGGGTCAGGGCGATGACCGTGCTCACCACGGCGGCCGAGATGGCCAGCAGTCCCCAGATGTAGCCCATGTCACCCTCTCCCCGACCGGCGCCTTCCCGCGGGCAGCCCGTCAGGGCCAGCATAGGGAGCGCAAGACGCTCCGACGCCGCAGGCGAGGGTCGCGCCGAGCGTTCGGGGCCCGCGGTCGACCGCGGCGACGCTCAGGCGCGGGGGATCGGAGCGGCCGTGCCACTCACACGCACTCCGCCCTCGCCCGACGCGTCGACCTCGATACGGCAGGGCTGCCCCATGTCCTCGCCCTGCATCACCGTGAAGCGGCCGTCGGCGGGGAGCAGCCCGTGCGCGCGCAGGAAACCACCGAGAGCGGCGGCCGCGGCGCCCGTGGCCGGGTCTTCCACGACCCCGCCCACGGCGAACGCATTGCGGGCGTGGATGACGTCGGGGGAGGCACGATAGAGGAGGCTCACCGTGCCCCACCCCCGGGTGATCATCAGATCTTTCATCGCGGCGAAGTCGTAGGCGAGGTCGGCCAGCCGCGCTCGAGTGGCCGCCCACAGCACCGGGTGCGACAGCCCGGCGAACGCGACGCCCGGAGGGAGGTCGGGGGCGAGGTCATCGCGGTCCCAGCCCAGCACGCGGAGGAGCTCGGGCAGCTCCTCGAGGTCAGACGCCGACGGTACGACGGACTGCAATGTCGCCGCATAGCCCCGTTCGGTCGAGCGCACCTGTACGGGGATGGGACCGACGTTCGCGCGGAACACATAGTCGCTTGCGGTCCCGTCGCGGTCGGCGAGCGCCACGGCGCTGGCGACAGTCGCGTGACCGCAGAAGTCGACCTCGGCGAGCGGACTGAAGTATCGGATCCGGTAGTCCGCGCCATCGACGGGGACGAGGAAGGCCGTCTCGGAGTAGCCGAGGTCGGTGGCGATCTCTTGCATCTCCGTGTCCGTCATCCCGGAGGCGTCGAGGACGACTCCGGCGGGGTTCCCGCCACCCGAAGGCGTGGTGAAGGCGCGGTAGTGCAGCGGATCCATCCCCACAGGGTAGGGCGTCGGGACGACGCGCCCGCCCGGCGTCAGGGAGCGAAGACCGGTGACAGGCCGGCCCAGGACTCCGCCCGGACGAAGACCGGGAGCGAGGTCCGCTCCGCCACATCCACCGACACGACGCGGCCACCGGTGACCTCGCTGCCGGTGCGAGCCTCGACCCACGAACCGGCCGGGAGATACACCGGCCACTCGCGAGCGCCCGGCGCCAGCACGGGAGCCACGAGCACGTCGGGCCCCAGCATCCACTGCAGCGGGTGCTCCCACACGGCCTCATCGGTCGGGTGGTCGAAGTACAGCGGACGCATGAGCGGAATCGACGACTCCACGGCGGCGGCCGCGGCCTCGGCCAGGTAAGGGATGAGACGCTCCCGCAACTGCACGAGTGCCCGCACGTCCGCGATCACGGCGTCGTCTCCGGTGCGCTCGGCGATGTTCCACGGCGTGCGGTCCTGAGAGGGCAGCCGGTGATGGTTGAACTCGGAGTGGTACTGCATGATCGGCACGAACACGCTCGCCGCCATCGCCCGCACGTACAGCTCTGCGTCGGGGATCGGTCCGGAGAAGCCCGCGATGTCCCACCCCCAGTAGACGATGCCGCACGAGGCTGCCGAGAGCCCGGCGAGCATCGACCAGCGGAAGGCCTCCCAGGTGGAGTTCTCGTCTCCGGCCCAGAACGCGCCGTGCGCGGGTGAGCCCGTGAAGCCGGCTCGACTGAAGGTGACGGGTGCCTTGCCCGCTGACTCCAGCAGCCGTCCGTAGGCGGCGGCGTAGGCCACGGGGAACCGGTTGTTCGATTCGTCACCCGACGAGCCGTCGAGGTAGACGAGGTCCTCACCCCACGCGTGCTCACCGCCGTCGGTCTTGAACCCGTCGATGCCGACTTCCTCCACGAGGTACCGGCGTTTCTCGGTCCACCACGCGGCGGCGCGCTCGTCGGTGAGGTCGGGCATGAGGGAGAGGGGGAACCACCAGCCGCGGTTCCGGTACGGGCGCACCGTGCCGTCCGGCGCCTTCTCGCGGATGACGACGCCCTCCGCCAGCGCCGCACGCGCGTCGGCGGCGGCCTGCCCGGTGGGATGCGGACGGAGCTTGAGCAGCGGGATCTGCCACAGGTGCACGCGGACGTCGTGCTCGTGCAGCGCGTCCACCATGCCCTTGGGATCGGGCCACGCTCCGTCGGCGGGGAACGTGAAGTCGGCCAGGCGCATCGGCCCGCCGTCCTCGCGCACCGTGTATTGGGCGTCGCGGAAGATCGTGAAGCTCTTCTCGTCGCTCCACGCCTCGATCACGACGTTGCGCACCGGGATGTCGTGCTCGCGATGGAGGGCCATCTGCCGCTCGACCTCGGCCTGCGTGTTCCACTCGTTGCCGCTGGCCCAGAGGCCGAACACCCAGTCGGGAAGGACACGCGGACGTCCCGTCTCCGCGAGGAACGCGTCGAGCACCGACGTGGGGTCCCCCGTATACACGGCGAGGGAGAGGGCCTCCGTGGCGCCCGACGCCGCGTCGACCTCCGCCTCGACCACGAGGCGGTCGGGACGCTGCTCGCCGATGTCGAACCACACGCGCCGCGAGGTGCGGACGTGGAAGCCCCACCCCTCCCCGCCCACGACGTGAGCGAACGGCATCGGGAGGTAGGTGCGCCGGTGCGCCCCCTGGCTCTTGTACTGCTCGAACACGACGGAGTCGAGGCTCGTGCCGCGGTGGTCGAGGGCGTCGTAGCGCTCCCCGAACCCGGTGACGTGTTCCCCCGGGGCGAGCGGGAGGGCGAACCGGAGGCGATGGATCCGCTCTCCGTCGTCGAGCACCTCGACCGTGCCGGGCACCACGGGGACGGCGGTCCCCTCCACCGCGAGGGCCGCGGGATCCGCCGCCCGCCACGCGGCCACCCGCGTCTCGAACCAGCGGGTGTGCGAGACCCGATCGGGCCCGGCGGCGGCGAAACGGTAACGCAGGACGCTGCCGGCGGCGGGAGCCTCGAGCTCCACCTGCCATCCGCCGGCGATCCGAGCGGTGCGCGCCTGCGCCGAGGCGAGGTGTCCGCCGTCGACGGCCTGCCCGCGCGAGGAGCGGGCGACGCGCGCGAGCGGCAGGGTCGTGGCGTCGCCGTCGTCCACCCGGAGCTCGAGCGTGACCGCGTCGATGTCGCCGGAGGTCCGCACACCCAGGCGGAGGGGCGCGCCGGCGACGGGCTGGACGGGACTGCGCTGCTCGGTGTCGTCGGAGTACGGGTGTCCGGACCCGGAGGGGCGGTGGCGGATCATGCCGCGAGCTCCCCTCGGTCGACGCCGAGCTCCGCGGCCAGTCGCAGCACCATCGCGTGACTCCACAGAAGGGGGGTCGCGACCGGCCCCCACCGCTCCAACCATTCCTCCCGGTATTCGGGGGCGAGGAGGTGCCCGTCGACCTGCTCGGGCAGCATGCCGGTGTCGGTGGCGGTGGACGCGGCCCACTCCAGCAGGCGCAACGCCTCCTCGCGCTGCCCGGCGGCCGCGTAGGCGAGTCCGAGGAAGCAGGACAGGAGCGGCCAGCGGCCACCCCCGAAGAACGTGTCGGCGCGGAAGCGGTACACGCCGCCCTCCACCTCCAGCTGGTCGGACAGGGCGCGGAGCGTTCCCGCAGCCAGCGCCGAATCGGCGTCGATCACGCCGAGCGGCGCGATGAGCGCGCTGAGGCTGCCGTCCACGGCACTCGATCCGATCCACTTGACGAGGTGACCGTCGACGACCGCATCCCGCGTGAGACGCGCCGTGACCGCCGCGGCTCCCGCGCGGGCGCGCTCGGCACGCTCCCCCGTCACGAGCCCGGACTCCGCCGCGTCGCGCAGGCCCGCCGCGATGCACCCCAGCGTCGATCCGTGAACGGCTTCGTCGTGCTCCTCCCACCAGTCGTAGCAGGGGCGCTCCCACGAGCTCAGCAGGTAGTCCACCGTGAGCGCGGCGGCATCCGCCCACCGCGCCGGGTCGATCCCGTGACGCTCGGAGTGGGCGGCCGCCGCCCACAACCACGTGCCGTAGCCGTCGAGCTGGAAGTCCCACCAGTCGTCCGACCCCAGGCCCCCGTCGAAGGTGAAGCGCGCGGGCAGCATCTGCTCATCGGGGAGGGGCGTTCCCGCGTCGGCGGCCTCGACG
Organism: Microbacterium sp. TNHR37B; assembly: GCF_001620065.1. Lineage (GTDB taxonomy): Bacteria > Actinomycetota > Actinomycetes > Actinomycetales > Microbacteriaceae > Microbacterium. The sequence goes on from NZ_LQGV01000003.1 coordinate 594,071, forward strand.
ATGTCGCGGATGCGGTCGGCGTAGCGATCCACGACCATCGCGCACCAGTCGTGGAACGCAGAGGCGGAGGCCACCTCCCCCGCGGCGGAGGCGCCGTCGGCGATGAACGAGCCGTCGCGGAACCAGCAGTACCCGCGGTACGCCGAGAACGAGGGCGAGGCGGGGTAGGCGCCGTTGGGCTCCTGCAGCGAGGTGATGACGGTGCGAGAGCGGTCGAGGAGCGCGTCGAGGGCGACGCGGGGTGTGGTGGTCATGAGTCCGTTCCGGGAAAGTCGCGATGGCCGGGGCGGGGTTCTCCCGCCCCGGCCAGTGGGCGGATGTCAGCCGAGGAGGGGCGCGATGCGCTTCTCGGCGTCGGCGAGGGCCTCTTCGACCGTCTTGCGGCCGGCGGCCGCCTCGGTCAGCTCCTCGGTGACGATGTCCTGCATCTCCGCCTGACCGTCACCGATCGAGGGAGCGAGGGCCACCTCGTCGAGCGAGTCGAACACGGCCTGACGGTTGGCCGGCGGGGTGATGTCGAGGTAGGCCGACAGGGCGGCCTCGTCGGCGATCGGCGGGAGCTCCCATCCGGCCTTCAGGCGCGTGTCGACGGTGGTCTTGGAGCTCGTGAGGAACTCGGCGAACTTCGTGGCCGCCTCCTTGTTCTTCGTGCCCGCGGAGACGCCGACGGCGTTGGAGAACAGCGCGCTCGCGTGCTGCGTGTCGCCCGGCTCCACGGCGATGTCCCACGCGATGTCGGCGTCGGCGAGACCGCCGAACATCCAGATGCCGCTGTGCCACATCGCGAGCTTGCCGTCGGCGAACAGCTTGCTGTCGAAGTCGGGCGTGCCCGCTCCCTGCTCGGCCGTCGGCATGGTCGTGCCGCTCTTCTCGACCAGCCACTTGGCGGCGGCGATCCCCTCGGGGCTGTTGAACCCGAGCGTGCCGTCGGCCTTGAGGAACTCCCCGCCCGCCTGCGCGACGGCCTTGTAGAACTCGTGGTACGAGATCGGCTGGTAGTCGCCCCAGACGCCGGCGTCGGTGTCGGTGAGCTTCTCGGCGGCGGCCTTCTCGTCCGCCCACGTCCAGTCGCTGGTGGGGTAGTCGAGCCCCGCCGCGTCGAACAGGTCGGCGTTATAGAACAGCACGACGTTGGAGAACGAGCTCGGCAGGGCGTACTGCGTGCCGTCGGTGGCGTAGGCGTCGGCGAGCGAGGCCTGATAGGCGCTCGTGTCCACACCCTCCAGCGGCGCGAGGACGCCGCTCTTCTGGTAGGCGGCGTAGTTGGCGAACTCGATGTCGAACACGTCGGCGGCCGTGCCACCGGCGAGGTCGGTCTGCAGCGCCGTGAAGTAGTCCGCGTACGGCAGGGTCTTCACCTCGACGGTGATGCCCTTGTTCTCCTTCTCGAAGGCATCGACGATCGCCTCGAGGTTCTTCTCGTTGCCTCCGGCCGAGATGAAGTTGGAGTACGTGATCGTCACGTCCTCGCCCGCGGCAGGCGTGGTGGCGCTGGGGCCGGAGCAACCGGCGAGGGCGAGGCCGGCGACGGCGAGGACGCCGACGCCGGCGAGGGGTGCTGTGCGGTTCATGGGATATCTCCTTCGATACGGGTGTGCGAGGTGAGGTGGTGCGGGTCTTACTTGATGCCGCTGGAGGCGACGCCCTGGATGACGTAGCGCTGAGCGAACAGATAGATGGCGAGCATCGGGAGGATGCTGACGACGGAGCCTGCCATCATCACGTCCCACTGCGTCGTGTACTGCCCCTGGAGCCCGGCGAGGGCCAGCGGCAGGGTCTTGAGCTCGGCCGAACGCAGGATGATGAGCGGCCAGAGGAAGCCGTTCCAGCTGTTCATGAACGAGAACACCGCGAGCGTCGCGAGGGTCGGCCCCACGAGCGGGAGCACGACGGTGCCGAAGATGCGGAAGTGTCCGGCGCCGTCGAGCGTGGCGGCTTCGTCGAGCTCGCGCGGCACCCCGTTCATCGCCTGACGGAGCAGGAACACGCCGAATGCGCTCGCGACTCCCGGCAGCAGGACACCGAGATACGTGTCGACGAGACCGAGGTCGCGCATCTGGACGAACAGCGGCACGATGAGCACCTGGATGGGGATCATCATGGTCGCGAGGTAGATCGCGAACACCACTCCGCGACCACGGAAGGGCAGGCGGCTGAACGCGTAGGCCGCGAGGGAGCTGGTGACCAGCTGGAACAGTGCCGTGACGACGGCCAGCCCGATCGAGTTCGCGATGATCCGGGCGAACGGCAGTTCGGCGAACAGCGTCTGGTAGGCCGAGAACGACGGTTCCTCGGGGATCAGCCGGGGCGTCGCGTCGAGTCCGGCACCGGGCGAGAATGACGTCGACAGCGTCCACAGGAACGGGAAGAACATCACGACGGCGCCGAGGATCAGCACCGCGGTGAGGAGGGCCCGCTGGGTCTTCTCACGCATAGGTCACCCACCTCTTCTGTCCGACGATCTGCACGACGGTCACGCCCAGCACGAGGATGAACAGCATCCACGACAGTGCCGACGCCTCCCCGGCAGCGCCGTAGCGGAAGGTCAGGTCGTAGATCTGCTGCACGACGACCGTGCTCGACCCCGCCGGGCCGCCGCCGGTCATGGCGTAGACCTGGTCGAAGACCTGGAAGCCGTTGATGAGGGAGATCACGACGACGAAGAACGTCGAGGGCGACAGCAGCGGGAGGGTCACGTTGAACAAGCGCCGCCACGGCCCCGCACCGTCGACCTTCGCCGCCTCGTACATCTCCTGCGGGATCGCCTGAAGCCCGGCGAGGAGGATGATCATGACGAAGCCGAGGTCCTTCCACGCCGAGGCGAGGATGATCGACGGCATCGACCACGCCGGATCGGTCCACCACCCGGGCCCGTCGATGCCGAACACCGCGAGGGCCGCGTTGACGATCCCGACCGACGGGTTGAGCAGCCAGCGCCACACGAGGGCCACGACGATCCAGCTCGTCACGACGGGGAGGAAGTACACGCCCCGCAGGATGTTGCGCCCGCGCAGCCGCACGTTGAGCGCGAGGGCGAGGGCGAGCCCCCCGATGTAGACGAGCGGCAGGTAGCCGACGAGGTAGTAGAGCGTGTTGAGGAACGCCCGCTGCGTCGTGGGGTCCTGCACGAGGTGCACGTAGTTGTCGAACCCCACCCATTTCATGGGGGCGAGCAGGTTCCACTCGTGGAGGCTCGTCCACAGCGCGCCGAACATCGGGTAGATCGTGAAGAGCGCGAGCGGGATGGCGCTCGGCAGCAGGAAGACGAGCACCGTGAGGGCGTAGCGCACGCGGCGACGGGGACGTCGGACGGGCGGCGCCGGGATCGCCTCGCCCGCGATGTCGGTCGGCAGGGGCCGGGCCGTGAGGGTCATTTCGCGTCGCCGCTCTCGCCGGGGGCGACCGAACGCGCCACGGCGAGCCGCTCGCGCACGAGGCGTCCCTGCTCGCCCGAGCGTCCCTGGGCATCGAACGGCGTCGAGAGCACGAGCGAGGCCGCTCCCTGCGCCCAGCGGTCGTCCTGCCAGGTCTCGACCGCGACGGGAACGGCGCGGTTGCGCGGGATGAGACCGGCACGGAACGCCGGCTCGAACCCGAACGACCAGTGCCGCCACGACTCGACGCCTTCGCCGAGGAGGATCACGATCTCCGGGTCGACGACGTTCACGACGCCGGCGAGCACGCGACCGAGCAGGTGGCCCGCGTGCGAGAAGAGCTGCTGGGCGCCCGGGTCACCCGCATCCGCGAGGGAGCGCAGCGCCGCGATGCCGGCGTCGCGCCCGATGAGACCCTGCTCGCGGCCGCGGCGCACGAGCGCGTCCTGACCGACGACCGCTTCGAGGCAGCCATGGCCACCGCACTGGCAGAGGGGGCCGTCCTCTTCCACGGGCACGTGGCCGATCTCGCCCGCACCGCCGCTGCGCCCTCGCAGCACGCGCCCGTCGGCCACCAGCCCGGCACCGACACCGGTGCCGATCGTGAGGACCAGGACATTCTCGTGTCCGCGGGCCTGCCCGTGCAGGGCCTCGGCGATCGCGAGCGCGTTGACGTTGTTCTCGACGAGCACGGGGAGATCGAGCTCCCGGCGGAGGGCTTCCCCCAGGGGCACGCGCTGCCAGCCGAGCTGCGTCGAGTCGACCGTGCCGACCGCCTGCTCTTCGACGTTGCCGGGCACCCCGACGCCGACGCCGAGGAGGGGCGCGCCGTCTCCCCCGCCGATGAAGGCGCGGAGCTTCTCGGCCAGGCGCGTGGTGGCGGTGCCCGAGGCGGCGTCGAAGGGCTCGGTCGCGGAGCGGACGACGGTTCCGTCGATCCCGACCTCCACGACGGTGATGTGGTCGGCGACGACCTTGACCCCGATCGCGCGTCCGGCGTCGGCCACGAGCCCGAGCAGTCGCGCGGGTCGTCCGCCGCTGGAAGGACTGTGGTCGAGCTCGACGAGCAGTCCGTCGGCGATCAGCTGACGCGTGTGCTGAGTGATGAGGGCCGGCGAGACATCGAGCTCTCGCGCGAGGTCGGCGCGCGAGGTGGGACCGCTGCCGCCGATGAAGGCGAGCACGGCCGATCGGGTGACATCGGCGCGGGCGGAAGAAGACGGCACGGGAACCCCTTTGTTTAGGCCTGAATGAACGTTAGGACACGATGCGCTCGGACGTCAACTCCAACCCCGTCGGTGGCACCAGGGACCTGTCCCGCGTAACGGTTTGGCGGAGAGGGTTGATCTCGGACTCATAGGTAGTCCATACTCTCCACTAAATTCAGACCTGAACAAAGAGGTTCTCATGTCTTCTGCTGCACGGACTCTTCCCTCCGCGGGTCCCCGCCGCGCGATCGTGCTCGCCGCGGGTCTCGTGATGGCCCTCGTCATCGCCCTCCTCGCGGCGACGCCGGCCCACGCGAACACGCTGGACGGGGTGTGGCACAACCCCTACGGCGATGATGAGCTCTACGCCACACAGCCCACCGAGCGATCGCCGCGCGACCCGATGGCGGGTGAGAACGTCACCGTCCGCGCCACCACCTGGCCCATCGCCTCGGGGCAGTCGGTGTGGGTCACGTGGAGCGTCAATGGCGTTGCCCAGACCCCGCGGGGCGCCAGCTGGGACTACAACTCCGGCAATAACACGTACTGGAAGGTCGATCTCGGCTCCTTCGCCCGCGGCGACGACGTCGAGTACACGGTGCACGCCGACGTCAACGGCGGCGGGCAGCGCGACATCGGCCCGTTCTCGTTCGCGACCACCTCGTGGAGCACCGTCACCGATGTCACGAGCGTGATCGACAACGGCACCTCGGTCGACATCGTGACCGGGGACAGCGCCGGCGACTTCACCCCGAAGGTGCGCTTCGCCTTCCCGCGCTTGGACGGCTACGACGTGCAGATCGCACCGAACGGGTCGGGCCTGAACCTCAGCGGTCTCACGAGCTATACCGTCACCAACGGCTCATCGCAGGTGACCATCGCCACGAGCCAGCTCGTGCTCAAGATCGACAAGAGCCCCTACCGCCTGTCGGTCTACAAGGGCGACGGAACCACGCTGATCACCCGCCAGTACGACCCGGCGCAGTTCCGCAACATCGGCTGGGCGAGCGACGGCAGCTCCACCGTGACCAAGATCGAGGACCACTTCCTGAGCCCCGCCGGCGAGCGGTTCGAGGGCTTCGGCGAGCGCTACGACCGGCTCGACCACCGCGGCACCGACGTGCACAACTACGTCTACAACCAGTACCAGGACCAGGGCGCCACGCGTCGCACCTACTACTCGGTGCCCTACTTCGCCAACTCCGCCGGCTACGGCGTGCACGTGCCGAGCACCCGGTACGCGATCTTCAACCTGGCGACCTACCGCTCCGACATGGCCGGGTTCACCGTCGACACCGGCGGCGCCCTGAACTCGACCCTCACCTACCAGTTCTTCACCGGCGACCAGACGGCGATGCTCGACGACTTCACCGCCGAAACCGGTCGTCCCCTCCTCCCGCCCAAGTGGGCCTTCGGTCTCTGGGGCTCGGCGAACGAGTGGAACACGCAGGCCGAGGTCGACACGTGGCTGAACCAGGTGGACTCCTCCGGCATCCCGCACAGCGCGCTCGTGCTGGAGCAGTGGAGCGACGAGGCCACGTTCTACCTCTGGAAGGACGCCCAGTACACGCCCACCTCGGGGGGCGGCTCGCTCGACTACGCCGACCTCACCTTCCCGTCGGGCGGCGCATGGAGCAACCCGAAGCAGATGATCCAGGACGCCCACGACCAGAACATCAAGGTCATCCTGTGGCAGATCCCCGTGCTCAAGGAGAACTTCACCTCCAATCCCTCCACCGCCCCGCAGCAGCATCTCAACGACAAGGCGTACGCCGCGGCGCAGAACTTCCTCGTGAAGGACGGCGGCGGCCAGCCGTACCGCATCCCGACCGGCCAGTGGTTCGGCGACAGCACGGTTCCCGACTTCACCAGCACCGCCGCGACCGACTGGTGGATGAGCAAGCGCGCGTACCTGCTCGACGACCTCGGCGTCGACGGCTTCAAGACCGACGGCAGCGAGGCCCTGTTCGGGCGCGACCTCCAGGTGGCCGACGGTCGCCGGGGCGACGAGATGCACAACGCCTACCCGAACGAGTACACCCGCGCCTACAACGACTTCGTGCAGGACAAGACCGGCGGCGACGGCACGATCTTCAGCCGCGCCGGGACCTCCGGCGGCCAGAGCCAGTCCATTTTCTGGGCGGGCGACCAGTCGTCGACGTTCGGAGCCTTCCAGGAGGCGGTGCGGGCGGGCCAGAGCGCCGGACAGTCGGGGGTGCCGTTCTGGGCGTGGGACCTCGCCGGGTTCACCGGCTCGTTCCCCAGCTCCGAGCTCTACCTCCGCTCGACGTCGCAGGCGACCTTCTCGCCGATCATGCAGTACCACTCCGAGAAGGCCGACCCCACGCCCTCCGAGGCGCGCACGCCCTGGAACGTGCAGGCGCGCACCGGCGACACGAGCGTCGTGCCGACGTTCACCAAGTTCGCGAACGTCCGGATGAACCTCGTGCCCTACCTCTACACCGAGGCCGACGACAGCGCCTCGACGGGCGTGCCGATGATGCGGGCGATGAGCCTCGCATTCCCCGGCGACGCGACGGCGGCGACCTACGACCAGCAGTACCTGTTCGGCTCCCAGCTGCTCGTCGCTCCGATCACGACCCAGGGGCAGACGGTCAAGGACGTCTACCTGCCCTCGGGCGAGTGGTACGACTTCTGGAACGGCGGGCGCGCGATCGGCAACGGCGTGAAGCAGTACTACGCCGCGAAGGACACGATCCCCGTCTACGCCCGGGCCGGAGCGGTCATCCCGCTCAACCTCAACGACGCGTACCAGCTGGGCGGCACGATCGGCAACGACGTCGAGACCTACGACAACCTCGTGTTCCGGGTCTACCCGTCGGCGTCGAGCACGTACGACTACTTCGAGGACTCCGCGAACGCGCACCGCACCATCTCGGTCACGTCCGACCGCGTGGCGCGCACCGTGTCGGTCTCCGCTCCGGCGCTGACCACCGCCGCGACCTACCAGGTGTCGGGCACCAAGCCCACGGGCGTCACGGTGGCCGGTTCGGCGCTCACCGAGGTGGGCTCGGTGTCGGCGCTGGCCTCGGCGAGCACCGGCTGGTTCTGGGACTCGGTGCAGCAGCTGACCTACGTGAAGGTCGGAGCGAGCACGTCCGCCCGCACGATCGCCCTGAGCGGCGTGGACAAGGCCACCTACGAGGCCGAGTTCGCCACGCAGACCGGCGTCAGCACCAACACCGACCACCCCGGCTACACCGGGCCGGCATTCGTCGACGGCTTCGCCTCGAGCGGCGACGCCGTGCAGTTCGACGTGTGGGCCGAGGCGAACGCGACGCACCAGCTGCGCTTCCGCTACGGCAACGGCGCGGCCACCTCGGCGGTGCGCACCGTCCGCGTCGACGGAACGTCCGTCGGCACGCTCACCCTGCCCTCGACCGGCTCCTGGGACACCTGGGGCACCGCGTCGATCAGCGCGAGCCTCACTCCCGGCCGCCACACCGTCCGCATCGAGTATGCGAGCGGCAGCGCGGGCGGCATCAACCTCGACAACCTCGTGCTCGCACGCTGAGCCGGATTCCGTGGAGAGACCCCCGATGAACACTCTGACCCTGCGGCGCCGCATCGCGACCCTCGCCATCGCGTCGATCGCGGCGGCCTCCCTCACCGCACTCAACGGATGGGCGGATGCCGAGCCCGCCACCGCCGCGCCGCTCGGCGTCCAACGCGCCCAGTTCACCTCCGGCTCGAGCTACCTCGTGGTCGAGGTGCTCGACGACGACCTCGTGCACTTCGAGGTGGCCGGGAGCGGCACGCCGCCGGGAACGTCGACGGCGCTGTTCACGACGCCGCAGATCGCCAAGACGAACTACCCCGGGCCCGAGACCTACTCGCGCAGCGGCGGCACGATCCAGACGGCGGGGTTGCGGCTCGAGGTCAACACGTCGACGCTGTGCGTGACGGCGACCGACATCACCCGCACGCCGAACCTCGTGCTGCAGACGACCTGCCCGGTCGACCTCACGCAGGCGTGGAAGGGCCTCAACATCACGAAGTCGTCGATGGAGAACGCCTACGGCCTCGGCCAGCAGTTCTTCACGGGCGCGAGCGCCGACGGCGACTGGGTGGGCCGCGTCCGCTCCCCCGGCGGCACGTACGGCAACGCGATGGTCTACGACGCCGAGAACGGCCCGGTGGGGAACACACAGATCCCGGTGCTGTTCGCCCTGGGTGACGACAACGCCAACTACGGCCTGTTCGTCGACCAGCTCTACAAGCAGGAGTGGAACCTCACCGGCGATCCGTGGACGATGCGCACGTGGGGCGACCAGGTGCGCTGGTACCTGATGTCGGGGCCGGACCTTCCCGACCTCCGCGAGGACTACATGGAGCTCACCGGCACCCCGCCGGTGCCCCCGAAGAAGGCGTTCGGGTTGTGGGTGTCGGAGTTCGGCTACGACGACTGGTCGGAGCTCGACGACACCATCTCGGGCCTGCGCGCGGCCGACTTCCCGGTGGACGGCGCCATGCTCGACGTCCAGTGGTTCGGGGGTGTGACCGCCAACTCCGACAACACGCGCATGGGCACCCTCGATTGGGACACGACCAAGTTCCCGAATCCCGCCTCGAAGATCGCCGCTCTCAAGGCGGACGGCGTCGGCATCATCCCGATCGAGGAGTCCTACATCGGCAAGAACCTGCCGGAGCACGCCGATATGGCCGCCGATGGCTACCTCGTGCGCTCCGGGTGCTCCACGTGCGCTCCGGTGTACCTGACCGGCAACCCGTGGTGGGGCAAGGGCGGGATGATCGACTGGACGCAGCCCGCCGCCGGTGCCGCCTGGCACGACGAGCAGCGCCAGCACCTCGTGGACGAGGGCGTGACGGGGCACTGGCTCGACCTCGGCGAGCCGGAGATGTATGACGCGAACGACTGGACCGCGGGAGTGATCCCCGGCAAGCACGCGCACGCCGACTACCACAACGCCTACAACCTGCTGTGGGCCCAGAGCATCGCCGACGGCTATGACCGCAACGACGAGGACGCCCGACCGTTCCTGCTCTCGCGGGCAGCGGCCGGTGGCATCCAGCGGTTCGGCACGGCCATGTGGTCGGCTGACATCGGGTCGACGATGAAGGCCCTCGCGTCCCAGCAGAACACCCAGATGCACATGTCGATGTCGGGCATCGACTACTACGGGTCGGACGTCGGCGGCTTCCGCCGAGAGATGCTCGACGCCGACGCCGACGAGCTGTACACGCAGTGGTTCGCCGACAGCGCCTGGTTCGACACTCCCCTGCGTCCGCACACCGAGAACCTCTGCAACTGCCTGGAGACCACGCCCGACGCGATCGGCGACGTCGACAGCAACCGCGCGAACCTCGTGCGGCGCTACGAGAACGCGCCCTACACGTACTCGCTCGCCCACCGCGCGAACCGGTACGGCGAACCGCTCGCACCCCCGCTCGTGTACTACTACCAGAACGACGACAACGTGCGGGAGATGGGCCACCAGAAGATGCTGGGCCGCGACCTGATGGTGGCGATCGTGGCGGGATCCGGCGAGCGGGAGCGCGACGTGTACCTGCCGGCGGGCGACTGGATCGACATCCATACGAACGAGCGCATCTCCAGCACGGGCCAGTGGATCTCCGACGTGCCGCTGTGGCGGAACGGCGTGTTCACCCTGCCCGCCTACGCCCGAGCGGGTGCGATCATCCCGCAGGCGTACGTGGATGCCGAGACGAAGGACATCACGGGCCTGCGCTCCGACTCGACCCTGCACAACGAGCAGATCACGACCGTCTACGCCGACGACACCGCGTCCAGCTTCACGCTGTACGAAGACGACGGCACCAGCACGGCGTACCAGAGCGGCGCGGTGCGCACGACGGAGATCAGCCAGTCGATGACCGGGAGCGTCGCCACCGTCACCGTGGGCGCGGCCTCCGGCACGTACACCGGCGCCCCGTCGTCGCGCCCGACGGTCGTCAAGCTCGTCACCGACGACACGCAGGCCGCTTCCGTGACCCTCAACGGCAGCACGCTCACTGAGCACGCCAACAAGGCCGCGTTCGACGCCGCGAGCAGCGGGTGGTACAACGCGGGCGGCAACACCGTGATCGCCAAGGCGGCCAGCAGCTCGGTGGGCACCGCGAAGACCTTCGCCTTCACACTGGGCGAAGACCCGGTGTGGGCGACCTTCGCGTGTGAGTTCGCGACGACCACCTTCGGCCAGTCGGTCTACGTCGTGGGCAACATCCCGCAGCTGGGCAACTGGTCGCCGGCGAGCGCGGTCAAGCTCACCCCCAGCGCGTACCCCACCTGGACGGGCGTGATCGAGAACCTTCCGCCGTCGAGCGCGATCGAGTGGAAGTGCATCAAACGGCAAGAAGCGGGCAACCCGAACACGGCCGATGCGTGGGAGCCCGGAGGCAACAACGTGTTGAACACTCCGCCATCGGGGTCCGCCGGAATCACGACGGGCGCCTTCTAGCCGGGCACCTCGCGCCGCAGCGGTTCGTCCCCCGTTCTCCCACCCGGTCAGTCCGGGTGGGAGAACGGGGGACGAGCCGTGAGACGCGTCCGGAATCTCCTTCGAGAACACGACAGCTCTCGCCGGCGCATGCGCGCGTGTCTCCGGCGAAGAACGCGCTAGCCTACATCCAGCCCTCACGCGGCGGTATGAAGGTGGCTCGCCCGGTATCTCGACTCAGCCCCACAACTCCCTCTGCGTGAGCGCAGTCGAGAACTCGTGCAGCCAGCCGGGCCGCGGCCGTCCGATCTACCTCACGCTGAAAATGCTCCGCTGTATGAACGAACTGCACCAGTTCGAGCCAGGCACGTCTGAGGCGGCGGTGAGGAGATTCGCCTGTAGGTCGATGTCTCGGAAGTCGCGCCATACGGGGCTGAGACAGCAACCAGTCAGACGTGCCATAGAGCGTAATGAGGTAGATCAGGTCGACGGCGTTCCCAGCCTGCTCTTCGAGACATTGCAGCCAGTATCCCGTGAGTCGCGCGGCGAGTTCGCGTCCTCCCGCCGACAGACCTAGGCCACCGTGATCGAGGACACTGACGAGCGCCTCGCGGATATCCACCGGCGGACTGTCGGCGGGCATAGCAGCCAGCAATGCGAGCTGCGGCGGATATTCAGGGGCCACAGCAAGCAGATCCGAGGCAGCCAGTGGGACGGTTCTCTCATCGAGAAGTGTGAGACCCTCCCGTGTCGGAACCTGGGCATAGAGACCCATGACGGCCAACGTTCGCCAACGTGACGCTTGCACGTCGACTGGATCGTTTCCCATGCATGTTCCTGCTTCGTCCAACCCCATCGTAGACGCTGGTCGTCGAGGCATCGGGTGGACTTCAGACCTCAGCGCGAACGAGGGAGACGTCAACCTGGCGTCGAGCGCGATCGAGTGCGAGGGCATCAGAAAACCGGCGCCTTCTAGCCGAATGCCTCGCGTACCGGCGGTTCGAATCGCTACGCTCGGACGCATGGGGGCATGGAGCGAGGAACCGTTCGGAAACGACACCGCCGCCGATTGGGGCTGGGAGCTGGACGACGCCGAATCGTGGGAGTTCGTCACGGAGGTGCTGCGGGGTTTCCTGGCGGCCTCTGACGCCGACGAAGACACCGAGGCGATCGTGGTGGCGGCGGCCGAGACCGTGGCTCACGGGCTCGGCTCCCCCACGCAGGACGACAGCTACACCGAGTCGGTGACTGCGTTCGTCGAGCGCGTCGGGGCGCCACCGGCCGAGACCGTGACCCTCGCCCGCGACGCCCTCCGCGTCGTCCGCGACGACGGGTCTGCCTCAGCGGAGCTCTGGGCCGAGGCAGACGACCTCGACGCATGGCGCGACGCGCTCGGCCGCATCAACGCCGCGCTCTCGCGCTGAACCCGGTTCAGGCCTCCGCCGCGCGCTCCGCGAACAACGCGGCAGCTTCGTCGACGACCACCTGACTCCACACGATCTCCGTGGGGAAACGCACGACCATCCGGCTGCCCGTACTGTGTCTCTCGATCGCGTCGGCGATCTCGTCCCCCTCCAGCGCGCGAATCCGCTCCACCAGAAGCTCCTCGGCCCGTGTCCCCGACAAACCCGCCGGAAGATCCTCCGCCTCGGACGTGAGCGTCCCCCAGTACGGCGGACCCACGAGCACGAGATGCCCGGCCTCGACGCGGGTCGGACGATCCGGGGGGAACACCCGACCCAACGCCTTGTACGCGGCGCGCATCTCCCGGTCGGGCACTTCCAGGCCCCAGTCCTTGAGGGCAGCGGCAGTAATCAACTCGGGGCCCGGCTTCGGCTTGATGATCAGGGTCGCCTTCGGAGCGGTCATCTGTGCCAGCACGGCTGAGTCCTCCTCCGTCCGACCCTCGATCGTTACCTCGGTGAGGGTGGGGATCTTCGTCAGTGCTTCCAACCCCACCAGGCGAGATACCGTCACATTGATCACGTTCAGCCCGATAGCGGGCGACAGCGACGAGAAGTCGAACTCCCGCGCTTGCATCACGTGCAGCTCCCGAAGTGCTGACGGCTGGCACAGTTCCGGAAGTCGAGATACTCGCCGCGAGCGCAGCGCCAAGAAACGAACCGGGCCGGCAACCGGACTGATCGCTTCGTCGACCTGCAATTGCTCGAGCCACGGCAAGGAGAGGACACTGGACCACTTTCCGAAAGAGGGCCCGTAATACTGACGCAACCCCCACAAACGAGACAAGTCGGCCTCTTCCGATATTTCCGGCTCCTGGATATCGAGCAACTCCAACGCTCTCGCGCGCCGGAGGTCTCGATATCCCACGACCTCACTCCACGGATCGATACGGAGAGACCGCATCCGCGGCAGATGATCGCGAAGGTCCGAGAGGTCCGCAGTCACCCCATCGGGGCAACTGACGCGAGCTCCGATCCGATACAGCGCCCAAGCCTGCTCCACCATCTCCGGTGTCACCGACCAACGCTTCTCCCCACGCCACACGAACCACCCCGGCCGGTGAAACAACGGCCAGCTCGGGCTCTCCCATTCCACGAACGGAGTGAATCGCTCGTCCCAGCCGAACGGCTCATCGCTCTCGACCTCGCCGTCGCGGACCTTTAGATCTTCGACCCTCACAGGGTCGTCATCGCTGCACACCATGGGGAACCTCAGCGGTTCTCTCGGGACCTCTCCGGAGGTGGGCTCCACGTGGACCGCAGTAATGACGGCGCGTCAGCCGCGATCGTGGTCGTCGAACAGGGCGGTCGCCTCGTCGGCGAGGTGCTTCCATCGGACGGCGGCGGTGGAGCCTCGAAGCACCACGCGCTTCTCGGTGCTGAACCGGCGGAGAGCGCGGACGACACGGGCGCCCCGTCGCTCACGGACGCGCTGCAGCAACACGCGTTCCGCCTCGGTGCCCGACATGCCTGGCGGAAGGTCCTCCTCGTACACCGTGAAGGTGAAGTCAGGGGTTTCCGCGGAGAGCACGACCTCACCGACTCCCTCGAACCACCGCATCTCGGTGTCCGGGTGGTCGTGCGGCGACGACAGTCCGAGCCGCCGGTAGGCCTCCCGCTCCTCCCGGGCGGACAACTCGATCCTCCATCCTCGTCGGATCGCGACGTCCACGAGCTCCTGCGGAGGTCGCGGCCCGAGCGCCAGGAACACGTCGGGCGCATCGATCCCGCTCAGCACGCGCACGTCCTCGTCCGATCGTCCCTCCAGGGTCACCCGCGTGAGCTTGCGCAGTGCGGTCACGGCCGACAACCCGGTCAGATTTCGCCCGAAGACGACGAGTTCCTGAAGCCACGGAGCGACCGAGAGCGACGTCAGATCGAACTCCGCTCCCGCATCGACGGTCACTGCGCGGAGACTCTCGGGGTGCGCGAGCTCCGGCAGATGCGTCACTCCCGGGCCGCTCACCTGCAGGCTGCGCAGCGGCGCCTCGATCCGGCCGGCCACCTCCCCCACCTCGGCCTGCTCGAGTGCCGCACCGCCCAGGACTCCTCCCCACGCACTATGCGAAGGCCCGCTGTACCGACGGAGCGAGAACAAGCGGGACAGGTCCGCCTCCTCGTCGAGGTCGTGCGGGATCTCGAGAACCTTCAAGTTCCGCGCACGCGGCAACACGCCCCACCCGGATACGGTCCCGTCACCCTGACGCCGGACCTGGAGGCGCCCCATCCGTGGGAGGTGATGACGCAGCAGACGCAGATCCACCTCACCGCGCTCGGCCAGGACGCGAACGCCGATCCCATACCGCGACCACGCGAGGTCGACCAGGTCTGGAGTCACCGACCACGGCCACTCCCCCCGCCAGACGAGCCATCCCCGCGGCGCCGACGAATCCTCCGGATGCGGTCGCTCCCACGGCGCCGATCGAGACCACTCCACGGCACCAGACAGGCGGTCATCCCACAAGACCGAACCGGACGTGAAGCCCTCATCCTCCGCCACCGGCATTTCGGGCACTCCAGACACGGCAGCCCTCCCCGACTATCTAGCTAGATTCAGTCTCAGCTACTGGAAAACAGTCATGGCTCACGACAGGCGAACACATCGTGGTCCATCATCAACACTCGGCATCATCAGCTATCCATCCTCCGAAGCCTTCCGGTCTCATGAAGTGACGCAGAACCCGGAAGCAAACAAATGTGAGCCTGAGGCGTGAGCGCACGGAGGAGGGGACCGCGACCCCCCTCGGGGGACTCGGCCGGGACTCTCACCCGGAACCGAGTGCCAATTACGGTCGGCCGCGATCCATGGCCAGCGTACCGCTCAAGCACGCAATCCGCAACACTGTACTCCGTAGCGCAAAGCGACATTGACTCGTAGCGTGTGTTTCAGTGAACCTCACCTGCGCCAGGGCCATATCCTCCCAATCCAACTTCCGCGGCCGCCACCGGAGCCCCCCCTAAATCCCCATCGCACCTCTCGGACAACTAGCTTCGTCCCCTGCCTCGCGACGTAATAGTCTGCTCGATGCTTCTTTGGCAACTTCACCTTCAACCGGGCTGCACTCCGAGCCTTTTCATGCACGAGCGACATTTTTCCTCCCGCCCCCGTGTAGCTCGCGATTTTCTTCTTGAGCGCGCGCTGCTTATCACCTATCTGTTGAACATGACCTTCGATTGACATCTTGCCGCGTATGGGCAGGTTGCGTTTGTCTCGCAGTAGCTCGTCCTGACGTCGAAGAATCTCCTCGGTGAGTGCCCATATTTGGTTCAGCAGAGCGTTGATCCCACTTTCGCTCAACCCCGTCGTGTCGAAGCGGTTGATCGGATCGTTGGGGTAGTTGTACGCGTTCTCGTTGCCACCCTCGACCGGGTCGACAGACAAGAACCGGCCCGTCACCGGGTTGTACAACCGGGCACCCATGAGCATCAGGCCCGTCTCATCGGTCGCCCGCTCATGGGAACCCAACCAGCCGTAGTCCACGACACCCGTGTCCACTGCGGTCGTGTTCGCGGTCTGGATGGGCGACCCGTACTCGTCGAACACTCCCCATCCCGAGATCTCCTCCGCCGCCGCGGAGGCCGACGCGAGCGGAATCATCGTGATGACGTCACCGTGAGGATCGTCCACCGCCAGCTCCACCGAGCCGTCGTCGGCCACCGTGGCGCCCAGACCCGACCCCAACGCCGGGGTGTACCGCGTGGTCGACGTGCCATCCGGCGTGACATCGACCACCTTCGACGGCGAATCCGACGACCCTGCATAGTGACGCGTGACCGTGGAGGTCACCACACCCGACAGCGTCACCGTCTCCACCAGCCGGCGACCCGCCACATCCAGCGAGAACGTGGTCGACCGCGCGCCCTGAGTAATCGAACGCGGCGCATCCGACTCGAAGTACCCGAGCGAGACATCACCCTTCGCCGGGTCCGGGGCGTCAGCCGCAGGAAGCACCGTCACCCGGCCGAAGAGATCATGCGTGTAAGCGCTCTGACCGTCACCGGCCGTCAACACCCGCGAAGAGAGGTCGTACGACCAGTTCTTCGTGGAAGTAGACCCACTGCCGCACTCACCGGTCTCATCCACGCCGGTCGTCGTCAGCGAGGTCCGGTTGCCCTGCTTGTCGAAGCCGTACTCGCGCACCTCGCACTCCTCGCCGGCACGATCAACCACACGCGTGAGGCGGCTCGCCCGATCGTAGGAATACTCCCGAGTGGGATCCTCCCCACTGCCACTCAGCATGGTCATCGGCGCCCACTCACGCACGACGCGGCCCTGGAAGTCATACTCGCGAGACCACGACAACCATGTGCCACGACCGACCGTCACCGCCTCGGTGTCGGGGTCGATCGTGGTGACCTTGCCCTCGTAGAGCTGCTCCACGAGCTGACCCAGGTCGTCGTAGACGAAACGCTGAGTGATCTGGCCGGGAGCGGTCTGCACCGTCATCGCGGCCTGATCGTCGTACGCGGCCCGGTACTCACCGACTCCCGACACCGTCATGCGGGTGACGAGGCCTCGGTACTCCGGCTGCCCGTTGGCGTCGTTCCCGTCGTACGTGTAGGTCACCGTTCCGAGAGTGGGACTGGTGGTCGAGGCTACCTGGCCCGCTCCGGGCTGCCCCGGCGCGACGTACGTGGTTGTGGTCACATCTCCGAGCTGGTTGGTCTCCTTCGTCACCCGACCCCAGAGATCGTGCTCTACCGTCTCCGATGCCGTGACGTTACCCTGAGCGTCGAGGGCTTCGGTGCCGGTGACCAGGCCGTTGGTCGCGCTGTACACGGTGCGGATCGCAGGCTCGGGCGCCGCGCTGAGCGCCCCCGAGACCGTCGCGTCCGTCGTCACGGCACGGCCCGCGGTGTCGTAGGTGGTCGTCGTCGTCCGCTCCACCACGTTCGAACCCGACCCCGACGTCTCGACGACCTCGGCCTGCTGCAGCAGATAGGTGTACTTGGTCACGCGGGAGTCGGGGAGATCACCGCCGGAGGCTGGAGCGGTCGCGGCGCCATTCCAACACGGAAGTCCGGCCCATTCGGGCTTGTTGCCGCAGGCCGCATCTTGCGCGTTCGCTCCAGCGGTGTAGTCAATGGAGAGCGTCGTCGCTTCGTCGTTTCCCTGCGACAACGGAGCACGGGACTCCACCACGCCACCGCTCTTGTCGTAGCGCGTCTTCGTCACGATGTCGTTGCTCGACGAACCGCCCATCACGAGCGTGTTCGACGTGGAAGCCCCCAATCGCCACCCCGAGGTGTCACCCGTCGCCGAACTCCCGTCGATGGGGCTGTAACCGCTCTTGGTCTGCGAGACGGTCTCGATGTCGGCGGGAACGGACACGTCCGGATCGGTGGTCGCCGAGTCGGGTGCTGCTGCACCCACCGTGGTGGACGTCACCAGCCCCCACCGCTGACCCGTGACAGCGTCGATCCCACTGCCCGGGGCCCCCTGGTCGTACACGTAGGTGGTGTGTGCCCGCACGCGTTGCGATTCACCGTCTGAGAGGACCGCGTCTTCTGCCGGCGCCCAGGAGTCGGTGACGAACATGCCGGCCGCCACGGCGGTGCCTGCGATCGACATCGCGCCGTTGTACCGCGTGACCGTCGCATACTCCGATGCGTCGAAGGTGTCCGTGGGATCGGCGGCCGCGCGGTCGATCACGGCGCGGATTCCCCGGTTGTCGAAGGAGCGCACCACGTTACCCAGATCGTCGTAGTCGGTCGCGGTGAGCTGCCATGCCCCTGCGCCGTACTCCGCACTGTTGACGGTGTAGCCCTCGTCGTCCGTGTATTGGATCGACGCGAAGCGCCAGTCGGCTGCCGAGAGCTGCGACGGGTCGGTCGTGGTGAGGGGCCGGTCGGGGCCGAACTCCGCCGCGCCGTAGGTGGGCACCCGCTCCTGCTTCCAGCGGGCGACACTCGTCGCCCTCAGGTCGGGGAGCCCGGACACGGTCTGGGTCGGGTCGATCCCGTAGACGAAGCTCGTCACCGTCGACGTGGGCTGCCCCGACGCGGCGCCCCCGCGGGTGACCTTCGCCAGCCGCAGATCGGTTCCGGTCGTGTACGAGAAGCCGTAGGGCGCCAGTCCGGCATTGGTGACGCCGGTCAGGCGCGTCACGTCGGTTCCACTGACCGAGTATGTGTAGCTGGTCGAGAGGCCCGGCCGGCGCGGGTCGGTCACGGTGGCCAGTCGCCCGTTCGAGTGATACGTGTACTGGGCGACGACGGTCGTTCGCATGCCGGGGGTCGGAGTGGCATCAGGATCGAACGCCGTGTACGCGATGCTCTTGACCTGGCCGGACACATCTCCCGGGGAGGAGGATGTCGCGGTCGTCGACGACGCGTACGTCACCTCGAGCGCGCGGCACCCCGCGACCAGGGTGGTGCACGTCACTCCGTCGGGCACCGAGGCGAGGATGCGCGTCACGCGTCCCTGGGCGTCGGCCGTGTAGGTCGTCTTGCCCAGCCCGCCGGGCTCTTGCACAGAGACCGGCGTCCAGCGGAAGCGCGGATCACCCTGTGACAGGATCTTCCAGGTCGTGATGGTCCCGTCGATCTCTTTGAGCGTCAGAGTGCGCCCCGTCCCGCTTCCCGCAACGGTCACCTTGGCTTCCATGAAGGCGGTGTCTTCGTCCACCGCGCTATAGGAGCCTGTGGGAGCGTCGAGCTTCTTGCCTCCGGGCTGCCGGTATACGAGGGGGTCTCCCTCGTCGTCGACGAACGCGATGGTGCCATCGATGGTGGTGCTGTCGACCACGGTCAGCGATGCGCCTCCCTCGCCCGAACCGTCGAACGATGCCGTCCATCCGGGCCCGAAGACGCCGTAGCCGCCGGGAACGGGGCCGTCGAACGTGGAGTGCGAACGCGACACCGACAGCGCACCTTCCGGAGTCGGCACGGTCACGTCGGTCTCGCTCATGTTGAACTCACCGGTCCAGAGCGCCACCTGGCCGGGGCCGGCTTCGGCCGTCGGGAAGCCTCCTCCGAAGGCGTGCGGAACCCGCAGCACGGTGGCGCCCACCCCGTTGTCATCGGTGCATTGAGTACCGACCGAGGCGTAGGTGAAGCACAGCCGCACCTCCAGGAGGACAGGCACGCGGGGGTTGAGAGCAACGGACGAGCCCGAACTCGTATCGGTGACCGCCGACTGGGTCTGCCAGATGAAGTTCTTCACCTCGACGGGAGTCGATGCGCCGCCGGTGGTCGGCACACTGCCACCGTCGGTCCATCCCGACCCGGATGCACCAGCGGCACGCCACTGCAGCTTCGCGCTCACGGATGCGGCCTGCCCGAGCGGAGGAGCCGTCGCCGACAACCGGACCGAGTTGTTGGTCTTCACGCCTTCGACAGGCGTCGTGAACGCCGCGTTGCCGTAGCCGAACGTGTAGGTCTGTGTGGCCGAGGTGAGGCCCGAGATCTGCTTCGTGTACGCCGTGATCCGGTGGCTTCCGGACGACTTCGACACCGAGACGCTGAAGGTGCCCCCCGAGCCCGCGGTGACCGACTTGACCGTCTCGCTGGTCGCGCCGTCGACGCGGTAAGCGAGGGCGGTCGCCGCATTGTTGCCGCCACTGCTGGGGACGGAGATCGTGCACGTGATGTTCGAGGACGGCGGGTTGTCCGTCCACGAGCCGTTGGCGTAGTTCGGGCAGGAGATCGTGGGGGCCGGCGGCTTGCCGACGGCGGTCTTGAACGCGACCATCGAGCTGTACCCGGGGTTGGATCCGGACACGCCGTCGCGGACGACGGCACGCACCCAGTAGGACGAGTTGTCGGCGAGTTTGCCCGACGGCGCCGCGCACGAGACGGTCGCGCCCGAAGATCCCGATTTCGTGCAGGTGGTCACGAGGTTGGCGGAACTGACCGTCGAGGACTTGTAGACCTCGAGCGTGTACGCCAACGTCCCTCCGTCGGCGTCCGTCGCTTTCGTCGAGAACGTCGGGGTCAGCGTGTTCGCGTACTTCGTCGATCCCGACGTCGTCACCCCCGACACCGTGGGCGCGCTGGGCTTACCCGGATGCCGGTTGTACGTGACCTTCAGCTTCGGCGGATTCGACCCGTTCGACGACGAGATCCGGCGCCATTCCAGGTTCGAGCTCTCCGACGCGGTCAACCGCATCGAGAACGTGGTCTTGTTCTGGTCGGCAGCGTTCTGCACGATCGACTTGACGTCCACCGCCGACATCCACCCCGCCGGACACGCCGACCCGCCGCCCTTCCCACCCACCGAGAACGTCTTCGACACGCTGCTGTTCGTGCTCGGCTGGTTGTTCCACGTGATGTCGTCGTTGCTCATCGTCTCCGACGACGCCCGCACCGTGAACGACGACGCATTGCAGTTGTACGACTTGTTCCCATACAGCTGCAGCGTCGCCGACTGGATCTGCGCGCCCGCGATCGGCTGACCACTGAACTTCAAGAACGCCCGGTACTTGTACGTCCCCGAGTTATACGTCCCGAACATCAACTCCGTCGCCGACGCGTAGTTCTCATTCGGGAACTGCGTCGACACGTAACTGTCCCGCGGCCCCGCGAACGTCACGCTCGGATCGATCACCACCGGATACGTCGCCGTCTCCAAGAACTCCTCACCCGGAGTGACCACGACCGTCTGCTCACCCTTCCGGGTCTCCACGCTGACGTCCGCGACTTCGACCTCACCCGCCGCCGCCGGCAGCGAGACCTCCCCGTGCGGATCTGCCTCCGCATCCCACATGAACGCCGTCCCCAGCGCGCCCACCGTGTCACCCTCATCGGTGACCAGAGCAACCTGCTCGCCGTCCTGAACGAACTCCACCCCATCGGCGACCACCGGAAGCTCCACCGCGACCGACGCGGGATCCTCCGGCTTCTCCGTCAACACCACGTAATGCTCAAAGCCGTACCGCGTGGCCTCCACCACCAGATCAACCCCGGGCTCCACATCCTGATACGTCGCCCGAGACCCCTCTAGCACCGGCTCCGGCAACGGCTCCCCCTGCCACCCGAAACCGACCGAACCATCCTCCGAACCCACCTGCACCAACGGGGAATCCCCCGCCTGCCCGCCATGGATCTCCACGTCATACACCGGCGACACCGGACGCACCACGCCATCCGCCCCCGCCTGCAACGTCAGATCGACATCACGCCACCCGTGCTCACCCGACGAATCACGAACCCTCTCCACGCCCGTGGACGACTCCACCGTGAACGAACCATCCGGCTCCGCAAACGTCACCGATGACTCGGTCCGCTCAGACAGCACCTCCACCCGCACCCCCTGCGCCCTCGCGGCGATCTGCGCTTCGATGGGGGAATCGGCGACCGTCGTCCGCTCTTCCGCCTGGGTGGAGGCCGGGGTCTCCGTCGTGGGCTGCGCCGGCGCCGTCTCAGCGGCGGCGCTCGGAGCGAGGAGGCCGCCGACGAGTCCGGCAGTGATGATCACTCCCGCCCCGATGGACGTGGCGGTGCGGCGAGCGATCGTCGCGAGGAACCGGTGGCGCGGCTGGGCAGCACGGAAGATCGTGGGTGTGGGCATGGGTGATCCTTCGGGTGGGAGAGCACGACGGAAGAATGCCGTCATAGAGAAGTTGCCGCAGGAGCCCATTTCCTTACAGCGAACGCCAAGTTTTTTCTCAGCGGGCACTCAGGACCATGGCCGCGAGGGCTCCGCCGGCCACGGGAATAGCCGCCGCCGTGGCTCTCGTTCCTCCGAACATGACTCTGCGCCGCGTTCTCGTCCTCCACGGCTATCTCGCCTCACCGTCGGATCACTGGTTTCCCTGGATCCGCGATGAGCTCTCTCCCGGAGTAAAGGTCGAGGTCATCGAGTTGCCGGATTCGTCCGAGCCCGACGCTGAGCGATGGATCTCGACGGTCGCGGAGGCGATCGGCACGCCCACCGCGGAGCTCGCGATCGTCGCACATAGCCTCGGCGCTGTGACGGCGCTCCACGCGCTCGATCGCCTCGCCGGAGACTGGAGCCTCGGCGCGTACGTCGCGGTGGCCGGTTTCGTCGATCCCCTCCCGGCGCTGCCCCAGCTCGACGGCTTCACCGCCGAGACGCCCGACACCGCACGAACGGCGGCCCGCACGCTCCGTCGCGGCGTCGTCGTGTCGGACGACGACTCGATCGTGCCGCCGGCGCTCACCCATCGCCTGGCGGCACGACTCGAGGCCGAGGAAGTGACCGTCTCGGGTGGCGGTCACTTCCTGGCGGACGAGGGCGTCACCACCCTGCCCGCTGTGCTGCATCTTCTCCCGACCCACTGAGCCCCCGGGGTCGGGACGCGCGTGCCGGCGCGCGGGGGGTCACGCCGGCACGCACACGCTCACTCGGTCGCCGAGCGGCGACGCAGCAGGAGCGCTCCCCCACCGATCAGCAGCAGCAGCGCGAGCGCCGGCAGCCACAGCGGGAACTGGCCACCCGACACGGCGAGGATCTCCACCTCGTTGTCGGTCGCGCTCGGCGGCGGCGTGATCGTCTCGCCGCCGGGCGGGGTGGCGGTGCTGGTGGCGACGTTGCGGAGCGTCGCGCCCGTCACTCCCGTCTTGACCGTGACCGAGTACGTGATCGTCACGGTCTCCCCCTCGGCGAGCGCGCCGCTCCACGTGAGCGTGGTGCCCTCGAGCGACGGAGCGGCGACCTCTCGGTCCCCCACCGTCACGGCCACGTCGTCATTGAACGTCGCGTGGTCCAAGACCCCGCTCAGATCATCGGAGATGACGACCTCGTCCAGACGGGTCTCTCCGGTGTTCACCCCTGTGAGGGTGTAGTGGACGACGGAGCCTTCACCGACCGCGGTGCCCGAACCGGGGTCCGAGGTCTTCTCGAAGGTGTAGCCGGGCTGTCCGACCGGGTGCTCGGTGACCGAGGGCGGCGGCGTCACCTCGGTGCCCCCGGGAGGCACCGCGACACCGGTCGCCGTGTTCTGGAGGAGCGCGCCACCCGCGTCGCCGTGGACGGTGACGGAGTAGGTCAGCGTCACGCGCTGTCCCACGGCGAGCGCGCCGGCCCACTTCAGCTGCGCGTCGGTGGCGACCACGTCGCCCGCCGGCTCGCCGTCGATCGCGGCGACGGCGTCGTCATTGAAGTCCGCGTGGCCCAGCACCTTCGACAGATCATCGACGAGGGTGACGGGGTCCAGCGCCGTCGCGCCGGTGTTGATACCGGTCACGGTGTACGTGACGACCGACCCCGGATCCACACGCCTGCCCGCGGCGGGATCCGAGGTCTTGGTGACCTCGAAGCCCGGAGCGTTGACGGGGTGCTCGGTGACCGCCGGAGGCGTCTCGATCGGCGGAACTCCGCCCGGAGGCGTCGCCGACCCGGTGACCGAGTTCTCCAGCGTCGCACCCCCGGCGTCGGCGGCGACCTCCACGGTGTAGGTGAGCGTCACGACAGATCCCACGGGGAGTGCACCTGTCCAGGAGAGCGTCTCACCCGCCACCACGGGGGCGGCAGCCGGAGCACCGTCGATCGTGACCGAGGGTGTGCCAGTGAGCGCCGCGTGGGCAAGCACTCCACGGAGGTCGTCGGTGATCGACACGGGATCGAGGGCCGTCTCGCCGGTGTTGGTTCCGGTCACGGTGTAGGTGACGAGGTCGCCGGGGTCCACCGCGGTGCCCGAGGCAGGGTCGGCGGACTTGGAGACCGAGAAGCCGGGTTCGTTCACCGGGTTCCGTGTCGTTCCGGGAGGCGGGGTGAGTTCCCCTCCGCCCGGCGGCGTCGCGGTGGCCGTCGCCGTGTTCTCGAGCACCTCGCCGGCGGCGTCGGCGCCCACGGTCACCGAGTAAGTGATGACGACCGCCTGTCCGACCTCCAGCGCGCCGCTCCAGGTGAGGCGGTCGCCGCTGACGACAGGATCGGGTGCCCCCGCGTCGCCGACCGAGGCGGTGGCGTCACCGTTGTAGGTTGCGTGGGAGAGGACGGCCGACAGGTCGTCGACGATGTCCACCGGGTCGAGGACCGTCTCTCCGGTGTTGACGCCGGTGAGGGTGTAGGTGAGCACCGCACCGGGGTCGACCGCGGTACCGGATGCCGGGTCCACCGACTTGGTGAACGTGAAGCCGGGCTCGTTGATCGGGTGCTCGGTGCTCACCGGCGGCGGGACGATCGAGGTACCGGGCGTGCTCGGGCTCTCGGGGTCGCTCGGGTCGGAGGGAAGGAGCGGCGTCACCTCTCCCGTCACCGTGTTGCGGACGGTCTCGCCGCCCGCATCGGCGTCGACGGTCACCGAGTAGGTGATGACGACGTCCTGGCCGGCGGCGAGCGTGCCCGCCCAGCGCAGTGCTCCGTCTTCGACCGTGACGTCTCCCGTGGAGGCCTGGACATCCCCGTTGTAGCGGGCGCTGGTCAGCACGGAGCTGAGGTCGTCGACGATCCGCGCGGGATCGAGCGTGACGTCGCCCGAGTTCGTTCCGCGGACGGTGTACTCGATGACCTCGCCCGGGTCGACGGCGGTGCCGGTCTGCGGGTTCGCCGTCTTGTCGACCTCGAAGCCGGGGTTGACCACGGGGTGCTCGGTCGATCCCGGCGGCGGGGTGATCGGGTCGCCCGGGTCGGTCGGGCTCTCCGGGTCGGTCGGGTCTTCGGGGATCTGCGGTGTGGCCTCACCGGTCACGGTGTTGCGCAGGAGCACACCGGTCGCGTCATCGTTCACGGTGACCGTGTAGGTGATGACCACCTGGGCGCCCGGCGCGAGCGTGCCGGTCCACGTGAGCGCGCTGCCGTCCACGTCGACGTCGCCCACGGTCGCGGACACCTCGCCGAGCGTCGCGCCCGTGAGCACCGCCGAGAGGTCATCGGTGATCGAGGCCGGATCCAGCTCGGTGTTGCCGGTGTTGGTGCCGGTGACCGTGTACGTGATGGTGTCGCCCGGGCCGACGGCCGTTCCCGACGCGGGGTCGGCGGACTTCACGACCTCGAAGCCGGTGACCACGACGGGGTGCTCGGTCTCCGCCGGCGGCGGGGTGATCGGGGTGCCCGGAGTGGTGGGGCTGTCGGGGTCGGACGGATCCTCGGGGATCTGCGGCGTGGCCTCGCCCGTCACGGTGTTGCGCAGGAGTGCGCGCTCCACCCCATCGTTCACGGTGACGGAGTAGGTGATCGTCACGGCCTGGCCGCGCGGAATCGCCCCGGTCCACGTGAGGGTGTTCCCGGCCACGGTGGCGGTGCCGAGCGTTGCCGACACGTCGCCGTTGTAGGTCGCGTCATCGAGCACGCCGGCCAGGTCGTCGACGATCTCGGCGGGGTCGAGGTCGGTGTCGCCGGTGTTGGTGCCGACGATCGTGTACTGGATCGTGTCACCCGCACTCACGGCGGTTCCCGAGGCCGGGTTCGCCGTCTTGCCGACGGTGAAGCCCGATCCGATCACGGGATGCTGCGTGTCGACGGAGGGCGGCTGGATCGGGGTGCCCGGGATCTGCGGCCCGCCGGGGTTCGCCGGGTCGGGTGTCGTCGGCGTGCCGGAGCCGGTCGCCACGTTGGCGAGGATCTCTCCCGACGCGTCGTCGTCGACCGTGACGGAGTAGGTGATGGTGACCACCTCACCCGGCTGCAGGGTGCCGGTCCAGGCGAGGTCGTCGCCCGAGACGGTCGCGCCGCCGGAGGTCACCGGAGTGCCGCCGATCCGCGTCGCGACGTCGCCGTTGTACTCGGCGTGGGCGAGCACAGCGGAGAGGTCGTCGGCGATCGTGGCCGGGTTGAGGGTGGTGGCACCCGTGTTGGTGCCGGTGACGGTGTACTCGATCACCTGTCCGGGCTCGACCACCGAGCCGCTGGCCGGGTCTGCCGACTTGGCGATCTCGAAGCCGGCCACGGGGTGCTCGACCGTCACGACGGGAGGCTCGACCGGGTCGAGCCCGCCGGGAGGCGTTCCCGACGCGGTCACGCTGTTGGCGATGGTCTCGCCCTCGACGTCGTCGTTCACGATGACGGAGTACGTGATCGTGACGACCTGACCGGGCTCGAGTACTCCCGTCCAGGCGAGCGTGTCGCCGGTGACGGTCGCGCCGCCCGCGGAGACCGGCGCGTCGTCGATCGACGTGGTCACATCGCCCTGGTACTCGGCGTGGGCGAGCACGCCGGAGAGGTCGTCGGTGACCTGCACCGGGTCGAGCGTCGTGTTGCCGGTGTTCTCGGCCTCGACCGTGTAGGTGATCGTCTGACCCGCGGTCACCGCCGCACCGTCGGCGGGGTCGGACGTCTTGCGCAGGTCGAGCGAGGGCGCCAGGCGCGCGTTGGTGAACGTGCAGACCACCTCGGTGCCGAGGGATCCCTGCGGTTGCGTGATCTGCCCGGAGGAGCCGACCGAGACGGGGCTCGTGGAGCCGTCGGAGTTCAGCTGCTCACAGACGAGCGACGACGCGTAACGGGAGAGGTCAGTGGTTCCGACCGCGCTCTCGGAGAGGGTGAAGGGGTCCCCCTGGTTGGTGAAGACCGGGCCGGCGTAGTCGGGCTGGACACCGGTGGTGGTGCCCGTGGTCGAGGCGTTCGTCTGCGGCACCTGGTAGTCGCTCGGCGAGTCGATGCGCAGGCCGAACTGGTCGGTCGCGGCGTGGCGGCCGCTCGGGACGTTCTTCTTGAGCGTCAGCGTGTTCGGGAACGTGCAGCTGGCCATGTCGGTCGGCGAGAAGGTTCCGAGACTGGTCGTGTTGACGGTCTCGCCGCGGGCCAGGTCGACCTCGATGATCCGGTTACCGTCGTTGGCGGCCGACACGAAGATGTGCCCGAGGTTTCCGAACGCGATGCCGTTGCCCTCGACACCGGCGCCCATGTCGTGCACCTGCTTGGCCCCGATGGTCGCGGTGCTGGAGGTGAGCTCGAGCGGAATGTCGGCAGAGTAGATGTAGCGGTCGGCCACGAGCACCAGCTGACCGGAGGCGCTGAAGGCCATGTCGCCGTTCGAGCCGAAGGCGCTGCTGCCCGCGGTCGGGCGGAGCGTTCCCACCTGCACGTAGGTCTGCGGCGAGACGTTCTCGTTCCACGCGTACAGGGCGATCGCGTTGTTCGTCGTGTTGCTCGCGAAGTAGTAGACGCCGGTCGTGGGGTGCACCGCGCCGCGGAGCACGGACGAGTTGAGCGTGAAGCTCGTCGTCGCGGTCGTGTCGGTCACGCGGTCGTGCTTGGCGAGCACCTTGTTACCGGCCGCGTTGGTGACGGTGTAGGCGTACCGGCCCCCGGCAGAGATGCCGAGACCGTTGGTGGTGTGGTTCGCGCCGATGCCCGTGCTGCTGAGGGCGCCGCCGTCCGCGGTGACAGTGAACTCCCGCACTTCCGACGTGCTCTGCACGTACACGGCGTCGGGCGCGCACTCGAAGGGCTCCGCCGCGGCGGCCGGCGAAGCCGCACCCGCGACCACCAGCGACGAGGCGACGACCGCCGCACCGGCGGCTCCGCCGATCATCCGCCGCACGCGTTCGCGCCACACCCCCTCGATCTGTGCCGATCGGTCCGCAAACCGAAGATGACGCTTCATCGCACGACGGAAAATCAAGACGGCTCTCCCCTGTCGGTGACCGGTGGCGAACGCACACGCGGACGACCCCGAGCCGCGTTCGCGGCTGCGCGATCGTCGCGTCGCCGTTCGCGGGCGCGCCGATGTTCGGGGGTCTTGGTCAGCTTGTCGAGCCCGCCTACACCGGGAGTCACCGTTCCCGCGATTTCACCCCCGATTTCACCCCTCGTCGCGGATGGCGGGCAACGCGGGGGTCGATCGCTAGCGTGGGAGGATGCGTCGCCCCCGCCGCGGTTTCGCGGTCCCCACGCGCGTGCTGCTGATCTGCGCCGCTCTCGCCGGCATCCACGCCGTCCTCCACCTGCTCACCCTCCCGCTCCTCAGCGTGCTCGCGCCGGCCGCTCCCCCCGCCTACGCGTTGGTTGCCTCGCTCCACAGCCTCATGCCGTTCCTTGCTCGGAGGGTGACGCGGGTGCCCGGAACGGCGCTGATCACGAGCGCGATCGCGGCGGTGTTCGTCGCCGCGACGAGCTCCCTCGGCCTGATCGCTCTGATTCCGCTGGTCCTCACCGGGGTCGTGATCGACGCGGTCATCTGGACGTCGGACACCGACGGCGTTCGCCGTGAGACCCGCTTCGTCGTGGCGGGTGTGTCCGCCGGGATCGCGCTGTGGGC
Organism: Microbacterium sp. TNHR37B; assembly: GCF_001620065.1. Classification (GTDB taxonomy): domain Bacteria; phylum Actinomycetota; class Actinomycetes; order Actinomycetales; family Microbacteriaceae; genus Microbacterium. Next base: position 622,662 of record NZ_LQGV01000003.1, read on the forward strand.
GGTCTCGCTCACGGTGTTCTCGCCCGACCATCTGACCGCAGCGATGCTGGTCGCCACGCTCGCCGCGCGCGTGGCGGGCGAACTGGCGGTGGTCGCGCTCTCCCGCGCGGTCGCCGCCGCCCTCGCCCGCGCCGGCGTGGGGCGGGCGCGCGCGCCGCAGAGTGGTCAGCCGAAGGGGTCCGGCGAGAGTGGTCAGCCGAAGGGGTCCGGCGAGACGGGATTGTCGTAGCGCGCGGGAGCCGCCATCAGCCCCATGGCTTCGAGCGCCGCGAGCGCCTCTTCCCTCGTCCCGACGTCGAGCTTGCGGTAGAGACCACGGAGCTGCGTCTTGACCGTGTTGACCGACACCGAGAGGTGAGCGGCGAGGTCGATGTTGCTGCTGGCGCCGGGGAGGGCACGGATCAGCGCCAGCTCCCGCGGCGTGAAGGTCGCCGCGTGCCGCGTGGACGGGATCACCCGCGGGAGGCGGGTGGCATCGGCGACGGGAGCGCGCAGGCCACGCTCCCGGGCGATCTCGAGCACGGCGTCGAGAGCATCTGCCGGCAGGAGCACGAGCGCCATTGCCTGCTCCCGTCCGGCGAGGTACTCGAACGCGGCCCGAGTCGCATCCGCTGCCCGCGCACGATCGTCCATCAGCGCCCACGAGGCGGCACGCAGCACGAGGTCTTCCCCGATCACGCGCGCGGAGCGCTCCCCGCTCGCCGCCGTCCCCTCCGCGTCGAGCAGTCGCCGCAACGCCTCCTCCGGCCGCCGACGGGCGAGCTCGATCCGTGCGAGGCCGACGGTCGTGCGCGGCGAGCGGCCGCGTTCGAGAACGGCTTCTGCCGCCACGGGGTTTCCTGCGGCGAGCTCGACGAGCGACCTCGTGCGAGCCAGCCGCGCGACCGTCTCCGCCCCGACCGCGCGACGCCGGTGCTGATGACGGATCTCGGCCTCGAGCTGGAATCGCGTCCGATCGGTGTGCCCGCGCAGCAGCGTCACCACGGCGTCGATGTGTGCCAGCAACGGCCAGTGCTCGATCGTCTCGCGGTGAGGGTCGAGGGCACGGATGTGTCGCTCCGCGGCGTCGGGGTCGAGTCGCTCCAGCGCGCTCATCGCCTGGGCGATGCGCAGGAAGCTCCCCATGTAGCCGTCGCGCCACCCGTCGGGCCAGTCGAGCTCTTCCGCCTGGCGGATCAGCGCGCGAGCCTCGGGCAGGTCGCCCGTCACGGCGAGCGTTCCCGCCGACAGGGCGAGCCCCTGCAGCCCGCCACGCAGGCCACGGGCCTCCCCCACCGCGGTCGATCGCGCGAAGGCGTCCAGAGCGAGGTCGCTGCGGCCGGCGTAGAAGAACGTCGTACCGAACTGGTTGAACAGCGTTGCTTCGGTGCGGCCCAGGTCGTCCCTGTCGCCGGGACCGAGCGAGAGCAACGCGTCGTAGCCTTCGCGGGCGGGGACGAACGCCGACGACATCTGCCCGCTGACGCGCAACGACGCCGTCTCGATCGCCTTGAGCACAGCCCGATCGGCGGGAGAAGCGGCGGAACGCTGGATGCGCGCGCCGTAGCGTGCGAGTGCGAAGTACTCCAGCGCCCGGAGGCGATGACGGCCCGTCCGGTTGTAGTCCAGGGCGAGGAGCGTGGTCAGCAGCGGGTAGCGACGGAGCACCGAGAGGGGGATGTCCCGAAAGAGCTCGCGCAGTTGCGGGCCGTGGTTGCGGAGGAGTTCGTTCCACGACGACCGCACGACCCGCGACGCGAACAGCCAGTCCCTCGCCTCGACGGCGCGTCTCAGGGCCGCGAAGGCGTGCCCGGCGCGGAACTCCCACCGGGCGACCGTCATCGTGAGCTCCTGGATGTTCTCCGCCGCCACGGCGCGGAGCCGCCGCTCGAACGCCTCGCGCACGAGCGGCGTGAAGACGAACACCGGCTGTGACGCCCCCTGCGTCCACAAGCCGATCCCCTCGGCCTCGGCGCGGTCGAGCAGGCTGCGCGCGTCGGCTTCGGCACTTCCGGCCTCCGTCGACCCGAGCGTGTGTCCCGAGGCCGCCATGAGCTGCGCCGCGAGGGCGGCATCGAGGTGTTCGGCGAGGGCCGCCACCGTCACGAAACGCAGGAACGCCTCGTCGACGTCCGGCCCCTCCAGCCGCAGCCGGATGAAGGAGTCGACGACCTCCGGCAGGCTCTCGCCCCCCGGTGAGGCGTTGCGCTCCGCCTGCGACAGCTGCACGAGCTTCGCGAGCAGCGGCACGCCGCCGTGCGCCATCAGCTCTTCGACGAGCGGGTCGGACGGCGACATCCTGAGCATGTCGGCGGCTTCCTCGCGGGTCAGCGCGAGCTCGGCGGCGGTGACCGTCTCGACGTCGAGCGTCACCCCCAGGGCAGGTTCGTCGAAGACCGTCGCGCGACGGGCCGTCAGCCGGAGAAGGAGATGGCCCTCTTCGGCGAGATCGGCCAGCGCCCGCTGGACGGTGCGGTCGAGCCGGTCGACCCCGTCGATCGCGAGCACGAGCGCGTCCCCCATCCGCCGCAGCGCGCCGCGGAGCAGGGTCCACGGGTCAGCCCCCGCGGCGAGCGACTCGGCCGCGAGACCGAGCGGGTCCCCCTCCGAGACCACCCCTTCCACGCAGAGCTCCTCCGCGAGGAGCTGGATGAACTCGGACGCCTCGACGGCAGTGCCGCGCACGCGCAGCCAGAGACCGGCAGACTCCGTCGCGGCGGCCCACTGCGCCATCGCGATGGTCTTGCCGTACCCCGCGGGAGCCCGCGCGATGACCACGGCCGCCTCCCCGGCAAAGCGGTCGCGCAGACGCGGTCGAAAAGTCGCGGAGGCGGGAATGCGCGGCGCGCCACTGATCGCCATATGGTCAGTCACTCCTTCGTGTCCGCCGGCGTGGGTGCGTCGACGGGCCGGAAAAACCCTTAGGCACGGGTCGTGCTCGGGCGCCGATCGGTCTCGCTGCTAGCGAATCGACCCCTCGCGCGCAAGCTGATGCGCAGATCGGCACCCCTTGTCTACCACTGCCGCGTGAACCCGGGTTCGCCGGTTCGCAGATCGACCACGAACCACCGACGCGTGAGATTCCGGGCGCTGGCCCGTCGTGTAGATGAGGACATCCCCAGCCCTCGGCGGAGCGGGTTCGCCCCTGCTCCGGGCACCGCCATGACGGCGCCCGGCAGCACCGCGAGGGAGGAGGAGCGCGCCCCCTGCGCTCCTTCTCCCGCACGCCTGCGGCAGCATCGCGCCGCGGGTGAACGGACGGGTGAAATCACACCCCGCCCCCGCTGTGATCTCGCGGAAGTGCATTTCCTTCTCCCAGGGGGTCGGACGCGTCGTCCGATGCAGGGGGAGAAATGGTTCACGCAAGAGAACGTGCGACCGTGGCATCGCAGGAGCTGTCCAGCCAGGCGAGTGCGCTCGCACGGGCGACGAACGATGGTGATCACGTCGCGGCGTCGACGCTGCTGAGTCAGAGCATGCCGGCACTGCGGAACGCGTCGCGCGCGATCGCCGGACGAACGATGGACGCGGAGGACCTGCTCGCGGCAGCCTTGCTGTCCACATGGGAGAAGTGGACGCAGGGGCGCGGCCCCGTGGAGAACACCCACGCGTACATCACCCAGGCCATGCGCAACCGGGTCCGCGACGAGGTGCGGGCGCCGCGGTCGCGCAACGTCGCGCTCGACACGCTGGGATTCGAGCTGACCCTGCCCGACGAGACGGAACGGGTGCACGCCCTGCTCGACCATGCGATCGTGGCCGTGGCGATGGGCCGCCTCACCGACGAGCAACGGATGCTGCTGACCCACATCGTGGTGGACGGCGAGAAGCCGCAGGCGGTCGCGGGCCACCTCGGCCGCTCGGCGGGGCGGATCAGTTCCGCCCTCTATCGCGCCAAAGCGGCACTGCGCTTCGAGCTCGCGACGGAGTGCCTCCACCGGGCCTGTACCGACGCGGATTGCCGAACGGACCGGGCGAGCGTCGCGCTGCGACTGGCCTCCGGGGCCGCCCTCGTCCTCGAGGACGCTGTGCTCGCTGCCGCCCGCGCGTGCGGCGGGTGCTGGTCGGGAGTTCAGGCGTACACGAATCTCGGTGGACTCGCCGTCGCGGCGAGCATCCGCTGACCCGCGCGCGGTCCGCGGTGATGTTCCACGGACCCGCTCGTCTTGTTAACGACCGACGACGCTCATCGCGTCTCGGTGTCCATCGCACTCGGGGGAGGAACCGGTTCATGAGCACACACAGCGGGGAGCGCAGAGGCGCACCCACACGAGGACGCGCCCGTCGGGCGTGGATGGCGGGGGTGGTCGCCGTCGCCGTCGCGCTGTCGGGGCTGTTCACCGTTCCCCTCGCGGCGCAAGCGGCAACGGGTGACTTCACCCTCACGCTCGATGCGCCCGAGCAGACGGGACCGGGCGGGAACTTCAACTACTCCGCCACGCTGGAGTTCGAAGGGGTCGACAGCGCCAACCCCGCCACGGGTGTCGAGCTGACCACCGTTCTGCCGGCCGGAGTGACGCTGGCATCGGTTCCGACGGGCACCGACTCTCCCGTGGAGTCCTACACGTACGACGCCGCGACGCGGACGCTCGTGCTCACGCTGAAGGACACGACGCAGCCGCTCCTGACCATCGTCTACACGGTGTCTCCCGTCGACTACGCCAACAAGTACGAGGGCATGCCCCTCACCACCTCCATCACCGGCACCGGCGGCCCCAGCGGCCCGGTCACCTCTGAGGAGGTGACGACCACCGTCGTCGGCAACAACGACTACACCGCGAGCAAGGGCTTCGAAGTCGTCACGGGCGGCGACAACCGGACGGTGACCTACCGGTTCAACGTCTACTCGGTGACGCCGTACGACTCCACCACGTTCACCTCGTGGCAGCAGCAGCTCACCGACACGTTCCCCGCGGGCGCCGAGCTGGTCTCGACCTCCGGCGAATTCGACGGCGGCAGCTGGGACACGAGCGCGTGGCCCACCGTCACGTGGACGCGCAACGGACAGTACGGCCCCGACGGCAACCCGCTCGATCGCAGTGGCCAGCGCATCTGGGTGACCGTGCGTTACCCGGCCACGGTGCCCGGGTGGGAGGACGGCGAGCGTCCCCCCGTGAACACCGTGGGACTCGACACGCGCGACGCGAACGGCGTCGCTCACGAGGGCGACGAGGCGACGGTGCAGGGACCGTCCTTCCAGCCCCACGGAGGCACCGGGGTCGTGGGATCCAAGTCCGAGGGCGGCGCGACCTCCGCCGGCTACTTGAGCCACCTCACCTACACGGGCGGCTCGTACGTCGGACCGTCCGATGCCCCCGACATCGACCAGCTCGTGCTGACCGACTCGGGCGCCACGGGTTCTCCCAACGCGTCGTGGTTCTCGCACACCGACATCCAGCAGATCTTCGTCACCTTCTCGACGGGGCTCGCGGCGGAGGACCTGCCCTACCGACTCGAGTACCAGATCAACGGGTCGAGCGCGTGGAACGAGTTCACGGACTTCACCACCTCCAGCGGCCGGACGGGCGAGAGCCTCGTGCTGGCGGTCCAGAACACCGGGTCGGCCGGATGGCAGGCCAACGCACAGCAGGACGTCCTCAACCTCCCCGTGGGCTCGACGCTCACCGGATGGCGACTGACGATCGCTCCCGGCGCCGAGACGGTGCCGGTGAGCTCGGAGGCGAAGGTCCGGATGGGCTTCCAGCCGGTCTTCCGCACGGTCGCGGACGGCATCCAGCCGTCGTCGGCTCCCGCCGGCACCTCGCCCGGCCCGCAGACCAACACGGTCACCGTGACCGGCGGAGACCTCACCGGCGAGGCGTCGAGCACTTTGACGCCCACCGACTCGGTCTACGTCACGACCACCCTGAGCGGCCCCGGCACTCTCTCGGTGGGCGGTGCGAGCGGCGACTACCTGGCAGCGATCGTCAACCAGAACCCGTCGGAGACCTACACCGACTCGGAGCTGCGCGTCGTGCTGCCCTGCGGCGTGTTCTACGACACGACGCAGGCGATCACGCCGGTGCAGTCGCCTCTCGTCGGCATCCCGGCCACGCCCGCGCTCGGCGCAGGCGCGACGGTGGACACCACCGGGCGCGTCACCGGAGCCGACGGATGCGAGCAGCAGGTCGTGCGCTTCGCGTTCGACGAGCTGCCGCCGATGCGCGCTCCGGCGACGGCCAACGACCGCTCCGCGGAGAACAGCGGATGGCGCTATCGGATCCCGGTGATCGCCCTGGCCCAGGCCTACGACCCGGACAACTCGACCCTGCCCGCGTACTCGTACGCGACGGTCGCCGACCCGCGCTTCCTGTCGGAAGCCGACGGCGGCACGGCGGCAGCGACGGTTCCGATGGTGGGCTACGGCCCGTTCTTCGGTGACGACGTGTACGACTTCGACCCGGCGCGGTCGTCGGTCGGCGTCGCCCTGTCGAACGTGTCGATCAACACCGCGGGAGGCCTCCTGATCTCCAAGCTGTCGAGCGCCTCGGAGACGGGCCCGTGGGCCCTGGAGTCCGAGGTCGGAGCGACGTCGTTCTGGCAGATCTACGTCAACGACATCCTGCCCAACCCCGTGAGCGGTGCGGTGTTCTTCGACAAGCTGCCGAGCGTGGCCGACGGCGACGACTTCGACACCCGCCTCGCCGGTGCCGTGACCGGCGCCCCGGACGGTGCGACGGTGGAGTACTCCACCGATGCCACCAGCGCCACGACCGGAACGTGGACGTCGACGGCCGAGGGCGCGACCGCCTTCCGCGTCTCGGTGCCCACGCTCACCAGCGGATCGGATTTCACCCTGACGGTACCCACCGAGAACCTCGGTGACCTCACCTACGGTCAGCGCGACACGAACACGGTCTCGGCGACCGCCACCTACGGCGGCACTCCGGTCCAGTTCGGCTCCAACGAGGCGGCCGTCACCGTCGTCGCGGCCCCGAGCCTGTCGCTGCTGAAGAAGACGAACGGCGTCGAGTACTCGGCCGCACCGGGTGCGTCCGTCGCGGTCGGCTCCGAGGTCACGTGGACGTACGAGGTCACCAACACCGGTGACGTCGCCCTCGACGAGGTCGCCGTCTCCGACGCCTTCACCGACGGCGCCGGCGACACCGGCACGCTCACGGCGACGAGCACGGCGACCGGCCCGCTCCTCCCGGGCGAGACCCGCACGTTCCAGGCGACGGGCACGGCCGTTCTGGGTCAGTACCAGAACACCGCGACGGCCACCGCGACCGCGGTCGACGGCGACGACGCGGCCCTGCCGCAGCAGCCCGAGCCGGCGACCGACGACTCGTGGTACCGCGCGGGTGCCTCCGGGCTGTCGATCGTGAAGACGACCAACGGCGAAGACGTCGACTCCGCTCCAGGCCTCTGGCTGACCCCGGGAAGCGAGGTCGAGTGGGCCTACACGGTGACCAACACCGGTGAGCTGGCGCTGACCGACGTGGTCGTGACCGATGTCGACGCCGACGGCGAGGCGGTCTTCACCGACGTCATCGACAGCCTCGAGTCGGGTGAGAGCGTCACCCTCACCGCCACCGGTACGGCGATCGTGGGCCAGTACCACAACACGGTCACCGCCGAGGCGGACGACCCGGCCGGCGAGGGCACGCTCTCGTCCGCCGACGACTCGTGGTACTTCGGTGTCGAGTCGGGCATCAGCGTCGACAAGCTGGTGTCCACGTCGGAGGACGGGCCGTGGACCGAGACCGTCGAGGTCGCATCCGGTACCGCCACGTACTGGCAGATCACGGTCACCAACACGGGCAACGCGCCGCTCACCGACGTCGTGCTCGACGATCCCCAGCTCGATGAGCGGGTGGAGGTCGGCGACCTCGTCCCCGGCGAGTCCCGCGTGGTGGTACTCGAGCTCGATCGCACCACGGTGGACATCACGAACGTCGCCACCGCGACGGGCAACGATCCCCTGGGCGGCACGATCATCGCCTCCGACGACGCACGCGCGACCGTCGGCGACGAGGACGACGGCCTCGCCGTCACCGGCGGCGTGCTCGCCACCGGTGTCCTGGTGGTCGCGCTCGGGCTGATCGGCGCCGGAGTGCTCCTCGTGATCCGTCGTCGACGCGCCATCGAGTAACACCCCGCCCCCAGCGCAGCGCCCGGCCATCCCTTGCGAGGGGTGTCCGGGCGCTGCGGCGGTCCGGCTGCGGCGGACTCGAAGGTGGCACCACCGGACGAACCCCTACCTGGTTCGAGCCCGTCACGCAACCAGGTCGATGGACGGGGGAGCGACGACTAGAACAGAGCCATGAAGTCCCTCGCGTACGCCGGCGACACCCTCCACACCGGAGACGAGATCGCCTCCGCGGTGCTGGATTACGCCGCTGCCCTCGCCGGCGCTCGCCGAGCCGACACAGTGGTGATCCCCGTGCGTCGAGGGTCGGGGACCCTCGGGTCGGCCGCGCTCCTCCTCGGACCTGCGAGTCAGATCGTGGCCGCGGACACCTCCGAGGGTGGGCCCGAGATCGAGGATGTCGCGGTCGTCGACGACCTCCGGAAGAGAGCCCGCGCCCTCGACTCCCCGACGACCGCGGTGTTCGACGGTGAGCCCCCGGTGATCGTGGATCCCGACGAGTTCGACCTGTGAGTCCTCCCGCGCACGCGGATGATAGGTCCCCGCAGCGCAGTCCATAACCCCCTGCCCGAAGCGGGCCACGTGCGGAAACATGGGGGGCTACCGCAACGATCGGGTGACGTGTCCGAGGATGTGCGCCCCTCGCACCCCCCACGCGCCGCCCGGATCGACAGGACGGAGTCCCCATGGGACGGTTCCATTACGACAACCACACCAAGATCGAGCTCGAGGACCGCGTCCTCAGCCATCTGCAGGTGGTGATCGGCAACAAGCTGCGGCGAGGCGAGGCGTTCTTCTTCACCTGGAAGGAAGACATCAGCGTGGGCGACGGGCGCTACAGCGTCTGGATCCACCCGGAGGGCGACCTGAGCTTCCGCTACTTCGGCAGTCGTCGCCCCTCCCTCAATCGCGCCTGGATCGAGGCCCTCGCCATCACCGCCAACTCCCCCGGTGGCCTCTACATCGTCCCCGAGCCCGCGCCCAGCGCCGAGGCTGCCGAGACCGACGTCCTCGACTGACCCCGTCCGCCCGCGTTCCGACTCCACCCGTGCGCAAAGCAGGCTCCGACGTCCGGAGCCCCGCCGCCGCGTAGGTAAACGACGGGTGCGCCTGCTTTTCGCACAGGTGCGGCCGCGGCGCACGACGGGGTTCGCGCCCGGCGCACGACGGGGTTCGGGCGGGCAGCCCGTGCGAAAAGCAGGCTCAACCGACTGCTGAGCCGCTGCCGCACCCACGTGCCGCGGGTGCGCCTGCTTTTCGCACGCGAACCCGCGGCACGCCCCCCCCGGTCAGCCCTGACGGCTCTGTTCCCCCTCCGGGGATGCGCCTGCCGCGATCGAGTCCGCCGTCTCGCTGGCGCCCGCGACAGCCGGGCGTGTCTCCGAACCGATCGCGATGCTGCGCGGGGAAGCGCCGCCGCGCAGGGGCACCGTCACCGTCAGGACGCCCTTCGTGAAGTCCGCCGAGATCTCGCTCTCGTCAGCCTGCTCCGGCAGCCCGATGCTGCGGTAGTAGCTGGTGGAGCTTTCGCGGACGACATAGTTCTTGCCCTTGTCCTCCTCCTTCTCGCGCCGCTCCGCCTGGATCACCAGGGCCCCGCTGTCGACAGTCACGGAGACGTCCTTCTCGTCGAAGCTCGGCAGATGCGCCTCCACGACGAGCGCGTCATCCCCCTTCGTGTAGACATCGGTCGTCGGAGTCTTTCCGCGGCTCGTGCTCAGGAGGGTGGTGCCGAGGAGGTCCCGGCGGAGCACATCGAGTCCCCAGAAGGGGTCGAACCGTGCCAGATTGCGTGCCATCGTCTCTTCCTTTCGCCTTCGTGGGGCCGAGCGCCCCGGTCCGCTCCTGGGCCACACTCCAGCAGCGCACGACCCAGGGTGCGGCATGTCCGGCGGCGGCAGCAGAGCCTTTGGTCCCCCGGGAACGGGCGGAGCGGCCTCCCGGAGGACCTTCGTCCCTCCCCCGCGGACGAAGCGATCATGATCGCCATGCAGCCCTACTCCTCCACACAATCGTGCGGGGGACGAGCTGCCAGCTCGGCGGCGATGATCGCCGTGATGTCTATCGGCTCCGTCGGCGGAAGATGCAGGTCGCTGGGACTGACTCGATACGCGATGAGCGACGCCGGACGGCTGGTCTTGGGGTTTGTCATGATCCTCCTCACGGCAGTTACGCGTGCGTGGATCACACACCCTCGTCCACAATGCCGCGAGCGTGTAGTGCCATTGGTCCCTCGCGCTGGCCCGTTGCGCGCCCTCGCGACCACCCTTCAGCGCCCGGACCCGGACCCGCTCTGTGAGGCAGGGACCGCGATCTGAGCTCTGGCGCTGGCCGTTCCAAACGAAAACCCCTGCCTCGGCAGGGGTTTTCTGTGGCGGTGACGGTGGGATTTGAACCCACGGTAGGGGGTTACCCTACACAACTTTTCGAGAGTTGCACCTTCGGCCGCTCGGACACGTCACCGCGGAAGAGTTTACGTCATCGGACGGGATGCCGCGAACCCGCCCCATCCGTCGCCGCCCGCCGCCCGTCGCCGCGTCGTTGCCCCGTCGCGCCCCCGTCGCGTGTCCTTGCGGTGATCCCTCGACGCGGGCCAAAGGCAGGCTCGACCGACCCTCCACCGCCCTCCCCGTCTCAACCCGAGGTTCGCGCCTGCTTTTCGCACGCGCGACACGGACCACGCCGCACGCGCACCGCTCACCGCACACGCGGCCCACGGCAGGCCCGCCGTCACCTAGGTTGATGCCATGACCGGATCCTCCCCGACGCGCGAGCGCCTGGTCGTCGCGATCGCGGCGCTGGCCTCGACGGTGGCCTTCCTCGACGGCACGATCGTCAACGTCGCCCTCCCCGCGATCGAGCGAGAACTCGGCGGCGGACTCACGGTGCAGCAGTGGACGGTCGACGCCTACCTCCTCACCCTCGGTTCGCTCATCCTGGTCGCCGGCTCCGTCAGCGATGCGTACGGACGGGTGCTCGTGCTCCGTATCGGCCTCATCGGGTTCGGGATCGCCTCGCTCGGGGTCGGACTCGCCCCCGACCCGCTCGTGCTCGTCATCGCCCGAGCTCTGCAGGGTGCGGCAGGGGCGTTCCTCGTCCCGAGCTCACTCGCGCTCATCACGTCGCAGATCCCCCACGAACGGCAGGCGCGGTCGATCGGGCTGTGGACGGCTCTCACCACCAGCGCCATGCTCGCGGGACCGGTTCTCGGCGGCGTCTTCGTCGACTATCTGTCGTGGCGGTGGGCGTTCCTCATCAACATCCTCCCGATCGCGATCACGCTGTGGCTCCTCGCCCGCTTCGACAGCCGCGACCACCGTCAACCCGATGCCGGCGTCGACGTCTTCGCCGCGATCCTGTGTGCGGCAGGCTTGGGCGGCGTCGTGTTCGCCCTCGTCGAGCAGCCCACCCTCGGCTGGCAGCATCCGGGGGTCTGGGCCACCCTCCTGATCGGGCTCGCTCTGCTCGTCGTCTTCATCCTCCGTCAGCGCACGGCCCGTCACCCGATCCTGCCGCTGTCGCTCTTGCGCATCCGCACGTTCTGGACGGGGAACCTGGCCACGCTGTTCGTCTACGCCGCCCTGACGCTCAACGGCTTCGTGGTCGGCGTCTACCTGCAGCAAGGCGCGGGTCTCTCCGCGACTCTCGCCGGGCTCGCGAGCCTCCCGACGACGGTCCTCCTCATCGCGCTGAGTCCGTCGATGGGGGCGCTGTCGGCGCGGTGGGGTGCCCGCGGGTTCATGACGGTGGGCCCTCTCGTCATGGCCGGGGGTGCGCTCCTCCTCCTCGCTGTCGCCGACCCGTTCGACTACTGGTGGCAGGTGCTTCCCGGGATGGTGGTGCTCGGGATCGGCCTCGGCATCACCGTGTCCCCGCTCACGGCCGCGATCCTCGGCTCCGTCGCCACGGAGCGCTCCGGCATCGCCTCGGCGGTCAACAACGCCGTCGCCCGCATCGCGGGGCTGCTGTCGGTGGCTCTCGTCGGCACGATCGTGGGCGGAGCGCTCGACCTCGTCGGGTTCCACCGCGCGGCGATCGCGACGGCGGTGATGCTCGTCGCGGGTGCCGTGGTCTCCTTCGCCGGGGTCCGTGACTTACCGCAGACACCGGCGACTGACAGACTTGACGCATGAGCGTGATCGAGAACTCCAAACTCACCGTCGTCGGCGCCGGAGCTGTCGGATCGAGCGTCGCCTATGCCGCCCTCATCCGGGGCTCGGCGCGGCACGTCGCCCTGTACGACATCGCGGCCGAGAAGACCGAGGCTGAGGTGCTCGACCTCGCCCACGGCGCCCAGTTCACCGGGTCGAGCGACATCATCGGCGGTGCGGACATCTCGGTCGCGAGGGGCTCGCACGTCGTCGTGATCACCGCCGGGGCGAAGCAGAAGCCGGGGCAGACCCGCACCGAGCTGGCGGGGGTCAATGCCCACATCCTCAAGACGATGATGCCGCAGCTGCTCGAGGTGGCCCCCGACGCCGTCTTCGTCATCGTGACCAACCCGTGCGACGTCCTCACGGTGCTGGCCCAGGAGGCGACGGGACTCCCCTCGGAGCGGATCTTCGCGTCGGGCACCGTGCTGGACACATCGCGCCTGCGCTGGAAGATCGCCCAGCGCGCGGGCGTGTCGATCTCGAGCGTCCACGCGTACATCGTCGGCGAGCACGGCGACACCGAGTTCCCGCTGTGGTCGCACGCCACGATCGGCACCGTCCCGATCCTGGACTGGGTGCCGCTGGACGGCCAGCCGAAGTTCACCGTCGAGGAGCTCGACCAGATCGCCGTCGACGTCCGCGACGCGGCGTACAAGGTGATCCAGGGCAAGGGCGCCACGAACTACGCGATCGGCCTGTCGAGCGCGCGGATCGTCGAGGCGATCCTGGAGGACGAGCACGCCGTCATGCCCGTTTCCACCGTGCTGGACGACTTCCACGGCGTCTCGGGCGTCGCTCTCTCGGTGCCGTCGATCGTCAGCAGCCGGGGTGCGGTGCCGATCCGGGAGACGATGTTCGCCGACGACGAGGTGGAGCTGCTGCAGCACTCGGCGGGCGCGCTGCGCGACGTCGCGGACTCCTTGCGCTGACCGTCCACAGCCCGCGGCTGCGGTGTCGGCGGCGGCGCGTACGCTGAGGCCATGGCTTCCCGACGCACCGCGACGACGACGGCTTACCGTTGCACCGAATGCGGGTGGACGACGTCGAAGTGGGTCGGTCGATGCGGTGAGTGCCAGCAATGGGGCACCGTCGTGGAGGCCGCCACGCAGACCGGAATCGTCACCTCGGTCACGGCGTCGACTCCGTTGCGCGCGGCCCAGCCGATCACGTCGATCGACACGTCCGAGACCCCGAGGCGCACGAGCGGCGTCGGCGAGTTCGACCGGGTGCTCGGCGGCGGGGTCGTGCCCGGTGCCGCCATTCTGTTGTCGGGCGAGCCGGGCGTCGGCAAGTCCACGCTGCTCCTCGAGGTGGCGGCGCAGAGTGCGCGCGCCGGGCGTCGTGTGCTCTATGCGAGCGCAGAGGAGTCGCTCGGTCAGGTGCGCTTGCGCGCCGAGCGCACCGGCGCGCTGCACGACGAGCTCTTCCTCGCGAGCGAGACCGACCTCGCCACGATCCTCGGTCACATCGACGACGTCGCCCCCGAACTGCTCATCGTCGACTCCGTGCAGACGGTGTCGTCCGCGCTCTCCGACGGTGTCGCGGGGCATCCGAGCCAGGTGCGCGAGGTCGCCTCGACGTTGATCCGCATCGCGAAGGAACGCGACCTGCCGGTGATCATCGTCGGGCACGTGACCAAAGACGGTTCGATCGCCGGCCCGCGCATCCTCGAGCACCTCGTCGATGTCGTCTGCCACTTCGAGGGCGACCGTCAGACGTCGCTGCGGTTTGTTCGCGCCCTCAAGAACCGTTTTGGCGCCACCGACGAGGTGGGCTGTTTCGACATGACCGGGGATGGCATCACCGAGGTTCCCGACCCGAGCAGCCTCTTCCTCGGTCACGGCTCCCGCCAACCGGGGTCGTGCATCACGGTGGCCTTGGAAGGGCGCCGCGCGATTCCCGTCGAGGTGCAGGCCCTCACCATTCCGAGCGCCGCGCCCAATCCGCGTCGGATCGTCAGTGGCGTCGACTCGGCCCGGGTGGCCATGATCCTCGCGGTGCTCGAGAAGCGCGCCCGGATCGCCGTCTCCACGCACGACGTCTACGTGTCGACCGTCGGCGGTGTGCGCCTCACCGAGCCGGCCGCAGATCTCGCGATCGCCCTCGCGGTGGCTTCTGCCGTGCGCGATCGCCCCAACCCGCCGCGCCTGGTCGCTGTCGGAGAGCTGAGTCTGTCCGGCGAGATCCGTCCGGTCACCCAGCACGCCCAGCGCCGGGCCGAGGCCGATCGGCTCGGCTATCGCACGGTCGTCGACACGTCGTCGCGGGATCTGGCGGGCGCCCTCACCGACGTCTCTCGTCATCAGCGTCCCGAGCCGGGGGACGAGCCGGGCTTCTAGGTCGGCGGTGCCCCTGGGTCAGACGTCGAGTGCGGCGATGATGTCGGCCGGCGACGCCTGCATCGGGTGCGGGCCGGCGACGTCGAAGATCACCGTCGTGATCTCATCGCCGTGGACGCCGAGGAAGGCGCGCAACCACCCGGGCGACTGCAGCGCCACCGCCGGGGGCAGTGCCGCGGGCTTGTGGGCCGCATCGCTGAAGAGCAGGAGCGCCACCTGGCCGGTGTTCGGATCGCGGAACGTCCACACCTCGCCCGTGTCGAGCGGGTTGTCGCGGGCCCCCGGCTTCATCAACGGGACGACGGTGGGCCCGTGACGGAGCGCGAAGGCCAGCGCGGCCATGTCCTGCGTCTGCAGCGCATCGGCCAGCTGCGGATTGCGGAACTCGATCGGATCTTTGCCGCGGGAACGCTTCTTGCCGGCCATTCCTCCAGCCTACGATCCCTCCCGGCCACACGCGGCGGAGGGCGGGCAAAGAGGTGGGCCCTCTCGATCCCCCCATTGGGGACTGGGAAACTCGAGAGGGCCCTACGCTCACCGCGGGCCGGAGCCTGAGACGAGATCTCTGGGGTTGATCTCGATAACCGGTGCTGGGGACACCGGGGCCAGCCCTGCGGGAGCTAATAACAGAGTACGCATATGAGCGCATGTTTGTGTCCACCATTTGGGGGACAATTCATGAGAATCTTCTCAGCGCCCGGAGTGTCCTCCGGGCCAAAAGCTCTCATCGGAGTCGGAACTGGGCAGCCTCCGAGTCCACGCCACCGATGGAGACGGTGAGCGTGTAGTACCCCGGCAGTGCCTTCTGGCGGTCTTTGCCGCAGGTGTCGACCGACGAGCGGGTGCGATCCCACACGAGCGGCGTGACCGTCGCGACCTCCTTGCCGGGATCGAGCTGCACCACCTGATCACTCGAATCGGACTGGCAGTCGGTCGACCGCCACCAGGTGTCGGAGCCGCTCTCGATGATGAACGACTGCGTCGCCGTCCCGACGTTCATGACGCACGGCGCGTCGCTCTCGTTGACCACGGAGATCGTCAACTGCGGCTTCTCTCCGCCGCCGTAAGACCCTTTGTCGGTCTTCGCCGTCACCGTCACCTCGCCCGGCGAGCACACCGCGATCGAACTCGGCGAGGGGCCGGGTGAGGGCGACGACGGCTTCGGCGAAGCAGGCGCAGAGGGGGTGGGTGCGGACAGGGTGGGCGTGGGGACGCCGGCGGACGCGGTTCCCGTCGGGGTCGCCCGGGGAGTGTCGCGGGGTGCGGCGGTCGGCGCCGCGCCGGCGGGATCTCCCCCGCCCCAGCCACGCCACGGCTGCCAGACGGCGAGCGCGACCGCCCCACCCACGATCAGCAGGAGCACCACGACGACGGCCAGGCGGCGGCGCCGGTACACGGCAGGCGAATGCCGGCGGACGGGTGGCGAGGTCACCCCTTCAGGCTATGTCGAGCCGCCGCGAAGCTCCGACGTGACGCGCGACCGCAGCCGGTCGCGCAGGAGGATCACAGGGTCTTGAGCATGCGGGTGTTGCCGAGCGTGTTGGGCTTGACGTGCGCGAGGTCGAGGAACTCCGCCACACCCTCGTCGGGGCTTCGCAACAGTTGCGAGTACACGTCGGCGTCGACGATCTGCTCGCCGATCGCGACGAAGCCCCGCCGGGAGAAGAACTCCACCTCGAAGGTCAGGCAGAACAGGCGCTGCAGCCCCAGCTCACGGGCGTGCTGTTCCAGCTGCGCGACGATCGCTCCGCCGACGCCGCGGTGGAGCCACCCTTCGTCCACGATCAGGGTCCGGATCTCGCCGAGGTCCTCCCACATCACGTGCAGCGCGCCGCAGCCGATGAGAACGCCGTCGTGCTCGGCCACCACGAACTCCTGGACGGACTCGTAGAGCGTGACGCGCTCCTTGCCGAGCAGGATCCGTCGCTGCACCCACGGCTCGAGGAGGTCGAGGATGCCGCGGACGTCGGAGGTCCGCGCGGCGCGCACCGTGTACTCGAGAGACGCTGTGGTCACCGCACCACTGTATTGCGCCGCCGCGTCTCGCACCGTCGTGCAACGCGCCGACCCGTCTGTCCCCCGGCACGACCCAGCACAGCCCCGCATAGCCACGCGCCGCCGAGACCGGCCGACGTCATGCGCGCCGACACCACCCCTCGTGCCCCCTACGCTGGGAGATCGGGAGGGGACGAGCGTGAGTGTGCTGCGTGACTACGCCGCGGCGGTGGCGCAGCCGACGCTGCCCTTCGACGACGCGCCGCCCGGCTCCGGATCCTCGGGGCGCTACGACGAGGTGGTCGACGAGACCGGGGACCTGCGTCCGGCGTGGAAGTCGCTCGCGACGCGTGCCCTGGCTCTGACAGATCGCGACCTCGCGCGCGTCGACGGTGAGATCACCCGGTTCCTCGCCGACGACGGCGTCTCTTACAGCCGCGGCGACTCCGGTCCCCAGCCGTGGCGGCTCGATCCGATCCCGCTCGTCGTCGATGCGGTGTCCTGGGCACGGGTGGAGGTCGCTCTCGCTCAACGAGCGGAGCTCCTCAACGCGGTTCTCGTCGACCTCTGCGGCCCACAGACCCTCCTTCGCGACAGAGTGGTCCCGGCCGGCGCGGTTGTCGGCCACTCCGGGTTCGTCCGTGCCGTGGCCCGGCCGCGCGCCGCGGACCCGCATCCCCTGCTCCTGACGGCGACCGACCTCGGGCGATCCGCCGCGGGAGAGTGGCACGTCCTCGCCGACCGCGTGCAGGCGCCCTCCGGTCTCGGCTTCGCCGCCGAGAACCGACGCGTCGTCTCCCAGGTACTCCCCGACCTCTACCAGGAGGGCGACCTGCACCGCTTCGAGCCGTACCTCGCGGCCGTGCGCGCGGCGCTCCTGTCATCGGCGACCACGGCGGCGCCAGACCCACGGATCGTGCTGCTCACGCCGGGCACGCTCTCCGAGACCGCCTTCGATCAGGCCTTCCTCGCCGGGGCCCTCGGATTTCCGCTGGTGCAGGGCAGCGACCTCGTCGTCTTCGACGGCTGGGTGTGGATGAAGCCGTCCGGCTGGCCGGCCGCCCGACCCACCGAGCGCATCGATGTCATCCTCCGCCGCGTCGATGCGCAGTGGTGCGATCCACTCGAGCTGCGCGCGGGATCGCGTCTGGGGGTCGCCGGCCTCGCCGAAGCGGTGCGCCGCGGCCGGGTACGCGTGGTCAATGGCCTCGGGTCCGGCGTGCTGGAGAATGCGGCTCTGCTCCCCTATCTTCCGGCCGCGAGCGAGCACCTCCTCGGCGAGCAGCTGCGCATGCCGTCGGTGTCCACCTGGTGGTGCGGAGATCCCGACTCCCTGGCCGAGGTACGACCTCGTCTCGCCGGGGGTGACCCGTCGCTCCTCGTCCGTCCCATCGACGAGTCCCGCCGGTCCCTGGCCGGTCTCACCCCTCCGGAGCTGCTGGAGCGCATCGACGCCGCGCCGCACCGGTTCGCGGTGCAGGACGTGCTGACACTGTCGCAGGCTCCCGCGTGGGGGGCGGCGTCCGTCGCTGCTCAGCCGCTGACGCTCCGCGCGTTCACCCTCCGCCACGGCTCGACCTACCGTCCGCTCGTGGGGGGTCTCGCCACGGTGCGCGAGAGCGCCGATGCCGCCCCGATCACGAAGGACGTCTGGGTTCTCAAGTCGGCGGACACCGATGCCGACCAGGGGCTCCCCGAGGTCGCGCCGCTGGAGACCGTGCCGACGATCCCGGCACTGTCGCCGCGCGCCCTCTCCGACCTCTACTGGACCGGACGCTACGCGGAACGCACCGAGGATCTCCTCCGGCTGCTGCTGGCCGCGCAGGCGGCGTTCGACCAACCCGGCATCGCGGCCGGTGCCGACCGCACGGCGCGGGTGCTGCTGGTCGTCCTCGATCGTCTGGCGGGAACGCGGCACCCCGACGATCCCGAGGCAGATTTCCGCTCCCTCCTCCTGGATGTGGGCAGGCCCGGCGCCGCGGCGCACTCCATCTCGAGGTTGCGGGAAGCGATGGAGGGCGTGCGTGACCAGCTCTCCGGAGACACGTGGCGGGTGTTCTCGAACATCGACAGAGCGTCCCGCGCGCTGCGCAGTTCACCGCACCCGCACCGCACGGCGGAGTCCGCCGGCCGGATGCTCGCCGCCATGCTCTCGCTGTACGGCGTGACGGCCAACATGGTGCGCGACGCCGGCTGGCACATGATCGAGGCCGGACGCCACCTGGAGCGAGGCCTGCAGGTGTGTCAGATGCTCAGCGTCGTGGCCACCGAGCGGCGCGACCTCCGCAGTGATCGCGAGGTGCTCGAGGCTCTCCTCCTCGCTTCCGAGAGCGTCGTCACGTACCGCCGGCGCTACCGCGGGTCGACCCGGACGTCCGACGTGCTGGACCTGCTCCTGCGCGACGCGGACAACCCGCGGTCGCTCCGCTTCGCCCTCGCCGAGGTGCGGCACCACCTCGGGCGCCTCCCGGGGTCGACCGGCTCCACGCGGCCGGAGCGGCTGCTCGACCAGATCGAGAGCGAACTGGCGGGCGTCGACCTCACCGAGCTGTCCGGCGTCGTGGGTGGACGGCGTCCGCAGTTGGCGGCCTATCTCGACGACGTCATCGTGCAGTTGGAGAAGCTCAGCCGCGCGATCGACGACGTCCACTTCGAGAGCGGTCCGCCGCCCGTCCCCCTCTCCGAGCTCTCCCTCATCGAGCTGATGGAGGCTCGCGCATGAAGCGGTATCGCGTGTGGCATCGCACCGCGTACAGCTATGCGAAGCCGGTACAGGACTCGGTGGGCCAGTTCCACCTCCTCCCGCGCGAGCTGGCGTGGCAGCACGTCGAGTCGGCCGGCGTCACGGTGGACCCCGTTCCCGGGGACCTCTCTCCAGATCGGGACTACTTCGGCAACTCCTCCACCTACTTCCACGTGACCGAACCGCATTCGGCGCTCACGATCGAGTCGACGAGCGAGGTCGCAGTCGAGGAGCCGGCGTACGACCCCGACGCGCTGGCGATGCCCTGGGAGGCGGCGCGGCCTCTCGCCCACCCGGCGACCGAGGGCGCCTGGAGGGCGACGGAGTTCGCTCTGGAGTCTCCGCGCGCCCGTCACGACGCCGAGGCCACGGAGTACGCCCGCGCGTCGCTTACTCCTGGCCGCCCCCTGGGCGAGGCGGTGACCGACCTCATGCACCGCATCTTCCGCGACTTCGACTACGACGCCACGGCGACCACCGTCACGAGCACCGTCGCCGACGCGATGAAGGCGCGGGCCGGTGTCTGTCAGGACTTCGCCCACGTCACCCTGGCATGCCTGCGCGGGCACGGTGTTGCCGCGCGTTACGTCTCCGGGTATCTCGCCACGCAGCCGCCCCCGGGGAAGGAACGGGTGTTCGGCGCGGATGCGTCGCATGCGTGGGTGGCCGTCTGGCTCCCCGGTACCGACGAATGGCTCGCGATCGATCCCACCAATGATCAATGGGCCGGGGATCGCTACGTCACGGTGGCATGGGGGCGGGACTACGGCGATGTCGCACCGGTGACCGGCATCATCTATACGAAGGCCAAGACCTCGACTCTGCGCGTGTCGGTCGACGTGGCGCCGCTCTGACATTCCCCCGCCCGCTGCGCGCCACGGTGACGGCGGCGGGACGAGGTGAGCGGCGTCCTCTCAGCGGCCCGCACTACAGTGTCACGAGTGCCCACCCCCGAACTGCGCGCGAGCCGCCGCGCGCGCCGCCGCCGACAGCTGGCACGTCGACGCCTGACGGCATCTGTCGTGGCCCTCGTCGTCGTCGGTGGCGCCATCGCCGGCACGATGGCGCTCCTCCATCCGGGTGAGCCCGCACGCGGCACCGAGGCCACGGCCGGGAGCGAGGCCCCGGACCGCGCAGAGTTCGCGGCCCTCGCGGGCGACGTGACCGCCACGATCACGGCCGCAGGCGGCGCACCGCGGGCCGGAGAGCTCGCCCGCACGCTCGTCGGCGCCACCCTCAGCGGCGGCGCGGCGGGGACGACGGCTCTCACGGGAGCCCTCGACGACTTCCGGGCCGAGATCGCCGCACAGACCGACCGGACGCTCGCCGACTACTCCGACGCCGCACACACGACGGAGGCGGCACTCGTGTCGGCCCGCGACACCGTGACCACGGCCGAGACGGCGGATCTCCCTGACGCCGTGACCGCCTGGCGCGCCGCCCGCGACGCGGTGATCGACGATGCGAAGGCCTTCCGCGCCGACCTCATCGCCGACTCGGCCGCCACGAACACGCAGCCGACCGGCGGCGACGTCGACGCCCAGCTCGACTACCTGATGACGTACGTCTTCGACTACAACAGCGACACGTGGGGCGACTACAACCCGTACGGGGGCGATTGCACCAACTTCGCGAGCCAGGGGCTCCTCGCCCGGGGTTGGAAGATCGACGACCGCTGGTACTCGCACGGCGGGATGTGGACGGCATCGAAACCGTGGATCGCGACCGCCGCCATGGCCTCCTACTTCGATTCGCTCGGCCTGTCCTTCTCCACCCAGGACGACCTCGACCGTGTCCGGGTGGGCGACATCGGACTCTTCGACTGGGGTGAGACCGGCGTGGGCTACGACCACACCATGACGGTCTCGAAGGTGGAGTACACCGCCGATGGACCCGTGGTGTCGTTCGTCAGCCACAATCACGACGGCAAGTACCGCGAGCTCCGGGAAGCCCTCTACACCGAGCACACCGACTCGACGGTGCGGATCTACCACATCCCCTGACGCGCGGTAGTGACGACGAGGGGCGGACACCCTGTCGGTGCCCGCCCCTCGTGCTCGCTGTGTCGTGTCAGCTGCCGGCGACGATGTCCGGGGTCGCCGGGATCTCCCCGGCCACTCCCACACCGATCGCGACCTTCTCGCCGC
Source organism: Microbacterium sp. TNHR37B (assembly GCF_001620065.1). Taxonomy (GTDB): domain Bacteria; phylum Actinomycetota; class Actinomycetes; order Actinomycetales; family Microbacteriaceae; genus Microbacterium. The sequence continues at coordinate 644,111 of NZ_LQGV01000003.1, forward strand.
GCGGTGCGCTCTCGAAGGTGAACCGACCGTCGTGGACGTCGACCTTCACGTGGTCGCCGCTGTTGAGCTCGCCGTGGAGGATCTGCTCGCTGAGGCGGTCCTCGACCTCGCGCTGCATGGCGCGACGCAACGGACGGGCACCCAGTGTCGGGTCGAAGCCGATCTCGATCAGCTTGTCCTTGGCGGAATCGGAGAGCTCCACGGTCATGTCGCGGTCGAGCAGACGCTCGCTCAGTCGCTTGGTGAACAGCCCCACGATCTGGCGCAGCTCGGCCTTGCTCAGCTGCGGGAAGACGATGACGTCGTCGACACGGTTGAGGAACTCGGGCTTGAAGTGACGCTTCAGCTCCTCGTCGACCTTCCCCTTCATCCGCTCGTAGCTGGTCTGCGCGTTGCCCTCGACCTGGAACCCGACCGGACCACCGGCGATCGCCGACGAGCCCAGGTTGGTCGTCATGATGATGACGGTGTTCTTGAAGTCGACCACGCGGCCCTGACCGTCGGTCAGGCGACCCTCTTCGAGGATCTGCAGCAGCGAGTTGAAGATGTCGGGGTGGGCCTTTTCGATCTCGTCGAACAGGACCACCGAGAACGGCTTGCGACGCACCTTCTCGGTGAGCTGGCCACCCTCTTCGAACCCGACGAAGCCGGGAGGGGCACCGAACAGTCGCGACACGGTGTGCTTCTCACCGAACTCGCTCATGTCGAGCGAGATCAGCGCACCCTCGTCGTCGAACAGGAACTCGGCGAGCGCCTTGGCCAGCTCGGTCTTTCCGACACCGGTGGGGCCGGCGAAGATGAACGAGCCCGACGGACGCTTGGGGTCCTTCAGACCGGCACGCTGACGCCGGATGGTCTTGGACAGCGCAGCGATCGCCTCTTCCTGGCCGATGACGCGCTGGTGCAACGCCTTCTCCATGAACATGAGACGGCTGGTCTCCTCCTCGGTGAGCTTGAACACCGGGATGCCGGTCGCCTGGGCGAGGACCTCGGCGATCAGACCCTCGTCGACCACGGCGTGGGAGGCGACGTCGCCCGAGCGCCACTGCTTCTCGAGGCGCAGGCGCTCCGCGAGGAGGCTCTTCTCCTCGTCGCGGAGGGCAGCGGCCTTCTCGAAGTCCTGGTCCTCACTGGCGCGCTCCTTGTCCTCGCGGACGCGGGCGATCTTCTCGTCGAACTCCCGCAGCTCGGGCGGGCTCGACAGGATCGACAGGCGCAGGCGGGCGCCTGCTTCGTCGATCAGGTCGATCGCCTTGTCCGGCAGGAAGCGGTCGGAGATGTAGCGATCGGCGAGGTTCGCCGCCGCGACGATCGCGCCGTCGGTGATCTGGACCTTGTGGTGCGCCTCGTAGCGGTCGCGCAGGCCCTTGAGGATGTTGATCGCGTGGGGCAGCGACGGCTCCGCGACCTGGATGGGCTGGAACCGGCGCTCGAGCGCGGCGTCCTTCTCGAAGTGCTTGCGGTATTCGTCGAGCGTCGTGGCACCGATCGTCTGGAGTTCGCCGCGGGCGAGAAGGGGCTTCAGGATCGACGCCGCGTCGATCGCGCCCTCGGCCGCACCGGCACCCACGAGGGTGTGGATCTCATCGATGAAGACGATGATGTCGCCGCGGGTGCGGATCTCCTTGGTGACCTTCTTCAGCCGTTCCTCGAAGTCGCCACGGTAGCGGGATCCGGCGATGAGCGAGCCGAGGTCGAGCGAGTAGACCTGCTTGTCCTTGAGCGTCTCGGGAACATCTCCCTTGACGATCGCCTGGGCCAGGCCCTCGACGACGGCGGTCTTGCCGACACCGGGCTCGCCGATCAGGACGGGGTTGTTCTTGGAGCGGCGCGAGAGGATCTGCATGACCCGCTCGATCTCCTTCTCCCGGCCGATCACCGGGTCGAGCTTGTTGTCGCGCGCAGCCTGGGTGAGGTTGCGTCCGAACTGGTCGAGCACGGCCGAACCGCCCTGGGCGGCTGGCTGGTTCTGCTCGCCCGCACCGGCGGCGACACCCGCGGGCTCCTTGCCCTGGTAGCCGCTGAGGAGCTGAATGACCTGCTGGCGCACCTTGTTGAGGTCGGCGCCGAGCTTGACGAGCACCTGAGCGGCGACGCCCTCGCCCTCACGGATCAGGCCGAGGAGGATGTGCTCCGTGCCGATGTAGTTGTGGCCGAGCTGGAGCGCTTCGCGCAGAGACAGCTCGAGCACCTTCTTGGCGCGCGGCGTGAACGGGATGTGTCCCGTCGGCTGCTGTTGGCCCTGCCCGATGATGTCCTGCACCTGCTCGCGGACGGCATCGAGCGAAATCCCGAGGCTCTCGAGCGCCTTTGCGGCGACACCCTCACCCTCGTGGATGAGACCGAGCAGGATGTGCTCCGTCCCGATGTAGTTGTGGTTGAGCATCTTCGCCTCTTCTTGGGCGAGCACAACCACGCGACGGGCACGGTCCGTGAATCTCTCGAACATCGTCCACTCCTCCACGCGCCGAGTCTTCTGGCGCTTACGAATGACGATAACGACCGCGAGGGGCGGGTATGCCCGTGTTCGCCGTCGGCGTGACAGCCATCCCTCGCACCGTCCGGCGGGTGGGGGCGAGGGCGGGTGGGAAACGTCTGTCTTGACAGGCCGCCATCATCTACATATCGTTTTTCGATAATAACGATTCTCGATATGGAGGCTGATGTGAGTTCCGAGACATCGACTGCTCCCCACCGCGCCGATCGGGTCACGATCCTGGTCATCCTCGTGATCGGCACACTCGCCGGCGCCGTACTGGCCGCAATGGGACTGATCTCCGCGATCTCGCGCATCGCATCGCCCGACGGTCAGACGGTACGGCTGCTCGCCGACATCCCCGTCGAAGCCGGTCCGGGCATCGTCTCGGCCCACGGCGACGGTCTGGTCGTCGTGGCCGACCGCCTGGGGGCGGGCACGTTGTGGCTCATCGCCGCGGGGGAGGTGTTCGGCGCCCTCATGATCGCCGCGGTCACCCTCAGCTTCGGCTACCTCCTCTGGCAGGTCGCGCAGGGCCGTCCGTTCCCCCGCGCTGCCCAGACCGCGGTCCTCGTCACCGGTTGTGCGATCACCTTCGGCAGCCTCCTGTCCCAAGGCCTCGGCGGCCTCGGGCAGATGATGGCCGCGGGCGAGCTGCAGGAAGCCACCGGAGGACTCGCGCTCGTCCAGTTCGAGCTCGCTCCCCTTCCCCTCCTGATCGGCTTCGGGATCATGGCCCTGGCCTACGCCTTCCGCGCCGGACACCGCCTGCAACGCGACACCGAAGGGTTGGTGTGATCGGCATGAGCGCGTTCCTTGCCACCTGGCTCCCCGTAGCCCTGTTCGTCCTCGCCGCCCTGATCGGCGTGACGGTGGCCATCGCGCGGTCGCGTCGGCACCCTGACGCCGCGACCGATTCGAGCGTGGTGGCGGCCACCCTCACCGCCGCGGCCGTCTGGGCCGGTTTCAGCGTGATCGGGGCCGCGCTCTCGGTGGCCGCCAACCTTCAACCGCAGGTGAACATCACCGTACCCGTCCAGGAGTTCTGGCCGCAGCTTCCCGCCGGGACCCTGCTGGAGGGAATGCCGGCAACGATCAGCGGTGGCGGGTTCACGTCGGCAACACTCCTCCTGGAAGACCTCAGCGTCTGGCCCCAGGTCGGGTGGACGGTGTCCCAGGCATTGGGATGGCTCATCCCCGGGGCCGTCGCGGGCCTCATCGCGATCGCCTGCTTCCAGCTGCGCCGGGGACGCCCCTTCGCCCCCGTGTTGGCGCGGGTCGCCTTCATCACCGCTCTCGTCGTTCTCATCGGCGGTACCGCGGCGCAGGTGCTCGGTGATCTCGCCGGAAGCGCCGCGGCGGTGGAAGCACTGCAGTGGCACAGCGGTCGCTATGACGAGATCGCGGGGATCGAGGACGGCATCGACGCATGGTGGCCGAAGCCGGGTCTCGATATCACGATCCCGTTCTGGCCCCTCGGCGCGGGCCTGGGGCTGGCGGCGCTGGCCGCGGTCTTCCGGTACGGCTCGGGAATGCAGCGCGACACCGAGGGGCTCGTGTGAGCCCCGCCGACGACGAGGAGATCACCGGCATCCACTGCCGCCTCGATGAGTTGCTGGCCGCGCGCGGCATGACCCTCACGCGTCTGTCGGAGATCGTCGGGGTGTCTGTGGTGAACCTGTCGATCCTCAAGAACGACCGCGCCCGGGCGATCCGCTACTCGACCCTGTCGGCGATCTGCCGCGCCCTCGACTGCGAAGTGGGCGACCTCCTGGTCCGGGCGGACTGAGGGCGAGCCCCTGGTCCGCGCCGATGGGCGCGACCGGTGTCGTCAGCCTCAGCCGATGGCGATCGAGCCGCCCCCGAACCGGTCGCCTCCCACGAACGAGAGGGTGGCGTCCCGGGAGACCTCTCCCTCGACCGTCGCGACGGCCACCCGCGGCGCCATGTCCATCGTGCACGGCTGATCGGCGGTGACCTTCGCGAAGGTCACCACGACCTCGGTCGGCGACTCGGCGCGCGCCGACTCCACGACCGGGGCACACGACGACGATCCCCACGTCAGCAACGCGAGCACGCCGTCGTCGACCCACCCCGCCGACGGCGAGTACTCCTCGACGGGCGCGCCCGCGTACGGGGCGAGCTCGGCCTCACCGAAGGAGTCGTCGAGCGTGACCTGCACGGGAAGCCCCTTCGCCGGGTCCACCCCGCCGGGGAGGCCCACGAGCGTCCCGCGCGGCACGAGATCGCGCGTGCAGGCCGCAGCGGGATCCGTGCTCAACGACACCACCAGCACTCCCTGGTCGAGGACGACCTCGTCCACCAGCGGTGCGCAGGCGGGAGAGGAGCTCCCCGGCGTGACGACAGCGATCGCCGAGCCGCCCGAGAGCCAGGCCGCGCCGACATCGAGTCCGTCGCCATCGGCCGGCGGCGCCACAGACGGCGAGCCGCCGCTTCCCGGATTCGAACCCCCCGGTTCCGAACCTCCCGGTTGCGCGGCGGATGCGCACCCGCTCAGCAGGACGGCAGCCAAGAGGATCCCGCTCAGTGCGGGAAGACGACGGAGGGGCATCGGGGTCCTTTCGACACGGCCGGACGGGGCTGTCAGTGGATCAGTGTCACGGAAGACGGAATCGTCTCACTGGAGGGCGGAGGTCAGGCGCGCGAGGTTATCGAGAACGGTCGATCGCAGAGGCTGCTGCTTCCATTCCTCCAGCGTCAGCTCGCGGGAGTCGGCGCGGTACTGGTCCTCCACCTCGCGCAGCTGGGAGACGAACTCCTCGCCGCGCACGAGCATGGACATCTCCAGGTTGAGGCCGAACGAGCGCATGTCCATGTTGCTGGACCCGATCACCGCCACCTCGTCGTCGATCGACATCGACTTCGAGTGGAGGATGTAGGGCCGCTTGTACATCCAGATCCGCACGCCCGCCCGCAGCAGCGCCTCGTAGTAGCTGCGCTGCGCGTGGTAGACCATGGCCTGGTCACCTTCTTCGGAGACGAACAGCTCCACGTGGATGCCTCGCTGGCATGCGGTCTGGATCGCCGTGAGCAGCCCCTCGTCGGGGACGAAGTAGGGGCTGACGATGATGATCTTGTGCTGCGCGGCGAACAGCAGGCCCATGAACAGCTTGAGGTTGTTCTGGAACTCGAACCCCGGCCCCGACGGGATGACCTGGCAGTCCAGGTCGCCGGAGCCCTGATGCACGGTGAACAGTTCGATGCCCTCGACGATCTGGTCGGTCTCGCTGAACCAGTCGCTCAGGAAGACGGCATTGATCGAGGCGACGACGGGCCCGTCGATCCGCGCCATCATGTCCACCCAGTGCAAGCCGCGCTTGATGTTCTTGCGGAGGTTGTACGTCGAGTCGGTCACGTTCTGCGACCCCGTGAAGGCGACCACGCCGTCGATCACCAGGAGCTTGCGGTGATTGCGAAGATCGGGGCGCTGGTACTTCCCCTTCAGTGGCTGCACGGGGAGCATCACGTGCCAGAGCGCCCCCATCGCGTCGAGCCGCCGCACGGTCTCCTTGTAGAAGGGCTTGTTGCGGTTGGCCCAGTGGTCCATCAGCACGCGGACGGTGACCCCGCGCGCCGCGACCTCCTCCAACGCCCGGAAGAAGCCGTCTGTGGAGGCGTCGGCCTGCAGGATGTAGAACTCGACGTGGACGTAGGAGGTCGCCTCACGGATCGCCGCAGCCATCGCGTCGAGGCTCTCCTGGTAGCCCGAGATCAAGGTCGCGCCGTTGTCCCCGGACAGCGGAAGAGCGCCGAGGTTGCGATTGAGGCGCACGAGCGATCGGAACCACTCGGGAGCGTTCGGTCGGAGCGTGCCGAAGTCGAGCCCACGACTGGTCTCCCGGATGTAGTCGTTGATCTCGCGCTGTTTCTTCCGCCGTTTGCGGGGCAGCCGCGGGTTGCCGATCAGGAGGAACAGCAGCACCCCGATGAAGGGGATGAAGTAGATCGCGAGCAGCCACGCCATCGCTGCCGTGGGGCGGCGGTTCCGCGGGACGATGATGATCGCCAGGATGCGGATGATGATGTCGATGAGCAGCACCAGCGGGACCCACCAGGTCCACGTCCAGTCGATGGTGATGCTCAGCACGGGCGCGCTCCCAGGGTTCCGATGGCCTCAGCGTATCGGGTGCTCCGACATCGCGAACGGGATGCACACCGCTCACGCGGCCCCGCGCCCCGATCAGGAGGCGGGTTCGTCACCGATTCCGGAGACCATCCCCCGCCTGGCCCGTTCTTCCGCCTCGATCTGGGAGTACACGCGGCGCTCGGAACGGTCCATTCGAAGGATCGACCGCAGCACGAAGATGAACAGCCCCAGCACGACCACGGTGGGCGCGAGCGACCACACCACGGCAGCCCAGTAGTCGTTCAGCATGAGTCCATCGTACGCGTCACGGGGCGGCAATCGCCCGCTCGCCCAACGGATGCGCGGCCATCCCCTCCTCCCCCGCGCCGGTCGCCTCGCGACAGCCGCGCTCCCCTGTGGATGACGGCGGCTCCCGTCCACGAGGTCGGCACGCTCGGGGGATGACAACGATCGTGAAAGCCGCCGACGCCGCGCAGTTCCTCTCCCTCGTCCCCCGCATGCTCGGCTATCTCCCCCGCCGCAGCGTCGTCGTCGTGCCGATGGGGGGAGCCCGGAGCCTGGGGGCGATGCGCATTGACCTGCCCGAGTCGTCCGACGAGGTCGACGCCGGCGAACCGGCGGGCTGCGATCGCGTCGCGGACGAAGGGGCGACCCTCGACTGCCTCGCGGCGACCATCATCGGCATGGTATGCCGCGTGACCGGGGCCGACGGCTTCGCGTCGGTCGTCTACACGGACCGTTGCGGCGGCACCTGCCTCCCGCACGCGGCTCTCGCCACGGCGCTGCGTCGCGCCGCCGACGCCAGCGGGCTCCGGGTGGTCGAGCAGCTGATGGTCGGCGCGAACGGATGGGGTTCCTACCTCGACCCGGTGCCGCGCCTGTCTTCCTTGTCCGATCTGGTCACGCTCCCCTCCGTCGCCGGCTGGGGGCGGTCGCCCGGGGCCACGGATGCAGGCCCGGCGACTCTGGATCCCGTCACGGGCGATCAGACCACCGGTTCGGAGCTGCCTCGATACACCTCGGGCGAGCGCAGGGCGGTGGACGACGCTCACGTCTCGCTCGCGGCGGCCCTCGAGGTGCTGTGCGGCATCCCGTCCGGCACGGAGCGCGGGACTCGCGTCGACCCGGCAGCTCTCGAGGCCGCCTGTCTCCTCGATGACCTCCCCGCGCTCTTCGAGCGTGCGCTTCGCTGGGACCCGGCCACCCTCACCCCGTCGTCAGCGGCGGTGATCGGATGGTGCCTTGCCCGCCCGGCGCTTCGTGACGTCGCCGTCGTGCAGTGGGCCAGCGACATCGCCGGAGGAGAGATCGCGATGGAGGCGCAGCGGCGGTGGGAGGGTGGCGAGGAGTATCCAGCGGAACTCGCCGCGATCCTCTGGGGAGAGGGCATCCGGCCCGACCCCGACCGGCTCTTGCGAGCACGCGAGCTGTGCCGTCACGTCGCGGCACTGTCCTTCGATGGCCGACGAGTGGGGGCTCTCGCCGTCTGCGCCTGGCTGTCGTGGGCCCTCGGAGGCTCCACGCATGCGGGGCTGTACGCCGACGCCGCGCTCTCCCTCGACGCCGACCACGGCCTGGCGGACATCGTGCGATCGTTCGTCGCCACGACCCACCTGCCCGACTGGGCCTTCCGGCGCGGCGGGGTCGGCTGATGCACCGGTGTCCGCCGCGAGTGGGGTTACTTGACGAGGGGGAACAGGATCGTCTCCCGGATCCCGAGACCTGTGATCGCCATCATGAGGCGGTCGATCCCCATCCCCATTCCACCGGTGGGCGGCATGCCGTGTTCGAGGGCCCGCAGGAACTCCTCGTCGACGCGCATGGCCTCGTCATCTCCGCGCGCCGCGAGGGCGGCTTGCGCGACGAACCGCTCCCGCTGGATGACAGGATCCACGAGCTCCGAGTAGCCCGTCGCCAATTCGAACCCACGCACGTAGAGATCCCACTTCTCCACCACGCCCGCGATCGTGCGGTGCTCCCGAACGAGGGGACTGGTGTCGAGAGGAAAGTCCATGACGAAGGTCGGGCGCTGCAGACCGCCCTTGACGAAGTGCTCCCACAGCTCTTCCACGAGCTTGCCGTGGGTGGCAATCTTCTCGGGAACCTCGACGCCCACGTCCGCAGCCAGCGCCTGCAGCTCGGCGAGCGGCGTCTCGGGGGTGATCTCCCGACTCGCGGCCTCCGACAGAGATCCGTACATCGAGATGCGATCCCACTGACCGCCCAGGTCGTACTCCGTGCCGTCGGCCCACGTCACCGTCGTCGAGCCGGCCACCGCGGTCGCCGCGTTCTGCACGAGCTCCTGCGTCAGATCGGCGATGCCGTTGTAGTCGCTGTAGGCCTGGTAGGCCTCGAGCATCGCGAACTCCGGGCTGTGCGTCGAGTCGGCGCCTTCGTTCCGGAAGTTGCGGTTGATCTCGAACACCCGATCGATTCCGCCGACGACGGCGCGCTTGAGGAACAGCTCGGGCGCGATGCGCAAGAACAGCTCTGCGTCGAACGCATTGGAGTGAGTGACGAACGGCCGCGCGGCGGCTCCCCCGTGCTGCACCTGCAGCATCGGCGTCTCCACTTCGAGGAACCCATGCTCGGTGAAGGTGCGGCGCAGGCTCGCATTGACCTTCGCCCGGGCGACGACCGTCTCCCGAGCGAGGTCTCGGACGATGAGGTCGAGGAAGCGCGACCGCACCCGGCTCTCCTCGCTGAGCTCGGTGTACAGATTGGGCAGCGGCAGCAGCGCCTTGGAGGCGACCGTCCAGGTCGACACCATGATCGACAGCTCGCCTCGTCGGCTGGAGATCACCTGGCCGGTGACCGACACATGGTCACCGAGGTCGACGAGCTCCTTCCAGTCCTGGAGCGATTCCTCGCCCACCTCGGCGAGGGAGACCATGGCCTGGATACGGCTGCCGTCTCCGGCCTGGAGCGACGCGAAACAGAGCTTTCCGGTGTTGCGGCTGAAGACGACTCGGCCCGCGACGGACACGACGACTCCCGTCTCCTCACCGGCTTCGAGCTCGTCGAATCGTTCACGCAGTTCGGCGATCGTCGCCGTGACGGGGACGCTCACGGGGTACGGCCCCCCGGCGGCGTCCGTTCGCTCGGCGAGCAGACGTTCACGCTTGGCGAGACGCACCGCCTTCTGCTCGAAGACGTCTTCCGCAGACGGCTCCTCCGCCGACGCACCGCCGGTGGGTGCGTCGGCGTGGGGAGCGGTGGGCTCGGGCGCGGCGGTCATGTCAGGCTCCTCGGGAATCGACCCTCCATACTATCCGCGGCTCCGGCGCCCGCCCCGCGGGGCGGGTCCTTCCGGAGGCAGCGGTCACCCTTCCGACGACGGGAGCGCCTGCAGCGCGGAGTCGATCGTGGAGTGGACGAGCACCGAGAGGTAACGAGCAGGATCGGGGACACCGGCCTCGGCGAGCAGTCCGGCAGACTGGCGCAACAGGGCCGCCGAGAACTCCGTGGCGGTGGCGATCGCTTCGCCGTAAGCCGCCCGGTCGGCCTCCGCGACCACGATGGGCTCGCAGCCGAGCTCCACGGCGAGTGCCTGAGCGATCGGCAGCACCGCCGGCGGCGCGGTCACGGCGGCGTAGGCATCATGCAACTGGCGAAGGTCGATCGATGTCCCTGTAAAGGTGATGGCGGGATGCACCGCCAGCGGGATGGCCCCGCGTCCCATCGCGGGCGCCAAGACCTCGATGCCGTACGACGGGTCCGTGTGGAGCACGAGCTGCCCCATCTGCCAGGCTCCGACCTCGGCGAGACCAGCGACGATCGGGCCGAGCTCGTCGCGAGGAACCGCGACGATGACCAACTCACTGCGCCGCGCGACCTCGTCGGCGTCGAGGGTGGGGACGCCAGGCAGCACGGCCTCGACCCGCTCGGGGTCGGAGCCGCGCGTGATGCCGGTGATCGCATGTCCGGCTCCCGCCAGTGCCGCCGCGATCACCGGCCCGACACGACCGGCGCCGATCACCCCGACGCCGAGACGACCGGATCGCATCACGGGCGGGTCTCCTCGGCACCGTTGTTGCGCGGAGGCACGTCGGGAGATCCGAATCCCGCGGGCTCCGGCGAATCGTGCACGACCTCTGTCGTGATGGTCGCCGGTGGCGGCGCGGAGGCGGCGACCGCCACCGTGTCGGGGTCGGAGTGATACTCCTCGGGGGTGCGCTGAGCCTCCTCCGGGCTGACCTCGCTCCACCGATGGGATCGGTCGCGAGACGACGCCTCCACGATGCCGTGCGCCGTCTGCTCCCAAACCGCCACGGCCGCGGCGCGGTCGAGGATCCCGAGAGATCCCGACACCTGGCCGAGCACGGTGTGGCCCGTGAGGTTCGCGACGTTGAGGGCACGGTCCACGGGCCCCTGGGAGATCCTGATCGATTGCAGCCGCGCCAACGGAAGGAGGACGAGCGCGCGACGGAAGACGCCGCTGCGCAGCAGCAGTGCGTCGGGCGTCAGCAGGAAGCCGTTCCTCCGCCACGACAGGGGGCGGAACACCCGCGCGCGACGCGGAGTCGTCGTGTAGGGGTCCTCGGCGGTCGGCCCGAGAATCCCGCGGTCGAACACGTCCGGCCACGCGTCAGCGGGGAGAGACGGCAGGAGGAGGCGCATGACGCGTTCGACGTCGGCGCGCGTGCCCACCGGGAGCACTTCCGCGGACTGCTGCGACGACGAGTCCGTCGCCGACCTGCCCGAGAGTCGGTTCACCCTGATCCGGAACCATCCCACCGAACGCCAGAGGAGCGGCTGCGCGATCTCGACGGCGTGGATGCGTCCCGGCGGGAGCGTCTCGGTGATGGTCGTGAACAGACCGAACGTCACGCGCACGCCCGACGGCGTCGGGGCGATCGAGTAGCGCAGCGATCGCGTGATCTGACGGAACCAGTACGCGCCGAAACCGATCATCGCCGGCACGATCGAGAACAGCACCCACGGCGTGCCGACGATCGAGCCGACGATCACCGCGGTGAGCAGCGCCAGCAGCCAGATCGTCGATCCCGACAGCACGTGCGAGCCGATCAGGCGCCCGGCCGGAATGTGGACGACCGACTCCGGCTCCGCGTCGGGCCCCTCCGCCCCCTCGATCAGTCCCGTGATCCCCGCGGTGACCACGGCTGTGGCCCGCGACCGGGCAGATCCTTCCTGGCGGGCCTGCGCCTCGGCCAGCTGGCGCCCCGACGCGAGACGCAGGATGTCGCCACGCACGGCCTCCGAGTTCGACGTCGAAAGGTACTCGAGCTTCACGTTCGAGTCGAGTCCGGCCCCGACGACCTCGAGCTTGGCCATGCCGAGCAGTCGCGCGATCATCGGTCGGGTGAGGTTGACCCCCTGCACCCGGTCCAACGGTGCGCGTCGATGCGTCCGGAACAGGACGCCACTGCGCACCTCCACGTCATCGCCGGTGATGCGAAACGTGTGAAACCGCCACGACATCCAGAAGATCCCGATCAACACCAGCACGACACCGAGAACCGCGAGCGCGGCCCACAAGACCAGGTTGTTCGCGACGACGAAATCGATCGGGTCGCCGGTGTACTCGTAATCGAACTCGTCGGCACCCGGCAGGAAGAGGTTGATCAGGCGATCACGGAGGTTGGCCACGATGATGCCGATCACGACCACGAGGAACAGCCCGCCTCGCAGGAGCGGGGTGAGCGGGTGGAGACGGTGCCATTCCCCGTCGCTGAGCGGCGAGCGGACCTCGGCGACGGCGGCCGGACGGATCGGTCCGCCATCGCCCGCCGGCAAACCCCCACCGTCGTCCAGCGGCGGGGGGCCGACCTGCGACCCCGGCGCGGGCGGCGGGAAGGCGTGCGGCTGGTCGCTCACAGCCCGGTCCGTCGGGTCTCAGCGACGTCGATGAGCGTGTCGCGCAGTCGTTCCGCGGCCGCCTGCGAGAGACCCGGGATCGTGACGCCGGTCGCGGCGGCTGCCGTCACGAGCTTGAGCTGCGCGATCCCGAACCCTCGATCGAGAGGGCCGTGAGTGATGTCGACGAGCTGCATGCGCCCGTACGGCACCGCCACCATGCGCTGCCACAGGATCCCGCGACGGAACACGAGATCATCGGTCCGAAGCTGGAAGCCGATCGACCGCGCCTGTCGCGGAAGCACGATGAGGGAAACGAGGGTGATGACGACGGCGACGGCCCCGGGGATCCAGACCCATTCCTGCTCGAACCCGAACCAGAGCACGAGCCCTGCCACCACGACGAGAGCGAGGAACAAGGCGCCGGAGATGAACTGCACCACGACGTACTTCGGCGAGACCTGATGCCACGTTCCGTCGCCCAGCGGGAGACGGTTCGTGTTCCGAGGTTCGGGGATCCGCGTGAACGTGCCGGCATCCATCACCTCGTCGCGGCCGCTCGGAGCGGCGACGTGCACGACACCGTCAGTCTCGATGGGAGAGTCCGAAATCGGGTTCGTCGGGTTCTTCGGGTTCGGGCTGGTCGTCATCATCGTCCTTCCGAATCGTGCAGAGGTGCTCGGCCACGAGGCCGGCGGCCACCAGCAGCACACCACCGATCGCCGCGGCGATGGCCGCACTCATCGAGCCTAACGAGGGCGCCACCGGCCGCGAGACCAGAAAGAGCACCAGGCCACCACCGGCTCCGGCGACCGCCGCCCCGACGATGCTGGAGGCGCGGGCCAACATGACGACGCGCAGCGCGCGGAAAGGGTCCACCGGGCGCGTGTTCGTCCCGGTCGTGGCTCGGCGGATGGGCAGCGCGAGCGCCACCACCACCACTCCGAGCAGGACGAGGAGGACGGGCAGCATGAGCGACGGCGTGAACGTCGGTCGACCCGTGGCCGTGAGGATCTGGTCGAGGAGGAAGCCGGCGGCCGCTCCCGCCACCCCGACGACAGCGAGAAGGCCCGGACTCGTCCGCTTCATCCCGCGCCCTCCTGTCCGAGCGCACGGATCAGATCGGCGACCGCACCGCGACCGGGGAGCACGGCGTCCGGATCGATCGATGCCCATGGAAGGAGCACGAAGTCACGCTCGGCGGCGCGAGGGTGCGGCACCGTGAGCAGGGGGGTGTCGATGCGCAGATCGCCGTAGGCGATGAGGTCCAGATCCAGCGTGCGGTCTTGCCAGCGTGCTGCTCCGGCCACGCGCGGGGCACGGCCGTGGCGCTCCTCGATGGCATGCAGATACCCCAGAAGCACGGTCGGAGCGAGTCGCGTCTCCACGATCGCCACCGTGTTGAGGTAGGACGGCGCCGACGAATCGCGACCCTCCGGGGTCAACGCGACGGTCTCGATCGGCTCCGCGGCCAGCCTCACGCGGGTCAGAGGGGTCCGGTCGAGATCGACGAGGGCCGCACCCAACGTCTGCGACCGATCCCCCAGGTTCGCGCCCAGGGCGATCACCGCCTCCGTCGCCGCCGCGTCTGAGGCAGCGGCATCGCCGTCGAAGCCTTGCGCGAGTCGTCGGTTCATTCCTGGTCCTCCCGGCTCCGGCGGATGGTGATCGCGACGTCGCCGAAGGGCACCGCGATCGGCGCCTGCGGCTTGTGGACGGTGACGGTCACGGCGTCGACTCTCGCGAAGCCGAGCACCGCGTCGGCGATGCGCTGGGCGACGGTCTCCACGAGGTTGGCGGGCTCTCCAGAGAGCACCGCTGCCACGCGTTCGGCCACCTCCCCGTAATGGACGGTATCGGCGACATCGTCCGAGGCCGCCGCGCGCCGGAGAGAGAGCTCGAGCACGACGTCGGCGACGAACTCCTGGCCGTCGCGCCGCTCGTGACCGTAGACACCGTGGTATCCGATCGCGCGGATGCCTGTGATCGAGATCCGGTCGGTCATCGTCCGTCCTCCCACCTGCGCCACACCGTGAGCGCGTCGCGGGTCGCTCCGACATCGTGCACCCGCACGGCCCACACCCCTGCCTGCGCTGCGAGGACGCTGGTGACGGCGGTCGCGAGGTCCCGCCGCCGCTCATCGACACTGTCCGACGCTTCGCCGCCCGCGAGAGCCTCCGCAAGGAACCGCTTGCGACTGGTCCCCACGAGCACGCGCGGGCCCATCGCACACACGCGATCGAGCGCCCGCAACGCCTCCCAGTTCTGTGCGCCGCGCTTGCCGAACCCGATCCCGGGATCCAACACGATCCGCGCCGGCGGGATCCCCGCGGCCGCGGCGGCGGCGACACGCGCCTCCAACTCGACCACCAGCTCGCGCGGGAGGTCGCGGTACTCGGCTGCGGCATACATGTCCGCGGAGTGCCCGCGCCAGTGCTGCAGGATGACGTCGCAGCGCAGCGCAGCGACTGCCGCCAGCATCTCGGGGTCGGCGAGTCCGCCCGAGACGTCGTTCACGAACAGCGCCCCGGCTTCGACGGCGGCGACGGCGGTCGCGGCGTTCATCGTGTCGATGCTCACGGGGATCCCGTCTCCGGCGAGCGCCGCCACGACGGGAAGCACGCGCTCGCGCTCGACGGCAGGATCCACCCGCTGGGCGCCCGGTCGCGTCGACTCGCCTCCGATATCGAGGATGTCGGCTCCCGCGGCGCGCAGGTCGCGGCCGTGAGCGATCGCCGCCTCCGGATCGAGGTGGCGCCCCCCATCGCTGAACGAATCGGGGGTGACGTTGACGATCCCCATCACGAGGGTCATGACGCCGGCTCCGTCATGTCGACGACCCGTGGCCGCTCAGGAGCAACATGATCTCCGACCGGGCCGCCGGTTCCGCGAGCTCACCGCGCGCAGCGACGGTCACCGTCGAGGCGTCGGGCTGTCGCCCGCCTCGCATCGTCACGCACTCGTGGGTCGCATCCAGGACCACCACGACGCCGCGTGTGTCGAGCGAGCCGGCGATCACGTCGGCGATCTGCTCCCCGAGACGCTCCTGCACTTGGGGGCGAGCGGCCAGCACGTCGACGACGCGAGGAAGGGCGCCGAGCCCGACGACCTGCTCCCCCGGCAGATATGCGATGTGGGCGTGCCCGGCGAAAGGCAAGAGGTGATGCTCGCACACCGAGCGGAACCGGATGTCGCGGAGCATCACCGCGCCGGAGGGCAGCGTGTCGGGCGCGGGACCGCGGGTCACCGAGATCGTGTGGGCGAGCGGGGCGGCCGGATCCTCACCCACACCCGCGAAGAACTCGGCGTACGCGTCGGCAACGCGTTGCGGGGTCAGGCGCAGGCCGGGACGATCGGGATCCTCTCCGATCGCCTCGAGCAGGTCGCGCACCAGAGCGGCAACGCGGTCACGATCGACGGCCACGGATCGAGCTTATGCGGTCGCCGGTCGCGCCTGCCCGCTGGGACGCCGGGCCGGCGCCTTCTGCGCCGCCGCATCGTCCTCGGCCGCGACGCTGGCGGCGAGGCTCGCCTCGTCGCGGGTGCGCGGCACCTCGACGGGCGGCAGTGTGGACACGGGCCGCTCCTGGCTGGATAGCCACTGCGGGCGCGGCGGCAGCTTCTTCACGTCAGAGAAGATCTCGGCGAGCTCGAGGTGGTCGAGCGTCTCCTTCTCCAGCAGCGCCAGCGCGAGCTTGTCCAGGATGTCGCGGTTGTCGTTGATCACCTGGTAGGCCTCGTTGTGCGCCTGTTCGATCAGTTCGCGCACCTGCGCGTCGACGCGCTCGGCGATCCGCTCGCTGAAGTCACGGCCGTGACCCATGTCGCGACCCATGAAGACCTCACCCGACGACGATCCCAGCTTGACCGGCCCGATGTCGTCGGTCATGCCGTACTCGGTGACCATCTTGCGGGCGATCCCGGTGGCCTTCTCGATGTCGTTCGAGGCGCCCGTGGTGGGGTCGTGGAAGACGATCTCCTCGGCGACACGGCCACCCATCGCGTAGGTGAGCTGATCCTGCAGCTCGTTGCGGGTGACGGAGTACTTGTCCTCCAGCGGCAGCACCATCGTGTAGCCGAGCGCCTTGCCACGCGGAAGGATCGTGACCTTCGTGACGGGGTCGGTGTTGTTCATCGCCGCCGCCGCCAGGGCGTGACCACCCTCGTGGTAGGCGGTGATGAGCTTCTCCTTGTCCTTCATCACGCGTGTCCGTCGCTGCGGTCCGGCGATGACACGGTCGATCGCCTCGTCGAGCGCGCGCATGTCGATCAGCTGGGCGTTGGAGCGCGCCGTGAGCAGCGCCGCCTCGTTGAGGACGTTGGCGAGGTCGGCACCCGTGAAGCCGGGGGTCTTGCGAGCCACGACCGACAGGTCGACCGACGGCGAGAGCGGCTTGCCGCGCCCGTGCACTTCGAGAATCCGCTGCCGACCCTTGAGGTCGGGAGCATCCACGCCGATCTGCCGGTCGAAGCGCCCGGGGCGCAAGAGCGCCGGGTCGAGGATGTCGGGACGGTTGGTGGCCGCGATCACCAGCACCGACGCCTTCGGATCGAAGCCGTCCATCTCGACGAGCATCTGGTTGAGCGTCTGCTCACGCTCGTCGTGACCACCGCCCATTCCGGCGCCGCGATGACGACCGACGGCGTCGATCTCGTCGATGAAGATGATGGCCGGGGCGTTTTCCTTCGCCTGGTTGAAGAGATCGCGCACGCGGCTCGCGCCGACACCGACGAACATCTCCACGAAGTCAGAACCCGAGATCGAGTAGAAAGGAACGCCCGCTTCTCCGGCGACGGCGCGCGCGAGGAGGGTCTTTCCGGTTCCGGGAGGGCCGTACAGGAGCACACCCTTGGGGATGCGCGCGCCGACCGCCTGGAACTTCGCGGGGTCCTTCAGGAAGTCCTTGATCTCCTGCATCTCCTCGATGGCCTCGTCGGCCCCGGCAACGTCGGCGAAGGTGACCGTCGGCGTCTCCTTGGTCACGAGCTTGGCGCGCGACTTGCCGAACTGCATGACCTTGCTGCCGCCGCCCTGGGCACTGGAGAGGAGGAACCAGAACAGCAGCCCCAGCAGGATCAGCGGGATCATGAGAGACAGGAGGCCGTCCCAGAAGGTGGCCCGCGGCACGACGTCGTCGAAGCCCTCCTTCGGCTTGGCGGCATCGATGGCCGCGACGACCTCGTCGGCACGGGCGGAGTTGTAGTAGAACTGGACGTTCTTCGAGCCCTGGAAGTCCTTCGACAGGGCGAGATCGACCCGCTGGTCACCATCGGTCATGACGACCTTGGTGACGGTGTCGCCATCCAGGAGACCGAGGCCCTCCTGCGTCGTGATCCGCTTCGCGCCGGTGAGCCCGGAGATCAGCGACATGCCGATGAGGAACAGCACGCCGATGAGCAACACGTAGACGAACGGGTTGCGGGTGAGCTTCTTGAAGTCCATGATCCGCTCAGGCTATCGCGCGCCGACTATGCGCGGTCTGTGCATTCGCCCACGGCGTACCGAGCATCCGCGGGCGCTGCGGGCTCCGCGAACCGTCAGCTGTAGACGTGCGGCGCGAGCACGGCGACGTCGCGCAGGTTGCGGTAACCCTCCGCGTAGTCGAGGCCGTACCCGACGACGAACTCGTTGGGGATGTCGAATCCCACGTAGCGGCAGTCGATCTCGACCTTCGCCGCTTCGGGCTTGCGCAGGAGCGCCAGCACCTCGATCGAGGCCGCGCCTCGAGAGGCGAAGTTCTCGAGCAGCCAGCTGAGGGTGAGACCGGAGTCGATGATGTCCTCGACGATGAGCACGTGCTTGCCGGTGAGGTCGGCGTCGAGGTCTTTGCGGATCTGGACGACGCCGCTAGACTTGGTGCCGGCGCCGTAGGACGAGACGGCCATCCAGTCCATCGCGATCTCGCGAGGAAGAGCCCGGGCGAGATCGGCCATCACCATGACCGCTCCCTTCAGGACCCCGACGAGCAGCAGGTCCTTGCCCTCGTAGTCGGCGACCACTTGGGCGGCGAGCGCGTCGAGTCGTTCCTGGATCTGCTCCTCGGTGACGAGGACGGTGGTCAGCTGGTCTGCGATGTCGGCCGCGCGCATCCTTCGAGTGTAGGCACTCGCATCCGCCTCCCCGAACGCCGCGGGCCGGACGGTCGAGGTGCGGGACAGAGCGGAGGACCGGGAGCACATGACTCCCGGTCCTCCTGATGTCAGCGCGCGAGCGCTCTCACTCCGCGCGAGCGGTGCGGCGGGTGCGGGCCCAGACTCCGAGGCCGACCAGCAGTGCTCCGAGCGCGAGGATGCCGTATGCCGGCTCCCCACCCGTGATCGCCAGGCCCGGAGGCGGCGGGGTCTCGTGGTGGTGGTCGACGCCGGTCGGCGGCGGCGTCTCGTTCCCCGGCGGGGTCACGGGCGGCGTCGCGGGCGGGGTCGCCGGAGGCGTGACCGGCGGCGTGGGCGGCGGGGTCCGGGTGAGCGTGTTGGTCACGGTCACCCGAATCGGCTCGCCTCGCCCGATCGTGATCGACGTCGCCGACAGGCGCGGGGTCTCCCACGTGGCTCCGTCGATGGTGACCGGCGCCAGCTCCGACAGCGACAGCACGGCTCCGACCGGCAGCGGCGACGACGTGACGACGGCGCCGTCGGCCGGCAGGACGAGCGTGCCGGATCCTGCCGCGAAACCATCACCGGCGGGGTACTCGTACGCGAGCGTGAAGGTGGTGTCGCGCGCGACCAGGTCGGCCCCGTCACCCTCGATGACCTTCGTGGCCGAGAACGGCGCCCGCGCGACGGTGGCCTCGTTCGTGAGCGTCACCGCGACGGTGGCGTCGGCGCCGAGCGCGAAGTCGTTCTGCGAGAACTGCGGCTCCGCCCAGTCGATGCCCGCCGGACCCGTCGGGACGATCTCCTCGACGTGCACCCGCGACCCCGCGTCGAACTCCGGGCTCTTCCAGGTGTCACCCTCGGCGACCTGGAAGGTCCCCTCGGTGACCTCACCGTCGGGTGCGGTCACGGTGTAGGTCCCCTCGAACTCCAGGCCCGCAATCGGCTCGTCGCTCCAGCGCACCTCCTTGGTGATCGAGAAGTCGCCCACGCGATCGCCGCCGCCCACGCCGCCGCCGCCCTGACGGGTGACGGTGCCGGTGACGGTGCGGGTGGTCTCGCCGGCGATCGTGATGTCCGCCTCGTTCGTGTAGGTGCGCGCGGCCCCGCCATCGGTGACCTTGACGTTGCCGTGCACCGAGTAGAACCATCCGCCCTGCGAGCGGAACGAGACGAGCACCGCGTCACCGTCTTCGGTGATGGTGGCACCGACCTGGGAGGTCACGCGCGTCCAGCCGGTGGGCTTTCCCGTGGCGTCGACCTTGTTGGTGCCGATGACGAAGATGTCGATCGCGCCCGCCTCGGTGCGCGCCCATTCCTGGTTCTCGCCGAGCCGCTCCCGCACCGTGACGAGCTGGTCGTCGGCCATGCCCTCACGCGGCGCCTTGATGTCGACGGCCCACGCGATGGTGTCGGTCTCACGGTTGTACTTGCCGGACTTCTTGTTCGGCATGCCCTCGAACGTGCAGTCGGGGCAGGTGGACGAGCCGGGCGTGACCGTGACCGACGCATCGACGTCGCCGAAGTCGTAGGTCATCTCGGTGGTCTCGGTGACCTCGGTCTTCACCTCGACCCAGAAGTCGAACGTTCCCTTGAGGTTCCGCGGGTGCTCTGCGAGGTAGTCGGCGTCGAAGTCGCAGACGATCTGGGTGGCCCCGACGGTGCACGTGCCCATCACCTCGCCGGCGGCGTCGTGCAGGGCGAACGAGTCGGACAGCCCTTGGAGGTCGTCCGGCAGGTCGATGACGAACCCCGCGGGCGGCGTCGGATTGTTCGGAAGCGACCACGCTCCGGTCAGCTCCGCCTTCTGGCCCGACTCGACCGTCGACTGCGTGAACGCGATCGACGTGACGGTGGCCTCGGTCTCATACGGCGGCGCGGCCTGTGCCGCCGTGACCGCCGACAGCGCCATGACGCCGCCGATCACGAGCGCCAGCGCCGCGCTCACGCGCTTTCGCGCACGCGCGAATCTGTTCATTTCGTCCCTCCCCCAGGTACGAGCGCACGCGCCCCCCGGCGCCGTGCGATATGCGGGGAGAGTCGTCTCACCCGCCATAGATGAGATGGGCGGACGTGCGTTCTATTACGCGGAGGCGACGAACTCGATGCGCGACCCGCGGCGGAGAGCCCGACATCCGGGGAGGTCGATGGGCCCCTGACCGGTCCATTCGGTGACGAGCCGAGCGACCTCCCGCGTCTGCGCGCGAGTGAGGCTCTGCCCGAACTCGCTCGCGACGACATGGCGGATGATGCGGTGCCGGAGCGCGGGTGGGTTCGCGGCGAGCGCCCCGACCGACACGGCGATCCCGGCCTCCGCCGGCTCCACGATGTCCTCGATCGTCTCGTCGATGATGGCCGCGAACGCATCGGCGTCTTCGCGCAGCTGATCCGCCGTCCGGGCGAGAGCCTCGGCGACTCCGGGGCCGAGTGTCGTCTCCAGCAGGGGAAGCACGTCGTGGCGCACGCGCACGCGGAGGAAGCGGCGGTCGAGGTTGTGCGGGTCGTCCCACGGGTCGAGCGACTGCGCGATGCAGGCGGCGCGGGTCGTGCTGCGCCGCACCTCCAGCAGCGGACGGAGCCACCGCAGTCCCTCGACCTCCCGATCGGGCGAGATGCCGCCGAGGCTCGCGGCGCCCGAGCCGCGAGCGAGCCCCAGGAGCACCGTCTCGGCCTGGTCGTCGAGCGTATGGGCCAGGAGCACGCGCCGCGCGCCGGTCCCGCGGGCCACGGCCGCCAGCGCGGCCCGGCGGGCGTCACGGGCGGCGGATTCGGGTCCGCCGTCGGAGCCGACCTGCACGCGCACCACCCGCGCGGCGAGCCCGAGCGACTCGGCGGTCGCCGCCGCGCGCGCCGCCACGACCGCGGAATCGTCCTGGAGCCCGTGGTCGACCACGACGACCGTGGCCGTGATCCCGGTCTTGGGGGCCTCGAAGGCCACCGCTGCGGTCAGCGCGAGCGAGTCGGCGCCTCCGGACAGCCCGACGACGACCGGCGAGTCATCGCCCGCGAGAGCCTCCCGCACGGCGCGGCGCACCGCGGCGACGGCGGGATCGAGTCCGGGGCGGCGGTCCATGGCTCCACGGTATCGACTGCGCGGCAGGCGGTCTCGCGCGCGATCGGTTCACCACTCCGGAGTTTCCCCGCGCGCCGGGCCTGTGCGGGACTATCCCGGCCGCCGCACGTCGTTTTTCCGGAGTTCTGCACGCGACGGGGGCGTGACTAGGCTGGTCCCCGGCATTCCACAGCTTTCCGAAGGAGAACCGTCATGGGCGCGTACGACGCCGTCATCGAGATCCCGCGCGGCAGCCGCGTGAAGTACGAAGTCGACCACGGAACCGGTCGCGTGTTCCTGGACCGCGTGCTGTTCACGCCCATGGGCTATCCCGCCAACTACGGCTTCTTCGAAGACACGCTCGGCGAGGACGGCGACCCGCTCGACGTGCTGCTGCTCCTCGACCGCGACCTCTACCCCGGCGTGCTGGCCAAGGTGCGTCCGGTCGCCGTGCTGAAGATGCTCGACGAGGCCGGTGGCGACGACAAGGTGGTCGCCGTGCTCGCGAAGGACCCGCGCTGGGACCACATCCAGGACGTCGATGACCTCGACGAGTGGACCAAGGGCGAGATCAACCACTTCTTCGAGCACTACAAGGACCTCGAGCCCGGCAAGTGGGTCAAGGTCGACCAGTGGGCCGGGGCTGCCGAGGCCGAGCGCCTGGTCGCCGAGGCGTTCGAGCGGTTCCAGGAGAACGACGCGCAGACCGCCACCCAGGGTGAGGGTCACGCGCCGAAGACCATCTGACGCACGTCAGCTCGAGAGGGGCGGATGCCGGGAGACCGGTGTTCGCCCCTCTTCTCTTGGCAGCTGCGCCGGGTCCGTTGCGGGAGGGCGTCAGACCGAGATGCCGCGGGCGCGCAGGAACGGCGCGGGGTTGATCCGCACGCCCCCGCTGTAGACCTCGAAGTGGAGGTGGCATCCGGTGGAGACCCCCGTGTTGCCGATGTAGGCGATGGTCTGGCCGGCCCGGACGCGGTCGCCGTAGCCGACGTTGTACCCGCCGGGCTTGATGTGGGCGTAGCCCGTGACGATGCCGTCGCCGTGATCGACCTTGATGTAGTTGCCCCACGCGCCGCTGTACCCCGCGAAGATCACGCGGCCCGACGCGGCGGCATAGATCGGGGAACTGCAGCCGCCGGCGAAGTCGATGCCGCGGTGCCCGCTCGTGCAGTAGCCGTTGGAGCAGATGGTGCCACGGGCACCGAACCACGCGCTGATGTAGCCGTAGGCAGGGCGGACCCATCCGGAGGGCTGGACCTCGCCCGCGGAACCGCCGCCTCCTCCGCCGCCGCCTCCACCGCCGGAGCTGCCGCCGCCGCCGTTGTTGGCGGCTTCTTCTTCGCGGCGGCGGCGCTCTTCCTCTTCCTTGGCGCGGCGGGCGGCTTCCTCGCGCTCGCGCTTGAGTCGCGCCTCCCGTGCCTTGCGGCGCGCCTCGACGCCGGCCTTGTATTCGGTGACCGTCTTGGCGGTGGTGTCCTTCAGGGCGGCGAGCTGGCCTTCCAGCTCTTCGCGGTGCGCGCTCTGGGCCTCGAGCGCCGCCTGGGCTGCGGAGGCCGCGTCTTGCGCGCGGATCATCTTCGCTTCGGCCTCCTGCTGGAGGCGGTCGCGTTCGGCGCGGGCGACCTTGGCCTGGTTGGAGAGGTTCTGGGCGTTGTCGCGGGCGCTGACCGCCGCGGTGTAGACGCTGCGGTTGGCGTCGAGGAGCTTGTCCATCGTGCCGAGGCGGGCGAGGAGTTCGTCGGCGTTGGCGGCCGAGCCGGAGAAGAAGAGCTCGAGCGAGGTGTCGTCGCCGCCCATGCGGTAACGCTGCGCGGCGAGGCGGCCGAGCTTGTCGGCGGCATCCTTCGCCTTGGCCTCTTCCGCGTCGGCCTGCTCCTGGAGGGCGGTGGCACGATCGGCGGCTTCCTCGAACGCCTCCTGCGCCTCGTTGTACTCAAGCCCGAGCCGCTCCGCCTCGGCCTGCTTGGCGGCCACGTCGTTCTCGAGGTTCGCGATGAGGCCCTCGATGCGCGAGATCTCCGCGGCCTTGGACTTCTCGTTGGCTTTCGCGCGCTCGACGTCGTCCCACGACGGGTACGACGCGGCGAAGGCGGGGGCGCTGGCGAGGAAGCCGACCGCCGCGACACCCGCGACGCCGAGGCCGATCGCGCCGCGACGTGTGATCGTCCGGCCGAGGCTGCGCAACTCCTGA
Organism: Microbacterium sp. TNHR37B; assembly: GCF_001620065.1. Classification (GTDB taxonomy): domain Bacteria; phylum Actinomycetota; class Actinomycetes; order Actinomycetales; family Microbacteriaceae; genus Microbacterium. The sequence goes on from NZ_LQGV01000003.1 coordinate 667,851, forward strand.
GGGGTCGGCGCGCAGCCGCACTCCTCCGGCGATCCGGACTGCTCAGAATGCACGTCTCACTCCTCAGTCACAACAGCAACACGAGCCACACTAACAACATGTGCCCCGGATGCCGAGGGTCGCGGCAACGTCGACGGTGGGGGTCGTCGATCGGCGCGGACCCGTCCATCATCGACCCGGCGGGGCACGATGCGCGCGAGGCCATGCCGTCGATTTCCGATTTGGGCGGATCGTGCGTATGCTTGAGCGTCGGTAAGCGTGAGCCTCCGGGTTCGCTCGGCCCCATCGTTTAGCGGCCTAGGACGCCGCCCTTTCACGGCGGTAGCACGGGTTCGAATCCCGTTGGGGTCACACAACCACCCACAACTGAACAAGCATGGCCCTGTAGCGCAGTTGGTTAGCGTGCCGCCCTGTCACGGCGGAGGTCGCGGGTTCAAGTCCCGTCAGGGTCGCTCCAAGCGACGGGCCCTTTGGAAACAGAGGGCCCTTCGTCTCGGACATGGCTCCTCGAAGCCATGCGGCTCTGTAGCTCAGTTGGTAGAGCGCACGACTGAAAATCGTGAGGTCACGGGATCGACGCCCGTCGGAGCCACACGGACCGTCGTTACAACGGTCCCAGAAACCCTCGCCTAGCTTCTACATGGCGGGGGTTTTGCTTTGGGCTGGTGAGTGGTCTCGGGGCCGGAGCCACTTGGACCCCCGGACACTCCGATCTCACCTCACTCCGCCGGCCGCCGTAGGTCCTGGGCGAGCATGACGAGGATGTCGCTCGGGCCGCGCAAGTAGGTGAGCTTGTACATGTCCTGGTAGGTCGCGACGCCGCGCAACGGGTGGCATCCGTGGGTGGCGGCGATGGCGAGGGACGCGTCGATGTCGTCGACGGAGAAGGCCACGCGGTGCATCCCGATCTGGTTCGGCAAGGTGGGGCCGGTCTCGATCGCCTCGGGATGGAGATACTCGAACAGCTCGATCTGACCCTGACCGCCCGGAGTCTGCAGGACGGCGATCTTCGCGTGGTTGCCATCGAGCCCGACGGCGGCGTCGGCCCACTCTCCGCTCACCGTGTCGCGCCCGACGACACTCAAGCCGAGGTCGACGAAGAAGGCGATCGCCTCCTCGATGTCGCGAACCGCGATGCCGACGTTCTCCAGTGCGATGCCCATCGTGTGTTCCTCCGCTCCGCGCCGACTGTGGCACGGCACGGCCCGCAATACAATGGCCCGCAGCGGGTGCGAGGCACCTCCGCCGGGCGGCACAACGGCGGACCGCGCGGGCGACACGCCGGGGGACAGCTCCGACACACCGGGGCGATGGACAGGATCTCCGCCGTTGCGTCCGACGCCACCGTCGCCCGGACCTCGGTCGTGCCACCGGCCAGCGCCTTGGACCAGCGCCCAGCCCCAGCGCCCCACGCCGGCGACCCGCCCCGGCACCCCGCCCACCCCGCCCGGCTAGGATGACCGAGTGGCGCCACATCCGGATCCCGCACCGCGCGTCGTCGGTTCCGATCGGGTGCTCGCGCTCCTGATCGAGCTGGCCGAGCGGCCCGACGGTGCCACTCTCGACGAGCTCGCTGCCGCCGTCGACAGCCCCAAGTCCACCGTGCACCGCGCGCTCGCCTCGCTGCGCCGTGCAGGGCTCGCCGCGCAGGCGGGACGCGGGATGTACGTCGTGGGCGACGAGTTCCTCCGGCTGGCGTTCGAGAACCATGCCCGCCGGCCCGAGCAGCGCACCGTGGAGCCGATCCTGCACGCCCTGGTCGACGCCTTCGGCGAGACCGCCCACTACGCCGTCCGCGACGGGGCCGAGGTCGTCTACCGCGCGAAGGTGGATCCGTCGTCGGGATCGGTGCGGCTGACCTCGGTGGTGGGCGGGCGGAACCCCGCGTTCTGCACGGCCGTCGGCAAGATGCTCCTGAGCGAGGCCGCCGGGAGCATCGAGGAACTGTCCGGAATCGTCGCCGCGACGCCTCTCGTGGCGCGGACCCCGCAGACGATCGTCTCGGTCGAGCAGCTGTGGGACGACCTGCAGCGCACGCGTGAGCGCGGCTATGCGATCGACGACCAGGAGAACGAGCAGGGCGTGAACTGCGTCGCGGTTCCCCTGCGCAGCGGCGCGCATCCCGAGACCGCGGGGGCGGTCAGCGTGAGCGCGCTCGCGTTCCGCACGCCCCTGCCGGAGCTCATCGCCCGCATCGACGAGGTGCGCGCGATCGTCGCGTCGAGTGGCGCCAGCCGCTAGGACCGCGCCTCAGTAGGTGGCCCGGCCCCCGCTGATGTCGTAGACCGCGCCGGTGGAGAAGCTCACCCGGTCGGACGCGAGCCAGGCGATCAGCTCGGCGACCTCCTCCGCTCTCCCCACACGTTTCATGGGAATGAGGCTCGTGATGTGGGCGAGCACGTCGGGGGCGGTGTCTTCGTTCATGGGGGTCGCGATCACCGCGGGAGCGATCGCGTTGACGAGGACGCCCGTCGTGGCCAGTTCCTTCCCCGCCGACTTGGTGAGGGCGATGACCGCGGCCTTCGAGGCCGAGTAGATCGACAGGTTGGGGTTGCCGTCCTTCCCCGCCATGCTGGCGAGGTTGACGACCCGGCCCCACCCACGCTCGACCATGCCCGGGACGAAGGCCCGCATCATCGCGACAGTCCCGAGCACGTTGACGTCGAAGACGTGTCGCCACTGCGCCGAGTCGGTCTCCAGCAGTGGCGTGTTCGGGCCGACGATCCCGGCCGAGTTGACGAGCACGTCGACGGGGCCGATGTCGGCGACGGCCGCCGCCACCGCCGCCTCGTCCGTGATGTCGAGCACGACGTCGCCACCGTCCGAGACGTCGACGCGGATCACCTCCACTCCGTCGTCGGCCAGTCGGGCCGCGGCCGCCGCGCCGAGGCCGCGTGCGCCTCCGGTCACCAGGGCACGTGTCATGTCGGTCTCCTTCGTCAGATCTGGATGAGGAACGTGGGGCCGGTCACGCTCATCGCGGGCCGATCACGGTCTGCCGTTGCGTGCCGAGTCCCTCGATGCCGAGGGTCATGACGTCGCCCTCGCGCAGCCAGATCTGGGGAGAGAAGCCCATCCCGACGCCGGGAGGGGTGCCGGTGTTGATGAGATCGCCGGGCTCGAGGACGAGGAACTGGCTGATGTAGTGGACGATCACGTAGGGGTCGAAGATCATCGTCGCGGTCGACCCGGTCTGCCGGCGCACCCCGTTCACGTCGAGCCACATGTCGAGGGCCGTCACGTCGTCGACCTCATCGGGGGTGACGAGCCAGGGCCCCGCGGGGTTGAACGTCTCGGCCGACTTTCCCTTCAGCCACTGCCCGCCCCGCTCCATCTGGAACGCGCGCTCGCTGACGTCGTTGACCAGCACCCAGCCGGCGATGTGGTCGCGCGCGGCGACCGGGGAGTGCAGATAGCTTGCGCGGGCGCCGATCACGATACCGAGCTCCACCTCCCAGTCGGCCTTCGTCGCCCCGCGCGGAAGCCGCACGTCGTCGTGGGGACCCACGAGCGTGTTGGGCGACTTCGTGAACAGGATCGGCTCTTCCGGCACGGCTTGGCCGGTCTCCCGTGCGTGGTCGCTGTAGTTGAGACCGACGCAGATGATCTGGTGCGGACGGGCGATCGGAGCGCCGATGCGCTGGCCCGCGAGCGGCGTGATCCGCCCCTCCCGCCGGCGCTCCTCGACGACCGGAGCGATCCGTGCGATCCCGCCGGACCCGAAGAACTCCTCGTCGAAGTCGGTGACGAGATCGGAGACGTCCACGAGCCCGTCCTCGGTGACCAGGACTCCGGGGCGTTCTGTGCCCTCCGGTCCGACGCGCAGTAGTTTCATTGGTCTCCTCCTTCAGGGACAGGGGCGAGGTCCGGGCCGGCGCTTCCCGACCACAGCAGCGGCGGGGCGCCGCGGCCGGGGGCCGGCGGGCGGGTTGCCATGAGTGGCCGTTCTCCATCGACGCTTCGTGAAGCGATGTCGCCAGTGTAGTCACATTCCGATAGTGCGATGGACATTCCAATTAGTGGAATGATTATGATGATGTGCGGGCGTGTCGAGGCCCGTTTCTGCGCTCCCCCGCAGCCGCAACCGCAGCCGCGCACACCGGCGGATACGTCCGGCAACACGCCGACGACGCGGCCTCAACCCCCGGCGTGTCGCCTCCCGCGTCCGCCGTTGTGCTCGAGAGAGAGGTGCGCCGCACGCGGGGCACATGCATCCCGCCACGCCCGCCTGGCCCCCTGGCACCCTGCCATCCCGGCGCCCTGGCCCGCCCCGTCGACGCAACTGCTGCCCGGACGCGAGCACAACGGCGGACTGGGCGCTCGACACGCCGCGCGAAGGGGAGGAACGCGCGGCGTGTTGCCTCGCCCGTCCGCCGTTGTGCACCTGGGACGGCACCCGGGAGGCACCCGGAAGGGACGGGCGGCACCCGGGAAGGCCGCACCCGAGAGGCCGCCGGGCGGCTAGCGGGTGCGGAGGGTGATCACGGTCCAGGACACGGGCGGGAGCTCGATGCTCCCGGCCCCATCGGCGAGCGCGAGCGACGTGTTGGCCCGCATCGACACGCGCTCGGGCTCGGCGAGCGTGTTGACGGCGTAGATGTCGTCGTCGGCGAGGGTCTGCGCGTCACCGCTGATCACACCGGAGAAGGAGGAGAGGTCGAACTCGAGCGTCGTGGTGTCGGTCTGCGACCGGTTCACGACGAAGATACTGACCGTCCCGGCCTCGGCGTCGTGCGTGGTGATCGCATCGATCGTCGGCACGGTGCCGTACACGGCGGTGTCGTAGGTGTCGGACTCCACCCGCGTCGTTACCGCCTCGCCGACGGCGAGGGCCGAGGTGAGGGCGAACGGGAAGAACGTCGTCTGCTTCCACGCGATGCCGCCGGGCTCCGTCATGATCGGGGCGATCACGTTCACGAGCTGCGCGAGCGATGCGCTCGTCACGCGGTCGGCGCGACGGAGGAGCGAGATCAGGAGGTTCCCCACGACGACGGCGTCGAGCACGGAGTACGCGTCCTCCAAGAGGCGGGGCGCGACCGGCCAGTTGTCCACGCCGGTGATCTTGTCGATCTTCTCGAAGCGCTCGTTGTACCAGACGTTCCACTCGTCGAAGGAGATGTTGACGACGTGGTCGCTGCGCTTGACGGCCTTGACGTGGTCGATGGTCGTGACGACCTGCTCGATGAAGGCGTCCATGTCGACGGCCGAGGCGAGGAAGCTCGCCGCGTCGCCGTTCTTCTCCTCGTAGTAGGCGTGGCAGGAGATGTAGTCGACGTCGTCGTAGGAGTGGGAGAGCACGACCCGCTCCCATTCGCCGAACGTGGACATGTGCCGGCTCGACGACCCGCACACCACCAGTTCCAGGGAGGGGTCGAACATGCGCATGGCGCGGGCGGTCTGGGCGGCGAGCTTGCCGTAGTCGTCGGCGGAGCGGTGCCCGAGCTGCCAGGGGCCATCCATCTCGTTGCCGAGGCACCACATGCGCACGTCGAACGGCGCGGAGCGTCCGTTGCTCGCCCTCTCGAGGGCCCGGGCGCTGCCCCCGGGAAGGTTCGCGTATTCGAGCAGGTCGAGCGCTTCGAGGGTCCCGCGGGTGCCGAGGTTGACCGCGAGGACGAGCTCGCTGTCGATCGACTCCAACCAGCGCTGGAACTCGTGGAGCCCCACCTCGTTGGTCTCGGTGGAGTGCCACGCGAGGTCGATACGCTCGGGACGCTGCTCGCGCGGGCCGACGCTGTCCTCCCAGCGGAACCCCGACACGAAGTTGCCCCCGGGATATCGGATGGCACTCACGCCCAGCTCGCGGACGAGGTCGCGGACATCCTCGCGGAATCCGTCGGCGTCGGCGGTGGGGTGGGTGGGCTCGTAGATGCCGTCGTACACGGACCGGCCGAGGTGCTCCACGAAAGAGCCGAACAGCCGGCGATTGACGGCACCGATCGGCAGCCGGGGGTCGAACATGAGTCGTGCGGTGGGCATTGCAGCCTCTCGTCTCGGGTCGGTCGGGGTCATTTGAGTCCGGTGCTGGCCACGCTCTGGATGAAGCGCCGCTGCAGCACGAGGAAGAGGACGGCCAGGGGCGCCAGGGCGATCAGGGAGCCGGCCATCATCACGCCGTAGGGGATGATGCCGTCGGGGCCGGTGAGCAGGGTGAGCCCGGAGGTGATCGTCCCCATCTGCTGGTCGGTCGTGAAGACGAGCGGCCAGAGCAGGTCGTTCCAGTTGTTGACGAAGGTGTAGATCCCGAGGGTCACCAGCGCCGGCACGGCGTTGGGGAGCACGACACTGCGGAAGATGCGCAGCTCGGACGCCCCGTCGATGCGCGCCGCGTTGTCGAGGTCGCGCGGAAGGGACAGGAAGAACTGCCGCAGGAAGAAGATCCCGAAGGCATCGGCGGCGCGGGGAGCGATCAGGCCCGTGTAGGAGTTGATCCATCCGAGATCGGCGACCAACTGATACACCGGGATCAGGGTGGCCTGGAAGGGCACCATGAGGCTCGCGACGATCGCGATGAGGAGCAGCTTGCTCCCGCGGAAGTCCACTCGGGCGAGCACATACGCGGCGAGCGAGTCGAACACGAGGGCGAACAGGGTCACGCCGCCGGCGAAGATGAAGCTGTTGAGGATGAGCCGGGCGAACGGCAGATCGGTGAAGATGCGCGTGAAGTTGTCGAGCGTCCACGCACCGGGCGCGAGCGTCGGCGGGAAGGCGTTGACCTCGGCGACCGGCTTGAACGCGGTGAAGACGATGATCGCGATCGGCAGCAGGATGAGCAGGGCCACGAGCAGCATGGCGGCGAAGAACAGCCAGCGGGTGAGCTGGTCGGTGAGGCGACGGCGGCGGGCGAGAGCGTTCATGGTCAACCGGCGTCCTTCTCACCGCGGGCGGTGATCGCGAACTGCACGAGGCTCAGCAGCAGCGTCGCGATCAGCAGCACGTACGACAGCGCGGAGGCGAACCCGAGTTCGAGATCCTTGAAGCCCGACTTGTAGATCTGCATCACGACGGTCTGCGTGCTCTGGTAGGGGCCGCCGCCGGTGAGGATGTAGATCTGGTCGAAGGCCTGCAGGGCGGCGATCGTCGAGATCACCAGCACGAACCCCGTCGTGTTGCTCAGGAGCGGCACCGTGACGTTGCGGAACCGGGCGAGGGGACCGGCGCCGTCCATCTTCGCGGCCTCGTACAGGCTCTGCGGGATCTCCTGCACGCCGGCCAGGAACACGATCATGTAGAAGGGGAAGTTCTTCCACACCGCGATCAGCACGACCGTGGGCATCGCGAGAGCGGGATCCTGCAGCACATCGCCGATGCGGACCCCGAACGACTGCAGCCAGAAGTTCAGGAGTCCGACCTGCGGGTCCAGCAGGTACTGCCATGCGAAGGCGGCCACCGCCAGGGAGACGATGAAGGGCAGGAACAGCGCCGTGCGGAAGGCGCCGCGCAGGGGAAGCTTCGGACTGTTGAGCGCGAGGGCGAGCAGGAGCGCGAGGAGCACGACGACCGGGGTGAACATGACCGTGTAGAGCGCCGTGTTGCCCATCGCCCGCAGGATGTTCGGCTCGGTGAAGACCGCGATGTAGTTCTCCAGCCCCACCCACTGCTCCAGCCCGAAGCCGCTGGCATCGGTGAAGGACAGGCGGAGCGCGGCGAACATGGGCCAGAAGACGAACGTGATGAGGATCGTCATCGCGGGAAGCAGGAACGCGACGATCGTGATGCGCCGCTTCGCCCGCCCGCGCAAGGGGCCACGACCCCCGATCTGGGGCGGCGGGCGGAACCGTCGAGTGCTGGTGAGCGTCATCGCTGCTTCCCTCTTCTGAGCGGTGTCCCTCACCGCTTCTCCAACGTTGTAAATGACAGTATGGGCCACGGCCCTGCGCCGTCAAGTCGACCTCGCGCCGGCGGCGACGACCTCCGGTCGAGCATGCGCGAGACACCATTTGACAATTGCGATCCGACGATCCACTATGTGATCACAACGCTGTTACAACGTTGTAGAACCCAGAGGCGAGAGGAAGTTTCGCCGTTTCATCGACAGTGGAGTCGACTCGTGGAGGTCCAGCACCAATGAAGAAGCCCATCACCGCAGCAGCACTCGTGAGCGCCGTCGTGCTCATGGCATCCGGCTGCGCGGCCAGCACGCCCACCCCGGAAGGCCCGATCACCATCGACTTCTGGCACGGCTACACCGAAGCCGACGGCAAGGTGCTCAACAATCTCGTCGAGGAGTTCAACGCCTCGCAGGACAAGATCGAGATCACCGCGTCCACCAAGCCCTGGGCCACGCTGCTCGACACAGCGCTACCCGCCCTCAGCTCCAAGACCGGACCCGAACTGGTCGCCCTTCCCGCCGAGAACGTTCCGGTCTGGGCCTCCAAGGGGGCTCTGCACGATCTCGACGACTGGTACGGCGCGTCGGACAGCGGCGCGGGGGTCCTCAACGAAGGCGCGGTCGCCACCGGAGTGGTCGAGGGCAAGCACTACGCCGCGCCGCTGAGCTTCACCCCGCTCACGATGTTCTACAACACCGCCATGTTCGAAGAGGCGGGTGTCGAGGTCCCCACCACCTGGGATGAGTGGGTGGCGGCCGCCGAGAAGCTCACGATCGACGAGAACGGCGACGGCACGCCGGAGCAGTACGGCCTGGCGCTGCAGGACCACGGAACCGTCGGCAACGGCGTGTGGCCCTCGCTCTTCAAGAGCGGCGGCGGCGATGTCGTCACCGCCGACGGCAAGGCCGTGATCGACTCGCCGGAGAACGTGAAGACGCTGACCTACTGGAAGGACGCGCTCGCCAAGGGCAAGTTCTCCCCGACGGGCCTGGCCGGCGCCGACGCCGACGGCCTCTTCAGCTCCAGCAAGGTGGCGATGACCCTCGCCGGACCGTGGATGGCCACCGTCTCGGAGTCCTCGGGCATCGACTACGGCATCGCGCCCCTCCCCGCCGGACCTGCCGGGATCAAGGCCTCGGCGCTCGCGGTCGACCTGAGCGTCACGTCGCAGGCGACCGACCAGGAGAAGGAAGCCATCCAGACGTTCCTCACGTGGTTCTACCAGAAGAAGAACATGGTGACGTGGTCGCTCGCCTCGGGCTGGCCTCCCCTGACCAGTGAGGTCACCGCTGCCGACGTCGCCGAGAACAAGGTGGTCGCCGCCCTCACCGATCAGTCGCAGTACGGCGTCGCGCTCCTGCCGGGGGTCATCCCGTCCACCGACGTGCTGACGGCGATGGACACCGCCACCCAGAAGGCCCTCGCCGGCGGCGACGTGGCCGAGCTCCTCAGCTCCGCGCAGAAGGAGATGGACGCCGCACTCGCCGGCTGACGCTCCGGATATCGTGGGCCGGGCCTTCGCACCGCTCGATGCGGTGCGGGGTCCGGCCCCCTTCTTTCCCCTCCCCTCACCCCTCATCCGCACCCCACCCGAACACCACCGAAGGACGACACATGCGCTGGTTCGAAGACGGACGCCTCCGATTCGCCGTCGGAGTCGAAGACACGTTCATCCCGCAGACGCGGCCGGGCGAGCGCGCCCTCGACGAGTACGAGCTCATGCAGCACTACCGCTTCTGGCGGGAGGACCTGGAGTACTGCGCCGAAGCCGGCAGCGAGATGGTCCGGTGGGGCATCCCGTGGTACCGGATCCAGCCCGAGCCGGGCACGTGGGACTGGGAGTGGCTCGACCGCGTCGTCGACGCCTTCGACGAGCTGGGCCTCGACCTCGTGACCGACCTCATGCACTACGGAACCCCGTTGTGGCTGGAGGACCAGTTCGTCCACCCCGACTATCCGAAGCGCGTGGCCGAGTACGCCGCCGCCGTGGCCGAGCGCTACCGCGGGCGGATCCGCCACTACACGCCGCTGAACGAACCGCTCCTCAACGTCATGTACTGCGGAGAGTTCGGACAGTGGCCGCCGTATCGCACCGGCGATCGGGGCTTCGTCGACGTCCTCCGGGGCGTCACCCGCGGCATCGTCACCACCCAGAACGCGATCGAGGCGGTGGACGAGGCGGCCGACTTCGTCCACGTGGAGGCGTCGTTCCGCTTCACCGGTGACCTCGACGCCCATCGCGAGACGCACGATCACCTCCGCCACCGCCGGTTCCTGATCCAGGACCTCGTGATGGGTCGCGTCGGCGACGACCACGCGCTCGTGCGGTATCTGCGCGCCCACGGCTTCGGCGACGACGACCTCGCGTGGGCCCGCGCCCACACCGCGCAGCCCGACGTCGTCGGCGTCAACTACTACCCGCAGCACTCCACCGAGACCTTCGAGCGCGGCGTGACCCGCTCCGGCGGCCCGCGCGACCTACGGCCCCGGCACAACGCCGGGGTGGAGGGCATGAAGGACGTGCTCACCTCGTTCGCCGAGCGCTACGGCAAGCCCGTGTTCCTGACCGAAACGAGCTACACCGGCACCGTCGACGAGCGGATCTCGTGGATGAGGGAGTCGGTGGCCGCCGTCGACGAACTCCGCGCCGACGGTGTGGACGTGGTCGGATACACCTGGTGGTGCATCACCGACATGATCGAGTGGTCGTACCGGACCGGCGACAAGTCGGCGATGAACTACCTCCTCACGATGGGCCTGTGGGCCCTGGAGGAGGAGTCAGACGGAACGCTCCGACGCGTGAAGACGCCGGTGGCGGACGAGTTCCACCGACTCGCCACCCGCACCCGCTGACGCAGAAATTCGTGGTTGACGCGCTTTACATCGTTGTGAAATCCTCCTTTACAACGATGTAGAACGACCTGCATCGTCCCCCCAGATGAAGGACGCAAAGATGCGACACACGAAATCTGCCCCCCGCAGACGTCGAGGACTCCTCGCCCTCGGCGCCGTGATCACGCTCGCCGGGTCGGCCATCGTCGGCGTTCCCGCCTACGCGGTGACCACCGGCAACGGCTCCCTGGTGTACGCCCCGCCGGACGGCTCGTCGTTCAACGACGAAGGGGGTGACGCCACCGGCACCGCCTACGCCAAGATCGTCGCCCTCAAGCACAGCGGGTCGGCCAACGGCACCCTGATCGTCACGTTCGACGACGGACGACTGATCAAGGACGTGAGCCCCAGCACGAACCCCACCACCGACACCCAGGCGTGTCTGGCCAACCCCAGCCTCGCCTGCCACCAGGAGTGGCCCATCTTCCGCAGCACCGACAACGGCACGTCGTGGACCAAGATCTCCGCGGTCAACCCCGGACTGCAGTTCCCCGGTATCCCCGGCCAGGAAGACACCACCCAGCTCGATCGCCTCGCCCAGCCGTTCCTCTACGAACTGCCGCAGGCGACCGGCGGCCTCGCGGCCGGAACGCTCCTGCTGACCGGGCAGATCCGCCCCGCCGATCGCGACGACCCCGCCTCGATCACGAAGCTCGTCGTCTACAAGAGCACCAACCAGGGCGCGAGCTGGAGCTACCTCAGCACGATCGACACCGGTGGTCCCGCGGTCTACGACCCGTCCTCCACTTCGACGACCACGACGGTGTGGGAGCCCACGCTCATCGTCGACGGCAATGGCGGACTGACGGCCTACTTCTCCGACGAGCGGCAGAAGGCGAACAACGTGCTGCAGGCCGTGTCATACCGCCGCTCCACCGACGGCGGCCTCACGTGGGGCGCCCTGTCCAACGTGTCGGCACCGACCGACAAGCTGCACCGGCCCGGAATGATCACGGTCACCAAACTGCCCGACAGCACCTACCTCGCGACCTACGAAGTGGTCAACGCCGCCGGCTACGCGTTCTCCAACGCCTCGCCGGTGTTCTTCAAGAAGTCGCCGGACGGACTGAACTGGGGAACGACGACGAGCCTCGGCACCCCCGTCGAGCTGGCGGACGGACGCGGAATCGGCTCCTCGCCCACGGTCACCTGGGTGCCCACCGGCGGACCGAAGGGCATGGTCGTCGTCGCCTCCAAGTGGGGTCTCGACGCGGCGGGAAACCTCAACAGCGGACAGAACTTCTTCGTCAACTACAACCTCGGCGTCGGCCCCTGGGAGCGTCTGCCGTTCGCGGTGACCTTCAACGGTCAGAGCTCGATCACCGGCTTCGCGCAGGGGATCGACTACAGCCCCGACGGGCGCACGCTGTATCAGGCGACCAACGTCGACAACTACCGCACCGGCTACCTCTACAACGACATCCGGGTTGGGACGGTTCCGCTCAACGCCACGGCCTACGAAGCCGAGAACGCGGCACGGGTCAACGCGAGCCTCGTCACGCACGGCGACGCCTCCAACGGCTCGAAGGTCGGGAACATCAACTTCTCCGACAGCACCGTGACCTTCTCGGTCAAGGTGCCGACGGCGGGGACGTACACGATGAACGTGCGCTACGCGAACGGGACATCGGGGACGAGCAGCCACTCGGTGTCGGTCAACGGCGGAACGGCCTCATCGATCAGCTACCCCAAGACCGCCGATTGGGGCCGCTACCTCTGGGCGCAGAAGAGCGTGTCTCTCAACGCGGGCACGAACACGATCCGGTTCGCCTACAGCGGCACGTTCGCGGAGCTGGACCAGATCCAGATCTTCCCGTCGTCCACGACGCCGGCGCCGGAGTTCCGCATCGTCAACCGCAACAGCGGCAAACTGCTGGAGATCTTCTCGGCGGCCACGACCGACGGCGCCCCTGCCGGTCAGTGGGGGCCGACGGGCAACCCGACACAGGTGTGGCAGGTGACGCCGGCGACGAGCGGCACGTTCCAGCTCGTCAACAAGAACAGCGGCAAGCTGCTGGAGATCCCCAGCGCCTCGACCGCCGACGGCACCGACGCGGCCCAGTGGGGCCCGACCGGTCACGCGACGCAGCGCTGGAACCTCACTCCCAACAGCAGCGGCTACTGGGCGATCACCAACGCCAACAGCGGCAAGTACCTCGAGATCGACGGGTGCTCCACCGCTGACGGCGCGGTGGCGCAGCAGTGGGGGCCCACCAGCGGGCTCTGCCAGCAGTGGCGGCTCGTGAAGGAGGGCATCCAGTAGCACCCTCCGCCGAGCGGGGTGGGGCGCACGACGCATCCCACCCCGCTCGTGCGTGCGGGCGGGTCTGCGGCGAGCGGGGCGCGGGTCGGGGCCCGGACCCGGGCTACGCCGGAGCGGACTCGCGGACGACGACCTCGAAGGCGACCGTCTCCTCGCTCGGGCTCTCGGGGCGGCTCGCCTCGGCCCCGATGCGCTGGACGAGCAGGTCCACGGCGCGTTGGGCGATCTGCTCGCGACCGGGATCGATCGTCGTCAGGCTCGGGACGGCGTACTGTGCCTCTTCGATGTTGTCGAAGCCGATGACCGCGACGTCATCGGGGATCCGCCGTCCGCTCTCCTGGAGCGCGCGCATCGCGCCGAGGGTGAGGGCATCGTTGAGGCCGAAGACGGCGTCGAACTCCACGCCACTGTCGATCAGCTCGCGAGCGGCTTCAGCACCGTTGGCGCGGTGCCAGAGCGTCGTGGAGCGCACGAGCGCGGGGTCGTACGTCAGACCTGCAGCGGTGACGGCCTCTTCGTACCCCTTCAGCCGGAGCGCCGCGGAGCCGAGCTCCTCATCCGGATGAGCGCCGATGAGAGCGATGCGCCGCCGCCCCGCCGCGAGGAGGAACTCGGTCGCCGCGCGTGCGGCTTCCACGTTGCGCATGGTCACGTGATCCACCGGGCCGCCGAAGATCCGCTCGCCGAGCAGCACGAGGGGGAAGTCGACGTTCAGCAGCGCGGCGTCTTCCTGCCCCATGCCGAGCGGGCTGAAGATCACGCCGTCGGTCATCCGCATGCGAGGGCTGGAGAGGACGGCCAGCTCGCGGTCCCGGTCGGCGCCGGTCCGCTCGATGATGACGACGAGTCCGTGGCTCTCGGCCTGCGTGATGACAGCGTCGGCGAGCTCGGCGAAGTAGCTGAGGCTCAGCTCGGGGAGCACGAGGCCGATCACGCCGCTCCGGCCGGAGCGGAGGCTCCGCGCCGAGAGGTTCGGCTGATAGCCGAGCTGATCGATCGCCGCCTGCACACGTTCGCGAGTCGACGGGCGCACGTGCGGGTAGTCGTTGACGACGTTCGAAACGGTCTTGATCGACACTCCGGCCAGCTGGGCCACATCATGGAGAGTCGCCGCCATGGATCCTCCGTTCGGTGACGTGGCACCACCTTACAACGTCGTAAGGATCCGGCCGTCGTTCTCGCGATTCCCTCCGCGGGCGTCACTCCTCGTCGGTGAAGAGCTGCTCGATCGGGCGATCGAACACGCGGGCGAGGCGGAAGGCGAGGGGGAGGGAGGGATCGAACCTCCCCCGCTCGATCGAGATGATGGTCTGCCGGGAGACGCCCAGTTCGTCGGCGAGCTGCTGCTGCGACCAGCCCCGCTCGCGCCGGAGGTCGGGAAGCGAGTTGCGCACCGGTCACCCCCGCCGCTGGAGCACGAGGTAGCGGATGCCGAAGGAGCCCATCGACACCAGCAACACGGCGATCAACGGGATGAGCACCGGCACGTCGAGTCCCGTCACGGCGAGAGCCGCCGTCCCGAGGCCCGTGATGAGGAGGGTGTCGGAGAACGCGCCGCTGGCGGCACGCTCGTACCAAGCCGACTCGACGGACTGCTCGGGGTTCGGCGTCGCGCCCCGCAGGGTCTGCCGATCCACGATCAGCGCCCACACGAGACCCAGGAACGGCCACACGGTGACGGCCGCCATCGCGATCCCGCCGAGGAGAGGGCGCGGGCCGGCTGCTCCCGCGACCGCGGCGACCGCCCCCAGGCCGACCGCGAGGACGAGGCCGATCGGCGCGGCGACGGCGAGGGCGGACAGGCGGCCGGAGCCGAACTTCACGCGCCCCCACCGAGTGCGGTCCTCGACGGCGGGCGTGGCGGGCTCCGGGATGCGGGGATCGGTCATCATGCCTCCAATGTGAAGTGTGCTTTACAACTGCCCCCACTGTGACATGTCAAGTGTGCTTTACGCAAGCGACGCCGCCAGAGCACAACGGCGGACCGGCGGGCCGACACGCCGCCCTCACCGCCCGACACGCCGGGACCGCCCGCCCACCATCCGCCGTTGTGCTCACGGCGGCCCAACCCGCGCCGCCGCGCCCACCGCGATCCGGCGCCGTGCGACCGGCGGGTCAGCCGGCGAAGGAGAGGTCGGGGTCCGTCGTGATGCCGAACTCGTCGCGCAAGGCCGTACGGGCGGCGTGCCATCCGGCGAGGCCGTGCACTCCGGGCCCGGGCGAGGTCGAGGACGAGCACAGGTAAAGGCCCGGAACGGGCGTTCGCCAGGGTGTGGCGCTGAGCACGGGCCGCGCCAGCAATTGGCGGACGTCTGCGGCACCGGCCGCGATGTCCCCGCCGGGATAGTTCGGATTGTGGTGTTCGAGGTCGACCGCGGTGCGGCTCGACACAGCGAGGATCGTGTCGCGGAACCCGGGGGCGAAGCGCTCGATCTGCCCGATCACGGCCTCTGCGCGGTCTTGCGTCGATCCGGCCGGCACGTGCGTGTAGGTCCACAGGGTGTGACCGCCCGACGGCGCGCGGGACGGGTCGACGATCGACGGCTGCGAGACCAGGACATATGGGGAGTGCGGATGCCGCCCCCGGGCGACCTCTCGCTCTCCCGCCGCGATCTCGGCGCGGGTGCCGCCGAGGTGGAGCGTGGGCGCCTCGCGAAGCTCTGCCGAGCGCCAGGGCACGGGGGCCGACAGCGCGAAGTCGACCTTCGCGGCTCCCTGCCCATACCGGAAGCGCGCGAGGCGCCGTCGATACCCCTCGGGAAGCTCGTCTCCCGCCATCGCGAGCAGGGCACGTGGTGTGATGTCGAGCAACCGCACGCGGGCCGGAGGGAGGTCGGACAGCCGCGTCACGTCATGGCCGAGGACGAGCCTCCCGCCGTGGGCCTCGAGGTCGCGCACGAGCGCATCGATGATCGCCTGGCTCCCCCCGAGCGGGATCGGCCAGCCGCGCGCGTGGGCGTACGCCGTGAGGGCGAGCCCGGCCCCGGCAGCGGCGAGGGTCGGGAGCGGGAGGATCGCGTGGGCGCTCACTCCCGACAGGAGCGCCGGCGCCGCGTCGCTCCGGAAGCGCAGGTTCCACGCCGGCGTCCCCTGCTCGGCGGTCGCGACACCCAGCAGCGCCGCGGTCCACGGATGGGAGGGGACGCGCAGGAGCGGGCCGCCCGTGATCTCGGCGACCTCCGACGCACGGCGGGCGAGGGGACCGATCAGCCGGGCGTAGGCCGCCCCGTCACGCCCCAGCCCTGCGGCGGTCCGGTCGAGGTCGCGGTGGGCGATCGCCGCGACACCGCCGTCGAGGGGGTGGCCGAAGGAGATGCCGGGCCGGACGAGGGCGATGCGCCGATCGAGTTCGAAGGCGCGGAAGAACGGCGACTCGAGGGCCAGGGGATGCACGGCGGAGCAGACGTCGTGAGCGAACCCGGGCAGGGTGAGCTCGGCCGTCGATGCCCCGCCCCCGGGTCGCGTCGCGCGTTCGAACACGCCGACCCGGAGCCCCGCGCGCGCGAGGGTGACCGCAGCCGCGAGGCCATTGGGCCCCGCCCCCACCACCACGACGTCGAGGTCGCCATCCTCCGACTCGCTCATCGTCGCCACTCTACGGCGCGGTATCCACGTCCGCCGCCTCGCGGGGAACCTCCGGCGCCGCGCTCTCCGGCGCGCCCGAGGCGGCGGAGTCCAGGGGCGCGTCGGGATCCGTCGCGGCGGGCGAATCCGGCGCGGCCTCCACGAGGGGGCGTCGCGCGCCACCCTCGGCGAGGAGCGCCAGGCGGTGGAGCGTCTCCCTGTTCCGCCACCGGAGGACGGGGTCGATGAGCGCGCTCACCGCCGAGCCCGGCCCTGCCACGGGGTGCTCGTCGATCCGCACGACGCACCCGGTGCCTCGCGGCTTGACCTCGATGCTCACGCGCGCCTCGCCCATCGGCCATCCGCGCGCGAGCAGCACCATGCGACGGGGCGGATCCCACACCTCGACCCGTGTCGTGTCGTCGAGCAGCACCGGCCACGTGCCGAAGGAGTGGTGCAACCGAGACCCGGCCTCGGGCCAGGACTCGGCCACGTCGCGCATTCGCGAGGCCCCCACGACCCACCCCGGATACAGCCAGCCGTCGGACAGGACGGCGAACACCTCGGCGGGAGAGCAGCGGAACAGACGCACGTTGCGAGCCATGTCGTCACGGTAGGGCGGTGACCTCCGCCGACCGAGGGGCTGGTACGGCCAGCGCGTGCGTGGTAAGCGGTTCCGTTCCGCCCCGCCCCGTGCGCTTACCGCGACGCCCCGCGCGCGTCAACCCCGTCGGCGGGAGGCGCGGTCGGTCGCAGGATCGCGGCAACAGTTGACCGTTCAACGAAGGAGGACGACATGACCATCTCCGATCCCGACCAGACTCCCCTGGACCCCGACACGGGTGCCCCGCAGGAGCCGTCGATCGACGAGCCCGACACGGGCGATCACACCGTCGGCGGCGTGGCGCCCGATGACGACGGCACCGACGACCTCCCGGGTGAGGACGCGCTCGACGGCGCTGCCGACGGCGACGTGCTGGCGGACCCCGACATCGCGCTGGGAGACACCCCTCGCGGCATGCAAGACCTGACCTGACCTGACCTGACCTGACCTGAGGAGATCCATGTCTCAGAACACCCTCGAAACCCCCGCCGACCTCCTCCGCTTCCAGTTGCGCGTCGCGCGCACGATGGAGGACGACTCCCTCACCGCGCTCGGTGACCTCGCCTCCGCGGCGCAGTCGTCCGAGGTGAAGAAGCTGTTCCGTCACCACGCCGACGAGACGCGGGAGCAGATCCAGAACCTGACACAGGTGTTCGCCCTCTTGGAGTTCCCGGAGTCGACGGCGCCGTCACCGGCGACGACCGGGATCTCGAAGCACGCGCACGCGCTCATCGAGCGCGCCGCCGCGCCGCTGCGCGACGTGGTCACACTGTCGGCCGCGCTCGGCAACGAGCATTTCGAGATCTCGGCGTACGAGTCCCTCATCATCGCCGTCGAGGCCGCCGGCAACGACGAGGCGCTCGCACTCCTCCGCGCGAACCTCGACCAGGAGGCGCACACGAGCGAGGAGCTGCGGACGCGACTGAAGGAGATGCAGCAGGTCTCGTGACGGAGATGTCGATCCTCGCCGGCATCGGCCCGACACCATCCGACCCCTGACAGGAGCGCGAGTCAGGTGGGGCGCGCGCCCGGTGGCGTGAGGGCGACAGAGGCGGTCACGGAGAGCGCATTCTCATCTCGGCGTCTGTGCCTCCGGCGCCCCCTCGCGGGGCCGCAAGGCGCGCGTGGCGGGCCCCTCGATGACGGTGCCGTCCGGAGCGAACCGTGAACCGTGCAACGGACAGTCCCAGGTCTCCTCGGCCTCGTTCCAGCGGACGATACCCCCCAGGTGCGTGCAGACGGCCGACAGGCGGCAGGTGACCCTGCCGACGGTGGACTCCGCGACCGGTTGCAGCCCGTCGCGGACCACGTTCGCGACGGTGGGCCCCGTGTTGCGCGTCGCGGACGCGGGCGCGGCCCACCCGCCGACGAGCAGCGCGACGGTCTCCATGTTCAGTCCGGCGGTGGCGGCCAGATCGCGCAGCCCTCCGCTGCCGCGCCGGAGGCGCTCCCCCACGGGATCGGGTTCGTCGTGGAGCGCCGCGTCGACGGCGAGCGCGGCGGCCGGCGCATTGGTCATGCCCCACTTGGCGAACCCGGTCATCGCGAAGATCCGCCCTCTGCCCCCCGCGATGGGCCCGGCGAACGGGATCGCCGTGCTCCGGTGATAGTCCTGCGCCGCCCACCACGTGATCGGACGGGCACCGGGATAGTGTTCACCGGTCCACGCGGTGACGGCATCCCTGAGCCGCCCCGTGCCCTCGCTCCGGCCGGTGACGACGTCGCCGCCGCCGATGACGAGCGCCGGTGCTCCGTCGCGGTCGCGCGCGGAGCGCACCGACCGGCTGACAGGATCGGCGGAGAGGTACATCCCCGATGGCGACGGCGTGCCCGGGGGAAGCCGGAAGGCGACGACCGCCTGACGATGCGGACTCAGCTGCGCGAACAGGAGCGAGCGGTCCAGCACGGCCGTGCCGGTGGCCAGCACCACGAGTTCCGCCACGATCCGCCCCCGCTCCGTCTCCAGCCGCACACCGGTGGGGGTGGCGCGCACGGCCCGCACCCGGCAATGGTCCACGAGTCGCCCCCCGGCGGCACGCACTCGTTCGGCGAGAGCGCCCGCGGCCACCACGGGGTGCAATTGCGCTTGCTCGGGCAGGTGGAGGGCAGCCGTCACCGGGAACGGCAGGCCGATGTCCTCGGCGGCGCCCTCCTGGAGCGCCACCGGACGTCCGCCCGCCGCCATCGACACAGCTTCTTCTCGCAGCGCATCGCGACCTTCCTCGGTGGTCGCGTAGGTGTACGCGGTCCGCTCCTCCCACGCCCCGGCGACGTCTCGCAGTTCGGTACGCAACCACGCAGCACCGGCCGCGTTGGCATCGAGGTATGCGGCGAGCCCGTCGTCCCCGGCATGGCGTCGCACGTTCGTTCCCACGGCCCCCTGGAGGAGGCTCACCTTTCCCGTCGTTCGCGACGTCGTGCGGCCGCCGAGCGCGTCTGCCTCGACGAGGGTCACCTCGTGCCCTCTCCGGCAGAGCAGAAGGGCGGCCACCAGGCCCGCGAGGCCTCCGCCGACGACGACGACCTCGGAGCGCGTCGGCAGCCCGTCGTCGGTGGTGAGCGTGGGGCCGGTCTGCAACCAGAGCGATTGCTCGCCGGGGCTCACCGCCGCGCTCCCCGCGTGATCACGGGGGGTGGACGGTGAGGAATGGGAACGGGTTTCGTCCAGGCCTGCCGTGGAGCGTCGTCCACGAGGTCGGCTGCGTGGGTGAGGAGCTCACCCATCGTCACGTACGTCGCCGTGCCGATGCCGTGCGCGACCCAGGTCACCTCATACCGTCCGTCGCGACGGTGCTCCACGTAGGCGATCACGCTCTCGGGGTCGTTCGACGAGGCAGCTTGGTCGCACAATCGCCACGTGTTCTCGGTCAGGGGATCCAGCCAGAGCTGGTGGTCTTCGGATCTCATGGGGGGCCTCCGGACGGCGCCATCCGCGTCTGCGGGCGTTCGCGTCCTCGTGCGAACCATCGCTCGAAACCGCAGCATGCCGTAGGGGCTTGACAGCCACGGGAGCGGCGGTTAGCGACGGCTCACGGCATCAACGCGGAGCCCGCGGACGCCTCCACCACCCGGGCGATGGCCCGTGCGAAGTCCCGGGACTGCGCCACCTCGACCGCACGATCGTAGCGACAGCCGGAGAGGGAGACGAACACGAAGCCCACGACGTCGACGTACCCGCGCGCGACCCCGTCGACCGAGACGCGGTAGCGGTCGGTGTCGACGCGCTCCCAGACGATGCGGGGCGCCTGCTCTGGGACGCCGCCGATATCGGCGAGCGGGCGGCGATCCCGTGTCCGCGTGGCGCGTGCCGCCAACGTGTCCGTCATCTCGCCCCCTGATCGCCATCCGTGAGGTCACGACCATAGGTGTCGTGCCCCTGGGCACCCAGGGGCTTGACAACGTGCCGCAGAAGGCATGTGCGACGATGGGCGCATGAAGGGGATCATTCTTGCGGGGGGATCGGGCACGCGTTTGCACCCGATCACGATGGGCGTTTCCAAACAGCTCATCCCGGTCTACGACAAACCGATGCTGTACTACCCACTGTCCACGTTGATGCTCGCGGGGATCCGCGACATCCTCGTGATCACGACGCCGCATGACGCGCCGTTCTTCGAGCGGCTGCTCGGCGACGGGTCACAATTCGGCATCTCGCTCACGTTCGCGCAACAGCCCTCGCCCGACGGGCTCGCGCAGGCGTTCACGATCGGGGCCGACTTCATCGGCGACGACGACGTCGCACTCGTCCTGGGAGACAACCTGCTCTACGGTCCGGGCCTCGGCTCGCGGCTCAAGCGGTTCTCGGGCATCGAGGGCGGCGCCATCTTCGCGTACTGGGTCGCCGAGCCGCAGGCCTACGGTGTCGTGGAGTTCGATGACGCGGGGACGGCGGTCTCGCTGGAGGAGAAGCCCACGGCACCCCGCAGCAACTACGCGGTTCCCGGCCTGTACTTCTACGACAACGACGTGGTGGAGATCGCACGGAACCTGCAGCCGTCGGCGCGCGGAGAATACGAGATCACCGACGTCAACCGGGCCTACCTCGAACGCGGCAAGCTGCAGGTCGAGGTGCTCCCGCGCGGCACCGCCTGGCTCGACACCGGGACGTTCGACCAGATGACCGACGCCGCCGAGTACGTACGGACGATCCAGCGGCGCACCGGGCTGTCGATCGGCGTGCCCGAGGAGGTCGCGTGGCGCGAAGGGTTCCTGACCGACGACGACCTGCGTCAACGGGCCGAGAAGCTCGTGAAGTCGGGCTACGGAACCTATCTGCTCGAAGCGCTGGAGAGGGGTCGCTGATGGCGAAGCTGCTGGTCACCGGAGGAGCCGGATTCATCGGATCCAACTTCGTCCACTACGTCACCTCCCACACCGATCATCACGTGACGGTGCTGGACAGTCTCACCTACGCGGGCAATCGCGCGTCGCTCGAGGGCATCCCGGAGTCGCGGCTGCGCTTCGTCCAGGGAGACATCACCGATGCCACCCTCGTGGACGAGCTGACCGCCGACGCCGACGCGGTCGTGCACTATGCAGCGGAGTCCCACAATGACAATTCGCTGCACGATCCACGCCCGTTCCTGGACACCAACATCATCGGGACGTACACACTCCTCGAGGCGGCCCGGCGGCACGAGACCCGGTTCCACCACATCTCCACCGACGAGGTCTACGGAGACCTGGAGCTCGACGACCCCGAGCGGTTCACCGAGTCGACGCCGTACAACCCTTCGTCGCCGTATTCGTCGACCAAGGCGGGCTCCGATCTCCTCGTGCGCGCCTGGGTGCGTTCGTTCGGCGTGCAGGCCACCATCAGCAACTGCTCCAACAACTACGGGCCGCACCAGCACGTGGAGAAGTTCATCCCCCGCCAGATCACGAACGTGATCCGCGGCGTCCGCCCCAAGCTGTACGGCACGGGCGAGAACGTGCGCGACTGGATCCACGCCGACGACCACTCCTCGGCGGTCCTGACGATCCTCGACCGCGGCGTCATCGGCGAGACCTACCTCATCGGTGCCGACGGCGAGAAGAACAACCGCGAGGTCGTCGAGCTCATCCTGGAGCTCATGGGGCAGGACGCCGGTGCCTACGACCTCGTGACCGATCGCCCGGGGCATGACCTGCGCTACGCGATCGACTCGACCAAGCTGCGCACCGAGCTCGGCTGGGCGCCGTCGTACGGAAGGTTCGAAGACGGCCTCGCCGCCACGATCGAGTGGTACCGGGCGCACGAGGACTGGTGGGCCCCCAGCAAGGACGGCGTCGAAGCCTTCTATGCCTCCAAGGGGCAGTAAGTGACGGCGTACGGCAAGCCGCTCACCCCGCGCGAGAGCGGCATCGACGGCCTGACGATCTGGGATCTCCCCGTCCACGGGGACAACCGCGGCTGGTTCAAGGAGAACTGGCAACGGGAGAAGATGACCGCGGCGGGCCTTCCCGACTTCGGTCCCGTGCAGAACAACGTGTCGTTCAACGACGCGGTCGGCACGACCCGCGGCATCCACGCCGAGCCGTGGGACAAGTGGGTCTCGGTCGCGACCGGGCGGATCTTCGGCGCGTGGGTGGACCTGCGCGAAGGCCCCGGCTTCGGGCGGGTGTTCACGGCGGAGCTGGATCCCTCCGTGGCGATCTTCGTGCCGCGCGGCGTCGGCAACTCGTACCAGACGCTCGAGCCCGACACCGCGTACACCTACCTCGTCAACGATCACTGGTCGCCGGCGGCGTCGTACTCGTTCGTCAACCTGGGCGATCCGGCGCTGGCGATCGCGTGGCCGATCCCCCTCGACGAGGTCGAGATCTCCGAGAAGGACCGCGCCCACCCCGTGCTCGCGGAGGCCGTGCCCGTGCCCCCGCGACGCACGCTCGTGGTCGGCGCCGACGGCCAGCTCGGCCGCGCCCTGCGCACGGCTCTGGCCGGCCGCGTCGAGGTGGAGTTCGCCTCGCGCGCCGACCTCGACCTCGCCGCACCCGATCTGGCGTCGGCTCGGCGGTGGCGCGACTACGCGACGATCATCAACGCCGCGGCCTACACCGCCGTGGACACGGCCGAGACGCCAGAGGGCCGCCGCGGTGCATGGGCGGCGAACGTCACCGGCGTCGCGGCGCTGGCCTCCGTCGCCCGCGAGAACGGCATCACCCTCGTCCACGTCTCGAGTGACTACGTCTTCGACGGCGCCGCGGACCGCCCCTACACGGAGGACGACCCGGTCAGTCCGCTCGGCGTGTACGGCCAGACCAAGGCGGCCGGCGACGCGATCGTCGGCACGGTGCCGCGGCACTACATCGTCCGCACGTCGTGGGTGATCGGCGAGGGCCGGAACTTCGTGCGCACGATGGCGGCGCTGTCCGAACGCGGGGTCTCGCCCACGGTGGTCTCCGACCAGATCGGGCGCCTCACCTTCACCGAGGACATCGCGCGGGCCATCCTGCATCTGCTGGACACGGGCGCGCCGTTCGGCGTCTACAACGTGACCGGTGGCGGAGAGCCGACATCGTGGGCCGACGTCGCCCGCGCGGTGTTCGCCGCCGTCGGAGGCGACCCTGCCCGTGTGACCGATGTGAGCACGGAGGAGTACTTCGCCGCGGCCACCGGCCCCGTCGCAGCGCGGCCGCGCAACAGCGTGCTCAACCTCTCGCGGCTGGAGGCGACCGGCTTCGACGTCCCCGACGCGGCAATGAGCCTCCGACAGTACCTCGCGGCCTCCGCCTGACGCGCGGGGTGCGCACGACACCGTGAAAAATGCGCGGTGGTGTTTGCGGATCCTCCAACGAGCGCTAGAGTGAGGGTGAACGCGACGTGACAGCTGGGGTTGTCACGTGGTCCGGGGGGACCACAGCGTTCATCTGGGGGATGATGTAGGCGCCATCGCGTGTCTGCATGTCGCATGTTGCTGGGGGGCACAATGCTGACGCAATTGATTGCTGTGGGGGAAGCGCAGTGAGCGCGGTCGACGAGGTCGTACCGGCACTGCATCTGCCGAGGTTCACGTCTCTGGGCACGGCGCGCACCAGCGCGTCGGTCGCTCCGCGTGCCTCCGCAGCGATCGCGAGCCGCCAACAGTGGGAGCGCCGCTTCCGCACCCGCTTGCGCGTGACCGACAGCACCATCGTGCTGCTGTCGTGCGTGCTCGCCTCGGTGCTCTCACTGTTGGCGACCTCTCCGCAGGTCCTCGCGACCGATCCGTGGGTTCTGCTGCGGGTGCCGTTGAGCACGGCGATCGTCTGGGCGATCGCGCTGGGGCTGCTCAACACCCGCGAGCCGGCGATCATGGGAAGCGGCGCGACGGAGTACACACGTGTGCTCCACGCGACGGGGCTCGCCTTCGGCGCTCTGGCGATCGTCTACGTGGCCTTCGAGTGGCAGGGCATCCGCACGCAGCTGTTCTTCGCGCTGCCGGCCGGTGCCCTCGCCCTGCTGGTCTCGCGGTGGGTCGCGCGCCGCTGGCTCGTCGCGCAGCGCGCGCTGGGCCGATACTCGTCGCGCACCGTCGTGGTGGGCACCCGCGACGACGTGGAGTACGCCATCCGTACTCTCGGCGACGAGGGCCGCCTCGGCTACAACGTGGTGGGAACCGTCGTCCTCGACGACCAGATCGGAAGCCTCTCCGTGGGGACGGAGAGCTATCCGGTGGTCTCGGGCGACGACGCCGCACCCCGCGCTGCAGCCGAGCTGAACGCCGACACCATCATGGTGGCCGGGCAACCCGCGGGCGACCCGACGTACATCAAGCGTCTCGCGTGGGAGCTCGAAGGCACCGCCGCAGAGCTGGTGCTCTCGAGCCGGATCGCCGACGTCGCCGGGCCCCGCATGTCGCTGCGCCCGGTCGAGGGGATGCCGCTCATCCACGTGCGGATCCCGACGTTCGAGGGCGGCGCGTATCTGATCAAGCGAGCTCTGGACGTCGTGGCGTCGGCAGCGTTCCTGCTGCTGTTCTCGCCGTTCATGGCGCTGATCGCACTGGCCATCAAGATCGACGACCCGGGCCCGGTGTTCTTCCAACAGGAGCGGGTCGGCCGCGACGGCCGCACGTTCAAGATGGTCAAGTTCCGCTCGATGCGCATCAACGCCGAAGCGGAGCTCGCCAAGCTCCTCGAGGCGAACGAGGGCGCCGGCCCGCTGTTCAAGATGAAGGACGACCCGCGCGTCACGCGCATCGGTCGCATCCTCCGCAAGTACTCGCTCGACGAGGTGCCGCAGTTCTTCAACGTGCTGCGCGGCGACATGAGCGTCGTCGGCCCGCGCCCGCCGCTGCCGGCGGAGGTCACCGCGTACAACGGCACCGTCTTCCGTCGCCTCTACATCAAGCCGGGCATCACCGGACCGTGGCAGGTGGGCGGCCGCAGCGATCTCTCCTGGGAGGAGAGCGTCCGGCTCGACCTGCGCTACGTGGAGAACTGGTCGGTGCTCAGCGATATCGTGCTGATGTGGCGAACGGCAAAAGTGATGATCAAGCCCGAGGGGGCGTACTGAACCCCTCGCCGGCGAGCCCGGCGCCGGTGACGTCCGACGACGACGGAACCGTGCGACCGGTGCGCTCGCTGTCGATCGCGATGATCGGGACCCGCGGGGTCCCGGCGGCCTACGGCGGTTTCGAGACCGCCGTCGAGGAGGTCGGGCGCCGTCTGGCCGAACGCGGACACCGCGTCACGGTGTACACGCGGGGCTCCGACCACAAGGAGCGGGAGTTCCTCGGCATGCGCGTCGTGCATCTCGCCGCGCTCCCGGTCAAGCAGCTGGAGACCCTCAGCCACACGGGCCTCTCGGTAGGGCACGCGCTGCTGCGCCGGCGCCCCGACGCCGCTTTCGTCTTCAACGCCGCCAACTCGCCCTTCCTGCCGTTGCTGCGCGCACGGCGCATTCCGATCGCGCTCCACATGGACGGACTCGAGTGGAAGCGCTCGAAGTGGGGCCGGCGCGGCAAGGCCTACTACCGCTGGGCGGAAGAGTTCGGCGTGCGGTGGGCCGATGCGCTGATCGCCGATGCCCCCGGCATCTCCGACTACTACGACGCGGAGTTCTCGGTTCCGACCGAGCTCATCCGCTACGGCGCGCCGATCCTCGCCTCCGCCCCGGACGGTGGCGTGCGGGAGCGCGGACTGGAGCCCGACGGCTACCACCTGGTCGTCGCGCGCTTCGAACCCGAGAACCACGTGCTCGAGATCGTCGAGGGCTATCGGGCGAGCGGGGCGACCATGCCTCTCGTCGTCGTCGGATCCGCTCCGTACAGCGCCGAATACACACAGCGGATCGCCGCCGCTGCTGAGGGTGACGACCGCATCCGGCTCCTGGGCGGGGTCTACGATCAGGACCTCCTCGATGCCCTCTACTTCCATGCGCACACCTATGTGCACGGCCACTCGGTGGGGGGCACCAACCCGTCCCTGCTCCGGGCGATGGGGGCGGGAACCGCGGTCATCGCCTACGACGTCGGCTTCAACCGCGAGACCCTCGACGGCAATGCCTGGTTCTTCGGCGACGCCGACGGCGCGCGGGATCGCTTCGACGAGGTGAAGAAGGACCCCGCCACGGCGACGAGGCGCGGACGCGAGATGCGCGCGCGCGCGGAAGAGTCGTTCCGCTGGGAGGCCGTCGCCGACGAGTACGAGGCCCTGGCCCATCGGCTGTCGTCAGGGGGGTCCGTCCACCGCACCGCCCGACGCGCACGCCGTCGATCGTGACCCCCGCGTTCCGCGGTCGACACGAGGCGACCCCGGAGCGTCCCCGGTGCGCGCGCCACGAGCCCCGTTGCGGCGTCAGGCTTCGGCGAGTGCGCGGGAGAGCTGCGTGTGGAAGGTGCGGATGTAGCCCCGTGCGGCCGACAGAGTGCCGGCGTGCTTCGGCGCGCGTGATCCATGGTCGTCGGGGATGTCGAGCGGGTGCGGACGGCCGAACGACCACCCCGTGCGCGCCGTCGGCAGCAGTCCATAGGCGCGTCGCTTGTTGAGCTCACCGGCCACCTCGTCGAGGCTCGTCGCACCCGTGACGTCGGCGGAGAGCACGTTCGCCTCGCGCAGAGTGAACGTCCGCTCGCGCGCCGTCGGCACCAACCGGGCGACGGCGGCGCGCTCGGCCAGCGACGCCGTGATGACCAGGTCGGCGTCCTCGATCAGCTCGGCGTCGAGCTGTCGTGAACGATGGGCAGCCACCTCCTCGTGCGCCACCCCGTCGCGCACGAGGATCTCGTCGACGACGGAGCACACCGGAAGGCTGCCGGCGACGTGGGCACCGGCGCTCTGCAGTCTCCAGCCCTCGGCCCCGCCATCGGCGGCGACGAGACCGGAGAACTCGAACTGCAGGAGCGGCGATCGACAGACGTTCGCGGCGCAGACGAACAAGAGGCGTTTCTCCACGTGGTTTCCCCCGATTTCCGCGTGCAGAGCTGTATGGACGAGCGTGGCTCCCACTGTACTCGGCGCAGGTGGGGCACGACCGACACACCGGAAGAGAGAATGGACCGATGGCGGAACGATCTGAGACACCCGCACGCGAGACCTACCTGCTGGTGCATCCCGGCGCCGAGCTCTTCGGCTCCGACCGGATGCTGCTGGAGAGCGCGCGAGGGATCGTCGACTCCGGCGCGCGCGCCGTGGTCGCCCTCCCCGAGCACGGACCGCTCGTCGATCACCTGCGCGGTGCCGGCGCCGAGGTGGTGATCCTCCCGATGCTCGTGCTCCGCAAGTCTCTCCTGCGCCCCCGGGGATGGCCGACGCTGATCCGGAACACCCTGCGGGGAGCGGGCGCGGCCTGGCGCCTCATCGGCCGGGTGCGTCCCGCCGCCGTCTACGTGAGCACCATCACGATTCCGCAATGGCCGCTCCTCGCCCGCGTCCGGCGCGTCCCCGTCGTCAGCCACGTGCACGAGGCCGAGGCGTCGGGGTCGCGGCTCATCAACGCCGCGCTCTACGCACCGCATCTCGCCGCCACCACCGTGCTGGTCAACAGCGAGTTCAGCCGCACCACGATCGCCGCCGCCCTCCCCCGCGCCGCACGTCACGCCGACCTCGTCTTCAACGGCGTCGCCGGGCCGAGTGAGGCCGCGCTTCCGCGGGAGGAGATCGACGAGCTCCGCGTGCTCTACATGGGTCGACTGTCGCCGCGGAAGGGCGTGGACGACGTCATCTCGGCCGTCGCGCTTCTCGCCGAGCGCGGGCGACCGGCCACCGTGTCCTTGCTCGGCTCGGTCTTCACCGGCTACGAGTGGTACGAGCAGGAGCTCCGGGAGCGGGCGGCCGAGCTCGGCGGTGACACCGTGCGGTTCCTCGGCTTCCGCCCCGACGTGTGGTCGGTGCTGGCCGAGCACGACGTGCTCGTGGTGCCGAGCCGCATCGATGAGCCGTTCGGCAACACGGCGGTCGAAGGCATCCTCGCGCTGCGTCCCGTCGTCGCGAGCGACACCAGCGGCCTGCGCGAGGCGGCCGGTGGCTACCCGACGACCGCCCTCGTCGCACCCCACGCGCCGACGGCCATCGCCGACGCCCTGGAGGACATCGTTCGCACCTGGACCGACCTGCGGGGGCGCCTCGAGGCGAGCAGAGCGCAGGCGGAGGCGCGACACGCCCCGAAGCTCTACCGTCGCGCGGTCAGTGACGCGGTGCGGTCGGCGGGTTCCGTTCGCTGACGACGCCGCGCCGCCCGGTCGCTCCCGGCCCGCCTCGGTCCCTGACCGCCGAGACCGGGAGAGCGCAGCCGCAGCCCGCTCCCCCGCTCCCGCGCGGTCAGCGGCTCTGGGCTCCGATGACCTTGGCTCCCTCGGTCAGTGCGCTCTTCGCGGCGACGGCGGCGGGAACCGGTGACGCGTTCGAACTCTGAGCCGAACGCATCGTCGACAGCAGCTTCAGCTCGGGAGACAGCACCGCAGCGCCGTCGACCGCGCGAGAGGTCTTGTCGCGGCCGGTCGCCGAGACGTAGGCCGAGAAGGAGGCGTGGCGCTGGTTGCCGTTGCCCGCCTGCGCCCACTGCGCGAAGTTGCTGGTGGCGGAGGCGCGGGTGCGGTGGTAGACGTTTCCGCCGCTCTCGGTGACCATCTTGGCTCCCGTGAACTCCCGCGACCAGTCATTGACGCACACGACG
This sequence comes from Microbacterium sp. TNHR37B, assembly GCF_001620065.1. Taxonomy (GTDB): domain Bacteria; phylum Actinomycetota; class Actinomycetes; order Actinomycetales; family Microbacteriaceae; genus Microbacterium. The sequence goes on from NZ_LQGV01000003.1 coordinate 697,082, forward strand.
CAGTCGCCCTGCGCCTCGGAGATGACGTTGTTGCTCACGACGACGTTGCGTACCGTCCAGGGCACGGTGGGGTCGGGGTTGGGGCGCCGCGGATCGTGCCCGGGCAGACTCGTGTTGGAGGCGCGACGCTCGTCCTGCGTGATGTAGACGCTTCCCGTGGCGTTGTCGGACAGCGTGTTGTTCCACACCGCCGCGTTGCCCGAGTTGGCGATGAGGATGCCCGCCTTGCCCGAACCGGCGACGAGGTTGTTCGCGATCACGGCCTTGTCAGACAGCTCCACGACCAGGCCGTACCCGGTGTTACCGGAGACGTCGTTGTCGGTGAACGTCAGGTCGTAGACCGACTCGTCGAACCAGGGGCCCTGACCTTTGTTGTCGATGAACGAGCTGTCGGTCACCTGGATCCCGCGGGCCCGGGTGACTTTGAGCGCTCCCGAGACCGGGGCCCGGTTGAAGCCCTGCGAGTTGTTGTTGACCGACAGCATCCCCTTCACGGTGAGGCCGTCGGACTGCGATGCCCCTGCACCCAGGAGGCCGTTGTTCGCGACGGTCACCCGAGTGAGGGTGACGTTCGAGGCCCACGTGTAGAAGCCGGTGGTCGCATTGTCGCGAATCGTCACGTCGGTCAGGGTGATGCGGGGCTGATCGGCGGTGACGGTTCCCATCTCGGGCACGCTCGTGGCGTAGCGACGGATCCCGATACCGCGGATCTCGGCATCGGTCGCCCGAATGGTGAGCGCCTTGGACAGAGTGCTCGCTTCGACCTTCTTGCCGCTGGGATTGGATCCGATGACGAGCGCCTTGCCGGCGCGGTCCACGTAGAAGGTTCCGGAGGTGACCGCTGAGCGCGATCCCACCTGGGTCAGGGGCTTGCCGTCGATCCAGATCTGGTCGGGATGCGCCGCCATGGGCTTTTTGGGATCCAGCCACTGCCAGCCGGGCTGCGTGCCGTCGGGCTTGCCCTTGGCGTAGGTCGGGCTGGAGTCGAAGAACGTCGTCCAGCCGCTCTTGACCCAGACGGAACCGGACTGCTGCCAGCCGCTGACGACCTCGGCGCCATCGAGCCAGACCTCTTCGTTCGGGTAGGGCTGGATCGTGATGCCGGTGCGGGGGATCACGAACACCGACTGGTGGTAGCTCCCCTTGCGCAGCACCACGGTGCCATAGTTCTTGGCCAGCTCGACGGCACGCTCGATGGTCTTGACCGGCTGGCTCTTCGTGCCGGGAGCGGAGTCCTTGCCGCTCGGTGCGACGAAGATCGCCCCCGCGGGAACGGGGTAGGCGAGTGTGCCGGGCGCTGCTGCGCCGACATCGCCGCGCTTGCCCGGATAGTCCACGCGCACGGCGCCCTGCCCGGTGGGGGACGGCTCGGCCGTCGCCGTCGGCGTGGGAGTCGGCTTCGGCGTCGCACTGGCCGTGGGCTTCGGAGTGGGCGTCGGCTTCGGCGTCGGCTTCGGGGTGACCGTCGGTGTGGGCTGGGGGGTCGGCGCGGGCGCCGGGGCAGCGCTGGTGCGTCGGCTGCTGAGGTTGTCGAACGACACGGGCATCACGGCACCGGCGCCCGAGGCGTAGACGAAAGCTCCCACAGACCCGGCGGCCCGTACGCGCGACGCCGACGTGTCTGCGGTGCGGAGCATCCAGGCGGCCGGCTGGGTGGCGCTGGCGCGCCACGCGCTGGCCGACACGGTCACGGTGCGACCGGCGCCACTGACGGCGGCGCGGATCCGGACCGACTCCCCTGCCTTCACCCGGAACGGAAGCGCCGTGCGCGCGAGCGTCGTGAACGACATCCCCGCCGATCGGGCAATCTCGAGATCGGCCCGCCCGTTGGAGCGCACGATCACTCGCGCGGCGTAGCCCGAGGTGGAGGTGGCGCGGACGAGATGCGACGCGTAGACGGTCGACCCCGACTTCGGCAGCCGTGGCAACCGCACGTCGATCCTGCTGACGACGTTCGCGGCGGTGGCCACCGAAGGAAGCAGGGCACGCGCGGACCGTCCGGCTCCGGCGACGGTGAGCGTCGCGGTACCACGGGAGACCGAGCCGGCACGCGTGGGAACGACGGCATAGCGTCCGCCGTCGAGACTGGCGCCCCATCCCGAAGCGACCGTGCGACTCATCGAGTCGCGGGCGAGCGTGTCGTCGGCGGCCACGGAAGGCGTGGTCGTCAGCAACGGCGCCACGAGCGCCGCGAGGGCGATGGCGATGAGGGTGAAGCGACGAGGGGCAGGCGACGACGACATATGAGGGTCTCCAGGCAACCGCGGGTCGGGCTGGGGGGAACGCAAGCGGGTGGCAGAAAACGTACCACCGCGGTCAACCGATCCGCACGGGTGTGAGAGCACTCTCATGCCAGCGCATGGAGCTGCGCCGGCCGCCGCCGGCGACGATCCGGCCTCGGGTCAGTTCTCGGAGAGGTAGTAGTACCGGTCGCGCCGCGCCTCGGCGACGTTGTTCAGGACGAAGCCAGCCAGGTTCGCGCGCACCCCGGTGAGCGCCGCGATACAGCGCTCCACCTGGGTTTTTGCGGTCTTGCGGGTGTTGATGATCGCGATCGTGGCATCGACGTACTGCGAGATGACGGTGGCATCGGAGACCGACAGCACGGGGGCCGTGTCGATGACGACGAGGTCGTAGGAGGGGCGCAGCGCCTCCACGAGGAGTCGCATCCGATTCGACGCGAGCAGTTCGGCGGGGTTCGGGGCCGGCTCCCCCGCGGTGAGCACCGCGAGGCCTCCCGCGCTCTCGATGATCGCGTCCTCGGCCTCGACGGCCTCGACGAGCACCGAGGTGAGTCCCACCGCGTTCTCGAGCCCGAGTGTGGTCGCCACGGTGGGGCGACGCAGGTCCGCATCGATGAGGAGCACGCGTTGGCCGGACTCGACGTAGGCGAGTGCCAGGTTGACCGCAGTGGTGGTCTTTCCCTCTCCGGCGACGGACGAGGTGACGGCGATCGCACCGATGCGATGCTCGACGGCGGAGAACTTCAGCGCCGAGCGGACCTGTCGATAGGCCTCCGCTCCGTGGCCGTTGGGCTTGGTCAAGACCACGGGACCGCTCGGCTTGCCCTTCTGCCGCGGCACGGCGCCCAGCACCGGCAGGTCGGTGACCTCGGCGAGCGCATTGCGCGAGCGCACGCGGGTGTCCAGCAGCGCCCACGCGCTCAGTGCGAGGGCGGCAAGGAGCGCGCCGATCAGCACGCCGATGACCGCGTTCTGCGACTTGTTCGGCGAGGACTGGACGGTGGCGGGCACGGCGGGATCGATCACGCGGGCAACGACCGTCGACTCACCCTTGTCGTCCTTCGGCGCGATCGTGTACACGGCCTGCGTGAGGTTGTCGGCGATGGAGTTGCCCACCTCGGCGGCGAACTCGGGGTTGGCGGAGGCGGCGGTGATCTCGAGAACGACGGTGTTCTGCGGGATCTCGACCTTCGTCATGCGGCGCAGATCCGTGAGGGTCAGGTCGGGACGGGTGCCCGCCAGGTCATCGCGGACCTCGTCGAGCACGGCGGCCGACGTGGCCAGCTGTGCGAAGGAGAGCATCTGGTTCTGCGTGTAGGCCGACCCTTGATTGATGTCGGAGCCGCTGGACGCGGTACGCATCGAGAAGTAGATCGACGCGGTCGAGTGGAAGACGGGGGTCAGCGTCGAGCTGTAGCCGAACGCGGCGAGACCGCCCACGACCCCGGCGACCACGATCACCCACCACAGTTGCAGGAACACGGACGGCAGCCGTGTCGCCGCCGATTGCGTGGTGCTCATGTTGCCCCCTTGAGCAGTGTGTGTCGCGCGTCATCCAGAACGGGGGCCTCCCCATGGGCACCGTCCCGACGCCAGGCCAGACTATAAGAGGAGACCGCGATTCCCGCGACGAACCAGAGGAACGGGGCGTACTGCGTGATGAGCGCCACCGTCGCCAGGGCCGGGATCTGGCTGACGATGGCGACGGCGGCGGGGCTTCCGCGACCGGTCACGACGACCCACACGCACACCGCGAGCATCAGCACGAGGATGGCGAGGGGCACGATGCCGTGCCGCAGGCCCGTGAGGATGAGGGCGCTGTCGATGGACTGGAATCCGCCGAAGTAGTCGACGCCCGTGGCGTCCACGCGTCGCGCATCGGAGACGCCGATCGCGTTCATGTCGCCGACGAGCGGCAGCAGATCGGCGCGGTATTCGGCGCTCCCGGCCGCCTCGTCGCCGGCGTCGTCGAACACGGTGGAGATGAAGGGCACCGCCGCCACGAGAGCGACCAACGACAGCCCGACGGCCGCGACCCGCTGCCCGATGCGGATGTAGCGGCCGAGGAACACCACGGAGAGGGCGATCACGAGGAGAAGCCCGACGAGACCGATACGGCTGAGGGTCATCACGATCGCGGTCGTGACGATCGCGAGGGCACCGGCCTTCCACCACCACCGCCAGGTCGTGACCAGAACGAACGCGCTCGAGATCGCGAGGCTGGACCCCAGGGAGATGGAGTGCCCGAACGCTCCCTCCGCCCGCAACAGGCCGCCGCGGTACTGGAGGTTGGTCCACATCGCGCCGGACACGCCGGGGATGAGGACGAAGATGTTGACCCCGGTGGCGAATTCGATGATCGCCAGTGCGGCCGCCACGACGGCGATGACCGAGATGCACGAGACCACGAACTCGGACCCGACGGCGGCGATCGCGATCCTGCCCCATATATAAGGCAGGAGCCAGGAGAACACCGTGTACTGCACGTGTCCCCAGACGCCGCCGAACAGCAGGCCGACGACGATCGCCCCGAACGCGGCGACGGCGAGGGTGTCCACGACCGACCAGCGCAGCCGCACCGAGGGCCAGCATCCGACGATGGCGACCATCGTGACGACATCGAGGACGGTCAGCGCGACTCCCTGCACCGAGACGTTGACGTAGACCGGCGCGAAGAACAGCGCTATCGTCCACAGCACGACCGCCCATCGGGCGTCGCGGCGGAACAGCAGCCAGAGGGCCAGCAGGACATTGAGTCCGATGAGGAGCAGCGCCAGCAGGCGAAGCGGATCGCCCACCATCGCCCCCCTTCCCCGGCATGAGGATCGCTCTAGGCATCGTAGCGATGCGGCGCAGGGAATTGAACCGTAGAATAGGACCTCACCATGCACCGAGCCAGGGGGAGGCCATCAGTGCGGGCAGTTGTTCTATGGGCGAGTGACGCGTCGACGAATCTGGGGGTACGGGCGCTGGCGCGGGGTTCTCGCGACCTGTTGCGCCGCGTCTGGCCCGATGTCGAGGTCGAGTTCGTCGACTTCGGGCACCGGCCCGAGCAGCTCCGTTTCGGCCGCAAGCGCTCGCTGATCCGCGAACGGGTGCTGCGCGAGCACGGCATGATGACGTGGCTGCGTTCCTTCGACCTGGTGTGGGACACCCGGTCGGGCGACAGCTTCGCCGACATCTACGGCCTGGACCGGCACCTGAAGATGTCGATGCTGTACGAGTTCGCCCAGCAGGCCGGTGTGCCCACGGTGCTGGCACCCCAGACCATCGGTCCCTTCGGAAGCCGCACGGGGCGTCTCGCCGCTCGGCGGAACATGCGCCGTTCGTCGCTCGTCTATGCGCGCGACCCCGCGAGCGTGGCCGCCGCGCGTGAGCTCGGCCGCCCCGTCGATCGCCTCGCGAGCGATCTCGTCTTCGGCATCGACCAGCCGACGCCGAGCACGGGCCACGACGTCCTGCTGAACGTGTCGGGGCTGTTGTGGAAGCCCAACAGTCACGTCGACAGCGAGCGGTACCAGCGGTTCGTCCGGGCGACGATCGCGGGCCTCCTCGATGCCGGCCGCGGCGTGACGCTCCTCCCGCACGTCCTCGATTCAGCCGATCACGACAACGACGTGCCGGTGTCGCGCATGCTCGCGGACGAGTACGACGGACGCATCGACCTCCACGTTCCGACCGACCTCGACGACGTCCGCGAGACGATCGCCGGCTCCGCCGTGGTGATCGGATCCCGCATGCACGCGTGCCTCAACGCGGTGTCGACGGGAACGCCGGCCATCGCGATCTCGTACTCGCGGAAGTTCAAGCCTCTCTTCGACGAGATCGGGTGGCCGCACGTCCACGCGCTCGGCGAACCGGACGCCCTGGCCGCCCAGGTGGTGGCGACGGCGACCGGCCCGTCCCTCACCGCGGACGCCGAGGCCGCCCGAGATCGCGGCCGTGAGGCGATCACGGCGATCGAGAGCGATCTGCGAGCCCTGCTGTGACCGCGCTGCGCGACCGGGTCCGCTCCGTCGTGGCGGCGGACGCCTGTTCCGGCTGCGGTCTGTGCACGCTGCTCGACCGCGGGCTCGAGATGTCGGAGGCGACGGGGTATCTGCGCCCGGTCGAAGCCGGCGTCCCCGCCGAGCTCGACGGCGCCGCGACGATCTTCGATCGCGCGTGCCCCGGGCGGCGGATGGATGCGCAGCGCCCGGAGGGGGCGCAACGCCACCCGCTGCTGGGCTCGTACTTCGGCATGTGGGTCGCGTCGGCCACCGACGAGGAGGCGCGCTTCCGCGGCTCCAGCGGGGGCGCACTGACGGCGCTCCATCAGTGGCTGGTGAGTCGCGACGTCGACGCGCGGATCGTCTCGGCCACCGCGTCGCCCGCGGCGCCGTCCCGCACAGTGCCGGTGACGATCACGACCAAGGCGCAGGCCCTCGCCTCGGCGGGATCGCGATACGCGCCGGTCGCCGTCGCGGGCGATCCGGCCATCCTGGAGGCGCCCACCGCGGTCACGGGCAAGCCGTGCGAGGTGAGCGCTCTGCGCGCCGCCCGGCTCACCGACGACGCTCCTCTCCTGCTCTCCTTCTTCTGCGCGGGCACACCGAACCAGTCCGCGACGGAGAAGCTCGTCCGCGACCTCGGCGGCCCCGAGATCAGCGAGGTCACGTCACTGCGCTATCGCGGCGACGGATGGCCGGGGCGCTTCGTCGCCGCGTTCGACGGCGGGGAGGTGAGCACGGATTACGAGAACTCCTGGGGCTCCACGCTTGGCCCCGCGACCCAGTGGCGGTGCAAGATCTGCCCCGACGGCATCGGCGAGTCGGCCGACGTCGTGGCGGCCGACTCGTGGGAAACCGACGAGCGCGGCTATCCCGTCTTCGATGAGGGAGCCGGGCAGAGCGCCCTCATCGCGCGCACGCCCCGTGGGCTGGCCGCGGTTCTCGCGGCCGAGGAAGCGGGGTTCCTGCAGCTGAGACCCCTCGATCCGCCCGCTCTCGTGTCGGCGCAGCCGCTGCAGGCGAGCAGGCGCACGTTCCTCTTCGCGCGCCTGCTGGGTTCGCGTCTGGCGGGACGCCCGGCGCCGCGCTACCGCGGCTATGGGCTGCTGCGTCTGACGCTCTCCGCTCCGCGCACCGCGGTCCGCACTGCACGCGGCACCTTCCGGCGCGTGCGGACGGCGCTCAAGGCCGGGCGATGAGCGGCACGCTCGCGCAGTCCGCTGCGCGAGGCATGTTCTTCACGCTGGGCGCGCAGGGCGTCAAGATCCTCCTGCAGCTCGCCTCGGTCGCGATCCTGTCGCGCCTGCTCACGCCGGACGACTACGGCCTGCTCGCGATCGTGCTCGTCATCGTGGGCGCCGGCGAGATCTTCCGCGACTTCGGCCTCACCGCCGCCTCGATCCAGGCGCCGACGCTCAGCCGCGGACAGCGCGACAACCTCTTCTGGCTCAACGCGGCCATCGGCGCCACCCTGTGCGTCATCGTCTTCTTCGTGTCGTGGCCGGCGACCTGGATCACCGGCCTGCCGCAGATCCAGGCGATGGTGCAGTGCCTGTCGCTGCTGTTCATCCTCAACGGCCTGGCGACGCAGCACCGCGCGAGTCTGCTCCGAGCCCTACGGTTCAAGGCGATCGCGGTCGTCGACATCGCCGCCGCGGTGATCGGACTGGGGATCGCGATCCCCGCCGCCCTCGGCGGCCTCGGGTACTGGGCGCTGGTGCTCCAGCAGCTGATCGTCGCCGCCGTGGGGATGGCCGGGGCCATGGTGCTCGCGCGCTGGTGGCCGCGACTTCCCGACCGCACCGAGAGCATCCGCGGCTTCATCGGCTTCGGGTGGAACCTCGTGGCCACCAACCTCCTCATGTACGCGGGCTCGCAGCTGGACACCGTCTTGGTCGGTGCGCGCTTCGGTACGGCCGCGCTCGGTCTGTACAACCGCGCGTTCCAGCTGGTCATGACCCCCCTCAACCAAGTGCGCGCACCCATCAACAGCGTCGCCCAGCCGGTGTTCGCACGGGTACAGGGGGATCAGCCGCGCTTCGAGCGCTACGTCGTGGCCGGACAGCTGGCGCTCGGCTACGGCATCGGCATCGCCCTGGCCGTGCTCGCCGCGCTCTCGACCCCCGTCGTCGCGGTCATGCTCGGGCCGCGCTGGCTCGAGGCCGCCCCCATCCTCTGCCTCTTCGCGATCGCCGCGATGCTCTCGAACATCTCGATGATCGGCTACTGGGTGTACGTCTCGCGTGGCCTCACCGCACAGCTGTTCCGCTACACGATGGTGAGCCTGGCGATCAAGGTCGTCTGCCTCGTGACCGGTTCGTTCTTCGGCGTCGTGGGGGTGGCGGCCGGGTTCGCGATCGCGCCCGCGTTGTCGTGGCCGATCTCGCTCTGGTGGCTGTCACGACTCACCCCCATGCCGGTGCGGGAGCTCTACGCGGGCGCCGCGCGGATCCTCGCCGTGTGCCTGGCCGCCGCTTTCGCGGCCGCCGCCGCGGGGGTCTTCGCGGCGGGCGGGCTCGTGCCCGTCGCCCAGCTCGCGATCGGAGGAGTGGCGGGGCTGCTGGCCGCGGCGTTCTTCCTCGTGTTCCCGCTGTTCCGAAAGGATGCGGCCACCCTCGTGTGGTTCGCCCGACTGATGCTGAACCGCAAGAAGTGACGGGCAAGGGGGATGCCATGACACCGGGTGGACGATCGACGGGCGCATCGCCGGGGGGCCGTATCCACTGGATGGACTCCGTCCGCGGAACGGCGATCCTGCTCCTTCTGCTGTGGCACGCCAGCGCCGTGCCGGAGATGTACGGCGCCGAGATGCCCGACGCCATCCGCGCCGTGAACGCCTTCTTCCTGCCGTTCCGCATGCCCACACTCATGCTCCTGTCCGGCATGCTCCTCGCGAAGTCGCTGAGCAAGCCGCTGCCGACCTACTACGCGGGCAAGTTCGCGATGATCCTGTGGCCCTACGTGGTGTGGGTGCTGATCGCGAAGGCGACCTTCCTCGACATCGAGGGCATGCCGTGGTGGCACTGGCGCGCGTGGTACGCCACGTCGTACCTGTGGTTCCTGTTCTTCATCGGCGTCTACTACCTCATCGCCCCGGCGTTCCGCAGGCTTCCGGGGTGGGTGCCAGTCGCAGGCGCCGCGGTGCTCGGCCTCGTGCTGCCCTACGGCACCACGGAGCAGCGAATGGCCTACTTCGCGGTGTTCTTCTTCGCCGGCGCGTGGCTCGCCCGGCGTCGCGGGGTCCTGGACACCCTGACGCAGTGGCGGGTGGCGGCTCCGCTGGCCGTCGCTGCGGCGGGCTTCGGGATCGCCGCCGCGCTGTGGACCGATCCGCTCCAGTACGCGGTCTGGGGAGCCCCCTTCAGTCTGGCGGGGAGCCTCTTCCTCGCCGCCCTGTACGGCTCCCTCGAACGAGGACGACGACGACTGGGGGCGCTGCGCTTCGCCGGGCGCTCCTCGCTCGTGTACTACGTGAGCCACTTCCCGGTCATGGCCCTGATCTCCGAGGCCCTGCTGGGCGTGCTCCCGCCGCTGCTCGTCGCCGCGATCAATCTCGTGGCGGCCCTCGTGGTGGGAACCCTCCTCGCCGCCGCGAAGGAACGGATCCCGGTGTGCTGGCTGTTCCGCGCCCCGCGCCCGCTCACCCGCGGCGTGGACCGAGCCCTCGGATGGGTGGCCCCGCGGCGGACGGCGACGCGCTAGGGCCTATCGCGCGCCCCGTATCCTGAGCGGATGGATGTCCGCGAGTACCGTGATGCGCTGCGCTCCGTCCTGGAGTCGACCGAGGCGGAGACCCTCCGGCGGCTCGGGTTGATCTCGCGCGCGGCCGCCGAGGCGGACATCGAGGAGATCGTGCTCGATCTGTTCGTGGACGACGACGCGGAAGGCCCGTTCGACGTCTGGGCGCGGTTCGAGGGCGAGTCGGTTTTCGTCACTCAGCAGCGGCTCGGCGACGAGCGACAGCTGGTGGACGTCGTCTGGACCGAGTCCGGGTGGGAGCCTCCGGTCCCGGACCGGCCATCGGGGTGGACGCGGGCCGACCTGCAGGAGGCCCTGGTGGATGTGGTCGCGGAGTGGCTCACGGCTCTCCTCCCCACAGGCGCCGCAGATCGCGTCTGGGTGCTGCAGACTCCGGACGGCGAGATCGACCCACGCGAGCTTCGCCGACCGGGGCGCACCTGAGGTTCACGCCGGCGAGAGGACGGCGTCTCACGCCATCGGCCCCCGGGGGTTCCTCTCGGAACCGCCTCGGGGGCCGATGCGTGATGCGTGCCGCTTACTTGGCGGAGAGTTCGTACACCGAGACGACGACCGGACCGTTGGTGGCAGTGCCGGCAACGTAGCTGCTGACCGCGATCTGGCCCGCGCTCTGCAGAGCGGCGGTCGTGTCCGTGCCGGTGACCCACCAGGCGGTGGGCTCGTCGGTGCCCGCTGCCCACACCTTGACGCGCAGCGTCGTGGTGCCGTCGGCCGAGGTCGTCTGGAAGCGCACGTTGAGCTTGGCGCCCGCAGTGTGGGTGTACCCGGTGAGGTTGCGGTTGGCGATCAGCGTCTCCGTGCCGTCGACGACCTTCGCAACGCCGACCGCGACGACACCCGCCGACGAGATCCGGAGCTTCGCACGCAGCTCGTTGCTGCCGTTCTTGTGCACCGCGTAGTTGAGGTGGAGTCCGCCGCCGTCGGCCACCTTGTCGGTCGAGAACGTCAGACGGGCGTCGAGATCACGTGCGGAGACGTCCGAGAGCGTGGCCGTCCGCGTCTGCGACTTGCCGACCGTCAGCAGGCCTGCGCCGTCGGCGACCGAGAGCCCGGTGGTGCCGCTCCAGGCGCCGCCGTCGATCGCGGTTCCCCACCCGGTGGCGACGGTCCGCTCGAAGTCGTCTCGTGCGACGAACGAGTCGTTGGACACCGTCACGCTCTTGGTCGCCGACGCGGTCGCCCCCAGACTGTCGGTGACGGTCAGGGTGACGTCGTACTGGCCCGACGCGGCGTAGCTGTGCGACGCGGTACGACCGGTCGAGGCCGACGAACCGTCGCCCCAGGTCCAGCTGTACGTGAGCGTCGCCCCGTCGGAGGCGGTGGAGTCTCCGCCGTCGACGGTGACCGTGAGCCCCGCGGCGGCCGTCGTCAGCTTCGCGACGGGCCGTGCGTGCTCGACGACGATGTTGGTCGACACGGGCGTGCTGGTGGCCCCCGCACTATCGGTGACCGTGAGCGTCACCGCGTAGGTGCCTGCCGCATCGTACGTGTGGGAGGGCTTCGCCGCCGTCGAGGTCTTGCCGTCGCCGAAGTTCCACGAGTACCCCGTGATGGTCGCCCCATCCGAGGCCGACGACTCGGTGCCGTCGAACGAGGCGGTCAGGCCGTCGGCCATCGCGGCGATCTTGGCGACGGGTGCCGCGTGCGGAGCGACGGCGGTGCCGCGGACGACGAGGTCATCGACCGACACCGTCACGGGTCCGTTGGTGATGGTGCCGGTGCCGTAGGCTCCGACGCCGAACGATCCGGCACCCTGCAGCGTGTTCTCCGTGTTCGAGGCCGTCGTGGTCCAGTCGGTCGGCTCGCTCGAGCCCACCGGCCACACCTTGACCTTGAGGTCGGTACGCGATGCGGTCGGCTGCTCCACGAGGAAGCGGACGTTCAGCTTCGCGCCGGCCGTGTAGGTGTAGCCCGTGAGCGTCTTGGCCGCGATCAAGGTCTCGGTCGAGCCGATGACGGTCGCCAGGTTCACGGTGACCGCACCGGCCGCGGAGATCCGCAGCTTCGCCCGGTACTCACCCGTCGCGTCCTGGTGCCCGACGACGTTGAAGTGGATGCCACCGCCGTCGGCGACCTTGTCGGACGAGAAGACGAGCGACATGTCGAACGCGTTGGTCTGCGGGTCAGGCAGCGAGATCCGGCGGGTCTGCGACTTGCCGACCGAGATCTTGCCGGCGCCGTCGGCGACCGAGAAGCCCGTGGCGCCCGACCAGCTGCCGCCGACGTCGGCCGTGCCCCAGCCGCTGGCGACGGTGCGGTCGAACGTGTCGCGAGCGAGGAACACCTCGGCGAACACCTGCACGTCATGGCTCACCGTCGCGGTCGAGCCGAGGCTGTCGGTGACCGTCAGGGTGACCGCGTAGGTGCCGGCCTGTGCGTAGGTGTGGGTCGCGGTCTTGCCGGTACCGGCCGGGCTCCCGTCGCCCCAGTTCCACGAGTAGGAGAGCGTCGCACCGTCCGACGCGGACGAGCCGCTCGCATCGGTCGACACCGACGGGCCCGCCGCGGTCACGTCGAACGCCGCCACCGGATCGGCATGGGTCACGGTCACCTGCGCGGTCGCCGCCGTGCTGTGCGCGCCGGTCTCATCGGTCACGATGAGGGACACGGTGTAGGTGCCGGCCGCGTCGTAGCGGTGCGTGGGCGAGACCGCGGTCGAAGTGGCTCCGTCGCCGAAGTCCCATGCGTAGCCCTCGACCGTGGACCCGGTCATCGCGGTCGAGCCCGAGCCGTCGAACGATGCCGTGAGGCCGCTCTCGGTGTGCGCGATCATCGCGGTGGGTGCCTGGTGCGGAGGCGTCGCGGTGACGGTCGCGGTCTGGGTCGAGACCAGCCCGCGGTTGTCGGTGACCTTGAGCGTGACCGTGTAGGTGCCCGGCGTCGCGTAGGTGTGCGTGGCGGTCACGCCGGAGGCGGACGGGGTGCCGTCGCCGAAGTCCCACGTGTAGGAGCTGATGCTCTGACCGCTCGCCGCCGTCGAGGCCGAGGCGTCGAACGACCGGCTGAGGTCGGTGCCGGTCACCTGGAACGAGGCGGTGGGAACACCGGCACCGGTGCCGACCGCGTAGTGCTGCGCGACCTGCTGGGCCGTGAGCGCCGCGCCGTAGACGGCGACCTCGTCGAGCTGTCCCGTGTAATAGCGGTTGTTCGACGGCTGGTTCGGCCACCCGTTGAGGTTGTCGCCGCCGATGCGCCAATACCCGGTGTAGTCCTGGGCGGTCGTGACCGAGGCGTCGGATGCGCTCAACTGACCGTCGAGGTAGAGGGCCATGCCCCCGGTCCCCTGGGTGGCCACCACGTGGTGCCACTGGTTGTCGGCGTACGACTTGTTGCTCGGCGACATCACGGTGCGGACCGCGTTCGGATAGACACCGAAGACGATGCGGCCGTTGTCGGTGAGGTAGACGTGACGGTCGTAGGAACCGGAGTCACCCGTGCGGGAGCTTCCGTACCCGATCAGCTTGCCCGAGTTACCCGGGGCCGCTTTGAACCACAGCTCCACGCTGAAGCGGGCGGTGGTCGGGACGGTGGTCGCGGTCGACGCCGTGCCGCTCTGCGATCCGTTGAACTGCGCGGCACCGGTCTCGCCGGGGATCGCGGAGCCGTTCACGCTCGTGACGCCCGTTCCCGCCACGGCGTCGCGGCTGCCGGCCCAGTCCGCCGTGAAGCTGGACGGGGTGAAGCGCCAGTAGATCGACGGGGACGTCGCCAGCACCTGGTCGGCGTACGCCGAGGGCAGGTTGTTGGTCACGGTGCCGGTGATCTCCGAGCTCGTCACGGAGTTGCCGTCGCCGTCGCGGACCACGACGCGGTACGTGTGCGTGGTTCCCGCAGTGAGACCCGTGGCCGTCAGAGAGACACCCGGCAGGTTCCAGAAGGTGGACGCCTTGGTGACGGTGGCCGCCGGGGCGCTGGCGCCCTGCTCCCACAGCTCGTAGGTGAGGTCGCGGTCATCGCGGTCCCAGTTGGAGCCGATGCTCACCGACAGCGTGCCGGGGAACAGCGACTTGGTGCTGGTGGGCGCCCAGTCCGCACCGGAGAGGCGCGGTCCCTGCTTGGCACCGCTGGCGGGCTTGCGCGCGAATCGCACGAGACCCTGCTGCCTCTGGTTGTTGACGCCGATGAACTCGCCACCGAAGACCACGTAGTCGTCGTTGCCCGTGATGGTCCAGCCGGCCTGGCCCATGCCGGACGCGGTGCCGGTGAGCCACTCGGGGAACCAGTTGACGGCGGCCGGTGCGGGATACCCGCTCCAGTCGGCGTAGATGTTGTTGACGTAGGGCGAGCGGGTCAGCGTGCCCTTACGCTCGGCCGTGTAGACGGTCGCGTGACGCAGCGTCCCGTCGCCCTGCGGAAGGCCTCCGGCCGTCGTGCACTCGTGCTCGTGACCCGTGCTGTAGACGTTGGTGCCGTCGGAGAAGACGCCGTAGTGGTCACCGTGGCAGTCGGCGATCCACGCCACGTCACCGGTCTGGCCGTCGGCGGCGAAGAGACCCTCCAGGTTGCCTGTGGCGACGTCGGAGAAGACCCACCCGGTGCCGTAGACGTTCTTGGAGTCGGCGGAGATGGCCCAGATACCCGCCTTGCCGGAGCTTCCGGATCCGTCGTTGCGACCGTTCTTGACCGTGTTGGTCACCGCCCACGGCAGGAGAGCGCCGCTGGTGAGGTCGAGTGCGGCGAGTCCGCGCTGGAGCGAGCCGTTGACGTTGGCGAAGCGACCCGCGGCGATCAGCTTGCCGCCGCCGGGGGCCAGGACCATCGAGTCGACCTGCAGGTCGGTGGTGGGCGCCCAGCCCAGGACCGCTCCGTTGGAGGCGCTCACCGCGGCGAGGTTCTGTCGCGAGATGCCGCCGGCGGCGCCGATCAGGCCGCCGAAGTAGACGGCGGTGTCGGTGGCGACGATCGCATTGACGAACGATCCGCCGATGGCCGGCTTGAACGTGTTGGAGAGCTGACCGGTGGCGGTGTCGAACGCCGCGACGTTGAAGCGCGTGGCGTCGCCGACCTTCTGGAAGCTGCCGCCGACGTAGAGGGTGCGCCCGTCGGGCGAGAGCGCGAGCGCCTTGACGGTGCCCTTGATGTCGGGAGCGAAGGGCAGCAGGTTGCCCGTGCGCACGTCGTAGGCCAGCAGGTTCGAGCGGGCCGTCAGGTTGGTGCCCGGAGCGGCACCGGCGGGACGGGTCTGCGAGAAGCTGCCGCCCGCGTAGACGGTGTTCCCGTTCATGACCTGCGTCCAGACGATGCCGGAGTCCAGCTGCACGGTGGGCAGCGCGTCGGCGGTGACCGTCTTGGCGTTGCGCTGTTCGATGGGCGCGACGCCGCTCAGGTCGCCGTCGGCGGCCACGGCGGCACCGCCGCCGACGACAGCGCCGGCGGCCACGACGGCCGCGGCGGCGAGGACGGCGACGCTGCGCCAGATCTTCTCGGTGATGTTCATCGGGGGGATCCTTGTTCTCAGTTCTGTTCGGCGAACAGCGCGATCGTCGCGCCTGCCACGTATTGGATGCTCACGACGAAGTCCTTGCGGGACTTCTCGGGAAGAAGGAAGACGTACGTCGCTTCAGCGGTGTCTCCCGCGGCGAGTTCGCCGGCGAAGGGCGCGTAAGGCTCAGAGGTCGTCGGCTGGCCGAAGACGTCGCCGTCGGCGGTGAGGCCGACCATCGCGGTGGCGATGTCGATGGGCTTCGCGCCGCCGTTGGTGAGCGAGACGTCGACGGCCACGGCCGGACCGGAGATCTCGCCCGGCGTCTGAGCGGTGACATCCAGCGAGCGGATCTTGGTGATCCGCGCGGTGACGTCACCCCCGACGTCGGCTTCGTCCTTCAGGCCGACCTTGGTGGTCTCGACCTTGCCGCCCGACTTCTCGACCTCGTCGATGGACCCGCCGTTCGGAGCGGGCACCGTCTCGGTCGGTGCGGGCGTGGTGTTCTGTGTGCCGTCAGCCGTCGGCGCCGCGCTGGCGTTGCCGGCGGCGCCGGTCTCCGCCGCGATTCCGGAGCACGCAGACAGCGCGATCACGGACGCAAGTGCGATGACGGCGCCGATATGGCGCGTGTAACGTCGTTCCCCCATTGACGAGACTCCCCAGTCCCCAAACGAGATCGCCTGTCATTCCTTGTTCGGCGATCCCACTCGCCGAGGACAGGTTCGACCTCTTATTCCCCAGAGTCGGGAATCTACCACACGCTTGCGCGAATCGCCTAGGAGTTTGCGCGTTTTCTTTCCGACGGGCGGGTGGGGTCCTCCACCTGCGTGAGCTCGTCGGTAGCGCGCAATCGCGTGTCCTCTGGACTTCGCGACGTCTCCAAGCGGATGGCGGGACCCGCCAGGTAGAGCGCGAGCTCCGGGAAGCTCGAGTAGTGCGGCCCGACGATGTGCGCCGAGCTCGCCAGGAGATAGAGATCCACGAGCGACAGCCGCAGCGCACCCAGGCTGTTGTACGCGCCCTTGTCTCCGAGGCCCACCGTGCCGGGGAAGGCGGCTTGGATCCGCTCCTGCGCCGCCACCGTGTCGGCCGAGACGAAGAAGGGCACGGGCCCGTGCTCGCGTCGGATCTCGGACAGGCGGTCCAGGTACCACTCGATCGGAGACTCGCGCAGCGTGTTCTCGTGCGACACGGCATGCGTGCGCACCATGACGCCGACGTACGGCGCACCCCGGAAATGGTCGTCGAAGACCCGGTGCACACGATCGGCCACCTCGGGCACGGGACGAAGCTCCCGCAGGAGGGGATGCCACGCGTCGATCCCCTCGGGAAGCGCCAGCGGCTGCGAGGTGCGGATCTGCCAGAGGTCGTCGTCGGTCGCCTCCGGGATCCACTCCAGTCCGGCGTCTCGGTAGGGGTGGGCACGGGAGAGCAGGATCGACCGGGCGCGCGAGATCCGCTGCCGCTCGGTGTGCCACAGCTGGTCCATCCGCGCTCCGAACGGGCGCCCGGTCGGCCACACGTACGCGAACGAGCGGCCGGTCTGTTCGGCCAGCAGCTGCGCCGACAGCACGACGCGCACGCGGTTTCCCAGCCCATGGTAGGGCCGTGTGACGGCCACGACTCCGGGGCGCTTCACGGTCCCACCTTTCCGCGCAGCCCGTCGCGCATCCCGCGCGCGAGCGCCCGCCACGGCGCGATCGACC
Organism: Microbacterium sp. TNHR37B; assembly: GCF_001620065.1. GTDB lineage: Bacteria > Actinomycetota > Actinomycetes > Actinomycetales > Microbacteriaceae > Microbacterium. Next base: position 714,204 of record NZ_LQGV01000003.1, read on the forward strand.
GCACGAGCTGGCGACGGCCACCGCCCAGGAGCGTGCCGTAGGAGACCCGCAGCGTGGAGCGTCGCCACTGCCGGTACGTCTCCGCGTCGAGGTGCCGGGCGGCGTACAGGAGCCGATTGCGGATGTTGTAGTAGTAGAACAGCTCCGACCGGGCGCGACCGGGGTCGACCGACTGCTGCGTGCCGCCCTCGTCGTGGACCGCGGTGATCGTGTCGTCGATGACGAGGCGTCCCCCCGCATCGAGGATGCGGTGCGAGAGGTCGACGTCCTCCCAGTAGAGGAAGAAGTCCTCGTCGAATCCGCCGACGCGACGCCAGAGGGCGGCGGAGATCGCGAAGCACGCTCCGGAGACCCACATGCGGCGCGGGCGATCGCCGTTGCGCTCGCGGAAGCGGATGCCGGAGAGCGAACCATCGTCGAGGTGGAGGTCCATGCCCCCGCTCCAGATGCTGCCGTCGGGCCGCAGCACCACCGGCGAGACGAGCGTCTCGGGGTCGGTCGCGGCAGCATCGACGAGCGCGCGGGCCGACGCGGCCGGCAGCGTGGCATCGGGATTGAGCACGAGGATCACCTCGGCGCCGTCGGCGATCGCCGCATCGGCGCCGCGGTTGACCCCGCCGCCGAACCCGAGATTGCGTTCCAGCAGCAGCGTCTGCCAGCCGTGCTCCTCGGCGAGGGCACGCACCGCAGCCTGCTCGGCCGGATCGCGGAAGCAGTCCACGACGTGCACGCGCAGCCAGGGTGCGGACTCCGCCAGCGGCACGAGGTTGCGCTCCAGGAGCGCGCTGGATCCGTAGTTGACGACGATGAGCGCGGCGGAGGTCACGACGATCCGTCCGTGCCGATCGCGCGCATCTCCCGAGACCACTTGACCGCCGCGGCGGCCAGGAACAGCACGGCCACGAGAGCGAGCAGGCCGTAGAAGACGAGGAAGAGCGGCGGCCAGCCCCAGAACACGAAGACGAGGCAGACGAGTCCGAAGTCCGTCGGAAGCAGGAGGACGGAGCGTCCGAGGGTGCCGCCGCCGCGCTGATGCGTCGAGGCGACGCCCCGCGTGCTCTTGAGGAGGTCGTTGAGGAGCATCCCGGCGAACCCGGTCGACGACGCGATGGAGAACACGAGCGGGATGAGCAGCAGCACGGGCTGGTCCGGGATCGCTCGGTACAGGCCCACGAGCACAGCCAGGTGCAGCGAGGACAGCTTGAGCGCATCGATGAAGTGATCCAGCCACTCGCCCTGGACCGTGCCGCCCCCGCGGAGCCGGGCCAGCTGTCCGTCGGCGGAATCCCACGCGTACCCCAGGGCGAGGAGCGCGGCGGCGACGAACCCTGTCCATGCCTCGACGGGCGCGGCCGCGATCAACCCGATCGCGAGAAAGGTGTGGACGGCACTGATGGCCGAGGCCTGGTTCGGCGTCAAACCGAGACGGTGCGCGACCGCCGCGAAGAAGCGGCCCATGCGGCGGTTCACGTAGACCGAGTAGGCCGGCGCGCCGCGCGCGTGCCCCTTCTGCGCCGCGGCGAGCGCTCGGTAAGAATCGACGATCGACAAAACGGTTCCCCCTCCCGGTGCCCCGTCCCTCGTCATGAGCGGCGCACAGACGAATCATATGACGAGGCGTCCGCGGCGTCCGCGACCTCGGCGGGGCGGGCATAGTCTGGGTCGCGCGAATCACCGTCGTCGGAAGGGGAGCCAATGAACGGTGGACATCTGCGCGTCATGCAGTCGTTCCGGAAGCCGCGGGTCACATCGAACCCGTACATCCACATGCTCGACGAGGCCCTGGAGCAGGCGGAGGGGATCGAGCACCTCCGCTTCTCGTGGCCCGGCGCCTTGCTCGGCCGCCTCGACGTGCTGCACTTCCATTGGCCGGAGGTGTTCCTGGAGGGACGGACGCCCGTGCACCGCCTGGTCCGCCGTGCGCGGATGCAGGCGCTGCTGTGGAAACTGCGGCTGACTCGCACCGCCATCGTGCGCACCGTCCACAACCTCGAGCTCCCCTCCGGGATCAGCGGCTGGGACCGCCGGATGCTGGAGTCGGTGCGACGACGGGCCGCCGTCAGCATCGCGCTCAACGACCAGACGGAGGTTCCGGGGACGGTCGCCGTGGTACCGCACGGCCACTACGTCGACTGGTTCGCCGGCATGGAGCGTTCCGAGCGCGTGCCCGACCGCCTCGCCTTCGTCGGGCTGGTCCGCCGGTACAAGGGCGTCGAAGCGCTCATCGCCGCCTTCGCCGATCTGCGCGCGCGGCGGCCGGAGGCCACTCTCGCGATCTCCGGCCGACCCACCACCGAGGAGATGGACGCGGAGGTGCGCCGGCTCGCCGCGACGACCCCGGGCATCGAGCTGCAGCTGGAGTACCTCACGGAAGCGGACTACGCGCGGGCCGTCACGGCCGCGTCGCTGGTCGTGCTCCCGTACGTCCACATGCACAACTCCGGCACCGTGCTCGCCGCGCTCTCCCTCGATCGCCCCGTGCTCGTGCCCGACAACGAGGTCAACCGCGCCCTCGCGGCGGAGGTCGGACCGGGATGGGTGCACACCTTCGAGGGCACGCTGAGCGCCGACGACATCGGGCGCGCGCTCGACGCGGTACGCACGGGCGACCAGGGGACGTCGCCCGACCTGTCGCAGCGCGGCTGGGCGGCGACGGGGACCGCCCACGCCGAGGCCTATCGCCGCGCCGCGCGGGCACGGCGACGAGGGGCGCGCACCGCATGACCGACCGCATCGTGATCGCGGTCCCGACGTTCCGTCGGCCCGTCCTCCTCGCCACGCTCCTGGCCGATCTCGCGGAGCAGGCCCGTCCCGACGATGCCGCCGTGTCGGTCTGCGTCATCGACAACGACCCCGCCGGTTCCGCAGCCGATGTCGCCGCGGCCCACGGCGCTCGCTACGTGCGCGAGCCGTCGCGGGGTCTGGCCGCGGTCCGCAACCGCGCGCTCGACGAGGCCGGCGATGCGCGCGCTCTCGTCTTCATCGACGACGACGAGAGGCCAGACGCCCACTGGCTGGCGCGACTGGTCGAGACGTGGCGCGCCACGGGGGCGGCCGCCGTCTCCGGGCGCGTCGAGTCCCGCTTCCCCGAGGGCTTCGACGATCCCTGGATCCACGCCGGCGGGTTCTTCCGCCGTGTCGCGTTCCCCGCCGGCGCCTCGCAACCGGCCGCTCCCACCAACAATCTGCTGCTCGACCTGGACGCTGTCCGCCGCAGCGGCCTTCGCTTCGATCCGCGCTTCGGCCTCAGCGGAGGTGAGGACATCCTCTTCACGAAGCAGCTGGTGGCCGCGGGAGGAAGGATCGTCGCCGCGCCCGACGCGCTCGTCTTCGACGACGTCGCGGCCGACCGCCTGACACCGCGCTGGGTGCTGCGCCGCGCGTATCGCGTGGGGATCAGTTCGACGCGCACCGACCTCGTGGTCCGCCCGGGGGTCCTCACGCGGCTGCGCTGGCTCGGCGCGGGCATCGCCCGCGTGGCGGCCGGCACGCTGCGGCGCGGCGTGGGGGTGCTGACGCGCTCCGTCGTCCACCGCGCGCGAGGGGCTCGGGCGCAGTGGCGGGGGGCCGGCATGGTCGCCGGCGCCCTCGGATTCGACTACGCGGAGTACCGTCGGCGCGACGGCGGGAACTGAGTCCGACACAGCTTCGATGAGTGCCTTCCGAGCCGTTCTCCCGCACATGAGAGAACTCACATGCGCAGGGCGGGGCATTTTCACGCTATGCTGAACCTGCGCGTCGGCGGGGGCCGTCGCGTTCGTCCTTCGAAGGGGTTCGAAGGATTCTCTGGGGGAATCGACGATTCAGGTCGTCGACATGTCAATTGCTGGGGGGCAAATGACTCTGCGAATCGGCTATGCCGCGGGTGCGTTCGACCTGTTTCACATCGGCCATCTCAATCTGCTTCGGCACGCCAAGTCCCAGTGCGACGTTCTCGTCGCCGGGGTCGTGAGCGATGAGATGCTGCGTTCGGTGAAGGGCATCGAGCCCTTCATCCCGACGTCGGAGCGCGTCGCGATCGTCCGGTCGCTGCGGTTCGTCGACCACGTGTACGTCGAGACCGTGCCCGACAAGATGGACGTCTGGCACGAAGTGGGCTTCACCCACTTCTTCAAGGGCGACGACTGGCGTGGCACGGAGAAGGGCATGCGCCTCGAGCGAGAGTTCGCCGAGGTCGGGGTGGAGGTCGTCTACTTCCCCTACACCGCCCATACCTCCAGCAGCCAGTTGCGCCGCGCGCTGGAAGCCGCCAGCAGCGCGAGCGACACCTTCGCCGCGCAGCCGCTGTCGGCCTAGCGCGGCACCACAGACTCGACGGCGCCGAGCAGCAGCCCTCTCCGCCTCCCCAACGCCTGGGCTCACCCCACTCGGCGCCGTCGACACCCGATCGGAAGGATCGGTCCTCCGCACGCTCCACACCGGTGCTCGCGAGGGGGACCGGTCCTTCCGTGTTTCCCGGGTGCGTCACAGCCCCGCACGGCCCGCACGAAGGACGCTAGAGCTCGCCCGGCTGCACCGCCTGCTCGTCGAGCTCGCGGGCGGCCTGTCGGCCGGCACTGGCCGGAGACGCGTTGCGCGGCGCGTAGACGACGAGCGAGTGGAACACGAAGCGGACGACGAAGGCGACGACGAGGGTGATCGCGGTCGCGACGACGGCGGAGAGGTGCCCCGTCTCGACCATGAAGGCGACGATGGGGATCCGCACCACCGCCTCGGCGTTGTTGAAGGCGAACGACTTCGCGAAACGGGACCACACCCCTGAGGCCTGGCCCCGCATGTCGGAGAAGACGAAGCGCTCGATGAGCAGGAAGTTCCCGACGATCGTGACCTCCGCCGCGACGATCGCGGCGATGAGATAGCCGACGCCCCAATGGGTGAGCGCCGCGACGATGCCGACGTTGAGCACGGCGCCGAGGCCACCGATGATCGCGAAGAGCGACATCTTGCCGAACCGGAGGGCGGCCAGTTGCGCGAGGAAGTGGATGCCCTGTCGCACCGACGCCTTGGACTCGCCCGCGTGCCGATCGGCGAAGTCGAACGGCACCTCGGCCACCCGGAAGGACCGACGGACCAGCATCTCGAGCAGGATCTTGAACCCGCGCGGGCGCAGCCCGTCGAGATCGACCGCGGCGCGCGACACGAGGAAGAAGCCGGTCATCGGGTCGGTGACATCGCGCAGCCGTACCGGGAACATCGCCTTCGTGATCGCTGTGGATGCCTTCGAGACGAGCACGCGAGTGCGGTCGGCCAGCCCGTGCGCCGTTCCCCCTCCCGCGTACCGCGACGCGACGACGACGTCGACATCGCCTTCGTCGAAGCGGGCGACCAGCTCGGGGATCTTCTCGGGCGGATGCTGGAGGTCGCCGTCCATCACCAGACAGGCATCGGCGGTGGCGGCGCGCAGCCCCTCCACGACCGCTCCGCCGAGTCCGCCGGTGCGTACGGTGCGGTGGATCAGCCGCACCGGGAGGGGGGCCTGCTCGGCGACGAGACGGACCACCTCGGGAGTGTCGTCGGTGCTGTCGTCGACGAAGATGATCTCCGCGGTCGTGCGGACGCCGCCGCCGGCACCATCCAGCGCTGCGGCGACACGACGCACGAGCTCCGCGACGTTCGGAGCCTCGTTGTACGTCGGCACGATGATCGACAGATCGATGACTATCCCCCGGGAGCGTGCTGGAGCAAGAGATCTATCGTCGCACGATCACCTGAGTCTTCGACGCCCCGTGTCCGCCTGCGGAGTCACCGACGACATCCGCAGGGCCGGGGAGGAGCCGAGAGCGCGAGAATAGAGGCATGACCTCCACCGAGAAGACCATCACGATGTTCGGCGCCGAGTGGTGCCGCGACTGCCGCCGGACCAAGGCACAGCTCGACGAGCTGGGCGTGGAGTACACCTACGTCGACCTGGAGGCGGAGCCGGCCGCCGCGGAGGTCGCCCGCGAGATCTCCGGCCGCACCAACATCCCCGTCGTCGTCTACCCCGATGCCACACACCACGTCGAGCCCAGCAACGACGACGTCGCCGCGAAGCTGAAGGAGCTCTCGCTGATCTGACCGAGAGTCCTTTCCGCACCGTCGGGCTTTCGTCCGCGCACGCTGCGACGGAACAGGGTCACGGGACGCCTCCCGCACGCGGGTTCGGGGCTGTCGGCGGGCGACACCCACGCCCTAGGCTGGCCGCCATGAGCGACGAGGCTCCTCCCCACCCGGCCGGCCTGGGCACCAGCGCAGACGACGATGCCCTGCCGAGGCGGACGGTGGCCCGTTATGCGGCCGGTTCCATCGGAACGGGAGGCTTCGCCACGCTGCCGGGGCTCGTCCTCACGTATTACCTCACCGACAATCTCGGGGTGACCGCGCTGTTGGCGGGTGTCATCGTCGCGGCGGCGAAGGTCTGGGACGTCGTGATCGATCCCGTGGTGGGTGCGCTGAGCGACACCGACAAGCACCGTCGCGGTACCCGGCGCCGAGGGATGCTCGTCGGCGCCTGCGCACTGCCGGTGCTTTTCGCCCTCACCTTCGCGGCGCCTCCGGCGATCGGGCCAGAAGCAGGCGCGATCTGGGTGTTCGTCGCGTTTTTGGCCACCGCCACCGCGTTCAGCCTGTTCCAGGTCCCCTACATCGCCCTGCCGGCGGAACTGACCGGCCGCTACGACGCGCGCACCCGGCTGCTCACATGGCGCGTGGTCGTCCTCACCTTCGCGATCCTGCTCTTCGGTGCGGGAGGGCCGGCGCTCCGACGCGTCACGGGCGACCCGACCACCGGATACCTCGTGATGGGGGTGGTGTCGGGTGTCGTGATCGGCGTCGGCATGCTGGTCGCCACGACGGTGGCCGGCCGTTCGGAACGATCGCGATCGGCCATGGCGGCCGCCGGGACGAGCGCCGCGGAGCGGGCCGAGCTGTTCGCCGAAGCCGTGGGCGAACACGCCGAGCGGCACCTGGGCGCCGACGCATCCACGCCCGGAGGGGGCGTGCGCGACAACTTCCGGGCGGCCGCGGAGACACTCCGTCGCAGCCAGCCGTTCCGCGCCCTTCTCACGACCTTCGTGCTGCAGGCACTGGCGACCGGGCTCATGCTGGCCGGCGCTCAATACCTGGCGACATGGGTGCTGCAGTCCGAGGACGCGGTGACGTTGCTGTTCGTCGCGTTGATCGCCCCGGCCCTCCTGGCGGCGCCGGCCTGGGGAGCGTGGGCGAGACGGGCCGGCAAGGAGCGGGTGTTCGCAGCCGCGAGCGTGCTGTTCGCGGCGGCGGCACTGTCCACCGTCGTCGCGCTCTGGGCGCCCGGCGCGTGGCTGTACGCGTCTGTCGCCGTCGCCGGCGTCGCGTACGCAGGAATGCAGTCGCTCCCGATGGCGATGCTGCCCGACGTGATCAGTCACGACGCCGCTCGACACGGGACCGGGCGCGCCGGAGCTTTCGGCGGCGTGTGGACGGCCGGGGAGACCACCGGCTTCGCCCTCGGCGCCACGGTGCTCACGGTCGTCCTGGCCGCCACGGGATACGTGGAACGCACCGCGGCCATGCTCGTCTGGCAGCCGCCGGCGGCGATCGCGGGCATCGTCCTGAGCTTCAGCGTCGTCCCCGCCGCCCTCGTGCTGGCGAGCCTGATCCCGCTCGCGCGGTACCGGCTCCGACGCGCGGACATCGAGTGACCGCTCCGAACGGCGGCCGCAGCCCCGGACGTAAGCTGAGACGACCGCCGCGAAGGAGAGCGCCGTGACCCCGGACACCCTGCCCCTGGAACGCCGCGAAGAGATCGACGCCGCCCTCGCCGCGGTGGCGAAGGGCGCGCGGACGTGGACGCTGCTCACCCTCGGTCAGCGCCGAACCCTCCTTCGACGCGTGCGCGCGTCCGTCGCCGCCGTCGCCGCCGAGTGGGCGGACGCCGCGGCGACGACGAAGGGCCTCCACGCCGGCCATCCGCTACGCGGCGAGGAGTGGCTCTCGGGACCGTACGCCGCGCTCGTCGCCCTCGATGCCTATGCCCGCTCGCTCGGCGCTCTCGCCGCCGGAGGCAGTCCGCTGGACGCCGTGACGTTCGGACGTGCCCCGGGAGATCGGACGGTCGTCCACACCTCCCCGCTCGACCTCACCGACCGGATCCTCCTCTCGGGCTACTCGACCGAGGTCTGGCTCCGGCCCGGTGTGACGCCCGGCCAGGCGCGACGGACGGCCGGACTCGGACAGCTCACCCCCACCACCACCGGCGGTATCGGCGTGGTGCTCGGGGCGGGGAACGTGAGCGCGATCCCCTTCCTCGATGTCCTGTACGAACTCCTCGCGCACAATCGCACCGTCGTGCTGAAGGTCAATCCGACGCAGGACGAGCTGATTCCTGTGTTCGCACGGGCGCTCGCCCCGCTCATCGAGCCGGGGTTCCTGCGGATCGTGCGCGGCGGCGGAGACGTGGGAGCGTACCTGACGCGCCATCCGTCCATCGCGCACGTCCACATCACCGGTTCGGAGGCGACGTTCCGCGCCATCGTCCCCGATCTGCGGGTTCCGATCTCGGCCGAGCTCGGCGGGGTCTCCCCGATCATCGTCGTCCCGGGGGAATGGTCGGCCGCCGACCTGCGCTTCCAGGCCGAACACGTCGTGACGATGCGACTGCACAACTCCGGTCACAACTGCATCGCCGGGCAGGTCGTGCTTCTGAGCGCCGACTGGCCGCAGCGGGACGACTTCCTCCGCGAACTGCGCGCCGCCTACGATCGTTCGCCGCAGCGAGAGGTCTGGTATCCCCGGAGCGAGCGCGCCCTCGACGCGGCCCGCGCCGATTACCCGGATGCCCTCTGGTGCGGCGACGGGACCCGCGCTCTCGTGGTGACCGACCCCGAGGGGGCCACGCCGCTGGAGACGACGGAGTACTTCTCCCCGGTGCTGGGCGTCGTCTCGCTGCCGGGCGGGGGACAGGCGTTCCTCGACGCGGCCGTCGCCCACGCCAACGAACGGCTCGTGGGGACCCTCGGCGCGAACGTGCTGATCGCGCCGGAGACCCAGCGCACGCTCGGAGCCGGATTCGAGCGGGCGATCGCGGAGCTTCGCTACGGCACGGTGGCCGTGAACGCCTGGACGGCCTTCGGCTTCCTCACCCCGACGGCCACGTGGGGAGCATTCCCCGGCGGGACGGTCGAGGATGCGCCGAGCGGGATCGGCGTGGTCCACAACGCGCTTCTTCTCGACGACGTCGAGCGCACGGTCGTTCGCGGGCCGTTCCGTCCCTTCCCCCGCTCGATCCGCACGGCATTGCGCGGCGGCGGGCTATCGGTGCTCCCGAAGCCGCCGTGGTTCGTGACGTCACGCACCGGCGCCGTGGTCAGCGAGGGCTTCACCCGCTTCCGCATCGATCGCGACCTGGCGCGGATGGCCCTCGTCCTGGCGCGGGCGTTCCGCGCCTGAGTCAGCGCCCGCCGCGGCGGCCGGCGCCGTTCTGACGCACGACCGACCCGACCATGAGCTTCCCGCCCTGCTGGCTGGCACGGCGGCCCGTGGTGCGAGCATTGCCCGACGGCGCGCCGGACGCCGCGGCGCCCGAGGCCCCGTGACGGCTGGATCCGTGAGCGGTGTCGGCGTGCCGCGGAGCGCGGTCGGTGCGAGCGCCGCCCGCCGTCTGCTCGTTCCGCGCCGGACGACGGCGACCGTTGTCGGTGGACGCACCGGCGGAGCGCTGGTCGTTCCGACCCCCGCGACCCCGACCATTGCCCGTTCCGCTGCCGGTGCCGGTGCCGTTCTCGCGGGCGGCGCGCTTGCGCTGGGCGTTGGCACCCTGGCTGCGTCCGCCGCCGCGCTGCGGCTGCGTCTTCGGGGCCGGCGTCACGTACGGCGCCACCTCGCCCACGAGGGCCGTGACCGCGGGAGAGTCCACCGTCACGGCGGTGGGCGTCACCGCGACGCCCGCCTTGCGGAGGAGATCCTTGACGTCCTTCTCCTGCCCGGGAAGGACGAGGGTGACGACCGAGCCTTCCGCCCCGGCACGCGCCGTGCGGCCCGAGCGGTGCAGGTACGCCTTGTGCTCCATGGGCGGGTCGACGTGGATGACGAGCTCGACCTCGTCGACGTGCACGCCGCGCGCCGCGACGTCGGTCGCCACGAGCACGCGTGCGGCCCCCGACGAGAACGCGGCGAGGTTGCGGTCGCGCTGCGGCTGCGAGAGGTTGCCGTGCAGGTCGACGGCGGGGATCCCCTGGGCCGTCAGCTGCTGCGCGAGCTTCTTGGCGTGATGCTTGGTGCGCATGAAGAGGATCCGGCGGCCCGTGCCCGAAGCGAGGGTGCGCACGAGCTCCTTCTTCGCGTCGGTTCCCTCGACGTGGAAGACATGGTGCGTCATGGCGGCGACGGGCGAGTTCGCCTCGTCGACCGAGTGGAGCACCTCGTTCTGGAGGAAGCGGCGCACGAGCTTGTCAACGCCGTTGTCCAGCGTCGCACTGAAGAGCAGTCGCTGGCCATCGCGGGGCGTCTTGTCCAGGATCCGGGTGACGGCCGGAAGGAACCCGAGGTCGGCCATGTGGTCGGCCTCGTCGATCACCGTGATCTCGACCGAGTCGAGCGTGAGATGACGCTGCTGGAGGAGGTCCTCGAGTCGGCCGGGGCAGGCCACCACGATGTCGACGCCGGCCTTCAGCGCCGCGACCTGACGGGTCTGGGTGACGCCGCCGAAGATCGTGGTGGTCTTCAAGCCATAGGCGGCGGCGAGGGGCTCGAGCGTCGCGTTGATCTGCGTGGCCAGCTCGCGGGTGGGAGCGAGGACGAGGCCCAGGATGCGACCGTGACGGCGAGCGCCGCCGGCGAGCGCTCCGCCGAGGCGCGCGGCCATCGGGATGGAGAACGCGAGGGTCTTCCCCGAGCCGGTCTTGCCGCGGCCGAGCACGTCGCGCCCGGCGAGCGTGTCGGGGAGGGTGTCGACCTGGATCGGGAAGGCCTCGGTCTTGCCGTCCTTCGCGAGGACGTCGAGGAGCGGAGCGGGCACGCCGAGCGTGCGGAAAGAGGTGTCAGTCATGAGAGTGTCTCTGGGCACGGAGGTGCCCGGTCGGTGGCCCGGGTGCGAACCGCACACGGGGTCGCCGTACGAAGAATGTCAGCCGACTTCGGTGCGGGACCGGCGGCGAGGGAAGCGTTCTACGACGCGAGAAGCACCAGGATCGGTGCTGCAAGTTCGTCCAGTCTATCAGTCGGCGCCGGACCCGAAGCGATCGGTGGCGGCACGGAGGGCCTGCGCGATCCCGGGCTCCGACGCGGAGTGTGACGCATCGGGGACGATCACGAGCTCGGCCTCGGGCCAGGCCCGGTGCAGATCCCACGCCGTCATGACCGGAGTGCACACGTCGTAGCGCCCCTGCACGATCACCGCGGGGATCCCTCGGAGCCGGGCGGCGTCCTCGATGAGCTGCCCCTCTCGGAACCAGCCGCCGTGGACGAAGTAGTGGTTCTCGATGCGCGCGAACGCCACCGCGGCGTCGGGAGCGGCCATCGAGGCGACGAGATCGGGATCGGGATGGAGCGTGAGCGTCGACGCCTCCCACGTGGTCCAGGCCACGCCCGCCGGACGGTGCACCGCGGGGTCAGGGTCGGTGAGGCGGCGGTGATACGCCTCGATCATCCGCGAGCGCTCGGTCACCGGGATCGGGGCGAGGAATCCCTCCCAGAGGTCGGGGAACAGCGCTGCCGCGCCACCTTCGTAGAACCACTCCAGTTCATGACGGCGGAGGGTGAACACCCCGCGGAGGACGAGCTCGCTGACCGCGTCGGGATGCGACTGGGCGTACGCGAGAGCGAGCGCACTCCCCCACGATCCGCCGAACACCTGCCACCGATCGATCGCGAGGTTCCGGCGGAGCAGGTCGATGTCGGCCACCAGGTGCCACGTCGTGTTGTGCCGGAGATCGGCGTCGGGTTCGCTCGCGTGAGGGGTGCTCCGGCCGCACCCGCGCTGATCGAAGAGGACGATGCGGTAGACCGCCGGGTCGAAGAAGCGCCGGTGCCACGGCGAGGTGCCCGCCCCCGGTCCGCCGTGGAGGAAGACGACCGGCTTGCCCTCGGGGTTGCCCGACTGTTCCCAGTAGACCCGCTGACCGTCGCCGACCAGCAGTTCACCGGTCTCGTAGGGTTCGAGGGGCGGGTAGAGGATCCCGTCGAGGTGGGGCGGACCGGCGAACCCGTCTCCGGCGCTCACAGGTCGCCTCCCGACACGCGGAACGCCGCATCGCAGGCCGCGGGACCGTCGTTCATCCCGGTCGTGAACCATCGCTGGCGTTGTTCGCTGGAACCGTGCGTCCAGCGCTCGGGATCGATGCGACCGGTCGTCTCCTGCTGGATGTGGTCATCACCGACGGTCGCGGCGGCGGCGAGCGCGTCGCGGATCTGCTCGGCGGTCGGCGGCTTCAGATACGGCACGCCGTTGGCGTCCTTCTGGTCCGCGGCTCCGGCCACCCAGGCGCCGGCGTAGCAGTCGGCCTGCAGCTCGGTCCGCACGCCGTTGCTGGCCGGCCCCGACCCGTTGGAGGGGTAGCGGTCGAAGACACCGGTGAGCTGCTGGAGGTGGTGGCCGTACTCGTGCGCGAGCACGTACAGCTGCGCGAGCGGACCGACCGTCGCGTCGAACTGGGACCCGAGGAGAGCGAAGAAGGTCGGATCGACGTAGATCGTCTCCTCCGGCGGGCAATAGAACGGACCGGTCGCGTTGGAAGCGGTGCCGCACTGCGTGGAGGTCTGCTGGTCGACGATGATCAGTTGGGCGGGGCGGTAGCCGTCCACCCGCTGCTCCCAGTAGGCGTCGATCGACTTCTGCCCGAACACGAGCCGGCAGTCGTCGCGCGCATTCGCATCGGCGCCGGTCTCGCAGTCCTGGACGACCGTCTCGCCCGCCTGCGGATCGCCACCGGACCCGTCGAGCCCCAGGAGCCCGCCGAGCTGCCCGCCCGTGAAGACGTTGATGAGGACGATCACGAGGCCGAGCACGCCGACCCCTCCCACGCCACCGGCGACCATGGTGCCCCGGCCCCTGCGGCGGGCCGTGGTTCCCCCCAGCTGCGCGTCGTCGTTGAACGTCATGCGGAACACGGTACCGCTCCGCCTCGACCTGCGGGCATAGGCTCGAATCATGGATGCCACCCCGCAGACACCGACCACCGTGACCGTGACCGGAGCGGGCGGACAGATCGGCTACGCGCTCCTGTTCCGCATCGCGTCGGGGGCGATGCTCGGCGCTGACCGCCCCGTGCGACTGCGGCTCCTGGAGATCCCGCAGGGGCTGCGCTCGGCGGAGGGCACCGCACTGGAGCTCCAGGACTGCGCCTTCCCCCTGCTGACCGACGTAGAGATCACCGATGATCCCTCGATCGCCTTCGCCGGCGCGAACATCGCCCTCCTCGTGGGGGCCCGTCCGCGCACCGCCGGGATGGAACGAGGAGATCTCCTCGCCGCGAACGCGGGGATCTTCGGCCCGCAGGGCGCCGCCCTGAACGCCCACGCCGCCGACGACATCCGGGTCGTCGTGGTCGGCAACCCCGCCAACACCAACGCGCTCATCGCCTCGGCGGCAGCCCCCGACATCCCCGCGGACCGCTTCGCCGCGCTCACCCGCCTCGACCACGACCGCGCGTCGGCACAGCTCGCCGCCGCCCTGGACGTCCCCGTGGCGGAGGTCACGAACCTCACCATCTGGGGAAACCACTCTGCGACGCAGTTCCCGGACGTGTCCCATGCCCGCGTCGCGGGCCGTCCCGCGTGGGAGGCGCTGTCGGACCGCTGGGGCGGGCCGGAGGCAGCTCTCGCCTGGTTGGACGACGAGTTCATCCCCCGCGTCGCGAAGCGCGGGGCCGAGATCATCGCGGTCCGCGGGTCGTCGTCGGCGGCCTCGGCGGCCAACGCGGCGATCTCCCACGTCCGCGACTCCGTGCTCGGCACCGGTGAGGGCTGGACCTCCGCTGCCCTCGTCTCGCGCGGCGAGTACGGCGTGCCCGACGGGCTCGTGTCGTCGTTCCCGGTGACCAGCGACGGCTCCGGCTTCCGCATCGTGGAGGGCCTGGAACTGGACGCCCGCGGTCGCGCGCGGCTGGAGACCTCGGTCGCGGAGCTCGCCGCGGAGCGCGATGCCGTGCGCGCGCTGGGCGTGCTCTGACCCGAAGACGCGGTCGCTGCCGCGGGTAGTCTCGCCCTGTGGAGATCCTGCTCGTCGTCCTGATCGGAGTCATCGCCGTCGCGGTGGTGACGGCGCTCGCCCAACGCCTGGGCGTGGCAGGTCCGCTTCTGCTGGTCGCCCTCGGCCTCGCCGTCGGCCTCCTCCCGTTCGTCCACTTCCCGGAGATCGATCCCGACCTGATCCTCATCGGCGTGCTGCCGCCGCTCCTGTACGCGGCGGCCGTGCGCCTGCCCGCGATCGAGTTCCGACGAGATTTCACGCCGATCGCCGGGCTCGCCATCGTGCTGGTGGTAGTGACGGCCCTGGTGCTGGGGTGGTTCTTCTCCCTCATCCTCCCGGGTGTCGGCTTCGCCCTCGGGGTCGCCCTGGGAGCCATCCTCAGCCCGACCGACGCCGTGGCCACCGGTATCGCCAAACGCCTCGGGATCTCGCCCCGCGTGACGACGATGCTCGAGGGTGAGAGCCTCCTCAACGATGCCACGGCCCTCGTGCTGCTGCGCACCGCCCTCCTCGCCGTGGCGGCGGGCTCGTTCTCCGTCGGCGGCGCGATCGGCAGCTTCGCGTGGGGGGTGCTCATCGCCGTCGTCGTCGGCGCGGTCCTGGGCCTGTGCGCGGTGCGGCTGCGATCGTGGGTGCGCAATTCCGCCGCGAGCACCGCTATCGGGTTCACGGTGCCGTTCCTCGCCTACCTCCCCACCGAGCATCTCGGGGGTTCCGGCCTCGTGGCCGCCGTCGTCGCCGGAATCGTCGCCGGCCAGGGGGCCCAGCGATGGTTCACTCCGGAGCAGCGACTGTCCGACGAGGTCAACTGGCGGACGGTCGAGCTGGTGCTCGAAGGCGGCATCTTCCTCATCATGGGGCTGGAGCTGGATCAGATCGTCACCGACGTTCAGCAACGTCACGAAGGGATCGCGCTGCCGACCGGCGCTGCCCTGGCAGCGCTCGCGATCGTTCTCCTGGTCCGCGCGGGCTATGTGTCCTTCCTCCTGTGGATCGGTCGCCTCCGCAGTCGCGGCCGCAGCCGCACCCGATTCGAGGCCATCGATGCGCGGCTCGACGAGATCGAAGCGTCGGGGTGGCCGGAGGCTCCGGCCGGGCGCGGGCGGCCAGGCGGACGGGAACGATCGGGCGGCCGGAAACGGCGGGCACCCGACGCCGCCCAGCGGGAGCGGCGTCTGTCATCGATGCGGGAGCGGGTCTCCCGGGCCCTCGCCGACCTCGACTACTACCAGGCGTCGCCGCTCGGATGGCGGCACGGCACGATCATCGTGTGGGCAGGCATGCGCGGTGTCGTCACGCTGGCCGCCGCCCAGACCATTCCCCGCACCGTGGAGACGCGGCCGGAGCTCGTCTACATCGCTTTCCTCGTGGCCCTCGTGAGCCTCATGCTCCAGGGCTTCACCCTGCCCTGGCTCGTGGGAGCTTTGGGACTGGAGCGATCGGGCGAGGGTGCGGTGGATCCGGAGGAGCAGGCACGCCTGGACTCGGAGCTCCGAGACGCCGCCGCTGCCGCGCTCTCCGACCCGCACCTGCGGCGCCGCGACGGCGAGACCTTCGATCCGCGCCTGCTCGAGAAGGTCGGCGCGCGATACACGGAACCACCCAGCGACGAGGCGTCGCTGTTCGTCGACGACCTGCTGGAACTGCGGCTGGCCATGATCGACGCGATGCGCGAGCGCCTGACGACGCTGAGCTCCGGCGGCGCGTTCAGCACGCGCGCCCTCCGGCACACCCTCGCCCAACTCGACGCCGACCAGCTCAGCCTCGAGCTTCGCCTGCGCGACGAGGACTGAGGAGCCGCGCCTCGCGGGAGCGGTGGGCGGGCGGTGGGGGCGGTGACCTGTACGGAGCGGTGACCTGTGCCAGAGTGAGTGCCGACGAGAATGCGGCGCACACCGTCCGCGAACGCCACTGACACGGGATCACCACCGAAGGAGCACGGATGACCACCCCCTCCGACGATCGCGCACCCGCCGACTACGCGGAGTCGATCTCGCTGCCGGCCACCACCGAAGCCGTGCCCGTCATCGTCTCGGGCACCGACTGGTGGGCGGCCCGGCCTGCCGGTTCCCGCCTGGTGGGCCTGGTCGTCGCGCGCGATGACCTGCCGA
Source organism: Microbacterium sp. TNHR37B (assembly GCF_001620065.1). Lineage (GTDB taxonomy): Bacteria > Actinomycetota > Actinomycetes > Actinomycetales > Microbacteriaceae > Microbacterium. The sequence continues at coordinate 730,461 of NZ_LQGV01000003.1, forward strand.
GCGTGATCGCGCAGCGCGACGCGCTCGCGCAGTTCGGCGTCCCGATCGAGGGCTTCCGGCATCCTGCCCCCGAGACCGGCGAGAGCTGGTCGGAGCGCCTCACCCGCCTGTTCGGTCGTCTGGAGTCGGGCGATGTCGTGGTCGTGGCCGACAAGCACGCCTTGGGCCGCGACGTCGACGAAGAGACGCGCACGATCACCGAGCTGCAACGGCGCGGCGTGATCGTCAAGGTGCTGGGGCACGGCCGGGCCTGACCGCTCCGACCCGAGCCGCCCGCGGCCGCCGTCCCCGCGCCCTCGCCCGCCCGCCCTGCTCGTGCCCGTGCACAACGGCGGACCGCACCCGGACACAACGGCGGACCGCGCCCGTGCACAACGGCGGACCTCACGGCCGACACGCCGCCCCCGAGCGCACGCACCACGGCGTGTCGCCCCTCCCATCCGCCACTGTGCACGACGACAGCCTCACCGCCGCGCCCGCGCACACCAGTGGGCCGCCACGCCGCGCCCGCACACACCAGCGGGCCTCACCGCCGCGCCCGTGCACACCAGCGGGCCTCACCGCCGCACCCGGACACAACGGCGGACCCCACGGCCGACACGCCGCCCCCGGCCGCGCGCACCACGGCGTGTCGCCGCTGGCATCCGCCGCTGTGCACGCCGGGCAACGGTCCACATCGGCACCACTGCACGCCGCGCGCGCCGGGGCGGCAGCGGCGGTCAGGGAGTGCAGGCGCGGGATTCGTCCCCGGTCATGCCGTCGGCGCGGCGGACGATGACGGCGATGCAGGTCGTTCCCGACGGATCGGCGGGAAGGGTGACGGTCTCGGTCTCGACGACGCCTTGGTCGCCCTCGCCGGTGAGGGTGTAGGGGTACCAGATGTAGCGGTCCCCCTCCTGCGGATCGGGATTGGTCCAGGTGAAGACGGCGTTCTTACCCTTGACCACCCCGGCGAGATCGGCGGGCACCGGAACGACGCCGCCGATGGGGTCTTGGGGCTTCACCTGCACGGGAGCGCTCGGTGTCGGTGTGGGCGCCGGTGCGAGGAGGCTACCCGCGGTGACAGCGCCGACGGCCACCACGACCACGGCCGCCGCGCCCAGCCCGATCCACAGACCGCGACGAGAACGCGGAACCGGCGCGCCCGGGGGCGCCGTCGGAGCGTGCGGGAGCGTCGTCGCCGTGTGGGCGGGCGGGGTGGGGGCGGTCGTCGCCGGCGGAGCGGTCGGGGCCGGCGACGCAGCGATCTGCCGGGGACTGACGATCGTCGCAGCCCCGTCGTCGACCGAGCCGCTCGGAGACCGCGCCACCGTGTCGTCGACGGGAACGGTGCTCGGCGCCGGCGGGGCGAACCGCTCCAGCCGCTCATGGGTGCGCCCTGCCGCCGGGACAGTCTGAGGATCGATGCTGACGATCCCCCGCACTCGGGTGAGCTCCCCCTCGTCGTCCTCTTCGTCGGCGGCATCGGGTGCATCGTCGAGGATGTCGATCGGGGTCACCGAATGCGACAGCTCGATCTGCACCTTCTGGAGCGCGCGCGCGAACGCCACCGCCGATTCGTACCGGTCGACGGGACGCTTCGACATCGCGCGGTCGAGGGCGTTCTGGAGCGAGAGCGGCACATCCGGCCGCGCGATCGGGGTGAGCGGCTGCGTCTCGATCCGCTGGATCAGCTCCGCCCCGCCGTTGCGGCCGCCCGGGACCTCGAAGGGTGACCGGCCCGCGAGCAGGGTGTACAGCGTCGCACCGAGTGCCCAGACGTCGGAGCGCACCGCGAAGTCCGGCACATCGGCGAACGACTCCGGCGGCGACCACGGGATGGACATGCCGGTGGACGGGTCGGCGCTGCCCGCCGTCGTGGCGATGCCGAAGTCGGTCAGCGCCGGCCGGTTGTACTCGGTCACGAGGATGTTGGCCGGCTTGATGTCGCGGTGCAGGATCCCCGCGCGGTGCGCCGTCTCGACGGCCGCCGCGACCTGGATCCCGATGCGCAGGGCTTCGGCGACCGACAGCGCTGCGGCACGGGAGCGCACCTGCAGGTTGGGTTTGGGACAGTACTCCATCGCCAAGTACGGACGATGGTCGTCGGAGACACCGGCCTGATAGATCGTGACGATCGCGGGATGGGTCGACAGCAACGCCATGACGTTCGCTTCAGCGGCGAACTGCTCGGCCGATCCTCCCGCCATCTTCTCGGGCAGGAGCACCTTGACCGCCACCTTGCGGCGCGGGAGGTGCTGTTCGAACAGGTAGACGTCGGCGAATCCGCCCGACCCGAGGACCTCGAGGAACGTGAAGCCCGGCAGCTGCGGCGGCGGGGCGGGTGATCGCTTGGTGCTCACGGAAGATCCTCGAAGGTCACGGTGATGCCGTCGCCGAGGTCGAGCACATCGCCGGTGACGACCATCGTGGGCTCGTTCGGGTGCAGCCGGACCGGGTCCTGTCCGCCACGACGAAGGACCGTGCCGTTGGTCGTGGCGAGGTCCGTGACGAGCACATGCTCGCCCTCGGCACGGATCTCCACGTGGCTGCGAGAGATGTCGCCCTCGGCGCTCTCGACCGCGACGAGGAGAGGCAGTTCGGAGCTCGACGCGCGGGTGGACCGGGGCCGCCGCCCGATGACCACCGGCCGTTCCAGTTCGACCACGCGACCGGTGGACAAGCGGATGCGGCCCTGCGCGGGCTGACGCGGCGGCACGTCGCTCACGGGCTCGAATGATGCGGCCCCGTTCGCGGCGGCACGCAGCGCCCGCGCCTGAGCGACCGAAACGGTCTCCCCGTCGTGATCACCGGCCACCGGCGCAGGAACGGGCGCGACCTCTCCGGGCGTCCGCAGCGGCGCTCGGGCGATGGTCGCCGCCCAGGAGCCGGCGTCTCCGCGGGGCGCGGCGATCGTGCTGTCATCGGCGAGGTCTCCGGGCGCGTCTTCGGCGGGATGCTGCGTCGTCGCGGGGATCCAGGTGTCGCTGCCGGCGGGCTCGGATATCTCCGAGGGAACGGCTGACGCCGGCTGATCCGTGTCGGACGCCGGCGGAAGCGTCGGGGGCACGGGCGGCGTCCCCGCAATCGGGGGCAGCGACGGGGGTGCCGGCGATGCCGCGGGAGCCTGCGGCGTGAGACCGTGACGGAGGGGCCCGGGTGCCGCCGGCGGGCCCGCGGGGGGAGGGGCGGTCGGTGACGACTCGGTCGCCGACGCGGGGGCCGGTTCGGGAGTCGCTGCGACGGGACGGACCCCGGCAGTGAGCACGAGGCCGCTCACCGGGACGACGCCGGAGGCGATCGGGAGCGACAGGCTCTCGTCGTGATCGCCCGCGAACGACACCCGCGCACGACCGGCGCGCGGGACGGTCCGCTCCGCCCACGTCGCGACGCCGCGCCCGGACACCTCCACCGCGCCGTCGGGGCCCTCCATCAGCACATCGACGGGGCCACGAACCGCGACGCGGATGCCGTCCTCCTCGGAGATGACGAGGGCGAAGGAGGGGATGGCCGTCAGGGACGTTCCGAAGGCACCGGTCAGCGCCTCCACGAGCGCCCCGATCCCGCCGCCGTCCAGGCGCCGCCACACCGCCTCCGCCGTCTGCGGAGTGACGGAGGCCGCCAGGACGGCGACGGCGTCGGGGGTGACGGCGGCGACCCAGGCGCCGCCCGCGTCCGATCCGTCGGCCGGGATGAATCGGATCTCAGCCATGTGCGGCGCCTCCTCGGCGATCATCGGCCGCGAGGGCTGCGCGCGCAGCCGTCGGACGGGTGTCGGCATCGATCTCGTCGCGCGCCGGTGCCGGAGCCGTATCGCACGGGACGTCGTCGTGACCGGCGACCGAGACGGCATCGACGACGACCACCGTGATGTTGTCACGGCCGCCCCGGAGCATCGCCTCGTGGACCAGCCGGGTCGCCGCCTCTTGCGGATCGGCGGTCTCCTGCAGCACCCGCAGCAGCCGCGCACTGTCGAGCTCACCCGAGAGGCCGTCGGAACAGACGAGCATGCGGTCGCCGGGCTCCGCCGGGACGAGCCAGAAGTCGGGTTCCCCGTCGCTTCCCGCCCCGATGGCGCGCGTGATCTCGTTGCGGCGACGGTCGACCGCGGCGGCGGCGACATCGAGCTCGCCCGCGTCGATGAGCTCCTGCACGACGGAATGGTCGACGCTGATCTGCTCGAGCTCGCCGTCGGCCATGCGGTAGGTGCGGGAGTCGCCCACATTGACGGTGAGCCAGTACCCCGCGCCGCCGATGTCTGCCACGACGACGCCGCTGAGAGTCGTCCCCGCCGCGCGCACCGCGCCTCCGGCCCCGCCGACGACGAGTGCCTCCACCCGCGCACGCGCGCGGGCCAGCGCGGCGCGGACATCGTCGATGCCCACGCTCACAGCGCCGACGAGGGCACCGAACTCCTCCACGACGGCGGCGCTGGCCGCCGCACCCGCGTCGTGGCCGCCCATGCCGTCGGCGACGAGGAACAGCGGAGAGGCCGCCAGATACGAGTCCTCATTCACCTGACGGCGCAGCCCCGGGTGCGTCGCGGCTCCGAAGGCGACCGCGATGGGAGAGTCCGCCATCACACCCCCTCGACGCTGGCCCGACGATCACCGAACTCCAGGATGTCACCTGCGCGCAGGATCCACCGCTCCCCCGGGGCGATGTGATGCCGCTCCGCCCCGCGGACGATCTCGCAGCCGTTGGTCGATCCGGTGTCGGCGATCCACGCCGCCCCGCGCTCGCCGCCGACCGCGAGGTGGGTCCGGGAGAGCGTCAGCGTCTCGTCGCGCACGGCGACTGCCCGCCACCCGGGGACGGCGTCGGGGTTGCGGCCGAAGACCGTCGGGGCGTGCACGACGTGCCGGACGCCGTCGTCCCACACGAGGGTGAGAAGCGGCGGCGGGCCGAAGCCGGGCACCCCGCGGATGACGTCGCCCACGTCGGCGACGGACATCGATGCCGCGGCGCGTGGCGCCGACTCACTCGGGACGGTGTCTTCGATGACAGCGGTCACGACGGCCTCCTCCACCGGAGCGAACGCACGCTCAGCCGGGCGGTGAGGCGTCGCCACCACGGCGTGCGCTGCTTCATCCCGCCCACGATCGCGTCGACCTCGCGCCAGAACGCCTCGACGTCTTCCGGAGTGGGATCGCCCGGACCGTACACGTCGGCGTCCGCTCGACGGGCGAGGGGCTCCACGCGCGGCTCTTCGAATGCGGTGCCCACGACGGCGGCGCTCTCGGCTCGCGTCGCTCCCGCGGCCACCGGTGTGCGCAGGTCGAGGGCGTTGTCGACCAGCTCGTCCCAGCCGCCGGAGATGCGGTCGGCGGTGCGGGGCGCCGACCGTCGACGCGCCCGACGCGCGCCCTTGATGAATCCGAGGACGATGAAGGGGGCCATGAGGACCGCGATCACGCCCAGGCCGATCCCGCCGTACACGAGCAGGGGGCCGAGCCAGTCGAATCCGGCGTCCTCGTCGTCCTTCTGATCGCGTTCGTCGGCGATCGTCGGCGGGAGGTCGGCCGGTTCCTGAGCGGGCGGCGGCGGCTGCAGCACCTGCGGCTTGGGATTGGCGTGCGGCTGCGTGTTCTGGTCGTTGGGCTCGTTGTCCTCATCCGGCGTCGGGTCGAAGGGAACCCAGCCGAAGCCGTCGAAGGCCACCTCGACCCACGCGTGGAGGTTGTCGCCGGTGGCGGTGAAGGCGCCGGCGGTCGGCTGCTCGTCGTCCTCGCCGGGGTACCAGCCCATCACCACGCGCGCCGGAATGCCGAGCTGGCGCGCCATGAGCGCCATCGCGACGGCGTACTGCTCGTCGTCGCCGATCATCTGCTCACCGGCGAACATCATCGAGATGCGGGCCGAGCCGTGCCCGGACGGGGAGTAGGGGTCGTCGGCGAGGCCGTGGCTGAAGTAGCCGTCGTTGTGCAGCCAATCCTGCAGGGCGCGCACCCGCTGGATCGGCGTCTCGGCCTCACCCAGCTCCTCCGCGGCGATCTTGGACAGCGACTCGGGCACCCCGGCCTGCTTCGGCATCTTGACGGGGGCGAACGCGGCGTCGGCCAGCTGGGCATCGCTGGGCGGCTCGGCGACGACCGTGCTCATCGTGTACGCGTCGCCGTCGGCGAGGCCCGCCGTGACCACCCCGGTGCCGGTCGCGTCGTTGTAGTGGGCGGTGCGGCGAAGCTCGGCCGCCCGATCGCCGTCGAACGTGATCTCCCGCACCGCGCCGACGTCCGGCAGCCAGACGCCACCCAGCTCGCCGATGTCCACTCGGACCTCGGCGACCTCTCCGCGCGCCCCGGGCGACATGTTGGAGCGCACCGGACGGAAGGCGCTGGAGGTGCCGGCTCCCTCGTTGGAGACGTTGTAGACCACACCGTTGTAGGCGTCCATCGTGGCCAGGCGCACACGGGCCTCGTCGGGAAGCCCCGTGACCGTGAACAGCGTGGAGTCGGCGTCGTCGCGAATGATCCCCCGCCATGCCTGCAAGGGACTCGGGTACTCGTGGATGTCGAAGGGCGGCACGACGAAATCGCGCAGCACGTAGCGCTGCGTCGGGGTCTCGGCGAGCGCCGCGGTGGCGACCCCTGCGCCGGCCGCGATGGCGAGGACGGCGCCGCCGGCGATGAGTCGTCGCGCACGGAGCGGGCGCGACGGGGTGGCGGCCGGGTTGTCGACCCGTTGCGCAGCAGAGTCGGCGTCCCAGGTCTGGCGCAGGGCGAGCCACACGATCGCGATGGCGGCGAAGACGACGCCCTGGACGATCGGAGCGGCCGGCTCTGCGGCACCGAGGAGGATCTCCAGCGCGGTCACCGCGAGGGTGGGAACGAGCGCCCACGCCGCCGGGCGGACGCGGAGCGCGAGCGATCCGGCGATCACCGCGCCGACGAGGACGAGCAGGAACGGCACGACGAGGTGTCCGTCGGAGGCCGCGACGGGCGGCACGGTGGTGAGCAGGTTCTTGAACGAGGTGACGCTGCCGAGCGCCAGCTGACGCCAGGTCTCCAGGGTGGGGATGACCCCCAGGAGCGTGGTGTGGGGGAGCGCGAGCGCGCCGCCGAACAGGAAGTAGGCCGCCACGGTGAGGCCCGCCACCGGCAGCACCCCCCAGCGCTGCCAGGCGCCGACCCAGGCGATGGCGCTTCCGAGGACCACGGCACCGAAGCCCGCCACGAGGTAGCCGGCGCCGTCGAACGTGGGGCCCCAGCCGATGATGCCGACGGCGAGAAGGGCGGCGACCGCGCCGAGGTCGATCGCGGTGCGGAGGGTGAGCTCGGCGCGGGCCCCCGCGAGGAGGCGGCCGAGCCGGCTCTCGGGGACGGGGGCGCTCACGACAGCACCTTTCGCACGGCCCGCGGGAGCTGATCGAGCGTCCCGAGGGTGACGACGTCGGCATCGGCGACGCGGCGGAGGGTCGGTGCGTCGACGCGGAGATCGGCGATCACCGCGAGCACCCGCACTCCATAGGGCAACCGCGCGCACGCCTGGCGGAGGGCCGCGGCGTCGACGGCCGATCCCGTCACGATCACCGCCACCGCGGCATCGGGCGTCTGGGTCGCCATCGCACCGGCCAGTGAGACCACGCCGCCCTCCCGCGGGCGGGAATGCTCCAGGCCGGCCAGCGCATCGAGGAAGCGACGCCCGGTGTCGGCACGGAGTGCGCCGCGCTGCACGCGGGCGTCGAGGACGCGCGAGTCGCGGAGGGCCCGAAGACCCACGGACGCCGCGACCGAGATCGCCAGCTCGAACTCGTCGGGCTCGCGGTACTCGTCGGGAGTGGTCGACAGCCCCACGACGAAGTGGGAGCGCCGCGTCTGCTCGTACTGACGCACCATGACGTCGCCGGTGCGCGCCGTGGACTTCCAGTGCACGTGGCGGAGGTCATCGCCGGGCTGATACTCCCGCAGCGCGTGGAACGAGACGTCGTCGCGCTCCAGCTGCTGCACCGGAAGACCCTCCAGGTCGCGGAGGTGACCGAGCGAGAGACCATCGAGGGAGTTCGTGCGGGGGTGGACGAAGAGGTCGACGGCCTGACGGCGGTCGTGGGTGCGCTCGAAGAGCCCCAGCGGGTCGCCGCGGAGAACGCTGACAGGGCCCACGGCCAGCACCCCACGGGTGGAGGTGGGGATCGCGAACAGCTCCTCGTGCGTCTCTCCCGCTGCCAGCCGCGGCACGTCGAAGACGCCGCGGCCGGAGCCGACGGGCAGCACGACCTCCGAGGGCAGCAGTGCACGAGAGGTGGCGTTGGTGAGGGTCAGTCCGCCGACGGCCCGCTCGCCCACGACCACGCGCGTGCGCGTGAGGTCCAAGCCGATCTCGTACGCGGTGCGACCGAAGAGGAACGGGATGCTCACGGCGATCACGACGGTCACGACGGCAGCACCCACGAGCGCCTCGTCCCACCCGTAGGCGAACGCGGCGAACCACAGGATCACCGCGAGGGCGAGGGCGACCCACCCGAGCGGACGGATCACGGCCGCCACGCGGCCGACGGCGCCCCGGGCGACGCGCCACCATCCGCCCAGACGCTCCTGCCAGACCGGCGGGAGCCAGGTGGACGGCACGAGCCACTGCCGGCGCGGAGGCACCGCGCGGGCAGGCTCCGCGACGGCGACATCGTCGGGCACGGCGGACGGCCGGGACTCGTCGAGCCCCGGCGTCACGTGGTCCCGCGTGGTGGTCATCAGGCCGATGCCCTCGCCAGCGGGGCGTCGACGGCGGTGAGCGCGTTCTGGATGACCTTCTCGGCCGAGACACCCGAGAACTCCGCCTCCGGGTCGAGGACGAGACGGTGGGCCCACACCGGCACGGCGAGCGCCTTGATGTCGTCGGGGATCACGAAGTGTCGTCCCTGGGCGGCGGCGTACACCTTCGCGATCCGCATCATCGAGATCGCTCCGCGCACCGACACCCCCAGGCGCGCTGCCTCGTCGTCACGCGTGGCCTCCACCAGCTGCGCGGAGTAGCGCGCGACGGCCGGGTCGATGTGCGCCGTCGCGGCGAGATCGGCCATGTCGGCGACGGCGGAGGTCGTGATGACGGGGCGGAGCCCGGCCGACGGGTTGCGGTCGACGGCACCGGCGAGGATCCGCTCGGCGACAGCCAGCGACGGGTAGCCGATCGAGGTCTTCACCATGAAGCGGTCGAGCTGGGCCTCGGGGAGTTTGTAGGTGCCCGCCTGCTCGATCGGGTTCTGCGTGGCGATCACGAGGAACGGACGGCCCACCTCGTGCGCCACGCCGTCGACCGTCACCCGCGACTCCTCCATGACCTCCAGGAGCGCCGACTGCGTCTTGGGGGACGCGCGGTTGATCTCGTCGGCGAGGACGATCGAGGCGAACACCGGCCCCTTGTGGAAGGCGAACGTGTGATTCTGCTGGTCGTAGATGGTGACGCCGGTGACGTCGGAGGGCAGCAGGTCGGGCGTGAACTGGATACGGTTCGACGTGCCCTGGACGCTCGCGGCGAGCGCCTTGGCGAGGCTCGTCTTTCCGGTTCCCGGCGCGTCCTCGAGGAGCACGTGGCCCTCCGCGAGCATCGCCGACAGCACCAGCCCGACGACTTCGCGCTTGCCCATCAGTGCCTGGTCGACGTTGTCGACGAGGCGTGCGAAGGTCTCACGGAACCAGGCCGCCTGCTCGGGGGTCATGCTCATGTTGTCTTTGTCCTTCTCAAGGGGTGGGAGGGGCTCGCGTCCGGGCTCAAGGCCTCGGCCACAAGTACTTCTCGGTGTCGACCGACCCTCCCCAGCCGAGGATGTCGATCCACACATTGCGACCGTCGCGACCGTGGAAGCAGCCGATCTGCTTGGCGCCGCGGCCGTCGAAGTTGACGGTGTAGGCGCTGCCGAACCCGCCCGGGTACGCGTCGGAGTAGCACCGCACGGTGTGTTCGCCGATGGAGAGGTTCTCGTAGTTGACGACGAAGCGGCGGCAGCCGTTCGTGCAGTTCCCGTCGGCGTCACCCTGGGTGACCCACACGCGCGGCTGCGGAGGCGGAGGTGCGTCCTGCGTGCGTGCCTGAGCGGAGGCGCTCGTGGTGCTGCTGCCGGCGGCGCTCGTGCGCACCTCGATCGTGCCGGTGTGGCTGTAGCCGACATTGCGGGTCGTGTTGCCGCTCGCGGCCACCGTCTGCCAGCCGCCGCCGTCGATCCGGATCTGCGTCGTGATGTCGCGTCCGTTGCGGGCGGGTGAGGACCAGCCGTAGGTGATGCTCGTGCCGTTGGCCGACGCGGATGCCGCCGGGTTGCCGATCTGCCCGTAGGGCGCCACGGCGTTCGACTCCGCCGAGGGAGCGCCCTGCTCGGTCACACCGTCGACCGTCGTGACCGCCCGCACGCGGATGGTGTACGTGCCGTTGTTGTTGACCTGGCCGTTCCCGATCGTGCCCGAGCCGTTGTTGCCGCCGGCGACCCAGTCGCCGCGCCAGCCGCCGCCGTTGACGGAGTACTGGTAGCTCGCCTGCCCGGCGCTGGCGCCGTTGAGGGAGCCGGCGGTCCACGTGACGCTCACCCGGTTGTCGCCCTCGGTCGCGGCAACGCCCGTGGGCGCCGAGGCCTGACCGAACGACTGGCGCGGCGCCGACTCCGGGCTCCACTCCCCCCACCCGGCCTTGTTCTGCGCGCGGACGGCGAACGTGTACGGCGTCGACGAGTTGTCGACCGTGATGGCCTGGCTCGTCTGACCGGCGCCGACGGGCACGGTGTTGATGACGGAGCCGCCACGGGTGACGCGCACTTGGTACGCGCTGATCGCGTCGCCGTTGGCCGCCGGAGCGTTCCACGACACGCGCACCTGGTTCTGCGTGCCGACCGCGTCGAGGCGCTCGGTCGAGGGCGCGCCGGGGGCATCGGGGGCACGCGCCGGGATCTCACTGGCCGACCACGCGCTGAAGTCGGACGGCTCCGGAGCCTTGTTGTGGGCGCGCACGCGCACCTGATAGGCCACGCCGTTCTCCAGGCCGTCCCACGTGATGCGGGTGCCCGGGATGTTCGTCTTCTGCGCGACGCCGGAGGGCGGCGCGGGGGAGATCTCCAGCGTGTAGTTCTCGACGGGCGAGCCCTCCGTGCGCGGCACGGTCCACTCCACCAGCAGGCTCCGATCGCCGAAGGTCAGCGACGGCGGGGCGGGCTGGTCGGGCCGCTGGTCCGGCCGCGCGGTCTCGGACGGCAGCGACGGCTCCGAGGTTCCCACGCTGTTGGTGGCGGTCACGACGAAGTTGTACTCGACGTTGTTCGTGAGCCCATCGAGCGTGCACGTGGTCGAGGCGCACTGCTTGCTGTAGCTCGAGCCGGTGGCGGTGACGGTGTACCCGGTGATCGGACGGCCGTTGTCGATCGGCGGCGTCCAGGACAGCACCACCGTGCGACTCTCGACAGCGGTGACCGTGGGCTTGCCGGGGGCGTCGGGGCGGCCCTGCACCGTGATGCGGACACGGCCCTCCACACGGCGATCGGGGTCCTCGGTCTTGTCCTCCACGGTGTATCGGACCACCATCGTGCCGACGAAGTCGGAAGCGCTGGTGACCTCCACCCGGTCGCCGGCGACGCGGACGCGGGCGACGTCGCCGGACTCCGGCTCCGCCCCGACGATCTTCAGCGGGGTGTCCGGGAACGGGTTGACGTCGTTGCTCAGCACGGGAACCGAGATCGTCTCGCCCTGATCGGCCTGGTCGATGATGTCGTCGTTCGCGCTCGCCAGCTCCCGCGTCGATGCGGTTACCGTCACCGTCATCGGGGCGCTCACCGGAGCGGTCTGGCCGTCGGTGGTCTGCACCTGCAGGGAGAACTTGGTTCCCTTGTCGACGTTGGCGTCGGCGGTGACCCGAAGCGTGCCGCCGTCGATCGAGGCGTCGATCCCCGCGGGGGCCTGCGAGGCGAGGGTGAAGGTGAGCTTCTCGTCGTCGCCCGGGTCGGGGTCGGAGGCGAGCTCGCGGAGGTTCAGCGTCGCCGCGTCCTCGCCCGCGGCGACCGACAGAGACGCCCCCACGAAGGTGGGCGGCTGGTTCTCCGGCGGGAGCACCGTGATCGGGATCGTCAGCGTCGCCTTGCGCCCATCGGCGTCGTCCGGCCCATCGCCGTCCGTGACCTCGAACGTCAGCGCGTCCTGCCCGAAGTAGCGGTCCTTCGACGTGTAGACGAGGGTGGTCTGGTCCTTCACCAGGGCGTCACCGTTGGCGTGAGCCGCGCTGACCTTCGCGGCCTCCGTGATGACGACGCGCTTGCCTCCCGCGGCACGCACATAGTCGGCCAGCGGCAGCTCCACCGTCTCGCCGCTGTCGACGACGAGGGGCTCGGTCGACAGGAGGGTCGGCGGCAGCGCGTTGAGCGAGGGAACGCGGATGAACGCCGACGCGGACTGATCGTCGACGTCCGTGATCGTGTAGGTGATGAGCTGCGGCTCGTCGGTGAGGGTCACCCGCACCTTGTTCTCCCCGACCACCGAGGCGTTCTGGGCTCCCGTGCCCAGGGTCACCTCGAGGGCGCTGCGGGTGCCGTCGGGATCGTCGTCATTGTCGAGGACGGCGATCTCGGCGATCCCGGCCTCGTTGACGTCGTCGGCGACGACCCGGTCGTCGCGGGCGATGGGGCGCAGGAGCGGCACGTCCTCGTCGACGGTGATCTGGACCGAGGTGCTCGCCTCCAGCCCTCGCTCGTCGGCGATCGTGTACGAGACGCTCGTCTGCATCTCCTCGTCGGGTGCGGTGATCAGGAGGTATCGACCCGACACCTCGGCCTTGAGCCCCGGAACGCCCTCGGGGATCTCGACGGCGTCCTCGGCGAACCCGAACCGGTCGCCGTCGGGGTCCGAGTCGTTCTCGAGCACGTTGAGCGCCACCTGACGCCCGGGCCGCATCACGACGGAGTCGCGGACGGCATAGGGCGCCTGGTTCTCGGCCGCGGGAGGCGCGATCCCGAGCTGCACGGTGGCGGTGGCCTCCTTGCCGAGTCGATCGCGGACGGCGTAGGTGAAGGAGTCGACGCCGGTGGACTCGTCGAACGCCTCGTAGACGAACGAGGCGACCTTCTGCTCGACGATGCGCCCCTTGCCCGGAGCAGAGGCGAGACCGACGAGGTCGACGGAGTCTCCGTCGTCGTCGATGCCGTCCAGCGGAACCGGGATCTCGACCTTCGAACCGGCCAGCACCCGGGCGGTGAGGTCGCGGGGACGCGGAGCGGTGTTCGCCTCGTCGTCCCGCGCGAGGATCTGGATGCGCACGAAGCCCGCATCGCGCTGCCCCGTCGAGTCGACGACGTCGTAGGTGAGGTTGACGGTCTTCGGCTCGTCCCCGGCACGGAAGCGCACCGTGTCCTCCGAGACGAAGGCCTCGCCGTCGCCCGGGTCCACCGTCTCGACGAGGTCGGGGGCGACATGGATCGTGTCGCCGTTGGGGTGGTAGTCGTTCTCCAGCACGGGAATCGTGACGGTGTCGCCGACACGAACCACGGCCTGGTCGTTCACGGCGACCGGCGGACGCAGCTTCGCCGGCGCCGGCACGGGGATCACGACGATCTCACCGGTGGCCGAGGCCGTGCCGTTGGACACGGTGTACGCGACGCGGACCTGACCGGTGAGCCCGCTCTGGTCGGTGATCCGCACGGTCTCGTGGCCGAGTACCGCAGCCGCCACCCCGCTTCCGGGTTCGACACTCACCGACTGCACGACGAGGATGCCGCCGCCGGGGTCGGAATCGTTGCCGAGCACGTTGACGAGGACGTCGCCGCCCTTGGGGAGGAGCGCGATGTCACGCACCGCGATGGGCGGCAGGTCGTTCTCGTCGTCGGGGAGCACGTCGACGCGGACGATCCCGGGGACGGAGTTCGGTCCGGCCGACACCAGGTACTGCACGTAATGCGTGCCGACCTTGGCGGACGTGAAGGTGAACGTCTTCTCGGGGAGGTTCGTGGTGATCTTCGCGTCCTCGACCTCCTCGACGCGGGTCAGGCGCAACTGCTCACTGCCGGAGCTCGTGTCGTTGGTCAGCGGCGTGACCGTCACCGGCCGCCCCTCCCGGGTCACGACGTGATCCGCGTTGGTCACCGGCTGGGTCGTGCCGAGCGGACGGATGTCGAACACGGCGACGCCGGGCTGCGTGTCCTGACCGTCGGACATGATGATCGGCACCTCTTTGCGGCCCTGCACCCCGCCGATGGCGCGGTAGGTGATCTGTCCGTCGGAGGTGAAGTCAGCCTCGTCGCCGCCATCGGGCACCACGTCGTAGAGGAAGATGTCGTCCCCGTCGGGGTCGATCCAGTCCGGCAGGACGTTGTACGACGCGGTGCCGCCGGCCTCCACCGGGATGGCGGTCTTGCGACGCTGCTGCGGCGGGGAGTTCTGATCGAGGGGACGCACCGTGAGGGTCACCCGCGCGGTGTCGGTGCCGCCGCGACCGTCGTCGACTTCGTAGGTGAACGAGGTCGAGCCCGAGGCGTCCTCCTCGGTGGTGATCTGCAGGGCGGCCCCGTTGTGGATGGGCTCGATCGTGCCGAACCCGGGGTCACGCTCGACCGCGGCGACGAGCACGTCGCCGTCGGCGTCGGTGTCGTTCTCGAGCACCGGGAGCACGGTCGTGCGGCCCGGACGGACACCGTACTGGTCGTCGTTCGCGATCGGCGGCGTGTTGTTCTCGGTGCGCTCGGGAAGAGTCGTCTGGACCGACTCCTCGGTGGTCTCCTCTTCCTCTTCGCCCTCACCCTCCGGCGGCGTGATGTCCTGCCAGTTGTCCACGCGCTGCATCGAGTCGCTGGCCATCCACGCCGCGCCGCCGAACACGTCGTTGAGCACGACGACGTCGCGGTTCACGCGGAACCGCAACTGGCTGGTGGGGTCGATTCCCGGCACCGTCTCGGAGCGGTCGTCGGCCTCGCCGGGACAGTCGCGGATGAACGCGCCGGTACCCGACCACGCGCCGTAGGCGCACCCGGCGACGAACACCGGTTCGGCGGCGGCACCGTCGGGGGATTCGGCGGCGATGCGAACGGGCTCGCCGCCGCCGATCGGCACGCGCACGAGCTCCGATGCCGTGGCGAGAGTCACCGCATCCGTGGCTTCGGAGGGCTGCTGGAGGATCGCGTCCGCCGGCACTTCCACTCGCGTGCCGTCGCTCCCGTAGAGGGTGTTGGTGTCGTTGTCGAGCGCGAAGGCGATGTTGCCCACGGCCGTCACCTGCAGGGTGTGCCCGGGCTCGACGCCCTCCAGCTCCCTCTCCCCCGAGGTCGTCACGGCGCCGTCGGCATCGCGTCCGAACGCGACGAGGGTCGCCTTCTCGGTGGAAGCGGCATAAACGGTGCCGTCGACGGCCACGGCCGCCACGGCTCCGTCGCCGAGCTCGGCGACCGGGTCGGACGCTTCGGGAGCGAAGGACGAGATGGCCCCGAACTCGGTGATCCAGACTCGGCCACCGTCGCCGACCATCGCCACGGAGTCCGCCCCCAGCGACAGCCGGGCTCCCGGCGGCAGGTCGGTGCCGGAACCGAGCGAGACGCGGGCCGGGTCGATGGCCGTCACCGTCTTCTCGTCGACCACGAGCACGCGCGATCCGGCTTGGAGCACGTCGTACTCGGTGCCCGCGGCGCGGAGTCCGCCGTCGAGGACCTTCGATTCGTGGTTGAAGTGACCGACCAGCATGCTCGACTGCTTGGTGAGCCACACCCCTCCGTCGTGGAGGTCGACCTCCGTGGTGGGGCTCCCCTCATAGACGAAGGCGAGGGTTCCGAGGGTCACGGCGGCGGCGCCGACCACGGCGACGGATGCCAGCGTCCGTGGACGGGCGCGAAGCCACGCGAAGGACCTCATTCGGCTCGGCTCCCCCCGGGCTGATCTCTGCGTGGCGTCGGGCACTGATCGCTGAATCAGTCGCTCACTCTTACGGAACGACTGACAGCCTACGTGACCTCGCGCGATCTTCCACCTGCCCGAGGAGGGGAGAACTCCCCATTTTTCCGGGGCCGCGTCTCGTCGCTGTGCTCCCCGTGTGACCGGTCAGGTGGCGACGTAGGCCGCGAGGTGCTGGGCGGTCAGTGTAGACCCGTCGGCCACGAGAGCGGCCGGCGTCCCCTCGAAGACGACCGTGCCGCCGTCGTTCCCTGCCCCCGGCCCGATATCGATGATCCAGTCGGCATGGGCCATGACGGCCTGGTGGTGCTCGATCACGATGACGGAGTTCCCTGCCTCGACGAGACGGTCGAGCAAACCCAGCAGGTTGTCGACGTCGGCGAGGTGGAGGCCCGTCGTCGGCTCGTCGAGGACGTAGACCGCGCCCTTCTTGGCCATGGAGATCGCGAGCTTCAACCGCTGCCGCTCGCCGCCGGACAACGTGTTCAATGCCTGCCCGAGGGTGATGTAGCCGAGGCCGACATCCACCATGCGCGAGAGCGTCGGACCGGCAGGGCTCTTCGGGGCGGCGGTAGCCAGGAACTCGAGCGCCTCGGCGGCCGACATCGCGAGCACCTCGGCGATCGTGCGCCCCTCCAGGAGGTATTCGAGGACGGCCTCACTGAAGCCCGACCCCTCGCACAACTCGCAGCGCGTCTCGACGCTTTGCGTGAAACCGAGATTCGTGATGATGACGCCGAGTCCGCGGCACGCGGGGCACGCTCCCTCGGAGTTCGCGCTGAACAGACCCGGTTTGACCCCGTTGGCCTTCGCGAAGGCGGTGCGGACCGCATCCAGCACGCCGGTGTAGGTCGCGGGGCTGCTGCGTCGCGACCCCTTGATGGGCGCCTGGTCCACGACGACGACGCCCTCGAACGACGGCACGTTGCCGTGGATCAGCGACGACTTGCCCGACCCGGCGACACCGGTGACGACGGTGAGGACGCCGAGCGGAATGTCGACGTCGACCTCCTTCAGGTTGTGCTGAGTCGCTCCGCGGATCGGCAGGACGGACGAGGGAGTGCGCGTCTGCGTCTTGAGCGCGGCGCGGTGGTCGAGGTGGCGGCCCGTCAGCGTGTCCGACGCGCGGAGCCCCGCCAGGTCGCCTTCATACATGATGCGACCGCCGTCGCGTCCGGCGCCGGGGCCGAGATCCACGATGTGATCGGCGATCGCGATGACCTCGGGTTTGTGCTCCACCACGAGCACCGTGTTCCCCTTGTCCCGCAGGTGGCCGAGGAGCGCGTTCATCCGTTGGATGTCGTGCGGGTGCAGCCCGGCGGTCGGCTCGTCGAACACGTAGGTGACATCGGTGAGGCTCGATCCCAAGTGACGGATCATCTTCGTCCGCTGCGCCTCACCTCCGGACAGCGTGCCGCTGGAGCGATCGAGCGACAGATAGCCCAGGCCGATGTCGATGAACGACGCGACGGTCTGCCGCAGCCCCGCCACCAGGGGGGCCACTTCGGCGGCATCGATGCCCTCGAGCCAGGCGGCGAGGTCGGTGATCTGCATCGCGGCGACCTCGGCGATGTTCTTCCCGTCGATCCGAGATGACCGCGCCCCCTCGTTGAGGCGGGTGCCCCCGCAGTCCGGGCACGGCAGGAATTTCACCGCACGATCGACGAACGCGCGGATATGGGGCTGCAGGGCATCGCGATCCTTCTGCAGCATCGACTTCGTGATCTTGGGGATGAGCCCCTCGTAGGTCATGTTGATGTTCTGGATCTTGACCTTCGTCGGCTCTTTATAGAGGAAATCGTCGAGCTCCTGCGAGGTGTACGCGGCGATCGGCTTGTCCGGATCGAGGAACCCGGACTCGGTGTATCCCCGCACCATCCATCCGTCGACGCTGTATCCGGGAACGCGGATCGCGCCGGCCGCGAGCGAGAGCGAACGATCCAGCACCTCGTCGAGGTCGACGTCGCTCGTCTCCCCCAGACCCTCGCACCGCGGGCACATGCCCCCCGTGATCTCGAACGACCGGCGCTCCTTCTTGCCCTTGTCCGGTCCGACGGCGATCGTGACGGCGCCCGCGCCGGAGACCGACGGGACGTTGAACGAGAACGCTTGCGGCGATCCGACGTGCGGATCGCCGAGCCGGCTGAACAGCAGCCGGAGCATGGCGTGCACATCGGTCGCAGTACCCACGGTGGAGCGGGCGTTGGACCCCATCCGCTCCTGATCGACGATGATGGCCGGGCTGATGTTCTCGAGCGCATCGACCTCGGGGCGAGACAACTGGCCCATGAACTGCTGCACGAACGTGGGATACGTCTCGTTGATGAGCCGCTGCGACTCGTTCGCGATCGTCCCGAACACGAGCGACGACTTGCCGGATCCACTCACCCCGGTGAACACGGTGAGCCGACGCTTGGGGATCTCGACGTCGATCCCCTGGAGGTTGTTCTCCCGCGCACCGACGACGCGAATCCTGTCGTGTCCGTCGGCGGGGTGCGCAGCATCGGGCATGGTCGTCCTCTCGGAGGTGGAGGCAAGGTCGCTGTGACGATACCCGGTGCCGCCAACGCGCGACAGAGGAGGTCGAGCGCGACCGAGTCGGGGAGGAACCGGTGCCCGGGTCGAGCGGGGAGGCTCGCGAGGCGAACCAGCGGTGGTCACGATCGTGGTGAACATGGCGTGGGTCGATCAGCGCGATCGCGACGTCGACATCGGGGAGCAGCATTGTTCCGTTCCGCGCCCCTTCTCGGGCGGTCCGGCAGCGGCCGACCACAGTGTGGCGCTGTCGAGTGCGACGTGATACCTGCGGACCGCAGCAGCACCCCGAGCGGGGTGCGCACCATGGAGCGGGTGAATCCCCGAATGCACGTGATTTCCAAATGGGGCGGACGAATCTCCAGAATGCATGTACTTTCCAACTAGCGTCGAAAATCACGATCCCCCGATGATCCGAAAGGAAACAGAATGAGGATCTCCCCCGTTGCAGTGCTCGCCCTGCTCGGCACACTCGTTCTGTCAGGTTGCTCCGCCGCCGAACCCACTCTCCCGACGGAGAGCACCACACCCAGGGAGACAGCGAACGAGGCCTCATCCCACATCGCCGAGTTGTACGCTCCCGATGCGCTGCCGCTGAGCGAGTACGTAAACCGCTACCCGGCCTACACGCCGGCCGAGCTCCGTGGAGTGCAGTTCCTCGCCGAAGGCGCGGCAACCGCAACCGAGGAGTTCCCACTCGCCGACGTCGCCTTGGACACCACGTCGCTCATCTTGGCAATCTTCTGCGACGCCGACTCGCCCTACGAGATCGCGGTGATGAGGGGCACCGACGTCATCGATCGCACGTGGGGGGCTCAGTGTCCCCGGGACGGGATCGTCTTCTACACGACCGCGTCGCTGGCCATCGCGTCCGACGGCCTGTCCGTACGAGCCACAGTCGACGACGGAACGCCGTACCGACTCTCGGTTGCAGCGGTCGCCCCCCACAGCCCGTAACGCATCTCGCACGTCACCAGATCCCCCCAATACAACAGAACGAAAGAATCGAGGACGCTCATGAAGATCAACCGAACAGCGCAGGGACGGGACACATCGAGGGCAAGCCGATCGGCGCGCGGCAGCAAGGCGCGCAAACCTCGCCTGTTGCATCTGGGCATGGTGGCCACCCTCGTCGCCGCAGTGCTGACCGCCGCCCCCACAGCGCCGGCGTCTGCGGCGACGTGCGAAACAGGCAGCACGCGGACATCAAGGACGCTGTCGTCGACCTCGGTGTACCTCGGAAACGCAAACAACCGCGTGTACGGGCAGTCCGGCGGCACGATCTCGATCTCATACGGAGAGACGTGGACCACCACGGGAACGCTGAGCGTCTCGGGCACCGCGAACGCCGGCGTCGTGTTCGCAAATGTCAGCGTCACTGTGGGGGTATCCGTGTCTTACTCACGGGCGACGTCGGCGACGAGCAGCTACACCTGGAAAGTACCGAAGTCGCAGAAGACCGGTTGGGTCGAGCGCGGAAACTACGGATACAAGGGCGCGTATACCTACGGTTACTACAAGTCCCCCTGCACCTGGGTGGAACTGGGATCCGGTTCGTATAAGGGTGCAACCTCACGGCCCTGGTACACACACAGTTGAGCACAGAGCGGATGAAACGGTCCGCTTGGCACAGATGAACGAGAGTGCGACTGTCGCTGTCAGGCCGTGGCGACCGTGATGCGAAGTCGATCGCGGTCGCCACGCTCGCCGCAAGCCCCAATGGGTGACTCTGCGAGGACGCGAGATCCCTCGCATGGGCGACTGCGAACCGCGAGAGGACGACGAGGTCTGCGGGACGATGAGGAGGTTTACGGCGACGCCGGCAGCCCCTCCGCGTGCTCCGAACCTTCGAGAAGCCTCCGGTCAGATCGCGCGGAAGCATCCCTCCACGTGGTCGTCGACCATGCCGGCCGACTGCATGAGCGCGTACATCGTGGTCGACCCGACGAAGCGGAACCCGGCCTTTCGCAGTGCCTTCGACATCGCGTCGGACGCGGGCGACGTGGCGGGCACATCGGAGAAGGAGGCCGGGCGGGGCCGCGGCGGCGGGGCGAACGACCACATGAGCTCATCGAGCTGCCCGGGCGCCATCGTCGTCACCAGGCGCGCGTTGGAGATGGTGGCCTCGATCTTGAGCCGATTGCGCACGATCCCTGCGTCACTCAGGAGCCGCTCGACGTCGGCGTCGGTGAATCCCGCGACGAGCTCGGGCTCGAAGCCGGCGAAGACCTCGCGGAATCGAGGGCGCTTGCGCAGGATGGTGATCCAGCTGAGCCCGGCTTGGAAACCCTCCAGGCTCATCTTCTCGAAGAGGGCGCGGTCGCCGTGCAGGGGCCTTCCCCACTCCTCGTCGTGGTAGCGGCGGTACTCCGCGTCGTCTCCGACCCACGCACACCGGGCGATCCCATCCGGCCCGACACGGATATCGCCCGTCGCGGGCGGGAGGTCGTTCGTCACAGGGTGACCCTATCGGCCGCCGCCGACACCGCGCCGCGTGGGCGGCCAGACCTGGGGACGGCCCCCCGACCCCCGCGGAAAATGACCTCCGCGGGAAATGAAGGAGGGGGGACCGTTCACCCAAACGGTCCCCCCAAAGAGCTGCTATGCGCGCCTCGAAGCCGATTGGGCACGCACCGCACCGGTGCTCTCATAGATGTAGTGTCCGCAGCGACCCGATTCCTGACACGATCCCGGCCATCGTTACCTTTTCGTGACAAACGTCACTTCTTGGCAGCCTTCTCCGACACCGGGGCGGCACCGGAGGCAGCCAGGGCCGCGTAGTGCGCGCGGGCCTCGTCCTGCCGCTCCCGCTCGGCGCCCGAGGCGATCGGTGCGCGCACGTGCTCGGGCGCGAAGCCGAAGGCATCGACGAGGTCCTGAGCATGCGGACGCAGGCGCAGGCACAACCGGTCGATGTAGCGGCCCACGGTGGCGGCCCGCTGCGTCGACAGGCGTCCGTTCATCAGGTACCAGGCCAGGTGCTTCTCGATGAGGGAGAGACCGAACAGGTCGCGCAACCACGTGAGCACCCGGCGCGTCCCGTCGTCGGTCGTGCGGCGGATGCCGTCGCTGAACGCCTCCCATTGCAGCAGCTCGCCGTGTGCCCTCGCCGCCTCGATCAGCTCCGCCTGGTTGGCGTTGAAGATCGCCGCCGCCTCGGCAGGACCGGCCTTCGCCGCGGGCCGCAGACGCCCGGCGATGTCGGAGATCATCTGCTCCACCCGCCCGGCGAGGAGTTCATGCTGCTGCTCCTCCCGAAGCCCCAGCTCCACCGACCGCGCGGGCGAGCCGAGGTCGGCGACGGCCTGGCCCAGCTGACGCAGCCCCGCTCCGTGGAAGACCTTCCCGGCCGTCTGACGCGCCGCGAAGGTGGCGAGCTTGGCAGCGTCCGCGCCCTTGAACTGCTGGGCGAAGTCGGACAGCAGCCGCTTGCCCACCAACTGCAGGAGCACGTTGTTGTCCCCCTCGAAGGTCACGTAGACGTCGAGGTCGTGGTGGAGGCCCACGAGCCGGTTCTCGGCCAGGAACCCCGCACCGCCGCACGCCTCGCGGCACTCCTGGATCGTGTCGAGCGCGTTCCACGTGGAGAGGGGCTTGAGCGCTGCGGCGAGGGTTTCCAGATCCTCCCGCTCGGCCGGCGTGTCGGCGCTGCCCCCGAAAACCCCGTCGAACTTCTGCAGCAACTCGTCGTTCGCGAAGAACTGCGCGTACACCTGGGCGAGCCGGGGCAGCAGGCGACGCTGGTGCTTGCCGTAGTCGAGGAGGACGACCTCGTCCGAGCCCGCACCCGAGTCGAACTGTCGGCGCTGGTTCGCATACGTCAGCGCGATGTAGAGGGCGAGCGCCGTACCCGTGGTCGCGGCGCCGTCGAGCGAGACGCGCCCCTGGACGAGCGCGCCCAGCATCGTGAAGAACCGGCGACCGGGCGAGGGGATCTCGCTCGAGTAAGTACCGTCCGGAGCCACGTCGCCGTAGCGGTTGAGGAGGTTCGTGCGGGGGATGCGCACGTGGTCGAAGTGGAGCCGACCGTTGTCGATGCCGTTCAGACCGCCTTTGACCCCGTCGTCCTCCCCTCCGACTCCGGGGAGGAAGTGGCCCTCGTCGTCGCGCAGCGGGACGAAGAAGCAGTGGACACCGTAATTGACGCCCCCCGTGATCAGCTGCGCGAACACGGTCGCCGCCTTGCCATGCAGCGCCGCGTTGCCCAGGTAGTCCTTCCAGGCGCCGCGGAACGGCGTATGGATGACGAACTCCTCGGTGTCGGGGTCATAGGTGGCCGTGGTGCCGATCGCGGCGACGTCGGATCCGTGCCCCGTCTCGGTCATCGCGAAGGCCCCCGGCAGGTCGAGGGAGATCACATCGCGGAGCCACGCGTCGTGGTGCGGCTTCGTGCCGAGCTGGTAGATCGCCGAGCCGAACAGCCCCCACTGGACGCCCGACTTGATCTGCAGGCTGGGGTCGGCCAGCACGAGCTCCATGAATCCGGCGAGGTTGGCACCGTTGTC
The DNA here is from genome assembly GCF_001620065.1 of Microbacterium sp. TNHR37B. Classification (GTDB taxonomy): domain Bacteria; phylum Actinomycetota; class Actinomycetes; order Actinomycetales; family Microbacteriaceae; genus Microbacterium. The sequence goes on from NZ_LQGV01000003.1 coordinate 753,313, forward strand.
GTTCAGACCGCCGTACTCCTCGGGGAAGGCACGGCGCGATCCGTCGTTCTCGACGAGCAGCCGGAGCTGGCCGAGCACGCGTTCCCGATGATCGGCCATCGACTGCCCCTCGACGCGCCAGAAGGCGGGGTTCTTGATCATCTCGCGCGCGGTGCGGCGCGTCTCGGCCCACGTGCCCAGGAGCGCGTCGGTGACGGCGGGCACGTCGATACGGGGCTCATGCGCCTCGTCGGCGGTGTGTGCGGCGGTCGGAGCGCCGCCGGCGGGCGTGCGCGTGTTGGTCGCGGGCTTCTTCGAACGGACGGCAGCGTCGGTCATCGCATCCCTCTCGACGGCGGAGGACGGAAAAGGTCAGTCTCGACGGTAGGTGTGACACAAGGGGGCGGCAAACCGATTGGTTGCGGCGCACAAGAGCCGCCCGCTCCGCACCCCCGTCTCGTTGTGTGGAACCCACACCCGTCCGGGGTGACACTCAGTCTCACGCGATGGGGCCGGTTCGGTGGGGCGAGGGCGGACACAACGGCGGACGCCGGGCGTGACACGCCGGGCCCGAGCGGCGGAGGCGCGGCGTGTCGCCCCGCGTATCCGCCGTTGTGCACGGACAGGCGGGACAGGCGGGGCGGGGATGGAGGGGAGGGGATCAGGCGGCGGCGATGACGGCGAGAACGGCCTCGCCGTAGGCCTCGCGCTTCTTCGCACCGATGCCGGTGATGCCGCTCAAGTCGTCGATCGTGCGCGGTCGCTTGTCGGCGAGGGCGCGGAGGGTCGCGTCGCCGAACACGATGTAGGCGGGCACGCCCTGCTCCCGCGCCTGCTCGGCCCGCCAGGCGCGCAACGCCTCGAACAGGTCGCGGTCGCCCGCGGCCACGTTTTCCGGCGCGCTGGACTTGCGGATCCGGGTCGTGTTCGCCCGCCCCAGAACGTCGCGTCGGAGCGGGACCGACTGCTCCCCCCGCAGCACGGCACCGCCCTCGGGTCCCACCGCGAGCGTGCCGTACTCGCCTTGCGCGGCCAGGATGCCCCGGGCGAGGAGCTGACGGATGACCGAGCGCCAGTCCTGATCGCTCAGGTCGGCGCCGATGCCGTACGTCGCGAGCCGGTCATGCCCCTGCTGCACGATGCGTTCCGTCGACGCGCCGCGAAGGATGTCGACGAGGTGCCCCGCGCCGAAGGCCTGACCTCGTTCGCGCTGGAGGCGGACGATCGTGGAGAGCAGCTTCTGCGACGGCACCAGGCCGTCCCAGGTCTCGGGAGCTTCGAGGCACGTGTCGCAGTTGCCGCAGGGCGAGGACTCCTGCCCGAAGTAGGCGAGGAGGTTCTGCCGGCGACAGGCGACGGTCTCGCACAGGGCGAGCATGGCGTCGAGGTGCTGCCCGAGACGCATCTTGAACGCCCGGTCGCCGGGCGACTGGTCGATGAGGCGTCGCTGCTGGACGACGTCGCCCAGACCATAGGCCATCCATGCCACGGCCGGCTCTCCGTCTCGGCCGGCGCGACCGGTCTCCTGGTAGTAGCCCTCGACAGACTTGGGAAGGTCGATGTGGGCGACGAACCGCACGTCGGGCTTGTCGATCCCCATGCCGAAGGCGATCGTCGCGACGATGACGACGCCCTCGTCGCGGAGGAAGCGCGATTGATGCGCCGCACGCATCTCGGCCGGGAGCCCGGCGTGATAGGGCAAGGCGTCGATGCCGGCGGCCCGGAGATACTCGGCGGTCTGCTCGACGGACTTCCGGCTGAGCGCGTACACGATCCCCGCCGCCCCGGACTGCGCGCGGACGAAGGCGGCGAGCTGGCGGCGCGGATCGACTTTCGGCTCGATGCGGTACTGGATGTTGGGTCGGTCGAAGCTCGCGACGAAGTGCCGCGCCCGGGGCAGTCGCAGCCTCTCGGTGAGCTCCTTGTGGGTGGCGCGGGTGGCGGTGGCGGTGAGGGCCATCCGCGGAACCCCGGGGAACCGTTCGCCCAGGTCCCCCAGCGCAAGATAGTCGGGACGGAAGTCGTGGCCCCACTGGCTGACACAGTGCGCCTCGTCGATCGCGATGACGCTGAGCCGCCCGCGCTGGAGGAGCGCACTGGTCGCCGGCACGCTCAACCGCTCGGGTGCGACGTAGAGAAGGTCGAGCTCGCCGTCGAGGAAAGCACGCTCGACGCCGGCACGCTCCCCCGCCGTCTGGGTCGAGTTGAGATAGGCGGCGCGCACGCCGTTCGCGACGAGGGCGTCGACCTGATCGTGCATCAGCGCGATGAGCGGGCTGACCACGAGTCCGGTTCCCGGCCGCACCAGCGCCGGCACATGATAGGTGATGGACTTGCCGCCACCGGTGGGCATGAGCACGACGGCGTCTCCGCCACCCACGACGTGCGCGACGATGTCGGCCTGGTCGCCACGGAAGTCGTCATACCCGAACACGTCTTTGAGCACGGCCCGGGGATCGTGACCGGTGCGGTCGTGACGCGGAAGCTCCAGGACCGCGGCCTCGACGGCGGAGGGCGCGTCGCCCCGCGTCGCCCGGGCGAGGGCGCCCGCGTATCCGTCGAACGCCGGATCGGGTGGCAGCGGCGCGTCGGGATCGGGGGGCGGCGGCGCGTCGTCGGGATCCCACACGAGGTCGGCGTAGGGGTCGTTGCTCCAGTCGCCGTCACTCACCCGCACCACCCTAGCCGTGCCCTCCGACAGTCGGGGGCGTCGGAAGGAGCACGCCGCCGAGCCGTCGGCGCCCGGTCGTCAGCACCACTTCTGGGCGATGGCCTGCACGACGGTGCGGGTGCGGTTGGTGGCGACACCGAGGCGCTTGACGACCCCCAACGGGTCGACCTGACCGTCCTGGTATCCCGGCTTCAACAGGGCATGGACGGCGCGACCGGTCACCACCATGTCTCCTTTCGCACCCGAGAACGACTCGATCTCCGCGGCCTCGTCGGCGGTGGGTTCGTGCTTCAGGAGATACACGTAGTGCCGGGCGAGGCCGGGATGGGCGCCGTTCAGGCGCTCCGCGTGTCTCGCCACCTCGGCGAACTCGGCCGTCGCGAACACGATCGTCGGCACCTCGAACCCCCGGTCGGCGGCGAACGCCCGCTCCAGCACGCTCTCGATCCTCGCCCTCGACCGCATGCGGGTGTCGAAGCGCACGTTCCCGGTGTTGATGTGGGTCTCGACGGCCTCGAAGCCCGTCCCCGCGACCACTCGCTGGATATCCGCCTTCGGGAAGACCCGTGTCGCGCCGAGGTTGATCGCGCGCAAGAACGCGAGGTGGGTCGCCATCGCCCCATTGTGGACGCCGCGCCCCGCGCGATGCCACCCCTACCCGCCTCCGAGGGGCGTCACGGCCGGGTGTGGGAGACTCGACGGATGTCCGATGTGCCCAAGTACCAGCTCCTCGTGGAGGAGTTGCGGCACCTCGTCGACACCCAGCCTGTGGGCGCTCCGGTCCCCAGCGAGCGGGTGCTCGCGGAGCGCGCGGGGGTGTCCCGCATGACGGCACGCCGCGCGCTCGACATGCTGGAACGGGACGGATACCTCCAGCGGATCGTGGGCAAGGGATCCTTCGTGTCGCGACCGGCCGTCACCCTGCCGCTGCGGCTGACCAGCTTCACGGAGGACATGCGTGCGCGGGGGCTGAAGCCCTCGTCGCGCGTGCGGGAACACGGGGTCGTCCGCGCCGATGACCAGCTGGCGGCGCACTTCGGGCTCGAGCGACACGCGGCGCTGTTCCGTCTGGTTCGCGTGAGGCTGGCCGACGACATGCCGTTCGCGATCGAGCGGACGCATCTGCGGGCGTCGGCCGTTCCCGGTATCGACCGGCTCGACCTCGCGAACGAGTCGCTCTATACGGCGCTGGAGCGAGAGTACGGACTGCGGTTCGACGGCGGCACCCAGACGATCCGTGCCGGGAGCGCCACCTCCGACGACGCCGGTCTCCTCGGCATCGAGCCGGGAGCCGCCGTGCTCGAGCTCGTCCGCACGTCGATGTCGCACGGCGAGGTCATCGAGCGCACGACCAGCATCTATCCCGGCGACCGGTTCGAGCTGTCGGCGGCGATCGCTCCGGCCAGCGCGGGCGAGCAGGTGCCCGCCAGCGCGCTGCGCCCGCGGCAGACCGAGCGGGCCCGGAGCGCGGGGTCGCCGCGCGGCGCCGAACAGTAGCGCGGCGCCGCGCGGCGAGGGGACTACAGCTCGGGGATGCGGGAGGCGAACGCCGAGAGCACAGTCGCGTTGTCGGCGTCCGTGCCGGGAACGTTCGCACTGCGCCAGCGCGGCGCGTCGGGCCACCGGTCGTAGACGCCACGCAGAACCGCCGTCCACAGCGCCGTCGTGGCCAGGCTCGACACCGGCGAGGTGACCGGCGCCTCCGCCGGCCAGGTGACGTCGCCGGGGGGCACGCGCGTGTCGAGCACGATGTCGGCGATGTCGGCGAGACGATGCCGCGCCCGCAGGGAACTGGCCGCGCTCGCCTGCCGCGAGGTGAAGGCGACCACCGTCGCTCCCGCTTCACGGGCCACTTCTGCGATCTCGACCGGATAGGGGTTGATCCCGGAGTTGGAGAAGACGATCACGGTGTCGGCGGCCGTGATGCCCGCGTTCTCGGCCACGGCGCGACCCCGGCCCGGAATGCGCTCCCCCGTCGTCGAGGCGCGCGCGCCCCGCAGCGGGAGGATCGCCTCGCTCCACAGCGGACGGACGTAGGCGAGTCCACCCGCGCGGAAGAAGGTCTCCAGGACGGCGGCCAGTGAGTGCCCGGCTCCGGCCGGGAAGAGGAGTCCCCCCTCCCGACCGGTGGCCACCACGACGTCGGCGCAGCCGGCGATCGCATCGTGGTTGGCCTCGAGCACCTCGTCGACGTAGCGGGCGAGGTCGTGCATCACAGCCAGCCCTTCTCGGCGAGCCCTTCCGACAGCCGCTCGCGCACGTGGTTCGTGTCGATGAAGCTGGTGACGGGCACCATCACGGGGGCGAGGTCACCGAGCTCGCCGAGATAGGTCGGCTGGGCGAGCACGACGTCGGGTCGCTGACCGCGCGCGGAGCTGACGTCGGTGTGGGAGATGGAGATCTCCACCCCCAGCTGGGCGAACGCCTTCTCCGCCGTCGTGCGGAGGATGAGACTCGAACCCATGCCCGCGCCACAGACCGCCAGGACGGTCAGCGGGGTCGGGCGCGCGGCGGCGCCGGCGGCCGTCGCGACGGGCGCAGCCTGAGCAGCGCTCGCCACGGCCGAGGCGGCGACGGGCGCCGGCGTGGTCATGGCGCCGGCGTCCACGACACCGGCCGCGATGCGGGAGCGCTGGCGACGACCGAGGACGATCAGCACGACAGAGGACACGGCGACGGCGATGGCGGCGATCAGCCACACGCCCCCGACTCCGAGAGGCGCGAAGAGCGACCCCAGCCCGGTGATCAGCCAGCCCACCGCGAACCAGTCCGGGTCGGCGAGCGTCGCCAGCTCCGGCGCGGTGCCGGCGTACAGCTGCCAGGAGATCCACTGTCCGAAAGCGAGGAGGACGCCGTTGAGCACGCCGCCGAAGATCGCACCCCGCCAGCCCGCGACCGCGTTGCCGAACACGCCGCCCGCGCCACCGCCGAAGAACAGCATAATCATCGGCGGAACGAGCACGAACCAGCCGGCCAGCGCGAACACGCCCATGAGCACCAGGAAGACGACGGTGGAGGCGAGGAATCCGAGCATGACCGCCGTGGGCGCCTTGGTGAAGGTCACCGGGATGTCGAGGGCCGGCTTGGCGCCCGGGAGCGCCTTCTCCGACAGGCCGCGGAAGGCGGGCACGATCTCGGCGAGGAACATCCGGACGCCGAACAGCAGGATCGCGATCCCGGCGGCGAAGCGGAGCGCCTGGAGCAGCCCCCACACCCACGGGGCGACGGTCGATCCGGCCATCTGTGCTTCGACGACCGCGTGGTCGGCGAATCCGATCGCGATGAGCATGATGACGCCGATCACGAACGCCGTCGACACGTTGATGTCCTTGAAGAAGGACAGCGACTTCGGGAGCCGCAGGTTCTCGCTGTCGTGGCGCACGGGGTCGCCCAGACGCAGCGCCTTCGCTCCGTAGCCGGCCGCCACCGCGAGCGTGGACGTCGTGTGCGCGAGGCCCACCTCGCCGTCGCCCATGACCTTGCGCATGAGCGGCTCCGTCCACAGGGGCTGGAGCGTCCAGTAGCACGCGATGATGAGGGCACCGGCGCCGGCGAGCACCCAGCGGTCCACCTCGCCGAAGGCCGCGACGAGGCTCGCCGCGATCACGACCGCCATCCAGTACATGAGGTGCCCGGTGAGGTACACGTAGCGCGCGGCGGGGAAGATGCGCACGATCACCAAGTGGACGACGAAGCCACCGGCGATGATCAACGGCACGACCGATCCCGCACCGGCGGTGAACTCCGCCAGCGAGGACGTGGCTGCCGGAGGCTCCAGGCCCATGGCGGAGGACACGATGGCCTGGAAGCTGACCAGCCCACCCACGAAGATGTCCACGCCGATGTTGAGGATGACCACGCCGATCGTGGCGCGCAAGGAACCGGCGATCACCTCCTCGACGGGCTTGCGCTGCAGCACGAGGCCGATCAGCGCGATGATGCCGATCAGGATCGCGACCTGGCTGAACAGGTTCGCGGTGATCGTCTCGACGACATCGACGACGACGTCCATGGATTCCTCGCTCTCGAAGTGGGCTATACCAATTTTTCAGATGGTATAGCCCACTTGCGGCCAGTGTCCAGCGGGAGATCCGTGGGATCTCAGATCCGGACGACTTCGGTCACCGCCAGCACGGCGGTGCCCTCCTCGACCGAGGCGTCGAGGTCGACCTCGGCACGCACACGCCAGTCGTGATCGCCCGCCGGGTCGTCGATGGTCTGCTCGACGCGCCATATGCCCGCCGAGGCATCCTCCTCGATACGGATCAACGACGGTGAGCGCGCCGCCCCTCCGGTGAGGATCTCCTCGTGCTCGTCGTAGTAGCGGTCGAGCGCTCCCGGCCAGTCGACCCCCGGATCGAGCCCGATGAGCGTCTCGTCGTCCTGGAGGGCGGCGAGCTGGATCCTCCGGAAGAGCTCGTTGCGCACGAGCACGGTGAACGCCCGACGATTGGCGAGGACGGACGGCGGCGCCGGCGGCACGACCGGCGCATCGGGCTCGGCCGCAGGGTGGACGAGACTGTTCCATTCGTCGACGAGGCTGGAGTCGACCTGCCGCACGAGCTCGCCCAGCCATTCCACGATGTCCATCAGCTCGTCCGTGCGGGCCTCCGCGGGCACCGTCTGGCGGATCGCCCGGTAGGCGTCGCTGAGGTAGCGCAGGACCAGCCCTTCGCTCCGGCCCAACTGGTAGAAGGACACGTATTCTCCGAACGACATGGCCCGTTCGAACATGTCGCGCACGACGGACTTGGGGCTGAGCGAGAAGTCCCGCACCCAGGGCTGGCTCGACGCGAACGTCTCGTAGGCCTGCGCGAGCAGATCGGCGAGTGGCTTCGGCCACGTGACCTCGTCGAGGAGGGCCATGCGTTCCTCGTACTCCACGCCGTCCTGCTTCATGGCCGCGACGGCCTCCCCCCGCGCACGGTACTCCTGCTGGTTCAGGATCGCGCGGGGGTCGTCCAGGGTCGCCTCGATCACACTGACCACGTCGAGCGCGTAGTGTCCGGTGCCGACGCCGCCACCGGCACCGTCCGAGGACGAGGGATCCAGCAGTTCGATCGCCGCGAGCGCGAACGGCGACAGCGGCTGATTCAGCGCGAAGTTGGGCTGCAGGTCGACCGTCAGGCGAATGCCGTCGGCGTCGGCCACCACGATCCCCGCCGCCACGAGAGTGCGGAAGATCGCGAGCGCGCGGCGCGCGAGCTCATACTGCCGCGGCCGCGACTGGTGGTTGTCGAAGACGAGAGAGCGGACGTTCGAGAAGACGTCGCCGCCGCGACCGATCACGTTGATGAGCATCGCCGCCGTGAGCTGCAGATGGGGCTCGAGAGGCTCCGGCGCGGCCTCCACGAGACGCGTGAAGGACCCTTCTCCCCAGTTGACGACGCCGGCCGGCGCCTTCTTGCGGACGATCTTCTTACGTTTGCTGGCGTCGCCGGCCGCTTTCGCGAGAGCGACCGCGTTCTCGATCTCCCAGTCCGGCGCCATCACCACCACCGTGCCGTGGACGTCGAAGCCCGCCCGTCCCGCCCGTCCCGCGATCTGATGGAACTCCCGCGCCGTGAGCTGGCGCATCTTGGTGCCGTCGTACTTCGCGAGGGCCGTGAGGAGCACCGTCCGGATCGGCACGTTGATGCCGACGCCCAGGGTGTCGGTGCCGCAGATCACGCGCAGGAGCCCCTTCTGCGCGAGGGTCTCGACGAGCCGTCGATACCGCGGGAGCATGCCGGCGTGGTGCACGCCGATCCCCGCTCTCACGAGTCGCGACAGCGTCTTGCCGAACCCGGTGGTGAAGCGGAAGGCTCCGATCTCGGCCGCGATCGCGTCGCGCTGCTCGCGGCTGGCGACCTTGGCGCTCGTGAGTGCCTGGGCGCGTTCGAGCGCGGCGGCCTGCGAAAAGTGCACGATGTAGACGGGCGCCTCCGACCCGCCGCCGACCGTGGGATCGAGGAGGTTCTCCAGGACGTCGTGCACCGGCCGGCGTTCGTAGGAGTAGGTGAGCGGGACCGGGCGGTCGACGCCGGTGACGAGCGCGGTCTCGCGGCCGGTGCGCCGCGAGAGATCGGCGGAGATCGCCGACACGTCGCCGAGCGTGGCCGACATGAGGAGGAACTGCGCCCGCGGCAGGGTGAGGAGCGGGACCTGCCACGCCCAGCCGCGTTCCGGGTCGCCGTAGTAGTGGAACTCGTCCATCACCACCTGGTCGACGGGAGCGTCGGGACCGAGCCGCAGCGCGAGGTTTGCGAGGATCTCCGCCGTGCAGCAGACGATCGGCGCATCGGCGTTGACGGCGGAGTCGCCGGTGACCATGCCGACGTTGTCGGCGCCGAACACGTCGACCAGGGCGAAGAACTTCTCACTCACCAGCGCCTTGATGGGCGCCGTGTAGTACGACCGTCCGCCCGCGGCGAGCGCGGCGGCGTGGGCCGCCACGGCGACCAGCGACTTGCCCGTGCCCGTCGGCGTCGCGAGGATCACGTGCGACCCCGAGACGAGCTCGATGATCGCCTCGTCCTGGGCGGGGTAGAGGGTGAGGCCCTGTGCCGTCGTCCACGCCGTCACCCCGTCGTAGACCGCCTCGGGAGCAGCTCCCGCCGGGATGGCGTCCATCAACCGTGCGGGTGCGTCCATTCCTCGAGTCTGCCCGATCGGAAACGGCGGGCGTTCCATCTCGCTGCGCGGGCTGCGGGGCCGGGTGAGGCAGGTGCCTTCTGCTTCTTGCTTGCAGTGCTTTTATGAGCTAGCTTTCGTGCATGCTGTGCCGCATCGTGACGTAGATGCGACGACGAGAGATGCCGCAGAGGCAAGGGAGCACGATGGCCACGCGACGGAACGACACCTTCGGCACCGCCGGGGTCGTCCTTCTTGTTGTCGGAGGAGCCGTCTGGGCCACCGTCCTCATCGCGGCGCTCGCGGGCGGAACGTCGCCTCTCACGATCCTCGTCGCCATCGCCCCGATCCTCATCGGAGGCTTCGTCCTGCTCGCTGCCGACCGACTCCCCCCGCGATCCGACGACCGTTAGGCGCTGGATCACCATCTCACTGACGGAGGAGGCAGAATGAGACTGAACCGTGCACTACTGGCCGGGACCATCGCAATCGTGTTCGCTGCGAACGGAGCCGCCGCACAGGCATCGGAGGTTCCCGTGGACGATCCTGCAAAAGTTGCCGAGCACGAGTCGAGCCTCCGCCGGACCGACGTGGTCGGGACCACGGTGAGGGTGCAGGACGATCTCACTCGGATGCCGACCGGGATCCCGCTGCTCAGCTACTCGCAGAAGTCCACAGCGACATTCCGGTTCCAGACGGAGTTCTTCACGACAGACAGTGACTACACGTCCTGATGGGCGGCGGCGGCCATCGCCCGCGGTCGTCGCCGCCGTCGTCACCACTCTCGCCACAACCCTGGCTGCGTGCGCCCCGGAGCCCACGGACAGGTCCACCGCGTGTGCACCCCTGATCGCTCAGGCGAACGCGTTGACGGCACCACCGGCTTCCACTGGGCAGCCAGGGGGACTCGTGGATGTGTACGACACCACCGCGCCGTCGCTCTACCGCACGAGCTGGGCAGTGCAGGCAGTCGGTTCCGAGGGGCTGCCCGAGGTCGTCGAGCGCACGAGGCTCGCCGACTTCTTCTACGGAGCCATCCTTGAGCCACAGATGATCTCCGCATCTGAGCCATACTCAGAGCTCGCCGCGATTCGCCTCGCCTGGGGAGGATTGCGTGCGCTCGGCGACAGACGATCGAGCTATGCCGTCGATGCCCTCCAACAGTACGAAGCAGACGGTCGATACGCCGAAACACCCGGGGACGAGCCGACAACCTACGCGACCTTCTTGGTTGCCGAGATTCTCCGCGGCGAAGGTTCTCCCGTCCCGCACCGGGTGAGCGAGCTGATTCTGTCCGAGCTCCCGCGCGTGATTCCACGCATTTCCATCGCACAGATGCCGGACGGGCTTCTCGTCGACCTGCGCGCCGCGGCCCTCGCGGATCCCGACGCATTGGCGGTGGCGCACCCTGAGATCGGGAGTCGCGTGTCGATGTGGATGGCAGAGGTCATCGGCGACGGGTTCGGCATCGCCCAGCTTTCTACGCTGATGGATCTTCGCGCACTGGCGGCGGTCGTCCCAGGCGATGACATCACCCTCCCGGCGGGCTACGTGGAGGGCACGCTCGAAGCCATCGATTCGGGGGCAGGTGGGGTGGATCCGCATGTCGCGGCACTTCTGCACCAGCTCGACCCGGCCAGCGAGGCGCTCCGCGCGGTGCTCGACCTCAGCGTGGGGGCGACAGCGAGGGGATGGTTGGGTGCGACCACTCCTCCGGACGTGGCATCCAATCTGCGTGGCCTCATCCTGCTCCAACTGTGCGATGCCACCGACACCGCCGCCGGCACCAGCGCCGAGGAGTACCTCAATGCACACCTTGCTGCAGCGTCGGAATGGACGACGCTGGAGTCCTACGCGGCGGCGCGACTGGAGTACGCGGGTTCGCTCTCTGCCGAACTGCGAGCGGTGGCTGCGGAACGTGTCCGGGCCAGCGTTCCCAACACACTTCAGGACCGTGCTCTGCGCGGTTGGGCGGCGAAGCAGTTCGCCGTAGCCGACGAAGCAGTCGCCGAGGAGTCCGCTCCGCGCATGGGTGCGCCACAGACCATCGTCGACCTGTCGGCTGACGCGATCATCGGAGACCGTGAAGTCGGGAACGAAGAGCTAACGCCGTTCACCCACGATGACGGCTACTCCTACGAGAGGTCCGGCGAGATATCCGACCTGTATTCGACTGCGCTGGGAGCTTGCCTGTCCCGTTCGACGGATACGGATCGGCGCAGCCTTCTGGCGGCATTCGAGGACGCTCCATACCCGGGTCATTACCGTCTCACTGCTCAGTCGCGCCCCTCCTTAGCCAGTGCGGCGCTGGCCGCAACACTGCTCTTCGCGGATGACTGCACGATGGCGCTCGCCGTGTATGGCTGAACCGGTCGATCGGGTCATCACTGATGCCACCTCCCCTCAGACGTTCACGTGAGCGAGATCCATTTCGGTGAGGCGGTCGGCGGTCTCACCGTCTTCCGCATCGACGACCACGGGTGGCTGGTGCTTCCGCACGCCGCGATCGGTCCCGCGTTCGGTGGCACGGCCTCGGTTCCGAGCTCGATGATGAGCGACGCCGGGGCTCAGCGCACCGCCTTCGCCTCGATCACGCGGCGGACCGCCTCGTCGACCAGCGCCGCGAAGTCGGGGTCGCTCTGCGCGCGGGCGAGGACGGCGTCGTACATGGAGGGGAGCACGCGCGCATCGTCGGCGACCAGCAGCAGGTCGACCCCGGCGTCGAGGGCGCGGAGGGCTCGATCCGCCGGCGCGATGTCGGTGACCGCGACGGCGTCGGAAAGGTCGTCGGACATCACCACGCCGGCGAACCCGACGTCGCCGCGCAGCACCTGTCTGACCACGACGGGTGAGAAGACGGCGGGCCGGGTGGCGTCGATCCGGTCGTAGATCGCACTGCTGACCATCACGACCGCAGGCCCCGAGGCGAGGAGTTCGCGGTAGACGTCGACATCGGGCGAGTCGGCGCCGATCTCCGTGTCGTGGACATCGGCCGTCGTGTCGGTGTTCTGCGTGACCCGCCCGAGGCCGGGGAAGTGCTTGAAGGTGGGCAGCACACCGGCCGCCCGCATCCCGTCGGCGAATGCCCCCGCCTTCGCCGCAACGGTCCGCTCGTCATACCCGTATTGGCGACCGAGTGCACCGATCGGCGCGTTGTCGAACCGTGTCGCGTGACTCGTGACGATGTCGGCCACCGGAGCGAGATTCATCGTCACCCCGGCTGCGCGCAGCTCCTCCCCCCACGACTGCGCGGAACGGGAGAGCCGGGCGGCGTCACGGTCGGCCTGGCGGATGGCGTAGGGGATGTCGGAGAACCCCGGGCCGCGGAGCACCTGCACCTCGCCGCCCTCCTGATCCGTGGCGATCCACAGCGGGATGCCCGCCGTGCTCTGCGGGTCGACGAGAGAGGTCAGATCGCCGACGAGGTCGGCCACCGGGCTGATGCCCGCCGTCGACCGACCGTGGAGGAACACGCTCCCCACGTGCCTGTCCCGGATCTCCGCCGCGACGAGATCGTCCGAGCCGTCCAGCGGCACGCCGACCATGAACAGCTGGCCCACCTTCTGCTCGAGGGACATCTGGGCCAGCGGATCGTCCTCGGAGGGCGACGGCGCGGCGGTCGGCGTGACGACGGGCGACGCGACGGTCGTCGTCGGAGTGGGGGACGAGGGTGCGGGGGTAACCGTTGGCGACGCGCACGCCGTGAGGAAGGCGACGGCGAACGCCCCGCCGACGATCAGCGCGCGGACGGCGGCCGAGCGGCGGGACGGGCGCGAACGGGCGGCGGGCACGGGACCATCCTCCTCCCTCGCGCCGCCTCCCGCCCCCGCCTCGACGTGTCGCGGAGTCGTCCTCAGATGCTCCGCTCCGGACTGTGGAGCCGCAACAGGTAGCGATCGGCCCGCGCGGGCGGTCCGTGGCGGTCCCGCCGCGAGACCACCACCGTCACCGTGGCGGCGAGGGGGATCGTCCACGCGGCGGGTTGGGCGAGGTACGGCGCCGCGATCCCCACGCCCCCCACCGCGGCGTGGACGATCAGCGCGAGGCCGCACGAGACCGCACCGGTGACCACCCCGGCCACCGCGCCGCGTGCCGTGAGACCGCGCCACCACACGCCGAGGAGCAGCAACGGCGACAGGCTCGACGCGGCGAAGACGAAGACCGTCCCGACACTGGAGACGAGCCCCGCCGGGACGGTGGCCAGCGCGACGACGAGGGGGACCAGGGCGCAGAGGGCCGCCGAGAGCCGGAAGGAACGCACCGAGCCGGAGAAGACGTCCTGGCTCACGACGCCGGCCAACGACACCACGAGCCCGGCCGAGGTGGCCAGGAAGGCCGCGAAGGCGCCCGCGACGATGAGCGCCGTCAGCAGTTCGCCGAGGGCGCCGGGGAACACCCGCGCCGGAAGGAGGAGGACGACGGTGTCGGCGGTCTCCGGGCGGGCGAGGTCCGGTGCGAGCATGCGGGCGAGTAGACCCATGCCGCTCGAGACGGCGTAGAACGCGCTCACCATCGCGATCACGAGGACGGTCGTGCGCCGTGCGGAGACGCCGTCGGGGCTCGTGTAGAAGCGGACCAGGACGTGCGGGAGGCCCATCGTTCCCAACAGGAGCGCCAGGAGGAGCGACGCCGTCTCGTACACGTCGACGCCGGCGGGTCCTGCCGCGGGAGGAAAGACGGCGGCGGTGTCGACGGGGTGCGGACCGCCGCCGACCGCGAAGCCGATCACGACCACGGGGACCAGGAGCGCCGTGAGCTTCAGCCAGTACTGGAAGGCCTGCACGAAGGTGATGGCGCGCATCCCGCCCGCGGCGACGGCGCCGCCGACCAGCACCGCGACCAGCACGGCCCCGATCCACGGCGGCAGTCCCGCGACCACCTGCAGCGTGATCCCTGCGCCGTGGAGCTGCGGCACGATGTACAGCCACCCGATGACGAGCACCACGACACTCGTCACGCGGCGGGCGAGAGTCGACTCCAGCCGAGCCTCCACGAAGTCCGGGATCGTGTACGCCCCGCTGCGTCGCAGGGGCGAGGCGACGAAGACCAGGACGAGGAGATAACCGGCGGCATACCCGATCGGGAACCAGAACCCTCGCGCACCCCCCAGCAGCACCAGGCCTGAGAGGCCGAGGAAGGTGCCCGCCGAGAGGTACTCGCCGCTGATGGCGGAGGCGTTCCACACCGGGCGGACGGTGCGGGAGGCGACGAAGAAGTCGCTCGTCGTGCGCGAAGCACGCAGTCCGTAGACGCCGATGAGGACCGTCGCGATGACCACGAGGGCGATCGCGACCAGATCCAGGACGGGGTTCACTCGCGGTCCCGCAGCGCCCGGTAGCGCTGCTCATTGCGCGCGGCACCGCGCGCGTACAGCACGGCGAAGGCGAAGATCACGGGGTAGAACGCGAACGCGTGCACCAGCCACGACAGCGGAACGCCGAGGATGACGACGTGATCCAGCTCCGGGATCGCGGCGAGAGCCACGGTGAGGGCCACCGTCACGATCACGAACCCCGCGACCGTCCCCAGGGCGAGCCGCAGCTGGGTACGCCGCAGCGCCCGGCCGTACACGGCGTCGATGTCGTCGCTCCCCTCCCCGCCGCGGGGAGCCAGCGGCCGCGACCCCGAACGCACGACAGGGCGGGTCTCCGGACCGCTCCCGGTCACCCGCACCCGGCGGGGCGTGTCTGGACTCATCGTCCCGCCCCGTCGGCGCGCCCGTGCACGAGGGCCTCTCGCACGGCCGGCAGGAGGCGCCGGCTCACGGGCAGCGAGACGGCGCCCACCGAGACGGCCGGCTCGGGTCCGCTCAACCGCGCCTCGGTGACAGCATCGGACCTGACCAGGTACGACCGGTGCACCCGCACGAAGCCCGCCTCGGCCCAGCGCTGATCCAGCTCGGAGATCGGGATGCGGACCAGGTGCCCGGCGCCCTCGTCGGTGTGCAGCCGGGAGTAGTCGCCCTGGGCCTGCACCCACCGCACGTCGCTCCGTCGCACGAAACGCACCGTCTGCCCCACCGTCACCGGCACGACCTCGTCGGCGTCGGCGTCGCCCGAGGCCGCGGACAGCTCCGCCACGCGGTCGATCGCCCGCCGCAGGCGTTCGAGCCGCACCGGCTTGAGCACGTAGTCGGCCGCGCGTACCTCGAACGCCTCGAGGGCGCGCGCATCGTCGGCCGTGACGAAGACGACCACCGGCGGCGAGGCCAGGGCGTTCATCGCCGCAGCGAGGTCGATCCCGGTGAGCCCGGGCATGTGGATGTCGAGGAAGGCCGCGTCGACGGCCCGTTCCGACAGCTGACGAAGCGCGTCGGCACCGGAGGACGCCGTGAGGATCTCACCGATCCGGGCATCCGCACGCAGCAGGTGGACGAGTTCGTCGAGCGCGGGCCGCTCGTCGTCGGCGACGAGCACGTCGATCACGGCAGCACCTCACCTCCGGCGGTCACCGTCCGTCGACATCCGTGTCGTGCCGGGGCTGCGATTTCGGGATCCGCATCCTGACCAGGGTACCGGCGCCCACCGCCGTCTCCACGACCAATCCGCCCTCCGCGCCGTACAGCTGACGCAGGCGTGTGTCGACGTTGCGCACGCCGACGTGTGCGCCGTCGACCACGCTCGTGAGGAGAGACCGCAGTCGCTCGGGATCCATCCCCACTCCGTCGTCCTCGACGGTGATCTCGGTGTGCGTGACGTCGTCGCGCGAGGCGATCCGGATGGTCCCGCCGCGCTCACCGGGCTCGAGCCCGTGACGCACCGCGTTCTCGACGATCGGCTGCACGGACAGGAACGGGATGACGGTCGCGAGCGTCTCGGGGGCGATGCGGAGCGTCACCTGCAGCCGCTCTCCGAACCGTGCCCGCTCCAGCTCCAGGTAGGAGTGGATGCTCCGGAGCTCCTCCGCGAGCGTCGTGAACTCCCCCTGCCTGCGGAACGAGTAGCGGGTGAAGTCCGCGAACTCCAGCACGAGTTCCCGCGCGCGCGGCGGATCGGTGTGCACGAAAGAGGCGATCGCGGTGAGCGCGTTGTAGATGAAGTGCGGGGAGATCTGCGCGCGGAGGGCCCGCAGCTCCGCCTCGGCGAGCGCTGCCCGCGAGGCGTCGAGCTCCCCCAGTTCCAGTTGCGCGGCGCACCAGTCCGCCACCTCGACGGCGGCGCGGACGAGCGCGGCGCGCACCGGCGAGGCGAAGGCGACGACGACGCCGACGACCTCCCCGGCGACCACGATGGGTGCCCCCACCGCTTCCCGGCCGGACTCGCCATCGCCCCCGTCGGTGCGGGCGGATACCTGGCGGCGGCCGGTGTCCCTCACTCGCTCCGCCACGCGCTCGGCGGCGGCGGTGAGCGAGGCCACATCACCCGAGCCGTCGATCGCGACGACACCCTCGGTTCCGACCAGCGCGACCGCCGTGCTGCCCAGGAGCGCACGCAGATGGTGCGCGGCGCGGGCCGCCTCCGGTGCGTCCAGTCCGCCCCGGAGGTGGGGCGCGGCGAGGCTCGCGCGGTGGAGCGCCCGGTGGGTCGCCTGTTCGGCGTCGCTGCCGAGGTCTCGCGTCCCCCGCGCCAGCCGCCGGGCGAGCAGGAGTAGCACGGTGAGCGCGACTCCGCCCGCGACACCGAGCAGTGCCGCCAGGACGACCGCATCCGTCATTCCCTCACCCTACGGACTCCCCCCGCCCGCCCGCGCCGGTGCGCGCTCCCCGTTCCCCGTTCCCGAGAGCACATGCTGTCACCGAGCGCATATGTCCCGGGTGAACACAAGGTATGCCCTCGGTGAGAGCATGTGCTCTCGGCCCTGGAACCCGAGCCGCGCCGGAGCCCGGAGTCAGCAGCAGCGGGCGCCAGAACTCCCGTTCGGTGGGTACGGGAGCGTCCGGGTGGTGCCGTCGCTGATGGGCGACGTACGTGGCGTACGCGCTGTCGCCCATCAGGCTCGACATGTACCAGCGGATCGCGCGGCCCGCCCGCGCCAGGGCCGCCGCCGCCCGCCTGCAGAACTCCGCCAGACTGGTGGTCCGCCCGGGCGCCCGCGCGCTCGTGACGGGCTCCCCGGCACGAGCGACGGCCGGAGTGGCGGAGTTCTGCAGCAGGCTCATCGGTCAGTGCCCCCGGTGGGCGAGCTCCGCCCGCTCGTCGGCGAGGATCGGCTCCCATTCCTTCTCGAGCGCCCGCTCCGCGCGCGTGGGAAGGAATCCGGCCGGAGCGAACCGCCGCGACACGACCGGCGTGTCCTCGCTGTTCTCGCCGCCACCGGCGCGGATCGCGCGGATGGTCACCACGACGGCAGCGATGATGACGACGATCGCGAGCGTCACGAAGACGATCGAGAGCGTGCCCTGCACCGCGGTGTTCCGGATGACGGCGCGGACCACCTCGGGCGCGCCGAGGCTGTCGTCACCGGCGTCCTGCGCCGCCCGGTACTTGAAGTGGTTCGCCCAGTATCCGATCGCCGGGACGGGCGAGAAGATCTTGTACAGCGAGGCGGTGATCGTCACGACGGCGGTGAAGGCCAGCGGCACGGCGATGATCCAGAGCCACTTCACGTAGCTCCGGCCGCGCTTGGCCACGATCGCGAGCACGACGGCGAGCGCGATGGCCGCCAGCAGCTGGTTGGCGATGCCGAACAGCGGGAAGAACGTGTTGATGCCGCCCAGCGGGTCGGTCACGCCGAGGATGAGGATCGTTCCCCACCCGGCCACCATGATCGCGGTGCAGATCCACACCCCCGGACGCCACGTGACGTCGCGGAACTTGGGGAACCAGGCGCCGATCGAGTCCTGCAGCATGAAGCGCGCGACACGGGTACCGGCATCGACCGCGGTGAGGATGAACAGCGCCTCGAACATGATCGCGAAGTGATACCAGAAGGCCATGAGCGCCTGCCCGCCGAGTGCCTGCTGCATGATGTGCGCGAGCCCGAGCGCGAGCGTCGGAGCACCGCCGGTGCGCGAGACGATCGATTCCTCACCGACCGCGGCGGCGGTGCCCGTGAGCATGTCGGCGGTGAGGGGCGAGCCGGTGAGGCCGAGCGAGTTCACGAACGCGACCGCGCCCTCCACAGTGCCGCCGGTGAGGGCCGCGGGGGAGTTCATCGCGAAGTAGATCCCCTGATCGATCGAGATCGCCGCCACGAGCGCCATGATCGCCACGAACGACTCCATGAGCATGCCGCCGTAGCCGATGAAGCGCGTCTGACGCTCCTTCTCGACGAGCTTGGGCGTCGTGCCCGAGGCGATGAGGGCGTGGAATCCCGAGAGCGCGCCGCAGGCGATCGTGACGAACAGGAACGGGAAGAGGGGGCCCGCGAAGACCGGACCCAGTCCGTTCTCCCCGAAGATCGTGATGGCGGGCACCGAGATCTCGGGCATGACGATCACGATCGCGCCGGCGAGCATGACGATGACGCCGATCTTCATGAAGGTCGACAGGTAGTCACGCGGAGCCAGCAGCAGCCACACCGGGAGCACCGCGGCGACGAAGCCGTAGACGATGATGCCCCAGGCGATCACCTCGCGGTCGAGGTGGAACATCGCCGCGCCCCACTCGGTGCCGGCCACCCAGCCGCCCGCGACGATCGCGAACATGAGCAGCACGAAGCCGATGATCGAGACCTCCGTCACCTTGCCGGGGCGGAGGTAGCGGAGATAGACCCCCATGAAGATGGCGATCGGGATCGTGAGGGCCACCGAGAAGACGCCCCACGGGCTCTCGCCGAGGGCGTTGACCACCACGAGGGCGAGGATCGCGACGATGATCAGCATGATCAGGAGCGAGGCGACGATCGCGGCCGTGCCACCGATCTTGCCGAGCTCCTGACGGGCCATCTGGCCGATCGTGCGACCGCCGCGGCGCATCGAGAAGAAGAGGACCGTGTAGTCCTGCACCGCGCCGGCGAGCACGACGCCGACGATGATCCAGATGGTGCCGGGGAGGTAGCCCATCTGAGCGGCGAGCACGGGTCCGACCAGGGGCCCGGCGCCGGCGATGGCGGCGAAGTGGTGGCCGTAGAGGACGCGGCGATCGGTGGGGACGTAGTCCTTGCCGTCGGAGCGGACCTCGGCGGGGGTGGCCCGTTTGTCGTTCGGGCGCGTGATGTAGCGCTCGATCACCTTCGAGTAGAAGCGGTAGCCGATGAGGTAGGTGCACACCGCCGCGAAGACGAACCAGATGGCGTTGACCGTCTCCCCGCGGACGAGGGCGAGCATCACCCACGCCACCCCGCCGAGGAGGGCGATCGCGATCCAGACGCCGATCTTCAGCGGGGTCCAGCGGGCTTCCTTCTCGTGCGCCTCTTCGGAGACGGCGGGCGGCGGAAGGGTCGGATCGGGGACGAGGTCCGGCTCGTCGGCGGTGGAGCGAGAGGGCGAAGAAGGCACGGTCATGGGGTCTCCTCGGGGGCGCGTCGTTGCGACACCTCAGGCTAGGAACCCTCTCGGGGGAGGACCACGCGCGGGGCGCCGGGCTGCGACGAGCGGCACCGGCCCCGCGACGAGCGGTGCCGCCGACGGCCGTTCCTGCGGCGACCGCGCCCCAAAAGCAGGCCCCGCCGTCGGTTCCCCCGCAGACCACGCCGACTCGAGCCGATTCAGCCTGCTTTCGGCGCGCGATGGCGGAACACCGGTCGGGCGGCTTACGTTGGAAGCAGCGACGAGAGGGGCATCGATGAGCGACGACGCCGAGGTCACGGTCGACCGCAACGACGAGAAGAACCGCTACGAGATCCATGTCGGCGACACGCTCGCCGGCTTCACCGAGTTCCGCCCCGACGCACACGGCCGCCTCGTGCTGCCGCACACCGAGATCGACCCGGCCTTCGGTGGTCGAGGACTCGGCTCCGCGCTGGTCGGCCGCGCCCTGGACGACATCGCGACGCGGGGGGAGTCGGTCGTGCCGGTGTGCCCGTTCGTCGTGAAGTACCTGAAGTCGCACGACGTCCCCGGGCTCGACGTGCAGTGGCGGCCCACCGCCGACGACGCCGGCAGCGCGAGCGTGGACATCTGAGGTGACCCGGCTCGACTCCCCCTCCGAACCCGAGACAGAGGGGGCTCTCGCGTGCGACGGCCCCCGGGCCCTGCTGCTGGAGGCCCGGGAGGTGCCGCTCGGGGGCGTCCGCGGCATGTCGGTGCATCGGAGCCTGCCGCAGCGGGCGCTGCCGATGGTCGGTGCCTGGTGCTTCCTCGACCGGTTCGGCCCGCAGACCACCACGATGCGCGTGGAACCCCATCCGCACATCGGGCTGCAGACGGTCACGTGGCCGTTCGTCGGCGAGGTGCGTCATCGCGACGCGATCGGCAGCGACGTCGTCGTCCGCCGCGGCGTGCTCAACCTCATGACCAGCGGAGCGGGGATCGCGCACTCCGAATACTCGGTCGGCGAGGGACCCGTGCCCCTCGACGCTCTGCAGCTGTGGGTGGCGCTGCCCGAGTCGCGGCGCCACGGCGAGCGCGACTTCGAACGCATCGAGGATCTGCCGGTGGTGGATCTCGGAGAGGGCTCATCGGCGTGTGTCGTGGTCGGCGAGTTCGCCGGCACGTCATCGCCCGCGCGGATGTACACGCCGATCGTCGGCGCCGAGGTCTTCCTCCCCGCCGGCACCCGGACCGTCCTGCCGCTGACACCGGCGTGGGAGTACGCGGTGGTCGGCGTGTCGGGAGCGCCCGTCGTGCAGACGCCCGACCCTCTGGCGGTGTCGGATCTGGGGCTCCTCTATCTCGGCCGCGACCGGGACTCCGTGGAGATCGTCGCCGACGAGGACGCCACCGTGTTCCTCCTCGGCGGTGAGCCGTTCGAGTCGGACATCGTCATGTGGTGGAACTTCGTCGGGCGCAGTCACGACGAGATCGTGGAGGCGCGCGAGGCGTGGGAGGCGGGCACGGAGAGGTTCGGACACGTCGTCGGGCACGGCGACGAGCGCATCCCCGCGCCGCCGCTTCCCGGCGTCCGTCTGACCCAGCGGCGACGGCGCCTCTGAACGCGACCGGGATCAGCCGTTTTGCCCGGTGATCGCCGCGCGACCGGCCCTGTGCCCGCGAGTACGCTGGAGAGGTGGCCCGAATCCCCGCCCTCTCGACGCGCGTCCTGCTGATCTGCGCCGCGATCGGTGTCGCGACGGGTGTGCTGCAGGTGGCCGCGGGAGCGGTCAGCGCGCCGGTGTCGGCCTTCGTTCCAGTGCTGTACGGCCTCGTGCTCGGCGTGCACGTCGTTCCGGGAGTGGTCGCCCAGGCACTCCTGCGTCTGCCGTGGGTGGCGCTGATCACGCATCTGCTGGCCGCCCTGGTCGCCAGTGCGTTCGCGCCGCCGTGGATCGGACGGTACCTCGGCACGGCTCTGCTCATCGGCGGGCTGCAGGAAGGCATCGCCGCGCTCACCCGCTACCGGCAGTGGCAGGCCTGGCGCTTCTTCGTCTCGGCCGTGATCGTCGGCGCCGTGATCGCGGTCGCGATCTGGTTCGCCGCCGACGTGGCCAAGTTCGCCGTGTGGGGGCAGATCCTCTACGTCGCCCTCTTCATCGTCGGTCCGGTGCTGTGGACGGCGGTCGGCCTCGCCGTGGGGTCGGGGTTGCGTCGCGCCGGGGTCGCGCGGACGGCCGCCGCGCCCGCGCGTCGCTGACGCATCCCGGATGTGCCCGTCGAGGTCGACGGTGACACCGGAGGTTAGGGCAGGCTAAGTTAGGAGATGCTGACTGACCTCTCCAGCCCTCCCGTCGTTTGGACTCCACCCGTGACCACTGCCGTCCCCGCGGCCGGCGCCGACCCGGCTTCCGAGGCCGACCCGGCGGTGTCGACGACGCGGGACGAGGCGCGTGCGGCGTCGGCGGAGATCCTCCGCGTGACCGGGGTGGGGATCTCCCACGACGGCGAGACGCGCGCGAGGCCGGCCGCCGCCACCTTCAGTCTCCGGCGCGGCGAGGTCGCCCTGCTCCTCGGACCGAGCGGATCGGGCAAGTCGACGCTCGCCCTCGCCCTCAACGGGCTCGTGCCGCAGTCGGTGCCCGCGACGGTCGACGGTGCCATCGAGGTGGACGGGTGGGACGCGCGCTCCACGCCGGTGACCACCCTCAGCCGTCACGTCGGAATGGTGTTCCAGGACCCCGACGCGCAGCTGGTCACCGGAACGGTGCTCGACGACGTCGCCTTCGGACCCGAGAACCTGCGGCTTCCCGTCGACGAGGTGCTCTCTCGCACCCGCGACGCGCTGGAGCGCGTGGGATTGTGGGAGCGCCGCGCCGACAACCCTGACCGGCTCTCGGGCGGAGGACGGCAACGCCTCGCCATCGCGTGCGCCCTCGCCATGGGCTCACCGCTCCTCGTGCTCGACGAGCCGACCGCCAACCTGGATCCCGCCGGCATCGAAGAGGTCTATGCCACCCTCGCCGAGGTCGTGGCCGCCGGGGACCGGGCCATCGTGCTGATCGAGCACAACCTCGACGCCGCCGTCGCCCTCACCGACCGCGTCGTCGCCCTCGATGCCGACGGGCGGACGGTCGCGGACGGAACCGTCGACGAGGTGCTGCGCGAGCGCGCCGCACAGTTGCACGCGCTCGGGGTCTGGCTTCCCGTCTCCACCCTCGCCGCGCTGCGCCTGCGGGAGGCGGGATGGGCGATCGATCGCCTGCCACTCACGCCCGACGAGCTCCGCGCGGCCGTGGAGTCGGCCACGCCGCCCGCGAGCGGTTCTCCCGCCGGACCGCCGGCCCCGGCTGCGCCCACGCCCGGTCCTGTCGCGCCTGGTGCTGTCGTGCCCGGTGCTGTCGTGCCCGGTGCGCCGCTGCTCACGGTGCGAGGGCTCTCGGTGCGCCGCGGACGCACCGACGTGCTCCACGACATCCACCTCGACGTCCACGCGGGCGAGTTCGTCGCGATCGTCGGCAGGAACGGGGCGGGAAAGACGACGCTGCTCCAGGCCGTCGCGGGAGTGATCCCCGTCCCCCAGCGCCGCGTCTCGATCGACGGCATCGATCCGGCACGCACCGACCTGCGGACGCTCTCCCGGCGGATCGGCTTCGTCTTCCAGAACCCCGAGCATCAGTTCATCGCGCATACGGTGTTCGACGAGCTCGCCCACGGGCTCCGGCGCCAGAAGCTCCCCGAGCCGGAGGTGCGGCGGCGCGTCGAAGAGATCCTGGAGCGTTTCGGGCTCGCCGACAAGGCGGACCAGCACCCCTTCCTCCTGTCGGGCGGGCAGAAGCGCCGCCTCTCCGTCGGCACGGCGCTCGTCGCCGGTGCTCCCGTGCTGGCCCTCGACGAGCCGACGTTCGGCCAGGACCGGGCACGCGCCGATGAGCTGCTCGCGCTGCTCCAGGAGCTGAACACCGGGGGAACGACGATCCTCGTCGTCACCCACGACATGCAGCTGGTGACGGAGTACGCCGCGCGGACGATCGTCGTCGACGCGGGCCGCATCGCCGCCGACGGCCCCACGGCCGACGTCTTCGCCGACGAGACGCTCATCCGAGGGTCGGGGCTCCGCCTCCCGCCGCTGCGTCGCGCGTTCCAGGGTTCCCGCCACGCCGCGCTCGCGCACGTGACCCGCCTCGCCGATCTGCCCGTCGGCGCAGGATCCGCGGGCTCCTCAGGGGAGGCGCGATGACGGCGACCGCCATCGACCCCTACGCGCGCGTGCACGCCCCGGGGCGCTTCCTCCACGGCCTCAATCCGCTCGGGAAGCTCCTGGCGCCCCTCCCCGCCATGATCGTGCTGGTCTTCGTCCGCGACCTCGTCACCCCGCTCGCCTTCCTCGCGCTGGCCTACCTCCTGATCCTCGTCGGCGCGCGGATGACCGTGCGGCTCGCTCTGGTGCTGACGGTCGCCGTCCCGCTCGGCATCGCCGTGCTGGGGCTCGGGATGGCGGTGTGGGCAGACCCGGCCCGCGTCGACCGTTCCGTCGCGGTGCTGAGCGTCGGCCCCTGGACCCTGTACGGCGGGGCTCTGATGATCGGGCTCGCGACCGCCCTGCGGCTGGCCGCCATCGTTGCTCTGGCCCTCGCCGCCGGTGTTACCACGAGCGGCCCCGACCTCGTCCGGGCGACGGTGCAGCAGCTGCGCGTCCCCTACCGGATCGGATACACCGCGCTGGCCGCGTTCCGCTTCGTCCCGCGGTTCGGTCACGAGCTCGACGTGATCCGGCAGGCCCACCGCGTGCGCGGATCCCACGGCGGGCGTGGCCCGTTCGCTGCGCTGGCGCGGTGGTGGGGATACCTCGTTCCGCTCCTGGCCGGTGCGATCCGCCACGCCGAGCGGGTCGCCCTCGCGATGGATGCCCGCGCCTTCGGCGCCTACCCCGACCGCACCGAGCGGCACCTCGTGCCGTTCCGCCGCCGTGACGTCGTCTACGTGGCGGCGATGTGGGTGGTGTCGGCGGCGATCCTCCTCGCCTTCTTCCCGTGGGTGCTTGCCTGACGGCTCACCGCACACCGCCGCATCGACGAAAGGACCCCGATGGCCCGCTACAGCAGCCTGGTCAAGCCGGCCTCCCCCGAGCTTCTCCACCTGAAGGTGGTGCGCACCGAGCGCCTGAGCGCGCACTGGATGCGGATCACGTTCGGCGAGGGCGACATCGCGCGATTCCGTCCGATGGGCTTCGATCAGTGGTTCCGGCTGTTCCTTCCGCTCGGCGGCGACGAAGGGCTGGAGCGGATCCCTGCGAAGGCGAACAAGATCTTCGGCTACCTCAAGTACCTGCGGATCCCGGAGGGCGTGCGCCCGGTGATGCGGAACTACACGGTGCGCGCCTACCGTGCCGCGGGGCCGAGCGGCGGAGCGGAGATCGACGTCGACTTCGTGCTGCACGGCTCGGGTCCGACGGCGGGACCCGCCTCCCGCTGGGCGCAGGCAGCCACCCCCGGAGAGTCGGTCGTGATCATCGACGAGGGCCTGGGCTTCAACCCCGATCGCGGCGTCGACCGCGTCGTGCTGGTCGCCGACGAGACGGGCGCTCCCGCCGTCGCGGGCGTGTGCGCGTCTCTCCCGTCCACGGCGACCGGCGTCGCCATCATCGAAGCACCCTCGGCCGATGACGTGCTGCCGTTCCCGGCGCCGAGCGGGATCGAGGTGCGCTGGATCGTCCGGGAGCCGGAAGCCAAGCCCGGGTCGGCGGCCCTCGCGGCGCTGCGGGCGCTGTCGTTGCCCGACGCCCCGTTCCACGCCTTCATCGTCGGCGAGCAGTCCCTGCCGACGGCCGCCCGGCGTTACCTCGTCGGCGAGCGCGGCGTCGACAAGAGCGCCGTCAGCTTCGTCGGCTACTGGCGCGTGGGAGCCTCCTCCCCCACCCCGAAATCCCACACCCCCGTCACCGAGGAGAGCCACGGATGAGTCGCGTCTCGACGGCCTACCTGCTCACCTGCGCCGCGATCGGCGTCGCCGGAGGTGCGCTGCTGGCCGGGGCCTGGGTGGTGTCGGTCGTGCTGTTCGCCACCGCGCCGTTCGCCTCCATCGCGATCGCGGGCGTCTGGGTGCTGCCCGCCGTGATCGCCCTGCGGCTCCTGCAGCGGCCGTTCGCGGGGCTTCTCGTGGGGCTCATCTCGGGCCTCGTGCTGTCGCCGTTCTACACCTTCGGGGCGATCGCGACGACGCTGTTCTGGTCGTTCTTCCCCGAGCTTCCCTTCCTCGTCACGCTCTACCGTCGGTGGGCCACCTGGATGCACTACGCCGGGGCGGTTGCGATCGGCATCGCGTATCCGCTGTTCGCGGCGCAGTCGTTCGACCTGTGGACCATGGCGCCCGGGCTCCTCATCGCCTTCTTCGTCCTGTGCACGGCCAGCTGCGTGGCAGGCACGTGGGTCGGCATCCTCGTCGCCGACCGCCTCCGCCGCGCCGGGGTCGCTCGCCTCGCCCGCCGGCGCCCCGCCCCCGTCCCCTGACGCCGAGTGTCCACGACGCGCCGTGTCGCCCGGGCGCGGCGCGTGCTTCGTGGACACTCGGCGCGGGGGGAGGGGAAGCCACTGTGAGACGTCTCAGTAGGAGTCGTCTATACGAACCACCTCAACCACGCGAAGATGCGGGCAGTGTTTCACCAATTTCCTTCAGCGTTGGTCAACCAACGTGCCCTCCTCCCGACGCCATCCGCGCACCACCTGGACAGGGTCGGGTGGTGCGGCTAAGCCGTCGGCAGTCTGAGAGACCTCAATGCCGATGACAGGAGTACATCTCGTCCTCGAGAACCAAGTGTCTTCTCACGCATGTGGATGATCTCGCCGCGCCCGGCGCCGCGGCGATGCGCTGTGAGTCATTCGCTCTGGAGTTGAGCCGACGCTGCCTGAGGCTGGAAGGACGGACCGTCGGCTGCACTGGTGCCCGATCCACGCTTGCGACGATTGGGGTAACCAGCCCAGAGGCGCGAGAACTCGCCCGCGTAGCGACGTGTGAATCGGAGCACCTCGTTAGGATCCCCGAAGCTCGCCGACGTCATGAGGTACTGTGGCAATTTCAAGCTGGGCAAACCCATCCAGTCGAGCGTCGTCGGCCGAGTGAACGTGTGCTCGTAGCTGCGCGGGCCCCTGAACTCATGCCGCGTCTGGCCCCACTCATCCCCTCGCACAGTCGAGGGCACGTACTGCAGCCGAGCGAAGCCTAGGTTCTCGATACGAGTCACACTTGACCGTGTCGCTTCCAGGGCGGTTTCAACTCGCGAGATATCCGGCGCGGTACGCCGATAGTGAGCGTAATCGTTACGAACCGCGAAGACGTCTGCCTTCAGCATCGAGGCTGTGATTGAGCGCAAACCTTCGAGGATTCTGTCCTGACTCGGGCGGGAGAGGTCGAGGAAGGGCAGGGTCGACCGTAGGGCGAACCTCTTGAGCTCCGTCTTGCCATCGAACAGCGGCATCTCGGACTGCTTGCGTTCGTAGAGGCCGCGATTGTCCCTGCACTCTTCGAGGCGGTAGGCGAGAGAGCTGAACCCCTCGATTAGGTTCTTGAGCTCGACCTTCTCGCTTGGAAAATCGGGCCGGAATGATGACTCCACTCCACCGTCTCCGTAGGCAGTCTGCAGGAGAGCGAGTCCATCGAGGCGATCGTCCTCGTCGTCATACGAAAAGGGGTATGAGCTCCGCACGTGGTCCGCCATCAAAGCCCAAGCGGTATACGCGAGAGAGTTGAGCAGGATGCCCTCAAGCTCTGCGAAGTATGGCGCTGCTGCTTCGATGAATCTCTCGGAGCTTCCGAAAGCCGAAGACTGTGTCAGGGCCCAGAGTCTCTCGTGGCGGTGCCAGAAGTTGGCGTGTGGATCATCATCGGGCTGTGGGGGGAAGCCCAGCTTCCATAGCAGCGCGTCCACGAGTTCAGAGTCGGTCAGGTCGTCGCCGTTCTCGATCCCTACCTCGAAACACGCGGTGATCATGTTGGTCTTTCGGGCCAGCACCAAACGCTCCAGTGCCTCCTTCGGCGACCGAGTTTGGAAGAAGTGCTCTAGCCGTTCATCGAGATCGTCGATGTCGATTCCGCGGAGTTGCCACTCCAGCTCCTGGACGTCGGCGCCCGTTTCCCTAACGTAAAGCTGGTTAAGTAGGCGCCGCTGACGAAGAAGGGCGAGGCCCAAGTCGTCTGATACGAAGCGGACACCATAGTGGCCAAGCTCGGCTCGCAAAGCGAAGGCGCCGGAACGGCTGTCGGAGATAACCGTTCGACGAACATCACCTAGCGACACTTTGATGACTCCGCGATGGACTAGCCGATCCAGTGCCGCCGCAACAGCGTCTTCATCGGCGAGCAAGGTGATCTGCAGCAGCTGAGCGCGCGAAAGGCCTGAGAGCATCTCGGCAGCGCTGCCGTTCTCGATCACGCCTGCCAGAGCCTTCCTCAGCGCGCCTTTGGAGAAATCGAGGAGCTCAGTAACCAAGTCTGAAAGCTCAGCATCGTTGAGAGCATCGCCGATGAGCGGCAGCAGAACGCCCGCACGCTTGTCGCCGTAGTAAGAAACCGTCAGCCCGCTGAACTCGTTTGCGAGGTCCCACCAGTCACACGCTTCGGTTTCGGAGTACTGGAGAACGGATTGCAGCTTTCGGCGGTCACGGTTGATGGGAGCGGTCTCCGACGTCTGCAGCACCACAGGATGCAAGGAGTGACAGCTGGAGACGGCGCAGTGGTATGCGGCAACCCTCCTCGAAGCGGTTATCTTCCTAGCAGTGCGGCTCTTGCGTAGTCCAAACGGGCCAACGGTGTACTGACCGTACTGGAAGACCCCTGGCGGGATCGCTGCGAGCAGAGCCTGAGTCTCATCGACGGTCAGAAGATCTTTCTCGCCCTCGTGTTGGGAAGCGAAGGTGTCGTACAGGTCTCGCCCCAGGACGAATGGGAACTTGATCGCCCCTTCTACGAGCTCATCATGGATGGCGGCCGCGACCTCGTCAACGTCCGTGGAGTGGAGGTCCACGAAGAGCTCGGTGTGACCGAGGGAGAGAGCGCACATCAGTCGCCCGTCCTTCGCGTTGACCTTTTCCTTGCGCGTCAGCTTGTCGAGGATCGCGTGGCCCGCCTCGGAGAGCTTGATGGCCTCGTTCAAGCGGTCAGGGACCACATACTCGTCCCCGATGATGCAGTCTCCAAGCAGGTCCATCAGGTCCGTGAAAGCGACGAATCTGCGGCGCCAATCGGTATCGGCGTACTCGACTTTGAGTTCTTCAACAGTCTTTGCGCTCATCCTCGACCCCCAGCGACTTGATCAAGCGTCTGCAGGCCCATGCTACTCAGACCCGGCCCTGCGCGTCGGACTTGCCGGAAATCTCTGTTCGATGGGCCATCCGAGCGACCGCAACGGTCTGTCTTCGCGTAAATGTCTGTGCACAAGCAAGACGATGCATCGACTGTGCACCCAGCGGCTATCAGCCGATCCTCCGACCTCGTCCAGGGGAGACCAACCGGCTCTTCACGAATGAGGCTGCGGGGGTGTGAGCGCGCCGATCGCGGGGTCGGGGTCGAGGTCTCCCGAGGATGGGCGTTGCTACGTTGCTCATCCGCAATGCGACCTTGACGTGATTCACGCCACCTTCGCGATCCCAGACCTGACGACATGCTGCCAGCCGACGCGCAGTCGGTGCGCGGGCTCCCTTACTGACGCGGTGGGGTGGGGACAGCCAGCAATCACGTCTCGTCGAACCTGCGGTTACGTGGATGGGCGTGGGGAAACCACCTCGGGACCCGACCGTCGATCACCGTCGCACCCGAGAGAATGGCCTTATGGGCGAGATTGGTTTCCGACGGTACCGTAAGTATGTCGACGCGCGGGTCGATGCGAACAACGCCATGATCGCGCTCTTGGCGGGGTCGCGACTCGCAGCCCACAGCCTCCAGCTTCATGCCGGCTCACCCCACCAGCTCCCCGGGCTGTTCCCCGCGGTCAAGGATATCGATCGCTTCAACCTCCTCCCCGATCACGCATCGGGACTACTACTGGACGCCGACGCACACTTGTCGGCGGTTGCAGTTCCGTACGCGCTGGCGGTGTACGAGGCGTTTGTGAAAGACGCGGTCGCGATGCTCAAAGACGAAGGCTATCCCGTCGCCAGTGATCGGAACGCGTTGAACGCCGGGCGCATGCACCAGACTCTGTTCGATGCGGCAGGTCTACCGCAGCCAGATGATGTGATTCCACTATTCCACGTCCTCCGCTGCCTTCGAAACGCGCAGATCCACCACGCCGGTAACGTGACTGGCCAGGTCACCGAGTCTTTGAGTGCGCTGGGGGACCAACAACGAGCTCGATGGGAGCGCCTCACGATGGGTCCCATCGAGCTGATGATCGCCGAGGGGAAGCTTCACTTCTCGCTTGGACACCTGGTCGCAGCTTTCGCTGTAACGAAGGAAGCTGCGCGGCGAATCAATACGATGCTTGGGCAGAAGATCAGCAGGAACAGCTGGGCGACTATGGCCGTAGCGGACTTCGCCGAGGACGCAGCGCACCCACGCAATAGCCGCCAGTGGAAACGTGGACTCGAAGGTTTCGCCAGATTCCACTACCTCGGCGGCCTGAGCTTGAGTAGTCAGGAACTCGAGAAGGCGGCACGGGAGTCCGGACTTTGGACCACCAAGACGTGGTAGAGAAACACGGGGGCTCTGTACCCATTGAGCTACATCCGGCGAAGCCGGAGCCAGGAGTCGAACCTGGGTCTCCACTGTTTTTGTGCGAATCGAGGCTTCGAACCTCAAGCCCACTCGGCATCCGCGCTGTGATAGCGACTATATCACTGGATGCGCCGTCACGGTCGATCCGCGTACAAGCGGACCGCGGTGGCTGGGCGGTAAGCGTGTGCGTAGTCCATATGGACGCTGGACGACTGCGGTGGCCCCGGTCGCAAGGATGGTACGTGCCGGCAGACACTGCCACAAACGAACGGAAAGATCGAGCGCTTCCACCGCACCCTCGCCGACGGCTGGACATACGCGAGGCGCTACTCGTCAGAAACCGACCGCAGAGAAGCACTGCGTGGCTGGCTGCACTTTTACAATCACCACAGGCGCCACGCCGCTCTCGGCACCCCACCCATCAGCAGAATCGGAAACAGCGCGCCTAGACATCACACCTAGTTCACACCGTAAGGGTGCGGACGGGGTGCCCGTCAGCGTTTGCCGGCGAGCTGGCGCCCCACGATCTCGCGCATGATCTCGTTGGTGCCGCCGTAGATGCGGTGCACGCGCGCGTCGAGGAAGGCCCGAGCGATCGGGTATTCGGTGATGTACCCGTAGCCGCCGTGGAGCTGGACGCAGGTGTCGAGCACCTCCCACTCGCGCTCCGTGGCCCAGAACTTCACCTTCGCCGCCTCTTCCGCGCTCAGTTTGCCCTCGGCGTAGGCCTTGAGCGCGCGGTCGATATAGGCCCAGAGCGCATCGACGGTCGTAGCGACGTCGGCGAGCTGGAAGCGGCTGTTCTGGAAGTCGATGATGCGCTCGCCGAAGGCCTCGCGGTCCTTCGTGTAAGCGAGCGTCCACTCCAGGGCCGCCGCGGCGGCAGCCGCTCCCGCGACCCCGATCGACAGTCGTTCCAGCGGCAGGTTCATCATCAGCTGGATGAAGCCCTGGCCCTCGGTGCCGCTGATGAGGTTCTCCTCGGGAACGAAGACGTCGGAGAAGGAGAGCTCTGCCGTGTCGTGGCCCTGGAAGCCCATCTTGTGGAGCTTCTTGCCGTGGTCGAAGCCCTCCATCCCGTTCTCGATGATCACCAGCGAGAATGCGTCGGGACGGTTCCCCTCGCCGGTCTTGACGAAGGTGACGACCATGTCGGCGGTCTTGCCCGAGGAGATGAACGTCTTCGCGCCGTTGACGACGTATCCACCGTCGACCTTCTTGGCCGTGGTCTTGATGCCGCGAAGGTCGGACCCGGCGCCCGGCTCGGTCATCGCGAGCGCGCCGAGGATCTCGCCCGTCGCCATCCCGGGGAGCCACTTCTCCTTCTGCGCCTGGGTGCCCATGTGCACGAGATACGGCACGGCCAGGTCGTCCTGGATGCCGAAGGCGCCCGCCAGCGACCCGGCGCCGGCGCGGATGACCTCTTCGTTGACGATGGCGCGGAACCGGTAGTCCTGCAGCATCCCGGCGCCGCCGAACTCCTCGGGAACGCTCAGGCCGATGATGCCCGCCTCGCCGGCGGCACGCATCGTCGCACGATCGACCTCGCCCTCGGCGTCCCACCGCTCCCGGGCCTCGTTGGTCACGTAGCGCTTGCAGAACTCCTTCACGACGTCGCGGAACGCCTCGTGGTCCTCGTCGTAGATGTCGCGCTCCATGGCGCCCTCCCTCTCGTCTTCGAGTGTCGTCACCGACGCAGGCTGCTGACATCGCATCCCGCGTCACATGATACTGGGTTTCAGTCGACGTAGGTGGGGGCCGCCGGCAGCCCGAAGAACTCCTCGAGGGTGGAGAATCCGCCGTCGCGATAGGCACGCGCGAGGTCGGTCCCGATGTAGCGCAGGTGCCACGGTTCCCAGGCGTAGCCCGTGGTCTCGGTGCGGTCCTGTTCGTAGCGGACGATGAACCCGAAGCGCCAGGCGTTCTCGGCGAGCCACCTCGCCTGCGGGGTCCCGCGGAAGTCGTCATGACTGCCGCATCCGTTCGCGCCGCAGGCGACGACGTCGACGGCGAGCCCCGTCTGATGCTCGCTGTGACCGGGCCGGGCCGAGCGGAGATCCGCCGCCTGCTGCCCGCGGGAGGCGACGTAGCGGTTGTAGAGCCCCACCTGGAAGTCGTAGGGGCGGAACGCACTGTCGATGCCCAGCCGCCCCATGCCGTCGCCGGCGGCCTCCGCAGCGAGGCCGTCCAATGCCGCGGCGACGTCGGCACGCAGCCAGCCACCGCCCGAGACGATGCGCGGCGCGGCGGGGCGCGCCTGCGGGACGGGCCAGTAGTCCTCCGGCTCGAGGGCGTTGCGCTTGTTGACGACGACCCAGGTACGACCGGCGCGGTGGAGGTCGATGCAGGGCGCCTCTCCTGCGGCGACGGCGTGGCGGAACTCCTCACCTCCCCCGAAGGCCGCGATCACCTCCGCATCGGAACCGCGCTCGATCGCGGCGGTGACTTCCGGGGCATCGCAGCGTCGAGACGCCTCCGTGGGCGCCGGCGATGCCGCTGGCCTCGAGGGGGACGGGTCAGACGTCGACGTCTCGGACGGGGAGGACTCGGTGGGGTGCGGCGCCGCCGGCGTCGTGGCAGAGCCGGCAGGAGGGTCGGCGTCGGCCTCCGAGGGACGCGTGAGCGCGTACCCGCCCGCAGCGATCGCGACGACCAGCACACCTGCGACGACGATCGTCCGCCGACGCCGCACCCGACGCGACACCCGCCGTGCCGCCCTCGTCGTGGGCGGGTGCGGGGGCATGGATCCATTGTGACGCCTGGGCCGACCGCTCCCTCGCGACGCGCACGCGCGTTCGATTGTCTTCGAATGAGAGAGCGCCGGATCTTGACCTTCTTTCGTCTTTATGTTCCCCTGGGATGATGAGGTGGCAGGGGCAGCAGACGGGGGCGATCGATTCCGACGCCCTCCCCGGCCTCGAGACGCTCGGGGGCCTCGTCCGTCAGGTGCGCACGCCCGAGTTCGCGGGGATGACCTTCTACGAGGTCCACGCGAAGACGGCGCTCAATCACGTGCCGGGCGCATCGGCGATGCCGTTCGCCTGGACGGTCAACCCCTATCGCGGCTGCAGCCACGCCTGTGTGTATTGCTTCGCGCGGCGCACGCACGAGTACCTCGACTTCGATTCGGGCCGCGACTTCGATTCCCAGATCGTCGTGAAGACGAACGTGGCCGAGGTCCTCCGCCGTGAGCTCGCCCGCAGCGACTGGCAGCGCGAGCACGTGGCGCTGGGCACCAACACCGACCCCTACCAGCGCGCGGAGGGTCGCTACCGGCTCATGCCCGGCATCATCGATGCCCTGGCGACCAGTGGCACCCCGTTCTCGGTCTTGACCAAAGGCACACTGATGCGGCGCGACCTGCCCCTCCTCGCGGCGGCGGCCGAAGAGGTGTCGGTGGAGCTGTCGATGTCCATCGCGATCGGCGACGAGAGCCTCCGATCGGCGCTCGAGCCCGGTGCACCGAGTTGGCGAGCGCGGCTCGAGACCGTGCGGGCGGCGAGGGAGGCGGGCTTCCGGCCCACGGTCTTCCTCATGCCGATCCTGCCGCACCTCACCGATCACCCCGCGATCCTCGACGCGTCGGTCGCGGAGCTGAGCGAGGCCGGAGCGTCGCGGGTCGTGTTCGGCGCTCTGCATCTGCGCCCGGGGGCCCGGGAGTGGTTCTGGCGATGGCTCGAGTCCGAGCGAACCGATCTCCTCCCCGTGTACCGCGGCCTCTACCCGGGCGTCGCCGTGAACGCTCCGCAGGGGTACCGGCGGATGCTCGCGGGGCGCGTCCGCCCGCTGCTGCGACGATACGGACTCACCGGCGGCCTGGAGGAGGACGTCGAGTCGCGGGAGTCACGGCCCAGCCGCTTCCGTCGCACGGGAACTCTGCCACGAACCCCCGCGCCGGAACCGGCCACCCTCTTCTAGCGCCCGAGGCTGTGCGGGGCCTTCCGGACGGTCGCGGTCACGCGTTGGCGCTGCGGACGGCGTCGGCCGCGGATCCTGCGAACTCGCGCGCCGTCTTCACCGACAGCGTTCCGTCGACGGTGATCCACACGTTCCCCACGAAGACGTAGACGGTGCTCGTGGTGCCGAGGTCCGACTCGGAGTGCTGGGAGAAGGAGACCTGGCCGTCGAGCGAGCGTTCCGTGTACCGGGAGGACGAGCGCAGCCCCGCGATCAGCTTGTCGCGGGCCGAGCCGGAGATCTCCGCCGTGATCACGGTGAAACCGCCGTCGGAGAACGGAATGGCCCACGTGCACATGGTGGCCTGCCGCGCGCCACGCACGGTGGCAGCGGCCAGCGGCCCGGGCATGTGGTCGGCGGGGCTCCCACTCACATCGATCGGCTCGGCGGCGTCGCCGAACAGCGCGTGCACGGTCGAGAGGGGGAGAAGCGTCGTGCACTTCGGGATCACGACCGGCGCCGCGGAGCCCGGTGACGTGGTCGGAGTCGGCGTCGGCGTCACGGCCGGCGAGGACGTGGGCGTCGGGGTGGGCGAGGGGGTCGGCGCCCCGCTCGGGGTCGGCGCCGGGGCCGTCGATGCCCCCGGGGCGGACGGCGACGCCGCGGGCACCGAACCCGACGGCGACGGCGACGGCTCGGGCACGCACCCGCCGAGAGCGAGGGCGAGAGCGAGAGCTGCGGCGACGACCGCACCGGTCTTCCGAGGGGGCATGGCCCGATCCTACGGCGCGGGGCGGGAGATACCCGTGAGACGGGCGCTGTCGAGCGGAACGACAGTAACGAGCGGGCGTTGGACATCCGAGATCCCGGCGACGCGGCGCGCTCTCGCCCTTTCGCGTCGCCTCAGGCATTCTCGAAAATGAGAGTTGTCTCACCAATGGTGATTGCCCTATGTTGAAAAAACTGGGGAAGTGTCTGGGGACTGGTCCAGGACGCACCGTCTTGATTTCGTCATGGAGCGTATTCGCGGCGCGGTACTCCCCGGGAAGGACGGCCGCAAATGTATGCCCGACGAACGCGGAGACTCGAGCGTGTCTCCGCAGCGGTCGGAATGCTCGCGGCTGTTCTCCCGCTGGTCGCCTTCTCTCTCGCACCGAATCGCCTCGAACCGACCGAGGCGAAGGCACAAGAATCAGTATCTTGCGAGTCCACAGTCAGCCCGGCCCCGCCTCCTCACCGCCAGATCAACCTCGTGATCGACGATTCGGGCTCCATGTTCGCGTCGGACGACGGAGCCCCTCTGGACCGCTGGTCCCAGGCGAAGTATTCACTCGAGGTCTTCGCCGCAATGCTCGATGCGGGCGACACCCTGCAGGTATATCGGACAAGTGACTTCGATGATGACCGAGGCGAAGCCGCCGTGACCCTGCTCGGCGCGGAGCCCGCGAGCAGCCGGGTTGCAAAGATTCACCGCATGCAGCTTCAGGGCGGCGGGACACCCTACGCGCCAGTAACACGGGCGTATCGCGATCTCGTGGCCGCGGAATCGCCCACGAAATGGCTCGTCATCCTGAGCGACGGCGCCTTCGACGACCGATCGTCACCACAGGTGCAACGAGATTTCCGACGGTTCGCCTCCGAGAACAGCGACGAGTCCTCGACGCTTCAGGTCGCATTCCTGGCCATCGGCCCCGACGCCCCGCAGCTGACCAATGAGCCGGATAGCGGTGTCTTCGTCGACCAGGCGCGCGCGTCCGACCAACTCCTCGGGAAGATGACCGAGTTCTCCAATCGGATCTTCGAGCGAAACCTCCTCACGCATGAGCAAGGCAGAGTCGCGCCGGACATCCCCCTGTCGGAGCTCACGGTGTTCGCGCAGGGTCAGGATGTCTCGATCGGCGAGCTCGATATCGGCGGCGAGGTCATCACTCCCGCATCGACCGTCGACGTCTCCTGGGCGAAGAACAAGGCCGCCAGGTACGGGTCGAAGACGACGCCGGCGACGCCGAACACGCAGCTGAAAGGCAAGCTGGCGACTTATCTCCACGTCCCCGCGGGAACGGGTGCCGTGAAAGTGGGCGGAGCGCAGGCCGTCGACATGTACTACAAGCCCGACGTCGGGTTCGGCGTCCAGTTGCAGGACGCCGATGGTTTCCCCGTAGACCCGTCCACGCTCGTCGGTGGCGACTACACGCTCTATTACGGGTTCATGGACGACACGTGCACCTTCCTCTCGTCGCCGCTTCTGGGGGACGTCGAGTACTCGGCCAGAGTGCTTCGTGACGGCGAGGTCATCGCTGACGCGTTCCAGTCCGGCGACACGATCACCCTCACCCGCGGCGCCGTCGAGCTCGACGTCACCGCGCGCTATCTCGGGGGGAACACTGCGCGATCCGTCATCGACGTCACAGTCCTCCAGGCGGCCCGTCCGACATCCTTCGACGTCTCGGAGAGAAGCTTCACCGCGAGCGAGCTGAGCGCCACCTCTGCCCCCGACAATGCGATCAGACTCACCTACGGGCTCGGCTCGAGCGGAGAGCTCGCCGCTTTCTCGCCCGAGGAATGGTCATCCGTCACTTCCGAGAGCTTCACGGTGACCAGCGACTCCAACATCCCCTTCGAAGTCGTCGTCGCCAAAGAGATCGGCACCGTGTACCTCGTCCCTCACGCACCCGAGGGCGACGTGCTGAAGGCCGACACCGGCACCTTTCCCGTCTCCGTCACCGCCGAGCACACGTACGACGAACAGCTCTACCGCGCGACGACGACCCTCGACCTCGACATCGTGGACGACATTCCCTGGTGGGACCGCTTCGCGGACTGGTTCGCGACCGTCGGGTGGTGGCTCGCGCTCCTGGTCCTCCTGGCGCTCTTGCTGTTCGGCTACATCGTCAAGCCGAGGTTCTCACGCAAGATGCGCCCTGCACCGAGCATCTCCATGAGGCCCCTCCGCGCGTCGGTGCGCGGAGGAAGCGCTCAGGGAAGCTTCCGGCGCGATCGCGTGAGCAGTCTGTTCCCCTACCTGCCCGAGAGGGGCGAGCTGGTCTACGTGGGCACCAGCGCCCGGTCGCAGTTCCCGGCTCTCAAGCTGAAGGCCAAGCGGGGCCGACGCGCAGAGGTCGTGAACTGGCAGGCGCTCGTCGCGCAGGAGAACGTGCAGATCGGGGGCCGCACGATCGATGCCACCACCAAACGTCCACCCTTGATCGGCCCCACCACCACCATTGTCGCCACGATCCGCAACAACGTGCGGTTCGAGATGACACCCAGCTCCTGATTGATCCGCCCTGGAGAGGAACATCATGCCCATTGCCCCCACCCTCATCCTCGGACTGGGCGGTACCGGCTCGAAGATCGTCGAGAAGGTCGCCACCAAGGTCGGAGAGAGCGCCTCCACGCAGTCCGACCGCATCGCCTACACGGTCTTCGACACCGACATCAACGACCTGGGCCGGATCCGCCGCGAGCATCCGGAGATCTTCACGGTGCAGACCTCCACGCGCAACACCGTCGGGGAGTACCTCAACATCAACACCAACGCCCGGGACAACTGGTTCCCGGTGAACCAGATGCTCAACCGGAAGACACTCACCGAAGGCGCTGCGCAGGTGCGCGCGATTTCGCGACTGGCCTTCGACACGACCCTCAAGGGCGGCAATCTCGACGCCCTGCACCGTGCCGTCGACAAGCTGTTCCGGCTCGACAAAGACCAGGAGGAGCAGGCGCTCCGCGTCATCATCACCAGCTCGCTCGCGGGTGGGACGGGTTCGGGGCTCATCCTCTCGGTGGCGATGTACCTCGCGGACTATCTGCGCGCCAAGTACCCGAAGGCGAAAGCGATCACCCGCGGGTTCTTCGTCCAGCCCGACGTCTTCGACAAGGTCATCAAGGCCACAGAGGAGCGGCAGAATCTGCAGGTGAACGCCTACGCAGCAGTCCGTGAGTTGGATGCCTTCCTCATGAAGGGCGACAACACGCTGCCCCCTCAGTACAGAGATCTCGCTTTCGAGTTCCCCCGGGTCGGTGCGGACGGCGTCGAAACGGTCGAAGCGATGCCCTACGACTTCTGCTTCCTCTTCGACGCCAAGAACTCGGCCGGCGGCAGCCTCGACTCCTTTGAGACCTACCTCGACCACGCCGCCACCTGCATCTATACGCAGTCGATCGGACCGATGTCGAAGAAGTCCAACTCTCGCGAGGACAACGTGCTGCGCGAGGTGATCAAGAACGACGGGCGCAACCGTTACGCCGGTGCCGGCGCCTCCCGGCTGGTATACCCGTGGGCCCATGTGCGCGACTACGTCGCGCTCCGCTGGACGGAGCAAGTGCTCTCTGCACAATGGCTGCGATTCGACGACCAGTTCAAGAAGACGCTCGAAGGACTCGCCAAGCAGCGGGAGAAGGGGCTCTCTCCCCGCGACCCCGACATCGCCGCGGAGTACGTCAAAGCCGTCGATGGTGCCGCGGCGAACAAGAACGGCTTTGCGAAGGCCGTCGTCGCGCAGTGCACGGTGATGGATGAGGACGGTCTCGATTCGGACCTCAAGCGCTGGGAGGAGTACCTCAGCACGCTCACGAACTACGTGATCACGCAGTCCGCCTCGATGGGCGACAGCCACCAGCGCAACATCGCGATGGACCAGGTGACGCCGCTGACCGAGGACACCGAGCGCAGCCGCTACCTGAACGCGTACCGCGAAGTGAAGAAGTACCACGACGTCGTCGCCCGACGCACCGAGGAGTCGGCCGGGATCCTCAGCTACGAGCTGTTCCATGCCGACGATGTCGCCGTGACGGCGGAGAAGCACTCCCACCGCCTGGAGACCTACCTTCGCGACAAGGACACCGATCGGTTCATGCACCCGGTGACCGCCCGATACTTCCTCTACAACACGCTCGCGCTGCTGAAGGACGAGCGGCGGCGCGTCGAGAACGAGTTGACGAGTCTGCGTGAGTACTTCGAGAACTTCGAGCGGAACGCATTCGATGACCCGAACACCGACGAGGTCGAGACCGCCGAAGGAATCCTCGCGCGCAAGCTGACGATCCGCGAGAAGCTCACGCGAAAGCCCAGTGCGGAGATGCAGGACCTCCAGCAGCTGCTGCTGGGGTACATCCCGAAGGTGGACTCGCTCCTGGAGAACGCGGTGCTCAGCGAAGTGCTCGGTGAGGCGATCGAGTACGTGTCGGGCATCGCCGAGGCATTCCGCACGCTGTTCCTCCGGCTGGATTCCAACATCCGTCGACTGAAGGGAGAGGTCGAACTCCAGCGCACCAAGTACGACGATCTGTCGGGCTCGACGACGCGCTACGTCCTCGCCACCTCGGCCTCTCTGGACTCGCTCGCCGAGGGAATGCCGTATGCCGGCGGCGTCGTCAACATCGACTCGTCGCTGTCGGAGGCGATCTACAACCGGGTGCGCGGGTACTACATGCTGACCGACGAGAAGGACGACACCTACTTCGAGGACCTCTATCGGACGACCATCCAGGGCTACTTCCGCGACAAGGTCATGGAGAGCTACGGCAACGTGATCAAGATCGACATCATCGAGGCATTGGAGAAGGAGTACCGCACCCTGCAGCGCAACCTCGAAGAGTCGAAGGTCCGCCACTACGTCATCGACGAAATCGAGAAGGCGAAGCAGCTCGCCAAGCCCTTCATCGAGCAGCCCCTCGGCGAGGAGCGTCATCCGATCGAGGCGTGCGCGTACAACTCCGGTCTGGAGGGCGAGGCCGATCCGCGCCGCAAGGCGCTCGTCAGCGAGCACCTGCGCGACTACGGCGGTGAGCCCGATGATGACATCAGCCCGCACGAGATCCTCTTCTACAACGCCATCTACGGCATCCGCGCGCGCGATCTGCCGAAGTACTCCCCTGCTCGCGCATCGACCACGCTGCGCCGCGACGCCGGCGAGTACTTCTCGGCGTACTACGCGCTGGTGTCGGGGATCAAACCCTCCGTCGCCGAGACGAAGGTGATCACTCCGCACATCGATCGCCGCTGGCACTGGATCTCCCAGCTCCCGGACCTCGACGAGGAGAACCAGGCCGATCAGCTGCGCCGCATCCACGATGCGCTGCTGCTCGGCCTCGTCCACGAGAAGATCTTCTGGAGCGAGGTGCACGAGGGGCTGCAGGTCTACCGCTACAGCTCGGACCAGCCACTCGACCAGGACTTCATCGTCTCGAACGGGACGCCCTGCGATCACTTCTGGGAGGTCGTCGACGCCCTCACGATCAACCCCGTGGCCGTTGCGGAGATCGTGGAGTCGATCGAGCGCCGCGCCCGGGCCGGACGCGATCTCGCGCGCTCGGTGACCTTCGCCGAGACCGACTTCGCACGCGGCCTGGCGAAGGGAGTCCGGCTGCGCGAAGTGGATGAGGTCATTCCTGCTCTCCGCGGCAAGAGCCTGACCGTGCTGGACGTCGGC
Source organism: Microbacterium sp. TNHR37B (assembly GCF_001620065.1). Taxonomy (GTDB): domain Bacteria; phylum Actinomycetota; class Actinomycetes; order Actinomycetales; family Microbacteriaceae; genus Microbacterium. The sequence continues at coordinate 793,964 of NZ_LQGV01000003.1, forward strand.
GCGTTCTACGCCTTCACCGTCACGAAAGAGCTCTACAACGAGCGCCAGGTCCACGACATGGTCACCGACTTCCTCGCGCGCATCCGCTACGAGGTGGAGCAGGTGGAGCAGGACGCCGAAGCCCTCCCCACGCTCAAGGGGATCGTGCTCGATCAGTTCCGTGCCTTCGCCGCCAACATCGATGCCTACTCGGCCACCGGCGGGCGGCCGCTGCTGCAGAAGCTGCGGCGCGTGATCCGCCCGGTCGCCGACCTCTTCGACGAGATCGGCGAGCGGGCAGCGGCCGACGAGGTGGCACGGCTCGACACCGCACTGCGCAACGCGTGAGGCCAGACCGCGTGTTCACCGTCGTCATCCTGAGTGACTCCGCGCGGAGGATCTTCGCTCGCTCGGAGGCGTTCTTCGCACCATTCGTAGAACGCGGCGAGATCGCGTTCTGCGAGTGGCATGACACGGCACGCGATGCTCGGGCTCTCTCCGACGTGCTCCCGGACCTTGCCGACACCATCACGGGGAAGGCAGCCTGGCGTGCCGTCGTCGTGGATCACCTCACCCCGGACGCCATCGAGGACCGCGACCCGGAGAATCCGTTCGACTACGCAGGCAACCGGGACCCCGACCTGAGCTTCGTCGAATCGCCGCACCCCCTCGTCGAGGTGGCGCACTGGCTCCTCGGATACCCCGCGCTGACGGCCAAGCAGTTCTCGCCCGTCGTCGTGTGGCGCGGTGATGATGGCCAGCTCCACCGCGAGGCGCCCGAGGCCGAGGTAGCGGGGATGGACCCTCGAGACCAGGACGCGGCGCTGGCAGCGGCCACTCAGCGCCTCGCGGGCGCCAAGCAGCAGCGCTACACAGATGTCGCCGTGCAATACGAGGAGATCCCCCATGAGGCCGCGTTGGTGGCCGAGCATCGCCGCCTGAGCGAGAAGTACCGGATGAAGGAGGTCCATCCGTCCGAGGTTGCTTTCGTCTGCACCCGTCCCCGCGCCGACGACGACGAGACGGCTCAGCTGCGCCGTGCCTGGCAGGTCGGGTCGGAACGGGACAGCTCGCGATTCGTGGAGCGCAACGACTACCCGGTGGCCAGCAGGTTCGCCGTCTACGACCTGCTCAACAGCGAGAATTCGGGCTACGCGCAGGACGAGTTGCGGTTCTGGATGTCGGTGCTCACCCTGGCCACGAACGAGCTTCCCCCGGGAGCCTTCCAGGCCGATCGGGTGTATGAGTTGGGCGTCGCGATCAACGAGCGCCGGCTCGGCGATCTCCTCGAGGAGCAGGTGAGCCGCCTCACCGCGCTCCGCGACCATATGGACTCCGTCATCCGACGACCGTCACGGCCGCCCGAGGCCGACGCCCAGACGCTGCTGATCCAGGAACCCGTGACAGTGGAATTCGACCGGCTCGGGGGGACCGACGTCGGCGTCAGCGTCACGGGTTACGCTCTCGCCTCCGATATCCCCCGGCACGAGCCGAGTTTTTGGGCGAACGACATCGATGCCGCCAGTGCGCGTGCGATGCAGATCTTCCGGCGGCCCCGGCGCATCCTCGCGCGCGCCGTGTTCGATACGCGGCGCCGAGCACGCTCCTTCCTCGATCACGATCGGGTGCTCAACGACATCGAACGGGAGGAGCTCGACGAGGAGCTCCTGCGCCGCGTGCAGGGGCTGGCCGTGCCGGCCACGACGGAGATCCTCAACCGCGGGAGACTCGCCTCGCTGCTGGAGGAGCACCGCACGGGGGTCGCGCGCCACATCGCCGGCAGAATGAGGCTCCGCACGGTCGCCGGCGCATCACTGCTCGTGCTCCTGGCCTGGATCGGCGCATTCGCGCCCTACCTGATCCAAGCCGCCGACAAAGGGATGGATGCGCTCCTGTGGAGCGCTTTCACCGTCGCGGCCGGGATCGTCCTGCTCGCCGTCGTCGCCCTCGTGACCCTCGAGGTCATGCGTCGCCGCCTGGTCGTCCGCGTCAGGCGCGTCAACGACGACGTGCAGTCGTTCGCGGCCGGCGTCAACGACGGCGCGAAGGTCTTCGGCGAGTACCTGACGGGGCTGGCGACCTACATGCGTGCCCGCTCGATCCTCATCGGATCCGAGCGCTGGCAGGAACGCGAGACCCTGCGATCGCGGCGGCTGATCGCAGTGCGCGACAACGCCGCGGAGAGTATCGCGGTTCAGCGAGACATCCTCTACTCACTGGGCAGAGCGCCGGACGTTCGTCGCATCAATCTCGCGATGAGTGAGGTCGATGAGCTCAATCCCCACCAGATTCGCTCCTACTTCCGCTTCCCAACCGGCGACCGTACCGCCGTCCTGAACGACTCGGGCCAGACGATCGCGGCTCCGTACGACTTCATCACCGCATTCCTGGTCGAACGCGTCCGCCTCTTCGAACGGTCCCCGCGGGAACAGCTTCCCGGTGGAAGGGAGACAGAGTGACGCTTTTCCTCCAGTTGCTGGCCACTCTTCCGCTCGCGGGCGCCCTGCTGCTCCAGAGCCTCAACAACCTGCCGAAGGCCTCGCGGCACCGGCAGTATCCGATGCCGTTCATCGCGACGCTGTACGCGGTCATCGCCGCCATCGGGCTGTACCGGTTCAATGACGAGATCGACCAACTGCTCCGGGTCGTCTTCGAGTACGTGCCCTTCCTCCGCCCGTTCTACGACACCACGTGGCAGTACGTCATCGAGAACACGGCGATCGTGCTGGTCTTCACGCTGCTGAAGATCCTCCTGAACCGCTTCTTCGACCGGACGTTCCACGGGCAGGAGTTCCTCGGAAGCTCCCTCGTCGAGGAGTTCTACCGCTACGACAGTGAGTACAGCCGATGGTTCGTGAGGCCGCAGCACAGCTCGCTGCGCGTCTTCCTGCGTGTGATGTTCTGGGCCGTCATCGCCTTGGCGGTCGTGTTCATGGCGCTGGTGGGCACCTTCCCCGCCTGGCCGGGTTTCGCCGCCATCGGGTTCCCGGCCCTGGCGGCGTTGGTCATCGGCGAGTTCACGTTCGCCGTCGACGGCGTCACCGCGCAGGAGTTCGAACGGGACGTCCACGGCGACCGCGACGACGCCCAGCGGGTCGCGAACTACGCCGCGCTGCGCAGCGTGTTCTCCGAGACCTTTCCGGGGCGCGTGCTGCACGAAGGCCTGAGCTTCGCGACCAGCGCGCCGCAGAACTCGCACGCTCTGCAGCAACTGTCCCACTCCGCTCACGATGTGGACCGGCTCGCCGGCGCATACTTCGAGCGCCTGCGCCTCGACGGCACCCGGGTCGACGAGAGCCTGGTGGCCGCCGCGGCTTCGGTGATGCGCGGCCGCAGTGCGCTCATCTCGCACCCCTTCTATCGCGATCTGACCCCCTACCTCGCCTTCCCGGCCTACTACCACCTGTTGCAGTACCGGAAGTGCCTGATCGTCGCCGGCCGCGATGCCCTTGCGGGCGATCTGGTGAGCTGGATGGACGAGGGCCTCGAGTCGATCACCGGTGTTCCCGGTCTCTGGCACGTGGGAGTGCTCTCCGACGAGCGTGATCCCGAGCTCGACGTGGGAGTGCTCCGCTTCTCGGACCTGCACAACCTCGACCTCATCCGCGCGCACGAGGACTTCCTGCGCGAAGTGGAGTACGTGATCCTCGCCGAGCCTTCGCGGATGCTGACCACCGGGCAGCTCGGACTCGCGATCCTCCTCGGACGATGCGGCAAAGCGGGAAGCCCGGCCTACGCCGTCTTCGACCGCACCCACGACGGCCTCGTCGACTCGCTCTCGCATCTGCTCAAGGTCACCCTCACCGATGTGGTGGCTCCCACCACGATGAGCGGTGCGACCGCGGAGCTGGTCTGGCGCGTGGAAGGGCCCCCGATGCACGGAGCGATCCTGCCGGGCATCAGTCGCTACCTCGGGATGGGGATCGAGATCGCCGCCGTCGCAGCCAAGTACCAGGTCGAACAGGTGGAGTGGATCGGCGGTGACGTGTTCCCCGTCAGGGACATGAGCTGGATCGCCGGGCAGTACTATCCCCAGATCGCGGAGTTCGCCGGCGTGGACGCCTCACAGCAGGCCCTCTCCGACACCATCCGGCCCCACTCGAATCCCTGGACGCTGGAGCCTGCGGACAACCGCTTCCTCATCGTCGAGGACGAGGCACGCAACCTCTATGAGACCATCCGCCTCTACACGACGCGCGCCCGTGAACAGGGCTTCGTCAACGTCCTGAGCGAGGACTACCTCCTCCGCGACTACATGGTCGCCCAGCGAGAGATCTTCGCGCGCGACCCGAAGGCGGTTCCTTCCTTCGCGCCCGACTACGCCCGCACCGAGCGGAACCTCGTCCTGCGGCTCGCGTTGACCCTTGGCACGTTCGGGATGACGGAGAGTGCGCTTGCGCGGGAGTTCGAGCTCGTCGGCTTCCCCGTTGCCCCCGTCGTCGCGCCCACAGACCGCACTCGGGTGCGATTCGAAGACGACCCACCCGTGGTCGCGCTCTTCCGCGCGCTCCTGCGCCGTCACACGGGGGCGACCGACGTCGATCTCACCTGCGATGCGCGTAACACCGGTATCACCGACCACGGGACGCAGAGCTGGGAACGCTTCGTAACGCTCACCCCGGGCGGGGCGCTGGAGGAGGTGCTGCACGGCTTGCGGGCGGCGTACTTCTTCGTCGAGGACGAAGTGGAGGATCGGGACTTCGTCGGTTCGGTCCTCTACGGCCTCGTCTTCCAGAAGCTGCTCCCCGGCCAGTTGCTCACCCACGCCGGTGCGTCGTACCAGGTGCAGAGCATCGGGACCGATCACCGTCGTAGCGGCATCGTCCTCCGTCGCGCCGCCGAGCACATCACCGGTCGCCGGGTCTACCGCCCGCTTCGCCGGTTCCGCATCTCGGACATCGAGTACGACACCAAACCCGGTGCGCGCGTGGAGATCGGCAGCACCTCCTTCGCTCACGCCTTCGCGACCATCGAGGTGTCAACGGACGGCTATCTCGAGCAAGCCACCCGCAGCGACCTCGGGGGCGCACGCCGCGTGCGCGTCTCGGGCATACCCGACCGCCGGTACGTCCAGAAGGAGATCCTCGAGATCCGAATGGAGGGCGTCCCGGCGTCCGTGCTGCGCACGATCGCCGTTCTGTTGAACGAGATCTTCGTGACGACCTTCCCCGACGCGCACCAGTACGTCCTCGCGCTGACCGCCGACCCCGAAGGGCGCGTGGCTCCGCTATTGCCGCCTGTGGAGGTCGAGGACGACGCGACCCTGCTGATCGTCGAGGACAGCCCTCTCGATCTCGGACTGCTCGTCGCCGTCGAACGGAACTGGAGTCGCCTGCTCGAGGTCATCGCCGACTATCTGGAGTGGACCACTGAGCCCGCCGGCACGCCGCCGCACCCGAGCGGGACTGACGACGTGGTCGTCTTTCCCGACGACGAGCCCGAGGACCTCATCCAGAGGGCGGACATCGTTCGCGAGCAGGACTCCTCCGCGCCGGCTGCCGCCCTGGCTCCCCGGTCGACGCCCTGGTGGCGTCGCTTCTGGCGCCGGCTGCGCCCTGCGTCCTCGTCCTCTCCGCCTCCACCCCGCACGAGCCCCGAGCCGACTGCCCCGTCGGAGGCCGCACCGAAGGAGGAACCCGATGTCGCGCAGTGACTATCTCTCGTTCGGCGGAGGCTCTGCGGCCGCCGGGATCGATATCGCCGCCACGCTCGCCTACCTGCGGGCGGAGGGCCGGACGGCGGGATACCTGACGCACGCCCGCAGAGCAGTCGAGTCGTCACGCACCCGCACGTTCGCTTTCGACCCGATCGGGTCGAACTACTGCGACTTCTGCTTCGTGAAACTGATGGGCGGCGAGTTCGACCGCCTGGCGGATGGCCGGGAGCGGTGCGTCCGGTGTAGCAAGACCGCTCTCCGCTCGAGCGAGGAGTTCGAGGATGTGTTCGCCGAGGTCGTCAGGAACGTCGAGACCTCCTTCGACATCTCCCTGAGAGTGCCGATGACCGTTCGCATGGTCAACGCGAAGGAGATCGCACGTCGCACCGACGAACGTTTCGAGCCGACACCCGGAGTCGACGCCCGGGTGTTGGGATTCGCCGCCGAGCACCGGGACGGATACACCTTGTACGTGGAGAACGGATCGCCGCGTCTGGCGAGCGTCGCCACGATCGCTCACGAGCTGACCCACATCTGGCAGTACCGGACGTGGAACGCACGACAGATCGAGCAGCGGTACGGACGGCATCACCGCCTCACCGTGTACGAGGGCATGGCGGCGTGGGCACAGGTCCAGTACCTGCTCTTCCTTCGTGAGCACGAGCATGCGGAGCGGCAGGAGGCCTACCTGCGGCAGCGCGACGACGAGTACGGAGTCGGATTCCGCTTGTATGCCGACCGGTATCCCCTCTCACGAGCCGGCGATGTCGGCCTCGACACCCCCTTCCGCCATCCGTTCCCGCTGTGACCACGAGACGATGACGAGCTTCCCCCGCCCCATCCCCCGCCGCACGGCGCCGGCCACGCTGTGGGTCGTCGTCGTGGTCGTCACGATGGCAGCCTTGACCGTCGTCGGGGTGCTCTCCTGGGCCGTCATCCGCGGCCTGTCCGAATCGGCCTCCCCGCCGCGTCCGCTCCCCGCGGCGTCGAGCCTGCCGACGACGGGTACCTCGCCGACCGGGGTCACGCGCCCCTCCGACGAGCCCACCTCGGGCGGGGAGAACCTCTCGAAGCTCCTCTCCACCCTGCCCGTCGCGGAGGACGACGCGACGGGGCAGTACTTCCGTGAGCAGTTCGGTCAAGCCTGGTACGACCAGGACCGGAACGGATGCGACACGCGCAATGATGTCCTCCGGCGCGATCTCACCGACGTGGTCATCAAAGAGGGGACGCGGGACTGCAAAGTACTCACCGGCGTGCTCGATGACCCTTACACCGGCAAGCGCGTCGACTTCGTCGCGGGCGCGGACACCTCGGCACTCGTCCAGATCGATCACGTCATCCCGCTGTCGTGGGCGTGGCGCCACGGCGCGGAAAGATGGACGTTCGAACAGCGTCAAGAGTTCGCCAACGATCCAGACAACCTTCGCGCCACCTCGGGCTCGGTCAACCAGAGCAAGAGCGACTCCGGGCCGTCGCAGTGGATGCCGCCCCAGAAGACGTCGGAGTGCGCTTACGCCCAGACGTGGGTCGAAGTGCTCGCGAAGTGGAAGCTCAGTCTGACAGCCGCCGATCGCGAGGCGCTCGCCGGGGCACTGGCGACGTGCCCCGGCGAGTGAGGTCCACCCGATCGCTCAGGCGTCGACGTCGGCGAGCTGGCGCCCGGCCAGTTCCTCCAGCACGTCGTCCCCCGGACGGGCGTCCTCGAACGGCGCGTCGATCTCGGCACGGTCGAGCATCTCGGTCATCCGACGGCGGCGCTGACGGGTGATCAGGGTCACCACGGTGCCCGAACGACCGGCGCGGCCCGTGCGTCCCGAACGGTGCAGGTAGGTCTTGTACTCGTCGGGAGCGTCGGCCTGCACGACCAGGTCGATGTCGTCGACGTGGATCCCGCGGGCGGCGACATCGGTCGCCACCAGCACGTCCACCCGTCCCGAAGTGAGGCGCTCGAGGTTGCGCGTGCGCTTGGCCTGGTTGAGGTCGCCGTGGAGGGCGACGGCACGGATTCCGGCGTCTTCGAACTGCTCGGCGAGCATCTCGGCGTATGCCCGGGTGCGCGCGAAGACGAGCGTCTTGCTGTCGCGGTCCACGAGCGAGGTCAGGATCTCGGCCTTGTCGCGGTGGTCGATCACGAGGACGCGGTGATCGATCGTGCCCGAGTCTTGGTCTTCTCCGGCGACCTCGTAGACGGCCGGCTCCACGAGGAACTCGTCGACGAGCGCGGCGACCTCGCGGTCGAGCGTGGCGGAGAAGAGGAGCTTCTGGGCGCCGTCCTCGACGAGGCGCAGGATCCGCTGCATCGGCTCGAGGAAGCCCAGCTCGCTCATGTGGTCGGCCTCGTCGAGCACCACCAGGCGCACCTCCGAAAGGTCGAGCTTGCCCTGCTCCTGCAGGTCCTCGATACGACCGGGGGTGCCGATGATGATGTCGACGCCCTTCTTCAGCGCGCCGACCTGGCGCGCCTGGGGCACCCCACCGTAGATCTGCGTCGTGAACAGGCCGACGCTCCGGGCGATGGGCTGGATCGTGCGGTCGATCTGCAGCGCCAGCTCGCGCGTCGGAGCCAGGATGAGCGCCTTCGGGCTGCGGCCGAACTCGCGACGCTTGCCGGCCTGGCTCCGGAGGATCGACTCGACGAGCGGAGCGCCGAACGCGATCGTCTTGCCCGAACCGGTGCGGCCGCGGGCGAGGACGTCCTTGCCCTCCAGGATCGGAGTGATCGTGGCGGCCTGAATCGGGAACGGTGCGGCGGCACCCAGCTCGGCCAAGGCCCGGACGATGTTGTCCCCCAGTCCGAGCGAGCTGAAGGTCACATCCGAGACCGCTTCGGCCTGCACCGCTTCGGCCTGGAGCTTCTCGTGCACGACGTCGACGTGGTCCTCGAAGGCCTTCGCCTTCTTGTCGGCGTTCCAGTCCGACCGGTTGGCGGCGAAGCCATCGCGGCGGTCATCCCGACGCGGGCGGTCCGAGAAATCGCGACGGGGTCGGTCGTCGAGCGACCGGGCCGGACGGTCATCGCGGCGCGGACGGTCCGAGAACTCACGACGCGGGCGGTCATCGAACGAACGAGCCGGACGATCATCCCGACGCGGGCGGTCCGAGAACTCCCGACGCGGACGGTCATCGAACGAACGAGCCGGACGATCATCCCGACGCGGACGGTCCGAGAACTCACGACGCGGACGGTCATCGAACGAACGAGCCGGACGATCATCCCGACGCGGGCGGTCGTCGAACGAACGAGCCGGGCGGTCGTCACGGTACGAGGGGCGAGCGTCGCCGAAAGTGCGGCGATCGTCGCGGGGCTGACGCTCGCCGCGGGGCCGGTCGTCGAACGAGCGGGCGGGGCGGTCGTCACGGTCGCGACGCGGGCGGTCGTCGAACGACCGCGCCGGACGGTCAGAACTCCGGCGATCCGCGCGGTCACGGCCCGAATCGGCACCGTACGAGCGGGAGCGGTCGAAATCTCCGGAGTTCCGAACCGGACGGTCGGAGAAGTCGCGGCGGGGACGGTCGTCGAACGAGCGAGCGGGACGGTCGTCGCGGTGCGCCGGACGCTCGCCGCGGGCGTGGGTGCGGATGCCGCGGGCCTCATCGCGGCCGGCGCGCTCCTGCGCCGACCAGCGCGACTTGCGCGCGGGGGCCTCGGCGTCGGCCGCGCGGTAGCCGCGGTGGCTCGGGCTCTTGCTGCCGGCGGTGCCCGCGGACGACTGTCCGGGGCGACGCTTGGCGTCCTGGAACGAGGTCTTCTTGCCGTAGCGCGGCTCGAAGTTCTGGGCGCGGCCGCCGGCCGGCTTCTTGTTCTTGGGCATGGTGGTGTCCTTCTGGGTTGTCTCGCGCGAGAACAGCACTCCTCGGTGCGCCTCGGGGAAGTACCTCGACGCGGCCGCACATGCGGCGTGGAGTAACCCGGACATCCGTCGGCCGGGGGCCATTCACAGTGATGGTCGTCGGAGCGGATTCGCTCCCACCATCGGCCCCTTGGACTCACAAACCCATCCGCACCTCACGTGCGGTGTCCAGAGCCGACCGGTCCACTGTACACGGCGCGGCTGGGAGAGTCCCGATGCCGCCGATCGCCCCGCACCATTCCCGGACACAACGGCGGACGGGTGGCGGGACACGCCGCGGATCGTTGCCGCCGCCACGGCGTGTCACTGGCGCCTTCCGCCGTTGTGCTCGCCGACGCGGGACCCGGAACCGCCGGAACCGCCCGCACCCCGCCGGCCACCCGCGTCAGCGGCGGCGCGACCTCCGAGTGGGCGCCTCCTCCGGCGAGCCCCCCTCCGGCGTCGCCGCGGCTGCCTCGCCCGCGACCGCCGCGGCGCCGCTGACGGCGCGCGCCTCGCGCTTCACGATCCGACGCTCCCGGGCACCCTCCACGAGGTTGTAGAGGGTGGGGAGGACGAGCAGCGTGAGCACGGTCGAGGAGATCAGTCCGCCGATGACGACGATCGCGAGCGGCTGGGAGATGAACCCGCCGTGACCCGTGATCCCGAGCGCCATGGGCGTGAGTGCGAAGATCGTCGCGAGCGCCGTCATGAGGATCGGCCGGAGCCGGCGAGCGCCGCCCGCGAGAGTCGCGTCGTGGGCGGTGAGGCCCTTCTCCCGGTACTGGTTCACGAGGTCGACGAGCACGATCGCATTCGTGACGACGATGCCGATGAGCATCAGCACTCCGATGAGCGAAGCGACCCCGAGCGGCACGCCGGTCACGATCTGCAGCAGGATCGCGCCGGTCGCCGCGAAGGGCACCGAGATCAGCAGGAGCAGGGGCTGACGCAGCGACTTGAAGGTCGCGACCATCACGATGTAGACGATCAGGATCGCGGCGAGCATCGCGAGGCCGAGCTGGGCGAACGCGTCGCTCTGCTGCGAGACCACGCCCCCGACCTCTGCATCGGCGCCCGTGGGCAGGTCGGTGTCGAGCAGAGCGGTGCGGACCGTCGCCGACGCGGTGTTGAGGTCGTCCGTGGAGGGGGTCACCGTGACGGTGGCGGTGCGCTGACCGCGCTGCGTGGTGATGGAGGTCGGTCCCTGGCTCTCCTTCACGGTGGCCACTTCGTCGAGGCGGATGAGGCCGGTCGCGCTGGCGATCTCGAGGTCCTTGAGCTCGGCGATCGTCTTCGGGATGTCGGACGCCTTGAGGTACACCGTCAGCGCGGTGCCGTCGATCTCGACGCTCCCCACCTGTCGCGGCTGCATCGTGTTGGACACCAGCCCACCGACAGCGACCTCGGAGAGGCCCAGCGACGACGCCTTCTCCCGGTCGACGGCGACGGACACGAACGGGAGGGATGCGGCGAGGTTCGACGTGACCTGGCCGATCCCGTCCTTGCCCTGGAGAGCACCGACGACCGCATCGGTGGCGTCGGCCAGCGTCCGGGCGTCGGGCGCCGTGACGTCGACCTCGATGTCGCTCGAGCCGAACCCTCCCTGACCGCTGGACACGGTGACCGTGCCCACGTCGTCGAGCTTCGCGACGGCGTCCTGCACCGCCTCCCGCACCTCCACCTGGTCGGCGGCGGTGTCGGTGGTGATCGAGTAGGTGATGCCGGAGCTCCCGCCGGCGAAGGCGTCGCGCACCGCGGATCCGCTGGAGCCGATCGAGGTCTGCACGGTCTCGATGCCGTCGACGCCCATGATGGCCTTCTCGACCTTCGCGGCGGCCTCGTCCTCGGCATCGAGGCTCGGCGCTTTGCCGAGCTCCTGCGTCACCGTGAACGTGTTCTGCCCCGAGTCGCCGAGGAAGTTGAACTTCATGAGCGGCGCCGCAGCGACGGTTCCGCCGAGCACGAGGACGGCGACCAGGAGCGTGACCCACGAGTGCTTGAGCGTCCAGGTGAGGATCGGCAGGTAGGCCTTCTGCAGGCGCGACGGCGGCGCGTCGGGATGCTCGGGATCGATCGCTCGCCCCTCCGCGTCGAGCAGCGGCTTGCCCGGACGCAGGAACCAGTAGGCGAGCACGGGGACGATCGTCAGTGACACGAACAGGGACGCCGACATGGCGATCGTCACGGTGAGGGCGAACGGGCGGAAGAGCTCTCCGGTCACATCGCCCACGAACGCGATGGGGAGGAAGACGGCGACCGTGGTGATGGTGGACGCCGTGATCGCCGCCGCGACCTCGCGCACCGCGAGCAGGATCGCCCGCAGTTTGTCGGCGTCTCCGACGTAGTGACGTTTGATGTTCTCGATCACGACGATCGAGTCGTCGACGACGCGACCGATCGCGATGGTCAAGGCTCCGAGGGTCAGGATGTTGAGGGAGTAGCCGAAGGCCTGGATGCCGACGAACGTGATGAGCACGCTCGTGGGGATCGAGATCGCCGTGACGAGCGTGGAGCGCACCGAGAGCAGGAAGATCAAGATCACGATCACCGCGAAGGCGAGACCCAGGAGCCCCTCCTGGGCGAGCGCCTCGATCGACTGCTCGATGTAGGGCGCCTGATCGAAGACGACGGTGAAACGCGCGTCGGCTCCGATCGCGTCCTGCAGCTGCGGGATGACCGCGTTGACGCCGCGAGAGACGTCGACCGTGTTGGCGGCGGGGAGCTTGGTGATCGACAGGGTGAGGGCGGGCTTGCCGTCCACGCGCGAGATGGACGTCACCGGGTCCTCGTCGAGGCGCACCGAGGCGACGTCGCCGATCGTGACCTCGCCGGCGGCGAACTGCTCGGCGGAGCTCGGCACGAGCGGGAGCTTCTCGACCTCGTCGACGGAGGACAGCTTGGTACCGGTCTGCACCGTGAGGGTCTGATCGCCCTCGGTCACCGTCCCGCCGGGGAAGAGCACGCCGTTCTGATCCAGCGCGTCGGTGATGGCGGTCTGGGTGTAGCCGTCGGCGGCGAGCTTCTTCTGGTCGGGCACGATCGTGACCCGCTGTCCCTTGCCGCCGATGATCGCGACGGCGCTCACTCCGTCGACGTCTTCGAGGTCGGGAACCACGCTCGCTTCCAGCTGCGCCTGGATCGTCTCCTCGTCGTCGTATCCCGTGACGGCGAGCGCGATCACGGGGAGGTCGTCGATCGAGAAGGACACCACGTTGGGCTCGACGCCGTCGGGCAGGTCGCTCTTGATCCGGTTGATGGCCTGGAGGATCTTCTGCTCGGCGGTGGCGAGGTCGGTGCCGTAGGTGAAGGACGCCTGGATGATCGACGCGTTGGTGGTGCTGGTGGCGGTCGTCGACTCCAGGCCGGGGATGCCCTGGATCGCCGTTTCGATCGGCGTCGACACGTCATTGTTGACGACATCCGGCGAGGCGCCCGGGTAGGTCGTGAGCACCGAGAGCTGGGGGAACTCGATCGACGGGATGAGCTCCTGCTTGAGGTTCGTCAGCGCGAGGCCGCCGAAGACGGCCGCAACGATCGTGATGAGGGCGATGAGCGCACGGTTCTTGAGGCTCAGGACGGCGAGATTCGACACGGGTGGCCCTTTGGGTGCGAGACGAGAGGGATACAGGAATGTATCCGTTCCATCCTCCCACCCTCCCCCGCTCATCCCCTCCGACTCAGGGAGGAATCACGGTCGTACCGCGGGAGGAGATCAGCGTGTGAAAGCGCCGCCGATCATGAGGCCGATGGCAGCGGCCACCACGCACGCACCGAGCGTGCCGAGGAGGTTGACCCAGGCCCATTCCGCTCGCCCGCGCTGACGAAGGAGCACGGTCTCGACCGAGACGGTGCTGAAGGTCGTGAAGCCGCCCAGCACGCCGATTCCCCCGATGGCGAGCCACATCGCGCCGATCAGGGGCGACAGGCCGGTGAGGATCCCCAGGGCGAACGAGCCCACGACATTGACGACGAGGATGCCGACCGGGAAGGCGTCACGCCGTCCCCTCATGATCAGGCCGTCGACGAGGTAGCGGGCGCCCGCCCCGACTCCGCCGCCGACCACCAGCCAGAGGAAGTCCCCGCCGCTCATTCCGCATCTCCCGGGGCCGGCGCCGCGCCCGCCGGCGAGGCGAACCGGCGACCCACCACGAGGCCCCACGCCGCGGCGATGACCCCGCCGAGGACCGACACCGCGACCAGCGCGAGGCCGACCACGGGAGCGGCGCCCGCCGTGGAGACCGCTTGCACCGCGAACGCGCTGTAGGTCGTGAACCCGCCCATCACTCCGGTGCCGAGGAACAGTCGCCAGCGGGGGTGACGCTCGGTGAGCGAGGCGACCACGACGCCCAGCAGGAAGGACCCGAGCAGGTTCACCGCGAGCGTCACCCCCGGAACCACGAGCGCGGGCGCGTGCTCGGGAACCGCGAGGGTGAGGGCGGCGCGCGCGGCAACCCCCGCCGCCCCGCCGCACACCACGAGCAGCAACGCGAGCGGATCAAACCAGCGTGGGTGTGTCACGACCCACACGTTAGGGCCGGATCACCCCAAAAGCAGCGCGCGGATCGCCGACTCGGGCGAGAGAGAGGTGTCCAGGAGCCTGCCCTTGCGGTACGCGTCGAAGACTCGCGGGTCGATGTAGGAGCTCCGCGCGACCGCGGGAGTGTTGCCGAGGGCCTCGGCCGTCGCCCGCACGGCCATAAGCTCGGCGCGCTTGCGATCGGACGTGGTGGCGGCGGCGCCCAGACCCGCCAGCGCGTCCGCGGCGAGGATCGTCCCGCGCAGCGTCCGGAAGTCCTTGGCGGTGAAGGCGCCGCCGGTCATCGCGCGCACATAGGCGTTGACCTCGCGCGGCGTCAGAGCGACGCGGCGGCGACCACGGACAAACGCCAGCAGGGGCGATCCCGGACGCCCGGCGGCCATGAGCGCGATGGCGACGGCGAGGTCGTCGTCATCCACCTCGAGCTGCTGGCGTTTGCCGCTCTTCCCGGGAAAGCGCAGGCTCGTGACGCTCCCCTCGACCGATGCGTCGCGCCTCTTGAGCGTGGTGAGCCCGCGACTGCCGTGCCGTTCGAGGTATCGTTCCGAGCCCACACGCGGAGCCGCCTGGTCAAGGAGACGGAACGCCGCCGCCAACACTCTCTCGCGATCGAGGTCGTCACGGCGGAGCGAGGTGGTCACTCGCGCGCGGGCCCGCGGCAGCGACTCCGCCAGCTGGAGCGCGCGGGCGTACTTCCCCTTGTCGCGGCCGGCCGACCAGCGCGGGTGGTACAGGTACTGCAGGCGGCCGGCTTCATCGACGCCGGTCGCTTGGATGTGGCCGTTCGCGTTCGCGCAGATCCAGACGTCCTGCCATGCCGGCGGGATGACGAGAGCGACCACGCGCTCGCGCTCCCCGGTCGGCAGGGCGTTTCCGTCGGCGTCCACGTAGCGGAACCCCGTTCCGGAGCGCAGCCGTCGATATCCGAGGTCCACGCCCGGGCGCACACGTGCAAGCCTCGGCATACGCTCAGCCTTTCACGCGCACGAACGGAACAGGGGAGGAAGAGGAACGGGAATCGGTGAGCAGAGGAATCAGTGATGGCGGAGCATGGAGATCAGCTCGGACTTGCGCTTGTCGGAGTAGCCCGTGAGCCCGAGCTCCTTCGCGCGGCCGCGGAGATCCTTGACCGTCCATTCCTCGTAGTCTCCCGAGGATCCGCCGCGCTTCCCGACCGCCGAGCGCCCGTCACGAGCGGCGGCATTGGAGATGCGCGCTGCCTTCTCTTTCGATGCTCCGTCTTTGCGAAGCTCCTCGTACAGTTCCGGATCCTTCAGACTGTTCGATCCGCGTCCTGCAGGCATGGGTGACCTCCTTCGACGCCTCCGACGCTAACGGGCCGGGACGACCGGCCGCACGGGGCTTGACGGGATGCACCGACAGGGCTAATCGACGTCGTCAGGGGCGGCGGCTGCCGCGGGGGCCGGCGACGAGGTCGACCTCGTCCTGCGCGTTACCACCGCGCCGCTCGCATCGTCAAGGGTCTGGGGCCGGGCGGAGCGCGGGCTCTATCGTCGTTGCGTCGGACCCTTACCGTCGTCCCGTGGGTCCCGAGAATGGAGCACCGAACATGAACATCGCCCTCCTCATCATCATCGTGGTGGCCATCGTGCTGGCGATCGTCGGCGGTATGAACGCCGCGCTGAACTGGCTGCTGTGGGTCGCCCTCATCGTCGGCGTGATCGCGCTGATCGCGTTCCTGCTGCGCCTCGTGCGTGGTGGCAGCCGCACCTGATCCGCCGTCTCGAACGACATCGTCGAGGGGCACTTCGCGCAAGCGGGGTGCCCCTCGACGTGCGTCAACGTCATTCCGCGGGGAGGGTCTCGGCGTAGAACCGCAGCGCCGCCCGCACGAAGGCGGCACCCGCCGCTCCGCCGTACGTCGCCCCGAACCGCTCATCAGCCACATACAGGTCGGCGAGCCCCTCCAGGTAGGCGCGAAGGCCTCCGGCATCGGAGTCGCTCCGGGCGGCCGGCGTGCCGGGCACCTGCGACAGCCACCTGACGTGACGGACGGCGAGCGCCTGAGCGTCGGGCCCTGCGGCGTCGATGCCGCGATTCGCGGCGTCGATCCACTCGGCGGCCAGTAGCGCCGCCTCGCGTTGGAACTCCTTCTTCTCCTCGCCTCCCGCCTCGCGCCACCAGCGGTCGCTCTGCGCGTACGCGTCGCGACCCCAGCGCTCCTCCACCTCCTTTCGATAGACGGTGTGGTCGAATCCGTCGAACATCTGCTCTGCCATCGGCTCTTCTCCTCTCTGTCTGGCCTGAAGGGTCGACTCGACCGACGCGATCTGCCGCGCCAGCCGGTCTCGCTCCGCCTCGAGCCACCGGAGGTGGCCCTCCAGCGCGTCCCGCTCGGAGGTCGCCCGCGTGAGGACGTCTCCGATCTGCGGGAGGCTCAGCCCGAGCTCCCGCAGCAGCAGGATCCGCTGCAGGCGCACGAGCGCATCCGCGTCGTAGTGGCGCATGCCGCCCGGCCCCACTCGCGAGGGCGGGAGCAGGCCCACCGCGTCGTAGTGGCGGAGCGTGCGGCTCGTGGCCCCCGTGAGTCGCGAAACCTCGTGAATCGATCGTTCCTGCGTCATGCGCCTCACGTTACGAGTTGACGTAACGTCAACGGCAAGCGCGTCGAGCGATCTCACAGGCAGACCTCTTGACAGAATCGAGATATATCGTGTTAGTGTCTGAACACGCGATATATCTCGATTCGCGCAGAACTGAGGAGAGACCAATGACCCTGGAGAAGTGGATCATCCACCCGGGAGAGACGCGCGTCATCGACATCGAGGGCGTCCGCAAGCTGAAGGTCGGGCTCGTCGGCGGCCAGGTGGACGTCGTCGCCCACGACGAACCGGGCGTGCGCATCGAGGTGCACGGCGTGACGACGAAAGACCTCCGTATCGAGGCCACCGGCGATGTCGTCGAGATCGACCACGCGCAGTTGCGGTGGGACAACTTCCTCGAGGTGTTCCGCAACTTCGGCACCGGGGGCCCCAAGGCGGAGATCTCCGTCGCGGTGCCGCGAGGGATCGCCGTCAACCTGGGAGTCGTGAGCGCCAGCGCGCTGGTCTCGGGGCTCGCCACCGACGTGAAGCTCAGCACCGTCTCCGGCGACGTCATCCTCGACGGCCACACGGGCGACGTATCGGTCAACGCCGTCTCGGGTGACGTGCAGATCCGTGCGTTGGAGGGCGCGCTCAGCGCCAACTCGGTCTCGGGCGACGTCGCGGCGACCGGGCGCCTGCGGAAGGCCTCGATCGACACCGTGTCCGGAGCGATGCTCGTCGACTCGGTCGGACGGCTCAACGCCGTCAATCTCAACACCGTGAGCGGCGACGCCACGGTCCGCCTCGACGACGATCTGGCCGCCAACTACGTGCTCCGCAGCGTGAGCGGACGCGTGACCGTCGACGGCATCAAGCGCTCCGGTTCCGGTCCCACGAACTACGCCGACTCGGTGGGCGAGCTGGCGGGGAGCTTCGTCGACGTCCGCGCCAACTCGGTCTCGGGCGATATCACCGTGCTCCGCCGCGCCCGCGCCCACCTGGCGGGCGACGGCGCCACGGGCACCGACGCCCCTGCCCCGGAGGAGTGGTGAGATGAGTCCGGTCTTCTCTCACGGCGACCTCCGCCTCTACCTGCTGCGACTGCTCGACGAGGCGCCGCGTCATGGCTACGACCTCATGCAGGCGCTGTCGGACCGCACCGGCGGCACCTACACGCCCAGCGCCGGCACGATCTATCCCCGCCTCGCCAAACTCGAGGAGGAGGGGTTCGTGACGAAGACGGTGGACGGCCGCAAGACGGTCTACGAGATCACCGATGCCGGCCGGGCCGAAGTGGCCGCCCGCGCCGCCGATCTCGAGGGGATCGAGGCCGGGCTCGCCGACAGCGTGCGTCTGATCGCTGACGAAGTGCGCGGGAGCGTCCGCGAAGCGATGAAGAGCCTCCGGGCCGATCTGGCTGCCGCCGCGGAAGCCGATCGCCGGGGCGGCGCGTCGCGCCCTCCGTCCCCACCATCGAGCACCGCACGACCGGCGGACGACGCGCGGGTCACATCGCGGGAACAGCTGCGGCGCGCCGATGCCGCCGTGTCGGAGTTCCGCGCCGCGGTCCGCGCCGATCTGCGCACCCACGTCGCGCGCGGAGGAACGCTGTCGAGTGCCGCGGTGGATGAGCTCACCAGCGCCCTCGACGTCGCGCACCGCGCGCTCACTGCCGCGCTACACGGCCGGTGACCTGCGGCCGCGATGACGAGCGGGCGCGAGGCTCAGCCGTCGGGCCAGAGCTCCTCGTCGTCCCGGGCCGGCTCCTCGAGCGGGACGACGAGGACCGGCCGGGACTGACGGTGCGCCAGCCGAGCGGCGACAGAGCCGGTGAAGAACTCGCGCATCGTCTCGCCGAAGCCCCGGCGGCGGGTGCCGACGACGATGAGCCGCGCCTCGGCGCGGTCCGCGAGCTTCGCGATCGCCAGGGCGGGATCGCCGACGAGCGACACCACGGACCATTCCACGTCGCTGCCCTCGAGCACCGCGGACGTCCGCTCGCGCACTTTGGCGGCCTGGCGCTCTCCCGCGGCGAGCTCCAGGTCGATGGGAGCCGTGTGCACGTAGCCGTCGGGATCCTCGTAGGTGACGAACCGGGTGACATCGACGTGGGCCACCAGCAGGGGAGTCGAGAAGAGTCGCGCGTAGCGGGCCGCTTCGCGCAGCACACGCTCCGGCTGATCGGGGATGACACCGACGATCACAGCCCGCTGCGGCACATCGCGGGCCTCCGGAAGGTTCGGGGTCTCGTCACTCATGGTCGATCTCCGTTCCCGGCGTCGTCGCTCGGCGGAGCCCACCGCCGCCGTCGGCTGACCTCGCGCGCGCAGGCCCTCAGAGGGGACCGACGGCGAGCCGTGCGGGGCTCCGTGTTATCCTGAATGCTACTCTTCCCGGCCGCGTGCCGGACCGTTTTCGACGGGCGCTGCCGAACAAGCCCGTGACTCAGAAATGAGGGGGTCTCGCATGGGGCGTGGCCGTCAGAAGGCGAAGCACACAAAGATCGCTCGCGAACTCAAGTACGACACCTACAACCCGAACTTCTCCGCCCTGGAGAAGGAGCTCGGGCACCACGACGACGACCAGTACGTCGACAAGTGGGCGGATCAGTACGCCGACGACGAGGACGAGCTCGAAAAGGCGTGATCGCCCTTTCCCTCCTCCGTCGTCACCACGTCCGTCGGTGACGACGCTCCCACTCGTCCTCCACCGTCTCCGGGCGCGCGACCACGACGCCCGCCGGGATCGAGGCGACGACCACGACGCCGAGGATCACGAGCGGCACCGTCCATGACTGCGTGAGGTCGTGCACGATACCGACGGTCAGGGGCACGACGGCGACCACGGCGTATCCGATGCTCTGCACGAAGCCGCTGAGGGCCACGGCCCCTTCATGAGTGCGTGAACGCAGGCCGATGAGCACGAGCGCGAGCGGGAAGAACAAGGGCGCGGTGCCGAGGAGCGCAACCCAGAGCCACGGCACGGTGGTCGGTGCGAACAACAGCCCGCTCACGCCGGCGAGGCCCGAGCCGACCGCCACGACGAACAGCCACGGCACGATCCGATAGCGGGCGACCAACACCGGCACCACGAGGGCCGCCGGCAGCCCCATCATCCCGAAGAGCGACAGCAGAGCGCCGGCCTGCGCGGCGGACACTCCGGCCGTGTCGACCAGCAGCGAGGGAAGCCACGCGAAGCAGGTGTACGCGATGGCTCCCGAGACGAGGAACGTGACGGTGACCGCCCACGTCATCGGCAACGCCCAGAGGCGTCCGAACACCCGTGCCGTCGGCTGCTCGATGTCCACGCCACGGCTCCCCCGCTCGCGCACGAGCATGACGATCCACGGCACGAGCGCCAGCGAACTGAATACCGCCCACATCCCGAGCGACCAGCGCCAGTCCGCCGCGTCGGCGACGGGCACGGCGAACAACGGCGGCAGGAAGGTGGAGAACGCCATCGTCGTGGAGTACAGGGTGGTCACGAGACCGATGCGATCGGGGAAGTGCTTCTTCACCAACGGCGGGAGGAGGACGTTTCCCACGCCGACACCGGCGAAGATCAGCGCGGTCGTCACGGCGAGGGTGAGCGCGTCGCCGGCGAACCCGCGGGCCACCAGTCCCACCGAGACCACGAGGAGCGCGACCACGGTCATCCGCTCGAGCCCGAGTCGACGTTCCCATCGAGGCGTCAGCAGTCCGAACACGGCGAAGCACACCGGCGGTGCGGTGCCGATCGCCCCGACGACCCATCCCGACACGTCGAAGTCGGCGCGGATGTGGTCGAGGACCGGGGAAAGGGACCCGACGGCAGAACGCAGCGAGAACGCGAACAGCGCGATGCCGAGGAGCGCGAGGACCCGGCCACGCCACAGCGGGCGGGCAGCGTGGGACGTCACCGCTCCAGCCTAGGGGTGCCCGCGGAGGAGTGCGCCCGGGGCGGGACCGTCCGGCGAACCCAGCCGCGGATGTCCCGGCGAACCCAGCCGCGGATGTCCCGACGAACACAACGGCGGATGAAGGGGGCGACACGCCGGGCCACAGCCTCGGCCGCACGGCGTGTTCGGCTCTCGGTCCGCCGCTGTGCACGAGGCACGGCCCGCGGGGCACGGTGCAGGCGCACGAGGCACGGCCCACGGCGCACGGCACCCGACCGGGCGGCAGCAGGGAGGCGGTCAGCTCTCCTGGTTGCCCTCGACCCAGGCCAAGTACTCCTCGGAGACGGTCCCGGTGATGTAGCGGCCGTCGAAGCAGCTCATGTCGAGGTCTTCGACATCGGGAGATCCCTCGAGGATGGCGGCCTTGAGGTCGTCCACCTCCTGGTAGACGAGGTAGTCGCACCCCAGCTCCTCGGCGATCTCGGGGATCGTCCGCCCATGGGCGACCAGTTCGTGACGCGAGGGCATGTTGATGCCGTACACGTGCGGGAACCGCACCGGCGGCGCGGCGGAGGCGAAGATGACGGACTTCGCCCCGGCGTCGCGCGCCATCTGGATGATCTCCTTCGACGTCGTGCCGCGCACGATGGAATCGTCGATCAGGAGCACGTTCTTGCCCTTGAACTCGCTCGACATGGCGTTGAGCTTCTGTCGCACGCTCTTCTTGCGCACGGCCTGCCCGGGCATGATGAACGTCCGGCCGACGTAGCGGTTCTTGTAGAACCCCTCGCGGTACTCGACCCCGAGCTTGCGGGCCACCTGCATCGCGGCGGGACGGGAGGAGTCGGGGATCGGCATGACGACGTCGATCGCGTCCTTCGGGGTGTACTTGGCGATCGTGTCGGCCAGACGCTCCCCCATCCGCAGCCGCGCTTCGTAGACGGAGATCCCGTTCATCTCGCTGTCGGGACGGGCGAGGTACACGTACTCGAACGAGCACGGCACCAGCTGCGGGTTGGTCGCGCACTGCTTCGTGTGCAGGCGGCCGTCGAGGTCGATGAAGACGGCCTCGCCGGGCTCCACATCGCGGACGACCTCGAATCCGCCGTTCTCGAGTACGAGCGATTCCGACGCGACCGTCCACTCGTACGCGCCGTTGTCGGCCTTGCGGGTACCGAGGATGAGCGGACGGATGCCGAAGGGATCGCGGAAGGCGAGGAGACCATAGCCGGCGATCAAGGCGATCGCCGCGTACGAGCCTTCCACGCGTTCGTGCACCCGCGCGACGGCCTGGAAGATCTGGGCCGGATCCAGCTCGAGACCGGAGATCGACTCCTGCAGCTCGTTCGCGAGCACGTTGACGAGCAGTTCGGTGTCCGACGAGGTGTTGAGGTGACGGCGATCGGTGCGGAAGAGCTCCTGCGTGAGCTCACGCGTGTTGGTCAGGTTGCCGTTGTGCACCAGCACGATGCCGTAGGGCGCGTTGACGTAGAACGGCTGGGCCTCTTCTTCGCTGGACGCGGTGCCCTTCGTGGCGTACCGGACGTGACCGAGCCCGATGTTGCCGAGCAGCGCCCGCATGTCGCGCGTGCGGAAGGCCTCGCGCACCTGCCCCTTGGCCTTGAAGATGTGGAACACCCCGCTGGCCTCGGCGGTGGCGATCCCCGTGGAATCCTGCCCCCGGTGCTGCAGCAGGAGCAGCGAGTCGTAGACCTCCTGGTTGGCCGGTCCCTGCCCGACGACCCCGACGATTCCGCACATCTGGTGTTGCTCAGTCCGTTTCTGCGTATGCGCTCACGAGCCGGACGGCGCCGCCGTCGACCCCCTTCGCGCCCTGTTCGAAATCACCGGCGGGACGCGCACCGTCGCCGACCACGCCGACCTGCCACGTGCGGATGCCGTCGGCGGTCAGCGCCTCGGCGGCGGCGGCGGCCTGCTCCGCCGCGACCACGGCGAGGAAGCCGATGCCGAGGTTCCACGTGCCCTCGGTGGCGGTGAGCTCGAGGTCGCCGAGATCGGCGAGCACCCGGAAGACCGGAGCGGGCGACCACGTCGACCGGTCGACCTCGGTCCACGTGCCCTGCGGCAGGACGCGCGCGAGGTTGGCGGCGATGCCCCCGCCGGTCACGTGGCTGAGGGAGTGGATCGCGTCGGGGAAACGCTCGAGCAGCCGCAGGAGCGGCGCCGTGTACAGGCGCGTCGGCTCGAGGAGGACCTCGCCCCACGTCGTGCCGAAGTCGGCCGCGTTGTCGCCGTACCCGATCCCGGCCCCGGCCACGATGTGGCGCACGAGCGAGTATCCGTTGGAGTGCAGCCCGCTCGATGCGAGCGCGAGGACGACATCGCCCGGACGCACCCGCTCGGCTCCCAGCACGCGCGAAGCCTCGACGACCCCGGTCGCGGCACCGGCGACGTCGTAGTCGTTGACGCCCAGGAGACCCGGGTGCTCCGCGGTCTCGCCGCCGACGAGGGCGGTGCCGGTCGCCGAGCACCCGTCGGCGATGCCGCGGACGATGTCGGCGATGCGCTCGGGGAAGACCTTCCCGCACGCGATGTAGTCGGTCATGAAGAGGGGCTTGGCCCCGACCACGACGATGTCGTCGACGACCATGCCGACGAGGTCCTGGCCGATGGTGTCGTGCTTGTCGATCGCCTGAGCGATCGCGACCTTCGTGCCCACGCCGTCGGTGGAGCTCGCCAGAAGCGGCTTCTCGTAGGACAGCAACGCGGAGGCGTCGAAGAGCCCCGCGAATCCGCCCACGCCACCGAGCACTTCGGCGCCGTGGGTGCGACGGACGGCCGACTTCATCAACTCGACGGCGAGGTCGCCTGCCGCAGTGTCGACGCCGGCTTCGGAATAGGGATTCGGTGGAGACGAGGCCACCCGCACAGCCTACCGGGCCGCGGCGTCCACGGCGCCCACGGTGCCGCAGGGTGCGCTGCAGGGGGCCTGTGGATATCTCTGCGGCGGCACTCATGCTGCGCTCTATCGTGCAGTGTGCATAAAAACCTGCTTCCGTTGAGAGTGGGGAAGGATCTATGCCGCGTCAGGACACCTCATCAGGAAATGGAGAACCGCATGAGCACCTCAACGAACACCCCCGCGCGCCCCGCTCGCCGCCGCACGGCGCTCGGCGCCGCCGCGCTCGCTCTCGCGATCACTTCACCGACCTCGTGCGCGCATCGACGGCCGACGACGCGCCGGGCACCGCGGGCATCCTCATCCGACCCCTCACCGACGGGACCGACCTCGCACCCGCCGACCGGGCGCGCGCACTCGCGATCCTGGCGACACTCGGCCCCCTGCGCTCCACGCTCGCGTCACAGGTCGACGAGCTGACCGCGGCGTACGCGCACGCCGCTCACAGCGGCCAGCGGCCAGCGGCCCGACGATCTGTCGCCCGCCGACGAGGACGAGCTCCGGTCGCGACTCGACGCCCGGCGCGGGTGTGCGGCCTCCGCCGCCATGTACCGCATCTCGACCGACGCGAGCGCACCGTGCGAACTCGGTATCACCCGCGACGCCATCCAGTCCGGCTTCGCTTTCTAGGAGAGTCATGATCGAACTTCACGACGTGTCCCGCAGCTACGACGACGGTTCCCGACGAACGACGGCGCTGCCTGCCGTGTCGGTGACCGCGCGAGATGGTGCCGTGCTGTGGCTGGCGGGGGCCTCGGGCTCAGGCAAGTCGACGCTGCTCGGGATCGCGGGCCTTCTCCTGCGTCCCGACTCCGGATCCGTGCGCTTGGGCGGCACCGACTTCACCCGGGCCTCCGACGCGCAGCGCACGGCCGCGCGCCGCCGGCTGATCGGTTTCGTGCCGCAGCAGCCGCGTCTCTTCCGTGACCTCACGGCGGCGCAGAACGTGGCGCTGGCCACCGCGCGCGCCGTCCCCGACCCGTCGGCGCTTTCTCTCGTCGGCCTCGCCCACCGCGCCGACAGCAAGGTGAAGACCCTGTCGGGTGGTGAGCAGCAGCGGGTCGCCATCACGCGCGCCCTGCAGACCGGTTCGGCGGCCCTCCTCGCCGACGAACCGACATCCGCGCTCGACGACGACAATGCGCGATCGGTCCTCGCTCTGTTCCGTCGACTGGCCGACGACGGCCGCTGCGTCGTGATCGCCTCTCACGATCCACGCGTCGGTGAGATCGCGGACGACGAGCTGACCCTCGAGGCGGCGAACCGATGAGGGCGCTGCGACTGGCACGGTGGCTGCTCCCCTCCGGCCTCCGCCGCGCGGTGGTGCCACTGACCCTCGCCGCCCTCGGAGTGGGGCTTCTGGGCGCGGCGCTCCCCATGATCGCCGACGCCGCCTCCGCGACCTCGCAGCGCACCGACGGTCTCGGCTCGGCCGTGCTGCGCGTCGTCGACGTCGGCTCCTACGGCCTCGACTCCGATCCTCGCCCGATCGACCGGCGCGCCATCTCCGATTTCCGGGAGATCGCTCACGTCGAGTCGGCCGAGGGGCGCGCCGTCGTCGATCTGTCGCTGGGGTCCGCCGCGACGAGTCGCACGCTCTCACTCGTCACACGTATCCCCGTCGTGCAGCCGCCGCTCCTCAGCGGTCGAGAGCCCGCCGCACCGGGCGAGGTGCTGCTGTCGCGTCGTGATGCCGCCGAGCTGCGCGTGGATGCCGGTGACGAAATCCCCTCGGAGTACACGCGCCCCGCCGACGACGGCACGGGGACCGGTGTCGACGGCACCGCCGTGGTCGTCGGCATCTACGACGACGACGTCGCCGGTATCGACGGTCCACATGTCGCCTACGGCGTCGGCGACATGGTGCTCGACCTGCTCGGCGCCTCTCGCGGGCACTCGCTCGCCTGGATGCACGACAACTTCGCCTACCCGAAGGCGTTCGTGGTGCTCGACGATGCGGCAGCCCTCCCCGGCTTCGTCGAGAAGATGCGCGACGACGGCTACTCGCCGACGAGCCTGGCCTCGATGCTCACCGGCGTCTCGTCTGCCCAGAGCTTCCTGAACGGGCTGCAACCCGTGCTGATCGCACTGCTGGTGATCCAGCTGGTGGTCGTCGGATGGTCGACGTCATCGGCTTTCGTGTCGGCACGACGCGGCGAAGTGGGTGTCCTCCGCGCGCTCGGCTGGCGCCCGCGGGAGATCGTCAGCACGTTTGTCGCGCAGTTCGCCGCGCAAGGCGCGGTGGTGGGGATAGCGGGCGCACTCCTCGCCCTGCTCGCTGCCGTGCTCGTCGCGAGCCGCGGCGGCCTCGATGTGCTCGGCATCCCTCTCAGCGTCACGATCGACGGCGCGCTGTTCGGCCGGCTGGCGATGATGGTCGCCGGCACGATCGGCTGCTTCGTGCTGGCCGCGGCACTGCCGGTGCGGCGGGCGGCCGCCGTGGAACCCGACGAGGCCATCCGCGAGCTCGGCACGTGACGTCCGCGGGCGGATCGTGCCGCCGACCGCTGACCCCCCCCCCCCCCCGCGACGACCGACCTTCTCTAGGATGGGCGGCATGAACGCGCCGACCGGACCTGAGTGGGTCGTGCGCGAGGACGCCGGGCTCGCGGTGCTCGTTGCGCTCTACCTGCGCCAGATACTGGGGCTGCGTTTCCCCGATGAGCTGCCGCTCCTCCGCGGCGCCCCCACCCAGGACACCCCGGAGTTCGAGCGCGATCCCGAGCTGGACCGGCAGTGGCGGGCGTTCTGGGACATGACAGTGGAGCCGCAGGCGCACCCGTCGCCCGTACCGCTGGATCTCGTCGACGGCTTCGAGATGGTGATCGCGCTCCCCACGGAAGGGTTCGCACAGCTCCACGCGGCGATCCTCCCGCACGGTCCTGCTGCGGTCGCGTTCGCGCGAGCGGCGTACGAGCGCTATCAGGCGAGCGTGGGCGCGGCGTCGTCGTATCGGGCCTACGCGAGTGCGATCGCACAGCACGAGAGGCGGGTGGGCCGCCGGGCGCATTCCTTCGAGCTGAACGTGCAGGTGCTGCCGCTGACGCAGCGGGGAGTGTGGTGGATCGGCGCACTGACGGTCGCCGTCACCGACGGCCTGCGCGGCGACGTGGCTGCGTTCGACTCCGCCATCGCTCCGGTGATCGCCGACCTCGCCTGAAACCCACCGCCGCATCGGTCTCGCGGCGGGGAGAGCTCACGCCGCGTCGGGCGACTCGACCACCGTCTCGCGGTCGATGCGCACCTCACGGGTCCGTCGTCCGACGACCCGGTCGAGGATCAACGCGACGACCCCTCCGACCGCCAGTCCGATCGGGGCGAAGATGAGCGCCAAGAACCCGAGCACCTGCGGCGTCGAGTAGGTGAGACCCGTGTAGTCGCTCGTGTCCCCCGCGGGGGCACCCGTCTCGATCGGACCGCCTCCGAACGCGAACGTCAGGATGACGGCGACGAGGACTCCCACCAGCGCCCCACCCACCAGGAACACGCCGTATCGGGGGGCGCGACGCACGCGCGCCGTCTCGATTCGGTGACCGGCAGTGGAGGACATGCGCCCATTCTCCCACTCCTGCGGCGCGGCGTCGTGGGCGCGGGGTCGTCGACGCGGGATCGTCACCCGCCCCCGGCATAGAACGCGGCCGCCTCGGCGACGCGGTCGTTGTACTCGACGCTGCGGTTGTACGCCGTGACGGCGTCGATCCACCCCTCGCCGCTCGTGAGGTCTCCTCCCGCCGCGCAGAGATACTCGGCGGCGGCGAGCGCGGCGTCATCGATCTGGTGGATCTCAGCGCGGCCATCGCCGTTGCCGTCCCGGCCCCACGCGGCCCAGGTGGAGGGCAGGAACTGCATCGGTCCGACGGCGCGGTCCCATCGAGCGTCGCCGTCGAGATCGCCGTCGTCGGTGTCGGAGATGCGCTCGGTCGAGGTCCCATCGAGGGCGATGCCGATGATGGCGGGGCGCGCAACGCCGTCGCCGCCGATCGCCGAGCCGCCGATCGTGCCGTGCTCACTCTCGACGAAGCCGATCGCGGCGAGCATGTTCCAGCCGATTCCGCACTCGGGGTGCGTGCGAGCCGCCTCGATCGCGGCGCCCGCGTAGGCGGCGAGCGCCCGGGTGGGGATCCCGGACCAACGGGCGGTCTCCGCGACCCACGCGGGGTCGGCGAGTGTCGAGATACCGAGCGGAGGCGACTCCGCCCGCGTCGCGGCCGGGTCGACCGGCGCCCCCGTGGGGGCGACGGCGGGAGCACCGGTCGAGGCGTCATCGGTTCCGTCGACGATCCGCCCGATCGTCGCGCCCGCGGCGACGACGGCAGCGGTGGCGAGCGTCGTGACGACGACACCGACGACGACGAGCGGACCGCGATGACGCGTCATGATCGGCCGTCCTCTCCTCTCGTCGGCGGCTCTTCCCCGGCGCGCACAGCCGCCCCGGTGGCGTCGACCTCATCGGTCGACGCCACCGGGGTGCGCGGGGCTGACTAGCGCGCGATGCGCTTCGCGGCGGACGTCTTGGTGACGGTCTTGTACCCCGCCTTGACGCCCTTGGCCTTGACGACCACGGTCTTGCCGCGGTCCGCCTTCTTCACGGTGTACGAGGCCTTGGTCGCCCCCTTGACCGCCTTGCCGCCCACGTACCACTGGTAGGTGACCTTCGTGCCCGTCGTCCATGTCCCGCGGACAGCCGTGAGCTTCTTGCCGATCTTGGCGGTGCCGGTGATCTTCGGCGTCGCGCCCTTCAGCGCGCCCCACGCGACCGTCTTCGCCGCCGACGTCTTCGACACCGTCGTGTAGCCCGCCTTCGATCCGGTCACCCGGACGGTCAGCTTCTTCCCGCGATCGGCCGCCACCGCCGTATAGGTGGACTTCGTCGCGCCCGTGATGACCGACCCACCGCGAAGCCACTGGTAGGTGAGCTTCGTGCCCGCCGTCCACGTGCCCGGCGTGGCCGTCAGCTTCTTACCCACCTGGGCGGTGCCGGTGACCTTCGGCGTCGCGCTCTTCAGCGCGCCCCACGCGACCGTCTTCGCCACCGACGTCTTCGACACCGTCGTGTAGCCCGCCTTCGATCCGGTCACCCGGACGGTCAGCTTCTTCCCGCGATCGGCCGCCACCGCCGTATAGGTGGACTTCGTCGCGCCCGTGATGACCGACCCACCGCGAAGCCACTGGTACGTGAGCTTCGTGCCCGCCGTCCACGTCCCCGGCTTGGCCGTCAGCGTGGCGCCCACCTGGGCGGTGCCGCTCAGGGTCGGGACCGGCGCCGACAGGGTCGCGGCGGCGACGGTGACCGTGTTCGAGGTCACGCTCGTCGTCGTGTATCCCGGTAGCGCGCCGGCCACTCGCACCGACAGGGTGGCACCGGCATCGGAAGCGGTCGGCGTGTACGTGGGCGAGGTGGCACCGGAGATCGGCGCGCCGCTACGCAGCCACTGGTAGGTCAGAGTCGCCCCTGCCGGCCAGCCGCCGGCCGCGGCCGTGAGGGCTGCGCCCACCGTGGCCGACGCGGGGATCGAGGCCGTCCCCGCGGCGACGGCGAACTCCAGCGGGGTGAATGTCGCGAACGCGGGGTAGTTGGCACCTCCGGCCGCGTAGGTGCGGATGCCCCACTGCTTGCCCGCGTCGAGCGGAAGGTCCTCGGCCCGGATCTCCACCTGGAAGGTCCCGTCGGGAGCGATGACCGCGCCGGAGCCACCGATGGCCGCCAGATTCTCCTCGCGGACGGCCCAGGTCGTGTACTCCGACAGTCCGTTGGTGTAGTTCGCCAGCCCCGTGCCGTCGGCGTTACGGGAAGCGAAGGCGATGTAGGCGCCGGTGAACTGGCCGGCCAGCGGCGGACGCGATCCCGACGTGGCGGGAGCGTTCGGAAGGAAGCCGGTGCCGCGGACGGTGACTGTCTCCCCGGCCGCCGACAGAGCCGTCGTCTTCGAGACGGTGACGGTCGGGGTGGGAACGTCGACCGTGACGGTGGCGGCACTCGAGGTCGTGGAGGCGCCTCCCGCACTCGCGACGACCCGGTACTGCCGAGCGGTGGCGCTGCTCGCCGTGAACGAGTAGGTGGCTGTCGTGGCTCCGGCGATGTCGTTCCAGGCATCCGAACCGATCGGCGCCGACTGCCACTGGTACGCGTCCGCCCCGGTGGCGGCGGCAGTCAGGGTGACGGCGTCGCCCGTCGTGACGGTCTGCGCGGCCGGCGACGCGGTGAAGGCCGGGCCGCTCGAGACGTCGAAGCTCACGGAGAGCGGTGTCGCCGGCTTGGCGGCATCACGCGCACCGCCCGAGGAGTACCAGTAGCTGGCCTGCCCCGTCTTCACGTTGAAGTCGACGTACGACTGCGGGAAAGCACCCCAGGTCGCGCCGGTGCGCGTCTGGGGGGTGCCGGTGGTCGCGACTTCGACGCCCAGGTAGTCGGGCGTGACGGTGAACGAGCCGTCCGCGGCGTCCACGTCGGTGAGGTTCGCCAGCACGATCTGCTCGGGGGCGATCGGCACCCACTGGCTCATGTCATCCATCGAGGTCCCGTACCCGGACGCGGTCGCGGTGACCTGTCCGGTGCCGTCGGCGTCCACGGTGAGTACGGGGTCGCTCACCGACCAATAGGTGAGTCCGCCATAGAAGACGACGGTGAAGTCCCCATCCCACGAGATCTCGAGCGAGCCGTCGGCGGCGACCTCACCCGTTCCGGCGCCGATGACGACGGCGTTGCCCGAGGTGCTGCTCGTGTTCCCCGCACTGACGGCGGTCCCCGCCCCGGTCTGACACTTCGTCGACCACGTGGGAGTGATGGTGGCGCCGTCGGGGCCGTCTTTGACGATGCTGACGTTGCCGTCGGCGGTCTTGTAGAAGCCGTCGGACTCCGTCCACAAACGGGACGATCCGGTGTCACCCGCGATCCCCGCCGACAGGAAGTTGCACCCGCCGAAGAAGGCACCGCCTCCGGCCTCCTTGCTGAGGCCCCACGTGAAGACCGCGTCGGAGATGGTGCCCTCCGTCGCTGCGCTCGCGGCGAGCGGGGTGGCGGCGAGCCCCCCAGCCACGAGCGCGGCTGTCGCGAGGGTGGCGAGCGTGCCGCGGAGGGTTCCTCTGCGTGGCCTTCGGTCGGACAGATGGACGGGACGTGAGTGACTCACTGATCTCCCCCTGGGTCGATGTCGGGTGTTCGGACCCGGGTGGAGCTTCGCTACCGTGCAGTCCGGGCGAAGGTCATGTTAGCCTAACCTAAGTTGGTCGCACACCCCCCGGATTCCGTCACCGGAATGCGCTGTTGCGACTCTTTCTCGTGCCCGCATATACCGGCTCCGACAGGTCCTGATGCCCTCTTCCTTCCGCCGCCGCCTGCTCCCGCTGATCCTGGGCGCCATCCTCGTCCTCGCCGGTTGCGGGGTGACGGAACCCTCACCGGGCGAGGGATCACGCGGCGGAGACTGCCGCGGCGCCGACATCCCCCTCGCCCAGCTGGACCCCCTCGCCACGCCGAAGGAGTACGAGGGGCCGACGTCCGCCTGCCTCCCATCGGCGAGCCTGACGCCGGTCGACGGCGAGGCCGACCCCGACCTCCCCGCGACCGTCGTCGACAACCAGGGCACCGAGGTCACCGTCACCGACGTCAGCCGTATCCTCGCGCTCGACATCTCGGGCACCCTCTCGGCCACCGTGTTCGGGCTCGGACTGGGCGGCAACCTCGTGGGGCGCGACACCTCCACGGGATTCCCCGAGGCCGCGCACTTGCCCCTCGTGACCCAGAACGGCCACGAGCTCAACGGTGAGGCGATCCTGGAGCTGCAGCCCACGGTGATCCTCACCGACTCCTCGATCGGACCGTGGGACGTCGTGCTGCAGATGCGCGAAGCCGGCATTCCCGTCGTCCTGATCACGCCCGAGCGGAGCATGGAGAACGGGGACGAGATCATCCACTCGGTCGCCGCCGCCCTCGGCGTGCCCGACGCGGGGGCGCGCCTTGCGGAGCGGGTGAGCGCCGAGATCGACGACGTCGTCGCCCAGGTGGCCGCCCTGGCCCCCGCCGACCCGGCCGATCGTCCTCGCATCCTCTTCCTGTACGTCCGCGGAAGCGCCGGGATCTACTACATCTTCGGGGAGGGCTCGGGAGCGGACTCGTTGATCGAGAGCCTCGGCGGCATCGATGTGGCCGGGGAGATCGGGTGGCGAGGGATGCGTCCGATGACCGCGGAAGCGCTCGTGGACGCGGCACCCGACGTGATCCTGATGATGTCGAAGGGGCTCGCCTCGGTCGACGGCGTCGACGGCCTCCTCACACAGGTCCCCGCCGTCGCGGAGACCCCCGCCGGCCAGCACCGACGCATCGTCGACATGAGCGACGACGCGGTGCTGAGCTTCGGCCCCCGCTCGGCCGCCGTGATCGAGGCCCTCGCGCGCGCGATCTACGCCCCCGAGCAGAGCGGCGCCGCCCCGTGACCGGCTCGGCGACGCTGGAGAGCCACCGGGTGGATGCACGGCCGTCGAGGCCGCGGGCGCTGCGGCGGGGCGCCCTCATCGTCGGACTCGCCGTCGCCCTCGTCGCCCTCGTGCTCGTCTCGGCCGGAACGGGACAGCTCTACGTCCGTCCCGAAGAGGTCCTCGGCGCCCTCCTGCGCGGGCTCGGCATCCCGGTGGGGCCCCTCCCCGAGCATCCCCAGGGCTACAACGCGCTGTGGACGATCCGCTTCCCGCGGGTGGCGATGGCGGTGATCATCGGGGCGGCCCTGGCCGCCGCCGGCCTGCTCATGCAGGCGATCTTCGGCAATCCGCTCGCCGAGCCGGGGGTCGTCGGCGTCTCCTCGGGCGCTGCGCTGGGCGCCTCGGCGGTGATCGTGTTCGGGTGGACGTTCGCGGGCGAATGGACGATCGCGTTCGTCGCCTTCGCGACGGGCCTGCTGGCGACCCTCATCGTCTACACGATGAGCCGCGCCGGCGGACGCACGGAGGTGGTCACCCTCGTCCTCACCGGCATCGCCATCAACGCGTTCACGGGCGCCGGCCTGGCCTTCCTGACGTTCCTCGGCGACCAGCAGGCACGGGAGCAGATCGTCTTCTGGCAGCTCGGCAGCCTCAACGGCTCCCGCTGGCAGCAGGTGGGCATCGTCCTTCCCCTCATCGTCATCGGCCTGGTCGTCGCCTTCGCCGTCACCCGCTCGCTGGACCTGCTCGCGCTCGGGGAGAAGAGCGCACGCCACCTCGGAGTCAACGTCGAGCTCCTGCGCATCGTCGTGATCGTCGTCACGGCGCTCCTGGTGGGATCGGCGGTGGCGTTCGCCGGCATCATCGCGTTCGTCGGCCTCGTCGTGCCGCATCTCATGCGGATGATCATCGGCCCCGCGCATCTGCCCCTTCTCCTGACGAGCGTGCTCGGCGGAGCGGTCCTGCTGCTCGCGGCCGACCTCGTCGCCCGCACCGCGGTGCCGATGGCGGATCTGCCCATCGGGATGCTCACCTCGATCGTGGGCGGGCCGTTCTTCTTCTGGCTGCTGCGCCGCACCCGCAGCAAGGCGGGAGGGTGGGGATGATCGCCTCGCTCTTGTCGCGCTCCATCGAGCTGCCCGAGCGGCTGGCTCCGGGCGAGGCCGCCATCGACGCGCGCGGCGTCGGCGTCGAGATCGGCGGACGACGCATCCTCGACGACGCGTCGCTCACGGTGCACGCGGGAGAGGTCGTGGCCCTCATCGGCCCGAACGGGGCGGGCAAATCGACGCTGCTCGCCGCTCTCACGGGCGACCAACGGCGCACCTCCGGGACGGTCCGGATCGCGGGGCGCGACCTGGCGGACTGGTCACTGGCCGACCTCGCTCGTCGGCGCGCCGTCCTCCTCCAGGAGAACCGCGTCTCGTTCCCGTTCACGGTCGAGCAGGTCGTGGAGATGGGCCGCGCCCCGTGGCGACGGACCCCTCGCGAGGAGGAGGACGAGGAGGCGACCGCCGCCGCGCTGCGCGTCACCGACATCGAGCGGTTCCGGCAACGCCACGTTCCCTCGCTCTCCGGCGGCGAGCGCGCGCGGGCGGGGCTGGCGCGCGTGCTCGCCCAGCGCACCGGGATCCTGCTCTTGGACGAACCGACCGCGGCGCTGGACCTTCGGCACCAGGAGGACGTGCTGCGACTGACCCGCGAGTGCGCGGCGCACGGCGACGCGGTCGCCGTCGTCCTGCACGATCTGAACCTCGCCGCCGCTTACGCCGATCGCATCGTCCTCCTCTCCGAGGGACGCGTGGAGGCGACCGGGCGGCCCGAAGACGTCCTCACCCCCGCCCGGATCGCCGCGGTGTACCGCCAGGACGTCGAAGTGCTCACCCACCCCGTCTCGGGGGCCACCGTGATCCTGCCGGTCCGCTCCTCCGCCCGACCCGCCCATCGAGAGGTTCCCGCATGAGCGCTCCGTCCGCCCGTCGTCCGCTTCACCCGATGCGTCGGCGGCGCTCGACGTCCCGTGGGGCCGGGACGTTCTCGCGTCTGCTCTCGGGACTCCTGTTCGCGGCGCTGGTCGCCGGCGGCGTGGCGGTGGCCGGGCCCGCCGCGCCCGCCCACGCGGCCGCCTCGGTCGAGGTGCACGTCGACGGAAGCCCGGAGCTCACGGGAGTGGCCGATCCGACCTACCTCACGAAGCTCCGCGTGACCGGATCGGGTTTCCAGTCGATCAAGAACGGATTCGGCGGCATCTATGTCATGTTCGGCTGGGTCGACGACGGCTGGCGTCCCAGTCAGGGCGGCGTGACCGGTGCCGACTACCGCTACGTCCCCGACGACGAGGACAAGCCCACGGGCTACATCTCCTTCGTCGCGTTCCCCGGAAGCTCCACGTCGTACGCCGCCAACGGGGGCGAGGTCGATGCCGCGGGCAGGTGGTCGGCCGTCCTGGACGTGCCCGGCGCGACCTTCACCTCCCTCGACCGCGACGGCAAACCGGGCGAGGTGGACTGCCGCGTCGTTCAGTGCGGCGTGATCACCATCGGCGCACACGGCGTGAAGAACGCGAACAACGAGACCTTCACGCCGATCACGTTCCGTGACCTGTACGGCGAGGACACCCCGACGTCGGGAGGAACGAAGACCCCGTCGGCGGCGCCGACCCCCGCTCCGACCCACACGACGATCGTGGTCGAGGAGATCACGCCCGCCGCCGCCCCCGTCGCCGCCACCGAGGCCTCCGATACGACCGAGCTCCTCTCGATCCTGCTGTGGGCCGTGCTCGGGGTGGGAATCCTGGCGGTCCTCGCGATCGCGTTCCTGGTGTGGGCGGTGCTCTCACAGCGCCGCCGAACGCGTGAGGCGACGGACAAGGGAGGTGTCTGAGGTGACGGCGATGCGCACTCGGTCCTCGCTGCGGACGGCGCTCGGCCTCGCGACGGTCCTCGTGCTGCTCGCGGCGCCCTTCGCCGCCGCGCCCGCCATCGCCGCAGAGGACGTCGCGGCGCCGTCGGTGGCCGCGGAGGATCCCGCTCTGGACTCGACGACCGGCGACCAGGCGACCGGGGACCAGGCGACCGGGGACCAGGATCCGGCAGACGCCCCGGACGACTCCCCCGCGGATGGAGAGCCGGGCGGCCCCGACGCCGAGGGCCCGGAGCCCACCCCGGCACCGACGCCCACCCCCACGAGCACTCCGAGCCCGACACCGACCGGCCCCGCGCCGACGCCGGAGCCCACGGCCACCCTCGTTCCGACTCCGACGCCCACGCCCACCGCGAGCCCGTCCCCGACTCCCGACCCCGACCCCGACGGGCCGCTCGAGGTGTCCGACGTGCTCTTCGAGTGGGGCATCAACCACGAGAGCAACGGCGGCTCCTACTTCGGCGGCTGCAACTTCCTGTCCGCGGGCATCGCCGGCGACACCCGCAGCGCTCGCGTGTGGACGCAGGCCGATGGCTTCTACCGCTCCGAGGACGGCAACACGACGATCGTGCGGCCCACCGCCGACGGCAGTGCCCTCACCCAGCCCACGTGGGCGACTAAGTGTCAGACTCCGACGGGAGAGTCTGTCACCGGTGTCGTGAGCGCGACCTCCCCGCGCAGCCACACGGACTCCCGCGTGCAGATCGCGGGCGGATCCGGCACGATCGACGCCGCCGCGGGGACGGCGCAGATCTCGTGGCAGGGCTCCTTCACCGTCGCGTACTACGGCGGCATGACCTACTGGTCGGCGTCCGACCCCGTGCTGACGGTCGCCCCCGACGGGGCCGGTACGCTCACCGCGCGGCTCTCCGGCTACGCGGCCGACATGGACGACCCGTCGATCTGGGCGCCGCTCCCGGCGCGGACCGTGACCCTCGCCACCTTCCGCGGCGTCGACGTATCCGCCTCCGGCCTGACCCTTCGTCCCGACTTCCTCGACGTCACCATTCCGGCCGAGATCGCCGGACGCAATCCGCAGGCGGTCAAGACGGCGGCCAACGCGGCGTGGTGGGGAGCGTTCCCGTCCGACTTCCTGCGCTTCCAGGAGCTGACGGGCCAGAACTCCTACTGGTACACGACCGACGGAGGGGCCGACAGCATCCAGCCCCGGAAGGTCCCCACGCCCGTCGTCGTCACGGTCGGTGCGCGCACCCCCGCCCCCATCGCGCCCGCCGTCACGTCGCATCCGCAGTCGACGACGGTCGAGGACGGACGGACGGCGTCCTTCACCGTCACCGCGAGCGGACGACCGTTGACCTACCGCTGGCAGAGCCGGACCCCGTCGACGGAATGGACCGAGGTCGAGGGCGCGACCACCGCGGCCCTCACGGTGACCGCCGCGCGGGCGCTCGACGGCAGCCGATACCGCGTCGTCGTCTCCAACGCGCTGGGCGAGGCCGTCTCGCGCGAGGCGACCCTCACGGTGCGCGCCGCGGGCGCGGCCGAACCGGGCGATGACGGAGGCACGACGCCCGAGGGAGAGGGGCCACGGGAGACCTCCGGTGCGCTGTTCGACTGGGGCATCAACAACGAGAGCAGCGGCGGCGCCTATTTCGGCGGCTGCAACTTCCTCTCCGCGGGGGTCGCGGGCGATGCCGGATCGGCGCGGGTCTGGACGGAAGCCGACGGCTTCTACCGCAGCCGCGACGGCAACACCACGATTGTGCGACGCACGGACGGCATCGACGAACGACCCGCGTGGTCGACCCGGTGCGACACCCCCGAGGGCACGAGCGTCAACGGCAAGACGACGAGCGCGGCCGACAGCGTCACCCAGACGCGGGTGCGGATCACCGGAGGCACCGGCGTCATCGACCCCGACAAGGGCACCGCACGCCTGTCCTGGAAAGGCGCGTTCACGGTCGCCTACTACGGCGGTATGACCTACTGGTCGGCCGCCGACCCCGTCCTCACGGTCGACGCCGACGGTTCCGGCACGCTCACCGCGACCCTCTCCGGCTACGCCTCGGACATGGACGACACGTCGGTGTGGGGCCGCATCGCGCCCCGATCGGTCGTGTTGGCGACGCTGACGGGCGTGGAGATCACGCGCAACGGGCTCACTCATACACCCGACTACCTGGGCGTCTCCGTTCCGTCCGAGATCGCGGGACGGAACCCGCAGCCGGCGCGGATGGCGGAGAACCGGGGATGGTGGGGGGCGTTCCCCGCCGATTTCGTGCGGTTCCAGACCCTCACGGGACAGAGCTCGTACTGGTACACGACCGCGGGCGGCGCGGGCACGATCCAGCCCCGGAAGGTGCCGCTGCCGATCACGGTGTGCGCGACGGAGAACTGCCGTGTCCCCGAGGCCACCGCCGCGGACGGCCCCGACTCCCTGACGCTCACGCAGACGGCGGTCGCACCGCCGAAGCCCCGGCTTCGCGCCGCCGCCCAGGCGCCGGTTCCGCCGCAGGCGGCGCACGAGGTCGTCCTCATCCAGCAGGTCGCCGCTGCCCCGGTCGTCTCCGCCGCAGCGGCGATCGACGAGCGGGTCGTGTGGGCCGCGGCTGCGCTCGCGGCGATGCTCGCCGTGCTCGTGCTCATCGCGGGCCTCGGCGGCGTGGTGGTGCTGGCGGGGTCACCGCCCCCGGCCGGTGGGCGGTCCTCGCCCTCGGCGACGGGCGGCTGACGGGGTCGGCGGACGGACGGACGGACCGCGGGGCTACGGACGCAGGGGCAGGAGAGCCGTGAGGTCTGCGCGCGTCCCGGAGGCCAGGATCCGGCCGGCGGCGACCGCGTCGCGCCATCCGAGCGTTCCCGTGGCGAGGGCGATCCAGGTGGTCGCGTCGGTCTCCACGACGTTGGGCGGGGTCCCCCGCGTGTGACGGGGACCCTCGAGCACCTGCACGGCGCCGAACGGCGGCACCCGCACCTCCACCGAGTTGCCCGGTGCCTTCTCCGCGAGCAGCTGCAGCAGGTAGCGCACCGCCGTGGCGAGGTCGGTGCGGGCCGGCGCATCGCCGGCGGTCACAGCGGCGAGGGCCGCACGCCCGTCGTCGGTGGAGATCTTGCGCGCCATGGACTCCACCGTAGCCGCGAGGCCGCGTCGCTAGGCTGGAGGGGTGCGCATCCTCGTCCTCGGTTCCGGTGCCCGCGAGCACGCCATCCTCCTCGCCCTGAAGGGAGAGGAGGACGGTCACGAGCTGTTCGCCGCCCCCGGGAATGCCGGCATCGGCGAGGTCGCCGCCCTCGTTCCCACCCTCGACCCGGTCGACCCCGCAGCGGTCACCGAGTACGCCAACGCCGAACGCATCGACCTCGTCGTCGTCGGCCCCGAGGCCCCGCTCGTCGCCGGCGTCGCCGACGCCCTCCGCGAGCGCGGCATCCCGGTCTTCGGCCCCGGCAAGGCGGCCGCGCAGCTGGAGGGCTCGAAGGCATTCGCCAAGCGGATCATGGAGGCCGCCGGAGTTCCGACCGGACGCGCGACCCGGGCCCACACGCGCGCGGAGGTCGAGTCCGCCCTCGACGCCTACGGGGCGCCCTACGTCGTCAAGGCCGACGGCCTCGCCGCCGGGAAAGGCGTCATCGTCACGTCGGATCGAGAGGCCGCCCTCGCGCACGCCGACGCCTACCTGGGCGCGTCCCCCGTCCTGATCGAGGAGTTCCTCAGCGGCCCCGAGGTCTCCCTCTTCTTCGTATCCGACGGTGACACCGTCCGGGCGCTGAGCCCCGCCCAGGACTTCAAGCGCGCCTACGACGGCGACGAAGGTCCGAACACCGGCGGCATGGGCGCGTACTCCCCTCTCCCGTGGCTGGCGGGCGCGTTCGGCGGCGAGGAGGAGTTCGTCGCCGAGGTCACCCGGACCGTCGCCGAGCCGGTCATCCGCCAGCTCGACGCGGAGGGAACCCCCTTCATCGGCCTCCTCTATGCCGGGCTGATCCTCACCGAGCAGGGCGTGAAGGTCATCGAGTTCAACGCCCGCTTCGGCGATCCGGAGACCCAGGTCGTGCTCGCCCGGCTCGCGACTCCCCTGTCGAGCCTCCTCATGGCCGCCGCCAGCGGAAACCTGGAGGACGAGCCGGCACCGCAGTTCGCCGAAGCGGCGGCAGTGACGGTGGTCGTGGCGAGCGAGGGTTACCCCGAGGCGCCCGTGACCGGTCGGGAGATCCACGGGATCGAGGCCGCGGAGGCCGTCGAGGGAGTGCATCTCGCGCACGCGGCCACGGCCGCACGCGAGGGAGCACTCGTCGCGACCGGCGGACGCGTCCTGAACGTCGTGGCGCTCGGCAACACGTTCTTCCAGGCCCGCGATCGCGCCTACCGTGCGGTGGACGCCCTCACGCTGGACGGGTCGCACCACCGCCGCGACATCGCCGCCCGCGTCGCCGAGGAACCCTCTGCGGACTGACGACGCCCCCGTCCCGGCCGCGGGAGCGTCGTCCGTCGAGGGTCAGCGCCGCGCTGTCAGCGCTGCGGCGTGAGCGGCGGACGCCGCAAGAACAGCACGGCCACGACGCCGATCAGGATCACCGCGGCGGGAACGAGGATCGACTGCGCCATGGCCGTCGAGAAGCCGTCGAGCACGAACGGCGGCAGGGTCCCTCCGCCGAACTCCCCCGCCGCGTCGGACGCTCCGGGAAGGTTGGCGCTCAGGCGGGCCTGCATGACGGCGGCGATGGCGGCCGAACCGATCACCGATCCGATCGTGCGCGTGGTGTTGTAGATGCCGGCGCCGGCGCCCGCCTGACGCGGACCGAGGTTGCGGGTCGCCGTCGTGGCGAGCGGCCCCCACATCCCCGCGTTCCCGATCCCCATCACGGCCGAGGGGAGGAGGAACATCCAGATCGGCGTGTCCACGTTCATGAGGCTCGCGTACCAGAAGAGCGATCCGGCGACCATGAGCAGTCCCGGCACCAGCAGCAGACGCGGGTCGGAGCGATCCAGGAGCTTGCCGGCCAGGGGCGCGAGCACACCCGAGAGCACCGCCATCGGGATCATCAGCAGCGCCGCCTCGGTAGGGGTCAGTCCCCGCGCGAGCTGGACGAAGAACATGAGCGGGAGGGTCATGCTCGTCACGGTGAACCCGACCGTCGCGATCGTCAGGTTGGCCAGCGAGAAGTTCCGCTCGCGGAAGAGGTCGAGCGGCACGAGCGGCTCGCTCTTCGTCCGCGCCTGCGTCCAGATGAACACCGCCATCACGACCACCCCGGCCGCGATCATGGTCCACACCCACGGCGCCCAGGAGAACTTCTCCCCCTCCTGCAGCCCGAAGACGATGAGGAACAGCGCGGCCGCGCTCAGGACCACGCCCACCACATCGAAGCGGTGCGGATGGGTCTCCAGGGCGGGCACGAAGATCCAGGCCAGGACGAACCCGATCACGCCCACCGGCAGGTTGATGAAGAAGATCCACGCCCAGCCGAAGCCGTCGACGAGGAGGCCTCCCGCGAGGGGGCCCACGAGGGTCGCCATCCCGGCCGTGGCTCCCCACAGGCCCATGGCGGCGCCGCGGCGGTGGGGAGGAAAGGTGCGGGTGATGACGGCCATCGTCTGCGGCGTCATGAGCGCCGCGCCGAGGCCCTGCACGGCGCGCATCGCGATGAGCATCTCGAGCGACCCGGAGAGGCCGCAACCGAGCGAGGCGAGGGTGAAGATCGCCAAACCGATCAGGTAGATGTTCTTGGGTCCGAAGCGGTCGCCGAGGCGGCCCGTGATCAGCAGGGGCACCGCGTAGGCGAGCAGATAGGCGGAGGTCACCCACACGACGTTGTCGAGGTTGTTGGTGTCGGGGTCGAGGGCGGCCTTGATCGCGGGGTTGGCGACGGAGACGATCGTCGTGTCGACGAGGATCATGAAGAACCCGATCACCAGAGCCCAGAGCGCCGGCCACGGGCTTCGGGCGGGAGTGTCGGGAACGGAGTGGCCGGGAGCCGCGGCGCCGGAACGAGACGACGCGGTCGTGGGGACGGACGCAGTGGTGGGATCGGTCATGAGACGACGCTTTCTCTGAAGGCCTCGAGGCGGGCCATCGTGTCGGGCGGCAGTTCGTGCACGCCCCAGGGTGTGGCGGGATCGGCGAGCGCGGTCAGGACCGCGTCGAGCCAGGCGAGGTCGGCGTCGAGCAGATGGAGCTCACGCTGCGCCTCCACCAGGAACTGGAAGGGCACGCCGCGGGAACGGGCCGCGGCGAGTCCGGCGCGGTGCTCCGCGCGGAAGTCGGCGAGCACGGCGCGGCGGCGGCCGAGGAGCTCGGCGACCTCTTCGCGCGGCAGATCGTGCGCCGAGGACAGGGCCACCCGGAACTCCAGGATGCGGTCGACCTGGGGAAGGTGACGGCGCACCCAGTCGGCCCCGGCTTCGCTGCCCTCGGGCGTGATCTCGTAGGTGGTGCGCTCGGGGCGGTTGCCGTCGCGGTCCACTCCCACTTCGGCGATCAGTCCCGCCCGTTCGAGGCGTGCGACGGTGTGGTACAGCGTGCCCCGCGAGCCCCCGACGAGGCGGTCGTCGCGCCGCTGGTGCAGGAGCCGGAGCATCTCGTAGGGGTGCATCGGGCGCTCGCGGAGGAGTCCGAGCACCACGACGGCGAGCGGGGTGAGCGCGCGGGCATCGCCGGTCATTCGCTGTCCCTCCCGTCCCGTCACGGCCATCTCGGATGAATAGTCCAGATGGACTATATACCCATTTCTCCTTCGTCGAGAGCACATGCTCAGGTCGAGTGCATACCTTGTCGACGTCATCACGGTGTGCGCTCGATGCGAGCATGTGCTCTCGACGCCCGAGACGGGGCGGGCGTACGCTGACGGCGTGTCCCGGGAACGTGCGCGAGAGGTGTTCGACGAGATCGCGGCGGATTGCCTCGTGCGCGACGGCGTCGACCTCGGTCGCATCTTTTC
Organism: Microbacterium sp. TNHR37B; assembly: GCF_001620065.1. Taxonomy (GTDB): domain Bacteria; phylum Actinomycetota; class Actinomycetes; order Actinomycetales; family Microbacteriaceae; genus Microbacterium. The sequence goes on from NZ_LQGV01000003.1 coordinate 835,549, forward strand.
GGCCACCGGGCTGCGAGTGCGGGGCAAGGCATTCGCGTTTCCCATCGCGGAGGGTCTGCTGGCCAAGCTCCCCGAGGACCGCGTCACGCAGCTCGAGGCCGAGGGACGCGGCGAACGGATGGTGATGCGCGGCCGAGCGATGCGCGAGTGGATCCTCGTGGACAACCGCGACCTCGACCTCTGGCCCGACGTCATCGAAGAGGCCCTCGCCTTCGTGGACGGCATCACCCCCTGACGCCCGCGCCGTCGTCCACCCACGGATGCCCCCTCCCTTTGTCGAGAGCACATGCTCTGGCCGAGCGCATACCTCGTTGACGTCATCCCGGTGTGCGCTCGATGGGAGCATGTGCTCTCGACGGTCGACGGTCAGCGGGGGGCACGGGAACGGGCACCGGCACCGGCACCGGCGCGGAGCCTCGATAATGGACGGGTGACGGATGCGCCCGCGACCCTGCCCGGCTGGACCCACGTGTACTCGGGAAAGGTCCGTGACCTCTACCGGCCCGACAGCGGACGGGACGGCACGATGCTCGTCGTCGCGAGCGACCGCGTGAGCGCGTTCGACCACGTGCTCGACCCCGGGATCCCCGGCAAAGGCGCTCTGCTCACGGAGCTCAGCCTCTGGTGGTTCGACCAGCTCGGCGGGGCCGACGGCGGCCGCCCGATCCCAAACCACCTCGTTCCGGGAGCCAGCGCCCCCGAGGCCGTGGCCGATCGCGCGATGGTCGTCAAGGCCCTCGCGATGCAGCCGATCGAGTGCGTCGTGCGCGGATACCTCACCGGATCCGGCTGGACCGAGTATCAGCAGACCCGAACGGTGTGCGGCGTCGCCCTGCCCGAGGGGCTGGAGAACGGCGACCGCCTTCCCGAGCCGATCTTCACGCCCGCCTACAAGGCGCCGCTCGGCGAGCACGACGAGAACATCACGTTCGAGGAGACCGTCGACATCGTTGGCGCCGACCGCGCGGCCGAGCTGCGCGACGCGTCGATCGAGGCCTACACGCGCGCCTCGACGATCGCGGAGGCGAAGGGCCTCATCCTCGCCGACACGAAGTTCGAGTTCGGCCTCGACGCCGACGACGTGCTCACCCTGGCCGACGAGGTGCTGACGAGCGACTCGTCGCGGTACTGGGACGCGGAGGCGTGGCGCACGGGGTCCACCCCGGCGGAGCGGATGGCAAGCTTCGACAAGCAGATCGTCCGCGATTGGCTGGCCGCGAAGTGGGACAAGACCGGCACCCCGCCCCCGCTTCCCGCGGAGATCGTCGACCGGACGGCGGCCACGTATCGCGAACTGGTCGGGCGGCTCACCCGCTGATCCTCGCCGGAACTTCCGGCCTGTCACAACCACGCTCCCAGGGTTCTCCCAGATAGCCTGACCCCAGGCACCCCCACACCCTTTCGAGGAGCACACTCATGCCCATCTGGACCCTCCACGGTGACGGCCGCCGCATCGCCGCCGGCGCCGTCGTCAAGCCGCACGAACGCCTCGCCTGGGGCGGCACGATCGCGATCGGCGCGCAGCACGTCGTCGCCATGTTCGGAGCGACCTTCCTGGTTCCCATCATCACGGGGTTCCCGGTCAGCACGACGCTCCTGTTCTCCGGCCTCGGAACCCTCCTCTTCCTCCTGCTGACGCGCAATCGCCTTCCCAGCTACTTGGGCTCCTCCTTCGCGTTCCTCGCGCCGATCCTCGCCCTCGGGCCGGGGGGCGGGAAGCCCCTGAACACCCCCGAACAGTACGGACAGGCGCTCCTCGGCGTCTTCGCCGCGGGTGTGCTGCTGGCCGGTGTCGGCTTCCTCGTGCAGGCCACCGGCACCCGCTGGATCGAGAGGCTGATGCCGCCGGTCGTCTCGGGCGCGATCGTCGCTCTGATCGGCCTCAACCTGGCTCCCGCCGCCTGGAACAACTTCAGCAAGGACGCCCTCCTCGGAACCATCACCCTCGTCGCCTGCATCCTGTTCGCCGTGCTCTTCCGGGGGTTCCTGGGGCGGGTCTCGATCTTCCTCGGCGTCGTCGTCGGCTACGTCGCGGCGATCATCCTGAATCGCGTCGACTTCTCGGGCGTCGAGGCAGCGGCCTGGGTCGGCCTGCCGCAGTTCCACTTCCCCGCGTTCGGCGACCCGGTCGCCTGGGGCGCGCTGCCGATGTTCCTGCCGGTCGTGCTCGTGCTGATCGCCGAGAACGTCGGACACGTACGCGGCGTCGCGACGATGACCGGCGACCCCGGCATCAACCGGCACACCGGCCGCGCGCTCGTCGCCGACGGCCTCGCCACCGCCGTCGCGGGCGGCTTCGGCGGCTCGGGCACCACGACCTACGGCGAGAACATCGGCGTCATGGCCGCCACCCGCGTCTACTCCACCGCCGCGTACTGGGTGGCCGGCATCGTCGCGGTGCTCCTCGCCTTCTCGCCCAAGGTCGGGGCAGTCATCTTCGCGATGCCCCCCGGCGTGCTGGGCGGGGTGACCACCGCGCTCTACGGCCTCATCGGGGTCATCGGCATCAAGATCTGGGTCGACAACCAGGTGGACTTCTCCCGCCCGGTGAACCAGTACACGGTCGCCGTCGCGTTCATCATCGCGATCGCGGGCTTCACGATGAACCTCGGCGCCCTCACCTTCGGCGCGATCGTGCTCGGGACGTTCGCGGCGCTGGCGATCTACCACGGCGGCAATGCGATCGCACGGTGGCGCAAGACGGGTGCCGACGACGGCGGCCCCATCGTCCCGATCGGACAGCTCGGCGGCGATCCGCAGTAGCCCCTGGAATACCGGTCCGAGGCCGGAGGTTGTCCATTCACATGAATGAGCAACCTCCGGCCTCCGGCGTTCCGGCCCTCGCACCCGCGACCACCATGGGTGCCGTGACGCTGCTCGTCGGCGACCTCGATGCGATGACCCGCTTCTACCGCGACGTCATCACCCTGCAGGTGATCGCCGCCGAAGGCGACACCGTCACGCTCGGTCGCGGCGGACGGCCCCTCATCGTGCTGCGACACGATCCCTCCCTCCGTCACGCCGCCGCCGGATCGGCCGGCCTCTTCCACACCGCGATCCTCTTCGAGACGCAGGCCGCTCTCGCCGCCGCCCTGCTGTCGGTCGCGCGCCACGCGCCGCAGACCTTCACCGGCAGCGCCGACCACCTCGTCAGCCAGGCCTTCTACCTCACCGACCCCGAGGGGAACGGGATCGAGCTGTACTGGGACCGCGACCGGTCGGAATGGTCGTGGACGCACGGACAGGTCGAGATGGCGACGCTGTACCTGGATCCGCAGGAGTTCCTGCGTGCGCACCTGCCTCGCGAAGGGGACGGCACCACCGCGACGGAGGCGGCCGCGCAGATCGGCCACGTGCACCTCTCCGTCGGCGACGTGGCCACCGCGCGGGCGTTCTACGTCGACGCGCTCGGGTTCGATGCGACCGCTTCTCTCGGCTCCCAAGCGCTGTTCGTCAGCGCCGGCGGCTACCACCACCACATGGCGATGAACGTGTGGAACTCCCGCGGCGCCGGGCCCCGCATGCCCGCCCTCGGCCTCGGCCGCGTCGACCTCACCCTCCCCGATGCCGACGCCCTCGGCGCTCTCGGCGAGCGGCTCCGCCACTACGGAGTCGCCGTGCGCGATGACGGACGCTCCCTCGGGTTCGACGACCCGTGGCTCAACGCGTTGTCGGCGACGGTCAGCGGACCTCCTTCGTCACTTTCGACGTCGTCGTGACGGTCTGACGCGGCGCGAGCGGGAGCCGCGTCTACGTCGAGTCGCGGACCACCAGCTCGGTGTCGAGGATCGTGACGTACGGCGGCTCCCCGCCGGAGAGCATCGCGAGGAGCACATCGGCCATGCACTCCCCCTGGGCGAGGGAGGGCTGACGCATCGTGGTCAGATGGGGCGTCACCGATCGCGCGACCGGAGAGTCGTCGAAGCCGATGATCGCCACGTCGTCCGGAACGCGGAGACCGGCGCGTGCGAGCACGGGCAAAGCTCCGCGCACCATGAGGTCGCTCGCGATGAAGAGGGCGTCGAACGGCTGCCCCGCATCGAGGATGCGCTGCATGGCGGCCGCACCGCCGTCGCTCGTGAAGTCGCCGTCTTCGACCGCGACCTCCGCGAGACCCGCGGCGGCCAACGCCTCGCGGAAACCGGTGAGGCGGTCGACGCCCGCGTGCATGGTCAGCGGACCGGTGATGGTCGCGATACGGCGCCGCCCTCGGCCGAGGAGGTGTTCCGTGGCGACGCGGCCGCCCGCGACATTGTCCACGTCGACGTAGTGGTCGTGCTCACGCTCGCGCAGCGGGCGACCGCCGTAGACGACGGGCACGGCGGCCGCGATCCGGTCGATGAAGGTGTCGCTCGTGTGGTGGGAGACGACGATCGCGCCATCGACCGCTCCGCTGCGGAGGTACGCGGTGGCTTTGTCCTGCGGATCGTCGCTGGCGACGATCAGGTTGAGCACGTAGTCCGAGCGGCTGAGCCGCTTGTTGATGCCCGAGACGATCGCGGCGAAGAACGGGTCGCCGAAGAACCGGCTCGTATCCTCGGGGACCACCAGCGCGATCGCCATCGTCGCGCGACTGGCCAGCGACCGTGCGGCGCGGTTGGGCACGTAGTTGAGTTCGGAGATGGCCTGACGCACGGCTTCCAGGGCGGCAGGACTGACGGCAGTGGAACCGTTCACCACTCGAGAGACTGTCGATCGCGAGACACCGGCTGCCGCTGCGACTTCTTCGATGGTGATCGCGGTCCGTGGGATATCGATGCTCACGGAGGACGACCTAGGGGTGGGTGACGACGCCCGCACGCGGAACGTCGATCGCGCGCTGCGCGATGAGGCGACGATACTCCCGTGCGGATGCTTTCGGGGACCGCTCGCCCGTGTCGTAGTCCACGCGGACGATCCCGAACCGCTTCTCGTACCCCCAGGCCCACTCGAAGTTGTCGAGGAGCGACCAGTAGAAGTACCCGCGCACATCCACACCGGCCTCGGCCGCATCCAGGGTCGCGGCGAGATGACGACGCAGGAAGTCGGTGCGTTCGAGGTCCCGCACCTCGCCGTCCTCCGCCACGACGTCGTCGAACGCGGCGCCGTTCTCGGTCACGTAGAGGGCGGTCCCCGCCTTCTCGGCGTAGTCGGTCCAGACACGTTCGAGCAGAGCGGTGAGCCCCTCGGGCTGCACCTCCCAGTGCATCGAGGTGCGGGGGAGCCCGCGCTCGTGCCAGTGGATGCCCTCGTGGGAGGGGAACGGCGACTCGGCGTGCCGGTCGGTCGGAGCGTCCCCGGGGGCCGGGGGCGTGGGGTCGGGCTCCCCGCCGACGAACTCGTTGTGGTAGTAGTTCACGCCGAGCGCGTCGAGGGGCGTCGCGATGACGTCGAGGTCGCCGGGCTGTGTCGCCGCCGCGAGGGCCTCGATCGCGGCGGGATCGACCGCGCGGATGTCCTCGACGATGTCGGCGGGGTAGGTGCCGCGGAAGATCGGATCGAGGAACCACCGGTTGAACTGCCCGTCGATGCGTCGCGCGGCATCGAGGTCGCTCGGCCTCGTGGGGTCGGCGGGTTCGGCGCCGGTGAGGTTGAGGGTGATCCCGAGCCGCAGCGAGGAATCGCGCGCCCGCAGCTCGCGGACGGTCTGGCCGTGGCCGAGGAGGAGATGATGCGCGGCGAGCACGCCCTCCGTGACGGAGTAGTGGCCGGGTGCGTGGATGCCTGCGGTGTAGCTGAGGAACGACGAGCACCAGGGCTCGTTGAGCGTGGTCCAGTTGACGACCCGGTCGCCCAGGGCGTCGTGGACATCGAGCGCGTACTCCGTGAAGAGGTCGCTCGTCTCGCGGACGGTCCATCCGCCGCGCTCCTGCAGCGCCTGAGGGAGGTCCCAGTGGTAGAGCGTCAGCCACGGGATGATGTCGGCATCCCGCAGCTCGTCGACCAGCCTCTTGTAGAAGTCGAGGCCTTTCGGATTGATCGGGCCCCCGTCGGGGCGAACGCGCGACCACGACACCGAGAACCGGTAGGTGTCCAGCCCGAGGTCTTTCATCAGGGCCACATCGTCGCGGTACCGGTGGTAGTGGTCGCAGGCGACGTCGCCGTTGTCGGCGTTGATCACGGCGCCCGGCACGCGGCAGTAAGCGTCCCAGATCGAGGCCGTGCGACCGTCTTCGAACGCGGCGCCCTCGATCTGGTACGCCGCGGTGGCGGCGCCGAACAGGAAGCCGTCGGGGAAGGTACGCAGCATGGAGGCGGTCTCCTCTCGAGGAATGGGGCTCATGGAGCGTACCTCTCAGCCCTTGACGGCGCCCGCCATGATGCCGCTGATCAGCTGCTTCCCGGCGACGACGAACAGCACGAGAAGGGGGAGAGTGGCCATGACTGCGCCCGTCAGCACGATCGAGTAGTCCACGTAGTAGCCGGACTGCAACTGGCTGAGCGCCGTCTGCAGGGTGGGGTTCTGCGGGCTCAGCACGAGCAGCGGCCACAGGTAGTCGGTCCATGCCGTCATGAAGGTGAAGAGACCGAGGATCGCCATCGCCGGGCGCGCCGCGGGGACGCCGACGGTGAGGAAGGTGCGGAACTGCCCCGCACCGTCGACGCGCGCCGCCTCGATGAGCTCGTCCGGGATGACGTCGACGAGGTACTGCCGCATGAAGAACACGCCGAATGCGGTCACCAGCATCGGCACGACGACCGCACCGATGGATCCCGTCCAGCCGAGCTCGCGCATGACCATGAACAGCGGGATGATCCCGAGCTGCGTGGGGATCGCCATCGTCGCGACGACGAACACCATGAGCCCGTCGCGGCCGCGGAAGCGCAGCTTGGCGAACGCGTACCCGGCGAGCGTCGAGAAGCACACGACCGAGATGGTGATGATCGACGAGATCAGGATGGAGTTGCCGAGAGCCAGCCAGAACGGAATGGCGTCGAGCACCTTCGCGGCGTTGGCGAAGAAGTTGCCGCCCGGGATCAGCGGAAGGGTCTCGCCGCGGGTGGCGTTGGTGCCGCTGGCGACCACGACCGACCACCACAGCGGGTAGACGCTTCCAAGGATGAAGGCGGTCAAGAGACCGTAGGTGAGGAATCCGGGGCGGCTGCCGATGCCGGCGACGCCTCCCGAGCCTCCGCGGCGACGGCGCGGGGCGGGCTCCGGCTCGGCGAGCACGGGAGCGGGGGTCAGGGTGCTGGTCATGCGTGCTCTCCATTCCGGCGGGCGCGGCGGAGCTCGCGGCGGGAGACGCGCGGACCGTTTCCCGTGGCGATGCGCCGTGAGATGAGGAAGTTGATGAGGCCGATCCCCACGATGAGGAGGAACAGCAGGATGGCGACGGCCGAGGCCTCCCCGAAGTTGCGACGGAAGAAGGCGAGCTCCCAGAGGAAGAGCACCGTCGTCTGGAACTGACGCTCACTGCCGCCGATGCCGCCCGCGGTCGACACGTCGAACAGGCGCGGCTCCGCGAAGATCTGGAGGCCACCGATCGTCGCGGTGATGATGACGAAGATGAGCGTGGGGCGGATCGAAGGGATCGTGATGGAGAAGAAGCGTCGCGCGGCGCCCGCGCCGTCGATCGCGGCGGACTCGTAGAGGTCGCGCGGCACCGCCTGCATGGCGGCCAGGAGGATGAGGGCGTTGTACCCGGTCCAGCGGAAGTTCACCATCGTGGCGATCGCGATGTGGCTGAGGAACGTGTCCTGCTTCCACTGCTGATCGGCAATCCCGATGAGGTTGAGCAGGTTGTTCACGAGGCCGTCGGCCTCGTTGAAGATGCTCGAGAAGATGAGGGCGACGGCGACGGGGGTCACGACGAAGGGGATCAGCACGCTCATCCGCCAGAAGGTCGGTGCGCGCAGCCCCCGGTCGAGCAGGTAGGCGATCAGCAGCGCGACCGCGAGCTGCGGGATCGCGGAGAGCAGGAAGATGCTGAGGGTGTTGCGGATGGAGTTCCAGAACATCTCGTCGCCGAGGATCTCCACGAAGTTCCCGAAACCGACGAAGTCGCCCTGGCCCTTCAGTAGGTCCCAGTCGTGCATCGCGACATTGACCGTGTAGAGGAGGGGGAACAGGCCCACGAGGCCGAAGAGCAGGAAGAACGGCGCGATGTAGGCGTAGGGGGAGCCCTTGTGGGCGAAACGGTTCCATCCGCCGCGACGGCGCGGGACGGATGCGCGCGGAGTGCCCTTCGTGGGGGCGGCGGGCGCGGTCGTGGACATGTGGGTTCCTCTGAGCGAAGTGGGTGAGGGCCGCAGGGGCCCCGGCCCGAAGACCGGGACCCCTGCGGATCGGGTGGGATCAGCCGACGAGCTCGCCGAGCAGCTTGATCGCCTGCTGCCAGGCCGCGGCCGTGTCGGCCTTGCCCTGGTCGAGCTGAACGAGCGCCGGTCCGAACACGTTCTCCTGGATCACGGAGTCATCCGGGCCCTTGAACTGCGCCACGATTCCCTGAGCCCGCTCGGCGAGGATCGCACCAGTCGGAGCGTCGTTGAAGATCGGGTTGGGGGTCGCCTCCTCAGCGAGCACCTTCTGCGCCTCCAGCGTCGACGGGAAGTTGTTCGCCGCCTTGGACTGCTTGACCTGCTGCTCCGGCTGCGTCAGCCAGTCGGCGAGCGCCGCGGCCTCCTTCTTGTGCTGCGACGTCTCGGGGATGGAGAGGAACGCACCGCCCCAGTTGGCCGCACCGCCGGGGAAGACATCGGCGAAGTCCCAGCCGCTGTCGGCACCCCCGCCGGCCGCCTCGAGCTGGCCGGTGATCGTTCCGAGCATCCAGCCGGGGCAGACGAAGGTCGCGAACGTGCCGTCGACGAACGACTTGCCGCCGTTCCAGTCCCACACGGCCTGCGCTGCCGAGAGGCCGTCTTCCGTGGCCGCCCCCAGCAGCTCGAAGCGCTCCTTCAGCGCGGCGTTGCCCTCGACGTTGAGCGTGCCGTCCTTCTTGTAGTAGCCCTCTTCGAGCTGGTTGACCATCGAGTTCCAGACGAACCCGGAGTGGTCGTACCAGGCCTTGCCGGTCTTCTCCTTGTACTGACGGCCGACGTCGAAGTAGTTCTTCCAGTCGCCGTCGAGGAGCTTGGCCACTTCGTCGCGGTCGGTCGGAAGACCCGCCGCCTCGAACGCGGGGGCGTTGTAGCAGATGCCCTGCGGGCCGATGTCGGTGCCATAGCCGATCACGCGGCCGGTGGGGTCGGTGGCCTGGCCGTACTTCCAGTCGACCCAGTCGCCCTTGCGGTCTTCGATGCCGTAGTCGCGCAGGTCGACGAACTGGTCGGAGACCTCCATGATCGCGCCGAGCCAGCCCTCTTCGATCGCGACGATGTCGGACAGGCCCGAACCGGCGCCGAGCTTGGTGAACGCGTCGGTGCGCGCGTTTCCACCCGTGTCGATGTTGGTGGCCTCGATCTTGACGTTCTTGTGGAGGCTCTCGTACTCCTTGTACAGGTCCTCGTAGCCGAAGGTGCCGAACGTCGTGACGGTGAGCGTGACCTTCTCGCCCGTGTCGTCGGTGTTCCCGGGGGTCGGGTTGTTGCTACACGCGGCAAGCGTGAGCGCGGTGGCCGAGACAGCGGCGAGAACGACGGCGCTGCGGCGGAATGCACGTGCGTGCATGTCACTCCTTTGTGTTGGTGGAACGGTGTCAGGGGGTGCGTGTCGGGCTCCCACCCAGGGAGGGACCCTGGGACGGTCGATCCACTCCGCGACAATGTCGTGGGAGCGCTCTCAACCGATGACTGAGACGTTATGGGATCGCTCCCATGAGCGCAAGAGAGCGCTCCCATGAATATTGGTCACGGTTCGATCACGGGCCGTGGCGACGCGGAACGGGCGAGCGCGGCCGGTGCCCGTAGACTGATGCCGCACCCCTTCCCGCGACTTCCCGGAGCTTTCGAATGCCCACCATCGTCGTCGACGTCATGCCCAAGGCCGAGCTGCTGGATCCGCAGGGGAAGGCCGTCGCCGGCGCATTGTCCCGCCTCGAAGTGTCCGGCATCTCGGCGGTGCGCATCGGCAAGCGATTCGAGCTGACGGTCGACGTCGCCGACGAGGCGACCCTCGCGACGGTCGAGAAGATCGCCGCCGAGATCCTCTCCAACCAGGTGATCGAAGACGTCGTGGGCATCGAGGTGGTCGAGTGACCGCTCGCATCGGGGTCATCACCTTCCCCGGCTCCCTCGACGACGGCGACGCGCAGCGCGCGATCCGCGTCGCCGGCGCCGAGCCCGTCGCCCTCTGGCACGGCTCTCACGACCTCGAGGGCGTGGACGCCCTCGTGCTCCCGGGCGGGTTCAGCTACGGCGACTACCTGCGCGCCGGAGCGATCGCCGCGCTCTCGCCGATCATGTCCGAGGTCAAGGACGCCGCCGCCCAGGGCATGCCGATCCTGGGGATCTGCAACGGCTTCCAGATGCTCGTCGAGGCGCACCTGCTCCCCGGTGGCCTGATCCGCAACGCGCACCAGCAGTTCATCTGCCGCGACCAGCGCCTGCGCGTGGAGAACGCCGCCACGGCGTGGACCCACGGCTTCGAAGCGGGGCAGGAGATCACGATCCCGCTCAAGAACGGCGACGGTGGCTACATCTGCTCGGCAGAGACCCTCGCGCGGATCGAGGGCGAAGGCCTGGTGGCCTTCCGCTACGTCGGGGTGAACCCCAACGGGTCGATCGACGACATCGCCGGGCTCACCAACGAGCGTGGCAACGTCGTGGGGCTCATGCCGCACCCCGAGCACGCGGTGGAGCCGGGCTTCGGCCCCGACACGGCCGCCGCCATGCGGTCGGGCGTCGATGGGCTGACGTTCTTCACCTCGGCGATCGCGTCGCTGGCTGCCGCAGCCGCCTGAGGCCTCACCCGCTCTGAGCGGCCCCTGCCGGGGGTCAGCTCACACCGTGCCCGCCGGGGGCCAGAGCCCGATGACGAGGGCCATGATGACCACGGTGGTCAGCTCGAACCCCATCGTCAGCACGGTCAGCTGCGACGGCCGGCCCTCGAACACGTCGTGCGTGATCACGCGCGCCGCGGTGAATCCCGCCCACAGGGTGACCCCGGTCACGAGCGCCGACAGCAGATACCCGCCGCCGTAGAAGTGCCAGGCAATCGCCACCGATCCCGCCAGCACCCAGGCGGTGAGGAACGTCACGGCGAGCGACACGAGCATGGCGAGGGCGACGGGCGCTCCCCGCTTCGTCATGTCGATGCGGGCGAGCGTCGCCCAGCGGTCGAGGAAGAGCGCCGGCGAGTACCAGAGGGCTCCGAGCCCCATGCTCAGCACTGTGGCTATCGCCACCGCCCAGTAGTTGATCTCGGGAATCATGCGGAACCTCCGAGTGAAGGCTAGCGCCGGGTAGCGTCGAGTGCATGACCCTCGTCGTGTCCGTCCCCACCGAATCGCTCGCGTCCGATCTCCGCCCCCTCCCCGAGGGCGTCGAGGTGATCGTCTGGACGATGGCGGAGGCTGCTCCGCGACCGCGGATCGACATCGTCGTGCCGCCGTACATGGACCAGTCCGATGCCTTCGCCCGGCTCGCCGAGGTGGAGGTCGGTCTCGTCCAGGGCCAGTCGATCGGGTACGAGGGAGTGGCGGACCGGCTTCCCGCGGGCATGCGGTTCGCCAACGCCGCCACCGTGCACGAGACCTCCACCGCAGAACTCGCCGTGGCGCTGACCCTGGCGGTGCAGCGGCAGCTCGACCTCTTCGCGATCAATGGTCGTGACGGCGTGTGGACCCCCATGTTCGCCGACAGCCTCGCCGACCGGCGGGTGCTCCTCCTCGGCTACGGCGGCGTGGGCAAGGCGGTGGCCGCGCGGCTCGCCCCCTTCGAGGTGGAGCTCGTGCCGGTCGCCTCGACGGCGCGGGACGAGGACGGTGTGCACGTCCACGGGATCGACGAACTGGCGGACCTCCTTCCCGGCGTCGACATCGTGGTGCTGAGCCTTCCCGGCGGCGAGCGCACGCGGCACATCCTCGGCGAGGCCGAGCTCGCCGCCCTTCCCGACGGCGCCCTGGTGGTCAACGTCGGCCGCGGGTCGCTGATCGATCCCGACGCCCTCGTCCGTCACACCTCGGCCGGACGGATCCGCGCGGCGCTGGATGTGACCGAACCCGAGCCGCTGCCGTCGGACCACCCGCTCTGGAACACGCCCGGCGTCCTCATCTCCCCGCACGTGGGAGGCGCCTCGAGCGCGATGAGACCGCGCATCGCGGCGCTCCTCCGGCGACAGATCACCCACGTCCTGGCCGGCGAGCAGCCCGAGAACGTCGTCCTCGGCTGACGCCTCCCCGCTATCCTCCGTCGAGAGCACATGCTGTCAGCGAGCGCACACCCTACTGACGCAGATAAGGTGTCCGCTCGCTGAGAACATGTGCTCTCGGTGAAAGGGTGGGGAAGCGGGACTAGAGGCGGTCGGCGATCGTGGCGGCGACGGTCAGCCAGGCGTCGCGCGTGTCGGGCGACAGGGCGTCGAAGTCGATGGGACCACCGTCGACGAGGGCAGGGTCGAACGGCACGTGCACGACCGCCGACGTCACCTGCTCGAAGTGACGCTCCAGTCGTTCCGACAGCCGCTTGTCCGGCCGGGCCGACGGCGCGGCGAGGATCGTGACGGCCTGGTCGATCTTGTGGTCGAAGCCCTTCTCGCGCAGACCGTCGAGGAGCCACGCGGCACTGGCGGCGGTGTCCTCGCGGACGGTGGAGACGATCACCAGCTGGTCGGCCGCGGCGACAGCGGCGACCCAGTTGGAGGCGCGCATGTTGTTGCCGGTGTCGACGATCAGCAGGCGGTAGTAGCGCGAGAGCACGCCGTGCAGACGGTCGAACGCGGCCGCGTCGATCGTGGAGGAGGCCGCGGCGTCTTCATCGGACGCGAGCACGTCGAAGCGCGCGTCGACCTGGGTGCGCACGTAGGTGTCGAGCGAGGCGAGGCTCGCCTGCGTCGGCTGCGTGAACTGGTCGAGATGGGCGAGGAGGTCGACGGCGGTGCGGTGGTGCGGCGCGTTCTGCGCGCGCCATCCCAGCGTTCCGCGGGTCTCGTTGTTGTCCCACGCCAGCGTCGCTCCGCCTCGCTGGGTGCCGAACGTCGCGGCGAGCAGGAGGGTGCTGGTCGTCTTGTGCGCGCCGCCCTTGGGGTTCAGCACCACGATCGTCCGGGGAGCGTCCAGTCGCCGCTGCACCTTGCGCTCGCGCTCGATGCGTGACCGCTCGCTCTTGCCGGGACGCGGGGAGATCGCGCCTCCCGTCGCCCGACGGACGGCGCCCTGCCAGCCCTCGGTGGCGCGCGGGCGGGCCCGGTCGGCGCGGGAGTTGAGGAGATCGTCGACCGTCGGGGTGGAGCGCACGGTGCCCTCGCGGCGCTGCACGTCGCTGCGGAGTGGACCGGCCGCGGCAGACGAGGCCGCAGCGGGCGACGGGGCGGCCAGAGGAGACGGGGCGGCCAGGGGTTCGACAGCGGGCTCCGCCGCGACGACCGCAGAGGCGGCCACCGGCGCGGACGCGGGCTCCTCGCCTGCCGCCGATCGAGCGGGCGTCTCGGTCGCGGCGTCCGCGATGACGGACGCCGGCAACGGCGGCACCCCGTCGATGATCTCGGGAGCAGCCGTGTCCGCCGCGACTGCGCCGGACGGATCCTCGTCACCCTCCGTCGCGGCCAGCGCCTTCGCCTCGAAGAACGTGCCGTCGGGGTGGACGATCATCGGCCAGCGCGCACCGGCTTCGACCACCGTCGCCGTGACCGGCTCCCCCGCAGACGCGGCCATCTGGCGGATGGCCTCGACCACCCGCGCGCGCATCCCCTCGGCCGTCGAGGCGAACACCTCGTCGATCTCGCCGCCGACGTGGATCTCAGCGCCGGTGCTCGAGGTGATGCGCACGGTCGGTTCGTAGGTCACAGTTCCCACAGGAGTCCTTTCTGGACAGGCCTCCCAAGTATCCCACCCCGCTCAGATCGTCACACGGGCGAAACAGAATCGGCCGTCGCCGTACACACGGCACCGCGATCATGGTCGGCACCTGCACTCTCCCGCCTCTCACATCCGAAGGACTTCGATGGCGATCCACCGCACCGGGCGCGCCCGCACCCGCGCCCTGACCACGGCCGCCCTGGCCGTGGTCTCCGCTCTGGCACTGTCGGCCTGCGCCGGCGGCAGCACGCCCGCGCCGTCCGGGGGGTCCGGCGCCGCCGCCGACCACGGCGAGATCAGCGTCCAGTACTCCTGGATCAAGAACGAGGAGTTCGCCGGCGAGTTCTACGCGTACGAGAACGGCTACTACGACGACGCGGGGTTCTCCGACGTCGTCGGCATCTCCGGGCCTGACACGGGCGTCGCGAAGCTGCTGTCGGGCACCGTCCAGGTGGCGCTCTCGGATGCCGCCTCGATCGGAGCGGCTATCGCCGAGCAGGACGCGCCGCTCAAGATCATCGGGGCGACCTTCCAGAAGAACCCCTTCACGATCCTCTCGCTCGCAGACGGCGGCAACATCACGACGCCGCAGGACCTCGTGGGCAAGAAGATCGGCGTGCAGGACTCGAACGCCTCGGTGTTCGCTGCGCTCCTGAACGCGAACGGGATCGACCCCGCCGACGTGACGGTCGTCCCCGTCGAGTTCGACCCGACCCCGCTCATGAACGGAGACGTCGACGGATTCATGGCCTACCTCACCAACGAGGCGCTCACCGTCGAACTCGCCGGCTACGACATCACCAACCTCGCCTACGCCGACAACGGCGTGCCGTACGTGGCCGAGACCTTCTCGGTGACCGACCAGTACCTCGCCGAGAACAAGGAGCTGCTGAAGGCCTTCCTCACCGCCGAGATCAAGGGCTGGACCGACGTGTTCCAGAACTCCACCGACGACTCGGTCGCCCTCATCACGAAGTACTACAACCAAGCGGCGGAGGACTCGGCCGATGGCCTGGAGGCGGTCTTCGGCGCCCTCGACCCGACCAAGACGGCCAAGGGCCTGGAGGCCGAGAAGCTCCTCATCTCCACGCCCGAGACGGAGGCGAACGGGCTCTTCACGATCTCCGACGAGCTCAAGCAGCAGACGGTCGCGTCGCTGAAGGCCGCCGGGTGGGACGTGAGTGTCGACGACCTGTTCGACACGACGATCATCGACGAGATCTACGCCGAGAACGCCGACCTCAAGAACTACCTGCCCTGATCCCATGACGCAGAGCTCCACCACCTCCGATGCCGGCGCCGCGCCCTCACCGGGCGGCACCGGCATCCGGATCGACGGCCTCACCAAGACGTTCTCCGGCACGCGCGGGCGGACGGTGACCGCCCTGCAGGACACCGAGCTGCACACCGACCAGGGTTCCTTCCTCGCACTCCTCGGCCCGTCGGGCTGCGGGAAGTCGACGATCCTCCGCATTCTCGCCGACCTGGAGACCGCCACGGCGGGCACCGTTCGCGTCGACGGGAAGACGCCCCACGAGCTGCGCGCCTCGGGTGAGCTCGGGATCGCCTTCCAGGATCACGCGCTGCTGCCCTGGCGGAGCGTCCGCAGCAACATCCGGCTGCCGTTCGAGGTCGCCGGCCGCCGCGTCGACGACGCCTACATCGACGAGCTGATCGCCCTGGTCGGCCTCCAGGGTTTCGAGAAGTCGCGGCCCGCGCAACTGTCGGGCGGGATGCGCCAGCGCGTGTCGATCGCTCGCGCCCTGGCCCTCAAACCCTCGGTGCTCCTGCTCGACGAGCCGTTCGGAGCGCTCGACGACATGACGCGACAGAACCTCAACCTCGAGCTCCTGCGCATCTGGAGCGAGAAGCCCGCGACCACGCTGCTGGTCACCCACGGCATCTCCGAGGCGATCTTCCTCTCCGACCGTGTGGCGGTGATGTCCCCGCGGCCCGGGCGGGTCAAGGAGATCATCGACGTCGACCTCCCTCGTCCCCGGACGCCGGAGATGCAGCGCACTCCCGAGTTCCATGCACTGGTCGACCGCGCCTCCGAACTGCTCTTCGGCGCCGACGGCCGCGCCGCCGCCGAGTCATGACCACGCGGAGGGAACCGTCGTGAGGGCGCGTCGACGCATGCCCGGCTGGCTGGCCGCGCTCATCGGGACGGTCGCGCTGATCGCCGCGTGGTGGGTGTTCTCGGCGACCGTCTTCATCCCCGCCGAGGGCACCGACTACACCCCGGTGCCCTCCCCCTGGGTGGTGCTGACCACACTCGTCTCCGACGGTCCGGCGGCGTACTGGTCCGTGTTCTCGGTCACCGTGCGCGAAGCGGCGGTCGGATACGCGTGGGGAAACGCCATCGCGCTGCTCCTGGCCGCCACCGTGCTGCTGCTCCCCCGTCTGGAGCCGATCGTGATGCAGATCGCCGTGGTGAGCTACTGCCTCCCCGTCGTGGCGGTCGGCGGCATCGCCATCGTGACGCTGGGAGGGGCCAAGCAGCCCGGTGATGCGAGCGCGACCGCGATCTTCCTCGCCGCCCTCGCGGTGTTCTTCACGACCGTGGTGGGGGCAGTCCTCGGGTTCACGACGTCCGACCGCGCCTCCCTCGACGTCGTCCGCGTCTACGGCGGATCACGGTGGACGCAGCTGAGGAAGGTGCGGCTCGTCGCCGCGCTCCCCTCCATCCTCAACGCCCTGCAGATCGCCGTGCCCAGCGCCTTCCTCGGTGCGGTGCTCGGCGAGTACATGGGGGCGATCGATCGTGGCGTGGGCATCACGCTCATCCGCTTGCAGGGGAACCTCGACTCCGCGCGGGTGTGGGTGGTGTTCCTCCTGTGCGCCCTCATCGCGCTGGCCGGCTACGCGGTGGTCGGATTGCTGGCGCGCCTGGTGACACCGTGGGTGTCGGGGCGCGCCACGACGGCGGGGGGACGGCGATGAACCGCGGTCGGTGGCGACCGGTGGCTCGCGCCGCCGGGAACGCCCTGGCCACCCTCGCGATCGTCCTCCTGTTCTGGCAGGCGGTCGTGAGCCTCACGGGGATCTCCCCGTATGTCGCCAAGGGGCCGGCGGACGTGTGGGCGTTCCTCTTCACCGACGGCGACGATCCCGGAAGCGCCGCGGCGAACCGGGAGGCGATCGCTCCGCTCCTCTCGCAGACCCTGCAAGACGCGGCGCTCGGCTTCGTGGTCGGCATCGTCGCCGCGATCGTCCTCGCGATCCTCTTCTCCCTGTCCCGCGGGATCGAGGCGGGCGTCATGCCGCTGGCACTGCTGCTGCGCAGCGTGCCGCTGGTGGCTCTCGCCCCCGTCATCATCCTCATCACCGGTCGCGGCACCCCGGCGTCGGTCGCCGTCATCGGCAGCATCGTCGTGCTGTTCCCCGCGCTCGCCTCGGTCCTGTTCGGGCTCAGCCGGGCGCACCCGGAGAGTCTCGACCTCGTGCACGTCTACGGCGGGTCGCGGCTCACCGCACTGCGCAAGGTGAACGTGCCGGGAGCCCTGCCGTCGCTGTTCGCGGCCGCGCGCGTCTCGGTGCCGGGGGCCGTCACCGGGGCGCTCCTGGCGGAATGGCTCTCGACCGGGCAGGGGATCGGCGGGATGATCCAGAAGTTCAACGCGTCCGCGCGCTTCGAAGAGCTCTGGGCGTCGGTGGCGATCATCACCCTCGTCACCCTGGTGCTCTACAACCTCGTTCAGATCGTGGAGACCGCCGTGCTCACCCGCATGGGGATGACCGGCACGCTGACCTGATCGGGAGGCGTTGCCGGCGGGCGGTCAGACCGTGAAGACAGTGTGCACCGGCCCGCAGACCTCCTGGCCACGGAGGTCGGCGAGCTCCATCAGCACCGCGGTACCCGCCACGACATAACCGAGCCGCTCCAGCAGTCTCTGGCCCGCCCGCAGTGTGCCGCCGGTGGCGAGGACGTCGTCGACCAGCAGCACGCGCGTGCCGGTAGGGAGGTCGGCGGCCATCTCGATCGTCGCCTGTCCGTACTCGAGGTCGTACGAGACGGCGGCGGCCGGTCGCGGCAGCTTTCCGGCCTTGCGGATCGGCACCATCCCGACCCCCGCCGCCACGGCGGCCGCGCCCGCGAGGAGGAAGCCCCGGGCCTCGACGCCGGCGATCACGTCGAACGCCCCCGCGAACGGAGCCACGAGCGCGTCGATCACGGTGCGCATCGCCGCACCGTCGGCCAACAGCGGCGAGATGTCGCGGAAGAGTATCCCCGGCTCGGGGAAATCGGGGATACGGGCGATCAGCGACTCGGCGTGGGCGAGGTCGGAGGAAGTCACCGACCCAGCGTACGCGCCGCCGTAGACGGCAGGATCACCCGCCCTCCCCGTTCGCGACTCCGGAAGTCGGGTGGCATCCAGCGCGGTCCGCCGCTGATCCGGCGGACCGGGGCCCGAGATTCCGGAGTCATGAACGAGGAGAGCAGGACGCTCGGCCGCTGGCGCTCGGGACTTGCGTGCGCAAGCGCTTGCCCTAGGATGGAGCGCATGACTTCGACGACGACTTCCGTCCTCTCGTCCACCGCCGCCGAGAGCGACCGCCCCGGCTCGGAATGGTGGCGCACAGCCGTGATCTATCAGATCTACCCGCGCTCGTTCGCCGACGCCTCGGGCGACGGCATCGGCGATCTCCGCGGCATCACGTCCCGACTCGACGACCTCGTCTCACTCGGCGTCGACGCGGTGTGGCTGAGCCCGTTCTACCGCTCTCCGCAGCACGACGCGGGCTACGACGTCGCCGACTATCGCGACGTCGACCCGCTGTTCGGCACCCTCGCCGACTTCGACGAGATGCTGGCCCAGGCCCACGCCCGCGGCATCCGCGTGATCGTCGACCTCGTGCCCAACCACAGCTCCGACCAGCACGAGTGGTTCCAGGCGGCACTGGCGGCAGAGCCCGGCAGCCCCGAGCGCGCGCGCTACATGTTCCGCGACGGCAAGGGCGAGAACGGCGAACTGCCGCCCAACAACTGGGAGTCGGTTTTCGGTGGACCGGCGTGGACGCGAACCACCGACCCCGATGGCACCCCCGGCCAGTGGTACCTGCACCTGTTCGACGTTTCGCAGCCCGACTTCGACTGGTCCAACCCCGAAGTGCAGGAAGAGTTCCGGAGCATCCTCCGGTTCTGGCTCGACCGCGGCGTGGACGGTTTCCGCGTCGACGTCGCGCACGGCCTCGTCAAGACCGACGGGCTTCCCGACCACCTCCCCTCCGTCGACGCCGACAGCATGGGCGGCGGCGAAGAGGACGTGCCCTACTGGGGTCAGGACGGCGTGCACGAGATCTACCGCGACTGGAACCGGGTGCTCGCGGAGTACGACGGCGACCGTGCGCTCTGCGCCGAGGCGTGGCTCCCCACCGTCGACAAGACCGCGCTGTGGGTGCGGCCCGACGAGATGCACCAGGCCTTCAACTTCCCGTACCTGATGACGGAGTGGAACGCCCCGGCCATCCGCACCGTCATCGCCGAGTCGCTGCGCGCCTTCCCGGCCGTGGGCGCTCCGGCGACGTGGGTGCTCTCCAACCACGACGTGGTCCGGCACGCCTCGCGCCTGGCCCTCACGGCGGAGAACCCGCAGGGCCACGGCATCGGCCCGGACTCGCCGGGACAGCCGATCCCCGAGGTGGGCCTGCGTCGTGCGCGCGCGGCCACGACGGTGATGCTGGCCCTCCCGGGGTCCGCCTACCTCTATCAGGGCGAGGAGCTCGGGCTCCCCGAGGTCATCCAGTTGCCCGACGACGTCCGTCAGGACCCCACCTGGTTCCGCACCAACCGGGAGCGGTACGGCCGCGACGGCTGCCGCGTGCCGATCCCGTGGACCTCGGACGCGCCGGCCTACGGATTCAGCCCGAGCGGGGAGTCGTGGCTGCCGCAGCCGGCGGAGTGGGCGGACCTGGCGCGGTCCTCGCAGGAGGACGATCCGGAGTCGACACTGTGGCTCTACCGGACGCTGCTGGCCACGCGCCGCGCGCACGGGCTCGGATCCGGACGGCTGGAATGGCTCGACGGGTACGGCGACGACGTGCTCGCCTTCCGCGTGCACGCCGACGACGGTGAGGTCACGGTGATCGCCAACGCCGGACAGGCCCCGGTCACCCTGCCCGCCGGCACGGTGCTCGTCGCGAGCGAACGATTCGAGGGCGGCGAGCTGCCGGTCGACACCGCGGTCTGGCTGTCGACGCGCTGACGTGGCCAGCCTGGAGGAGGTCGCCCGTCGGGCCGGAGTCTCGACGGCGACCGTCTCCCGCGCTCTGAGCGGGCGTGGGCGACTGTCGGAGCAGACGCGGGCGCGCGTGCGCGCGGCGGCCGACGAGCTCGGCTACGTGGTCTCGGTCGCGGCCTCGAGCCTCGCGACCGGCCGCACCCGCTCGATCGGGGTGATCGTTCCCCTCCTCGACCGCTGGTTCTTCGCCAACGTGCTCGACGGCATCGCGTCGGTGCTGTCACCCCGGGGCTATGACATCACGCTGTACAACGCCACCGACGAGCCGGGCGACCGGCGGCGGTTGCTGCACACGTCGCTGCGTCGCGGGCGGGTGGATGCCGTCATCGTGTTGTCGGTGGACTTCACCGACCCCGAGATCGATGACCTCCGGGGACTCGGCCTGCCCGTGATCGGGCTCGGCACCCCGAGCGCCCGGCTCGCGACGCTGCAGGTGGACGACACGGCCGTCGCCCGACTGGCCGCTTCTCACCTGATCGATCTCGGGCACCGGGAGATCGCCCACATCGGTCACAGCCTCGGCGACGACCGGTCTCCCGACATCCCGACGCTGCGACGGCGCGGCTTCGACGCGGCGCTGGCCGAGGCGGGGCTGCGCCCGGCCGCTTTCGCCGCCGCGGACTTCACGATCGACGGCGGCTACCGGGCCGCGCGCGAGCTGCTGCGCACGACCGCTCCCACCGCCATCTTCGCGGCGTCGGACGAGATGGCCTTCGGCGCGCTCTTCGCGGCGCGGGAGGCCGGACGCGACGTGCCCGGCGACGTCTCGGTGATCGGCGTCGACGGACACGAGATGAGCGGGTTCTTCGGGCTCACCACGATCGAGCAGTTCCCCCACGCGCAGGGACAGCGGGCCGCCGAGGCGGCGCTCGCGGCGCTCGCGGAGGACGTCGCCGCACCCGATCCCGTCCTCCCGTTCGCGCTCGTCCCGCGGGCCAGCACCGCCGCTCCTCCCCAGCCAGCGCCCGGTCGGTGAGCTCCCTCACCGGCGCGACCGCCCTGACCTCGCACAGGAGCGCCGCGTAGGCTCGGAGGCATGACGATCGACCTCGAGGCGCTCTACATCGACCTGCACCGTCATCCCGAGCTCTCCTTCCAGGAGACGCGGACCGCCGGCGTGATCACCCGAGAACTCGCGGCACTGGGGCTCGAGTACACCGAGGGCCTGGGGAAGACCGGTGTGGCCACGATCATCCGCAACGGAGAAGGCCCCGTCGTCTGGCTGCGCGCCGACATGGACGGGCTGCCCGTCCCGGAGCAGACCGGGCTCGCGTACGCCTCCACGGCGCGAGGCACCGATCCTGCCGGCAACGACGTTCCCGTCATGCACGCGTGCGGGCACGACATGCACGTGACGGCTCTCCTCGACGCGCTGGAGCGACTGTCCGCGACCACCGAGGAGTGGTCGGGAACGGTCGTGGCCGTCTTCCAGCCGGCGGAGGAGTACGGCGCCGGCGCGCAGGCGATGATCGCCGACGGGGTGCTCGACGCGTGTCCCCGACCCGACATCGTGCTCGGGCAGCACCTCACTCCGCTCCCCGCAGGAGTGATCGGCGTGCGCCCCGGCACGCAGATGGCGGCCTCCGACGGCCTCACCGTGAAGCTCCTCGGCCGGGGCGGGCACGGCTCGCGTCCCCATGCCACGATCGACCCCATCGTCATGGCGGCCGCCACCGTGATGCGCCTCCAGACGGTCGTCTCCCGCGAGATCGACCCGCGAGAGATGGCGGTCGTGACGGTCGGATCGCTGCACGCCGGCCTGAAGAACAACATCATCCCCGCCGAGGCGACGCTGGAACTGAGCCTGCGCTATCCCGACGACGACGCCCGCGCCGACGTGCTCGGGCGCGTGGAGCGGATCGTCCGCGCCGAGGCGCAGGCATCGGGTGCCGACGAGGAACCGGTCATCACGGTGGACCACTCGTTGCCGCCGACGATCAACGACGCGGCCGCCACCGCCCGGATCACGGCCGCGTTCGATCGCGCCTTCGGTGCGGGCACCGTGATCGACCCCGGTATGTTCACGGGGAGCGAAGACGTGTCCTGGTTCGCGCGGGAGGCGGGTGTCCCCCTGGTGTTCTGGTTCTGGGGAGGCGTCGACCCGCAGACCTACGCCGCGGCGGTCGAACGGGGGACGCTGAACGAGGACATCCCCACCAACCACTCGCCGTTCTTCGCTCCCGTCCTCCACCCGACCATCGAACGCGGTGTAGACGCCCTCGTCGTCGCTGCCCGCGAGTTCCTGGGAGACCCCGCATGACCGACCCCACCCCCGCCACCCGCGATCGCACCCCGCTCGTCCTGGGCATCGTCGCGGCCGTCCTGGCCGTCGCGGTGATCATCGCGCTCGTCGTGCTGCTGACCCGAGGGAACGGCGGATCGGAGCCTGCCTCGCAGACCCCCGGCGTTTCCTCCTCGACGAGTGCCGAGGCCTCCGACCCGGCGGGGAGCCCGAGCGCGCCGGCGACGCCGACCGAGAGCGAGGCTCCGGCCGCCGCGGGGATCACCCTCGCCGCCACCGGGCTCTCCCTCACCGACGACGCCGGATCCTCGACGTTCACGTACGACTGGAACGGCGACATGGCCGGCGCGGTATCCACGCTCTCCGAGCTGTTCGGCGCGGCGCCGAAGGAGCGCGTCGAGAAGGGCAACGGATCCAGCTACCCCGACTACACGGTGTACCAGTGGCCCGGCATCGCCCTCTACGACATGAACCCGCTCGAGGGCGGCCCGAGTCGCGACGACTACTCCCAGCCGTCGTATCTGCGCCTGACGTCCAACGACGTCGACGGCGTGCCCGTGACGGCGGAGTTCGGCGTGAGGATCGGCATGCCGATCGCCGATGTGCGGGCGTTGGACCCGGGTGTCGAGGTCGACCGCGGCGGCAATCCGCGCTTCGTCTTCGCCCCCGACCGCTCGGGATTCACCGACGGCAAGCCCGCCTACAGCGTGGTCGTGGACACGGACGGCGAGAAGGTCACCGCGATCCTGTACTACTACTACTCCGGCCGCTGACGCCCCGCGCCACGCTCCCGTCGTCGCCCTCACGCGCGTCGGTGAGCTCTTGGCCGCTGAGGAGACCCGGAAGGCCCCGGCCGCGTCGCGTGGTGAACACGAGCACGACGGCGACGAAGACGAACAGCCCCGATAGTGCGGACCACGGCGCCGGCAGCAGCTCGAGTGCGGAGTAGCCGCCCACTCCGCCGAGGAAACGCAACAGCCGCGCGAGCGGCACCGGGAGCGCCCCGCCGCGATACCGGAGCTCGACGGCGAGATCGCCGACCGACCGACCCGTGGTGAGGATCAGGATCAGCCACAGCGCGATGACCGCGAGACCCGAGACCACGTCGAGGAGCCCCTCCGGGATGTCGGCGTCGGGCACCTGGAAGACGAAGCGCAGCGACAAGCCGACCGTCGTCGCCACGGCCGCGGTGAAGAGCCACGCGCCGAGCAGATCACAGAACGCCGCGAGCACGCGACGCCCGCGCGTGACGGGGTCGGGCTCGTCCGCGTCGGCGGTGCGCGAAAACCCGCGATGGCGCTTCGGGACGACCAGCGACAGCACCGCCCCGATCAGGGCGCCGGTCGTGTTGGTCATGAGGTCGCCCACGTCGAAGAACCGGTACGCGCACGGGTAGATCCCCCACACGCCCGTGAGCTGCGTGGTCTCCACCAGCAGCGAGACGACGAAGCCGATCAGCACCGCCACGACGAAGCCGCGGCCGAAGAGCACCCGGACGAAGAAGCCGAGGGGGAGGAACAGCAGCACGTTGAAGACGAGTTGCAGCAGCTCCGGGCTCCGCAGCGGGTTCCCGGGGCCGGCAAAGGCCGCCTGCAGGTCGCGCACGACGGACATCGGATCGGTGATCGCGCCCACGCACCGGATCGCATCGGGGTCGGGGAGGGGGAGGAGCGTGTAGGTCCAGATCGCGAAGAAGTAGACGAGGAACGCCGCCCAGCCGGCGAACCTCCAGAATCCGAGCCCGCCGCGACGCCGGTAGCTGAGGGCGACGAACGGCACGAACAGCACCACGCCGACGAGGGCCCCGGCGACCATCGCGATGATGCCCAGAGTGATGCGATCGTCCATTCGAGCGAGTCTAGGAGCCCGAAGCTGCTGCGCCGGACGCCCGCGCGGGCGCCTCCGCGCGATCCGGCGAAAGGACCCCGGCGATCGCGTGTTGCGCGGCGGACGGCGCAGGCGTAATGTCGCCCGCCGTGACTGACGAAAGTCGCGATCCGTCCGACGAGACGACCCCGATCGCGAAGCGCATCCTCCTCGGCGAGCCGCTGACCAGCGAACAGCTCGACGACCAGGCCCTCCCGAAGAAGATGGCGCTGCCGATCTTCGCCTCCGACGCCCTCTCGTCGGTGGCCTACGCCCCGCAGGAACTGGTGATGATCCTGCTCATCGGCGGCACCGCGTTCCTCGCGTTCGCACCGTGGGTCGCCGCGGCGGTCGTGGCGCTGCTGATCGTCGTCGTCCTCAGCTACCGGCAGTTGATCAAGGCCTACCCCTCGGGCGGCGGCGACTACGAGGTGGCCCGCACGAACCTGGGCGAACGCGCCGGCGTCGTGGTGGCGGCCGCCTTGCTCGTGGACTACATCCTGACGGTGGCGGTGTCGATCGCGTCCGGCGTCGACAACATCATCTCGGCCGTGCCGGAACTGGACCCGTGGCGGATCGAGCTGGCCGTGGGGTTCGTCATCCTCATCATTCTCGTGAACCTGCGGGGTGTCCGCGAGGCCTCGACGGCGTTCGCGATCCCGACGTACGTGTTCATCGGCTCGGTGGCCGTCATGATCGTCACGGGCCTCGTCCGCTGGGCCTTCGGAGACGCCCCCGTCGCGTCGAGCGCGGCCTTCGAGGTGCACGGCGAGAGCCTCACCCAGGCCGCCGTGCTGCTGCTGATCCTCCGCGCCTTCTCGAGCGGATGTTCGGCGCTCACCGGCGTGGAGGCCGTCTCCAACGGCGTTCCCGCCTTCCGCTCGCCCAAGGTCCGCAACGCCCAGCTCACGCTCGTGACGATGGGCACGATCGCGATCATGCTGTTCGCCGGGCTCACCGCGCTCGCACTCATCACCGGCGTGCACTACGCGGAGAACCCGTGCCACCTGATCGGCTTCGACTGTGCGGGAACGCCGCAGCCCTCGCTCATGGCCCAGGTCGCCGCGGCGACGTTCGGCGCGGGCTCGATCCCGTTCTACGTGATCCAGGCGGCGACCGCGTGCGTCCTGCTCCTGGCGGCGAACACCGCGTTCAACGGGTTCCCGCTCCTGGGCGCGGTGCTGGCCCGCGACGGCTACGCACCCAAGTCGCTCAACACCCGAGGCGACCGGCTGGTGTTCTCCAACGGCATGCTCATCCTGGGCGCCGCGGCCATCGTGGTGCTGGTCGTCTTCCAGGCCCGCCTCACCACGCTCATCCAGCTCTACATCATCGGCGTCTTCGTCTCGTTCTCGCTGGGTCAGATCGGGATGGTCAAGCACTGGCGCCGGGAGCTGCGCCTGCTCCCGCCCAAGCTCGTGTCGGAGAGGCGGGCGGCCGTCTCGGGACTCATCATCAACTTCGTCGGCGCGGCCTTCACGGTCGCGGTGCTGGCGATCGTCACGATCACGAAGTTCACGCACGGCGCGTACCTGGTGTTCTTCGCGATCCCGGTGCTGGCGCTCCTCATGGTCGGCGTGCACCGGTACTACCGCGATGTCGACCACGAGACCGCGATGGACGACGACGTCCGCTTCGGCGCCTCCGGCGACGTCGCTCTCGTCCTCGTGGGACGCCTGCAGAAGCCGGTCGCGAAAGCGGTCGACTATGCCCTGGCCGCCCGGCACGACGAGACGATCGCGGTGCATGTGGCGATCAACGAACAGGATGCGGTGGAACTGCAGGCGGACTGGGAGGCGCACCACATGCCCGTTCCGCTCGTGATCATCGAGTCGCCCTTCCGGCACTACGCGGCGCCGGTGGCACAGTTCATCAAGGCGTACCGCGAGAAGCACGGGTCGACCGTCGTGACCGTGTATCTGCCGCAGTACATCGTGGGGCACTGGTGGGAGTCGCTCTTGCACAACCGCCGCGCGCGCCGCATCGCCCAGCAGCTGATGCTCGTGCACGGGGTGTCGATCACCCTCGTGCCGTGGCTACTGGACTCCACCGAGCTCATCTACGGACGACGGTCGCGGCCGCTCCCCGGCGATGACCGCGCGGGACGGATCACGTCGTACGGACTCGTGTCGCACACCGACGACGCGCCGTAGCCCCGAGGACGCGCCCCGGCCGGGCGGTACCCCGTACCGCGTCTGTCGCGGCGCCTCATCCGGCAGTGAGGATCTCCTCGCGCCGTGCCGTGAGGGCGGCCAGAACTCCCGCCGCTCGGGCGGCGCGGTCCCTCAGCTCGTCGGCCAGTCCGGCAAGCAGCGATCGGAGACGATAGGCCCGGTCGCGCGCCTCGGCGATGCGCGACTGCACCATCCAGTCGCTGAAGATGTTGTCGAAGAGCACGTCGAACACGGCGAGCCCCTGCGAGATCTCCGCTCCCCGGACGGCCGGGAGGTCGAGGTCGGCGAGTTCCACGCTGAGGCGTTCCAGCGCGCGGTTGACGGCGACGAAGGCTCGCGTCGCCTCATCGATACGACTGTGTTTGACGAGGTCGGCCACCATGCCGCCGCCGAAGAAGGTGTCGTACGTCGCCCAACCGCCGGCACTCTCCAGGCGATCCACGGCATGATCGAGCGCCACGGTCGCCTGCTGGAGCGCCGCGGCCGCCTCGTCGATCTCCTTCTGCTCGGCGGCGACACGTCCGAGGTTCTCAGCGACGTGGGCGAGCTCGGCCGCCGGGGCACCACCCGCGTCGGCGAGACCGGCCTCGTAGGCGTCGAGCGCCCGCGCGTAGGAGCCCTCCACATCACCGAGCCCGTCGCGTTCCGCGCGCACCCGCTCCGCGCTGGCCTTCGCGTCGTCGAGTCGCGCGCGGGCGGCGACGGTCGCGCGCGCTGCGGTGTCCGCTTCGGCCTGCTCGACGGCGACGCGCTCCTCGACATCGCCGCGGATCGTCGCCCACAAGCGCGCGGGCGAGAGCCGCTCCAGCCGTCGGACGTCGGCTTCCTCCGCCGCCTGGGCCTGTTCCAGGGGTCGGAGCTCGTCGCGCCGCGTCACCACGAGCTGTTCGGCGACGCGGAGCTGCGCGTCGAGCTTCGCGCGGCGCGCACGACGGTCGGCCGCGTCGCGCACCGCATCGGCGAGGGCGGCCAGGGAGGGAGAGCCTGTCATGCGCCCCAGCCTGTCACAGCGGGTGCACGCCGATCGGACCCGCAGCTCCGGAGCCGGCGGGGGCACCGGGGCGTAGCCTAGATGGGTGACTTCCGCGACCGACCTCACCCGTCCCGATGCCGCCACCACGGCGGCGACACTCGACGTGGCGGCGCTGCGCGCGGACTTCCCGATCCTGTCCCAGACCGTGGCGGGGAAGCCGCTCGTCTACCTCGATTCGGGAGCCACGAGCCAGAAGCCGCGCCAGGTCCTGCAGGCGGAGTACGACTTCCTCACGCACTCCAACGCGGCGGTCCATCGCGGCGCGCACACTCTCGCGGCCGAGGCGACCGACCTGTTCGAGGATGCCCGGGCGACCGTGGCGGGCTTCGTCGGGGCCGCGCCGGACCAGCTCGTGTGGATCAGCGGCGCGACCATGGGGCTGAACCTCCTCGCCTACGCGATCGGCAATGCCACGCTCGGCCGAGGCGCACCGGCGTCGGCGCGGTTCGCGCTGCAACCGGGCGACGAGATGGTGACCACGGCGATCGAGCACCACGCGAACCTGATCCCGTGGCAGGAGCTGGCCGCCCGCACCGGAGCTGTGCTGCGCCACATCCCCGTCCGCGACGACGGCACGCTCGACCTCGACGCGGCCGCGGAGCTCATCGGCGACAGGACGCGCCTGGTCGCCTTCACGCACGTCTCGAACGTCCTCGGCATCGTGAACCCGGTGGCGGAGATCGTGGCGCTCGCCCAGCGTGTCGGCGCCGTCACCGTGATGGACGCCTGCCAGTCCGCGCCGCACCTGCCGTTGGACCTTCCCGCCCTGGGCGTCGACTTCGCCGTGTTCAGCGGCCACAAGATGCTGGGGCCCTACGGGGTCGGCGGGCTGTACGGGAAGTCGGAGATGCTCGACGCGCTGCCTCCGTTCCTCACGGGCGGGTCGATGATCACGACCGTCACCCTCGACTCGGCCGAGTACCTGCCCGCTCCGCAGCGCTTCGAGGCGGGCACCCAGCCGGTGGGCCCCGCGATCGGGCTCGCCGCCGCCGTGCGGTACCTCGACGCCGTCGGTCTCGAGGCGATCCACGCCCACGAACGGATGCTCGCCGACCGGATGCGGGCGGGCCTCGTCGAGATCCCCGGTGTCCGCCTCCTCGGCGACGCCGTCGGCGTCGAACGCGTGGGCCTGTGGTCGTTCGACGTGGACGGCGTCCACGCCCACGACGCGGGGCAGTTCCTCGACGATCGCGGCATCGCCGTGCGCGTCGGTCATCACTGCGCGGCGCCGCTCCACACGCGCTTCGGCATCCGCGCGTCGCTGCGTGCCTCGGCAGCCCTGTACAACACGACCGACGAGGTCGACCGGTTCGTCGACGCCGTCCGCGGCGTCCGTGCCTACTTCGGAGCGGAATCATGAGCGACCTCGACACCCTGTACCGCGAGCTGATCCTCGATCACTCCAAGCACCCGCAGCACTTCGGGCTCGCCGACGAAGACGGGGCCCACGCCACGTCGCATCAGAAGAACCCGGTCTGCGGAGACGAGATCACGCTGCGGGCGCGCGTCGCCACCGACGGTCAGACCATCCGCGACGTCACCTGGGAGGGGTCCGGTTGCTCGATCTCGCAGGCGTCGGCGTCGATGCTGTCCGACCTCGCCGTCGGCATGTCGCGCACCGAAGCCGCCGAGCTCATCGCGGGCTTCCGCGAAGCGCTGCGCTCCCGCGGCCAGATCGAGCTCGACGAGGACGTCTACGGCGACGCGGCGGCGCTCACCGGAGTCTCGAAGTTCTCGGCACGCGTGAAGTGCGCGATGCTCGCCTGGGTGGCGCTCGAAGACGCCCTCGCCCGCGCCTGACCTTCCCTCCTCCCCGCTCCCGGTGAGCGCAGGCTGTCGACGAGGGCACACACCGTCGACGTCAGCAACGTGTGCGGTCGGCGAGGGCACGTGCGATCGACGCCGACGCGGCGCATGCGAACCGTGAGGACCACGGCTCGCACCGTATGGAAAACGTGAGGACGCCGCTACGCAGCGGCGCACCGGAGTTGTATCGGATGCCGTGCCCACCGCGGGCACCCGCGATCCACAGGTCGCGGCTCGCCTCCCGGAGTCTCCCGTGCTGGATGTCATCTACCTCGCCGCGACGCTTACCCTCTTCGGGCTCGTCGCGCTCGTCGCCAAGGGGGCGGAGAAGCTCTGATGGTCGTCTTCTCCGTGCTCGCCGCCCTTCTCGGCGTCGCCTCCCTCGTCTACCTCGTCGTCGCTCTCGTGAATCCGGAGCGCTTCTGATGCCGGGCACCGACAGCGCATCGATCTGGGCGGGCGTGCTCCAGTTCGCCACCGTCGCCCTCGCCCTGGCGCTCATCTACCGTCCGCTGGGCGACTGGATCGCGCGAGTGTTCACGCGCACCCGCCACTCCCGCGTCGAACGGGGCGTCTACCGTGTGATCGGCGTGGACGCCGCGGCCGAGACGACCTGGCAGGCGTACGCACGCGGCGTGCTGCTCTTCTCCCTCGCGGGCGTCGTGTTCGTCTACGCGCTGCAACGGCTTCAGGCGGCGCTGCCGTACTCGCTCGGCCTTCCCGCCGTTCCCGAAGGACTCGCGTTCAACACGGCCGTCTCGTTCGTGACCAACACCAACTGGCAGTCCTACTCGCCCGAGACGACCCTCGGCTACACGGTGCAGCTGGCCGGACTCGCGGTGCAGAACTTCGTCTCCGCCGCCGTCGGCATCGCCGTGGCCGTCGCCCTCGTCCGCGGGTTCGCGCGCCGCGGTGAAGGCACGATCGGCAACTTCTGGGTCGACCTGGTGCGGGCGGTGGGGCGGATCCTGCTGCCGTTGGCGATCGTCATGGCGATCGTGCTGCTGGTCGGTGGGGTAGTGCAGAACTTCGCCGGCTTCCAGAGCGTTCCCACCCTCTCCGGTGGATCCCAGGTGATCCCCGGCGGCCCGGTGGCATCGCAGGAGGCGATCAAGGAACTCGGCACCAACGGTGGCGGCTTCTTCAACGCTAACTCCTCCCACCCGTTCGAGAACCCCACTCCGTGGACGAGCGTGCTCGAGATCATCCTGCTGCTGGCGATCCCGTTCGCGATGCCGCGCGCGTTCGGGAAGATGGTCGGCGACCACCGCCAGGGCTACGCGATCCTCGCGGTGATGGCCTCGCTGTGGACCGCAGGGGTGGCCCTGACCACCTGGCTCGAGCTGCGAGGCGCCGGCACGGCACCGCAGTTGGCCGGCGGCGCACTGGAAGGCAAGGAAGTGCGCTTCGGCGTCTGGGGCTCGACCCTGTTCGCCGCCTCGACGACGGGCACCTCGACCGGCGCCGTCAACTCCATGCACGACTCGTACACGGCCCTGGGCGGCATGGTGCCGATGGTGAACATGATGCTCGGCGAGGTCGCTCCGGGCGGCGTCGGATCCGGCCTCTACGGGATGCTGGTGCTCGCCATCATCGCCGTGTTCGTCGGTGGTCTCCTCATCGGCCGCACCCCCGAGTACCTCGGCAAGAAGATCGGACCGCGCGAGATCACCCTCGCGAGCCTGTTCATCCTCGTCACCCCCACTCTCGTCCTCGGCGGTGTCGCGCTGAGCTTCGCCGTGCCCACGCTGCGTGCGGATGTCGAGGCCACCTCGATCTGGAACCCGGGTGTGCACGGCCTGTCGGAACTGCTCTACGCGTTCACGTCGGCCGCGAACAACAACGGTTCGGCATTCGCCGGACTCACCGCGAACACCCCGTGGCTGAACACGGCGCTGGGCGTGGCGATGCTGCTGGGCCGCTTCGTGCCGATCGTGCTCGTGCTCGCGCTGGCCGGTTCTCTCGCCGCGCGCGACCGCGTTCCGGCCACTTCCGGGACCCTCCCCACCCATCGCCCGCAGTTCGTCGGCCTCCTGATGGCCGTCACCGTCGTCGTCACGGCACTCACCTACTTCCCCGTCCTCACCCTCGGACCCCTCGCAGAAGGACTCGTCTGACATGTCCACCTCCACGCTCTCTCCCGCCGCGGAATCCTCATCGGCCGGACACCGGAATCCCTCGGCGTCGCATTCGTTCGGCCCTCGCCAACTGCTCCAGGCTCTGCCCGGCGCGGCGCGCAAGCTCAATCCCGCCGCACAGTGGCACAACCCGGTCATGTTCCTGGTGTGGCTCGGCGCCGCACTGACGACGGCCATCGCCATCGCGGAGCCCCTCCTGGGAGGTCCCGAAGCCTCGGGGGGCACCCCCGTGCCGCCCGGATTCACCTGGGGGATCGCCCTCTGGCTGTGGCTCACGGTGCTGTTCGCCAATGTCGCCGAGTCGGTCGCCGAGGGACGCGGCAAGGCGCAGGCCTCGGCCCTGCGCACCACCCGCGCGACCAGCCCCGCCACCCGCGTGATCGGCTACGACCCCCACAAGGATGTCGCTGCCCTCCACACGCCCACCGTCGAGGCGACCTCGAGTGATCTCACCCTGGGCGACGTGATCGTCGTCACCGCGGGCGAGCTCATCCCCGGGGACGGCGACATCATCCACGGGATCGCGACCGTCGACGAGTCGGCCATCACCGGCGAGTCCGCTCCCGTCGTGCGCGAGTCCGGCGGTGACCGCTCTGCCGTGACGGGAGGAACCCGCGTGCTGTCCGATCGCATCGTGGTGCGGATCACGTCGCAGCCGGGGCAGACCTTCGTCGACCGGATGATCGCGCTCGTCGAAGGCGCATCGCGGCAGAAGACGCCGAACGAGATCGCCCTCGGCATCCTGCTGGCGAGCCTGTCGATCGTGTTCGTGGTCGTCGTGCTCACTCTGAACCCGATCGCCTCGTACGCGGCGTCGCCGGTGTCGATCCCGGTGCTGGTCGCTCTGCTGGTGTGCCTCATCCCGACGACCATCGGAGCGCTGCTGTCGGCCATCGGCATCGCCGGCATGGACCGGCTGGTGCAGCGCAACGTCCTGGCGATGTCGGGGCGCGCGGTGGAAGCGGCCGGCGACGTGTCGACGCTGCTGCTCGACAAGACGGGCACCATCACCTACGGCAACCGTCGCGCATCGGAGTTCGTGCCCCTGACCGGCGTCGACCCCCGCGAGCTGGCACATGTCGCCGCACTGTCGTCGCTGGCCGACCCGACGCCGGAGGGCGTGTCGATCGTCGAGCTGGCGGCCGACCGCGGCGTCGCTGTCCACGCTCCCGCCGATGCCACGAGCGTGCCCTTCACCGCACAGACCCGAATGAGCGGGCTCGACCTCGCCGATGGCACCCGCGTGCGCAAGGGCGCCGCATCCGCGGTGCTCGCGTGGCGGGATGCCGAAGGGGTCGCGCTCCCGGACACGGTGCGCGCGGAGGTGACCTCTGCCGCCGACGCGATCGCTCAGGCGGGCGGCACGCCCCTGGCGGTGGCGCTGGAGGGCCGCGTGCTCGGTGTCGTGCACCTGAAGGACATCGTGAAGGAGGGCCTGCGCGAGCGGTTCGACGAGCTGCGCGCCATGGGCATCCGCACCGTCATGATCACCGGCGACAACCCACTGACAGCGGCCGCGATCGCCCGCGAAGCCGGTGTCGACGACTACCTGGCCGAAGCGACGCCGGAAGACAAGCTAGCCCTCATCACCCGCGAGCAGGCCGGCGGCAACCTGGTCGCCATGACCGGCGACGGCACGAACGACGCCCCCGCGCTCGCTCAGGCCGACGTGGGCGTGGCGATGAACACCGGCACCTCAGCCGCCAAAGAGGCCGGAAACATGGTCGACCTCGACTCCGACCCGACGAAGCTCATCGACATCGTCCGCATCGGCAAGCAGCTGCTCATCACCCGTGGTGCGCTCACGACCTTCTCGCTGGCCAACGACATCGCCAAGTACTTCGCGATCATCCCCGCGATGTTCATGGGGGTGTTCCCGGGTCTCGCGGCGCTGAACATCATGCAGCTGAGCTCGCCGGCATCGGCGGTGACCAGCGCGATCATCTTCAACGCGATCATCATCATCGTGCTGATCCCGCTGGCGCTGCGGGGAGTGCGGTACCGCCCCGCCGGCGCCGCGCGCATCCTCAGCCGCAATCTGGCCGTCTACGGCATCGGGGGCGTCGTGGCACCGTTCCTCGGCATCAAGCTGATCGACCTCGTCGTCAGCGTCATCCCCGGCTTCTGAACCGCCCTCGCGAAGGAATCACCCTCATGTCCCACATTCGTACCACCCTCCGCACCGCAGGGGTCGCCGTTCGCGCCATGGTGGTGGCGACGGTCGTCCTCGGTCTCGGATACACCCTGCTGATCACCGGCGTCGGCCAGGTGTTCCTGCCCTCGCAGGCCAACGGCTCGTTGGTCGCCGACGCCGAGGGCACCGTCGTCGGCTCCGCGCATCTCGGTCAGTCCTTCACCGACGCCGATGGCGTCGCGCTCCCGCAGTACTTCCAGAGCCGGCCGTCGGCGGCGGGCGACGGCTACGACGGCGGCGCGTCGTCGGGGTCGAACCTGGGGCCGGAGAACGCCGACCTGATCGCGGCGATCTCCGAGCGGAAGGCGCTGATCGCGGCGCGGGAGAACGTGTCCGCCGATGCCGTTCCCGCCGACGCCGTCACCGCCTCGGCATCCGGCCTCGACCCGCACATCTCGGTGGCGTACGCCCTGCTCCAGGTCGACCGCGTGGCCGCCGCCCGCGGCCTCGACCCCGCGACGGTGGAGCGCCTGGTGGCCGAGCACACGACGGGCCGCGACCTCGGCTATCTCGGCGACCCCCGCGTCAACGTGCTCGAGCTCAACCTCGCCCTGGATGCCGATGCCCGCTGAGCGCAGACACCAGCGTGCGGGGGCGCGCTCGTGCGTAGGGTGATCCCATGAGACGCGGCAGGCTTCGGGTGCTGCTGGGCGCGGCACCGGGCGTCGGCAAGACGTACGAGATGCTCCAAGAGGGCCGTCGGCTGCGCGAAGCGGGCACCGACGTGGTGATCGCGGTCGTCGAGACCCACGGCCGCGCCGCGACGGCGGCCCAAACCGAAGGGCTCCCGCAGGTGCCCCGGCGGCAGGTGGCGCACCGGGGCGTCGCGCTCGACGAGATGGATCTCGACGCCGTCATCGAGCGTGCGCCGCAGCTCGCCCTCGTCGACGAGCTGGCGCACACCAACGCCCCCGGTTCCCGCAACGAGAAGCGCTGGCAAGACGTCGAGGCACTGCTGGCCGCCGGTATCGACGTCATCACCACCGTCAATGTGCAGCACATCGCGTCGCTCGGCGGGGTGGTGGAGCAGGTCACCGGGATCACGCAGCGCGAAACCGTGCCCGATGCCGTCGTGCGCGCTGCCGATCAAGTCGAAGTGATCGACCTGGCGCCGCAGTCGCTACGCGACCGCCTGGCGGCCGGATTCGTCTATCCCGCCGAGCGGATCGATGCCGCGCTGTCGAACTACTTCCGACTGGGAAACCTCACGGCCCTGCGTGAGCTCGCTCTCCTGTGGCTGGCCGACGAGGTCGACAGTGCGCTGAACACCTATCGCGCCGAACAGGGGATCACCGGCACCTGGCAGACCCGCGAACGGGTGGTCGTCGCACTGACCGGTGGCCCTGAGGGTGACACCCTGCTGCACCGCGGTGCCCGCATCGCCGCGCGCTCCGCCGGCGGCGAACTGCTCGCCGTGCACGTCAACAGCCAGGACGGCCTGCGGGCCGACACGCCCGGCGCCCTCGCGGAGCAGCGGGTGCTCGTGGAGCGACTCGGTGGCACCTATCACCAGGTGGTCGGCAGCGATGTGCCGCGCGCGCTGGTGGAGTTCGCCCAGTCGGTCAACGCGACCCAGTTGGTCCTGGGCGCCAGCAGACGCGGCCGGCTGCAGGCGGCGCTGACCGGTCCCGGCATCGGGGCCACCGTCATCCGCGCGTCGGGCGACATCGACGTGCACATCGTCACCCATGCGGCCGCGGGCGGCCGTGCGGCCCTGCCACGACTGGCGGGCACTGCCCTCAGCGTCCGACGCCGTGTGCTCGGGTTCGCGCTCGCGCTCGTGGGCGGACCGTTGCTGACCTGGCTGCTCGTGGCGGGGCGCAGCCCCGAGTCGATCACCGGCGACGTGCTGGCCTACCAGCTGCTCGTCGTGCTCGTCGCCCTGCTGGGCGGACTGTGGCCCGCCGTGTTCGCCGCGATCATGTCGGGGCTGACTCTGGACTACTTCTTCGTCGATCCGCTGTACACGGTGACGGTGGCCGATCCCCTGCACGCCTGGGCTCTGATCCTGTACGTCGTGATCGCTCTGCTGGTGAGCGTCGTCGTCGACCGTGCAGCGCGGGCCGCGCGCACCGCCCGCCGGCGCGCCGCCGAGTCGGAACTGCTCGCCGCCGTGGCCGGCAGCGTGCTGCGCGGCCAGGGCTCACTCCCGGCCCTCGTCACCCGCACCCGAGAGGCGTTCTCGCTTGCCGGGGTGCGACTGATCGTCGACGGTGAGACCGTCGCGAGCGACGGCGAGCCCCTGCCTGGCGGGGGTGACGGTGACAGCGGGCCGGCACCGGTGGAGGTTCCCGTGGGAGACCACGCGGTCCTCGAACTGCACGGCGGTCCGCTCGATGCCTCCGAGCGGCGGCTGCTACAGGTCATCGTCACTCAGCTGGAGGCCGCGCTCACGCAGCGACGGCTCGAGGAGTCGGCAAAGGATGCCGAGGTGCTCGCCCAGGCCGACCAGGTGCGCAGCGCGCTGCTGTCGGCCGTGAGCCACGACCTGCGGCGCCCGCTCGCCGCCTCGGTCGCCGCGATCGGCGGGCTCCGTTCGGGCGGCGCTCACCTGTCGAATGCCGACCGTGCCGAGCTGCTCGAGACCGCAGACGAGAGCCTGGCCACCCTGACCAGGCTGGTCACCGACCTCCTCGACGTCTCGCGGGTGCAGGCCGGCGTCCTGGCCGTGTCGCTCTCGCCGGTGGATGCCGCCGATGTCGTCCTGGCATCCATCGATGAACTGGGCCTCGGACCCGACCGGGTGGACCTGGCGCTCGACGATGACCTGCCGCCGATCGTGGCCGATCCCGTGCTGCTGCAGCGCGTGCTCGTCAACGTGCTCTCCAACGCCCTCCGGCACGAGCCCGACGGCGCGACGCGGGTACGCCTGACGACCAGCCGGCTCGGCGCCACCGCCCAGATCCGCATCGTCGACCACGGACCGGGGTTGCCGCCCGAGCGCCGCGACGACGCGTTCGCGCCGTTCCAGCGCCTGGGCGACACCGACAACTCCACGGGTCTGGGACTGGGGCTTGCGCTCTCCCGCGGATTCGCCGAGGGTATGGGCGGCACACTGACGCCCGAAGACACCCCCGGCGGAGGGCTGACGATGGTCGTCACGCTGCCGGTGGCGGAGCAGAAGCCCGAGGTGACACGGTGAAGATCCTCATCGCCGACGACGATCCCCAGCTGGTGCGCGCCCTCCGCATCACTCTCGCCGTGCACGGGTACGACGTGGTCGCCGCGGCCGACGGCGCCGAGGCCGTCGCCGCGGCGGGAAGCAGCGCACCCGACCTCATCATGCTCGACCTCGGGATGCCCAAGCTCGACGGGGTCCGCGTGATCCAGGCTGTCCGCGGCTGGACGGATGCCCCGATCCTGGTCGTCTCGGGCCGCACCGGCTCCGCCGACAAGGTCGACGCTCTCGACGCCGGAGCCGACGACTACGTCACCAAGCCGTTCCAGATCGACGAACTGTTGGCCCGGCTCCGGGCCCTCGCCCGCCGTCGGGTCGGTTCGCCCGAGGGCGCGCCGGTCGTGCGCTTCGGCGACGTGGTCGTCGACCTCGCCGCGACCCAGGTCACGCGATCCGGCGAGCCTGTGCACCTCACGCCGACGGAGTGGCGCATCCTGGAGTTCCTGGCCCGGAATGCGGGAGCCCTCGTCACCCGACAGACCCTGCTCAAGGACATCTGGGGAACGGATCAGGTCGCCGACTCCGGATACCTGCGGCTCTATCTGTCGCAGCTGCGCAAGAAGCTGGAAGCCGACCCCTCCGCACCTCGCCACCTGCGCACCGAGCAGGGGATGGGGTACCGTCTCGTCCTCGATCCGTGAGCGCGCGCGGCGCAGGGGGCCGCCCTCGGAGTACACGTTTTTCTGTACTATTGCACCCATGACCACAGCCTCCGTGACGGCGACGCACGCGGCCGCCCTCGCGCGCTTCGCGCACGCGCTCTCGGACGACACCCGACTGGGCGTGCTCCTCGCCCTGCGAGAAGCCCCGGCGTACCCCTCGGACCTGGCCGACGCACTCGGAGTCTCCCGACAGGTCATGTCGAATCAGCTCGCGTGCCTGCGTGGCTGCGGCCTCGTCCAGGCGGTGCCCGACGGACGACGCACCTGGTACCGGCTCGCGGACGCCCACCTCGCCCCCGCCCTGGACGAGTTGCTGCGAGTCGTTCTCTACGTCGAGCCCGGCTGCTGCGCCGGGGAGACCTGCACCTGCGCATGACGACCGCCTCGCTCCACGCTGGAGACCGGCGGGACGCGCTCCGCCGCCGCATCCGGTGGATTGTCAGCGCGACGATCGCCTACAACGTGATCGAAGCCGTCGTCGCGATCGCTGCGGGAACAGCGGCGTCGTCGGCGGCGCTGATCGGATTCGGGCTGGACTCGACCATTGAGGTCCTGTCAGCCGCCGCCGTCGCATGGCAGTTCACGCGACGCGACCCGGACCGATGGGAGAGGCCAACGCTGCGCGTCATCGCCCTCGCGTTCTTCGCTCTCGCTGCGTACGTGACGCTCGCCTCCGGGCTCGCTCTGGCCGGTCGAGGCGGTGTCGAGCATTCGACGGTCGGGATCGTCCTCACGGCCCTGAGCGTTGTGATCATGCCCTTCCTGTCCCTCTGGGAACGCCGGGCCGGCCGCGAACTCGGGTCGGCCAGTGCGATCGCCGACTCGAAGCAGACCCTCATCTGCACGTACCTCTCGGCAGCGGTGCTCCTGGGGCTGATCGCGAACAGTCTCTTCGGATGGTGGTGGGCGGACGCGGTCGCCGGCCTGGTCATCGCCGCTTTCGCCATCCGCGAGGGGGTCGAGGCCTGGCGGGGCGACGCCTGCGCAACGTCCGCAGGGATGCTGTTCGACGACCACGACTCCGACCACGACCACGACCACGAGGAGCGCCGGTAGCGCCAGCGGCTCACCCCTGGCGCCCCGGCATCGCCCACGCGGGGCCGGAGGGAGGTGACCTCAGGCGATCGCGGCCTCCAGGCGGGCATAGGAGGCTTCCATGCCGTCGGTCATGCCCGTCGCGAGGATCATGTCGCGCGTCTCCTTGTCCGGATACTCGATGAGGAGGGTGAGCAGGGTCGCCCCGTCCTCTTCGTACAGCTGCAGATCGTTGAGGGTCGACGGACCCTCCATCCCGATCATCTTCTCGGTCGTGACCGCCCGCCACGTCGGCTCGCTCAGCACGGTCTCGCCCTCGAACCCGAATCGGGTCGACTCGTCCTCACCCTGCTGCCACACGTACCGGTAGGTGTCGCCGACCTCGCACTCGACCATCTGCCACCCGTCGGGACCCAGCAGCCACTTCTGCAGCAGCTCCGGCTCGTGGTGGGCGCGCCACACGAGCTCCCGCGGACCTTCGACCAGACGCGTGATCCGCACGTGCTGGTCGTCGAGGAGCTCGGTCCGTGTCCCCTTGCCCTGCGCGTAGGCACGCAGGTCGAGCAGCACGGCGTCGAGCTGGTCCATCGCCATCCGCGAGCCCTCGATCGCCCCCATCGCGACCGTCTGCTCCAGCGCCTCGAGCGAGGTGAAGTACGTGACGTTCGTGAGCCGCGACCCGTCGGCGGTGGCGTCGAAGGAGAAGACCATGCGCATGGAGGGGAAGCCGTCGAGGGGCTGGCCGTCCTCGCCGACGAACGAGTCGAGCACCTCGAACGACGACGGCGCGTCGATCGCGGTGAACTCCCACGAGCCGCGCGACGACTCCCCGCGCGGGCTGGTCATGTGGTAATCCGCGCGGCCACCCACGGTGAGGTCGAACGCCGTGAAGGTCGCCGGCCAGCCGGGAGGACCCCAGAAGCGCTCCAGCTGCCGCGGGTCGGTGAACGCCCGCCACAGACGCTCCACCGGGGCGGCGAAGTCGGCGGTCAAGGTCATGGTGAGGTTCTCAGCATCGGTGCTGATGTCGGTGACGGGCATGTGGGTCTCCTTGGTGGATGGGTGGGAGGAGGTCAGGGGTGTTCGGGCTCGGCGAGCAGGTCGTCGAGTCGGTCGATACGAGCGCGCCAGAGGTCTTCGTACCGAGAGAGGAGCGTGCGGGCGCGGGCGATCATGACCGGGTCCGCCCGCACGAGGCGCTCGCGGCCCTCGGCCCGCTTGACGATGAGCTCCGCGGCTTCGAGCACCGCGACGTGCTTCTGCACGGCGGCGAAGGACATGTCGTAGTGCGCGGCGAGGGCCGACACTGACTGCTCGGCATCGATCGTGCGGCGCAGGATGTCGCGACGGGTGGTCGCGGCCAGAGCGTGGAAGACGCGGTCGATCTCGTCATCGGTCAGCTCGTCTCTTGAGGCATCACTTTGTACAACCATTTGGTTGTACGTTACGACGCGAGCACGAGAGTGTCAAGAGGTGTCGCGTGACAGCGTTCCGATCGGCGTGGGGCCGCCGATACTCTAGTGCTAGAGTATCGGCGTGGACCTCACCATCACCGAGCTCACGATCCTGGGGCTCCTCATCGAACGTCCTCAGCACGGCTACGAAGTGGAGCAGACGATCGAGCAGCGCGGCATCCGGCGCTGGGCCGAGATCGGCTTCTCCTCGATCTATTACGTCCTCGGCAAGCTGGAACGCCGCGGACTGGTCGCCGCCGACGAGCCGGACGGAGGCGCACGAGCACGACGGGTGTTCCGACCGACCACCGCCGGACGCGAAGCAGCGGCGGCACAGACCATCGCGCTCGTCGCACACGACCGACCGGTGGCGCATCCGTTCCTCACCGGGCTCGCGAACCTCTCCCTCCTCCCGGAGCAGACCTACCGCGACGCCCTCGCGACGCGGCTGGCGGAGATCGACACGCGCCTCGCCGGCGTCGAACAGGCCCGCGCGGCGCAGGCGCCGCTGCCGCCCGCCGCCGCGGAGGTGTTCTCCTTCTCGCTCGCCCTTCTCGAGGCGGAGAGGGCGTGGCTCGCGCAGCGCGTCGCGGTGAACCGATGACCGCCTCGGACTCCCCGGCGTCCCGGGGTTCGGAGACGACCGTCGTGGCAGGCCTCCCGCACGACGGCGGAGTCCACTGCGAGACCACGACCCTCGGCGTGCTCCTGACCGCCGCGGGGGTTGACCTCTCCGAGCCGGCACTCTTCGGCCTCGGCGGCGGACTCTCGTTCATCTACTGGGACTCCGCACGGCAAGCCCTGCCGTTCCTGGGCGGCCGGGTGAAGCCCTTCGCGCTGACCGAGAACCTCGCGTCGCGGCTGGGACTCGATCTCCGTGTGCAGGAGACGGGCTCGCCACGCAAGGCGTGGGACAACGTGACGACCGCGATCGACGCAGGCGTCCCCGTCGGGCTCCAACTCGACAGCCACGACCTCGACTACTTCACGTCGCGCGTGCATTTCGCCGGGCACATCGTCGCGATGTACGGCTACGACGACACGACTGCGTATCTGATCGACACGGCGCAGCAAGGCGGTCGCGTGCGCACGAGCAGAGCATCGCTGGAACGGGCGCGGGCGGCTCGGGGGCCGATGTCGGCCCGGCATCGCTCCTTCACCCTGGGAACGGGAGACGCGCCCGCCACGACGGAGCTTCCCCTCCCCGCCGCACTGCAGGCCACGGCGGCGTGCGCGCGGGAGTTCCTCGCTCCCCCGATCGCCAACCTCGGGCACCGCGGCATCCGCACGGCAGCGGTCCGCGTCCGCTCGCTGTTCGGACGCGTGGAGGATCCGCCGCAGGATCTCGCAACGATGGCCACCCTCATGGAACGCGCGGGCACGGGGGGAGCACTGTTCCGCAACCTCTACCGCGACTTCCTGACGGAGATCCACGAGCTGCTCCCCGCCGGCGACAATGCCACCGCGATCGCCACAGGGCGCGACGCCTTCGCAGAGTCCGCGCTCCTGTGGACCGACGTCGCCCGCCTTCTCGAACGTGCCGGGGCGACGGGCGATCAGAAGCATCTGGCGGAGGCGTCGCGAGAGCTCGAGAAGATCGCCGATCTGGAGACCGCCGCCATGTCAGCGCTCCGCACCGTCGCCGACGACACCGACGGGGTCTGACGCGCCCTGCGCGATAGGTCGCACACGCCGCGGAGGTCAGGCCGCGGAGGCGCAGGCGACGCACATCGTCGCCATCGGCCGCGCCTCCAGGCGGGCCGCGGGGATCGGGTTGCCGCACCGCACGCACACGCCGTACGTCCCCTCGTCCATGCGAACCAGCGCCGCCACGACGTCGACGCGCTCGCGCTCAGCCCCGGCGCGCAGGGCTTCCACCCGCTGCCACTCACCCGACAAGGTGGAGCCCTCGGGGTCGTGCTCGTCGTCGGCCGTAGCCTCGGCGCGCGCCTCGCGGAGCGACGCGGCGTCGGCATCGAGGCGCGCGAGCTGCGCGTCGAGCGCATGCAATCGCTCCTCCAACGCCGTCCGGTCCATGCCCCGACCGTACGCCGACCCCCCGACACCTCCCTGTCAACCCGGTTCCCCGAGCGCGGCGGCAGCGCCACGGTGGAGTAGAGGTCCCGGGCCGGTCACGGCACGGGCATGACGAGAGGAACACCCGTGTCCGATCCCACATCACAGCCGCAGGACGAGAACGATAGCCGCGACGCGGCCATCGACGAGGCGCCCGCCGACGACACGACCGAGAGCGACGAGCAACTGCCCTCGACCGAGGAACTGGAAGAGCCCAGTACGGAGAAAGACCCCGGCGAGGAACCGACTTCCCCCGCGCCCGCCGCGACCGGCGGCGACGAGCCGAGCCACCGCGCCATCGGGATCGGCGTCATCGACGACGATCCGCCGACCGCCTGACGGATGCGGCGCGAGGCCGACGGGTGACAGGAACGGTCCATGCGATTCCTGGTGACCGCAGACCACGAGACCCCCGACCGCCCGCCGCACCCCCGGTGAGCGCGTCACGGTCGGCGAACGCGACACCGAATGGCCCGCGTTCGTCTTCCTCACCGCCGCGCACGGCAGCGGATGGGTTCCCGCTCGCCATGTGGAGACGGTCTCGCCCCCGTGGACGGCGCTGCGGCAGGAGGCGATCAGCCGGTGTAGCCGATGAGCCAGGTGAGCCCGAAGCGGTCGCGCACCTGACCGTCGTGGTCTCCCCACGGCTTGAGGGCGAGGGGGTCGATCACGTGTCCCCCCTCCGACAGTCCGGCGAACCAGCGTTCCAGCTCCGGCGGCTCCGCCGTCCCGAGGAGCGAGAACAGCACGCCCTCCACGCGGACCGCGGGCTCATCGGCGGCGGCATCCGCGGCGAAGAGCTCCACGGATCCGCGGAGCATCCCGTGGGCGATCGCGTCGTCCGGTCCGTCCTCGCGTCCGAAGTCGGCGAACGTGTGGAGGAGGAGCTCCCCGCCGAAGACGTCGCGGTAGAAGGTGAGGGCCTCTCGGGCGGTGCCGGCGAAGTGGAGATACGGGGTGAGTCCGGTCATGGCGACGACCCTAGGCCGACCGCGCGGCGACCACCACCCTCCCAACTAGACTGTGGGTGATCCCCCGCCGGCATCCCGAGTCTTGGAGTTCAGCCGCGTGAGCACCCCCGTTCCCTCTGCTGTCGCAGACACCGTCGACAACGCCCTCGCGACGCCGGAGAAGGAGCAGCCGTACGCGGCGCTCGGCCTCAAGCCCGACGAGTACGACCGCATCCGCGAGATCCTCGGCCGCCGCCCCACCAGCGGCGAGCTGGCGATGTACTCGGTGATGTGGAGCGAGCACTGCTCCTACAAGTCGTCGAAGATCTACCTGCGCCGGTTCGGCCAGAAGGTCAGCGACGAGATGCGCGAGCGCCTCATGGTCGGGATGGGCCAGAACGCGGGCGTCGTCGACGTGGGCGAGGGCTGGGCGGTCACCTTCAAGGTCGAGTCGCACAACCACCCGAGCTACATCGAGCCGTTCCAGGGCGCGGCCACCGGTGTCGGCGGCATCGTCCGCGACATCATCTCGATGGGCGCCCGCCCCGTCG
Source organism: Microbacterium sp. TNHR37B (assembly GCF_001620065.1). Taxonomy (GTDB): domain Bacteria; phylum Actinomycetota; class Actinomycetes; order Actinomycetales; family Microbacteriaceae; genus Microbacterium. Next base: position 879,024 of record NZ_LQGV01000003.1, read on the forward strand.
CGGTGATGGACCAGCTGCGCTTCGGCGCCATCGACAACCCCGACACGGCACGAGTCGTGCACGGCGTCGTCAGCGGCATCTCGTTCTACGGCAACTGCCTGGGCCTTCCCAACATCGGCGGCGAGACGGTGTTCGACGCCGTCTACCAGGGCAACCCGCTCGTCAACGCGCTCGCGGTGGGAGTGCTCCGCCACGAAGACCTGAAGCTCGCCAACGCCAGCGGCGCCGGCAACAAAGTGGTGCTCTTCGGCGCACGTACCGGTGGCGACGGCATCGGCGGTGCGTCGATCCTCGCCTCCGACACGTTCGCCGACGGCGGTCCCACCAAGCGCCCGGCGGTGCAGGTGGGCGACCCGTTCGCCGAGAAGGTGCTCATCGAGTGCTGCCTGGAGCTCTACCGGGGCGAGCTCGTCGAGGCGATCCAGGACCTCGGGGCCGCGGGCATCTCGTGCGCCACGAGCGAGCTGGCCGCCAACGGCGGATCGGGGATGCGCGTGGACCTCGAGAACGTCCTCCTGCGCGACCCGTCGCTCACGCCGGAGGAGATCCTCATGAGCGAGAGCCAGGAGCGGATGATGGCGATCGTCGCTCCCGAGAAGCTCGACGCCTTCCTCGCCGTCACCGAGAAGTGGCAGGTGGAGACGAGCGTGCTGGGCGAGGTCACCGGCGACGGACGCCTGCAGATCTTCTGGCACGGCGAGCAGATCGTCGACGTCGATCCCTCGACCGTCGCCGTGGACGGCCCGGTCTACGAGCGCCCGGTGGCCTACCCCACCTGGATCGACGCGCTGCGCGACGACTCGGCGGCCGCCCTCCCGCGTACCGACGACCCCGACGAGCTGCGCGACCAGTTCCTGCAGCTCCTGGGCAGCCCGAACCTCGCCGACACATCCTGGATCACCAACCAGTACGACCGCTACGTCATGGGCAACACCGCCCTGAGCTTCCCCGACGACTCCGGCATGATCCGCGTCGACGAGGAGTCGGGCCTCGGTTTCGCGATCGCCACCGACTGCAACGGCCGCTTCTGCCAGCTCGACCCGTACGCGGGCGCGCAGCTCGCCCTCGCCGAGGCGTACCGGAACGTCGCCGTCAGCGGCGCGGTGCCCACCGCGGTCACCGACTGCCTCAACTTCGGCAGCCCGGAGAACCCCGAGGTGATGTGGCAGTTCGGACAGGCCGTCGACGGCCTCGCCGATGCGTGCCTCGAGCTGGGCGTTCCGGTGACCGGCGGCAACGTCAGCTTCTACAATCAGACCGGCGATCAGCCGATCTTCCCCACCCCCGTCGTGGGCGTCCTCGGGATCATCGACGACGTGGCACGCCGCATCCCGTCGGGGTGGCAGGACGCCGGCGAGAACATCTACCTGCTCGGCGTGACGGCCACCGAGCTCAGCGGCTCGGCGTGGGCCGACACCGTCCACGGGCACCTGGGCGGCCGGCCGCCGGCGGTCGACCTGGCTCAGGAGAAGAAGCTCGCCGAGCTGATCCACGCGGCCTCGCAGCAGGAGCTCATCTCCTCGGCGCACGACCTCTCGGCCGGTGGCCTCGGACAGGCCCTCGCCGAGGGCGTCATGCGCTTCGGTGTCGGCGCCCGTGTCTGGCTGCGCGAGATCATGGAGCGCGACGGCGTCGACGCCGCCACGGCCCTCTTCAGCGAGTCGACCGGCCGCGTCATCGTGTCGGTACCCCGCGAAGAGGACGTCAAGTTCCGCGGACTGTGCGAGGGCCGCGGATACCCCGTGCTGCGGATCGGTGTCACCGACGCCCCCGCGACCGCGGAGTCTGCCCTCGAGGTGCAGGACGTCTTCACGCTGCCGGTGTCGGAGCTGCGTGAGCGTTCGCGCGCGACGCTTCCCGCCGCCTTCGGCACCGTGATCGAAGAGCCCGCGCACTGACGCGCTCGGTCACACGACAGGAGAGAGCGATGTCCGACGACGCAGAGTACGAAGGCATGAACGCCGCCCGCACCCGGCGGACCCGGATCGTCGCCTGGGTGGTGATCGTCTCCCTGATCCTCGTCGGTGGGGGATCCACCGTCCTCGCCCTGATCTTCGGCTGACGCACGCCGCACGACGCGGTCAGCGCGACGACCACGCCTCCAGTGCGAGGATGACGCCGTCGACGAGACGGACGAAGCTGTCGTCCGTGGAGATCGGCAGCTCGAAGGCGCCGCCTGTCTCCAGCGAGACGAACCCGTGGAGGGCGGAGCGCAAGAACCGCGTGGCGTCGACGAGCTGATCCGAGCCGAGGTCGAACCCACGGAGAATGACCGAGACGAGCTCGACGAGGCGCTCCGACGCCGTCTCGTCGTCCGCGTCCCCGGGGACGGGCGCCCGAGTCGTCAACGGGTACTGCCCCGGATGCGCGAGGGCCCACGAACGATACGCGTCGGCCATCGCCCGCACTGCGTCGGCAGACGCACGCCCCACGGCCGCGCCCGCCAGGACCGCCGCCAGGTCCTCCTTCGCGCGCACGGCGACTCCGCGGTGGAGATCAGCGAGCCCCTGAACGTGCTTGTAGAGCGAGGGGGCTTTCACGCCGAAGCTCTCGGCGACCAGCGCCAGGCTGAGAGAGCCGAGATCGGGGTCGTCGAGCATCTGTGCCGCCCGCTCGATCACGACGGATCGGCTGAGTCCTGCCCTAGGCACGGTGCAGCTCCTCCTCGATGAAGTGGATGATCGCGTCCGCCGTGACGTCCGGTTGCTGGACGTGGGGGTAGTGGCCGGCGCGAGGGACCATGACCACACGGCCGGCGAGCGCGGAACCGATCCACTCGGCCTCGGCACGGGGGTCGGGGAAATCGGGGTCGTTCTCCCCCATGACGATGAGCGAAGGAGCGTGCACGGCGGCGAGTGCACGCTCGGCCGGGCCGTGATCGGCGCGGGTGGTGCGGGAGAATGCGCGCGCGTACCCGGGGCGGCGCAAGGCGTCGCGCACGGCGGCGCGGTACTGCGCGAAGTCGGCCGGCAGGTCGCCGGCGTAGAGGTGGGGAAGGTAGGCGTTCCACGTGACGGCGGCCCACGGCCGAGCCGTCAGGATCCGGAACACGAGTGCCATCGCGGGGTGGACGGTCGGAGGACGCACGAAGGGGCCGGTCAGAACGAGGCCGCGCACCAGCCGGGGCGACTCGGCCGCCAGGATGACCGCGGCGCCGGCAGACATGGAGTTTCCGACGACGACGGCCGGCTCCCCGAGGTGCTCGATCAGAGCGCCGAGATCCTGCGCCGTGGGGCTGTCGCCGTACTGCGCGAAGGTCGCGTCGCTGTCACCGTGGCCGCGAAGGTCGACGGAGACCACCCGGAGTCCCGCCCGCACCAGGCGAGGAACCAGCAGCCGGTACGTGGAGCGGAGTTCGCCCATGCCCGGAGAGAGCACGACGAGAGGACCGTCTCCGCTGATCTCGTACGCGATACGACCCTGCGAGAGGGGAAGATGGCGGGTCTGGCCCGATTCAATCATAAGGCTATGGTACATAGCTATGTGGCTTATCGCAAAAGCCTGGTCACGCTCCCCTCGCTCCGAGCCTCGTTAGCATGAGGGGGTGGACCCGCTCGTCTGGACGACGGTGGCCGAGTTCTGGTGGATCGCGCCGAGCGCGATCGGTGCCGGCGCCCTCGGCTGGGTCGGTGTGCGCGGCCGGCGCACGGCTCGTCAGCGCCGTCTGGGCTACGACGCCGCGCGGCACGAGCTCCGCGAAGCCCGTCGGCAGCTGACCGTCGCGCGCGGCGACGCGAAGGTCGCCCGCGCCGAACTCGCCCGCGTGCAGGCCGATCGCACCGCGGCCCGTGCGACGACGTCGGAGGTGTCGACCGCCCGTCGAGCCCTGCAGCAGACGCAGCGCGACGCGCGCGCAGCCGTGGCCGCGGTCCGTGCCGCGCGGGCCCGGGTGAGCGCCGCGCGAGCGACGCGCGCCACGGCATCCACGCCGCGGTCCGCGTATCCGCTCGCGCAGACGATGGCCGAGCACGACGCGCTCACGGCGCGCTGGATGGAGTACGAGACCGACGCCGCCAAGGCCCTCGCCTTCCCCGCCATGAGCGATGCGCGCCACCCGGTGATCGCCGCGCATTTCCTCGCTCGGGAGGAGGCCCAGCGCCTGCGCCCCACCGGGCAGAGCATGTCGGCGGCGGACTTCTCGGCGTATCGCGCCGCCGTGCGGCGGTGGGAGCGCGCATTCGCGGCGGCCGAGGCAGAGGCCTGGCGCCAGGCGCGCACCGGGGGCACCGCGCCTGCCGGGTCCGGCGCCCGGTCGCCGGGAGACGCTCGCCCCGACGGCGAGACCCGCACACGGCCCGACGCGTTTCCCCTCTGGGGCGACGCCGCGCACTGGCAGACGATGGCACAGGAGCTGGCCGCGCGGTCGGCCGAGGCCGTGACCCGCGCGGCCGAAAGCGCCGCCGCCGCGTTCGAGGCCCGGGCTCGCGACCGCAGAACGCGGCCCGACGACCCCGACGAACCACACGAAGAGCGGTAGGGTCGAGCGGTGCAGGAGTTCTTCCAGTTCGCCGGGAACTACTGGTGGCTCGTGTTCCCCCTCGCCGCCGTGGCCGGTGGCGCGATCAAGCGTCTCGACACGCTCGCGACCCGGCGCCACGAACGCCGGCTCGAGATGATCCGCGCGAAGGGCGAGCTCAAGGCGGCTCAGGTCGCCGCGCGCACCAACCCGGTGGCGGTCGCATCGGAGCCGAAGCCGATCACGCGCCCCTCGCCGATGCCCGACCAACTGGAGAAGCTGTTCGCGGCGCACGACGCCGTCACCGCGCGCTGGCTCGAGTACGAGCTCGATGTCGCCAAGCTCATCGACTTCCCGACGATGAGCGACGGACGGCAGCCGCTGACGGCGGCCTTCCTCAAGGCCAAGAAGGTGGCCGATGCCGCCCGGCCCGCCTCGGTGACCGCCAAAGTGACGCCCGACCAGGTGACCGAGTACCGCACCGCGGTCACCGACTACGAGGTGGCCTTCGATCTGGCCGAACGCGATGCGCGACGCCAGCGCACGAGCGGATTGAGCGACGCGGAGCGCAAGCGCCTCGCGACCGCCAAACAGCTCCTCGCCGTCGCCACCGACGGTTCGGCGTCCCCGGCCGAGCGGCACACCGCCTACCGCCGCGCGCGAGCGGAGCTGGACGGGCTCATCTCCCTGTCGGACGAGGCGATCGTGGTACTGGAGAAGAAGGTGGCGCTCGAGCTTTCCTCGGGAGACGACCCCCGCTGACGGGGTCAGACGGCAAGCAGCACGACTCCGGCGAAAGCCACTGCGACGCCCATCCCCTGCAGCCACCGGATCCGCTCGCCGAGGAGCACGGCGGACAGCGCGACGGTACCGGCGGGGTACAGCGACACGAGCACCGCGACGACGGCGAGAGAGCCGTCGCGCACCGCCCAGAGGTAGAGCGCGTTCGCCGTGGCGTCGAGGATCCCCACCACCGCGGCCGTCGCGAGCCCCGCCGCCACGGGCCGCGAAGCGGAATGGCGCCCAGCGCGCACATTCGATCCGCGATGAACGAGGCGGAACCCGACTGCGCCCGCCAGCACGACGAAGCCGGTGACGCGATTGCTGAGCAGCGGCAGGACGCCTGAGTCGGCCGGTGCCTGTGCGAGGAGTATGTAGAGCGCACCGAAGAGGATCCCCGCGAGAGCGGCGAGCGGGAGACTCCTGCGGCGACTTCCCGACGTGGCAGTGCCGGGCGTCCCTGCGATGAGGGCCGCACCGACGAGAATGACGAACAGGCCCGCCGTGTGAACCGGTCCCGGCCGGTCACCGTGGGCGATCGCCCAGACCACCGGGGTTGCGCCGGACACGACCGCCGTCAGGGGAGCAACGAGGACCATCGGCCCGATCGCGAGCGCCCGATACAGGCAAGCCACCGCGGTCATTCCCGCCGCCCCCGACGCCGCGCCCGCACCGATCGCCGCGGCGGAGCCAGCGCCCGGCACGGCCACCGCCAGCAGCGCGAAAATCACGATGCCGACGCCGGCACTCACGGCCGCCACTGCGATGGCGGAGCGGGTGCGGGAGGCCAATCCTCCGAGGAAGTCGGCGGCGCCGTAGGCGAGCGCCGCCCCCAGCGCCAAGACGATCGTCACCCGGTCAGCCCTTGACGGCGCCCGACAGCACGCCTTCGATGAACCGGCGCTGGAAGGCGACGTAGAGCACGACGATCGGCAGGGCGACGAGGATCGCCGCCGCCGACATCAGGTTGTACTGGGTCGTGTACTTGTTGGAGAAGCTGCCCAGCGCCACGGTCACCGGTAGGTGGTCCGGGTTGTTGACGAGGACGAAGGCCAGGAAGTAGTCGTTCCACGTCCACATGAAGGTCAGCAGCCCCAGCGTGATCACGGCCGGAGTCGTCAACGGCAGCACGATGCTGCGGAGCACGCGAACGGGGCCGGCGCCGTCGAGCATCGCCGACTCGATGATGCCGCCCGGCACGGCGCGGAAAGACGCCCGCATCCAGAACACGCCGAAGCTGACGCTCAGCCCGGCGTGGGCGATGATCAGCGCGATGACGGTGCTGGCGAACGGAGTGGAGCGCATCGTGAAGTACAGCGGCACGATGATCCCCTCCAGCGGGATCATGATGCCCGCGAGGAACACGAGGAACACCCAACGATGACCGGGTGCCCGCAGCACCTCGAGTCCGTACGCGGCCAGCGGGGTGACGACCAGGGTGATCGCCACGACTGCGAGGCTGATGGTGAGGCTCACCGTGAGGTGCGATCCGAAGTCGGACTGCTGCCACGCGATGACGAAGTTCTCCCAGCGGAGATCGGCGAGGTCGGGCCGACCGTTGGGGGTGGGGCTCAGCGCCGACAACACGAGCAGGCCGATCGGGATGAGCACGACTCCCGCCATGAACAGGAGCACGGCGAGGTTCAGGATGCGTTCGCGGCGGGAGATCATGACGAGGCCCTGTCGGTGATGCGCACGACGACGACCGAGACGAGCAGCGACAGCACCGCGAGAGTGACTCCGATCGCGGCCGCGCCCCCGACATCCTGCTGCGTGAACGCCTTGGAGTACAGAAGCACCGCCGGGGTGATGGTCGAGGTGCCGGGCCCACCGCGGGTGGTGAGCCAGACGAGGTCGAACACGCGCAGGGCGCCGATGAGCGTGAGGGTCAGGGCGACCGCGAGTTGCGGAATCAGTCCCGGAAGAGTGACGGAGAAGAACTCACGCACCGCTCCCGCACCGTCGATGCGCGCCGCTTCGTAGAGCTCCACCGGGATGTTGCCGGCTCCGGAGACGAACAGCAGCATGCACAGGCCCATCGTCGTCCAGGTGCCGGCGAGCGCGAGCACGGGAAGGGTGAGGGTGAAGCTGCCGAGCCAGGGCTGTGCCAGGTCGCCGAGTCCGACCGCGCGCAGCGCCGAGTTGACCGCTCCGTCGAGTGAGAACAGTTGGCGCCAGATGACCACGATCACCACCGAGGTGAGCACCTGCGGGAGGAAGATCACCGAGCGGAAGAACCCGGTTGCCCGCGTGCGGCGCCGCGAGAGCAGCGCCGCCGACAGTAGTCCGAGGGCGATGGGGATCACGGCGAAGAAGACCACCATCACCGCGGTGTGCGACAGGGCTTCGCCGATGAGCGGGTCACCGGCGAAGTCGGCGTAGTTCCCCAGCCCCACCCAGGTCGAAGGCCCGACGCCGTTCCAGCGGAACAGCGAGAACCACACGCTCTGCACGGTCGGGACGATGACTACGAACGCGTAGAGGACGAGGGCCGGCACGAGGAACATCCACGCGACGGCGCCCCGCCGGAGGCGCGCGGCACGGCGCGCGCCTCCGGCGGGGGAGGGAGCGAAGCGTCGGGTGCGCCTCTCCTCCCCCGCCGGTGCCCCCGTCGTGATCACCGGTCGGCTCACTTCGTGGCGCGGAACTCGTCGTCGTTGGCCTGTGCGGCGGCGACGAGATCGGCGGGCGTGCCCTGCCCGTCGAACATCCTCTGCAGGTTGACGGTGAGCGCATCGAGCATGGTCGGCGTCGCCCAGTCGAAGTAGGGCAGGTAGCCGTTGGCGGCCGTGACGGCGTTGAGCGACTCGATGCCGTCGTTGAGCATCGGGGAGTCGGTGTCGGGTTGGAACGACCCGAACATCGGGATGATCTGGTTGTCCATGGCCGCCTGACCGGCCGTCGCACTCGCCATCCAGTTCAGGAACAGCGCGGCCGCGTCCGGCTCTTGCGTGTTCGCGGCGACGGAGAAGTTCTGCGATGCCGAGCCGACGGCGGTCAGCGCTCCGCCGTCACGGCGAGGCAGGATGAACTGGCCGAACCCGTCGCCCTGCGCCTGGTCGGCGAACGGGAGGAATCCCGAGTACCAGAAGGTGAAGAGCCCCTTCCCCTCGACGAAGTCCTGCAGTGCGTCCGAGCTCGGCACGCCCGCGAAGTCGGGCGTGAAGTACCCCGCGTCGACCCATTCCTGGTAGACGGTCGCCGCGTCTTCGAGACCGGATGCCGCAGCGTCCGCTCCCTTGGCGAAGACGAAGTCGCGGATGGCCTGGCCGTCACCGATCGAGGCCTGCAGGGCGAGCAGCGTGGCCGAGGCCGGCCAGCCGTCTTGGGTCCCCAGCGCGATCGGCACCTCTCCGGCATCCTTGGCGGTCTTCAATGCTGCGGTGAAGTCGTCGTAGGTCTCAGGCTTTTCGAGGCCGAGCTTCTCGAGGATCGCGCGGTTGTAGAACACCGTCACGAACGCGCCTTGGTTGATGGGCATGCCGTAGAGGCTGCCCTGCCCGATGTTCTTGCCGTCGGCGCTCGCCATGCTCTGCTGCAGGATCGTGTCGGGCAGGTTCCCCGCCCAGTCGTAGGCCTCGGAGTAGGCGTCGAGGTTGAGCAACAGCCCACTGGATGCCAGGTCGCCGACCCCCGACCAGCCCTGGTTGGCGGGGACGATGTCGGGAGACGTCGCCTCCGACAGGCGCAGTCGCAGCGTGGAGTTCACGTCGTTGCCGCTCTCGCTCGTGCGCTCGATGGTGATGTCGGGGTACTCGTCTTCAAATGAGCTGACCACCGCGTCCATCCATCGGCCGATCGGCGACTGCGCATCGGTGAAGGTGTCGAGCACCGTGACGGTCGCGGTGCCGATCTTCGCCGGATCGGTGACGACGTCGCCATCACTGGTGGGGGCGGGCGCCGCGGTGCCGCCGGGCGCGCAGCCGGCCAGGAGGACCGCGGTCAGCGGCACGGCTACGGCAGCGAACTTCCATGACTTCATTGCGAAACTCCGTCGTCTCAGGTGAGTGTGGCTCTCGGGTGCGGGTGGTGTGTGGTTCTCGGGTGCGGGTGGTGCTCTACTGCGCGTCTTCGTGGACGCGGTCGTGCACGCGATGGGCGTCGCCGCGACGCGCACGCGGACGCGGGGGACGGGGCTCGAAGGTGCTCTCGATGTGCTGGGTCTGCCCGCTTTCCGCGGCCCGCATGGCTGCGAGCATGATCTCGAGTACGTGGAAGGCCTGGTCGGGTCGGGTATAGGGCTCCTCGTCCCGCAACACGCAGTCGACGAGGTGGGCGAGGCCATCGGTCCAGGGCCAGTAGGAGCTGGCGCTCTCGATCAGCTGCCATGCACCCACCTCGTTGGCCCAGTACTCCAGGCCGGCGGGCGCCCAGTCGTCGCCCATGAGCTGGATGGTGCCCTCGAGGCCGTACACCTCCACCGCCGCTCCGCGGTACTTCTGCATGCCGAACGCGGTCGTCACGGTCGACAGGGCCCCCGATGCGTGCTCGATCACGATCTGGAAGGTGTCATCGGTCTCGACGCGGATCATCTCTCCGGCCACGACGCGCTCCGGGCGCGTCAGCGTCGACAGACACGTGACCTTCGACGCGGGGCCGAGGAGCCCGGTGAGGGAGGTCACGTTGTAGACACCGAGGTCGAAGAGGGGTCCCCCGCCGGGCGCGTAGAACCAGGCGCTCCAGTCGGGTCCGTCCCAGCCGTAGCGGGCGCGACCCAGAAGCGGCCGGCCGACCTTGCCCTCGGCGACGGCCGCGTACATCTGCTGGTAGTCGGGGCTCAGCTGCACGTGCGGGGCGCACACGAGCCGGCCGGGAGCGGCGTCGGCTGCCGCCAGCACGCGCCGCCCCTCTTCGAGGGTCACGGCCATGGGCTTCTCGACGAGCACGTTCTTGCCCGCCTCGAGGGAGCGGATGGTGAGCGACCCGTGCTCGGTCATCGACGTGAGGATGAGCACGATGTCGACGGTCGGGTCGTCGATGACCTCGGCCGGGTCGACGGTGACCCGATCGACGCCGAACCGCTGCTGCACGATCTCCAGTCGTGAGGGGTCGAGGTCGCAGCCCACGATCGACGCCACCTTGCCCTGCGAGCGCAGGTTCACGATGAGCGGAAGGTAGGCGTTCTGGGCGACACTGCCACAGCCGATGACACCGATGGTCACGGATTCGGTCACGGGGATCTCCTTCGAGGCGGGTATGCACGCAACGTACCAGCAATCAGACCAGCTAGTCCAGTACCTGCAAGAATCGAACCTCTGGTACTACCATCGGGATATGGATGCAGCCACTTCGCCGGCCGTCGCGATCGCGGTCACGCAGACCCTCGACCTCATCGCGCGACAGCTCAGCGGTGAGGGCGCACGCCTGCCGGGCGAACGCTCACTGGCCGAGAGCATCGGCGTCAGTCGCACCACCGTGCGCGCCGCCCTGCAGAAGCTCGAGGAGGACGGCGTCATCGAGGGCCAGCCCCAGCGCGGATGGTACGTGCGCCGTCACGGCAGCGTCTCCGACCGTTCCAGCGAGCTGGAGAGCTTCACCGAGGTCGCCCGGGCGCGCGGGTTCACGCCCAGTTCCGACGTGCTCTCCGCGACCGAGCGGCGAGCGACCATCGACGAGTCGGAGCAGCTCGAACTGCCGCCGGCGGCGCCGGTGATCGAGCTCGACCGGCTGCGCCGGGTCGACGACATCCCCATCTGCATCGATCGCACGATCATGTCGGGCACCGCGTGCGCCGGCATCCTCGACGCCGACCTCGCCACCGCGTCGCTCTATGAGCAGCTGCAGGTGCGCTGCGGCGTCTTCGTCACCCGATCCGCTTCCACACTGCAGGCGCGTGCCGCCTCGGCGAGGGAGGCAGAGCTGCTCGACCTGCGAGCAGGGGACCCCGTACTGGAGATCTCGACGAAGTCGCTCGCGGGGTCCACCGTCGTCCTCGTCTCCGATGTCGTCTATCGGGGCGATTCCTACCGCTTCCAGGCCGAGCTCGTGCGCACCCAGCCGTTCTGAGCACACGACCGAACTCAGAAATTGGTCTAGTTGGTATGCCACTGGCCTGCTACACTCCCGACATGACCACCCTGTCTGCTGGCCGCATGCCCGACGGACGCCGCCCCACCCCGCGGCCCCGATTCACCGAGCCGCAGCTCGTGCGACGCGTCGACGCGGTGGCCCACGTCTGGGGAGACGACGAGGCGGGCTACGTCACCGACAGAGTGATCTCCTCCACCGACCAGCTGCACGTGCTCGAGTTCGAGCTCGCCCCCGGCGGCGGCTTCCGCCACAGCGCGATGAACCCGACCGTCTTCGGCGCCGATGTCTTGTACTACGTGCTGTCGGGGGGCCTCGTGCTCGCCAACCCCGAGACCGGCGAGGTCACCGTCACCGAGGCCGGATCGGGACGTCTCTTCCACCGCGGCACCTGGCACAACGGCTTCTCGGCATCCAGCGTCGAGCCGGTGCGGGTGCTGGAGTTCTTCTCCCCGCCGCCGTCGCGGGGTGCCGCCTCGGAGTTCGCGCGGCGACAGCCTGCGCTCACGAACACGCGATACCGCGACGACCGGTGGGACGCGCGGTGGCCGCAGGCCCGCAGCGAGCACGCGGCGAGCACGTCGTTCGCGCGCGTCGCCGTCGACAACGCCCTGATGTCGCTGCGCGACCACCAGCCGTCGCATCTGAACGCCACCCTCGTCAGCACCCCCTATCTGCACGTGATCGAAGGCAGCGTGCAGCCCGGCCACGTCGAACCCTTCCGTGTCGTCGAGCGCGAGTCGGTGCTGCACGTGCTGGAGGGCGAGCTATGGGTCGACGTGTGGAGCGACGAGGTCGGCTACCAGGCGACGAGCATCCTCGCCCCCGGTGACTCGATGTTCCTGCCGGTCGGATGCAGCGAGCGGCTGCTCGTGCGCTCCGCCTCGCCCGCCCGCTACCTCCGCGGTTCGGGCGAGGTCCCGAGCGACTGGACGCCGTGAACCTCCTCGCGATCGACATCGGCGGCACGTCCGTGCGCGCCGCCCGCGTGGACGACGACCTGATCGTCGAGCGCGTCGAGGCCCCGACGACGTCGGAGCTCACCGAGACGGTGCCGTCCCTGGCCCACCAGCTCGCGCGCGGACGGCAGATCGCGGCGATCGGTGTCGGGGTGCCCGAGTACGTGGATGCCGGTGTGGTCACCAGCGGCGAGGTGATCGCCTGGAGTGAGCGCATCGTGGCGTACCTCAGCGTGATCGCCCCGGTTCGGATCGAGTCCGACGTACGGTGCGGCGCCGTGGCGGAGTGGTCAGCGGAGCCCGGCTCGTCGCTGCTCTACGTTTCTTGGGGCACGGGGATCTCCTCCACGCTGGTGCTGCCGGACGGTCGTGCGTGGGAGGGACACCGGGGTCGGGCGATCGCGCTGGGCGAACGGCGCGTCGGCGAGGCACCCCTCGAGGCCCTCGCGTCGGGTCGGGGCGTGGAACGTCGCTATGAGGCCGAGACCGGCGCCGTCGTCGCGACGCGCGAGCTCGCTCAACGACGCGATGACCCGATCGCGTCGTTACTCCTGACCGACGCGGGCGAGCTGTTGGCGGCGGCGGCGATCGACCTGGCGCGCACGCTCGATCCGGCGCGCGTGGTCGTGGGGGGCGGTCTCGGCTCCGCCGACACCACGGCGTGGCGGGCGCTGCAGGCGGCCTGGAACAGAGCCTCTCTCGGCATCCCGCTGCGGCGGGCCCACCACGGCGCCGACGCGGGGCTGATCGGCGCCGCACTCACGGCGCGCACCGCCCGCTGAAGCACGGTAGGACAGCACACGCCACACCAGGACGTCCGGAAGTCGACCCACCCCTGATTGTCGGAGATGAGACCCGAGCCCGTGAGCGCGGGCGCGGGCGTGTCGCCCCGGGCGACGCGTCGAAGGCGTCACCGGCCTCTCCGCCGGAGACGCCGCGGGCCGGCGCGTAGCGCACGCTACGGCCGGCCCACGGGAAGAGAGCGGATCACACGGTCAGCGAGTCCACCCACTCCTTGTTCTCGGTCATCCACTGGCGGACGATGTCGGTGTAGTCGGTGATGTCCTCATCGGTGTTGTACATCACGTTCTCGAGCGAGAAGAGCATGTCGGAGTCCATGCGGAAGTCCTTCAGCCACGCGCTGACCTCGGGGAAGTCCGTGTCGAAGCCGGTGCGGGTGAACGTGTGGATCGACTCGGCGTCGCCCAGCGTGCCGTCGGGGTCGGCGAGGTCCTTGATGTCGTAGGCGTCGTACGCCCAGTGCGGACGCCACAGCGTCACCGCGACGTTCTCGCCCGCGTCCAGCTTGCTGCTGAGCTCGGCGAGCATCGCCGGGGTCGAGGAGGTGATGTAGTCCATGCCCTCCAGGCCGTAGGTGGGGATGACGTTCTCCTGCGTGGCCTTGGTGAGTCCGGCACCCGGCTCGATGCCGATGAGACGTCCGCCGAACTGGTCCGAGGCCGCGGCGAGATCGGCGAGCGAGTCCACCGGCGCGTCGGCGTTCACGGCGATCGTGAGCTTCGCGTCGTCGTTCCAGGAGCCGAGGTCGACGATGTCGTCGCCGAACTCGTCGAAGTAGGCCGCGTGGGTGAGAGGCAGCCAGCCGTCGAGGGCGACGTCGTAGTCGCCGCCGGCGACACCCTGGAAGACGGGTCCGGCATCGGCGTACTCGAGGTCGACGTTGTAGCCCTTGTCCTCGAGGGCGAGCTTCCACAGATACGAGACGGCCTCGCCCTCCGGCCAGCCGTTGAACACGCCGATCGTGATGTCCTTGCCGGCCTCGCCGCCACCGTTTCCGGCGTTCCCGGTATCGGCGGAGCAGCCGACGAGCGCGAGTGCGGCGGCCGATCCGAGGACGAGGGTGCTCAGGAGGTGTCGCTTCTTCATGGGTTTTCCTTTCCTCCCGTGTGCTGTGTCACGGGTGTTGGGGATGCCCGCGGGGTACCGCGGACGGACGACGCTGACGCGTCGGGTCAGGAGGTGCTCAGGCCGTGGCGGCGACCGGCTCGGAGGCCGGAGCGGCCGCGCGGGTGCGGCGGCGCGTGCCGAGGGCACCGGTGAGGCGGTCCAGGATCATCGCGATCATCACGACGGCGAGGCCGGCCTCGAAGCCGAGGGGCACGTTGACGGAGCTGAGCGCCTGGACGATCGGGCGCCCCAGGCCCGGCGCTCCCACCATCGAGGCGATGACCGACATCGACAGCGACAGCATGATGATCTGGTTGATCCCCGCCATGATCGACGGCAGCGCGAGCGGGAGCTGGATCTGCCGCAGGACGCGGCCCGGGGTGGCACCGAAAGCCTGCCCCGCCTCGACCACCTCGGGGTCGACACCGCGGATGCCGAGCTCGGTGAGACGCACGCCCGGGGCGACGGCGAACATGATGGTCGCGACGATTCCCGGAACCACGCCGACGCTGAAGAGGAAGATCGCCGGAAGCAGGTACACGAACGCGGGCATCGTCTGCAGGAAGTCGAGCACGGGGCGGACGACGTTCGACACCGTCTGCGACCGTGCCGCCCAGATGCCGACGGGGATCGCGATCGCGGTGGCGATCAGCACCGCGACGATCGTGAGGGCGAGGGTGAGCATCGCGTTCTGCCACTGATCCACGGCGAGGATGACGACGAACCCCACGAAGGTGCCGAGGGCGAGCTTTGCGCCCTTGACCAGCCAGGCGGCGGCGGTGAACACGACGATGATCACCCAGAACGGCGGCGACGTGAACACCCAGGCGGCGGCGTCGTAGATCGCCGAGAAGACCGTCGCGACGACATCGAAGAACCCGCCGAGGTACTCCTTGAGGAAGTCGATGACCGATCGCACCCACTGACCGAGCGGGATGCGGATGAGCTCTTCGAGCTGTTCCATCAGCGCTCACCCCTTTCCGTCGTGGCGGCCGCCGGGACGGCGGCTCCGCGCGTGACGTCGTCGACGAGCGGGGTGAACTGCGCCACCATGTCGATCGGGGTCTGGATGATCGGCATCTCCCGCGTGGTGGCCGGGACGTTCCCGAGGGCGGCGAGGAGCGTCACGCGGGGGATCACTCCGAGCAGCCGCCGTTCGTCGTCCACCACGGCGAGGGGGACCGTCGCCTCCACGGCGGTCTCGACGATGTCGGTGAGGAGGTCGTCGGGGCCGACGGTGGGAACGGAGGTGTCCACGATCTGGCGCAGGTCGGTCTGTCCCGCCTTGACGGCGCGGATCACGGCGCGGTCGGTGACGACACCCACCAGGCGCCGGTTCTCCACCGCGAACACGGCGCTGGCCTGCTGCGAACGCAGCACGCGGAGGGCGCCGCGCACACCCGCGGTGAGCGGCGTGGTCTGGTGGGGCGGCTCCATGACGCCCGACGCGGTGAGCACACGCGCGCGGTCGACGTCCTGGACGAACTGTGCGACGTAGTCATTGGCGGGATCGGTGAGGATCTCCTCGGGCGTGCCGTTCTGCACGATGCGGCCGTCGCGCATCACGGCGATGCGATCGCCGAGGAACATCGCCTCGTTGAGGTCGTGCGTGATGAACACGATCGTCCGGCCGAGCTCGCGCTGCAGCTCGATCAGCTGCTCCTGCATCTCGCGGCGGATGAGCGGATCCAGCGCGGAGAAGGCCTCGTCCATCAGCAGGATGTCGGTGCCGGCGGTGAGCGCGCGAGCGATCCCGACGCGCTGCCGCATGCCGCCCGAGAGCTCGTCGGGCATCGCCTGCGCCCGGTCGCCCAGGCCGACCCGGTCGAGGATCTCCTGCGCCCGGCGACGACGCTCGGCCTTGCCGACGCCTTGGATCTCGAGGGCATAGGCGGCGTTGTCGAGCACCGTGAGGTGCGGAAGCAGCGCGAAGTGCTGGAAGACCATCGACACGGACGACCGCCGGATGTCGCGCAGATCGCCCGCCGATGCGCGCGTGACATTGCGGCCTCCGACGAGGACTTCGCCCGCGGTGGGCTGGAGGAGGCCATTGAGCATGCGGATGATCGTGGACTTGCCGGATCCCGACAGGCCCATGATCACGAAGATCTCTCCGGGCTGCACGGTGAAACTCGCATCGATGACGGCGGCAGTGCCGGCGTCGGCGATCTCGGTCCGGGACTGGCCGGCTTGAAGCCGGCGCACGCCTTCTCGGGGGTTGCGGCCGAAGACCTTGAACAGGTTCTTCGCCTCGACAGCGGGGGTGGAAACGGTCACTTGCTTCACCTCGGCAGCCGAGCGGACAGGCTGCATCGGTTACGCCCGGGTGACGATCTTCGGCACTCGCGCGGGCGTCGGCGGGCGACGCGCGCTGCGCGGGTGCGTTGGCGACACACATCGGGTCCGTCGCCCAGACCGTCGACCATACGCCCGCTCTCGCGATGTCGGAGACACCCGGCGAGGGCGGCCGCGGACTGGTCGTCGGGGCCCTCGAGACTCGCCCGTGGCCCGCCCTCCACCGTAGCCAGGTTTCTCGCGGGTGCGCAAACCGTCCTGACGGCTGCGCTTGACAGGCGCCGCGGCGACATGGTTACTTAGTCAAGTAGGTAACCAACGAACGGGGCCGGGATGATCGAAGAAGGACGACCGCTCTTCCTGCAGATCGCGGAGAGCGTGGAGGACTCGATCATCGACGGGAGCCTGCCCGAAGAGGCGCAGGCGCCGTCGACGAACGAGCTCGCCGCGTTCTACCGGATCAACCCCGCCACCGCCGCGAAAGGAATCGCCATGCTCACCGACAAGGGTGTGCTGTACAAGCGGCGCGGCATCGGGATGTTCGTCTCCTCCGGCGCGCAGGAGCTCCTCCGCGCGGAGCGACGCGACGCCTTCGCCGCCCGCTACCTCGACCCGCTGCTGGCGGAGTCCCGCAAGCTCGGCCTCAGCCCCGAAGACCTCGGCCGCCTCCTCATCGAGCGCGCCGCACGCACCGCGACCCCCGCGTCGCCGACGGAAGGAACACGCGCATGACCACCGTGATCGAGGTGACCGACCTCACCAAGCGCTATCGCGACACCCTCGCCCTCGACGAAGTGAGCTTCGCGATCGAGGAGAACACGATCTATGGCCTTCTCGGCCGCAACGGTGCCGGCAAGACGTCGGTGATGTCGATCCTCACCGCGCAGAACTCTCCCACGAGCGGCACCGTCCGTGTCTTCGGCGAGAACCCGTACGAGAACGCCAAGGTGCTCCGCCGGGTGTGCTTCGTGCGTGAGAGCCAGAAGTACCCCGACGACGCCACCGCTCGACACGCCTTCCGCATGGCGAGCCTCTTCTTCCCCCGCTGGGACCAGGCCCTCGCCGACCAACTGGTCGACGACTTCCAGCTTCCGCTCAAGAAGGCGATCAAGAAGCTCTCCCGCGGTCAGCTCAGCGCCGTCGGCGTCATCATCGGTCTCGCCTCGCGCGCGGAGATCACGTTCTTCGACGAGCCGTATCTGGGGCTGGACGCCGTGGCCCGGCAGCTCTTCTACGACCGTCTGCTGGCCGACTACGCGCAGCACCCGCGCACGATCATCCTGTCCAGCCACCTGATCGACGAGGTCGCGAATCTCTTGGAGCGCGTGATCGTCATCGATCAGGGACGGATCGTCATGGACGAGGAGACCGACGCCGTCCGCCACCGTGCGGCGACGATCGTCGGGGACAGTGCAGCCGTCGAGGCCTTCGTCGCGGGTCGCGAGGTGCTCCACCGCGAGAGCCTCGGCCGCGTCTCCTCCGTCACCGTGATCGGGGAGCTCACCGCCGACGACCGGTCCCGCCTCGCTGAGGCGGGGCTGGATGTCGCGCCGGTGTCTCTTCAGCAGCTCATCGTCCGCACCACTCAGCATCACGCCGAGGCCCGCTCGTCCGCGGCGGGCCCGGCCCTGTCCGAAGGAGCACGCTCGTGAACCGCACCGGCAACGTCGTCCGCATGCAGCTGATCAACCGGCAGACCTACATCTGGGTGCCTCTCATCGTGCTGGCGGGGGCGTTCATCCTCACCCTGCTGATCTGGGCGCTCCTTCCCCCCGAGGCGGAGAAGTACAGTGGCGGCGCGCAGGCCCCGTACTGGTACTTCGGCGTGGTCGGGGTCCAGGCGCTCACCCTCACCTTCCCCTTCTCGCAGGCGATGAGCGTCACGAGGCGCGAGTACTTCTTCGGGACGACCCTCACCGCCGCGCTCACCGCCGCCATGCTCTCGACGATCTACCTCGTGGGCGGTCTCATCGAGCGGGCCACGGGAGGGTGGGGCATGAACGGATACTTCTTCTCCCTCGACTGGATCTGGGACGCCGGCCCGGCGGTGTCGTGGTTGTTCTACTTCGCCCTGGCCATGCTGTTCTTCCTCGTGGGTTTCGGTGCTGCGACGGTGTACAAGCGGTTCGGCAACCTCTGGCTCACTGTGCTGCTGGTGGGCACCGGGCTGCTGCTGGTCGGACTCCTCTGGCTCGTCATCCGATTCGACGGCTGGAACGCCATCGGCGCCTGGATCGCGGCGCAGGGCACGCTGGGGATCGCGCTGTGGATCCTCGCGGTCGCGGCGGCGATCGGTGCGCTGTCGTTCGTGCCGCTGCGGAAGGCGACCCCCTGACCCCCGCTGCCCCTGCGGGGCGGGTCCACGAGGAGAGCGATGGCGCGGCCATCCTGCGCCTGGTCCGCCACGGAGAGACGGAGTGGAACGCGCTCGGGCTCATCCAAGGCCACACCGATAATCCCCTCAACGAGCGAGGCCGTTCGCAAGCGGCGGCCGCCGGGCGAGAGCTGGCCGGTCGGGAGTATGCGGCGGTCGTCACGAGCCCTCTGGCCCGCGCCTCAGAGACGGCGCGGATCATCGCCTCCGCGCTGAACGTGGCGACGTTCCACGTCGAGGCGGATCTCGCGGGTCGATCAGCGACGTCGCCGTCGATCCCGACCGGTCGGACGGTCGGCCGCCGATCGTCTCCGCGACGGTCCTCGGCACGGACCCCGTGCCTTCTGCGGTGCCTCAGTCGTCAAACTGAGTGTCGGGGTCGTCAGCGCCGTCGGTTCGGCAACGGTGGATCGACGCCGTCGACGAGGAACGACGGCTAGCTCTGTTCGGCGGCGGCGGTGTGGTGCCGGATGACCTCGGCCACGACGAAGTTGAACCACTTCTCGGCGAATTCGGGGTCGAGATCGGCGTCGAGCGAGAGGCGGCGCAGACGCGCGATCTGCTGCTCCTCCCGCGATGGGTCGGACGCGGGCATGCCGTGCTCGGCCTTGAGCACACCCACCTGCTTCGTGCAGCGGAACCGCTCGGCGAGCAGGAAGATCAGTGCGGCGTCGATGTTGTCGATGCTCGCCCGCAGGCCGTGCAGCTGAGCGATCGCGGCGGTGTCGTCGGTCATGGTTCCTCCCCGCCCGAGACTATCGGGTCGCCACACGCCTGACCGCCCCGGAGGCCGGCCTTCCGTCGACCCCTAGAGTGTGTCCATGACCGCCTCGTCTCCCGAGCCCGACGCTCCCTCCCGGACGATCGGGACCGCGCTGCAACGCCCCTTCGCCGTCGGCTTCTTCCTGACCCTCGGCGCGCTGGCGGCCATCGCCCTCGGGATGGCGATCTCCGACCTCGTGACGATCTGGATCTACATCGCGTTCGCGCTGTTCGCCGCGCTGGGGCTCGATCCGCTCGTCCGACGCCTGGAACGCCGCGGGGTGGGCCGGGCGTGGGCGATCGTGATCGTCTACTTCGCCTTCGCGATCCTGCTGGTGGGCGTGCTGTGGCTGGTCATTCCCACGGTGGTCGAGCAGGTGTCGCAGTTCATCCGCGACCTCCCCGACATGATCGCCGCATTCCAGCGCACCGAGGTCTACCTGTGGCTGCGCGAGCAGTTCGGCGACCAGGTACCGGCGCTCCTCGGCGACGTGCAGAAGTTCCTCACCGACCCCAGCAACATCGCGGCGATCGGCGGCGGCGTGCTGCAGATCGGCATCTCCATCGGCACGACGCTCTCGGGCCTGATCATCATCATCGTGCTGAGCCTGTACTTCCTGGCCACCCTGCCGCAGATGAAGCAGGCGTTCTACCGGTTGCTCCCCGCCCGCAACCGCGCGCTGAGCGCCGAGCTCACCGAGGAGATCACCTCCTCGGTCGGCGGCTACCTGAGCGGCATGGTCGTCCTCGCGTTCTTCAACGCCCTCGTGACGTTCATCCTCTACTCGGTGCTGGGGCTGCCGTTCCCGCTGCTGCTCGCCGTCGTGTCGTTCTGCATCACGATCATCCCGCTCGTGGGAACGGTGCTGTTCTGGGGCATCGGCTCCGTCGTCGCGCTGTTCGCCAGTCCGCTGTCGGCACTGGTGTTCGCCGCGGCCTACCTCGTCTACATGCAGCTGGAGGCATACGTCCTCACCCCGCGGGTCATGAACAAGACGATCTCGGTTCCCGGTTCCCTCGTCGTCATCGGGGCGCTCGTCGGTGGAACCCTCATGGGGCTCCTGGGTGCCCTCGTGGCGATCCCTGTGACCGCCTCGATCCTCCTCATCATCAAGAAGGTCGTCATCCCGCGCCAAGACGCGAAGGCGTGAGCGGGCGGTTCCGGCTTCCCCTTCCCGTCAATCCGCGCTCACCTGGGCCGGGAAGCGGTCCCGCGCCTCATCGTCCGTCATCGGACGCAGCGCCCGTCCGTTGTCGAGCCACCATGTGCGACAGAGGTCGCAGCGATAGAGGAGATCGACGGGCGAGGTCGACACGACGAATCGTGGTTGCCCACCGGTGTACGCGCCCTCCTGGCAGACAGCGCAGCCCCGCCCGGTTGCCGCGACAGATCCCATCTCGCCCGTGGCCATGCTCCATTGTCCCGCGGCCGGGCATGCAGAAGGGAAGGGGACGGTCCGCTGGGGGTGAGCGAGAGCTCAGGACCGTCCCCTTCCCGGGGTCAGGCGCTCATCGAGCGACCCGACCTCCTCCCCTACGTCGACGCACGACCACCAGCAGCACTCCTCCGGCGACCAGCAGCAGGACCGCGAGCGCCACGACACCGAGCGCCACGGTTCCACCCGTGTTCGGGATCTCATCCGGCAGGTCGATCGAGGTGATCCGCACCGTGGACGGCGGCGACGTGACATCCGCTCCGACCGGCGGCGTCGCCGTGGCCGTGGCACGGTTCACGAGATCCGCTCCGTCCAGGTCGGCCTCCTGCACGACATACGTCGCCGTGCACGTGACCTGCTGACCCGGCAGCAGCGTTCCGTACTCGGGGCACGTGATCGCCGAGATCTTGCCCGCCCCCGAGAACTCCGTCTCGGTGATGACGACATCCGTCAGGCTCGTGTTCCCGGTGTTGGTCACGAGGAACGAGTACGTGACGCGCTGTCCGACCTTCGAGATGTTCGAGACATCGGCGGACTTGACCAGCGCGATCGCCGGCGCGTCGAGGCTCGGAACCGTGACGGTGGACGGCGGCGAGTCGATCGGCGGGCCACCCGGGGTGTTGCCGCCGACCGAGGCCGTGTTCGTCACGCTGCCGGCATCCACGTCCGCCTGCGTGAC
Organism: Microbacterium sp. TNHR37B; assembly: GCF_001620065.1. Classification (GTDB taxonomy): domain Bacteria; phylum Actinomycetota; class Actinomycetes; order Actinomycetales; family Microbacteriaceae; genus Microbacterium. Next base: position 900,700 of record NZ_LQGV01000003.1, read on the forward strand.
GGTGTAGCTCGCCGTGCAGGTGATCTGGTCACCCGGTGCCAGCACATCGGTCGGGCACTCCACGGCCGACAGCTCACCGGTCCCGGTGAAGTCGTCCTCGGAGACGACCACATCGGTCACGGTCACGTTGCCGGTGTTCGTCACGACGAAGCGGTACTCCAGCACCGCTCCCGCGACGAACTCGTCGGTGTCGAGCGGCGCGACCGACTTCACCACCGTGAGCCCCGGCTGCGGGTCGATCTCGACGATCACCGTGGACGGCGGCGTCTCGACCGGCGGACCGTCGGGCGGCGTTCCGGTGGCCGTGGCCGTGTTCTCGACCGACCCGGCGTCGACATCGGCCTGCGTGACCACGTAGGTCGCCTCGCAGTCGACAGACGCGCCCGGCAGGAGCGAAGCTGCGCCGTCGGGGCAGGTGACCGGCGAGAGCTCGCCGGTTCCCGTGAAGGTTCCTTCGTCGATCGCGATGCCCGTCATCGTCACGTTTCCGGTGTTGGTCACGCGGAACGTGTAGGTGAGGACGTCACCGGCCGCCGTGATGGGAGCCGACGAGGCGGACTTCACCAAGCTCAGCGCCGGAGCCGGATCGCTCGGGATCTCCACGGACGTGGGCGGCGACTCGATCGGCGGACCGGTCGGCGGCACACCCGTGCCGGTCGCGGTGTTGGTGACCCCACCGGCGTCCACGTCGGCCTGCGTCACCACGTACGTAGCGGTGAAGGTGGCCTGGGCGCCGGGAGCGAGCGACGCGACGGAGGCCGGGGCGACTGGCGACAGCGTGCCGGAGCCGGTGAACTCGCCCTCGACGATCGACACGTCGGTCAGGGTCACGTTGCCCGTGTTCGTCGCGACGAACGAGTAGGTGATCTCCCGTCCGACCGTGAAGAAGGCGGGCTCACTCGGCGTCGCCGACTTGACCACCGACAGGCCGGGCTCCGGATCGAAGCCGACGACGACCGTGGACGGCGGAGACTCGACCGGCGGGCCCTCGGGCGGGGTGCCCGTGCCGGTGGCGGAGTTCGAGATCGACCCCGCATCGACATCCGCCTGCGTCACGACGTAGGTGGCCGTGAAGGTCGCCTCCGCACCCGGCGCGAGCGACGCCACGGAGGCGGGCGTGAGCGGCGAGAGCGCACCAGTCCCGGTGAACTCCCCCTCCAACACCGACACGTCGGTCAGCGTCACGTTTCCGGTGTTGGTGGCGACGAACGTGTACGTGACGACGTCACCGGCCCGGGAGACGCCCTCGGCGTCGGCCGACTTGACCACGGACAGGCCGGGGTTGGCGAGCGCCGTCACCACGGCGGTCGAGGGCTCACTCTCGACGGTCACCTCCTGCGGGGAGACGGCCGTGGCGGTCGCGGTGTTCTCGATCGTCCCGGCGTCGAGGTCTGCCTGCGTCACCGCGTAGGTGGCCGTGCAGTCGACGAACTCGCCGGGAAGGAGGGTCACACCGCTCGGGCACTCGACAGCCGACAGTTCGCCGGTGCCGGTGAAGGCGCCCTCGTCGATGGCGGGGTCGGTCAGCGAGACGTTGCCGGTGTTGGTCACGCGGAACGTGTAGGCGACCTCGTCGCCGACCGCGGCCACCTCATCGGGCGAAGCCGACTTGACCAGCGAGACCGCGGGCTGCGGATCGCTCGGGATCTCCACCGTCGACGGCGGCGACTCGATCGGCGGCCCGTCCGGCGGTGTTCCCGTCGTGGTGGCGCTGTTGGTGACGCCGCCGGCATCCACGTCGGCCTGGGTCAGGACGTACGTGGCGGTGAAGACCGCCTGCTCATCGGGAGCGAGGGAGGCGATCGAGCCGGGCGTGACGGGCGACAGCGTGCCCGAACCCGTGAACGTTCCCTCGGCCACGGCGACATCGGTCAACGTCACGTTGCCGGTGTTGGTCACCACGAACGAGTAGGTGATCTCCTGGCCCACCGTGAAGGAGGCAGCGTCGTTCGGGGTCGCGGACTTCACGACGGACAGACCCGGCTCCGGATCGAACTCCACGATCACGGTCGACGGCGGCGACTCCACGGGCGGCCCGTCGGGCGGCACGCCGACACCGGTGGCCGTGTTCGAGACCGATCCGGCATCCACGTCCGCCTGGGTGAGCACATAGGTCGCGGTGAAGGTGGCCTCCTGGCCGGGGGCGAGCGATGCCACCGAGGCCGGAGCCAGGGGAGAAAGCTCACCGGTGCCGGTGAAGGCGCCCTCGTCCACCGCGACATCCGTGAGGGTGACGTTGCCGGTGTTGGTCACCAGGAACGAGTAGGTGATGGTGTCTCCCACGCGGGAGGCATCGTCGGTCGACGCGGTCTTCTCCAGCGAGAGACCCGGGTCGGCATCGATCGTCACGATCGCCGTCGACTCGTCCGACTCCACGCGTGCACCGGTCGGCGGCTGAGCCGTCGCGGTCGCGGTGTTCTCCACCGAACCGGCATCCACGTCGGCCTGGGTCACGACATAGGTCGCCGTGCAGTCGACGAATGCGCCGGGCAGGAGGCCGGCGACCGCCGGGCAGACGATCTCGGAGAGCTCGCCCGAACCGGTGAACGTCCCTTCCTCCACGGCGGGTGCGGTGAGGGTGACGTTTCCGGTGTTGGTGATCCGGAAGCGGTACGACACTTCTTCGCCCGCCTCGGACACCTCGTCGGGGGTCGCGGTCTTCACGAGCGAGACCGCGGGCTGCGGGTCGCTCGGAACCTCGACGGTCGTGGGCGGGGACTCCACCGGCGGACCGTCCGGCGGGGTGCCCGTGCCGGTGGCGGAGTTGGTCACACCGCCCGCGTCGACATCCGCCTGGGTCACGACGTAGGTCGCCGTGAACGTCGTCTGCGCGCCGGGCGCCAGCGAGGCGACCGTGGCGGGGGTGATCGGCGACAGAGTCCCGGAGCCCGTGAAGGTGCCCTCCGCGATCGCCACATCGGTCAACGTGACGTTGCCGGTGTTGGTGGCGACGAAGGAGTAGGTGATCTCCTGGCCGACGGTGAACGACGCGGAGTCGTTCGGCGCCGCCGACTTGATGACCTCGAGACCCGGCTCGGGATCGAACTCCACCGTCACTTCCGACGGCGGAGACTCCACGGGCGGACCCACGGGGGGAACGCCCACGCCGACTGCCGTGTTGGTGATCGAGCCGGCGTCCACGTCGGCCTGAGTCACCGTGTAGGTCGCCTCGCACGTGACGTCGTCACCGGGAGCGAGGGCCACAGACGGGCAGGTCACCGCGGACATCTCGCCCGAGCCGGAGAAGGAACCCTCGGTGACCGAGATCGGGTCGAGGGTCACGTTGCCCGTGTTGGTGAGCTGGAACGAGTACGTGATGACGTCACCGGCCTGCTCCGCGCCCGCCGAGGCCGACTTCACGATCGTCAGCGACGGGTCGGCGGCGATCGTGACCGTGGCCTCGGCCGGGTCGGACGTGGTGTCCGGGCCCGTCGGCGGGGTGCCGGTGGCGATCGCGGTGTTGACCACCTCGCCGGCGTCGACATCGGCCTGCGTGAGCTCGTACTCGGCTTCACAGGTGACCGAGTCACCCGGCGCGAGAGAGGCGAGCCCCGATTCGCAGACAAGAGCGGAAAGGTCGCCCGTGCCCGAGAACGCGGTCTCGGCGACGGACACGTCGGTGAGGGTCACGTTGCCAGTGTTGGTGACGACGAACTCGTACGAGATCGCGTCTCCGGCCGCGTCGCCCTCGTCGGGAGTCGCGGTCTTGACCAGCGACAGCTCGGGGGTCGGCGGGATCGTGACGGTCGCCGTGGACTCGTCCGACTCCGTCCGTCCGCCGGACGGCGGCTGTCCCGAGGCGGTCGCCGTGTTGACGATGGTTCCCGCGTCGACGTCTGCCTGGGTCACCTCGTAGGTCGCCGTGCAGGTGACGGTGGCGCCGGGCAGCAGGGAACCGGCCGGGCACTCGGCGGTCACTCCCGGAAGACCCGGGTCGTCGATCGCGATGTCGGTGAGCGTGACGTTGCCGGCGTTGGTCACGGCGAAGGAGTAGGCGATCTCGTCGCCCGCGGCTGCCGCCGTCGTGGGCGTCGCCGACTTCACGAGGGTGACGGCGGGACCCTGCTCGAGCGGGATCATCGTGGACGACGGGTCGGAGGTCACATCGTCGCCGCCGCCGACCGGCGTTCCCGTCGCGGTCGCGGTGTTCTCGACCGTGCCGGCATCGACGTCGCCTTGCTGCAGGACGTAGGTCGCCTCACAGACGATCTGCCCGTTCACCGGCAGCGCTCCGGTCGAGGGGGTGCACGACAGGGGCGAGAGCTCCCCGACGCCGCTGAAGACGGTGTCATCGACCGTGACGCCCGTGAGCGGCACATTGCCGGTGTTCGAGACCACGAACGAGTAGGTGATCTCCTGCCCGACGGTGAACGAGTCGGGGTCGGACGGAGACGCGGACTTCACGAGTCCGATGCCGGGCTCGGGCTCCTCGGTGGGCACCTCGACCGTCGACGGGGTGGAGGTGACGCGCGTCGTGCTGCCCGCGGGGAGGCCCGAGGCGGTCGCGGTGTTGACGACCTCGCCGGCATCCACATCGGCGGCCGTCACGACGTGCACGGCATCAGCCGTGCAGGTGACCGTCGCGCCGGCCGGGACCGAACCCGTCGGGCAGGTGACGGCGCCGATCAGCGGGTCGTCCACCTGCAGGGCGCTGAGGGCGACGTTTCCCGTGTTCGTGACCGCGAACGAGTACGTGATCTCGTCGCCGACGTCGGTGATGCCGTTGCCGTTGACGTCATCGACCGGCAACGCCGACTTGACGAGCCCGATGCTCGTGCCGCAGGTCAGGGCGGTGTCCCTGTTGTCGGTGTCATCCGGGTCGGCTTCGTTGCCGGTGACCTCTGCCTCATTGGTGATGCACCCGGTCGTCGCCGTCGGGGCGGTCGCGGTGATCTCGATCGTGACACTCTCGCCGGCCTCTGTCCGCCCGCCGACGCACGTGACGAGGGTGGACTGCCCGGCCACTGCGGGTGCGACGGTACAGCGGTCCGAGGGCGCCTGGACGTTCGTCAGCGCGGCCGGAACGCGATCGGTGACCGTCCAGCCGGAGGAGTTCCCTTCGCCCTGGTTCAGCACCGTCAGCGTGTAGGTCAGTGTCTGGCCCGCGGTGAAGACGGCCGGCCCGGTCTTCTCGACGGTGAAGTCAGCGGGCAGGCCTGGCGCCGCCGTGCCGTCGTTGTTGGACGATTGCGGACCGGTGTTTGTCGACACGAGCCGGAACGTGGGGTTCGCCGCGGTGGGGTTGGCGACCGAGATCTGGTAGACCGTGCCAGACCCGTTGTACGAGAAACCGAGGTTCCCGTTGCCGAACGTCCAGGCCGCTCCGGCCTGGTCGGTTGCGGACGGCGCGGTCATGCCGGCCACGGCGCTCAACGGCCAGCGATTCACCACACCACCTGGCGTGATGCGAACGAGGTAGCCGTAGCCCATCGACCAAAAGGCGCCATCCTTGAAGGTGATATCGATACCGCCGCCGGTCGTCTGGCTGCCAACCGAGACCGCAGCACCGTTGAGGGTGGTGTTGATCGTCGTCACCGCCCCCGTGGTGTTGTCGACGTTGAGCCTCCGTAGCGTGCTGCCCGCGACCATGTAGAAGAGTCCGTCAGATCCGAACGCGGCAGAGCTGCTTCCAACGGGCAGCTGCCTGAGGACGGTGTATCCGCCTTGGTTGCCGATCTTGAGAAGGGAGTTCGCGGCGACGCCGCTCGTGCCGCCGCCACCGACCGCGTAGATGTAGTTGTCTGCGGTGCGGTACGCGATCGCGTTGTACGTGAGGTCTGCTGCGCCGATGGCGGAGAACTCCACATTCCCGCTCGCGTCGGTGAGAGACCGGTACAGCGTCGTCGGAGAGCCCTGCGCGATGTACACGTAGGGGTCTGCCGCCGAGAACGGCTGCCCCGCCGCCGCCGACGCAGACGGCGCGGTCAGCGGCGCCGTCGTCACGAACAGCGCGGACAGAAGGGAGAGGACCGCCAGCATGGCGATCCTCGGGCTGCGTCGGTCTGGGGTCTTCTGCGAACGGACGAACCGTCGCTGAGGCGCTGTGCTGCGTGTGGGGGACATCTGGTTCCGATCGGCTCGGGGACTGACGTGGCGGGGACGGGGCACACCCTTATCGCCACACACCTGGGGCCAGAGTGGCGGGCGAGGCGGCGTCACTTCAGCACTCTGCGCAGATTGCGTCTCTTCCTGCGCGAACTGACCCGCGCCGGGGGAGACGAGGCGCGCCGAGTCGAAGCCCGCGTGACCCGCACCAGCTGCCTCATTCCCTCCCGAGGGAAGCGAGAGTCAGGGAACGAGCGAGCGCTCGTCGTCGTGCGCCTCCTGCGCATCGGCGTCCCGGAAGGCGCGCGACATCGCCGACACCGAGCCGAACCCCGACGTCGCGGCGATCTCCCGCGCGGTCATCCGAGGGTTGGTCCGCTTGGCCGTGCGCGCGGCTGTCACCCGCGCCCGCCGCAGTTCCCCGCTGACGGTTGCCCCTTCGGCGGCGAAGGCGGCCTGCAACGTGCGCGGGGCGACGCCGAGTCGCATGGCGATTCGAGCCACGGTGACGCCGGGGTCCGAGAACTCCGCCCGGATCACCTCGCGCGCCGCATCCACCAGGGAGGGCGGAACCGCGGCGTCCCGCGTGATCACGCCGATCATCTCGCGCAGCAGGATCCGCGACACCGATGCCAACGGCGAGACCACCGGGCTCTGCGGCGTCTGCGTCGTACAGAGCGTGCGCACATAGGCGTAGAAGGGCGCGATGAGCGTCCAGTCGAGCGCGGGGCCGTCGTACGAGGCCCACGACGGGAGCGCGACGTCGGCCAGGAGCTCGGCGCCGAACCCGATGTAGACGAGGTCGTTCTGCGGCTCGGACATCGAGATGCTCACGCGTTCCTCGCCGGGACGGATGAGCACCAGCCCGGAACCGCGGCGAAGGACGCCGCCCTCGGTGTCGACCGAGAAGGTGCCCGACGCCGCGATGAGAAGCAGCGCGCGGTGCGTCGACCCTCGGTCGCGCGGCCATGTGATTCGCACGTCGGGCAGGGCGATGTGAGCGAAGGTCAGCGCGGGGAAGCGGGCGACGTTGGCCACAAGCGGACCCCCGTCGCCGAGGGCGTCGATCGAGAAGTTGGACGACCGGACGAAGCGCTGGAGTCCTCCGTGCTGCTCGGCTTCCGCAAGGCCCTGCACCTTCAGACCGAGTCGTTCGAACGCCGGAGCGTGACGACGATACGAGCGCCGGTACGGCATGGGGTTCACTGCGCAACTACTCCCGAAACTCTCGACGGAATCGGTCGCCGAACCGCGGGTGCGCGCTTCGGCAGCGGGCCGATCACGGTCCGCTGAGGGTTGACGTGGGGCACCGTCGCGGGGGGTTCGAGGGCGAAAACGTCTGAGGCTCCCTGTCAGCGTGGCCGCATCGGGGCAGGGACGCCCACCTCCTGCGCAAAATGCCCTTCCGCTTGCGTAATTCGCGCACGAGATGCGCCGAGTGTCCACGACGCGCCGACCGACGTCGAGGTCGGCCCGCGTGTCGTGGACGCTCGGCGTTGCGATCCCCTCTAGGAGAGCGGAGTACGGGCCGCGGCCTGGCACGAGGCGGTGCCGACCGCCTCACCGCCACCGCAGCGGGCGAAGGTGCGGAACTGCTCCTCGATCTGCGCGCGGCGCGCCGGATCCACGTCCTCCCACGCGAGCGGCAGGTTCACCCGGCCGTTCTTGGTGTCGGTGATCGAGAACCGGCTGATCGTCCCGCGATCAGGGCCGCTGACCTTCTGGACATAGAGCTCGCCACCGGCCCGCAGGGCGAAGAAGCCGTCCTGCACCATGGTTCCCGGCTCCGAGTCAGGCCCTGCCGCGGTCGGATCGGCGACCTTCGTGTGGACGGAGTAGGCCCACTGACGCCAGCTCTGGGGCTGCTCGCCTCGGATCAACGGCAGGAGATCGAGTCCGTCGTGGTCGTCGATCTGCGCCGACTCCCCCGTGAGGCTCGGCTGCATCGCCGCGAAGGTCGGGAGCAGGTCGACGGTCTGTGTCAGCTCCGTGCGGACCTGGCCTCGCGCGGCGTCTGCGCCGGCGACCACGAGCGGCACCCGGAGGTCGGTCTCGTACGGAGAGCCCTTTCCGATGCGGAACCTGCCGCTGCCGTTCTCGCTGAGGCCCAGGTCGACGCCCTGACCCAGGTGGAAGCCGTTGTCCGCGGTGAAGACGAGATAGGTCGACTCCCACAGACCCGCTTTCGTCAGCTCCCGACGGGTCTTGCCGATGAGTTCGTCGAGCGATTGCGCCATCCGCACGCGATCGCGCAGATACTGCTGGAGCTCGCACGCGTCGTCCTTACCGATGGGCTTGGCGGAAGGAAGCTCGGTGCGGTCTCTCGCCGTAGGACAGTTCATCGTCTCGTTGCCGGGCAACGACTCGATGCGGATGGAGTAGCAGTCGCGTCGCGCGCCACTGGCCGTGATGCCGCAGTCGCCGTTCTTGTAGGCGCCCTTCGGGTTGTCCTTCGTCTTGGGCAGGTCGCGCGCCGCGGGCACGAAGGTGCGCGTCTTGCCTCCGTTCGGGTTGCCGGCGTGGGTCGTGAACGTCGACAACGTCGCGTGGAACGCGCGGTCGTTCTTGGCGGCCCAGGGAATGAAGGCAGCGACGCGGTTGATCGTCTCGTCCGTCGCGTACGTCTTGTTCTTCTTCGCCGGCTGGCCAGGCGTACCGATCGCGAAGTTGTTGCCGCCGTATGCTCCACTGCTGTACGGACGCCACATCGACCATCCCGGAGGCTTTCGCACCGTGTCTCCCACGCCGAAGTCGTTGTTGTAGCCGTTGAGGTACTTGCCCTCCATCAGCGTGTAGTAACCCCGCGCCTTCGCCTCCACCGCATACGTGTACTGCTCGTTGTCGCGAACCTCGCCCGAGTGCGAGACCCCGTGGAGGAAGGCCTCGATGCCGCCCATCGTGCCGCCGTTACGCAGCACACCCGTGTTGTGCGGGAAGCGCCCCGTGAGGATCGACGCCCGTGACGGGCAGCACAGCGAGTTGGTGACGTAGTGGTTGTCGAACGACACCCCGTCGGCCGTGAGCTTCTTCAACTCGGTCATGTACGGAACGAGGTCCCACGAGAAATCGTCCGCCATGATCATCACGACGTTGCGCGGTTGCGTCTCCACGGCATCGGCCGTCGGCGACGCCACGATTCCTCCGCCGACCACCGCCAACCCCGCCGCTGCGAGCGCGAGCGTCCGCAGCCCCCATCGACGCAGACGGTCGAACCGCCCGCTCGCCGAACGCCTCGGCTCGCCGTTCCCCATTCCCCGTTCTCCAGGCACGCCTGTAGACATGGTCATCCTCCCCAGGATCGGGGGACGCGATGATCGGCGCGAACGGTGCCCCCCGACCCGTCTCGCGCGGCCAGAAAGCTAGCACGCAGGGCGGTGGGGACGAGGGGATCTGCGTCAGTCGACGAGGTCGTGGCGCACGATGACCGCATCCCGCGCGGGTCCGACGCCGATCACGGAGATACGCGTACCGCTCATCTCCTCCAGTGCCAGCACGTAGTCCTGCGCCTCGAGCGGAAGGTCGTCGAAGGACCGGGCCGTGGAGATGTCCTGCTTCCAGCCCGGGAAGTACTCCAGGATCGGGGTCGCATGGTGGAAGTCGCTCTGGTTGACCGGGACCTCGTCGAAGCGTTCGCCGTCGACGTCGTAGGCGACGCACACCGGGATCTGGTCGAGGCCGGTGAGGATGTCGAGCTTGGTGAGGACCAGGTCGGTGATGCCGTTGATCCGCGTGGCGTAGCGCGTGATCGGGGCGTCGTACCAGCCCACGCGTCGCGGACGGCCGGTGGTCGTGCCGAACTCGAATCCGCGTGTGCGGAGCCAGTCGCCCTGCTCGTCGAAGAGCTCGGTGGGGAACGGACCGGATCCGACACGGGTGGTGTAGGCCTTGACGATGCCCACGATTCGGTCGAGGCGGTTCGGCCCCACCCCGGAGCCGGTGGCCGCTCCACCAGCGGTCGCGGACGAGGAGGTCACGAACGGATAGGTGCCGTGGTCGACGTCGAGCATGGTCGCCTGCCCGCCCTCGAACACCACGACATCGCCGGCGTCCAGCGCATCGTTCAGGAGAAGAGCCGTGTCGCACACCATGGGACGGAGGCGGTCGGCGTACGACAGCAGGTCTTCCACGACCTCGTCGACCGAGATGGCCCTCCGGTTGAAGACCTTCACGAGCAGGTGGTTCTTCTGGTCGAGGGCCCCCTCGACCTTCTGCCGGAGGATGTTCTCGTCGAAGAGGTCCTGGATGCGGATGCCCACCCGGTTGATCTTGTCGGCGTAGCTGGGACCGATGCCGCGCCCCGTCGTGCCGATCATGCGCTTGCCGAGGAAGCGCTCGGTCACCTTGTCGAGCGTGCGGTGGTACTGCGTGATCACGTGCGCGTTGGCGCTGACCTTGAGGCGGGAGATGTCGACGCCCCGCGCCGACAGGGCGGCGAGCTCGGCGAAGAGCACTTCGAGGTCGACGACCACTCCGTTGCCGATCACGGCGTTGACCCCCTCGGAGAGGATCCCGGAGGGAAGCAGGTGCAATGCGTACTTCTCGTCGCCGATGACGACCGTGTGGCCGGCGTTGTTGCCGCCGTTGAACTTCACGACCCAGTCGGTGCGCTCACCGAGAAGATCGGTGGCCTTTCCCTTGCCCTCGTCTCCCCACTGGACTCCGACGATGACGATGCCTGGCATGGGTGCTCCCCCGTGAACGGACGGTGAGTCGCCATTCTACCGAGAGCCTGCTCCTCCCTGGTCGGGGCGGATCGCCGGGTGTATGGTCAGACCATGGGACGCTCGGACGGCGCAGACGACCTCGACACCCTTCCGCCGGGGCGGTGGCCCGCCTATCTCACCGAGAGATCGGGCCTTCCCGGCCCCCGCGCCAACCTGCCGCTCGCGATCGCCGCGGCCCGGCGCGCGTCGGAGGATGCGATCGCCGCACTCCTATCCGACGGTGGCGAGTTTCCCGTCATGTGCGCCGCCGCCGCGCGGGCACGCCGGTCCGCCGTCCCCGCAGAGGAACACGCGGCGCGCGCCCTCGCCGCTGACGACCACTGGCGGGTCCGAGAAGGAGTCGCGATCGGCCTCCAGCTGCGCGCCGAGGAGGATCCCGCGGCCGTCGCTGCGCTGGTGCTCGAGTGGGTGGACGACACGGACCCGCTCGTGCAGCGCGCGGCGATCACGGCGATCTGTGAGCCGAGGCTGCTCCGGACGCCCGAGATGGCCGCTGCGGCCCTGGATGCGTGCCGCCGGGCGACCGATCACCTCGCCGCGCTGCCCACGGACCGGCGCACGGCGCCGTCTGCGCGGACGCTGCGTCAGGCCCTCGGGTACTGCTGGAGCGTCGCGGTCGCCGCCGATCCGGCTCGGGGGATCCCCGCGTTCCAGGCGCTCGACTCCGGCGATCCCGACGTCGCATGGATCGTCAAGGAGAACCTGCGCAAGAAGCGTCTCGCCTCGTTGCTGTGACCGCGGTGCGGCCGCCGCTAGGGTGACGGCATGGCGGCATCCCCTACCCACGCACGCGCGTGGCCCTTCGTCCGCGCCACCACGGCTGCGCTCGCCTTCGTCGCGATCGTGGCGCAGCTGGAACGAACCGTGCGCAATGCGCAGGAGAGCACGACCGTCTGGGGTTCTGACGTCGCCACCGTCGTGACGAACTTCTTGAGCTTCTTCACCATCCAGTCGAACCTCGCCGCGGCGATCGTGCTCACGGTGGCCGCCGTGTGGGCCTGGACGTCGGGGCGCCGACAGAGCGTCGAGCCACGGTGGCTGGCGACGCTCCTCGTCTGCGTCACGACCTACATGCTCGTGACGGGCGTGGTCTACAACCTCCTGCTGCGCGGAATCGCGTTGCCGCAGGGCGTGACCGTGCCGTGGTCGAACGAGGTGCTCCACGTCATCGTCCCGGGCCTGCTTCTCATCGACCTGTTGTTCGCGCCCCGCCGGCGAGCTCTCCCGTGGTCCACCGTGGCGATCGCCCTCGGATATCCCCTCGTCTGGGTCGTTTACACGATGGTGCGCGGACCCCTGGTGATCTCGCCGTCCACCGGCAATCCGTGGTGGTACCCCTATCCGTTCCTGGATCCGAACAGGCCCGGAGGGGTGGCGAGTGTTGCGCCGTATGTGGTGGTGATCGCGATCGGCATCGCGGCCACCGCCGCCGCTGTGGTCGGCGTGGGCCGACTCCGCGCACGGCGGTGACGGCGCCACGTCACCTCCAGGGAGCGGTGTCCCATCCCCGCGCGCGGAAGAACGCCATCCGGTTCGGAATCTGGGCGCGAATGAACGGCGCCGCACCAGGTGCCTGCTCCGCCAGCCGATCGGGGTGGAAACGGAGGGCCAGCCACGAGATCACGCTCTCACCGAAGTCCTCACCCTTGCGGTGGTCGCGGGCGTACTCCGAGATGAAGCCTCCACGCTGAGCCTTCGGGCCGACCCGGTCCGCCGCCACCGCGCGGTTCCACTTCTTGAGCAGTCGCTTGTTCGCGCGCAGCTTCTCGTTGAGGCAGTGCGCCGCCTCATGCAGATACACGTTGGCCCACCGATGCGTCGGATAGTTTGCGCCCTCGTAGATGCTGATGACGCGATTCAGAGATGTCGCCGAGTGCGCGCCGCTGTAGATGCGCATCTCCTTGACCTCGCGCCGCAGGAAGTTCGGAACACGACCCAGCGCGAGCGTGTGCGCGTGCGCCTTCGCCTTCGCGGCAGCTTTCGAGAGGCCCCCATGGACGAGCACCTCGGTCTTGCTCTTCTTCCAGGTGGCAAGGTAGACGTGCACCCAGGCCTCTGCCGGGTGGTTCTTCTTCGACGCGTCGGGATAGCGCCGGAACTGCTTGCCCTTGTACTCGAAGCGAATCGGCGGCGTCGTCCAGTCGGTCGCGCGCAGCGTGCCGAATGTGCGAGTCGCCATCGGCGGCGGTTCCATCAGTTCGTTCGCCGCGACGGCGGCCGGTGCCGTGGTCAGACCTGTCGACGCCTGGGCGGGTGCCGACGGCGCCGTCCCCTGCGGAGCCGGTGCCGCGTATGCCCCGGGCGTCAGCGAGACCCCCGCGAGCCCTGCCAGGACCGTTCCTGCCCCCACCTTCAGCGCGACACGGCGCGTCAGTTCCCTCTCCATTGTTCCTCCCCCTGTCGTGCGCGGGACTCCCCTGACCCGCGACCGCCAGCGAAGATAGACGTGGAACCGCGCACCCACAGCTCGACCGCGCAGACCGGCCGACCCTCGGCGGAAAGCGGTCGTCCGCTGCGCGCGATGCGGCTCGTCATGCCGCGGAAGCGGGAAGGAACGGCACTCTAGACTTGACGGCATGTCGAAGGTCCTTCAGTCCCTGCCCGTCGGCGAGCGCGTCGGCATCGCCTTCTCGGGAGGCCTTGACACCTCCGTCGCCGTCGCGTGGATGCGCGACAAGGGCGCCGTCCCCTACACCTACACCGGCGACCTCGGTCAGTACGACGAAGACGACATCGCCTCGATCCCCGGCCGCGCGCTGCAGTACGGCGCGGAGGCCTCGCGGCTCATCGACTGCAAGCCCCTGCTCGTGGAGGAGGGACTGGTCGCCCTCTCGTGCGGCGCCTTCCACATCCGCTCCGCCGGCCGCACCTACTTCAACACCACGCCCATCGGACGCGCCGTCACCGGCACGCTGCTCGTGCGCGCGATGAAGGAGGACGGCGTCGACATCTGGGGCGACGGCTCCACCTACAAGGGCAACGACATCGAGCGCTTCTACCGCTACGGCCTGCTGGCCAACCCGGCCCTGCGCATCTACAAGCCGTGGCTCGACGCGGACTTCGTCACCGAGCTCGGCGGGCGCACCGAGATGAGCGAATGGCTCGTCGCACACGACTTCCCCTACCGCGACTCCGTGGAGAAGGCCTACTCCACCGACGCCAACATCTGGGGCGCGACCCACGAGGCCAAGACGCTCGAGCACCTCGACGTCTCCCTCGAAGTGGTCGAGCCGATCATGGGCGTCCGATTCTGGGACCCGTCGGTGGAGATCGCCACGGAAGACGTCTCGGTGACATTCGAGGCCGGTCGCCCCGTGGCCATCAACGGCGTGGAGTACACCAATGCGGTGGCGCTCGTGCAGGAAGCGAACGCGATCGGAGGCCGCCACGGCCTCGGGATGAGCGACCAGATCGAGAACCGCATCATCGAGGCGAAGTCGCGCGGCATCTACGAAGCGCCCGGGATGGCACTGCTGTTCATCGCCTACGAGCGCCTCGTCAACGGCATCCTCAACGAGGACACGCTCGCGACCTACCACGAGCAGGGTCGCCGCCTCGGTCGGCTCATGTACGAGGGGCGGTGGCTGGAGCCGCAGTCGTTCATGCTCCGGGAGTCGATCCAGCGCTGGGTCGGATCGGCGATCAGCGGAACGGTCACGCTTCGACTTCGACGCGGCGAGGACTACACGATCCTCGACACCGTGTCGCCGAACCTGTCCTACGCGCCCGAGAAGCTCTCGATGGAGCGGGTGGGCGACGCCGCCTTCGGCCCGATCGATCGCATCGGACAGTTGACGATGCGGAACCTGGACATCGCCGACTCGCGCTCCCGGCTCGAGCAGTATGCCGGGCTCGGGCTCATCGGCGGCCCGACGGCCGACCTGGTGGGCGAGCTGGCCACCGGCGGCGCCGCGGGGATCACGGGACACGCGCAGCCGTTCGATTCCGCCCGCGAGGAGCTCGCCGAGGCCGTGGACGAGGCGTCCGAGTCCGCGTCGTTCGACTTTGGCGCCGACTGACTCCCTGCCTCTCCCCGCCCTGCCCTGCCCGCTCAGGTGGCGCATTCTGCTGCTTTCGCGCGCGCGAAGCCACCAGATGCGCCACCTGAGCGGGGTGGTCGGGGCGAGATGGGCCACCTGAGATGGGCCACCTGAGATGGGCCACCTGAGATGGGTTGCCTGAGATGGGGTGGTGAGCGGGGGTGCGTGAGCGGAGGCTGGGAGTTCGCCGAAACAAGTTGCACAGGCGTGTGCAGGATCGTACACTGATGCGGTGACCACGACCGCGCCGGCGCGTCGCCCGAGAAGGGATGCCGCGGCGAACCGCGAAGGCATCCTGTCGGCGGCGGCCACCACCCTCGCCCACGATCCGCACGCCTCGATCGACACGATCGCCCGCGCCGCCGGACTCAGCCGCCGCGCCCTCTACGGACACTTCGACGACCGCGACGCGCTGCTCCGAGAGATGCTGCTCGCGGGGGCTCGACGATTCAACGCCCTCGCCGAGCAGATCGAGACCGACGACGACCCGCCCCTCGCCCTGGCGCGTCTGACGCATCGCCTCTGGAGCGAGGCCGCCCACGTTCAGGTGGCCGCGGCCATCGCGCTCGACGACGGTCACCTCGACGACACCGCCACGGCGCTCGCGCCCCTCCGGCGCTGCGTGGCCGCGATCGTGCGGAGGGGACAGGAGACCGACACGCTCCGCACCGACGTTCCCGCCCCCACGCTGTCGCGCCTCATCGAGGAGACCGCCCGGACGATGGTCACCCGCGTCGATGCGGCATCTCCGCAGGCGCGACCGCTCGCCGTGCGGGCCGTACTCTCGATCGCCGGCCTGTCGTGGCGCGACGGCGACGCCCTCGTGACGCGACTGGAAGAGGAATCGCCGTGCTGATCCAGCTGACCGACGTATCGAAGGGGCGTCGCGGCATCGCCCTGCCCGCCACGACCCTCACCTACCGCTCCGGGCGTGCGACCCTCGCCATGGCCGAGACGGAGCAGCGCCCGACGGTGCTCGGGCTCATCGCCTCGGGACGGATGAAGCCCGACAGCGGCAGCGTCCTCGTCGACGGCGCCCGCCGCTCCCGGGACCTGCGTCGGCGCAGCGCACTCATCGACGCGCCGGATGTGAGCGAGCCGGCACCCAACATCATCGTGGCCGGCGTCGTGGGCGAAGAGCTGATGTTCGCAGGACGCCTGTCGGATCCGCTCTCGGCCCGCCGCTGGCTCGACGATCACGGCCTGCGCCACCTGTCGCGCACGCCGTTCGCCGACGTCGCCCCGCGGGATCGTCTGCGGATCCTCCTCGAGCTCGCGGCTCTGCGGCCCGGAGTGGAGGCTCTCGTGCTCGTGTCACCCGATCGCCACGGCGGCGACCCCCGGGACTGGTGGCTGCTGGCGGAGGAGTTCGCCGGACGCGGATTCGCCGTGCTGGTGATCGCGGGGCAGGCGGCCGCTCGCGTCATCTCCGAGAGCCCCTCCTCTCCGCGGCCGCGTCGTCGCGCACCCCGCGTGCGCGCGGTCAGCCCCGGTCTCCGGCGGCGAAAGGACGTCACCCGATGAAGATTCCCGCCATGATCGCGGCCGAGTTCCGCCGCCTGACCTCGACACGCATGTCGGTCATCGCCCTGATCGCACTCCTGCTCGTGCCCGTACTCTACGGCGGCCTCTACCTCTGGGCGAATCAGGATCCCTACGCCAAGCTCGCGGACGTGCCCGTCGGGCTGGTCAACCTCGACGAAGGGGCCGCGGCCTCGGGTGATCAGCCGGCCGCCGCCTACGGGTCGGACGTGACGGCTCAACTCCTGGACGGAGGCGCCTTCGACTGGAAGGTGCTGAGCGCCGATGCCGCCGCGCAGGCTCTGCGGGAGGGCCTGGTCGACTTCACCGTGACCCTTCCCGCCGACTTCTCCGATGCGCTCACGAGCGCATCGGGCGACGATCCCCACCAGGCGACGATCGCCCTGGCCACCAACGACGCCAACAACTACCTCGCCTCGACGATCGGCACTCAGGCCGTGGAGAAGATCCGCCGGACGGTCGCCGAGTCCGTGGCGAAGGAAGCCTCCGGCCGCCTGCTGGACGGGATCGCCGACATCCGCGTGAAGCTCGTCTCGGCCGCCGATGGCGCCGCACGCCTGGCCGATGGCGCCGGGAGCGCGCTGCGGGGCGCGACGACGCTGAACGACGGCGCGCACACGCTCGCCGAGGGAGCCTCGACCCTCGCGGACGGTGCGGGAAAGCTCGCCGACGGGGCGGGCACGCTCGCCTCGGGGACGGCGACCGTCGCCGACGGGGCGGAGAAGGTTGCCGCCGGGGCGTCGCAGGTGGCCGACGGCACGGCGACTCTCGCGGGATACGCCGACCGCGCCGGAGACGCCGCAGCGCGTGCCGTCGCGCTGTTGCCCGAGGCGCGCGCCGACCTTCGCGAGGCACTGGAGCGGCAGGGGCTGTCATCGGCGGAGATCTCGGCCGTGCTCTCGCGACTCGATCCGCTCGCCGACGCGGTCCGACGGGGTGGCGACCGCGTCGCCGACGCCGTGGCCCAGGTCGACCGGTTGGCGTCGGGCGCCGCACAGGTCTCTACGGGAGCCGGACAGGTGGCCGATGGTGCGCGGCGCACCGCGACGGGAGCAGCCCGACTGTCGAGCGCATCGACGGCTCTCGCGACGGGCGCCGACTCTGCCGCCGCAGGCGCCGCGCGCCTCGACGACGGGTCCGCAAAGCTCCGCGACGGGCTCGCCTCGCTCCAGAGCGGCGCGCGGGAGCTGCGCGACGGACTGGACAAGGGCGTCGCGGCAATCCCCGACTCGTCGGAGTCGCTCCGCTCGGCACAGGCCCGCACGATCGCCGACCCCGTCGCGATCGACACCGGCAACGTTGCCCGCGCGGGGGACTACGGGGCGGGACTCGCGCCCTTCTTCGCGGCGCTGGCCGCTTGGATCGGCATCTACGCCCTGTTCCTCATCGTCAAGCCGATCTCCCGCCGCGCAGTCACGGCCCTGCGCTCCCCCGTGCGCGTGACTCTCGCCGGCTGGCTCACCCCCGCCCTCCTCGGCGGCATCGGGATGATCGCGCTGTTCGGGGTGCTCTCCCTCGCCCTCGGCTTCGGCTTCGCGCATCCGCTCGGCACGCTGGGCATCCTGGTCCTCGCCTCGTTCACCTACGCCGCGATCATCCTGACCCTGAACGTCTGGCTGGGATCGGTGGGACAGTTCGTGGGACTCGTGCTGATGGTGCTGCAGCTGGTGACGGCCGGAGGCACGTTCCCCTGGCAGACCCTCCCGTCTCCGCTGGCCGCCCTGCACCACGTGCTTCCGATGGGGTACGTCGTCGACGCCATGCGGCAGCTGATGTATGGCGGCTCGGCAACTCGGGTGTGGGCCGACGTCGGGATCCTCCTGATCTGGATGCTGGCCGCCCTGGCGGTGGCTGCGCTCGGGGTCACCCGGATGACCCACCGCCGCACGCTGCGGGATCTGCAGCCCAGCATCATCGGGTGAGGACGATGCCCACGGCGCCCTCGGACGGCCGGGTACGATGCCAGGAACGGTCGCGCACCTGGGGCACGTGACCGGCGCCGCTCACCCGGGGCGGCAGAAGCCGACGCCCCGGAGGAGCACCCGACGACGATGTCATCCACCTCACCCACCGCTGCGCTCGACGAGCCCGCTGTTGCCGATCCTTCCCGCCCGAAGCGTTCGATCGGACGGCGGATCGGGATCATCGCGTTCTCGGCGGTCGCCGCGCTCACCTCCCTCGCCCTCATCGCCGCGGGAGTCGTGCTGTGGAACGTGCAGCGCTCTTTCCCCCAGCGCGACGGCGTCATCTCGCTCACCGGCCTCGAACAGGAGGTGTCGGTGCTGCGCGACGACCTGGGCATCCCGACGGTGGTGGCCGAGACCAGCCACGACCTGTTCTTCGCGCAGGGCTACGTCCACGCGCAGGATCGCTTCTGGGAGATGGACTTCCGCCGTCACGTGACCGCCGGACGGCTCTCCGAGCTGTTCGGGGAGTCACAGCTGGGCACCGACCGCTTCCTCCGCACGCTCGGCTGGCACGAGATCGCCGCGCAGGAGGTGGAGGCGCTCGACGACGCGACACGCGCCTACTACGAGGCGTACGCCGACGGGGTCAACGCCTACCTCGCCGACCACCGGGGAAGCGCCGCGTCGTTGGAGTATGCCGTGCTCAGCCTCCAGAACGGCGGGTACGAGATCGAGCCGTGGACGCCCGTCGACTCGGTCGCCTGGCTCAAGGCGATGGCCTGGGATCTGCGGACGAACATCGAAGACGAGACCGCGCGTGCGGTGCTGGCGCAGAGCATGGACTCCGACCGGATCGCCGAGCTCTACCCCGACTATCCCTTCGACACGAACCCCGTGATCGTGCCCACGATCGTTCCGCCCGACGACGCGGACGGCGCCGACGCGTCGACCGCCGGCGCCCGGATCTCCTGGACCGAGGTCGGCGACGTGTTCGCCGCCGTCGGCACGCTGCTCGGCGATGCCGGAGAGGGCATCGGGTCGAACTCGTGGGTCGTCTCGGGCGCGCTCACCGAGAGCGGCTCGCCCCTCCTTGCGAACGATCCCCACCTCGGGGCGTCGCTCCCGAGCGTCTGGCACCAGATCGGCCTCCGCTGCGCGACGGTGTCGGAGGAGTGCCCGTTCGACGTCAGCGGGTTCAGCTTCTCGGGCATGCCCGGGGTCATCATCGGGCACAATGCCGAGGTGGCGTGGGGATTCACCAATCTCACCACCGACGTGACCGACCTGTATCTCGAGAAGGTCCAGGGCGATCAGTACTGGCGCGACGGCGAGCTCGTTCCCCTCGACGTGCGCACCGAGACGCTGCGTGTCGCCGGCGGAAGCACCGTGGAGCTGGAGATCCGCTCCACGGTGCACGGTCCGATCGTCTCGGGGCTCACCGACGACTTCACTGCGATCGCCGCCGAGCCGCGCACCGGTGAGACCGGCGCCATCACGTCGCCCGAAGACGAGCCCGAGGGGGAATACGCCGTGTCGTTCCAATGGACGGCGCTGGAACCCGGCACGACGGCGCAGGCGATCTTCGCGCTGAACACGGCGCGCGACATCCCGCAGTTCCGGGAGGCCGCGGCGCTGTTCGACGTCCCCGCGCAGAACCTCATCTACGCGGACGTGGCGGGCAACATCGGGTACCAGACCCCCGGCCGCCTGCCGATCCGCGGCAAGGGCGACGGATCCATGCCGCAGCCGGGCTGGGACTCCGATTACGACTGGCAGGGCTTCATCCCGTTCGAGGAGCTGCCGATGGCCTTCAACCCGGAGTCGGGCTACATCGTGACCGCGAACAACGCGATCGTGGGACCCGACTATCCGTACGAGCTGACGCGGGACTGGGACTACGGCTGGCGCGCGGCGCGGATCCAGCACCTCATCGAGCGCACCGCCGCGGCCGGCAAGCTCACGGCCGACGACATGACCGCCATCCAGGCCGACGCCGAGTTCTGGATGGGAAAGCGTCTGGCCGTCGCGTACACCGACGTGCCCGTGACAGACGACGGCACTCGCGAGGCGATCGCCCTCCTCCAGCAGTGGGATGCCCAGAACACCGCCGACAGCCCCGCAGCCGCCTATGCCAACGTGCTGTGGGACGAGCTGGTGCAGAACCTGTTCGCCCGGCGCGACACGCCCGCGCCCCTGTCCGGCCACGACCGGCTCTTCCTCGTCGTCGACCGGCTGCTGGACGACCCCGGATCGTCGTGGTGGACGAACGAGCAGATCGGGGTGAGCGGACGCGACGAGATGCTCGCGCGTTCAGCCGCCGACGCGTACGCGCGTCTGGTGGAGCTGCAGGGCGACAACCCGTCGCGCTGGAACTGGGGAGACCTTCACGCGATCACCCTCACCAACGGGTCGTTCGGCGAGAGCGGCATCGCGCCGATCGAAGCGCTGTTCAACCGGGGCCCCTTCCCCGTCGCCGGCGGCTCGTCGGTCGTCGACGCCACCGGCTGGGTGCTGGGGGAAGGGTTCGAGACCGTCACCGTCCCGTCGATGCGGATGACCGTGGACCTCTCGGACTTCGACAGGTCACGCTGGAACCATCTCACCGGCGCGAGCGGTCACGCCTTCCACCCCAATTACACGGATCAGTTCGAGGCGTGGCAGAAGGGCGAACAGACGCCGTGGGCGTTCTCCCCCGAGGCGGTGGCACAGGCAGCGACGCACACCCTCCGACTCATCCCCTGACCGGGCGAGAGCCGGGGAACCGAGGCCGCACCGCGCCGGTCATCCTCCGGCGGCGGGCGGCGTGCGACGGTCGTCGGCGAGGTCGTCGACCACCAGCGACCGTTCGTCGATCGTGCCGTTCCGGTACGCCTGTCGGCCCACCATGTGCGCCGACAGGGGCGCCGTGGCGAGCTGGATCAGCATGACCGGCACGAGGAAGGCGGCCACTCCCCACGACTCGAGCGCCAGGGCGATCGCGACGCAGATGAGGAGCAGCCCCAGCACCTGCGGCTTGGTGGCGGCGTGGAGCCGCATCGGCACATCGCGGAACCGCAGCAGCCCGATCGCGGCCGTCAGGCACAGCAGCGCGCCGATGAGGATCAGCACCAGGACGACGATCTCGCGCACCTCGTTCATCGGTTCGCTCCGTCTCGTCGGGCCACGAAGCGGGCGATGGAGATGGAGCCGAACACACCCACCGCCGCGACGATGAGCAGGAGCGGCAGGGTGCGGGTGTGATGATTGACGGCCATCTCCGCTCCGAGCACGCACATGATCAGCGTGAGCAGCACGTCCGACGCGACGGCCCGGTCGAGGATCGAGGGGCCGATGATGATGCGCCACAGCGTCAGGAGTGCGGCCACGGCGAACACCGCGTAGATCGCGATGAGCAGGATGAGGGTCATCGAGGGGTCCTCCGTCCGGCGCCGGCCGTCTCGCGGCGAGCCGCCTGCACGTCGCGGACCGTCTGCAACTGCGCACGCGAACCCACTACGCGCACCAGCCGCTCCTCCCAGTGCTGCACGGAGCGTCGCTGCTGCTCCACCTGCTCGAGATCGCGCACGCCGATGACGTGCAGATAGAGCACGCGGCGGTCACGGTCGATGTCGACGATGAGCGACCCGGGAATCAGGGAGGCGGTGACCGCGACGTGGGTCATGATGAGGTCGTCGTCGGTGACGAGGGGCACCGCGATGATGGCGGTCCCGGGCTGACGTCGCCAGTCGAGCACCTGGAAGGCCACCGTGAGCGAGCCGCGGATGAGCGCGAGGAGGAACTCACCGATGAAGATCAGCCCCCACCACAGGTTGACGCGACCCGAGAGCTCGACCGCCGGGAGCCGGAACACACGGGTCACGAAGACGGCGACGACGACGCCGGTGAGCGCGGCGAGCACCGTGAACTGACCCCACAGCAGCATCCACAGCGCGACGAGCCACACGAAGAACGGCAGCTGCCGCCACACGGTGACGACCACCGACTTGGGACTCATGGCGTCGTCCCTTCGTCGGAGACGAGCACGACCGGGTCCTGCA
Organism: Microbacterium sp. TNHR37B; assembly: GCF_001620065.1. Classification (GTDB taxonomy): domain Bacteria; phylum Actinomycetota; class Actinomycetes; order Actinomycetales; family Microbacteriaceae; genus Microbacterium. Next base: position 922,995 of record NZ_LQGV01000003.1, read on the forward strand.
ACGCGGCGCCGATGTTGGCGCACAGCTCGTACAGGGGACCCGCGAAGATCGTCAGCGCCACGGTGACGGCGACCATCCCGGCGGTCGCCGCCGTCATGATCCGCGGGATCACCCGGCGCTCGGTCTGCGTGGCCGCCGCCGGAGCTCCACCGAGATACGAGATGCGGTCGGTCGCCTCGTCGCCCTGCTCCTCGTCCTCGCGCCAGAACGACAGGTTCCATGCGCGCATGAGGGCGTAGAGGGTGAGGAGCGACGTGACGATCCCGCCGACGATGAGCACGTACATGAGGGGGGTCCCCACCTGCGCGGCGGCGTCGAAGAGGGCGAACTTGCCGATGAAGCCGGAGAACGGCGGGAGGCCGCCGAGGTTGATCGCGGGGATGAAGTAGAGCACGGCGATCACGGGCGCCGCCTTCATGAGTCCCTTGACCTTGAGGATCGATGTCGATCCCGCCCGGCGCTCGACGAGCCCGACCGCGAGGAACAGCGTGGTCTGCACCACGATGTGGTGGACCATGTAGTAGATCGTCGCGCCGAGGGCCGCGGGCGTCGCGATCGCGAGCCCGAACACCATGTAGCCGATGTGGCTGACGAGCGTGAACGACAGGATCCGTTTGAGCTCGGCCTGCGCCACGGCGCCCAACACACCCACGATCATCGTCGCGAGGGCGACGATCAGCAGCAGGGTGTTCACGTCGTTGTCGCGGAAGATCTGGGTCTCGGTGCGGATCATCGCGTAGACGCCGACTTTGGTCAGGAGGCCCGCGAACACGGCGGTGACCGGCGCGGGGGCGGTCGGGTAGGAGTCGGGCAGCCAGAACGACAGCGGGAAGATCGCGGCCTTGATGCTGAAGGCCAGGAGCAGCATGAGGTGGAGGACGAGCTGCACGTCCTGCGGGAGCTCGGTCATCCGGGCCGCCAGCTGCGCGATGTTGACGGTGCCGAGGGCGCCGTAGATCGCGGCGATGGCCGCGAGGAAGAGGATCGACGACACGAGCGAGACGACGATGTAGACGACGCCGGTGCGGATGCGCGACTCGGTCGACCCCAGCGTGATGAGCACGTAGGAGGCGACGAGGAGGATCTCGAACCCGACGTAGAGGTTGAACAGATCGCCCGCGATGAAGGCGTTGAAGATCCCGGCCGCGAGGATGAGGTACGACGGGTGGAAGATCGTCACCGGCGTCTCGTCGTCGCCGTCGGCGGCGCCCTGCCCCACGGAGAAGAGCAGAACCGCGAGCAGCACGATCGAGGAGACCACCACGAGGAGCGCCGCAAGGCGATCGACGTACAGGACGATCCCGAACGGGATCGGCCAGCCGCCCACCGACACGGCGATCGCCTCACCCGAGACGTCGACCGTGTACAGCAGCACCGCCGCGATCCCCAGCACCAGGGTGAGCGTGACGACCGAGACGCCCACCTGCACCTTGCGCTGACGACCGAAGATGAGCGCGATGGCGGCGCCGAGGAGCGGCAGGGTCACCAGCAGCGGAACGAGGGCGTTCATCGCTCACCCCCCGGTCCTGTGGGGGCGTCGGTGGGCGCGTCGTCGCGGATCGCGTCGAGATCGCGGTGGTGGAGCACGACGATCGGGGCGGTCTCGGTGCCGATGAAGTCGGTGGTCGCGTCGTCGTCCTCGTCGGTGATCTCGTCGTCCATCGTGTCTTCGTCCTCGGGGGCGCGGTCGCGCAGGGCGATGTCCTCTTCGTCGTCGTGGACGGTGTCGGCCTGGCCCAGCTGCCACGACCGATAGATCAGCGCGAGGAGGAAGGCCGACACGGCGAAGGTGATGACGATCGCGGTCAGGGTCAGCGCCTGCGGCAGCGGATCGCTCATCTCGTCGGGCGAGGCCGCATCGCCGAAGAACGCTGCGACGCCGGGGCGACCCATCACGACCAGGAGGAAGAGGTTGGCGGCGTTGCCGAGCAGGAGGAACCCGATGAGCACCCGGGTCAGGCTCCGCTCGAGCATCGAGTAGACGCCGGCGGCGAACAGGGCACCCATGATGATGATGAGGACGAGGGAGACGGTCACGCGACGCTCACCCCCCGCTCACGCAGCTCCTGCGCCTGCCGGTCGACCTCGCCGCCGAGCGAGCGCAGCACGTCGAGGACGAGCCCGACCACCACGAGGTACACCCCGACGTCGAACAGGGTCGAGGTGACGAACTCGACATGGCCGAGCACCGGGATGTCCGCCTCCCAGAACGTGCTGGTGAGCGGTGCCTCGCCGAAGAACAGCGGCACGACGGCGCACGCGACGGCAAGGCTCATCCCCGCGCCGAGCAGGCGCCCGGCGTCGGTGGGGGCGGCCGCCCCGAGCTCGTAGCGGCCCCCTGCGACGTAGCGCATCACGAGGGCCATGCCCGCGACGAGCCCGCCTGCGAAACCACCGCCGGGGAGGTTGTGACCGGCGAACAGCAGGTAGATCGACACCACGATGATCGTGTGGAAGAGGATCCGGACGATCACCTCGAGGATGAGCGAGCGGTTCTCGGGCCGCATGCGCTGGCCACCCACCAGCCACGCCTGACGCGTGCTCCCCGGCGCGCTCGCGCGGGGCTGCGGGCCGTCGACGGTCTCGATCAGGGGGCGGCGCGTGCGCGTCGCGCTCGTCGGCAGCGACGCGATCGTGCGGGACAGCAGGTCGGAACGATGCGTCACGAACACGAGCGAGGCGACGCCGGTCGCCGCGAGGATCAGCACCGACAGCTCGCCCATCGTGTCCCAGCCGCGGAGGTCGACGAGGGCCACGTTGACGACGTTCTTCCCGTGTCCGATCTCGTACGCCAGTTCGGGGAAGCGATCGGAGATGGGATCGGCGACCCGGGCGCCGGTGGCCACCATCGCGACCATCGCCATCGTCGCCCCCACCGCGACGGCGATCACGGCGCGCACGATGGGCAGCACCGACGCGTTGTGCTCCCCCAGCCGCGCGGGGATGCGGCGGAGCACGAGGGCGAACGCGACGAGGGTCACCGTCTCGATGAGGATCTGGGTGAGCGCGAGGTCGGGGGCGCCGCTCGTCGCGAACAGCAGCACCATGCCGAGGCCCGTCACCGAGACGAGCACGACGCCCGTGTAGCGCTTGCGGGCGCGCACCGCCACGAGACCGGCGATGATCATGATCGGCGCCACGACCACCTGCATCGGCGTCTGCCACGGATCGAGGTCGATGCGCCACTGAGGGCTCGCGAGCAGGGCAGTGCCCTCCGCGGCGACGAAGACCACGAAGATCGTGCCGACGTAGACGGGGAGCGATCCCCGCTGCGTGAAGGTCGTCGTCCACACGGCCGCGCGGGCGATCACCCGGAGCACGAGGTTGTAGGCGTCGGCCGCGGTGAACGGCAGGATGCGGGAGTGCCACTGCGTGCGCTGGACCAGCCAGAACAGCAACGCGCCCGCGGCGATCGATCCGAGCGAGAGGAACAGCGCGGGCTCGAATCCGTGCCATAGGGCGAGGTGGTACGGCTTTCCCCCGACGTCCTCGGGCATCGTGTCGGCGTAGCCGGAGAGCGCGACATCGAGGAGCGGCGAGGCGACCCCCGCGACGACGGTCAACCCGCTCAGCACCACGGGGGCGGCGAGGAAGCCGAGGGGCGGGTCGGGCCACTCGGTCACGGGGCGCGGGGCGCCCGCCGCGTCCTTCTTCGTCCAGAACGCGCCCCAGACGAAGCGGATGCCGTAGGCGGCGGTCAGCGCCGAGCCGAGGACGATGCCGATCAGCGGGACGAGGGCCTCCGCCGTCGCTCCGCCGTCGAGGAGGGAGGTGAGGGCCGCTTCCTTCGCGACGAAGCCCACCGTGGGGGCGACCCCCACCATCGAGGCGATCGCGATGATCGAGAAGACGGCGAGCGTCGGCGCCTGGCGGCCGACCCCCGAGAGCTCACCGATGTCGCGGGTGCTGAGCTGGCGGTCGATCACACCGACGACGAGGAAGAGCGAGGACTTGAACAGCGCGTGCCCCACGAGGAGAGCGAGTCCCGCCAGGGCGGAGTTGCGCTCTCCGTAGCCGAGCACGACCGTCAGCATGCCGAGCTGGCTGACCGTTCCGAACGCGAGGATGCGCTTGAGGTCGGACTCGCGGAGCGCTTGGAGACCGCCCAGCAGCATCGTGAAGATCCCGAGCGTGATGATGATCGGCCGCCACGGCTCGGAGTCGGCGAAGGCCGGAGCGAGCCGCGCGATGAGGTAGATGCCGGCCTTGACCATCGCCGCCGCGTGCAGATACGCGCTGACGGGCGTGGGGGCGGCCATCGCCCCCGGCAGCCAGAAATGGAAGGGGAAGATCGCCGACTTGCTGAGCGCGCCGACGAGCATGAGGACGATCGCGACGTTGAGGAGTGCCCCGGCATCACCCGCGGGAAGGGGCGCGGCGAGGATCGTCGTCAGGCTCGTCGTGCCGTAGAGCACCACGAGCATGACGGCGCCGACGAACATGACCAGGCCCCCGAGCGTCGTCACGAGGAGCGCCTGCAGTGCGGCCCTCCGGCTCGCGCCGCGCGCGTGGTAGAAGCCGATGAGCAGGTAGGAGAGCACGCTCGTGACTTCCCACAGCATCACGAGCACGATCAGATCGTCGGTGAGGACGAGGCCGTACATCGCCCCCGCGAAGGCGAGGAGGACGGCGGAGAAGAGTCCGACGCCGGCTCTCTTGCCATCGAAGTACCAGCGGCAGTAGAGCATGACGAGAGCACCGACGCCGGTGACGATCAGCGTCATCACCCAGCCGAGCGTGTCCATCTTCATTGAGAGGTCGACGCCGAGGGCGGGGATCCAGGAGAAGGACTCCGTCGGACTGTCGCCGGCGAAGACGGCGGGGGCCTGGATTGCGGCGTGGACGAATGCCACGATCGGAACGATCGCCGCGACGAAGAAGGCCCGGGAACCGATGCGCGCCACCAGCCATGGCAGCGTCAACGGGATCACCGCGAACGCAGCCAGGAGCAGCAGCATCTGGCCTCCAGACAGGTCGCGGGGGTCGGATGTCCAGTCTACGGGGTCATCGGGGCCCCGGTGCGGCCGAGGGCGGAATCGGTCCCGTCGTATTCCCGGATCGGAACACACTCGTGAACCGCACGGAGGCGGGCTGTTCTCCGGCGAGCATCGCGACGATCGCCGCCCCGGCGGCACGGCCCTTGTCGACGGCGGGCTGGACCATCGTGGTCAGCTCGTACGGCGCGAGGCCGTCCACCCGCACGCCGTCGAAACCCGCGACGCTCACATCACCGGGGACAGAGAGACCGGCTTCCTCCGCCGCCCGGATCACCCCGGCGGCCAGCAGATCGCTCTGCGCCAGCACGGCGGTGGGGCGTCCCCGCGAGAAGACGTCGCGCCCGACCCGCAGGCCCTCGTCGATCGAGCTGCCGAGCGTCGGGTAGGCGGGGGCGTCGGGGAAGACCCGGCGGACGCCCTCCAGACGCTCGTGCGTCACATTGAGGTCCGTCGGCAGCGCGACGACCGCGACGTCGGTGTGACCGAGGCGTCGGATGTGGTCGGCGAGACAGTGCTCGGCGTCCTGGTTGTCGAGCGCCATACGCGGAACGCCGTCACCGGCGTCGCCCTCGATCACGACGACGGGCACCCCGCGGGCGCGCAGCAGCGCGACGTCGCCGGCCGCCTCGGGGATCGTTCCGATGAGCACAGCGGCGTCCAACGGCACCGTCGCGAGCGTCGCGGCAGGCGCGGGCGCAGGCGCGGTCTCACCGGCCGCCGTCCGGCGGGTGAGCGGCGGAAGGAGGAGGAGGCTGGCATCGATCGCCGACACCGCGTCGGCCAGCCCGTCCATCGTCGCGCGCTGCACGGGATCGGTGAAGACGGTGCCCAACCGGCCGCGCTGGAGCACGCCCACGATCCCGCTCCGTCCGCGCCGGAGCGAGGCCGCGAGAGGGTCCGGCCCCGAGTAGCCGAGAGCGGCCGCGGCCTCGAGCACGCGGGCCCGTGTCTCGTCGGAGACCGGGGTCTTTCCGCTGAAGACGACCGACGCGGTCGACGGCGAGACACCCGCCGCGCGTGCGACGTCGGCGATCGTTGCTCGGCGGCTGCTCATCGCCTCTGATCGTAACCCGCGGCCTGCGGCCGGTCGAATCGATTCGGTAGGGTGTATCCGTGCATTCCGCCCTCACCCGTGCTCAGCTCGTCCATTGGCGGACGGCCATCTTCACGATCTTCTTCGTCACCGGCATCGGCTTCGCGTCCTGGGCGTCGCGCCTTCCCGCCGTCAAGGTCGCGCTCGGGATCGACGACCCGGGCGTCGGTGCGCTCCTGTTCGTGATGGGAGCCACCTCGCTCGTCGGCCTGTCCCTGGCCAACATCATCGTGGCGCGCTGGGGAGCCCGACGCGGGATGGTCGCGACCATCTCCTTCTTCGCGTTCGGACTGCTGCTGGCGGGGATCGGTGTGGAGGTCGCGCACTCCTACGCGCTCACGGCGGTCGGACTCGGCTTCCTCGGCCTGGGGCTCAGCTCGACCGACGTCATGATGAACGTCGAGGCCGCCGCCGTCGAGCAGCGGTTCGGGCGCACGCTCATGCCCCTCTTCCACGCTTTCTTCAGCCTCGGCACGGTCGCCGGCGCCGGCATCGGCGTGGGGATGGCCGCCGGCGGGGTCGGCGTCGGCTGGCACCTCGGCGCGATCGCCGGTGTCGCGATCGTCGCGGGGCTCGTCTCCCTCTTCTACGTCCCCCGCCACGACGCCCCCGCAGCCGACGGCGAGGCCCTCAGCCGTCGCGAACGCTTCGCCGCGCTCCTGGCCGTGTGGCGCGATCCGCGCACCTACGCGATCGGCATCATCATGCTCGGCATGGCCTTCGCAGAGGGGAGCGCGAGCGACTGGCTCACCATCGCGGTGGTCGACGGCCACGGCGAGAAGCAGGAGGTCGGCGCGATCGCGCTCACCGTCTTCTCGATCGCGATGACCGTGTTCCGCGTGCTCGGCGGACCCCTCGTCGACCGCATCGGGCGCGTCTGGACCCTGCGGGTGCTCGCCGTCGCCGCAGCGGGCGGCCTCGTCCTGTTCATCGTCGCGCCGACCTTCCCGATCGCGCTCGTGGGCGTCGCCCTGTGGGGGGCCGGTGCATCGCTCGGGTTCCCGCTCGGCATGTCGGCGGCCGCCGACGATCCGCAGAAGGCCGCCGCCTCGGTGTCGGCCGCCGCGACGATCGGCTACCTCGCGTTCCTCTGCGGACCTCCGGTCCTCGGCTGGATCAGCCACCAGATCGGCATCCTGTCGACGTTGTGGATCATCGTCGGGCTCATCGTCATGTCGGGTTTGGCCTCGGGCGCCGCCAAGCCGATCGCCGGATCGAAGATCGGCACCGGACACCACTGAGGCGGTGGGTAGGCTCGACGGGTGCGTCTCGTCATCGCCCGCTGCTCCGTCGACTACACCGGTCGGCTCAACGCCCACCTGCCCCTGGCCACCCGCCTGCTGGTGCACAAGGGCGACGGGTCGCTGCTCGTCCACTCCGACGGCGGCTCGTACAAGCCGCTCAACTGGATGAGCCCGGTTTTAGACCTCGGCGCGAATGTCGTGCGCCGAGGAGTTGCCTATCTTCGGACCCGCCCGCTCCTCAGGACCGTGGGTAGGTTGGCCAGATGAGACTCGTCATCGCTCGCTGTTCGGTGGACTACACGGGCCGGCTCAACGCACACCTGCCTCTCGCCACCCGTCTCATCCTTCTCAAGGCCGACGGGTCAGTTCTCGTCCACAGCGATGCGCTCAGTTACAAGCCATTGAATTGGATGTCGCCGCCATGCAACGTCTCGGTGCAGGAGCCGTCTGACGAGGCTGCGTCCGCTGGTGTGAGCGAGCAGTGGCGCGTCAGCCACGCCAAGAACGGCGACGCGTTACTCATCAACATCTTCGAGGTGCTGCACGACTCCTCCCACGACCTCGGCACTGACCCCGGCCTTATCAAGGACGGAGTGGAATCCGACCTGCAACGACTCCTAGCAGAGCAGGTGGAACTTGTCGGGGACGGATTATCGCTCGTCCGGCGCGAGTACCCCACCGCCATCGGCCCTGTGGACCTGCTCCTGCGCGCCCCTGACGGCGGCACCATCGCTATCGAGGTCAAGCGTCGAGGCGACATCGACGGAGTGGAGCAGCTGACGCGCTACCTAGATCTCCTCAACCGAGATCCCCACCTCGCACCGGTCACCGGCGTGTTGGCCGCACAGGAGATCAAACCCCAGGCGAAGGTGCTCGCCGGAGACCGCGGCATCCGAACCCTCACGCTCGACTACGCCGCGATGAAGGGGATCGAGTCTGGAGCTCCGACCCTGTTCTGAGGGTGCTCCTTCAGCCGCCGCACTGACCTGTGGATAAGTCCCATGCGTGTCAGGGGTGCGCGTCATGGTGAGAGGCATCCAACTGAGGAGGCCGCTCATGAGCACACGCACGACACGCCCAAGGAAAAGATCCTATGACGGAATATTAGATCTTTTCGACTACGATGAAGCCATGCCCGCCACCATCGACATGCCCGCGTCGCTCTCAAACATTCCACCACTCCCATCTGTCGAAGGCGGCTTCAAGACGGTACTTGCCGATCCCCCATGGAGGTTCGCCAATCGCACGGGCAAGGTGGCTCCGGAGCACCGGAGGCTTGACCGCTACGGCACCATGGATCTGGAGGAGATCAAGGCACTCCCAGTCGGCGAGGCCACGGCCCCAGATGCCCATCTCTACCTCTGGGTGCCGAACGCTCTCCTCCTCGAGGGTATCGAGGTGCTCCAGGCCTGGGGCTTTCGCTATGTGAGCAACATCATCTGGGCAAAACGTCGCAAGGACGGCGGCCCTGATGGCCGCGGCGTCGGGTTCTACTTCCGGAATGTGACTGAACCCATCCTCTTTGGCGTCAAGGGTTCCATGCGAACACTTGCCCCGGCGCGTTCGACTGTGAACATGATCGAGACTCGCAAGCGGGAGCACAGCCGCAAGCCGGATGAACAATACGACTTGATCGAGTCATGCTCTCCTGGCCCCTATCTCGAAATGTTCGCGCGCTATGCCCGGCCCGGCTGGAGCGCCTGGGGCAATGAATCAGCTGAGGACGTTGAGCCAAGAGGCAAGGTTCATCGCGGCTATGAAGGCGGCAAGATTGAGGAGTTTCCCACGCTTGAACCCAACGAGCGGATGAGCGGCTGGCTCGCAGAGCGCGTCGCTGGCATTCTCGTCGAAGAGTATGAAGCCGGGGCGTCTGTCCAGCAGCTCTCCATCTCTTCTGGCTACTCAATCACTCGCGTACGTGCGCTCCTCACAAAGGGCGGTGTGGAGTTCCGCGGCCGGGGCCGCCCCCGAAAAGAGCCAGAGGCCGTGAGTGCGTAGGTGGGCCTGACTAGTCCTCGTCCGAGTTGGCGTTCTTCTCTTCATTCACCGGAGGCATGAGATCTCTCGCTTCAGAAACCATCTGATCGTGGACGGGCTTCGCGTCCTTCCAGCGCGAGTATGACTTCCTCCAGTTCGACTTAAACTCCTCGGCCTTCTCCAGGGCGTCCTTGGTCCGGACTGCCAATTGCACGCCTTGGATACGCTCAGGCTCAATGCCGATGAGCAGGAGAGGACACTCTCCGCCGCCGCCGAGATTCACCTTTGGGATGAGCTTGTCCCAATGTGTCGTGGACTGGCCGTACTTGAAGCCACCGTCCTTGCTCCGGACGGTGGGACCGATAAGCGCCTGCAGCCCCGGACCACGAGTGATGATGACGCCGACAGCGATAGCGCCCTCATGATGGAGCGCCTGAAAGTTGATCAGGTCTCGGTCGTAGAACGGATCCTTGTTATTCCACTCCATCTCAACGGCAATACCCGGGATCGGCGCATCCAACGTCCCTCTGCCGAACATGTCGATCTCGTGGCCACGGGTGCGCGTCGTGCGGAGTGTCGTCCCATCGAGCGCGATGGACTTGCTGATCGTGATGTTCTGCTTACCCCAGATACGTTGACCGCCTTCCGCGGTCATAGCTTCCAACGAGTCGTCAAAGCGCTTGACGAAGACGGTGCGGCCGCCGCCGCCTGAACGAAGCTCATCCAGGGTCGGCGCGAAGTTGTCGAGCGCCTTCTCAAGGTCGCGAGCACGGTCAGAAAAGGACTCTCTGAGGATCACGTCGGCGTAGCGGGTTGCACCATACACATAACCTGTGGGCCAGTTGTCCGTCGACAACTCGCGCACAGCACCTGCGAGATCAACGACGTCGTCTTCAAGGACCTCGCCCTGTTCCTGCTCCTGCTCCTGCTCCTGCTCCATACTGCGGAAGCTTACCGACGGCTAGCACGCATACTGTCACGCGTCTTCACCCACCTCCCCTCGCTCCCCGCCTCGTCACGCTCGAGGCGGACGGGATAATTGCGTTCCATCGAGACGTACAACACGCACCGCTCAACTGGATGAGCCCGCCGTGCACGCTCACCGTCGAGACCCCGGATGAAGAGTCCGCGTCGGCGGGAGTGATCGAGCACTGGCGCGTCACGCACGCCAAGACCGGCGACGCGCTGCTCGTGCGGATCTACGAAGTGCTCCACGACTCGTCGCACGAGCTCGGCATCGATCCGGGCCTGCAGAAGGACGGAGTGGAGGCCGATCTGCAGCGGCTCCTCGCCGAGCAGGTCGAGGTGATCGGCGACCGACTCACCCTCGTCCGTCGCGAGTACCCCACCGCGATCGGTCCCGTCGACCTTCTGCTGCGCAACCCGGAGGCCCCTGTCACCGTGGAGCTGGCCTCGGCCGACGACGCCGCGGCCGCCCACGTCGCCGTCGAGGTCAAGCGCCGCGCCGGCATCGACGCGGTCGAGCAGCTCACCCGCTATCTCGAGCTCCTCAACCGCGACTCCCACCTGCGCCCGGTGCGGGGAGTGCTGGCCGCGCAGGCCTTCGCGCCCCAGGCGCGCACGCTCGCCACCGATCGCGGGATCGCCTGCGTCGTCTTGGACTACGAGGCGATGAAGGGGACCGACAGCGGCCTCCCCACGCTCTTCTGACGGAGCCCTCCCCGCCGGCAGCGGGCGCCGACGCGCCCCTGGATAGGCTGGCGGTATGACGATGAGATCTCCGTGGACGTGCATTCTCTGGGACGTCGACGGGACGATCGTCGACGCGTCGGAGGGCATCCTCCGGCGATTGACCCTCTGTCTCGAGCACTTCGGCTTCCCGGCGCCCACACGCGAAGAGCTCGTGCACTGGATCGGCCCGCCGATGTACGACTCCTTCCAGGCGAACGTCGGGATGACGGGCGCGCGGGCGGCCGAAGCCGTGGCCTATTACCGGCAGATCGGCAAGGCCGAGGGGTACACGAGCGGCGCCCGCCTGTACCCCGGGGTCGGTGAGCTGATCGAGGAGTTGTCCGCCGCGGGCGTGCCGCAGGGAACGGCGAGCTCCAAGCCCGAGAACCAGGTGCTGGCGCTCATGGAGCACTTCGCGCTGGCGCCCCACCTCCAGGCGATCGTGGGCGCGACGCCCGACGAGCAGACTCTCGCCACGAAGTCCGCCATCGTCGCCGAGTCGCTCCGCCGTCTCGCGGCGGTCGGGGTCGACACCCGTCGCCCCGTCCTCATCGGCGACCGTCACCACGACATCGACGGCGGAGCCGACCAGGGTGTCCCCGTGATCTTCGTCACGTGGGGTTTCAGCTGGCCGCACGAGTCGGAGGGGGCCCAGGCCGTGGTGCACGACGTCGACGAGTTGCGCGCGCTGCTGCTGATCGAGGACGACGCCTGACCATGACCCTGGAGGAGATCGTCCGCTGGCTCGTGCCGGCTGTCGTCGTCTTCGGGGTCGCCGGCATCGGCGCCGGCACGCTGGTCTGGTCGCTGCGTCGGGCCCGCCGAGGACCCCGGGCCCGCGCCCGCGCCGAGGCGGAGCGCGCGCGGGCGGGTGTCGCCCTCGTCGCTCTCGACGACGCGGTCGAGGAGCTCGAGCTGGAGGTCGCCCTCTCCGGCGCGCTCTACGACGGCACGGCGCCGGCGGCGCTGCGCCGCGCGCGCCTCACCGCGCAGCGCATCCGCGACGAGGCGTTCGAGCGGCTGCGCGACCTCGCTCCCGACGCCCATCCCGAGGAGGTGCGCCGCCTCGCTCTGTCGCTCCACGGACGTACGTCGCAGGCCACGGCGCAGATCGCGGCGGCACGTCAGGAGCATGCCCAGTGGATGTCGACGAACCAGTCCGCCGGAGAACAGGTGGCGCGGGCGCGCACGCGGCTCGAGGCGCTGCGTGCGGAAGCCGGTGACGTCGACGCGCTCGTGACCGAGGTCGCCGGACGTTTCGATCCCGAGGAGGTGGCCGACGCAGAGCGCGCCGCCGCCGAGGTGACGGCCGCGCTGGCCGAGGCCACGAGCCTCCTCGCCGCCGCGGAGGAGGCGGCCCAGGACCCCACGCGCTCCGCCCTGACGGCGCTCGGCCGCGCGGAGCGGCAACTCCGTCGGGGACAGCAGGCCGCCCGCGCTCTCGAAGAACGACACCGCGCCCTCCTTGACGCGGCCCAGGGCGTGACGGGGGAGATCGAGGCGGCCCGCGAGGCGCTGCGCCAGGCCGAGTCGCTGCGCGCGCAGGCGGAGCCGGAGGATGCAGAGCGGCTGGGACGGGAACTGCGGGCCGTGGCCGACGCCGTCGATGCCCTCGAGCCCCGGGCGGCGCGTCGTCCCACGGCGACCGTCACCGCGCTCGCTCGGCTGAGAGACCGCCTCGACCTCGCGATCGGCGATGCCCGCACCGCGCAACAGCGCCTCCGGGGTGCGCGGTCCGCCCTCCCGGGAACGGTGGCGGCCGCCCGCACGGCCGTGGCCCACGCGGAGGCGGTCGCCGGGCACGCCGGCGCGGACGCACGCGTGCGGCTCGCGGCGGCGCAGCACGAACTGGCCGCCTCACGCTCCGCGCACGATCCCGTCGATGCGCTCGACGCCGCCCGCCGCGCGATGCGTCACGCCGAAGACGCCGCTGCGCTCGCGGCCTACGAGCGGCAGACCGGACGAGCGACGGCCGACTGAGCGGACGCGTCCGCGCTCAGAGGGGGCGGATGTTCTCCGCCTGCAGACCCTTGGGACCCTGCGCGACGTCGAACTCGACGCGCTGGTTCTCCTCCAGCGAGCGGTAGCCGCTCGCCTCGATGGCCGTGTAGTGGGCGAAGACGTCGGCCCCACCCTCGTCGGGGGCGATGAAGCCGAATCCCTTCTCGGAGTTGAACCACTTGACGGTGCCGCTGCTGCTCATGATTGCCTTACTTGCTGCGCTACTCGGCGAAGGATGCACGCCGACGCCTCCACGGTAAACGGGAGGGTCGCCTCCCGCCCAGGGGCGTTTCAGATGGTGACGAAAATGTTGCACGCGGTCGGCGGAGCCCGACACCATTCGACGCCCGGGCGTCACGCAGACGGCGCTCGCCCGGGCGTCGACGGATCCCCCCGGATAGGTCACGATGAAGCGTGACGGGCTCACTTTACTGCCGCCCACCCACCCGGGAACGTGAGGCCTTGATGAGAATCCGCCGAGAGGAGGGTATGGCTCGGCAGGGACCGCCGACGGGCCCGCTCGGGGACGAGACATACACTGTTGGCGACATGAGCGAGCCCCTCCCTCCCCTCGATCTGAGGAACGTCGCCATCTTGAGCGACGAGGTCTACGAGACGATCGGAGCCGCGATCCTCGACGGCCGCCTGCAGCCGGGCCAGAAGCTTCGCGACGTCGAACTCGCCGCGCAGCTGGGCATCTCACGCACGCCGGTACGGGAGGCCCTGCAGCGTCTGGAACGGTTCGGTCTCGTCGAGGTGGCCGCCGGTCGGTACACGCGTGTCACGGAACCGGACCGGCGCCTGCGGGAGGAGACCGCCGAACTGACGGCGCACCTCATGGGCGTCGCCCTGCGCCTGGCCCTGGCGGCCTGCGACGACGAAGCGCTCGCGGTGATCCTGGCCGACGCCGACATCGTGGTCGACGCCGCCTCGGTGGGCGACATCCCCACGCTGTTCGCCTCGTCGACGCGGATGTTCACGGCCGTCACCCGCGCGACCGGCAACTCGGTGTTCATCGGCCTCGTCCGCGAGGCGTCGCTGGCGATCCGGCGCAACCTCCGCGGCTGGGATGCGTTCCTCGAGGGACCGGTCGAGGGCATCGACGGCTACACCGCCCTCCGGGCGTGCATCGCCGCCCGCGACGGCGACGGCGCGGAGCAGGCGCTGCGCCGGATCTACGGCTACGCCTGAGTACCCGGAACAGCCTCGCGCCGCGGGGCCGCGGTGGATCCGCGAACGATGAGCTGCGAGCTCAGCGTGGCGACCTCGCTCACCGGAGTACCCGACATCGACTGCAACAGGAGGTCGACACCGAGGGCGCCGCTGCGGGCGATGGGCATCCGCACCGTCGTGAGGGCGGGGGTGACGGCGCTCGCCAGATCGATGTCGTCGATGCCGACGATGCTGACATCGCGGGGGCAGTGACGGCCGAGCTCTGACAGTCCGGACTCCACCCCGAGGGCCACGAGGTCGTTGTACGCGACCACCGCGGTCGCGCCGCTCGCCGCAGCCGGGGCCGCGGCGGCCCGTCCGCCCTGGATGGACGCGGCGTGGTGACTCAACCGGGTGAGCCGGATGCCGTGGCGCTCGCACGCCCGCGCGATCGAGTCGAAGCGCCGCGCGTCGGCCCACGATCCGCGCGGCCCGGACGCGTAGGCGACGTGCGTGTGGCCGAGCGCGGCGAGGTGCTCGATCGCCTGCGTCGGACCGAACTCCGCGTCCATGAGGATGCAGATCGCGCCGTCGAGCTGTCGGTTGACGACGACGTAGGGGGTGTCGCCGACGAGCGAGAGGATCTCGTCATCAGGCAGACGCGGGGAGCACAGCAGCATCCCGTCGAGCTGACTGGCACGCTGGATCTGCTCGCGCTCGCGGCGGAGGTCTTCGTCGGCATCGAACAGCACCGTGCGGTGCCGTCCGTGCCAGGCTTGCCCTTCGATCGCCTTCATCAGGGTCGCGTAGACGGGGTTGGCCACATCGGGGACGACCACTCCGATGGTCTTCGTCGTGGTCGCCGGAGCCGAGGTCACGTAGCCGAGCTCGCCGGCGGCGCGGAGCACGCGTTCCCGCGTGGCGGCGGCCAGCCGATCGGGTTCGCCGAAGGCTCGAGAGGCGGTGGCCAGCGATACGCCGGCCTTGCGCGCCACGTCGGTCAGAGTCGCTGCCACTATCGCCTTCCGGATGAGCTGTCCTCCTATGATCGTCCATCGTTCCTGTGAAAGGAGTTGACAAGTTTGTACAAGCCATACACACTGCTTGTCATGACGATCATCGCCGATCACCTGTCCGGGTGTGCGGACCCCGACGACGGAGCACCCGAATGAGCACCGACCTGCCGCGCCTCGGCCGCCAGAATCTCGACGCGGCGCCGACCGCGCCGCGCCCGGCCGGGATCCTCCACCTGGGCCTCGGAAGCTTCCACCGCGCGCACCAGTCGGTCTACACCGCTGCCGCGATCGGCGCGGCAGGGGGAGACTGGGGCATCATCGGCGTCGCCTCGCGCTCCCGCACCGTCGTCGACGCGCTCCGCGCGCAGGACTTCCTTTACCACGTGGCGACCATCTCGCCCGGCGAGACCTCGCTGACCGTTCCCGCCGTCCACACCGACGCATTCGTGGCGGCCGACGAACCGGCGCGTGTCGTGGCCGAGGTCGCCTCCGCCGCGATCAAAATCGTCACCCTCACCGTGACCGAGAACGGCTACAGCTACTCACCTGCCACCCAGCACCTCGACCTGGACGACGCGACCATCCGCGCGGACCTTCGCGGTGGCGCTCCCCGCTCGACCATCGGACAGCTGGCACGCGGACTGCAGGCCCGCGCCACCGCCGGCGGAGAGCCCCTCGCGGTGCTCAGCTGCGACAACCTCGCTGCCAACGGCGCCCACACCGAGAAGCTCGTCCGGGAGTTCCTCCACGCACTCCCCGGCACCGAAGCGGACCCCGTGCTCGCCTACCTCGACGCGGCCGTCACCTTCCCGTCCAGCATGGTCGACCGGATCGTCCCCGCCACGACCGATGACCTGCGCGCGCACGTCGCCCGGCTGTCGGGTCTCCGTGACGACATCCCCGTACCCGCCGAGCCGTTCACGATGTGGGCGATCGAAGACCGCTTCGCCGGCGGGCGCCCCGCCTGGGAGCGCGCGGGCGCCGTGTTCACCGACGAGGTCGGGCGCTACGAGCAGCTCAAGGTGCGCCTTCTCAACGGCACCCACTCCCTCATCGCCTACCTCGGCGCCCTCCGCGGTGCGGCGACCATCCCCGCCTCCATCGCGATGCCGGAGATCGAGGAAGCGGCCCGCGCCGTGCTGCGCGGGGAATACGAGCCGTCGGTCGAGGTCCCGAACGGCGTCGACGTGCGCGCGTACGAGAGCGAGCTGTTCCAGCGCTGGGCCAACAGCGCGCTGGGCCACCGCACGAGCCAGGTCGGCACCGACGGCTCGGTCAAGCTGCGTCAGCGCATTCCGGAGCCCGCCCTGCGCGCACTCGCGGCGGGACAGATGCCGCACCTGCTCGCGCTCACCGTCGCCGGCTACCTCTCCTGCCTGGCACCGCTCCCCGGGTTCGACCCCGGACCCCACGCGGCCGCCATGGCTGATCCCGCGCGGGACTCCCTCGCGCGCCTGGCCGCCACCGCCCGCGACGGACGCGAGCTCGCGGCGCGCGTGCTCACGGAGCTGCATCTCCTCGGCACGGAGCTCGCCCACCACGACGTCTTCGCCGAACGCGTGGGAGAACTGATCGACACCATCCGGCGGCAGGGGACCGATGCGGCAATCGCCGACGCGGTCGCGGCGTCGCTGGAGGCCGCGACCGACACCACGACGCAGGGGGCGCGCTCATGACCACCGACGCGACCCCCCAGGCCGATGCGACTCAGGAGGAAGGAGCGACGATGAAGGCGCTCACCATCTACGCAGCGGAGGACATCCGCTGGGAGGACCGCCCCGTCCCCGAGCCCGGTACCGGCGAGGTGCGGATCCGCGTGCACTACGTCGGGATCTGCGGTTCCGATCTGCACTACTACTTCCACGGCGCCAACGGCGAGTACACGATCCGCGGCTCGCTCGTTCCCGGACACGAGCTCTCCGGCGTCGTCGACCTCGACCCCTCCGGCACCCTCGCCCCGGGAACCCCGGTGACCGTGCACCCCGCCCGCTTCGGTCCCGCCGTCGCCGGCTTGGAAGACCGCCCGCACCTACGCCCCGGTGGCGACTACCTCGGCAGCGCCGCCGCCGACCCGCACCGTCAGGGCGGTGCATCGGAACTGCTCGTCGTCGAAGACCACATGATCCGGGTGCTCCCCCCGCGGCTCCCCCTCACGCGTGCCGCCCTCGCGGAGCCGCTCGCGGTGGCCCTTCATGCGGTGGGCCTGGCGGGCGACCTCACCGGTCGCCGCGTGCTCGTGATCGGGGCCGGCCCCATCGGCCTGCTCGTCGCGGCCGCCGCCGCCCGGGCTGGCGCCGCCGCCGTCGGCGCCAGCGACGTGCGTCCGGAGCCGTTGCAGCGGGCGCGGGCGCTCGGGGCCACCGAGACAATCCTCGTGGGCACGGACACGCTCGACGCCGAGTCGTACGACGTCGTGTTCGAGTGCTCCGGCGTCGGCGCCGCGCTGACGCAGGCCGTGCGCGCCGCGCGCCGTGCCGGAACCCTCGTGCAGGTGGGGATGCTCCCCAACGCCGAGATCGGCGTCAACCTCGCTCCGCTCCTCGCCAAGGAGCTGACGATCCGCGGCGCCTTCCGCTTCTCCACCGAGATCGACGACGCCGTCGCCCTGCTGGCGGACGACGACAGCTTCGACGCCGTCGTCTCCCACGTGGTCCTCGCCTCCGACGCCGTGCCCGCCTTCGAGCTCGCCCGCGACTCCTCGGCCTCCGCCAAGGTGCTCCTGAGCCTCGCGCCCTCTCCCGCCCCCACCCCGTCCACCGATCCCGCCTGACGTCCGCGTCGGCCTCCCCTCGCGCACGACCCGGGCGCGAACCCCGCGCACTCACCTCCGCGCACATCACTACGAAGGAGTAATTCGATGAGCAACACCTCCGCTCCCGGCGTGGATGCGTCCGCGCCTCCGGCCAAGCGCTCCATGGGCGACCTCGTCCGCGCCGCCGTCTCGGGCTGGCTCGGCACGGCCCTGGAGTTCATGGACTTCCAGCTCTATTCGCTGGCGGCCGCCCTCGTGTTCAGCCAGCTGTTCTTCGCGGGCGAGGATCCCGGCATGGCCGTCGTCCTCGCGATGGCGACCTACGGCGTCGGCTACGTCGCGCGCCCCGTCGGCGCGTTCGTCTTCGCCCGGATCGGCGACCGCGTCGGCCGCCGCAAGGTGCTCTTCTACACGATCCTCCTGATGGGCGCGGCAACGACCCTCATCGGCTTCCTCCCCACGTACGAGCAGGTCGGCATCATCGCCCCGATCCTCCTCGTCCTCCTCCGCCTGGCGCAGGGCTTCGGCGCGGGCGCGGAGATCTCGGGCGCCGGGGTCATGCTCTCGGAGTACGCTCCCGCGAACCGTCGCGGCATCGTCGCGTCGCTCGTGGCCCTCGGCACCAACTGCGGCACCCTCTTCGCCTCGGCGATCTGGGCGCTTCTGCTCGCCGTCATGCTCGAGGCCGACGTGATCGAGTGGGGCTGGCGCATCCCGTTCATCGGTAGCGCCGTCATCATGCTGTTCGCCCTCTGGGTGCGCTTCAACCTCAAGGAGAGCCCGGTCTTCGAGGAGCGCACCGACGTCGTGGACGGCAAGGCGCTCTCGCGCGACGAGGTGATCAAGCTCGCCACCGAGACCAACGACATCCGCACGCTGGAGTCGTTCGAGCGCAAGCCCATCAAGGCCGTCATCGTCTCGTTCTTCCTGCGGTTCGGCCAGGCCGGCAACTCGGGGCTGGTGCAGACCTACCTCATCTCCTTCATCACGATCACCCTCGCCGTCTCGAAGGAAGTGGGCCCCGAGGTCGTCATCGTCTCGTCGCTGATCGGCTTCCTCACCATCCCGCTCGTCGGCTTCCTCGGCGACATCTTCGGCCGCCGCCGCATGTACATCGTCATGACGTCGCTGTCGCTGCTGCTGATCGTCCCGACGCTCCTGATGATCAACACCAAGGAGGTCGGCTGGATCTTCGTCGGCTACGCACTCATCCACAACATCTCCGTGCTCGGCCTCGCCTCGATGGAGAACCTGTCCATCCCGGAGATCTTCGGTGCGCGCAACCGCTACACGCTGACCGCGATGGTGCGGGAGATCGCCGCGATCATCGCGACCGGTATCGCTCCGATCGTCGCCGCCGCGTGGGTCGCTGCGACCACGGGAAGCATCGTCCCGGTCATGGTGCTCATGGGGATCTTCACCGCCTCCGCGCTCGTGGCCGCGATCTGGGCGCCGGAGTGGACCGGACGCGACCTCACCGACCCGCGCCCGGCGATGTAAGCGGAACCCTCCCCACCCCACCCACCCCGAGGCGCGGCCGTCCCCGACCGACGGCCGCGCCTCCCTTCCAAGGAACAGACATGACCATCGATCTCGTCGACGTCAACATCACCAGCCCGGGCCGGAACTTCGTGACCCTCAAGATCACGACCTCCGACGGGATCGTCGGGTGGGGCGACGCGACCCTCAACGGGCGCGAGCTCGCCGTCGCCTCTTACCTGTCCGACCACCTCGCCTCGATGCTGGTGGGACGCGACGAAGACCGGATCGAGGACACCTGGCAGTACCTCTACCGCGGTGCCTACTGGCGGCGCGGCCCCGTCACGATGGCCGCGATCGCCGCCGTCGACATGGCGCTGTGGGACATCAAGGCCAAGAAGGCCGGGATGCCCCTCTATCAGCTGCTCGGGGGAGCGAGCCGTGACGGGGTGCGTGTGTACGCGCACGCCTCGGGCACGGACTACGCGGCGCTCGCGAACGCGATCACGGGGTATGAGGAGCTCGGGTTCACCGCCGTGCGGGTGCAGACCGGAGTGCCGGGCCTCGGCCAGATCTACGGTGTCTCCTCGGCGGGACCGGGGGTGCGCTACGACTACGAGCCGGCCAAGCGGGCCGCCGACGGCGGGGCGGCCGAGCGGCCGCACGAGGAGAACTGGGACACGCGCACCTACCTGTCGCACATGCCGGGCGTCTTCGCCCGCATCCGCGAGGACTTCGGCACGGGCCTGCGGATCCTCCACGACGGCCACCACCGCATGTCGCCGATCGAGGCAGCGCGCTTCGCGAAGGACGTCGAGCCCTACGACCTGTTCTGGCTCGAGGACTGCACGCCCGGCGAAGACCAGGCGGCCCTCCGCCTCGTCCGCCAGCACTCGACGACCCCGCTCGCGATCGGCGAGATCTTCAACAGCGTGTACGACTATCAGACGCTCATCACCGAGCGCCTGATCGACTACGTGCGTTCGGCCGTGACCCACACCGGCGGCATCACCGCGATGAAGAAGCTGCTCGACTTCGCGGCCGTCTACGGCATCCGCTCCGGCATCCACGGTCCGACCGACATCTCGCCGGTCGGCATGGCGGCTGCGCTCCACCTCGACCTCGCGATCCATAACTTCGGCATCCAGGAGTACATGCCGCACAACGCGGAGACCCTGGAGGTCTTCCGCACGTCGTTCACGTTCGACCGCGGCTTCCTTCACCCCGGCGACCAGCCCGGACTCGGCGTCGAGCTCGACGAAGAGGCCGCGGCCGGCCACGCCTACACGAAGGCCTATCTGCCGGTGAACCGCCTGCTCGACGGGACCGTCCATGACTGGTGATGCCGCGCGCCTCGCGCTTCCCCAGCGGACGGTCGCCTCGCGGCTGATCGTGGTCGCTCGCGCGGGCCACGCCGACGACTACGACGCGGTGCTGGAAGCCCTCGCCGCGGCCGGAGTGCGCAGCGTCGAGCTGACGCTCACGACACCGGGCACCTTCGAGGCCTTCCCGCGCCTGCGCGACCGGTTCGGCGGGAAGATCGACCTGGGCATCGGAACGGTCACCGATTCCGCGCACCTCGCGCGCGCCATCGAGGTCGGGGCGGCCTACGTCGTGACCCCGGTGACCTCGGCGGCCCTCGTCGCCCAGGCGACGGCGGCGGGCGTACCGATCGTGCCGGGCGGCCTGACACCGACCGAGCTGTTCTCGTCGTGGTCCGCGGGCGCATCGGCCGTGAAGGTGTTCCCGGCGGGGCAGGTGGGTCCGTCCTACCTCGCCGACCTCCGTGGCCCGTTCCCCGCCCTCGTCGCGGTGCCGTCGGGGGGAGTCGATCTCCGCGGCGCCGAGCAGTGGCTCGCCGCGGGAGCCCTCGCCGTGAGCGTGGGCGGGCCGCTCCTGGGCGACGCCTTCCGCGGCGGCGACCTGGGCGCCCTCCGGGAGCGCGCGGCCGCGTTCGTCGCGGTGTGTGCGCGGGAGGGCGCGGAGGCGTCGTGAGCGACATGGCGAGCGGGCGCGCCGGATCCGGTGCGCGAGTGGTGACCCGGCCGCGAGTGGTGACGCTCGGCGAGACGATGGGACTGCTGCGCGCGACCGAGATCGGATCGCTCGCTCACGCCTCGCATCTCGCTGTCGGGGTCGGAGGCGCGGAGAGCAACGTCGCGATCGGGCTGCAGCGTCTCGGCGTTGACGCTTCCTGGCTCGGCCGTGTGGGCGATGACGGCCTCGGTCGGCGGGTCACGCGCGAGATCCGCGCCGAGGGCGTCGACGTGCGCGCGGTCGTGGACTCCGGCGCGGCGACCGGGCTCATGCTCAAGGAGCGCCCGTCGGCGGCGAGCGCCGCCGTGACGTACTACCGCCGGGGGTCCGCGGGCTCACGGTTGACGCCCGAGGACCTTCCGTCCGGGTGGGTGGAGGAGGCGTCGCTCCTGCACGTCACCGGCATCACGCCGCTGTTGTCGGCGAGCGCGGACGCGACCGTGCACGCCGCGATCGACCGGGCGGCGGCGGCTGGCGTGCCGGTGAGCGTCGATGTCAACTACCGGTCGGCGCTCGCCCCTCCCGGCGACGCGGCCGACGTGTTCCGTCCGCTCGCGGCGCGCGCGCAGATCGTGTTCGGCGGGGACGAAGAGCTGCGCCTCCTCGCCGACGGTGACGATATCGCAGAGGTCGCACGGCAGATCCGCGGTTCCCGTGACTGCCTCGTGGTCCTGAAGGATGGCGAGCGGGGAGCCACGGCTTTCGCGGAGGAGACCGCGGCGGCACCGGCGTTCCCGATCTCCCCGCTGGATACCGTCGGCGCGGGCGATGCGTTCGTCGCCGGGTTCCTGAGCGCGCACCTGGCCGGGGAGACTCTGGAGGCGGCGCTCCGTCGCGCCAACGCCTGCGGCGCGATGGCGTGCCTCGTTCCGGGCGACTGGGAGTCGGCCCCCACGCGCGACGAGCTCGCGCGGTTCCTCGCCGGCGACGCCGACCCCGTCCGACGCTGACCCCCGCCCCTCGGGGTGCCACCCTTCGTGCCCCGCTTCATTCCCCGCTCAGGTGGCGCATCCTGCTGCTTCCTGCTGCCTCTTCGTCGCTCACGTGGCGCATTCTGCTGCTGCAACCCCCGCAATCCAGCAATCTGCGCCACCTGAGCAGCCGTGCGCGCAGCCCCGCGCTCAGATGTGGCAACCCCAGCCAGGTGGCCCATCCCGCTGCCTCTTCGTCGCTCACGTGGCGCATCCTGCGGGCTCAGCGTGAGGGAAGCAGCCATATGGGACACCTGAGCGCTGCCCTCAACCCATGTGGAGCTTCGGGAAACCTCACTGGCCCATGCCCCTCAGGTGGCGCATCCTGCTCCCATCTATTTGCTCAGGTGGCGCATCCTGCTGGCCAGGATTGCGGAAGGCAGCAATCTGCGCCACCTGAGCGGGGAAGGAAGGGGGGAAGGAAGGAAGGGGGGAAGGAAGGAAGGGGGGAAGGGAAGGGGAACAGGGTCAGGCGCCGTCGCGGACGTCTCGGAAGAAGGTGTCGACGTGGGTGCGGAGCGCGTCGATGCGGCGATCGCGCGCAGCGGCGACGTCGTGCCCGAGGTAGGCGGGAGGATCCAGTCGCCGCACGTTGCGGGAACACTCGAACCCCGCGCACAGCAGGGTTCCCACGGCATTGCCCGCGCGGCCGGCCTTGCCTGCACGCCGCGCCGTGAAGAACACGACGTCGTTCGGGAGCGTCACATCGGCACACCACGAACACTGCGGACGCGTGCGCGTGGGCTGCTCCGCTTGGCGTAGCTGGAGCCCCACGGGCACGTCGTCGATCTCGGCGACGATGAACCCGAGGAGCGGATTGCGGTGGTCGCGCCAGCCGTAATAGTCGCGGCGCTCCCACTCGGTCTGAGCGAGATCGGCGGGGACGACGAGCGCGTTGCGCTCGCGGACGGAGACGTTGATGAAAGAGGCGCGGATGGCCTTGTCGGTGAGGGGACGCATGAGAGGTTCCTGACGGGAGGGGTCGTCCGGGCAGGCCACTCACGGAGGAGCCGCACCGGACGGGATCGATGACGGCGCGCCGTCGCCACACAGAACGGCGGCGAGCGCGCGGGGTCGCGGACGGAGGTCGACGCGACGCCGGATCAACCGGCGGAAAGGACGAGTGCCGCGACGCCTCTGCCGTCGGCGATGACGACGCCGACGACCCCCTCACGCCCACAGGGCAGCGCGTGACGAACGGGACTCATGCCTTCCAGCCTACTCCGCCCGTTGCAGCCGAGCTCTGCCGCGAGACCACGCCGCCCGCGGGCGGGTCAGCGAGGCGCGGCGACGAGCTCGGTGCCCCGGCCCTGCGCGATGAGCTGCTCGATCGGGAGGAGGGCCGACCCCAGCGCGACGGTGTCGCCGCCGAAGGTCGCCGGAAGGAGCTCGAACTGCCCCGCGAAGCGCTCGAGGCTGCGCGCGCGGGTGGCGGCGAGGACCTCGTCGGCGCGACTCTCCGTGAGCCGAAGGCCCACCCAGCCTCCGACAACGATCCGCTGCGGATTGAGGAGGTTGACCATGCTCCCGAGCGCGGCACCGAGGGCGTCGATCGCGTCGGCGACCACCTGGACGGCCGCCGCATCCCCCGCGTCGGCGGCGTCGAGAAGGCTGCCGAGCGCTGTCCATCCGCTGCCGTCGAAGCGGCCGCCCACAGCGCGCCACGACTCGAGGATCGCGTCGGCTCCGACGTATGCCTCGACGCAGCCCCGATCGCCGCACCGGCAGGGCGCCCCATCGAAGCGGATCTTCGTGTGGCCCCACTCGGTCGCGCTGCTGAAGGCGCCGTGGGCGAGCTCGCCGTCGGAGATCACGCCGAGGCCGACGCCGCGGCCGAGGAGCGCAACGAGCGCGTGCTGTGTGCCCTTGGCCGCACCGAACCAGAGCTCGGCACGCGCCTGGGTCTTCGCGCCGTTCTCGGCGAAGACCGGGAGATCGCCGGACAGGTCGGTGGGGATGGGATGCGGCTCCCACCCGAGCGACTGCGCGTAGAGGGTCTGCGTGCCGTCGGGTGCCGTCTCGACGACGCCGGGGAGCCCGAGCCCGATCCCCAGCACCCGCTCCCACCGCTCCTCGTTGCGCTCCCGCAGCGCGGCGAGCGCCTCCCGCAGGTCGCGGTGGATGTCGGGCGGGGTCTCCTGGTGCGCGCCGCCGCGGAACTCGCGGTCGACGCGGTTGAGGCCGAGGTCGAACAGCTCCACGGCCACGCCCCGTTCCCCTACGTCGGCGCCGATCGCGTAGGCGCCCTCCAGGCGTGGACCGATGATGGCGATCGGCCGCCCCCCGCGCGACGCGCGGCTCCCCCGCTCCTCCACGAGACCTGCCGCCAGCAGTTCCGCGACGATGTTGCCGGCCGCCGCCGTCGACAGGCCGCCGTGCCGCGCGATGTCGGCGCGCGTGCCCTCGCGCTGGCGGATCAGGAACTGCAGCGCCGCCGCGCGGTTGCGGTGACGGAGGTCCGTGACGGTGAGCGACTCCGCCGAGGCGGGCTCGCGATTCACGGGAGGGGTCACCCTCCGAAGGTATCCCGTCATGGCCGGACGCTGACACTGTGTACGACGGCGTCGGCGGCGGCGCGGAGGACGAGCGCGTCTCCGTTCCACGCGACGGTCACCGCGTCGGCCGGCTCTGCGGCCACGCGCACCAAGCCCGGTTCGGCGGAGAACGAGAAGGTCCACTCGTCGCCCGCGGCGAGCGCGACCCCGACGGCTTCGTCGACCTCGTAGGGGGCACCGCCGGTGTGGTGCCACAGACCGTCGGGAACGGCCGTCGCGGCCACGTCGCCGATCGCCCGGTCCGCTCCTGCCGCCGCCCCCGCCCACGCGGGAAGATCCAGCGACGGCGCGGCGAACAGGGCGTCGAGCACCGGCTGCTGCACGTCGCACCGGTCGGCCTCGATGTTCCGGAGGAACTCCTCGAGCACCGCCCACGCCCGCTCCCGCGAGGGGGACCGCTTCGGGTCGGCGATGAGGTGCCAGTCTTCGACGGGAGCGGCGGAGAGGGGGGAGGTCCGCGTCGCGAGCTTCTTCCACGGCCACAGGTTCCAGCCGATGTCGTGCCGCTCGTACAGCCGGGTGGCGGCGTAGATCCACGCGGGGGTGTTCTCGCCGCCCTCGCCCATGTAGATGGGGGTCTCGAGCCGGTCGCGCGCATCGAGGTAGGGCTGGATGCTCGTGCGGTCGGGGGCGCACCAGTACCGGTGGAACTGCAGGGCCTGATTGTCGTCGAAGCGGTCGACGAGCGGCGCCCAGTTGGTGGCCCAATGGCTGCCTTCGTACATGATCAGGTGCCGGTCGTCGAGGGCGCGGATGGCGGAGGTGAGGTCGCGATAGAGGGCGACGAGCGCGTCCTTGTACGTCTCCTGCCACGCGTTCGGCAGGGGCTCGTTGAGGAGGTCGTAGCCGAGCACCGTCTCGTCGTCGCGATACCGGCGAGCGAGCTCCTCCCACAGCGCGATCGTCTGCGCGCGGTACCGGTCGTCCATGAAGAGCTCGGGAAGCCCGCGCGGGGAGTCGTCGATGTTCGTGCCGGTCTGGCCGCCGGGCGCGCCGTGGAGGTCGAGCAGCACGCGCAGACCGAACCGCCGCGCCCACTCCAGGGCACGATCCACGAGCGCGAAGCCGTCGTCGATCACGCGGCCCTCGTCGTCCTGGAGCACCCGGGCGTTGATCGGGAGGCGCACGTGGTCGAAGCCCGCTTGCGCGATGAGCTCCAGGTCGCGCGCCGTGAGGAAGGTGTCGCGGAAGCGGGTCCAGAACTCCGCCGCCCGGCCCTCCCCTACGAGCGCCTCGATGCGCGCCTCGATCTGCCGCGGCGAGGACATCTCGTCGCCGAACAGCCACATGTACCCCTCCGGCAGCAGCCAGTTGCCGAGGCCCACCCCGCGCAGGAGCAGCGGACCCTGGTCGTCGACGAGGCGGCGGCCCTCAGCGCGCACGATGCCCGAACGGGTGGTGGTCATGGAGTGGGTCCTCACTTGAGTCCGGAGAGGGCGAAGCCCTGCACGATGTAGCGCTGGAAGATGACGAACACGATCAGGATCGGCACGACCATGAGGGTCGAGGCGGCCATCTGCAGCGCGGGGTTGGTGGCGATCTGCTGGTTGAGGAGCGACAGACCCACCGACAGGGTGTAGAGGCGCTGGTCGTTCGCGATGATCAGCGGCCAGAGGAAGCTGTTCCACCCGGCGATGAAGGTGAGCACCACCTGCACGGCGAGGATGGGCCCCGACATCGGCAGGACGATCCGCGCGAAGATGCGCCACTCGCTCGCCCCGTCCACCCGCGCCGCTTCGATCACCTCGTCGGGGATCGTCATCATGAACTGCCGGAACAGGAAGACACTGAACCCGGAGACCAGCATCGGGAGGGCGATTCCGATCAGGGTGTTGGTGAGGCTCATCCCGTTGAGGATGAGATAGCTCGGGATCATCGTGACCTGGCCGGGGATCATCATCGTCACCAGCACGAGGAAGAACAGCACGTCGCGGCCGGGGAACGAGAACTTGGCGAAGCCGTAGCCGGCCGCCGCCATGAGCAGCAGGCCCACCATGCAGATGACGACGATGAGCAGGGTGTTGACGAGGTACCGGCCGAAGTCGAGCTCGGTGAACAACTGCACGAAGAACTCGAAGGTCGGCTCCTTCGGCAACAGCTGCGGCGGATAGGCGACCGACTCGCTGCGCGGCTTGACCGCGCCGAAGATCATCCACAGGAAGGGGAAGGCGGTGAGGAAGGCCCCGATCGTGAGCAGGGCTCCGATCACGAGGGTGCCCGGTCGCACGCGGCGCGCGCGACCGACCCGGTAGGGATCACGCGTGGACATCGTTCCTCCTCGCTCGGAGCTGGACGACGGTGACGACCGCGATGACCACGAACAGCACGACCGATCCGGCACTGGCGTAGCCGAACTGGCTGGCCGAGAACCCCTTCTGATAGAGGAACAGCGAGATCGAGGTCGAGGCGCCGAGCGGCCCGCCCTTGGTGAGCACGAAGGGCTCGTCGAAGAACTGGAGCCACGCGATGATCGTCGTGATCGTCACGAAGAAGAGGGCGAACCGCAGGAGCGGCAGCACGATCGACACGGTCTGCCGGAAGGGGGAGGCGCCGTCGATCGCGGCGGCTTCCAGATACTCCTTCGGAACGCCCTGGAGGGCGGCGAGCAGGATGATCACGTTGAGGCCGATGCCGCGCCACACCGCCACCCAGATCACCGAGAACTTCACCATCAGCGGGTCGGAGAGCCACTGCACCGGCGGCAGGCCCACGAGCGAGAGCAGGTGGTTGAACAGGCCGAACTGCGCGTTGAAGAGGTAGCCCCATACGAGGGCGACCGCGACGATCGCGGTGATCGCGGGCACGAAGTAGAAGGAACGCAGCGCCCGGAAGAACCGCCCCTGCGACCGGTTCAGCCCCAGTGCGATGACGAGCGAGAGCCCCACCACCGAGGGGACCCCGATCACCGCGAACAGCGCCGTGTTCCCCATCGCCTGCCAGAACGCGCGGTCGCCGAAGAGGTCGATGTAGTTGTCGACGCCGATGAACTCGACGCGCGACCAGTCGCCGAGCCCCGCGAGGTTCATGTCGGTGAGGCTCACGATCATCGCGACGGCGATCGGCAGCACTCCGAAGGTGAGGAGCAGCAGCATCGCCGGCGTGACGAACGCGTAGCCGGTCAGTCGTGTCTTCATGGTGTCTTTCACCGGGGGAGGCGCGGCGGGGAGGAGCCGCGCCTCCGCACGGGATCGGGTGACGGGGTCAGTTGACGGAGGTGTCCTTGGTCGCCTCGATCAGTCCCTGGATGGTCTGATCGCGGTCGGCGCCGGTGAGGACGATCGCGTTGAGCGCGTCGAGGAGCGCCTTGCCGGTCTCGCCGTCCCAGTTGGGCACGAGGGGCAGCAGACGCGCGTTGGCGAGCTGTGTCGAGTAGACGGCCACCAGCGGGTCGGAGGTGAGGGCGTCGTCGGCGAGGGCGGCCTTCACCGTCGGCAGCTGGCCGTCGAGGTCGAACCACGACACCTGGGTCTTCGGGGTGGAGAGGAAGTCGAGGAGCTTCAGCGCGCCCGCTTCGTTCTTCGTCTTGGCCCAGACGCCGAGGTTCGAGCCCGCCAGCAGCGACGTGTCGGAGCCTGCGGCAGCTCCCGACGGCAGCGTGCTCACGGTCCACTTGCCCTCGAGATCGGGGGCGGCGTCGGCGATGGCCGCGGCGAGGTAGGGGCCGCTCACGAGCATCGGCGTTGCCCCCGAGACGAATCCCTGGGTCTGGTCGAAGTCGCTGTTGGTGGGCACGCTGCCGTCGGCGTAGAGGTCGGTGTAGAGGTCGACGGCGGACTGGAACGCGGGGGTGTCGAAGTCGATCATCCCATCGCCGTTCACGATCTCCCCGCCCTGGTCCCACGTCATCACGACGGGGAGGGCGCTGTCCCACTGCGGGATGTAGTAGCCGTACTGGCCGTCGCCGCGACCGGCGAGAGTCTTCGCATCGGCGCGGAGCTCGTCCCACGTCGCGGGCGGGGCATCGATGCCGGCCTCGGTGAGGATGTCGGTGCGGGTGAACAGCACGCGCGTGTCGGCGACCCACGGCAGCGAGTACACCGAGCCGCCGATCGCCGTGGCCTCGCCCGCGACGCCGTCGAGGAAGTTGGTGGCCGCCAGGTTCGGGTAGTCGGCGATCGTGTCGTCGTCGAGTTCCAGCAGCGCGCCGCTGTCGGCGAAGGTGCGGAGCTTGGAGACCCCGATCTGCAGCAGGTCGGGACCGTCGCCCGAGGCCACCGCGGTGGTGAACTTCTGATCGATCGCGTCCCACGGCACCGCGACCGTCTCGACGTCGATGCCGGTCTCCTTCTCGAACGGCGCGACGAGCGTGTCGAAGTGCTCGGAGCTGTCGCCCATGATCCACACCGTCAGGCTGCCGGGGTCGGTGCTGCCGGGGTTTTCGGGTGCGGTGGAGGTGCAGCCGGCGAGGGCGACGGCGCCGATCGCGACAGCTGCCACCGCCGTGAAGCGGATGCTCTTCATTGAGGGTTCCTTCCCAGAGGGCGCGCGCTCTCGGGTGGAGCGTTCGCGTGCTGTGTGGGCGCGACGTCGCGTCCGAGGTCAGTCTGCTGCTTATTCCACACCTTTGTCAACAGCGATTATTAAGTCGTGGACTGGGGTGCGCGACGGGGTGCCGGCGGGGTCGCGGCGCGGAAGTGACTTCCCTCCGGAACTGGGCTATGGTCGGCCGGATACCCGCCAGCTACTACAGGGAAGCGAGTACCGTCATGGCACGATCCGAAAAGAAGCAACCGAAGCTGTCTCTCAAAGAGAAGCGTGAGGTGAAGCGCGCGAAGGTCGAGCAGACCACCACCCGGGTCCGTAAGGGGGCCTAGGAACGGCGTCATGAACGCCGGCTCCTTCCGGTCGGTCGGTGGCGCCAGCCGCGACGTGCCTCGGCCGCGCGTCCGCGCCGCCGCCGACCGGGCGACCAAACCCCTCCGCATCCCCTCCCGGCCACCCCGACGCGGGTGAGTCGGGGGCGAGCGGGCTCGCGGGCTAGGCGTCTTCGCGCTGGAGGCTGTTGAGGGCGTCGACGAGGTGCCGCATCGGCTCTTCCTTCAGCGTGTGTGGAAACCACTGCCGGCCCTCATCCGGGACCAACACCACAGCCGACCGGCCCGCCACGGTGATCTTCAACATCGGAAACGTCGCCGCATACGTCGACGTGTACTCAATGTCGAACGAGATCTGTGGCGACTCCAACGACGTCACCAGCCGAGGCTTCCGACCCCGCCACAACTCGATCCGGTGCGGATCACACACCGCGAAGTAGTACAACGCCGGCTTCTCCAGTCCCGTCAACACCGTGAACGCGTCACGCTGCTCCCTCGGCACACCCAGGGGGACGATGGTTCGCTCGCCGACCAACGCGCGGAGACGAGCCATCCCGCGAAAGGGGACCCCCGCCGCCCACCACATCACACCGGCAGAGAACATGGCAGACACTACAAGACCTGCCACCAGCACTTCGACCGCCGACACCCCCAGCCCGTCCCGGTCGTTCACGGCTGCGATCAGGCGCGCGGTGAGCAATAGCAGGCCGAGCACTCCGAGGGCCACGACAGCGAACGTCGGCCGGTTGGACTTCCGCGTCGCCATCTCAGATGACCTCGAGGTCGGGCGGAGGGGCGGCGTCACGGGAGCTCACCGCGCGCGTGGAATCCGGCGCCGCGACCCTGTCGCTGAGGGGAAGCAGGCTCAGCCAGAATGCCCCCACCCCGAGCACGGCGGCGGCAATGATCCAGACCTGCCACTCCCACCTGCCGCCGTAGAGCGCAGAGAGGCCGAGAGCGCCGAGCGACGTGGCCACGTTCCCGATCAGGGCAGCCATCGGACGAAAATGCCGCGTCACCCCGCGGAAACGAAAAGCCACACCGAAGCAGATGAGCGCTGTAACGAATCCTCCGAGCAGAAAGGCAACGACGAGCCCGCACCACCCTCCAGATAACGAGACGATGGCGGGGTTGTCCACGACGATCAGCTTCCAGTAGGCCGATCCCGCTGTCACTCCAATGATCATGACGGACACGACCAGGAACACCGCCGACAGAACCAGCTCGCGCGCAGCAAGACGCCCGATTCGACCGGTGATGGCCCACCTCCTGCATACGTGGTCGACGTCCCTGGTCACGTCGGGATGATCTCCACATTCGGGTTGATCTCGAAGTCGCGGGGGCTTGCCTCCACGAGAAACTCCGCCAGCTCCCGCTTCATGATCACCTGACGAAACGCGTTGAACCCGTCACCGAACCACTCCGGACTGGCCGCAATATCCACATCTGCCGACACCGAGCGCGGAGTCCGAAGCGGAGGCAACATCGAGAGCCCCAGCGGCATCCACCGCCACACACCGCACTCCTCACACCGGGCACCAGCGACCCCGTGACGCTTGATCGCCTCCGCCCGCAGCTCCTCAGGGTCGAACCACGACTCCCCCACCGTGGGGATGACGATCTGTACCACATCGCCCACCGGGCCCGCCGGCCACCGCACCACCCGCGTCTCCAGACGGAACCGCTCAGCCGCCACTCGCCCCAGCTCCGCCGTCATACAAATCACGTCGAACTGCCAATTCGGCACCCACGCACCCTCGACCCGCAGCCCGCGCCGTTGCAACACCAACGACCCCGACTGCGGCCCCTTCGGCACCCCACACGAATGACACCAACCATCCTCGCCAAACATCGGGGTCAAACCCCCCGACGACTTATGCCACGGCCAACCTCGATCCCGCAGCTGTTGCAGCTCGACGTAGTCACTCATCAGTAGCCCAGCGTCTCCAGGATTGCGGGGTAGTCACGGTAAACCTCTCGGGCTGCAGCCTCGATCTGCCCTCTACTAGCCAGTCTGGTACCGTCCCGATACGGTATCGCTGTCCGCCAAGCATTCGTAAACGCCTGGTGTTCTGCCCGGGTCACTACTACCGTAGGCCAGTCATCTGTGTTGCCTCCCATCTGCTGACGGA
Source organism: Microbacterium sp. TNHR37B (assembly GCF_001620065.1). Classification (GTDB taxonomy): domain Bacteria; phylum Actinomycetota; class Actinomycetes; order Actinomycetales; family Microbacteriaceae; genus Microbacterium. Next base: position 954,907 of record NZ_LQGV01000003.1, read on the forward strand.
AGCGCTGCTCGATCAAGTGGTGGGCCTGGGCCTCTCCCCCCTTACCTGATGTGAACAATCTTTGGGTGCGATACGGGGCGATGCCGAGAGATGCGTACGTGAGGTTCCCCAAGCCCCGAGCTTTCGTGGCTGCCGACGAGGCATCCGCGATCCGCTCGCCAGCTTTGCCGAATCTCGCGGCGCCGGCGCCCCAGCCGAGGAAGGGGACCGCACTCGCGGCGCTCAACGCTGCGCATTCCATGTCGCCCTGCACGACGCATACGCCTGCGCTCACGCCGTCTGCGGCTTCGCCGAGCACGGGAATGAACCCGACGACGACAACCAGCACCTCGAAGGACGCGGTTACCTTTTCCCATGAGAAGTGGGAGGGGCAAACGGACACACGGCCGCGGGTGCACCTCCGCTCCGGTTCACCGGCCGTGGACGATTGCGCGGCATGTTGCGCCGACACACTCGCCCCGCTGCTCTTCTTCTTGCCTCCGCTTGCGCGCTTGTTGACCCACGTGATGCCCTCGTCGCCGACGGCTACGGGCCCGCGGCTCCACGTGAGTCCGGAGGGGTCGCTCCAGGTAACGGGGTTGTTGCCCGAGTACACGTAGGCGTTGAACTGGGCCGGGTTCATCGGATCCAGCAACGGGTCCACCGAAGCGAACGTGCCCGTCCCCGGATCGAAGTACCTCGCCCCCAGCAGCACCAACGCACTGCTGTCATGCGGCGCCCCCAAGAACCCGCGGCCCTGCGCCGTGACACCCGACGACGAGCGCGCACCGCCGAAGGGGTCCGGGCGCTTGCGCGACACTCCGGCCGCCCAGTCGGTGTTGTGAACCGTGCCGACGATGGTTCCCTGCTGATCGGTGACGACACTCGTCACACCCGACAGACCATTTCCGGTGCGGTAGGCCACCGTCTTGCCCGCGAACGAATACCACCGCGCCGCAGTGACCGCGGTCGACGAAGAGGACGACACCTCCATCCCGCCCGGCAAGTACACCGTGGCGTTGGCGCCGTCAAACCGCACCAGTCTCGACCCGTCCGCGTCGTAGACGCTGGACACGGAACTCGAGCCGGCCGTGGACGACACCAGCTCGCCCTCCGCATCCCACGTATAGGACGCCGACGACGAACCCTGCGTGCGGCCCGTCCGATTGCCGGCCGCATCCCACGTGATCGACACCGCCGACTGGCCGGTCACCGTCTGAGACGTCAGCTGATGAGGCCCCGCGGTGCCCGCGCCGAAGGTCGACGTGGTGACGACACTGCCCGAAGCCGAACGAACCGTCTTCGAGGTGCGGTTGCCCAGAGTGTCGTAGCCGAAGCTCGTCCACATGGGAGCCGGCCCGCCGATCTGCGACCACGCTGTGGGAATCGCGCCACAGTCCGGCTCCTCCACCGTCCACATCGACGTCAGCCGGCGGAGCGCGTCATAGCGGAAGCACTGCGCTTCGACGTTGCCGGACACCGCCTCGTTCGACGGCGTATCGGAGACGCTCGTGATGTTGCCCGCGTCGTCGTAGTCGTACGCCAGAGCGATCTCCGTTCCGTCGACCCGCTCGCGGTCGAGCGCGATCCGCTGAAGCCGATCGGTGCCCTCCTCCCACGCGTACGTGACGACGGCGCCATACGTCGTTCCGAGGTCCATCGCCACGGGCCGCGACGCGTAGTCGAAGCGCGACTCGGCCACATACGTGCCCCAGCCGAAGCCGCCCGTCATCCAGCTCGGCGTGGAGGCCGAGTCGTAGATCGTGGTCACCGTCTCCTTGCCCATCACCGAGGCGCCTTTGCGTCCGCGATCCCGCCGAAAGGACGCGCACTTCGCATCCTGTTTCTGCCGCGATGTGTCGCTTGTCGCCGTCCGCCGGGGTAATGCACGTGGCACGTTCATCGGTCGCTCACGTGGCGCAAAACGTGCCTTTGGCCGCTCTGTAGGCGCAGAGCGCGCCACCTGAGCGCAGGGATGCCCGCGGGATGCGCCACCTGAGCCAGGGGCGCCCGCGGGGGCGCGTCAGCCAGGGGCGTTTCAGCGGCGGCGGGTTCCGGTCTACGGCGCGGCCGTGTCGTCTACATCCAGGACAGCGAAGAACTCCCGGGCGAAGGCATGGCTCCGCAGGCCGTACTCGAGCGTGAGGCGCTGGTAGTGCGCGATGCGTCGAAACTCCTCCGGAACCTCGGCGCCGTCGACCAGCGGCACGATCGCCTGCAGCGCAGCCTCATCACGCGCGATGCGCTGACGGATCGTCTCGAGCGTGGCCTGGCGGTCAGGGGCACCGAGCGCGCCCAGGAAGTAGAGCTTCGACAGCGCCCCCACCTCAGCGTCACGCTCGGTGAGAGGACCGCGCATCCACTCGAGGAACGCGTCGCGGCCGGCTGAGGTGATCGAGTACATCTTCTTCACCCGCCCGCCGTCGTGCTGCTCGTCGACAGTCACGTGGCCGTCGGCGAGGAGCCGCTGCAACGCTTGCCGCAGCGCGCCGAGACTCGCCGCGTAGAACAGCGAGATCCCGGCCTCGAAGAACTTGTTGAGGCTGTAGATCGTCTGCGGGCCGACGACGAAGAGCAGTCCGAGGATGACGTTCGACATCGCACTCACTTCCCTGATATTACTTGAAGCAATATTCCTTTGAGTAACACCCCCAGCCTAGGTGAGGACCATGACGCATCTCGACGGGTCGGTATCAGTGCATCGCCATACCGCGGCACCGCTCACCGGTCGACTCGACCATCGCTTCCAACGCCTCGCTCGTCGCCGCGGTGCGCTCGGCGCACCCCAGGTCGCACTGTGGGCGGGGGGCCTCGACTACACCTTCGGCGATCAGTCGACCCCGTTCCACGCCGCCAGCATCGGCAAGCTCTTCACGGGCGTCGTCGTTCTACAGCTCGTCCAGTCCGGGAGCCTGCGCCTGGACGAGAGAATCGATCGGCTGCTCCCCGCAAGTCTGCTTCGTGGACTGTTCACCGCGGGTCGCGATGCCCCGGCCATCGGAGAGCTGCTCCAGCATTTCTCCGGTGCCGCGGACTATTTCGAAGGACGCCGACGCACGAGCGTCCGCGCGGCAGCAATGGCCGAGCCTCAACGCGAGTGGACGCCGAGCGACCTGTTGGCCTTCGCACGCGACAACCTGCACCCCGTCGGAGTTCCGGGCGAGACGTTCCACTACTCCGACACCGGATTCGTGCTATTAGGGCTCGCGGTCGAACACCTCACCGGACAGAGCTACCACGACGCGGTGACCTCCCGCATCATCCATCCCCTGGGCCTGGACCGCACGTTCCTCCCGCGACTCACGTCGCCGCGCGCTGGTCGCAGCGATCTCGCGCCGTGCTTTTCCGGTCGTGACGACCTCAGTCGCACCCCGGCGCTGAGTTGCGGCTGGGCAGGCGGCGGGATCGCGTCGACGCCGGGCGATCTCATCCGGTTCAGCCGAGCGTTGCACGAGGGAGCCCTCCTCAACGATGACCACGTGGCGGTCATGCGGCGCGTGCGCGGGAAGGTGCGCGCCGGTATTCACTACGGCGCCGCCATGATGGAGCTCCGGTACGACGGGTTCTCCCCTCTTCTCCGGGGTCTGCCTCGACCGGTCGGTCACCTCGGGTCGCTCGGCACATCCCTCTTCTACGACCCTCGCAACAAGGCGCACCTCGCGATGAACTTCCACTCGAGGGGGGAGCTGCCCCGCCTCATCCGCACGAGCATCGCGGTGACGCACGAACTGAACAGGCGCCTCCGCGCCTGACCGCGCCAGCTCTCCCCTCTCCCCACGAACCCTCCTCACCACCCCGCTCAGGTGGCGCACTCTGCGCGAACGGAAGCAGTGTGGCCACACTTTGCGCCACCTGAGCGGGCAGCGCAGGGCACTGCGGGGCTCACTCCTCGGCGACGCGCGAGCCTGTCAGCACGAGCGACCCGCCGATGGAGATGGCGCCCACGACGACGGCCATCACGAGGTAGGCGATCTGCTCGCCGTGGAAGAAGTGGGCGACGAGCTCGGCGCTCCACACTCCGGCAGGGAGCACCGTGGCGACGAGTGTCGCGATGAGCGTGCCGATGAGCGCGGTACCGACGCTCGTGCCGACTTCCTGCGCGGTGTCGTTGAGCGCGGCGCCGACCGAGGTGCGGTTCTCCGGCATCGCGTTGATGAGCGCGATGGCCGCGGTCGTCAGCACAACGCGGAGTCCGATCGTGAAGAGCACCATGCACACCGCGATCGCGGGATAGCCGTTCGGGACGGCCCACGCCATCGCCACGAGCGCCAGGGTGAGGACGATCGAGCCGATCACGCACGCCACCCGCTGGCCGTAGGACTTCACGAGGCGCTCGGCCAAGGGGGAGGCGACGAGCATCGTCACGATGATCGGCAGGTTGGCGAGCCCGGCCACGAGGGGCGACCAGCCGTACGCGTACTGGAAGTGCAGGATCAGGCTGAACATGACTCCCGCCATCGCGAGCGCCGCGCCGGCCTGCGCGATCGCCGCGCCCCGCACCGGACCCGTCTGGAACAGCGTGAGATCGAGCATGGGGTGTCGGGCCGTGCGCTCCCGCCAGATGAACCCGATGAGCGCAGCGATCGCCCCCAGCCCGATCGCGATCGTCGGCAGCGACAGCCACCCGTTCTCGACGCCGCTGGTGGCGGTATAGCAGGCGAGTCCGATCGTCGCGATGCTGAGGAGCGCACCCGGGATATCGAGCTTGCCGTCGGTGAGGCCGTCCTTGTCGTCGGCGGGGACTCCGAAGCGCACGCCGATGATCGCGATGAGCGCGATCGGCGCGTTCACGAGCAGGAGCCAGTGCCAGCTCACGTGGGCCAGCACCGTCCCGCCGATGAGCGGTCCGAGGACGAAGCCGCTCATTCCGACGACGATCATGATCGTCATCGCCTTGCGGCGCAGCTCGTCGGTCTCGAAGAGGCGGAAGACGAGCGAGTTCGTGATGGGCGCCATCATCGCGGCGGCGACGCCCAGAGCCGCGCGGAGGGCGATCAGCTCGTTCGCCGTCGACACCCACGCCACGCCGATGCTGATGAGCCCGAACGAGGCGAGCCCGGTCATCAGCACCCGTTTGCGACCGAACCGGTCGGCGACCGACCCGGCGGTCAGAAGCAGGCCGCCGAAGGTCAGCGCGTACCCGGCGGTGATCCACTGCAGGGCCATCGTGCTCCCGCCGAGGTCGCGGCCGATGGTCGGCAGCGCGATCGTGAGCAGGGTGTTGTCGACCATCTCGACGAAGAACGCGAGACAGAGCGCCGCGAGCGGGATCCACGCCGCGCGCAACGACGGGTAGTACCGCGGCGAGGTCTTCAGGGCGGTGGTCATGGTGTGCTCTCCGATCCGGGCGGATTCGTTTGGAACGCCGTTCCATCAGAGAGTATGGAACCTTGTTCCAAAACTGTCAAGCGTGCTAGCGTGAGGCCGTGAAGAAGCCCGCCCCCCGGCGTCGCGACTCCCTGTCACGGGAGCGCATCGTCGACGCGGCGATCGCCATCCTCGACCGCGACGGGGAAGACGCGCTCACCTTCCGCGGCCTCGCCGCCCACTTCTCCACGGGCGCCGGCGCGCTCTACCACTACGTCGCGGGCAAGGACGAGCTGCTCTCCGCCGCGACGAACCGGGTCATCGCGGACTGCCTGTCCGAAGCTCCCGAGGAGCCAGGGCCGATCGGGTCGGTCCGAGGCGTCGCGGTGTCGCTCTGGCGGGCCAGCGAAGCCCACCCCTGGCTGGGATCCACTCTCTACGACGACCCCACGCGGATGAGCGCGGCCCAGATCTACGAGGCGGTCGGCAGCCGACTGTCCGCCGTCGGCGTGCCCGCCGACGAGCAATTCGACGTCTGCGCGGCCATCGGCAGCTACATCTTCGGGAACATCAGCCAGCAGTCCGCGAACGCCCGCCTCGCGAAGGTGCTCGGTCAGGCCGGCTACGACCGCGAGAGCTACCTGACGGAGTTCGTGAAGGTGTGGCAAGGGCTCGACCCTCAGGAGTACCCCTTCGTGCACGGGATCCTGGAGCGGTTCCCCACCCACGACGACGAGGAGCAGTACCTCGCCGGCATCGACCTGCTCCTCGCCGGCATCTCCGCCCGCTACCCCGCCCCGTAGGCCTCCGGCTCGGGGTTCCGTGCGGTCGCGTCGCTCAGGTGGCGCAGAGTGCTGCCTCGCTGCGGTTGTAGCCACAGAGTGCGCCACCCGAGCGGACTGGGTCGGGACCATCGGCGCGGAGTGCGCCATCTGAGCAAGTGAGTAGCGGATGAAGCCGAGCACCACTTGTACCCGCCCACACGGCACGCCGAATCACTGACCAAACCCCTTCTCCCGGAGCAGCTGCACGAAGTCCCTCTCCTCCTCGAAGTACTTGCTCGTCGGGTTCGCAAGGAACACGAAATCGTGGTCGCCAGCCTCCGCCAGTCGGATCGACGACTCCCACACCCCCCGATCAGTGAACTCCCGCCACTCCGGAGACCGGAACACCGCTCGCGGCACATACGTCTGATGTGCGGGGTTCAACCGGAGCCGACTCCCTGCATACCCACGGATATCGATGTCTCCACTCGCCTCCGACACATCGAGCGACCACGTCTCGTTCGCATCGTCCAGCGCGGCCAGATGCTCCCGGTACCCGGGCGCGGGATGCCCCGGATGCTCGACAGCGAACACCACCGGCCCCACGTTCCCGCGGAGGGTGACCCGTTCCAGCTCCACGGCGAAGTTGATGACCGCGAGCGAGCGGAACCGCACGTCCTCCAGCACCACATCACGCAAGACCAGCTCCGAAAGGTACGCATTCTCGATCACCGCATTCCGAAGTCGCGTTCTCTCCACGACGGGACGCTGATCGTCGGGCGGACCCTGCTCGACATCCACCCGGCCGAAGACGACCGAATCGAACACACGATCGGAAATCCGCTCACCACGACGCAACAAGCAATCGGGAACTCGTGATCTTCGGGCCATCCCTCTACCTTCCCTACCCCCACGGCACGGTGTCCCCGTCGCTCAGGTGGCGCAGTTTGATGCCTCACTGAGATTGTGACCGCAGAACGCGCCACCTGAGCGGAGGAGGCGTTGCACAGGTCGTTGCACCGGGGGCCATTGGGCCGGGAACGAAACAACCCCCGCCCGGAGAATCCCAGGTCGGGGGTTGTTTCTGCGCTGTGCGCGAGGGGGGAGTTGAACCCCCACGCCCTTTCGGGCACTGGCACCTGAAGCCAGCGCGTCTGCCTATTCCGCCACTCGCGCGAGTGCACGCACGCGTGCAATCAACTTCCCGAGGATATCACGGGTGGGATCGGGGCGCAGACCGCGATCCCACCCGTGACCTCAGTCCTGCTCGGTCTGACGACGACGGCGCCAGCCGAGGATCGTGACACCGGTACCGGCTCCGAGGGTGAGGACCCCGAGGAGGCTCCACCACAGGAGCGCGGCCGAGTCGCCGCCCGTGCCCGGGAGGCTGCCGTCGCTGCCGCCGTTGCCGGCCGGGCGCCCCTCGGTACCCCCGTTGTCGGTGCCACCGTTCCCGTTCCCGCCGCCGTTGCCTTCGCCACCGGTCCCACCACCGTTGTCGGTGCCGCCGTTGTCGGTGCCACCGTTGTCGGTCGGCGCAGCCACGGTGAGCGTGGACTCCGCCTCCACGGCGCCATCGCGACGGACGACGACCGTCAGCATGGCCTCCTCGCCCGGCTCGAGACCCGTGACGATGAGGTACGCCCCCACACGCTCGACCGAGCCGCGCGACGTCGTGACCTCGTACTCGGCGTTCGGGTCGTAGTCGCTGATGAGGACCGTGATGGTGCCGTCCTCATATGCGGGCTTGCCGAACTCCGCGGGAACGCCCGGGTCGAGCGCGGCGCCGTTGGTGCCGGCCGCGGCGGAGGTCGCCCCCGTCGCCGAGGCGGTCACGGTGATGACGGCCGACTGTCCGGGGCGCAGGCCCGTGACGGTCACGATGTTCGCGCCCGCCGGTGCCGCCGGTGCGACAACAGCTGCCACCCGCCGCGGAGCGTTCGCTCCGATCGTGGCGCTTCCGGCCGAGGACTCGACCGTGTAGGTCACCTCCGGGTCGAAGTTGGTGATCGGGACGGTGAATCCGGTCACCGTGCGGGTGACGGCGCCCAGGATGGGCCGGACGCCTCGGTCGAGGGCCGAGCCGGTGACCGTCGTGGTGGTCGTCGTGGCGCCTTCCTTCGTGGCGGTGACGGTGACCTCCGCCGTCTCGCCGGGGCGGAGGCCGGTGACCACGACCACACCGTCGACGATGATGGCCGTTCCCGCCGTGGTGCTCACGGTGTAGGTGGCATCGGGGTCGGGGTCTTCGATCGCGAAGGAGAAGCCGCCTGCGCTGCGGGTGACCTCTCCGGCTTCCGGGACGGAGCCGCTCTCGAGGGCCGTGCCCACGACATTCGCCTCCGCATCCGTGCGGCCCGTCTTCGCGACCGAGACGGTGACCTCGGCCGACTCCCCCGGCTCCAGGCCGCTGACGACGACCATGCCGTCGAGGAGACCCACCGTGCCGACGTTCACGGCGACGGTGTACTGGGCGTCGGGGTCGAAGTTGGTGATCGGCGCGAGGAAGCCGTGCGCGGTCCGCGTGAGCGCGCCGAACTGCGGAGCCACACCAGCCCCCAGCGCGGCACCCGCCGTCGACTCGGTCGCCGTGGTGGCGCCCGGTGTCGACACGGTCACCGTGACGGTCGCCGTTTCCCCCGGCTGCAATCCCGTCACGGTGACCACGCCGTCGGCGATGGTCGCCGAGCCCGCGGTCGTCGACACGGCGTACGTCGCGTCGGCATCCACGTTCTCGATCGGCACCGTGAAGCCGTCCTCGGTGCGGGTGAGGTCGCCGAACTCAGGCTTCACTCCCGTCTCCAAGGCCGTTCCGGTGGCCGACTCCTCGGCGTCGGTGAAGCCGTCCTTCGCCACGGTGACCGTGACGGTGGCCGACTCCCCCGGCTCCAGGCCGGAGACGGTGACGACACCGTCCGCGACCGTTGCCGTGCCTGCGGTCGTCGTGACCGCGTACGTCGCATCCGGATCGACGTTCACGACCGGAACGGAGAAGCCGTCCGACGTGCGCGTCACCTCCCCCAGGTCGGGTGCGACGCCTGCGGCGAGCGCGAACGCGAGCGCCGAAGACTGTGCGGGGGCCTCGCCGGATCGAGCGACGGTGACCGTCACCCATGCCGACTGTCCCGGTTCGAGACCGGTCACGACCACGACGCCGTCCACGATCGACGCCGTGCCCGCCGTGGCGCTCACCGTGTAGGTCGCGTCCTCGTCGTAGTCGTCGATCGCCACGGTGTAACCGCCCGCCGTGCGGGTGACGGCGCCGAGATCGGGAGCGGAGCCCGAGGTGAGGGCGCGACCCGACGTGCTCGCCGACGCGGGGGTCGCCCCGGGCGCGGCGACGGTGACGGTGACCGTTGCGGTCTCGCCCGGCTCGAGTCCGGTGACCGTGACGATGTCACCGTCGATGGTGGCGGTGCCCGAGGAGGAGGTGACCGTGTACTCGGCGTCCTCGTCGAGGTTGTCGATGACCACGCGGTAGCCGTCGACCGTGCGGGTCACCTCGCCGAACGTGGGAGCGACGCCCGCGTCGAGTGCGGATCCTTCCCCCTCGGTGTCGGCGTCGGTGCTGCCGGTCTTCGAGACGGTGACGGTGACGGTGGCCGCCTGACCAGGCTCCAGCCCGGTGACGGTGACGACGCCGTCGCCTCCGATGGTCGCCGAACCGGCCGTGGTCGTCACGTCGTAGTCGGCGGCCGGGTCGAGGTTCTCGATCGCGACGGTGAAGCCGTCGGCCGTCCGCGTGATGTCGCCGAGCGCGGGTGCGACGCCGGCGGCGAGCGCAGATCCCGACGTCGTGCCCGACGCCGAGGCGCGGTCGGCGCGCGCGACGGTGACCGTGACGCCAGCGGTCTGTCCGGCATTCAGGCCTGTGACCGTGACGACACCGGCGCTGACGGTGGCCGTACCCGCCGTCGAGGTGGCGGTGTAGGTCGCGAGGGGGTCGACGTTCGTGATGCCCACGGTGTACCCGTCGGCCGTGCGGGTCGGAGTGCCGAACGTCGGCGCGACGCCCGGAGCGCGAGGGGTCACCGCGTTCGACGACGCCGAGGCCGATCCCGGGCCGGATGCATTCCGCGCCACGACCCGGAACTGGTAGCTGACGCCGTTCGTGAGCCCCGTCACCGTCGTGCTGGTACCGGTGGCCGTGCCGCACGACGTGAAGGATCCGCCGGACGCCGAGCAGAGGATGTCGTACCCGGAGATCGTCGAGGTGCCCGCGGTCGGCGCGGTCCACGACAGCGCGGCCGAGGCGTTCCCCGCAGCGGCGGTCACCGAGGCGGGCGCTCCGGGGACGGTGCCCGGGGTCGCCGGCACGCGCGGGTTCGACCGCTCCGAGTACAGCCCGCCCTGCGTGAGCGTCTGCACCGACACGTAGTAGGTGGTGTTGTTGGTGAGACCGGTCAGCGTGCACGTGAGGGTCGCGGTCGTGCACGTGGTGATGGTGGATCCGGCGCCCGCTGCGCTGAACGCGGTGGCCGTGTACGACTGCACCACGCCGCCGTTCGCATCGGCGGCGGTCCAGGCCACGACGATGGAGTTGTTCGCCGCGGTCGCCGTGATGTTGCCCGGCACGCCGGGGTAGCCGATGGGCTTTCCGGAGCCGGCGTTGGAGGCCGCACCCGCGCCGGCCGCGCTGACGGCCCGCAGCTTCACCGAGTAGGTCGTGCCGTTGGTGAGGCCCGAGATGACCAGCGGACTGCTGAGGCCGGACAGGTCGGCCCAGGTCGCGCCGTCGTCGGTCGTGTACTGGTAGCGCGTGATGGCGCGGTCACCCGCGGCGCCCGCGGTGAAGGCGACGGTGAGGCGCTGATCGCCGGCGGTCACCGAGGTGATCGTCGGTGCCGCCGGCCGGGCCAGCGGCGTGCCCGTGGCGCGGGGAGCGGACGCGGGGCCGGCGCCGGCGACGTTCGACGCCGTGACGGCCACGTAGTACTCGGTGCCGTTGGTGAGCCCGGTCACGGTGCAGCTCGTCGACGCCGTGGTGCACGAGGCGACGACGCTCGTCGAGGTCGCCGACGCGTAGACGCGCGCGGTGTATCCGGTGACCGCGCTGCCCCCGTCGGACGAGGGAGCAGACCAGGTCACGTCGAGCGAGCCCGTGTTCGAGACCGCGGCGACCGACTGCGGTGCGCCGGGAACGGTGCGCGGGGTGGTCGTGGCCACCGCGGAGGCGGCACCGGTCCCGATCGCGTTGATCGCACGCACCTGAACGTTCACGGCCGTGCCGTTGGTCAGGCCGGTCAGCACGAACGACGTCGCGAGGCTGGCGGTGTCGATCCAGGTGTCGCCGTCGAGCGAGTACTCCACCCGCGTGAGCGGAGAGCCGCCGTCGCCGGTCAGGGCGTAGGACACCGAGACCGCGGAGTCGCCCGGCGTCACGGTGACCGTGGGACGCGGCGGGGCCGAGGCCGGGGCGACCGTCACGATGTTGGAGACCGGGCTGACGCCGGCCGAGTTCACCGCGCGCACCTGGAGCGAGTACCCCTGGCCGTTGACGAGGCGGACGCCGGTGTCGGCGGAGGGCGAGGTGATCGCCAGCGGAAGGGAGGTCCCCGATGCGGTGGCCCAGGTCGCACCGCCGTCGGTGGAGTACTGCCACGAGGTGATGGCCGCGCCGCCGTTCGCGCCGGGTGTGATGTCGGCCGTGAGGGTGCGGTCGCTGCGGACGACGGAGGTCACCGTCGGACGCTCGGGAGCCGAGGCCGGCGTCGCCGATTCCGGAGCCGAGGGCGAGCCGGTCCCGACGGAGGAGATCGCCCGAACGCGCACCGACGCCGACACGCCGTCGGTCAGGTCGCCGATCACGAACGAGGTCGAAAGGCTCCCCGTGGAGGTCCAGGCGCCACCGTTCACGCTGTACTCATAAGCGGTGATCGCCCGGCCACCGTTCGCACCCGGGGTGAAGGCCACCGCCACGGCGCCCGAACGAGGGGTGACCGACGAGATGGTCGGCGCGGAGGGAACATCCACCGGCACGCCGTCGACGACGGCCGAGGCCGCCCCCGCGCCCACCGCGGTGATCGCGCGGATCTCGATGGGATACGTCTCGCCGGAATCCAGCGGAGTGGATCCGTCGGAGGACGACGTCGTGAGGACGATCGGCGAGGCGGTGTCGCCGCCGTCGTCGCGAGTCCGCCACGTGGCACCGCCGTCGGTGGAGTACTCGTAGCCGGTGATCGCGCTGCCGCCGGTGGTCGCCGGGGCGGTGAAGTCCACGGTGAGGGTCACCGGGTCGGTGGCGGAGACCGCCGTGATGGTCGGCGCCGAGGCGAGGCCGCGCGGGGTGCCGGAAACGGTCGAGGACGGCATCCCGGAGCCGAGCGCGTTGATCGCCCGCAGTTGCACGCCGTACGACGTGCCGTTGGTGAGGTCGGTCAGGACGAAGGTCCCCGCGTGGGGCACATCGCTCCACGCTCCACCGTCCACCCGGTACTGCACACGCTGGATCGGGCTGCCGTTGCTGTCGCCGAGCTGGTAAGCCACGGTGAGCGTCTCGTCACCCGGGGTCACGGTGACGCCGATCGGCGCGGCGGGCACGCCCGGGGTGCGCACGGTCACGGCGTCGGAGGCGACACCCGCACCCGACGCGTTGACCGCGCGGACGGCGACGGAGTACGACGTGCCGTCGTCGAGCCCGGAGATGACGACGGGGCTCGAGGTGCTCCCGGTGGAGACCCAGTTCCCCGAGCCGATCCGGTACTCGTACCGGAGGACGGGTGAGCCGCCGTCGAAACCGGGCGTCACGTCGAGGCTGATCGTCTGGGCCGCTGCCGTCGCGCTGACGATCGTCGGCGCGCCGGGCACGGCGATGGGCGTGCCCGACGCGGGCGTGCTGGCCGCACCGGCACCGACGGAGCTCGTCGCCCGCAGCTCGACCTGGTACGTCGTGCCGTTGGTGAGGCCCGGGATGGCCAGAGGTGAGGTGGTTCCCGCCGCGGGCAGCCACGAACCGCCGTCGACGCGGTACTCGTACCCGGTGACCGGTGCTCCGGACGTCGGCGCGGTGAACGACGCGCGGAGCGCGCCGTCCTGGCCCTCGAGCGAGGTGATCGTGGGAGCCGACGGCGCAGCGTACGGCGTGAGAGGCGCCGACTGCGCCGAGAAGTCACCGGTGCCCTCGGTGGAGACGGCGGCCACACGGAAGACGTAGGCGGTGCCGTTGGTCAGGCCGGAGATCGTGGTGTCGGTGCGTGCCGAGCCGACGAGGGTCGAGGCGCTCCAGGTGGAACCGCCATCGGAGCTGTACTGCACCGCGTAGTCGCTGACCGGGGCGCCACCGGCCGACGCCGGCGGGTTCCACTCGAGGGCGACCGACGACACGCCCGCGACGCCGCGGACGGCCGACGGCGCGGAGGGCGCACCGGTGTCGTAGGAGATCGTGATGGAGCCGTTGGTGCCGTTCGCGGCGACGTACTGGTAGGAGGAGGTGAGGCTGCTTCGCCCCGCGGTGCTGTTCTGTCCCACCGAGCCGCCGTAGCCGAACCACTCGTTGGAGGTGCCAGCGCCGAACTCGATGGCACCCTGGGCGCCACCCTGCGCGCCACCGCCGCCACCGCCGGAGCCGCCGCCGTCGTCGTTGCTGCAGGAGACCTGCGCGCAGCGGTCGAACGCGTTGATGCCGGTCTGGCCGTTGGTCGACGTGGTGTCGGTGCGGCCGACGTACGTGCCGTCGGCGTTGCGTCCCCGCGTCGGGGCGAACTGACCCGACCCACCGTTGCCGCCGCCGCCGGCGGCGACGATCTGGTCGGAGCCGATCACGACGACACTGGCCGCACCACCGGCGCCGCCCTGGCCGGAAGACCCGCGGGTGCCGGTGCGGCCACCGGGACCGCCGTCGAAGCCGGCCAGCGGGTTGTTGCCCCCCGCCGGTGCCGCCGTGGCTCCCGACGTGCTGGATGTTCCGGTCGTGCCGCCCGAGCCGACGGCGATCGTGATCGTCGATCCCGGCGTCACGGCCACGCTGCCGCTGACGACCCCTCGATACGATCCGAGGTCGGGAGCGGCTGTCGCGTCGGCGCCGCCGTTGCCGCCCAAGCCACCCACGAGCGTGAGGTTGAGGGCGGTGACGCCGGCGGGCACGACGAACGACGCGGTCGAGCCGGTGTAGGAGTAGGTGTTCGTCGTGGTGGTCGGCGCTGCGCTCGCGGGAGCGGCGGCGACGGCGATCAACGACGTGGTGAGCAGGGCGATGACACCGGTGGCCGCCGTGAGGCGTGCGGAACGGCGTCGTGCAGACAGGCGCGACATAGGGGGCTCCTCGTCGGGGGAAACTCCGAGCGGGCTCCCGGAGCATGAGGGTTTTCTCATCTTATGAATGAGCCGTACGCCGTGTCCCTCAGTTTCTCCTCAGCTTTTGCCCACCAGGGCGCCATCCGCGGGCATTCAGACTGTGCAACTAGCATGTGAACACCGGTCCGCCTGCCAGAGGAGCCCCGTGGGACTACTTGACAGCTTCGAGAAGGGACTCGAGCGCGCCGTGAACGGCGCGTTCGCGAAGACCTTCCGTAGCGGTGTCCAACCTGTGGAGATCGCGTCGGCTCTGCGTAGTGAGCTCGACACGAAGTCCGCCGTGGTCAGCCGCGACCGCATCCTCGCGCCCAACACGTTCTCCGTGCGGCTGGCTCCGGCCGACCACGAGCGCCTGAGCGCGCTCGGCACCACCCTCGACACCGAGCTCCTGCAACTCGTCGAGGCACATGCACAGGCGCAGGGCTACAGCTTCGCCGGCCCGGTGACCATCTCGCTCCGCGCCGACGAGCAGCTGTCGACCGGAACCGTACGCGTGGATGCACGCACGGCAGCGGGCGAGGTCGCCTGGCGCGGAGTCATCGACGTCGAGGGCAAGAAGCACACCCTCACCAAGAGCCGCACCGTGATCGGCCGCGGGTCCGACGCCGACATCACGATCTCCGACGCGGGCACCAGCCGGCGGCACGTCGAGATCCTCTGGGACGGCACCCGCGCGATGGTGCGCGACATGGGATCGACCAACGGCACGAAGCTCAACGGCGCTCCGGTGTCCGAAGCAGCCCTCACCAGCGGGGCCGTCGTGACGATCGGTCGCACCGACATCGTCTTCTCGGTCGTGCCCCAGGCGACGCCCGCACGCCCGCCGCTTCCGACCACTCCGCCCGACGACGCGACGCGGGTGTTCGACCACGGGGGCGCGTCGTGAGCTCGCTGACGCTCCTGCTGCTGCAGGTGGGCTTCCTCGTCCTCCTGTGGTTCTTCGTCTTCGCGGTCGTGTACTCGCTGCGCGCCGACGTGTTCGGCGTCAAGGCGCGCAAGCTCCCCGACCCGGCGCCGGCGGCTCCGGTGGCCGCCCCCGCCGCTGCGGCCACCGCGCCCGTCGCGCCGGTCGCCTCGGCGCCCGGCGGCCGGGAGAAGGCGACGGCGGCGACGGTCTCGCGCATCGTCATCACCAGTGGCCCGAAGTCCGGCCTGGAGGTCCCGCTCGGGAGCGAGCCGGTGACGATCGGACGCTCGAGCGAGTCGGGTCTGGTCATCCGCGACGACTACACGTC
Organism: Microbacterium sp. TNHR37B; assembly: GCF_001620065.1. Taxonomy (GTDB): domain Bacteria; phylum Actinomycetota; class Actinomycetes; order Actinomycetales; family Microbacteriaceae; genus Microbacterium. The sequence goes on from NZ_LQGV01000003.1 coordinate 970,484, forward strand.
CAGCCACCACGCCCGCCTGCTGCGGTGGGGCGACCAGTGGATGATCCAGGACCTCGACTCCACCAACGGCACCTGGCACGACGGCGAGCGCGTGAGCACGCCCGTGCCGGTGATCGTCGGCGCGACCATCAAGGTGGGCGCGACGACCTTCGAGCTGCGGAAGTAACGGGCGCATCTCCATGGTCTTCGAGGGGTCGAGCGTCGCCATCTCCCACACGGGCAAGGTGCGGTCGAACAACCAGGACTCCGGCTACTCGGGGTCCAACCTGTTCGCCGTGGCCGATGGGATGGGCGGGCACGCTGGCGGCGATGTCGCCTCGAGCCTCGCGATCCACCGCCTGAAGAGCCTCGACCACGCCTTCCCCTCCACCGATGCGGCAGAGCGCGCCCTGCGCGACGCGATCACCGACACCGCGACCGAGCTGATCGACACGGTCGTCGTGCGCCCGGAGCTGGCGGGCATGGGGACGACCGTCAGTGCGATCGTGATGGTCGACGACTATGCCGTGATCGCCCACATCGGCGACTCGCGCGTCTACCTCTATCGCGACGACGCCTTGACCCAGATCACGACGGACCACACGTTCGTGCAGCGCTTGGTCGACTCGGGCCGCATCACCCCCGAAGAAGCGCGCTACCACCCCCGCCGGTCCGTGCTCATGCGCGTGCTCGGCGACATGGACCCCGATCCCGAGATCGACGCGTTCGTCATGCAGACCCAGCCCGGAGATCGCTGGCTGATCTGCTCCGACGGCCTGTCGGGCGTCGTCGACGACGCCCACACCTCCAAGACGCTCGGTCAGGGTCACGCCCCGGGTCGCACTGCCGACCTGCTCCTCAAGCAGGCGCTGGATGCCGGCGCGCCTGACAACGTGACGATCGTGCTCGTCGACGTCGGCGGAGCCCACCCGGTCGTCAGCGGAACGCCCACGATCGTCGGCTCGGCCTCGAACCCGCTCGGTGTCGAGGTGCCCGCGGCGCGCCCCGGACGCACGAGCTGGCTGCACCCCGGGCGCCAAGCGGCCAACGAGCCGACGCACTTCGAACCGGCGGCCGAGTTCCTCGAAGAGGTCATCGAAGAGGATCGTCGCCGGGCCCGACGGCGGCGGATCTGGTGGCTCGTCGGCCTCGTGGTGACCCTGGCCGCCCTCGCGACCGCGCTGTTCGGCGCCTACCAGTGGACCCAGACGCGCTACTACATCGGGGCCGACGACGACTCGGTGGTGATCTACCGAGGGATACCGCAGGACCTGGGGCCGATCTCCCTCTCGTCCGTCTACGAGGACACGGGCATCCTGCTGGCCGACCTCCGCGCCTACCAGCGGTATTCGGTCGAACGCACGATCAGCGTCCGCTCCCTCGCCGACGCGCAGGCTCGCGTCGACAACCTGCGCCCGGAGGTGACCCCGTGACCGCCTCGCCCGATACCGCCGACGTCCGCGCCGACACCCAGGTGCTGAAGGCCCTGCGGCGACTGCGGGTGCCGCAGACCCACCGCAACCGCGAGCTCTGGCTCCTGCTGTTCGCCTTCCTCCTCAACGGCGCCGCCACGGTGCTCGTCCAGTTGGGCGCGATCGGCCGGCTGGACTGGTCGTTCCTGTCGTTCTGCGGAGGCCTGGCAGCGCTCGTCCTCGCCCTCCACGTCGTCCTGCGCTTCAAGGCGCCCTCGGCCGACCCGTTCGTCGTCCCGATCGCGACCCTCTTGACGGGCCTCGGGACGGCCATGATCTACCGGATCGACCTCGCGAAGGGGTGGGAGGGATGGACCGGGTTCTCCACGCGCCAGCTCGCGTGGTCGGCGATCGCCCTCGCGGCCGCCATCGCGATCGTCATCCTCCTCCGCAACTACCGGGTGCTGTTCCGCTACACCTACGTGTTCGGCTTCACCGGCCTGCTCCTCCTCCTCTTGCCGTTCGTGCCGGGCCTGGGCGTCAAGGCCGGCGCCGACGTCTGGGTGTCGGTGGCGGGCGTGTTCTCGTTCCAGCCGGGCGAGCTCGCCAAGATCGCCCTCGCGATCTTCTTCGCCGGCTACCTCGTCCGCACCCGGGAGGCCCTCGCCTCGGTCGGCACCCGGTTCCTCGGGGTCACCTGGCCTCGGGCCCGGGAGCTCGGACCCGTGCTCGTGGTGTGGTTCGCCTCGCTCGGGATCATCGTGCTGCAACGCGACCTCGGCACGGGCCTGCTCATCTTCGGCATGTTCATCGCGATGATCTACGTGGCGACCGGCAAGACCAGCTGGGTGCTCATCGGGGTCACCCTCGCCGTCTCCGGTGCCCTCCTCGCCGCCCAGGTGCTGCCGTACGTGAAGGCCCGCTTCACCAACTGGCTCGACGCCTTCAACCCCGACACGATCGACGGCTCCAGCATGCAGCTGGCCAGCGGCATCTTCGGCCTCGCCCAGGGCGGCATGCTCGGTACCGGCCTCGGCCAGGGGCGTCCCGACCTCACCCCGCTCGCCTGGAGCGACTACATCATTCCGAGCCTCGGTGAAGAGCTCGGGCTCATCGGCCTGTTCGCGATCCTGTGCCTGTACATGGTGTTCGTCAGCCGCGGCATCCGCGTGGGCATCGCGGGTCAGGACGACTTCGGGAAGCTCCTGGCGACCGGGCTGTCGTTCACGATCGCGCTCCAGGTGTTCATCATGGTCGGCGGCGTCACGCGCCTGATTCCGCTCACCGGACTGACGACGCCGTTCCTCGCGGCCGGAGGCTCTTCGCTCGTGGCCAACTGGATGATCGTCGCCCTGCTCCTGCGCATCTCCGATGCCGTCCGCTCGCGTCCCCGGGTGGTGATCGGATGACCAAGGAACTCCGCCGGCTCAGCATCGTGATGCTCGTCATGTTCCTGGGGCTCCTCGGCGCCGTCAGCTGGATCCAGGTGGTGGCCGCGAACGAGCTGCAGGCCAATCCGCACAACAAGCGCGCCCTCTTCGACTCCTACGACGTGCAGCGCGGATCGATCTTCGCCGGCAGCGAGGTCATCGCCGCCTCCGAGCCGAGTGACGACGTCTACAGCTGGCTGCGCACCTACCCCGACGCGCAGATGTGGGCGCCGGTCACCGGCTACTTCAACCCCGAGCTCAATTCGCGCACCGGCCTGGAGAGCGCGATGAACGGCCCGCTGGCCGGCACCGGGAGCTCGCAGTTCCTCGCGCGGATCGAACGCATCGTCAGCGGTCAGCCGCCGCGCGGCTCCGACGTGATCACGACGATCGACCCGTCCCTGCAGAAGGTCGCCTACGACGCGATCAAGAAGTATCAGGGCGCCGTCATCGCGATGGAGCCGGACACGGGACGGATCCTGGCGATGGCGACGAGCCCGAGCTTCGACACGAATCTCCTCGCGGCCCACGACTCGAAATCGGTCAACGAGGAGTTCGACCGCCTCAACGCGGATCCCACGAAGCCGCTGTACAACCGGGCGATCGGCGGGGACCTCGACCCGCCGGGATCGACGTTCAAGCTCGTCATGGTCTCCGCGGCCCTCGCCTCGGGCAAGTTCACGCCGGAGTCCACCTTCGACAACCCGGCCACGTGGACCCTGCCCGGCACGTCGACCAAGATCCACAACTTCGATCGCGGCACGTGCGGGCCGGGCAAGAAGGTGACCCTCGCCGACGCCCTGCGCCTCAGCTGCAACATCCCCATGGCGCAGCTCGCGGTGGCCCTCGGCACCGACGCGATCCGCGCCGAGGCCGAGAAGTACGGCTTCAACACCTCGTTCGAGATCCCCCTGTCCTCGACCGCGTCGGTGTACCCGCAGGGCTTCGATCCGGCGCAGACGGCGTTGAGCGGTTTCGGCCAGAGCGATGTGCGCGCCTCCCCGTTGCAGATGGCGATGGTCTCGGCCGGGATCGCCAACGACGGGGTGGTCATGAACCCCCGCCTCGTCGACTCGGTCGTCGCCCCCGACCTCACGGTGCAGGAGAGGTTCGACAACACCGAGTTCGGGCGGGCGCTGACCCCCGAGCAGGCGGACACCCTGACCCAGCTGATGATCGCCAATGTCAGTAACGGAGCGGCCAGCGGTGCAAGAATAGACGGCGTCGACGTCGCCGGGAAGACGGGCACAGCGGAGCACAATCCCGGCGATCCGTACACGCTCTGGTTCACCGGGTTCGCTCCCGCGGAGAACCCGGAGGTCGTCGTCGCCGTGATGGTGCAAGACGGTGGAGGACTCGGCCAGAACGGCACGAGCAACGGGATCGCGGCCCCCATCGCGAAGAAAGTCATTGAGGCGGTGCTGAGCGAATGAGACCGACGCAAGGTGTGAGCTTCGGCGGACGGTACGAGCTGGACTCGAGGATCGCCATCGGCGGCATGGGCGAGGTCTGGGAGGCCACCGACCACGTCATCGGCCGGACGGTCGCGATCAAGATCCTCAAAGACGAGTACATGGGCGACCCGGGCTTCCTCGAGCGTTTCCGCGCCGAGGCCCGTCACGCGGCGCTGGTCAACCACGAGGGCATCGCGAGCGTCTTCGACTACGGCGAGGAGAACGGCTCCGCCTTCCTCGTCATGGAGCTCGTGCCGGGCGAAGCACTCTCCACCATCCTCGAGCGCGAGGGCTCGCTGTCCACCGACAAGACCCTCGACATCGTCGCTCAGACCGCCTCGGCGCTGCAGGCCGCCCACGCCGCGGGGCTCGTGCACCGCGACATCAAGCCCGGGAACCTGCTCATCACCCCCGACGGCCGCGTCAAGATCACCGACTTCGGCATCGCCCGCATCGCCGACCAGGTTCCGCTGACCGCCACCGGTCAGGTCATGGGAACGGTCCAGTACCTCTCTCCCGAGCAGGCCTCCGGCCACGCGGCGTCTCCCGCGACCGACACCTACTCCCTCGGCATCGTCGCCTATGAGAGCCTGGCCGGAAAGCGTCCGTTCACCGGCGAGTCGCAAGTGGCGATCGCCATGGCGCAGATCAACGACGTCCCGCCGCCGCTGCCGGCCACCGTCGCCGAACCGGTGCAGAACTTCGTGATGAGCATGATCGCGAAGAAGCCGGAGGATCGCCCCGCCACCGCGTCGGCCGTCGCGCGGGCCGCGACCGCGCTGCGACGCGGCGATGTCGCCGGTGCAGCCGCCATCGTCCCCGCCATCGCGGGGAGCACCCCCGTCGACGAGGTCACCCAGCTCCTCACCGGTGGTCTCGGAGGAACCGAGGCCACGCGCCTGCTGCCCACCACGGCCGCCGTCGATGCGCCGGCCCCGCCGACGGAGGAGAAGAAGCGCAAGCGGAGCCCGTGGACGTGGCCGCTCGTCGCGCTCATCGCGCTGCTGCTCATCGTCCTCGCCGGCACGGTCTTCACGCTCCTCAACAACAACGGCGAGCCGGACCCGACGCCCAGCAGCCCGTCGCCGAGCAGCCCCTCCGCGCCGCCGTCCACACCGCCCACCTCTCCGAGCGCAGAGCCGACGAGCGTCGCGGTCGACAGCCTCGGCCTCCGGGGCAAGACGTGCGACGTCGCGCTGCAGCTCGTCGAGGACGAAGGCCTCACGAACGCCACGTGCGAGACCGGTGACGCCGCCACGAAGGAGAGCGACGTCGGAAAGGTGTACGAGTACAGCCCCCAGGGCAATGTGAAGTTCGAGGAGTCGTTCGTCATGCGCGCCTACGGTCCCGTGACCGCGCTGGAGCAGCCGGGTGCCGCGACCATCCAGGACGACACCGGCAACGCCGTCGACTCGGTGGAGGCCGGCGGCACGGCCTACATCGGCTGGCCGACCAACTATCAGTGCGCGGCCGGCGGTGTGATCTCCACGTACGAGATCTCGCTGACGAACGGAACGTTCAACGTCTCGGGTTCCCCGTCGAAGGCCAACTTCGGCCTGTCCGACATGCCCGTCGCGGTCACCGTGACCGGAGGCGTCGGGAGCCGGCTCAGCGTCACCTATACCGTGACCTGCACCAACGGCGACAACGAGCAGGTTTCGCCGTCCGCCCCCACCGCCGAGGCACGGATCGTCGCGGCACCGTCTCCCGATCCGGAGCCGTCCGAGGAGGGCGGGGACACCACCCCCTGACAGAGGTCACGTCCACCATCGTCCCAGCGAGGGTCGGTTAGGCTGGCGAGGTTCAGCACAGGGAGTGAAGTGTCAGCAGAGCCGCGCGTGCTTTCCGGTCGTTACCGCATCGACGAGCTCGTCGGTCGCGGCGGAATGGCGACCGTGTACCGCGGGCACGACCTCACCCTCGGCCGCACCGTCGCCATCAAGATCCTGAAGACCGAACTGGCGGCCGACAGCGCGTTCCGCACGCGCTTCCGCCTGGAAGCCCAGGCGGCCTCGCGGATGTCGCACCCCGCCATCGTGCGGGTCTACGACGCGGGTGAAGACGTCGAGACGGCCGAAGACGGCACCACGCGGGCCGTTCCGTACATCGTCATGGAGCTCGTCCGGGGTCACCTCCTCAAAGACATCATCTCGGCCGGACCCGTCAGCGTCGCCGACGCGATCCGCTACACCGACGGCATCCTCGAGGCGCTCGAGTACTCCCACCGCGCGGGCGTCGTGCATCGCGACATCAAGCCGGGCAACGTCATGGTGACCGAGCAGGGGCAGGTGAAGGTGATGGACTTCGGCATCGCCCGAGCCGTCTCCGATTCCTCGTCGACCGTCGCCGAGACGACCGCCATCATCGGCACTGCATCGTACTTCTCGCCCGAGCAGGCCAAGGGCGAGCCGGTCGATGCCCGCGCCGACCTGTACTCCGCCGGGGTGGTGCTGTACGAGCTGCTCACCGGGCGCCCGCCGTTCCGCGGAGACACTCCGGTCGCGGTGGCCTACCAGCACGTGAGCGAAGCGCCGGTTCCTCCCTCCGACCTGGTGGCCGCCGTCCCGCGCTCCCTCGACTCTGTCGTCCTCCGCGCGCTCGCGAAAGACCCGTATCAGCGGTTCGCCGACGCTGCCTCGTTCCGGCACGCCCTCGATGCGACGGGTGACGGCAAGACACCCACCAAGCGCCAGGTCGGCGCCCTCCACAGCGAGCTGTACGGGGCCAACCCGCGACAGGCGGCGGAGACAGCTCGGTCGCTGCGCCAGCTCAGCACTGACACGACGATGCGCCGTACCCAGACGGGCCCGCCGGTCGCGTGGATCTGGACCGGCGTGGCCGTTCTCGCGGCCCTGCTGATCTCGGTGTTCATCTGGGTGATCGCCAGCCGTCCGCAGCCGACGCTCCCCGAGAACGTGCGGAAGGTCCCGGACATCGTCGAGATGGCGTGGGATCGCGCCGAGAAGGAGCTCGTGGCGAACGATCTCGAAGCCACGAAGGTCGAGGAGAACAGCGACACCGTCGCGGCCGGCAATGTGATCCGCACCGATCCGATCGCAGGAACCCGCGTCGAGCCGGGCGAGGAGATCACGGTCTACGTCTCGACCGGCCAGAAGCTTGCCACCGTGCCCAGATTGGAGAACCTCTCCCGCACCGAGGCGACGGCCGCCCTCGACGACGCCGGCCTGACCCTGGGCACCGTCACGACGCGCAACGACCCCAAGCTCGCCGCCGACACCGTCATCTCGGCGAGCCTCGACGAGGGCGCGGAGGTCGCGGTGGGGACGAGCGTCAACGTCGTGGTCGCCAGCGGCAAGGTCACCGTCGTGGACATGTCCGGCTACAGCGTCGACGCCGCGGAACGCGCGCTCGAAGCCGATGATCTCGGCCTCACGGCGAACGTGATCGAGGATGCGAACTGCGCCGGCAATCCCGACGCTCCCATCGTCAAGTCGCAGTCGGCCGTCGGTGACGTCGCGATCGGATCGACGATCGATCTGGTCGTCTGCACCGGATCCTGATCCGGTCCGCCTCCGACGTCCTGTCCTCAGCCGCCCTGTCCATGCGGGCGCAGCTCGGCACCGCGCGCGGCCGCTCCGGAGAGCCCGATGCTCTCGAGCCAGTTCCCCAGCAGGCGGTACCCGCCCTCGGTGAGGACGCTCTCGGGATGGAACTGCACGCCGTGGAGCGGCAGCATCGTGTGCGCGATCGCCATCACCACGCCGGCGCTCGTCCGCGCCGTGACGACGAGCTCCGGCGGAAGGGTCTCCCGCACCACCGCCAGGGAGTGGTAGCGCGTGGCCGCGAACGGATTGGGCAGCCCGTCGAACAGTGCCACCGTCTCGTCGTGGTGCACCTCGGACGTCATGCCGTGCAGGAGCTCCGGCGCGTGGGTGACCGTCGCTCCGAACGCGACGGCAAGGGACTGGTGTCCGAGACAGACTCCGAGGAGCGGCGTCCCGGCCGACGCCGCCGCCCGCACGACCGCGACCGACGCCCCCGCGCGCTCGGGCGTGCCCGGACCCGGCGAGACGAGTACGCCGTCGTGGCCGGCGATCGCTGCGACGGGGTCGTGGATCTCATCCGACTCGACCACCGAGACGCGCGCACCGAGCTCTCTCAGGTAGCCGATCAGCGTGTGGACGAAGCTGTCGTGATTGTCGACGACGAGGACGGAGCGAGCGGGTGCCGCGGGAGTGTCCTCAGCCACCGATGGTGGAGTCCTGCGGCGAGATGAACTGCGAAGCCCAGGGGAAGACGTACCAGAACAAGCCGTAGAGAGCCGCCGCGATCAGTGCGATCACGATGATCACCCGGAGCCACACGGGCCCGGGCAGGAGACGCCACAGTGCACCGTACATCAGGCGGTCTCTCCTTCGGTCAGGGAGGCGGGGGGTCCGTCCGAGCGAGGCGTGAAGTCCTCGAACAGGGCGTAGGCGATGATCCGCTCGAGCATGTTGAACTTCGGAGCGCAGCTCGTGAGCGTCAGGTAGCGTCCGTCCGCGTCCATTCCCACCTGCTGGGGCACCGGAAGCAGCACGTCGACCTGGGTGTCCTGCACGTACTCGAGGTTGCGGAACCGGTAGGTGTACCAGCCGGCCTTGGTCTCGATCACGATCGCGTCGCCGACGACGAGCTTGTCGATGGGGTCGAAGGGCGCACCCGAGGTCCACCGGTGGGCGGCGTAGACCGTGTTCCCCTCTTCACCGGGCATCGCGGTGTCGGGGTAGTGCCCGATCTCACCCTGGTCGAGGATGTCGGGTCGGGTGACTCCTCCGGCGATCGTGAACTTCCACTTCTCGCCGAAACGAGGGATCCGCATCACGCCGAACTCATCGCCGTGCTTCGGCTGGTCCAACACCGGGATCGCCGGTGCACCGGCGGGGGGAGCCGGGTCGGGCTGATACTCCTGCGCCCACGACGTGACGAGGTCATCGGCCTCGGCCTGCTTCTGCGACCCGATGATCCAGTCGCCGATCCACATCTGCCACGAGACGTAGAGCAGCGCCACAACCCCCGCCGTGATGAGCAACTCGCCGAGAACACCGACGAACGTCACCCGCCGCCGAGGCCTCCGCGCGCGCGACGAAACTCCGCTTACTTCCCCCACACCCGCGATTGTGCCACACCATGTGCTGAACATCACCTGACGATAGGATCGTCGCATGGCACGTTCAGGCAACGACGAAGACCCGATCGTCGAGCAGCGCGACGGCGAGCAGGCACCCAATCCGGTGTGGTTCAAGCCGATCATGCTCGGACTCATGATCATCGGCCTCGTGTGGGTGATCGTGTATTACCTCAGCGGGTCGAACCAGTTCCCCATCCCCGGCGCCGGGGGGTGGAACCTCGTCATCGGCTTCGGCATCGCGTTCGTCGGGTTCCTGATGACCACACGCTGGCGCTGACCGGGATTCCGCGCGGTTACGCCCTCCACAGGCGGTTCCACAGGTGTGAATGACACCGGTGTAATTCATCCCCATCTGTGGATGAAGCTGTGGATAACCTCGCTCGGGGTCGCTCAGATGTAGAGCAGCGCAGGGATCGCGAGGAGCGCCAGCAGACCGACCCCGGTCGCGCCCAGCAGCAGTTTCTGCGTCCGCTGCTGACGGATCGCGCGCGTGCGGGCGAAGATCACCCCCACGAGGGCACCGACGAGACCTCCGCCGATGTGCGCCTGCCACGAGATGTTCGATCCGGGCAGGAAGGTGATCACGAGGTTCAGTCCCAGGAGCACCGCGATCGCCGTGACGTTGGCACCGAGGTGACGGCCGATGACGAACATCGCACCCAGGAGACCCCAGACCGCACCGGATGCCCCGACCACCCAGGTGCCAGGTGCGAGGAGAGCAACGAGCACCGAGCCGCCGAGGGCGCTCAGCAGGTACAGCGCGGTGAACCGCCACCGCCCGAGGAGGGGTTCGAGACTGCGTCCGAGCGCCCACAGCGCGAGCATGTTCAGCGCGACGTGCCAGATGCTCGCGTGGACGAGCGTGACCGTCAGCAATCGCCACGGCTGCAGGTTCGGGCCGGGGAGCACGAACACGCTGTTGAAGGCGAGCCACCACTCGACCTGGCCGCCGACCCGGGGGATCAGGCTCACGAGGTAGAGCAGTGAGGTGAGGGCGACGATCGCGTAGGTGACGACGGGCGTCCCGTCGGAGCGACGCATCGCCCGCACCGCACGTGTGCCGCGCGACGGTCGCGTGGCCTTCACTGTCTTCTGCTGCTCGCGCAGACACTCCGGGCAGATGACGCCGACAGGCATCTGCGTCTGGCACTCGGGGCAGATCGTGCGCGTGCAACGCTGGCACAGCACGAAGCTCTGCCGGTCGGGGTGCCGATAGCAGAAGTTGTCGGGGTTGGCCCGGAGGTCGGGATTCGTCACGCGAGCGGAGCGCGGGTGCGTCGGGTCAGGCCGCGACGACGTCGATCGAGGAGATCACGACCGGCTCGACGGGGCGGTCTCCGGCGCCGGTGGGCACGGCGGAGATGGCATCGACCACGGCGCGCGATGCGTCGTCGGCGACCTCGCCGAAGATCGTGTGCTTGCCATTGAGCCACGGAGTGGGATCGGTCGTGATGAAGAACTGCGAACCGTTCGTGCCCTCCGCCTGACCGGTGATGGCGTTGCGGCGAAGACCGGCGTTGGCCATGGCCAGCAGGTACGGGGAGCCGAAGGTGAGCTCCGGGTGGATCTCGTCGTTGAACGTGTAGCCCGGGCCGCCGACTCCCTGGCCGAGCGGGTCGCCGCCCTGGATCATGAAGTTCGGGATGATGCGGTGGAAGACGACGTCGGTGTAGAGCGGTCCCTCACCGGGCTTGCCCGTGGCGGGGTGGGTCCACTCCTGCGTGCCGTCGGCGAGACCGGTGAAGTTCTTCACGGTGCGCGGGGCGTGGTCTCCGAAGAGGTTGACGACGATATCGCCGTGGTTGGTGTGGATCGTCGCGACTGCGGTGTGGATGGGCATGCTCACCATTCTCCCACCTGTCAACCCCTGGCGTGTCGCTGGTGGTCTGGCAAGATAAGGAACACGGGATATCAGTTCGTATGGACAACCGTTCATTGACGCACCCAGACGAGACCCAGACGAGGGAGGGCTCCGTGAGCCTCAGCCGCAAGCGCAAGAAGCAACTCCGCAAGCTGCAGAAGGATGCCAACACCCTGTGGGAGTCGCAGCAGGTTCTGCTCGGCCAGGCCGGCGACGTAGCGCGTGAAGCCGGACGTCAGCTCGGGAACTACAGCCGCGAGCAGGTCGTTCCGACGGTTCAGCACGGCTACGAGAAGTACGCCGCCCCGGTCGTCTCGCGTGGCCTGCGCACCTCCGCCAAGGTCTACAACGAGCGCCTCGCGCCGGCCGCCGGTGCCGTGATCGGCTCGGCTCTGTCGGTGTGGGACGCAGCGAACGAGAAGCGCGATGCCCTCGCCTCCGGCCGCGGCTTCGGTGCGATCGACGTCGACAAGCTGCAGAAGAAGGCGCAGAAGTACGGCAAGAACGCCACCAAGCGTCTGACGGTCGCCGCCCCGCCCGCGAAGAAGAAGATGGGTGCCGGCGGAGTGCTGGCGATCATCTTCGGTATCGCCGCCGCCGCGGGAGTGGTCTACGCCGCCTGGCAGACGCTGCGCGCCGACGACGAGCTGTGGGTGGCGGACGACCCGCTGCGCGCTCCTGACGCCTGAGCACCCGCCGTTGGTCCGGGTGGGACGCGGGGGAACGGGGTCGGTCGGTGACTGAAGAGTGGGACGACGAGACGACGCGCGTCCGCGACGCCGCCGCCGCTCGCGGGCTCGACATCGAGCTGCGCGAACGACCGGCGGCCAAGAGTCTCGAGGAAGCCGCCGCTCTCATCGGGATCGCGCCCGCGAGCATCGTGAAGACCCTCGTGGTCAAGCGCGCCGACGACACCTACCTCTTCGCGCTCATCCCGGGGGATCGGGCGATCTCGTGGCCGAAGCTGCGCGCCGTCGTGGGCGTGAACAAGCTCCAGCTTCCCGATCCGCAGCGCGCGCTGGAGGCGACGGGGTACGAGCGCGGCACGATCGTGCCGATCGGGAGCACGACGGACTGGCCGGTGTTCGCCGACGAGGCGATCGTGGGCGAACGGATCGCGATGGGCGCCGGCGCCCACGGCTACAGCCTCTTCGTCGACGCCGACGAGCTCATCGCCTCCTACAGGGCCACCGTCGCCGACATCTCACAGCCCCTCACCGGCGACTGATCGTCACGCCGGCGTCAGACCGGCCAGGTGCAGTCCGACGTCGATGAGCTTCACGTGCTGCAGCGTCGGGATCGCCTCGAGAGCGAACCACTCGGCGCGGTCGGTGGAACCGTCGACCTCGTTGCGGAGTCGCCCGCCGACGACGTGCGCCCGATAGATGACCCGGAGCGCGTGCAGAGGCCGGTCGTGCCCGGACTGGATGCGCTCGCGCACGGGGATGACGCGCGAGTCGATCCCGAGCAACCCATCCAGCTCCACGCGGTACCCCGTCTCCTCCCGCACCTCGCGGCGAGCGGCGCTCTCGGGATCCTCGCCGGCCTCGAGTCCTCCACCGGGCAGCGTCCAGGCCGCGCGGTGGCCTTGGTTCCAATGGGCGAGCAGAACGCGTCCGTCGCCGTCGGTGATGACGGCGTACGCGGCGACGCGGAGGTCCATTCCGTCACCCTAGACGACGCGGCCGCGCGCGGCGATTGCTAGCGTGGCGGCATGACGAGCATCCTGCCTCTCACCGCATCCGATCGTGACGACTGGCAGGTGCTCTGGGATGCGTACCTCACGTTCTACGAGGAAGACCTCGATCCGCAGGTGACCGACGCGACGTTCCGCCGGCTCGTCGACCCGCAGGGAGACCTGAAGGGGGCTATCGCCCGCGACACGGAGGGCCGGGCCGTCGGTCTCGTGCACTGGCTCGTCCATCCGAGCACGTGGAGCACGCGCGGCTACTGCTACCTGGAGGACCTCTTCGTCTCGCCCGAGTCACGCGCGGGCGGTGTGGGACGAGGGCTGATCGAGCATGTGCGGACGTGGGCGAGCGCGGCCGGTGTGGAGAAGGTGTACTGGCTCACCGCGGAGACGAACACGACCGCCCGCGCCCTCTACGATCGCGTCGCCCACCGCACCGGCTTCCTCCACTACGAACTCCCCCTCTGACCTTCCCCCTCCCTGCCCCTCTGACCTTCCCTCTCTGGCCCTCCCTGCCCCCTCCCTCCCCGTCGCCGTCGCTCAGGTGGCACAAATGGTGCCCACGTCGCGCGGGAAGGAACGATCTGCGCCACCTGAGCGGAGGGTGCGGGACGCGAGCGGAGGGTGCGGGCGGCGCAAGGATGGGCCCGTCGCGCGCGGGACGCTATGCTTCGCGCATGAATCCCCGCGTCCCCCCCGCGGGCGAATCGGCGAGCACTCCTTCGCCGCCCCCGCCCCTCGTCCACCGCCGGAGCTTCCTCGGTGGTATCGCGACAGCCTCCGCCGCCGCGGTCGCGCTGCCGCTGCTCGACACCCCCAGCGCTCGGGCCGCCGACGGATATGCGCCGATTCCGTACCCGGCGACACCGGTGGCGACGAAAGCGGAACTGCACGTCATCCGACGGTGGACCTACGGCTTCCAGTCCGCCGCCCTCGCCGCCGTGCGCGCAGCGGGAGGACCCCGTGAGTGGCTCGAGGCCCAGCTCACCCCCGAGGACGTCGCCGAGTCACCGAAGGTCGCGGCGCTCGACTCGTGGTGGCGCTGCATCACGTCGACGCCCGATCAGATCGTCGCCCGCGACCGCAGCGGCGAGGAAGAGGGATGGCACGCGATGGCGGCCTACGCGGCCTATGCCCTGGTGAGGCGACAGGAGTCGAACCGTCAGGTGCTCGAACTCATGACCGAGTTCTGGGAGGACCACTTCTATATCCCCATCCACGACGACGGGGTGTTCCCCTTCCGCATCTCGTTCGGACATCGCATGCGGGAGCTCGCGCTGTCGAGCTTCGAAGAACTGCTGCAGGCCGCCACCGTCCACCCGGCGATGGGGTGCTCGCTCGACAACGCGCGCTCGACCAAGAGATCCGTCAACGAGAACCTCGGGCGGGAGCTGCTCGAACTCCACACCGTGGGCAAGGGCGCCGGTTACAGCGAGAACGACGTCAAGGCGTCGGCTCGGCTGCTCACCGGGTATCGCGTGGACATGTGGACGACGTGGGAGTCGTTCTACGATCCCACCTGGCATGACACCCAGCCGGTGAAGGTGATGGGCTTCTCCCACGCCAACGCGAGCGCCGACGGTCGGCCCGCCGTGCGGCAGTATCTCTCCTACCTCGCCCGGCATCCGTCCACCGCGCAGCGGATCGCGCGGAAGCTGGCGCGGCGCTTCGTGAGCGACAGCCCGTCCACGCGGCTCGTCGACCACCTGGCCGCCACCTACCTCCGCAACGACACTCGGATCGCACCCGTCCTCCGAGCGCTCTTCGACCACGACGAGTTCTGGGCATCCGCGGGAGCGAAAGTGAAGACGCCTACGGACGAGCTCGTTTCGATGAATCGCGCACTGGGCGTGTCGTTCGGCAAGCCGACATCGCGGGACACGGGGGCACTCCACGCGCACTACATGGCGGGCGGTATCGGCGCGGCTCCTTGGTCGCACCCGCGCCCGGACGGCCCCCCGCTGGACAACGACGCCTGGAACACACCGTCCCGTTTCCTCGCCTCGTGGGATGCGCATTGGACGCTCGCAGGCGGGTGGTGGCCGACGAAGGATACGACCCACGTGCCCCCGGCGGCACGCCTCCCGAAGGCGCAATTGACGCTGGGCGAGTTCGTGGATCACCTCTCGCGTCAGCTGACCGGTGTGGCATCCACGGAGAGCCTCCTCCGCGCGATCTGCACCGCGACGCAACTGTCGCCCGCCACGGTCGTGACCGCTCAGCACTCGATCGTCCGCTGGCAGATGCCGTGGGTGCTCGCCCTCGTGCTCAATCAACCGCTCTTCTACCTCCGATAGGAACGGCGCCGTGATCGAATCCTCCCCGCTCGGGCGTGCCGTCTCCGACCCCATGGACGCCGGCTGCGACGACTTCGCCGCCAGTGTGTCGCGGCGCACCGCCGTTCGCTCGGCCCTCGGCATCGGCGTCGGCCTCGTCATGGCGTCGGTGTTCGGAGACGCCTTCGTGGAGACCTCCTACGCCGCCGGCGGCAAGAAGGCGGACCGCGTGCTGGTGGTGCTCTCGCTGCGCGGTGCTGCCGACGGGCTCTCCCTCGTCGTTCCCCACGCCGACCGCGTCTACTACGCCGCCCGGCCGAACATCGCCGTCCCGAAGGACAGGCTGCTGGCGGCCGACGCGCAGTTCGGACTGCATCCGTCGTTCGCGCCGATCATGCCGCTGTGGAAGGCGGGTCGTGTCGCGGCGATCCACGCGACCGGACAACAGGTCACGACCCGTTCCCATTTCGCGGCGATGGAGGAGGTCGAGGATGCCGATCCGGGGTCGCAGGCGCGGGTGGGGTGGCTCAATCGGCTCATCTCCTTGCGAGGGGGCGGTGCCTCGGACACCACCGCGCTGCAGCTCGGGGAGACGGTGCTCGCCACTCAGCTCGCCGGCCCCGGCCCCGCCGTCTCGGCGGCGGGCCTGGACAAACTGAAGCTCGTCGGGCCCGGCGGCAGCGAGGCGGCGCGATGGGAGAAGGCGCTCTCGAGCCTGTGGACGAATGCCCCCGCTCCGGTGGCGCGAGGCGGCGGTCGAGCGCTCGCGGTCGCGCAAGCCTACGCCCCGGCACGTACCGCGAGCGGGGGATCGGTGACCTATCCGAAAGGCAGCCTCGGCGACGCACTGCAGGGCGCGGCCAAAGTCATCAGGGCAGACCTCGGCGCCGAAGTCATCACGATCGATCAGGGGTCATGGGATCACCACCAGTGGGTGGGCAACCTGTCGAACGGCAACCTCAAGAACATGGCCGATCCCCTCGGCCAGGGGCTCGCCGCCTTCTTCGCCGACCTCGGCGCGATGGAGAAGAAGGTCACCCTGGTGACGATCTCCGAATTCGGTCGGCGCGTCAAGGAGAACGGCAACGGCGGCCTCGACCACGGACACGGGAACGTCATGTTCGTTCTCGGTGCGGGAGTGAAGGGCGGCTACTACGGCCGGTGGCCGGGCCTGGAGAACACCGTCGATGCGGATCTCGCGGTGACCACCGACTACCGCGACGTGCTCAGCGAGGTGGTGGCCGCGCTCTATCCGGAACGCAGCCTCGCGACGATCTTCCCTCAGTTCCGTCACAAGCGGCTCGGCTTCATGTCCACGGTGGTCACGGGCGGCGACACCGGGCCCACGACGCCGGCGCCGAAGAAGATGCCGTCGAGCTTCTTCACGTCCTACGGGAAGCGGTCCGGATCGAGTCGCGTGGGCTCCAAGGTGACCGCCCCCGCCCCCACACTGAGCGCCGCCGGCAAGAAGGCGAAGGTCAAGGCCTCCTATCGCTGGGAGACGGTCAAGAAGGGGAAGACCAAGAAGCGCGGGACGAAACGCTCCTTCACCATCCCGGCGTCCTACCTCGGATACTCGCTGCGCGTGAAGGTGACGTACACCGCCAAGGGCTACAAGGCCAAGACGAAGACCTTCAGCTGGGGCACCGTCAAGAAGAAGAAGAAATAGCAGTAGCAGTCCCTTGCCCCGACCACCATGCTCAGGTGGCGCGTCTTGCTCCTATGAGCTCGACGAACTCGCAGAATGCGCCACCTGAGCGACGAAGGCGAGGGAGGGAGAGGTGTGGAGCCTAGGAGATTCGAACTCCTGACATCCTGCTTGCAAAGCAGGCGCTCTACCAACTGAGCTAAGGCCCCCGAAGGGAGTGCAGTGGGGCTACCAGGACTTGAACCTGGGACCTCTTCATTATCAGTGAAGCGCTCTAACCGCCTGAGCTATAGCCCCGTCTGGAGACCGGCGCCAGCGCCGTCAACCTCCAAGACTTTACCCGATCGTCGGGCGATCCCGAAATCAGTTCGAGGTGAACCCCACGAGCAGGCCGCCGGTGACCTTGACCATGAGGTTGTAGATCCCCGCGACCACCGCGCCCAGCACGGTGACGACGATCAGGTTGAGGATCGCGACGATGGCTGCGAACGCCATCACCTGCGGCAGACTCACGACCTCCGCCAGGACGAAGGAGTTGTCCGTGAGGGCGCGCAGGATCTCATCCAGCTTGTCGATGAGACCCGTCGTCTGCAGCACCAGGTAGATGAGGAAGACCGACACGAGCGTCACGATCGCCAAGGCCACGGCTGCCAGGAACGACAGCTTCACGGCCGACCAGAAGTCGACGTAGACGAGGCGCAGACGCACCTGCTTCGCACTGGTCTTGCTCGACGACTTCTTCGCCAGCTTGTCGGCTACTGTGCTCATGCTTCAGAACTTTCCTCGGGGGTCTCGGGGGCGTCGCCCTCCGGTGCGGCGGTCTGCGCATCGGCATCGGTTTCGGGAGCGTCGGCCACAGCTTCGGTCAGCCCACGCTCACCGTTCCGCGCGATCGCGAGGATGCGATCGTCGTCATCGGGGCGGGCGAAAACGACACCCATGGTGTCGCGTCCCTTGGCGGGGACCTCGGCCACGGCAGAGCGTACCACCTTGCCGCTGGCAAGAACCACCAAGACCTCGTCGTCCTCGCCGACGATCAGACCGCCTGCCAGGTCGCCCCGATCCTCGTTGAGTTTGGCCACCTTGATGCCGAGTCCACCACGGCCCTGGAGGCGGTACTGGTCCACGGCGGTGCGCTTCGCGTAGCCCCCCTGGGTCACCACGAAGACGTATCCGTTCTCACCGACGACCGATGCGGAGAGCAGACTGTCGCCCTCGCGGAAGGTCATCGCCTTCACACCCTCCGTCGAGCGGCCCATCGGGCGCAGCGACTCGTCGTTCGCCGTGAAGCGGAGCGACATCCCATGCCGGGAGATGAGAAGGATGTCGTCCGTCTCGTCGACGAGCAGCGCGCTGACCACCTCGTCGCCCTCCTCCTCTTCCTGACCGCGAAGGCGGATCGCGATGATCCCGCCCTGTCGGTTGGTGTCGTAGTCGGAGAGGGCGGTCTTCTTGATCTTCCCGTCCCGCGTCGCCAGGACCAGATACGTGGCGGCCGAGTAGTCCCGGATGTCGAGGATCTGCGCGATCTCCTCACCCGGCTGCAGCGCCAGCAGGTTCGCGACGTGCTGACCCTTCGCGTCGCGACCGGCCTCGGGGAGCTCGTACGCCTTGGAGCGATAGACGCGGCCCTTCGTCGTGAAGAACAGCAGCCAGTGGTGCGTCGTGGTCACGAAGAAGTGCTCCACCACGTCATCGGCCCGCAGCTGAGCGCCCTTGACACCCTTGCCGCCCCGGTGCTGCGAACGATAGTTGTCGCTGCGGGTGCGCTTGATGTACCCATCGCGCGTGACGGTGATCACCATCTCCTCTTCGGGGATGAGATCCTCCATCGACATGTCGCCGTCGAATCCGTGCAGGATGTGCGTGCGACGCTCGTCGCCGAACTTCTCGACGATGCCCGTGAGCTCGTCGCGGATGATCTCGCGCTGGCGCAGCGGCGTGGCGAGGATGTCCTTGAAGTCCTCGATCTGCAGACGCAGCTCGTCGGCCTCGTCCATGATCTTCTGACGCTCGAGGGCCGCGAGCCGGCGCAGCTGCAGCGCGAGGATCTCGTTGGCCTGATCCTCGTCGACCGCGAGGAGCTCGATCAGCCCGTCGCGAGCATCCTCGACCGTCGGCGACCGGCGGATGAGCGCGATGACCTCGTCGAGCGCGTCGAGGGCCTTCAGGTACCCCTCGAGAGTGTGCATGCGCCGCTCGGCCTTGCGCAGACGGAATCCCGTGCGCCGGACGATGACCTCGATCTGGTGCTCGATCCAGTACGAGATGAACCCGTCGAGGGCGAGCGTGCGCGGAACGCCGTCGACGATCGCGAGCATGTTCGCGCCGAAGTTCTCCTGCAGCTGCGTGTGCTTGTACAGGTTGTTGAGCACGACCTTGGCCACCGCGTCGCGCTTGAGCACGATGACCAGTCGCTGACCGGTACGGTCGCTGGTCTCGTCGCGGATGTCGGCGATGCCCGTGATCTTGCCGTCGCGGGCGAGGTCACGGATCTTGATCGCGACGTTGTCGGGGTTGACCTGGTACGGGAGCTCGGTGATGACGAGACAGGTGCGCCCGTGGATCTCCTCGACGTTGACGACCGAGCGCATCGTGATCGAGCCGCGACCCGTGCGCTGGGCCTCGCGGATCCCCTTGGTGCCCAGGATCTGGGCCCCCGTCGGGAAGTCCGGGCCGTGGATCCGCGACATGAGCGCCTCGAGGAGTTCCTCGCGCGTCGCCTCCGGGTGCTCGAGCGCCCAGAGTGCTCCCTCGGCCACTTCCCGCAGGTTGTGCGGCGGGATGTTGGTCGCCATGCCGACCGCGATGCCGACCGAACCGTTGACGAGCAGGTTCGGGAAGCGGGCGGGCAGGACAACAGGCTCCTGCGTCTTGCCGTCGTAGTTGTCCTCGAAGTCGACGGTCTCCTCGTCGATGTCGCGGACCATCTCCATGGCCAGCTGGGCCATCTTCGTCTCGGTGTACCGGGGAGCGGCGGCGCCCTGGTTTCCGGGCGAACCGAAGTTTCCCTGCCCTTCGGCGAGCGGATAGCGCAGCGACCACGGCTGCACCAGCCGCACCAGGGCGTCATAGATCGCGCTGTCACCGTGCGGGTGGTACTGGCCCATCACCTCGCCGACGACACGCGCGCACTTGTTGAAGCTCTTGTCGGGGCGGTAGCCCCCGTCGTACATGCCGTAGATGACGCGGCGGTGCACGGGCTTCAGCCCGTCCCTCACGTCGGGAAGAGCGCGACCGACGATGACGCTCATCGCATAGTCGAGGTAGCTCCGCTGCATCTCGACCTGGAGATCGACCTGGTCGATGTTGCCGTGGTTGTGGCCGGCCGTCGGGTCGGGGCGTTCTTCGTCAGTCATGTCTTCTCGTCTTCGTCAGGCGGTGACGGGCTCCGGGATGTGTGATTCCGGACAAGATCGGGGGCCCCGCCGCTTCGCGGCACCCCGATTGTCCGGAATCACACATCCCTCCGCCCTCTCGTAAGTCGTCATAACCCCGGCCCGTGCGCGGGCGGGATAGTGGTGGTCAGATGTCCAGGAAGCGGACGTCCTTGGCATTGCGCTGGATGAAGCTCCGCCGGGACTCGACGTCCTCGCCCATCAGCACCGAGAAGATCTCGTCGGCGGCGGCGGCATCGTCGATCGTCACCTGGCGGAGGGTCCGCGTGTTGTGGTCCATCGTCGTCTCCCACAGCTCCTTCGGGTTCATCTCGCCGAGACCCTTGTAGCGCTGGATCCCGGAGTCCTTCGGGAGGCGGCGGCCGTTGGCGAGCCCGTCGGCCACGAGGGCATCGCGCTCGCGGTCGCTGAACACGTACTCGTGGTCGGCGTTGGACCACTTGATCCGATAGAGCGGCGGCATCGCGAGGTAGACGAAGCCGGCCTCGATGAGTCCCCGCATGTAGCGGAACAGGAGCGTGAGGAGAAGTGTCGTGATGTGCTGGCCATCGACGTCGGCGTCGGCCATCAGCACGATCTTGTGATACCTCGCCTTGGCGACGTCGAAGTCCTCGCCGATCCCCGTGCCGAAGGCCGAGATGATCGCCTGGATCTCGTTGTTGCCGAGCGCCCGATCCAGTCGCGCCTTCTCGACGTTGAGCACCTTGCCGCGCAGCGACAGGATCGCCTGGGTCTCGGGATCGCGTCCGCGGACCGCGGATCCGCCGGCCGAGTCTCCCTCCACGAGGAAGATCTCGCTGATCGACGGGTCTTTGCTCGTGCAGTCCTTGAGCTTGTCGGGCATCGACGCCGACTCGAAGACGCTCTTGCGACGAGCCGTCTCCCGCGCCTTGCGCGCAGCGAGGCGCGCGGTGGCGGCGTCGATCGCCTTGGAGATCACGCGCTTGGCCTGGGCGGGGTTGCGGTCGAGCCAGTCGGTGAGCTGATCGCCGACGATCTTCTGGACGAAGGCCTTCGCCTCGGTGTTGCCGAGCTTGGTCTTCGTCTGCCCCTCGAACTGCGGCTCGGAGAGCTTGACCGAGATGACGGCGGTCAATCCTTCACGGATGTCGTCGCCGGTGAGGTTGTCGTCTTTCTCCTTGAGTAGACCCTTCTCGCGCGCGTAGCTGTTGATCTTGGTCGTCAGCGCGGCGCGGAAGCCCTCTTCGTGAGTTCCGCCCTCGTGGGTGTTGATCGTGTTCGCGAAGGTGAAGACGTTCTCGGTGTAGCTCGTCGTCCACTGCATCGCGAGCTCAAGCGAGATGTGGCGGACAGTGTCCTCCGACTCGATCTCGATGATCTCCTCGTTGACGACCTCGGACTTGCGCAGCTTGTTGAGGTACTCCACATAGTCGACGAGGCCGCGCTCGTAGAGGAAGTCATCGTGCGGCTGACGGGTCACGGCCGTGCCGTCGTCGCCGTCGACGACGTACGCGGAGCCGGGCCGCTCGTCGCTCAGAGTGATGCGCAGACCCTTGTTGAGGAACGCCGTCTGCTGGAAGCGGGTACGGAGGGTGTCGTAGTCGAAATCAACCGTCTCGAAGATTCCGGAGTCGGGCCAGAACGTGACGATCGTGCCGGTCTCCTCACTCTCTTCTCCTTGAGCGAGCGGCCCCGTGGGCTTGCCGCCGTCGGAGAAGGCCTGGCGCCAGACATGGCCCTGGCGACGGATCTCGACCTCGAAGCGCGTGGACAGGGCGTTCACGACGGAGGATCCCACGCCGTGGAGACCGCCCGAGACGGCGTAGCCGCCACCGCCGAACTTGCCGCCGGCGTGGAGCACGGTCAGGACGACCTCAACGGTCGACTTGGTCGGGTCGGATGCGTGCGGGTCGACGGGGATGCCGCGGCCGTTGTCGACGACGCGGAGACCGCCGTCTTCGAGGATCGTCACCTGAATCGTGTCGCAGTAGCCGGCGAGAGCCTCATCGACAGCGTTGTCGACGATCTCGTAGACAAGGTGGTGGAGGCCGCGTTCACCGGTGGAACCGATGTACATGCCCGGGCGCTTGCGCACCGCCTCGAGCCCTTCGAGCACCTGGATGGCGTCTGCCCCGTACTCGTTCGGAACCTTCGTGGGAGCGGTTGCGTGCGGTTCCTCAGGAACGCTGTCGGGGTTTTCGGACGTCATAGGTTTCGAGCACTCCACATCAGATTCGAGGGCCCTCCCAGTCTATCTCCCCGCGGTGTCGTTTGGACGCCACACGGCGCTGTGGCGCACGGAAATCGATCGGGAGGCCGCGGGACGTGGCTTATCCGTAGGTATCGCGAGGGCCCCGCCCTGGAACGGCTCTGGGGCCCCATTTCCAGGAGGGAACGTCCGGGCCGATGAAGCGGACGTTCTCGACCCCGGCATCCGGGAAGCGTCGCATGAGCTCGGTGATGATCGCCCCGCGCATGAGCTGGAGGTTCTTCGCCCACGCCGTCGAGTCGCACTGGACGGTGAGCAGCCCGTCCGACAGCGCGACCGGCGATGCATGGCGTGCGGTCTCTTCGCCGGCCACGCTCTCCCACTGCAGCACGAGGTCTTCGCGGGCGAGCTGGGAGTCCCAGCCGGCCTGTTTCGTCAGGTCGGCGATGACGTCACCGATCCCCCGTGCGTCCCGTCCCGGCGTGAACGGCTGGTTCTCCTCGTCGTCGGTGCGCCTCCGGCGTCTGCGGGATGCACGGGCCGAGGGCTCCAGGCCGCGCAGGCGCAGGTACGTGCGGATCGTCTCGGGGATGTCGGCGTCGTCACTCATCCGGCGCCTCCCGGATCGTTCCCGCCTCCACGTAGACCGTGCGGGCGCGCAGTTCATCGGGGACGTCGGCTTCGACGGCCGCCGTGACGATCACCTGCTCGAACCCGGCCACGACGTGGGCGAGCCTCGCCCGGCGATCGGCGTCGAGCTCGGCGAACACGTCGTCGAGGATGAGCACCGGGTCGCCGAGCATCGAGTGTTCCCGCAGCAGCTGCGCCGAGGCGAGACGCAGCGAGAGCGCGACCGACCAGGACTCGCCGTGGGACGCGTATCCCTTGACCGGCAGTCCGCGAACGCGCATCAGGAGGTCGTCGCGGTGGGGGCCCACGAGCGTGACGCCCCGCTCGAGTTCGGCGGTGCGCTTCGCGGCCAACCGCTCACGGAACGCGGCCGCGACGTCATCGGCGCTCCGCTCGGGAACCACGGCGGCGTGCGGGAGATCCGCCGATTCGCCGACCTCGTCATCGTCGTCGGACTCACCGCCGTCGACGGAGAGCAACCACTCCAGCTCGGGCCGGTGGTCGGCCCCGGCGATCGTCTCGTACGCCTCCGTCACCGGAGAGCGGAGATCGTGCGCGAGGGCGAGCCGAGCTCGGATCACCTGCGTGCCCAACTGCACGAGCTTGTCGTCCCAGACATCGAGGGTGGTCAGCTCGTCGCCACGGATCCCGCGCGCCCGCGCTGACTTGAGCAGCGCGGTGCGCTGTTTGAGGACGCGATCGTAATCCGACAGCACCCCCGCCATCCGCGGAGCGCGCTGGATGAGCAGCTGATCGGCGAACCGGCGCCGCGCTGACGGATCACCGCGGACGATCTGGAGGTCTTCGGGGGCGAAGAGCACGACCTGGGCGTACCGGGGAAGCTCGGCGGTCTTGACGTTCGACCCGTTGACCCGGGCTTTGTTCGATCCCGAGCGGTTGAGCTGTGCCTCGAGGATCACGCGTCGTTCGCCGTGGGCCAGTCGGGTGCGGACGATCGCCGCATCCGCCCCGTCGCGCACCATGGGCGCGTCTTGAGAGACGCGATGGGAGCCGAGTGTCGCGAAGTACCCGATGGCTTCGGCGAGGTTGGTCTTGCCTTGGCCGTTACGTCCGACGAAGACGTTGGTCCCCGCGTGGAGGGTGACGTCTGCGGCCGCATAGTTGCGGAAGTCCACGAGACTCAACTGCTCCACGATCACAGTTGCTCAGCCTAGTTCTCGGGCCCGACGTTTCCTCTCGGCTCCACCATGTCGACGCCGCGCGTGCGACGGGGTCGAGCCCGCACTCAGCGCAGCAGGAGGTTGGGCTGCAGGAGGTACTTGAAGCTCTCCGGCGTGCCGGACGTCTGCGGGGTGATCAGCACCGGGCTGAGCTTGTTCGCGTTCTCGGCCGAGGTGAACGTGATCCGCGCGAACTCGCTGCGCACGGCGCCGAGCGCCTCGAGGAGGTACTGCGGGTTGAGTCCCAGCGTGACCTCTTCGCCGGTGAGCGTCGCATCGACCGATTCGGTGGCGCGAGCCTGCTCCGTGCCCGAGGCGTCCATCGACACGCCCTCGGCGGTGAAGGTGAAGCGCAGAGGAGCGGAACGATCGAGAACGAGCGCCACGCGGCGGACGGCTTCGGCCAGGTCGGCGGTGTTGACCACGGCGTAGTGATCGGTCTGCTCGGGGAAGAGTCGGCGGACGGGCGGGAAGTTGCCCTTGATGAGCAGCGACGTCACCGTCTTGTTGCCCGACGTGAAGGCGATGATCTCGCGATCTCCCGATCCCGAGAAGGCCACCTGGATGTCACCGGAATGAGCGAAGGTCTTTCCGACCTCGGTGAGCGTGCGGGCCGGAACCAGGGCCGTGGTCGCTTCTTCTCCCGAGGCGACGGTCCCCGAGTCCCAGGGGATCTCCCGGAGCGCGACGCGGTAGCGGTCGGTGGCGACGAGACTCAGGTCGTTGCCCGAGACCTCGAGCTGTACGCCGGTGAGGACGGGAGTGACGTCGTCGCGAGACGCGGCGAAGGCGACCTGTGCGATCGCGGTCGCGAAGTCCTCGGCGGGAACGAGGCCGGCGTCACCGGTCACCTCGGGGATCGCGGGGTACTCCTGCACCGGCATCGACGCCAGCGTGAAGCGAGCGGAACCACACGTGAGGACGATGCCGTTCTCGTCGTCCTGCTCGATCTGGATCGGCGCATTGGGAAGACGGCTGGCGATGTCGGAGAGAAGACGACCGTGCACGAGGATCGTGCCGGGGGCGTCGACGGTGGCTTCGATGGTCGTGCGCGCTGATGCCTCGTAGTCGAACGCGGCGAGCGACAAGCCGGACTCGGAGGCCTCGATGAGGACACCGGCCAGGATCGGCTGCGGGTTTCGCTGCGGAAGAAGCTTCACGACGAACGACACGGCCTCGCTGAACACATCGCGATTCACGTGAAACTTCACAGGTGCTCCCTTGACGGCGAGTAGGGCTCCTCCATGCTAGTGCCACGACCGGCGTGCTCCGGAAGCGTCTGTCTCGTCAGCGCGCTCCGGACTCCCTGTGCACAGGGTGATGGATTGCCCTTCTCTCTTCATCTCTCTCTGTCATGGTGTTAACACCTGTGGAAAGTGTGGATAACTCGAGCGATCGCTGTCGAGGAGCGGAAACCACACGCGTGTAAGTTGTGAGCCGGCTGCGGATGCCTGTGCGGACGCGGAAATCCGGAGAGACGTATGCACGTCCGGTCATCCACAGGATGCCGTGATTCGTTCACATCTGTTCGACATGACGGCCGAGTTATCCACAGGCTGTCCACACTGTGTAGAACGCGCATGATGGGACATCCCGTGCGTCGTTGTCAAGCGCGGGATGCCTCGTGAGGGTGGATCGGTTCAGCGACCGGCTCTGCCGAGCTGCGTGGTGATCTCCGAGACCTGGTTGTAGATCGAGCGGCGCTCCTTCATGAGCTCGCTGATCTTCTTGTAGGCGTACATGACGGTCGTGTGGTCACGGTTGCCGAACAGCTGACCGATCTTGGGGAGGGAGAGGTTGGTGCGCTCGCGGCACAGGTACATGGCGATCTGCCGAGCGGTGGCCACCGACTGCGAGCGGCTCGATCCGTACAGGTCGTCGACCGACAGCCGGAAGTACTGCGCGGTGGCCGTGATGATGTCGGTCGGGGAGATGACGTTGGCATCGTCCTGATCGACGATGTCGCGGAGCACCGTCTGCGCGAGCGAGATGTCGAGGGTCGAGCGGTTGAGGTTCGCGAACGCGGAGACGCGGATGAGTGCGCCCTCGAGCTCGCGGATGTTCGAGGAGACCTTGGTCGCGATGTACTCGAGCACGTCGTCGGGGACGAGGAGCCGCTCGGACTGCGCCTTCTTGCGGAGGATCGCGATACGTGTCTCGAGGTCGGGCGCCTGGACGTCGGTGATGAGGCCCCACTCGAAGCGACTACGCATGCGGTCCTCGAACCCGGTGAGGTGACGCGGCGGCACGTCGCTCGTGATCACGACCTGCTTGTCGTGGTCATGCAGGGTGTTGAAGGTGTGGAAGAACGCCTCCTGCGTCTCGGCGCGCCCCTGCAGGAACTGGATGTCGTCGATGAGGAGGATGTCGACGTCGCGGTAGCGCGCCTGGAAGGCGGCGCCGCGGTTGTTCGCGATCGAGTTGATGAAGTCGTTCGTGAACTCCTCGCTCGAGACGTACCGCACCCGGATCCCCGTGTAGAGGCTCAGGGCGTAGTCGCCGATGGCGTGGAGGAGGTGCGTCTTGCCGAGGCCCGAGTCGCCGTAGATGAACAGCGGGTTGTAGGCCTTGGCGGGGGCCTCGGCCACGGCGACGGCCGCGGCATGGGCGAAACGGTTGGACTGTCCGATGACGAAGTTGTCGAAGGTGTACTTCGGATTCAGGCGGGTGTCGTGGCGGGACGGCGCGGCGACCGGTTCGGTGTAGTCCTCGATGGGCGGCCGGCTCACCGGCATCGTCGGTGCCGTGGACTGCACCGGCACCGGGGCGGTCAGGTGCGCGTCGGCGAGGTCGGGGTTCACGACGACGCGGAACGTCGAGGCCGCCGGCTCCGCGTCGACCCGTGCGAGGGCCTCCATGATCGGGGTCCGCAGGCGCTTGTTGAGCTGGGCCGCGGTGAGATCGTTGGGGACGTCGAGGTAGAGGGTCCCGCTCATGACGCCTTGAGCCACGGCCAGACTGAGGAAGCCCTGCAGCTGCGGAGTGACCCGCTCGTCGTCCGCGAGTGCGTCGAGCACAGCGGTCCAGACGGGAACGTCCGGCAGATCGTGCGGTGTCATGGCTCCCCTGAGGTGGTCGTCGAGGTGGTCGTCGAAAGATGGGCGCGCGCGTCGGTGGGACGACGCCGTCGCGTCACGAGCTGCGGCGGAGGGGTCCACTCCACATCGTGAAGACGACGCGGAACCTGTGGATAACTCGTCCGAGACACGGTAGTCACGCCCGCCGAGACGAGCACAACCCACTGTAGATCCGGTCCGCGTGTCCTCGCCAGGCGACCTGTGAGGTCGGTGGATAATGTTCCGTTCCGGCCGTGCGAGTTTGAGTTCGCGCGTGACTCGACGTACCCTTAGTCGGTTGACTTATGCCCATCCGGGCAGTCCCCTGTACCCGTGTCCCCGGTCTAGAGCGTTCCGGTGACCGCCGATCCGGAGTGATCCTCATGAGCAAGCGTACGTTCCAGCCCAACAACCGTCGTCGCGCCAAGAAGCACGGCTTCCGCGCTCGCATGCGCACCCGCGCCGGCCGCGCCATCATCGCGGCACGTCGCGGCAAGGGCCGCACCGAGCTCTCGGCCTGATCCGACATCGCAGTGCTGGCGCGCGGGAACCGCATCACCCGCGGGGCGGAGTACAAGGCCGCCGTCCGCAGGGGCTCCCGCTGTGCCGGAACGATGACCATCACGTACGTCGTTCCCTCTGAAGAAGAGGGACCGGCGCGTTTTGGTTTCATCGTGAGCAAGCAGGTCGGCTCCGCGGTCGTTCGCAACACCGTCCGCCGGCGGCTGAAGGCCGTGTGCGCGGAGGCCTTGCCCACCGTGCGACCCGGGGTCGACGTCGTGATCCGTGCCCTGCCCGCCTCGGCCGATGCGACGTTCGACGTGTTGCGGAGCGACGTCGTGCGCTGTCTGCAGCGGAGAGCTGCCGCGTGAGCACGACCACTCTGCCTTCCTACGCGCTGGGTGACGCCCGCCTTCGCGGTGCCGATCCGGGCTGGTCGCTCGCGCTCGTGCCCCGCAATGCCGTCCTGGCCCTGCTGCACGCATATCGCGCGACGATCTCGCACACGTATGGAGACGTCTGCAAGTACTACCCGTCGTGCTCGGCCTATGCGGTCGGAGCGGTGCAGCAGCACGGCGCCGTCAAAGGCGCCGCTCTCACGGCCGCGCGACTCGCGCGATGCCACCCCTGGGCACAGGGCGGCATTGACGACGTGCCACCGCACGATCACTTCCGACACCGTCTCACTCCGCACGGATTCGTCGTGCACCCGAGAAAGGACTGATCCTTGCTGGATCTTCTCTTGACCGCGGCCACCCCGACCCCGGCCGTGCCCACCCCGACGACTCCGGCGCCGTCCGGCGGCCTCGACTTCTTCAGCGCCATCATGTGGCCGTTCAAGTGGATCGTCGAGACGATCCTGGTGTTCTGGCACTGGATCTTCACGACGATCGGGCTGGAGCCGGCCGCGGGCTTGACCTGGGTGCTGTCGATCATCGGTCTCGTGATCGTGGTGCGTTCGGCCCTCATCCCTCTCTTCGTTCGGCAGATCAAGAGCCAGCGCAAGATGATGGAAATCGCTCCTGAACTGCGGAAAGTTCAAGAGAAGTACCGCGGCAAGAAGGATCAGCTCTCCCGTGAGGCCATGAGCCGGGAGACGATGGCGCTGTACAAGAAGCACGGCACGACCCCGGTGTCCAGTTGTCTCCCGCTGCTGGTGCAGATGCCGATCCTCCTCGGCATGTTCTACACACTGAGCGATGTGAAGCGTCACGCCGAATGGGGTGTCGGTGGCGTCGGTCTTCTCAACGCCGACCTGACGAGGCAGTTCTACGACGCCCAGCTGTTCGGCGTGGCCCCGCTGCACACCAACATGACCGAGGCGATCGGTCTCGGTCAGACCGCGACCGTCGTCATCCTGGTGATCCTCGTCGTGCTGATGATCGCGTCGCAGTTCATCACGCAGCTGCAGATCATCTCCAAGAACCTCTCCCCCGAGGCCAAGACCGGCCAGGCGTACCAGATGCAGCGCATCATGCTGTACGTCCTGCCGCTCGCCTTCATCTTCTCCGGTGTGTTCTTCCCGCTGGGTGTGGTGCTCTACTGGTTCACGTCCAACATCTGGACGATGGTGCAGCAGTTCCTCGTCATCCGGAACCTCCCCACCCCCGGGTCGGAAGCGGCCAAGGCTCGCGAGGAGCGCCTGGCGCGCAAGGGCAAGGCGATCGATGCGCAGGGCAAGATCGTTCCGCTCGAGAAGTACGAGGCCGAGCAGCAGCGTCTCTATGAAGAAGCGCAGCGTGCCAAGGAGCAGGCTCCGAAACGGCAGCAGCCCGTGAGCAAGCAGCGGGCCAAGAAGCAGTCACAGAAGAACAAGCCACAGAACCCGTCCTGACCGACGCTCGAGGATCCTCATGAACACCACGCCCGCATCGACCTCGTCCACCCCGGCCACGGTCGCCCAGCTCGAAGAGGAAGGCGACGTCGCCGCCGACTACCTCGAAGGGCTGCTCGACATCGCCGACATCGACGGGGACTTGGCGCTCGACGTGCGCTCCGGCCGCGCCTACGTCACGGTGGAGAACGATGACGCCGCTTCGCTGCGCCTGCTTTCGAACCCCGACACCGTTCAGGCCCTGCAGGAGCTGACGCGCATCGCGGTGCAGACGAAGACCGGTCGCTTCTCCCGACTGATCCTCGACATCGGTGGTTCTCGCGACGCTCGTCAGCAACAGCTGGAGAAGCTGGTGGACCGCGCGATCGAACGCATCGAAGACGGTGCGTCGCAGGCATCCCTCCCGGCCATGTCGAGCTACGAGCGCAAGCTCGTGCACGACATCGTCTCGGAGCGGGGTTTCGTCTCCGAGTCCTACGGTGAGGGTTCGGACCGCCACACGGTCATCAGCCGTGGCTGATGTTTCACGTGAAACGGTGGACGCGGTAGAACCGGAGCCCTCGGCCGCCGCGGTGATCTTCGGCGACCGTCTGGAGGTCGCACGCTCCTTCACCGCCGCGCTTGCCGATCAAGGGGAACGCCGGGGGCTGATCGGTCCCCTCGAGCTCCCCCGGTTGTGGACCCGACACATTCTGAACAGTGCCGTGGCGGCGCCGCTGTTCCCCGCGGGCGCGGAGGTCGGAGACGTCGGGTCCGGCGCCGGTCTGCCGGGGTTGGTGCTCGCGATCGCCCGTCCCGACGTTCGTTGGGTTCTCATCGAGCCGATGGAGCGTCGCGTCGCCTGGTTGACGGAGCAGGTTCAGGAGCACCGTCTCGACAACGTCGAGGTCGTCCGCGCACGCGGCGAGGACTGGAAGCGAGGCCCGGTGCTCGACGCGGTGACGGCGCGGGCCGTGAGTGCTTTCCGCACACTGGTCCCCCTCACCGCGCCGCTGGTGCGCGACGGTGGCGAGCTCGTCTTCCTCAAGGGTGCGAGCGCGGAGCGGGAGATCGACGCGGCGGAGAAGGTCAT
This sequence comes from Microbacterium sp. TNHR37B, assembly GCF_001620065.1. Taxonomy (GTDB): domain Bacteria; phylum Actinomycetota; class Actinomycetes; order Actinomycetales; family Microbacteriaceae; genus Microbacterium. The sequence goes on from NZ_LQGV01000003.1 coordinate 1,001,207, forward strand.
CCGTAAGTTCCGGCTGACGCAGGTACGGGTCGAGCCCGCCGGGGAGGGCCTGATCACGGAGCCGACGCGGGTTCTTCGTGCTGTGGTGCGATGAGCGACGCGAGGTGCCAGCAGATCGTGTGCGTTTCACGTGAAACGGTCGCGTGGGCTTGCCCCGGTGGTGCTGTTTCACGTGAAACGCGCTCGCACGGCAGTCTCGAGCTCGTCGTTTCACGTGACACATCCTGAGACCCGAACGGTCGGCCGTTTCACGTGAAACGAGGTGATCGCCTCGCCTCTCGCACGGCGACCACGGTCAGCCCCCTCGACTACAGTGGAACAGCCCCTTTGAACGACAGGAGTAGCCGGTGACGGAATCGGAGAACCCCACGTCCTCCGCACCCTTCTCGTTCGATGACAGTCCCATCGCCCGCGAGCTCGCAGACCTCACGTCTCGCCGCAAGGCGCTCGAAGCGGTCGAGCTGGAGTTCACGGGACCGACACGAGTGCTCACCGTGTCGAACCAGAAGGGTGGCGTGGGAAAGACCACGAGCACCGTCAACATCGCCTCCGCTCTCGCATCGGTCGGCGCGCGGGTGCTCGTCATCGACCTCGATCCGCAGGGCAATGCGTCCACGGCGCTGGGGGTGCCGCACACCGCCGATATCCCCAGCATCTACGACGTCCTGATCGACGAGTTCCCCCTCAGTGACATCGTGCAGACGAGTCCCGAGTCAGACCGTCTGTTCTGCGCCCCCTCGACGATCCACCTCGCTGGCGCGGAGATCGAGCTCGTGTCTCAGGTCGCCCGCGAACATCGCCTCCGCACGGCGCTGGAGGACTATCTGTCTGGCACCGACGAGCCGCCGCACTTCGTGCTCATCGACTGCCCCCCGTCCCTCGGGCTTCTCACCATCAACGCCTTCACTGCGGCCGACGAGCTCATGATCCCGATCCAGTGCGAGTACTACGCGCTCGAAGGGCTCAGCCAGCTGCTCGGCAGCGTGGGCATGATCCAGAAGCACCTCAACCCGCGGCTGCACCTCTCGACGATCCTGCTCACGATGTACGACGGACGTACCCGCCTGGCCCAGCAGGTGGCGGACGAGGTCCGCTCACATTTCCCTCGGGAGGTTCTGCGTACGGTCATTCCTCGATCCGTTCGGGTCTCGGAGGCGCCGAGCTTCGGTCAGACGGTGATCGCGTACGACGGTGCATCGGCCGGCGCCGTCGCGTACCGCGAGGCAGCTGTGGAGATCGCTCGACGTGGTCGTGGCGGCAGTGAAGAAGGGGAGTCCTGATGGCGAAGAGAACGGGTCTGGGCAGGGGGATCGGAGCACTGATCCCCACCGCCGAGTCGAATGAGGCACGGCCGGTCGACGTGTTCTTCCCCGGAGCACCGGCGGACAAGAGCGCGGAGACCCCGTCGGACGGTGACGCAGCGGAGCTCCTCGCCATTCCGGGAACCCGATTGATCGAGATCGATCCCCGGGAGATCGTGCCCAACCCGCGTCAGCCGCGGACGCACTTCGATCCCGATGATCTCGCGGAGCTGATCCACAGCGTTCGGGAGTTCGGCGTGCTGCAGCCCGTCGTCGTGCGGACCAACGAGGACGGCAAGTACGAGCTCATCATGGGTGAGCGTCGAACGCGCGCCTCGCGCGAGGCAGGCCTGACCTCGATCCCGGCGATCGTCCGCGACACCTCGGACGAGAACCTTCTGCGCGATGCGCTGCTGGAGAACCTCCACCGCTCCCAGCTGAACCCTCTCGAAGAGGCGTCGGCGTACCAGCAGCTGCTCGACGACTTCGGCATCACGCAGGAAGAGCTCGCGACGCGGATCGGTCGCTCCCGCCCGCAGATCAGCAACACGATCCGTCTCCTGAAGCTGCCGGTGCCCGTCCAGCAGCGGGTCGCGGCAGGAGTGCTCAGCGCGGGGCACGCGCGCGCCGTCCTCTCCCTCGACACCCCCGAGGCCATGCAGCGCCTGGCCGACAAGATCGTCAATGAAGATCTTTCCGTGCGCGCCGCGGAGGCGGCCGCGAAGGCTCCCGACGCCGGCGCTCGTCGGTCGACGCCGAAGGCCGGCGCTCGGCGTGCGCACCTCGACGAGGTCGCGGAGCGTCTCGGAGACCGCCTGAACACGAAGGTCAAGATCAACCTAACGGCCAGAAAAGGCCAGATCAGCATTGATTTCGCCACCATCCAGGATTTGAACCGGATCCTCGCGGAGATCGGTGAGACGGAGTACGGCTCGTTCTGAGTCGCTGTCGGCGCGGCGGCGTAGGCTGGAGAGGTGACCGAAGCCCGCCCCGCACGCCGCGCCAGTCTGGAGCTCCTGCGTGCCGAAGCGGGCGACGAGTTGTCGGTCCTCATCGAGGAGCGAGTGCGCGACGGCGAGGATCCGTGGGACTTCATGGAGGACCTTCCGAGCGTCGATGAGCTCGTCGTGCTGACGCTGCGCGCCGAGAACATCGCCTCGAACGGAGGTGTCCGCCCGAACGCCAGCCGGAACTACCGTGTCCTGCGACAGATCGCGCTCGACTATCCGCCTCTCACGCGAGCCGTGTGGCGCCTGCTGGGAAGCGAACCGCACCGGCGCTGGGACGCATCGGTGCGGATCGAAGCGTCCTGACCGCGTCGACAGCCGGACGCCGCCGCTGGACGACAAAAGGCCCGGTCGGAGGCAATTCCGACCGGGCCCTTCGTATGGTCGCGTCAGGCGAGGTATGCCGCGAGGTCCTGCTCGAGGGCGAACTTCGGCTTGGCGCCGATGATCGTCTTCTCGACCTGGCCCTTGTTGAACACCTTCATCGCGGGGATCGAGGTGATCTGGTACTCCATCGCGAGGTTCGGGTTCTCGTCGACGTTCAGCTTGAGGACGGTGATCTTGTCGCCGTTCTCGGACTGGATCTCGTCGAGGATGGGTCCCACCATGCGACAGGGACCGCACCATTCGGCCCAGAAGTCCACCAGGATGGGACCCTCTGCGTCGATGACGTCCTGCTGCCAGGTGCTCTCGTTCGTGGCCTTGGCGGTCATTTCACTGTCTCCTTCGGAAAGCTGTCAACGATGACAACACGGGTTCGGGGCGATTTGTTCCGATGCCGTCTCAGGCGGCCGTCGCGTCGGCGTCGGCGTCCGGCAGCGCGTCGATCTGCGACGCGTCGGCCTCGGGCGCGCCGGCGTCGTCGAGCGCGGCCAGGTAGTGCTCGACATCGAGGGCAGCGACCGTACCGCTTCCGGCCGCCGTGACGGCCTGCCGGTAGGTCGGGTCGATCACGTCACCGGCGGCGAAGACACCGGGGACGGAGGTCCGCGAGGTACGACCGTCCACCCAGATCGTGCCGTGCTCGGTGAGATCGAGAACGCCGTGCACGAGGTGCGTGCGAGGGTCGTTGCCGATCGCGACGAAGATGCCGTCGAGCGGAAGCTCGCGCGTCGAGCCGTCGACCGTGTCCTTGAGGACGACACCGGTCACCGCGTCGTCACCGAGCACGTCGACGACCTCGCTGTTCCACACGAACTCGATCTTCTCGTTGCCGAACGCGCGCTCCTGCATGATCTTCGAGGCGCGAAGCTCGCTCCGACGGTGGATCACATAGACCTTCGTCGCGAACTTGGTGAGGAAGGTCGCCTCCTCCATCGCCGAGTCACCGCCGCCGACGACGGCGATCGTGCGCTCGCGGAAGAAGAATCCGTCGCAGGTGGCGCAGTACGAGACGCCGTGGCCGGACAGGCGCGCCTCGCCCTCGATGCCGATCTTGCGGGGAGCGGAACCGGTGGCGTAGACGACGGAGTCGGCCTCGTGGGTGGTTCCCGATCCGAGCGTCACCTTCTTGACGCGGCCGGAGAAGTCCACGCTCACGACGTCGTCGTAGACGACCTCGGTGCCGAACTTCTCGGCCTGCTCCTGCATCTTCGTCATGAGGTCGGGCCCCATGATGCCCTCGGGGAACCCCGGGAAGTTCTCCACCTCGGTGGTGTTCATGAGCTCCCCGCCCGCTTCGACCGAGCTGGCGATCAGCAGCGGCTCGAGGTTGGCACGCGCGGCGTAGATGGCCGCGGTGTACCCCGCCGGACCCGATCCGATGATGATGACCTTGCGCACGTGACTGCCCTTCTGTTCGCGGGGCGATCAAGGCCCCAGCACATTCAACCCATGCTAACCGCGGGGCATTCCACGTCCGGGGCGGCACTCCGCACGCAGCGGGCGTCAGCGACCGGGGAGGAACCGGCGCACCGTCCGCACGGCCGTTCGCAGCTCCGGGGCGCGCAGGAGGGCGAGGAAGGCCGTGTAGACGATGAGCGTCACGAGACCGATGAGGGCCGCGGAGAGGAAGCCCGCAAGACGGTCGGAAGCCGCCCACCCCGCCGCGCCGCCGAGCAGCTCGAACGTGAGCCATCCTGCCGCTGTGGCGGGAACGGCGGCGATCACGAACCTCACGACCGCGCGGGCCGCCGCGCCGAGCCCCAGGGGACGGGCGATCCGGCGTCGCAAGAGGACGACCGCGAGAGCGAACTGGATGATGTTGGCGAGCGACTGACCGAGGGCGATGCCCACCGCCAGCCATGGCAGCGGCAACGCGACGAACGCGATGACCGCGGTGACGATGACCAGCACTGCCTGGACCGTCGTGTAGAGGAACGGCGTGCGGGTGTCGCCCAGCGCATAGAAGGTGCGTTGGATGCCGAACTGGAAGGACAGCGGCAGGAGGGCCACGAGGAAGGCGGCGAGCACCCATGCCAGAGCGACCGCCTCGTCGGCGTCGTTGGCGAACAGCCTCGACAGCGGCACGATTGCAGCGATCATGGCGCCGAGGATGCCCACCATGAACACGCCGATGGTGCGGGTGAGGCTGGCGAGATCCGCCGTGACGGCATCGGTGCGTCCCTCTGCCACGTGCTCGCTGAGCTGCGTGTAGTACGGCGTACCGAGGGAGATGACGATGATCGAGAACGGGAGCATGAACAGGAGCCACGCCGTCTGGATCGCGAACTGAGCGGCCCCGACATCGGATGCCGATCCCACGAGATTGGCCTGGACGGCGCCGGCGATCTGGCTGACGACGACCATGAGGAAGGTCCACCCGGCCAGCCGTCCGATATGGCGGAGGCCGATGCCGCGCCAGCGGAAGTCGGGGCGGACGTGCAACCCCGCCCGTCGCCAGAACAGCAGCAGCACGAGAGCCTGCAGCACGATGCCGAGGGTGGCGGTCCCTCCCATCAGCGCGATCATTCCCGGGGTCCAGTCGCGGGCGGATCGCGTGAGGCCGAAGAGCCAGATGAAGGCACCGAATCCGATGATCGACACGATGTTGTTGATGATGGGCGACCAGGCGAACGGTCCGAACACCCGCCGCGCGTTCAGCACTTCGCCGACCAGGGCGTACAGACCGTAGAAGAACAGCTGCGGGAGGCACCAGTAGGCCAGCGCGAGCGCCAGCGCTCGACCCTCCGGCGAGAACTTGCCGCCGTAGATGAGGACGAGCAGGGGCGCGGCCACGATCGCCACCACCGTGACGGCGCCGAGGACGACGACTCCGAGGGTGAGGAGCTTGGAGACGAAGGCGCTTCCCTGGTCGGCGTGCGTGCGCACCGCCTTGACGATCTGCGGCACGATGATGCCGGCCAGGAGTCCCGACGAGATGAGGGCGAAGATGCTGTTGGGCAGCTGATTGGCCACGGCGAAGGAGTTGGCCGCCGAGGATCCGACGACGCCGAGGGCACCGACGAGCACCATGTTCCGGATGAGCCCGGTGATGCGCGAGACCATCGTGCCGGCGCTGATGAGGGCGCTCGACCTGCCGAGGCTAGCCATGTGTTGTGGCCTCCGTCGCCGGGGCGGGATCGGACGGGGCGACGCGGCGGCGCCGGCGGATGCGGACGACGGTACGGATGAGGCCGAGGATGATGAAGGTCGCCACGAGCACCGACATCACGACGACACCGATGGTCTCCCACTCGGCGCGCACCGCCACGTCGATGGTGACGGAACCACCGATCTTCACCAGCGACGGACTCCACAGCTGCAGCGACAGGCTGGAGTCTCCGTTGCCGACGCGAGCCTCCACCGGCACGTCGACGCGCGTCGCTTGCGCGGCCCCCGCGGTGAACGCGGTGGTGTCCTGCACGACGATGCGCGGGTCGCGGGGCTCCACGGCCAGGACCAGCGACACCGGCCACGGAAGGTCGTTGCGCACCGAGAAGGCCAACGGCGCGCTCGCGCCGAGGAGGTTGATGTCGGGCGAGCGCACGATCGAGACCGCGTCGAGGGTGGCCTGAGTATCTGTGGCGTGGGTCGCGACGGCGACCGACCACTCGTCGTTCCCGCGCCAGCCGTTGCCGAGCAGCTGCAGGACGCGGGCGCGTTCGGGGCCCGTGATGAGGGTGGGGTCCTCCAGGATGGTCGCGAAGGCGGCGAGCTTCTCCTCGCCCGCCAGGAAGCGCTCCAGGGTCCTCGCCCGCGCGTCGTCGTCCGTGCCGGCGGCGAGGGATACCTCGTCACCGTTCGGACTCGCCATCAGCGCCATCATCCCGCCCGGCTCCCGCCCGTCGAGCGAGGCCGCGGTGCGGATCGTCGCACGCAGCGCCTCCTCGGAGCGGTCCCGTCCGCGGTCGATCGTCACCAGGAGCGGCACATCGGCGTCGGTGAAGGTCGCAAAGGCCGAGGCGGTCGCCAAGGCCTCGTCGCGGTCGATCGTCGAGACGGCGTTGCTGGCGCGGCGAAGAGCGGTGGTCACGTCGCTGTCGTAGACGAGCACCTGAGCACCGCCGACGTCGGCCCGCGTCTGCCCGTCGCCTGCCTTCGAGGATCCCGCGATGGTGTCGGAGGGGACGAGGGTGAGAGGGAGCGACCCCTCCGCCCCGCCCGAGAGCATCTCCAGGAGGCCGGGTTCCGCGGTTCCCGCCGCCGGCCAGAACACATCGTCGCGCGCGGCGCCGATGTCCAGCAGCTCGTCGATCGTGGGCAGGACCACGCCGTCGGGGCCGGGGGTCGGGCTGGGGGACCCGGCGCCGGCGGTGGTCGACCCGGCATCGTCGGGGGACGCCTGCGCGTCCGCGTCTTCCTCTGCCTCGGCGTCGACGACCGTCGCGGGGTCGATGTAGGAGGAGAGCGTCTCGACGGTGAGCGGCTCGCTGAGTCCCGCCGCGTACTGGGCCGCGAGGTCCGCGTCTCCGAACTGCAATGCGAAGCGATCGTTGGGAAGAGCGAGGAGATCGGCGAGCCACGTCTGAGCCGTCTCCGGGGCCGCGGTGCCGAGCACGCGGATGGCGGCGGCGATCGCGGGATCGACCGCGAGGATGGCCGAGGTTCCCCGCACGGCGTCCAGCTGCGCGCGCAGGCTCCCGCCCTCGGCCGTGAGGGTGGCCAGTTCGTCGGAGGTGAGGAGGCCCTCGGAGAGCGGGCCCGCCGTGACCGGGACGATCACCGCCACGCGCCCGGCGGCGGGAGCGTCGTCGGGGACCACCCAGACGCTCCGTCGCTCGATCTCGCCCGCCGGGGAGCGATAGGTGGCACGGAGCGCGTACGCCCCCGGGGCGAGGTCGTCGCCCACCTCCACGGCGGTGCTCGCCGACGCCGATCCGTAGGGTCCGACGGTGCCGATCGTCTCGGTGCCGACGCGACGCAGCGCGGGCGAGGAGTCCCCCGAGGTCCACGCCTCCACGGCCTTGCGCGATGTGAGGGGCGTGCGGCTCACGGCGAGCTCGACCGTCCCGGGCTCGACGACGTCCTGCGCCGCGTTGGTCACCGACAGGGAGACCAGGAGGCGGCCATCGCTGCGGACGACGCCGTCGGCCCGCGCGGCCGCGCGGAAGTCGACGCGCGCGAGGGAGCCGTCGGGCGCGGCGGCGGGACGCTCCGTGGCTGCGCCGGCGGACGCGGCGGGCGCGGCCCACACCGCTCCTCCCGCCAGCACGGCGACGGCCAGCGCCATCGCACGGAGCGACCGGCGGGGTCGTCGGTGCGCGCGGCGGCGGGGGGACGGTGCCCCGAGAGTGTGGGGAGTCATAGTCATGGCAACGGGTGTGCGATCCCGGACCGCACGACTGGTGGCATTCTATGGTTCCCGACCTGTGCGCCGCCTTCGACGCCGCCGGATGAGCACCCGGCCGAACCGATCCGCGCCTGTGGGGGAGCCGGCGACGCGCGGAGACGGTGGGATTGAATGGACGCGTGACGCACCCCGATCTTCCGCCCCTCCGACTCGATCCCGCCACCCTTGCTCTGCTGCGCGACGACCTCACGGCCGCGGGGTACACCGCCGACGCGGTTCGTGGGGCCTGGGGGGCGCGGGCCGACGACGCGATCGGCCGCGGCCTTGCCGGCCCTGCCCTCCGGGCTGTCGAGGGTCGGGCCGATCCCCTCGGCGTGCTGGCGCGTGCTCTCTTCCTCGGAGCCGATGCGTCGGTCGCCGACGTCGATGCGGCGCTGCCGTCCTGTGGCGCACGGGGGCTCGTGGAGCTGGGCCTGGCCACGATCGACGGCGAGACGCTCGTGCCGTCGGTGCTCGTCCGGCCGCAGGACTTCGACGACGAGTCGGGTGCGGGTCACTGGTGGATCGCGAGCGACCTGGACGAGACGGCGCTCCTTCTGAGAGGCGGTGACGGGGAGCTTCCGACAGGTCACGTGCTCGGGGTGGGCGGCGCCTCCCTCACCCTGGCATCGCTGCAGGTGCCCGAGCCCGCGGACCGCGTGCTCGACGTCGGCACCGGCTGCGGGATCCAGGCGCTCCGGGCGCGCCACAGCGCGCACGTGGTCGTCGCGACCGACGTCTCGGCGCGGGCCCTCGCATTCACGGGTCTCAATGCGCTGCTCAACGGCGTGGATGGCATCGAAACGCGCCACGGGAGCATGTTCGCGCCGGTCACGGGCGAGCTCTTCGATCGCGTGGTCTCCAACCCGCCGTTCGTCATCACGCCGCGCGGGTCGGGCGTGCCGGCCTACGAATACCGCGACGCCGGGTTCGCCGGTGACGATCTCGTCGCCGCCTTCGTGCGCGATGTGGGCACGGTGCTCGCCCCGGGCGGGATCGCCCAGCTGCTCGGCAACTGGGAGTATCGCGGCGATGGCGACGGGCTCGACCGCGTCCGCGGCTGGGTGGACGAGTCCCCCGTGGCCGTGGACGCCTGGGTCATCGAACGGGAGACGCTGGATCCGCTGGCCTACGCCGAGATGTGGGTGCGCGACGGCGGCACCGTCGCCGGGACCCCCGAGTACTCGCGTCTCGTGGAGGCCTGGCTGGCCGACTTCGATGCGCGGGAGGTGACCGCCATCGGCTTCGGCTACGTGCTGCTCCGACGCCCGGGTACCGCCGGGAAGCCGGCGTTGCGCCGATTCGAGCGGGTGACGCAGCCGGTGCCGGGCGCCCTCGGCCCCCACGTGCGCGACGCGCTCCGCACCGCGGATCGACTCGCGGCCCTCGACGACGACGCTCTCGCGCAGAGCGTGCTGACGACCGCCCCCGACGTCACCGAGGCCCGGCATCACCTTCCCGGTCAGGAGGGCCCGCGCGTGATCGAGCTTCGCCAGGGCGGGGGGCTGGCCCGCACCATCGAGGTCGATCCGGGCCTGGCCGCCCTCGTCGGAGCGTGCGACGGGGACCTGCCGGTCGGGCGCCTCGTCGACGCGATCGCCGAGCTCATGGAGGTCGATCCCGTCGCTCTCGCCGCCGAGGTTCTGCCTCGCGTCCGTGAGCTGGTGTTCACCGGATTCCTCCGCCTCCCGTGACCTCCGACGGGCCCGGGTGACCTCGGTGGACCCGGGGGTGCGCGGCCCGCGCCGGTAGGCTCGTCGCATGCTCAACATGGCCGAGGGCCTCGCCCGGATCGGCGCGCTCGCCGCGTCTCCGGTCACCGCCACCCTCGGGCGGGCCTTCGCCGACGCGGGGTTCGAGTTGGCGGTCGTCGGCGGACCCGTTCGCGACGCGCTGCTGGGCCGCGTGACGCACGACCTCGATTACGCGACCGATGCGCGTCCCGACGACATCCTCCGGATCGTGAAGCCGCTGGCTCGGGCGACCTGGGAGATCGGGCGCGAGTTCGGGACCATCGGCGCCAAGATCTGGGACGACCAGGCGGGTGTCGCCGAGCAGGTGGAGATCACCACCTACCGCGCCGACAGTTACGACGGGACGACGCGCAAGCCCGTGGTCGCGTTCGGCGACTCCTTGGAGGGCGACCTCTCGCGACGCGACTTCACGGTCAACGCCATGGCGCTGCGGGTGCCCGGCCCGACGCTGGTCGATCCCACCGGTGGCGTGGAGGACCTTCTCGCGGGGATCCTGCGCACTCCCGCCGACCCCGAGGTGAGCTTCGGCGACGATCCGTTGCGCATGCTGCGGGCGGCGCGTTTCGCCGCGCAACTGGAGTTCGAGGTGGACGAGGCGACCGTCGCGGCCATGCGCACCCTCCGCGAGACGCTGCGGATCGTGAGCGCCGAGCGGATCCAGGGGGAACTGGTCCGGCTGCTGCAGACCGACGACCCGGTGCGTGGTCTGCGCCTCCTCGTGGAGACCGGCCTGGCGGAGCAGTTCTTGCCCGAGGTTCCGGCTCTGCAGCTCGAAGTGGACGAGCATCACCACCACAAAGACGTCTACGAGCACTCGCTCACCGTCCTTCGCCAGGCGATCGAGCTCGAGCACGAGCGGCATCCCGATACCGCGCCCGACGTCGTCCTGCGTCTGGCGGCGCTCCTCCACGACATCGGAAAGCCCGCCACCCGCAAGCTCGAGCCCGGCGGGGGTGTCAGCTTCCACCATCACGACGTGAAGGGCGCCCGTCTCGCGCGAAAGCGCCTGGGCGCGCTGCGGTTCGACTCGGCGACGATCGCCTCGGTGTGCCAGCTGATCGAGCAGCACCTGCGATTCTTCGGTTACGCGGAGGGGGCGTGGACCGATTCGGCGGTTCGTCGCTACGTGCGGGACGCGGGTGCGGAGCTCGAGCGCCTGCACATCCTCACGCGCGCCGACGTGACCACGCGCAACCGGCGCAAAGCGGCGCGGTTGCGCGCGGCCTACGACGACATCGAACGACGGATCGCCGCGCTCGCCGCCCAGGAGGAGTTGGACGCGATGCGTCCGGAGGTCGACGGCAACCGCATCCAGGAGCTCCTCGGAATCCGGCCCGGTCCGGAGGTCGGCGCGGCGTACCGGTTCCTCCTCGACCTGCGCCTGGACGAAGGGATCCTGGGGGCCGAGGCCGCCGAGGAGAGACTGCGCGAGTGGTGGGCCGCCCGACAGGCGTGAGGCGGCCCCTCGTCACGTCGCTCCCGTCACGTCGCCCTTGAGCGGTGTTCAGGCGCTCCGGCGCCCGCGCAGGTCGGCCAGCTCGCGGCCCGAGCGCACGGCGTCGCTCTCTGCCGTGCGCTGGAGCGCTGCGGCCGTCTCGGTGAACGCGTCGAGTGCGGGGTTGACGCCCACGAGCGTGAACGGGCGGTGCACGACCCGCAGGTCGAGGCCCCAGACGTCCTCGAACACGCGGCGCAGCCACCCGGTGGAGTGGTCCCAGCCCTCCTTCGGGGTGCCGGGGTCGTAGTTCCCGCCCAGCACGGTCACGAGGGTGGCGGGCTTGCCGCGCAGGTCGGTCCCCTGCGGGTCGACGCCGGGGACCGTGTAGACGAGGTCGAACCAGGTCTTGACGTGCTGCGAGACGCCGTAGTTGTAGAGGGGCACGGTGAACAGCAGGGCGTCGGCGTCGCGGAGCTCGTCGGCGAGGCGGTGGGCGAGGGCGATCGCCTCGCGCTGCTCGGGCGTGCGCGCCTCTTCCGGGGTGAAGCCGCCCTGGACGGCGTCGCGCCAGGCCGTGGCGGGCACGGGATCGGCCGCGAGGTCGCGACGGACGACCGGCGAGGTGGGGTGGGCTGCCGACCACTCCGCTTCGACGAGGTCGCCGAGCTGGCGGCTGGCGGAGCTCGCGGGCAGGATGCTGGCATCCAGGCGGAACAGGGTCATCGTGGGGCCTCTCTTCAGTGTCCTGATTCTCAGAGTCGCTATGAAAATCAAAGCGACTCTGCTGAGGCTAGCACGCTACGATGGGGGGATGGACGCGGAAGTGCACGATGCACCGGAGTGCGACGCCGCGGTCTCGCTCGCGTTCTCGATCCTCGGCAAACGCTGGAACGGAATGATCCTCGACGCCCTCAGTGGCGGCACTCTCTCGTTCGTCGTGCTGCGTCGGGCGGTCACCGGCATCAGCGATGCCGTGTTGTCCGACCGCCTGTCCGAGCTCGCCGAGGCCTCGCTCGTCGACCGGCGCGTCGACCCGGGGCCGCCGGTCGCCGTCTCCTATGCACTGACCCCGCAGGGCGAGCGCCTCATCCCGGTGCTCGCGCAGCTGGGAGCGTGGGCGCGAGACAACCTCGTGCAGCCGGCGGCGCGGTGAGCCCGGAACCGGCTCCCTCTCGCGGCGCCCCCGACCTAGACTGAACGCACTCCTGGTTCATCGTCGAAGGGAGCGCCGTGCCCTCGTCGTGGTCGTCGCGGCGCGAGGTGTCGCCGCAGACCTCACGCCTGCTGATCGAGCGCGCCCACGAAGAGCTCGTGATCGGGAACGGAGCCGATGCCCGACTCGGCGACATCCGTCCACTCGTCCGCGACTCGTGGCGCCGGTCACTGGCCAACCTGGTGGGCGCCGAGGGCCTGCCGCCCCTGGATCTCTCCGAGGAGGAGCTGGAGGCCTACCGCAGTGCGCATCCCCTGGCCGGGGCCATGGACATGGTGCGTGCGCTGCTGTCACCGGACGCGGACTCGGGGGTCGTGGTGGCGGTGGGTGACGCGGCGGGCCGGCTGCTGTGGGTCGAGGGCGATCGGCACGTGCGCACCCTCACCGGCGACATGGGTTTCGTCGCTGGGGCGAACTGGTCGGAGCGCAGCGTGGGCACGTCGGCACCGGGCACGGCGCTCGAGCTCGACCGCTCGGTGCAGATCCACGGCGCGGAGCACTTCAACCGGCTCGTCCAGCCGTGGTCGTGCACCGCCGCTCCCGTGCACGACCCCGAGACGCGGCGGCTCGTCGGCATGATCGACGTCACCGGTGGTGCCGACGCCGCCACGCCGCAGGCGCAGCTGCTCGTCGACGCGACGGCGCGGGCGATCGAAGGCGAACTCCTCGTGGCGCGGCTGCGGGCGCGAGCCGCCGAGCGCACGCCCGTCGCGGTCCGGCGGCCGGTGGTGCGGGCACCGGAGCGCACCGTGCTGCGCGTGTTGGGCCGGGATCGGGCGTTGCTGGAACTGTCGGGGCCGTCGGGAGAGTCGGTCACCGAGCTGTCGGCGCGACACGCCGAGATCCTGCTCATGCTCGCCGTACACCGGCAGGGCCTCTCGTCGGAGCGACTGGCGGCACTCGTCTACGGCGAGGAGGCGGAGGGCACGCTGCGTCCCGAGATGGTGCGCCTGCGCAAGGCCCTCGAGCGCACCGCGCCGCACCTCGTCCCCGCGTCGCGCCCCTACCGGCTGACGGGAGAACTGGAGACCGACGCGCATCAGGTGGTGTCGCTCCTGGATCGCGGAGCGCACCGCGTCGCCTTGGCCGCCTATCGCGGGAGCGTTCTGCCCGAGTCGGTCGCCCCCGGGGTGGAGGAGTTCCGGGAGTCGGTGCGGCTCGCCCTTCGGGAGGCGCTCCTGGCTGAAGCCTCCGTCGACGTGCTGCTCGCCTACGCCGACACCGAGGACGGGGCGGAAGACGCCGAGGTGCTCCGGCTCGCCCTTCGCATGCTGCCCGCCCGCTCCCCCAAGCGCGCCGGCATCGTGGCCCGGCTCGATCGCCTCTCCGCCTGACCCGCCCCCCGCCCCCGCCCCCGGGTTCCTCGTCCTCGCTCGTCGAGAGCACATGTTCCCACCGAGTGCATACGTCCTCACCGCGAGTAGCACGTGCGCTCGGTGACAGCATGTGCTCTCGGGGCTCGGGGCTCGGGAGCGCGGGGCGGGGGAAGGAAGTGGGCGGGATGCGGCAGGATGGGCGCTGACGGAGGGACCGAGATGAGCGACGATCAGCCGAGTGCGACCCTGGTCGCTCTGGCCGAGGCCCACGGCGTGGCGACGGAGTACTGGTCGTTCTTCGGCGACCGCGTGGCGGTGCCGGCCGGCACTCTGCGCGCGGTCCTGGCGGCGATGGGCGTCGAGTCTTCGGACGAGGACGCCACGGCTCTCGCCCTCGCTGCGGCAGAAGAGAGCCCGTGGCGGGCCCTCCTGCCGCCTTCGCTGGTCACGCGGCCGGGCGTGCGAAGCCTCCTTCTCCACGTCGCCGACGGGCACGACGTCACCGCCGAAGTCCTGCTCGAGGACGGTTCGCGCCGCGACCTGCCGATCCCGGAACAGCGCCCCGCGGCCCGGCTGATCGACGGTGTGCTGCGCTGGCGGGTGGAGGTGCCGGTGCCGGCCGATCTTCCGCTCGGGTGGCACACCGTCCGCGCCCGGCAGTGTCCCTTCGGCGGCGTGCCCGACCGTGAGGCGACCTGCGTGCTCGTCATCACACCCGAGCGACTCCCCGACCCTCCCACCCGTCCCGGCCGCGATCGCGCGTGGGGCCTCATGGCGCAGCTGTACTCGGTGCGCTCGCGCGGGTCGTGGGGGATGGGGGACTTCGCCGATCTGGGCGACCTCGCCGCCGTCGCCGCCGGCCGTGGCGCCGACTTCCTGCTCATCAACCCCATCCATGCCGCGGACGTCGCGAGCCCGATCGAGGCCTCGCCGTACCGCCCGGCCAGCCGGCGGTTCCTCGCTCCGCTCTACGTGCGCCCGGAGGACATCCGCGAGTTCGCACAGCTGGAGGAGGAGGAGCGCAAGACGGTGCGAGACCTGCGCGCTCCGGTCGCCGCCACCGACGACGATCCCACGCGGATCGACCGCGATGCGGTGTGGGCGGCCAAGCGCTCGGCGCTCGAACGCATCTTCGCGGTTCCGCGCTTGGCGGGGCGCCAGGCCGATCTCGACGCGTTCGTCCGTCGCGAGGGGCAGCCCTTGCAGGACTTCGCCCTGTGGTGCGCGTTGGAGGAGTACCGGGCCGACCCCGCGCGTGCCGGCGGGCTCGGTCGGGAGGATCTCGCCGACATCGACTCGCCCGCCGTGGCCGCGATCCAGCGCGAACTCGCCGATCGGGTGGCCTTCCACGCGTGGCTGCAGTGGGTGGCCGACGCGCAGGTCGCCCGTGCGCAGTCCGAAGCGGTCGCAGCCGGGATGTCGATCGGGATCATGCACGACCTCGCGGTCGGGGTACACACCGAGGGCTCCGACGCCTGGTCGCTGCGCGGGATGTACGCGCCGGGGATCACGGTGGGTGCGCCTCCCGACATGTACAACCAGCAGGGACAGAACTGGAACCAGCCCCCGTGGCTTCCTCGGGCTCTGGCGGAGGCCGGTTATGCGCCGCTTCGCGACATGATCCGCACCCTGCTGCGCCACGCGGGCGCCCTGCGCGTCGACCATGTGATCGGGCTGTTCCGGCTGTGGTGGATCCCCGCCGGCCTCGGTGCGGACGCGGGAACGTATGTCCGCTACGACCACGAGGCGATGATCGGAGTGCTCGCGCTGGAGGCGCACCGCGCGGGGGCGGTGCTCATCGGCGAAGATCTCGGGAACGTGGAGCCGTGGGTGCGGGATTACCTCTCCGCCCGCGGGATCCTGGGCACCAGCGTGCTCTGGTTCGAGCGCGAGGGCGAGGGCTTCCGCCCGCCGGAGCAGTATCGGCGGTCGCTGCTCGCGACGGTGAACACGCACGATCTCCCCCCGACGGCCGGCTACCTCGCCGACGAGCACGTGTGGCTCCGGGCGCGCCTCGGCCTTCTCACCCGACCGGTCCAGGAGGAGCGGGCCGACGCCGACCGGGAACGCGCCACGATGATGGCGCTCCTGCGCGAGCGCGGCCTCATCGGTGACAACCCCTCGGAGCAGCAGATCATCGAGGCCCTCAATGTCCTCATCACCGCCTCGCCCTCGGTGCTGCTGGGGGTCGCCCTGGTCGACGCGGTCGGCGAGCGGCGCGTGCAGAATCAGCCGGGAACCGACAAGGAGTACCCGAACTGGCAGGTGCCGCTCGCCGATGCCGCCGGGAATGCGGTGCTCCTCGACGATCTCGACGCGCAACCGCGATTCCTCTCGCTCACCGCGGCGGTGGACCGTGCGGTGCGGCCCGTCGGCGAGGAGGGTGGCGCCGTCCCCGCGTGACCCCGAGGACGACGCCGGCCACGACGAGTGCGAACCCGATCGCCTCCACGGGTCCGAACGGCTCGCCGGCCCACAGCACGCCGAGCAGGACACCCGTGACGGGGTTGAGGAGTCCGATGATCCCCACGACCGCGCCCGACAGCTGCGCGAGCCCCGCGAACCACGCGGCGTAGGCGAGCGCGGTGGCCACGACGATCACGTACGCGAAGCCCGCGAGCGCGGGAACGTCCAGGGCAGGGGGTGCGCCCTCCACGACCACCGCGAACGGGACGACGACCACAGACCCGGCGATCAGCTGCCACGCCGTCATCGTGAGGGCGGGGACCTCCGGCCCCCACCGCCGGGTGAGGACGAAGCCGAGGGACGACGACAGCATCGCCACGATCGAGGCCGCGACGCCCCACGGGTCGACCTCTCCCCCGCCGGGCTGCAGCATGACGACGACACCCGCGATTCCGACGGCCGCTCCGACGACGGCCCGGATGCGCGGACGCTGGCGCAGGACGATCCAGCTGAGGAGGAGCAGCGCCGCCGCCGAGGTCGACATGATCGTCGCGGCGAGGCTCGTGGCCAGGCGCTGCGCCGCGACGTAGACGAGCACATTGAGGCCGCCCACCGTCAGGGTGCCGAGCACGATCGACCGCCACCACCACGATCCGCCCGGAAGGCGACGGACGAGCGCGAGTACGAGGAGCCCCGCGGGGAGGCAGCGGATGACGGCGCCCCAGAGGGCCGCGTCGGGCGGAAGCAGGTGGCGGGTGACGTAGTACGTGCTGCCCCACGCGATCGGCGCGATCGCCGTGATCGCCAGCCAACGAGCGCGCGACCCGCCCGGTTTATCTTCCATGGAAGAGAATATAGCTTCCACGGAAGGTAATGTCGACGTCATGACCCCGACGCCCGAGGACCCGCGCGGAACCGACCCCCTCGACCACGTGGACCGTATCCAGGAGGAGTGGCGGCGGGAGCGACCCGATCTCGACCCCGCGCCGCAGGGTGTGATCGGCCGGGTGCACCGTGTGGCGCAGGCGCTCACGCGCGAGCTCACCGCGGTGTACGCCCAGCACGGGCTCAGCGAAGCGGAGTTCGACCTCCTCGCCTCACTGCGTCGCGCCGGACCCCCCTTCGCGCTCCCCGCCGGCGAGCTCGCCGCGCACACGATGGTCACCACGGGAGGGCTCACCAAGCGGGTCGACCGCCTCATCGAGCGCGGACTCGTCGAGCGGGAGGAGGCGGGCGAGGACCGCCGGCGCCGGCTGGTGCGTCTGACCGACTCCGGGCGCGCCGTCATCGACGCGGCGTTCACGGCGCACCTGGCCAACGAGCAGCGCCTCGTCGACATGCTGCCACCGGAGGATGCCGCCGCGATCGCGCGCGCCCTGCGGCGGTGGGCTCTCGCGCTCGACGAGTGAGCGCGCCACGGTGCAACGGAATGCAACGTGGCGCGACCTAGCCTCGACGGCATCCGAACGCGGCATCGCTGCCGCGACTCATGCAGTCGAAGGAGACAACATGACCATCGTCGAAGAGGGCGTCTCGAGCGTCTATGCCGCTCCCGGCCAGCGGGGCTCCGTCGCCGAGTACCGCGCGCGCTACGGCCACTACATCGGCGGCGAGTTCGTCGCTCCGGTCAAGGGCGAGTACTTCGAGAACATCACCCCCGTGACCGGCAAGCCCTTCTGCGAGGTCGGGCGCGGCACGGTGGAAGACATCGATCGCGCCGTCGACGTCGCATGGAAGGCGTTCGAGTCGTGGAAGCGCACGACCCCCGCCGACCGCGCGAACATCCTGAACAAGATCGCCGACCGCATGGAGGAGAACCTCGAGAAGATCGCGGTCGCCGAGACGTGGGAGAACGGCAAGCCCATCCGCGAGACCCTCGCCGCCGACATCCCTCTCGCGATCGACCACTTCCGCTACTTCGCCGGTGTGCTGCGGGCTCAGGAGGGTTCGCTCAGCCAGATCGACGAGGACACCGTCGCCTACCACTTCCACGAGCCGCTGGGTGTGGTCGGCCAGATCATTCCGTGGAACTTCCCCATCCTCATGGCGACATGGAAGCTCGCCCCGGCGCTCGCCGCCGGCAACTGCGTCGTGCTGAAGCCCGCGGAGCAGACGCCGGCGTCGATCCTGTTCCTCTTCGAGATCATCGGCGACCTGCTGCCGGCCGGCGTCGTGAACATCGTCAACGGCTTCGGGATCGAGGCGGGCGCACCGCTCGCGCAGCACAAGCGCATCCGCAAGGTCGCCTTCACGGGTGAGACCACCACGGGGCGCCTCATCATGCAGTACGCCTCGCAGAACCTCATCCCGGTGACGCTCGAGCTCGGCGGCAAGAGTGCCAACGTCTTCTTCGAGGACGTCGCGCGCGACAAGGATGCCTACTACGACAAGGCGCTGGAGGGCTTCACGTTCTTCGCGCTCAACCAGGGCGAGGTGTGCACGTGCCCGTCGCGCGCGCTCATCCAGCGCTCGATCTACGACGGGTTCCTCGCCGACGGCCTGGAGCGGGTCGGCAAGATCGTGCAGGGCAATCCGCTCGACCCGGCCACCATGATCGGTGCCCAGGCCTCGAACGACCAGCTCGAGAAGATCCTGTCGTACATCGAGATCGGCAAGGCGGGCGGCGCGAAACTCCTCGCCGGTGGCGAGCGGGTGGACCTCGGCGGCGAGCTCAGCGGCGGATACTACGTGGCGCCGACCGTGTTCGAGGGCACGAACGACATGCGGATCTTCCAGGAGGAGATCTTCGGGCCGGTCGTGTCGGTGACGAGCTTCGACGACTTCGACGACGCCATCCACATCGCCAACGACACCCTGTACGGCCTCGGTGCCGGGGTGTGGAGCCGCTCGGCGGACACGATGTACCGCGCGGGACGCGGCATCGAGGCCGGACGCGTGTGGACGAACACGTACCACCAGTACCCGGCCCACGCCGCGTTCGGCGGGTACAAGCAGTCCGGAATCGGCCGCGAGAACCACCTGAAGATGCTCGACCACTACCAGCAGACCAAGAACCTGCTCGTCTCGTACGCCGAAGGGGCGATGGGCTTCTTCTGATCCGCGCGGCGCACCTCGACGCACCCGCCGCTCGGCGACCGGGAGGTCCCCCACCTCCCGGTCGCCGAACGGGCGGTGGGGGTCACGCGCCGCTCCCTCAGCGCATCACCGATCGCAGATCCTCTGGGAGGCCACGATGACCACGACGCTCTCTCCCCGCGTGGCGGTGACGGATGCCGCGGCGGCGCTGCTGCGCCAGCTGACGGCCCAGCACGGCAAGCTCATGTTCCATCAGTCCGGCGGATGCTGCGACGGGAGCGCCCCCATGTGCTACCCCGTCGGGATGTTCCTGACCGGACCGAGCGACGTGAAGCTCGGCGACCTCGACGTGGGCCTCGACGACCCGATCGAGGTCTTCATCTCCGAGGCGCAGTTCGAGTACTGGAAGTACACCCACCTGACGATCGACGTGGTCCCGGGCCGAGGCGCCGGGTTCAGCGTGGAGGGCCCGACGGGTATGCGGTTTCTCATCCGTTCCCGCATGCTCACCGAGGACGAGCTCGTCGAGGTCGGACTGCGCTGACGTCGGGAGGACCGCGTCGGCGCCGCCGGTCACGCGCGGTCGTGGAGGGTGATGCGGTAGCCGTCGGGGTCGGCGAAGGTGAACGTGCGACCGAACGGACCGTCGATGGGGGCCGCGATGATCTCGTGTCCGGCCGTGACCAGCGCGTCGTGGATGTCCTGGACGTCGGTGGCGTGCAACCAGAGCGCGGTTCCCACACCGGGGTGCGTGCTGGCCGCGAGGGCGTCCTCGTCGACGATGTCGCGCACCGCGAAGGCGATCGGGGTGGTCGCGAACACGACGGCGTGGGGCGGTCCCGCCGGAGAGCGCACCAGGCCGAGGAACCTCTCGTAGAAGGCCTGCGAGGCGTCGAGGTCGCGCACCTGAAGGGAAATGAAGTCGGGGCCGGTGACGGGCATGGGGTGTCCTCTCTTGAGTCAGTTATCTGACATGCGATCGTATGTCAGAATACTGACATGAGTCAAGGATCGCCGGGTGTCGACCTGCCCGTCTCCGTGGGCTACCGGCTGAAGGAAGCCTCGAGTGCCCTGCGCGCGGCGATGGAGGACGTTCTGCGTCCCCTCGGGATGAACGTCACGCACTATGCGTGCCTGGAACTCCTCGCGCAGCGGCCGGGTCTCTCCAACTCCGACCTCGCCCGCGGCACTTTCGTGACGCGACAGACGATGAACGTGCTGCTGCAGGCCCTCGAGCGCGACGGCGAGGTGGAGCGACCGGAGAAGCCGCTTGTCGGCAAAGTCCTTCCCGTCACGCTCACCGCTCACGGCCGCGCGAAGCTCGCTGCTGCGAGCGCAGCCGTGCGCTCCGTCGAGGAACGGATGCTGGAAGGGCTGAGCGCCTCCGATCGAGCAGAGTCGCTCCGGCTGCTCGACGCGATGATCCGCGCGCTCCGCACCCCTGCGGCGAGCTGAGGGGGCGGCTGAGCCCCGCGCCCTCGCGTAGGGTCGGAGCATGCTCAGCGCGACTGAGGTGGAACGATGGCGGGCTTCGCGGAGGTTCTCGGGGGTGTCCCGCTCGTCCTCGCGCACCTCGTGGGCCTCGTCGTCCTCGCCGTGCTCGGCTGGCGCGCTCTTCGGGGGTGGGGCCTCGCCCCGGCTCTCGCCGCCGTCGTCGCGGCGAGTCTCGTCGGTGTGGGCGCGGCGCAGCTTCTCTACGGCGGCGAGCTGTTCGAGCTCGGCATCGGGCACGAGTCCGTGAGCTCCTGACCCGGCCGTCACCCGCGTTGCGCACGATGACCAATCGGCGGTGGCACCGGGGCTCACCGTGCACGGTCCTGGGTTTCGGTCTCGTTACGAATTGCGCCGACCTCTGCGCGGATGCGGAGGGTCGGGTGAAAGATAGCGACTTAGGCCCGCCCACTGACGGGTCGTCATCCAGACAGCAGAGGTACACATGTCACGGCACCACAGCACGCGCGGGCGCCTCGCCCTCGCCCTCGGAGCGTTCGGCGCCTCGGCGCTTCTCCTGGCCGGCTGCGCCGGCGGAACGCCCGGCCCCGGCAACAGCAACGCTCCGGCGTCCGACGAGCCCATCATCGTCGGGACCACCGACAAGGTCACGACCCTCGACCCGGCCGGCTCGTACGACAACGGATCGCTGGCCGTCCAGACGCAGGTCTTCCCGTACCTGGTCGGAACCGACTACAACAGCACCGAGGTCGTCCCCGATCTCGCCGAGTCCGCCGAGTTCACCTCTCCCACCGAGTACACGGTGAAGCTCCCGGCGGGGCTGAAGTGGGCCAACGGCAACGACCTCACCTCGTCCGACGTGAAGTTCTCGTTCGACCGCAACCTCAAGATCGCCGACCCCAATGGCGCATCGAGCCTGCTCTACAACCTCGACAAGGTCGAGGCACCCGACGACACCACGGTGGTCTTCACGCTCAAGACCGAGAACGACCAGGTGTTCCCGTTCATCCTCACCAGCTTCCCCGGCGCGATCGTCGACGAAGAGGTGTTCTCGGCCGACGCGATCACGCCCGACGAGGACATCGTCAAGGGCAAGGCGTTCGCCGGTCCCTACTCGATCACCTCGTGGGACTTCAACAAGACGGTGGAGTTCACGCCCTACAAGGACTACAAGGGCCTGATCGACGCCCCCGTCAACGGCGGCGTCATCCTCAGCTACTTCGCCGAGTCGTCCAACCTCAAGCTCGCCGTCCAGCAGGGCGACGTCGACGTGGCCTACCGCAGCCTCTCGGCCACGGACGTGGAGGATCTCTCCAAGAACGACTCCGTGAAGGTCGTCAACGGGCCCGGTGGAGAGATCCGCTACATCGTGTTCAACTTCAACACGCAGCCCTACGGCGCCACGACCAGCGACGCCGACCCGAAGAAGGCGCTCGCGGTCCGCCAGGCCATCGCCGATCTCGTCGACCGTGAGGCCATCTCCACGCAGGTGTACAAGGGCACGTACACGCCGCTGTACTCCTACGTCCCCGAGGGCTTCACGGGTGCCACCGAGGCGCTCAAGGGCCTCTACGGCGACGGCAACGGAGCACCCGATGCCGCGAAGGCCAAGGAGACCCTCGAGGCCGCGGGCGTCACCACTCCGGTCAAGCTCAGCCTGCAGTACAGCCCCGACCACTACGGACCCTCGTCGGGCGACGAGTACGCGCTCGTGAAGTCGCAGCTCGAGAAGGACGGACTGTTCCAGGTCGACCTGCAGTCGACGGAGTGGGTGCAGTACTCCAAGGACCGCACCGCCGACGTCTACCCCGCCTACCAGCTCGGCTGGTTCCCGGACTACTCCGACGCCGACAACTACCTGACGCCGTTCTTCCTCAAGAACAACTTCCTCGGCAACCACTACGACAACTCGGAGGTCAACGACCTGATCCTCCAGCAGGCCGTGGAGCCGGATGCCGCCCAGCGCACCTCCGAGATCGAGAAGATCCAGGAGCTCGTCGCCGGCGACCTCTCCACGCTTCCGCTCCTGCAGGGTGCTCAGGTCGCGGTGACCGGCGCGGACGTGTCGGGCGTGGTGCTCGACGCGTCGTTCAAGCTCCGCTTCGCCTCGATCACGAAGTAATCGCCGCGGGCGTTCGACGAGACCGCTCGCCTCTCGCTCAACGACCGGGGCACACCATGTGGCCCCGGTCGTTGGGCGAGTGCAGCGCGTCGAACGCCCCGCCGTCCGTAGAGTAGGCAACCATGACGACAGATGTCGCCGATCCGCCCGCAGTGACGCGGACCCGAGGATCGGGCTCGGTGCTCGGCCGATACATCCTGATCCGCTTCCTGCTGATCTTCCCCACCGTGCTCATCCTCGTGACGCTCGTGTTCTTCCTCATCCGGCTGACGGGCGACCCGATCACGGCGGCGCTGGGCGGCCGGCTCCCCGCCGACCAGCTGGCCGAGCGCATCCACGAGGCGGGCTACGACCGGCCGATCCTGGTGCAGTACGTCGAGTACCTCGGCCAGGTCTTCACCTTCAACTTCGGGACGACGATCACCGACAACCAGCCGGTGGTGCAGGTGATCGCCACCTACGGCACGGCGACTCTGGAACTCGTGCTCTACGCCCTCGTCGTGGCCTTCCTGGTGGGGATCCCGCTGGGGCTCGTGGCCGCCGCGCTGCGCGACCGGTGGCCCGACGCCCTCCTGCGGGTGAGCGCAATCCTCTTCTACGCCACTCCCGTCTTCTTCGCCGGGCTCGTGGCCAAGCTCGTCTTCGGCGTGTGGCTGGGTTGGCTCCCGGTGTCGGGCCGAGCGAGCGTGCGCACCGAACTCGCGCTCGGCCGCGACGGCGGCACCGGCATCTACCTGATCGACGCCATCGCGTCGGGGAACCCCGCCTACGTGCAGGACGTCCTCGCCCACGCGGTGCTGCCGGCCCTGACGCTCGGGCTCCTGACGGCCGGGATCTTCCTGCGTCTCGTGCGCACGAACGTCATCGGCACCTTCAACATGCCCTACGTCGATGCCGCCCGGTCGCGCGGCGTCCGGGAGTCGCGGCTCGTGCGCACCCACGCGTACCGGCCGGCGCTCATCCCGATCATCACCGTCATCGGGCTGCAGATCGCCCTCATGCTCGGCGGCGCGGTGCTCACCGAGACGACCTTCGAGTGGAAGGGGCTGGGCTTCCAGCTCGCGGCCTACCTGTCCTCCCGCGACTTCGTGGCGGTGCAGGGCATCGTCGCGATGATCGCGATCATCGTGGCCCTCACCAACTTCGTCGTCGACATCCTCGCCGCCTTCATCGACCCGAGGGTGAGGTACTGAGATGGCCGAGCGCCGACTCCTCGACCGCGTACCCGTCGTCCGTCAGCTCCGACAGAGCGTCGGACTGCAGCGCGGCATGCTCGTCGCCGGCCTCGTGCTGACGGCGGCCTTCGTCCTCCTCGCCCTCCTCGCCCCGTGGATCACCCCGTACAGCTACAGCCAGCTGAGCGGTCAGGGCGGCAACTTCGGCGCGCAGCAGCCGCCGAGCTCCGCCCACCTCCTCGGCACGACGGTCGGCGGCTACGACGTCTTCTCCCGTGTCATCTGGGGAGCACAGACCGCGCTCTACGTCGTGGTCGTGGCGATCGTGCTGTCGATGTTCCTCGGGATCCTGCTCGGTCTCGTCTCCGGATACCTCGGCGGGTGGGTCGATCGGGTGCTGGTGGTGGTCGCCGACGCGATCTACGCCTTCCCCACCCTGCTTCTCGCCATCGTCGTGGCCATCGCCATCAGCCGCGGCCAGTCCGATCTGTGGTCGGGGATCCTGGCGGCGGCCGCCTCGATCACGGTCGTCTTCATTCCGCAGTACTTCCGGGTGGTGCGGGCCGAGGTGGTCCGGGTGAAGTCGGAGGCCTTCGTCGAATCGGCGCAGGTGATCGGCGCCTCGACGCCGCGGATCATGTTCCGCCACGTGCTGCGCAACTCCACCCGTACGCTTCCGCTGATCGTCACGTTGAACGCGTCCGAGGCGATCTCGACGCTCGCGGCCCTCGGCTTCCTCGGATTCGGCATCGAGCCCACGTCGGCCGCCGAGTGGGGGTACGACCTCAACAAGTCGATCAGCGACGTCGCCGCCGGCATCTGGTGGACGGCGATCCCCCCGGGAATCGCGATCGTGCTCACCGTCCTCGGCATCACGCTGATCGGGGAGAGCCTCAACGACCTGGCCGACCCGCGGCTGCGGGCCCGTCGCCGGTCGGCCCCGCGCACGCCCGCCGACGCCGTGGCCGCCACGCAGCCGGTGGCGCGCGAAGAACGAGGAGAGGTGGAGTGATGGCGGCTCGACAGCAGGATCCCGTCCGCACCGACGCGCTCGCCGTCGACATCCGTGACCTCGACATCACCTTCGCGACCGACGGCGGCGACGTCGCTGCTGTGCGCGACGTCTCGCTCCAGGTGCACCCCGGTGAGGTGCTGGCCATCGTGGGTGAGTCCGGCAGCGGCAAGACGGTGACGGCGCGCTCGATCCTGGGACTCCTCCCCGAGACCGCCACCACGCGGGGCGCGGTCATCCTCGACGGCACCGACGTCGTGGGGCTGTCGTCGGATCGCCTCCGCGCGGTGCGCGGCACGAAAGCGGCGATGATCTTCCAGGAGCCCTCGACCGCGCTGAACCCCGTGTTCACGGTCGGGTGGCAGCTCATGGAGGGCTTGCGCGCCCACGGCGTGCACTCGAAGAAGCAGGCGCGCGCCCGGGCGATCGAGATGCTCGGACGGGTCGGCATCCCGGATCCGGCCCGGCGGGTGGATGATTACCCGCACCAGTTCTCGGGCGGTCAGAAGCAGCGGATCGTCATCGCCATGGCGCTCGCCCTCGAGCCGAGCGTCATCCTCGCCGACGAGCCCACCACCGCCCTGGACGTGACGGTGCAGGCCGAGATCCTCGACCTCCTGCGCGACCTGCGCGACGAGACCGGGACGGCGATCATCCTCATCACCCACAACATGGGCGTCGTCGCCGACCTCGCCGACCGCGTGGCCGTGATGCTCGACGGCGAGGTCGTCGAGACGGCGACGGCCCGGGAGCTCTTCGCCGCTCCGCAGCACGAGTACACGAAGCGGCTGCTCGACGCGGTGCCGCGGCTCCGGATCGCCGATCGCCCTCTCCCGGCGTCGGCGTCGGGTGCTCCCGTCGTGGAGGCACGCGGACTCGTGATCGAGTATCCCGGGCGCCTGGGGAGCGGCACCTTCCGCGCCGT
Organism: Microbacterium sp. TNHR37B; assembly: GCF_001620065.1. Classification (GTDB taxonomy): domain Bacteria; phylum Actinomycetota; class Actinomycetes; order Actinomycetales; family Microbacteriaceae; genus Microbacterium. The sequence goes on from NZ_LQGV01000003.1 coordinate 1,027,074, forward strand.
GCACGAGATCGACTTCGCCATCCGGCCCGGGGAGGTGCTGGGGCTCGTGGGCGAATCGGGGTCGGGAAAGACGACGATCGGACGCGCGATCGCGGGGCTCACCCCGGTGGCCGGCGGCTCGCTACGGGTGCTCGGCACCGAGATGCGCGGCGTGAAGGAGCGCACCTTCCGCGCCCAGCGCCGAGAGCTGGGCTTCGTCTTCCAGGATCCGGCGACGAGCTTCAATCCCCTCCTCACCATCGCGGAATGCGTCGCCGAGCCGCTCATCGTCCACGGCGTCGCCCGCAACGCGAGTGATGCCCGTCCGCAGGTCGACGACCTGCTCGAGGCGGTGCAGCTCCCGGCGGCGTTCGGCGACCGGTTCCCCCACGAGCTGTCGGGAGGACAGCGCCAGCGCGCGTCGCTGGCTCGCGCTCTCGCCCTCGACCCGCGGCTGCTCATCGCCGACGAGCCGACGAGTGCGCTCGACGTCTCGGTGCAGGCCCGCGTGCTCGAGCTGTTCGGCGAGCTGCAGGAGCGCTTCGGGTTCGCCGCGCTGTTCATCACGCACGATCTCGCGGTGGTGGACCTCCTCGCGCACCGGGTCGTCGTGCTGCATCGGGGCCGGATCGCCGAGGAGGGACGGACCGCGGAGGTGCTCGGGTCCCCCACCGACGACTACACGCGACGGCTCATCGCCTCGCTGCCCGTGCCCGACCCCGTCGAACAGGCGGCGCGTCGGGCCGCGCGAGGGTGAGGGGCGCGCCCGCCCGCAGACGACCGCGGGTCAGGTCGCGTCCTGCTCCCGCAGCGCCGCGGCGAGGGCGACCTTGCCGTCGAGCACCACTTGCAGCATCGTCTCCGCGGCCAGTTCCGCATCCCCCCGCGTGATGGCGTCGACCACGGCCACGTGACGGGCCGCGTCGTCTTCCAGCGACTGTGTGCTCGCCTCCTGCTGCAGGTCGAACGAGAGCTTCATGAAGTCGGCGACCAGCGTGCCGAAGCGCGACAGGAAGGTGTTGTGCGAGGCGGCGTAGACGGCCAGGTGGAACTCGACGTCACGCTCTGCATAGGCGGCGTGATCGCCCGCAGCGGCCGCGAGCTCGATGCCGGCCTGTTCGATGCGGCCGAGGTCGTGCATCGTGGCACGCCCCGCGGCGAGGCGGGCGGCGTTGGGCTCGACGATCTGGCGGAGCTCCACCAGGTCGCGCATGAGGTCGGTGGCCTGTCCCTCGGCGTAGGTCCAGGTGAGCAGATCGGAGTCGAAGCTGCTCCACAGCTCCCGGGGGCGGACGCGGGTGCCGACCTTGGGGCGGATGTCGACGAGTCCCTTGGCGGCGAGCACCTTCATCGCCTCGCGCACCGACGTGCGGCTGACGCCGTACTCCTCGGTGAGGGCGGCCTCTCGCGGCAGTAGTTCTCCCGGCTGGTAGGTGCCGCCGGCGATGGCGCGGCCCAGGGCCTCGATCACGTGGCCCTGGCGCCCCCGGAGCGAGTATCCGGAGCCGGCGTCGGCACTCGTCCCGCTCACCTGTCTCCGACCGTTCGTCACGACGACAGCACCGCGCTGTCGGGCTGCGGGCTAGAGTACAGCGTTTCCCCGTCGACCGTGATCTGCACCGACCGGAGGTAGGGAGCCAGCGCCGCGGTGTCGACCTCGACCCCGAGGCCGGGGGCGTCGGGCACATGCAGGAGACCATCGGCGTCGGGCCGGAGGTGGGTGCGGGTGAGGTCGACGGCGAGCTGCTTCGGCTCGGCCGGGTACTCGCAGATCACGCTGGCGGCAAGACCCGCGAAGGGCTGGAGCGAGGCCGACAGGGCCAGGTGCGACGTGAAGGTGTGGTTGACGTAGGTGATCCCCAGCCGCTCCGCGTGGGCGGCGATGCGGGCCGAGGGCGCGATGCCGCCGACGCGTCCGGTGTCGATCTGCACGAAGCCGATCCCGCCGTGGCGCATGAGATTGCGAGCCATCGCCTCCTCGTGCGCTCCTTCGCCGCCCGCGAGGCGGACCGGGCCCGCGTCCCGCGCGAGCGCGGCGTACGCGTCGTACTCGGCCGCCCCGAACGGCTCTTCGAGCCAGAGGGCGCGGACATCCGACAGCGCCGGCATACGCGCGGCGGCCGCCTCGACGTCGTTCTCCCATACCTGACCCGCGTCGACCATCAGCTCGCGGTCGGGGCCGATCGCCTCCCGCGCGGCGTGCAGCTGATCGGCGTCGTCGGCGACGCTGCCGGTGCCGAAGGGGCCCCAGCCGAACTTCACGGCGCGGAATCCGCGTGCCACGGCGTCTCGCCCGCGGGCGAGGGTCTGCTCGGGGGTGTCGCCGAAGAGGACGGAGGCATAGGGGACCTTCGGATGGGCCGTCGTGGCCCCGAGGAGGCGCCACACCGGCTCTTCACGCACGCGGCCGAGCAGGTCCCACAGCGCGATCTCGATGCCGGAGAAGGTGTGGGCGGCCTGGAGGAGGTCCATGCTGTTGCGGGCGACCAACCGGGCGATCCGCATGATGTCGTCGGGACCGTCGATCCGCTCCCCGATCACCGAGTCGGAGACCGGACGGCAGACGCCGTGGGACCGCGGCGCGATGAAGGCCGCGATCGAGGTGAGCGGCGAGGCCTCGCATTCGCCCCACCCTTCGGCGTCGCCGGCGCGGACGCGCACGAGCAGCGCGTCCTGGCTGCCGTCGGCCTCCAGGGTCACCTCGGGCATGCTCGCGTAGAAGAAGTCGACGCTATCGATCCGCACGACGGTCCTCTCTCAGATCGTATGAAAGTCGGTGGTCCGAGATGGGAAGCGCCATCAACGGCGGGGGTGAGAAGTCAATCATCATACTAATACCTCGATGACGTGCGTCGTGTGAAGGGGAGCCGCGGGGGACAGCGCCAGCGAGGTGCGGGCGCCGTCGAGGGAGAGCGGGTTGTCGGAGGCCGATGTGCTCGCCGAGAAATCGAACGCCGACACGACCGGTTCGACACCCAGGCCCCGGTAGGTGCCGCGCCACGGGGCCGAGGGGAGGCCGCGGTCGGAGAGCCAGAGCATCAGCGAGTCGAAGAGGGTGTCGTCCCACTCCACCGCCACGGCCGTGCCGTCGGCGTGGCGGAGGCGCAACGGCGACCGCGCGCCGATCAGCTGCACGACCTCCTCGGTGGGATGGGGCGGCGGGAGCCGGGTGAGGTCCACCGTTCCCCCGGCGGCGGCGGGGACCGCGTCGAGGGAGGTGAAGCGCGCCGCCGGCGCAGGCCGTCCCTCTCCGTGGAGGCGACCCGGCCAGACGCATCCCCACGAGAAGGCGACATCGAGGCGGGCGACTGCGGGGGACCCGACCGGGGGGAGCGCGAGGATCGGATGCAGCCCGAGCGAGGTGCGGTGCGGCCGACGCGCGGTGACCTCGAGGTCGAACTCGATACGCGCACGACCGGGAACGGGGCGCACGCGGCGCACCACGCGGGCGATGTCGTGGTCGGGTGGCGGCACGAGCGTCGCGGTGACGGCGGTCGTCCCGTCCTCCGCGGTGTCGGGAGTGAGTCGCCACGGGGCATCGGCCGTGATGCCGTGCGGAGGGACCGGAGCCGGCGTGCCGACGCGCCGCCAGTCCTCCGGCGCGTCGGGCGCGACGGAGGCTGAGCCGAAGGGGAGGCACACGAAGTCTCCGCCCAGCACCCGAAGGTGTCCCGGCAGTCCCGCGACCTCGGGATCACCCGGATCCCACGCCGCCTGCGCGAGAGGGCGCACGCGGCGTCCGCCGGCGGTCACGGTGAGGTCGCGCAGCATCGCCGCGGTGGCGTGCACCCGGCCACGGCCGTGGCTCCACGCCAGGTCGACGGAATCGTCCATGATCACCTCTTGACCCAAAGGTATTATCTAAACGAGAATTGCGCTACATTCGATCCCGAGGTTCCGGGGGCTGTTGCTCTCGAGAACGTCTTAGGTAGGATCAATGCGACTCGAAAGCAAGGACGCCCGATGTTAGCTGCGAACCGTACGGCGCTGGTCACCGGCGCTGCCAGCGGCATCGGTGCTGCCGTTGCGCGGCGACTGGCGGCCGCGGGCGACCGGCTCGTCCTCATCGATCGCGACGCCTCGCGCCTGTCGGAGGTCGCCGGCGAGCTGGCCGACGCCGTGGCGCTCCCTCTCGACGTCTCCTCGGCCGATGCGGCCACGGCCGTGCGGGAAGAACTGGGGGCAGGCGGCGCGCTCGATGTGCTCGTCAACGCCGCCGGCGTGGTCGTCGAGCCCGACGACGACCACGCGCTCGCCCGCACGCTCGAGATCAATCTCGCCGCCGCCGTGCGGCTGACCACGGGTCTCGTTCCCCTCCTCCGGCGGGCCGCCACTCCGCGCGTCGTGAACGTCGGGTCGGTGCAGGCCGATCGCGCCGCGACCGGATCGGTCGCCTACGCGGCGAGCAAGGGCGGACTGCACGCGGCCACCCGAGCGCTCGCCGTCGAGCTCGCGCCGGACGGCATCCTCGTCAACGCGGTCGCGCCGGGGTTCATCGACACCCCCATGGCGCGGCTCGCCGACGGTCGCACCGAATACGAGACCGACTGGTTCCAGAGCGTGTACCTCGAGCACGGCCGACTGCCGCTGCGCCGCCCGGGCACCCCCGAGGAGGTCGCCGTCGCCGTCTCCTTCCTCGCCTCGCCCGAGAACACGTATGTGACGGGTGCCGTCCTCGCCGTCGATGGCGGGCTCGGGGCCGCCCTATGAGCCCCGCACCCGGCGCCGGCCTTCTCGCGCTCCCGAATTTGATCGATCAAGAACCCTCTACCCGCACCGCAATCACCCTGTGAAAGGAACCGACATGAAGCTCCTGCGAATCGGCGCTCTCGCCGTTGCGAGCGCACTGACCCTGGGCTTGGCCGCCTGCGCACCCGGCGCCGACGGCGACAAGACCGAGTCGAAGACCCTCACCGTCTGGGATCCCGGCCTGCTGACGAAGAAGACCGACGACGGTGCCGTCGCCGACAACTCCTTCCTCAACATCGCCGTCGACCAGTTCGAGAAGGACAACCCCGGCGTCACGGTCGACGTCGTCACCCTCTCCGGCGACATCTCGAAGGACGCCGCGCAGTTCCAGGCCGCCTCGATCGCCGGCAACGGCCCGGACGTTCGGATCGGCTACACCGGCGGCAACACCGTCGACTACGCCGACTTCCTCGAAGACCTCGACGGGGTGTTCTCCGAGGAGACCATGACCGACCTCTCGGGCTGGAACACGGTCCGTGCGGGCTACGCCGACGACGGCGCCCTGCTCGGTCTTCCCTACGGCGGCGGCTCCTACTTCTACGTCTTCTACAACAAGGAGCTCGCCGAGAAGGCCGGCCTCGACCTCTCCACTCCTCCCGCCACGTGGGAGGACATGATCGCCCTCGGCGAGCAGGCCAAGGGCAAGATCGGCGACGCCGTGCCCTTCTGGACCCCGAACCAGGAAGGCTACGTCGGCGCCTGGGTGATGGCGGCGCTCGTGGGCGGTCAGCTCGGCTCCAACGCGTTCACGGACATGTACAGCGGAAAGACGCCGCTCACCGATCCCGCGATGGTCAAGGCGTACGAGGCGTACTCGAAGCTCTACTCCCTGGGCCTCACCAACCCCGATGCCGGCTCGATCGGCAACTCCGAGCAGCTCACCGGCTTCGTGCAGGGCAAGGGCCTGTTCATGGTCTCGGGGGCGTGGGAGAACGGCGCGCTGGAAGAGGCGATGGGCGAGAAGGCCGGGGTCTTCCCGATCCCGACGCTCGCCGGCTCGCAGTTCCCGACTGCGCTCGCGGGCGGACCGAACGTGTCGGTCTCGATCACGAACTACTCCGAGAACAAGGACCTCGCCAAGAAGTTCCTCCAGTACCTCGCGCAGCCGGCGACGATCGACACCTACGTGAAGCTGTTCCAGACCGAGCCCTCCAACAGTGCATCGGCCGACACCTCGGTGATCACGAACTACTACCTGAAGTCCGAGGCCGAATACGTCTCGAAGGCCGACGCCGTCGTCTACCCGTTCGACAACGTCATGCCGCAGTCCGTGATCGACCTCTTCTATCGCCTCAACGCGACCGTGTACACGGGACAGACCACCCCCGAGGACGCCGTGTCGCAGCTGCAGGAGGCCTATAAGGCCGAGAAGTCGGACTGATGACCACACAGACCGGGGTGTCCCCGTCAACCGCATCTCGCGGGGACACCCCTCCCGCTCGGGGAAAGAGCAGGTGGCGTCGCCGCGAGCGCTGGGTCGCGCTCGCGGCGGTCGCCCCGGCCCTCGTGCTGGCGCTCGGGTTCATGGTGTACCCGGTCGGGTACGCCCTGTTCATCTCGTTCCACAAGACCAACGGGCTCCGATTCGAGTTCGTCGGGCTCGGCAACTACGTCAAGCTCCTCACCGACCCGCTCCTGTACAAGGTGTTCGGGACGAACCTGCTGTTCCTCGTGTCGGTGCCGATCGTCATCTTCGCCGCGCTCGTGTGCTCGGTGCTGCTGTACGAGCGGATCCGCGGCTGGAAGTTCTACCGCGTCCTCTTCTTCGTGCCGAACGTGCTGTCCACGGCTGTCATCGGCCTCATGTTCAAGACGCTGTTCGCCTACAGCGGTCCGGTGAACGCCCTGATCGAGGCCTTCGGCGGCAAGCCCGTGGACTTCTTCGCGGGGGCTGGCAGTGCGATCTTCGTCATCGTGCTGGCGCTGGTCTGGTCGGGATTCGGCTATCAGTCGCTCATCCTGTTGAGCGGGCTCAGCTCGATCAACCCCGAGGTGTTCGAAGCGGCGGTGCTCGACGGCGCGGGATGGTGGCGACGCCTGTGGTCGATCACCCTCCCCAACATCCGGCGGGTCGTGGTGCTCGTGTCGATCCTCAACGTGCTCTACACGTTCACGTCGCTGTTCGGATTCATCTTCGTGATGACCGCCGGTGGCCCCGGATACGACACCACCACGCTCGACTACCTCATCTACAGCCTCGCCTTCTCGTCGTCGCGGCTGGGCGAGGGATCGGCCCTCGCGGTCATGGTGTTCCTGTTCATCGGCACGCTGACCCTGCTTCAGCTGCGCTTCTTCCGATCGGCGGATGACTGATGGCTACCAATCACGTCGGTGTGCCCAAGCGGGCGCGGCTTCCCATCGGGGTCGGCTTGGCCCTCATCGCGGTGACGATCGTCTACCCCGTCGTCTACCTCGCCACCGCCGCCTTCCGGACCAAGGCCGACTACCTCGCGAACCCGTTCGGGCTGCCGTCCGAGTGGACCTTCCAGAACTTCATCGTGCTGTGGAACAACTACGACCTCGGCAACGCGCTGCGCAACAGCGTGGTCGTCGTGGTCATCGGGCTCACGCTGCAGCTGGCCATCGCGATGCTCGCCGGCTACGCGCTGGCCCGGCTCGATGTCCCCGGCGCCCGGGCGATCAACGCGACCTTCGTGTCGGTGATGCTCGTGCCGAGCCAGGTGCTCATCATCCCGATCTACCTCCTGCTCTCGCGGATCGGGCTGGTCGGGTCGTTGCAGGGGCTGATCCTGGTCTATGTGGCGACGGGGCTCCCCTTCGCGGTGTTCTTCATGACGGCGGCGTTCGCCGGTGTCGACCAGAACGTGCTGGAGGCGGCGAAGGTCGACGGGGCGGGGTTCTGGCGCACGCTCATCAGCGTCGCGTCGCCGATGGCGGCACCCGGGATCGCGACTCTCGCCGTGCTGCAGTTCCTCGGCATGTGGAACGAGCTGCTGTTCGCCTACATCCTCCTGCCCGACAACGACCTGCGGCTCCTCACGCCCGCGCTGGCGCAGATCGGCGGACGGTTCACGAGCGATCAACCGCTGGTGTCGGCCGGCCTCATCGTCACCGCGATCTTCCCGATGCTGCTCCTCGCCTTCGCGTCGAAGTACGTCATGAGCGGTCTCGCGGCGAGCTTCGGCCGATGAGCGCGTCGGTCTGGGAGGCGCCCGGAGGGAGCTGGGCCGTCCCCGTGGAGCCGGCGCCGGGTGCCGTGCGCGAGCACCGCGCGTGGACTCGGCGGGGGGAGGCGTGGGAGGCGAGCCTCGAGGTCGCCGCCCCCGAGGACGCTCCCGGCCACGTGACCGAGCTCGACGCCCTGGTGGCGCGGCTCGCTCCGCGGGACTGGACGGCGCGGACATTCGCCTCGGCCTGGGGAGCGGAGTTCGAGCGCGTCGAGCACCCGGCCGTCGAGGGACTCCACGTCGGGGTCCGCACCGGGCGTTCCTCCCACGGCGCCCACCCGATCGTGGCGCTGGAGACCACCGGCCTCGTCGTGCTCGTCTCGGTCGCGTGGAGCGGCAACTGGCGGATCGCGATCGACGACGGTGTGCTCCGGGCCGGCGTGGAGCCGCACGACTTCTTCATCGACCTCGCGGCCGGGGAGTCCGTCGTCGCGCCGTCGGTGTTCGTCGCCCACGGTGCGACGCTGGCGGACGCCGGGGCGGCCCTCGCGGCGGCCGTCGGAGGGATCATTCCGCGGTCGCCGCGCAGCGACGCCATGCCCACCGAGTGGAACCACTGGTGGCCCTACGAAGACCGCGAGATCGACGCCGACACCTTCCTCGCCGAATCCCGTGTCGCCGCCGCCGTGGGGCTGGAGGTCGCCACGCTCGACGCGGGATGGTTCGGCAGCGCCGACCGTACCGCCGACTGGCAGACCGAGCGCGGCGACTGGGAGCGGGAGAACACGGTCCGCTTCCCCGGAGGCGTGGTGGCGCTCGCCGATCGCGTGCGAGAGACGGGTGTCGACTTCGGGGTGTGGATCGAGGCGGAGGCCCTCGGCGCCGACGCGCGGGCGCGCCGCACCCATCCCGAGATCGTCGCGACCCGCTCGACACCCGACGGCGCGGTGCGCATCACCGTGTCGCTCGACCCCGACGACCCGACGTTCCTCGGTTACGTGTGCCTCGGGAGCTCCGCCGGCCGCACCTTCGTGCTCGACGCGATGGAGGACATCGTCACCCGCACCCGAGCGCGGTGGCTGAAACTCGACTTCAACGTCGACCCCGGAAGCGGCTGCGACCGCGACGATCACGGGCACGGCCGCGGCGACGGGCTGTTCCGGCACTACCAGGGCCTGTATGAGGTGCTGGACCTCTTCCGGCAGCGCCACCCCGATGTCGTCCTGGAGTCGTGCTCATCGGGAGGACTCCGCATCGATCTGGGGATCGCGCAGCACGTGCACTGCCACTTCCTCTCCGATCCCGACTGGACCGAGCACCACCTTCAGGTTCTCTGGGGCGCCTCGCTCATGCTGCCGCCCGCCGCGATCCTCCACTGGACGTGGTCGCAGTGGCTGGGCGACCATCCCGCGCAGCGGCGGCCGTGGGCGGAGCTCTCCGAGGCCGAGTTCGACCGCTCCCTCCGGGCGGCGCTCCTGCATCGCACCGGCGTCTCGATCCGACTCACCGAGCTTCCCGCACACCTGCGGGAGCGCCTCGCGACGCATGTCCAGGCCTTCCGCTCCCGCATCGCGCCCCTTCTCGTCGACGGCGTGCTCACGACGCTGACGCCTCCCCCGTTGCGCGAGGGCCGCGGGTGCCGCCAGCCCGTCTTCCAGCTCGACTCCCGGCACGGGCATCTGCTCGCGGCGTTCGCGCTCGACACCGCGAGCGAGAACGTCACCCTCGCGTGGCGTGGACTGCAGCCCGACGCGCGCTATGACGTCACGCCCCTCGCCGACGACGAGGCGCCGTTCACGGCCACGGGCGCCGAGCTCCGTGCCGGCACGACGCGTCGCGGCTGCTCCTGGCTGTGGCTGGCCGTCCGGCGCGCGGACGGCTAGCGGAAGAGGCCGCTCAGGAACCCGGCGAACACGCCCGCCTGCCCGAAGAAGAAGAACGCGAGGAACGCGACGAAGACGACGACGATCGCCCACGGGAACCGCTGCTTCAACCGGCGCCCGGGCGCGGCGACACCAGGCGGTGGGCGGAGCGCGGCCATCGGCGCGACGAACGGAAGCGGACCGGCGACCCCCGGTGTCCCCGCACCGTCCGCCGCTCCCGCCGGGCCGCTCGTAGACGCGCCTGGGGCCGGAGCGATCGGGGCGGCGAGGGCGGCGAGACGGTCGTCGCGCCACCTCTCCCACTGCGCGAACTTGTCGAGGAAGGCGCGCACGACCGAGAACAGCCACGCCCAGGTGCCGGGGTAGAGCGTCGAGAAGTCGCGCTTGGCGTAGAGGAACATCCAGTCGTCGACGATCTCCACGTCCAGCGCTGCGGCGTGGTCGATGAAGCGCGCCATGATGTCGGGCGTGAACAGATAGAGGGCGTCGGCCTCGTACCCTTCCGGGCAGTACAGCGAGAAGTGCCGGTCGAAGTCGCCCTCGAGGCTCAGGCGCTGGTCGCGGTTGAAGGCGGCGGGGAGGTTCGAGCCGAAGAGGCCGTTGTTGCTCGTGGCGTCGAGCACGATGTGCGGAAGCGGCGTCGAGAGCTTCACGGCCACGTAGCCCCACTTGTGGGTGGTCTGGTTCTTCCCCGAGCCCGTCGTGTACTGGTAGTTGCCGAACTCGACGAAGCGCGGGTGAGCGCCGCGGACGATGTCGGTGGCCTTCCGCGAGCGGCCGAGGGAGAAGATCATGCCCGGCAGCGGCGGGTTGGTCACCTCCGGGTGCCACTGCATGCCGTTGGCTTGCGCGAACCGGTCGAGGCGATACCAGCGCACCGCGGTGCTGTTGCGGGACATCCGCCACACCGCGGTGCCGATCAGGGCGATGATCAGTACGAGCATCACGAAGGGCACGAAGGAGAGCACGTCCGGGGCTCCGCTTCCCGAGCCCACCGCCAGGAAGGTCGTGAAGATGCTCGCGAACACCCCGCCGAACACCAGCAGGAAGACGGCGGCGACGGCGACACCGATGACGACGCCGATCGGTCCCGTGCCCGCCGGCGCGCGCCCGCTCTTGCGCAGCTCCGCGACGTACGCGCGGGCCGCCGCCTTGTCGACCGGCTCGGTGAGGGGACGTTCGTCGAAGGTGGACGTCATGACGGCCACGCTACCGGGCGTCCTCAGCCGTGGTGCGCTGCGCCCGACGGGTCCGCTAGACTGTTGTGGTTGTCTGCCTGCGCTCCGGCGTGGAACGACACGTGCATCAACCCTCCTGATGCCGGGAACCGCCCGGTATCCGTTCTAGTCCGAAGGAGGTGGGTTAGTGACGCACACGCACCAGTACGAACTCATGGTCATCCTTGACCCCGAGGTCGACGAGCGCCAGGTCGCTCCCAAGCTCGACGGTTTCCTGAAGGTCATCACCGCAGATGGTGGCTCGATCGACAACGTCGACGTGTGGGGCAAGCGCCGTCTCGCGTACGAGATCCAGAAGAAGAACGAGGGCATCTACGCCGTCGTCAACTTCACCGCTACCAGCGCCGCCACGCAGGAGCTCGACCGTCAGCTCAAGCTGAACGAGCAGATCATGCGCACCAAGGTTCTCCGTGCCGAAGAGGCGATGGCCATGGTCGCCGCCGAGAAGGAGCGCGCCGAGGCCAAGGCTGCCCGCAAGGCTGCGAAGGCCTGACGACGATGGCCGGCGAGACCGTCATCACCGTCGTGGGCAACCTCACGGCAGACCCCGAGCTGCGCTACACGCAGAACGGCCTGCCGGTCGCGAACTTCACGATCGCGTCGACTCCGCGCAACTTCGACCGCCAGGCAGGCGAGTGGAAGGACGGCGAAGCGCTGTTCCTCCGCGCGTCGGTGTGGCGCGAGTTCGCCGAGCACGTGGCCGGTTCGCTCACCAAGGGCATGCGGGTCATCGCGACCGGCCGTCTGAAGCAGCGCTCCTACCAGGATCGCGAGGGCAACAACCGCACGGCGATCGAGCTGGAGGTCGACGAGATCGGCCCCTCGCTCCGCTACGCGACCGCCCAGGTCACCCGCGCCGCTTCCGGCGGTGGCGGCGGTGGCCAGTCGCGTCCCCAGGTCCAGCAGGAAGAGCCGTGGGCGACCCCCGGCTCTGCTGCTCCGGATGCCTGGAGCGCTCCCGGCGCCGGCTACGGCGACGACACCCCGTTCTGATCAAGACTCCGGATGCCGCGGCATCCGACATCACCTAAGGAAACAACATGGCTGGAAAGGCTACCGGCGATCGCCGCAAGCCGCGGAAGGGCGCCAAGAACGCCGCTCCCGCGAAGGCGATCCGCGTCGGCGTCATCGACTACAAGGACGTCGCAACGCTTCGTAAGTTCATCTCGGAGCGCGGGAAGATCCGCGCCCGTCGTATCACCGGTGTCTCGGTGCAGGAGCAGCGTCTGATCGCCAAGGCGATCAAGAACGCGCGCGAAATGGCGCTCCTGCCTTACGCCGGCGCTGGCCGCTAAGGGGTCCCGACATGGCAAAGCTGATTCTCACGAACGAGGTCGCCGGGCTCGGAAGCGCCGGTGACGTCATCGAGGTCAAGAACGGGTACGCCCGCAACTACCTCATCCCCCAGGGCTTCGCAGTGGCCTGGACCCGCGGTGGCGAGAAGCAGGTGGCGTCCATCCGCGCCGCCCGTGACGCCCGCGCGATCCACGACCACGAAGAGGCCGTGGCGCTGAAGAACTCGCTCGAGTCGAACAAGGTCAAGCTGTCGGTCAAGGCCGGCGCCGAGGGCCGCCTGTTCGGTTCGGTCAAGACCGCCGACGTGGCCGACGCCGTCAAGGCCGCCGGTCTCGGCGAGCTCGACAAGCGCAAGATCCACATCACCTCGCCGATCAAGTCGGTGGGCGAGCACGAGGCGACCGTTCGTCTGCGTGACGACCTCACCGCCGTGATCACCCTGCAGGTGGTCGCCGCGAAGTAATCGCGTCGATATCGAAGGGCCGTGGGAGTGATCCTGCGGCCCTTCGTCGTTTCCCGGGGTCTCGCTACCCCGCAACTGTCGTCTGGATCACAGCGACGGCCGTCACCGTTGCCACGACGAGCAGGGCGATGGATACCGTGGGTGCCCACCAGCTCGACTGCTGCCGGAGGCCTCGGGCGATGATGATGACCGTGCTCAGCACGGGGAGCGCGATCAGGAGGCCGCGGAAGCTGACGAAGGTCACCCATATGGTGTTGCTGCAGGTGTCGTCCGCGCACCCGGCCACCGACATCGTCTGCAGGGTGACGTACCAGTGCGCAGCCACCGACAGCGCGATCAGTGCGATCAGGATCAACACCGCGCGCGGTCTCTCGGTCGGGCTGCCGCCGGGTGCTCGTCTCACGGTCTCAACCTAGCCAACCCCGGGAGAGTCTCGCCGGGTGCGGGCAAGCGAAGGCGGGGACGCCGCGCCAGGCTGAGCCGGCGTCCCCGTTCGCTCCTGCCATCAGATCGTGCGGCGCGTCAGACGCATCACCCCTCCCCCGATCATCAGCAGAAGTGCGAGGGCCGCGAAGGGCAGCAGAGGCTGTCCACCCGTCTCGGCCAGGGCCACCGCGGTGGGTGCTGCCGCGGGCGAGCCGACGATCGTCGTCCCGTCCGTCGGCGTGCCCGACCCGTCATCCGAGGGGTCCGACGGGGTGCCCGGTTGTGTCGGGGTGCCCGGATCAGTGGGCGTTCCCGGTTCGGTGGGCGTTCCCGGGTCGGCCGGGTCGGTCGGGTCGGTCGGGTCGGTCGGATCCGTCGGGTCGGTGGGGTCGGTGGGGTCGGTCGGATCCGTCGGGTCTGTCGGGACGACCGGCGTGGTCGTCTCGCTGTCCCCGACCACCGAGATCGCGTTCCCGCCGAGCGTCACCGGAACCGACACCGGGAGCGCCAGCTGGGTGCCGCTCAGCAGACCCTCGGTGCCGGACGTGACCGGGCCGATCCCCGTCCCGGAAGCCGTGCCGCTGCCGGTGGTGGTGCCGGTGCTGGTGCTGTCCCCGAGGACGGAGATGGCGTTCCCGCCGACCGTCACGGGCAGTTCGACCGGTGCGAGGACCTGGCTGCCGGAGGCGACGCCGTCGGAGCCGCTGGTGGTGGTGCCATCCGTGGCGCTGTCGGCGTCACCCGAGCTACCGCCGCTGCCGGTGGTGGTGCCGGTGCTGGTGCTGTCTCCGAGGAGGGAGATGGCGTTCCCGCCGACCGTCACGGGCAGTTCGACCGGTGCGAGGACCTGGCTGCCGGAGGCGACGCCGTCGGAGCCGCTGGTGGTGGTGCCGTCGGTGGCGCTGTCCGTGACACCCGAGCCGGTGCCGGTGGTGGTGCCGGTGCTGGTGCTGTCTCCGAGGAGGGAGATGGCGTTGCCGCCGACCGTCACGGGCAGTTCGACAGGTGCGACGACCTGGCTGCCGGAGGCGATGCCGTCCGACCCGCTGGTGGTGGTTCCGTCGGTGGTGGTGCCGTCGGGGGTGCTGTCGGCGTCACCCGAGCTACCGCCGCTGCCGGTGGTGGTGCCGGTGCTGGTGCTGTCTCCGAGGAGGGAGATGGCGTTGCCGCCGACCGTGACGGGCAGTTCGACGGGGGCGACGACCTGGCTGCCGGAGGCGATGCCGTCCGACCCGCTCGTCGTCGCACCGTCGCTCTCAGGAGCGCTCGCGTCGGCATCCGACGTGGACTCCGCCTCCGACGCCTCCGACGTCGACTCCGATGCGGTGTCGCCGGCCACCGAGACCGCGTTGTCCTTCACGGTGACGGGCACCTTTACCGACACGATGGCCTGCGATCCGGAGGCTGTGCCGTCCTCACCGCTGGTGGATGCCTTCGACGACGAGGTCGAGCCCTCCGTCGACTCCGCTTGTGCGGTGGATTCGTCCGATGAGCTCGACGAGTCGCCGACCACCGAGATGCCGTTGCCGGACACCTCGATCGGCACCGACACGTCGATCAGGCCCTGGGTTCCCGACAGGAGGCCGTCGTCGCCGTTGGTATCGGCTGCCATCGCAACCGTTGCGCCGCCGAGCGTCAGCCCGCCGGCGAGGAGCGTGCCCCAGAGGGCGCGCTTGATGAAAGTACGCATGAGTCCTTCTCCTTGTGAACGTGGGGGAGCGCGCGAACGCGCGGGATACCGTGTGCTGCGCGGGGGCGCAGCGGTATCCCCGTTCAGTCGGGAGAGACCTCGTGCGTGACGAGCGGGTTGGGCGGCACGTCGTCATCGGACAGACCCGACGCGTGCGACCAGGCAAGACGCACGAGCAGGGAGTCCGACACAGGGAGTGCGCCCATCCCGGAGGAGGGGCTGGAGCCGGCCGACGACGACAGGGCAGTCGTCGGCGCAGCGGTCAGGGGGAAGAAGAGGGGGGAGCCGTCGAGGGGCGCGTGCTGTCGCACGGGGGAGGCGACGGAGAACGGTGAGGGTGCCGTTCCGGCCCTGGCAAACGCGGCTGGGGGGAATGCCGCCGAGGAGGCGCCGAGGGCCGGAACGGCCGTGTCCCGCTCGCTCGTCCGCGAGGGGAAGGAGGCGTCGGTGGGTGAGGCCGCAGCAGGGGCAGGAACGGCGCCGGGCTCGTCGCCGGGGATGACCCCCGACGGCTCCTCGGAGCCCGTTCCCGGCGAGGGGAGAGGCGGGGTCACGGCGTCGACGGAGGTGTCGACGACCTCCACGACGGTGTCCACGGCGGAGTCCACCATGTCGGTCACCGCGCCGACCACCGTGTCGACGGTCGACTCGACGGCCTTCGTCGCTCCGGAGACGACGGTGGTGGCGTGCTCGGCCGTGCGGTCGACGACCTTGTCCACGGTGTCGGCCACGGAGTCCACCGCGTCGGCCACGCGGGTCTTCTCGACCACCTTCCCCACGACGGGGGCGCTGCGCACCGCCTTCGTCACGGTCGACGTCGCCGTGTGGGCGGGCCGACTCTTGGTCACCGCGGTGACGGTGGAGGTGGTCTTCTCGACGACGGCGGAGGTCGTGTCGGTGACCGTCTCCGTCGTCGTGGCCGTGGCGTCGGTGAGGTCGCCCGTCGCGTCGTCCACGAGGCCGGTCACGGCACCCAAGATCCCTCGCCCGTCTTCGTTGTCGTCGGCCGCGTGCGAGGGTGCGGCGCCGAGCCCGAAGAGGAGGGAGAGTGCGAGCCACGCGAAGGCCACGCCGACGGCGGACAGCGCAATGCGCTGCCAGGTTCCTGCGTGCCCCGGGGGGTGGGACGCGGTGTCGGCCATGGTTCACCTCCGTCGCATGCTCGACGTTGTGGCTTCGTTCGCCACAGTTATGGGTGCCTGGTGCGCACGAAGTTAGCCACTTCGCCCGCGGATGTCTAGGGGGGTTGCGCTTCTTTTCGCGGCGTGATCCGGCACTCCTCGCGGCGACACGCCCGTGATGAATCCGGATGCCGTCTCGACTTGACAAATCCAGAGTTATCCCCGTGGTTGTCCCCAGATCGACCGCGCCGCCTCAACCTTCAAGTGGCACTTCACACACGTTTCTCCTCCACAGGCTGTGGAACAAGGAACCGCAGGTCAGAGGGGAGATTGCGGAGAAGATTCGTCGGGATCCCGGGCGTTTTCCACAGAAGCTGTACACAGGCTGTGCGGCGTTTCGCGCATCTTCTCCACACAGTTATCCACAGGCGCGTTT
Source organism: Microbacterium sp. TNHR37B (assembly GCF_001620065.1). Taxonomy (GTDB): domain Bacteria; phylum Actinomycetota; class Actinomycetes; order Actinomycetales; family Microbacteriaceae; genus Microbacterium. The sequence goes on from NZ_LQGV01000003.1 coordinate 1,043,483, forward strand.
GCGAGTGTCGGAGGGCGTGCCTAGCGTGGCGTGTGGCTCGATGGGTGGGCTGCGGAAGGGGAGTGCGCATGTCGATCGCCGACATCTCGGAGGAGCGCCTCGGCGGCCCGTCCGGAGATCGCGGTCACGATCGCACCCCGCCGCACGATCTGCTGGCCGAGCAGAGCACGCTCGGTGGAATGCTGCTCTCGCCCGACGCCGTCGCCGATGTCGTCGAGGCCCTGCGCGGCACCGACTTCTACGTGCCCAAGCACGAGCTGATCTTCGAGGCCATCCTCTCGCTGTACTCGCACGGCGAGCCCACCGACGTCATCGCCGTCACCGACGAGCTCATCAAGACGGGCGACCTGCAGCGCTCCGGCGGCGCGGACTATCTGCACTCGCTCACCTCGATCGTTCCCACGGCGGCGAACTCCGCCTACTACGCGTCGATCGTCCGCGAGCGTGCGCTGCTGCGGCGCCTCGTCGAGGCCGGTACTCGCATCGTGCAGATGGGATACAACGGCCAGGGCGAGGCGCTCGACCTCGTCAACAACGCGCAGGCCGAGATCTACTCCGTCACCGGTGCCGAGCAGGCCGAGGACTACGTGCCGCTCGAGGTCGCCGTCGGTGTCGCCATCGAGGAGATCGAGGCCGCACGTGGTCGCGACGGTCAGATGACCGGCATCCCCACGGGCTTCGCGGGTCTCGACCAGCTGACCAACGGCCTCCACCCGGGCCAGATGATCGTCGTCGCCGCACGTCCCGCCATGGGGAAGTCCACGCTCGCGCTCGACTTCGCCCGCGCGGCCGCCATCAAGCACAACCACCCCACGATCTTCTTCTCCCTCGAAATGGGAAAGAGCGAGATCGCAATGCGTCTCATGAGCGCGGAGGGAGCCGTGCCGCTCCAGAGCATGCGTAAGGGCATGCTCGACAACCGCGACTGGACGACCATCGCCTCCACCCGTGGCCGCATCAACGACGCGCCCCTCTATATCGACGACAGCCCCAACATGACGCTCGTCGAGATCCGCGCCAAGTGCCGCAAGCTCAAGCAGCGGGTGGGGCTGAAGATGGTGGTCATCGACTACCTCCAGCTCATGACCAGCGGCAAGCGCGTCGAGAGCCGCCAGCAGGAGGTCTCGGAGTTCTCCCGTGCCCTCAAGCTCCTCGCGAAGGAGCTGCAGGTGCCGGTGATCGCGCTGTCGCAGCTGAACCGTGGTCCCGAGCAGCGCGCCGACAAGAAGCCCGCCATCAGCGACCTGCGTGAATCGGGCTCGATCGAGCAGGACGCCGACATGGTGATCCTGCTGCACCGCGAGGCCGCCTACGAGAAGGACAGCCCCCGCGCCGGCGAGGCCGACCTGATCGTCGCCAAGCACCGTAACGGCCCGACCGACACCGTCACCGTCGCCTTCCAGGGTCACTTCTCCCGCTTCACCGATATGGCGAACGACTTCCAGTAGACGCTGTAGGTTCCACGCCGAAATGACATATTCCACGGGTAGTTGGCAGGCACTTGGCATCCCTGCCATTTGCTGTGGACGATTGAGGGGTTCGGTGTGACTGATGCCAGCGAGACGGTGACCAGTCCACTGAGGCTCGAGTCGCTCGTTCCACGGTTCGTGAGCGACCAGCACGGCACTTATCGCGACGAGCTCGTCGACCTGCTCACCGACGACGATCGACGCGCGCGCGTATGGAATATCGCGTTGACCGGGGGGTACGGCAGCGGGAAGAGTAGCGTGCTCGCGGGCGTGCGAGACCAGCTCGGCAAGCGCGTGGTTGAGATCTCACTGTCTACGGGCTCCACCTGACCCGCATCGCAGCGATCACCCGCGCACAAGTCGATACGACCGCGCGCCCCATGACGCTGACGGTCGGAACTGAACCGATCGAGCTGCCCGAAGTCCTCGCCGAAGCAATGGTCCAGCTGCTCGACGGCAACCGCTCCGACACTTGGCTCTTCCCGGGCAGGAACCCGGGCCGACCGATCACCCCCGGGCCGCTCAGCCGTCGACTCCGTCAAGAAGGACTCCTCGCCGGCAGCGCTCGTGTCACCGCGCTGATGGACCTCACCCGACAACTGCATCCTCGAATCGTGTCCGACCTGCTCGGCATCACGGCGTCATCAGCTGCCGCCTGGGCACGCCTCTCCGGGGGCGAATGGTCCGACTATCCCGCGCTGCGCTCAACCTCGACCTGAGCACCAATGGCCTCCCGCTACGCTTGCGCCTCCAGTGGGACTGCCTGAATTATCGGACAGACCCCCGGGCTTGGCTACAGATAGCGGCAGACCTGATCCGAGCTGCACGTGTCGGGCTCGACGTGCTCGGCCTGGTCGCGGAGCCCGGCGAGGGTGTCGCGCAGGTCGTGGAGCTGCCTGAGCTGCTGGTCGATATCGGTGAGGCGTGCGTCGAGGAGGTCGCGGACGTGGCTGCAGGGCGCTTGGCCGTGGTCGCGGATGTGGAGGATCTGCTGGATCTGGGCGAGGGTGAGTCCAGCGGCTTGGCCGCGGTGGATGAAGTCGATTCGGGCGATGGTCTCGGCGGTGTAGTTGCGGTAGCCGCTGGGCGTGCGCCCGGCCGGCGGCAGGAGCCCCTGGTCCTCGTAGAACCGCAACGTCTTCGCCGTGGTGCCGGCCGCGTCGGCGAGCTCTCCGATCCGCATTCCCCGCCCCCCCTTTTCGCTGGTCGCAAATTTCGTGCTTGACCTTCCCCTGTGGTGGAAGGTTCATGATGAGTGTATCAGCGGGATGTTCCAAGATGTCCAGGGAGGAATAAGGATGCCATCGAGGTTTGATCTGGCCGTGATTGGGTCGGGTGGCGCGGCATTCGCCGCGGCGATCCGCGCCACCACACTGGGAAAGTCGGTGGTGATGATCGAGCGCGGCACGTTGGGCGGCACGTGCGTGAACACGGGGTGCGTTCCGTCCAAGGCGCTGCTCGCGGCCGCCGAGGCCCGCCACGTGGCCGCGGATGCGGGCTCCCGGTTCCCGGGGATCGCCGCCACCGCTGGCCCGGTAGACATGCACGGGCTGGTGGGTGGCAAGCAGGACCTGGTCGAGGCGATGCGGAGTGAGAAGTACATCGACGTGGCAGAAGCCTACGGCTGGCCGGTCCGCCAGGGCGAGGCGGCGTTCGCCGGCACGCCGGATGCGTCGGTCCTCGAGGTCACCGCCGCGGACGGCACCGTCGAAACCATCGAGGCCGCCCACTACCTCATCGCCACAGGCTCCCGCCCGTGGGCTCCTGCCATCGAGGGGCTGGACGGCGTCGACTTTCTCACCTCGACGTCGGCGATGGAGCTGTCCGAGGTGCCTGACTCGCTGCTGGTGCTCGGCGGGGGCTATGTGGCGCTGGAGATGGCACAGTTGTTCGCCCGGCTCGGCTCGAAGGTGACTCTGCTGGTGAGGTCCCGGCTGGCGTCGAAGGAGGAGCCGGAAGTCTCCAAGGCGTTGCAGGAAATCTTCGCCGACGAGGGCATCCGAGTGGTCCGCCGCGCCATCCCCACCCGCGTCACCCGCGACCCGGGCACCGGCCAGATCGTCGCCGCGGCCGAGGTCTCGGGCGGCGTGCAGGAGTTCCGTGCCGACGAGATCCTCGTCGCGCTCGGCCGCGCCCCGGTCACCGACGGGCTCAACCTCGAGACCGTGCAAGTGAAGACCGGCGCGGCCGGAGAGGTCGTGGTCACCGACCAGTTGCAGTCCTCCAACCCTCGCGTCTGGGCGGCTGGGGATGTCACCGGGCACCCCGAGTTCGTCTACGTCGCAGCCCGGCACGGCACGTTGGTCGCCGAGAACGCCTTCACTGACGCCAGCACGTCGGTCGACTACACGCGGATGCCGCGGGTCACATTCACGAGCCCTGCCGTCGGCGCGGTCGGGATGACCGAGAAGGAGGTCATCGCGGCCGGGATCCGCTGCGACTGCCGTGTCCTGCCACTGGAGTACGTGCCCCGCGCGCTGGTGAACCGGGACACCCGCGGGTTCATCAAGATGGTCGCCAACGCGGACACCGGCGAGATCCTCGGCCTGACCGCGGTCGCCAAGGACGCCGGCGAACTCGCCGCCGCAGGTGTCCACATCCTCGGCAAGACCATCACCGAGGTCGCCGACGCGTGGGCCCCGTACCTGACCACGGCCGAAGGCATCCGGATCGTCGCCAAGGCCTTCACCACCGATGTGTCGATGCTGTCCTGCTGCGCCTGACCGCGCGCCAGACAGCGGATCCACCCCATCAGAAACTGGAGCCTCGCCCGCTCCTCGATCGGCCCGCCCGGGTCGAATCGATCTCCCCGGCCAGCGGCGACACGATCCGCGTCACCGTCGACTCGACCGCCGGTGTCACTAGCGTGGAACCGGCGACCGCGGTGGTGTCCTTGGTCAGCCCCGAGGCCATGCACTCGATTCGCTCCTCGTTCTGCAACCAGGTCCACTACTTCGCTTCCCGCGAGGACGCCGCCGGATGGCTCACGGAACACCCGATGGCCCAAATCCTCACGGTCGCCGATGCCTTCGAGGTTGGCAGCACCCTGATCACCGAGATGCTCGAGCGCCCCCGGACCGGTGCCGACGAACTGTCTGGAAGCTGCTGCGGTCCCGAGACCTGCTGCTGAGACGGCACCACGAGAGGACAGAACACCAATGCCTCCCAACCAGGACGACCAGCGAGGCGGCCGTGGCCTGCTCCTTGGGGCCGTCGCCGCACTGCTCGTGGTCGGCTGCTGCGCCCTCCTTCCACTTCTCGTCGTCGGAGGCACGATCACAGGGATCGGCACCCTCCTCCGCAACCCGTGGGTGATCACGGGCGGTGCCGCACTCCTGATCCTCGCGGTGGTTGCAAGCATCGTGATGACAGCGCGTGCCAGGCGACACCGCCGCGAAAACGACCCCGACTGCTGCCCGCCCCTTCGCCCGACCATAACGAAGACAGACCCGAGGCGAAGGGAAACCGGAACCAACTGATCATGGCCATTAGACCCCGGCATACGGCCCGCCCGATAGGCCCCTAGCCAGCAGGCAAGTCGCCGATCAACGCGCGCGAACTCTGATGTGAAATCTAAAGGTCATCCGCATGGTCCCGGATCAAGCCGTCACGCGGCGGCGACGTCCTGCGCGGTCACGTGCTTGCCTTCCGCGTCGACGCGGCGCGCAGGCCGTTGAGGATCACGATCACCTCGGCGATCTCGTGCACCAGCACCACTGCCGCAAGCCCCAGGACGCCAAAGAGGGCGAGCGGGAGCAGGGCGGTGATGATCAGCAGCGACAGGATGATGTTCTGGTTGATGATGTGCCGCCCCCGACGGGCATGGGCGAACGCGCGCGGGAGAAGCCGCAGATCGTGACCGGTGAAGGCCACGTCGGCCGACTCGATCGCGGCGTCGGAGCCCGTCGCGCCCATCGCGATCCCGATGTCCGCGGCGGCCAGCGCAGGGGCGTCGTTGATGCCGTCGCCGATCATCGCGACCGGCCCCTTCGCACCGAGCTCTGCGATCGCGGCGGCCTTGTCTTCGGGGCGCAGCTCGGCGCGGACGTCATCGATCCCTGCATGCGCAGCGAGGGCGCGGGCGGTGCGGGCGTTGTCGCCGGTGAGCATGGTCACCCCGATGCCCTGGGTCGCGAGGGTGCGGACCACTTCAGGGACCTCGGGGCGCAGCTCGTCGCGGACGCCGATCGCGGCGACCGGGACGCCGCCGCGGTGGACGATCACGACTGTCATGCCCTGCTCCTCCAGCCCCGGGACCCGGTCGCCGAGGGTCCCGGCGTCGAGCCAGCGCGGGCTGCCGACGGTGATCCGCGCGCCGGCGAGCTCGCCCTCGATGCCGTGCCCGGCCTGCTCGGTCACGCCCTCCGCCGCAGGGGCATCCGGCGCTGCGGCGGTGATCGCGGCGGCGAGGGGGTGGGTGCTGTGCTGCTCCAGAGCGGCCGCCCACGCCAGCGCCTCCGCCTCGCTCACACCGTCCACGGTGAGGACGGCGGTGACGGCGGGCTCGTTGCGGGTGAGGGTGCCGGTCTTGTCGACGGCGACGTGGCGGATCACGCCGAACCGCTCGAACGCGGCACCGGACTTGATGATCACGCCGAACTTGCTCGCCGAGCCGATCGCCGCGACCACGGTCAGCGGCACGGAGATCGCCAGTGCGCAGGGCGATGCCGCGACCAGCACGACCAGGGCGCGGGTGATCCACAGCTCCGGGTCGCCGAGCAGCGAGCCGATGATCGCGACCAGGGCGGCGAGGATCAGCACGCCCGGGACGAGAGGGCGGGCGATGCGGTCGGCGAGGCGGGCGCGGTCGCCCTTCTCCGCCTGAGCCTTCTCCACGAGGTCGACGATCGTGGTCAGTGAGTTGTCGGTGCCTGCCGCGGTCGTTTCGACCTCCAGTGCCCCGGCGGTGTTGATTGCGCCGGCGGAGACGGCATCGCCGGGTTCGACCTCGACCGGGATCGACTCCCCGGTGATCGCGGACGTGTCCAGGCTGGAACGTCCCGTGCGGACGACGCCGTCGGTCGCGATCCGCTCACCCGGCCGCACCAACATCAGCTGCCCGACAGCCAGATCCTTCGCGGCGACCTCGACCGAGACGCCGTCGCGGCGGATGGTGGCGGTCTCCGGGACGAGCTTGAGCAGTGCCCGCAGCCCGCCGCGGGCACGGTCCATCGCCTTGTCCTCCAGCGCCTCGGCGATCGAGTACAGGAATGCCAGCGCTGCGGCCTCCTCGACGTAGCCGAGGATCACCGCGCCGACCGCGCTGATGGTCATCAGCAGCCCGATGCCGAGCTTGCCCTTGAAGAGGTTCCGGATCGCGCCCGGCGTGAACGTCGACGCGCCCAGCAGCAGGCCGATCCAGAACAGCACCAGCGCAGGGATCTCCATCCCGGACCACTCCAGCGCCAGACCGGTGAGGAACGCCACACCGGAGAAGACCGGGACCATGATCCCGCGGTCCCGCCACCAGGGGCGCTCCGCCTCCTCGGCCTCTTCGCCGACTGCGGTCTCAGGCTCGTCGTGCTCGCAGCCGCACGCCGCGCTCACGCGCCCGCTCCCGTCCCGCAGCAGCCCGGCACCGTGCACGAAGCGTCCATGCAGGGCGCGTGCTCGTCCACCGCGAGCGTCACGTCCACCAGCGCGGTCAGCGCCGCCGCGAGGTGCGGGTCCGCGATCTCGTAGCGCGTCTGCCGCCCTTCCGGCTCGGCGACCACGATGCCGCAGTCGCGCAGGCAGGTCAGGTGGTTCGAGACGTTCGAGCGGGTCAGCTCCAGCTCACGCGAGAGCACCGCCGGGTAGCTGGGGCCGTCGAGCAGGGTCATCAGTATCCGGGAGCGCGTCGGGTCCGCCATGGCCCGGCCGAGCCGGTTCATGACGTCGAGACGTGGAGCAATGGTCAGCATGCACTGATCATACAGTGTTGACTGAACTAATCCCAGGATGAATAGTGCACCCTGCGACATTCGGCCCTACCAGTAACCCCGCGGGCGCGCAGCAGCAGCCCGGCGTTTTCGAGCGCGCCGAGGACGCGGACGATGCTGGTGGTGTTGCAGGACACCACCCGGGTCAGGTCCCGACCGAGCGCGGTGGCGTAGTTGGCCTGGGCGACGAAGGAGTGCCCGGTGGTCGAGTGCGCTTCCCCGCCCTGCACGATCACCTTTACTCCCGCCGCCTGGTAGCGGGGCAGGTTTCCGGCGGCGACGTGCTTGGGGGTCGTATCGACGATCACGTCGCTCTGCGCGAGGAGATCGTCGAGGGTTCCCTCGGGGCGGATGCCGGTGTCCACCATGCCGCTGTGCGCGTCGGGGGTGGCGGCGAATACGGGCAGCCGCGGGACGGCGGATTGTATTCGCCAGTCGGTGACGATGTCCGCGACGCCCACCAGGTGCATGTCGGGTTGGGCGTGGACGGCGTCGGCGACCCTCTTGCCGATCACTCCGTACCCGTTGACGCCGACTCTGATCCTGTCCATCTTCGTCTCCTTTCGTGGTGTTCTTGAGCCGTGCGCGGGTCAGGGGCGGGGTCGGCGGCGCCGCAGCGTCCACAGCAGATAGCTGCCGAGGGCGCCGATCGTGCCGGTCCCGGCGCCGATCAGGACGCCTTCCCGGGAGCGCCATTTCGTGTTCCCGCCGACGAGGGTGCCGATCCCGCTGATCAGCGCGGCGGCGATCATTCCCGCGACGACACGGTTGCCGACGCGTTCGGCGCGCCCGACGAGAGGTTCCAGCTCCGTCGCGCGCAGGTGCACCTCGAACCCGCCGTCTTCGAGGAGATGCCGGAGCCGGCTCAGGGTGGCGGGCAGCTCGGTGAGCAGTGCCCCGGTGTCGGCTCCCGCGCGCGCCCATCGCCGGGCCAGAGCCGGCAGGGACAGCTGGGCGCGGGTGAGCTGCTCAGCGTAGGGCTGCAGGGCGTCGAGCATCTGGAAGTCCGGATCCAGCCGCGCCGCGGTCCCTTCGGCCATCATCAGCACTTTGAACAGCAGCGCCGTCTCCTGCGGAAGGTGCAGCTGGTGCTGCTGCAGGATGCCGAGCAGCTGCTGGAGCATGATTGCGAGGCTGATCTCCGACAGCGAACGGCCCCGGTAGCGGGCCGTGAACGCGGTGATCGCCTGCCGCAGCCCTGCCCGGTCGACGACGTCGGCGGTCCGGGAGAGTTCTATCAGGGCGGTGGTGAGGGTGTCCGGGTCGTCGCGGGTGAAGGCGAGCACGATGCCGGCGAGGCCGTCCGTGGTCTGTTCGGTGAGCTCCCCGACCATCCCGAAGTCGATCAGCGCGAGCGCGCCGTCGGGCTGCACGAACATGTTCCCGGGATGGGGGTCGGCATGGAAGAACCGGTTGTCGAACACCATCGTGAGCACGATGTCGGCACCCAGCCGCGCGAGTGCGACCCGGTCGATGCCGGCGGCGTCCAGGCCCTCCAGGTCGTCGATCCGCACCCCGCTCATCCGCTCCAGGGTCAGCACGCGCGAGGTCGTGGTCTCCCCGTGCACGCGGGGAATCCGCACCCGCGCCGCGTGGGCGAACTCCTGCGCGAACCGTTCGGCGTTGCGGGCCTCCTGCAGGTAGTCCAGCTCGGCACGCAGCGTGCGGGAGAACTCCTCCACCAGCCCGGGCAGGTCGTACTGCCGGATGGCATCCCAGCGCCGGTCGGCGCGGTCGGCGAGGTTGCGGAGAATGTCCAGGTCTTCATGCACCTGCGCGACCACGCCGGGCCGGCGCACCTTCACGACGACCTCGGTGCCGTCGTGAAGAGTTGCCGCGTACGCCTGCCCGATGGACGCCGCCGCCAGCGGCACCGGGTCGAACTGGGCGAACACGTGCTCTGGGTCGGCGCCGAGCTCTTCACGGAGCACGTCCCGAATGCCCTCCCACGGTGCCGCGGCGACGTCGTCCTGCAGTTTGGCGAACTCGGCGACCCATGCCGCGGGGAGCAGATCGTGCCGGGTGGAGAGGATCTGGCCCAGTTTCACGAACGTCGGCCCGAGCTCCTCCAACGCGACCCGCACATGCTCGGGGTTCGTGTAGGGGTCCTCCTGCCGGGCGTGTCCGAGGGCGCCGCGGTGGAACGGCACCAAGCCGCCCAGGCCCAGCACGCCGGCCAGGACGCCGAGTCCGTGCCGGCGCAGCACGGCCCCGATCTGCCGGTACCGGCTACTCCCCGCGCCCATCAGCTCACGCCCCTCTCGGCTGGAGTGCCGGCCGATGCTCGTTCGAGGATGAAGTCGACGCGCGCGTCGGGGGCGAGTGCGGGGACGGTGACGACGGGAAAGCCCAGCTCCTGGTACACCAGCCCGAGCAGGTCGTGGATGCGCCGCTGCGCGGCGGGGTCCTCGGTGCGCGCGTAGTCGGACGCCAGCGGGAGCAGGTCAAGCAGGAACACCGTCGCGTACCGGGCGCCGGCCAGCGCGCCCAGCAGGACGGTGCCGGGGGCGAGGCCGAGGAAGCGGTAGTAGGCGAGCGAGTCCGGCAGAGCACGGTCCAGGAACACGGTCTGTTGCGGGTCGAGGGAGCGTTCCTGCTCGATCTGCATGTCGACGACGGCGCGCTGGAACTCGCTCTGCCGTGCCCGCACCTCCGCGGTGCTGCGCCCGGTGATCCGTTGCAGGTCGATGTAGTGGCGGGCGTGCTCGATTGTGGTCGTGTACCCGCGGCCCCGCAGCAGGTTGACCGTGGTGGTCTTGCCCGAGCTGGGACCGCCCGTCACGACGTGCCAACGGGTGGTCTGTGCGGGCCGCGGCTCCTGGATGCCGGTCATGACCTCACCCTACACCCTGTACCCCTACAGGGTATGGTAGATTGTGGGTGGAGGTGCGAGATGGCACACGGGTATGTGGACAACAAGCCGGCGCTGCTGGCGCGGCTGAGCCGCGCGGAGGGTCAGGTGCGCGGGATCGCGCGGATGATCGACGAGGACGTGTACTGCATCGACGTGCTGACCCAGGTGTCGGCGGCGACGAAGGCGCTGGAGTCCGTCGCGCTGTCGCTGCTGGAAGACCACCTCGCGCATTGCGTCGCGCAGGCGACCGCCGAAGGCGGCCCGCTCGCGGAGGAGAAGCTCCGCGAGGCGAACGCCGCGATCGCGCGCCTCGTGCGCTCCTAACGTCGTCCCCACTCACATCGTTCAACGCTCTTGAAGGGAGCACATCATGACCGGACAGGGATTCCAGGACCTCGGCCTGCAGGCGACCAGCACCGGCGGTGGCTGCGCCTGTTGCAGCCCCACCTCCCACGCCACGGCAGCCACCGACACCGGCGCGCCGGCGCAGCAGACGGCGGCGGGCGAGACCGTGTCGGCGCAGTTCCTGGTGGAGGGGATGACCTGCGCGCACTGCGTGCGTAGCGTCACCGAGGAGGTCTCCGCGATCGACGGTGTCTCCGACGTCGCGGTCGATCTGCACGCCGGTGGCGTGTCCACGGTGACGGTGTCCAGCGCGACGCCGGTGGATGCGGAGCGGGTGCGGGCGGCGGTGGAGGAGGCCGGGTACAGCCTCGCCGCAGCCTCATGAGCACGCTGGACGTCGATCTCGACATCACCGGGATGACCTGCGCGTCGTGCGCGACGCGGGTCGAGCGGAAGCTGAACAAGCTGCCCGGAGTGGAGGCGACGGTCAACTTCGCCACCGAGAAGGCCCGCGTGCACTCGGAGGCCCCGGTGCCGGTGGAGGAGCTGATCGCGGCGGTCGAGCAGGCGGGGTACGGAGCGAGCCTCCCAGCCCCGCCTGTGCCCGACACGGCTGAGCAGACCATCCCGCGGGACGATGAGCTGGCGTCGCTGCGGCAGCGGCTGATCGTCTCGGCGGTGCTGGCGGTGCCGGTCGCGGTGCTGTCGATGATCCCCGCCCTGCAGTTCACCTACTGGCAGTGGCTCACGCTCACCCTGGCCGCGCCGGTGGTGGTGTGGGGGGCGTGGCCGTTCCACCGCGCCGCGGCGATCAATGCCCGGCACGGGGCGGCGACGATGGACACTCTGATCAGCGTCGGGGTGCTGGCCGCGTTCGGCTGGTCGCTGTACGCGCTGTTCTTCGGCGGTGCGGGGATGCCGGGAATGCGGATGAGCGTCACCTTCGTCGGCACCCCGCAGGCCGGTGGCCACGAGGTGTACCTGGAGGTCGCCGCGCTGGTGACCGTGTTCATCCTCCTCGGCCGCTACCTCGAGGTTCGTGCCAAGCGGCAGTCCGGCGAGGCCCTGCGCGCCCTGCTGGAGCTCGGCGCCAAGGACGCAGTGATCCTCCGCGAAGGCACTGAGCAGCGCGTCCCCGTCGCACAGCTCGTTCCGGGTGATGTCGTGGTGGTGCGGCCGGGTGAGAAGATCCCCGCCGACGGCCTCGTCACCGAGGGAATGTCCGCGGTGGACGAGTCGATGCTGACCGGCGAGTCCGTGCCGGTCGAAGTCGCCCCCGGCTCCCGCGTGGTCGGCGCGACTGTGAACACCGGCGGGCGCCTGCTCGTGCAGATCACCCGCGTCGGCGCCGACACCGAGCTGGCCCGGATGGCGCGGCTGGTCGAGGAGGCGCAGACCGGCAAGGCCCAGGTGCAGCGCCTCGCCGACCGGGTGTCGGCCGTCTTCGTCCCCATCGTCATCGTCCTCGCCCTGGCCGCGTTCGCCGGGTGGCTGATCGCGGGGGCGCCCTTGGAGGTCGCCTTCACCGCCGCGGTGACCACCCTGATCATCGCCTGCCCGTGCGCGCTGGGGCTGGCGACGCCGACCGCTCTGCTGGTCGGCACCGGCCGCGGCGCCCAGCTGGGCATCCTCATCCGCGGACCCCAGGTGCTCGAGCAGACCCGCCGCATCGACACCGTCGTGCTCGACAAGACCGGCACCATCACCGCCGGCACCATGACCGTCACCGGCATCCACCCCGCTCCCGGCACCGATGAGGCGGAGCTGATCCGGTTCGCCGCGGCGCTCGAGCACGGCTCCGAGCACCCCATCGGCCGCGCCATCACCGCCGCAGCCGACGGCCCGACGGATGCCGTGGAGTCATTCGCCGCCGAGGCCGGTCAAGGCGTGCAGGGCATCGTCGACGGCCGCCTGGTCGCCGCCGGCCGCGCCTCCTGGATCACCACCCAATGGGCGCTCCCCATCCCCTCAGGCCTCGCCGCGACCATCGCGGCGGACGAGGCGGCGGGGGCGACGGTGACGGTGGTGGCGTGGGACGGGCAGGTGCGCGGGGCGATCAGCGTCGCCGACACCATCAAACCCACCAGCCGTGAGGCGGTCGCACGGCTCCGGGAGCTCGGGTTGACCCCGATCCTGCTCACCGGCGACAACCCCGGCGCCGCCCGCGCGATCGCCAACCAGGCCGGGATCGAGGACGTCCGCGCCGGGGTCACCCCGCAGGGCAAGCTCGACACCATCCGCGACCTGCAGGCCGCGGGCCGGGTGGTCGCGATGGTCGGCGACGGCGTCAACGACGCCGCAGCCCTCGCCGCCGCCGACCTCGGGATCGCGATGGGCACCGGCACCGACGCGGCCATCACCGCCGCGGACCTGACCATCGTCTCCGGCGACCTGATGCTGGTCCCGGACGCGATCCGGCTGGCCCGCCGCACCCTGGGCACGATCAAGGGGAACCTGTTCTGGGCGTTCGCGTACAACGTCGCCGCGATCCCGGTCGCGATGCTCGCCCTGCTCAACCCCATCCTCGCCGCCGCGGCAATGGCGTTCAGCAGCGTGTTCGTCGTCACCAACAGCCTCCGCCTGCGCCGCTTCCGCCCCCTGCCCACCCCGACCCGTGCCGGCGCCCCCGCCACCCGAGAGCCCGCGCCCGTCCAGGCCTAACCATCGCTCGAGAAGGAGACACACCATGTCCCACGACCACGACCACTCCGGGCACGACCACACGCACGGGCACGACCATGGAGGACACGAGCATGGTGCGCACGAGCATCACCATCACGAGCCGCCGGCGGGGGCGACGAACCTGGTGACCTGTCCGGTGATGCCCGGCAACCAGGTCGACCCGGCCTGGGCCGAGCAGCGCGGCCTGTTCCGCGACTACCAGGGCAGCCGGTACTGGTTCTGCTGCGCCGAGTGCGGGCCGCTGTTCGACGCCGACCCGGCCCGCTACGCGCACGCCGCCTGACCGGCCAGATAACCCGGTCGGAGATAGAGGGTGGACACGGCGGTCGCGCTGGTGCAGGCGTACCTGCGGGTCAACGGCTACTTCACCGTCGCCGAATACCCCGTGCTGGACGCCACCGGTCCCGGCGGTCCCCGCACCATCACCGACCTGGACATCCTCGCCGTACGGCTGCACCGCGCACCGGGAGCGTCCGGGACCGTCGACGCACCGCTGGACCCGGCCCTGGGTGCCGGGGGCGGAGCGGACATGATCGTCGGCGAGGTCAAGGAAGGCCGCCCGCACCCCAACCCGGCGATGCGGGACCCGGCCGTGCTGGAAGCCGCGTTCACCCGGTTCGGGTGCTGCGCCCCGACCGATGCCGCCCGGCTGGTCGCCGAACTGCTGGGAACGGGACGGACGGTGGCGCCGGAAGGGCGCACGATCCGCACGGTCGTGTTCGGCAACCCCACCTCCCCGCCCGGGGCGGGGGCGCCGTGGCACACCGTCCCGTTCGCCCGGGTGCTGCGCTACCTCGAAGACCACCTGAGCGCGCACTGGGGCATCCTCGGCCGCACCCAGATCAAGGACGACACCCTCGCCCTGCTGGCCCTGCGGGAGAAGGCCCACCGCGCCGCGACCGGCGCCTCCCGCCAGGGCACGGACCGGTAGGGCGGGTCATGGCGGGGGAGCGTGTGCACACGCAGGGGGAGCCGGTGTGGGTGCGCACCCGTGGCGGGCGCGCACCCTATGCGATGGTGCTGCCGGGCCCCGCCGGGGCCCCGGGTGCCGACGGTGGTGTTCGAGGCGGGATCGGCGGCGACCCGCTCCACCTGGGCGTCGGTGCAGACCCGGGTCGCCGCGTTCACGCGGGCCGTGGTGTATGACCGGGCGGGGCTGGGTCGGTCCGTCCCGGATAGTGCACAGGGCGCACCCTGGACCGGATGGCCGACGACCTGAACGATCTGCTGGACGGCCTCGAGCCGAGCAGCGGGTTCGTGCAGGTGGGGCATTCCGCGGGCGGCCCGATGGTGCGGCTGGCCGCGTCCCGCCGCCCGGACCGGGTGGCCGGGCTGGTGCTGGTGGATCCGACCGATGAGGCAGCGGACCTCCTGTTCGGTATGCGGTTCCGGGTCGGGGAGAAGATCGTGATCGCCGTGGAGTGGGTGCTGGCCCGGGTGGGGATGCTGGAGCGGTTCTTCCGGTTCCTCGGGGAGGGGATGCCCGAGGATGTGCGGGCCGATCTTCACCGGGAGGCGTTCCGGCCCGCGGTGGTGGTCACCCAGGGTCGGCAAGCGCGCACCTTCCTCACCGAGCTGCACGCCTGGCAGGGCGACCCGCCGGCGCTGCCCGATGTCCCGGTCACCGTCATCTCCGGCAGTCTCGCGGACGGGATGCCGCGACGGGTCCGGGATGCCGCGACCGCCGCCGGGCGGTATCGGGCCGCACAGTCCCGGCAGGGCCGGCACGTGGTCGCTGCCCGCTCCGGCCACTACATCCCCGCCACAGAACCAGATCTGATCGCTGCGGAGATCCGCCGCCTCGTCCTCCCACCCGCAGGATAACCCCGGGTTGTCTGGCGGGCATGCCTAGTCAGGCCACAGCAGGGGTGCGCCGCCGCCAGGCGATCGCGCCGGTGAGGGCGAGACCACCCAGCCCACCCCACAAGGTGACAGCGGAGACGCCTTGCCCGATGAGGACGGCGGGGGTGATGCCGGTGCGCAGGTCGGTGTCGGCGATCAGCGCCCCGGCCTGTCCGGCGGGCAGACCGGTGAGGGTGCTGCCGTCGGGGCGGATGATCTGGCTGGTGCCGACGGTGGAGACGTTCACCACGGTACGGCCGGTCTCCACCGCGCGGATTCTGGCGACCGCGAGCTGCTGCAGGTTCTCGTCCGTGCCGCGGAAGTCGGCGTTGTTGGTCTGGAACACCAGCAGCTCCGCACCGGCGGTGATGCTCTCGGCGATGACCTCGTCGTAGATCACGTCGAAGCAGATCGCCAACCCCACCGGCACACCGCCGACGGTGACCAGCGGCACGTCCGTGCCGTGCGCGTAGTCGCGTTGCAGCAGCCCGACCAGGTCGGGGGCGAGCAGGGTGTAGAACGCCCGGTCGGGCACGTACTCGCCGAACGGCACCGGGTGGCGTTTCGCGTGCGTCTGCACCTGCTCCCGCTGCGGCGTGGCACCGGTGGTGGCCGGGTCCCACAGGAACGACGTGTTGTAGATGTTGCCGCCCGCCGTGGTGGCCGCGTTCGCCAGCAGCGGGGCACCTGCCCGGGTGCTGATGCCGGTGAGATACTCGGCCAGCCACGGGGTCTGGAACGGGTCAGCATCCAGCCCTTCCGGCCACACCACCAGATCCACATCCGCGTCGAGCACCGGGCCGGTCGCGTCCCCCTGCGCCCGGGCGATCGCCCCCACGGTGCGCTGGTCGAAGTACCCGGACGGGCCGTTGCCTTGCACCGCCCCGACCCGCATCGTCCCGGCCGGTGTGGTGGGAAACGCCGGGACCAGGACCAGCATCAGGGTGGTGACGGCGGGTACGGCGGCGGGGAACGGGCGACGCCACCGGCCGGTCCGGATGGCTTCGATCGCGGCGGCGACGGTGAAGACCATCAGGAAGGTGAGCCCGCTCACCCCGACCCAGGACACCGTCTGAACGAGGGGGCTGTCGGCTTGGGTGATCCCGAGCCGCGCCCACGGCAGCCCCCCGTACGGCCAGGCGCCCAGCAGCACCTCCCGGCCCGTCCACAACGCGGCCACCAGGCCCGGCAGCAGGAGCAGGCGTCCGACCGGGCCGGGGGCGGCGCGCGGCACCCACCGGTAGGCGAGTGCCAGCGGGATGATCCCGACCGCGGTCAGGGTCCCTTCCACCACGGTCAGTGCCGCCCACGGCACCGGCCCGAGATACCGGGTCGTCCAGGACACCAGCAGCCCGAAGAACAGCAACCCGAACACCGCCCCGACCGCCACCGCCCCCCACACGCTCCGGCCGATCAGGGCGAGAAGCAGCAGCCCGGTCGCGGCGAACGCGGCCGGCCAGAATCCCACCTCCGGGTAGGCGAGATCCATCAGCACCGCCGCGGCTGCCGCGACCGGCAACGCCATCGCCAATGGCATCACCGCCCGGGCGCGGCGGTTCGGCGGGGTGGGTTGGGGGCGTCCGTGCGGGTCCTGGAGGGTCGTCGGGGTGGCGGTCATGGCCGGTCCGCGATGGTGCGGGCGATTACGGCGGCGTCCCGGGACACCCCGGCGAGGGTGTCCGCTCCGGGGCGGCTGTGGGCGGGGATCCCGGCGACGAACAAGCCCGGCAGCCCGGTCATCGCCGGGCGGGACCGGGCTGCGGTCGCCTCGGCGGGGAGCCAGTCCTCGCCGGGGTCGTACCCGGTGGCGAGGATTACCGAGTCCGGGGCGAGGGTGCTGCCATCGGCGAACGTGACCTGCCCGCCGTCCGCGCCGGTCACCGCCGGGGCGACCGCCACACCCGCGTGACGCAGCGCATGGTAGCTGTCGCCGAACACCGGCTGCACGGCGGGTGGGCGACCCAGCCAGGACGAGCCTGCCCGGGCGTGGACGGGGAAGGTACGGGCGGGTCGGTGCGGGCGCCGGGTGCGGACCGCGAGGGTGACCTCGTGGGAGGTGGATAGCTCTCGCGCCAGCTGCACGCCGCTGTTTCCGCCGCCGACGATCAGCACCCGCCCGGTGGGCACCTGCCGGGGGAATTGGTAGTGGGCGCTGTGCAGCACCACCCCGGGCACCCGCAGCTGCTGCGCCCACGCAGGGATGCGGGGGTGGGTGGCGGCGCCGGTCGCGCACACCACGTTGCGGGTCTGCACGTCGCCCTCTGCGGTCTGCAGCTGCAGCACCGACCCGTGACCGACGCGTTCCACCCCGACCACACGCAACCCCCAGAACGGGTCCACCCCCAGGGTGTGCTGCACCTGGTCCAGGTAGTTCGCGATCTCATCCGCCCGCGGGTGCTCGTGCGGGTCCACCGGTAGAGGCCGGACTGGCAGCGTGCTGTGGCGGGCGTCGGATAGCAGCCGCATCGAATGCCACCGGGACGCCCAACTGCGTTGCCGGTCCGTGGCGGCGTCGACGACCACGAACTCCTGCTGCGGCCGGAACCCCAACCCGATCAGCGCGGCGGCCACCGCGAGCCCGGCCTGCCCGGCCCCGACGATGATCGCCCGCCGATGCGTCAACCCCGACCGCATCACCACCCCCTCCCCGCAGAAGAGGGCCGGGGCGGGAATGGACGGAGGATGATCGCGCCGGCGCCGCGGCGGGACGGGGCCGAGCGGGGCCGGGTGGGCGGCGGTGACCGGCCGCAGCCGTCGGCACCGGACCGGCGAAGGGGGCCGCCGTGATACGGGTCGTCAAGACATTCTCCAAACCTAGAAATCGGCATCACACAGCGCCCGCACACGGGCGGGCGGGAAGACGCCGCCCATGGGTGGGCGGCATGCCGGATCTCAGGTTCGGGAAATCGACAACAGCAGCAGTGAGGGCGCGGCCGGACGCCGCGACACGGGCACCGGCACCAGCAGCGGCGCGCGCACCGGACGGGATACCCGCAGTATCCGCAGCCGGCCCTGGAGCCGGGAAGCCGTCACGGCCGCCAGTACCAGCAGCGTGCACACCACCCCGATCAGGCACCCCCACGCCCCGGACGCATCGACGGACACCCCCGCAGAGGACGACGCCGTCCGGCCCTCCACCGGTGCCCCCGAGTCTGGGGTAGAGCCGGTCGCGACGGGGGAGCCCGCACTGGTGTCGGCGTGCGCGTCAGCCGTGGTGTGGGAGGTGGTCCAGCCGCCGATGATGAGCACAAGTGCCAGGCCCAGGATGGTCAGCAGCCGCCCCGACCACCACCCCGCCGCGATGACCCGGTCGGGCCGGGATCGGGGGTCGCGGGGCATAGTCCCTCACTGTACCAATCCGACCTTTGCGTCTCCCGGATCTCGCCCGGCCGCAGGCCTTCCACGCCTTCGCCGACAGAGCAGCCACATCGCGTCCACCGGCACGTCGTTCTCGATTATCGGCGAACGACGTCCGTCTCCTGAGCGGAAGGATCAGTGCCCTCGGGGTGCCGTGGTGTCGGTCAAGGCGGGCAGCAGGATCGCCGTGACGCCGTCGGGGTCGAGTCTGCCGGTGCGGACTTCTTCGGCGGCGCCGTTGAGGACGGCACGGGTCGCTGAACTCCGCCGCGATCGTCTCGGCTGCGTCAGGTTCGCCCCACCGGGCACGTGCACCCGTCGGCACCCGAGGCGGCGCCGATTGAAAGAATACCTATAGGGGGTATAAGGTGTGGGGGAGTCGTGTGCGAGGGAGAGGCGGGCGAGGTTGATTCAACCGATCGACTATTTCCTGGTCGCCTGGTTCGTGCTGGTCGCGATCAGCACGATCTGGGTCGGGGTGGACCAGTTCCGTCACAACCCGGAGCCGGCGGTGATGAAGTGGGGCTTCATCCTGGTCACCCTCTACCTGGGGCCGATCGGGGCGCTGCTGTATGTGCTCGCGGACAAGGAGCCACGGCCGGGAGAGCATGAGGAGTTCACCCGGCCGCTGTGGAAGCAGGGCATCGGCTCGACCATCCACTGCGTCGCGGGCGATGCCACCGGCATCATCGTCGCCGCCGTCGTCGTCGCGTCGCTGGGCCTGCCGATGTGGCTGGATCTGATCATCGAGTACGCCGCCGGGTTCGCGTTCGGGTTGTTCGTGTTCCAGGCCCTGTTCATGAAGAACATGATGGGCGGCAGCTACTGGCAGAACGTGCGCCGCTCGTTCCTGCCCGAGTTCATCAGCATGAACTTGATGATGGCGGGCATGGCGCCGGTGATGTCGCTGCTGATGATGGGCCGCGACATGCGGGCCATGCTGCCCACCGAGTTGCTGTTCTGGGCGGTGATGAGTTTCGGGATCGCGGTCGGGTTCGTGCTCGCTTACCCCGTGAACGTGTGGATGGTGAAGAAGGGCCTCAAGCACGGTCTGATGACCGTCCGCCCCCAGCCCGCCACCCACCCCCAGGAGCATGACGCGCACGCGCAGCACAGCCCGCGGCCGGAGGCGCACGCCGGCCACGACCAGGCGGCGGGCGGTGCGTCGTCGCCGGGGTCGGGGCATGAGGCGCACCAGCCTTCTGGCGCCGGAGCGGTGACCGTGCCGCAGCTGACCGTGGTCGGCGCGTTCTCCGCGATCGCGCTCGTGGTCGGGATGGTCGCCCCCGCGAACGCCGTCAACATGACTCTCAGCGCGCACGACGTCGGTGGGCTGATCATGCCGCCCGGGATGATCATGACCCGTGACACCCCCGCCGAGGCGATGCGGGACATGGCCGCCGTCGACCCGCGGGCCGCGACCGCCGCGTACGACGTGGACACCCGCGGTGATGAGGTGCTGGAACCTGCCCGCGTCGAGGACGGGGTGAGGGTGTTCGAGCTGACCGTGTCGCAGATCCGCTGGGAGATCCTCCCCGGCGTCACCGTCGACGCGTACGCGTACAACGGGCAGATCCCGGGGCCTCGGCTGCAGGTCACCCAGGGCGACCGGATCCGCATCGACGTGACCAACGAGCTCGACGAGTCCACGACCGTGCACTGGCACGGCCTGGACGTGCCCAACGAGATGGACGGGCCCGCCGGGATCACCCAGGATCCCATCCAACCCGGCGACACCTACCGGTACGAGTACACGGTGAAGCAGTGGGGCACGTTCTTCTACCACTCCCACGATCACGCCGACCGGCAGCAGGCCCTCGGCCTGTACGGGGCGCTGATCATCGACCCCGCCGACCCTGGCCTGCAGCCGCCTGCCGATCGCGAGTACACGATCCAGCTGCAGGAGTGGCTGTCCCGGGAGGGGCTGACCTATCCGGCGATGCCGATGGAAGGGGGCATGCCGAACTACTTCACCATCAACGGGAAGGCGTACCCGGCCACCGAGACCATCGACATGAAGGTGGGGGAGACCCTCCGGGTGCGGTTCATCGGCTCGAACACCAACGACATCCACCCGATGCACATCCACGGCGGCCCGTTCACCGTCGTCGCCCGCGACGGGGCGGCCCTCACCACGGCGCAGCAGTTCCAGGCCGACACGATCAACGTCGGGCCGGGACAACGCTACGACGTGCTCTGGAACGCGCTCGAGCCCGGCCAGTGGCTCATCCACTGCCACATCAACCACCACACCACCAACAACAACGCCGAAACCGACGGCGCTGGCGGCCTGACCATGATCATCAACGTCACCGAATAACCCCACGAACCGAAGAACCGCCGCCGTTGTGGTCGCCGTTGCCGCGTCGAGTCACGTCCGCGCCCTCCGGCAGCACAGCAGGCGGATGCCAGGGGTGCCCAGCTCATCGTGCCCGACCGTTTCGGTTGCCGGAGGCCGAGATCGCCCGCCCGCCCGCAACGGGGCGCGGTGACCTCGCCGTGGTCAGGTGGTCGCGGGAGGGAGGACGCGTCGGCGGCGGGCGACGGTGACGGCCGCGGCGACCGTGAGCGCCGCCGAGACGGCGAGGAGCACGGCGCCGAGGAGGATCTGCCCCGGTGGCGGGGTGGCGGCAGTGACGGGCTGGTAGAGGTTGCGCTGCTGGCTCTGCGGGCCGGTGAGTTGCTGACCGACCGGCACCCACACCTCGAGGGTGCGTTCGCCGGTGGCGAACTGGGCGTACACGAACCACAGCCCCGGTGACGGCAGCGCCAGTTCCCCGGTGAAGGTGCCGGGAGGCGGGGTGCCGGGTTGCGCGCGCAGCGGCGCGGTGAGGTCCTCTTCGGCGCGGCGGGCGACCAACCGGGTCGGGGTGAGGTCGGTGTCGTCGGTGAGGCGGATGCCGGTGATGGTGACGGTCAGCTGCCCGGTGCCGTCGCCGGTGACTGTCATCTGTGCGGTGCCGTAGGCGGTGCCCTGGCCGGGGTCGTGCGCCTGCGCGGGTGGCGGCGGGGCGAGGGCGACCAGCAGAAGGGTGAGGGCCGCGGCCGCGGCCCCGGATCGGAGTCGAGTCCCCGGCCGCACGGTGAGGGCGATCATGCTGACGATGATCACCGTGGTGGTGCCGACGGCGGACCAGGCGACGGGGGTGGGTGGGACGCTGCTGATCCCGGTCCCGGAGGCCAGCAGTTGCAGGGTGGTCACGGCGAGGGCGGCCACCGGCCACCGCCACAGGGGGACGGGCAAGGCCAGCAGGAAGAGCCCGGCCACCGCGACCGGCAGGTCGGGGGCGAGCCACCCCGCGCTGGTGAGCAGCACCCACAGCACCACCCGGAACACCAGGTACCCGGCGACGACGAGGACGATGCGGGTGCGGCCGGGGACCAGGGCGGTGATCACCCATGCCGCGCCGGGCGTGGTCGCCAGCAGCAGCGGCAGGTACAGGGTCTCGGTGAACTGGGGCACGTCGGTGTCGTATTCCATCACGATGATCAGTGCCGCCCCCAGCACGCCTGCGGCCAGGGCGATCCGCGGCGGAGCGGGCACGAGCCGGTCGGTGCCGGTGAGCAGGCCGATCAGCACGCACAGGGTGCCGATCACCGATAGCAGGTGCGGGGGCGACCAGAGCACCGCGTCACGCCCGAACGCGGTGCGCCAGAACGCGTCGGCGGGCGCGGCCGCCGCGGTCGCGCCCGCCGCGGCGACCGCGAGGGCGAACCCGGGAGTGCGGAACACGGCGGCCACGGAGGGGGTGGCGGCTAGCCGCCGCCACCCCCACCCGGCGATCAAGACCCCGACGGTGAGGATCGACGCATACAGCAGCAGGTGCGGGGGGATGAAGGTGCTGTCCCGGCCGAGGGTGGTGTGCCAGGAGTCGTCCCAGTACGCCGACCCGACCCCGGCGGCCGCGGCGGCGGCAGCGACTCAGACGCCCCCGCCCCCCAGCGCCGGGGAGCCGCGGGCCGGGTCCGGCTCGGACGGGATGGGGGCGCGGTCACGGGTGCCGTGTGGTCGCATGGTCTGTCCTTTCTCTGATGCGGAGGGAGCCGGTCGCTGCGGTCGGCGTTGCCGGGCGGCGTGCCCGCCCGGGGTGCCCGTCCTGGCGGTCGGTCGTGTTAGAGGGGGAGCACGGTGGCTCCGATGAGGTTCTGGATGCTGGAGATGAGGAGTGACCAGGCTCCGCTGATCATCGCGATGCCGGTGGCGATCATGAGGACCCCGCCGGTGATGTTGATGGTGCGGATGTGGCGGCGCAGGAACGCGATGCTTCCGGTAGCCCAGTTCAGGCCGGCCGCAGCGGCGATGAAGGGCAGCCCCAGACCGAGGCAGTAGGTGACGGCGAGGAGGGCGCCGCGGGCGGGGTTGCCGGTGGTGAGGCTGAGGGCGGAGATCGCGGCGAGGGTGGGGCCCAGGCACGGGGTCCAGCCGAGCCCGAACGCGATGCCGAGCAGGGGAGCTCCGGCCAGCCCGCTGGGTGGGTGGATGGCGGGTTTCGCGGTGCGTTGGAAGAGCCGGAACACGCCGAGGAACACGAGCCCCATCAGCAGGACCACGATCCCGAGGATGCGGGTGAGGAGATCTTGCCAGCGGATGAGCCAGGCCCCCAGGGCGCCGAACGCGGCCCCGTAGCCGATGAACAGGACGGAGAAGCCGAGGGTGAACAGCCCGGTCCCGGCCAGCGCCCGCCACCGGGAGACCCCCGCGGTGGTGGTGGTGCCGGTGAGGTAGCCGAGGTAGCCGGGCACGAGGGGGAGCACGCAGGGGGAGGCGAAGGACACCAGCCCGGCGAGGAGGGCGAGGGGGAGGGCGGCCCAGATGCTGCCGGCGGTGATGATCTCCCCCATCAGGGGCTCGTCTCGGCGAGGACGGTGTCGATGAGGGCGGCGAGGGTGGTGCGGGTGGGGAGTTGCCCGATGATGCGGGCGGCCATCCGACCGGTGCGGTCCAGGACGATGGTGGTGGGCACGGCGCCGGGGGCGGCTTTCCCGGCGAACGCTGCTTGCACGGTGCCGGTGGTGGCGTCCAGGATCGACGGGTAGGTGATGCCGAACTGGTTCTCGAACGCGGCGGCGGTGTCGGCGCTGTCGCGCACGTTGACGCCGATGAACACGACACCGTCGGGCTGGTAGGTCTGGGCGAGGGCTTCCAGGTCCGGCGCTTCGGCACGGCAGGGCGGGCAGGCGGCGTACCAGAAGTTCACCACGACGACCGAGCCCGCCCACGCGGTGGAATCCGCCTGCTCCCCGGTGTCGGTGGTGCCGGTGAAGGCGACCGGGTCGTCACGCCGGTCGGCGGGGATCTCCCGCACGGTCTCGTCCGCGGACAGATACCCCGGGGACGGGGAGGAAGACAACAGGCCGGGCGTCTGGGCGGTGCACCCGGCCAGGAGCAGGGCGAGCACGCCGAGCACGGCGACCGCGGCGGCGGTGACGGCGCGGCGGGGTGGGCGTGTCAGGGCGGTGGGGGTGCGCATGCGGGGATCACTCCGGTCGGTCAGGTGTTCGTGCTCTTGCTGCTGGGGCGGCGGCGGCCGGCGAGGATCGCGCCGGTGATCAGCAGCAGCGCCCCGGTCGGGTACCCGGCGACCAGGTCGAGCCAGCCGGGGGGCTGGCCGGGGCCGAACACTTCCAGGTGCGCGAGCCAGTGGATGATCGCGACGATCGCGCCGGCGGCCATCAGGGCCTGGCCGACCCGGACGAGCAGTCGGTGTCGCCGCCAGGCGCGTTGCGGGTCCTCAGCCGGGGCGGGTCGGGGGGTGGTGCGGGTCATGAGCGGGGTCCTTTCGCAGGGGGCGGGTCACAGTCCGGAGTAGGAGTGCAGGCCGGTGAAGAAGACGTTGACGACGCCGAAGTTGAACAGCACGGCGGCGAAGCCGACGATGCACAGCCAGGCCGCGCGGGTGCCGGCCCAGCCGCGGGTGGCGGTGGCGTGCAGGTATCCGGCGTAAAGCACCCAGATGATGAACGTCCACACCTCTTTCACGTCCCACCCCCAGAACCTGCCCCAGGCGCGGCCGGCCCAGATCGCCCCGGCGATCAGGGTGAAGGTCCACAGGATGAACCCGACGATCGTCAGCCGGTATGCGAGCCGGTCCAGATCCTCCGGCCCGGGCAGACTGTCACGCAGCCGGGTGAGCCGGGAGGGGCGACCCCGGCGGCGGGTGGTGAGCAGGTAGGTGAGGGAGACGAGGAACGCGAGCCCGAAGAACGCGGTCGCCAGCAGCGCGACCAGCACGTGGATGACCAGCCACCCGGATTGCAGGGCGGGCATCAGGGGGACGACGGGGACGTAGAAGCTGACCGTCGCGACGCCGAGCAGCAGCACGGTCAGCCCGAGCACGGCGCTGCCCAGGTACGCCAACCGCACCCGCAGCGACACGGCCAGGAAAGTGGCGATGATCAGCGCGGTGCCGGTGAGGGAGAACTCGAACATGTTCGCCCACGGCACCCGGTCCGCGGCGACCCCGCGCAGCACCACCCCGGCAAGATGGAACACCCAGCCCAGCACGGTCAACGCGAACCCGACCCGCGCCGCCTTCCCCGCACCCCGTCCGCCACCCGGGACAGCGGCGGCGGGTGTGGGGTCGGGGGCGGGGGTGGGGGGGGGGCCTGCCAGGGTCGGGGCGGTGGGGCGGGGGGCGCCGGCGGTGACCGGCGCCCGGGCGGTGACCGGGACGGTAGGGGTGCTGGCGCGGCGGGCGAGGTGAACGGTGTAGGCGACGAACGCGGCGGCGTAGATCGCGATCGCGGAGTACACCAGCATCAGGGACAGGGCGTCAAGGAACGGGGTCATCAGAGCCTCCTCGAGGGGGTGTAGGGGTCGGGGTGAGGCGGGTGGCGAGGGTGTCGACGGTGGGTTGCAGGCGGGGGTCGTCGCCGCGGGCGAGCCCGGCGACCTCCAGCACCGTGCCGCCGCGGCGGCCGGTGGCTGTGCGGACCCAGAGGCGGCGGCGGGGCACGAACAGGGACAGGGCCAGCCCGGCCATCGCGGCGACCGCGGCGATCAGGGGGGGGGTCTGGGGGGGGTCGGCGGCGATCTCCAGCGACGCGAACCGGGGGATCGGGCCGAGCTCGATCGTGCCCAGCCCGTCCGGCAGCGGAACCGGGGTGCCGGGGACCAGCTGCAGGGCGGGGGTGGGGGTGCCGCGCCCGGCGATCTGGGTGAGGGTGCTGGTATCCAGTGCGTACACCGACACCGGGACCCCGGTGTTCAGGCCCAGGTCGCCGACGTACACGTTGAAGGTGACGACCGGGTCCAGCAGGTCCGGGTAGCTGGACGCGAACGCCCCAGAGGCGGTGGTCGCGCGGGTGGGGTACAGCATCCCGACCAGGCCGACCTGCTCGGTCAGCCCGTCGGGAACCTTCACGATCCCCAGGCTGGTCAGATTCGCGTCCTGCGGCAGGAACGGGACCGTGTCACTGAACACGATCTTCCCGGCCGGGTTTCGGACGGTGAGGCTGGGGGCGTACCCGTTGCCGAGCAGGTAGATGTCGGTGCCGGCCACCGGCAGCGGCTCGTTGACCCGGATGCTGGAGGCCTGCCGGGTGCCGCCTGTGGTGGTGGTGACCTGCGCGTCGAAGCTCTTCGGCATGCCGAGCGCGTTGACGTTGTCCAGGACGTAGTCGACGCGGAACCGGTCCAGGGTGAGGGAGAACGTCGGGATCTGCGTGTCGGTGATGAACCGGCCGGCGGTGAACGAGTCGTACGCGATCCGGGTGGACGCGAACGTCTGCCCCTCCACCAGCACCCGCTGCCCGGTGAACCGGAACCCGCCGCCGACGCCGACCACGACCAGCACCGCCAGCAGCGCCACGTGGAACAGCAGGTTCCCGGTCTCCCGCAGGTAGCCGCGTTCGGCTGCGACCGAGTCTCGTCCGTCGTCGCCGCGGACCCGGCGGGTGCGGTACCGCTGCCGACGCAGCGCCTTCTCGGCCGCGTCCAGGACCGCACCGGGGGGCGTGTCGGGGAGGAGGCGGCGGGTGTGGGCGGGCAGGCGGGACAGGTTGCGGGGGGTGGCCGGGGGCGGGGCGAGCAGCGCGGTCAGGTGGTGGCGGATGCGGGGGATGACGCAGCCGATCAGCGACGCGAACAGCAGCAGGTAGATTGCGGAGAACCACACCGACCCGAACACGTCGTGCAGCTGCAGCAGGTCCACCGCCCACATCCAGCCCGGGTTGGTCTTGTCGAACTGGATCACCCCGTTCGGGTCGGAGGAGCGTTGTGGGACCAACGACCCGGGGATCGCGGCCACCGCGAGCAGCAGCAACAACACCAGGGCGGTGCGCATGCTGGTCAGCTGCCGCCACGCCCACCGCGCCCACCCCGAAACGCTCAGGCGCAGATTCGTGGGCTCGTCCACCGGCCGGTCGACGTGATCGGCGGGCAGCTGCGGGGCCTGCTCACTGCGGATCGACACGCGCATCCTCCCTCTCCCGGACGGGTGTGCGGCGGCGGGAGCGCCAGGAGGCGTGGGCGAGCAGCCCGACCCCCAGTGCGGCGGCCACCAGGGCGGTGAGCACGTTCGCTTTCAGCCCGCCGGCGAGCAACTCGGTGGGATCCAGCCGGATGGACTCCAGCGCCGCCCGCCCTGCCCCGTACCACAGCAGGTACACGCCCAGACTCCGCCCGGCGCCCAACGTAATCCGGCCGTGCCGGCGGCGGTGATGCTCGAGCAGCACGATCACGGCGGCACCGGCCAGGTTCCACAGCAGCTCGTACAGGAACAGCGGATGAAACAGGGTCCCCGCCGGGGTCCCCGGTGGGATCGCGGGAGCTGAGGGGTCGATCTGCAACCCCCACGGCAAGGTGGTGGGTCGGCCGAACAGTTCCTGGTTGAAGTAGTTCCCCAGCCGCCCCACCGCCTGGGCGACCAGCATCCCCGGGGCGAGCGCGTCCAGGAACAGCAGCACCGGGATCCCGGCGCGACGGGTGGCGATCACGATCCCGACCAGCCCGCCCAGGATCGCGCCGAAGATCGCGATCCCGCCCTCCCAGATGTAGAGCACCCGCCACAGGTCCGCGCCAGGGAAGAAGTAGTCGCCCGGATGGGTGAGCACATGGTAGATCCGGGCGCCGAGGATCCCGAACGGCACCGCCCACATCGCCACATCCACCACGACCCCGGCCGGATGCCCGACCGCCCGCAGCCGACGGCCGGTGATCAGCACCGCCAGCACGATCCCGGCCAGGATCGCCAGCGCGTAGAACCGAATCTGGAACGGCCCGACCTGCACGAAGCTGATCCCCGGGCTCGGGATCAGCGCCGGAACCACGATGGCGCGCATCAGGGTCTCCTGTCCGCGGGGATCCACACCAGCGGATCGACCGGCTCCCCGCCGACGCGCACCTCGAAATGCAAGTGCGCACCGGTGCTGCGTCCACTGTTCCCGACCCGGCCGACCAGTTGCCCCACCCGCACGATCTGCCCCGGGGTCAGGGCGAGGGACCCTTCCCGCATGTGCGCGTAGACGCTCTCCACGACTTGCCCATCGATCTCGTGTCGGATCACCACATACACCCCGTACGCGCCGCCCTGCTCCGTCGCAGTGGTGACCACCCCGTCGGCCATCGCCTGGATCGGAGTGCCGATGCCCGGGGTCATATCCAGGCCGGCATGATCGCTGGAACACGACGGGCACGGTCGGGTGCGATAGCCGAACGTGCTGCTGATCGGCACCCCCACCGTGAACGGCCACTGCACCGCCGACGCCGGGTCATTGGTGAACGTGTCCGCGGTGTGCGCGTACGACTCGGTCCCGACGGGGGCGGTCACCGCCACCGTGTAGTCCCCGCGCACCATCACCGTCCCGGTGACGGTGTCGGGGGTGGTGAACGACTGGGCGCGCACCGGGGTGCGGGTCGCCTCGACGGCGAACACCGGCTCCGGCGTCAACGGGATCAGCAACGGCAGTCCGGCGATCGACGCGACCGGGAGCATCACCGCGCCGGCGAGCATCCGGGATCGGGTGAGCGTGCGGCGCGGCGCGTGTCGAGGTGTCCGGGCGGCACGGGTGGGCCGACGGCGTCGATCGCGTCGCGTCTGGACGGGTGGGGAAGACAGGGCGGCTCTCGCCGCACGGCGCGTTCCGGTACCGGGAGTCGGGGTGGAGGGGGCGGGTTCGGGCATACAAGACTTTCCTGGATGAGGGGGACGATGAAGGTGCGTACGGTCGCCGTCACACGGTCCAACCGGGAGCCGCGGCCCGGAGTGCACGGCGAGAATCCGGGATCGGATCACCCATGGCGCTGCCGCAGACGGGTCGCGCTCGCCTGCGGGCCGCACATCGTGGACCGTCGGCGACATCACGCGCCGGCGGCGGCTCAGGCGGCGGGCGCGGGCGGGGTGCTGATCAGGTGCGGCTGATCGACAGCACGATCAGGGAGGGCCGCAGAAGAGGCGACCCGGACGTGAACGAGCTCGACCTGCCGGGGAGGGATCGCAGCCACGCCAGCAGCGACATCCACCCGTCCCGGGCCGGGAGCACCAGGATGAGCAGGGTCAGCAACGCGAGCAGACACGTCACGGCAGCGAAAGCATGAGACGTCCCGCAGACCGTCTCATCGCACGAGGGCGTCACCACCCCGCTGACCAGGACATCAGCGGCGGCATCGGGGGCCGCAACGACTGCGGAGGCGGACACGACAGTGCCCGCCTGGTCCTCTTCCAGACTCAGCGAATGCATCGCAAGCAGCCCCGCGATGATCGCGGTCACCGCGGCCAGGTAGAACCACAGGGCACGCCGGGACCCGAGTGCCCGCCGTCGCGCCACCACCTGGTTCACCGTCGACGCCCCTTCCTCGATCACGCCCAGCATACCCCGGGCGGGTAGCCATCCCCGAAGCGATACCCATCCTGGATACCCCGGATGGGTATATGCTGAGTGGTAGGGGGCACCCGCTCCCGTGCGTGGTGTTCTGACCGTGTCGCGGAGGCAAGGCACCGCTACCCTGGACGGGAAGGAGGTCGGTCGTGAACGTGATTCGCTCGCACGCGCGTCTGACCCCCGGGGTGCGACGGCTCCTGCTGGCCGCTCCGATCGCCCTGGCGATCATCACCGGGCTGCTGTCCATGCACGTCCTGACCGGTTCCCACCAGCCCGCCCTGGCATCAGAGACCAGCGCGATGAGCACGCACAGCCAGGTCGGCTCCGCACCAGCCGCCGCCGACGATACGCCGATGACCGCAGCTGCGGCGGAGGGCGCTGGAGGGCATTGCCAGGACGGGTGCGGCAGCCCTGCGGGGATGCCGGATCACTCGATGCTGATGATGGTGTGCGTGCTGGCGCTGCTGGCCGCGGTGATCGTCCTGCTCGCCCCGACGTCCCGTGCCCTTCTCACATACGCCGTAGCCCGCTCGCGCTCCCATACCCGGACTCTGCTGGTCGGATTGCCGCATCCCCGCCCGCCTTCACTGCTTGTCCTGTCCATCAGTCGCACCTGATTCCGCCTGAACCCCGGCGACCCTTGCCGGGGATGCTGCACCCTGCCCTCCCGGGCACTGAATCAGACCCTCACCGACTGAATAGACAAGGACACCCCTGATGCGTTTTCGTACTCTCACGCTGACCGCCGGCGCCCTGGCCACCGTGCTCGTGCTCGCCGGCTGCGCCCCCACCGACGGCACCATGCCCGGCATGGACCACGGACCCGGGGGGATGACCAGCACCGCCCCCTCCCAGTCCGCCGCCGCGTTCAACGCCGCGGACGAGATGTTCGTGACCATGATGATCCCGCACCACCAGCAGGCCATCGAGATGGCCGATCAGATCCTCGCGAAAGACGGCATCGACGAGCGAGTCGTCTCCCTCGCCGAGCAGATCAAGGCCGCACAGGACCCGGAGATCCAGACCATGAAGGGCTGGCTGGAGGAGTGGGGCGTCCCGTACGACGACTCCATGTCCGGGATGGACGGCATGGACATGGGCGGCGGGATGATGTCGGAGGACGACATGGCCGCTCTGGATGCCGCGACCGGGGTCGAGGCGACCCGCCTGTTCCTGAACGGCATGATCGCTCACCACCAGGGCGCCGTGACGATGGCGCAGTCGGTGCTCACCGACGGACAGAACCCGGACGTGGCCGCCCTCGCGCAGCAGATCATCGACGGGCAGACCGCCGAGATCACCACGATGCAGGACATCCTCGCCAGCCTCTGACCCGGTACCCCTCGGACGGGACCCGCGCTCCCGATGCCGGTCCCGTCCGAGGCCCCACCCTCGACCCCTGTGCGGTCACCGGTATCCGGCGTACCCGCACGGAAAGGACCTCCGTTCATGATCTCTCCCACCACCCGCAGACTGGCGATCACGGCCACCGTCACCGTCGCGCTGCTGCTCACGGGCTGCAGCACCACCCCTGCGGAGCCCGATGCCCCCGCGGGCACCGCGGCCGGGTTCGGGCATGTGCACGGCATCGTCGACGCCGGTGACAGCACCGTGCTGCTGGGCACCCACACCGGCCTGTACACGCTGGGCGAGGACGGCACCGTCACCGGCCCGGTCGGTGGCATCGACCTGGACGCGATGGGACTGACCGCTACCGGTGACACGCTCTACGCGTCCGGGCACCCCGGCCCGTCCACCCCGGCGGAGCTCGGCGCCCCCAACCTCGGCATCATCCGCAGCCTCGACGCCGGCGCCTCGTGGGAACCGGTCGCGTTCACCGGGGAAGAGGACTTCCACGTCCTCACCGTCACCGGCGACGGCACCCTGTACGGGATCGGATCCTCCCGGCTGCTGCTGCGCACCAGCAGCGACGGCGGGCAGAGTTGGGCGGACGGTGCCGAGCTGCCCGCCGTCGACCTGGCCGCCGCGACCGACGGCACCCTGTACGCCGCCACCCAGGACGGGCTGCAGCACAGCACCGACGGTGGCGCCACCTTCACCCCGGCGCCGGACGCGCCAGTGCTGTACCTGGTGGAGACCGACCCAACCGGTGGGGTGGTCGGAGTGGACACCGACGGGACGTTGCGACGCCTAGTCGGCACCGGCTGGGAGAACGTCGGCACCACCACGGGAACCGTCCACGCCCTCGGGGTCACCGGGGACGGTGCGATCGTCCTGGTCGATGACCGCGGCGTGGTCTGGATCCGCGACACCACCGCCACCGTTCTCATCCCGGCGGCAACACCATGACCACCGTCATTCGCACCTGGCGCGACCCGAGCGGTCGCGGATCGGAAGGAGACCGACCATGACCCCCACACCGGCACCCCCCGCGTGGGCGCACCGCACCACTGATGCCACCGCCGAGCAGTTGGCGGCGGTGGATGCGTGGTGGCGGGCGGCGAACTATCTGAGCATCGGGCAGATCTACCTGCAGGGTAACCCGCTGCTGCGCCACCGCCTCAGCCGGGACGACATCAAGCCGCGGCTGCTGGGGCATTGGGGCACCACCCCGGGCCTGAACTTCCTCTACGCCCACCTGAACCGCGCCATCCGCGACCGCGACCTGAACACCCTGTACGTGACCGGGCCCGGGCACGGCGGACCCGGCATGGTCGCCAACGCCTACCT
The DNA here is from genome assembly GCF_001620065.1 of Microbacterium sp. TNHR37B. Classification (GTDB taxonomy): domain Bacteria; phylum Actinomycetota; class Actinomycetes; order Actinomycetales; family Microbacteriaceae; genus Microbacterium. The sequence goes on from NZ_LQGV01000003.1 coordinate 1,075,465, forward strand.
CGACGGCACCTACACCGAACGCTACCCGGGCATCGACCGCACCGAAGAGGGGCTGCGGGCGCTGTTCCGGCAGTTCTCCTTCCCGGGCGGGATCCCCTCGCACGCGTCCCCGGAAACGCCCGGGTCGATCAACGAGGGCGGGGAGCTGGGCTACTCCCTCGTGCACGCCTACGGGGCCGCGTTCGACAACCCCGACCTGCTGGTCGCCTGCGTGATCGGTGACGGGGAGGCGGAGACCGGGCCGCTGGCGACCGCGTGGCACGGCAACAAGTTCCTCAACCCCGCCCATGACGGGGTGGTGCTGCCGATCCTGCATCTGAACGGGTACAAGATCGCCAACCCGACCGTGCTGTCCCGCATCCCCGAGGAAGAGCTGGTCGCGCTGCTGCGCGGCTACGGCCATCACCCCCACGTCGTCACGGTCGGCTTCGATGGCGAGACCCCGCAGGAGTCCCACGCGACGTTCGCGGCGGTCCTGGATGCGGTGCTGGATGAGATCGCGGACATCAAGGCCGCCGCGGCGGCCGGGACGCTGGAGGGGCGGCCGGCGTGGCCGGCGATCGTGCTGCGCAGCCCGAAGGGGTGGACCTGCCCGAAGATCATCGACGGTCTGCCGGTGGAGGGCACCTGGCGGGCACACCAGGTGCCGCTCGCCGAGGTCCGCGACAATCCCGAGCACCTGCGGATCCTCGAGGACTGGCTGGCGTCCTACCGCCCGCACGAGCTGTTCGACGTGACCGGCGCCCCCCGCCCGGCCACGGTCGCGATCGCCCCGGACGGGGATCGGCGGATGAGCGCGAACCCGGCCGGCAACGGCGGACAACTCACCGTCCCGCTGCGGCTCCCGGACTTCCACAAGCACGCGCAGCCGGTCGACCCGGCCGAGCGGGGTGCGGGAACCGGGGAAGCGACCCGCGTGCTGGGCGAGTGGCTGGCGGGGGTGATCCGGGACAACCCGGACAACTTCCGCATCTTCGGCCCGGACGAGACCGCCTCCAACCGGCTCGCCCCACCCGTCTACCAGGCCACCGGCAAGCAGTGGAACGCGGCCGTGGAGCCCGTCGACGAGCACCTGGCCCCGACTGGGCGGGTGATGGAGGTGCTCAGCGAGCACCAGTGCCAGGGCTGGCTCGAGGGCTACGTCCTTACCGGCCGGCATGGGCTGTTCAACTGCTACGAGGCGTTCACCCACATCGTCGACTCGATGTTCAACCAGCACACCAAATGGCTCGAAGCGGCCCGGGAGGTGTCGTGGCGGGACCCGATCCCGAGCTTCAACTACCTGCTCTCCAGCCACGTCTGGCGGCAGGACCACAACGGGTTCTCTCACCAGGACCCCGGGTTCATCGACCTCGCCCTGAACAAGAGCCCCGACATCGTCCGCGTCTACCTGCCGTTCGACGCGAACACGCTGCTGTCCACCTACGACCACTGCCTGCGCTCGGCCGGGTACATCAACGTCGTCGTCGCCGGGAAGCAGCCCGCCCCGCAGTGGCTGACGATGGACGAGGCGATCGAGCACTGCACCCGCGGGCTCGGGATCCTGCCGTGGGCGGGCACCGAAACCGAAGGCACCGAGCCGGATGTGGTGCTCGCCGCCGCCGGCGACGTCCCCACCCTCGAGACCCTCGCCGCGGCGGCGCTGCTGCGCGAGCACATCCCCGACCTGAGAGTGCGGGTGGTGAACGTGGTCGACCTGACCCGGCTGCAATCCGAGGACCAGCACCCGCACGGTCTCCCGGACCGGGAGTTCGATGCGATCTTCACTCCCGACAAGCCGGTGATCTTCGCCTACCACGGCTACCCGTGGCTGATCCACCGACTCACCTACAAGCGCGCCGGGCACCAGAACCTGCACGTGCACGGCTTCCAGGAGCGCGGCACCACCACGACCCCGTTCGACATGGTCATGCTCAACGACCTCGACCGGTACCGGCTCGCGATCGACGTCCTCGACCACGTCCCGGGCCTCGCCGCCCGCCACGCCGGCCTGCGGCAGGAGCTGCAGGACGCCCGCCTGCACGCCCGCGCCCACACCCGCGAGCACGGCACCGACATCCCCGCCGTCGCCGACTGGCAATGGCCCCACCCCGACACCACCGACCCCACCCTCGGGAAGGAACCGAAATGAGCGACACCAGAACCGTGACCCTGCAGGTCAGCGGCATGATCCGCGCGACCTCCAAGAACGTCACCGAAGCCCACCTGAGCCGCCAACCCGGGGTGATCGCCGTGGACGCGAACCCGGTCTCGCAGACCGCGACCGTCACCTACGACCCCGAGACCACCTCGGTCGCGCACCTGCAGCAGTGGGTCATCGACTGCGGGTATCACTGCGCCGGCCAGTCCGTCCCCGACCATATCTGCGACCCCGCGCACGACCCGCACGACGAGGGTGCGCACGACCACAGCGCCCACCACGGCCCCGCAGCTGAGGGCGCACAAGAACCGCACGCGAGTCACGACGCGCACGAGGGCCACACGGATGCCACGGGTCACGCCAGCCACGCGGGCCATAAGGGTCCTGCGGGCTATCACGACGACCCCGTCCACGATCACGCCGCTGGCCACGACCACACGCACGCCCCGTCGGCGACGGCGGATGACGGTGAGCATGCCGGTCACCACGTCGAGCACGCCGGTCACACCGCGGCCGCGGGTGGGCACGATCATGGTGCAGCGTCGGGTCACAGTGCGCAGGAGATGATGGGCCACGGTGGGCATCACGGCGGGATGTCGATGGACGCGATGATCCGCGACATGCGCAACCGGTTCCTGGTCGCGCTGATCCTGTCGATCCCGATCACCCTGTGGTCTCCGATCGGGCGGGAGGTGATCGGATTCGAGGTGCCGGCACCGTTCGGGCTGCGCGATGACGTGTTCATGCTGATCCTGTCGCTGCCGGTGATCTTCTACTCGGCGTGGATCTTCTTCGACGGCGCCTACCGGGCGCTGCGCGCGAAGACCCTCGACATGATGGTGCTCGTCGCGGTCGGTGTCGGCGCCGGCTGGCTGTACTCCCTCGCGGTCACCCTCACCGGCGGCGGTGAAGTGTTCTACGAAGCCGCCACGGTGCTTGCCACCTTCGTGCTGCTGGGGCATTGGGTGGAGATGCGCGCCCGCGGCGGCGCGAACGACGCCATCCGCACCCTCCTGGAGCTCGCACCCTCGCAGGCGGTCGTGATCCGTGACGGGCAGGAGGTCGAGATCCCCACCAGCGAGGTCGTCCCGGGGGATCTGATGCTGGTGCGGCCGGGGGCCAAGATCCCCACCGACGGTGTCGTGGAATCCGGAGAGTCCGAGGTGGACGAGTCGATGGTCACCGGCGAGTCCATGCCGGTGGACAAAGCGCCCGGGTCGGAGGTGATCGGAGCGACCGTGAACACCGTCGGCACCCTCCGCGTCACAGCCACCAAAGTCGGCTCGGACACGGCGTTGGCGCAGATCGTGAAGCTCGTGCAAGAGGCGCAGAACTCCAAAGCCCCCGGGCAGCGCCTCGCCGACCGGGCAGCGTTCTGGCTCGTCCTGGTCGCCCTGATCGGCGGCACCCTCACCTTCCTGGTGTGGCTGCTCGCCGGCGCTGCAATCCCGATGGCGATCCTGTTCGCTATCACCGTCGTCGTCATCACCTGCCCCGACGCGCTCGGCCTCGCCACCCCGACGGCGATCATGGTCGGCACCGGGCTCGGCGCGAAACGGGGCGTGTTGTTCAAGAACGCCTCCGGGATCGAAACCGCCGCCCACATCGACACGGTCGTGTTCGACAAGACCGGCACCCTCACCAAGGGGGAGCCGGAGGTCACCGACTACATCCCCGTCGGCGGCGACGACCTCGAGACTCTCTCCCTCGCGGTCGCGTTGGAGCGGGAATCCGAGCATCCTCTGGCGAAAGCGATCGTGAATTACGCCGACGCCCGCGACGTCCCCCGTCGCACCGCGACCGCGTTCCGAAACGTCACCGGGCAGGGCGCGATCGCCACCGTCGACGGTCGACAGGTCGTCCTCGGCAACCCGCGCCTTCTCACCGGGGAGGGGATCGACATCAGCGGGGTGCAGGCCGCTCAGCAGGACCTGGCTGGGTCCGGCCGCACCGCGATCCTGTTCGCCGTGGACGGGCAAGTCGCCGGGATCATCGGTCTCGCCGACGCACCCCGGGACACCGCAAAGACCGCGATCGACGCTCTCCACGAGCAGGGCGTCGAGGTCGCAATGCTCACCGGGGACAACAAGCCCACCGCCGACCGGATCGCCGCTCTCCTCGGCATCGACACCGTGATCGCGGATGTGCTCCCCGAGGACAAGTCCGCGAAGGTCGCCGAGCTGCAGAAGACGGGCAAGAAGGTCGCGATGGTCGGCGACGGCGTCAACGACGCCCCCGCCCTCGCCCAGGCCGACCTCGGCATCGCGATCGGCGCCGGCACCGACGTCGCCATCGAGACCGCCGACGTGGTCCTGATGCGCTCGGACCCGCTCGATGTTGCGATCGCACTCAAGATCGGCAAGGGCACACTGCGAAAGATGCGGCAGAACCTGGGCTGGGCCATCGGATACAACGCCGCCGCCCTCCCCATCGCCGCTGGCGTGTTCTACCCGGCGTTCGGGATCATGCTGTCCCCGGAGATCGCCGCCCTGTCGATGTCCGGTTCCTCCGTGATCGTCGCCGTCAACGCCCTCCTCCTCAAGCGGCTCCGCCTGCCCGCCCAGGCGCCCGCTGCGACGACCATGCAGAAGGAGCCCGAACATGCCTGACCGTCCGCTCTCTCCCACACCGTCCTCCCCGATGCTGCTGACCCGACGAGGTGTGCTCGGACTCGGACTGGGCGCCGTCGCGGCAGCCGTGCTCGCCTCCTGCACCCCCGCGCCGCAATGGGTGACACCCACCGGCGCAGCGGTGTCCGGCACGGAGAAGAACCGCGGCGGCACCGGCCGAGTCACCACCGTCGACCTCACCGCCGCCCCCACCACGCTCGACCTGGCCGGTACCGCCGCCGCCACCTGGGCGTTCGGAGGTATCCCCGCCCCGGTAATCCGGCTCACCGCAGGCGACACGCTGAAAGCGACCGTCCGCAACCAGCTCGACGCGGACACCTCCGTGCACTGGCACGGACTTGCCCTCCGCAACGACATGGATGGGGTCCCTCCGGTAACCCAAGCCCCCATCGCCCCGGGCGGACAGTTCGCATACGAGTTCGTCACCCCGCATCCGGGCACCTACTGGTTCCACCCCCACGTCGGCCCGCAACTGGACCACGGCCTCTACGGTGCGCTCATCATCGACGACCCGGACGAGAAGGTGACGTGGGACGACGAATGGGTGCTGATCCTCGACGACTGGCTCGACGGCGTCACCGCCACCCCGGACCAGGTCCTCACCGACCTCTCGAAGGGCATGGGAGACATGGGCGGGATGGGCGACATGTTCATGCGGATGGGGAACCTGCTGATGGGCGCCACCTCCGACCTGCTCGGCGGCGACGCCGGCGACGTCTACTACCCGCACTACCTCATCAACGGCAAACCCAAAGCCGACCCCGCCCAATTCACCGGCACTCCTGGTGCCCGGGTGCGGATCCGTGTCATCAACGCCGGCAGCGACACCGCGTTCCGGTTCGCGATCGGCGGCCACACCCTGACGATCACCCACACCGACGGGTTCCCGGTGGATCCTGTCGAGGTCGACAGTGTCCTGATCGGGATGGGCGAACGCTACGACCTGCAGGTCACCCTGGACGATGGGGTGTTCCCTGTCGTCGCCGACGCGGAAGGCAAGCAGGATCGCGCGTTCGCGCTCGTTCGCACCGCCGCTGGCACGGCTCCGGCCAGCGACGTCCCCGTCGCCGAGCTCGGCACCGGCAGGGTCGGCACCGCTGCCGGACTGAGCGCGACCGCCTCCGTCACCCTCCACCAGGCATCCCCCGACCGGGTCGTGCACCTCGCGCTGACCGGGGGGATGGAGGCGTACGACTGGGGGATCAATGGGCGCCGGTTCGACATGAACGACCCGTTGCGGAACGCGCACGCGATCAGTAGGGGGGAGCGGGTGCAGTTGCGGATCCGCAATGACACCGAGATGTGGCATCCGTTCCACCTGCACGGCCACACCTACCAGCACGCGAACGGCGGCCCCCGGAAGGACACCTCCATCATCCTCCCGGGCCAGACCCTGACGGTCGACTTCGATGCCGACAACCCCGGCCAGTGGGTCGCGCACTGCCACAACATCTACCACGCCGAGACCGGCATGACCACTGTGCTCGGATACCAGTCATGAACCGCGCGTTCACCCCCAGCACGGGAGGATGATCGCGCGGGCGATCGGACGGCGGCGGCGGACGTCAAGTCTAAGTGGACTTCCTACTCTTATGTAGGGATCTGCCATTTCGCGCGGAATCCTGCTGACGAAACTGCTGCCAATTAGCGTGGAATCCCCGAGTTCTCCGCCACCTTGACCGGGAACCTACAGGTAGTTGTAGGTTCTCGGCGAAGATGGCGGATTCTTAGATGAAGTGGCGGACAAGTGGCGGATCCGAAAGATTGGTGAGAACGATGCGTGTAAGTGCCGTGTCGGTTCCTATCCGAAATGACAGATTCCGCGGGTAGTTGGCATGCACCTAGCAGTCCTGCCATTGGCTGGGGGTGAAGGGTTACTCGCTCACTCGATTAGGGGCGAACCGGCTACATTCGACAGGCTTGTGCTCGTGTGCACAGCTGTGGAGTGGTGGGAGCGGCATCAGGTAGTGCTCTACCTCGCAGCGATCGCCGTGGGTGCGGTGGTCGGTCTACTCGTGCCGGCGGTGGCGGATCCGCTCGAGTCGGCGATCAATCCCGTGCTCGGGTTGTTGCTGTACGCGACGTTCCTGGGGGTGCCGTTCACGGCGATCGGCCGGGCCTTCACGGATTGGCGGTTCCTGGGCGTCGTGCTCGTCCTGAACTTCGTCGTCGTGCCGGTGGTCGTGTTCGGGTTGAGTCGCGCCGTGGCGGCTGATCAGGCGGTGCTCGTTGGGGTGTTGTTCGTGCTGCTGACGCCGTGTGTGGATTACGTGATTGTGTTCACTGGCCTGGCTGGCGGTGCACGTGCGCGGCTGCTTGCTGCCACGCCCCTGCTGATGCTTCTGCAGATCGTGTTGCTGCCGGTGTACCTGTGGCTGATGGCCGGCGCCGAGGTGGTGGGTGCGTTCGACCCGCATCCGTTCGTGGAGGCATTTCTGTTGTTGATCGTGCTGCCGCTCGTTCTCGCCGCCGCCACGCAGCTGCTGGCGAAACGGTTCCGTGCCGGCCGCGCGATCGAGGGCGTGGTGCTGGCGGCAATGGTGCCGCTGATGATGCTGACTCTCGCCGTGGTGATCGGCTCGCAGGTCTTCGGCGTGAGCAGCGCTCTCGGCCAGCTGCTAATCGCGGTTCCCGTGTTCGTCGTGTTCGTCCTAATCGTGGCACCACTCGGTGCGCTCCTCGGGAGCGCGGCACGCTTGGATGTTCCCAGCCGCCGGGCGGCCACGTTCAGCGGGGTCACCCGCAACTCGCTGGTCGTGCTCCCGCTCGCTCTCGCGCTGCCGGCATCTTTCGCTCTGACGCCGTTGGTTGTAGTGACTCAGACCTTGGTGGAGCTCGTCGCAATGGTGGTCATGGTCGCCGGGGTACCGCGACTCATCCGCCCTCGCATTAGTACAGCGGAGAATGTATAGTCAGCCTGTGCTGACTCTTACTTCTCGCCTCGATGTGATGAACCGGCTGGGTCGGGCGATGGCCGACCCGACCCGTTCCCGGATCCTCCTCACACTGCTGGACGCTCCCGGCTACCCGGCTGAGCTGGCACGAGATCTCGAGCTGACCCGCACGAACGTCTCGAATCATCTGACGTGCCTGCGGGGCTGCGGGTTGATCGTCGCCACACCGGAAGGTCGGCGCACCCGGTATGAGATCGCCGACCCGCATCTGACCCAGGGGTTGCGACAGCTGCTCGAGGCGGTCGTCGCCGTCGACGAGGGCGCCCCGTGCATGGACGATCAGTGCGAGTGCTGCGCATGAGCCTCATCGACCGTGACCTGCTGCCGGTGGCCTGCACGCTGACGCCCGGCGCTGGTGCTGCACAGCTAGCCGCGTGGCAGGAATTCAACGACGACTACCTCCTCGACATCGACAGGACGGCCGCCCAGATCACCGTCCACTACCCAAAGATCGACGACGCGACCGCCCGGCTGACGGAGCTGGTCCGCACCGAGCAGTCCTGCTGCGCGTTCGCGACTTGGGCGATCGACACGACCCACCCCGACCTGCGCCTTTCCGTTACCGGCACCGATGACGCACTGGCCGCGCTCACGTTCCTAGAGCAGACGCCCGCCCCCGCAACGAAGGAGAGCGTGCAGTGAGCGAAGAGTGTTGCGGCCCCAACGAGCCGCGCAAGCCCGGTACGGTCCGGCGCATCGAACTGTCCCGGCCGCTCTCGACCGGTGACGCCTGCTGCGCCGCGGAACCCTCCTCCAAGACCGCGGCGCCAAGCGCGGTGCACGATGCGGGCGATGCCTGCTGCGGCCCCGACCTCGCCACCACCCCCACCGAGGCGGACGAGGAGCCGGAGGTCCGCCCGCCCTGGTGGCGCGACTTCGCGTTGCTTCCCTCCGCGCTGTCCGGGCTGTTCCTCCTCGCCGGATACACGTTCGAGTGGACTGGTCTGCACATCCCGGCGCTGGTGCTGCAGTGGGCGGCGCTGCTCGCCGGCGCCTACACCTTCGTCCCCGGCGCGATCCGCCGCCTCATCCGCGGTCGCCTCGGGGTCGGGCTGCTGATGACCATCGCCGCGATCGGCGCGGTCCTGCTCGGCCACGTTGGCGAGGCCGCGACCCTGGCGTTCCTGTTCTCCCTGGCCGAGGCGCTTGAAGACCGGGCGATGGACCGCGCCAAGGAAGGCTTGCGCGCCCTTCTGTCCCTCATCCCCGACACTGTCCGCGTCTCCCGCCTAACCAGCGACGTCACGATCCCCGCCGCGGACGTGCGTGAGCTGGACATCCTCGTCATCGGTGCCGGCGATCGCATCGCCACAGACGGCGTGGTCGTGGAGGGTAGGTCGAGCCTGGACACGTCGGCGATCACGGGCGAGTCGATCCCGGTCGAGGTCGGCCCCGGCGATCCGGTCGCCGCCGGTTCGGTCAACGGGGCGGCGACGTTGCGGATCGAGGCAACTGCGGACGGCCGCGACAACTCCCTCACCCAGATCGTCGCCCTCGTGGAGCAGGCCCACGCCCGCAAGGGCAACCGGGCACGCCTCGCCGACCGGATCGCGAAGCCGCTCGTTCCCGTCGTCCTGATCGCCGCTGCCGTGGTCGCCCTGTTCGGGCTGCTGGTCGGCGACCCGTGGACCTGGATCGAACGCGCCCTCGTCGTCCTGGTTGCGGCATCCCCGTGCGCGCTGGCCATCGCGGTGCCCGTGACGGTGATCAGCGCGATCGGAGCGGCGTCAAAGTTCGGCGTCGTCATCAAGTCAGGTGAAGCGTTCGAGCAGCTCGGCACGATCCGCGCCGTCGCCCTCGACAAGACCGGCACCCTCACCCGCAACGAGCCCACCGTCGTCGACGTCCAGCCCGCACCCGGTATCACCCGCGACGACCTGCTCGCCTGGGCCGCCGCCGTGGAGGCCACCAGCACCCACCCCCTCGCCGCGGCCATCATCGCGGCCGCACCCGTCGCCAGCCCCGCAACGGAGGTGGTCGAGGAGGCCGGGCATGGCATCACCGGGACCGTCGACGGCCGGGCGATCCGGGTCGGCAATGTCCGCTGGCTCCATCCCGCCGGCCAGCAGTTGAACGCGGAGGCGATTGCCGCGCAGGGCATGACCGTCGTCGTGGTCGAGGCGGACGGGCAGATCGCCGGCCTGATCGGCGTGCGGGACGAGCTGCGCCCGGAGTCGGCCGAGACGGTCCGGATGCTGCAGTCGCAGGGCATTGAGACCATCATGCTCACCGGCGACAACACCCGCACCGCCCACGCCATCGCCGCCGAGGCGGGCGTAACCGACGTTCGCGCCGAGCAGCTGCCCGCCGACAAGGCCGCCGCGATTGAGGCGCTCGTCACGCAGCAACCGACCGCGATGGTCGGCGACGGCATCAACGACGCCCCGGCACTGGCGACGGCGACGGTCGGGATCGCGATGGGTGTGAAAGGCTCCGCGGCGGCGATCGAGTCCGCCGACGTCGCCTTCATCGGCCACGACCTCCGCCTCATCCCCGGCGCCCTCGCCCACGCCCGCCGCGGCCGACGCATCATGACCGCCAACATCGGTCTGGCTCTGGCGATCATCGTCGCGCTGTTCCCGCTCGCCCTGTTCGGCATCCTCGGGCTCGCCGGCGTCGTGCTGGTGCATGAGATCGCCGAGGTCGTCGTCATCCTCAATGGCGTCCGCGCCGCCCGTCGCCCCGCTGCGCTACGGCAACTCGCCACGGTGCCCGCTCGCCAGCCCGAACCCGCCCACGCCTGACCACCGACCCCTCGCCCCGCGGTGGCAGAACACCGCCCGACTTGGAACCGGCCCTTGTGAAGACCCCCATCAAAGCCACCTTCGCCACCGTTGCCGTCGTCATCGTCCTGGTTTACCGGCTAGCCGCGCCGGACCCGGCCGGCGCTGCCGGCGCTCCCGTGCTCGGGTGAACCGGGCTCCGAATGGGTTTAGGTGCGTACGGTAGGCTGTGGGCGATGGTCTCTTCGGCCCGGACTCCGCGCTCCACGACGCTGAATGAGCAATTGTTGATAATGAGGCTCATTACCAGCGTCGGTTTGGCGCTGCTGCTGATGTTGGGTCTGGCAGCGACGGGTCACACAGAGGCGGACGGTTCGACTCCTGTTCCGCTGGTGATTTCTGGGTTCATGGACCCCCACGTCGAGCCCGTGGCAGACGCCCCAGTCGAGCATGAGGCGGTCGCCGGTGGCGTCGTTTCTGGGCCGAACGCGTTGGTGGGCGCTGCGCTGTGCATGTTGGGCGTGTTGTGCGGGCTGACGTTCATGGTGGTGCTGCGGGGGTTGTGGCGTCGGCGGATGCCTCCGGTTCTCGGTGACGGGCCACGGATGCCTTCGCTGCTTCCGGCGCCGGCTGCCCGTGCTCACCCGATTGTCTTTTCGTTGACGCAGTTGGGTCTTTCCCGAACCTGACATTTGGCACGCCACCCTTTCCGGGTGGCGCTTCGTCCCGGGCTGCGTGCCCGGGTTCTGTCCTGTGCCGTGTCTTGGTTTGGAGTACCCGATGAAAACCCCTGTGAAGGCGACGCTCGTCACCATTGCCGTTGTGGTGGTGATGGTGATCGCCGCGTTGATCTATGTCCTTGTCAATCAGAGCCAGTCCGCTCCACCTTCATCTGGGGGCGGTGACGCATCCCCGCAGGTGGTGCGGGAGAGCTCGCATGTCCTCGACGACGGCGGGGAGGGCGCTGTCACCCTGGTGGAGTTCCTCGACTTCGAGTGCGAGGCGTGTGGCGCGTTCTTCCCGATCGTGGAGGATATGCGGGAGCAGTTCGCTGGGGAGATCACGTATGTGGTCCGCTACTTCCCGCTGCCCGGTCACTTCAATTCGAAGAACGCGGCGGTCGCGGCGGAAGCGGCCGCGCAGCAGGACCGGTTCGAGGACATGTATGTCCGGTTGTTCGAGACGCAGGCGGAGTGGGGTGAGGCGCAGGAGTCTCGCGCCGACCTGTTCCGTGGCTTCGCGGAGGAGATCGGTCTGGACATGGCCGCCTATGACGCCGCCGTGGCGGACCCGGCTACGGCGGAGCGGGTGGAGCTGGATTTCGAGGAGGGCCAGGCGCTCGGGGTGAGCAGCACGCCGACGTTCTTCCTCGACGGTGAGCTGCTCGAGCTGCAGGAGTGGGACGACCTCGAGAACGCCATCCAGGCTGCGGTGAACGGTGGCCGGTGATGCGGGCGGGTTTGACGCATCGGCGGGCGATCATCGTCGGCGCCGGGCAGTCTGGGCTCGCGGTTGCCGCGGCTCTGGCCGCGGAAGGGCTGCGGCCGCAGCACGAGTTTGTGGTGATCGACGCCGCCAGCACGGGGCAGCGTTCCTGGTCCTCACGGTGGCATTCGATGGAGCTTCTCAGCGACGCCCGGCATAGCGCGCTGTCTCCGCGGCGGCTGCTGGGTGACCAGCGCCGGCATCCGCGAGTGGACGAGATGGCGGACTACCTCACCTTCGTGGAAGCCGGGCTGGGCGTGGAGACGGTCTGGGGCATCCAGGCGACCGGGGTGGAGCATCGCGGGAACGGCTCGACTCTGCTGCTGTCGACGACGGCAGGGGAGGTGCAGACCCGCAACGTGATCTGCGCGACGGGCGCGGCCGCGCACCCGCGGATTCCGGAGTGGGCGTCTCTGCTGACGATGCCCGGGGTGGTGCTGCACAGCAGCGAGTACCTGTACCCGAAGCAGATCCCCGTCGGCGACGTGCTCATCGTGGGCGGCGGGAACAGCGGTGTGCAGCTGGCCCGCGAACTGTCCGCGTCGCACACCGTGACGCTGTCCGTGCGAACCCGGCGGCAGCATCGCCCCGCGATGAGCTATCCCGCCGCGGCGGGGGAGAGGGTGCCGCTGTTCTCGCGGGAGCGTCGCCCCGAGCCGATCTTCGGCGACAGCTATGAGCAGCTGCGCCGCGTCGGGGTCACGATCGCAGCTGCGGTGCAGGACGCGGCCGGCGCCGGGGTGACCTTCGCCGATGGCACGCAGGCATCCCCCCGCTCGGTGATCCTCGCCACCGGCTACACCCCTGGCGACGACTGGCTCCCGGAACCGGCCCGCGTCGACCGGCCGCGGCGCACCCTGACCGGCCTGCCCGGGCTGTTCGTGGCGGGGATGCCGCAGTACGGCGGCCGCGGCTCCGACACCCTCGCCGGGGTCTGGAAAGACGCGACGACGATCGCCCAGCACATCATCAACCGGCCCTGAAAGGACCACCGCCTTGACCACCGTCACCGACCACGAACACCCGCACCGATCCGGCTCACGGAGACGCATCCTCCTCCTGTCCACTCTGACGACGCTGCTGCTGGCCGCCGGGCTCCTGTTCGCCACCGCGGCGCCCGCAGCCGCGCACGATGAGATCGTCTCCTCCTCCCCGGAAGCCGGATCCACGGTCAGCGTGGTCCCGGAGGAGATTTCGCTGACGTTCAGCGGCGAGATCCTCACCGATTTCAGCGCCGTGATCATTGAGGTGGTCGCCCCGGACGGGCAGAACATCGCATCGGGGGATCCGGTCATCGACGGGACCACGGTCACCCAGGCGGTGACGCCTGGTCAGGCGGGCGTGTACACGGTGCGGTGGCGGGTCGTGTCCAGCGACGGGCACCCGATCAGCAACGAGTACCAGTACACCGTCGAAGCGGTCACCGTCCCCACCAGCGCCCCTACCCCCGAAGCGACCGAGGAGCAGACACCCGACCCGTCTCCCACATCTGCCGCCAATACGTCCGGAGAGGTTCACAACGGGCCATCCGGAGGTGGGGAACTCCTCCCCGTCCTTGCGGTCCTGAGTGGCGTAATCGTGCTGGGCGGCGCGCTGGTGGTCGTGCTCATGGTGGCCAGAGAGCGTCGTCGCCGCGACCGAGCAGCCGCGGCCGCGGCCGCCGCGGATGGTGGAACCGCCGACGACCAGCAACAGAAGGAGAACCCCTCATGAAATGTCCGGTCGACGGGACCGCCCTGCTGATCACGGAACGCTCCGGGGTCGAGATCGACTACTGCCCGCAGTGCCGGGGCGTCTGGCTGGACCGTGGCGAGCTCGACAAGATCATCGACCGCGCCGCCGACCTTGCCGGCGGCGGCCGGCAAACCAGCACCGCCCCCTATCCGCGCGAGGGCGACCACCGTTCTGACCGCGACAGGGATCATCACGGTCGCTCCGGGCGTCGGCGGAAGGAAGGGTTCCTCGGTGACCTCTTCGACTTCTGACACCAAAAACCTCTTCCTGATAGCCGGTCTGATGACCGGGTTATCAGCGGCCCTCGCGAACGCAGGAGGAGCCGCTGATGGTTCGTGAGCAGACCCGGCGGTTCGCGGTCGCGTGCCTGGCCGCCGCTGTGGTGGTCCTGGTCGACCAGGCGACGAAGGCGGCCGCACTGGGAGGGTTGAGTCAGGAGGAGCGGATCCCGCTGCTGGGGGATCTGCTTGGGCTGCAGCTCGCGTTCAACCCCGGCGCGATCCTCTCCCTCGGAGCCGGGGTCACCGGGCTGCTCACTCTCCTCGGGGTCGGTGCCGTGGTGCTGCTGGTCGTCGCCGCCGCGCGGGCGCGGACCGGATGGTGGGCGATGGGGATCGGCCTGATCCTCGGGGGCGCGATCGGGAACCTGATCGACCGGCTGTTCTCCCCCCCTGGGTTCGGGGTCGGGCACGTCACCGACTTCCTCGCCTACGGGAACCTGTTCATCGGCAACCTCGCCGACGTCGCCCTCGGTGCCGGCGTCATCGTCCTCGGCCTGAGCCTGTGGACCCGACACCGCCGCTCCCGCGTCAGCGCGGACAGCGCGGCGCCTGCGACGGGCTCCGTGGTGAGCGGGTCATGATGGCGAAGCAGCGGACCTCGTCCGTATACCAGCGCAACGCGTTCGCGCCGGGGCTGCTCGCGGCGGCGGTGTTGTTCCTCGCGCCGGTACTGATGGGCGGGGACTGGTTCACCGTTGTGCTGTTCGTCGCCGCGATCTTCGCGGTCATCGTGGGGTGGTTCGCGATCCAGGCGCGGCAGTGGTGGTGGTTGCCTGTGTTCGTCGTGATCGCCGTGATTTGGAACCCGGTGTTCCCGTTCCCGTTCACCGGCCCGGTGTGGACTGCGGCGCAGCCGGTCGCCGCGGTCGTGTTCCTGGTCGCCGGCGCCCTGATCAAGGTCAAGCGCGCATGATCCGCCGCCGCGTCCTTGCCGCCATGACGCTGGTCGCGGCGCTGCTGCTGGCCGGGTGCACGTCCAGCGACTCGCTCGCGCAGCAGTACCGGGACGGAAGCGAGAAGGGCTACATCGCCGGTGACTTCCAGATCGTCGAGATCCCGGATGCCGACCGCGGGGAGCCGGTGGTGTTCGAGGGCGTCACCGAGACCGGGGAGACGGTGTCCAGTGACGACTACCGCGGCGGGGTGCTGGTGGTGAACTTCTGGTACGCCGCGTGCGGGCCGTGCATCGTCGAAGCCCCGATGCTCGAGGAGGTCTGGCAGGAGTATCAGGACCAGGGCGTCGCGTTCCTCGGGGTGAACACCTACGACCAGCCAGCCACCGCACTGTCGTTCGCCCGTGACAACAACGTCACCTACCCGAGCGTGATCGACGTGAACGACGGACGGGTCAAGCTCGCGTTCGCGCAGGTCACTCCGATCCAGGCCACCCCCACCACCTTGGTCATCGACCAGGAGGCGCGGGTCGCGGCGCGGATCATCGGGCAGTTGGCCAGCGCGTCGATCCTGTCCACCCTGGTCGCCGACACCCTCGCCGAGGACACCTCATGAATCCGGGAGCGGTGATCGTCGACGGCGCCCTGTGGGTCGCGATCCCGGTCGCGATCCTCGCCGGGCTGGTGTCGTTCGTGTCCCCGTGCGTGCTGCCGCTGGTGCCTGGCTACCTCGGCTACCTCGGCAGCACCACCACGACGACCGCGGCCCCCACGCTGGACGGGGGGCGCACGGTGACGGCGGAGCGCGCGCGGCTGCTGCTGGGCGTGACATTGTTCATCGCCGGGTTCACCGTGGTGTTCGTCGCCGTCACGATCCTCGGCGGCACCTTCGGGTACCTGCTGCTGCAATACGCCAATGTGCTCACTCGCGTCTTCGGGGTCGTCATCATCGCCCTCGGCCTGGTGTTCCTCGGCTTCTTCGGCATTGCCCAGCGCACCCTCCGCCCTCGCGCCCAGGGTAGGACCGGGCTGATCGGGGCGCCGCTTCTCGGGTTCGCGCTCGGCGTCGGCTGGACCCCCTGTATCGGCCCGACGCTCGCAGCGATCATCTCTATGTCGTGGAACCTCGGTGACCCCGCCCGCGCGGGCCTGCTCGGGCTCGCGTACTCGCTGGGCCTGGGCATCCCGTTCCTGATCCTCGCGGCCGGATGGGGGTGGGCGTCCCGATCGGTGACGTTCCTGCGCCGCCACATCCGCGCCCTGAACATCATCGGCGGGGCCATGCTCATCGCCCTCGGCCTGCTGATGGTGACCGGGCTGTGGACGGCACTGATGTCGCAGCTGCAACAGGTGGTGATCAATGTCCCCCTCCCGCTCTGACACCGGCATCGACGTCACCGCCGACCCGCTACGCCCCGGCGACCACGCCGACAGCGAATCCGCGACGGAGATCACCCAGCCGGCGCTGGGCATCACCGGGTGGTTGCGGTGGGCATGGCGGCAGCTGACCAGCATGCGCACCGCATTGGTCCTGCTGCTGTTCCTCGCGATCGCCGCCGTCCCCGGGTCCCTGTTCCCGCAGCGCAGCGCCGACCCCAACGGTGTCATCCAGTGGGAGCGGGACAACCCTGACGTGTTCCCCCTCGCCGATGCGGTCGGCCTGTTCGACGTGTACCTGTCGCCGTGGTTCTCCGCGATCTATCTGCTGCTGTTCACCTCCCTGATCGGCTGCGTGATCCCGCGCGCCAAGCACCACTACAAGGCGCTCCGCTCCCGCCCCCCTCGCACCCCGGCCCGGCTGTCGCGGCTCTCGGAGTACCGGGAACTGACCTTGCCGAGAGAGGAAGGGAGGACCGACCCGGCCGCGCACGCGATCGACGTCGCGGCAGAGCAGCTGCGCAAGGCCGGATACCGGGTGGAGCGATACGACGCCCGCGGAGCCGCGTCGGTGTCGGCCGAGCGCGGCTACCTGCGCGAGACCGGCAACCTGATCTTCCACGTCGCCCTCGTCGGCGTGCTGGTCTCGGTCGCGATCGGCGGGTCGTTCGCGTATACCGGGCAGCGGGTGGTGGTGGAGGGCACCACGTTCGTGAACGCGCTCAGCGACTACTCCTCGTTCAACCCCGGCCGTTTCGTCGACGGCACGGGCCTTGCCCCCTACTCGCTCACCCTCGACGACTTCCAGGTCTCCTACCGGCTGCCCGGCACCCCCGGCGCAGGCCAGGCCGGAGACTTCTCCGCCGACATCACCATCCGCCAACCCGGGCAGGACGATCGGGCGCAGAGCGTGATCGTGAACTACCCGATCACCGTCGACGGCGATCGCATCTACCTGCTCGGCAACGGCTACGCCCCCACCCTCACGATCCGCGACGCCGCCGGCGAGGTGGTGTACAGCGAGTCGCAGCCGTTCCTGCCGCAGGACTCCAACATGACCTCGCTGGGCATCATCAAGATCCCGGACGGGCTGCCCGAACAGGTCGGGCTGGTCGGGTTCTTCTACCCCACCCAGGGGGTGTTGCCCTCCGGCGCGTTCACCTCCGTCTACCCGGACGTGGTCAATCCGGTGCTGACTCTCAACGTGTTCAGCGGGGATCTCGGCATCGACGACGGCACTCCGAGGTCGGTGTACACGCTCGAGGTCGACGGGCTCACCCAGCACACCGGCGGCGACACCGCCGCCGACTCCCTTGAGCTCACCCCCGGCGCCACCGTCGACCTGCCGAACGGGTGGGGCACGATCACCTGGGAGGAGGTCACGGCGGAGGAGCCGGTGAAGCGGTTCGCGTCGCTGCAGATCCAACGCGACCCCAGCAGCGGCTGGGTGCTCGCGTTCTCCGTGCTCGCCACCCTCGGCCTGTTCGCCGGCCTGTTCGTGCCCCGCCGCCGGCTCTGGGTGAAAGCCCGCACCACCCCGGATGGTGTGCACGTCGAGTACGCGGGACTGGCCCGCGGCGAAGACCCCGCTTTGGCGCGCGCCGTCGACGAGTTCGCGACCCGCCACGCGCACGCCCTCGGCGTAGACCAGCCTGCGAAGGACACACCGTGACGACCGTGTGGATCCCGGACGCCCCGCCGACCCTCGGCGGGTTCCTCACCCCGGCCCCGCTTCCGGCTCCGGTGCTACCGCTCCTCGCGGGACTCCTCGCGGTCGCCTACCTGGCCGGTGCGATCCGGATGTGGGTCCGCGGCCGCGGCTGGCCGGTGTGGCGGACGGTCAGCTTCCTGCTCGGCTGCGTCGCCCTCGCCGCGGTCACCGGCCTGGCGGTGGAGAACTTCGGGTACGCCCTGTTCTCGGTGTTCATGTTCCAGCAGCTCACCCTGATGATGGCGATCCCGCCGCTGCTGGTCCTCGGCTCTCCCGGCACCCTGCTGCTGCGCGCCACCCCGCACCACGGCCCAGGTCTCCTGGTGCTCCGCGCCGCGCACGCCGGGCTACGCAGTCGCACCGCACGGTGGCTGCTCAGCCCGTGGCTGGCGGTGCCGCTATACCTGGCCGCGTTTTACGGTCTGTACCTGGCGAACTTCGCCGATCCGATCCTGTCCACCGTCACCGGCCATACCCTCCTCGAGGTCGGGTTCCTGGTCGCCGGGATGCTGTTCACCATCCCGATCCTGTCGTCGGACCCGCTGCCGGTGCGGATGAGCCACGGCGGCCGCGCCCTGGACGTGTTCGCCGAGGCCGCCCTGCACGCCTTCTTCGGCGTCTTCCTGATGATGGCCACCACTACCCTCATCGACGGGTTCGCCGGCCCGACGAGCGCGCTGGGCATCGACCCGATCGAAGACCAGCGCCTCGCCGGCGGGCTGGCCTGGTCCTACGGCGAGGCCCCCACCTTGCTGATGCTCATCTACGTCATGCACCGCTGGTTCCGCGACGACACCGCCCAAGCGGTCGCCGCCGACCGTCGCGCCGACGCACACGGCGACCCTGAGCTCGACGCGTACAACGACTACCTCACCCGACTCCACCAGAAAGACACCTGACCGATGCGCACGCCTTTGCCGACACCCGCCCCGGCCGCCGCGCCGGAGCAGGAGACGCCGCGCCGCACCGTGGCGGCATGGTCGCTGCCGGTGTGGGCGGCGGTGCTGGCATCCGCGGCCGCCGGCCTGCTGCTGGATCTCGCCTCCGCACCGGTGGGGTGGTGGCCGTTGACGTTCGTGAGTGTCACGGTCGCCCTGGTGGCCCTGATCGGCCGCAGCATCGGCGGGGCGCTGCTGGTCGGCACTGTGTTCGGCGCCGTGTTCTACACGACCCATCTGGTGTGGGTGGGGGAGTTCCTCGGCCCGGTGCCGTGGCTTGCCCTCGCCGGGCTGGAAGCGGTCCTGTTCGGCGCGGGCGCGGTGCCGATCGCGCTCGCCTACCGGTGGACCGCCCGCTATCCGGCCCGCGGCCTCGTGCAGCTGCTCGCGGTACCGCCGCTGATCGGGGTTCTGTGGACGGCCCGTGAGGTGGTGATGGGTGCGTGGCCGTACTCCGGGTTCCCGTGGGCGCGCCTCGGGATGACCCAGGTGGGCGGCCCGCTCGCGGAGGCCGTGTCGTGGACGAGCGTGACCGGCCTGTCCCTGCTGATCGTCATTCTGTGCGCCTCTGTGGTGCAGTGGATCCGCGCCGGCGGCATCCGCTTCATGCTCGGGTTGCACCCTGCTGTGAGCGTCGCCGCTCTCCTGGTGATAGCGCCGCAGTTCCCCACCGCGCCGGCCGGGGAGTTCCGCGTGGGATGGGTGCAGGGCAACGGCCCCACCGGGTACTTCGACGACAAGGTGCCCGGCGACGTCCTGGCCGCGCAGACCGCCGCCACGGTGCCGCTGTACGGGCAGCCGATGGATCTGCTGGCCTGGCCGGAGGGCGGCGTCGACGCCGACCCGCTCAGTGATCCCGCCGCCGCCGAGGCGTTGGACCGGGTCGTGCGCTCGGCCGGGGCGCCGTTGCTGATGAACGCCGCCACCACCCGCGGCGACGATGTCTTCAACACGTCCCTGCTGTGGACCGCGGATCCCACGGGCCGGCAGTGGCACGACAAGGTCAACCCGGTCCCGTTCGGCGAGTACGTGCCGGACCGGTGGTTCTACGAGCTGATCGTCCCCGACCTGGTGGGCTTGATCCAACGCGAATACACCCCCGGCAGCAGCCCGCCGCTCGTGCAGGTCGGCGACGTCGGGGTGGGGTTGGCGATCTGCTTCGACGTGATCTACGACGCCGTGATCTGGGACGGTGCCCGCGCCGGCGCAGAGGTGTTCGTGTTCCAGACCAACAACGCCGACTTCCGCGGCACCGACGAGAACCTGCAGCAGCTCGCGTTCGCCCGGATGCGCGCCATCGAAACCGGCCGCGCGGTCGTCAACGTCTCCACGGTGGGCACCAGCCAGGTCATCACCCCGGACGGCACCACCGTCGACAGCATCGGCGTCGACACCGTTGACGCGTCGATCACCACCGTCCCGCTGCGCACCGGACTCACCCCGGCGGTGATCCTCGGTCCCTGGCTCACCGCTCTCATCGTCCTCGCTGCCGCCGGCGCTCTCACCGCGGCGGGGTTCTCCCACCGTGCCCGCACGCGTGCGGCCGCCGCAGATCGTTCGACTGATCCGGGGAGGCACCCATGAACACGCCACGGATGAGGCCTGCCGGAGGTCGACTGGCCTGGTCGCTGCGAACGCTGGCGACGGGCAGCGATCTCACCCTTCCTGGTGACCTGACGGCGGAGGAGTGTGGGTGCGCGCCCACGCCCGCGGAGAGCCGCGCATTCCGGGCCGGGGTGAGCCGGCGCACTCTGCTGACGGCGGGAACATTGAGCGCGGCAGCCGTCCTGGTCGCCGGCCCGCTGTTGCCGGCAGCGTTCGCGGCGACCTATCCGTCCTGGGAGGACGTGCAGGCCGCGAAAGCGAACGAGGCCACCAAAGCTGCCGAGGTGCAGCGGATCCAGGGCCTCATCCAAAGCCTGACCGGCGAGGTGGCGCGCACCCGCACCGCCGCCGAGCAGGCCGCCGGCGCGTTCTACACCGCCCAGCAGGAGTACTTCGACGCATCCATCCGCGCCGACACGTTGCAGTCCCAAGCCGACCTGGAAGCGCAGAACGCGACCGACGCGGCGAACAAGGCCGGCCGCATCGCCGCGCAGCTGTACCGCGACGGGGGCGACACCACCTCCCTCGAGCTGTTCCTCTCCGGGTCGGCCGCGACCGCGGACGATCTCCTGTCCCGGCTGGGCGTGATGGACAAGCTGCTGGAACGCAACCAGGCCGTCTACGCTGCGGCGCTCACCGCCCGCGATGCCGCGCAGAGCCTGACCGATCAGGCGGTGGTGGCCCGGGATGAGCGCGACCGGCTGCAGCAGGTCGCCGAGCAGAAGATGCTCGAGTCGCAGCAGGCCGCCGATGCTGCGCAGGCCGCGCTGGACGCGCAGACCCTCCACCTCGGCGAGCTGCAGGCCCAGCTCGCCGCCCTCGAGGACACCACCGCGAAGACCATCGCCGACTATCAGGCCGGGGTGGAGGCTGCCCGCATCGCCGAGGAGCAGCGGCGAGCGGCGGAGCGCGCCGAAGCGGAACGGCTCGCCGCCTCGGGAGGTGCTGGTGGGGGTGTGGTCAGCTCCGGGTGGGCACGGCCGACCTCCGGGCACCGCACCTCGGGGTTCGGGCCGCGCAGCTCCCAGTGTGGCAACGGGTACTGCTCGACCAGCTACCACTACGGCGTCGACCTCAGCGGCGGATGCGGCGCGGGGATCTACGCCGCCGCGGCCGGCACCGTCGTCTACGCCGGGTACAACGGCGGCTACGGCAACTACATCAAGATCGACCACGGCGGCGGGATCGGCACCGGATACGCCCACATCCGCCCCGGCGGCTTCTACGTCGGATACGGCCAACGCGTGAACGCCGGCGACCTGATCGGCAGCGAAGGCAACACCGGCAACGCGTTCGGCTGCAACCTGCACTTCGAGGCCTACGTGAACGGCTCCCCGGTCAACCCCATCCCCTTCCTCGCCGACCGCGGCGTGTCCATCTGATCCGAAACGAACCAGGACATCATGACTGACCAGACCACCCCACCCGGCGGCGGCGACCAGCCCCAGACGCCCCCCACGCGCCGCAGCCTCCGCCGCGCCGCAACCCCGCCAGTCACCAGCATCACCACCCGCCCCCCACGGCGCCCGCCCGCAGAAACGTCCGCCCGTGGTCGGGTAATCGCGCTGCGCCCAGTGCGCTCCCTGGCGGTCCTGACGGTGGTCACCGGCCTGATCGCCACCTTCGCCCTCCCCGCGTATGCCGCCTGGCAGCCGGCGGACCTCGAGATCCCGACACTGCAGCAAGTCGCGTCCGAGGACGCGCAATCCTTGATCGTCGCCTCCGACGCGACTGGGACGCAGCTCACACGGGAGAGCTACTCGGCCACCACCCAGGCGGAGATCGACCAGAAGAAGGCGGCAGAAGCAGCCGCAGAACGTGCCCGCGCCTCCGCACAAGTCGCCTCGGTGCCCTTCGACTACAGCATCGTGCCCCAAGGCAGTGGAGCCGTGCGGTGGCCGGTGGGCGGTCCGTTCACCGTGACCGACCGCTTCGGTGCTCGAGGCGGCGCGCATATGGGCACCGACATGGTCGCTGCCGGCGGAACCCCCGTCTACGCGTCCGTCGACGGCGTCGTGCGGATCTCGCAGGACAGCTACGGCGGATACGGGGTGACCGTGGTGGTGGAGTCCGTGCTGAACGGGCAACAGGTGAGCACGGTGTACCCGCACATGCAGACCGGAAGCCGGCAGGTCGCCGCCGGGCAGACCGTCACGGCCGGGCAGCTGGTCGGACTCGTCGGCAGCACGGGACGCTCCACCGCGAACCATCTGCACTTCGAGGTCTACCTCGACGGAACCGCCGTGGACTCGCTGGCCTGGCTGGAAGCGAACGCGGGCTGACCGATGTGCACGGATCTACCGCGCCACCCCGCTCGCGGGCACCCCCTGACCGCAACGACGAAGAGGACGACCCTGCCATGACCGGAACCGACGCGCTCTCCCTCGACGGCATCTCACTGCTGCTGGTGTGGACGGCGATCGCCACCTACCTGCTCGCGTTCATCGCGTACACCATCGACCTGGCCGGGCGCTCCGTCCCCGCCAGCGTCCCGCAGCGGGAGCCGGTCCTGGCCGGCGCTACCGCACGGGCGGGCCAGCAGACGGACAACGCCCAGAGTGGGTCGGTGGACAGTGTTCGCACGCCGCCCGCGCAGCGTCAACGGCTGCTGTGGGCGCGGATCGGGACGTCGCTGACGGTCCTCGCGTTCCTGTTCCACCTGGCCGGCACCATCCTGCGCGGCATCGCCGCGGAGCGGGTGCCGTGGGCGAACATGTACGAGTTCGCGCTGACCGGCACGGTCTTGATCGTGGCCGTCTACCTGCTGGTGCTGCGCCGCTACGACCTCCGCTTCCTCGGTGCGTTCCTGATCGGCATGGTGGTGCTGCTGCTGGGTGGCGCGACGGTCTCGTTCTACGTCGAGGTCGTTCCGCTGATGGATCCGCTCAAGAGCGTGTGGCTGGTCATCCACGTCTTCGTCGCGTCCCTGGCCACCGCCCTGTTCGCGATCGCCTGCGGCATCTCCATCACCCAGCTCCTGCAGGCCCGCCGGGAGCGCCGCACCCGAGCATCCTCGGACACTGCCCGCGCCGACGGTCTTGGGTTTCTGCGCACTCTGCCCGCCGCCGACGTGCTCGAGTCCCTCGCGTACCGGTTCGCGATCGTGGGGTTCGTGTTCTGGACGTTCACCCTGATCGCCGGCGCGATCTGGGCCAACGACTCCTGGGGTCGCTACTGGGGCTTCGATGTCAAGGAGGTGTGGACGTTCGTGATCTGGGTGCTCTACGCCGGCTACATCCACGCCCGCGCGACCCGCGGCTGGCGCGGCACCCGCTCCGCCTGGCTGTCCATCATCGGGTTCGTCGCGGTGCTGTTCAACTTCACGATCGTGAACATGTTCTTCCAGGGCCTCCACTCCTACTCCGGGCTCACATGACCCCGCACCCCTGCCCCGCCCTCTTGCCCGAGCCGAAAGCACGCACATGACCCCGATACTCTCGATTCCCGCCACCACGGGTGCGGATGCCACTGAACGCGGACAGCGGTCACTCCGACCGCGACAGGATTGACTCCTCGCGTCTTGCGGGTCGCAGGGCCTGCGATCCTCGGCGGGGTCGCACTCATCGCCTTGGTCGGGGCGTTGTGGTTCGGTGGGGGTGCTGCGCAGATCCCACTCGGCGACGCCGGCCCTGTTGTGCGCTGGGGGCTTCCGGTCACGAAACTGGTCGTGAATCTCGCCGCCGCGGGCATGGTCGGTGTGCTCGTGACCGCCTTGTTCACGCTGCGGGCCGGTGAGCGCGAGTTCGACGTCGCCCTCGATACCGCGTCGATCTCTGCAGCCCTGTTCACCGTGGCCGCGGGCGCGACCGGGTTCCTCACGCTTCTCAGCGTGTTCAACCCGGCCATCGACGCAGGCCCCCAGTTCGGTGCCCAGCTCGGCCGGTTCCTCGTCGAGCTCGAGGTCGGCAGGACATGGCTGATCACGACGGTCGCCGGCGCCGCCCTCACCGTCCTGACATTCGCCGTGCGGTCCTGGGTCGGGACGCTTCTGGTCGCCCTGGTGGCGGTGGCCTCGCTCGTGCCGATGGGCACGCAGGGGCACTCCGGCGATGACGCCTTCCACCACGAGGCGATGATGGCGCTCATCCTGCACATCATCGGCGCCGCGGTGTGGCTCGGCGGGCTCCTGCTGCTCATCGCCGTCCGTCCAGCCCTCGACCGTCGCCGCATCCCCGATCTCGTCGCCCGCTACTCGAGCATCGCTCTGGCCGCGTTCGTGCTCGTCGCCGTGTCCGGCACGGTGCGCGCCGCCATCGGCCTGCAGGAGTGGTCCGATCTGCTCTCGCCCTATGGCGCGATCTTGGGCATCAAGGTCGTCGCGCTCGTCGGCCTCGGCCTCTTCGGGGCGTGGTACCGCACCCGCCTGATCGGCAGGATGCGCAGCTCCGACGCGGCATCCCGCCCTTTCTGGATGCTCATCGCGTTCGAGCTGGCACTGATGGGTGTGGCCAGCGGCGCCGCCGCAGCGCTGGCCCGCACTCCGCCACCGAACCCGGCCCCGCTTCCCGAGATCCCCTCGCCGGCAGAACGCCTCACCGGTGCCCCGCTGCCCCCGGAGCTCACGATCGAACGGTGGGTCACCGCGTGGAACGTGGACATGTTGTGGGCGGTGCTCGCCGGGTTCGCGATCTTCTTCTATCTCGCCGGGGTGTGGCGGCTGCGCCGGCGCGGCGACGCGTGGCCTGTGTATCGCACGATCATGTGGGTCGCCGGCATGGTGCTGCTGGTCTGGGTCACCGGCGGCGTCGTCAACGTCTACCAGGACTACCTGTTCAGCATGCACATGGTGGGGCACATGCTGCTCACGATGGCGATCCCGGTGCTGCTGGTCGCCGGCGCCCCGGTGACCCTCGCCGCCCGGGCGATCCGCAAACGCGACGACGGCACCCGCGGCGGGCGGGAGTGGATCCTGTGGGCGGTGCATTCGCCCGTCGCCCGCATCCTGACGAACCCGTTCGTCGCGGCCGCCCTGTTCATCGGCTCACTGTGGGTGTTCTATTACACCGACCTGTTCCGCTGGTCGCTGTACGACCACCTCGGCCACCAGTGGATGATCGCGCACTTCCTCATCACCGGCTACCTGTTCGCGCTCTCCCTGATCGGCATCGACCCGGTGCCGTGGCGGCTTCCCTACGCCGGCAGGCTGCTGCTGCTCATCGGTGTGATGGCGATGCACGCGTTCTTCGGCATCGCCATCATGATGCAGTCGGGGCTGATGGTCGCCGACTGGTTCGGGTCGATGGGTCGCACCTGGGGTGTCACACCGCTCGAGGATCAGTACACCGGCGGCGGTATCGCGTGGTCGATCGGTGAGATCCCCACCCTGATCCTCGCGATCACGGTCGCGATTCAGTGGAGTCGCAGCGACGACCGCGAGACCAAGCGGCGAGACCGGCACGCCGACCGCACCGGCGAAGCCGAGCTCGAGGCCTACAACGCACGCCTCACCGAGCTCGCCGACCGCGATGCTCGCAGCCGCAGATAGGGCGCACTACGTGACGACGAAAGAGGAGCTCGCCGACCGCTACGGTCGGGGACCGCGGCCCATCCGCCGCCGCGTGTTCTGGGTCACCGTCGCGACGGCGGCAATCCTGTCTGTCGCCGGGCTTTCGTGGCTGACTGTCTCGAACTCGCTCGACGACGTCGGATTCGACGAGACCGGATACGAGCTGGTCGATGCGCGCACCGTGACCGTATCCTTCCAAGCCACGCCACCCGCTGGGACGTCGTTCGCATGCGCGGTGCAGGCATTGGATGAGGACTTCGGCATCGTCGGTTGGCGGGTCATCGAGTACCCCGCGTCCGAGGAGATCACACGAGCACTCGTGGAGACCATCCCGACCGTCGCGCAGGCAACGACCGGCACCGTGCAATCCTGCTGGGCCACATAGCCGCGCAAGGGAGGCCGTCGCCTGCGCCGGCTGAGTCTCTCAAGCGGTGGGCCTGTCTTCGTGGTCGATGCCGTGGTGCTCTTTGCCGCGCTCGAAGTTGAGCAGGCGGAGTGCGTTGCCGACGACGATCAGGGTGGAGCCTTCGTGGATGAGTACGACCGCGCCGATGTTCAGGCCGAGGAAGGTGGCGAGGATGAGGAACGCGACGATCGCGAGGCTGGCGATGAGGTTCTGCCGGATGATGCGGCTGGTGGCGCGGCTGAGCCGCACGGCGAACGGGACGCGGCCGAGGTCGTCGCTCATCAGCGCGATGTCGCAGGTTTCCAACGCGACGGTGGAGCCGGCGGCGCCCATCGCGATGCCGACGTCGGCGCGGGCCATCGCGGGGGCGTCGTTGACGCCGTCGCCGACCATCGCGATCGGTCGGTGGGTTTCGGCGAGGCGGGTGATCTGAGCGACTTTGTCCTCGGGGAGCAGTTCGCCGATCGCGGTGTCGACGCCGACTTCCCGGCCGACCGCGTCGGCGACGCGCTGGTTGTCGCCGGAGATCATCACGAGCTGCCCCACGTTCGCGCCCCGGAGCGCGCTGAGCACCTGGGCGGACTCCGCGCGGGACGCATCCATCACGCCGACGATGCCGAGGAACCGGTCGCCACGGCGGATGATCATCAGCGTCTGCCCGGAGTCCCGCGCCTGCGTGTACGCGTCGGCGAGCGTGCCGGTCAGCGCGAGTTGCTGCTCGTCGAACATGCGCAGGTTGCCGACGTCGACCCGCTCGCCGTCGATCGTCGCCGTGACGCCACGCCCGACGACCGCGTTCAGGTCTGTCGCGGTGAGGCGCTCGGCCTGGGGGACGCGGGGCTCGAGGTCGCGGACGATCGCCTCGGCCAGCGGGTGATCGCTGAGCGCTTCGACAGCGACCAGAGTGCGGATCAGCTCGGACTCGGGCACGTCGGCGGCGGGGGTGACGGACGTCACCCGGGGGGCACCCCAGGTCAGGGTGCCGGTCTTGTCGAACGCCATCGCCTTGACCCGCCCGAGCGTCTCGAGCGGGGCGCCGCCCTTGACGAGCACCCCGGCACGCGCAGCACGGGCGACCCCTGCCAGCACCGCGGCCGGGGTTGCGATCGCGAGCGCGCAGGGGCTGGCGGCGACGAGCACGGTCATGGCGAGGTAGAACGCGTCGGGGAACGGTTGCGCGAACGCGAGCCAGGAGATCAGGAGGGTGACGGCGACCCCGAGGATCACGGCGGGCACGTACCAACGCTGGAACCGGTCGATGAACTGCTGTGTGGGGGAGGCGGCCTGGTCGGCGGAGCGGACGAGCTCGACGACCTTGCTGAGCGTCGAGTCCGCGGAGGTCGCGGTGACCTCGACCTCGAGCACGCCGGACCCGTTCACGGTGCCGGCGAACACACGGTTGGCGGCGGGCAGGGTGTCGACGGTGCGCATCGCCCGCTCCGGGTCGGCCACCGGCTCCTTCTCCACCGGAATCGACTCCCCGGTGACCGCGGACTGATCCACCGCGGACACCCCGGAGATCACGAACCCGTCTGAGGGAATGCGGGAGTTCGGGCGGATGACGACGATGTCCCCGACGACGATCTCCTCCACCGGCACCTCCACCGGCTCGTCCCCGCCGCGGCGCACCAGGGCGCTGCGGGGAGCGAGCTCGGCCAGGGACTCGATGGACTTGCTGGCACGGCTGAGGGCGTATTCCTCGAGCGCGTGGCCGAGGCTGAACAGGAACAGCAGCACCGCCCCTTCCGCCCACCGGCCGATGAGGGCGGCGCCGATCGCGGCCACCAGCATGAGGAAGTCGACCTCGAACTTCCCTCGCATCGTCGAGGCGATCGCGGTGCGGAACGTGAAGAACCCACCGAAGAAGTAGGTGGCGAGGAAGAACACCAACGGCCACCCGACCATCGGCAGCCCCAACGCGAACTCGGCGATCATCCCGCCGGCGTAGGTCACGCCCGCGGCGATCGCGAACCACAGCTCCCACCGGGCCGAACCGTGGGAATGGTCGTGCGTCTCCGCAGCGGGCGCGGTAGTCGTCGGGGAAGAAGCAGTCATGCGACCAGGATACATCACAAGATCATGATATATTGTAGTTGTGAATGATTATCGTGATCGGAGGGCACAATGGTGAGCATGGCCGGTACTGAGACGCGTCGGGAAGCAGGCACCCTGTCCGTAGCGGATGCTGAGCGTCTCGCCGAGATCATGCAGGCACTGGCGTCACCTGTGCGGCTGCGCATTCTGAGCGCGCTGAGTGTTCAGCCGAGCACCGTGACCGACCTCAGCGAACAGCTGCACATCGGACAGACGACCACATCGAACCATTTGCGGCTGCTGCGGCATCTGAGCCTGGTCCTTGGCACGCGCGACGGCCGGCACATCCACTACTCGCTCTTCGACGACCACGTCTCCGAACTGCTCGAGGAGGCCATCGGGCACCTCGAGCATCTGCCCGGCGGAGGATGACGCCTGCCGGAGCTCCCCGATTGACGAGAGTATTCCCGTTCACGTCGGGGGGCGCTGCTGCGGCCGGGGAGAGCGCGTCGCTGCCGGTTCGGACACGCTGCATGGTGTGTAGCCGATCGCCGCGACGGCCATGAGCTCTTGTAAGAATCCGCCACTACTCGCGGAATCCTGAACCCGAAACCCCAGCCAACTACCGTGGAATCGCGGCATTCCTCGCCATCTCGAGCGGGAACCTACAGACGCGTAAATTCCCGCTGAAGATGTCAATTTTCCCCTGAACTTGTCCGGCGATGACCCGACGGTGGGGGCAAAGGAGACTCTCATCGGCGAAGTGTTGACGGCCGTGCAGGACGAGCTCGCGAGAGTGGAGCATCCATCCGAGAAGGCGAAGAATCTCGTGAAGGCGCTCGCTGCTCGGGTCGATTGGGCGAAAGCACCGAAGATCGCTGCAAGGTGGCCGCGACTCGCTGAGCGCGCTCATCCTTGCCCATCCCCAGGAGGTGCTTCCACAGGCGAGCCCCCTGCTGCGGGTCGAGGTCACGCGGCAGCGCGTCGGCGCCGACACCCGCCCGAGACGTCCGGAAGCCGGTCGTCTTCGCCTTCGGCGAGGCGCCTCCTACTCTTGGTGGATGACCACACTCCGACAGGCCGTGCCGGAGGATGATCGAGCACTCGCTGAGATCTCGTTCGAGTGCTGGGCTGAATCCAACGACCCCGGCGACCTCTGGGCACAGGACCGTCCATTCTTCGGGCCGCCCACCCATGCACAAGCGGAAGACGTGATCGTGGCGACGAGCGATGGTCGGCCAGTTGGCTACGTCCGAGTCCTAGAAACGTCGAGTGAGCACGGCGACTGGTACATCGCCGGCCTGGGGGTTTCGCCGTCTTCTCGATCGACAGGGGTAGGTCGCAGCCTCGTCCAGGCTGCCCTAGCGAAGGCCGCACACGGGGGCGGTAGTCGCGTGTGGCTCAAAGTTCGTTCGACCAACGAGCCAGGGCTGCGCCTTTACCGATCCCTCGGCTTCACCGAAGTAGCTCGATCCTCTGAGGCCTTCACGAGCCGACCGGGCGTCGATGACCTACGACTGAGCATCGAACTGCCCTCGACGCCGTAAAGGATCAGTTCGAGCGGTTACGGAACGCCGCAACTCAAACGTTTGGGACATGTCTCACCGGAATCGACGCGGTGATTTTGGGACATTTGCCCCGTCGGAGCGGGCCGATTTGGACATCTGTTCGTGGAACTTACAAGAGGTCAGGCTCATGAGAAGTGGATCGATCCGCTCACAATCAGTCTGCATCGGCCGCGCGAGCGTCTACGGAGTTCGGCGGATCCCGCGTCTGGTAGTCAACCGTTATGCGATCGCTTCCGCTTGTCGTCGGTTGTGAATCCGTTTCGCGCTGCTCGTTGGTCGATCGTCTCGAGCTCTTGGAAGAAGGTCACCTGCCAGCCGGCGGGGCCTTGGACGCGAGCGTTGATCGATCGGAACGGCGTCTCGACGGGCGGAGCGATGAGTTCGGAGCCGCTCTCGCGCGCGGCGGTCACCGCATCCTCGGTGCTCGCCACTTCGAGCGCGATCCGCAGCGCGCCCGGAACGTGCGGGGCGCCCTCGACGCGATCGATGTTGACCGCGTGTGTTGGCGTAGCGAGCTCGATCGTGGCGATACCGGCATGCAGGATCGCCACACGGTCATCGCCCTCAGTCGCGAACGCGATTTGCTCAGGCATGCCCAGCGTGTCGCGGAAAAACCGGACGGCGCTATCGAAGTCGTCGGTCTCGATGATCAAACGGAGTTGTTTCGGTGCGTGGGCGCGTGCATCGGTCATGCTCCCGATCCTCGCTCCTGACATGCGTGTCAGTTGCAACTCGCACACGGTCTTCCAGCGCTGCGAGAACCTTGAGCTCGGCGTCGATGGCGTCGCGCTCGCTCTCCAGACGCACCCGTGCCGCGGCGAAAGCTTCCCGAAGTAGCCCCCCATTCTCCGCGGGGCACTCGAGCGGGAGCAGTAGCCCACGAATAACGGTGCTGCAGAAGCCCGCGCGGAGGAGTTCCTGTATCTGGGCGACGATCTGCACATCGTTCGCCGAATAGAAACGCCACCCGCCCTCTGTACGGTCGGGGCGGAGGAGACCATGCTGCTCGTAGTAGCGCAACGATCGAACGCTGGCGCCGGTGCGAGCCGCCAGCTCGCCGATGGTCAGGGCACCTCGAGTTCCATCTTCCTGACGCATGCCTGGTGATCCTAGTAGCCGCGGTCAAAGACGGAGGCGCACCTTCACCACGGCCCGCGCGCACATCGAGGCGGCGGGGTGGGAGACTGAGTGCGTCTGACATCGAACGGGATGCTCGCCCGATCCGTCTGCAGAAAGAAGCGCGCATGATCTCGCTCTCCGCCGCTCTCGGTATCGCGCTCTTCGAACTCGGGCTCGCTCTCACCCCGGGCCCGAACATGATGTACCTCGTCTCCCGCAGCATCAGCCAGGGTTGGCGGGCCGGCATGATGTCGCTCTCCGGGACCGCGGTCGGTTTCGTCGTCTACATGGTCATGGCGAACCTCGGCCTGGCGGCGGTGTTCCTCGTCGTCCCGTGGCTGTTCATCGCTCTGAAAGTCGCCGGCGCCGCCTACCTGCTCTGGCTCGCGTACCAGACGCTCCGCCCGGGCGGGAAGTCGCTGTTCGAGACGAGCGAGCTCCCGCGCGACTCGTTCGGCAAGCTGTTCCGGATGGGGCTACTCACAAACCTCCTCAATCCGAAGGTGGCGATCCTCTACCTCGCGCTCATCCCAAGACGGCGACCGTGCTGTTCGGCGGCGGCGAGATCGACGCCGAGCTCTCCTTCACCGGGCTCGACGCCGCGACGTTCGGAAACCAGGTCGACGTGCAGGTGCAGCGCACGCAGTTCACGGGGCAGGAAGGCTTCGCGGGGCAGCCGCCGGTCATCCTCTCCACGCGCGTCGCCCTCGACGGCTCCGGCGGCGGCACCATCACGGTCCCCAACGGAGACCCGATGGACGCCTACCGCGTGATCATCACTCCGGCCGTCGAGTCCGCCCCCGTGGTGGACGCGGCCTGGCAGACCCGCGTCGAGGCCGAGGCGACCACCCTCGCCGGCGGCGCGTCGGTCACGAGCCTCGCCACCAACGCGCAAGCGACGTCGGGCTTCAAGGACGTGCGCGGGTTCTCCAACGCCGGCGCGTCGGCGACGTGGACGGTCGATGTTCCCCGTGACGGGACGTACCTGCTGGGCATCCAGTACGGCACGAACGATCGCCCCGACGGCACCAACATGAAGTCGGGCCGTCACGCGCTCTTTGTCGACGGTGCGTTCGAGGACCTCGTGCAGTACACCTCGACGCTCAGCGTCACGTACAAGGGGCGGGTCGAGGTGCCCGTCACCCTGACCGCCGGCACGCACGCCCTCTCGCTCCGCGCGAGCCAGGACGGCACGACCGCCCTTCCCGGCAGCAACATCGCCCTCGACCGCTTCGACCTCACCGAGGCCACTACGGCGGAGAAGTCCACATATCCGGCGAACCTCGCCCGCCTCTCCGGCGACGCGACGGTGTCGTGGGGTGCGGGATCCTTCGGCGGACACGTGACCCTCGGTGCGGACGGCCAGGCGGCGTTCTACCTGGGTGCCGCCGAGGACGGCTACTACGACCTCACCGTCGAGTACGAGACGACCGAGGCGGTCGACCTCGGGGTCGAGCTGAACGATCGCGAGCTGAGCGGAATCGGTGCCGATGCCTCCGGGCGCTGGCAGACCACGGCCACCGTGCACGTGGCCCGCGGGATCCAGGAGCTGACGGTGGCGGGCGAGGGCGTGAAGGTGCGGGGCGTGACGCTGGTGCGCAACGTCGAGGCCGACGCGCGCGTCGTCACCATCCAGGCCGAGGACCCGTCGGTGACGCGTTCTGCCGGCACGACCGTCGAGACGCCGGGAGCGACCTACGGGTCGAATGTTCAGGGACAGTACGTCGGGTGGCTCACCGCCGGCCGCACGCTCACCATCCCGCGGCCGGCCGACACCGAGGCGGGCCAGTACAACTTCCTGGTCCACTTCGGCAATGCCTCCCGGAACACCACCCACCCCTACAACACCGACGGCATCAGCCGGCGGGCGACCATCACCGAGGTCGGGGGTGACCACAGCGCGACGGGGTACTTCCGGTACAACTACAGCTACTTCAACTTCTGGTGGCAGAACGTCCCGCTCGACCTCACCACCGACGACGGCGCGCTGGTCGTGGGCAACCCCACCGGGGATGCGCCGAACATCGACGCGTTCCAGTTGGCTCCGCTGGTCGGTGCGCTGGTCACCGAGCGGTTGGACCCCGACACCGTCAAGCCCGTCGCCACGCTGGTGACGCCGACGACGAACGGTCCGTTCCGCACGCTGGATCTGCGGGTGGAGGCGACGGACGATCGCGGTCTGCAGCGGGTCGTGGCCAACATCTACAAGGACGGCACGCTGGTCAAGAGCACGCAGACGGCGGCGGAGGGAAAGCGCGCGGCCACCCACGCGGCCACCGTGACCCTGCCCGACGGCGCCTACACGATCCGGTACAACGCGTCGGACCTCGCGGGGAACGTCGCGAAGACCGGCACGTTCGACGTGACGATCGACACGACGCCGCCGACCGCGACGATCAAGGACGGCGCCTCGTTCACCGTGAAAACCGGTGAGACCTACGATCTGATCTCGTTCAAGCTCCACGACGCGGGCAAGATCGACAAGGTCGTGCTCAACGGCAAGACGAAGGACCTGACCGACAACGTGTGGTCGGACGTGAACTTCCTCACGCCGCCGACGTTCGGTGCGGTGAAGGGAGAGAACACGCTCGTCGTGTTCGACGTCGCGGGCAACTCCCGGACGTACACGTTCACGCTGAACTAACTCTCCTTCACGACGAACGCCCGGTCCGCCCTCGCGCAGGCCGGGCGTTCGTCGGTGTGAACGCGAACCTCGCCGGTCACATTCGCATCAGGCACCCTCAGATGCGAATTTGGGGCACTAAACTCGCATCCATGAGGAACGCGAGCGCCCCGTGGCCGTCGCACGGAGTGGAGACGCTGCCCTGGCGGCAGCAGATGCGCGGCGGCACCCGCGAGGACCGGATGACGAACAGCGTTGACGCGACCATTCCCCCTTTCATCGCGGATCTCGACTACAGGCCGTCGATCGAGGAGATGAGCGCTTCCGAGCAGGCTCTCCTCGCCGTCGCACAGACGGACACCGAAGCCGAGGGGCATTCCGCCGCGCTCAGCCGCTTCATGGTGCGCAGTGAGTCGGTCGCCTCGTCGAAGATCGAGCGCATCACCGCATCCGCCGCCGATTACGCCAAGGCGATCGCGGGGAACCGCGGCAACCCCTCGGCAACGAGCATGGTGGCCGCTTCCCGTGCGCTCCACGAGCTGATCACCACAGTCGGCGAGGCAGGCAGGTTCGACGTGACGTTCCTCACGGACGCGCACCGGGCGCTGATGATGGACGACCCAGTCGAGGCCGCCTATGCCGGCCGATTTCGAGACATGCAGAACTGGATCGGGGGCAGCGACTACTCGCCTCGCGGTGCACTTCACATTCCCCCCACGCCCGAGCGCGTGGCGGCGCTCATGGACGACCTCGTCGTGTACCTCAACCGGGACGACGTCCCCGCAATCGTCCAGGCGGCGATCGCTCACGCTCAGTTCGAGTCCATCCATGCCTTCACCGACGGCAACGGTCGCATCGGCCGCGCTCTCGTGTCCGCCGTGCTGCGGCGTCGTGGTGTCACCAAGAACGCGGTCGTGCCGCTCGCTGGCGGACTGCTCTGCCGGCGCGACGACTACTTCGCCGCCCTCGGCTCGTATCGGCGGGGGGATCCGAGCCCGCTGATCCTCTTGTTCGCCCAGTCGGCACGCGTGGCCGCGGTGGCCTCGCGCGCCACCATCGCTCGGCTCAGGGCGATGCCGGACGAGTGGCGGGCCGAGCTGAAGCCCCGAGCGGGCAGCGTCGCCGACGTGCTGATCGACGCGTTCTACAACCACCCGGTCATGTCGGCACAGGAGATCGCCGCCGCCACCGCAGCGACCAGCACCAGTCAGCCGTATCGCGTCGTCGACCAGTGGGTGGACGCCGGCCTCCTGGTGGAGATCACCGGTCGCAAGAAGGACCGGGTCTGGGCGGCCCTCGAGGTCCTCGCCGAACTCGATGAGCTCGACCGGCGCATCCGCGACGCGATGGCCCTGGAGGGGTGACCCGAGGCCAGGCTGCTAAGCAGTGCCGGTGTCGCGGGAGGTCGCGGGCGCGACACCCAGAGCATCGGGCGGCGAGTACGACTCCTTGATGATCGAGAGGTGGATCCACGACTCCATCCGGGTCACCGACTCGGCGCTGCGGATGTCGTCGGTCACGCGCCGGAGCGCCTCGAGGGAGTCGCCCGACAGGGTCACGAGCAGATCGAACGCGCCGATGCTCGTGGCGAGGAACTCCACCTCGGAGCGTCGGATCAGATCGGCGATGAGGGGGGCGGTGTCGCCGCTGACGTTGATCCCCATGCCGAGCGCGAGGCTCTGGGTCACGGTGTTGCGCTTGGGGACGGCGGTGATGCGGATCACGTGATCGGCGACGAGACGGCGGACGCGGGTGCGCGCAGTGGACTCGCTGATCCCCAGCTCCTGGCCGATCGCGGTGAACGACGCCCGCCCATCGGCCTGCAGGATGCCGATGATCCGCTGGTCGAGACCATCGAGCACGGTGCGCTGAGGCCGGCTGTCGAGCGACGAGTACGGACTCTTGTGCACGTCGACGTACAGAAGCGTCGTCACGTGGGTGATGCCGGGGATCGCCCGGATGCGGGCGATGGCGTCGAACATCTCGCTCTGACCGCGCGAACGTACCTCGACGACCAGGTCGTGCGGACCGCTCGTGATCGTCACGAGCGACGTGTCCGCCAAGGCGGTGAGAGCGTGCGCGACCTCCCGCGGTGAGCGGTCGATGTGCACGGCGAGGTGACAGAGGGTCTGGAGCCCGAGAACGGCGGGATCGGCGACCGCGGTGACGGTCACGTGACCCTCGGTCACCAGCCGTCGCAGGCGCTCGCGGACGACGGGTCGCGGCACCCCCAGACGGCGTGCGAGCGAGCTGATCGACGCCCTCCCGTCGGTGCGCAGCAGACCGATCAGGGCGTCGTCGAGTGATCGGGTTCCACGCGCCACGTGCTCCATCCTGACCCCCTGATCCCGCCGCCGACAGCGCTTCTGGCCGTCCGAAACACTCTAGAAACAGGGATTTTACGGCCCGATTCTGTTCGGGTGCGATAACAGAAGCGCACCCGAACCCCTCCGAGCGTCCGCGACTGCTCGGGAACAGGCCGACTTCGCGACCGAATCCGCAACGAGGAGTGCTGCCCATCGCCGATATGGGCGGGACCGGGGGCGCGCCGTACCTAGCATGATCGTCATCCGTGAGCTCCACAGCGGACCCTTGCACCCGACCGAGAGAAGTCAGCATGAAGAAGCTCACCGCCGTCGGCGTCGCGGCCCTTGCCGCCACGCTCGCCCTTGCCGGTTGTTCCTCGACCGCGCCGGAATCCCCCGCCAGCAACGCCTCCTCCGTCGCCGCCGGCGCCGAGGCCCCCGACGGCCTCGTCGACAGCAGCACCGTCACGTTCTGCATCGACCCCGAGTATCCGCCGCTGGAGTACTACGAGAACGGCACCGACGGCGAGATCATCGGTTTCGACGCTGACGCCGCCCGTGCGATCGCCGCCTACTGGGGCAAGGAGGCGACCTTCGAGGTCACGACCTTCGAGGGCTTGCAGCCCGGCATCCAGGCCGCGCGCTGCGACATCATCCCCGGCGGCCTGTACATGAGCGAGTCGCGCCTGGAGGTGCTGGACGGCGTGCAGTACATGCAGACCGGCCCCGCGCTCATCGTCCGCGCCGACGACGACACCGACTACACGAAGAACAGCGATCTGTGCGGTCTGACGATCTCGGGCCAGAGCGGATCGGAGAACTCCACGGTCGCCGAGCAGATCGCCTCCGAGTGCGGAAGCGGCACGTCGGTGGACCAGTACCCGAAGACCGCCGACACGGTCGTGGCCGTCGTCAACGGGAGCGCCGACGCGCTCATCGAGACCGACGTCGCCGCCGCCGACATCGTCGCGCGCTCGAACGGCCAGCTGCGCCTCGTGAGCGGGTTCTTCCCGCCGAGCACCCAGTTCGGCATGTTCCTGGCGAAGGACAGCCCCGTCACCGAGCCGCTGCGCGAGGCGCTGAAGGCCCTGTACGACGACGGGACGCTCGCCAAGATCGCCGAGACGTACAACCTCGAGGCCTCCAACCTCGTCGTCGACTGACCGGTCGGGAGTGCGGCCGTCGCGCCGCACTCCCGCCCCCACCTCCCTCGCCCACCCACCGGATCCCGAAAGGAGCGCCGTGATGACGACAACGACCCAGGCCACCGGCTCTCGTCGTTCGCACGCGCTCGTGTTCGACGACCGCGTCGACCTCGAGCCGCGCGTGCGGCCCACTGACGTGCGCGCCCCGGGACCGGGGGAAGTGCGGGTGCGGATGCGTGCGGCCGGCGTATGCCACTCAGATCTGCACGCCATCAACGGCGACTGGCCCACGGGTCAGCGCGTCGTGCTCGGTCACGAAGGTGCCGGAGCGGTGGACGCGATCGGTCCCGGGGTCTCCGACCTCAGCGTCGGCGACCTCGTCTCCCTCAACTGGTACGCCTCGTGCCTCACGTGCGCCGCCTGCCTGCGCGATCGTCCGTGGCTGTGCGCACAGAGCCCTGCGGTCTCGAACACCCTTCCCGGCGGGCTCACCGCGACGAGCGACGACGCATCGGGTGAGGAGGTGTGGCCGTACCTGGGCGTCGGAGCGTTCGCCGAGTACGTCGTCGTTCCCGCCCATGCTGCGATCGCCCTGCCCGCGGAGGTCCCCGCCGCCGTCGCCGCGATCGTCGGATGCTCGGTGACCACGGGTTACGGCGCCGTCGTGCACACCGCCGCGGTGGAACCGGGAGAGTCCGCCGTCGTGGTGGGCTGCGGCGGCGTCGGACAGGCCATCATCCTCACTCTGGCGCTGCGGGGTGCGAGCCGGATCGTCGCCGTGGATCGCTCGCCGGAGAAGCTCGACGCTGCTCGCGCGGCCGGGGCGACCGACCTCGTCCTCGCCGACGGCGACGAGCGCGACCGTCTGCACGCCCTCCTGCCGGAAGGCGCCGACGTCGCCTTCGACGCGATCGGAGCCCCCGCCGTGTCCGGCTACCTTCCCCGCCATGTCGTGTCGGGCGGGCGCTGCGTGCTCGTCGGCATGCCGCGCGTGGACGGCACCGCCGAGATCGACACCTGGGACCTCGTCACCCGCGGTGTCACGCTGATCGGCTGCAACTACGGCTCGTCCGTGCCGCGGCGCGACTTCCCCGCAATAGCCGCGCTCTACCTCGACGGGCGACTGCCGCTCGACCTCCTGCTCGGACCCCACATCTCCCTGGACGCCGCCACCGAGGCGATCCGCGCCCTCCCCAGCCACGGCGGCGGCCGCATCGTCGTCGACCTCGACGCCCGAACCGCGAACGGAACCCCATGACCTTCGACGTCCAGATCTTCCTCCAGCAGGTCTTCTCGCAGGCGTTCCTCAACGGCGCCTTCCTCTCCATCTCGGTGGCGGTGCTGTCGCAGATCGCCGCGATC
Source organism: Microbacterium sp. TNHR37B (assembly GCF_001620065.1). Lineage (GTDB taxonomy): Bacteria > Actinomycetota > Actinomycetes > Actinomycetales > Microbacteriaceae > Microbacterium. The sequence goes on from NZ_LQGV01000003.1 coordinate 1,114,005, forward strand.
GTGCTCGGCTTCCTGCTGGCGCTCGCGACGATGGGGAAGAACGCGGTGCTGCGCGCCGTCGCCCGCGTGTACATCTGGTTGTTCCGTGCAATCCCCGCCCTGCTCGTGCTGCTGCTGCTGTGGAACGCGGCGCCGCAGCTGATCCCCGCGTTCCGGCAGAGCTGGTACTCCCCGTTCCTGGCGGCGGTGATCGGTCTGGCGCTCACCGAAGCCGCGTTCATGGCAGAGATCATCCGCTCGGCGATGCAGAGCGTCGACGACGGTCAGGCCCTCGCCGCCCGCGCCCTCGGGATGAAGCCGGTCTCGGTGCTGTTCAAGGTCACCCTGCCGCAGGCCATCCGGGTGGCCATCCCGCCCACCGGGAACGAGTTCATCGCGATGGTGAAGTACACCTCGCTCGCGAGCGTGATCTCCCTGCGCGAGCTGCTCACCACGGCGCAGCTGGGGGTATCGACGACCTTCCGGTACGCCGAGTACTACGCCGCCGCGACCGTCTACTACCTCGTGATCGTCTCGGTCCTGATGATCCTGCAGAACCGGCTGGAGCGGCGATACCGCTGGACCAGCCCCAAGCGCAAGCGGAGGTCGGCCGTGAACACCGGATCCATCCCCACCATCGACCTGGGCGGCGTCGCCGTCCCGGCCGCCGAACAGCGCAAGGAGGCGGGCGTTCGATGAGCGGCCACACCATCCTCGACTCGGTGCCCACCGGCACCCTCACCGACGGACCGCTCATCGCGGCCGCCGATCTCCACAAGTGCTACGGCGAGGTCGAGGTGCTCAAGGGTGTCGACTTCGCGGCCCGCACCGGTCAGGTCAAGGCGCTCCTCGGCCCCTCGGGCAGTGGGAAGTCGACGCTCCTTCGCCTCCTCAACCTCCTCGAGCCCGCCGACAAGGGCACGATCACCCTCGACGGGGAACCCATCGGAGTGCGCCCCGGCACCGATCGTCACGCACCCGAGCGGATGCTGGCCGTGCAGCGGCGCGACATCGGCATGGTGTTCCAGCGCTTCAACCTCTTCCCGCACCTCACCGCGCTGCGCAACGTGTCGCTGCGTCTGGCCGAGCTCCCCGGTGTCAGCCGCGCCGACGCCCAGGAGCGCGCGGCCGTGATGCTCGAGCGCGTCGGTCTCGGCCATCGCATCCACTCCTTTCCGTCGGAGCTCTCCGGCGGTCAGCAGCAGCGCGTGGCGATCGCCCGGGCGCTCGTGCTCAGCCCGAAGGTGATGCTCTTCGACGAGCCCACGAGCGCCCTCGACCCCGAGCTGGTGCACGAGGTGCTGGATGTCATGGAGGAGCTCGCCGCCGAGGGGATGACGATGATCGTCGTCACCCACGAGACCCGCTTCGCCCGCCGCGTCGCCGACGAGGTGGCCTTCTTCGACCACGGCGTGATCCTCGAGCAGGCCGAGCCCGAGCGCTTCTTCACGCAGCCCGAGCACGAGCGCACGCGACAGTTCCTCGCGCACCTCCACTGAGCCGCGCAACACACCCGCGCACCGCGCCGCTCCCACCCGCGCACCGCGCACGACCCGCCGTCCCCGGCGACGAGAGAGACAGAGAGTCATGAGATTCGGAGAAGGAGTCACGCGCCTCCTCGCCGACTACGGTGTGGACACCGTCTTCGGCATCCCCGGTGTGCACACGATCGAGATCTACCGCGGGCTGCGCGACGCCGGCATCGCCTCGCACCCCGCCCGCCACGAGCAGGGCGTCGGCTTCATGGCTGACGCGTATGCGCGGCAGACGGGACGCCCCGGCGTCGCCCTCCTGGTGACCGGACCCGGTCTCCTCAACGCCCTCACCCCGCTCGCCCAGGCGTGGCACGACTCGGTGCCGCTCCTCTTCCTCGCTGCCGACACCGACACCGCCCTCGCCGGCCGCCGCCGTGGCCCCCTGCACGATGTGCGAGATCAGACGGCGGCAGCCGCCGGGGTGAGCGACCACGTGTGGCGCGTGACCGATCCCGTCGAGTTCCCCGCCGTCCTCGCCGCCGCCTGGGCCGCGATGACCACCGGCCGTCCCGGCCCTGCGGTCATCTCCCTCCCGATCGACGTGCTGGAACGCGAGATCGCGGCACCGTTCACACGGCTTCCGCTTCCCTCGGCGACGCCCGAGCCTGACCCCGCGACGCTCGCCGAGGCGACCCGCGTGCTGTCGTCGGCGATCAGGCCCGCGATCCTCGCCGGTGGCGGCAGCCGTGGAGCCGAGGTGGCCCGGCTCGCCGAGTCCCTGGACGCGCCCGTCGTCACCACCGGCAACGCGGCGGGGGTGCTGGCCCCCGCACATCCGCTGAACGTCGGGGTGCTCCTGCCGTTCGCCGGCGCGCAGAGGCTCCTCGCCGAGGCCGACGTCGTGCTCGCGATCGGCACCGAGTTCTCCGAGACCGACGTGTTGTACTCGGGACGGCCGATCCAGATCGACGGAACGCTCGTGCGCGTCGACGTCGACCCCGATGCCCTCCACGTTCCCTTCCCCGCCGACGTCGCGGTGCTCGGCGATGCGGCGACGGTCGTGGCGGCGCTCGCCGAGAGCGCGTCACGCCCTGCCGACGATGGGGCGACGCGCGCCGCCGACGCTCGCGCCAACGTCGCGTGGACGACGCAGTCCGAGGGCCACGCGCCGTGGATCGACGCGATCGTCGCCGCCACTCCCGCCGACGCGGTCACGGTGCTCGACTCCACCCAGCTCGCCTACACGCTCCACCAGATGGTCGTGCCGAGCTCTCCCACCGCCCGCATCGCCACCTACGGCCTCGGCACCCTCGGAGCCGCCGTGCCGATGGCGGTCGGGGCGGCCATCGCCGAGCCGGAGCGCCCCGTCCTCGCGATCGCGGGTGACGGCGGTGTGCTGTTCTCGCTCCCCGAGCTCGCCACCGCCGTCGATCTCGGCCGCCAGTTCACGCTGCTGATCTGGGACAACCGCGGCTACGGCGAGATCCGCGACTCGTTCGACCGGGCCGGCGCCGAACGCATCGACACCGAGGTCACCGCCCACGACCACGCCGCGATCGCTCGCGGCTTCGGCGCCCATGCCGTGACCGTCGACACCCCCGACGAACTCGCCACCGCCCTGCGCGACGCGTTCGACTCCGCCGGAGCGACCGTCATCGTCGCCCGTGAACCCTCCGCCGTCGCGGCCACCGTCTGAGAGAGGACCGTCATGACCACCATCGACTCCACCCTGGAGATCTCGGACGGGCGCTTCCACGCGCTCCTCGGCCCCGAGCCGCTCCCCGCGTTCGACGACACCGGCGAGCTGGAGGCCACGTGGGGCCGCCGCTGGGGGGCCGCCGACGAGGTCAGCCGACTTCGCTCCGTGCTGGTGCGCCGGCCGAGCCCGGGCCTGGCCGACATCCGCGCAGACGCCTACTCCGACGACCTCGACGCCCTCGTCGACCCGGCGCTGCGCTGGTACTGGACGGGACGCGAGACCCCCGACCTCGATCGCGTGGCCGCCGAGCATGACGGCCTCGTCGACACCCTGCGCGCCCACGGCGTCGAGGTGCACGTGGCCGACGAGCTGCCCCGCACCTTCACCAAGTCGATCTACACGCGCGACCCGCTCGTCACGATCCCCGGAGGCGCGATCATCGGCCGGCTCGCCGCGCGGGTACGCCGCGGTGAGGAGCAGTCGATCACGGCGGCCGTCGCCGGCGCGGGGATGCCGATCCTCGGGACGATCACCGGGTCGGGCCTCGTGGAGGGCGGCACCTTCGTCAAGGTCCGTCGCGACACCGCGTTCTTCGGCACGTCGGTGCGCTGCAACCCGGAGGGCTATCGCCAGCTCGCGCGGCTGCTGGAGCCGCACGGCATCACGCTGCACCGCTTCTCGCTGCCGGGCTACCTCATCCACCTCGACATGTGCTCGTCGATGCTCGACGACGACCTGGCCCTGGTCAATCCGCGGCTCGCCCCGTACGACTACATGAACGCCCTGCGCGAGCTCGACGTCGAACTGGTCGAGGTGCATCCGTCGGAGGAGTGGGCGTGCAACCTGCTCGTCCTGGATCGGCGCACCGTGATCATGCCCGACCACCTGCCCCGCACCGCCGAGATGCTCGCCGACAACCATGGGGTCACCGTCATCACGCTGCCCTATCGCGAGATCCTCAAGAACGGCGGCGGCATCCACTGCTCGACGATGGAGCTGCAGAGGGACTGGGCATGACGGGGCGCGACTTCCTGGCCGACTTCGCGGCGATGAGCGCTTTCGGCGCCACGCCTCGCGGGGGGCTCGACCGCATCGCCGGCACGACCGCCCACCGAGACGCGCGCGCGTGGCTCGCCGCGATCCTGCGGGAGCACGGGTTCGAGGTCGGTACCGATGCTGTGGGAAACATGTTCGGTGTCATCCGCCTGGCCGGGGACGCACCCGTCGTGCTCTTCGGCTCTCACTTGGACAGCCAGCCCAAGGGGGGACGCTACGACGGGTCGTACGGCGTGCTCGCGGCCGTTCATGCCGCCATCGTCGCCGCGGAGGGCTTCCGCGCGCGCGGCGAGACCCCGAGGTACAACATCGCGGTCGTCGACTGGTTCAACGAGGAGGGCGCCCGGTTCAAGCCCAGCATGATGGGCAGCGGCGTGTTCACCGGAATCCTCGACCTCGACACCGTCCTGGAGACGACCGACCGCTTCGGCGTGCGCGTGGCCGACGCCCTGGACGACATCGATGCGCGCGGTGAGTTCGTGCTGGGCGACGTCGCCGGTTACGCCGAGATCCACATCGAGCAGGGGCGTTCGCTGGAGGAGGGGGGCATCACGATCGGAGTCGTGGAGGCCACCTGGTCGGCGCACAAGTACGACGTGCTCGTGCGGGGCGACCAGTCCCACACCGGGGCCACCCGGATGGCCGACCGCAAGGACGCGATCCTCGGGGCCGCGCACCTGATCACGCGCGTCCGCGACCTGTGCGATCTCTTCCCCGTGGAGGCCCTCCACACCTCGGTGGGCGAGCTGGACGCGTTCCCGAACTCGCCCGTGACCGTCGCCGGCGAGGTGCGGATGCTCGTGGACTTGCGGGCTCCCTCCAGCGAGACCCTGATCTCGGCCGGCGAGCACCTGCGTCTAGCGATCGCGGCCGCCGCCGCGGCGAGCCGCACCGAGATCGAGATCCTCTCCACGGTCACGTGGAACAGCGGGCCGTTCCTCGAGCGGGGCATCGCCGTCGCCGAGGAGGCCGCCGCGGAGGCGGGACACTCGCACACCCGGGTGCTGACCTTGGCCGGACACGACGCCACGAACATGAAGGACATCGCACCCACGGTGCTCGTCTTCGTGCCGAGCGTGGAGGGCATCACCCACAACGAGGCCGAGTACACCCGCGACGAGGACGCCCTGGCCGGGGTCGCCGTCTTCACCCGCGTCGTCGAACGTCTCGCGGCGGGCGCGCTCGACGAGCCCGCCCCGTGAGCGACGCGCCCATCGCGGTCATCACCGACGTGACCGACCTCGACGTCGGTCCCGCCCGCCGGATCTTGGAGGACGCGGGGTTCGAGGTGCACGTCCTGGCGCTCGACGCCGACCCGACCATTCCCGACGCCGCCCGGGGGGCCGTGATCGCGCTCGCGGGCTACGCGTTCCTCGGCGGAGAGTTCTTCGACGCTCTCCCCGCCCTCCGCTACATCGGCACGGCGTCCGCCGGGATCGACATGGTCGACGCCGCGGAGGCGGCCGCTCGCGGCGTCGTCGTCCAGCCGCTCGTCGGGGTGGCGACCGAGGAGGTCGCCGCGCACGCGCTCGCCCTGCTCCTCGCCGTCGAGCGCGGTGTGCTCCCCGCGGCAGCCGCGGTGTCGGCGGGCGCGTGGAGCGAGGCGTACGAGGCGGTGCCGCGGCGTCTGTCCGAGCGGACCCTGGGCCTGTTCGGTCTCGGCCGGATCGGGGGACGCCTCGCGCAGCTCGCCCGTCCGCTCTTCGCCCGGGTCATCGCACACGACCCGTACCTCACCGCCGCTCCCGCCGGCGTCGACGAGCTCGTGGACGCCGCCGCGCTCCTCGCCGCGAGCGACGTGCTGTCGCTGCACGTGCCCCTCACGGCCGAGACGGCCGGCGTCATCGGGGCGTCGGAGCTCGCGGCGCTCCCCGAGGGCGCGAGCGTCGTGAACGTCTCCCGCGGGGAGCTCATCGACAGTGCGGCGCTCATCGCGGCGCTGGATGCCGGCTCCCTCCGAGGAGCGGCCGTGGACGTGCTCGACGCGGAACCGCCCGCGGCCGATCACCCGATGCGGACGCATCCGCGCGTGATCGTCACTCCCCATATCGCCTACCTGTCGGAGCGGTCGCTCGAAGGCTACGAGCAGCAGCCCGCGCGGTCGGCGGTCGCGTGGTGGCAGGCCCACCTCGCGGCGGGGGCGCCTCAGACGTAGAACGGGACGGTGCCGCGCGTCGCTCCAGGGAGAATGTGCTCGTCGGCGGCCATCGCTGCGTGCCATTCGTCGAGGAAGCGGCGTCCGCTCGCGTCGTCGAGCGTGAGACCGGACACCCTCATGTGCGGCACGAGCAGGGCGAGCACGGCTCCGAGGGCGGCAGCGGCCGGCTCGCCCGCCCCCGTCCATTCGCCGCCGTGGAGCGGCTGCGGGAACACGCGGGCGGTCTCGCCGTCCCAGTCCACGAGGGCGCCGAGGCCCTGCAATTCCGCGAGCAGCCGGTCGACGTAGGAGCCGTGCACACCGAGTCCGCGCAGTTCACTCGGATCGTCTGCGAGTGCGGTGAGCACGAGAAGAGGAGCGATGAGGTCGCGGTGGCCGGAGAGGTCGACGACGATGCCGCGCAGGTGCCCCGAGGTCGACCTGCTGGTGCAGGTGAGTCCTTCGGCGGAGCGGACGACGTACGTGCCCATCGAGGCGAGCGCCTCGCGCAGGGGAGTGGCCGAGGGATCGCCGGCGATGGCATCCCAGTTGCGGATGACGACGGTGCCGGTGGTGACGGCGGCGGCCGCGAGGAACACGGCCGCGTCGGCGACGGTGGGGGCGTACACCTCGGTGTTCGCGTGGCTCGTGCGCGCGCCGAGGTGCGGCACCGTCACGGTGGCCCGCAGGGGGATCGCGGCCAGGGGGGCGTCCCACACGTCGTCGCTCATCATCGGGTCCTCTCGGTCGGGCTGTCGGGGATGTCCTGGGTGTCGTAGATCTCCTTGGCCACCGCCAGGTGCACCCAGGTCGTCAGGGCGCTCACGCCGGGGAGAGCGTTCAGCGCGTCGATCTCGGCGGCGGCGGCCTCCAGCCCCGCGACTCGGAGCGTGCCGACGAAACTCGAACGCCCGACCGAGGTGGCGAGGTACTCGACGCCTCCCCTCGCGATGAGGGCGGCCTCCAGCGCGCCGCCGTCGTCGGCGACCATCCGGAAACCGATCTGCAGCGAGTCGGGGCGCGCCTGCTGGCGCACGCCGATCCGGACGACCCCCGCCTCGATCAGACGGAGGACGCGCGCGCGGGCCGAGGCGGTCGTGAGACCGACGAGGCGAGCCAGTGAGGCGTAAGGGACGCGTCCGTCGGCCTGCAGCTCGCGCAGGAGCACCCTGTCCACCGCGTCGAGGTGCACGTCGCCGAGGGGATGCAGGCGCACCATGGCGTCTTTCACCACGTCGAGGTACTCGTCGACCTCGACGGTGGCCACCGACGGCAGCGCGCGGATCCGGCGCAGCCGTTCCGCCAGGGCCGCACGGTCGGCCACGCGCACTTCGGCGGCCACGGTCGCCTCGCCCGCCACGCGGGTGATGTAGGGGATCGCCGGGTCGCCGACGAGGGCGGCCACGACCTCGGCGACGGCGCCGGTGGGAGTGATGAGCAGATGTGCGAGGGCGTGCTGACCGAAGACAGAGGGGTGGATGATCCCCCGGACCTCGATGTGGTCGGCGGCGAGGGTCGCCAGTAGCTGCCGGGTGTGACCTGTCGAGAGCCCGGTCGCGCGGGCGAGCGCTTCGACGGAGGCGCGGCCGTCGTCGATCAACGCCGAGAGCAGCGCCTCGCGCGCGGGGGATGCGGACATGCCTCTCCTTCGTTTGCGGGCCCGAGCTTACTGAACCGCTCGCGCGTTACCACCGTGTTTCCGGTGAAGAGAAAGTTTGTTAAGGATGGCTCTCAACAACATCTTTGCGCATTTCTCATCGTCCAAGACGTATATCGTTTCGCTCACAGCTCCACTTGAGCAACTGATAGGAAACGCCATGACCCGCCTTGCCACTCCCGCTCTGCGCACGTTCCAGTCGCTGTGGGCGATGGAGGACCTGCCGACGGCAGCGGCCCCCTGGACGCTCGAGGAACAGATCGGGCTGCTCGTCCAGGCGGGCTACGCCGGTGTCGCCGTCGACCTCGGTGCCCGCCGGGCTCCGACCGCCGAGGCCCTCGCCCTGGCGCTGGCCGGTTCGGGGCTGGAGCGGATGGTGTTCACCTTCGCCGGAACCACGGCCGCGCTCGACGAGGCCCTCGACTACGCCGCCCGGATCGAGGCCCGCGACATGGTGCTGTGCGCCAGCGTCTACCCGGACGAACCGCGGGAGGCGGCCGACCTGGTGGCCGGCTGGCATGCCCGGGCGGCGGCCGCGGGTGTCCACCTCGAGCTGGAGACCCACCGCAACACCCTCACCAACGATCTGCGGTTCACGCGGCGCCTGGTGGACGAGCTCGATCCGGCCGTGCGGCTTGCGATCGACCTGTCCCACTACATCGTCGGTGCCGAGATCCCCGCCGAGCCCACCGCAGAGATCGAAGAGAAGATCGCGGCGATCCTCTCTCGCGCGGGCAGCCTGCAGGGGCGGATCGCCTCCCGCTGCCAGGTGCAGATCCCGCTCCACCACGAGGGGTCGCAGCCCTGGATCGCGCTCACCCGCCGCTGGTGGCGAGACGGCTTCGCGCACCTCCTCGCCGCACGCGAGGGGGCGGCCCGTGAGGAGCCGGTGACCTTCGTCACCGAGTTGGGCACGACCCCGTACGCCCTCGTCGACGCCGACGGCGTCGAGTTGTCCGACCGCTGGGCCGAGGCCCGGCAGCTCATCGAATGGGCGGAGGCGGACCTCGCCGCCGCCGCCCGCACCGTTCCGCTTCCCGCCTGATCACCCGCAGAAGGACTCCCGATGGACACCGCCTCCACCACCCCGGTCACCTACATCCCCACTGCCAGCGGCAAGAACGTGATCGTCGAGGGCCCGCTCACCGAGGCCACGCTCGGCACCTCGATCGTCCCGGCGTACGCCTACACCGACGAGGAGGCGTTCGCCCACGAGCAGCAGACGATCTTCCGCTCCGGCTGGTCGTGGGCCGGCTACGCGCACTGGATCCCGAACGTCGGCGATGTCCGCCCCGTGACGATCGCCGGGTCGCCGCTCCTGCTCGTCCGCTCCACCGAAGACGAGATCAAGGTCTTCCACAACTCGTGTCGACACCGCGGGATGGTCCTCACCGAGGAGCCGATCGAGGTCACCCAGCGCATCCAGTGCGCGTACCACTGCTGGTCGTACAACCTCGACGGCAGCCTTGCCGCCGCCCCGTACTTCACGCGGGAACGTCGCGGCAACCCGTCTCCCGAGGCCAAGGAGCGTCTCCACCTGCTGCCGGTCGCCGCTGCGACCTGGGCGGGCATGATCTTCGTCAACCTGTCCGATGACCCCCGTCCGTTCCTGGAGTCGGCGGGGCCGCTCGTGGAGCGGTGGTCGTACATCGACTTCGACCGTCTGCACCTGGGTGCCGAACGGGAGTTCGATCTGGCCGTCAACTGGAAGCTGTGCGTGGAGAACTTCCTCGACTTCTACCACCTGCCTTTCGTCCACCCGCAGGTCGGCCCGGTCGCGGCGTCGCTGGACGTCGACGACGTCGTGATCGAGCCGTCCCTCATCGTCGGCGGCTCCTATCCCCGGGGGGCCGTCGGCAAGGCCAAGAAGAGCGAGGATCAGCTCCCCTATCTCGGCGACGTCCCCGACGACAAGAAGGAGTCGCAGGACATCTTCTGCCTCTTCCCGAACGCGCTGGTGTTCCTGGAGGCGGACTGGTTCCAGGTGATCGCGCTCGACCCACGCTCGGCGACCCACACCGTGGAGCACATGGCGGTGTTCGTGGACAAGGACGCGGACGACCCGCGGTTCGCCGAGAGCATCTCCTCGCTGGTCGAGGTGCTCTTCCACGTCAACGAGCAGGACATCCCCTTCCTCTACAAGCTCCAGGCCGGACGGCGTTCGGTCGGTTCCGACCACACGTCGCTCGTGGAGCACTGGGACCAGATCACCGCGATGTTCCAGACGATCGTCGCGTCTCGCGCCGGCTACGGCACGGGCTCGGAGGCGGCGCGTGTCGACGACTGAGATGATGCGCGACCGGCTCGTCGTGCGGGAGGTCGCCCCGCTCAGTGCCGACGTCGTGCGCATCACGGTCGCGGCCGAGGACGGTCGTCCGCTGCCGCCGTGGGGTCCCGGCGACCACATCGACATCGAGCTGACGTCGGGGCTGACCCGGCAGTACTCCCTGTGCGGCGCGCGCGCCGAGGCCGACGCCTGGACGGTGGCCGTGCGGCTGGATCGCGCCGGCCGGGGCGGATCGGCGTTCGCGCACGAGGGACTCCGCGCGGGCGACGCGGTGCGGGTCGCCGGCCCGCGGGCGACGTTCGCCCTGGAGCATGCGCCCGACTACGTCCTGGTCGCGGGAGGCATCGGCATCACCCCCATCCTCACGATGGCCGAGCACCTGACCGAGAGTGGCACCCCGTTCCGCCTCTACTACTTCGACCGGGGCGCCGAGCGGATGGTGTTCCGCGAGCGCCTCGCCGCCCTCGGGCCCGCGGCGGTGATCGTCGACCGTGCGGTCGATACCCACACGACGCTCGCCGCCGTCGTCGCCGGCGCCGGTCCCGACGCCCTCGTCTACGCGTGCGGACCACGGCGGATGCTCGACGAGCTCACCGACCTCGTGGAGCCGGGGCGGCTGCGCGTCGAGGATTTTGCTCCGGCTCCGGCATCCGCGACTCCGGAAGACGGGGAGCCGACGGGTGCGGCGTCCGATGCGTCGGCCTTCGAGGTGCAGCTGGGGGCGGGGGGTGAGGTCCACCCCGTCCCGGCCGGGTGCTCCCTGCTCGACGTGCTGCTGAAGGCCGGGGTGGACGTCATGTGGTCGTGCCGCGAGGGCAACTGCGCGAGTTGCGAGACCACCGTCATCGATGGGGTGCCCGATCACCGAGACGTCATCCTCACCGACGACGAGAAGGCGGCGAACGACGTCATGTTCCCGTGCGTCTCGCGTTCGCTCACACCGCGCCTGGTGCTCGACTGTTGAGACGTGTCTCTCCGACGCGGGCGGAGCTGGTGCGGATCGCGGGTGCCGGGCCATAGCGTGGTGAGGTGACTCGCGATTCGGTGACCGTGGAGACGAGCGTGCGTGCGCCCGTGGAGACGGTTTGGCGACTGTTGACGGTCGAGCGCGACGCGTGGTGGCCGGAGATGCGTTTCGAACCTGTCGTCGGCGCCCCGCTGGTGGAGACGTGGACCGAGGGCGGCCTCCCGGCGAGTGCGTCGGGCACCGTGACCCGCTGCGACGAACCGCACCTCCTCGGGTTCCGCTGGAGGGAGCCCGGCTGGCGCGCTCCTCTGGAGGTCACCATCCGGATCTCCTCCGGCGCCCTTTCGACCTCCGTCACCCTCCACGAGTCGGGGTTCTCCCGCGCGCAGACGCCGTCGTCGCTCCCCGACGAGCACGAGCAGGGGTGGCGCTACCACCTGGAGCGGTGGAAGCAGGCGAGCGAGGGCCGCGTCCCACCCGCCACCTGAGCCGTGAGCGGGTGGCCCGGTTATCCTTCGACCGTGCACCCTCCGCTCGAACCGTTCGCCTCCGGCATCCTGTCGCGCCCCGGAGGGGTGGGCCTCTACTGGGAGACGTCCGGCAACCCGGAGGGGCGACCGGCGCTGTACCTCCACGGCGGCCCGGGCGGCGGGCTCGGGCGAGGGGGCTATCGTCGACGGTTCGACCCCGACACCTACCTGATCGTCGGGCTCGACCAGCGGGGGTGCGGCCGGAGCACGCCGTGGGCCATCGACGACCTCGACCACCTCGACGAGAACACGACCCCCGCACTCCTGGCCGACATCGAAGCGCTCCGCGCGCACCTGGGCCTCGACGCGTGGTTGATCCACGGCGTCTCGTGGGGATCCACCCTCGCGCTCGCCTATGCGCTCGCCCATCCCGAGCGGGTCACGGAGCTCGTCCTCACCGCCGTCACAACCGGCGCGCGGTCGGAGATCGACTGGATCACCGAGGGGGTGGGAGTGATCTTCCCCGAGGCGTGGGCGGCGCTCGCGGCGGCCCTCCCTCCCGGGGAGCGCGTCGTGGAGCACTACGCGGCGCTGCTGAGGAGCCCGGACCCGGCGGTCCGCGCCGCGGCGGCCGATCGCTGGGACGCGTGGGAGTCGACGCACATCTCCCTCGACCCCGCCTACCGGCCGGGTCCGTCCCACGAGGACTCCCGCACGCGGCAGAACTTCGCGACGCTCGTCACGCACTACTGGGCGAACGACTGCTTCCTCCGCGGTGACGAGGTGATCCTCCCGCGGGCGGCGGCCCTCGCGGGGATTCCGGGGGTGCTCATTCACGGTCGCTACGACGTCAGCGGACCCGCGATCACGCCGTGGCTCCTGCACCGGTCCTGGCCCGGAAGTCGTCTCGAGATCGTCGAGACCGAAGGCCACGGCGGGGAGATCGAGATGGCGCTCACCACCGAGGCGATCGACGGCTTCGCGCGACGCGGGTGATCCCGCCGCCCCGAGGCCGCGTGTTTGGATGGGCAGCATGAAGCGGTGGGTGGCGCGGGCGATCGGCGCACCCGGCGCGACGTCGTTCGCCCGGTTCGAGCGGATCGTCACCGGGGCGGAGGCGCGGCGGCCGTGGGCGGCGGCGCTCGACGACGCGTCGGTGTCCGCCGAAGCGCGCGAGGCGGTCAGCGCGATGGCGGGCGTGGTGGCTTCTCCGCGGCTCCTCGCCGTGCTCCGCACGGCCGCGAGCCGTGCGGTCGGGCAGGAACCCTTCGACGAGCAGCTCCTCGCCGTGTGTGCTCTGCTCTCGGGCCACGCCGTGGAGATGGACACCGGCGAAGGGAAGACGCTCACGGGAGCGCTCGCGGCGGCGGCGTTCGCGCTCGCCGGCCGCCGCGTGCACGTGCTGTCGGTGAACGACTACCTGGCGGAGCGCGATGCGGAGTGGATGCGCCCCCTCTTCGAGCTGCTCGATATCTCCGTCGCCTGGATCGGTCAGCGGACGGACACCGACGCGCGACGACGCGCCTATCGCGCCGACGTCGTCTACGCGCCGGTGAGCGAGGTCGGCTACGACGTGCTCCGTGACCGCTTCGTCACGGCAGTGAGCGACCGGGTGGAGCCCGGCCTGGACGTCGCCCTCGTCGATGAGGCCGATGCGGTGATGATCGACGAGGCGATGTCTCCCCTCGTCCTGGCCGGTGCCTCGCCCGAGCCGCCCGAGGAGTTCACCCTCGCCGACGCGATCGTTCGGGACCTCGACGCCGACGCGCACTACGCGATCGACGCCGACCGCGTCACGGTCTCGCTCACCGACGCCGGTCTCGATCAGCTCGAGCAGCGGCTCGGCGGGATCAACCTCTACGACACGGCGCACACCGCGACCCTCACGAAGGTCAACCTGGCCCTCCACGCCCACGTCCTGGTCCACCGCGACGTGGACTATCTCGTGGTCGACGATGCGATCACCCTGATCAACTCGGCCCGCGGACGCTTGGCGCATCAGCAGCGGTGGCCCGATGGTCTGCACGCCGCCGTCGAGGCGAAGGAGGGGCTGCCGATCTCCTCGCCCGGGCTTGTGCTGGACACGCTGACGGTCCACGACCTGCTGCGCTCGTACGCCACCCTCACCGGCATGAGCGGCACCGTCGTCGCCGTCGCCGACGAACTGATCGAGTTCTTCGAGCTGCGGTCCGGGCGCGTGGAGCGGCGCCGCCCGAACCGCCGCGTCGACAGGGTGCCGCGCGTGTTCGTCGACGACCGGGAGCGCAAGGCCGCCGTCGTCGCGGAAGTCGTCGAGAGGCACCGCACCGGTCAGCCCGTGCTCGTCGGCACGCAGAGCGTCCGCGAGTCGGAGCGGTACGCCGCGGTGCTCGCCGCCGCCGGCGTCGACGCGCAGGTGCTGAACGCCCGCAACGACGCCAGCGAGGCGGCCGTGATCGCCCGCGCCGGAACGTTCGGGGCGGTCACCATCTCGACGCAGATGTCAGGTCGCGGCACCGACATCCGGCTCGGAGGCCCCGATGAGGCCGACCATCATCGGGTCGCCGCGACGGGTGGGCTCGCGGTGCTCCAGGTGGGACGCTATCCGTCCGCCCGGCTCGACGCTCAGCTCCGAGGACGCTCCGGACGCCAGGGCGACCCCGGCGTCACGCAGACGTACGTGAGCACCGACGACGAGCTCGTCCGGGCGCACGCCCCCCGTCACCACCTCGAGAAGATCCGACGCCGCGGATCGCGCCTCGACCAGACCACGCTTCGCTTCATCGTCGACCATGCGCAGCGCGCGGCGGAGAGCGCGCGTCGTACGAGGCATCGCGACACGTGGGACTTCAGCCGCGCGATCGCCCGGCAGCGCAGTACTGTCCTCGCCGCCCGAGCGGAGGTCCTGGCCGGGGATCGCGCCGGCGTCGAGCTCTCCGGGCGGATCCCGAACGAGCTCGACGCCCTCGCCTCGGCCTCTTCACCCGAGGCGGTCCATCGGCTCCTGCGGGAGGTCACCCTGTGGACCCTGGACGAGCAGTGGTGCGATCACCTCGCTCGCCTCACCGAGGTCCGCGACGGAATCCACCTCCAGGCGCTCGCCGGGGTGAACCCCCGCGACGAGTTCCATCGCATCGCGCTGCGTGAGTTCCATGGGTTCTTCACCGCCGCCTACGACCGCGCCGCCGAGATCGTCCGCGCCGTCTCCATCGACCAGGTGGGGGAGGGCATCGCGGCCCTCGGGCTGCGCCGACCCTCGGCGACCTGGACGTACATGACCAGCGACAACCCCCTGGGCTCCCCGATCGACAGGGCGGCCCGCACCGCCGGCACGTGGGTGCGGTCCCGTCTCTATCGCATCGAGTAGCCGATCTCCGTCGCCTGGGGGAGGCGATCGAGTGACACCCCTCGTAGCGTGGAGGCATGGACAGCGGCATCGAGCAGGAGCGGCAGCACGCGTCGGCGGTCGAGGCGGCCCGCCTTCGGACGGGCATGAGGTGGCTCGTCGGCGGATCGATCATCGCGCTGATGGCCCTCGTCTCCTGGTCGATCCTGTCCGCGGCCAGCGGGTCGGCGGCGGGCATGGTGGCGGCAAGCTCGGGCTCTGTCGCGGTCGTCGTCGCCTGGACCACCGGATATGTCGCGATCTCCACCCGCCTGAAGCAACTCGCTGCGCCCGCCGATCCCGAGCGCGCGTGACCGAGGAGCACGCGCTCACCGGCGGCAACTCGACCGCCGTGGTGAGGGTGGGGGAGACGGTCCGACGCGAAGCCGGACCCTGGACTCCCGCGGTCCATACGCTGCTCCGCACGCTGCGAGCCGTGGGGATCGACGCCGTCCCGGAGCCGATCGGGTTCGACGATCGGGGCCGGGAAGTGCTCTCCTTCCTGCCGGGCGAGGTCGGCGCCTACCCGTTGCCGGGCTGGCTCTGGGATCCGAGGATCCTCGACGACGCGGGCGCACTGCTGCGGCGCGTCCACGAGGCGAGCGTGCCTCTGGTCGGTCAGGACCTCTCGTGGCGATCGCGCGCCGAACCCGCCGAGGTCATCTGTCACAACGATGCCGCCCCGTACAACATGACGTTCTCCGGAGGGCGGCTGACCGGCCTGTTCGACTTCGACATGGCCGGTCCCGGACCACGTCTTCGCGATCTCTCCTACCTCGCGTATCGCCTCGCCCCGCTGGCGGAAGACGCCGGTGCGGTGTTCAGCACGGAGCAGCGGCTGACACGCATCGACCGACTCGTCTCCGCGTACGGGATGGTCTTCGCGCGCTCCGAGGTGCTGGCCGCTGTTGCCGATCGTCTCCGCGAGCTCGCCGAGTACACCGACGGGCGACACCGCGAGACGGGCAACCCGGAGTTCGCCGACCACGCCGCGATGTACCGGCGGGATGCGCGTCGAGCGGAGCGACTGTCTGGCGAGGCGACGGGCGCGGCGCGTCCGGAAGAGTCGCGCGCCGGGGATGAGGCCTGATCCGGTGGCGGCGCGGATCCGCGGGGTCGCGCGATTCAGTCCAGGGCGACGCCGTGCTCGGCTGCCACCCGCTCGAATTGGGCGTAGAGCCGGGGCCAGCGCTCCTCCTGCCCGAACCGTTCCCGCGCGTCCTCGACGTGCTGACGGGCGGCGGCGGCGTCGCCCGTGGCGCACCACCATGCGAGCAGCGTCGTGTCCAGGGGTGCGTCGCTCTCGCGGAGCACGGCGGCCAGTGACGCGCCGTCGACGACACGGCTGAGGTGGGCGTCGAGCTCGCGGAGAGCGGTGGCGAACGCGTCGTCGAGGGCGTCGTCGGTCCACTCCTCCACGTCGATCCACTGCCCCGGCCACGTGATGACGTCCTCGAACCGCGTGACGTACTGCGGTGTCGCACGCGTGAGGTCGTCGGGAACCGCCGATCCGATGGTGCGCGCGAACTCCGCCGAGTAGGCGCTGACGTTCACATAGATCCGCAGGTGGCCGGCGGAGTTGCCGTGACTGCGCTGCGGGCTGATGCCGTGCACCACGTCGCCGGTGACCCGAGTCCACTCCCACCGCTTCTTGCGATACCCCCGAGGTTTCAGCTCCGGCGTGATCACGCGGGCGGCGAAGGCGGTGAGACGGGGATCGAGATCGGCCACGACACCCGATGGTAGGGCCAGACACCGCCGATGCGTCAGCGGCCCTCACCATCATCCTTCCGGTGGATCACGATCATCCACGCGCCCGACGATGGCTGCGCTGCGGATTTCTAGCGTGGAAGCCATGAGCAACGAAACCGGAATCCCCGGACTGGCCGGGCTCGGCCTCCTCTCCATCGTCCTGATCCTCGCGGGCTGCTCCGCGATCGACGATGTCGCGCACGGGAGCGCCCAGACCACCTACCCGAACGCCCCGGCATTCGAGAAGGACCACGCCGACACTGCCGCCTGGCTGCCCGCCGATGCCACATCGGTGACGCTCGTCTCATCGACGCGTGCAGACGGGGTGATGACGCTCGCCTACGACTCTGCGACCGCCCCGGAGGGGTGCGAGTCCGTCGCGCGGCAGTCGAGCCCGACGATGAGCATCGACACCGACATCGACGTCTATGCGACCTCGTCCGTGCTCCTGTGCGGACAGTGGGCCGTGGCTCACGAGGCCGGTCAGTGGCTGGCCTGGACGCCGGCGACCGAGGCGAAGTGATCGGCCCGGCTGCGCGCTGAGCGGCGTCAGGCGGAAGGGGCCTCCGACACCCGCTCGCGCCACGGCATCCCGTAACGCTGGGTGAGCTCCACGATCTGATCCTCCGTCAGGAGGCGGTAGCGGTCGTCGGGCTGGAGGAGCCAGGTGCGCGCCGCCTCTTCCACTTCGATGGCGGCGTGGAGGGCCGCGTCCGGGTTCTGGCCCGCCGTGATCTGACCGTGGTTGGCCAGCAGCGCGCCCCGGAAACGCCACGGGGAGCGTCGCACCTCGTCGGCTTGGCGCACGTCGCCCGGCGCGTAGAACGGGATGAGCGGAACCTGTCCCACCTTCATGAGGAAGTAGGGCGTCACCGGAGGGAGCGCGCAGTGGTCTGCCCACGGCTCACGGCACGAGGCGGCCACGGCGTGCGGAGAGTGCACGTGCACGATCGAGCGCATCTCCGTGTCCCTCTCGTAGAGGGCGATGTGGAGGAAGACCTCTTTCGAGGGACGAGGACCGTCGAGGTGCCGTCCGTCCAGGGCGACGATCGACAGGGCGTCCGGGTCGAGGGCCGCGAGGTCGGCGTTGGTGGGGGAGATCGCGAGGAGATCCCCGTCGCGCACGCTGACGTTGCCCGAACGTCCGGGGCTCAGACCCGCCGTCGTGGCGGCCGCAGCGGCGGACACGAGCGCGATGCGCTGATCGAGCGCGATGGTTCCGGTTGCCGAATCGAGGCTCATGCGAGAAGCTCCCACGCGTTGGTGAACATGTCGTCGGCGCCGAAGTTCCCCGACTTGAGGGCCAGACCCATCCGGCCGTGCGCGGTGAGGGCATCGGTCCACACCACGCCGGGGGCGATGACCTGCCCCACGCGGAGCGAGGCGATCCCGAGGTCGTGGACGACACGGCCGCTCGTCTCGCCGCCCGCCACGATGAGTGCACCCAGCCGGGGCGCGGCGTGCTGGGCGACGAGACCGAGCACCCACTCCACGTCGTCGCCGGACACGGCGGACGGCGCCGCGTCGAGGTCGGTCAGCGAGTCGGTCGCGTAGACGAGGGCCGCGCGTCCCGGCGCGGCATCCCACTGCGCCGTCACCCATGCGAACACCTCGCCGGCGTAGGCGACCGGATCGTCGGCGATGCGTGCCGCGTCGAGCTTGAGGGTGGGCAGATGCTCCCGCGCGTGCGCCACCTGGCGACGGGTGGTGGCCGAGGCGGACCCGCTGAGGATCAGCCGTTCTCCCGGACGGGCGACAACGGGGTCGCCGCCGGTCGCCTCGTCGTCACCGTCGGCACCCAGCCCGAGGGCGAGCCCGGCGCCACCGGTGAGGAGGACGTGCTCGCCCGCGGCGCGGGCCAGCGCGACGAGGTCGTCGTCGTCGATCGCGTCGGCGATGACGATCCGGGGCTCTCCCGCGGGGGCGAGCTCGTCGGCGATCCCGCCCGAGCGCACGGCATCGAGGAAGAGGGAGGAGATCCCGAGCCGGGTCTGCGGACGAAGGAGCCGCTCCAGGCTGGCGTCGCGCATCGGTGTCAGCGGATGGTGCCGCATGGGGCTCTCATCGAGGGGCACGTGTCCGACGAACAGGCGCCCCTGGTAGACGGTGCGGCCGTTGCGGGGGTAGGCGGGTGCGACGAGGGCGACGTCCAGGCCGAGTTCGGGAAGGAGAGCGTCGATGACCGGCCCGATGTTGCCCTCGGGCGTGGAGTCGAACGTGGAGCAGTACTTGAAGAAGAACGTGCTCGCTCCCTGGTCACGAGTCCACTGGATCGCGGCGGTGCTGGCGGCCACGGCGTCGGCCACCGGAGCCGTGCGCGACTTGAGCGCGACCACGAGCGCGTCGGCCTCCCGCAGGTCGTCGGGGTCGACGCGGTCGACGTCGAACACGACGAGGGCGCTCCGCCCGACCGCAGCGAGAACGGACGCGATGTCTGTGGCGCCGGTGACGTCGTCTGCGACGCAGCCGATGATGCTCATGTGTTCCTCCACGTCCCAGCATATACAGGTTATGTGAGGTTATGTGAATGTGTTTGACTCAGATGTGAATCTATGGTTATGTGCTCTCGTGCCCGTCTGGGCACACGACGACGTGTGGAGTCAGGACGGGTGACGATGAATGTGACGGCGCTGCTCTCGCGAACCAGCGGAGAACCGGTGCGCTTCGCGCTGACGGGGGCCAAGGGAGCCTACGCGAGAACCCTCCTCGCCCAGGCGAAGCTCGGCGATCTCGTCCGTCCCACCGTGCTCTGCGATCTCGACACCGAGGGCGTCGTCGCGCTGTGCACCGACCTCGGCTACGCCCCCGACTCCTTCGTGATCGCCGCGTCGGCCGACGAGGTCGCCGCGGCGGGGGAGCGGATCGCGATCGTCGGCGACCTCGACCTCATCCGCGCGTCCGACGCCGACGTGCTCGTCGAGGCCACGGGAAGCCCGGTCCACGGCACCCGTGCGAGTCTGGCGGCGATCGAGGACGGTCGTCACGTCGTGATGGTCTCCAAAGAGGTCGACACCGTCTCGGGCCCCGCTCTCGGGCGGGCGGCGAACGAGGCCGGCGTGGTCTACACCCTCGCCCACGGCGACCAGCCCGCCAACCTCCTGGATCTCATCGGATGGGCGCGACTGGTCGGATTCGAGGTCGTCGCGGCCGGGAAGTCGAGCGAGTACGACCTCGTCTACGACCCCGCCGCCGGCACCGTCACCCAGCTGGATGAGACGCACGACGTCGACACTGCAGCGTTCGAGCGTCTCCTCGCGCTCGGAGAGGTCGAGACCACCCTCGCGGCTCGCGCCGCTGCCGTCGCGGCGTTCACGCGGAGCGCCGCGGCCGACCTCTGTGAGATGTCCGCCGTCGCCGCCCAGAGCGACCTCGTCCCCGACACCGAGCTCTTCCACTACCCCGTGGCCCGGATCGCGGAGCTCGCCGACATCTACGCGCTCCGCGCCGACGGCGGCATCCTCGACGCCCCCGGCCGCGTCGACGTGTTCAGCGCGCTGCGCGTGGTCGGTGAGCCCAGCTTCGCGGGCGGAGAGTTCGTCGTCGTACGCACCGGCGACGCGTCGACCTGGGAGGTGCTGGGTCAGAAGGGGCACGTCCTCAGCCGCGACGGGCGGTACGCCTGCATCTTCTGGCCCTATCACCTGATGGGTGTCGAGACGGTCGCCACCATCGCCGCGGCCGCGCGGCTCGGGGTGGGCACCGGCCGCCCCGGCGCGGCACCTCGCGTGATGATGGCGGGCCGGGCCCGGCACGATCTCGCCGCCGGCACCCGCCTGACGATGGGCGGTCACCACCACGAGATCGAGGGCGTCGCCCCGGTCGTGCGGGAGATCGCCGCCACCCCCGCCGACACGGCGCCCTTCTACCTCGCCGCCCACACGACGCTGGCGCGTCCCGTGGCGGCGGGCGAGCTGATCACGATTCCCGATCTCGCCGACCCCGAGCCGCTGCTGCTCGAGACGTGGTCGACGGCGCGAGCCCTTCTCGTCTGACTCTCACCCGAACGCAAAGGAGCACCCGATGACTCAGACCACCTCCGCGGCGGCGCAGACCCGCGCCGGCGCGCCCCGAAAGACGAACATCCGCTGGTCGGTGGTCGTCATCCTCTTCCTCTTCTATACGGTCAACTGCATCGACCGGGCATCGCTGTCGGTGGCCCTGCCCACCATCAGCGCCGAGTTCCTGCTCGAGCCGGCCGTCCAGGGACTCATCCTGTCGGCGTTCTTCTGGACGTACTGCCTGTTCCAGATCCCGGGTGGCCTGGCCTCCGACCGGTGGGGACCGCGCAAGGTGATCGGGATCGCCGCCGCCGTCTGGGGTGGGTTCACGGCCCTCGCCGGCCTGGCGCTCAACGGCTTCATGCTCGTGCTCGCGCGGCTGGGCCTCGGCGCGTTCGAGGCTCCGTACATGCCGGCCGCCTCGAAGCTCGTCTCCAAGTGGATGCCGCAGAACCGGCGCGCCTCGGGAGTGACCCTCATCGACTCCGGCGCTCCGCTCGGATCCGCGCTCGGTGGTCTGATCGTCGCGGGGCTCATCACGGCGACCGGGTCGTGGCGGTGGTCGTTCATCATCATCGGTGTCGCGACGATCTTCATCGGCCTCGCCGTCTACGCCTACATCCGCAACACGCCGCGGGAGCACAAGCTGGTCAACGCCGCCGAGGCGGAGTTCATCGAGACCAACGGCGGACGCGACGTCGTCGCGAAGGAGAAGCCCGGGCTGACCGTCGGCACCACCATCTGGATGGTCGTCGGGCGCATGGGATGGGCGATGGTGTTCTGGGGTCTGGTCACCTGGGGCCCCAACTACCTCTCCAACGCCCGGGGCCTGGATCTGGCCGCCATGGGCTTCGCCACGTTCGTCATCTTCCTCTGCGGCGCGTTCGGCGAGATCCTCTCGGGCCTCCTCGCCGACCTCCTCCAGCGCCGATTCGCCCCGAACGTCGCGCTGAAGATCCTCTTCGGTGGGTCGGGCGCGATCAGCCTCGCCGCACTCGCGATGCTGCCGTTCGTCGCCGACGCGGGCACCGCCATCCTGCTCCTGTGCGTGGGCGTGTTCTTCAACCTGTTCGGCGGCCTCTACTGGACGATCCCGGGCATGCTCGCCAAGCCCGAGAAGGTCGGCTTCGTCGGCGGGGTCATGAACTTCGCGGGCACGTCGTCGGGGATCATCGTCCCCATCGTCGCCGGTCTGATCGTGCAGTTCACGGGCGGCTACACGGGCGTGCTCATCTACCTCGCCGTGTGCGCGGCCGTCTACCTCGTGGCCTCGCTGTCGATCGACTTCGAGGGCAAGCGCGTCAAGCGGGGAGCGGTCAGTGTCTGACGACCTCCTGCTCGATGGGGCCGGCCGCTACGCCGGCCCCATCGTGGACGCGCACCACCACGTGTGGGACCTCGAGCGGAACCTCTACCCGTGGCTCACGCCGGAGATCCTCGTCCCCCACCGCTACGGCGACTACACGGCGATGAAGCGCACGTACCGCGCGGAGGACTACCTCGCCGATGTCGACGGGCTCGGCATCGCGGCGACCGTGTACATGGAGGCGGAGTGGGACCCCACCGACCCGCTGGGCGAGACCCGCTACATCGAAGAGGTGCACTCCGCGACCGGCGTTCCCGGCGCCATGGTCGCCCAGGCGTGGCTCGACGCTCCCGACGTCGCGGCCACCCTCGCCGCACAGGCGGCGTCGCCCCTCGTACGCAGCGTCCGGCACAAGCCCGGCGGGCCCACCTCGCCCGCCGAGGCCGACAGCGGCGGCCGCTCGCTGCTGAGCGACGACACCTGGCGTGCGGGGTACGCGCTGCTCGCCGCGTACGGACTGCACTTCGACCTTCAGACGCCGTGGTGGAACCTGCCCGAGGCCCGACGGCTGGCCGAGGACTTCCCCGGCACGACGCTCGTCGTGAACCATTCGGGCGTGCTGCTCGACCGGCACCCCGAGACGATCGCCCGCTGGCGTCGCGCCCTGGAGGAGGTCGCCGCCGCGCCCAACGTCGTGATCAAGGCGTCCGGGTTGTGCGTGGAGGGTGAGCCGTGGACCACCGACCTCAACCGCGACGTGATCCTCGACATGGTGCGCATCTTCGGCGCCGACCGCGTGATGTTCGGCAGCAACTTCCCGGTCGACGGCATGTTCGTCAGCTACCGCGGACTCCTGGAGACCTACCGGGAGGTGCTGTCTGTGCTCCCGGCGCACGATCAGCGCGCGGTGTTCGCCGGGACCGCAGAGCGCGTGTACCGGCCCACACCCCTCGGGGCGTGAGCCTGTCGCCGGTTAGGGTGGGCGTATGGCGATCACCTCCGACAGTGAGGCCCGTGTGATCCCCGATCAGCGTCGCGAGAGACTCATGCGTGCCCTGCACCGCGAGAAGGTCCTGAGCGTTCACCAGCTCACGGATCTGCTCGGCGTCTCGCACATGACGGTGCGTCGCGACATCGCCGTGCTGGAGCAGGAGGGGCTCGCCCTCGCGGTTCCCGGCGGCGTGCGTCTAGCGACCCACGCCATCTCGGAGCCCTCGCGCGACGACAAGTCGCTGCTGCGCCCCGAGCAGAAGTCCGCGATCGCCGCTGCGGCCGCCGCTCGCGTCCGCGACGACATGGTCGTCTACCTCGACGCCGGAACGACGATCCAGGCGATGGTGCCGCTGCTCCTCGAGCGCACCGGGCTCACGATCGTGACGAACGACTTCGGCATCGTCGACGCGCTCGCTCGCACGAGCATTCCCACGATCCATACGGGCGGTCGGGTGGACCATGCCAACCGCTCGACGATCGGCTCGCTGGGCGCACTCGTGCTCGCCCAGCTCAACACCGACATCGCCTTCATCAGCGCCTCCTCGTGGAGTCTTGCGCGCGGGGTGACGACGCCGGAGCCGTCCAAGGTCGATGTGAAGCAGGCGGCGATGCGCGGCACCGCCGAGAGTGTCCTGGTCGCCGATTCCTCCAAGTACGGGTCGTTCAGCGTCTACAAGGCCGCCGAGCTCAAGGCGTTCGATGTCATCGTCACCGACACCGAGCTGTCCGACACCGCCGCCGAGGCGATCACCGGCCGCGGGATCGAGCTCACGCTCGCGCTTGCTACCCTCTAGCGCGTGGGAACAATAAACGCAGCGCTCGTGACGGGGCGCTTCTTCACCTTCCGCGACCGCCGCGCCTGACGGCGCGCTCGCTCTCGCTCGCATCAGCGCGCCGTCCTTCCGAGACGTCACCACGCACCTCGGACGGGCGCTTTCTCGTACCCACGACGCTGCCCTCTGGGGTGCTCCTTCTCACTTTTGGAGCACGCTCATGCCTCGTTCTCATCACGGCGGCCGCCATGAACTCGGCCAGAACTTCCTCATCCACGACCCGTCGATCGACGCCGTCGTGCGCCTCGTGGCCGAGACGCACGGACCGATCCTCGAGCTCGGTGCCGGTGACGGCGCCCTCACGCGGCCGCTCGCCGCACAAGGTCGCCCCCTCACGGCGATCGATCTCGACGAGCATCGGGTGCGCCGGCTGGCGGAGCGCCTTCCGCGCGTCGACGTCGTCCACGCCGATGCGCTGACCTTTCCGCTGCGCGCGCCGGTCATCGTCGGCAACATCCCCTTCCACGTCACGACGCCGATCCTTCGACGGCTCCTGCGCGAGCCCGCGTGGGAGCGCGCGATCCTCCTGACCCAATGGGAGGTGGCTCGCAAGCGCGCGGGCGTGGGAGGGCGCACCATGATGACGGCCCAGCACGCGCCCTGGTTCGCGTTCGCCCTCCACGGGCGCGTCCCGCGGTGGGGGTTCTCGCCGCCGCCGAGCGTGGACGGCGGCATCCTCGGCATCAGCCGCCGCGCCGCGCCGCTCCTCCCTGACGCGCAGCGCGGCGCGTATCAGGACTTCGTCCGTTCGGTGTTCTCGGGACGGGGCGGGAGACTCGAACGCGTCGTGCAGGGCGCCGCGCGGGTGGGTCCGAGCGTGGCGCAGCGTGCGGTCGCCCGGGCCCAGGCCCAGGGAGCACTGCCGCGCGACCTGAGCCCCGAACAGTGGGTGACGATCTGGCAGGCGCTACGGAGATGAAGATCGGCGTGCGGGAGGAGTCGCGCTATCCGTCCGCGCGGAGCCGCTCGTCCGCCCGTCGGAGCTGGAGCCGCATCGCGTCGCGTTCTTCACGGGGCCACGGGCCGGAGCCGGCGAGGGGGATCTCCGTCATCCATCGCCGTTGGTGCTCGGGGATGAGCCTCGCGACGCGGTCCGGGTCACGGTTCGCCGTCGCATAAAGGTCGGGTCCGTCGGCGTAGAACGGATCGCACAGGACGATGCGGCCATCCGAGGTGCGCATGATGTTCGACGGGTTGTCATCGAGCGGCCCGCACCACGGAAGCTCCTGCCGGGCGCGCTCATGGATCGCCCCGACGAGCCGTGCGAGCTCCGACAGCTCAGGAGTCGGCTCGTCCAGCTGGGCGAGAAACGACTGCGCCTGCGTGGTCGCGACCGGAACCAGTCGTTCCATGACCTGCAGATCGCCTCCGCCGTCCAGCCGACGGTGTGCGTGCAGTACCGGTACCCGTCCGGTGTGGGATGCCTCGACGTACAGGCGCGCCGTGTACGGCCCGACGGGATCGAACGGACTGATGCGCGCGGCCAGCGCGCCATCGGGAGAGCCGAGCGCGATCGCCCAGTCTCCTTCGCCGCACGAGGTCCATCCCTCCGCCCGCAGCAGTCGCTCCACCTCGAGATGCGTTGCGGCGGCGGGCAGGTCCTCCAAGAACGCGAGGTGCGGTGCGGCCATCACGACAGCGTACTGACGGGTGGTCGCCGCTTGACTCCGACGCGGCGTCACAGTTTGCACTGGGGGAATGCTCATCCCTGTGGCGTATCTGGCCTCGTATCTGCTCTCCGTGCTCGGCAACTCCATCGCCGGTGTCGCGCTTCCCCTCATCGTCCTCCAGGTGACCGGCAGCGTGCTCGGCGCGGGCACCGTCGCCGCCGCGACCGCGCTCCCGGCCGTGCTGGCGGGACTCCTGATGGGGGTGGCGATCGATCGGATCAACCGGCGCACGTCGTCCGTGGTCACCGACCTCATCTCGGCGGCGGCGATCGCGGCGCTGCCGCTCATCGATCTGGCAACGGGGCTGACGCTCGGGTGGTTCATCCTGTTCGGCGTGATCGGGTCGCTCGGCGATGTGCCCGGGATGACGGCGCGCGAGGCGCTGCTGCCCGCGATCGTGCGACACGGGCGGATCGGCGCCGAGCGGCTCATCGGCATCCGGGAAGCACTCGGAGCCATCGCCTTGGTGCTGGGGCCCGCCGCGGCCGGGACGCTCATGGTGCTGTTCGACGGGTCGACGGTGCTGTGGGTCACGGCGGCGACGTCGTTGGCGGCGGCTCTGATCACCCTCCTCATTCCGCATCGGGTGGGCGCCGTGACGACCGGTGACGGCGTGCCCGCGCGCCGGACAGCGGGCACATGGAGCCAGTTGCGCGAAGGGTGGCGGGTGCTCTTCGGGAGCGGATTCCTGCTCGTCACGACGGCGTTGAGCGTGGTCTCGGTGATCGTGCTGGCCGCGCTGCAGGGACTGCTGCTGCCGGTGTACTTCTCGATCGAGCAGCAACCGGAAATGCTCGGATTCGTCTTGACGGCGCTCGCGGTGGGCATGCTCGTCGGAAGCGGCATCTACGCGGTCGCGGGCGCTCGGGGCAGGCGACGAGGCTGGTTCCTCGCGGGGTTGGTCGGCACCACGATCGGCTTCGGTCTCGTCGGCTCGCTGGCCTCGGTGTGGATCGTCTTCGCAGGAGCCTTCGTCGTCGGACTCTCCAGCGGCCTGTTCGGCAGTCTCATCGGCGTGCTCATGATCGAACGGATCCCGGAACAGATGCGCGGTCGGATCCTCGGCACCCAGAACGCGATCATGACGGCCGCCCCCGCCCTCGGCATCATCGTGGCCGCGGTGATCACGGAGTATGCCGGCATGCGGTGGGCGGCCGCCGCGCTCGTTGCGGTGTGGCTGGTGGCGCTGGTGCTCGGGCTCACGGCACGGTCGCTGCGTACTCTGGAGGCGGGCGAGGGCCCCGAAGGTGAGACGACGGCGGTGGGCAGTGCGTAGCGCGGAGCTGGCAGGACTGGCCGGAGTGAGCGTGCGGACGCTCCGTCACTATCACCAGACCGGGTTGCTCGAGGAGCCCCCGCGGCACCGCAACGGCTACCGCGACTACACGGTGCACGACCTCGTCCGTCTTCTGCGGATCCGACGGCTGGCGTCACTCGGCATCCCGCTCGAGCGCATGCCGCCGCTCCTCGACGATGCGAACGCGGATGCCGGGTCGGCCCTGGATGAGCTGGACGCGGAGCTGGCGGCGCAGGTCGACCGGTTGAACGCCCAGCGAGCCGTCATCGCGCACCTGCGCGCGCACGGCGCCGCGCCGGATCTGCCGCCCGAGCTGGCCCCGTTCCTGGCGGTCTTCACGACGGCACAGTTGCCGTCGAGCATGGTCCAGCACGATCGCGACCAGTCCGTGCTTCTCGCCCACCTGGCGGGGGAGGAAGGCTTGCGCTCCCTCGCCGCGTTCTACGAGCGCCTGAGCGAGCCCGACATCGCGCCGCGGGCGATCGAGATCGCGCGGCGCCATGCCGAGCTCGGGTCGGAGAGCACGGATGCCGAGGTCACCGAGACCGCCGAGGCACTCGTGGCGTTGCTGCGCCCGCTCATCGACGAGCTCTCTCCGGGTGAGGGTGACATCGTGTGGTCGGGACCTCTGCATCTGTTGACCGAATACGCCGACGACGCCCTGAACGATCAGCAGCGTCGGTGCCTTCACCTCGCCGAACGCATGCTGGAGGAGCGAGACGGTGCGCCCGGGGGGTTGACCCCCGGCGGGCCTATCGCAGAGTGCCGCATCGCCTGATGATCCGCTCTGTCGGAGGCCGCTCGTAGGCTGAGCCCGTGGCGACCGTCGGTGATGTGCGAGCGATCGCCTCGCGACTGCCGGGAAGCGAGGAGCGCACCACGACGGCCGGGGTGTCGTGGTTCGTGCGGTCGAAGCCGTTCGTGTGGGAGTGCCATCCGTGGCCCAGTGTTCCGGAGCCCGTGCGCACCCTGCTCGCGACCGAAGAGGTCTTCGGGGTGAAGGTCGCCGATCCGCTCGATGCGCAGGCGCTTCGCGAAATGGAGCCACAGGTCTTCCTCCCCCAGACCACCCGCTGGGGTGAGCCGAAAGTGGCGTTCCGCCTGGCGGACATCGACCTCGATCACCTGGCGGAGCTCGTCGTCGAGGCGTGGCGCGTGCAGGCGCCGACCTACCTCGTGCGTGCCTTCGACGACGACGGCGAGCCCGTCGAACTCCGCGAGAGGGCGGCGAGGCGCGCGTCCGAGAAGTGACCTCCCCGCGTCCCGCCGCCCCGGCGGTCCGGTGTCCGATGCCCTCCGGACCGGTTTTACATCACGGAAACATCCCGGTCATTGTCACGACAGAACCTCGGGTATACAGTGTGCTTACTCAGCGTAAACATGCTGCTTAGTAACGAGAGGATCGCCGTGGACGACAGCAATCTCGGTGCCCGGGTGCGCGAGCTGCGCATGCTGCGCCAGATGTCCACGCGCGAGCTGGCGCGGCGCGCGTCGATCAGCGCGGGCTACGTCAGCCAGATCGAGAACGGCCAGGCCAACACGAGCCTGGACGTCGTCCGACGGATCGCCGCCGCGTTCGGCGTGCCCTGGACCGAGCTCTTCAGCGCGCAACCCGCGCTGGGCACCGTCCTCCGCCGCGCCGAGCGCCCCATGCTCGCCGCGGGAAACTCCGTCCGGCACTTCCGCATCACGCAGCCGCCGCTCGGC
Source organism: Microbacterium sp. TNHR37B (assembly GCF_001620065.1). Classification (GTDB taxonomy): domain Bacteria; phylum Actinomycetota; class Actinomycetes; order Actinomycetales; family Microbacteriaceae; genus Microbacterium. The sequence continues at coordinate 1,142,652 of NZ_LQGV01000003.1, forward strand.
AACGTCGAGGTGCTGGTGTCGGAGTACGAACCCGGTCACGGCGAGGGGAGCGAGAGCTACACCCACGGCGACTCGCAGGAGGTGTGCGTGATCCTGCGCGGCCGCTTCCGCTTCCACCTCGGTGACCAGGACTACATCCTCGAGACCGGCGACAGCCTGGACTACCGCTCCTCCACGCCGCACAGCATCGTCAACATCGGCGACGCCCCCGGCGAAGCGTTGTGGGTGGTCACCCCGCCCTCCGACGCCCCCCTTCCGTACGTGGACTGATCCCGTCCTCAGACTCCCGGCGCCGACGCGACGCTCGCACGGCATCGGTGATCGGCGATGCCGAAAACGGCACCGCGATCCGCTCCACCGCTCCACCCACCCGTTCCACCCGCTCCACCACGCACCGCACCGTCCGAGCTCCATCCCTCACCCGGATTCCCGGATCCGCGCATCACCCGTCCCGCGCTAGGAGAACATGATGAACATCCGCCGTACCGCCGCGCTGCTCGCGGCCGCCGCCCTCGCCACCACCCTCGCCGGTTGCGCGAGCGACTCGCCCGACGCCGAAGGCGCCACCACGACGATCGAGTTCGGCCTGCCCACCAACATGGGCGCCAACAACTCGCCGATGGCCGTCGCCGAGGCGATGGGATACTTCGCCGACGAGGGCCTCAAGGTCGACATCGTCGTCACGGGCGACTCGACCTCCATCGTCCAGGGAATCGACTCCGGCTCCCTCGACATCGGCAGCACGCCGCCCGAGCCGATCCTGCAGGCCATGACCAAGGGCAGCGACCTGCAGCTGGTCTACAACTACATCCGCAAGCAGACCGGATCGCTCGCTGTGCTGAAGGACAGCCCCATCCAGTCGCTGGAGGACTTCCGCGGTGCCGTGATCGGGCAGGCCAGCCTCGGCACCTCCAACATGCTGCTGTCGGAGGGCATCCTCGCTTCTGCCGGCCTCACCCCCGACGTCGACTACTCGCACCTCGCGGTCGGCACCGGCGCAGCGGCCCTGCAGGCCCTCAAGGGCGGACAGGTCGACGCGCTGTCGCTGTGGGACACCGAGTACGCCGCCTTCGAAGCGCAGGGCACCGCGCTGCGCTACTTCACGACCGACGAGGTCGCCTCGCTCTTCTCCACGACCTACTTCACGAGCGCCGACTACGCGGGCAAGAACGCCGACACGATCGAAGGCTTCGGTCGCGCGATGGCCAAGGCCACGCTCTTCACCGCGACGAACCCCGAGGCCGCCCTGCGGATCATGTACGACAAGTACCCCGACACCCTCGTGGCCGGCAACTCCATCGACGACCAGCTCGCGATCGACCTCGTGGCCCTCGAGCGCCGCATCGAACTGCTCACCGCCGGCGACCCGGAGGCCTCCGGCACCTGGGGCGCCTACGACGAGTCGGCGCTGAAGGCCTGGGCCGCGTTCGCCCTCGATGCGGGGATCATCGATTCCGCCGTCGACACCGTCGCCGCCGCCCCGAACACGTTCGTCGAGGACTACAACGACTTCGACGGAGACGCCGTCATCACCGAGGCGAAGAACTGGAGCGCTGCCGAATGACGACCCTGACCTACACCGCGGGGGTCCCCGCGATCGACCACCACTCCCACGCCGGCTACGTCCGGCCGGGGGAGGAGCTGGAGGGGATCGACGCCCTCGAGCGCGAGAACGCCATGGGGCACGTGGAGGCCCACCTCCCCGCCTCGGTCTTCGATGCCTTCGTCGACGCACGCGGCCGCCGCGACCGGGACGAGCTGGACCGCCTCGACCGGGAGCACGGGATCCGGGCGCTGTTCGAAGAGAGCATCGCCTTCCAAGCCACGACCGTCCACGCGGTCGCCCTGGCCGACGGCAGCCGCGCGCTCTACGGAGACCTCCCGCACGCCGAGCAGGTGCGTCTGAGCACCGAGCGGCGCCGCGCGGACTTCCCGGGCCTCTACGGTCGGGCGCTGGAGCTCTCGCACACCGCGGCGGTGCTCACCGACATCCCGCAGATCGACGGCACGCTGTGGCCGCACGCGCAGTACAAGCCGGTCGCCCGGATCGATCCCTACCTGTACCCCTTCGGGCACCCGCCCTTCCGGCGGCGCGGATCGGACAGCCCCCGCTTCCAGCGCGTGTTCGGGTCGATCCTCGTCGACCTGCTGGCGGCCGAGGCGCTCACCGCTCCCCCCGCGACACTCGCGGAGTACGTGGAGTTCGTGCGGACCTCGATCGTGCGACGACAGGACAGCGGGTTCATCGGGCTCAAGATCGCCTCGGCCTATGTCCGATCGCTCCACTTCGTCCGGCGATCGCGGGAGGAGGCCACCGCCGCCTACGAGCGGCTGCGCACCGACCCGGCGGCCGTGGAGACCGAGGCTCACACGATCGTCGCCGACTTCCTCGTCTTCGCGATCGCCGAGCTGGCCGCCGAGCGCGAGCTACCGGTGCAGATCCACACCGGCATGGGGCACGCCGAGCCGGGGCTCCTCCTGACCGGTGCCGATCCCCGCAACCTCGAACCGCTCCTGTCCGACCCGGCGCTGAACCGGCTGCGGGTGATCCTGATCCACGGCGGATACCCGTACACGTCGTACCTCGCGGCGATCGCGCAGGCGCACGGCAACGTGTACGTCGACTACTCGTGGATGCCCTACCTCCATCACCATGCCCTGGAACGGATGCTTCAGGAATGGCTCGAGCTGCTCCCCGCCAACAAGGTCATGTTCGGCACCGACACCGGGCAGCCGGAGTTCCACGTGTCCGCCACCGCCCGCGGGCGGCTGCTCCTGGATCGCGCGCTGTCCGCCGGGGTGTCCGATCGCCTCTGGACGACGACCCAGGCCGAGTGGCTGGCCGGCCGCGTGCTCAACGAGAACCTCTGTCGCGTCTACGGGTTGGAGGCACCGTGAACGACCTCATCCAGATCACCGACCTGTCGAAGGTCTACCAGACCCGCACCGGCGACGTGACGGCGCTCTCGCACGTCGACCTGGGTATCGCGGAAGGAGAGTTCGTCTCGATCCTCGGTCCGAGCGGCTGTGGCAAGACGACCCTGCTGCGGATCCTCGCAGGCCTCGAGGACCACACCGACGGCGAGGCCACGATCTCCGGAACCCCCATCGGGGCCCCGCGCGGCGAAGCAGGCATGGTGTTCCAGAAGGCCACGCTGCTGCCGTGGCTGAACATCCTCGACAACGTGCTGCTTCCGCTGAGCCTGAAGCGGCGCGTGACGGCGGCCGATCGTCGCCAGGCCACCGACCTGCTGACGATGGTCGGGCTGGAGGAGTTCCTCCGCAAGCACCCGCACGAGCTCTCCGGCGGCATGCAGCAGCGCGCCGCGATCTGCCGCGCACTCGTGCACGACCCGGCGGTGCTCCTCATGGACGAGCCGTTCGGCGCGCTCGATGCCATGACGCGCGACGCCCTGAACGTCGAGGTCAACCGCATCTGGCGGGAGACGGGCACCACCGCGGTGCTCATCACGCACAGCATCGCCGAAGCGGTGTTCCTCGCCGAACGGGTCGTCGTGATGACGCCGAGGCCCGGGCGGATCGCGGAGATCGTCGACGTGCCGTTCGGCAAGGAACGCACCCCCGACCTGCTCGGAGACCCCGAGTTCGCCGCCCTGACCTCCCACATCCGACGCCACTTCGAGGTGAACTCATGACCGTCACCACTCAGATCGTGTCTTCGCGCCGGCGCCTGGTGAACACCCCCGCCAAGCGGGCCATCGGTTCGCTGGGTCTCCTGGCGGTACTGCTGCTGGTCTGGCAGTTCGTCCCCGGCTGGACGAACACGCCCGAGTACGTCGTGCCTCCGCTCAGCGACGTGCTGGCCGCCCTGTTCGATCCCACCGCCTTCCCCCGCTACGTGGAGAACGCCGCCTCGACGATGACGATCGTCCTCACGGGGCTCGCGATCGGTGTCGCGGCGGGTCTCGTCCTCGCGATCCTGTTGGCGCAGTTCCCCACGGCGTACGCCGTCGTGTTCCCGTACATCGTGGCGATCGAGTCCATTCCGAAGGTGGCGATCGCTCCGCTGTTCATCATCTGGTTCGGCTTCGGCATGCCCTCCAAGGTCGTCGTGGTGGTGCTGCTCGCCTTCTTCCCGATGCTCGTGAACGCGCTGCACGGGTTCCGCGGAGTCGACCGCGACCAGGTCGACCTCTTCCGGGTGAACGGGGCCCGGCGCTGGCAGATCCAGACGCGGCTCATGCTCCCCGCCGCGCTGCCGCAGATCTTCTCCGGGCTGGAGCTCGCCGTCGCCAACTCCATGATCGGCGCGATCGTCGCCGAGTTCGTCGGAGCGCAGAAGGGCCTGGGTGTGCTCATCCTGCAGGCGCAGGGCCGTATGGAGACCGCCGCGGTGTTCGCGCTCCTCATCATCCTGTCGGTGCTGGGCATCGTCCTGAACCTGATCGTGCGGGTGCTCCGCAAGGTCGTCGTCCGATGGGAGATCACGTCGAAATGACTTTCAGCATCGTTGCGCGCGACCCGCTGACCGGTGCGGTCGGCGTCTGTCAGGGGACGGGCTCCATCGCCCTCGCCTCGCGGTGCCCCCAGGTGTCGGGCGAGGCCGCGGTCACGAGCCAATGGCACTCCGACTGGCGGCTGGGGCTGCGGGCGCTGGAGCGGGGGCGTGCGGGGCTCGATCCCGTGCTCATCCTCGCGGGGCTTGCCGAGACCGATCCGCTCTTCCGCTATCGCCAGATCGGTGTGGTCCTCGACGACGGCCGGGTCGCCGCACACACGGGTGACTATGTCGAGCCGGGCCTGTACGCGGGGCATCGCGTGGGGGACGGGTACGCCGTTCTGGGCAACGGCCTGGTCGGCCCCGACGTGCTGGCGGCGATGGCCGAGTCGTTCGAGGGCGAGAGTGAGACAGCCTTCGAAGAGCGGCTGATGCGCGCCCTGGAGGCCGGGCTCGCGGCGGGCGGGGAGGGCCGGCGGCACGTGTCGTCGTCGATCATCACTGCCGTCCGCGGCCAGCGCCGCCCGCGCCTGGACCTCCGCGTCGACATCGCGCCCGAGGGGACCGACGCGATCGTCGACCTCCGCCGCATCTTCGATGAGTACGCGCCCCTCATCGACTACTACGGGAGCTACTGGCTCGATCACCCCGAGGTCACCGGCGAGCAGTGGCTCGCCCTGGGCTCCCCCCTCTCCTGATCCCCTTCCCCCTTCCTTCCCCTTCCCCCCCCTTTCCCCTTCCCCCCTTCCCCGCTCAGGTGGCGCATTCTGCTCCTATCTGGCTCCTGAACCCACAAGTTGCGCCACCTGAGCGTGAGGGTCCTGCGCTCAGGTGGCGCGTGTGGTTGGTATGTGGAGTCTGAGGCAGCAGGATGCGCCACCTGAGCGGGGCGGGCCGGGGCGGGGCTGAGCAGGTGGGGCGGGGCCTGAGCGGGTGGAGTTGGGCGAGGGGCTGAGCGGGGTGGGGTGGGGCTGGGGCGATACGCTCGGGAGGGTGCGCCGTGTGACCTCCCTCGACACGACAGCCCTCACCGATCCGATCGACCGCGACCAGCTCATCGCGTTCCGGCGGTCGCTTCCGGCCGACATCCGCGGATCCCTGTGGGCGATCTGGTGGCCGATGGTCGCCCTGAACGTCAGCTCCCTCTTCCTGACCGGGTTCTTCGCGTGGCTCGCACTGTCGGACGGCCCTCCTCGGGCCGACGGACTCGTGGTCGCCGGGGGACTCGCGGCGGTCGCACTCTTCGTCCTCGTGGTCACGACGATCTCGGCGGTCTCCGGCACGCGGCAACGCCGCGGCGTCCGCCAGTTCCGGCTCTCGCGCTTCGCCCGGGACAACGACTGGACGTATGCGCCGGTGAGTGCGCGTCTCGCGTTTCCCGGAATGATCTTCGAAGAGCGCGCCGCTCAGGTGGCATACGACGTCGTGCGCGGGCCCGGGGCGAGGGGCCTCGTGATCGGAAACCAGACGTTCACGACGGGGGAGGGAAAGAACCGCCGGTCGCATCGCTGGGGGTTCGCGAGCGTGCGGCTGGGAACGACCCTTCCGCACATCGTCCTGGATGCGCGGAGCAACAACGCGCTCGGCGCCACGAACCTCCCCGTGTCGCTCGACCCGGCGCAGCGACTGGAACTCGAAGGCGACTTCTCCCGCCACTTCACGCTGTACGCGCCCCAGGGCTACGAGCGGGATGCGCTGTATCTGTTCACGCCCGACGTGATGGCGCGGTTCGTCGATCACGCCGCTGCCGTGGACGTCGAGATCATTGACGACCGGATCTTCCTCTACTCCCGCCGCGATCTGGCCACGCTCGACCCGGCCGTCTGGGAGTGGCTCGTGTCTGCCCTCGATGCCGTCACGGAGAAGATCGAGCAGTGGCGACGGTGGCGTGACGACCGCCTGGGGGAGACTCGCGTGGCCAGTGACCGCTCGGGTGCCGTCGAGATCCTCCGCCCGCCGCGGGGAGTGGCCCCCGGGGGGCGACGCCTCGTGCAGCGCGTGCACTGGGCGTGGATCGTGATCGGCGGAGCCTTCGCCGCGTGGGGGCTGTTCACCCTCCTCCGCGATGTCTGGTCCGGCCTCTTCGGCTGAGTCCCGCCCGCCCCACACGCGACCGCCCCCGCCGGCACCCCGCCGACGCCCCCGCGATCACCCCATCCGCTCGGGCCGGAGGTCGATGCGGCGGAGCAGCTGCGCATTGAGGGCGACCACGATCGTCGACAGGGACATCAGGATCGCCCCCACCGACATCGGCAGCACGAACCCGAGCGGAGCGAGCACCCCGGCGGCGAGGGGAACGGAGAGCAGGTTGTAGCCCGCCGCCCACCACAGGTTCTGCGCCATCTTGCGGTAGCTCGCGCGCGAGAGCTCGATCACCGACAGGACGGATCGCGGGTCGTCGCTGGCGAGCACCACTCCGGCCGAGGCGATGGCCACATCGGTGCCGGCCCCGATGGCGATGCCGACGTCGGCCTGCGCGAGGGCGGGGGCGTCGTTGACGCCGTCGCCCACCATCGCAACGCGGCGGCCGTCGGCCTGGAGCGTCGCCACGGTCGAGGACTTGTCTTCGGGACGCACACCCGAGAAGACCCGATCGATTCCCACCGACGCCGCCACCGCTCGGGCGACCGGCTCGGCGTCGCCCGTGATCATCACGACCTCGATGCCGCGTCGGCGAAGGGCGGCGACGGCGTCGCGCGACTCGGGCCGCACCTCGTCGGCGAGGGCGATCGCTCCGATCACGGCGTCGCCCCGGACGACGTGGAGCATGATCTCGCCGCGGTCGCCGGGCAACGCCGACCCGCCGAGTCCCGACCCGCCGAGTCCCGCAGCGCCGACCTCGTCGAGGAGCCGAGGACCCCCGACCCGGACCACCGCTCCGTCGACGGTCGCCGACACGCCCAGCGCGGGGACGGAGGAGAACCCCGTCGACCGCGGCACGGCGAGCCCGCGTTCGGCGCTGGCCCGGACGATCGCCCGGGCCAGCGGGTGCTCGCTGTCGGTCTCGGCCGCCGCCGCCAGGGCGAGAACGTCGTCCGCGCTCCGGCCGTCCGCGGCGGCCACGTCGACGACGGCGGGCTCGCCCCGTGTGAGGGTGCCGGTCTTGTCGAAGAGCACGGTGTCGATCGTCCGCATGCTCTCCAGTGCCAGCCGGTCGGTGACGAGCACGCCGCTGCGGGCCGCCCTCTCCGTCGCGATCGAGACGACGAGCGGAATCGCAAGACCGAGGGCGTGCGGACACGCGATGACGAGCACCGTGATCGTGCGGACGACCGCACTGTCGGGGTCGCCCACCGCCGTCCAGACCACTGCCGTGACCACGGCCGCGCCCAGGGCGAACCAGAACAGCCATGCGGCGGCCCGGTCGGCCAGGCGCTGGGCGCGGGAGGTGGAGTTCTGCGCCTCGGCCACGAGCCGGCGGATTCCCGCGAGGGTGGTGTCGTCGCCCGTGGCGGTCACCTCCACCCGAACCCCGGAGTCGGTGGCCACCGTCCCCGCGACGACCGCGTCGCCGACGCCGCGGTCCACGGGGCGCGACTCACCAGTGACGAGCGACTCGTCCATCGCGGCGCGACCCTCGACGATCCGGCCGTCGGCGGGGACGCGGGCGCCCGGACGCACCACGACGACATCGCCGACGATGAGCTCGGACGGAGAGACGGCGACCGTCTCGCCTCCCTCCACACGCTCCGCCTCATCGGGAAGGAGCGCCGCGAGGGAGTCGAGCGCGGAGGTCGTCGCCGCGAGCGACCGCATCTCGATCCAGTGCCCCAGGAGCATGATGACGATCAGGAGGGCCAGCTCCCACCAGAACTCCAGTTCGTGGTCGAGCAGGCCCAGGCTCGCTCCCCACGAGGCGACGAACGCGACGGTGATCGCGAGCGCGATGAGGAGCATCATGCCCGGGCGCCGTGATCGCAGCTCCGCGACGGCACCTGTGAGGAAGGGGCGTCCGCCCCAGACGTACATGACGGTCCCGACGAGCGGCGAGACGAAGGCGAGCCCGGGGACGTCCGGCAGGCGGTAGCCGAGCAGCATCGCGAACATGCCGGAGAACGCCACCACCGGCGCGGCGAGGATCAGATTCACCCAGAACAGCCGGCGGAACTGCGCCACGTGGGCGCCGTGCCCGCCGTGGTCCCCGTGCCCCCCGTGGTCGCCGTGGCCCTCGTGATCCCCGTGTCCCGTGTGGCCCCCGTGCGCGCCGGGGGTGTGCTCCATCGATTCGTGCGGCTCGGTCATCGCCGGTCCTTTCGTCTCAGGCGGTCGGAAGGGAAGAGCGGAACCGCCGCAGTCGCAGACTGTTCCCCACGACGAAGACGCTCGAGAACGCCATCGCGGCGCCTGCGATCATCGGGTTCAGCAGCCCCAAGGCCGCCAGCGGGAGGGCGGCCACGTTGTAGGCGAACGCCCAGAAGAGATTGACCTTGATCGTGGCGAGCGTTCGGCGCGCCAGCCTTACGGCGTCGGCCGCCACGCGCAGGTCACCCCGGACGAGCGTGATGTCCGCCGCCTCGATCGCGACGTCGGTGCCGGTGCCCATCGCCATTCCGAGGTCGGCCTGGGCGAGCGCGGCGGCGTCGTTGACACCGTCGCCCACCATCGCCACCACACGGCCTTCGCTCTGCAACCGGGCCACTTCAGCCACTTTGTCGGCGGGAAGGACCTCGGCGATCACGCGCTCGATGCCCACCCGGTCGGCGATGTGGCGCGCGGCCGCGGCGTTGTCTCCCGTGAGGAGCACCGGTGTGAGACCGAGGGCGCGCAGCTGGGCGACGGCGTCGGCACTCGTGGGCTTCAGGGCGTCGGCGACCACCACGATGCCGCGCGCGCGGCCCTCCCACGCCACCCAGATCGCCGTCTGCCCTCGTGCCTCGGCGCGCTTCTGCGCGGCCACGAGCGCCGCGTCCGGCGCGATGCCGAGTCCGTCGAGCAGCGTGGAGCGTCCGACGATCACCGTCGTTCCGGCGACGTTCCCCTCGACGCCGCGTCCGGCGAGGGTGCGGAAGTCCGACACCTCGGAGAGTGTGCCCTTCTCACTGGCGGCGAGGGCGACGGCGCGCGCGATGGGGTGCTCCGAGGCGTCCTCCACGGCACCCGCGCGCCGCAGCACGTCGTCGGCCGATTCATCGGCCGACGGGACGACCTCTGCCACGGTCATCCGGCCCGTCGTGACGGTGCCGGTCTTGTCGAGCACGACGGTGTCCACGCGGCGCGTCGACTCGAGCACCTCGGGTCCCTTGATGAGGATCCCCAGCTGCGCGCCCCGGCCGGTACCCACCAGGAGCGCGGTGGGCGTGGCGAGGCCCAGCGCGCAGGGGCACGCGATGATCAGCACGGCGACGGCGGCGGTGAACGCGGCCGCCGCGGACGCCCCGGTCAGCAGCCAGCCGGCGAGGGTCGCCGCGGCGATCCCGATGACGACCGGCACGAAGACCGCCGAGATGCGGTCGGCCAGGCGCTGCACCTCTGCCTTGCCCTCCTGGGCTCGTTCGACCAGTTGTGCCATCTGCGCGAGCTGCGTGTCGGCACCGATGCGCGTGGCGCGGATGATCAGGCGCCCGCCGGCATTGATGGTGGCTCCGGTCACCGCATCCCCCACGGTCACCTCGACGGGGACGGGCTCACCGGTGAGAAGGGATTGGTCGATCGCGGAGGTGCCCGACACGACGACGCCGTCCGTGGCGACCTTCTCGCCGGGACGGACCACGAACTCATCGCCGACGCGGAGCTGCGCGGTGGGGATGCGAGTCTCCACTCCGCCCCGACGGACGGCGACCTCCTTCGCTCCCAGCTCGAGGAGGGCCCGAAGCGCCGCCCCGGCCCGGCGCTTCGCCCGCTTCTCGAAGTAGCGGCCGGCGAGCACGAACATCGTGACCCCGGCGGCGACCTCGAGGTAGATGTTGCCGCTGCCGTCCCCGCGCTCCAGCGTCCACGTGAAGCCGTGGGTCATGCCGATCATCCCGGCGGTTCCGAAGAAGAGGGCGTACACCGACCAGAGGAAGGCCGCCAGGGTTCCCATGCTGATGAGCGTGTCCATCGTGGTGGCGCCGTGACGGAGGTTGACGGCTGCGGCTCGATGGAAGGGCCACCCCGCCCAGGCGACCACCGGCGTCGCCAGCGCGAGCGAGAACCACTGCCAGCCCGGGAACTGCAGCGCCGGCACCATCGCCAGCACGATCACCGGCAGCGACAGCGCGACGGCAACTATCAGCCGACGGCGCAGGCTGCGGAGCTCGGGATCCTCTCCGACGTCTTCCTGCGGGGCGGGCAGGATCGCGGTGTAGCCGGTGCGCTCGACTTCGGCGATGACCGTGTCCGGGTCGAGGCCGGCGGGCACCGACACGGTCGCTCTCTCGGTGGCGTAGTTGACGGTCGCGCTCACGCCGTCGAGGCGATTGAGCTTCTTCTCGATGCGCATGGCGCACGACGCGCACGTCATGCCGCCGATCTCGAGCTCGATGCGCTCCCTGCCGGGGTCGGTCGTGGTCATCTCAGGCGGTCGCGGCCTCGTAGCCGGCCTCCTCGACGGCGGCGATGACCGCGGCGGTGTCGACCGCATCGGCCGTCGTCACCCGGAGCAGGCCGGTCTGCGCGCTCACCTCGATGTCGGTGATGCCGGGAACCTGCGACACTTCGCCGCGCACGGCACTCTCACAGTGCCCGCACGTCATGCCGGTCACCTGGAACTCTGTCGTCTGCATGGAAGATCCTTTCTCGAATACCCCCGGGGGGTACTTACGGGGACAACTCTAGTCCTCCCTCGTCTATTCCGCTCCGGGGCGCCTGGGCGGGACGCCGACGTGACGGGCGCGATCGGCCCGTTCGTCGCGTCACGTCACGGTGCCGGGGGCGGCGTCTCCGATTCGCGCAGGGGGCGGATGACCCGGCAGGGATTTCCCGCGGCCACGACGTTGGGGGGGATGTCGCGGGTGACGACCGATCCTGCGCCGACGATGCTGTTCTCGCCGACGGTGACCCCGGGGGTGAGGGTGACCGAGCCTCCGAGCCAGACGTTGTCTCCGAGGGTGACGGCGAGCGGCAGCTCCCAGCCGTCCTGTCTTCGCGAGGCGTCTTCCGCATGGTTGGGCGTGTAGATGGCGCACCGGGGACCGATGAGGCAGTCGGCGCCGATCGTCACCTGCCCGCCGCCGATGACGAGGAAGTCGGCGTTGATGAAGGTGCGATCGCCGATCACGAGGCGCATGCCGTAGTCGATGCTGATCGGCGGACGGAAGTCGATGTCGGCGCCGGCACCCGGGATCAGGTCGTGGAACAGCCGTCGCGCGTGCTCGGGCGAACGGTAGTACGTCGCGGTGATCTCGGCGCAGACCGCGTGCGCTTCCCAGGAGAGCTCCTGCAGCGCGGGCGAGGTGCGATACCGGATCCAGTCCCCGTTCAGCAGTCGCCGGAGGTCGTCATCCGTCGAGGCGAGCGCCCGTATCCGGGCGTCCGAGAGAGTGTCGTCCGTCATGCATCCTCCTATGTTGTTATCAACAACATATCGGCGTCGCACAGAAAGACAACAGGGCCCGTCCGACGCGAGGTCGAACGGGCCCTGTTTCGCTGGATCAGCCGAGGCGGCGGCGTCGGGTCACCGCAATGCCTCCGACTGCCAGCAGCAGGACGCCGGCCAGCAACGCCGGCCAGGGAATCTCACCACCGGTACCGGGGAGGGAGGAACCGGGATCCTCACCGGCGGGGTCCTCGCCGCTCGGGTCCTCGCCGCTCGGCGTCTCGCCCGGAGTGGGAGTGGGAGTCGGAGTCGGCGTCGGTTCGCCCGGGGTCGGCGTCGGGGTCGGCGTCGGCTCGCCCGGCGCCGGGTCGCGAAGGATCACTCCGGCGTCCCAGGTCGGGTCGATCCCCTGCGAGGCGCGCACGTCGAAGTAGTCGTAGTCGCCCGTCAGGTGGGGGTTGTCGTCGCCCAGGACGATCGTCGTGGTCAGTCCGGTCTCCGGGTCGGCGTTGGAGTCCGTGCCGTCACTTCCGGCGCCCGTCCGCGTGAAGGCGTACTTCTTCGCCTGCTCCTCGGTCAGCTCGAATCGCACTCGGTAGGTGCCGGCGAGCAGCTCGTCGAAGAGGTAACGGCCGCGGGCGTCGGTCGTGGTCGTCGCGAGCGTCTCGCCGTCCTCTCCCAGGAGCACCACCCGGACGCCGGCGAGGGGCTTCTCATCGGCCCCCTGCACGCCGTCGCGGTCGGCATCGATCCACACGACGTCGCCGATCGCGTAGGTCTTGCGCACGAAGCCGAAGTCGAGCGACGGGTCGTGACCGCCGTCCTCGGTGAGCGGCTCGACCGTGGTCGCCGTCCACGTCGACGAGTCGCCAGCCGTGTCGCCGACGCCCTCGCGTGTCGGGACGTAAGGCGCGAGCGCCTCCACCGTGCGGGGATCGTCGCGGACGATACGCACCGTGTAGGTCTGCCCCTCCTCGAGCACGGGGAGCTTCTCGAACACGTACTCGCCGTTCGGACCGGTCGTCACGGTTCCCACCGGCTCGCCGTCCACGTCCACCACGGGGCCGTTCGGTCCCACGATCTCCAGCACGACTCCGGGGATGCCCGGCTCGCCCGGATCCTGGCGCCCGTCGCGGTTCTCGTCCACCCAGACGAAGTCACCGACCGACACGCGCGGCGCCGGCTCGTCTTCGCCGGGCTCATTGAAGATACGCACTTCCGCGGAGCCCGTGGTCTCGTCGACGACCACGCGGAACAGCTCCGACGTGCGGAGGTAGCCGGTCGGTGCCTTCACCTCGCGCACCCAGTACGTGCCCGGCTCGGTGGCCATCGGCACGCCGCCGTCGGCGGTGCGCAGCTTGCCCTCGCTCACCCGGAGGCCGTCGAGCACCACGCGCCCGGCATCGGCCTGGCCGGCCTCGTTGGAGCCGAGTACCTGGAAACGCGCTGCGTCATCGTCGATCACGACCGACGCGTCGTTCGCGTCCAGCTTGCTGAGGTTGAGCGGGTAGTCGTTGGTCGGGGTGACCGTCGCACTCGTGCCGTCGATCACGTTGGTGACGCCCATGCCCACTTCGTACTCGGCGAGCCGCACGGCGAAGTACAGGGTCACCTCCTGCCCCTGCGTCAGGCGTCCGCGCTCCACGGTGAGGGTGTTCGTGCCGTCGTCGAAGGCGACCTGGAGCGACGAGCCCGGGATCGAGTAGCGTTCGGTCGCCGCGATCTCACCCGATCCGACGTTCGCCGGGTCGACGAAGCCGAGGAAGGCGATGCCGTCCGGGAGCACGTCGACCACATCGCGCACCATCGCGGTGAACGTGCCGTGCGGGATGAGATCCACGCGATAGACGAACTGGTCGTCGACGAGACGGCCATCGGCGTCGATCTCGGCGCGCAGGTTGTTGGTGAACGCGTCGTTCCGCGCGTCGTAGATGCGCTTGCGCACCTCCATCTCGTTGCCGAAGGTGGTGGCGCGCGAGGTGGCCGAGGAGACGTAGGTGTACCCGTTGTCGGCGCCTCGGTAGGACGCCTTGTTCACGATCTCGAGCGACTGCTTGCCGACGATCGGCTTGGTCGGCAGCGTGATCGTGACGGCGAAGTTCGCATCGGCGCGGATGCCGAGCTCGGTGAGGGCGTCGGCGAACGCGTCGTTGACGGCGAACTCCAGATCGCCCCCGGGGGTCAGGCGGAGATCCCAGAACGAGGAGTCGAGGGCGAAACCGCTCCAGCCCAGCTGGTTCTCCGGGAACCACTCGTACCGCAGCGCGATGCCCGCAGAGATCTCGTCGAGGTTCGCGGGGGTCACGTCGAACACGTCGTGATCGACGAGATCCGTGATGACCGACGAGGTCACGTCGCCCACGCCGTTGCCGACCGTGAAGGTGAAGGGAACCTCGATCGACGAACCGGGGGTACCGGTGAGGGGGTTGGTCGGTCCGGCCTTGCGGAAGACGTCGGGGTTGCTGACCTCCGCTCCCGGGGCCTTGGGCTCCAGCGGGCGGTGGCCGACGCTGCGTGACGCGGGGTCGGCGTCGTCGGAGTAGGCGAAGCGCGCCGTGTTTCCGAGACCGGTGTAGACGGCCTCGGCGGTGGGCGGGAGCTCCCACGCTGCCGTGCTCCGCGTGAGGCCGTCGACCGAGACGATCCGCGCCTTCACGGTGATCTTCACGTTCGTCGTGACGTCCTTGCCCACGTTCACGAGCAGCGTGTCGCCGTCGCGCAGGTAGGTGCCGACGTACTCGTCGGTGGCGAACTCCTCAGCTGATACTCCGCTGACCTCGGTGAAGGTCGCGCCGTCGGCCGTCAGGAAGTCGGCGCCCGTCACCCACTGCGTCTGTGCGGGAAGCGTGTCGGTGATGACCACGTTCCGCGCGAGCGCGTGGCGGGTGTCGGCGAAGTCGGCGAACGTCCGCAGATCTGCGCCGAGCGTGTACTCCACATCGATGGCAGGATCGAGCGTCACACCGTCGGCGGCCACGGTCACGGGGATGTCGCCCGGGCGCGACGTGGTCTTGGTGAACGCCACGCCGAGGTTCGGCCGGGGCTGCGCGGCGACGCGGCCGCCGACGCTCGTTGCGGCGGTGCGCTCTTCGCCGCCGTTGAGGATGACGGTGTTCTCGAGGCGCACCGAGTAGTCGCCCCCGTCCTCGTTGTCCTTCACGGCGTCGTAGCGCTCCTGCAGCTCTTCGCGCAGGGCCGCCAGCGCGGCGGCGTCGGCGATCCTCGCGCGGTAGGTGAAGGTGTAGCGCGAGTTCGCTTCGGCATCGAAGCTGTGCGAGAACGACGTACCGCTGACCGCGGGGAGTCCGGTCACCTCGCTCGTCACCTTGTTCACGCCATCGGCGTCGAAGACGTCCTTCGTGCCCGAGAGCGAGCCGTCGACGAGGGTGAGGTGCGCGCCGAGCTCATCGGCGATGGTCACCTCGCGCGCGGCCGCGTTGTTGACCGTGACCGTGAAGGGGATCTCCCGCTCCAGGAATGACTCCGGCAGCACGACCTGTCCGTCTTCGATCGTGACGGCGGGGAAGTTCACTCCGCCCACGTTCTTGGCGAACGCGTCGGTCACCGACTGCGGAGTCTCGCCGGGCCGGGTGATGAGCACCGTCGTCCGGGTCTCCTCACCGTCGTAGCGCCAGACGTGCTCGGTGGTCACCGCTTCATCGACGACGTCGACCTGGAACTTCAGGTCCAGGACACCCTGATTGATGTCGGACGGGAAGGGATCGGCGAAGGTCACCACGATGTTGCCGTCGGCGTCGAGGGCGAGGGACTCCACCGCGGTGTTGCCCGCGGGAACGACGAGCGCCGACTCCGGGATCGTCACTCCGGCCGGCCGCTGCACCGTCACGACCTTGCCGTCGTCCATGCTCCCGTAGCCGATCTGGAAGCTGTAGTCGCGGCCGCTCTCGTAGACGGGCTTGCCGTTGTGCTCCGACACGTTCGGCAGGACGACGGAAACGGTGCCGCCGGCCGCGTGGGCGGCCGTGACGCCGCTGACGGCGAGGGCGGTCGTGACGACGACCGTCACGAGGGCGGCAAGGGCGGTGCGCACGCGCGACCGCAGCCTTCGATTGTTCACGGGGACTCCTCGGTGATCGCTCCGCTGTCGTGTGCGCCGCGGTGTCCGGGCGCGCCACACAGCGCCGGACGGCGGTCGTGCTGCTGTCCGTCGGTGGGGGCCGTGCGCTGGTCGTCCCCGCCTCCGATCTGAGCCGTGGGAGCGCTACCAAGGCGCACTCAATCTCACGGTATCGACGGCGCGGCGTCCGACGCGAATCGATTCAGTAACCCTGCGCGAACTGCTCGCGCGGCTGCGGAAAGCGCTCTACAGGTTGTGCGCGTACAGCACGCCGGAGGAGGTGCCGAGGTAGATCTTGCCTTCGCCGACCGCGAGCGACGTGGCGCCGGCCACGGGGGTGATCAGTCCCGTGAACGTCTCGCCCGCGTTGCGTGACACGAACACACGATCACGCGTCAGCACATGTACCGTGCGTCCCGACACGTACAGGTCGATGATCGCCGCCCCGCCGGGCATCCCGACGGTGCGGATGCGACGCGTGGACGGGGTGAACACACGCAATCCCGTCGGCCCGCCACTGAGGAGGCGTCCGTCGCAGCTCTGCACGCGGGAACCGACCGTTCCGAGGTGGAACCTCTCACGAACGAGAGGCATCTCTTGCCAGTAGCCCTGGTGGAACCGCCGCATCGGCCCGAACCCGCCTCCGGACCAGCCGGCCTGGAGGTAGGGGACGCCGTCGGCGGCCGCGATCCAGTGATAGCGGTCCTGCGCTTGCGCCCGCACGCCGTCTCGCGCGAATGACCGCGCCCACGTGTACGGGGCCGTGCGCTTCCACACCACCGGACCCGCCTGTCCCTCCTCCGCACCGGATCCGACGGCGAAGCGACCGCCATCGGAGTCGGTGATGTCGAACACGTGATACGACGCCCCCACCGGCTGTTGCTTCCACGTGAGCCCGTCGGGTGACCAGCTGAAGCCGCCCCGGGGGTCGAGAGCGGCCAGCGGTGCGTCGCCGAGCGGGTCGATGTTCGGCGCCATCAGGCCGGCGCTCGTGATCCGCCAGGTGTGGATGGCGTGGGTGTAGGCGCGGTGACGGCTGCCGACGAAGCGTCCGCGCGCGATGTCGAACGGGTCGATGCTGATCGGCCCGGTGTTGCCGTTCCAGTCGCCGTAGCCGGCGAAGAGCATTCCGCGGTAGATCTCGAGGTCGACGATCTGCGTGCCGGCCGGTGTCGGCTGCGCGGTGGCGCCGGGATGAGCGCCCAGGCGTTCCCATCGCGTGGACGTGGCCCGCGGCAGCGTCGCGGTCGCGGCGGCGGCGAAGGTCAGAAAAGCGCGGCGAGTGATGGTCATGATGCGTCCCCCTGTGCAAGACGCCGCCCCCAGCGGCGTTCACCGCCGTTGACGGTACCTGCCGGGGTTCTCGGACCGTCGGCAGATGCCCGAACTGCGTCGTCTGCCGCGCGTTTCGCTGTCGGCAGGCGGCCGATCTCCCCGCCTGCGGCGAACTCCCAGGAACGCGTCACCCGACTCCCCTATCCTCTTTCCATCCAGGGGGAGTACTCCGACACGGTCGGCTCGTCATTACGGGTGCATCGCACTCCGGGCCACCGGTCCCTGATCACAGGGATGGGGGAGACCTTGGCGTCGTCGCAACGCTGAGCCCGAGTCTTCCGGAGACCCTGTGAACATCACCCCCCTCGTGTGGATCATCACGATCGCCGTCACCATCGCCTTCTTCGTCTACGAGTTCTTCGCGCACGTGCGCAAGCCGCATGAACCCACGATCGGCGAATCGGCGCGCTGGTCGGCCTTTTACATCGGTCTCGCCCTCGTCTTCGGCGTCGGGATCGGCGTGGTCTCGGGCTGGACGTACGGCGGGGAGTACTTCGCCGGCTACCTCACCGAGAAGGCTCTCTCCATCGACAACCTGTTCGTCTTCCTCATCGTGATGACGAGCTTCGCGGTGCCGAAGATCTACCAGCAGAAGGTGCTGATGATCGGCATCGTCATCGCGCTGATCCTCCGCGGCATCTTCATCGCCGTCGGTGCGACCCTGATCTCGAACTTCTCGTGGATCTTCTACATCTTCGGCGCGCTGCTGCTGTTCCTCGCCTACCGGCAGGCGTTCGCGCACGGCGAGTCCAATCCCGCGGACGGCCGGTTCATGCGCTTCGTGCGCCGCCACCTCCCGGTCAGCGACGAGTACAACGGCGACCGCCTCACCGTGAAACGAGACGGCCGGCGCTTCGTGACGCCGATGCTCCTCGTCATCATCGCGATCGGCTTCGTCGACCTCATCTTCGCCGTCGACTCGATCCCCGCCATCTACGGGCTCACCGAGGAGGCGTACATCGTCTTCACGGCGAACGCGTTCGCGCTCATGGGGCTCCGCCAGCTCTACTTCCTCATCGGCGGGCTCCTCGAGCGCCTCGTCTACCTCGCGCAGGGACTCGCGGTCATCCTCGCCTTCATCGGGATCAAGCTCGTGCTGCACGCGATGCACGTCAACGAGCTCGCCTTCATCAACGGTGGCGAGCCGATGCTGTGGGCGCCGGAGATCCCGATCTGGTTCTCACTGCTGTTCATCACCGCGACGATCACGGTGGCGACGGTGGCGAGCCTCCTCAAGACCCGCCACGACCGTGAGCGTGCCGCCGAGCGGATCGAGGACGCCCGCTGATGGGCGATCTCGTCTGGAACATCGTCCTCGTCTTCGTCTTCGTCCTGATCGGCGGTGTCTTCGCCGCCACGGAGATGGCGCTGGTCACGCTGCGCGAGAGCCAGGTCAACGCCATCGCGGCGCGCGGGCGGCGCGGCGCGAAGGTGGCCGCGCTCGCGCGCAATCCCAACACCTTCCTCTCGGCCGTGCAGATCGGCGTCACGGTCGCCGGGTTCGCCTCAGCGGCCTACGGCGCCACCTCGATCGCCCCGTCGGTCGCGCCGCTGTTCGAGGGGTGGGGGGTTCCGGCGGCGCTCTCACTGACCCTCGCGACGGTGCTCCTCACCCTCGTCATCGCCTACCTCTCCCTGGTGCTGGGTGAGCTGGTGCCCAAGCGGCTCGCGATCCAGCGCAACGCGCAGTTCGCCTACGCCGTGGCTCCTGTGCTCGACGGCTTCGCCACCCTCATGCGCCCCGTCATCTGGCTGCTGTCGGTGTCGACGAACGCCCTCGTGCGGCTTCTGGGCGGTGACCCCGACAAGACGTCTGATGAGCTGACCGACGAAGAGGTGCGTGACATCGTCGCCAGCCACCAGGGGCTGCCCGACGACGAGCGCCGCATTCTCGACGACGTGCTCTCCCTCCGGGGCCGCCAGATCAGCGAGGTGATGCGGCCCCGCCCCGAGGTGGTCGCTCTGGAGGAGTCGATGCCGGTGGCCGACGCGGTGGCCCAGGTGCGCGATCTTCCGTTCTCGCGCTACCCCGTCGTCGACTCGTCCATCGACGACGTCACCGGCTTCGTGCACGTCCGCGACCTCTTCGAGCGCGCGGTCGCCGATCCGGACGAGCGTCTGGGCGACCTCGCCCGCGCGATCACCTACCTCCCCTCCACGGCCCGGGTGCTGCCGACGCTCACGCGGATGCGCGCCGACGGGCATCAGATCGCGGTCGTCGTCGACGAGTACGGCGGCACCGATGGGATCGTGACCCTCGAAGATCTCGTCGAGGAGGTCGTGGGTGAGATCTTCGACGAGTACGACACCGACGGGATGATCACAGGCGACTCCGAGACGGTCGACGGCCGCCTCAACCTGCAGGATTTCGAGGAGGCGACCGGCGTGCACCTGCCGCGGGGTGCCTCCGACACGGTGGCCGGGTTCGTCACGGAACGTCTCGGGCGCCTCGCCGTCGTCGGCGACACGGTGGAGGTCGACGGTGCCACTCTCCAGGTGGTGGCGCTGGACCGACGGCGCATCTCCGCCCTCCGCGTCGTGGCCTCGCCGACGGAGCCGGCCGCGACCGACGGGAGCCCCTGAGAGCGCCCCGACTTCTTGGTGCCTTCTTGGCGACGCTCTGGTTGACTCGCCCTGTGGCCGCTCAGCATCCCGTCTCCGCGCGAGTGCTCTACGTCGAGGATGACCCCGCCATCGCGGCGATGACGGTGGACGTGCTCGGTGAGGTCTACGACGTCGCGCATGAGGTCGACGGGCGCCGCGCGCTCACCCGAGCGCTCGGCGAGCACTTCGACGTCATGGTGGTGGATCGGCGCCTTCCGGGCCTCGACGGCGTGGAGCTGGTTCGGGCGATACGCACAGCCCACATCACGACCCCGATCCTGCTGCTGACGGCCCTCGGAGCGGTGGCCGACCGCGTGGAGGGGCTGGACGCGGGGGCGAACGACTATCTCGTCAAGCCCTTCGACTTCGACGAACTGCACGCGCGGTTGCGCGCTCTCGTGCGGGGGTATCGAGCAGAGGGGCGCCGCCGCCAGGTCGCCGACTGGACGTTCGTTCCGGATGCGGGAGTGGTCTACGGCCCGGGAGGCGAGCGGGCCGCCCTCACCGCCACCGAGAACCGGCTCCTCGCCCTCCTGTCGGAGAGCCCCGACCACGTGTTCTCGCGGGAGGAGATCCTCCGTGCCGTGTTCGCATCGGACGACGCCCTCAGCTCCGTCGACACCTACGTGCACTATCTCCGCCGGAAGACGGGGGCCGAGATCATCGACACCGTCCGCGGTCGGGGGTATCGGGCGGGGGCGGCCTCGTGAGCAGTGATGCGGACCGGTCGCGGGTGCAACGCGCGGCGCTTCGCGTCGGTCTGCTCGTCAGCGCCGCGTCGGCGCTCATCGTCGCCGGTGGGGTGGGGATCCTCATCGCGGTGCTCGTCTCCTCGGCGCGCCCCGACGGGCATCCCGACGGCGATGAGGGAAGGGGGGAGGGCGGTCACGGCCTGGGCGCCCCGGACGGCGACCGGTTCGTCGTCGATCTCGACCACATCCTTCCCTGGGTGATCGGTCTCGGCATCCTCGGCGTGCTGCTGCTCGGCGTCGTGGCCTGGGTCGCCGCTCGCCGGGCCGTGCATCCGCTGGCCGAGGCCCTGCGTGCCCAGCGTGCGTTCGTATCGGATGCCAGCCACGAACTGCGGACCCCCTTGACGACCCTCACCAGCCGGATCCAGATTCTCGAGCGTCGGCGCAGCCGCGGCGAGCCGATCGACGACACGATCACCGAGCTTCGACGGGACGCCCGCGTGCTCGACGAGGTGCTCACCGACATGCTGCTCACCGCCGAGGGCACGGCGACGCCCGGCGACCGCTGCGTCGTCTCCGAGGCTGTCGAGGCCGCCCGGCGGACGATCGAGCCGTTGGCCGCCGAGGCTGGAGTCACCGTGCGCGCCGAGACACCCGACGGGCTCTTCGCAGCGCTCCCCGCTGTCACGCTCACCCGCTTGTGCGTCGCGCTCCTCGACAACGCCGTTCAGCACGCTCCCGCCGGGAGTGAGGTGACCATCGATGCTCGTGCGGACACCGGCGGGGTGGCGGTGCGGGTCTCCGACGCCGGCCCGGGGATCGCCCCCGCCGACGCCGACCGCATCTTCGAGCGGTTCGCGCGCGCGGGTGAGGCGGGGCGTCGCCGTGGGTTCGGACTCGGTCTCGCGCTCGTGCGAGAAGCCGCCCAGCGCCACGGGGGGAGCATCCGGATCGAGAGCACCTCGGCGCGAGGAACGACTTTCCTCCTCCGGCTCCCCGGCGCCTGACCGCCGCCGCACGCTCACGCGGCCGCAACCACCTCGATCTCCACTCCGCTGAGGAAGCGACGCACTCTGCCACCGCGGTCGACGATCATCCCCGCCGTCAGCGGCGCCTCGCGGACCCAGTCGAGGTCGCGCGCGACCACCGCCGCGGTGGCCCAGACGTCGGCGGTGGTGAGGTCGTCGGCCACGACCGTGGCGCTGAGGGTGTGACGGGCCGTGGACCCCGTCGCGGGATCGACGATGTGGAGCCCCCGCTCGGCGGTGCCGGAGGTGGCGACGGCGCCGTTTCGCACATCGAGCGTCGCGAGGACCTCGCCGTGGCGTCGCGGATCGGCGATCGCGATGTGCCAGGACCAGTCCGACGACGTGTCGGTGAACACGCGCACGTCGCCGCCGGCGTTGATGCCGACCGCGACGATGCCCGGCCGGTCGATCAGGGGAGCCAGGAACGTGCGTGCCGCCTCTTCGACCGACCACCCCTTCACGTAGCCGGTGGGGTCGAACCATCCCTGCCAGGTCGCCGAGAAGCGGCCACCCGTCGCGCGCTCGGCGGCCTGACACGCGTCGGCGACGACGGCCACGCGCGGGTCGGCGTCTTCCAGCGACAGTTCGCCTCGGCGGAGCCGCGACACGTCGGAGTCGTCGCGATACGTCGAGAACACGCGCTCCACCTCCCGCAACTGCGCGCAGCAGTCCGCGACGGCCTGCGCCACACCGGGCTCGTCACCCCCCGTGCCGACCGCGTGGATGCTGACGACGGTTCCCATGATCTGCTCCACCCAGACGCGGGTGGGGGTCTGCGCCCGGGCGGTCATGCGGCAGCCCGGTCGAGGGCGGACTGCAGCGACTCCTGGTAGCCGCCGCTGGTGTAGGTGGCGCCGGAGACGAAGTGGATCTGCGCGCTCTGCGCAGACAGGGTCTCGGAGACGAGCGTCGGGATCGCCCGCTCATTGATCTGGCGGTCGCGGCCGTTGCTCTGCGGGTACTGCGGCACGTCCACCGCGGTCACTTCGCCGCCGGAGACCGTGATGGTCACCTGCACGGCGCCGTATCGGGTGTTCACGGCATCGCCCGTGTACGACCCGTCGGTGAGGCCGCTCGCGTTCGCCGAGGCGGCGGCTGAGGGAGTCGCCGAGGCAGTGGCGGTCGGTGAGGCGGCGGCCTCGGCCGGCGCCGCCCCGCTCGAGGAGGAGGGGTTCGCCGCCCCGGTCGCGCTGCTGGACTGGTCGAGGGCAGCGGCGACCGGGACCGCGTCGCCGAGGGAGGTGCGGTAGCTGAACAGCAGCACGAGACCGCTGAGGGTTGCGAGCAGTCCGTAGACGATCTTCTTCATGTCGGGTTTCTCCATCGGGTCGGAAAGGGGATCAGACCGCGAACGCCTCGCTGTGGATGCGGTCGCGGGCGACGCCGGCTGTGCGCAGATCGGCGCGCACCGCCGCCATCCACGGCAGGGGACCGCAGAGGTAGACGTCGTACTGCTCCAGGTCGGGAGCGACGTGGCGGAGCAGATCGCTTCCGCGCCAGGCGTCGTGCGTCGCCGGGATCCAGCTCGATGCGCCGGGTGAGCGGGCACCGTCGAGCGCGAGGTGGCGGACGCCGCGCTCACGGACGAGGCGAGCGATCGCACCGGCTCGCATGAGCTCCGACGGCGCGTGGTCCCGCGTGATGAGCACGGCATCGCCGGGTGCGTAGGCCTCGGCCTCCAGGAGCGCCGTCATCGGCGCCACCCCGGCGCCGGCGGCCAGCATGAGGAGCTTGCGGCCCTGTCGCAGCGCGCCGGTCATGTGTCCGTACGGCCCCTCGATCATCACCGGCGTTCCCGGTGTCAGGCGCGTGAGACGCTGCGTGCCGTCGCCGACGATCCGTGCCGCGATCACCAGTTCGTTCCTGTCCGGGGCGGCGGCGAGGGAGAACGGATGCCCCGCCGACCAGCCCGGGCCGTCCAGAAAACGCCACACGAAGAACTGCCCGGCCTCGGCGCCCAGCCGGTGCAGACCTCGACCGTGCACGCGCACGCTCACGCCGTGGCTGCCGTCGGCGACGACCTCGTGCACGCGGAGTGCGTGACGGCGAGAGCGCCAGAGGGGGATGATCACCCGGAACACGACGACACAGGCGGCGGTGATCGCCCACAGGGTCCACCAGTACACGGTGGCGAGCGGGTTGGCGGTGAAGTCCGCTCCCGTCCAGAGCATGTGAGGGACCGCGAGGCCCACCCCCAGGTAGCCGTAGAGATGGAGCAGATGCCAGGACTCGTAGCGGAGCCGGCGCCGCGCGCGCCGCGCCGAGGACACCACGACAGCGATCAGCAGCCCCGTCCCCGCGGTCGCCAGCAGCATGCCCGGGTAGTTCCAGACGAAATCCCACAGCTGAGCCCACAGCGTCACCGAGGCCGTCGCGGCGTAGCCGATCACGAGGAGCGCGATGTGGGCGAGGAGCAGCCAGAACGACCAGAACCCCACGTAGCGGTGCATGCGGGTGATGCCGTCCCTCCCGAACCCGCGCTCGAACAGCGGAATGCGCGCCATGAGGAGCACCTGGTAGAGGAGGAGGTTCGCCGAGGCGAGGCCGGTGACCCTCCCGAGCGTGGTCAGCGTGTCGGCGTTCCATCCCAGCGTGGCCTGGATCCCCCCGCCGGACACCCAGAGCGCCACGACGAACAGACTCGTGCCGACGATGAGACTCACGGCGCTCAGCCGCCATGCCGCGCGGTGATCGCGGGGCGCGGCGGATGCAGGCGAAGACGTGCGACGAGAGGTCGTCGGCGAGACAGCCGTTGTGGTCATGCGGTCATCGTCGCCAGGCGGCTCTGAGGTGACGCCAAGAATCCGCGGCTCTCAGCCATCGCATAGCAAACGCAGAGGTGGCGGTGGGAACCCCGTCCGCGCGGCGGATCAGCCGACGACGGTGCCGAACAGGGAGCCGACGAGGAAGGTGGCCCCCAGGGCGATCGCGCCGCCGGTGACGGTGCGTACGACAGCGCGCCAGCGGGAGGCCGCTCCGATCCAGGCCGCCGTGTACCCCGTGATCGCGAGGGCCAGCAGCACCGCGACGAACGTCCAGACGATCCGCGCCGGATGGGGCACGAGCAAGATCGTCGCCATGGGGAGGAGTGCGCCGACGAGGAACGCGATCGCCGAGGCGAGGGCGGCATGCCACGGGCT
Organism: Microbacterium sp. TNHR37B; assembly: GCF_001620065.1. GTDB lineage: Bacteria > Actinomycetota > Actinomycetes > Actinomycetales > Microbacteriaceae > Microbacterium. The sequence goes on from NZ_LQGV01000003.1 coordinate 1,167,444, forward strand.
CACGACGTCGTCCTGGTCGATGTTGAGCTCGATCGACAGGTGCGCCGAGAGCGCATCGTTGGCGGTCAGCTCGGTCGCGACGCGGGTGGCCGTGTCGTGGCTCAGGCCCCGCGCCTCGTACAGGCCGACGAGCTCGGCCAGTTCCGCCTCGGGATCGTCCGCCAGCTCGCGGCGCTCCTTCTCGATGAGAGCCCGCTCGGTGTCGCGTTGACTGGACACCGACACGTACTCGCCCAGCGCCATGGAGATCGCCCCGCCGACCAGGGCAGCCGATCCCGCCAGCAGGACGGGCATCACTTCGGAGGTGGCGCCGGCGACACCGACGACCACCGCGGCAGTCGACACGATCCCGTCGTTCGCTCCGAGCACCCCCGCTCGCAACCAGTTGAGTCGCTGCGAGAGACCCACGCGGTGAGGTTCGTCGCGATGCGCGCCGGCCGCTGAGGGGATGGTCATGTCGTCACGGTACGCCTGCGCTCGTCGCCGATCCAGCAAGGTCAGCCGATCCTTCGCGCGGGACTTCCCCTGCCGGGGCCCGCCCGGGCCGACGCGGGCCGGTGCTGGCCGGACGTGTGAAGGGGCGCCCGGGATCGACCCGGACGCCCCTGCGTTCCTGCTGCCGAGGCGTCAGGCTGCCATCGTCAGGCTGTTGGAGACCGAGATGAGGGTGGCGACCATCGCGTTGATGAAGCCGGCGATGTACGGGTTGCCGGTCACCCGGTAGATTTTGCGCGAGATGATCGCGGTGACGATCAGGATCACCACGACCGGGAACAGCCAGATCACGTACATGGCGCTGAACGCCCCGAGTCCCTGCACCGGCAGGCCGGTGGAGAAGAACACGGCGTACTGGATCGCGATCACGATGGTCGGGCCGAGGGCGTTCGCCACGGCCAGCACCGCCGTGTTGATCCACTCCTTGCCGCGCAGCGTGATGCGGTTGAACCCGTTGATGAGGATCGAGTTCACGACGAAATACAGCAGGAAGAACGGCAGGTAGGCCAGCGCGATCAGCAGCTTGTCCGACTCGAACGTGCGGATCGCGAGCACCCAGACCCGGAAGTCCGTCGTGAAGAAGTAGTGCAGCACGAACACGATCCCGAACGCGCTCGCCACGACGATCACGGCCAGCAGCAGGCTCCGCAGCACGGTGCCCCAGCCGGGCAGCACTCCGGCGGCGCGCAGCGACTGTCCGTTGCGCTTGCCGTAGAGCTGGTACGAGATCGTCAGGATGATGAGCCCGAGCACGCCGTTGATCGCGGCCCACACGCCGATGAAGAACGGCGGGCCCTGCGGGAACAGCGGCGGGGCGCCGAAGAAGCCGATCGAGGAGATCTCCGGGTTGGTGGTGACCCACACGAAGCTCGCCGCCGACAGCAGCACCGAGACGGCCAGACCACCCCAGAACCAACCGAGACCCTGACGGGTGGCCGGAGCGATCTCGGGCTGCGGGCGGACGGCGAGGCCGGCGAAGGTGCGGGTGCGCAGGAGGGCGCGGGTGAAGGCGACGAGGAAGATCGCGAACCCGACGAGGCCGAGTCCCGTGAACACCTCGCGCACCTGCCAGGTCTGGCTGCTCGATGCGATCGGGTGGGGCGCGCCGAGCGCTTCCTGGAAGAAGTCGACCGCGTAGGCGACCGAGGTCGCGGAGAAGTGGCTCCACGGGTGGGTCTCGGCGGGGGTGTAGATCACGCGCATCGCGCCGTTCTCGCCGTCGGTGTAGACCTCCCCCGCCACGCGCTCGTCGGTGCCGGCCGGGTCGGTGCCGTAGTGCAGGAACGACTGCGCGTTGGGGGTCGTGATGAAGTCTCGAGGCGCGTTCGTCGGCTTCCCGTCCTCACCCACGCTCCGGAAGAAGAACTCGTCGTACTGCGCGGCGATGATTCCCGCATCGCGGTCCTCGAACGCGTTGATGAACGCGCCGTCCTCGTCGCGGTAGGTCGGGTCGTTGTCCACCAGCAGCGCGGCCGAGATGAGGCGCGTGGGGGCCTGGTTGTCGATCGCGACGGAGTAGCTCACCGCGAACGCGCCGGCCGAGTGGCCGGTCACGCCGATGCGACTCGCGTCGACGTAGGGCAGCGCCGCGACGAGCTTCACGGCGTCGTACATGCCGGTGCCGCTGGTGAGGTTGGTCTCCAGCGTCGTGTAATCGGAGTCGCCGTGCCCGTACATGTCGATGGAGACCACGACGTAGCCGCGCTTGGCGAGCTCGACGAAGTTCGCGTTCTGCATCTCCTTGTTGTTGTACCGACCGTGGCTGACGATCACGGCGGGCGCCTTCGCCTCAGCCGTCGCCGCATCGGGCTTCAGCAGCAGGGCGCTCAGTCCGACCCCCGTGGAGGTCTCCCAGTACATCTCCTTGACGGTGATCTTTCCGCCGTCGGTCTGGACCAGCGATGCGCCGATCGCCGAGACGAGCATCAGCACGAGCGACGCGACGAGCCAGAACCCGTTGCGTCTGTGCAGCTTTTCCTTCATGTGTCCCTACTCCTTCGTGGGTGGTGGTGTTCAGTGGGTGGGGTCGGTGTCGGCATCGACCCAGTCGAGGGTGCGGCCGACGGCCTTCTTCCAGTTGCGGAACAGGCGTTCCCGCTCGGGCGCGGGGAGTTGCGGGGACCACCGGCGGTCCTCGGCCCAGGTGTCGACGACGTCCTGCGTGCCGACCCAGAACCCGACCGCGATGCCGGCGGCGAAGGCGGCGCCGAGGGCCGTGGTCTCCGAGATGCGGGGCCGGATGACGTCGACGCCGAGCTGGTCGGCCTGGATCTGCATCAGGAGCGCGTTGGCGACCATTCCGCCGTCCACGCGGAGCTCGGCGAGGTCGACGCCGGAGTCGGCGTTCATCGCCTCGATCACTTCGCGAGTCTGGAACGCGGTCGCCTCCAGGGCGGCGCGGGCGATGTGGCCGGTCGTGACGTAGCGGGTGAGGCCGAGCATGCCGCCGCGCGCGTCGGGGCGCCAGTGCGGAGCGAACAGCCCTGAGAAGGCGGGGACGAAGTACACCCCGCCGTTGTCGGCGACCGCCTCCGCCTCCGCCTCGACGTCGGCGGAGGCGGGGATCATCCGGATGTTGTCGCGCAACCACTGCACGAGGGATCCCGCCACCGCTACCGAACCCTCCAGCGCATAGACGGGGGGCTGATCGCCCAGCCGGTAGAGGACGGTCGTGAGGAGGCCGTGGCTGCTGCGGACCCGCCGATCCCCGGTGTTCATGAGGACGAAGCTGCCGGTGCCGTAGGTGCTCTTGGCCATCCCCTCCGAGAAGCAGGCCTGCCCGAAGGTCGCCGCCTGCTGGTCCCCGAGGATCCCGGCGATCGGCACCCCGGGCAGCAGCCCGTGCTCACGGCCGCGCCCGTAGAGCTCCGACGACGAACGGATCTCGGGGAGCATGCCCAGCGGGATCCCCATGACCTCGGCGATCTCCGCGCTCCACTCCAGGGTCTCGAGGTCCATGAGCATCGTGCGCGACGCGTTCGTGACGTCGGTGACGTGGATGCCGCCGTCGACGCCGCCGGTCAGATTCCACAGGAGCCAGGTGTCCATCGTCCCGAAGAGGAGCTCGCCGCGCTCGGCGCGCTCCCGCACCCCGTCGACATGGCGGAGGATCCAGGCGAGCTTCGGCCCGGCGAAGTACGTCGCGAGCGGCAGTCCGACGCGCGCGGCGAAGCGGTCGGGGCCCTGGCTGCCCCCGAACTCCTCGACGAGGGCCTGCGTGCGGGTGTCCTGCCAGACGATCGCCGGATGCACGGGCTCGCCCGTCGCGCGGTCCCACACCACGGTGGTCTCCCGCTGGTTGGTCAGCCCGACCGCAGCGAGGTCGGTGTGGGTGAGGTTCGCGCGGGTGAGGGCGAGCCCGACGACCTCGCGGGTGTTGTTCCAGATCTCTACCGGGTCGTGCTCCACCCAGCCGGCACGGGGGAAGATCTGGCGGTGCTCGCGCTGGCCGACGGAGACGATCCGGGCCTCGGCGTCGAAGATGATGGCGCGTGTGCTCGTGGTGCCCTGATCGATCGACAGGATGTATCGCGTCATACGGAGCTCTCCATTGAGACGTGTCGGGGGAGGTGGAGGGGGAGGGGGAGGGGCAGGTGGGGTCTACGGGGCCGGGCGTGCGCCCGCGCTCGAGTCGTGCCACGGCGCGATCGAGGGGGCGACAGCGCGTCGGCGCGCGGCGGTGACATCGTCCTCCGCGCCCGCTGCGGCGAGCTCCGCCGCGGCGCGCTGCTGGTACGACTCCACCTCCGCGCGGCGACGCGCGGGGCTCCAGCCGTGGGCATCGCCCGCGATCCGCGCAATGTCGTCGACGGCGGCCGTCCCCGATCCCGGGTATTCGTAGCTGATGCGCGTGCGGCGTTCGATGATGTCTTCGAGGTGCAGCGCGCCTTCGTGGGTGACCGCATACCGGATCTCGGCGCGAAGGTAGTCGGGCGCTCCCGTGACGCGCTCGGACAGGTCGGGGTCGTCCTCGCAGAGCGCGATGATGTCCCGCACATCGGCTCCATACCGGTGCAGGAGGTGGTCGACGAGCGTGTCGGTCCAGCCGTGGGCGCGTGCCGCGGCCGCGATCTCGTGGCGGGCGGCCTCCAGTCCCACCGCGCCCGTGAGCGGGATGTCGGAGGTGTGGCTGGGGCGACGAGTCGACTCCTCGCCGAGGGCGAAGTCCACGGCGTCTTCGGCCATGACGCGATAGGTCGTGAACTTGCCCCCGGCGATCACGACGAAGCCCGGCGCCGGAGAGGCGACCGTGTGCTCGCGCGACACCTTCGCGGAGGCGAGCCCGCGCTCAGCGCCCGGCTGGAGGAGCGGGCGCAGTCCCGCCCACGTGCCGACGATGTCGGAGCGGTCGAGCGGTTCAGCGAGCACCTCGTTCGCCTTGGACAAGACGTAGTCGATGTCCTCCGCCGTGGGGACGGGGTCGACCAGATCCTCGGTCCACGGGGTGTCGGTGGTGCCGATCACCCAGTACCGCGACCACGGGATGACGAACAGCACGCTCTTCTCGGTCTGCAGGATCAGTCCCGGGGTGCCCGAGATGCGCTCGCGGGGGACCACGATGTGGATCCCCTTCGAGGCGAGCACTCGCAGTCCGCCCTCCCCGCCGGAGAGGGCCTGGGTGCGCTCCGTCCAGGCACCGGTCGACCCGATCACCGTGCGGGCGCGGACGGGGAAGGCGGTGCCGGTCTCGAGGTCGGTCAGGATCGCCCCGTCCACGCGCCCGGAACCGTCGCGGGTGAGGGCGGTCGCCTGCGTGCGCGACGCGGCCACCGCCCCGTGGTCGGCGGCGGTGCGGAGCACCGAGAGCACGTAGCGGGCGTCGTCGACGGTGGCGTCCCAGTACTCGATCGCGCCGACCGCGGCCGTGCGCGACAGACTCGGGAAGTCGCGCGCGAGGGCGCGGCGGCCGAGATGACGGTGCCAGGGCACGGCCCGCCGACCGCGACTGAGGCTCGCCAGCGTGTCGTAGAGGGCGATGCCCGCGCCGATGAAGGCGCGTTCCCACACCGCGTGTCGCAAGGGGTAGAGGAACGGCATGGGGCGTACGAGGTGCGGGGCGATACGCGTGAGCAGCAGGTCGCGCTCGGTCAGGGCCTCGCGCACGAGGGCGAAGTCGAGCATCTGGAGGTAGCGGAGTCCGCCGTGGACGAGCTTGCTCGATCGGCTGGAGGTTCCCGACGCCCAGTCCTGGGCCTCGACGATCCCCACGGTCAGGCCGCGGGAGGCTGCGTCGAGGGCGATCCCGGCACCGGTGACCCCGCCGCCGATCACGAGGATGTCGAGCTCCCGTCCGGGCTCCGTGCTCTCGGCGAGGCGCGCCAGCGCGGACTCGCGAGTGGAGGCGGTCAGGGGCGTCGCCGTCATGGGGTGTCCTCTCGATGCGGGTGAATGGAAGTTCGCTTCGAGCACACTATTGGCAAACACTCAGGTTGTGGGAGGATTGCCAGAGGAATTGCACGAACGTGCAGAAAGGTGCCGACGGTGTCCGACGACGACGATCTGCTCACCGCCTCGACGATGTACTACTTGCAGGACCTGAAGATGGACGCCATCGCGGCGCACCTGCACATCTCACGTTCGAGCGTCTCGAGGCTCCTCAAGCGGGCTCGCGAGGAAGGCCTCGTGGAGATCACGCTCCGCCCCACGCCGTCGCTGTCGAGCGAGCTGGCGCGCGAGATCGCGGCGACCTACGGCATCGAATGCCAGATCGTGCCGGTGCCGGACGGCGTGACGGGGGAGGAACGGCTCGATCAGGTCGCACGCACGACCGCCCACCTTCTGGCGGGATGGTTCGACTCCGACATGGTGCTCGGCGTCGCCTGGGGCACGACGCTCTCGGCGATCGCCCGGCACCTGGTGCGCAAGCCGACACGGGGCAGCGCCGTGGTCCAGCTCAACGGCGCCGCCAACAACCGGACGTTCGGTGTCGACTACGTCTCCGACCTCGTCTCGGGGTTCGCCCGCGCGTTCGACGCCGCCGTCCACCTGTTCCCGGTGCCGGCGTTCTTCGACTACGCCGATACCCGCCGTGCGATGTGGCGGGAGAGGTCGGTGGCGCGGGTGCTGGACGTGCAACGGCGCGCCGACATGGTGCTCTTCTCCATCGGGGCGATCGCGGGCGATCTCCCCAGCCACGTGTACGCGGCCGGCTACCTCGACCCCGATGACATCACCGCGCTGGGCGACGAGGGGGTCGTGGGCGACGTCTGCACCGTGTTCCTGCGCGCCGACGGCACCTACCGCGACCTGGCGCTGAACGAACGCGCAACCGGTCCGACGCCCGACGAGCTGCGCCGCATCCCTCGCCGGGTGTGCGCCGTCGCAGGCGACGCGAAGGTCGTCCCGCTCCGGGCGGCACTCCTGGCGGGGGTCGTGACGCATCTCATCACCGATGAGCTCACGGCCAAGGCCCTCCGGGAGCTCGGCCGGGATCCGCTGGCCCCGCGCGCGACGTCGATCCCGCACTGAGGGGGTCAGTCCATCCGCTGGGCGCCGACCACCGACAGCAGCTGTAGCTTCTCGGCGTCCACCGTGCCCGGCGGCGCCGTGATCACCAGAAGGGTCTGGGCCTGATCCGGATCGACGAGCACGTGGCACTGCAGGTTCATGATCCCCGTCTCGGGGTGCTGCAGGCGCTTGTCGATCGTGTGCTCGCTCCGCAGCTCGTGCCTTTCCCACAGGGCCGCGAACTCGGGGCTCTTCTCCCGCAGCTCCCCGACGATCGCGGCAGCCCGAGAACGGGGTCCGTGCTCGGCGTAGACGGCGCGGATGCCGGCCGTGAAGTCCCGCGAGCGGAGGGCGTGATCCTCCCGCGGATAGACGTCACGGGCGGGCGGGTGGAGGAACCAGCGGTAGCCGATGCTCCTCATCGGTCCCGAGAAGCGCGTCTCATCGCCGAAGAGCGCCCGCGCGGGTGGCGTCTGCGCGAGGGTCTCACCGAGCCGGGTCATGACCTGCGCCGGGGTGTCGGCCAGGCGATCGAGGACACGCATCAGTCCGGGGGAGACGTGATCGCTGCCGCCGAGCCGCGCCGGCGCCGTGTGGCCGGCCAGGCGGAACAGGTGATCGCGCTCGGCGAGGGTGAGACGCAGGCCGCGGGCGAGCGCCGTGAGCATCTGGAGGGACGGTTGCGGTCCCCGCTGCTGCTCCAGCCTGCTGTAGTAGTCCGTCGACATGTCGGCGAGGGCCGCCACCTCTTCGCGGCGGAGCCCGCTCGTGCGTCGCCGCTGACCCCGGGAAAGCCCCACGTCCTCCGGCTGCAGCGCCTCGCGGCGACGGCGGAGGAAATCGGCGAGCTGTTCACGGTCCACCCGTCGAGTCTCGGACGCTCCGGCCACGCGGGCAAGGGATCGCCGCTCCCCCTCACGCCGGGTCATCCCGGCAGGGGTGTTCCGAGGAGCTCGCCCGTCACCTGCCAGGCGCGCGCGGCGTCGTCCGCTCCGGTGAGCCGGCCGTACAGGGGCTGCTCCGCCGGGGGTCCGCCGAGGTGGCGCAGACCGCTCGGCCCGTACAGGCGGCCGCCGCGCGCGTCGGGGCTCGTGCCGGCGTACACGGCGGTGAGGGCGGCCGAGGCCGGGGTGCCGAAGACCAGGCCGCGGCGGGACAGTGCCCGGATGACGCGGACGGCCGTGGTGTCGCGGGCGCGACCGAGTTCAGGCTGCGCCGCCAGGAGGTTGGTCGGGGTGACGCCGGGGTGCGAGAGCAGGCTCCGTACTCCCCAGCCGTGCGCGGAGGAACGGCGGTCGAGCTCGGCGGCGAACAGGCCCACGAGGATCTTCGAGGAGGAATAGGCGGCCATGGCGTCGTAGCGCCGCTGCGAATTCAGGTCGTCCCACAGCACGCGTCCCTGATCGGCGGCCACCGACACCTGGCTGACCACGCGACCCTGCCCCGACTGCAGGAGCGGGAGGACGCCGACGGTCAGTGCGGCGTGGCCCAGATGATTGGTGGCCAACTGCCACTCGAACCCGTCGGCCGAGAGCTTCCGCGTGGGCGGGGTCATGACGCCGGCGTTGTTGACCAGCAGGTGGAGCGGGGCGCCTTCGGCATTCAGCTCCTCGACGAGCGCGCGCACGGTGTCGAGGGCGGCGAGGTCGAGACGACGTCGTTCCACGCGGGCCTGCGGAACCTCCGCCCGGATCCGAGCGAGGGCGGCCTCACCCTTGTCCGCGTTGCGCACCGGGAGGATGAGGTCCGCACCCGCGCGGGCGAGGCGGAGGGCGATCTCGAACCCCACGCCATCACTGGCCCCGGTGACGAGGGCGCGACGGCCGGTGAGGTCGGGGACGGGGATGTCGATGCGCTTCGGCATGGGGCTCCTGGCGGGGGCGCGGACCTGGTCGTTGGACGGAACCCGGTCGTCGGACGGAAGGGCCGGCGCGGTCGCACCGGCCCTTCCAGCCTGAGCCTCTTCGTCCCCCGGCGTCAGAGAGGGGTCATCCCGGGATCGGCGGTCCCTCCCTCCGGCTGTCGCCGATGTCAGAGCGCAGGGGAGACGAGGATCTTGACCTCGGTGTTGCGGCCCCCGCCCAGCAGGTGCTCGATGCCCGCGTCGACCAGGTGATCCAGCCCGATCCGGCTGCTGATGAGCGGGCGCGGGTCGATCCGCCCCGCCGCCATCTCGGCGATCACCTCCGAGAAGTCCTCGTCGGTGTAGGCGAAGCTCCCCACGAGGTTCTTCTCGCTCATGAGGTAGCTGTTGAGGTCCACGCTGACCGGCCCGTGGAACTGTGCGACGACGACATTCACCCCACCCGGTCGGAGCGCGGCGAAGGCGGTGTCGTACGTCGCCTGGCCCACGCCCGACGCGTCGAAGGCGACGTCGACACCCGCGCCGCCCGTCGCCTCGGCCACGTGAGCGGCCAGGTCGGCGCTCGTGGGATCGACTGCGTCGGCTCCCAGCGCTGCGGCAAGCTCGCGGCGGGAGGGACTCGGCTCGCTCACGATGACGCGCTCGACTCCCCGCGCCCGCAGGCACAAAAGCAGGCCCAACCCGATCGGACCACCGCCGATCACCAGGGCGACGTCGCCCTGGCCTGCTTCTGACACCTTCGCGGCGTGCCACGCGACGCTCGTCGACTCGACCATGGCCCCGGCCTCCGCCCCGAGCTCCTCCGGGAACGGGTGGGCGGCGTCTGCGCCGACCACGACCGACTCGCTGAAGCCGCCCCCACCGCCGTTGATCCCGATGAAACCGAACTCAGCGCAGAGGTTCGGCTCGCCGCGGAGGCATGCCGGACACGTCCCGTCCCACACGTTCGGACGCACGGCGACGAGATCGCCGGGGGCCAGGCTCGTCACTCCGTCACCGACGGCCTCGATGCGTCCCGAGAACTCGTGTCCGAATCCGTGCGGTCCGTGCTCACCGAACAGGGGGTGGACGTACTCGTTGGGCACCGGGAAGTACTGGTACAGCGCGAGGTCGGAACCGCAGATGCCGGCCCACTCCACTCGTACCTTGACCTGTCCGGGGCCCGGCTCCCGTTCGGGAACCTCGTGGATGCGGGCGTCCTGGGCGCCCTCGAGGATTGCTGCCTTCATGATGACTCCTTCGTCGTGAGGGGTGGGAGGTGGTCGAACACCATCTCGCCGGCCTCGCGCAGCCGGCGTTCGAGCGCCGCGACCGGGTCGATGCCGCCGCTGGCTGCGTCGGCGAGAGCGAGGTGGGTGAGGGCGAGGAGCACCGTGGCGTGCGTGAGGGCGCGCGACGGGTCCACCTCGTCGCCCCGTTCCCGGAGTGCCTCAGCGATGTCGGTGCGTCCGAGGGTGAGTTCGTGGTCCCACACGGCCGCCATCTGCGGATCGTCCGCGATCACGGGGAGGAGCCGGCGGGTGCGCTCCGCGAAGGCGCCGCCGGCAGCCACTCCGAACGCCCTCACCCAGGCTCCGGGTCCCCGGTCGGCCACGAAGGTGGCGATCAGCACCCGTCGGGCGTCGGCGAGCGCCGGACGCAGACAGTCTTCCTTGCGGGGAAACATGCGGTGAAACGTGCGGATCGAGATCCCCGCGGCATGGGCCAGCTCGGCCACCGAGGCAGAGCCGCCCGAGGCCGCGATCTCCCACGTCGCGGCGAGAGAGGCATTCAGGACGTCGGCGTCGGAGCGTACGCGAGGCATACCGGCACCTTACGCGTAATGGCAGAAACTGTCACTACGTGCGGCGCGACCTCGCCCGGGCGCCGCCCTCACCGCCTTCCCTCACCGCCTTCCCTCAGGGCCGTCGCTCAGGGGTGTCGCGCGGGCTGTCGCACGGGCCAAAAGCAGGCGGAATCCGGCCGAATCGGCCGATGCCGCGCCGCCGCCGCCGGTGCGCCTGCTCTTGGCACGCGACGAGGGTGCGAGTCTGGCCGGCGGCCCGACTCGGCGCTTACGGAACCCGGTAGCCGGCGGCGCGGAACAGCTCGTACCACTCGGCGCGTGTCAGCGGCACGTCCGACCCCTGCGCGGCGCCGGTGACCCGCTCGGGCGTGGTGGTGCCGAGCACCACCTGCATCTGCGCAGGATGGCGAGTGATCCACGCCGTGGCGATGGCGATGGGCGGGACGTCGTACTGGGCTGCCAGCCGATCGATCACGGCGTTCAGCTCGGGGTACTCGTCGGAGCCGAGGAAGACGCCCGTGAAGAAGCCGGCCTGGAAGGGCGACCACGCCTGGATCGTGATGCCGTGAATGCGGCAGTACTCGACGATGCCTCCGCCGTCCAGCGTCACCGACTGGTCGGTCCCCTGCATGTTGGCGGCCACGCCCTGCGCGATGATCGGCGCGTGCGTGATCGACAGCTGGAGCTGGTTGGCCACGAGCGGCTGACGGACGGCCGTCTTCAGGAGCTCGATCTGCCCCGGGGTGTGGTTGGAGACCCCGAAGGCGCGCACCTTGCCGGCTGCCTCCAGCTCGTCGAACGCGCGCGCCACCTCATCGGGTTCCACGAGCGCGTCGGGACGATGCAGCAGGAGCACGTCGATGTAGTCCGTCCGCAGCGCGCGCAGCGACCCTTCCACCTGCCCCACGATCCGCTCGTACGAGAAGTCGAAGTACGGACCCTCCGGCACGATGCCGGCTTTCGTCTGGATCGTGATCTCAGCTCGCTCGGAAGGTGTCAGCTGCATCGCTTCGGCGAAGCGCTCTTCACACTGGTGCAGGTGGGAGCCGTAGATGTCGGCGTGGTCGAAGAAGTCGATCCCGGCATCCCGAGCGGTGCGCACGAGGGTGCGGATCTCGTCGTCGGACTTGTCGCTGATGCGCATGAGGCCGAGCACCACATTGGGTGCCTGCAGGGTGGGTCCGAGGGGGACGGTCTTCATGGGTGGCTCCTGTCGTTCGGTGCGCTCTCACGCTAGATAGTCGCCTGCCGGAAGTCCACCGCCCGCGCCGCCCCAGGCGCCGCCCCACCGCGGCCGCCCGCCCGCGTCCGCCCGCCCGCCCCGCCAGCCGTCATCCCCCGCGTGCACAACGGCGGAGCCGGAGGGCGACACGCCGCGTCCCGGCGGGCAGGGGGCGGCGTGTCACCTCCCGCATCCGCCGTTGTGTACCCGGGAGAGGGGGTGCCCCGTGCGTGCTCAGCCGCGGGTGGTCGTCAGCGTGGCCGCGGGCGCGTCCGCCGTGCGGGGCCGGGTGAGGGTGGCAACGATCATGACGACCAGGGCGACCGCCGTCATCGCCGCCCCGGTCCAGATGGGAGCCGTGTAGCCCAGACCCGCAGAGATGGCGAGGCCCCCCACCCACGCGCCGACCGCGTTGCCCACGTTGAAGGCCGCGATGTTGGCACCCGAGGCCAGCGTCGGTGCCTGGCCCGCGTAGACCATGATCCTGCTCTGGAGCCCGGGCGTCGCACCGAAGCCGAAGCCACCCATGAGGAACAGGAGCAGTACGGTGGCCGGGCCCGACGCCGCCACGAGGGCGAAGACGACGAGGATGCCGGCGAGGGCCGCGATGCAGACGAGGAGGGTGCCGTCGATGGAGCGGTCCGCGAACCGGCCACCCACGACGTTTCCCACCACGAGGCCGGCACCGAACACGACGAGCAGCCACGGCACGGCCCCCGGGGGGAACCCGCTCACCTCCGTCAGCGTGTACGCGATGTAGGTGAAGGCGCCGAACATCCCGCCGAACGACAGCACCGTGACCGTGAGGGAGAGCCACACCTGCGGGGTACGGAATGCCCGGAGCTCGTGTCGCAGGCCGCCAGGCTGCGCGTCGGCATCCGCCGCTCCCGCGGTGGCGCCCGGGACGAGGGCGGCGACGCCGACGAAGGCCACGACTCCGATCGCGGAAATCACCCAGAACGTCGCGCGCCATCCGAACTGCTGGCCGAGGAAGGTGCCGAACGGGACCCCCAGCACGTTGGCCGCGGTCAGCCCGGTGAACATGAGGGCGATGGCACCCGCCTTCTTCTCCGGCGGCATCAGCCCCGCGGCCACGACCGACCCGATGCCGAAGAACGCCCCGTGGCACAGCGCGGCGACGATGCGTCCCGCCATCGCGATCTCGTACGTGCTCGCTGCGGCGGTGAGGGCGTTGCCGACGATGAACAGCACGAGCAGGGACAGCAGCACGGGCTTGCGCGGAAGGCGGGTGACGGCCGCGGTGAGCACGAGCGCCCCGACCACGACGGCCAAGGCGTAGCCCGAGATGAGCCAGCCCGCCACGGCCTCGGTGACGCCGAAGTCAGTTGCGACCTCCGGCAGCAGGCCCATGATGACGAACTCCGTCAGTCCGATGCCGAACGCGCCGACAGCCAGCGCGAGCAGTCCGAGGGGCATGGCGATCTCCCTGAGGCTAGAATGATTGCAGACGCGGGATATTGCGAAGCGGAAGCAATCATTGCACGCGCAGATACAACGCGCAAGCAACTAACGGAGGTCGCCCATGGGTATCGCCGACGATGCCGTCGAGGTTCGGGCGCAGGGGTGGCGCACGCTGGCGGCGCTGCACGGGCTCATCGAGGCCGAACTGGAGCGCGCGCTCGCCGAAGGGTTCTCGCTCTCAGTCGTCGAATACACGGTGCTGGATGCCCTGGAGCGGCAGAACGGTTGGCACATGCGGATGCAGCAGCTCGCGCGCGCGGCCGCCCTCAGCGCCAGCGCCACGACGCGCCTGGTGAACCGCCTCGAAGACCGCGGTCTTCTCACCCGGGTGCTCTGCGCCGACGACCGTCGCGGGATCTATACCGAGCTCACCGCCGCGGGTCGCGCCCTCTATGAGCGGGCGCGTCCCGTGCACGACGAGACGCTCGAGCGGGTGCTCGAGGAGGCGCAGGCGCGGCCCGAGCTGGCGCCGGTCGTGGCGGCCCTCCACGGCGAGACGGTGCCGCCGGCGCGCTGATCATCGGGCGACTTCCCGTCGTCGCGTCATGAAACGCAGCGGCCGCCATCTCATATATGCGGGCGGCCGGGCATCACCCCAGGATCCCGGCCGCTCCGTCTGCCTCGGCCGCAGGCAGCGTTCTCGTCTCGGCGGCGGCCTTGAGTCGAGCCAGCCCCTCTTCGACGTCGCGGGCGATCATCCGGTCGGTGCCGCCGAGTCGGGCGAGGGCGCCACGGAGGCCACGCCCCTCGAGCGCGATGGTCCAGGTCACGCGCGTTCCGCCCTCGATCCTCATGAGGTCGAAGCGCATCGGCAGGTTGACCTTCCAGGGCGAGACCATCGCCAGGCGCACCTCGACGCGATCGGGCGTGGTGGTGCCGACGATCATGTTGCCCCTGCCGATCTTTCCCGATCCGGACCACGCATAAAAGGCGCCTTCGCCGGATTCGGGCCCGGAGTACTCGCGGCGGTCGGCCGTGAGCGACGACCACGGCGACCACTCCTGCCAGGACCGCAGGCTGGAGACCAGCCCGCGGACGCGCGAGCGCGGCGCGGCCACGTCGACCGATCGCGTGATCTCGGAGGAACTCATATGTGCAACCTACCTCGCCTGAATGAAACCGGTCCCGGCGTCGCGCAAGTTGCGGACGGATCGTGCGAAAGCGCGGCAGGGGAGGACTCGGCGCGAAGGCGCCCGGCCCCTACTGGGCCGGGCGTTCGAGGATCGCCGACGACAGCGACGTGCCGTTGATGTCGAGGTAGATACGGCGCTCGGTGACCGACAGCGTCAGCTCCGTGCGGCGTTCCAGCGCGGCGGCGGCGGCCTCCACGAAACCCGGTTCGAACGCGTACAGCGTGATCTCGCCGCCGCGGTGGATGCGCTTTCCCGCCCAGAGCGCGGCGACCTTCTCCGGGTCGCGGTGCGTGTACACGGCGACCCGGTCCGCGGCCAGCGCTCCCTGGTGCAGTCGCCCGGCGTCGGGCGCCCCCACCTCGATCCACGCCAGCAGCGACCCGGTGAGGTCCCGGACGAAGACCGCCGGCTCGTCGGTGGCGGCGATGCCCTCGCTGAACGCGATGCCCTCCTCGTGCTCGAGGCAGTAGGCCAGCACGCGCGTCATCATGAACTCCGTCGTCTCGGCCGACTGCCGCGCGGTGCGGAGGGAGAGCTCCTCGTAGACCCCGCGGTCGACATCGGCGAGATGGACCGTGAACGTGTGGATCGTCGCGCCGATGGCCATGAGAAGCGAGCCTACCGGCGCGCCGATCAGCCCGCGGACGCCAGCCAGGACGGGTCGGCGAGCAGCGCCTGCAACTCGGTGACCAGTCGCGCCGTGTGAAACCCGTCGGCCGCCGCGTGGTGGATCTGGATCGCGAGCGGGAGGAGCGTGCGCCCCTCACGTTCGACGTAGCGGCCGAGCGTGAAGATCGGCGCGAGGTGGTCCCACCCGCCGTCGACGTTCAGGGTGAAGCCGGTGAACCTCGTCCACGGGAGGCTCGAGATGTCGAAGCCGTGCCGTGGCGGCGCTCCCTGGGGGAAGAAGTCGGTCGCGTCGCGGTGCTCGGCGATCACCCGGGTCGCCGCGTCGTGGAACGCTCCGAAGTCGGCGTCGAACGGCACCCACAGGCTCGAGAACGTCTCGCTATCCGGATGGAACACGGTGAAGGACGGATCGACCTCGGGCCACACGGCGGGCGCACCGTCGTCGAGCAGGGTCATCCGGAACTCCTCGTGCCGGTTGACGACCGCAGCGATCGCCCAGATCTGGGCGACGTAGGTGCGGCGGCCCGCCGCCCGCACGGCGTCGACGAACGCGGTCACGTCGAGCTCCACCGTCATCGCATACGTGCAGGGGACGGCCTGGCGGTAGTGCGCGAAGTGCTGGCGCCGCGGCCAGGTGTCGAGGTCGATGGGCGTGGGGTGGCTCATCCTTCCGAGCCTAGGCCTGTTCGTCCACCCACTCCGGGACGGCCAGCGTCTCGAGCCCCGGTCCCTGCAGCGGCACGGTGTGCCATGCGGCGTGGAGCGCGCCGGCGCCATCGCGGCGGAGGAGCAGACGATGCGGCGACGCGGTGACGACGAGGTGCACACGCACGCCGTCCGCGTGGGCCTCGCCCCGGACGGCGATGGGCACCGCGGTGCCTTCTTCGACCTCGGGGGAGGCGACGACGGCAGGACCGGGCTGTGCAGGTGCCGGGAGGGGGAGGAGCGCCGCCGTCCAGCTGTCGCTCGCGACGGCGACGCTGTCTCCCGAGGGAAGAGCCAGCCGCCATCCGCCGTCGGCATCGTCGAGCCGCCAGTCGGTCGTGTCGATCGCGCCGTCGGGGGCGGGAGCGAGCGCGTCGCGGGCGTCCCACGAGTCGACGGTGTGCGCCCGCTCGCGCAGCTGCTCGAACGCGTCGTCGTCCTCGTCGAGGGGGAGGTCGGACACGTCCGACATCAGCTCCCAGAACGCGCGGAGGGTGCGCTGCGTCTCGAGGGTCGAGCCCTGGTAGGCGATGACGATCCCGCGCTCCGGGTCGATGACCCCGAACTGTCCGTACGCGCCGTCCAGGCGGAAGCCCACCGTGCTTCGCCACACCTGGTAGCCGTAACCGAGCCCCCAGTCGTTCGCCGCGGCCTCCTCGGGGGACTGCGCCGGGTCACGCGTGTCCGACCAGGGCTGCGACAGCTCTCCGACGTAAGAGGACGCCACCAGCTGCTCGCCGTCGTGTCGGCCGCCGTCGGCCAGTAGCGTCGAGACGCGGACCAGGTCGCCGACCGTGATGTGGAAGCCCGAGAAGCCCTGCTCCACCCCGAACGCCGGCTTCATCCATCGCTGGCCGATGCCGAGGGGCTCCAGCAGCCGCGGGCGAAGATAGTCGGTCAGTCGCTCCCCCGTGAGCGCCGTCACGATGCACGACAGGGCGTAGGTCGCGTCGGAGTTGTAGGCGAACCGGGTTCCCGGGGTGGCCGCCGGTGTCTGGGTCAGGAGCTTCCGCACGTCGAACCGCAGCGCGTCGATCTGCTCGGCGTCGTGGCCCGTGTTCATCGTGAGGAGGTGGCGGACGGTGAGGCCGTGGGGGTTGGGGAGTCCCAGCAGGTCACCCACGGAGTCGTCCAGCGACAGCATGCCTTCGGCTTCGAGCAGGCCGATCGCGAGGGAGGTGAACGTCTTGGAGACCGAGTAGACCAGGGCCGGTCGGGTCAGGTCGTAGGGCTGCCAGGCGCACTCGAAGACGGAGTTCCAGCCGCCTTCGCCGTCGCGCCGAGCCACCACGATCGCGTGGGGGTCGAGCCCCGAGGTCTCCAGGGTGTCGAGGAGCCGCAGGAGGGCTCTCGAGGGGATGCCGTGAGCTTCGGGCGAACTGTCACTCACCATCGACGACCTGCACCTCTTTCCAGAAGGCGACGTATCCCGAGAAGTCGCGGCCCACCCGCTCGATCGCGGTGGGGTAGGGCTCGGGGTAGCTCCAGGCGCGGTCGGTCAGGCTCTGCCCGTCCACCTCGACCGTGAAGTACTGGCAGTCGCCCTTCCACGGGCACCGGTACGGGGTCGGGCTCTTCACGAGGTACTCGCCGCGCACGCTCTGTGGCGGGAAGTACCAGTTCCCTTCGATGGAGACGAGCTCGTCTCGGCTCGCTTCGGCGATCACCGTCTCGCCCAGAACTGCCTTCATGGTTCCTCCTCGGTCGACATCGACTCTTCCAGTCTGCCGCGTCGGAGCGCCAGACGGGATCGATATCCGTGGTTCGCTCCTGGACACCGCCGGGCTGTGCGGACGCGATGCCCGATCAGCGCGGCGACTCCCCGCCTTCGGTGAACGAAGGTCGTCGCCCGAAGGCCCGGGCGATGCTCAGCACCGCTCCGACGACCACGAGCCCCAGCGCCAGACCGGCCACGGCCGAGACCGCCGTGTCGGCCACCCAGACCACGACCGGGCCGAGCGCCTCGACGGCGTGCTCCACCGCGTGGAGGAGCTCCACCGGGAGGGCCCATCCGACCGCGCCGAGGTTCGCGAGCACCAGGTGGCCGCCCACCCAGAGCATCGCGACGGTGCCGACCACGCTGATCACGCGGAAGACCGCCGGCATCGATCGCACGATCCGCGCTCCGGTGTGCCGCACGCGGCGCGAGGGGCTCTTGGCCATCCGGAGCCCGATGTCATCGATCTTCACGAGCAGCGCCACCGCTCCGTACACGGCGCCGGTCATGACGACGGCGATCAGTGCGAGAACCGCCAGCCGCGTCCACACGCCCAGACCCGGCTCGATGTTCGAGAGGGAGATGAGCATGATCTCGGTCGAGAGGATGAGATCGGTGCGCACCGCTCCGGCAACCAGACGCTTCTCGTCGCGTCCGCCCGCGTCCTCGCTTCCGTGATGGAAGCCGAACCACTCGAGCACCTTCTCCGCACCCTCGAAGCACAGGTACGTGCCTCCGATGATCAGGAGCCAGGGGAGCACGTCGGGCGCGAAGGCGGTGAGGAGCATCGCGGCCGGGATGATCAGGAGGAACTTGTTGGCCAAGGAGCCGAGGGCGATCTTGCCGACCACGGGAAGCTCCCGGGCGGGGGAGATCCCCTGGACGTACTGGGGGGTGACGGCCGCATCGTCGATCACCACACCGGCCGACTTCGCGGACGCCTTGAGCGCCGCACTGAGGATGTCGTCGACGACGGCGAGCAGACCAACGGACATGTGGCTCCCTGGATGAGTTCCGGCGGAGCAACGTTACCCTCCCACCGTATCCTCGAGGGATGCCGCTCGCCCCTCCCACAACGCCGCCTGCCGGCGTGGCGGCGGGCGTGGCATCGGCCACTCGGTCCGTGGTGCCGGCGACGGTGGAGCTGACCGCGGAGGAGTGGCGTGCGCGCGAGGCGGCGCACCGGGCTCGGGCCGACGACCTCACCGCCGCGCGCCGCGACCGGGTCGCGCGCGGGCGGACGCATCCCGTCGACGACTTCCTGTACACCTACTACAGCTACAAGCCCGCGGTGCTCCGCCGCTGGCACCCCGGGATCGGCGTGCGGCTGAGGGACGCCGCCGCCGAGCCGCGCGCCACGTGGCGCGGCTACCGAGTGGACGGCGATCACCTCGAGGTGGACGCGGCGGGCCTGTCGCGAGAGCGAGGACTGCTGCTGCGCGGGATCGCGGACATCCTCCGCGCCACGCGCTCGCGGCGGGCGCAGTTCGGGTGCTTCGGCCTCCACGAGTGGGCCATGGTGTACCGCGACGACGCCCCTCGGCACGCGGTGCCGCTGCGGCTGGGATCCCGCGGCACCGACGCGGTCGTCGAGTCGCACCAGCTGACGTGCACGCACTTCGATGCCTTCCGCTTCTTCACCCCTGAGGCGGTTCCCCGCAATCGTCAGCCGCTCGATCGCGCCGGCCAGTCCCGCACGGAGCAGCCGGGATGCCTGCACGCCAACATGGACCTCTACAAGTGGGCGGTCAAGCTCGGCCCCTTGGTTCCCGGCAGCCTCCTGCTGGATGCGTTCACGCTCGCGCGCGACATCCGCGAGCTCGACATGCGAGCCTCGCCGTACGACTTGACCGACTGGGGGTATGCGCCCATCGCGATCGAGACGGCGGAGGGCAAGGCGGAGTACGTCGCGCTCCAGCGACGGTTCGCCGAGCGAGCGGACGAGGTGCGCGGCGAGCTCATCCGGATCGTGGCAGCGGCGCGCGATGCCGGTGCGACGCCGGCCTGAGAGCCCGCCACGCGATGTCGTATTTGCGCCATCATCCTAGAGCGCGCCGAATCGATTCGATACGATGGACGCGTCGCCGTCGCGACCATCTCCCCGTCGTCTTCTTTCTGTTCGAGAGCACTTCCATGGCCCGCACCCTCACCACCGGCAGCCCGTGGCGCGTCATCCTGGCCTTCTCGGTGCCGCTGCTGATCGGCAACGTCGTGCAGCAGCTGTACCAAGTGGCCGACGCCGTGGTCGTCGGTCGCTGGCTCGGCGTCGACGCGCTCGCCGCCGTGGGGGCTACCGGAAGCCTCATCTTCCTGCTCCTCGGGTTCGCCTGGGGTCTCACGTCGGGGTTCGCGATCCCCACGGCGCAGGCGTTCGGTGCGCAGGACGCGGTGGCCGTGCGTCGCTCCGTCGCCGCCGGGGCCAGCCTGACCGCGGCGACGAGCGTGCTCCTCACCCTGTTCGCGCCCATGGTCGCGCGCCCGGCGCTCGCCCTCCTGCAGACGCCCGCGCAGCTCATGGACGATGCCGTCGTGTTCGCCCAGATCAGCTTCCTCGGCGCGAGCACGATGATGTTCTTCAACTTCCTCTCCGCGATCATCCGCGCCATCGGCGATTCGCGCACTCCGCTGGTGTTCCTGAGCCTGTCGTGCGCGCTCAACGTCGGCCTCGTGGTCGTGATGGTCGGGCCCTGGGGATGGGGTGTCGCCGGCGCCGCCCTCGCGACCGTGGTGTCGCAAGCGGTCTCGGTGCTCCTGTGTCTGGAGTTCGTGCGTCGGCGGGTTCCCGTGCTCCGGCTCACCCGCCACGACTGGCGCCTCACGCGCCAGGACCTCACGCGCCACCTGCGGCTCGGTCTTCCGATGGGCTTCCAGGCCTCGATCATCGCGATCGGAACGCTCGCCGTGCAGGTGCGCCTCAACGAGCTCGGTGCCGATGCGGTCGCGTCCTACACGACCGCCTCCCGCGTCGACGGGCTCGCGATCGCGCTCCTCATGTCACTGGGTCTGGCCACATCGATGTACGTCGCGCAGAACCACGGCGGGGGTCGCCCCGATCGCATCCGCCGGGGTGTGGGGCAGGCGGTGTGGATGTCGCTCATCGGAGCCGTCGTGCTGGGGGCGCTTCTGATCGTGTTCGGGTCGAGCCTCGTGCGACTGTTCGTCGGCGACGGATCGGACGGGGTGGTGCACGATGCGGCGCTCATGCTCGTGATCAACGGGGCCAGTTATGGCATCCTCGCCGTGCTGTTCGTGCTCCGTGGCGCGCTGCAGGGACTCGGGCACACGATGATCCCCACCGTCACGGGCGTCGTCGAACTCGTCGCGCGCGTGGGCGCAGCGGTGGTGCTCGGCGCGATCTTCGGGTTCGTCGGGGTGGTGTGGAGCAATCCGCTCGCGTGGGTGGGCGCCGTCGTGATCCTCATCCCCGCGTACCTGCGTGCGCATCGCGAGCTCGCGCGGATGCCGGTCACTCCGGCCGTGCCCACTCCCACGGCGGCGATCCCGGTGGTGGGTCCCCACGACGGGGGCATGGTGGTCGACGCGATCGTCACGCAGCCGATCGCCTTGCCGCAGCAGCCGTCCGCGGCGCCGCGCGGTCACCTCATCCGCGTCCTTGCGCGTCGCCGTTCGCGGCGCGACCGCGCCCGCTCGCGCTGACCGCCAGACGCGACTCGACGCGACACAACGGCGGACTGCTCGGCCGACACGCCGCCAGTGGAGGCTCCGCTTCGGGGTGTCGCCCCGTCCCATCCGCCGTTGGGTCCGGTGAGGGGGCCCCGCCCGCGGCGTGCTCACGAGGCGGGCGGACTCGGCGACGCGACTCGCGGGGACACAACGGCGGACTGCGCGGGCAACACGCCGAGGCGACGGGCTCCGCTTCGGCGTGTCGTCCGCTCGCATCCGCCGTTGTGCTCACCCCGCCCTCGGGCCACAGGCACCCCGCCCGCGAACCACAGGCCGGGACCCCGGCACGCCCGCCCGTCGCGCACGAGCCGCCATCCGTCGCACGGCGGGCGCCGCTGCGCCCGGGGGCCGCCGCGCGGGAGGAGAATCGGTCGGGTGATCCTGCCTTTGCTGACCGAGATGCCCGACCCGCAGTACATCATGGTGGGCGAGGGGCATCGCATCGCGACCTACTCGTGGGGAGACGATGCGCTCCCGACCGTCGTCGCCGTCCATGGGTTCGCCTCCAGCACGCAGGACAACTGGGTCGCGACGGGCTGGGTGCGCGACCTGCAGGCCGCCGGATACCGCGTGCTCGCTCTGGATCAGCGCGGTCACGGCGCCAGTGACAAGCCCCACCAGGCGAGCGACTACACACTGCGGCAGCTCGCCGGAGACGTGGAGGCGGTCCTGGACACCTACCTCGTCGACGAGGCGCGCTACGTCGGCTACTCGCTCGGCGCCCGCGTGGGCTGGGAGGTGCTGCAGGACATCGCCCCCCGGATTCCGCGCGCCGTTCTCGGCGGCGTGCCGGACGGCATTCCCCTTGCCCGGCTCGATCTCGATCAGGTGCGCGCGCTCGCCGACGACGGCACGCCCGTCACCGACCCGGTGACGCAGAACTACGTCCGGCTGGTCGAGCGGGTTCCCGGCAACGACCTGCGTGCGCTCCTGGCGATCGCGAGCGGACTGCGCGCGTCGAAGCAGGTCGATCCCGATCCGGCGCACGCGCCGCAGCAGCCCGTGCTGTTCGCCACCGGTGCGCTCGACGCGATCATCGAGGGGTCCCGTGCGCTCGCCGCCGCCTGCACGCAGGGACGCTTCCTGGAGATCCCCGACCGGCACCATTTCAATGCCCCCGGGTCGCGGGTGTTCCGTCAGGCCGCGATCGAGTTCCTCGCGGAGGACTGACCGCGCAGACCCTCCCGGGCGCTGCCGGAAGGGTCTGCGGCAGGCTCAGACCGTGACGACGATCTTGCCGCGTGCGTGGCCCTCTTCGAGCTCGCGGTACGCGGCGACCGCGTCGTCCAAGGAGTAGGTCGCGGCGATCTCGGTGCGCAACGTGCCGTCGGCGACGAGCCGTGCCAAGTGGCCCAGCTGCGCGGCGTCGGGACGCACCCAGACGTAGTGTCCGCCGAACTCGCTCCGCGCGCGGGGGTCCGCGATCGACACGACGGTGCCGCCATCGCGCAGCAACTCCGAGGTGCTGTCGAGCGAGCTGCCGCCGGCGAAGTCGATGATCACGTCGAAGCCGTCGGGAGCCACGGCGCGGGCCTGCGCGACGAGGCCGTCGCCGTACTCCACCGGTTCGGCGCCGAGCGAGCGCAGATAGTCGTGGTTGCGGGTGGAAGCGGTGCCCACGACGCGAGCGCCCCGCAGTGCGGCGAGCTGAACGCCGAACGAGCCGACCCCGCCGGCGGCGCCGTGGATCAGCACCGTCGCGCCTTCGTTCAGGCCCGACCGCTCGATCGCCTGCCACGCGGTGAGGCCGGCGAGGGGGAGGGAGGCCGCCTGCGCGAAGCTGATGCCGGCGGGCTTGGGCGCTGCGGTGCGCACGGGAACGGGCATGAACTCCGCGAGCGAGCCGTGCTGCACGACGTCGGCGCGCGCATAGGCGAGCACTTCGTCGCCGACGGCGAACTCCGGGGTGTCGAGCCCCGTCTTCTCGACCACTCCGGCGACATCCCATCCGGGCACCGCGGGAAGGGTCGTATCGATCAGGCCGCGGAGGTATCCCTCCCGGATCTTGTAGTCCACGGGGTTGAGGCTGGCGGCGACGACGCGGACCACGAGGGTGTCGGGTCCGACGTGGGGCTCGGGAAGCTCGGTGAGCTCGAAGCGGTCCGCTCCGCCGAAGTCGCGATAGACGAGTGCTTTCATGCTGAAGCGCAACGGTGCCTGGGCGGACGGCATTCCCCTGCCGTCGCTATCGTGGGGGCGTGATCACCTTCGCCACGATCGGAACCAGC
Source organism: Microbacterium sp. TNHR37B (assembly GCF_001620065.1). GTDB lineage: Bacteria > Actinomycetota > Actinomycetes > Actinomycetales > Microbacteriaceae > Microbacterium. The sequence goes on from NZ_LQGV01000003.1 coordinate 1,190,837, forward strand.
GTCATCACCGAGCGGTTCGCGGACGCGGTCGCAGGGGCCGAGGGGGCACGGATCGGCGTCGTGTCGTCGCGGGAGGCCGAACGCGGCCGGGCCTTCGCCGAGCGCATCGGGGCGCCGTCGAGTTCCGCCGGCCCCATCGCGGCGCTCGCGGGCGAGGTCGACGCCGTGTACATCGGATCGCCGAACGGACTCCACGCCGCTCAGGCTCGCGAGGCGATCGAGGCGGGGCTGCATGTCTTCGTCGAGAAGCCGGCGACGCCGACGGCGGCGGAGTTGGCCGCGCTGATCGAGCGGGCCGACGCTCGGGGCGTCGTTCTCTTCGAGGGGATGCGCAACGTCTACGACCCGGGACTGGCGCGCGTGCGGGAGCTCCTCCCTCGTCTCGGGACGCTCCGGCGGGCATCGTTCGCGCTCAACCAGCGCTCAGCGCGGTACGACCTCGTGCTCCGGGGCGAGACCCCCAACATCTTCGACCCGGCCCTCGCCGGGGGCGCCCTGTTCGATCTCGGGGTCTATCCTCTGAGCGCCGCCGTGTCTCTCTTCGGTGAGCCGTCGCGGGTGACGGGTGCGCTGAGCCGCATCGCGACGGGAGCCGACGGCGCCGGTGCTGCGCTCCTCACCTACCCCGACCTCGTCGTCGACATCGGCTTCTCCAAGGTCACGGCGTCGGCCCGTCCGAGCGAGATCCAGGGAGAGCTCGGCACGCTCACGATCGATCGCATCACCGATCCTCGCCAGCTGGTGCTCACCCCGCTCGGTGGGGAGCCGGAGGAGTTCGCCATCGACGCGGCGGACAACAACATGCGCTACGAGGTGGAGCGGTTCGCGCAGCTGGTCTCGGGCGCGGACTCGGCCGCCGCGGACCAGGCGCGATCGCTCGCGGTGCTCCGGATCGTGGAGTCCTTGCGCGCGCCCCTCGGCGCCTGACGTTCACCCGCCGTTCGCCCGCGCGTCATCGGCGTCGCCCAGGATCGCCGGAACGCCCGAAGGAGTTCCGTGCCGAACGTCAATGCTCCCACTGTCGTCGCCATCATCCCCGCCCGCGGCGGATCCACGGGGGTGCCGAGAAAGAACGTGCTTCCCGTGGGAGGCGTGCCGCTGATCGCGCGCGCGGTGGCGGCGGCGCGCGCGGCGATGCGCGTCGACCGGGTCGTGGTCACGACGGATGACGCCGAGATCGCGCGGGTGGCTGCGGACGCGGGCGCGGACATCGTCGAGCGGCCCGCAGAGATCGCCGGTGCCACGGCCACCTCCGAGAGTGCGCTCCTGCACACCCTCGACGCCCTCGACGATCGGGGCATCACCACCGGCACCGTGGTCTTCCTCCAGGCCACCTCTCCCTTCATCGACCCCGCGGGCATCGACGAGGCGGTCGGGCTCGTGGTCGACGAGGGATTCGATGCCGTGTTCTCGGCCTACGAGACCTATGGCTTCCTGTGGCGACGTACCGGGGACGGCGCGGCGGCGGCCCTCAATCACGACGCATCGCTCCGCCCGCGCCGTCAGGATCGGGAGCCGCACTACTTCGAGACGGGGGCGTTCTACGCGTTCGACGCCGCCGGGTTCCGCGCGGCGCGGCACCGCTTCTTCGGACGCGTGGGCATCGTGCAGGTGCCCGAGCGGACGGCAGTGGAGATCGACGATCCGCACCAGTTGGGGATCGCGCGCGCCCTCGCCGCTCACCTCGATCCTGCGCCGACCGCGATCGACGTGGATGCCGTGGTGACCGACTTCGACGGCGTCCACACCGACGACACGGCGCTGATCGACGGCGACGGCGGAGAGCACGTGCGGGTCAGCCGATCCGACGGCATGGGCGTCGCCCGTCTCCGCCGCGCCGGCGTCCCCGTCCTCATCCTCTCCACCGAGACCCATCCCGTGGTCCGCGCTCGTGCCGAGAAGCTCCACGTGGAGGTGCTCCAGGCGGTCGACGACAAGGCCGCGGCGATCACGGCGTGGGCGCGCGAGCGCGGCGTCCCGCTCTCCCGGATCGCGTATCTCGGCAACGACGTGAACGACCTCCCTGCCATGGCACTCGTGGGCTGGCCGGTCGCCGTCGCCGACGCGCGGCCGGAGGTGCGCAGCGCGGCGCGCGCCGTCTTGCAGCGCGGCGGCGGGCAGGGCGCGGTGCGGGAACTGGCCGAGCGCGTGCTGCGCGCGCGGTCCTGACCGAATCGACACCGGATCGGAGCCTGCGCGTCAACTCGACGTGGCCAATCGTTCACTTTGCGGGCCGACACTTTCCGAACGACGTCACGAGAGGAACCGAGATGACCGTCACGATCGGATCGCGCACCATCGGTGCAGGCCACCCCACCTATGTCATTGCCGAGATCGGCCTCAACCACAACGGCGACGTCGAGATCGCCAAGCAGCTCATCGACGTCGCCCGTCGAGCGGGCGCGGATGCGGTGAAGTTCCAGAAGCGCACGCCCGAGATCGCGACGCCGGCGCACATGCGCGACGTGCCGCGCGACACGCCCTGGGGCACGATGAGCTACCTCGAGTACCGCTACCGCGTCGAGTTCAACCGTGAGCAGTACGTGGAGATCGGCGACTACGCCACCATGTCGGGCCTGGACTGGTTCGCCTCCCCGTGGGATGTGCCGTCGGTGCACTTCCTCGAAGACCTCGGCGTCGTCGCGCACAAGGTGGCGTCGGCCTCGCTCACCGACGGCGAGATGCTGGAGGCGCTGCGTGCCACCGGCAAGCCGATCATCCTGTCGACGGGGATGTCGACGCTGGAGCAGATCGACCGCGCCGTGCAGATCCTCGGCACCGACAACCTCATCCTCCTCCACGCGACATCCACGTATCCGATGGAGGCCGAGGAGGCCAACCTGCGGGTGATCCCGGCCCTCCGGGAGCGCTACGCGGGGGTTCCCGTCGGCTACTCGGGCCACGAGCGGGGTCTGCAGATCTCGCTGGCGGCCGTCGCGCTGGGAGCGGTGGCGGTCGAGCGCCACATCACGCTCGACCGCACGATGTGGGGATCGGATCACTCCGCCTCGCTGGAGCCGGCCGGGCTCGAGCACCTCGTGCGCGACATCCGGGTCATCGAGGAAGCCCTCGGCGACGGCGTCAAGCGTGTGTTCCCGGGCGAACTGGCGCCCATGGCCAAGCTGCGCCGCGTCCCGGCATGAGCGAGCGCCGCCTGCGGGTCGTCGCGGTCGCCGACGCCGACTCCTTCGTCAAGTGGGCGGCGTCCCTCCTCGACTCCGTTCCGAACGCCGACGGCAGCATCGTGCTCCTGCGCACACCGCTCACCGTCAGCGCCGCGCAGGAGCGTTCCGCGATGGCCGGCACCCGGTTCGCCGCGCACGACGTCACGCGCCTCACGCACGCCGCCCTCGCCGGGTGGCTCACGCGGGAGCGTCCCGACGTCGTCGTGATCGCGGGCCGCGGTCCCTTCGCGCGGCTCGTCATGCACGAGATCGACCGCGTGCATCCGCGCCCCGTCGTCGTGGCGGGCCTGCCGGGGATCTCGATCCCCGCGCAGCGCGCCGCCGTCACCTACCGGCGCGAGGTCGACCTGTTCGTCGTGCACTCGCATCGGGAGGAGCGCGCGTTCCGCGACCTCGCTCGCCGCCTCGACGCCGACGTGCCCTTCGGTCTCGCGAGCCTGCCGTTCGCACAGCCCCGCCCTCCGGTCGCCGGTGGCACCGACCTCGTGTTCGCCGCGCAGGCGCTCGTGCCCTTGACGACGGAGGACCGGATGGTGGTCGCCGACATGCTGCGCCACGCGGCAGTCGCCGAGCCCGACCGGCGCGTCGTGGTCAAGCTCCGCTCCCGCGCGGGAGAGAACGAGACCCACTACGAGCGGGAGAGCTACGAGAAACTGCTGCGTCACCGCCCGCCGAACCTCGTCTTCTCCTACGCGCCGATGCGCGAGGCCCTCGCGACGGCGGAGGGCCTCGTGACGGTCAGCTCCACGGCGGCGATCGAGGCCATCGCGGCGGGGATCCCGGTGATCGCGCTGGATACGTTCGGCGTGAGCAAGGAGAATCTCAACACCGTGTTCCGCGGATCGGGACTGTTCGGCAACGCCGGTGCCGTGATCGCGCGTTCGTTCCGGCACCCCTCGCCGAACTGGCTGATTCAGAACTACTTCCACGACCCGGGCGAGTCCACGTGGTGGGACGACGTCGAGCGGCTGGTGGGCCAGCGGCAGCAGGGGCTCCTTCCGGCGCGTCGACAACCGGTACGGGCGGGAGGCGCGTTGCGGCTGGCGTGGGACCGCAAGTCGGTGCTGGGTCGGGAAGACCGCACGCTGTCCGGCTACGCGGCGCTCGCGGTCGGCATGCCGCTCCGGGCGATGATCCTCGCTCGCCGGCGCCTGCGCGGAAACCGCGGAGCCCTGTCGTGGACCGACCAGACGACGGACATCACCGTCACCCCGGCTCTGCGGCAGGAGCCCCTGCTGCGGCGTCGACCGGTCGGCGTCGACGGCTGAGTCCCCCCGGTCGTCGCGGCCCGGGTGCCGCGCGGCCGGCAGGCTGTGCATGGCATGATCGGCCCGTGGCCTCCCCAGATCTCGACACGCTCACGCGATTGCGTCGCGTGCGGGACCGGATGGACCGGGAGTTCGCCTCGCCGCTCGACGTCGAGTCGCTCGCGCGGGGCGCCCACATGTCGGCGGGTCATCTCAGTCGCCAGTTCCTCGCCGCCTACGGGGAGTCGCCGTACTCGTACCTGATGACCCGGCGGATCGAACGTGCGATGACGCTCCTCCGCCGTGGGGACCTCTCGGTGACGGAGGTGTGCTTCGCCGTGGGCTACCAGTCGCTCGGCACCTTCAGCACCCGGTTCACGGAACTCGTGGGTGTGCCCCCGAGCGTCTACCGCGAGCGCGGTGCCGAGGTGCGTCCGGGGATGATCCCGTGCATCGTCCGGCAGGTGACCAAACCGGTCAGGAATCGAGAAGCGCGGCCGGCGTCGTCGTCGTAGCGTGGGCGGCATGCAGATCACGATCCACTCGAGCTACCTGCCGCACACCGACGCGGAGGCCTCGCTCGCCTTCTACCGAGACGTGCTCGGCTTCGAGGTGCGTCTCGATGTCGGCTACGAAGACATGCGCTGGATCACCGTGGGCCCTCCCGGCCAGCCCGACACGGCGATCGTGCTGCATCCGCCCGCCGTCGGGTACGACGTGTCGCCGGAGGAGCGTGACCTGCTCCTCGCGCTCATCGCGAAGGGCAGCACGTTCGGCATCAACCTCGCCACCGACGACCTCGACGACGCGTTCGCCCGGATCGAGGCGGCCGGGGCCGAGATCGTTCAGGAACCCATCGCACAGGACTACGGGGTCCGCGACGCCGCCTTCCGCGATCCCGCGGGCAACCTGATCCGCCTGCAGCAGAGCCGCACGACCGAGGAGAACTGACATGACCGAGCGCGACACCAAGAGTGGATTCAGCGACAGCGAGCGCGAGGCGATGCAGCAGCGCGCCGCCGAGCTGAAAGCGATGAAGAACGTCAAGGGAGCGGCCAAGAAGGCCAAGGAGCTGGAGGCGTGCCTCGCCGCGATCGAGGCGCTCGAGGGCACCGACCGCCAGATCGCCGAGCGACTGCACGTCATGGTCAGCGAGGAGGCCCCCGGCCTCGACCCGAAGACCTGGTACGGATTCCCGACCTATGCCAAAGATGGCAAGAACATCGTCTTCTATCAGCCGGCCTCGAAGTTCGGCACGCGGTACGGCACCGTCAACTTCGCCGAGGACGCGGCGATCGACGACGGCGAGATGTGGGCCGTGTCGTTCGCGCTCCTGGAGATGACGCCCGCGGCGGAGAAGCAGTTGCGTGCGCTCATCGCGAAGGCCGTCGCCTGAGGTGGCGGGGGAGGAAGCGCTGACGCGCCACACCGACTACGGCGGCGAGCGACTGGAGGAGGGTGATCTCGCCCCCACCCCGCACGAGCAGTTCGCGCGGTGGCTGGACGAGGCGGCCCGGCGGGGTGTGTACGAGCCGAACGCCATGGTGCTGGGGACGATCGGTGCCGACGGTGTGCCGCAGAGCCGCACGGTCCTCTGCCGCGGGGTCGACGAGCGCGGCTTCGTGTTCTACACCGACCGGTCGTCGCGGAAGGGGCGGGCGCTCTCGGCTCATCCCGTCGCGACGCTGCTGTTCCCTTGGTACGCGCTGCACCGGCAGGTGATCGTCACGGGCGTCGTGGACCTGGTGGACGACGCCGAGTCGGACGCGTACTGGGACAGCCGACCGCACGGGTCGCGCATCGCCGCCACGGCGAGCCGGCAATCACAGCCCGTCGATGGCCGCGACGCTCTCGAGGCCCGGGTGCGTGCGGAGGCCGAACGCTACCCCGCAGAGATTCCCGTTCCGCGACCGGAGCGCTGGGGCGGGTATCGGGTGGCCCCGACCCGGGTGGAGTTCTGGCAGGGGCGCACCTCACGGCTCCACGACCGCCTCGTCTTCTCGCGCCCCGCCGTCACCGACCCGTGGCGTGTCGAGAGGCTCCAGCCCTAGGTACGTATCGCGCGAGGTGGCGCGGGAACAGGCGAGGTGACTCTGCAGCGCCCGCGTAGGGGCAGCCAGCTCATCTCCCATGCCTTCGTCATGACCGGAACGGCAAGCGGTCTATGTGCTCACCGTCGCTGTCGTACCAGACGACGTCGACGGAGGAGACGCGCTCGTGCGGACGGGACGGCACCGCATGTCTCGTCGCCTCCAGATGCTCGGTCCATCTCCGCTCGTCGAGGGACCGCGCGTAGGCAAGCGACAGGTGAAACACCCAGTCGTCGAGCGGAAGCTCGCCGATGCGGCGGAAGTCGGTCGCATCGAGCACCTCCGTCAAGCTCGAGTAGGCGTCGACCAACGAGCTCGTTCGCTCGAGTCGGGCGATCAGCACCTGAAACGGCGGCGGAAACCCGTCCACCGCGTCTACGCATAACTCGACGGGCGCTTGCGAACCCGCCCACGAGGCGATCACCTCTCGGAGCGAGTGCACGCGCTCGGGCTCGAAGAAGCCGCGGAGCGTCACGTGTCCCGTGTTCGGGTGGGGCGTGCCCGCTGGCAGCCGCGCCAAGATCTCGGTCTGCTCGCTCTCGTAGAAGGCGGCCACAGACTCGCGTGGTCGCAGGACGACATACTGCTGGCCCTGGAGCGACGCCAACTGCGCTGGATCCGTCATGTAGGGAGTGGTCATCTGGCCTCCTTCGATCTTCGAAGTGAGTCGACGCTACCGGACCCACTCACCTCGTGTCTTGGCTGTGACAAGAAGACCTCCCTGGTTATGTCCCACGGTGATGATCTCCGTCTCTCGAGCGTGTTGCGAAAGGGGTGGGTGGACCAGTGCGAGGCGGGGGTCGCCGACCTGGTCCGTGGCGCCGGTCAGGTATCGGCGCCACGGCCAGCCCCGGCGGTGGGGATCAGTGCACGAACGCGGGCGCATCCGGGGAGGGGATGCCGCGGGGCATGAGGGCCGCCCCGCTCACGGCACCGAGAACGGCGACCGCGGCCGCGACGAGGAACGCCCACAGGTACCCGGTGGTCTCGCCCGTCGCACCGAGGGCTGCCACCGAGGCGAGGACGGCGATACCGAGTGCACCGCCGAGCTCATGGGCGGTGTTGACGATTCCTGACACCACTCCCGTCTCGTGGTGGCCCACGCCGGTGAACGCCGCCGTCGTCGCCGAGACGAAGGCCGCCCCGATGCCCACCGACGCGACGGCCGCCGCGGTGACCAGGAGGATCGGCTGCTCGACGAAGGCCGCGGTCGCCCCGGCTCCCGCTCCGACGAGGAGGAAGCTGACGATACCCACGATGCGGCCGCCCACCCGCGGAATCAGGCGGCCTCCGATCTGAGCGCCCACCACAGTTCCGAGTGCGATGGGGAGGAACGCGACCCCGGCGGCGACCGCCTCCCATCCGTGGATCGCCTGGAGGAGGAACGACAGGAGGTAGAACATGCCGATCATGAGGGCGGTGGCGGACAGCATCGCCCACACCCCCGCTTGCACCTGTCGCCGCGCGAGCACGGCGAGCGGAATCAGCGGCACCGCGTGTCGACGCTCGTGGCCCCAGAACGCCACGCCCAGGATCGCGGCGCTCGCGATCGCGACGACGCCGATCCACGTCATCCCGTCGGCGGTCAGCCAGGTGATGCCCGCGACCAGGGCGGCCACGGCGCCCGTGATCAGCACAGCGCCAGCGACATCGAGGGTGCGTGAGCGCCGCGCCCGGTCGTCGGCGCGCACGACGAACGGGACGAGGACGGCGACGAGCGCGCCCACCGGCAGGTTGATGAGGAAGATCCACCGCCACCCGGGGCCGGAGGCCAGCAGGCCGCCGAGCAGCACGCCGGCCGCGGAGCCGGCGCCGGCGAGCCCGCCCCACACGGCCAGCGCCCGATAGCGGCGCCGTCCGGTGAACAGCGTCATCGCGCTGGCCAATGCGGCCGGCGACAGCATCGCGGCACCGACGCCCTGCAGAACGCGCGCCGCGATCAGCACGGGGAGCGAGGGAGCAAGCCCCGCCAGCACCGAGGCCGCCGTGAAGGTGGCCAACCCGATCAGGAAGAGACGCCGGGCGCCGAACGCGTCGCTGAGCTTGCCGCCGAGCAGCAACAAGCCGCCGAACGGAATGACGTACGCCGTGACCGCCCAGGTCACCGCCGACGCGGAAGCGCCCAGCCCGACCGCGATCTCGGGAAGGGCGAGGTTCACCACGGTGACGTCGAGCACCAGCATGAACTGCGCGATGCACAGCAGCGCGAGGGCGAACCAGCCCGCACTCGTCCCGGCTCCGTCGTGGTGACCGTGCCCGTGGTGGTCGTGGCCCTGCTGACCGTGCCCGTGGTGGTTGTGAGCGTGGTGGTCGTGGGCGTGGCCGTGCTGATCGTGAGCGTGGCCGTGGTGATCGTGAGCGTGCCGATCCCGCTGGCCGTGGCCCGGATCTCGATCCGTGGGGCGAGCTGTCGTGTCTTCCATCGCGTGTCCTAACTTTGACAGTGCTGTATGAGTAACAAGTAAAACATACACGCGTGTTAGGTTTAGAGGGTGGCGAGGAACGAAGGGCGACAGCGCGCGGTGCGCTCCGACGCGCAGCGCAACCGGGAGGCGATCCGCTCGGCCGCCGTCGATCGACTCATGGCCGACTCGCGGGCGAGCATGGCGCAGATCGCCGCCGCCGCGGGGATTGAGCGGGTGACGCTTTACGGCCATTTCCCGACCCGGTCGGCCCTGGTCTCCGAGGTCTTCCGCCATCACGTGCAGCAGGCCGACGCGGCCTTGGATGCGTTGGACAGGGATCAGGCGCCGCCGCAGATCCTCGCGACCCTGATCTCGTCGTCGTGGGAGATCATGGCCGAGGCCAACGCGCTCATCGCCGCGGCGGAGTCGGAGCTGGGCGCGCGTACGGTTCGCGAGCTCCACGACGGGATCTTGGCTCGCGTCGCGTCGATCATCGAGGACGGAGTCGAACAGGGGGCGTTCGCCACCGCGCAGCCGATTCCCTGGCTGACGGAGTGCTTCTTCGCGGTGTTGCACGGCGCCGCCGCCGGCGTGCGCGAAGGGCGGTTCACGCCCGCCGTCGCGGCGGAGGAGCTGACCACGACGGTGCTCGCCCTCGTGCGTTCGCGCTGAGGGTGGTCTCGCTGTGAGGGAAATCCACAGCGATGACGAAGAACCGGCGGAACACGTGGCTTGAATAGAGGCATGGGATCGACTCTCTCCGTGCGATTGTTCGAGGAAGCTGACGCCGCTCCACTGACAGAGCTCCTGCATGCTGCCTACGCCGAACTGGGCGCTGCGGGCCTGAACTACACGGCCGTCGACCAAGACGTGGCGACGACTCGTGACCGTGCGCTCGGCGGCCGATGCTGGGTGGTTGAGCTCGAAGGGCGCATCGTGGGCTCGCTCACGATGTCGCTTCCCCCTTCCGCTGGACTGCAGGAATTGACGGCTGTCGCGCGCGAGGAGCATCGGGCGTGGGTGAACCAGGTCGCCGTGGCGCCTTCGCTCCGTGGCCGCGGGATCGCCGCCGACCTCTGGCGTCGAGGACGAGAGTGGGCAGCGGGTCAGGGGGCGTTGTCGATCGGAGTCGACACGGCGCACCCGGCGACGCATCTCGTGCAGCTCTACCGCTCGTGGGGATTCGTGGAGGTCGATTCGATCCACTGGCCTGGCAAGACCTACGACAGTGTGGTCATGCTTCGTCCTCACGGTAAGGATGGGCGATGACCGATAGGCGCGTGGACGGCAGCGCGGGAGACGTCGACTACGGAACCATCGGGGTCGGGTACGCGACATACCGTCGGCCAGACCCACGCATCGACGCCGCGATCAACGCCGCCCTCGATGGTGCGCGCACGGCCGATCTGGACTCCGGCGTCTGGGACGCCCGCTACGGACACCTACGCGCCCTGCCTCGCTTCGACGGATCGCTCCGGCTGGTTGTTTCGCGGCCGACCCGAAACTAGCAGCAGTTCGAAGCGCTGGACCGCGCCGACGTCGACGAGCCACAGCACCCACGGGTTGTCTCGCACGGGGCGGGCCGAATGCAGCACCGATGGGTCGTCGGGATCGGCGAAGAGCGCGTTGTCCTCCGCGAAGCGCTTGCCGAGGACGACGAGGTTTCCCCGCCCCTGCGCGACCTCGCTGACGCTGAGCTCCAGCCAGTCGCCGAGGACGTGGGCGTCGGGGGAGAAGGTCATCCCGCCGGTCGGGCTGGGGTCGGGCACGAAGGCGGTCTCGTCCGCCATGTCGATGGTGACGAGCCGGCCCCAGCGTTCGGCGAGGACGAGATGGCACGTCTCCAGTTCCGCGCGCAGTGCGCGGATGGCGTCACTGGCGTCGGCTGCGGCGAGGGTGTAGCCCGCCGTCAGTGCCTCGAACTCGTGAAAAGGGAAGCCGGACCGCGCTCGAGCAACCCGGGCGGTGCGGCGGACCGCTCCGGTGTGGCTGCTGTCCACACAGAAGTCCGCCAGCTGTGCGAGGGTGATGGGCGCGTATCGAGGGGCGAACCCCAGGGGAGCGAGCTCATCGAGCGCGCGAGCCCAGGGCGACCCACTCGTGAACCCGTCGGCAAGCTCCGGGACGATGGCGGGGTCCACGTGCTCGACGCGACAGCCGCCGCGCTCCGAATCGCTCTCGACGCGGAAAGCGACCTGTCCTCCGTCGACGCGTCCGTACAGGAAGGCGACTCCCGGCTCGCGGAAGAACGCGTTCATCGCCCATTCGGCGGCATAGGAGCCCGCAGCCGATGAGGTCGAGCGCGGATCCTCTCGAAACCACCGCTCGCCACTCGGTGAGAGGAGGACAGCGTCGTCTGCCGCCGTCGCGAAGGCGGCAAACGCATCGATCTCATCGTCCGCTGCGGCCAGCAGTACAGCGAGATTCTCCGTCATGTCGCGACGCTCCGTCGTGTCCGGGTTCGAGCCCGTCTAGCGGGTCGCCTCCTCCAGCAGTTCCAGGATGTGACGGTAGTCGCTCCCGGTCGCCCGCGTCATGCCGATCTCACAGGTGCGGTTGCAGGAGGCGTGCGCCTCGGCCCCGAGCGCCTTCACCTCGGCCGCCTCGGCCGCCGTCGCGGACGCGGTGAGCTCGGGGTGGAGCATGCCCCGGTCGCCCGCGAACGCGCAGCATCCCCAGGCGTCAGGGGTGACCGGGCGGGATGCAACCGCCCGCGCGACGGCGTCGATGTCGGCGTTGATGCCGAGCTGGGTGGAGGAGCACGTGGGGTGCAGGGCGAGTGTGTCGACCACGGGAGTGACCTCGCCGAGCCGGGGGAGCACCTCTCTCGCCACGAAGGTGACCGCATCCTCCACGACCACCGCCACGCCGGCCCGCTCGAAGAGGTGGACGAACCCCTCGGTGCAGCTGGCGGCATCACTGATGATGCGTAGCGTCGCCGTCGGGTCGGTGGCCCGCACGGACTCGGCGACCCGACGCGTCATCCGCTCCACGCCGCCGCTGTAGCCCTTCGAGGTCCAGGGCGTCGAGCAGCAGAGCGACTCCACGTCGTCGGGGACGACGACGCGCACGCCCGCTCGCTCGCACAGCGCGACGACGGTCGCGGTGACACCGATGCCCTGCCCCTCGCCCGCACCCGCGGCTCCGAACATGCTGTTGACGCACGCGGGGAGGTACAGGGCGATCGGCGCCTCGTCGCCCCCGCCACGCACTCCACGAAGTGGCCGGCGTGCCGCGCCGCCGGAGGGGAGATCGGCGGAGTAGGCGGGCACCACGTCGGCGCCGAGCACGGCGCGTCCCACGGTCGTCACGGCGGTCACCGCCGGGGCGGGCACCTTGTCGGCCGCCGTGAGGGCCACCGAGCCGATCCGGGTCACGGAGCCCCACGATCTCGCCGCCGCGGTCCAGCCGGCGGCGAGGGCGGGGTTCTGGTTCTCGCGCCGCAGCCGCTTCACGAGCTGACCGGTGTTGATCTTCACGGGGCAGGCGGTGACGCACATGCCGTCCACCGCGCAGGTGTCCACGCCCGCGTAGTCGTAGTCGCCTTCGAGCTCGCGGGCGAGGGCATGGTCGCCGTCCGCGTCGGCGCGGACGATCGCGCGCCGCACCACGATCCGCTGGCGAGGGGTCAGGGTGAGGTCCTTCGAGGGGCACACCGGCTCGCAGTATCCGCACTCCACACAGCGGTCCGCCTCCTCCTCGATGCGCTCCGCGGGCTTGAAGGCGCGCAGGTGCGCGACGGGGTCCTCCGTGATGATGACGCCGGGATTGAGGATGCCGGCCGGATCGCACGCGTTCTTCAGCTCGCGCATGACCTCCCACAGCTCCGTCCCATACTGACGTGCGACGAAGGGAGCCATGACCCGTCCCGTGCCGTGCTCGGCCTTGAGGTTGCCGCCCGCGTCCAGGACGAGATCGACCATGTCCTCGGTGAACTGGGCGAAGCGTTCCATCGCCGCCGCCTCGCCGAAGCGGTCGGTGAGCATGAAGTGGATGTTGCCGTCCTTGGCGTGGCCGAAGATCACGCTGTCGCGGTAACCGTGCCGCGTGAACAGCTGCTGCAGGCCGTCGCAGGTGGGCGCCAACTGCGGAACGGGCACGACGATGTCCTCCAAGAGCGCCGTGGTGCCCGGCGGACGCGCCCCGGCAACCGTCGCATACAGGCCCTTGCGGAGCTTCCACGCCTGTGCGCGCGCGAGGGCGTCGGCGGAGAACGCGGTCGGCGTCGTCGTCTCCGTCGCCGCCAGCGTCGCGGCCCCCGCCCGGGAGAGCGCGTCCAGCTCGTCGGCGGTGGTGGCGTGGTACTCGATCAGGAGCGCGGCGTGGTCACGGAGCTCGAACCCGTGGATCTGCGCGGGAGCGTCGTCGAACCCGCGGCCCACGCGCAGGCTCGTCGAGTCCATCAGCTCCAGCGTCGCGGCTCCCGTGGAGACGAGGGCGGGGAGGAGCCGCGTCGCGTCGTCCAGCGTCGGGAAGACCGCGAGGGCCGTCGTCACCTCGGGCTCGACCGGTACCGTCCGGTACACGGCCGATGCCACGAAGGCGAGCGTCCCCTCGCTGCCGATGAGGAGATGGGCGAGGATCTCGACGGCGGAGTCGAAGTCGAGGAACGCGTTGATGCCGTAGCCCATCGTGTTCTTCATGGCGAACTGCCGACGGATCGTCGCGACCGACGCCGCGTTGGAGCGGACGCGGTCGCGCAGCGTCATGAGCGTGCGATGGAGATCGGGTTCAGCGCTGCGCAGTCGTGCGTCGGCATCGGGATCGGCGGTGTCGACGACGGTGCCGGTGGCCAGCACGAACCGCAGCGACTCCAGTGTGCGGTAGGTGTTCTCCTCGATCCCGCAGGCCATGCCGCTGGAGTTGTTGGCGATCACGCCCCCGATCGTGCACGCCGCTTCGCTGGCGGGATCGGGGCCGAGGCGGTAGCCGTGCCGGCGGAGGCGGTTGTTCACCTGCCGGACCGTCGCGCCCGGCTCCACGCGCACGCGTCGCCCGCCGTCGAGCACCTCGATCCCGCGGAAGTGGCGGCGCGTGCCCACGAGGAGACCCGTGCCCGAGCCCTGGCCGGACAGACTCGTGCCGCCCGAGCGGAAGGTCACCGGCATCCGGGTCTGCTGGGCGGCGCGCAGGAGCGCGGCGACCTCGGCGGAGTCGGCCGCGGTCGCGACGGCGGAGGGGGTGAGGAGGAAGTGGGAGGCGTCGGACGCAGCGGCGACCCGATCCAGTGCCCGCGCGGTGACGCGCGACGGATCCGCCACGGCCCCGCGGACGGGGGGCGGCACCTCGAACGGAGCGACTGTGCGGGTGGCTTCCTCGACGACCATGGCACGATTGTCAGACAAGTGGGCTGACATGTCAAACGACGGTCAGGCTGGCCGGGTCTCGGGCGGACGGGGCAGGCGGCAGAGGGCGATGCGACTAGGGCGAGGTTCGGTGGTCGCGCGCGTGTCGTGCGGGATCAGCGGTGCGGGGGTCGTCTCCCGCCGTGTTCGACACCCCGGTCGACCCGCTCAGCGCGGAGAGGGCGACGCCGACGGCTCGCCACACCGCCTTCGCGCCTGTGAGGATGGCGTTCTTCATGAGGCTCCTCCTGGATCCGTCCACGACGGTGCAGACCGTCGCCGACGCGTGCGCGCCGCGGCGGGCGTGGTTCGCTCACCCTAGCGACGGCACGTCGTTGCCGACAAGAGCAGCGAGAGTGCGACCAGCGGCGCCGGTTACCATGTGGCGGTGGCCCCCAAACTCGAGGTGGTGTCGGTCGTCGACGCCGTGATCGCCGATCTGCGTCGTCGGATGTTCTCCGGCGATCTCCTTCCCGGAGCGCCGCTGACGGAAGCCACCGTGGCCGCCACGTACGACGTCGCGCGCACCACCGCGAAGGCGGCGATCGAGAGTCTCGTGGGCGAGCGCCTCCTCGTGCGGAACGCGCACAAGACGGCCCGTGTCGTCACTCTCGACGCCGATGATGTCCGCGACGTCTACCGCACGCGTGCCCTCATCGAGGGCCAGGTCGTGCGGACGCTCGCCGACCAGAAGCGCGTGCCCGATGCCGCGCGCCGCGCGCTCGAGGAGATGCATGCGCTCGCCGACGCGGACCCCGAACGCATCGTCGCCCCCGACATGCGCTTCCACCGCGCCCTCGTCGACGCCCTCAGGAGCGCGCGCACGAGCCGTGCCTACGAGGCGCTCGCGTCGGAAGTCGTGCTGTGCATGTCGCACGTGCAGGGCGCCGCGCTCCTTCCCACCGCCGACATCGTCTCGGAGCACGAGGAGATCCTCCGCCGCATCATCGACGGCGACGCGCAGGGAGCGGCCACGGCGGTGCAGGACCATCTGGACCGCGCGTCCGACCGCCTCGCCGCACTCGTCGAGAGTCGCGCCGCCGACCAGAGCTAGCGCCCCCGCGCCACGCGCCCGGGCGGATACCGCCAATACGGAGGAGCGAAACCATGGACGTGCGTCGAGGCGTGGGAGACGGGGGTGGGTACCTACCTCCGCTTCGCGGACGCCGATCTGGCCGAGAGCTGGAGCATCATCATCGGCGGCGACAGCCATAGGAACGGCAGTGTCCTCCTCGATATGAACGGGCTCACCTTGACCCGCGATCAGCGGCAACTCGCGGTCGAGTTGCTCTTCCCGGGGCGGGAGTCCTCCTAAGTCCCTGAGGCGACGTTCTCGATCAGGCACAGCTGAGTACCGTCCGGGTCGATGAGAAACCCTGCGCGGCGACCCCACGGCTGTAGCTGGATCGGATGGAGACGGGGGTGACCGACGGTCTTCTCGGGCACCCCGGCCGCAGCGACCTGTCGGTACAGGACGTCGAGATCGTCGACGCGGACGCTGCACATGAAGGAGCTGTCTTCGGGCACGAGATCCGGGAACGCGAAGAACTCCAGCCGTAGCTCTCCGCGACGCAGCATCAGCCACTCCTCGCTTCGACAACTCAGTTCGAATCCGAATCCGCCGTAGAACGCGAGCGTCACATCGAAATCACGGGAGGGCAGATTCGGCACTGCGCGATCTGTCATCCCGGAAGCCTAACGACGGCACCCCAGGTTCGGACAGGGCTGCTCCACCGCGGAACTAGTCCGCGCCGAGGGCCGCGGGGTCGACGCGGAGCAGACGGTCGTCGCCGCGACGGGGATCACCACGGCCGTCCGTGTTGTTGGTCAGGAACCACACGGCGCCGTCGGGCCCGATCGTCACGTCCCGCAGCCGACCGAGCTCACCCGCGTAATGCTCGGACTGGCGCTCGGGATCGGTAAGCGAGACGCTCCGTAGCACCTCGCCGCGGAGGTTTGCCATCAGCACGACGTCCCCGACGATCGCGATCCCGCTGGGGCTGGCCTCATCGGTCGGCCACTGCGCGACCGGGTCCACGAAGCCGTCGTCCTCGCCGCCGGTCCCCTCGACGACGGGCCAGCCGTAGTTGCCGCCCGGTTCAATGAGGTTCAGCTCGTCCCACGTGTTCTGACCGAACTCGCTCGCCCAGAGGCGTCCGTCCGCATCCCACGCGAGGCCCTGCACATTGCGGTGGCCGAGGCTGTAGACGGGCGAGCCCGGCGTGGGGTTGTCGTCGGGCACCGATCCGTCGAGCTCCAGGCGGAGGATCTTGCCGTTGCGGCGCTCGGGATTCTGCGCCGCGGGCCGGTCGCCGGCGTCGCCGACGGGAACGTAGAGCTTGCCGTCGGGCCCGATCGCGATGCGGCCCGCGTTGTGCGTGCGCGCGAACGGCAGCCCGTCCACGATCGTCACGGGATCGCCGAGCGAAAGGGAACCCGGCTCGCCGCGGAGGTCGTAGCGCTCCACGCGGTTGCCGCTGTGGGTCGTGGCGTAGACGAAGACGGCGTCGCCGGCCACCGCGAGACCCAGGAGCCCGCCCTCTCCGCCGTGCAGCACGCCGTCGATCTCTGCCGCCTCCCGCAGCTCACCGTCCGGGGTCACCTCGAGCACGCGTCCGCTGTCGCGCTCGGTGAGCAGAGCGCCCTCGCCGACCACGGCGATGGACCACGGAGCGTCCAGCCCGTCGACGACGGTCTCCGGCTCGCGCGGAAGCGGGGTCGGGGTGGGGGTGGGGGTCGGCGTCGCTGACGGCGCCGACGGGGAGGGAGCAGCCGCGGGTGCCGACGACAGGGTCGGGTCGGGGGTGGCTCCGCACCCGGAGAGGGCCGTCGCCGCGGCGAGCGTTCCGGCGGCGAGGAAGGTCGTCGAGGCGCGTCGCATGGCGTCACCGTACCGGGACGACCGCCGGAAAGGAGGGGTCTTGCGCGTGACGACCTAGACTGAGAGAGTTCCGCGTCCGTCCGATCCGATGAGTTCTGCCGTGCCTGCTGCACCTGAGACCGCGCCGCCGGTCCGCGCATTCGAGATGCGCCACCTCCAGCTCGCGCGCGCCTTCTTCGCCGCCATCGCCGCTGTGATGATCACCTTCTCGCGCGACCACTCGGCCGCCGTCGGGCTCTCGGTCTTCAGCGGCTGGGCGATCGCCACCGCACTCGTGCTGTTCGTCGCCGCCTGGCAGGTCTACGACCGCGGCCGGCGTGCCGTCCCGGTGCTCCTGGGCGTGCTCACACTCCTGGCCGGAATGGCGGGCGGACTCCCGCCCTTCCGCTCGACCACGCTGTTCTTCGTCGTCGTGATCGTCTGGGCGTTCGCGACGGGGATCACCGAGCTGGTGTCCGGGATCCGCTCGCGCGGCACCGACGACTACGCGCGCGACGCGATCCTCGTGGGGGCGCTCACGATCGCCCTCGGAGTGGGATTGCTCCTGGTCAATCCGGCCTACAGCCTCGAGTACTTCATCAAGGAGGCCGGGCAGAGCTTCGTCCTCACCGGGATCACGATCGGCGTCGGGATCTTCGGCGGGTACGCCGCGATCATCGCCGTGTTCCTCGGGATCGCCGGCTTCTCGCCCCGACACCCCGTCGTCAGCGCCGCGACATCCGATGCCGAGTCCGCAGGAGAGCCCGCATGACCGACCCCCGCCCCACGCGTCGTGACCTCATGAAGCCCGCTCAGCTGCTCGGGCTGGCCTTCGCCGCCGCCGTCTTCGGTGGCGTCATCACGCTCGTGTCGATGGGCATCTTCCAAGACCCGCGGCCGGTTCCCGCCGGCGAGCTCCACCCTCACCTGAAGGCATGGATCGTCTCGGGTGTCGTCGCCGGCATCGTCTTCATCGTCACGCTCGTGACGATCGCCCTGCTGCTCTTGGCGGTCGACCCGGCCCAGCTGGCGAAGCAGGTCGACAGTCCCGTGCTCGTGCGCGACGAGGACTCGTCTCCGGATGCGTCCTCGGACCCGACGGCCGAGCCGCGCGCTCCCGACGCCTGACCCGGGACGGGTGCCGGTCAGCCGAGCTCGTCCACCAGTCGGTCGGCGAGGCCCGTGTAGCCGGCGGGAGTGAGCGCGAGGAGGCGTTCCTTCGCTGCGTCGCCGATGTCGAGTCCTCGCACGAATTCGGCGAGCTCGGGCCCACCCACGCGGCGGCCACGGGTGAGGTCCTTCAGCAGGGCGTACGGATCGGTGATCTGGGAGCGTCCGGCCACGATCTCGGCGCGCACGACGGTCTGGATCGCCTCGGCGAGCACCTCCCAGTTCGCGTCGAGGTCGGCCAGGAGCACATCTCGCGAGAGGGAGATCTCGGTGAGCCCGCGCTGCAGGTTGTCGAGCGCGAGAAGCGAATGGCCGAAGGCCACACCGATGTTGCGCTGGGTCGTCGAGTCGGTGAGGTCGCGCTGCATGCGCGAGGTGACGAGCGTGGAGGCGAGGGTCGTGAACAGCCCGCCCGCGATCTCCAGGTTCGCCTCGGCGTTCTCGAACCGGATCGGATTGATCTTGTGCGGCATCGTCGACGACCCGGTCGCTCCCGCGACGGGGATCTGCGCGAAGAAGCCCATCGCGATGTAGGTCCAGATGTCGGTCGCGAGGTTGTGGAGGATGCCGCCGGCATGACGGACGCGGTCGTAGAGCTCCACCTGCCAGTCGTGCGACTCGATCTGGGTCGTGAGGACGTTGAAGTCGATCCCGAGCCCCTCGATGAACGCGCGCGACAGCTCGGGCCAATCGACGTCGGGCTCCGCGGCGAGGTGCGCCGACCAGGTGCCGGTCGCACCGGAGAACTTCGCGAGGTACTCGCCGCCCTCGATCTGGCGCGCGACCCGCTCCAACCGCCAGGCGAACACGCCGAGCTCCTTGCCCATCGTCGACGGCGTCGCCGGCTGCCCGTGGGTGCGGGAGAGCATCGGAGCGTCTCGGTGCTCGCGGGCGAGCGCCGACAGGGCGTCGATCACGGCGCGGAGCTTCGGCAGCCAGACCCCTTCGACGGCGCGCTTGACCGTGAGGGCGTACGAGGCGGAGTTGATGTCCTCGCTCGTGCACGCGAAGTGCGCCAGCTCGGAGATGCGCTCGAGACCGAGGCCGGCCAGGCGATGGCGGACGAGGTACTCGACCGCCTTCACGTCGTGGCGCGTGACCGCCTCCGTCGTGGCCAGCTCCTCGATCTCCGCCGCTCCGAAGTCGCGGTACACGGCGCGGAGCGCGTCTTTCTGCTCACCCGACAGCGGCGAGGAACCGAAGAGCGACCGATCGGTGAGGGTGATGATCCACTCAACCTCGACCTCGACGCGGGCCCGGTTGAGTCCTGCCTCGGAGAGGAAGTCGCCGAGACCGGCGACCGCGGCACGGTAGCGGCCGTCGAGCGGGCTGAGGGGCTGGGGCGGGAGAGAGGTCGCTGAGGACAAGGCGCGGGGCTCCGATCGATGAAGAACGGGCGCTCAGGACGAAGTGGCTACGCGGGGCGGATGGCGGGTTCGAGCTGCCGGAAGAGCGCCCGGCTCGCACTCTCGATCATACCGAGCACCTCGTCGAACATCGGAGGGCCGGCGTAGTACGGATCGGGCACGTCGAGGTTGCCGCCCGCGTTCGGGTCGAACGACAGCAGCAGGGCGAGCTTGTCGGTGTCGCCGGGCGTGCGCGCCCACCCGGCGAGGATGCGCTCGTGCGAACGATCGAGCGCGACGATGAGGTCGTGGCGGTCGAAATCGGCCTGCACGAACTGACGGGCCCGATGCCGCGAGCCGTCGTAGCCGCGCCCCGCGAGCGCATCGATCGTGCGCGCATCCGCGCGCTCGCCGACGTGCCAGTCGCCCGTGCCGGCGCTCGTGGAGACCACGCGGTCACCGAGGCCCGCCTGGTCGGCGAACCAGCGGAACACGACCTCCGCCATCGGTGATCGGCAGATGTTGCCCGTGCAGACGAAGACCACGCGGAAGGGGTCGACGCGGGAAGCCACGACCCCTATTGTGCGCGAGTCGTCGCATTCTGCACAGGGCGCGATCGGGCCGTGGGCATCCACGGCCGTGTCCGTGGGGCGTTTCCCCGTCCTTCCCGCGTCGCAGGATCGAGGAATGAACGATCCCGACGCCCTCCTCGATGTCCGCCAGGGCGTGCAGCAAGTGGCGGTCGATCTCCTCTCGATCATCGACGGCGTGCCGTCGTTGATGGAGGCGATGAACTGGCGGTGCCGAGCCGCCGACACGTTCCGTGAGGCGTTGTCGGAGTGGCGCGAAGACCTGGGTCGGGCCGCCGTCGGCCTCGATGCGTGGAGCGAGGCGCTCGAGCGCCGGTCCGCCGCGTTGCGTCTGGCCGCGGAACCGGGCCACGAGGGGGCGGCACGGTGAACGACGAGGTCGACATCCGCTCGGGCGGGTTCGTCGCGGTCGATACCGGCACCCTCCGCCATGCCGCCGCGCGCCTGAGTGTCGTGGCGGGCAAACTCGACGCCCTCGCGTCGCGGTTATGGGTGCTGAGTGGGCAGTCGGCGCGCGCGGGTCATCTGGAGCCGTCGCCGGCGGGAGGCGTGGAACGGGCGCGCGATCGGGTCGACGCGCTCACGAGCGCGCTCCGCGACCGGGCAGAGCTGTACGAGGTCGTCGAGCGGTCGGTGGCTCTCGGCTGGGACTCGCCCGCGACGCGGATCGCTCTCCTCGGCGTCGACCCGGCCGTCGTGGCGCGTGCGCACGGACTGGTCACGCAGTGGTACGACGAGCGCCATCGCGAAGTGGAGAACCAGCTCCGGGGTGCGATGGCGCCGGTCATTCCGATGATGCTCGTGGTCGGAAGGCTCATCCAGGGGATCACGGCAGTCGATCACGGCGTGGTCGGCCGCGGCGACCCGCTTCTTCACGGAGCCCCGGCGCCCACGGTGGTCACCGAGCTCGCCCGTCGGCAGGTGGAGCCGCCCCGCGCGCTCGCCGATCTCGCAGAGCGCGTGCCGGGGCAGGGCGAGGGCAGGGTGCGCGTCGAGGTGTACACCACGGCCGGTCCGGACCCGGTGCACGAGTACGTCGTCTACATCGCGGGCATGCAGTCGTTCGGCGACGGGGCCGACCCCTGGGACATGCAGTCCAACCTCGAGCTCTATGAGGGGCGGGCTTCCTCCTCCTCCGATGCGGTCGAACGCGCCTTGGCGGCGGCGGGCGCCCGCTCGGGCGATCGCGTGCACTTCGTAGGGCACTCCCAAGGGGCGATGATCGCGTCGCAGTTGGCGCGCCGGAACGAGTTCGACGTCGGATCGCTCGTCACGTTCGCGAGTCCCGTCGCCGTCCTCGCTCCCCCCGACGTGTTGCAGGTCACGGTTCGCCATCCCGACGATCCGGTGGTGGCGCTCGCCGACGGTGGCTGGCCCTCCGCAGCGGGATCGGCGCAGAGTCTCGTGATCGAGCGCGTCGCCGATCCGGAGCCTCGGCTCACCGACCTCGCGCTCGGCGTCCACCAGATGGAGGTGTACCGCGAGACGGCCGCGCTCGCCGACGCCTCGGGCGACCCGCGGCTCGCCGACCTGCAGCGCGAGCTGTTCACCTTCGGAGGCGCGAGCGCGGGCGTCGCGATCGTCTACGGGGCGGAGCGGGATCGCGCGCGGTCACCGTCGCCGCGACCCGGACCTTCGCCGCAGCCCCCGGCGCCGGCGCGGTGAGGAGTGACCGGTCAGCGGCGCTTGAGCTGGGGGCGCAGGATGATGCCGAAGATCCAGTTGATGACCGAGATCACGAGCGCTGCGACGACGCCCAGCCAGAAGTCCTCCACCCGGAGGCCCCAGTTCCACCAGTGCGTCGCCCACGCCGTGATCCACAGCAGGAGGCCGTTGATGAGCAGCGAGATGAGACCGAGAGTGAGGATGTAGAGCGGGAAGGCGACGATCTTGATCACCGTGCCGATCACGGTGTTGACGATCGCGAACACGGCTGCCACCGCCAGCAGCGTGAGCACCAGTTGCAGCGTCTCGCCGGGGGCGAAGGGGATGACGGTGACGCGGAGCCCGGCGAGCAGGGTGACGACCCAGATCGCAAAGGCGTTGATGACGACGCGGACGAGGAACCTCATAGGCGGCAGTCTCCCACGTTGCGGCCGTCGGAGGAATCGACCCGGGCGGCATCCGTAGACTCGACGCGTGACCGACCTGCCCGTCCGCCTCCGTCCCGAGATCGCCGCGCTTCCCGCCTATCGGCAGGGGCGGCAAGCCGGTGTCGACGCCTTCAAGCTGTCGAGCAACGAGAACCCCTTCGATCCGCTCCCGAGCGTCGTCGCCGCGATGCAGTCCGCCACCGGGGTGAACCGCTACCCCGATGCGTCCTCGCCGCGCCTGCGCGCGCGCCTGGCGGAGCGATTCGGGGTCGGCGACGACGCGGTGCACGTCGCGGCGGGATCGGTGTCGATCCTCTACCAGCTCACGCAGGCCACGAGCGGGCCGGGCGACGAGGTGCTCTACTCCTGGCGCTCCTTCGAGGCCTATCCGGGACTCGCCGCCGTTGCCGGGGCGACGACGGTCGCCGTGCCGAATGCACCCGACGGTCGTCACGACCTGGAGGCGATGGCGCGGGCCGTCACCGACCGCACCCGGGTCACGATCGTGTGCAGCCCGAACAACCCGACCGGGCCCGTCGTCACGCAGGCGGAGTTCGACCGGTTCGTCGAGGCGGTGCCGCGCGACCTGCTCGTGATCCTCGACGAGGCCTACGCCGAGTTCGTCACCGATCCCGATGCCGTCGACGGACGACGGGTGCTGTCGTCCGGCCGGGAGAACGTCGTGCTCCTGCGGACGTTCTCGAAGGCGTACGGCCTGGCCGGCCTGCGGATCGGATACGCCGTCGGTCACCCCCGCATCCTCGATGCCGCTCGCTCGACAGGCATCCCCCTGTCGGTCACGGCCGCCGCCGAGGAAGCGGCGTTGGCGAGCCTCGCCGCCGAAGAGGAGCTCCGTGAGCGCGTGCGTGTCATCACCGACCGCCGTGATCGCCTCGCCGCCCGACTCCGCGAGACCGGGTGGCAGGTGCCGCAGGCGCAGGGGAACTTCGTGTGGCTTCCGGCCGGGGATCGCGCTCTCGATGTCGCTGCGGCGTTCGAGGAGGCGGGACTGATCGTCCGCCCGTTCGCCGGCGACGGCGTGCGCATCTCGGTGGGCGAGGAGGAGTCCCTCGATCGCGTGGTGGAGGTCGCCGCCGCGACCGTGTCGCGGCCCACGACGAGTTGACACGCGAAGCTCGGCGGCGCGTCGCGTCGTTGATCGCCGGCGGCGGATGGACACCGCTCTTCGTGTTCGCCGCGGCGTTGGTCATCACGATGGCCTGGTCCTGGGTGCCCTCGTTCTGGTATGACGAGGCCGCCACACTTCAGCTGGCGCGGCTGCCCCTGCCGGAGTTCGTCGGATTCGTGCGGCAGCGCGATGCCGTTCATGGGTTGTACGCGTTCTTCATGCACGGGTGGATCCACGTCTTCGGAGAGTCCGAGTTCTCGGTGCGGCTCCCCTCGGCGCTCGCCGTCGCCGTGGCGGCGACCGGCGTGTGGCATCTTGGGCGCCGGTGGTTCGGGACGGCCGCGGGCGTTCTGGCGGCAGTGATCTTCGTCGTCCTCCCGAGGATCACGACGCAAGGCGTCGAGGCGCGCTCGTACGCGATGGCAACGGCCCTGCTGGTCGTCGCCGCCGTCTGGGTGGCCTCGGCACGAGAGCGCCGAGGCTGGGCACGGTGGGTGGCTGTCGCGGGCGCCGCCACCGCGGCGGTGTGGATGTTCGCGTATGCCCTGTTCGTGCTTCCCGCGCTTGCGCTGCTCGCGGACGACACCGATGTGCCGTGGCGCACGCGCGTCCTCCGGGCTTCAGCCGTGCTCGTCATCCCCGGATTGCTCGCTGTGCCTCTGATGCTGACGATGATCCCGCAGCGGGGCCAGGTCGCGTGGTTGGCTGCGCAGGACGTGAACCCGTACACCGTGTGGGTCGAGCCGATGTTCGGCTCCGCGTTCTGGGTGCTGATCGGGTGGGTGCTCCTGTGCGCGATCGCCGTGCGCGCGGGGTGGCGGCTCACGCTGTCGCGTCCCGTCGTCGCGCTCCTCGTCTGGCTGTGTCTGCCGGGGGCGGTGCTGGTGGCGATGTCGCTCGCGGGCGCGCCGGTCTTCACGCCGCGCTACCTGACCGTATCTGCCCCGGCGCTCGCGCTCTGGGGCGGCTCGCTCGTCAGGGATGCTCGGCGCGGGGTGGTGATCGCCGCGTGTGCGCTCGTCTGTGTGCTCGCCGTGCCGCATGTCGTCGCATCGCGGCTGCCGACCGCGAAACCCGGGGCCATCGACCTGCGCGCCACGTCATCCTTCATCGCGGCGCATGCCCGACCGGGCGACGGGCTCCTGTTGGAGGCTGCGGGCCCCGCGGGAACCCGACCACGCGTTGCTATCGCGGCCTACCCGCACGCTTTCGCAGGTCTTCGGGACATCGCCTTCGCAGAGGGCTATGTCGCCACCGGCACCTACTCGGATGCCCTCGTCGAGCCGAAGTTCACCGAAGTCGCTGTCGGTGCCGACATCTGGGTCGTGACCAGAGACGGGTCGGTGTTCGCGCACCAGTTGGCCGAGCACGGTTACGCTCTGGCCTCGGCGTGGGATGTCGGTGGTCTCGAGGTGGCCGAGTGGCGCCGGGGTGACCCTCGCTGAGCCGATCAGGCGCGGCGAGCTGACGGACATCGCGGCGAGCGGACGACCGTGCTCAGGCGGGGGTGAAGCCGAGCTTGCCCGCCCCGCGCGCGATCCACGGGTGCGCCGCGAAGGCGTCCCAGACCAAGGTGGATCCGAGGGCGGCAGCGCCGAGGAGAGCGGTGGCGCCCTTGTTGAGTCCATACCGGGGTGCGGCGTACCAGGGCTCGTCGCCCTCGAGGTTCACCCCGTCGGTCGCGCCCCACTCGTTCCACGCGCCGGGGTGCTCGTCGCGCAGTACGCGTAGGGCGGGAGCGACCTCGTCGGGGGCCAGCGGCAAGGCACCGAACAGGGACACCGGCGGAATCGTCCCGTCGGCATGCGGTTCGCGAGCCGACGGACGCGCGCCGTTGACGACATAGCCGTGCGGACCGAGGCCCGCGGCCGGTCCCCACAGGCCCGCCGCATAGGTCTTCCACCGGTCCGCGTGGTCGGCACACCACGCCCGCGATGCCAACGACGCCTCGCGCGCGTTGGCCCACCAATCGCGGCCGTCCAGGTCGCGGACGCGCTGGAACGGGTAGAACGCGAGCGGGAAGTGATAGGTGAACAGGGTGCCGCCGGGCTCGTAGACGCATTCGTGGCCGCCGTAAGCTCCGACCGGCTTGTCGAACCCCCGCCACAGGTCGCGGGCAAGTTCCTCCGACACGTCCGGATGCCCCGCCGCGAGCAGATACATCGTCAGCTGCTCGGCGGTCATCGACCAGGCGCTGACGAACCCCGCCGCGTCGGCCCCGTCGGCGTAGTCGTCCTCCCGATCCGACACCCATGCCATCCGGAGGACCGTGCGGCCGTCCCGGGCATCGGCGAGCCAGGGCCAGTCGATGCGATGGAGGAGCCGCTCCAGTCGCGCATCGATCTCGGCATCGTCGAAGGAGGCGCTCGCCACCGTCGCCCCGCAGAGGGCGAGGGCGGTGTCGATCGTGGAGTACTCGGAGCGTCCCTGACGCTCGCCGGTGTCGGCGTCGACGAAGTGCGCGAGGAAGCCATTGCGGTGCGGCACCGACTCCTCGAGCGTCCGGAGCGTCCCGCGCACGCGGTCGCGCACCTCGTCGCGCTCCAGCACGCCGCGGTCGACCCCGACGCACCACGCCGCCAGCGCGAAGCCGGTGGCGGCGACGGTCGCCACCCCGGGGAGGTCGTCGCGGTCCAGCACGAGACCCTGTCCCGGCCCGTCGGCGGTGGCGTGCGCCCAGAGCCAGCGGATCGACGCGTCGACCTCCTGCTCGGTGAGGCGGCGGATGTCCTCGGGAAGCTCGGGCACGATCGGCGTGAGCGCGGAGGAGGTGAGGCGGGGGGAGGTCATGCAGCGGTCCTCTTCTCGAAGGGGTTGGGGATGGCGTCCAGGAGCATACGGGTGTACTCCTCGCGGGGATGGTCGATCACCTCGGCGGCGGTGCCGGACTCGATCAGCTCGCCGCCGCGAAGCACCATGACCTGGTTCGCGAGGCTCTTCGCGCTCAGGAGATCGTGCGTGATGTAGAGCATCCCGACACCGTGGTCGGCGACCAGCGACTGCAGCACTTCCAGGATCTCGGCGCGGATGGAGACGTCCAGGCTCGCGATCGGCTCGTCGGCGATGACGATCCGAGGCTCCGCCGCCAGCGCCCGGGCGATCACCACGCGCTGGCGCTGCCCTCCCGACAACTCGTGCGGGAGGCGGCCGATATAGCGCCCCGCGGGGGTCAGCCCCACCGTCTCCAGGAGGCTCGCCGCCCGTTCGATGGCCTCGCGTCGCCCGACGTGCAGGTAGTTGACGAGGGGACGCGAGAGCGCATATCCGACGGTGAGGGTGGGATTGAGGGCGGCATAGGGATCCTGGAAGACGTACTGCACGTTGCGCTGGTACTCGCGGGCGAGCGCGCCGTGGAGAGCGGTGAGCTCGGTCGGCTCCGCGGTGGGCCGCCCCTCCCTCTTCTGCGGGTGGTAGAGCACGGAACCCGACGTCGGACGGTCGATGCGCGTCAGGATCCGCGCGATCGTCGATTTGCCCGAGCCGGACTGACCGACCAGGGCCGTGACCTCGCCCTCGTGGAGCGTGAATGAGACGTCCTTCACGGCGTCGACGTGCTCCACGCGCAGGCCCCGACGCTTCTCGAAGCGGCGGTGCAGTCCGGAGACCTCGAGCACGGGGCGACGCTCCACGGGGGCTTCGTCGGCGACCGCATCGGGCTCCTCCAGCTCCGCCCCCTGATACCCGTCCACGTCTTCGCCGAGGAGCTCCGCGTAGGAGCCGACGAGATGCACGGAGTACGGGTGGCGGGGGCCCGTCGTGACCGCCTCCGCCGCACCGATGTCCTCCACGATCTCGCCCTCGTACATCACGGCCACGCGGTCGGAGAAGTCCAGGAGCGTGCCCATGTCGTGGGTGATGAGGATGGCGCCGAACCGTTCCCGTTCCTGCAGCTCGCGGATCTTGTCGAGGATCGACTTCTGCACCACGACGTCCAGTCCCGTCGTCGGCTCGTCGAAGAGCACGAGATGCGGGTTGAGCGCGAGGGCCAGGGCGAGGTTGACGCGCTGGCGCATCCCGCCGGAGAGCTCGTGCGGGAACATGTCGAGAAAGCGCGCGTCGACGCTCACGAGATCGAAGAGCTCCTCGGCGCGCTGCCGGACCGCCTGCCGGTCGACGTGTCCGCTCTCGCTGTGCTCGCCGATGACGTCCTCGAACACCTTGCGCACCCGGACGACGGGGTTCAGGGAGTTCATGCTCGACTGGAACACGGTCGACACATACGACCAGCGCAGAGGCCGCACGGCGTCTTCATCGAGGTCGGTGACGTCGACGTCGCCCCAGCGGATGGCACCGCCGGTGATCTTCCCGGGGCTGCGGAGGAGCTTCAGCACCGCCTGGGCGAACGTCGTCTTCCCCGACCCGGACTCCCCGGCGAGCCCGACGAACTCGCCGGGGGCGACGCGGAGCGACGCGTTCTTCACGGCCTCGACGGGGGGACCCAGGCGCGGCTCGTACCGCACCGAGAGGTTCTCCACCGACAGCACCGCGGCGGAATCGGCCAGCGTGTTCTGGGCGCCCTTGTCCATGTCACTTCTCCTCTTCGCGCAGGTGCGGGTTGCTCAGCATGTCGACGCCGAAGTTGACGAACGTCAGCGACGTCATCAGCAGCGCCAGCATGAGACCGGGGGCGACGAGCCAGATCCACAGGCCCTGGACGAGGGCGCCGTTGGCGTCGGCCTGGGCGAGCATCTGCCCCCAGCTCACGGTGTTGGGATCGCCGAAGCCCATGAACGACAGTCCGGCCTCGGCCGCGATGGCGCCGGTCGCGGCGCCGATGAACCCCGACACGATGAGCGAGGACATGTTCGGCATGATCTCCCGGAAGACGATCCGGAACATCTTGTCGCCGCCGAAGCGGGCCGCCGTCACGTAGTCACGGTTGCGCATGGAGATGATGAGCGACCTCATCTCCCGCGACGCTCCCGCCCAGCTCGTGATCGCCACCACGAAGACGAGGAGCATGAGCCCGCGGGTCTCGCTGTACGCGACGATGACCATCATCAGCGGCAGCACCGGCACCACGAGGGCCAGGTTCGTGAGGAACGACAACCCGTCGTCCACGATCGAGCCCTCGGTGTAGCCCGCGATCAGGCCGATCACGAGCGCGATCAGGATGGTCGCGAGCCCGCCCAGCACTCCGATCGCGAGGGAGAGTCGCGTGCCGTGCACGAGCTGCGCCCACAGGTCGTAGCCGAGCGTGTTGGTGCCGAGCCAGTGGTCGGCGCTCGGATCCTGCACCGGCGCGAAGCTCGCATCGGTGGGACTGTGCGGAGAGATCCAGTCGGCCAAGAGCGCCACCAGCAGGAACACGGTCAGCATGATGATGCCGATCCGCGCCTTCGGGCTCGACCAGATCACGGCGTACCAGCGCGGCGGCTGGACGACGGCCACGACCTCTTGCGTGGAGGCCTCCTCGGCCGTGACGCGTCGCCGGTAGGTGCGCGTGGGGCGGGTGGGCGTGGGCATCGAGGCGTTCTGCTCGGGAACCTGATCCATGTCGTTCGGAGTCATGTCGTCACCTGCCTTTCAGACCTTCGCCTTGCGTGCGCGCGGGTCGATGAGCGGATAGAGGAGGTCGACGATGAAGTTCGCCGTGAGGACGATCACGATGGTCGCCAGCAGGATCGCCTGCATGAGCGGGAAGTCGCGGGCCGCCGTCGCCTCTCCCATCAGCCGTCCCATGCCGGGGTAGTCGAAGACCGTCTCGATGAGGATCGACCCGCCCATGAGCACGCCGAGGGAGAGGGCGAAGCTCGTGACGACGGGGAGCAGGGCGTTCCGGGCCGCATAGCCGAGCGCGAGCGTGCGCTGCTTGAGTCCGGCAGCGGCGCCGAGCCGGATGTAGTCCTCGCCGAGCACCTGCACCATCGTGTTGCGCATCGACAGGATGAACCCGATCGGAGCGGTGATCATGAGGGTCAGGGCCGGGAGGAAGCCGTGGGCGATCACGTCGGTGACGTGCAGCCACGAGAAGTCCTCGTCGGTGTAGCCGTACCCTCCCGCGGCCGGGAACCAGCCCAGTTGGTAGGCGAAGACGTACAGGATCATGAGGCCGATCCACACCGACTGCAGATTGCCGACGAAAGTGGATCCGACCGAGATCGTCGCGTCGAAGCGGCTGTTGCGGCGCCACGCGGCGATCGCCCCGAGAAGCGTTCCGATGAGGAACGACAGGAGCTGGGTGAGCCCGACGAGCACGAGGGTCCACGGCAGCGCCTTGGCGATGACGTCGGTCACGGGGAACGGGAAGTACGTGAAGGAGATGCCGAAGTCGCCCTGGAGCATCTGGCCGAGGTACTGGAAGTAGGCCACGAACACGTTGTCCGACCCGTAGCCGAGCATCGTGCGGATCGCAGAGACCTGCGCCGGGTCGACCTCACCGCGACCGGTGAGCTGGCGCACCATGATCTCGGCGGGGTCGCCGGGCTGCAGCCGCGGAATGATGAAGTTCAGCGTGACGGCGGCCCACAGGGTGAGCAGGAAGTAGCCGATCTTCCGGACGTAGTAGACCATCGCTCACTCCCCGTTCGAGGCGTCGCCGGCCGTTCCAGGCGCGGGCCGCAGCTGGGTCGCGAAGCGCAGCGGCTGGTCGACGGGGTAGGGGTTGTCCTCGCTCGGCCACCCGATGGCGTTGTCGGTGCGGTAGATGAGCCGGCTCGGCGCGTACTGCAGCGCGATGTAGGGGAACTCGGTCATGAAGACGTCGATCACCTCGTCCTGCAGCTTCTTCGCCTCTGCCTCGTCGGTGGTGTTGGACCACTTCGCCACGAGTTCGTCGACCGCCGGGTCGTCGAAGCGGGCGCGGTTGAGCAGCAGCTCCTTGTCGTGCGAGATCTGCGACGACACGAGGCGCGAACCGAGGTCGCGGGCGCGCTGGCAGCCGCCTCCCACGAAGTCGAGCACCATGTCGAAGCTGCCCGAGCGCTGCATCCCGTCCACGGCGTTCGGGTCGGTCGCGACCATCTTGATCTGCACGCCGACGGCGCGGAGGTTCCGGACGATGACGTCGGCCATCGCGATGAAGTCCATCCATCCCGCCTGGACGCTGAAGACGAAGGACAGCGGCGTGCCGTTCTCGTCCACGCGCCAGCCGTCCGCGTTCTTCTCGTACCCGGCCTCGTCGAGCAGGCGGTTCGCCTCGTCGGGGTCGTAGGGGATGTACTCCTTGCCCTTCCACTTGTCGGGCACTTCGGCCTCTTGGAACGGAAGGAGGAGCATCGTCTGGCTCGCGGGCTTCATGATCCCGTAGCTCGCCCGTTCGCTGATCGCCTCGCGGTCGAGCGCGTACGCGATGCCCTCGCGGAAGGCGGGATCGCTGAGCACCGGCCGCTCGTTGTTGATCGCGATGACGGTGGAGGAGTCCGGCGGGAAGAAGTAGTGCGCGTTCTCGGGGTCGGCGGACACGATCGATCGCGGCGGGTTGGGGATGTCGCCGCGGTACATGTCGAGCGCACCCGAGCGGATCTTGAGCGCACCCGAGTTGGCGTCGTACTGGCCCTCGAGTGAGATCTGCTGGATCTTGAGGTTCTCGGCGTCCCAGTAGTCGGGGTTCCGGGTCATCACGAGCCGGCGGCCGTTGTAGTCGGCGGGCACGAACGGTCCCGTGCCGACGCCCTCGGTGTCGACGTAGGTGGTCGGATCGCCCTTGTCGGCGTAGATGTGTGCCGGGAGGATCTTGGTGCTCTGGAGCACGTCGTCGGTCTTGGGCACGGCGGGACCGTCGAACTGGAACTCCACGGTGTGGTCGTCGAGAGCGGTCACCGAGGTGGCCGCGGCACCGTAGAACTCGCCCCAGACGCCGTTGCGGTCGGCGGCCGGATACTCCTTCCCGGCCTCGAACGTGTACACGACGTCCTTCGCCGTGAACGGCTCGCCGTCGTTCCACGTCACGCCCTCCCGCAGGTGGACGATCATGCGGTCGGTCGTGGGCCACTCGTACGACGTCGCGAGCCACGGCACGGCCTCGCAGGTGAACCGATCGCGGATCATGAGCGGCTCGAACAGCCAGTTCTGCACCGTCGCGTTGGGGGACAGGTAGTTGTAGTTGACGAGGCCCTGCACGGAGGAGTTGGCCTCCGAGGGCATCCGGATCTCTGCGATCATCCCCTCTTCTGCGGGGGGCGGCGGCTCGAGCCCGATGTTGGCGCACCCCGACGTGGCGATCAGCGTCAGGAGCGCGCCGGCACTCACGATCGTCCTCGTTCGCTTTCTCATCGGAACCTCCTCGTTCCTCGGATGCCGGGACTGTGGTCCCGGAGGGGTCAGTCGGTCGCCTCCTGCGCGGTGCATCCGCAGGACTCGCGGACGATCAGGGTGGTGGCGAGCACGGTGTCGTCGTCGATGTCGTCGCCGAGCGCCCCGGCGGCTGCGCGCGCACCCAACTCGGCGATGGGCTGGTGCACGGTGGTCAGGCGCGGAGAGGCGAGTTCGGCCAGGGCGGTGTCGTCGAATCCGGTGATGGCGACGTCCGACGGGATGCGGTGGCCGAGCCCCGGGAGGGTGGCCAGCAGCCCCAGTGCCAGCTCGTCGTTCGCGCAGACGAGCGCGTCGGGCAGATCGCCGCCGCGGTGCAGTTCGCGGGCGGCGACGGCGCCGCTGGGGACGTCGAGTCCGTAGTGGAGCGGCTCGCCGCTCTCGGGGAGCCCGTGAGCGGCGAGGGCGTCTCGGAACCCGGCGTACCGCTGCATCGGGTCGGGGGAGCCCTTGGTCTCTCCGACGAAGCGGAGCCGGCGGTGGCCGTGGTGCTCGATGAGGTGCCGGGTGAGTTCGGCGGCGGCGAGGCGCCCGTCGGTCCGCACGGAGGGGATGCCTTCGGCGGAGCCGGCGACGAGCACCACGCGTCCGGAACGGGTGAGGCGGTGGAGTTCGTCGTCGGGGATGGTGCCGCCCGCGATCAGCAGCCCGTCGGTGTGCTCGGCGAGCTGGCGCACGGCAGCGACGGCATCGGGGCGCAGGTGCGTGCCGAGGACGTTGATGACCACGCCGCGTTCGACGGCGACCGACTCCGCACCTTCGATCAACTGCGCGAAGTAGGGCCCGCCGAGGCCGGGAAGGACGATGCCGAGCGTGTTGGTGCGCTGGTACGAGAGCGCACGGCCCAGCGCTGAGGGGCGGTAGTCGAGGCGGTCGATCGCCTCCTGCACGCGCTTCTTGGTCTCCGCTGTGACACGCGGGTCATCGTGGGTGACGCGGGAGACCGTGGCGACCGAGACCCCGACCTCGCGAGCGATGTCGCGGATCGTCGTCTTGCCCGAGCTCTGCGGCTTCGTCATGCGCCGGTCACCTCCACGTCGTCGTGTGTTCCGTCCCGGCGGGTGGCTGCCGGATGCTGTTCTCCGGCTGGATGTAACCGGATACATCGGGTACCGTAGCGAAGGTAACCGGTTACATCAAGCCCCCTGGCGCAGACCGGGCGTCGAGGCGGGCGAGAGATGCACCGGAATCACGACCGCAACGGCGCGACGGCAGGAGGCCACCGATGGCGACGCAGGCACGACCCGGCACGCTCAGGGATCGACTGGACCGCATCGTCCTCTACCAGGTGTACCCGCAGAGCTTCGCCGACGCCGATGGCGATGGGATGGGCGACCTCGACGGCCTCGCGGCACGGCTCGACCACCTCTCCTGGCTCGGCGTCGATGCGGTGTGGATCAACCCGTGCTTCGTCTCGCCGATGCGCGACGCCGGGTACGACGTCGCCGACTTCCTCCACATCGATCCGCGCTACGGCGGGGATGCCGCATGGGACCGCCTCGTCGCCGAGGCCGATGCGCGGGGGATCGCGGTGCTGCTCGATCTCGTGGCCGGGCACACCTCCGACGAGCACGACTGGTTCCGGTCGTCCGCGGACGATCCGGCCGACGACCGATACGTCTGGAGCCCTGTCGCCGCGCCCGGCTTCGTTCCCGGGACGGGCGCGCGCGGCCAGTTCTACAAGCCCAACTTCTTCGACTTCCAGCCCGGCCTGAACTTCGGGTACGCCCGCTCCGATCCGAACGAGCCGTGGCGGCAGCCGGTCGACGCCGACGGGCCGCGCCGCAACCGGGACGCCCTCGTCGAGATCATCGGTCACTGGTACGACCGTGGTGCGCAGGGGTTCCGGGTCGACATGGCCGCCTCGCTCGTGAAGGACGACCCCGGCCACGTGGAGACCGGCCGCCTGTGGGCCGACGTCCGCGCCCGCCTCGACGCCCGTCACCCCGGCAACATCCTGATCTCGGAGTGGGGCGATCCCGCCCGTGCCGTCCCCGCCGGGTTCGACGTGGACTTCTTCCTGCAGTTCGGCGGAGACGACGACGGCGCCCCGCTCAAGTCGCTGTGGAACAACGGCGCCGGCACGGTGCACGAGGCCTGGGAGCCCCGCGTCGCGTGGGCCGATGCCTCCGGCGAAGGCGATGCCGGCACCTTCGTGGCGGCGTGGGAGAGCGTCCGCGACGCGATCGCCGCGGCAGGGAGTTCCGGCATTCCGGGCCTTCCCACCGCCAATCACGATTTCACCCGGCTCGTGGCCGGCGATCGCACCGCCGATCAGGTGCGATCGGCGCTGCTGCTGGCTCTCACGTGGCCGGCGCTGCCCTCGATCTACTACGGCGATGAGATCGGCATGCGGTACGTGCCGGGACTCGCGTCTCACGAGGGCTCATCGCTCGGGCCGACGTACGAGCGCGCCGGTTCGCGGACGCCGATGGCGTGGGGGGAGCTGCCTGCCTCGGCGGCCGTCGCCCACGAGTCGCGTTATTTGCCGCAGGATCCCGATCCGCTGCGGCCGACTGTCGCCGATCAGCTCGCCGACGGTGACTCGCTCCTCCGCTTCGTCCGCGCCGCTGTGGCGCTGCGGCGCTCCGATGACCGCCTCGCCGCCCGGGCGCCCGTGGAGGTCCAGAGCACGGGTGCGCCCTTCGTCTTCCGGAGGGGCTCCTTGCTCGTCGCCCTCAACCCGTCGGGTGAGCCGCGCGACGTCGCGATCGACGGCGACGCGCTGATCCTCCTCGGCCATCGCGCGCGCGTCGACGCCGGAGTGCTGCGCCTCGACCCCTTCGGATGCGCCGTCGTCGACCTCGCCCCCGTGGACGACGGCGCCGAGACGACCTCTGATCCCGATTCCACCGCCCGCGACTCCACCGAAAGGAACAGCGCATGACCGCCACGACCCCGTACTCCGGCGAGACCGTCCCCGCTCCCGAGGGCTTCGTCTGGGGCGCCGCCACGGCGGCCCACCAGATCGAAGGGCAGAACGTCAACACGAGCCACTGGGAGTACGAGTACTCGGAGAACACCACCGTCCAGGAGCCCTCCGGCGACGCGGTGGACTCGTACCACCGCTACCCCGAAGACATTTCGTTGCTCGCGGAGGGGGGCCTGAAGGCCTACCGGTTCTCGATCGAGTGGGCGCGCATCGAACCCGAGAAGGGTGTCGTCTCCCGCGCGCAGCTGGACCATTACCGCCGCATGATCGACACGTGTCGCGACGCCGGGGTGGAGCCGATCGTCACCCTCCACCACTTCACCGTCCCGCGCTGGCAGGGGCGCGACGGCGGCTGGTACGCGACGGACGTGGTCGATCGCTTCCGCCGCTACACCGAGACGGCCACCGCGATCCTCGACGACGTGGAGTGGGTCGTCACCATCAACGAGCCCAACATGATGGTCAATCAGGACGAGGCGAAGATCGACACCGAGAACGGCGTCAACTTCCCCGGCCCGTCGCCGCATGTCGCGCAGGTGATCGCCGCGGCGCACCACGCCTCGGTCGACGTGCTCCGCGGTCTGGGCCACGTGAAGGCGGGTTGGTCGGTCGCCAACCAGGTGTTCCAGGCCGTTCCCGGCTTCGAGAAGGAGCGGGACGACTGGGGGTACTGGCGCGAGGACTACTACCTCGAGCAGGCCCGGGACGACGACTTCATCGGTGTGCAGTCGTATCTGCGGACGATCATCGGCGCCGATGGCCCGGTGCCCTTCCCCGACGATGTCGAGCGCACCCTCACGGGATGGGAGTACTACCCCGAGGCTCTCGGCCACGCCCTCCGGCACACGCGCGATGTCACCGGCGGCATCCCGATGATGGTCACCGAGAACGGGATGGCGACCGCCGATGACGCGCGCCGCATCGACTACACGACGGGCGCCCTGCAGGGACTCGCCGCGGCTGTCGCCGACGGCTGCGACGTGCGCGGCTATCTCCACTGGTCGCTGCTCGACAACTACGAGTGGGGCTCCTTCCGTCCCACGTTCGGGCTGATCGCGGTCGATCGGGAGAGCTTCGTCCGGACCCCCAAGCCGAGCCTCGCCTGGCTCGGCGACCTCGCCCAGCGGAACGTGCTCCCGGCCCCCTGACCCGGATCCGTCCACATCAGCGGACGTGCACAACGGCGGATGCGGGCTGCGACACGCCGCACCGCGGCCGCAACACGCCGGGAGTCCTCACGCCCTGTCCGCCGTTGTGCACGGGAGCCTGCACGGGTGCGGCCGCGCGCCCGACGGCATCCGCCCGCGCGCCGCTCGCCATCCGGGGTGGTGCACGCACGAGTCGTGGAGCGGACACCGCGAAACGGCACTTCCGTTGTCGATCTCATGCGGTCCGGCGCATGGGGGGAGCGTTAGCGTGGAGGTATGACCCCGTCTGACGACCCGGCTCTCGTGCGCGTTCTGGCGGCGGACGGGACGTTCGCCCCCACCGCGGAGGCCGAGCGCTACCTCCCCCTGATCGAGGCCCTGAGCGATGCCGAACTCGAGACGTTCTACCGCGACATGGTCGTGGTGCGCGCATTCGACCGGCAGGCCACCAACCTCCAGCGTCAGGGGCAGCTGGCCCTGTGGCCGCCGTCCTTCGGGCAGGAAGCCGCTCAGGTCGGCTCCGCCCGCGCCGCGCGCCCGCAGGACCACCTCTTCCCCTCCTACCGGGAGCATGTCGTGTGCACCATCCGGGGCGTCGATCCGATCGACATCATCCGCGTCATGCGTGGCCTCACCCACGGCGGATGGGACCCGACCGACCCGAAGAACGGCAACACGCACATCTACACGCTGGTGCTCGGGTCGCAGACGCTCCATGCCACCGGGTTCGGCATGGGACTCGCCTTCGACGGCCGCTCCGGTACGGGTGATCCCGAGCGCGACGAAGCCGTCATCGTCTACTACGGGGACGGATCGTCGAGTCAGGGCGATGTGCACGAGGCGATGGTGTTCGCCGCGAGCTACGCCACTCCCCAGGTCTTCTTCCTGCAGAACAACCACTGGGCCATCTCGGTGCCGGTGACCACGCAATCGCGCTCGCCGCTGTTCCGCCGCGCCGACGGCTACGGCATGCCCTCCGTGCAGGTCGACGGGAACGACGTGCTCGCCAGCTACGCCGTGAGCCGCGTCGCGCTCGACGAGGCGCGTGCGGGCGACGGCCCCCGCGCGATCGAGGCGCTGACCTATCGCATGGGCGCTCACACGACCAGCGACGATCCCACCAAGTACCGCACCTCCGACGAGGAGCGGGCCTGGGCGGAGCGCGACCCCATCGCGCGGATGCGCGCCTATCTCCAGGCTCGTGGAGCAGCGGACACGTTCTTCACGGAGGTCGATGCCGAGGCCGCGGCCTACGCCGACGACATCCGCACGCGCACCAACGCCCTCGGCGACATCGATCGCGAGGTGATGTTCGCCCACGTGTACAGCGAGCCGCATCCGCTGATCGACGAACAGCGTCGGTGGCTGTCCGACTACGAGGCGTCGTTCGAGGGAGGCAACTGATGGACCGGATCGCGGCACCCACGCAGACCGATGCCCCGCAGACCGAACGAGCCGATGCGGCGCCCGCGATGCGCGAGACCCTTCCGTTCGCCAAGGCCCTCACCGCCGGCATGCGCGCCGCCCTGGCCGCCGACGATCACGTCCTGCTGATGGGCGAGGACATTGGCCGCCTGGGAGGCGTCTTCCGTGTGACCGAAGGACTGCAGGCTGAGTTCGGCGAGCGGCGCGTGCTCGACACCCCGCTGGCGGAGTCCGGCATCCTCGGCACCGCCATCGGCCTCGCGATGGCCGGCTTCCGCCCCGTCTGCGAGATCCAGTTCGACGGGTTCGTCTTCCCCGCCTTCGACCAGATCACCTCCCAGCTGGCCAAGCTCACCAACCGCCACGAAGGCGCGATGTCCTTCCCGGTCGTGATCCGCATCCCCTACGGCGGCCACATCGGCGCCGTCGAGCACCACCAGGAGAGCCCGGAGGCGTACTTCACGCACACGCCGGGCCTGCGCGTGGTCTCGCCGTCGACGCCCAACGACGCGTACTGGATGATCCAGGACGCGATCGCCTCGAACGATCCCGTGGTCTTCCTCGAGCCCAAGGCCAAGTACTGGCTCAAGGGCGAGGTGGACACCACCGCCCGCGCCCTGCCGCTGCACGCGTCGCGGGTGGTCCGCCGGGGCACAGACGTCACCCTCGTCGGGCACGGCGCGATGGTCACCACGCTGTTGCAGGCGGCGGCGCTGGCCGAGGGCGAGGGGACCTCGTGCGAGGTCATCGATCTGCGCTCGCTCTCGCCGGTCGACTACGGCCCGATCCTGGACTCCGTCCGCCGCACCGGCCGCATGGTCTACGCGCAGGAGGCGCCCGGGTTCACCTCGCTCGGCTCGGAGGTGGCGGCCACGGTGATGGAGAAGGCGTTCTTCGCCCTCGAAGCCCCGGTGCTGCGCGTGTCCGGCTTCGACACCCCGTTCCCTCCCGCGAAGCTCGAGGGGCAGTACCTCCCCGATGCCGATCGGATCCTCGAGGCCGTCGATCGCGCCCTCGCCTACTGACTGGAGCCGCTATGAGCAACCAGACCTTCCACCTCCCGGATGTCGGCGAGGGGCTGACCGAGGCCGAGATCGTGCAGTGGCGCGTCGGACCCGGTGACCAGATCGAGGTCAACGACGTCATCGTGGAGATCGAGACCGCGAAGTCGCTCGTCGAGCTGCCCTCGCCGTTCTCCGGCACGATCGGGGAGCTGCTCGTCGCCGAGGGCGAGACCGTCACCGTCGGCGCCCCGATCATCACGATCGCCGGCGAAGCGGCCCAGCCCGATGCGGCTGCCGGGCAGAGCGAGCACGGCGAGAAGCCCGCCGAGCCCGAGGCCGACGCCGCTGGGTCCGTGCTCGTGGGCTACGGAACCGGCGGTGCCGTCTCCAGCAGGCGCTCCAAGAAGCCGGTGCGTGCCGAGGCGGTCCGCGCCTCTGCCGGCGTGATCGCCAAGCCTCCCGTGCGCAAGCTCGCCCGCGATCTCGGAGTCGATCTGTCCGACGTGGTGCCGTCCGGCCCCGCCGGCGAGGTGACCCGCGACGACGTCGTCCGCCACGCCGACCAGGCCTCCGTCTTCCGCAACATCGCCACTCCCGACCTCCCCACCGAACGGGAGCGGACGATTCCCGTCGCCTCGGAGGCGCCCTCCCCGGCGTCGCCTCCGGCTCTCGTCGAGGGGCGCGAGGAGGCCATCCCGGTCAAGGGTGTGCGCAAGGCCACCTCGTCGGCGATGGTGCGTTCGGCCTACACGGCGCCGCACGTGTCGGTGTGGACCGATGTCGACGCGACGCGCACGATGGAGCTCGTGAAGCGGCTGAAGGCCTCGCCCGATTTCGCCGACATCAAGGTGTCGCCGCTGCTGATCATGGCGCGCGCCGTGATCTGGGCCGTGCGTCGGACGCCGATGGTGGGTGCCGCGTGGATCGATCGCGAGGACGGCTCGGCCGAGATCCGCGTGCGCAACTACGTCAACCTCGGGATCGCCGCCGCCACCCCGCGAGGACTCCTCGTCCCCAACATCAAGGACGCGCAGGATCTCAGCATGCGGGAGCTGGCCCGGGCTCTGGAGCGGCTGACGCTCACGGCGCGCGAGGGGAAGACCTCGCCCGCCGACCAGCAGGGCGGCACGATCACGATCACGAACATCGGCGTGTTCGGGATGGACGCGGGGACGCCGATCATCAACCCCGGCGAGTCGGGCATCGTCGCCATGGGCACGATCCGGCAGAAGCCCTGGGTGGTCGACGGCGAGGTGCGGCCACGCTTCGTCACGACCGTCTCGGGATCGTTCGACCACCGCGTGATCGACGGCGACGGCATGAGCCGCTTCATCGCCGATGTCGCCTCCATCCTGGAAGAGCCCGCTCTGCTGCTCGACTGAAAGCGGAGCGCCTCCGGGGTGCTCCACCGGGTGCGCCGGCGGATCCTCCGAGCGGAGCACAACGGCGGATCCTGCGGCCGACACGCCGGAGCACTGCCCGGACCTCGCGGCGTGTCTCGGCTCGTATCCGCCGTTGTGCGCGGTCGGGGCAGGGGAGGCGGTGGACGTGCCGGCGGTGGCCGCGCGTCAGGACGTCGGCCGGGGCGGGGTGTCCGACGCGTCGGGGGCGACCGAGGCCAGGGCATCACGCAGGCGCGGACTGAGTCCGGCCAGCTCCGTCTCGACCGGGACCGCGAGGGCGCGCAGCGCGCGGCTGAAGTAGTTCCGTGCCGCCGCGGCCAACGTGATGTCGACGATCTGGCGGTCGTCGAAGCCCTCGTCGCGCAGCGCTTGCGTGTCGGCGTCGGTCATCGTGGTGGGGTCGACGGACAGGCGGCGCGCGTAGGTCATGACCGCGCGGTCCGCGTCGCTGAGGTCGGGGTGGTCACCCCGTCGGGCGATGCTCTCGAGCTGGTCCTCGGTGAGAGCCCCCGCGCGCAGAGCTTTGCGACCATGCGCGAGAAGGCAGTGCGGAGATCCCACGGCGCGGGCGGCGGCCAGGGTCGCGAGCTCGTACGTGCGCACTCCGATGGAGGGAACGATCGCGTGGATGAGGGCCTCGAACGCGGCGAGGGCCTCCGGGTTCACGGCCATCGCGCGCGTATGGCTGAACACGAAGCCGTCCTCGTCGACATCGCTCCGGTAGATCTCGACCACCGCCGGGTCGGACGTGGTGGCGGGGTCGGGTGTGTGGATGATCATGGGCGCCCCCCTGGGTGTCGCGACGATGGTTCCGTCATACCCAGGGGAGGGCCCCCGCACCACCCCTGATACGTGTTGCCACGCGCGGGATGGCCCCCGCGGCGGGCGCGGGCGTGCACAACGGCGGATGCCTCGGGCAACACGCCGGGCACCCGGCGGTGCGCGACGGCGTGTCGCCGCTCCGCTCCGCCGTTGTGTTCGGTGGAAGGAGGGTACGCCGAGCAGCCGAGCAGCCGAGCAGTCGAGCAGCGGAGCAGCCGAGCGGACGGGGTCAGCCGAGGGTGCGGAGGAGGGTCAGCACGCCTTCGAGGTGCGCGCGCGTTGCGGCTTCAGCCGCGTCGGGGTCGCGGGCGATGATCGCATCGATGATCGCGATGTGCTCGGGCGCGGAGGTCGCGGCCCTTCCCGGGAGAAAGCCGAGCCGGAACTGATGGCGAGCGGACTGCGCCTGCAGCCGTTCCAGTAGCTGGGTCGCGGTGGCGTGACGGCTGATGCGTCGGACCGTCCGGTCGAGCTCCTGATGCGTGGCGGCGTAAGTGCCGAGGTCGCTCGCGGCGACGGCCGACTGGATGCGCTCGCGCAGCTCCTCGAGCTCGGCGGCCTCCTCGTCGGTCACGGCTTCTGCCGCTTTGCGGGCGACGAGCGACTCGAGCCGCACCCGCACCTCGACGATCTCGACCGCCTCCTCCACGCTGATGGCTCGCACCCGCGCTCCCCGGTTCGGCAGCCGCTCGATGAGTCCTTCGCCGGACAGGGTGAGGAGGGCGGTGCGCACGGCGGCGCGTGAGGCGCCGAACTGATCGGTGAGGTCGGCCTCGATGAGCCGCTGGTGCGGGGCGAACTCCCCGTTCAGGATCGCCGTGCGGATGTGTGCGGTGACATCCGCGCGAGCGGTCGGCTGGGTGCCGGGATCGGCCACGGGTCCTCCTCGCACGTGCGCGTGGGATGAGCGTATCCAATTGACAACAGATTCGGGAGCGCTTCCGTCGACAGGATTGTCAACAATATCTTGACCAATAATGCCGACTGTGGTTCGCTGGACGTGTTGCGCCGGTCGGAGAGGACCGGCGACCCGCCCGGCATCGCCGCCGGACCGTCGATTCGCAGAGGAGTCCCATGTCCGACACCGCCCCCTCTCTCCTTGTCGTCAGCGCTCACGCCGGCGACTTCGTCTGGCGCGCCGGTGGCGCCATCGCCGCCGCGGCCGACCGTGGCGAGCGCGCGACCGTCGTGTGCCTGTCCTACGGGGAACGCGGGGAGTCGGCCAGCCAGTGGCTGCAGGGGAAGAGCCTCGAGGAGATCAAGGACATCCGGCGGTCCGAGGCCGAGGCGGCCGCCGCCGCCCTCGGTGCCGACATCGAGTTCCTCGACCTCGGCGACTACCCCCTCGTGGAGTCTCCGGAGGCCGTGGCGCGACTGGTCGAGGTCTACCGTCGCGTCCAGCCCACCGTGGTGCTGACCCATCCCCTCGCCGATCCGTACAACGGCGACCACCCCGCGGCGGCGCGGATGGCGCTCCAGGCCAGAGTGCTCGCGCAGGCGATCGGCGTCCCCCACGCCGACGGCCGCGTTCCGACGAAGGACGAGATCATCGGCGCTCCCCCCGTGTTCTTCTTCGAGCCGCACCAGAGCGAGCAGAGCGACTTCAAGCCGAACGTGCTCCTGGACATCACGAGCGCCTTCCCCCGCAAGCGTGCCGCGATGGAGTGCCTGCCGGCGCAGAAGCACATGTGGGCGTACTACACCGACCTCGCCGTCCGGCGGGGCGTGCAGGTCAAGCGCAACGCCGGACCGAACCTCGGCCTGCCGCACGACACGATGGGTGAGGCGTACGTCCGCTACTTCCCTCAGGTGACCGGGGTGCTCTCGTGAGCCCCGTCGTCGTCACCGACATCGCGCGCGCCGACCGCGACATCGTCTCCGCGCTCGCCGCGTTCGGGTCGGCGACCGTTCACGAGGCGCTCGGACGGATCGGCTACGCCGGTTCCCATATCCGGGCCATCCAGGCCGACGTGTCGATCGCGGGATCCGCGGTGACCGTGCTCGTCCCCCCGGGCGACAACCTCATGGTCCATGCCGCCATCGAACAGGCGCAGGAAGGTGACGTCATCGTCGTCGTCCCGGCCGTCGACTCGGCGTACGGCGTGATCGGCGAGCTCATGGCGACGCAGATGCAGGTGCGCGGCGTGCGGGCCTATGTCACATCGGGCGGGGTCCGCGACACCGCGGAACTGCGCCGGATGGGCTTTCCGGTGTGGGCCGCCCACGTGAGCGCCCTCGGGACGGTCAAAGACACCGCCGGATCGGTCAATGTGCCCGTCGTCCTCGGGAGTGCGGTCGTGCATCCCGGCGACGTGATCGTCGCCGACGACGACGGCGTGACCGTCGTACCCCGCCGGCTCGCCGCCCATGCGCTCGAGGCGGCGCAGGCACGCGCCGCGAAGGAAGCGGCCAATCGCGCCCGGTATGCGGCCGGCGAGATCTCCCTCGACCTCAACGCCCTCCGCCCGGTGCTGGACAGCCTGGGCGTCGCCTACGTGCGTCAGAGTGATCATGCCGACCGGTGAGCCCGAGCGCGACGGCATCCCGTGCATGCTGATGCGCGGGGGCACCTCCAAGGGTGCCTTCCTTCTCGCGGGCGATGTTCCCGCCGATCCGGAGGAGCGAGACGACCTCCTGCTGCGGATCATGGGCAGTCCCGATCCGACGCAGATCGACGGAGTCGGCGGAGGGCATCCGCTGCGGAGCAAGGTCGCCGTCGTGTCCCGCTCGGACGAGCCCGGGGTCGACCTCGACTACCTGTTCCTCCAGGTCGGTGTGGAGGAGCCCTCGGTCGGCACCACTCAGACGTGCGGCAACCTTCTGGCCGCCGTCGGTCCCTTCGGCGTCGAACGCGGGCTCGTGGCGCCGGGGGCCGAGCGGACGGCGGTGCGCGTGCGGCTCCTCAACACCGGTGACATCGCCACCGTCACCTTCGCCACCCCCGGGGGGAGACCCGACTATGCGGGCGATGCCGCCATCGACGGTGTGCCCGGAACGGCATGCCCCGTCGACATCGAGCTCGCCGCCGGCGACAAGCCGCTGCTGCCGACGGGGAGGCTGGTCGACGTCATCGACGCGCACGAGGCGACCCTCGTCGACAACGGCATGCCGGTGGTGCTCCTGCGTGCCGAGGCCCTCGGCGTCCGCGGGGACGAGTCCCCCGGCGAGTTGGAGTCCCGGAGAGAGCTCGCCGATGCGGTCGAGAGCATCCGCCGACAGGCCGGAGCCCTGATGGGGCTCGGCGACGTGACGGCGCAGACGGTCCCGAAGGTCTTCCTCCTCTCGCCTGCGAGACGAGGCGGTGCCGTCTCGACCCGCGGGTTCATCCCCTCGCGCGTGCACACCTCGATCGGGGTGCTGATGGCCGCGTCCGTGGCGGCAGGGGTGCGGATCCCGGGAGCGGTCGGTGCGGATCTCGCCGGGCGGATCACGGGGGACGAGGTGCTGCTCGAGCATCCCGGCGGCGTGTTCCCCGCCCGCGTGCAGGTCGAGCGTCGTGACGACGGCACGTGGGCGGCGACGTCGAGATCGCTGCGCACCGCCCGGAAGCTGTTCGACGGTCGCGTGTTCCCCCGCCCGAGCTGACGGCGGCGTCCCGCGCCGCGCAGTGTCCTCAAAATTGTTGACAAAGTTCTTGCCAATATTGTGACCGACCGTTAGCGTCGGTCCGACAGTGAAGTCCCAGGAGTCGAAGATGACCAGTACCGCAGTGATCGGCCTCGGCGAGGCGGGCGCGCTCTATGCGCGGGGCCTGCGCGACGCCGGCTACACCGTGAGCGGGTTCGATCCGTTCACGACCCTGCACGAGGAGGGCATCCGTCAGGAGCCGACCCTCGCGGACGCCGTCGCGACCGCGGATCTCGTCATCAGCCTCGTCGGGGCCCGGGCGGCGGAGGCCGTGGGGACCGAGGCGATGGCGGCCATGAGTGCGGGCGCCGTGTTCGCGGATCTGAACACCGGCTCGCCCGACCTGAAGCGGCGCCTCGAGGCGGAGGCCACCTCCCGGGGGATCCTCGCGGCCGACGTCGCCGTCCTCGCCCCGGTT
Organism: Microbacterium sp. TNHR37B; assembly: GCF_001620065.1. GTDB lineage: Bacteria > Actinomycetota > Actinomycetes > Actinomycetales > Microbacteriaceae > Microbacterium. The sequence goes on from NZ_LQGV01000003.1 coordinate 1,235,329, forward strand.
CCCCGCGCGGGCGTCGGCACTCCGCTCATGGTCAGCGGCACGGGCGCGAGCCGGTTCACCGAGCTGTTCGCCGCCACCGGTGCCGACGTCGAGTCGATCGGCGGAGCCGCCGGTGACGCGGCGTCCCGAAAGCTCGTCCGGAGCGTCTTCATGAAGGGACTGGCCGCGGTCGTGCTGGAGAGCGTCGGTGCCGCCGAGGCCGCCGGATGCGAGACCTGGCTGCGGGCCCAGATCGCCGCCGAGTTCGCCGGTGACCCCGCTGCGCTGGTGCAGCGACTCATCGACGGCTCCCGGCAGCACGCCGGCCGCCGCGCCCACGAGGTGGCGGACGCCCGCGACTACCTCGACGGCCTCGGACGCCCCAGCTGGGTCACCTCCGCCGCGCATCGCTGGTTCGGACACCTGCTGGAGGAAGCGGCCGTCGCCGATCCCGCCGCCGACCACGAAGGAGCACGCGCATGAAGATCAGCATCGAGAACCTGACGTTGAGCTACGGCGACGCGATCGCCGTGCGCGATCTCAACCTCGAGATCGCCGAGGGGGAGGCGCTGGTCCTCCTCGGGCAGTCCGGATGCGGCAAGACGAGCACGATGCGGTGCATCGCCGGGCTCGAGACCCCCGACAGCGGACGGATCACGGTGGGTGACGACGTGCTCTTCGACTCCCGCCGGGGCATCAATCGCGCCTCCCACAAGCGCAACATCGGCATGGTCTTCCAGTCGTATGCGATCTGGCCCCACATGACGGTGTTCGAGAACGTCGCGTTCCCGTTGAAGATGCAGCGGGCCTCCCGCGCCGACATCGCCGCGCGCGTGGCGGAGACTCTTGCCCTCGTCGGACTGGAAGGGTTCGCGGAGCGCGGCGCCTCGATGCTGTCGGGGGGACAGATGCAGCGCGTCGCCCTCGCGCGGAGCCTCGTGATGCAGCCGTCCGTCATGCTGCTGGACGAGCCGCTGTCGAACCTCGACGCGCGCCTGCGTCATCGCCTCCGGGGAGACCTCCGCGACCTGCAGCACCGTCTCGGCCTCACCTCCGTGTACGTGACGCACGACCAGGAGGAGGCGCTCGCGCTCGCCGACCACATCGCCATGATGCAGTTCGGCCGCATCGTGCAGCTCGGCCGGCCCGACGAGATCTACGGCAAGCCGCTGAGCGCTTCCATCGCCGACTTCCTCGGTGTCGCGAACATCCTTCCCGTCGCTGCGGCCGGCCCCGGGGCGGTGACGCTCACGGGCACCGATGTCACGCTCCAGGTGGGCGCCTACGTCCCGTCTCGGGAACTGCGGGCCTGCGTGCGCGCGGAGGACATCCTCCTCGGGGAGGACGTTCCCGCCGAAGCCCCGAACACGGTGGAGGGCACGATCACGACCCGCGAGTTCCTCGGTGCCACCGCCACCTTCCGCATCCGGCTCTCCGATGACGTCGAGATCTCCGTCATGGGCACCAAGCAGCAGGCGCACCGCGCCGCCGAGGGCGACCGCATCCGTGTGCACCTCCCGGTCGACGCCGTGCAGGTGCTTCCGCCCGAGGTTCCCGAGCTGGAACTCCCGGAGGAGGTCGCCGCATGACCTCCGCGCCCCCCGCTCCACTGGAGACGGGCGTCGTGTCGACCCGCCGCGGTCGCCCGCCCGCCCCGTCCCACTTCCGCCCGCGCCGCATCGCCGGTGTCGCCGCGCTGTACGGCATCCTCGCGATCCTCATCCTGATGCCCGTCGCGCTGGTGGTGATCTCGGCGTTCACGACCACCACGCCGCGCCCGGGGAACATCGACCTCACGAGCCTCACCCTGGAGAACTTCGCCGCGGTCTTCAGCCCCGGAGCCCTGCGCGCCGCGGGCAACTCGCTCCTCGTCGGGATCGGGGCATCGATCGTCGCGCTCGCGTGCGGCGGCTTCCTCGCCTTCGTCACCGCCCGCAGCAACGCGCCGGCCCGCCGATTCCTGTACTTCGTGGGTCTCGTGCCCATGTTCCTGCCGAGCTTCGTGGGGGCGCTGGCGTGGGGGCTGCTCGGCGGCCCAAACGCCGGACTGCTGAACATCCTGGCCCGCGACCTCGGCCTCGGACAGGTCATCAACATCTATACGTTGCCGGGGCTCATCGTCGTGCTCGGCATCTACTACGCGCCGTACGCGTTCCTGCTCATCCACGCGTCCTTCAGCCTCATGAACCCCGACCTCGAAGAGGCCGCCCGCGTGCACGGATCGACACCGGCGCAGGTGCTGCGGCGAGTGACGTTCCCGCTCGCGACCCCCGCGATCCTCGGGTCGGCGATCCTCATCTTCGTGCTCACGGTGGAGAATTTCCCGGTCGCGCAGATGATCGGCAGCGCCAGCGGGTTGGACACCCTCCCGACCTACATCTTCCGGCTCATGAACTCGGCGCCCTCCCGCGGCAACGAGGCGGCGGCGGTCGCGATCGCGCTCGTGATCGTGGTGCTGGTGGTCACTGCCATTCAGCGGCGGATCGTCTCGCGGCGCACGTTCACCACGGTGGCCGGCAAGGGGCTGAAGCTCGCGAAGGTGGACCTCGGCTGGTTCCGCGTCCCGGCGCTCATCCTCGGCATCGTCTACTTCGTCGTCACGACCGTGCTGCCGCTGCTGGCCCTCCTGTTCGTCGCGATGCACGAGTCGCCCTACGTCGCGAGCGTCACCGGGGCCTTCACCTCCGGACGGCTCAACCTCGACGAGTTCGTCGACGTGCTCACCGACCCCACCGTGCAGCGCGCGACGGTCAACTCCGTCACGGTCGGCGTCTCTGCCGCCCTCATCGGAACGGTGCTGGCGTTCATCGTGTCGTACGTCGTCAACCGCACCAAGACGCCGGGCCGCGGGGGCCTCGGCTACATCAGCATGATCCCCCTCGCCGTGCCGGCGATCGTCCTCGGCCTCGGGCTCCTGTGGACCTGGCTCCTCATTCCGCTGCCGGTCTACGGAACCCTGCTCGTGATGGTGATCGCCTTCGTCGCGGCGCAGATGCCCCAGGGATACCAGGGGGCGAGCTCCGGGATCCTGCAGATCCACGCCGACCTCGAGGACAGCGCCGTCATGCACGGGGCGAGCCGTACGCGCGCCATCTGGAAGGTCACCGCGCCGCTCCTGCGGGTACCGCTCACGTCGACGTTCCTGCTCCTGCTGATGCTGTCGATGCGCGAGCTCACCGTTCCGCTGTTCCTGTTCACGACCGACACCCGGCTGCTGTCGATCATCATCTTCGACGACTTCGAGAACGGGATCCTGCAGTCCAGCGCCGCCACGAGCGTGCTCTACTGCGGCCTGATCTTCGTGCTCGCCTACCTCGCTCGACGCTTCGGCGCCGATGCGCCCAAGGGCAACTGACCTGTCCCTCACCCACCTCACCCGAACCACATTTCAGAGAGGAAATGCCATGAGAAAGCACACCCTGGGGGCGATCACCGTCCTCGCCGCCGTCGGGCTCCTCGCCGGCTGCGCCGGCGGCCCGGCCGCGCCCGGCGCCGACCCGACCGATGCCAACGGAGACTTCGTCGTCGACGGCGAGCTGATCGCGACCGCCGACGTCTTCGAGAAGGCCAAGGAAGAGGGCACGCTCGTCTTCTACACCGGCGCGAGCGAGGTCTCCGAGAAGGAGGTCACCGACGCCTTCACCGAGCTGACCGGCATCCCCGTCGAGATCGTCCGCCTGGCGCCCAACAAGCTCCAGGAGCGCATCCTGAGTGAGAACGCCGCGGGGAAGCTCGGCGCGGACCTCGTCCGCATCTCGGGAGAAGACTTGATCGTCGCTCTCGCCGACGAGGGCGTCTTCCAGCCCACCACCCTCTCCGACGACATCTCCGGTGCGCTGATCGACGGAGCCGTGTTCGAGGACGGGCTCTACGTCAACAGCTTCGATCGCGTCTACAGCTTCGGCTACAACAACCAGGTCATCGACGCCGCCGACGCCCCGAAGAACTGGGCCGACCTCATCGATCCCGCCTACGCGGGCCAGGTCGGGCTCGTCCAGGTGGGGGCGGGCGGTTCCACCGCGGCGCTCACCCGCTTCCAGTTCGACGCCCTGGGCGAGCAGTGGATGCGCGACATGGCGGCGAACAAGCCGCGCATCTTCGACTCGTCGGCGAACCTCACCGACGCGCTCGCGCGCGGGGAGATCTCGATCGGCGCGGTGCCCATCGGCACGGCCTACTCCGCGATCCTCGAAGGCGCGCCGATCACGATCGCCATGCCGGAGGAGGGCGCCGCGGCCTATCCGTTCTACCTCGGGCAGACGGCCTCGACGGCGCGATCGAACGCGGCCACCGTGTTCGTGAACTGGCTGCTGTCCTCGGACGGCCAGACCCTCGCCGCCTCGATCGGCGACTATCCGGTGAACCAGAACGCCCCCACTCCGACGATCGGAGACGTGGAGCTCCCCCCCGCTGACTCCGGGTTCGTCGCTCGCTCCACGCTGGAGGAGTCACTCGAGCATCTCCAGTCCGATGCGGCGCTGTGGATGCAGATCTTCGACTACACCGGCTGATCCTGCTCCCGAGGGGCGGCGCCGTCACCTCCCCCGACGGCGCCGCCCCTCACGTCTGCATCCCCGGGTCTGCATCCCCGGCCTGGATTCCGGAACGAAGGAGAAACCATGGACGTCGCGGCCCTCATCCGCGAGCAGATCCTCGCGGGCGATCTGGTTCCCCACCAGCGTCTGGTCGAGACCGATCTGGCCGAGCAGTTCGCCGTGTCGCGCGCGGCCGTGCGCGATGCGCTGGGCGCGCTGGCGGGGGAGGGCGTGGTCGAGCGCGTGCAGAACCGCGGGGCGCGGGTGCGGGCGTTCACCCTGGCCGAGGCGATCGAGATCGCCGAGGTGCGCCGAGCACTGGAGTCGCTGTGCGCGGGGAAAGCGGCCGAGACGGTGAGCGACGACGAGATCGTCGCCCTGCGGGGGATCCGCGACGAGATGTGGGAGGCGGTCGCGGCGGGCGACGTGATCTCCTACGCCGCGAAGAACCGGGAGCTCCACGCACTCATCCACGCCATCAGCGGGCAGGGAACCGCCCACGCGCTGATCGAGCGCCTCCGCGGGCAGAGCGTGCGCCATCAGTACAAGCTCGCGATGAAGCCCGGGCGTCCGCAGGTCTCGGTCGAGGAGCACGCCGCGATCATCGACGCGATCTGTGCGCGCGATCGCCAGGCCGCCGAGAGCGCGATGGCCGCCCACCTCGACAGCGTCATCGATGCGATGCGTGCGGTCGACGCGGAGCAGCGGGGAGCGCGATGACCCCGCGGGAGACGGCACGCCGGTGAGACCCCGCCGGGGGCCCGCGCGGCCACCCCGAGGACTGGCGCTGCTGCTGGTCCACGCCGTCGTGGTGCAGGCGATCAGCTACGGCGTACGGCCGGCGATCTCGTACGAGATCCTCCACCTCGGACTCGGCCCTGCGTGGCTCGGCGTTGCGACGGCCGCCTTCGCCCTTCCACCCCTCCTCCTCGCGCTTCCGGCCGGCCGCATCGTCGACCGGGTCGGCGAGCGGGGGATGCTCATCGCCGGGGGGCTGTCCCTCGCCGCCGCGGCTGCCGTCGCCCTCGTCCTCCCGGGGTCGGCGGCCGGGCTGATCGTGGCGACGGTGCTGCTGGGGCTCGGCGTGCTCTTCTCCGTCGTCGGCGAGCAGGCGTGGGTGATGCGCAGTGCCCGCGACGATCGCCTCGACTTCTCGTTCGGCCTGTACACCTTCGCGACCTCGGGCGGGCAGATGCTGGGGCCGCTGCTGCTGCTCGTGCCTTCGCCCGTGCCGGCGGCGCCACCGCTCACGGCCGTGGCCGGCGTCGGCGTCGTGCTGGGCGTCGCCGCGGTCGTGCTGTCGTTCGGGGTCCCGTCGGCTCTCGCGCGGGGGGATGGTGTCTCCTCGCCCGGCTCTCGGGAGGGGGTGTTCGCGCTCGTGCGTCGCCCGGGTGTTCCCTCTGCGCTCGTCGCGAGCAGCATCGTCCTGACCTCCCTCGACATCCTCCTCGCCTACCTTCCGCTTCTCGCCCAGGAGCGGGGACTGGCCCCCGCATGGGTGAGCGCGATGCTCGTCGCTCGCGGCGCCGCCACCATGCTGTCGCGCGTGTGCCTGTCGATCCTCACGGGGCGGTTCGGGCGCCGGCGTGTGCTCGTCGTCGGAGGCCTGGTGGCCGCGATCGGTCTCGCCTTCCTCGCTGTTCCTCTCCCGCCGCTTGCGCTGACGGCAGCGATCGCCGCGTATGGCCTCGCGGCGGGAACGGTACAGCCCCTCACGATGTCGTGGATGACCCTCATCACCCCTCCGGCGGAGCGCGGGACGGCGGCGTCGCTGCGGCTGGTCGGCAACCGCATCGGGCAGAGCGCGATCCCACTCGTGGTGGCGGGAGCCTCCGCCGCCGCCGGCGCCACCGGCGTCTTCCTCCTCATGGGAGGCGCGCTCGTGGGCGCGGCCGCTATGTCGCGCGCGGCGCCCGACGGTCCCGACCTCCAGGCGGACTGAGCGCGCCGCCAGGGGCGGGAGCCGGCCGCCGCCGTGCTCCGGGCTTCGGGGTCGGGCCTCGCCCTCGCCCGTGCCGCAACGGCGAGGCCGGCGGCGCACACCGGTGGGGGCCGGTGGTGCACAACGGCGGGGATGGGCGGTGCACAACGGCGGGGATGGAGGCCGACACGCCGTGGCGGGGTCGGCAGGGGACGGCGTGTCGCCCCATCCATCCGCCGTTGTGTCCGCCGGTGGGGGTCCGCCGGCGGGTTCCGCTGGGCCGGGGCGGCCCGCCCCATCCCGCGCCCGCCCCAGCCGGCCACCCCGCGCCTCGCACCGCCTCGTGTACCCCCTGCACAGCGGCGGATATGGAAGCCGACACGCCGTGGCGGGGTCGGCCCGGGGCGGCGTGTCGTCCCACCCATCCGCCGTCGTGTCAGGGCGCGCCCGCGCCCGCGCCCGCGCCTGCCCTCGGGCCGCGGCCCCGTCTCCACCGCCCGGCGGTGGCCCGGGTTTTGCACGGCCACCCCCATTGCGACACCGGCGGTCGGGTGCAAGGCTCATTGTTGTGATAGGCAACATTTCCCCTCGGCCGTGGAGCGCCTCGGAGGCCCCCGTCTCCGATGCCGACCTGCGCACGATCGACCTGTGGTGGCGCGCCGCCAACTACATGAGCGTCGGCCAGATCTACCTCAAGGACAACCCCCTGCTGCGGGAGCCGCTGACCCGCGACCACGTCAAACCGCGCCTCGTCGGGCATTGGGGAACCACCCCCGGGCTCACCTTCATCTATGCCCATCTGAACCGGGCGATCGCCCGGCGCCTCCAGCCCGCGATGTACATCATCGGCCCGGGCCACGGCGGACCGGGGCTCGTCGCCGCCTCTTTCCTCGACGGCACGTACACCTCGACGTACAACGACATCTCGAACGACGAGGCCGGACTGAAGCGCCTGTTCACACAGTTCTCCTTCCCGGGCGGGATCCCTTCGCACGTCGCACCGGAGACGCCCGGATCGATCCACGAGGGCGGCGAGCTCGGCTACGCGCTGTCCCACGCGTACGGTGCGGCCTTCGACAACCCCGACCTCCTCGTGGCCGCCGTCGTCGGAGACGGTGAAGCCGAGACCGGGCCGCTGGCCACCAGCTGGCATTCCAACAAGTTCATCGATCCGGCGACCGACGGGGTCGTGCTCCCGATCCTCCACCTCAACGGCTACAAGATCGCCAATCCCACCGTCCTCGCGCGGATCCCCGAAGAAGAGCTCGTCGCCCTCATGACCGGGTACGGTCACACACCCCACGTGTTCACGGCGGGCTTCGACGACGAGGACCACCTCTCCATCCATCGCCGATTCGCCGACCTCTTGGACACCGTGCTCGACGAGATCGCGGCGATCAAGGCGGCAGCCGCGTCCGACCCCGAGATGGAGCGGCCGCGGTGGCCGATGATCGTCATGCGCACGCCCAAGGGCTGGACGTGTCCACCGGAGATCGACGGGAAGCGCACCGAGAACTCCTGGCGCGCACACCAGGTGCCTCTCGCGTCGGCCCGTGACACCGACGCGCACCTGCGGGTCCTGGAGGGCTGGCTCCAGTCCTACCGGCCGGAGGATCTCTTCGACGACGCCGGTGCCCCACGGCCGGAGGTGACCGCCCTCACCCCGCCCGGGGATCTCCGGATGAGCGCCACGCCGCATGCCAACGGCGGACTGCTCCTGCGGGACCTCGTGCTCCCCGACTTCCGCGAGTTCGGGGTGGACGTCCCTGCCCCCGGAGCTTCGGTCGCCGAGGCCACGCGCGTGCTGGGCGGATGGCTGGAGGCCGTGATGGCGGCCAATCTCGACAACTTCCGGGTGTTCGCCCCCGACGAGCTCGCCTCCAACCGGATCCAGGCCGTTCTCGAGGCGACCGACAAGAGCTGGAACAACGGCCTCGACAGCGACGACGAGCACCTCGGCAAGAGGGGCCAGGTCGTCGAGATGCTGTCGGAGCACCAGTGCCAGGGATGGTTGGAGGGCTATCTCCTCACCGGCCGGCACGGTCTCTTCACGTCGTACGAGGCCTTCATCCACATCGTCGACTCGATGTTCAACCAGCACGCGAAGTGGCTCAAGGTCTCGCGAGAACTGCCGTGGCGCCGGCCCATCGCCTCGCTCAACTACCTTCTCTCCAGTCATGTCTGGAGGCAGGATCACAACGGCTTCTCGCACCAGGACCCCGGGTTCATCGATCACGTCGTCAACAAGAAGGCGGAGGTCGTGCGGGTGTACCTGCCGCCGGATGCCAACACCCTGCTGAGCGTCTACGACCACTGCCTCCGCTCTCGCGACTACGTCAACGTGGTCGTAGCGGGCAAGCAGCCCCAGGCGTCGTGGCTGACGATGGAGCAGGCGATCGACCACTGCACGCGAGGCGCGGGCATCTGGGAGTTCGCGTCCAACGTTCCCACGGGGGAGGAGCCCGACGTCGTCATGGCCGCGTGCGGCGACGTCCCCACGCTCGAGGTGCTCGCGGCGATCGACATCATCCGCCAGGAGCTCCCCGACCTCAAGGTGCGCATGGTCAACGTCGTCGACCTCATGCGTCTGCAGCCGGCGGAGGAGCACCCGCACGGCATGAGCGATCGCGAGTACGACCAGCTCTTCACGACCGACAAGCCGGTGGTCTTCGCCTACCACGGCTACCCCTGGCTCATCCATCGGCTCACCTACCGCCGCAATGGGCACGCGAACCTGCACGTGCGCGGCTACATCGAGGAGGGGACGACCACGACGCCCTTCGACATGGCGATGCTCAACAAGATGGACCGCTACTTCCTCGTGCGGAAGGTCATCGAACGGGTGCCGGGGCTCGGTTCGCGGGCGGCGCTGCTCAGTCAGAAGCTCGAGGATCAGCGGATGGCTGCCCGGCGCTATGCCCGGGAGACCGGTGAGGATCCGGTGGAGATCCGGGACTGGACCTGGCCGGACGCGCGCGATGTCGCCGGCGAGACGGTCGTGAGCGCGACGGCGGCCACCGGAGGTGACAACGAGTAGGCGTGGCCTCGCCGGGACGCCCCGACGGTGTCCCGGCGACGCTTCTCGATTTTGATAACGATTATCAGTAGGCGTACGCTGGGCGCATGACCCGCACGCCTCTCGCCCTCGTCGCGCTCCTCGGAGCCTCCGCCCTCGTCCTCGCCGGCTGTTCGTCCACGCCCGGCGGTGCGACAGGGGGCAACGGCGACGGCAAGATCCAGGTCGTCGCCTCGACGAGCGTCTACGGCGACATCGTGGAGGCGATCGCCGGCGACGCCGTCGACGTCACCTCGATCGTCGCGTCGACCAGCCAGGACCCGCACTCCTACGAGGCCTCCGCCGCCGACCAGCTGACGGTCTCCCAGGCCGATCTCATCATCGAGAACGGCGGGGGCTACGACGCGTTCATCGACGGCCTCATCGAGGCGACGGGAAGCTCGGCCCACGTCATCACGGCCGCCGAGTTCTCCCACGACTGGCCCGGCAACGAGGGTCACGACCACGCCGACGGCGATGACCACGATCACGCGGACGAGACCGACGCGGCTGACGACCACGATCATGGCGACCACGAGGGCCACGACCACATCGAGGGCTTCAACGAGCATGTCTGGTACGACCCGCACACCATGGAGCACCTCGCCGAGGCGATCGCCGAAGAGCTCACCGAGCTCGCCCCGGCCGATGCCGACGCGTTCCAGAAGGGGCTCAGCACGTTCGTCGCCGGGATCGGCGATCTCGAGACGTCGCTGGCGGACATCTCCGCGGCGCACGAGGGCGACAAGATCTTCGTCACCGAGCCGGTTCCGCTGTACCTGACCGCGGCCGCGGGACTCACCAATGTGACCCCTGAAGCGTTCAGCGAAGCGGTCGAAGAGGGCCAGGACGTGCCGCCGGCCACTCTCCTCGAAGCCGACAAGCTCCTGAAGGCGGGCGATGTGCGCGCCGTCATCGCGAACGCCCAGACCGGTGGCGCCGAGACGACGCAGGTGATCGAGACCGCGAAGGCCGCCGGCATCCCCGTGATCGAATTCACCGAGATCCTGCCCGAGGGCAAGACCTACCTCACCTGGATGGCGGACAACATCTCGACGCTCGCCGCTACGCTGAACCGGTGACCCCCGAGCAGGACCCGCAGGCGGAGCCGGTGCTCCGCATCCGGGGAGCGGCCTTGCGGCGGGGACATCGAGAGTTGTGGAGCGGGCTCGACCTCGATGTCCGCCCGGGAGAGCTGGTGGCCGTTCTCGGTCCGTCGGGATCGGGAAAGACGACCCTCCTGCGAGCGATCCTGGGGCTCGAGCCCCTCTCCGAGGGCACGATCACGGCGCTGGGCGAGAGGGTGCGCGGTCGTGGCAACCGTCGCATCGGCTACCTCCCGCAGGCCCGTCCGCTGACCGACACGGCCCTGCGCGGACGCGACCTCGTCGCGCTCGGGGTCGACGGTCACCGCTTCGGGCTCCCGTTCCCGCGGCGCGGCGACCGGGCACGCATCGACGCCCTCGTCGAGGCGGTCGGCGCCTCCGCATTCGCCGATGAGCCCGTCGGGGTGCTCTCCGGCGGTGAGCAGCAGCGCCTGCGCGTGGGCCAGGCGCTGGCAGACGACCCGCGGCTCCTCCTGTGCGACGAACCGCTGACCAGTCTCGATCTCGCCAATCAGCAGGCGGTGGTCCGCCTGATCGACGATCACCGCACGACGGGCGCCGCGGTGCTCCTGGTCACCCACGACATCAACCCGATCCTCGGCAAAGTCGACCGCATCCTCTACATCGCCAACGGCCGCTTCACCCTCGGCGCCCCGAAGGACGTCCTCACCTCGCCCGTGCTGACCGACCTCTACGGCGCACCCGTCTTCGTCCTGCGGGCAGGAGACCGCCTCGTCGTCGTGGGCGCTCCCGATGCCGACGCCTCGCATCACCATCACGACGACCACCTCCACGAAGGCGGTGCCGCGTGAACTGGGCCGACATCGGCGACGCGCTCTTCGGCGGACTGGCCGACTACGGGGAGATCCTCGCCCTCGTCTCCAACTCGCTGTGGGCCGGCGCGGTCCTGGGCCTCGTCGGAGGGCTCATCGGCGTGTTCGTCATGCAGCGCGACATGGCCTTCGCCGTCCATGGGATCAGCGAGCTGTCGTTCGCCGGCGCCGCCGCGGCGCTCCTGGTGGGCGCAGACGTCGTGACCGGCTCGGTCGTCGGCTCCCTCATCGCGGCGGCGCTCATCGGATCGCTCGGCGCCCGGGCGCGCGACCGCAACTCGATCATCGGAGTGCTCATGCCGTTCGGCCTGGGCTTGGGGATCCTCTTCCTCTCGCTCTACAACGGCCGCAGCGCCAACCGGTTCAGCCTGCTCACCGGCCAGATCGTGTCGGTCCAGAACGCTCAGCTGGGATGGCTCATCGGGATCTCGGCGGCGGCGCTGCTCGCTCTGCTCCTCATCTGGCGCCCGCTGCGTTTCGACTCGCTCGACCCGCAGTCGGCGGCGGCGCGCGGCGTCCCGACGACCGTCGTCTCGCTCGGCTTCATGCTGCTGCTCGGTCTCGTCGTGGCGGTCGCCGTGCACATCATCGGCGCGCTTCTCGTGATGGCGCTCCTGGTGACCCCGGCGGCCGCGGCGATGCGCGTCGCCAGCGGACCCCTGGCCGTGCCGCTGCTGTCGGCCCTCTTCGGGGTCGTGGCCGCCGTCGGCGGGATCCTCCTCGCCGTGATGGGCACGTTGCCGGTGAGCCCCTACATCACCACCATCTCGTTCGCCATCTACCTCGTCTGCCGCGTGGTCGGAGGGCGTCGTGGGCGCGTCACGCGCGCCGTGCGGGCGTGACGGCTCCCAGCCCGCTCCGAAGCCGCGCGAGTAGACTCGGGGCCATGGCCCAGCGGAACACCTGGCAGCGCGATCGCGTGCGCACGGCGCTCGCCGACGCTCAAGGGTTCGTGAGCGCACAGGATCTCCACGCGACGCTGCGCGATGAGAACACCGGGATCGGACTCGCGACCGTCTACCGGGCTCTGGCCACCCTCGCCGCCGGCGGCGAGGCCGATCAGCTCCAGAGTCCCGAGGGCGAGGCGATCTATCGGGCGTGCTCGAGTGAGGGTCATCACCATCACCTGATCTGCCGCAACTGCGGGACCACCGTCGAGATCAAGGCGACCGACGTCGAGGAGTGGGCGCAGCGCACCGCCGCCGCCCACGGGTTCACCCGCGCCGAGCACGTCGTCGACATCTTCGGGCTGTGCGCCGCGTGCACGGCCGCCGGGGCCGCCGAGCGTTGAGCGAGCCGCGGTCGTCCGACCCGACACGGACGGGTGTGCTCCGCTCGGACCTGCGCCGAGCAGAGCGTGAGGCGTCGACGAGCGCACCCGCCGGGCCGGCGCACGGTCGCGCTCCCGCCGCGCCGCGAGCCCGTGCCGTCCCCGCCGCGGGCAGCGCGTCCGGCGGGAAGATCCTCGCGGTGGTGGCGGGAGTCCTGCTGGTGGCGGCGCTGATCCTCGTCGCGCTGTGGGCTCCGGGCCCGGCGCTCCCTACTCGTGCGCAGGACGGCCTCACCCTCGCCATCAGCGTTCTCATCGAGTCGCTGCCCTTCGTCGTGCTCGGCGTGATCCTCTCGATCGTCGTGCAGGTGTGGGTGCCGCCGGGAGTGATCGAGCGGTGGATGCCGCGCAATGCCTGGGGGCGCCGCGCGGTGCTGTCGCTTCTGGGCATGCTCATCCCGGTGTGCGAGTGCGGCAACGTCCCCTTTGCCCGCGGGCTCCTGATGCGCGGATTCAGCGTGCCCGAGACGCTGACCTTCCTGATCGCGGCGCCGATCGTCAACCCGATCGTCATCATCACGACGCATCAGGCCTTCGGGTTCGACGACGGGATCCTGATCGCGCGGCTCCTCGGCGGCTATGCGATCGCCAACCTCATCGGATGGCTCTACAGCCGGCACCCCGACCCGGACGGACTGGTCACCGATCGTTTCCGGGCCACGTGCGAGATCGTCGAGACCGAGGGCGGCGGACGGGGACGGCGGAGCCTTGCCCAGTTCGTCGTGGAACTGCGCGCCGTCATGCCGGCGCTCGTCATCGGCTCGGGCGTCGCGGGGGCGGTGCAGGTGCTGGTGCCGCGTGACGCGCTCCTGGCGATCGGCTCGAACCCGGCGCTGTCGATCGTCGCGATGATCGCGCTCGCCATGATCGTCTCGATCTGCTCCAACGTCGACTCGTTCTTCGCCCTGTCGTTCGCCTCGACCTTCACGCCCGGCTCGATCGTGGCGTTCCTCCTCGTCGGCCCCCTCGTCGACGTGAAGATGCTGGCCCTGCTGCGGACCACGTTCCGCAGCCGCGCGCTGGCCGGAATCGTCGCGGTGGTCGTCTTGTCGGCCGTCGCGATCGGAGGGGCGGTGAACCTCCTTGCGTAAACGGATCGGGCACCTCGGCACTCGGCTTCTCGGTGTCGGCCTCGCCGCAGGCCTCGCCGCCGTGACGATCGCGCTGGCCCTCACCGACCAGCTGGCCCTCTACATCAGCCCGTCGTCCAACTGGTTTGCGATCTCGATGGCGGTCCTCGTGCTCGTCGGCGCCGCGGTGAGCGTCGCTCTGCCGCTCGGAGCGGAGGCCGACCACGGTCACGACCACAGCCACGACCACAGCCACGGTCACGCCTCTCCCGACCACGGGGTGCACGCCTCGCCGCCGTCCCGGGTGCCGCGGGTGACCGGGAGCGGCATCGGCGCCGCCGTGGGCGGACTCGTGGCGACGGGGATCGTCGCGGCGATCGTGACGGTGCCGCCGGCCACGCTGTCGGCGGAGCTCGCGATGTCGCGGGAGACCGGATCGGCCCCGCTCTTCCAGGGCGCCGACACCGTCGCGCTCGCCGCCATGGGCGATACGTCCACCTTCGGAGTGGGCGAGTGGTCGAGTGTCTTCGCGACGGCCACGAACCCGGAGACGTTCGACGGCGAGAAGGTCACGCTCACGGGATTCGCGACACCCGGCGAAGGGGGCTTCGACCTCACCCGGCTCGTCATCACGCACTGTGTCATCGACGCGCAGCCGGCCCGCATTCCCATCGCGACCGGCCACGCGCCCGACACCGGGCAGTGGGTCACCGTGACGGGGACGATCCGCGACGTGGACGGCCGGCTGCAGGTCACGGCGAGCACGGTCGAGCCGGTCGCGCAGCCGAAGGACCCGTATGAGTACTGACGACCGTCGTGCGCGCGAGGGTGATCGGCGCCGGTCGGCGGGTCGTCATCGCCGTGGCCGCGCGTTCACGGCATCGTTCACGATCGTCCTCGGCGTCCTCGCCGTGATCGGCTTGGGAGGCGCCGCGCTGACCACGGTGCAGGGGCCCCGCGTCATGTCCACCGAGTTCGACCCCGCCGCCGCGGTGACCGCTTCCGGTTCACGTCTCCTGTTCACCACGACGCAGTCGCTCGCCGAGGTCGACCCCTCGCAGGTGAGCGTGAGCCCCGCCGCCGACTTCACGGTCGACACCTCCGGTCGCACCGTCGGCCTGCGCTTCTCGCTCCCGCTGTGGGACGACACGACCTACACGGTACGGATCACCGGGGTCGCCGGGCTCGGCGGCGGACCTCCGGCAACGATCGAGGACTCCTTCACCACGCCCGCCCTCCAGGTCTACCTGCTCGAGAGATCCGACGCGGACGACACGATCTTCCGCTCCGATCTGGCGGGCGATGCCGCGGTACCGGTGTTCCGCCACGACCACATCGAGGACTTCCGTGCGACCGCCTCGCACCTCGTGGTCTCGACGGTGGATGCGGACGGGCGGTCGCACCTCATCGTGACCGACCTCGACGGAACCGGTCAGCGAGAGCTGCTGCTGCCGGGGACCGGGAGCGTCACCGACCTGCAGAGCGCCGACCGCGGAAACCTCATCGGCTACACCTTCACCGATGCCGACATCGGCGCCGACGGCGGCCGCGAGAGCGCGCTGTTCACCGCGTCGCTCTCCGCCTCACAGGCACAGACGCCTCCGACGCCGATCGAACGGGCCGGAGGTGACTCGCGCGTGGACGACTGGCGCTTCGTTCCGGGGACCGACACGATCCTCATGCTCACCTTCGACGGCGCTCTCACCCTCGTCTCGGCCCCGGACGCCTCGGGGCGGACCGCCGACCCGGTCGCCCTCGGCAACGCCGTGGCGATCGACAGCATCGCTCGGGGCTCCACCGTCGCGATCGTGGAGCGCGCCGACGGCCCGCTCGCCATCGATCTCGCCACGGCGGAGGAGAAGGAGGTGGCTCCCACCGATCCCGGGCTCGGTCAGGCGTCGTCGGTGCTCGCGCTCGCCGACGGCTCGACCCTCCGCCTCCTGACCCGCCTCGATGCCGACGGAGTGACGGTGGAGCAGACCTCGGTCGCGGTCGTGGATGCCGACGGCGCCGGTGCGCGTTCGGTCTTCACGGTGCCACCCGATGACGCGCTGCTGCAGGCGTGCATCTCGCCCAGCGGGCGGTATGCGGCCCTCCTGGTCGCCCCGAACGTCGTCGACAACCCGTACGACGGATACCTCCTTCCGCTGCCGGAGCGCCTGCAGACCCACGTCGTCTCCCTCGCCGACGGCGCCGAGGTCGTCGCGCTCCGCGGGTTCGACGTCTCCTGGTGTCAGGGGGCGCCGCGGGGATGAGCGCTCCCGGATTCGTGCCCGCCACCCGTGAGGCCCTCACCGCCCTGCCGCGGGAGGTGGCGCCGACTCTCCTGGGTGCCCTCCTGCGCACGACGGTCGACGGTGTCGAGGTGGCCGTCAGGCTCACCGAGGTCGAGGCGTACCACGGGCAGGGGACGGGCGATCACGCCGACCCGGGTTCACACGCCCGCATGGGCCGGACGGCGCGCAACGCGACCATGTGGGGCGAGCCGGGCCACTTGTACGTCTATCTGAGCCACGGCATCCACTCCTGCGTCAACGTCGTGTGCGGTCCCGACGGCGTGGCCGGCGGAGTGCTCCTGCGCGCGGGCGAGATCGTCGAAGGGATCGAGGCGGCAGGGCTTCGACGTCCCGCGGCCCGTGCGCTCCGTGACCTCGCCCGCGGTCCCGGTCGCCTCGGCGACGCGATCGGACTCCGCCATCCCGTGCACGACGGGATCGATGCGATTCGCGGCGTTCCCCGCGCCGGCGCGGTCGCCCGCCTCTTCCTCCCCGAGGAGCCCCCGCCGCACGTGTCCGCCGGGCCGCGCGTCGGGGTCGCCGGCATCGCGGGAACGGAGGCGTTCCCCTGGCGGTTCTGGATCACGGGCGACCCCACGGTGTCGCCGTTTCGTTGGGGACGCGGCGCCGCCGAGCTCGCCCGCGACGCGCGCGACCGCCCCGTGTGACACCGCCCGTGTGATACTGACCACGAGGCGTGATCCTGACTGGGGCTCAGCCCTCGAGAGGGGAAGACATGTCAGCGTTGCGGGTGCTGTTCATCGGCGGGACGGGCGTCATCAGCGCGGCATGCGTGGCCGAAGCCGTTCGTCGGGGGCACGAGGTGCACCTCCTCCACCGCGGGCGGGAGCAGCGTCGCGAGGTCCCCGACGGCGTCATCGTCCACCGCGGCGACATCCGGGAGGAGGAGTCGGCCCGACGCGCGCTGGAGGGCGAGGAGTTCGACGTCGTCGCGCAGTTCCTCGCCTTCGTCCCGGAGCACATCGAGACCGACCTTCGCCTGTTCACCGGGCGTACGCGCCAGTACGTCTTCATCAGCTCCGCCTCCGCTTACCAGACCCCGCCGGCCCGGCTTCCGGTCACCGAGTCCACCCCGTTGCGAAACCCGTTCTGGGAGTACTCCCGGAACAAGATCGCGTGTGAGGACCGCCTCGTCGCGGCTTACCGGGAGGCGGGCTTCCCGGCGACGATCGTCCGGCCGTCGCACACCTACGACCCGACCCTCATCCCGATCGACGGCGGATGGACCGCGATCGCGAGGATGCGGGCGGGGGAGCCCGTGATCGTCCACGGCGACGGGACGTCGTTGTGGACCCTCACCCACCACACCGACTTCGCGCGCGGCTTCGTCGGGTTGCTGGGACGCTCCGACACCGTCGGCGAGGCCTTCCACATCATGGGAGACGACGCCCCGACGTGGAACGAGATCTACACCGAGATCGCGCGGGCGGCCGGCGTCGCCGAGCCCGACCTCGTCTACGTCCCATCGACGGCTATCGCTGCCGCCGATCCCGAATGGGGAGCGGCCCTTCTCGGCGACAAGGCGCATTCGATGCTCTTCGACACGACGAAGATCCGGTCGATGGTTCCCGAGTTCCGCACCACGGTGCGCATCGCCGAGGGCGCCCGCCAGATCGTCGAATGGTACGACGCCCACCCCGAGGCGCAGACGATCGACGGGGACTATGTGCGGCTCGCCGACGAGCTCGCCGCCCGCCATCGGCCGCGCCCCTGAGTGGCACGACGGGCGTGCTAGACTGACTCTTTGTCTGCGCGCACTCCAGCACGCAGTTCGTATCCCCTCCTCAGCTCAGGCCGGAAACGGCCGGATGAGGCGTGGATGCAGACAAGGGATCTTGGGTGGCACCGTCCGGTGTCACGGTACTAAGGAGAATCACTATGGCAGCAGTGTGCCAGGTGACCGGAGCAGTTCCCGGCTTCGGTCACAACATCTCGCACTCGCACCGCCGGACGAAGCGCCGCTTCGACCCGAACGTGCAGAAGAAGACCTACTACGTTCCGTCGCTCGGTCGCAAGATCACGCTGAACGTGTCGGCTAAGGGCATCAAGGTCATCGACGCCCGTGGCATCGAGTCGGTCGTCAAGGACCTCCTCGCGAAGGGTGTGAAGCTCTAATGGCGAAGAAGGCTCAGGACGTCCGTCCCATCATCAAGCTGCGCTCGACCGCCGGCACGGGGTACACCTACGTGACGCGCAAGAACCGCCGCAACAACCCCGACCGCATCGTGCTGAAGAAGTACGACCCGGTCGTCCGCAAGCACGTCGAATTCCGAGAGGAGCGCTGATCTCATGGCTAAGAAGAGCAAGATCGCGCGCAACAAGCAGCGCGAAGAGGTCGTCGCCCGCTACGCCGAGAAGCGTGCCGAGCTGAAGAAGACCCTCGTCGACCCGAACGCCACCGATGAGGCCCGCGAGGCCGCTCGCGTCGGCCTGCAGAAGCTCCCGCGCAACGCGTCGCCGGTGCGTCTGCGCAACCGCGACGCCATCGACGGCCGCCCGCGCGGCCACCTGTCGAAGTTCGGCATCTCGCGCGTCCGCTTCCGCGACATGGCGCACAAGGGCGAGCTGCCCGGCGTCACGAAGTCGAGCTGGTAAGCACACCACGCACGCGAAGGCCGGAATCCTCTCGAGGGTTCCGGCCTTCGGCGTTCCCGGGTCCGCCGGTCCCGCGGGGGCCTCAGGAGCCACTTCCGTCACATCTGACCCTCGACACGCCGTGAGAACGACGCCAGATGTCCCGAAATCCGCGGTTTTCCGCGCTTCGTAGGTATATTCGGGGGCGGTCCAACCGACCAGCCGGCGACTCCCGTCGTCCGGTCCGAAGTAACTGACGGCCTTCGCCGTCTGGAGGACAACCCCATGGCTATCACCAAGACCGAGCTCGTCGCCAGCATCGCTTCCGCGACGGGCCAGAGCCAGTCCGCTGTCTCGGGCGTGCTCGACGCGCTGTTCTCGACCGTCTCCGAGGCCGTTGCCAAGGGTGACAAGGTCACGATCCCCGGCTGGATCGCGTTCGAGCAGGTCGAGACCTCGGCTCGTACCGGCCGCAACCCGCAGACGGGTGCGGAGATCAAGATCCCCGCGGGCAAGCGCGTCAAGGTCACCGCGGGCTCGAAGCTCAAGGCTGCCGTCAAGTAAGACGACACCGCACGAAGGGGGATGCCGAGAGGTGTCCCCCTTCGTCGTCCCCGGCGGCGGGTCCGCCGTAGGCTGGGGGAGTGAACTCCCGCGCGCTCCGACTCGCCGGGCCGGTGATCCTCCTCGCGGCGGCGGTGGTGACACTTCTGCTCGGGTTGCTGCTGGGTGGCGGCGCCGCCCCGCTCCTGTTGCTCGACCCCGGCCCGATCGTCCGGTGGGGGCTGCCCGCGGCCAAGCTCATCGTCAACCTCTCGGCGGCGGGCATGGCGGGTTCTCTCGTGCTGGCGTTGTTCGCCCTCCGCTCCGGGGAAAGACCCTTCGACGTAGCGCTGGACACCGCCTCGGTCTCCGCGGCGGTCTTCACCGTCAGCTCCGCCGTCACGACGTTCCTCACGTTCGTCAACATCTACAACGCGACGCCGAGTCCCGACGCCCAGTTCGGTCAGCAGCTCGGCCAGTACCTCATCGGCACCGACCCGGGCCGCGCCTGGACGATCACGACGATCGCGGGAGCGGTCCTCACCGTCCTGACCTTCGCGGTCCGCGGCTGGACGACCACCCTCCTCATCGCCCTCGTGGCCGTCGCAGCCCTCATCCCCATGGCCACGCAGGGACACTCGGGCGACGACGCCAACCACAACGCTGCGGTGATGGCGCTGGCGCTCCACATCATCGGTGCGGCGGTCTGGCTGGGCGGACTCGTCCTGCTCGTCGTGGTGCGACCCGTCATGGAGCGTGGAGACATCCCGCGGATCCTCGAGCGCTACTCCAGCATCGCCCTCGCGGCGTTCTTCGTCGTCGCCCTCGCCGGGACGGCCCGGGCGATCGCGGGGGGAATCGGGCTCGCGCAGCTGGCGACCCCGTACGGCACGCTCCTGCTCGTCAAGGTCGTCGCGCTGATCGCGATCGGACTCCTCGGTGCCTGGTACCGCGGCCGGCTCATCTCGCGGATCTCGCAGGCGGCGGTCTCCCGGACCTTCTGGGCCCTCGTCGCGCTGGAACTGGCCTTCATGGGGATCGCGAGCGGCGCTGCCGTCGCCCTCTCCCGCACGCCGCCCGCCGTCGACACGGGCCTCCCCGAAGTGCGTACGCCTGCCGAGTGGCTCACCGGTGCGCCGCTCCCCCCCGAGCTCACCCCGGACCGCTGGTTCACCACGTGGGATGTCGACGCGCTCTGGGCGTTCGCGACCGGATTCGGACTGTTCTTCTATCTCGCCGGCGTCTGGCGCCTCCGCCGTCGCGGTGATCGGTGGCCGATCCATCGCACGGTGCTGTGGGTGCTCGGTCTCGTGCTGCTGTTCTGGGTGACCTGCGGGCCGATCAACGCCTACCAGGACTACCTCTTCAGCATGCACATGGTCGGACACATGCTGCTGTCGATGGCGATCCCGATGTGTCTCGTCTTCGGCGCGCCCGTGACTCTCGCCGCGCGCGCGATCCGCAAGCGCGACGACGGTTCGCGGGGCGGGCGGGAATGGATCCTCTGGGCCGTCCACACTCCGTTCGCCCGAGTGGTGACCCATCCCCTCTTCGCGGCCGCCATGTTCATCGGGTCGCTCTGGGCCTTCTACTACAGCGACCTCTTCCGCTGGTCCCTCTACGACCACCTCGGGCACGAGTGGATGGTCGCCCACTTCCTCATCTCCGGCTACCTCTTCGTCCAGTCGCTCGTGGGCATCGATCCGGTTCCCTACCGTCTGCCGCACGCGTTCCGCCTTCTCACCCTGATCGGCGTGATGGCGATACACGCGTTCTTCGGCATCGCGATCATGATGTCGTCGGGACTGTTCGTCGCCGAGTGGTTCGGTTCGATGGGCAGAACCTGGGGGGATCCGCCTCTCGTGGATCAGTACACCGGCGGAGGCATCGCCTGGTCGATCGGCGAGATTCCGACCCTGATCCTCGCGATCGTCGTCGCCGTCCAGTGGAGCCGTTCCGACGAGCGGGCGCAGCGACGGTCGGACCGGCAGGCCGACCGGAGCGGCGACGCGGAGCTCGAGGCCTACAACGCCCGCCTCGCGGCCCTCGCCGCGCGCGACGCACGGCGCTGATCCGCGCCTCCCCGGCCATCCGCACCGCCGCTCTGTCCCCAGATCGTCACCTCCCGTACCGCACCCCTTTGCGCCGTCGCCTAGGCTCGTCCACGAACGACTGCTCATGACTGACGACCGAGAGAGAGGCCTGATCGTGTCCGTCGACACCCTCGCGATCGTCATCAGCGCGGCGACCCTCCTCCTCGGCTTCGTCACCGCGTTCGGTTGGCTCGTGAGCCGGATGGACGCGCGCATCGATCGGGTGGAGCACGGACTGGCTCAGCGGATCGAGCGGGTGGAGCACGAGCTGGCTCAGCGGATCGAGCGGGTGGAGCACGAGCTCGTCGAGGTCAAGATCGCCGTCGCCCGCATAGAGGGCCCGCCACGTCACCTCGTCACGCGATAGCGAGCCAGCGCTCGAGTCGGGTCAGTCGGCGGAGCCCACGTTGATCGAGGCGCTGCCGTCGGGAAGGATCGTGATGTCCCCGTCGATGAAGAACGGGATGTCTTCGTCGAGGGAGCGGATCGACCCGTCGAAGATCGACTGGATGTCCACCTTGATGTGCGCGACGGCCTGCGTGCGACGGATCCGCCAGTCGGCACCGTCCGGTTCCAGGGTCACCGTGGGCTGGTCCGCGATCGACCAGGTGGGTTCTCCGACGATGCGGTTGCGTACCGTGAGGCCGAACGGGCACCCCGTCGGCTGCAGCACCCGCTGAGTCGCGCACTCGTCCAGGAAGTCCTCCACCTTCTCCTGCACGACCTCGACGAACTTGTCGGTTGCCTGCGTCTGCACCTCCACGGGAATCTCGGCACGGGGCTTGTCCGAGAGCACCGCGACGCCGGGGCTGGCCGACAGGGCGGTGTCGACCGAGATCGAGTACAGCCCGGGAGAGAAGACGAGCAACGACACCGGATCGAGCGGGTCCGCGTCATTGCCGTCGGGGGAGACCTGACGCTTGTCGATCTCGAAGCCGTTGACCTGGAACTGCATCGCGCCCCGCACGGTCAGGTCGATCACGGCCAGCGGGCTCGTCGCGAACCGCCAGGAAGGAGCGATGCCGATCGTGCCGGCACGTTCAACCGCGAACGTGGTCTTTCCGGCGTGCGGTCCTGCCCGGTAGCCGACGGTGACGGAGGTGACCCCGTCCTTCTCCGTCGTGCTCAGAACCTCGATGTCGGTGATCGGCGCCAAGGCGTCCCGTCGCAGGAGAGCGTCGGCGGCGTCGGTCGGAAGGCCGGCCTTCTCGAACTGGGCGGCGTCGACGCGGACGCCCGGAACGGCGAGGGCGTCGGTCGCACGGCCTTGGGAGAGGAGGTCCAGATAACGGGTGACGAACGCAGCAGGGCTGTAGAGGCGGTCGTATGTCACGGCGCCACCCGCATAGACGGCGCCGGCCAGCAGCACTCCCACCACGGCGAGGGCGGTCAGGTCGAAAGCGAGGCGGGGGCGGCGCCGACGGCGTCGCGGCGCGGCGGCGACGGCCTCGCCGGCCTGCTCGTCGCTCTCGTCCCGCTCCACTGCTTCAGTCTAGGAAACCGTCCCTGACAACTCCCCCCGACGCCCGACAACTACCATGGGATCGGTGAGCACCCCGGCTTCGTCCTCCGTGCGGGCCCTGTCGCCCGAGCAGGATGAGCTGTTCCGGCTCATCGAGGACACGCGGCAGCACGTGTTCGTCACCGGCCGCGCGGGGACGGGGAAGTCGACACTCCTCCAGCACCTCGCCTGGAACACGGAGAAGCAGATCGCGGTCTGCGCGCCCACGGGTGTGGCTGCCCTCAACGTGGAGGGGCAGACGATCCACTCCCTCTTCCGCCTCCCGATCGGGCTGATCGCCGACAGCGAGCTGGAGCAGTCGGAGCCGGCGCGGAAGATCATGAACGCGATCGACACGCTCGTGATCGACGAGATCTCCATGGTCAACGCTGACCTCATGGACGCGATCGATCGGTCGCTCCGGCAGGCACGCCGGCGCCGGTCGGAGCCCTTCGGCGGCGTGCAGATCGTGATGTTCGGAGACCCGTATCAGCTCTCGCCGGTGCCGCCTCGCGGTGATGAGCTGCGGTACATCCGGGACCATTACCGCTCGTTCTGGTTCTTCGACGCCCAGGTGTGGGCAGGCCCTCGCGGCGACGCGGGGGCGATCCGCTCCGACGGACTGCTGGACCTCGGCCGGGTGGGTGCCCCGCTCCACATCCGCGAGCTCCGGGAGATCCACCGGCAGTCCGATCCCGAGTTCAAGATGATGCTCAACGCGGTGCGGCACGGGATCGTCACCGCCGAGATCGCCGGAAAGCTCAACGCCGCGGGCGCTCGGCCGGTACCCGAGCCCGTGGATGGCGAGCCTCCCATCATCACCCTCGCCACGCGCAACGACATCGTCAACCGCATCAATCAGCGCCACCTCGACGCTCTTCCCGGACCGGTGCAGAGGGCCCGCGCCGACGTGACGGGCGACTTCGGGCGCGGCGAGACGTATCCGGCAGACGTCGAGCTGCAGCTGAAGGTGGGCGCGCAGGTGATGTTCCTCCGCAACGACCTCGGCGGCAAGGGCGACGGTCCTCGGTGGGTGAACGGGTCCATCGGCACGGTGACACGCATCGCCGGCGGCACGGTGCGCGTGGAGCTCGACGGCGAGGAGCACGATGTCGAGCCCACGGTGTGGGAGAGATTCCGCTACGCCTACGATCCCGGCAGCCGCAAGCTCACCCGCGACATCGTCGCGGAGTTCACGCAGTTCCCGCTGCGCCTGGCGTGGGCGGTGACCATTCACAAGTCGCAAGGCAAGACGTACGACCGCGCCATCATCGATCTCGGATCCGGTGCCTTCGCCCCGGGCCAGACCTACGTGGCCCTGTCGCGCCTGACGAGCCTCGACGGGCTGTACCTGTCCCGCCCTCTGCGACCGAGCGACATCCTGGTCGACGCCGATGTGCGCCGCTTCATGGCCGCCGTCCGCGCCGCGGGCGGCTGAGCCCTCGCCGCCCCCGCCGCGTCCATCCCCTTGTTCGAGAGCACATGCTCTCAGCGAGCGCCTACGTTATCGGCGGCGAGGACATGTGCGCTCGGTGACAGCATGTGCTCTCGCGGGAGAGAACGCAGGAGGGCCGATGGAAGGGGTCAGGCGGTCTGGGCGGAGCGCTCCTTCGCGGCGGCGAGGTCGTCGAACAGCTCGGTGTTGAAGCGGTAAGCGATCAGCACCTCGTCGATCACGCGCTCCTGCTCGGCCGCATCCCAGGGCGCGGCGTCGAGCTGCTCGCGGTAGACCTCTTTGAAGGCGGCCGGGTCGGCGATGTCGTCGAAGAGGTAGAAGCCGATGCCGTTCGTCTCGAACCCGAACTGACGCGCCATGAGCTTGCCGATGAACTGGCCGCCGGAGAGGTCGCCGAGGTAGCGCGTGTAGTGGTGGGCGACGAAGCCGCCGGACCACGTGGCCGCGACCTGCTGGATGCGCTCGACGTAACGGCGTGTCGTCGGCAGTGGGGCGATCCGCTCCCGCCAGTCCTCTCCGAGGAGGAACTCCAGGTCGGACTCCAACGCGGGCAGTCGCGTGAGCCGCTCGCTGATGAAGGGGGCGGCCACCGGGTCGGCCTTCATCCGCTCGGCGGCTGCTTCGAGTGCCTCGTAAATGAACCAGTGCTGCGCGACGAGGGCGATGTAGTCGTCGCGGGTGCCGCGACCGCGCATCAGGTCGGCCATGAAGCCGGCGTGCTCGCTCCCGGAGTGGGCGGAGGAGGAGCGCTCGCGGAGGGCGGTGGAGAACGGGATCAGCTCGGCCATGCGATGAGCATAGCGGAAGTTAGGTACAGCTAACCTGAAGGTTTCCTTTCGAGGGTCGTGCGGCTCAGGCGTGCGGGCGGGGCGTGACGCCCAGACGCTCACAGGCGGCGTCGTACAGGGCGACGACCTCGCGCCGCACCTCGGGGCGCTCCGTGATCGGTCCCCCCGGCCAGGGAATCGTCACCGTCTCCTGCGCCCCTGTCGCCGTGACCACCTGCCACCGGCCGCCGTCGCCGTCGAAGTGCACCATCTCGGCGGAGACGACATCGGGAACCGCCGAGAAGGCGCGCGTGATGAGCACGTTGTCGTCGACGTGATCGTTGTTCATGTGCCCCAGCACGCCGCGCAGAGTGGTCTCGTCGAATTCGTGAGTCATGACAGTCACCCTATTGACGCTCGCGGTACGGCCGCTCGTCCGGGGGCCCGCGAAGCCATGACGTAGGCTGGAAAGGAACACTCGGGGGGGTGATGGGATGAGGCGGAACCGGCGCGCACGCGTCGTGTGGGCGGTTCTCGCGGCAGCGACGATCGGCGTGATCACCGGTTGCTCTCCGTCCCCCACCGTCGAGCACGAACCCCTCCCCCAGGTCGACGCCGCCTTCCCGTCCGCGGTCCAGGAACAGCTCACGACGGCGGTGACGACCGCGATGGCGGCCACCGGCTCCACCGGAGCGATCGTCGAGGTGCGGGCACCCTGGGCCGGCGTATGGCGCCAGGCCCTCGGGACGCAGACGCCGAAGGGCGGTGCCGTCTCGCCCGACCTCGCTTTCAAGGCGGGCCCCATCACGCGCACCATGACCTGCGACGTGCTCTACGGCATGGCGCATCGGGGGATCGTCCGTATCGACGATCACCTGACACGCTGGCTGTCGGGCTATCCGTCGGCGGAGGGCATCACGCTCGGCGACCTGTGCGACAGCACGAGCGGGCTGAAGTCGTACGCGAAGGAGATCTCCGACCGGTGGTACGTCACTCCGGAGCGGGTGTGGAAGCCGAAGGAGCTGGTCGCGTACGGCATGTCGACAGGGTTCGACGGCGAGCCGGGAACGGCCTACCGTGACTCCGACACCGGCTATGTGCTGCTCGGCCTCGCGCTCGAGCGGGCCGGGGGCAAGAGCGCAGCCGACCTCTTCGACGAGTACGTCTTCGAGCCCCTCGGAATGGAGTCCAGTTCGCTGACCTCCGGCTCCCGCACCGGTACCGGCGTGCTCACCGGCCAGCGGTCGGCGAACGACGAGGACGGCAAGATCGACTGCACCGCTCCCGTGGACGTCACCGCGGTCTCCGGGTCTGCCGGGTTCACCGCGGCGGGGGCGTTCTCCACGGTGGACGACCTCAGCGACTACATCCAGGCCGTCGCCCTCGGCACGCGCTCCTTCGACACCGCTGCGCGGTTCGCCGACTCGCTCCCCACCTCGAGCACCGCACCGACGTGGTTGACGGCTCGCGGCGGCGTCGTGCAGGCGGCGACGCTGGTGGGGCAGGCGGGGGCCGTGCCCGGCTACCTCACCGCCGTCTTCGCCGACCGTGAGACCGGGATGTCGGTCGTGGTCGTGCTCAACAACTCTCGGGCGAGTGGGGTGGCTGCGCGCGATCTCGCCTGGGAGCTCGCGGCGACCGCCTCGAAGGCGCCCGCGGCGGCGGGAGAGAAGGCTCCGGAGGGCGGCCGGCTGCCGTGGGAGCCTCAGACGTACGCCGACAAGATCGTCGACGCGGCCATCTGCCCCCTGCCGTGAACCGCCGGGCGGGTGCGGCGTCCGCGTTCGTGGTCATCGGCCTCGCCTGTCAGGAGATCGGTGCCGCGGCGGCCGTGCACCTGTTCCCGCAGGTCGGGCCGCTCGGGGTCGTCATGCTCCGCCTCGTCTTCTCCGCGCTCATCCTGTTGCTGATCGCCCGCCCGCGGATGCGCGGGTACACGCGAGCGGACTGGGCGGCCGTCGTGCGATTCGGTGTCGTGCTGGGGGTGATGAACGCCCTGTTCTACCTCGCGCTGCAACGGCTTCCGCTCGGAGTCACGGTGACGATCGAGGTGCTCGGGCCTCTCGTGCTGTCGATCGTCATGAGCCGTCGGGCGTCCGCGTGGGGATGGGCGGCGCTCGCGTTCGCGGGAGTGCTCGCTCTCGGTGGCGGCGGGTGGGACCGCCTCGATCTGCTCGGGGTGCTGTTCGCCCTCGGGGCGGCGGCCAGTTGGGCGTTCTACATCCTGTCGTCGGCCCGGGTGGGGGCGGTGTTCCCCCGTCTCGACGGGCTCGCGTGGGCGATGGCCGTCGCCGCGGTGCTGTCGCTGCCGTTCGGGGTGGCCGGAGCCGGCAGCGCGCTCCTTCGGGTGGACCTCGTGGCGCTCGGCGCCGCGGTGGCTCTGCTCAGCTCGACCATTCCGTATGCGCTGGAGCTCATGGCGCTCCGGCGCCTTCCCGCGTCCGCGTTCTCGATCCTCATGAGCCTCGCCCCCGCCACCGCGGCGCTCGCGGGTCTGGTGCTTCTCGGCCAGAGGCTCTCGTGGATCGAGGTGGCGGGAATCGCCGTGGTGATCGCCGCCTCGATGGGAGCCGTCCGCTCCTCCGCCCGCCGCACCCCGATCCCTCCCGTCAGCTGACGCGAGTGTCCACGACGCGCCGGGCCCGGGGCGCCCCGGGCGGCGTGTCGTGGACACTCGGCGGTGGGGGGTGGGGGTCAGGCGGTGCCGAAGGGGTTGTCGACCACGTAGCGCCAGCCGTGGGCCTCGTCGAACACCGCGACGTCGGCGGTGGTGCCCGACAGGGCCACCTCGCTGCCGTCGGGACCGGTGCCGGTGATGCTCCAGTCCGCGATCGCGAGGCCGGTGTTGCCGCTGCGGAAGGTGTGGCGGACGGTCATCTCGATCGGAAGCTGCAGGCCGAGGAACTGCTCCAGGGCGCCGCGGACGGCGTCGGCGCCGGTGACGGGCGTTCCGGGTGCCGGGACGAAGACCACGTCGTCGGTGTTGAGAGCCATCAGGCCATCGAGGTCGCGGGCGTTGAAGCGCTCGGCGAAGGCGAGGTTGAGCTGGTCGAGTTCGGTGACGGTCATGAGTGTGTCCTTTCCGGAGGGCGCACGATCGCGCGCTCCAGAGAGGAAGACGCCACGGCGTCAGGAATGTGACATCACGACGCGATCTCGTCGTCGGTGAGCATGCCGCTGCGCCGACAGCCCGCGAGCGCCCGGCGCGCACGGCTGATCCGTTGACGGACGGCGGCGGGACTGAGACCCAGCCGGACGGCGATCTCCTCGGCGCTCAACTGGTCGACCGCGCTCAGGAGCAGGGGTTCGCGCAGAGTGTCGGGCAAGTCGTGCAGGGCGCGGACCGCTCCGTCGAAGACCACCCGCGTCTCCACCTCCTCGGCGACGCTGTGCGGATCGGGAGCGGCGTCCTCCCACGGCGACTCCTCCCGCCGAGCGCGCCACCGAGCGAGATCGACGGCGGCGTTTCGGGCGATCGTATCCAGCCACGAGCACATGCCGCCCGGGGTGACGTTCTCCAGCCGCTCGACGGAACGCCAGGCGCGCAGCAGGACGGTCTGGGCGACATCGTCGGCATCGTCGATCGGCACGCCGAGAGAGATGCTGCGGCGACGGAGCCGCTGCGGGTCGGCGGAGATCATCGCGGTCAGCGAGGCCCGGGCATCGGGTCCGGGCTCCGGCTCCGGCTCTGGAGAGGGCGTGGCGCGCAACATCGACTCCGTTCCTGCGTCGTCCACAGAGGCAGCGCGCGGAAGGGCGAGAGTATTCCGAGGGGGCGACCGTCAGCATCGGCCGTGGACCATCACAGGGCGCGCAGCAGCGAGTCGACGGAACCGAAGCCCACGGCTTCGGCGACCGCGGCGCGGGTGAGCTCGGGGCGCTCCGTCATCAGTCGGCCGGCGGCGGCGGCGCGGACGGTGCGGAGCGTCGCCGCGAAGCTCGTGCCCTCCGTGCGGAACGCCTCTTGGAGGCTGCGGCGGGACACGCCGAGCCGGCCGGCGACCGACGCCGTGTCGATGGACTTGTTCGGGTACTCGTCCATCACGATCTCCATCGCCGCGCCGAACAGCGTCAGCCGCTGGCGGGGCTCGCGGCTGGCCAGCAACTGGATCGCGGTGCGGGCGACCTCTTCGGCGGCGGTGCGAATGGGCTGCGAGTCGGCGAGGTCGGCGGGGTCGAGCCGGCACACCCCCGCGGCGAAGGCGTAGGCGGGGAGGAAGGCGCCGGGGAGCCCCGGGGTCTCGTCGGGTCTCCCCGAGGGGGCGATGCCTTCGCACATCCGCGCGGGCACGCTCAGATACACGACCTCGGTGGGGGTGCTGGACGACCGCATCACGATCGGCTCGGTCCCCGGGAGGAGCAGGCGCGCCCCCGCAGGCCCCGCCGTCGTGCGTGCGGCACCGTCGACCGCGAGGTGGCCCCGTGAGACGAGGAGCAGCGCGGCACGGTCGATCGAACCCTCGTCGCGGTCCCAGAGCAGAGTGAACGGGGGCACCACGGCGTGGACGAACGTCATCCCCGGGAACTGCGCGGCACGGGCACGGAGGGGGACGCCCGTATCGAGCTCGAGGAACCGGATGTTGGCGGTGTAGAAGTAGTCGGCCATCCGCTGGGCGCGGGGCAGCTCCCGCGGATGGGAGAGGTGGATGTCGAGGCGGTGGAAGTCCTTCTCGGCGAAGACGTGCGCGCGGCGGACGCGACGCTCTTGTGCCGGCGAGAAGGTCCCCGGTGCGGTGCCGCTCGACTCGTTCATGGGTCTCCGTCCGCGGCATCCGGGAGGGGAGTGGGGGGGCAGCCGCTCCCGCCATTATGTCGAGCCGACGGTCTCACGCGGTACCGCAGTTCGCGCGTCCGTCGGCGCAGGTCGCGCAATCGCCTGGCGAGACGGGGCAATCTGTGGGCCTCGACGTGCCCCTGGGAGGCGTATCCGCTGCGGACGCGGCGGGCCGTGCCGCACTTCGCGCGCCGGCGGATGCAGTCTGCGCGCCGGCCGCTCCGGCGCCCGCGGCTGCGCCATCATCGAGCCAGAAGTGCCCCGATCCTTGAGCACTTCGGTCCTCTCGTCCGCCCCTCTCGGGCTCGTCGCGATGCCTCCCCCAGCGCATCCGCAGCGGATGTGAGCGATCGGTCCGTACCCCCGCGTGAGCCTCGCTCCGCGGGGGTACGTCGTTGTCCTCGAGTTCGTAGTGAACATTCGATTGCGCATCGGTCGTGAACATCTCGTTGACCGATCGTGTGGCAACTTCTATAGTGATCCTCGAGCCGCAGTGAAATCGATTGTTCAGATGACACGGCGCCCCTGACACGTCGAACCCGTGGAGCGACGGCCAGAGTTCAGCAACTCTCAATGAAGAGAAAGAAGACACAGTGTTCACAGGACGCAAGACACGCATCCTCGCGGGGCTCGCTGCGGCGGCCCTCGCGGTGGGGCTCGCGGGGTGCGCCTCGCAAGCCGAGCAGAAGCCGGAAGGGCCGGTGGAGATCCGGTTCACGTGGTGGGGCGGCGACGCTCGCCACGAGCTGACCAACAAGGCGCTCGACGCCTTCGAGGCCGAGAACAAGGACATCAAGGTCGTGCGCGACTTCGGTGGCTTCGACGGCTACCTCGACAAGATCACCACGCAGTACGCCGGCGGCAACTCGCCCGACGTCATCCAGCTCTACAACGAGGTGCTCGTCGAGTTCGCCGACCGAGGGCAGCTCTGGGACCTCAACAAGGCGGTCGACTCCGGCACGCTGTCGCTGGAAGGCTGGCCGCAGGACGTCGTCGACACGACCACCGTGGGCGACGAGCTGGCCGCCCTCACCTTCGGCTCGACCACGCACGCCTACATCTTCGACCAGACCGCGTCGGAGAAGTACGGCGTGACCGCGCCTGCCGAGGGCTACAGCTGGGACGACCTGAAGACCTACTCCGAGGCGATCTCGAAGGCGAGCGACGGCAAGGTCTGGGGCACCACCGACCTGTCGCACAGCTACCAGATCTTCGAGGTGTGGGCCAAGCAGAACGGCGAGGAGTACCTCACCGCCGACGGCATCGGCTTCTCGCAGAAGACGCTGGAGTCGTTCTGGCAGTACTGGGCCGACATGCGCGAGGATGGCGCCGTGCCCAGCCCCGACGTGTCGACCGAGTACCTGGGCACCCCGTACGACGCGGTCGTGCAGGGCGTGGTCACCTCGACCTTCCTCTTCACCAACCAGTTCGCCTCGGTGGCGGACAGCACGCCGTCGACGCTCTCGATCGCGCGGATGCCCGGCGAGAACCCCACGCCCGGTCAGTACCTGCGCTCGGCGATGAACCTCACCGTGTCGAGCCAGTCGAAGCACCCCGAAGAGGCGGCGCGCCTGGTGAACTTCCTCCTCAACAGCGACGAGGCCAACGAGCTCCTCGGCACCGACCGCGGGTTCCCGTCCAACACGAACGTGTTCCCCGCCGCCACGAAGGGGCTCGAGGGGGCCTCGGCGGAGGCCGCGAAGATCTTCGAGTCGGTGCGCGAGAAGGGCTCGCCGGCCCCCGTCCCTGCGCCGGTCGGATCGGCCGCCGTCAACACGATGTTCAGCGAGTACGCCCAGCAGGTGCAGTTCGGCCAGCTGAGCGTGACCGATGCGGCCGCGCAGTTCCTGAAGGCCGCCGAGTCGGAGCTCGGCTG
Organism: Microbacterium sp. TNHR37B; assembly: GCF_001620065.1. Lineage (GTDB taxonomy): Bacteria > Actinomycetota > Actinomycetes > Actinomycetales > Microbacteriaceae > Microbacterium. The sequence goes on from NZ_LQGV01000003.1 coordinate 1,267,039, forward strand.
ATCCGATGACCGACCACGCCACTGACCCGGAGCGCGCCGTCGTCGACGACCCGGCGCGCCCGGGGAGGGGCCGGGTGCGGGCCCCGCACGGGTCCGCACCCGCTCGGTCCGCGTCGCTCCGACGGGCGATGCGGCGGAACCGGATCGCCCCCTACCTCTTCCTCACGCCCTGGCTGATCGGGTTCTTCGTGATCACGCTCGGGCCCATGCTGTATTCGTTCTACCTCTCCTTCACCGACTTCAACCTGCTCGGGTCGGCGGAGTGGATCGGCATCGACAACTACATCGAGCTCTTCACGTCCGACCCGAAGTACCTCGAGTCGGTGCGGGTGACCCTCGTCTACGTCTTCGTGTCGGTGCCGCTGCAGCTGGCGTTCGCGTTGCTGCTGGCGGTGCTCCTCAACCGCGGACTGCGCGGTCTCGCGCTGTACCGCTCGATCTACTACCTCCCCTCACTCATCGGGGCCAGCGTCGCGATCGCGGTGCTGTGGCGGCAGATGTTCGGCCGGAACGGGCTCGTCAACCAGGTGCTCGACTGGTTCGGCATCGTCGGGGAGAGCTGGATCGGAAACCCCGACACCGCCCTCGGCACGCTCATCATCCTCAACGTCTGGACCTTCGGGTCGCCGATGGTGATCTTCCTCGCGGCGCTGCGCCAGGTGCCGGAGTACCTGTACGAGGCCGCCGCGGTCGACGGTGTCTCCAAGTGGAAGGCGTTCTGGCACATCACGCTGCCGATGCTGACGCCGGTCGTGCTCTTCAACCTGGTGCTGCAGCTCATCGGGGCCTTCCAGGCGTTCACCCCCGCCTACGTCGTCTCGGGCGGCACCGGCGGCCCCGTGAACTCCACCCTCTTCTACACGCTGTACCTGTACCAGAAGGGCTTCGCGAACTTCGAGATGGGCTACGCGAGCGCCATGGCCTGGGTGCTGTTCTTCTTCATCGCGATCGTGACGGCCGTCAACTTCTGGCTGTCGAGGTATTGGGTGCACTATGACGACTGAGACCGCCGCCCTCATCACCCCCGCCGGGCGACGCCGCCGCCGCGGGGAGGAGAACGTCCGCCCGCCGCGGAAGCGTCCGCTGGCCCACCTCATGCTCATCGGGTTCGGCGTGCTCATGCTCTACCCGCTGATCTGGATGCTGGGCGCCTCGTTCAAGGAGAGCCAGTTCATCTTCTCGGAGGTGAGCCCGTTCCCGAACCCGGTGACGCTGGAGAACTACCGGCAGGGGTGGCAGGGATCGGGAGTCGGCTTCGGCACGTACTTCCTGAACTCCACGATCGTGTCGGGACTGTCGGTGCTGGGCAACATGTTCGCGTGCTCGCTCGCCGGCTTCGCCTTCGCCCGGATGGAGTTCCGCGGCCGCAAGTTCTTCTTCGCCGCGATGCTCGCGACCCTCATGCTGCCCACGCACGTGCTCCTCGTGCCGCAGTACATCCTGTTCTCGAACCTCGGCTGGGTGAACTCGTTCCTCCCGCTCGTGGTGCCGAAGTTCCTCGCCGTCGACGCGTTCTTCATCTTCCTGATGGTGCAGTTCCTCCGGGGGCTCCCGCGGGAGCTCGACCAGGCGGCGATGATCGACGGCGCCGGGCCCTGGCAGACGTACTGGCGGATCATCCTGCCGCTCACGCTGCCGGCGCTCGCGACGACCGCGATCTTCACGTTCATCTGGACGTGGAACGACTTCCTCACTCCGCTGCTGTATCTGCAGGATCCGCGCATGTACACGGTTCCGCTCGGTCTGAACGCGTTCCTGGATGCCAGTGGCGAAAGCGCCTGGGGTCCGATGTTCGCCATGGCCGTGCTCTCGCTCGGTCCGCTGTTCGGCTTCTTCCTGGCCGGGCAGAAATACCTCACCTCCGGAATCGCCACGACTGGTCTGAAAGGCTGAACCCGTCCATGTCCTCTCATCCCCTCGCCCGTGTCGCCGTCGTCGGCGCCGGGGGCATCGGAGCCGCCGCCCACCTCCCGGCCGTCACCTCGCTCGCGGGCGAGGTGGAGCTCGTGGCCATCGTCGACCTCGACGAAGAGCGTCGCACGGCGGCCGGTGCGCAGTTCGGATGCGGCAACCTGTACGCCGACATGGCGCAGATGCAGGCGGAGCAGCGCCCCGACATCGTGATCATCGCGACGCCGCCGCACCTGCACGAGCCGCTGTCGATCCAGGCGATGCGCGCGGGGGCGTGGGTGTATTGCGAGAAGCCCCTCACTGGGTCGCTCGCGAGCGCCGACCGCATCATCGCCGCCGAGGCCGAGACCGGGCAGTGGACGATCAGCGTCTCGCAGTTCCGCTATGCCGGCGGGTCGCAGCAGGCACACGAGGCGCTCCGCTCCCACCGGTGGGGGCGGCCGCTCATCGGCGTGGCCCACACCACGTGGTACCGCGGGCCGGAGTACTGGGACATCCCGTGGCGCGGGAAGTTCGCGACGGAGTTCGCCGGTGCCACCACCACGCAGGCTTACCACGCGGTGGATCTGCTCCTGTGGCTCATGGGCGGCGACTGGGCCTCGGTGAGCGGCATCGCCGACACCCTCGCCCGGCCGATCGAGGTGGAAGACGCCTCGGCCGCGGTGGTGAGGTTCGAGTCGGGCGCGATCGCCACTCTGCTTTCGACGGTGCTCTCGAGCAAGCAGGAGACGCGGCTGCAGGTGATCGCCGAGCGCGCGACCGTCGACCTGGACACCCTCTACCTTCCGCAGTGCGACGAGTGGTCGCTCAGGCGGATCGACGAGGAGGGTCAGACGGTGGTCGACGCCTCGTGGCCGGTGCCCGAGCCCCCGCTCGAGGTGAACGCGCATCGCTCGCAGCTGCAGGCGATCCTGGCCGCCTGGCGTGAAGGCCGTGTGCCCGAGGTCACGGCGAGCGAGGCCCGTGCGACGCTGGAGTTCCTGACGGCGCTGTACAAGAGCTCCGCGACCGGTGGACCGGTCGCGCGGGGCGAGATCGGCGCCGGTGACCCGTTCTACGAGGCGCTCGACGCCGCCGGACCCGACCGCAAGGGAGTGCATGCCCGTGTCTGACGTCTCCATCCGCCGCGACGGCGATGACCTGCACCTCACGGTGGACGGGAGCGAGGTGGGACTATACCGCGCGAGCGACGAGAGCATCCCCGCGGTCAACACGCCCAAGCCGTACTTCCACCCGTTGCGCACCGTCGGCGGCGTGGTGGTCACCGGGTTCGCGCCCGACGACCACCCGTGGCACCACGGCCTGGAGTTCGCCTTTCCCCGGGTCGGCGCTCACAACCTGTGGGGCGGCGGCACCTACTTCGGCCCCGAGCGGGGCTATGAGGTGGTGGAGGATCAGGGGCGCATCCGCCACGACGCCTGGGGAGAGGTCGATCCTAGCCGCTTCTGGCACACGCTCTCCTGGCTCGGGCACGACGGCGAGCCGCTGCTGACCGAGGAACGGTCGTACCGGCTCCACGCCGTTTCCGCCGACGAGACCACGGGCTGGCTCCTCCAGCTCGACACGGTGCTCCGCAATGCCACCGACGAGGAGGTGGCGATCGAGACTCCGGCTCAGCGCGGCCGTCCCGACGGCGGATACGGCGGCTGGTTCCTGCGGTTCGCCGAGGGTTTCACGGCAGCGGGCCTGACCGCCGACGGCGAATCGGTAGAGGCTTCCGGCGCGGCCGGAGACACCTTCGTGATCGATGGGCGCACCGCCGCCGGTGAGGCCGTGACGGTGGGCATGCACTACGGCCCCGGAGAGAGCGCGGGGGAGCGGCGGTGGCTGTACCGGTTCGAGCCCTTCTCGCTCGCGGGATTCGCCGTGGCCTACGACCGCGGGCTGGTCGTTCCCGCCGGCGGCGAGCTCTCCTTCTCCCACCGCATCGCCGTGTTCGACGGGTCGATCCCGGGCGACGCGGTGACGGAGGTGCTGCGCGGCTGACGGGGGCTGGTTCACCGCCATTCATGTCGCGACGGAAGCGGCGTAGCGGGCCCTGACAAGCCGTGGTTGGACACATATCGGAGGTGCGGCAAATGAGCGTTGGGTCCGATTCGCCGGTGACTACCGGACAGCGGTTTCTTTCGGTGCGGCAGATACGTTTCAGGGATGACTCACGCACCACGAGATCCGACCTCGGAATCGGCGCTCGCTGGAGTCGTCGTCGGGCTGCTGCTTCTTGTAGCAGTCGCGTCCCTCGCGGCTGGTAGCGCCCTACAGTCTTCGCTGAGCGGTGGGCTGCCGCCCTACGGCGCCACGGCGTCAGAGGAAGCGCGCTGGGCGTGGGGAAGGGCGCTGTGGGCCATCGGAGCCACGTTGGCTCTTGGCTGGGCCGTGCTTGTGGTCGCGATTCGACGAAGGATCGGACTCCGCCTGATTCCGGCAGTCGGTGTTGCGCTCGGCGGAATTGCCGTCGCGCTCTCCATTGCATTCGTGGCCTGGATCCTCTTCCTCGCCTGAATCGGTTCCCGACCACCTCGCGAACGGGTGCCTCATTCGACGGCTCAGGGACGCGGGCTCGGCAGTTCCGCCCCGTAGCCGTCCTCAACGCGCCGCGGTGGACTCCCGTGCGATCAGTTCCGGGGCGGGGTCGGCGACCAGCTCATTGGTCAGCGGCTCGCCGCCCAAGTGGTCGAGGAGCATCGTCGCGGCGCGCGCGCCGGCCCGGCGCATGGGCATGGCGACCGCGGTGAGGGTGGGGACGGTGTAGCGGGCCATCCACGCGTCTTGGATCGTGACGATGCTGAGCTCCGAGGGAACGGCGACGCCGGCCTCGTGCGCGGCGCGGAGGGCGCCGATGGCGGCGTTGAGGCTCGCGGTGACGAGGGCCGTCGGCCGCGACGACAGCGCGAGCACCGTGCGGGTGGCCGCGGCGCCGGCGGGGGCCTCCCATCCGGCGGGGACGATCCACTCCTCGTGCACGGCGAGGTCGGCGGCAGTCATCGACTGACGGAAGCCTTCGAGGCGGCGGAGGGCGGCGTCGTGGCGGGGCGCCCCGGCGATGAAGCCGATGTCCTCGTGACCGAGGTCGCGGAGGTGATCGATCGCGATCGCCACGGCGCGACGGTCGTCGAGGGCTACCGATCCCACGTGCCCGTCCAGCCGGGTGTTGAAGAGGACGACGGGCACGTCGAGCTGGGTGGCGGCGAGGAGGTCGTCGTCGGTGAGGTGCTCATTGCGCTGCAGGATCACCCCGTCGACGCGGCCGTGACCGATGACCTCCGCGACCGACCGCGCATCGGCGGAGTCGGTGTCGAGCTGCGCGAGAAACACGGACGAGTGCCGATCGTGCACCACTTCCTGCACCCCCTGGTGGAGGCTCGAGAAGATCGCGTTGTTGACCTCGGGGACGATCAGCGCGATCGCCCCGGCCCGCGACAGCCGGAGCGCCCGGGCGCGGTGGTCGGGCACGTAGTTGAGCTCTTCGGCGGCCGCCATCACCCGTTCCCGGGTCTGCGGACTGATCCGCGCCTCGGTGTCGTTGTTGAGCACGCGGGAGGCGACGCTCAGCGACACCTGCGCACGCGCCGCGACGTCTCTGAGGCGGGCCATGCCGCTGATCCTATCGATTGCGCAGCCTCTCGTGGGGTCTCACTGCGCCTAGATCGAACTGCCCGACGCGACCAGGTCGGCACGGACGTCCTCGCCCCGGATCGCACGGTAGGGCACGTCGCCTCGGAGCGAGCGCACCGTCGCCAGAGCGGCGGCGTTCCCATACTCGAAGCACTGCGCGGTCACCCGCGCCGACGCGAGCGCCTCGTGCTCGGCGCCCAGGCACCGTCCCGCGACGATGATGTCTTCGCCGGCCTCCGGAACGAGGCTGAGATAGGGCACGTCGTACCAGTCGTCGATGAGCCAGTGGAGCTTCGGCGCGGCCCCGTCGTGGAGCTCGATCGGCCACGGTGAGCGGACGATGCCGTCGGAGCGCTTCCGGCAGGCGACGACGTCGTCGTTCGTGAGCATCTCCACCGCCTCGATCGAGCGCGTCTGACGGATGCCGGCTTCGACCCCGGTATCGACGACGAACGCGTCGGCGCACCCGGCGACCGCGCCCCGCAGGAAGTCGGCGTACGCGCGCACCTGACGGCGCCCGCGGACCTCGGCGATCGTGAAATCCTCGGGGTCGACGACGTTGAGCATGCGGCCGTCGGCGGCGGTCAGCCGCGTGGCGTTGACCATGAGTTCGCCCGGCCGCGTGGTGGCGAAGATCCAGATCTTGTCGCGGGGAAGATCGGCGCCTGTCGCGCGCGCGGCGACGATCGCCTGCGAGACGGCAGGCGGGCTGATGGTGTCGTCGCCGAACTCCGCCCAGAACGCGTCGGTGTCGACCCCGCCGAGGCGGAAGAACATGGTCGGGTTCTGGATGCGGCCGCCGTCGCCGTAGCGGTAGCGCCCGCCGGCCCGGGCGACCACCGCGGCGTCGCCGGAGGCATCGATCGTCCGCCGTGCGTGCACGGCGGTGCGCCCCGCCTTCGACTCGATCGCGACGCCCAGGTGCCGGTCGCCGTCGAGGATCGCCGCGACGACCGACGCGTGGAAGATCACCCGCACCCCGGCACGCTCCAGCAGGTCGTCGGCCGCCTCGCGCCAGACGACCGGGTCGTGCGCCGAAGCCCATGTGCGGCCGTAACGCTGTGGCGGGGTGAGCCCGCCGCGATCGTGCAACGCGACCCGGAACCGCTCGGTGAAGCCGTGCACCACCTGCTGCGGCGCCGCGTGGTCACCGGCGAGGTACATGCCGCAGATGGTGCCGCTCATCCCCGCGACGGCGGCGCCCCCGGCGAAGCCGTACTGCTCCACCAGCACGACGTCGAGCCCCTGCTCGGCGCAGACGACCGCGGCGGCCACACCGGCGGCGCCCCCGCCGACGACCACGACGTCCACGTCGGCGAGCACCGGGAGGCCGTGGTCCGCGGGCAGCACGCTGCGCTCCTGCCACGAGGCGTCGTGCGGAAGGGGAGACGCGGCAGGTGGCATGGTCATCGGCCCTCGAAGCGTGCCGCGCGCTTCTCGACGAAGGCACGGACGCCCTCCCGGCCATCGGCGCTCGCGAAGAGCGCGAGGAGGGATCGGGTCTCCTCCTCACTGCCGGGAGAGCGCCCGTGGGTCTCGTACGACGCGCCGATCGCGCTCTTGGCCGCCGCGAGGGCGAGCGGAGCGCGGGAGACGAGGTCGGCCACGCGCTCATCGACGAGCGCGGACAGCAGTTCCGGCGTCGTGACGGCGTTCAGGAGCCCCGCCGCCTCGAGCTCGGGCGCCGACAGCACGCGTGCGGTGAGAATCGCCTCCTTCGCGCGCGTGGGCCCGAGGTGGCGGACGAGGCGCTGCGTGCCCTCCCAGCCGGGGATGAGGCCGAGCGTGATCTCGGGAAGACCGAAGCGCGCGCGGTCACTCGCGAACACGAGGTCGGCGGCGAGCACGAGCTCGAAGCCGCCTCCCATCGCGATGCCGTCGACTGCGGCGACGACGATCGTGGGACTCGAGCTGAGACGGTGCATGAGCGACTTCGCACGCGCGCCGAAGGCGGCCAGCGCGTCGAGGTCGTCGAGGCTGCCGGCGTAGCTGGCGATGTCGGCGCCCGCGCAGAACGCGGCTCCGCTCGCCGAGATCACCATCACCGGCAGGCGCTCGTTCTCGGCCCGGTCGAGTGCGGCGTGGAGGCCGTCGAGCATCTCCCGGGTGAGCGCGTTGCGCTTCTCCGGCCGGTCGAGGCGCACGTGGAGCGCGCCGTCACGCGCCTCGACCCGGATCCCGGTGCTCATGCCACGGCTCCCGTACTGCGCAGGGCGTGAACATCGTCGTCGCTATAGCCGAGGCTCGTGAAGACCTCGGCCGTGTGCTGGCCGAGCTCCGGCGGCGCCGTCCGGACTCCCGGACGCACCCCGTCGTAGGTCACCGGATGCTTGAGCACCCGCACGGTTCCGGCATCGGGGTGCTCGTACTGGTCGAAGCTGTCGTTGTGCTGCACCTGCGGGTCGGCGATCACGGCGTCGTGATCGTTGACGGGCGCCCACCACATCGCGGCGGCGCGGAAGACCTCCGCCCATTCGGCGGTCGGTCGGGTCGACAGGTGCGCGGCGACCCGCGCGTTGACGTCTTCGCGGCGGGCGAAGGCGTCGCCGGGCTCTATGCCGTTGAAGCCCTCGTCGTCGAACACCTCTCGCAGTTTCTGGGGGCTCGTGAGCGACAGGCAGATCCACCCGTCCGCGGTGCCGAACACCCCGTAGGGCGCGGTGTAGAACGGGCTCGACACCCCGCTCGCCGAGCGCTCGCCGCGGAAGCCGTTGAGGGCGTAGGTCAGTGGCTCGATCTGCAGGTCGAGGGCGGCGTTGAGGAGGTTGCTCTCCACCTTCGTGCCCACTCCCGTGCGTTCGCGTCCGTGCAGGGCGGCAAGGATGCCGAAGGCCCCGAGTACCGCCCCGTGCTGATCGACGATGCAGGCCCCCGTCGGCTGCGGCGGCTGGTCGGCGCGCCCGGTCGCCATCGCGAGACCCGACATCGCCTGGATGAGCACGTCCTGCCCCGGGCGGTCGACGTAGGGTCCGTCGGACCCGTAGCCCGACAGCGACGCGTAGACGAGGCGCGGGTTGCGGGCGTGGAGCGCCTCCCAGCCGAACCCGAGCCGGTCGAGGGTGCCGGGGCGAAAGCTCTCGATCAGCACATCGGCGCTGTCGAGCAGGCGCAGCAGCGGCTCGGACGCATCGGGGTGCTTGAGGTCGACGACGATGCTCCGGACGTTGCGGTTGCCGAGACCGAAGAACGGGCTGTGCCCCTCCAGGAACGTCCCCGGCCCGGTCCACGAGCGCTCGAACGCGCCCGTCCGCGGTTCGATCTTGATGACGTCGGCGCCGAGGTCGGCCAGCAGCTGACTGGCCGACGGTCCCTGCAGGAAGTGCGTGAAGCTGACGACGCGGATGCCGGAGAGCATCCCCGGGCCCGCCGCGGGGGTCGCGGACATCAGAAGATCCCCGTCCGCACCTGGAACTTGCTGGGTTTGCCATAGAGCGGCTGGCCGCGCTCCACCCAGTCGGCCACCCAGTCGATCATCCGTTCCACCCCGACCACGGGGTTGCCGAGGAGGTGCTGCGCGCGCTCGCAGTTGACGAACAGCGCGCTGTCGCTTTCCTCGCCCTCGAACACCGGGGCGACACCGAACCTCCGGCCGAACTCCTGCGCCACATGGCGCACGCTCACGCATTCCGGGCCGCCGATGTTGATCGGTGTCGCGGGGGTCTCGCAGTGGGCCAGCAGCCGCACGAACTGGTTGATCGCGTCGCCCTGCCACTGGATGTTGACGTTGCCGGTGGCCAGCGGAATCGGGGTTCCGGTCTTCACCCAGTCCGCGATCTCCTGCAGCACGCCGTACCGCATGTCGATCGCGTACACGAAGCGCACGATGCGGCCCGGGGTGCCGTGCAGGCGCGAGAAGTACTGGAACGTCCGCTCGCGCCCGACGACGGAGTTGGCGTACTCGCCGGGCCGGGCCAGCGGCGGCACCTCTTCGGTCACGCCGCCGCGCCGGGGGTCGGACCACGGGTAGACGTGGATCGTCGACAGTGCCACGATGCGGCTGTCGCGGAAGGCCTCGGCGACATAGCCGGGCACGAGCGTGTTCATTGCCCACAGGAAGTCCTCGCGCCCGCGGTAGTCGAACTTCAGCCCCGCCATGTAGATGACGTTCGGGAGTTTGGGGAGCGCCTCGACGGCCTCGCGGTCGAGCAGGTCGGCGGTGATCGCCTCCACGCCGTGCTCTTCGAGATACTCGCGCGAGCCCGCATCGCTGAAGCGGGCGACCCCGACGACGCGCTTGTGCGGGGCGGCGCGCTTGATGAGCCGCGCGAGACCGAGCCCCATCTTCCCGGCGACACCCAGCACGATGACGTCGCCGTCGAGGGCGGCGAGGTCCGCGACGGTCGCCGACGTGGGGCGCGAGAGGAATTCGTCCAGCGCGTCGACGTCGTCGAACCGGTCGGGGAGCGGGTCGCGGTCGAGCAGCAGCGGTGGGGCGGTCGTCGTCATCGGGTGTTCCTCCAGGGTCACGTCAGCCACGCGTCTCGGTGCGCGGCGACGAAGTCGTCGTCGGTCAGGTGCGGGTAGGACGCCTGTACGCGGGTGATGTCGTCGGCCTGTCCGGGGGAGAGGGTCTCGTTCTCGTCGAGGCACCACACGCCGTCGAGGAGACCCTGACGGCGGAGCACCTCGTGCACGCCGGGGATGCATCCCGCGAAGTCGTGCACGGCGTCGTAGACCGCGCGGTTCGCATCGGTCACCTGGCTGTCGAGGGCGAGGAGGCGCGCGGGCACGGTGTCGTCGCGAGCGGTGCTCCGCAGCTCGTCGAACAGCTCCACGGCCCGGCGCGTCCAGACGCTCCAGTGTCCGAGAAGGCCGCCGACGATCCGCACCGTGACGAGCTCCTCGCCGCGACGGATCGCGAAAGGCTGCAGCAGGTCGAGCACGATGTGGTCGTCGTTGCCGGTGTAGAGGGCGATGCGTTCTTCGGCGCGAGCGTCGACCACGGCGCGGACGATGTCGATCGTCCGGTAGCGGTTGAAGGGGGCCATCTTGATCGCGATCACGCCCTCGATCTCGGCGAACCGTCGCCAGAAGTCGTAGCTCAGGTGCATTCCGCCGACCTCGGGGAGGAGCGCGAAGCCGATCACCGGCGCCACCTCCGCCACGGCACGGCAGTGGGCGAGGATCTCCGCCTCGTCCGAGCCCCGCCACGACGCGATGTTGAGGAGCACGGCGTGGTACCCCGTCGAGAGCGCGAGTTCCGCTTCGGCGACGGTCTGGCGCGTGTCGCCGATGACGCCGGCGATCAGCGCGACGGGTCGGTCGGTCCAGGTCGCCGCCTCTTCGGCGGCGATGCGGAGGACGTCGGGGAAGAGCCCCGCGGCGCGGATGCCGAACTGGGTCGTGTGCACACCCACCGCGAGACCGCCGACACCGGCGTCGAGGTAGTAGCGGCTGAGGGCGCGTTGGCGGCGCTCGTCGATGCGCCGGTCGGCCGTCAGCGCGAGGGGATGCGCCGGGATGACGGCGCCGCGCGCGATGATCTGCCGAGCGGCGTCGGCCGCGCTGTCGGGCTGCTGGAGCGTCACTGCTCACCTTTCGTTCTGGGGGAATCAAAGCACAGGGAACGAGAGGAGCGCAACCGTTTGTTCACACGTGCTGCATCGAGGTGCGCAATCCGTTGCTCATTCGCGTGCGCAGGCAGTGTCCGCCGCGGGTCACGGGGCTGTGGATTCTCCCGGCACACGACTCCGGACGGAGGAGATCAGCCCGTGGCTGGACGGCGGGGGCTGATCTTCTTCGGGAGAACGCGCGGAGAAGTGCGGAACGTCGCCGGTGGGCGGCGTCAGCTCTTGGAGCCGGTGAGGGCGAGCGTGCCGCCGAGGCCGATCATCATGACGCCACCTGCGCCGGCGAGCGTCGAGGTGCGTCGCGGCGACCGGGCGAACCACAGCCGGGCCGTGCCGGCAGCCAGTGCCCACACGCTGTCGCAGATGAGCGCGAGCACTTGGAAGACGATGCCGAGCAGGAGCAGTTGCGCCCACACCATGCCCGCCGACGGCGCGACGAACTGCGGCAGCACCGCGACGAAGAAGGCGATGGTCTTGGGGTTGGTGAGCCCCACGATGAAACCTTGTCCGAGAAGTCGCCACGACGAGGTCGGCACAGGGTCGGCTCCCGTCGCATGTGCGTGACGATGCCGGATCGCCTGAATGCCCAGATAGACGAGGTAGAGCGCGCCGACGATCTTGATGACGGTGAAGGCGACGATCGACGAGGCGACGATGGCGCCGACGCCGAAGGCCACCGCGACGACCGCTGGCACGGTGCCGAGGGCGTTGCCGACGACGCTCAGTACCCCGGCGCGGCGACCCAACGCGATCGAGCGTCCGATGACGAACAGCACGCTAGGCCCCGGAATCACGATGATCACGATCGACGCCACGGCGAAAGACACGAGGTTCTCGATCGGGATCATGAGGGAACCGTACTCCCGCGGCGCCTGACACGCGAACCCGCGAGATACCGACCGAAGAAAACCAGATCGGCGATAAGGACGGCGAGGGCTGCTCCGAGGGCAAATCGCACGCACGCAACGAGGCCGAAGCCATGCGACCAGATGAATGCCTCGTCCCTCGTGAACTCCGAAACGGTGACTGCCCACATCGCAAGGTCGCTCCTCGAAACAGGCGGAGACACCCTAATCGAGAGCACCCAGCACGTCTTCGAGGCGCCGTTTGATCGCGGCCACCACTTCGCGGCCGTTCGTAGGGGTATAGGCAGGGATGGCAGGGTCATCCAGCGCAGCTTGGAGATCCGACCCCGACAACCCCGCAGGGAGATGCAGGCGCCACTCGTCGCCCGGGGGAGGCGCCGGCAGTCCTAGCTCCCCCATGAACTGCTCAAGTGCCTCCTGGACGTCGGCGATGTCCTCCGCGTCGGCCGGGCGTGTACGCCAGGTCTCACCGCCTCTACTCTCGCGGACCATACCGTGAACCCTCGGCACCCGCTGAACGAAGCGGGGCCCCGCCAGGTAGGCGACCAGAGCCTGCGCTGTGCTAGCGGCGCTCAGAATGACGACCTCCCCTCCACCAGCGATTGGTGTGCTTGGAAGGCAGTCCCAGCGATTGACTTTCACGGAAAGTTGCACCCCGAGCGTCCCGAAGGGCACGCGAAGCCGGCACTCACAATGATCACGATCGACGCCACGGCGAAAGGCACTTCGGATGAGCGGGCGGTGGTCACTTCGCCGTGGTGGCTGTGCGGGCTCGCGGTGCTCGTGAAAAACCGCGGCCCGAGAAGATCAGGTGAGAAATGAGAACGGCGAGGGCTGCTCCGAGGGCAAATCGCAAGCACGCGACGAGGCCGAATCCATGCGACCAGATGAATGTCTCGTCCCTCGTGAGTTCCGCCACGGCGACCGCCACTCCCATCGACAGGGCAGCCGACACGGCAGCGAGAAGCACGTGGAGGCCGCGTCGCGCGAGGATCTCGGCTCGCGCCATCGTGACGGCGAGGTACAGCGCCACGAAGAGCACAAGCGGTAGGGCGTACCAGGGGTTTGCCACCGAATACAACACCGGCATCCAGAACGGTGCAGAGACCACATCCCACACCGTCGCACCCGGAGTCGTGCCGAAGATCGACGCACCCCAGATGAACACACCGTTGTAGAGCACGATGCTCAAGGCGGCGACGCTCGTTCTCATGAACGCGCGCGCTCCTCGTGTCGCGGGAAGCGACTTGGCAGGTGCTTCTTCTGTCATCAGTAGCTCCCAGTCTTCACCAGAGAATCGTAAGCGCAGAAATTTATGGCGGCGAGACAGCCAAAGCCATCGTTCTTGCGCTGCAGGATTCGGGTCCACGTGGAGCTCGAGTCGCGTCTCAGATACGCCTCATGGTTTGGCACAGGACGCCGAGTGCCCGCGAGGATCGAGTAGGATCCAGAACGTTTCACTTCAATTTGAAGCTCCGCGTAGATGGGCAGCGTCAAGGCGGGATTACAGAAAGGGTTGCCCACAGCGATCTTCATGTACAGTCTTGCGCTGGTCGAACTCATCGACTTGTTCGTGGTAGTGATGCCCGAGGTGCCAGCGTTCTTGGTGTCGTCATGGACCCAGACGTTGTTCGAGTTTTTGACCTGGCGCGTTGTGCTGCCGACAGACTTCACGGTAGACATGGTAGCCGTGGTCCACATGAACTGCGTGGTGACCTGAGTGCGGCTGGTCCCGCTGCTGGAACTCCAAGAACGGTTGTCGCCCTTGAAACGGTAGGTACCAGTCGGTGGTGTGCAGGCGATCTGCGGACCCGCGACGTACGCGTCAGCAATGAACGTCCGGTATCGAAAAGTTGTCTTCGAGGGTGCCGCGGCGGCCGCTGATGCTGCGGCCGCTGTTGCTGCGGGTTCGGATTCGCTCGTCGGCACGGTCACTGGGATTCCCCAGGTCGTTGACTCCTGAGGAGGCTCGGTGTCCCCGGCGCGCACGGACGCAAGTTCGTCCTCGGTCAGCAGGTCTTCCCAGCGCTCTTCAGGGATAACTGAAGTCAGAGACGCCTGGTACATGTAGGACTGGCCTGGTGAAGCTGTCTCATCCACGACATTCACGCGGGGCGCGCCGTCGTAAACGAGGGTATCTTCACGGGTCACTTGCAGGCGGAAGCCTTCAATGTCCGGGAGCAGTAGTTCGACGCGATCGTTACTCGCTACAGCCGCAGCGCGACTCTCTGGATCCGCGGAGTCAAGAAGCGCTCCAAAGACCGCAGCAAAACCTCCGTTGCCATCCTCAATCACCGCTGTCTCATCCTCGAACGAGCTTACCACCTCAGCTGGCTGGTATTCTCGTTGAAGCGAGTCTTCTATCGAGACGGAGTCGCCTGCGACCGCGGGAATAAGTGTGAAAGCCGAGTCGCCTGACTGCGATTCGTGTGTCGCGTCGGCTATCGCGGGCGATGCCGCAGTCGATGTGGCTAGCACAGTCACGGCTGCCAACAATAAGGCTCCCCAGTCGCCCACTCGAGATTCTCTCACAACTTCCCCAATCTGTGGATCTCGGACGATATTGCCGAAGAACTGGGCGGCGGTCAAATCGCAGCACTCAGTACCCTCATGATGCCGCTCGCGACTTCATGATGACGAGTTGAATGACGATTCTGACTATCGAGGTTTGGTGCCCGGGTCGGTGTGTGAGCCGGTAGGCGAGGGTGCAGTGCCTTCGCCCGCCCGTCGACGCTCGCCGTCAGATGAGGGAGCGCGCCGTCTGCAGCGTCAGTTCCGGCAGGCCGGTCGTGTCGAGCGTGGGGGAGAACCCGAACGGTGCTGCAAGGGCGCTCGCGAAGTTCACGTCACCGCCCTCGATCCGCAGTCGTGCGCCCACTCTCTCGTCGGCGCGGTAGAGGTCGGGATGGTGAGCCAGGGCGTCGTCGACGATCGTGGCGCCGAGCGGGGTGAGCCGTCCGAAGTAGTGGTGGCCGTTGCGCTCCAGGTGCGTGAGGCCCATCGCCGAGGCCACGACGAGGTCGTGCGACACGGTGAGCGGCGGCAGCGTCGAGAGGTCTTCGGCGGTCATGAGCCGGGTGCGCCCGTCGACTGCCGTCCGGTGGGCGGTGAGCACAGCGTTGGCAAGACCGCGGAACACGCCCTTGCACCCCTTGTAGGTGCCCCCGGCGTATCCGAGGTCGAGCGCTCGTCGGACGGCGCCCACATCGGCGTCGGACTCGTCGATGATCACTGCGATCCCGTCGGCGGTGAGGCGACCGAGCGTGTCGGCCAGGGCCGGGTCGAGGGCGACATCACGGTGCACCGGCTGTTCCACGGCGATGAGGCTCTCGCGCAGGCGCGGCCCGACCTCGGGGTCCGACCAGAGGTCGCCGATCCAGCGCTCCAGGTGGGCGCCGTCGCGCATCGACTCGTTGCCGTCGATCGTGAGTTGCGGAGTGACGGCGGCGGCGTCGCATACCCGGAAGATGCCCGCGAGGCGCACGCGATCGGCCGCCGGGTCGCCCGCGGTCTTGATCTTGAGGAATCGCACGCCCGTCTCACGCAACACGCCTTCCAGGCTCACCGGAAGGCCGTCCTGCGGCGGATCGACGCACTCCGCGTCGGTGAGCGCGTCGGCGAACCCCACCGTGTGGCGCACCGCGAGGCGCGACGCGGGGGCGCCGGGAAGGTGGGCTCGCCAGTCCGAGCTGCTCAGCTCAGGATGGAGGTCGGCGGGCGAGAACCCGAGCGTGCCGTCGTGCAGCGCCTCGACGAACGGACGCCCCGCGGCCCGGCACACCGCGTCGATCACGGCGCGCTCCACCAGGGCGGTTCCGAGCCCCGCAAGGAGCCCCGGCACGCCGTCGGCGGCGGCCCACGCCGACTGTCGCGCGTCCAGCTGGCGCCACAGGTCGAACGCGGTCTCGCCGCGGAGCCCTCGTGCGGCGTCGAGAGCATGGAGCACGACGCCCACGAGGCCGTCGAGGTCGTCGGAGAACGACGTCGTGGCGTCCTTCGTGAACCACTTGGGGGGCAGCTGCTCCGACGCCCAGCCGGTCACCGGTTCGGCACCGTCGATGCGCAGAGCCACCTCCACGACGGTGTGCGGCGCGACGGTCATCTCGGCGATTCCGTAGCGGAACGGAAGGCGGGTCTGCACCCGCACCACCCGCGCCTGCGCGGAGACGAGCTCGATCATTCGTGGTCCTTCCTGATCAGACGCAGCGTAGCGAGCTGGAACGGCCGGAACTCCAGCGGGATTCCGCTAGAGCCAAGCTCGTCGCGGACGACGCGTGGCTCGATCGGACGCTCCAGCAGATCGGTCTCGGTCACCAGGGTCACGGCGAAGTCGGTCGTCAGCGCGCCCCGAGAGCGGCGGCCCCACGCCTCGTACAGGCGCACGATCACGTCGCCGCTGCCGTCGTCGGCGAGTTTGAGCGCTTCGACCATCACCCCGGGAGCCGTCACCCGCACGAGGGGTTCGATCGGCACCGCGGCGGCGCCCGGCACCTCGCGGAGCGGCACGTTCAGGCGGTACCCCTCGGCGACGGCCTCCGGAATGCCGGCGCCGGGGCGCAGCGAGAACCGCATGCGGTGGCGTCCGCGGTCAGACGTCGGATCGGGATACCGCGGAGCGCGGGCCAGGGAGATCCCCACCACGGTCGCCGGCGTCCCGGCGAACGTCTCGCGGGTGACGTCGTAGCCGTAGGTCGCCTCGTTCGCGAGCGCGACGCCGTATCCCGGCTCGCCGACGTGCAGCCACCGGTGCGCCACGACCTCGAACCGGGCCTCCTCCCAACTGGTGTTGGTGTGGGTCGCGCGGCGAAGGTGACCATACGCCACTTCGAAGGTCGCCTCGTCGGTGTGCACGTCGAGCGGCAGGAACAGCTTCAGCACCTTCTGGTCCTCGTGCCAGTCGAGGTCGACCGCGATCTCCATCCGCGGCTCGCCGCGGCGGAGCGTGTAGTCGATCGCGATCGTCGATGCCTCCGTGCGTCGGCGCACGCGGACGGTCGCGGTGTCGGCACCGGCCTCGACGATCTCCACCTGCACCCCCGGGCGCAACGGCGCGGGCCGGGAACGATAGTGGGCGTCGAGATCCCATGCGTCCCACGTCGTGGGGGTGTCGTGGAAGAGGCGCAGGCGCCCCGCGGTGGCGCCCGCGGGAATCAGCTCGCGAGCGGCGCGGAGGTCACGGAGGGAGGAGATCTCCCCGTCGGCGGAGACGGAGACGCGGAGGAGCCCATTGTCGATCACCGCCCCGTCGCCCTCGGCCCCGGCGAGCACGGCGGGCGCGCTCGACTCCGCCACCGGCACGCCGCCGCCCAGCGCGGGGATCCCGGCCTCGGTCAGCGGGGACGCGTTGACGGCGACGACCGCCGGCTCCCCCGACGCATCCGCCGGGATCGCGGAGCGCAATGCCGTCGCGATGAGGTCGTCGAGCTCGGCCTCGATCCGGGCGTACGCCTCTTGCGCTTCGTGATGCACCCAGGTGATCGACGACCCGGGCAGGATGTCGTGGAACTGCAGCAGGAGCACGTCCCGCCAGAGCCGGCGCAGCGCGTCGTGCGGGTACGCCGCACCTGCCCGCACCGCGGCCACGGTCGCCCACAGCTCGGCCTCCCGCAGCAGGCGTTCGGCCGTGCGGTTGCCGCGTTTGAGGGCGATCTGCGTCGTGGCGACGCCGCGGTGCCGTTCGAGGTAGAGCTCTCCCACCCACACGGGAGGATCCGAGAGGTCGGCGATCGCCTCGTCGAAGAAGCGCGCCGGCGTCGACGGGATGACGCGGGGGCTCCCCTCCAGGTCGGCGTAGCGGGCGACCGAGGCGAGCATCTCCTCCGTGGGGCCGCCCCCGCCGTCGCCCCACCCGAAGGGAAGGAGCGACACGTTCGTGGCGCCCTTGTCGGCGAACTGCCGCTCCGCCTTGCGCAGGTCGAACGCCGACACCTCGGCGTGGTACGTGTCGGCCGACGGGAAGTGCGTGAACAGCCGCGTGCCGTCGATGCCCTCCCACAGGAAGCTGTGGTGAGGGAAGGTGTTGGTCTCGTTCCAGGAGATCTTCTGGGTGAGGAAGTACCGCGCTCCCGCCGCCGCGGCGATCTGCGGCAGCCCGCCGCTGTAGCCGAAGGAATCGGGGATCCAGACATCCTCGGTCTCCACCCCGAACTCCTCGAGGAAGAAGCGCTTGCCCTCGATCAGTTGCCGGGCGAGCGACTCGCCGCTGGGCAGATTGCAGTCCGGCTCGATCCACTGGCCACCGGTGGGGATGAACCGTCCCTCGGCCACCCGCTCGGCCACCCGCGCGTACAGGTCGGGGTAGTCCTCCTTCACCCAGGCGAACTGCTGGGCCGACGTCGCGGCGAAGGAGAACCCGGGGTCGGCGTCCATGAGGGCGAGCACGTTCGCGAAGGAGCGGGCGACCTTGCGCCGGGTCTCCCGCAGCGGCCACAGCCAGGCGCTGTCGATGTGGGCGTGCCCGACGGCATGGATCCGATGCGCCGAGGCGTGCGCCGGACGCGCGAGCACCTCCGCGAGCTCGCCGCGGGCCGACCCGGCCGACCCCGCGACGTCGCCGGGGTCGATCCGGTCGAGGGCGCGCTCGATCGCCGTCAGGACCTCCTCCCGGCGGGCGTCGGCGTCGGCCGCCTCCGCGACGAGGCCGGTGAGGGCCTGCAGGTCGCGCAGCAGCTCCGTGGTGGGAAGGTGCCGGCGGGCGAGCTCGATCCGCCCCCACCGGTAGAGCGGGTCATCGCCGGCGGTGGCGCGGTCGCCGAGGGAGGTGGGAAGGAAGCGGAAGTGCTGGGCGACGTCGGGATTCGCGGCCGCTTCGATGAAGTAGACGAACTCCTCACCCGGGCCCTCCGGCAGCACGAACACGCGCTGGGCGGGTTCGATGCCCTTGACGGGGCGCCCGTCGGCGGTCCAGATGAGCGCCTCGCTCTGGAAGCCCGGGCGCCAGTCGAGGAACCCGAGGTCGATGCTGAGTTCCGTGCGGTGCTCGGCGTCGCCTTCCCACTCCTCCGGCACGCGTCCCGAGACGCGTAGCCAGGCCGTGCTCCACGGCGCGCCCCACGCGTCTCCGGTGCGCGCGGGCGTGTACTCCTGCTCCACCGCGACGGGGAACGGCAAGGGTTCGGTCGTGGCCCACACGGCGAGGCTGAGCGGCACGGTGTCGAGGTGGACCGCGGGGAGGAGGTCGTCCCGCACCGCCCGGGCAGCACGGGCGAGCACGCGGTCACGTCGGTCGAGCATGAAGGTCCTTTCGAGGAGGGAAGCGCCGGGGGTGGCGGAGGGTCAGCGGCGCGCGGTCCGGAGCGGCGCCGGAACGTCGCGTCCGTAGCGGTCGAGGGCGACGGCGAGGATGCCGAACTGCTCGGTGAGCTGGCCCTCGTAACCGCACGTCGCCCCGTCCCAGTACCGCCAGTCCACGCCGGTCTGCGATCCGCCGAACGCGGTCCCGTCGGCGAGCGTCTCGCACAGGGGCGTCAGGAGCGATTCCGCCTCCGCGGCCATCCCGACCCGGAACAGCGCCGCGACGAAGTGGCGCGACTGCGAGTGCGAGAGGGCGCCGTTGAGGTAGAACCCGTGGGGGAAGCCCTGCATGGGAGCGGTGAGGTCGGCGTCGGGGATCGACCACAGGTTGTTGGGCAGCCCCCACCGCGCATCGGGCGCGCCGCAGCGCTGGTATTCGTCCCAGAGGGCGGCGATCACGGCGCGCTCGCGTTCGGGTGACAGCACGCCGCTCGTCGCCACGATCGCATTGACCGCCAGGAACGCGTGATCGTGGAGCGCACCGTCGGCCGACCGCCACCCGGCGATCCACCCGGTGTCGGGGTTGTGGAAGGCGGGCAGGAACGCCCGCTGCAGCCGCGTCGCCCATTCCGTCAGCCCGTCGGCGAGGTCGCCGGCTCCGAGCCGCGGCAGCGAGACGGCGAGGAGGCGCAGGGTGCGGAAGAGGAGGGCGTTCACGTAGGCGTCCTTCCAGCCGAACGAGACGACGTCGTACCAGTTGGTGCTCCAGTCGTGCTCGCCGCTGACGCCACGGCGGTGGGGGCTCTCGATGAGGCCGTCGCCGTCGAGATCCCGTGCCGCGAGTGCGTCGAGGTGGGCGCGGAGGCGCGGCCGGTAGGCATCGACCCAGGCGGCGTCGTCGGATCCCTCGAGATACTCGGCCAGTCCCAGCAGCGTTCCCACTCCCGAGATCAGGTACTCGTCCTCCGCCGGGCGCAGCACCGGACCGTCCCGGAGGGTGCCGCTGGCGTAGCCGGGGCCACCGTCGAGCCAGCGTTCCAGGGAGTCGCGGAGCATCGCGCGCGTGTCGATCCCCGGGGCGACCTCGCCGCAGCGCACGGCGAGGGCCGACCAGGTGTCCATGCTCATGGGGCAGTGGATCGAGACGCTGTTGTTGCTGTACGTGCCCGTATCGGCGCGGTACGACAGTCCCGTCAGTGCGGTGCGGCGGATCGCGCGCGCGATCGGCTCCGGAGCCTCTTCGCGGGCCTCGACGCCCGTGTCGGTGACGCGCCACGACATCCGGGCGTGGAAGGTGCCCTCGGCCAGCACGACGGTGCCGCGATCGGTGGGCTCCTCGCCGAGCTTCAGTTCGCCCAGCAGCCAGCCGTTGCCGCGATCGGCATCGGAGCGCCACGCGGCATCGGTGCTGTCGCCCGTGACGTGGAACGAGCCATGCCCGGGGACATGAAGGAGGAGAGGGAGGTCGAGAAGGCCGGTCCGGCCGATACGACGCACCGTCCCGAGAGTCGTCGTGGCGGCCACACCGGGATCGAGCGCCGTCTGCCAGAGGGCGCTCTCCCAGGCCTCGATCGCGCGGCCGGACGTGCGGGTCGCGTCCAGCTCGAGCCCCTCGGGGGTCATCGTCCACGCCAGGCGCAGGCGCTGCCCGGCGTCGGGGATCGTGAGGTCGTAGGTGACGGTGGCGCCCGTCACCCGCACCTCTCCATCGACCCGGCAGCGCAGGGCGGGCCCGACGAGCGACGACCCGCCGACCGGGTGCAGCATGACACCCTGCAGGTTCACTCCCGGGCGGTGCAGGAGCAGGTCGCGATCGACGCGGCCGTGGCCCTCGTCGTCGACGGCGAGGAAGCTGAACCCGGCGCGACCGAGGGAGAAGCCGACGGCGTACCGGTCGGTGGCAAAGCGCACCTCCCCCCGATCGGCTTCGGCGGAGACGCCGTCGGGAAGACCCGACAGATCCACGCCCGCGTTCCGCAGTCGCGCCTCTCCCTGGGTCGGGGCGACAGGGTCGTCGCCGAGCAGTTCGAACGCGTCGTCGGCGAGGTTCCATGGCGTCCACGGCCCATCGAGTGCGCTCCGACGCACCTCGATCACCGCGGCGGAGGTCTCCACCCCGCCGAGGTCGAACTCCACCGGCGGCGCGGACCCGTCCACGGGCACGGGCAGGTCGGCGACGTCGAGCAGCGTCGTCCATCCGGCGCCGGTGAGAGCCCGGAGGCGGATTGCCGTCACCGCGTCCCACTGATCCTCGCTCCCGCACTTGTGATAGCCGCGCCCGGGTCGCACCCGCAGCGTCCGCAGGGCCGTGGGCGCGGGGAGCCGCAGCGTGCGGGCATGGACGATCCGGCGCCCGACGAGCGCGTCGGAGGGCTCGCCGTCGGCCCAGATCGCGACCGTGACGCCGGAGCGATTACGAAATCCCATGCCGCCCAGCGGCGGCGGGCGTTCGATCAGGGAGAGCAGGTCGACGGTGGCGGTCATCGGGCATCCGTGGGTCTGTCGGGCACAGCGGTGTGCGGAGGAGCGCACGAACAATTCATGCGCAATCGATTTTTCACGATGGTAGCGCACGACGCCCGACCGCGCCACGGGCACGCTGTGCCGCCGCGTCAGTCCCGCGGACGCAGAACGAGACGCCCCGCACCGGGCCGGATGTCAGAGACACGCAGCCCGAGCGGGGCGATCGGTGGGTCACGCGGGCAGGAGGCGCCCGCGGCGGTTACGTGAGGAGACTGATGGCGAGCCGGATGGAGAGGGCGACAACCGACACGAGTCCGATAACCCCCATGACGTTCTGCCACCAGCGGTTGCGGAGGCTTCCCATGAGGGCGCGGTTGTTCGCCATGATGAGGATGAGTGTCGCCAGGATCGGGGCGAACAGAACGGTCAGGGCCTGCGCGATGACGATCAGCTCCACCGGAGACGATCCCGAGAAGATCAACGTGATGGCGAGCCCGAAGGCCAGGATGAAGGCGCTGCCGAGACGAGCCGTCTTCGTGTCCGCTGACCCGCCGCGTCCGAGGGCGTCGGAGATCATCGTTCCGCCGGCCACGCAGTTCGGGATCATCGACGAGAAGGCGGCGCCGAAGAACCCCAGGGCGAAGATCCACGCGCCGACCGGGCCCGCGATGGGCTCGAAGATCCGCGCCAGACCGCCGAAGGCCCCGGGGGCGTCCGTGCCGGTCGCGTGGAGGACGGCCGCAGCGACGACGATGACGAGGGCGGTCATGATCCCCGGTGCGATGATGCCGGGAATCGTGTCGACGATCGTGATGTCGCGATAGTCCGCCTCGGTACGACGCCGGGCCTTGGTGCCGTAAGAGGCGTAGAAGGCCGCGTTGATGGAGAAGTTCGTGCCGACGAGCCCGATGATCAGCAGCCACGCACCGTCCGGCACGACCGGGACGAGTCCGGCGCCGGCGGCCGCCCAATCCGGATTGGCGGCGAAGGCCGAAACGATGAAGCACACGGCCATGAGCGCGACGATGACGATGAGCGCCTTCTCGACCACGCGGTAGATGCCCTTGAGGAGCAGGATCGTGGCGACGGCGGCGGAGCAGATGATGGTCCACATCACGGGGGACGTGCCCGGGATCAGCATCGACAGGCCGACGCCAGAGCCGACTGCGTTGCCCACCGAGAAGCAGAGCGTGATGAGGAAGACGCCAACGCCGGCGACCACGCCGACCCAGCCGCCGAGGGTCTCCTTGATCGAGGCGATGAGGGACACCGGAGTCCGGATCCCGAGCCGCACGCTCATGTCGGTGAGGAACACCATGAGGATCGTCGAGACGATGATGACCCAGATCAGGGTGTAGCCGTAGAGCGCGCCGGCGTTCATCGCCGTGGTCAGGTTGCCGGGGCCGAACTGCCAGGCGCCCGCGACGAATGCGGGTCCGATGAGAGTGAGCTGTCGCCAGAAGGAGCGACGACGGTGACGGGACTCGACGATGGACCTCACTGTCTCAGTCGAGATGCGCCCGTGTCCAGTGGCAGGCGTGGCGGGTGGTCGGGTGGCGGAGGGGCGGTCGGTGCTCATGGTTCTCCTTCGTTGGAGGGCGGCGATGCCGCGTCGTCGTCATTGACAGGGGGCGGTGCTCCGAGGGTGAGAACCGCGAGAGCCGGGCGGGGCGTCCGCGACACGCCCCGCCCGGAAGTGGATCACGCCGGGACCGTGACCGTGCCGAGCTCGGCCGAGGCAAAGGCGGCGGCGATCTCAGCGTCGGCTCCGGGCTCCAGCGGCAGGAGCGGCGTGCGGACCGTCGCGTGGTCGAGGATGCCGCGGTTGACGAGGCCCCACTTGAGGGCGACCGTGCCCTCCATGTGCGATCCGCGGTGGTACACGGCCTTGGTGACGGGCAGCAGACGCTCATGGATCGCGTGGGCGGCAGCGTAGTCGCGCCGCTTCCCCGCCTTGATGAGCTCGATCAGCAGTTCCGGCGCGATGTTGCCGTAGCCGACCAGCAGGCCGTCCACGTCGAACATCGTCGGCAGCAGGTACTCGTCATGACACGACAGGATCTGCAGTTCCGGGTAGGCGGCCCGCAGGGCGGGGATCTCGGTGTACCACCGCCGCATGTTGCGGACACCGTTCTTGGTGTGGTTGACCCCCTCCTGCCCCGCGATCTCGAGCTGGGTGTCGAGGTCGTAGGAAGCCTTGGTGTTGTCGGGGTACTGGAACAGGATCTCCTCCAGGCCGGACTCCTCCCAGATCGCGCGGTAGCGGGTCTGCGGTGCGCCGGACTGGAAACCGAAGCGCAGCCAACCGTGCGAGGGGTAGACGAGCGCCCCCTTCGCACCGGCGTCGGCGGCCGCCTTGGCCTCTTTGGCGGCGGTGAGGTTTCCTTCCTTCGTGATGCCGGCGATGATCGGCAGCCGGTCATCGACCGAGTCGCGGAAGGCGCGGATGACGTCGAGCTGCTCCTCCTCGGTGAGGAAGGTGCCTTCACCGGCGTGACCGAGCACGACGAGGCTCTTCACGCCGTCGAGCGAGCCGAGCCAGGATCCCAGTCGCTGGATCGCTGCGTAGTCGACGTCACCGTCTTCCGTGAAAGGGGTGACGGGGGCGGGGTTGAGGCCGCGGAGGTCGAGGACCATGGGAGGCTCCTTCTCTTCGTCGAGATCCACCGAACTGAGAACGTTGGCGGGAACGTTTGCATTAACGTTTGCAAGTATTGTGGGGACATGAGTTCCTGTCAACCCCTTCGCGGCTCGCAGGATCCGGTGCCGTCTCCGGGTCTGGCTAGACTGTGCGCGGCGACGGGGAGGGCGCATCGATGAGCACACCGCACGCGGGGCCGGGATCGCGCCATCGCGACGGGGGGCCGGTGACCCTGCGGGAGGTCGCCGAGGTGGCAGGGGTGAGCATCTCCACCGTGAGCAGGATCCTCGACGAGCGCACACCGCCGTCGAAGTCGGCGACCGCGCAACGCGTGCGCGCCGTCGCCGACGAGCTGGGATACCGCCGGAACGTCTTCGCCTCCAACCTCCGGCGGGGTGCGACGGGCACAGTCGGGGTCCTCGTTCCCCGACTGACCGACGCGGTGATGGCGATGATGTTCGAGGCGATCGAGCGCGTCGCTCGTCAGCGCGGCTACTTCGCCGTCGTCGCGACCTGCGGCGACGACCCCGACGCGGAACGCCGCGCCACCGAGACGCTGCTCGATCGCGGCGTGGACGGGCTGATCCTGGCCACCGCGCGACTCGACGACGAGCTCCCCGCTTCGCTCCGCTCGCGCGGGGTGCCGCACGTCCTCGCGCTGCGCACCGACCGCGTGAGTCCGTCATCGCTCGGCGACGACGAGACCGGCGGATACCTCGCGCTCAGGCACCTGCTCGACCTCGGCCATCGCGACATCGGCGTCATCACAGGCCCATGGTTCACCTCCAGCGGCCGCGATCGTCGCGCGGGCGCGGCCCGTGCCGCGGCCGAAGCGGGAGTGGCGCTCGCCGACGACCGCATCCTCGCCGTCGGGTACGGGCTGCAGCACGGCATCGACGCCGGGCGCCAGCTGCTCGAGGGGGACTCGCGGCCCACGGCCATTTTCGCCGCCAACGACAACCTGGCCGTCGGGGTGCTGAGCGTCGCTTACTCCCTGGGCATCCGTGTCGGCGAAGAGCTCTCGATTGTCGGGTACAACGACATCCCACTCGTCGCGCAGCTACCCGTGCCGCTGACCTCCGTACACACCCCGTTCGATCAGATCGCGGCTAACGCCGTCGAGCTCCTGCTCGGAGAGAGTTCAACGCAGACGCTGGTCGCGCTACCGTCGCTCATCCCGCGCCAGTCCACCGCTCCGCACCGACCGGGGCAGGCGCCCGCGAACGTCCGCTAAGCGGGAAGCGCGTCGGTGAGACGGACGATCTCCACGCCGGCGTCGTCGAGGCGTCGCCGCACGGCGGGCGAGGTCACCAGCTCCAGGTCGCGCGCCCGGATGATCGAGTAGCTGCTGAGGTCGAGGATCTCCGCATCCACGTAACCGGGATGCACGATCAACAGGCTCACCTCGTGCGAGAGGATCGTCGGCAGCAGCCGGTCGATGGCCCCCACCGCGTCGGCGCGGGCCTGATCGTCGAGCGGGAAGGGCTTGGCGTACCAGTCGTTGGGCAGGAGCGGCAGGCCGCCCGTGCGGTACAGGTCGTCGACGAAGGGCACACCCAGGTCGGCCGCCGCGCGACGGACCACCTCGTCGGAGACGGGGGAGACGAGCGAGTGGTGGTGCACGTAGGCGGGCGGGCGGCCCATGAGCCCGAAGAACCGCTCGATCTGCGCGGCGGCTTCGGCGGCCGTCTGTTCCGGGTCGAAGGGCTCCTCGGCGAACTCGGTGTAGACGGCGTCGCCGCCCACGACGCGATACGCCTCCCGGATCTCTCCGGACGAGCGGAAGCGCCCCGACTCGGTCACGAGACCCGGCACCTCCGTGGCGGGAAGCAGCGGAAACCCCGTCACGAAGTTCACATCGATCCCGACATCCACGCCATCGAGCTCCCTGAGCCGCTGCGCGGCGAACTCCGCATCGGGACAGTTGGTGAACATGCCGGTGGCGCGGACGATCCCGTCGGAGATCGCATCGAGGATCCCGAGAGTCGTCCCGTGGGTGATGGCGATGTCGTCGGCTTGGACGATGAGGGCGGTCATGGCTGTCTCACTTCTCGGGTGCGGGTGCGGGTGCGGGTGCGGGTGCGGTGGTGCCGGCTTCGGCGTCGCGACGCTGTTCGTCGCGCAGGGTGATCAGGTGCAGGAGCAGGTAGATCTTCTCCTCGTCGGTCACCCCCGCCTCGAAGGTGGAGTCCAGGTATGCGCCCATGCGTTCCGCGCACGCGTAGAGGTCGGCGTTGTCGGCGATGAGAGCCGCGTAGTACTCGTCGGCGGCGCCGTGGTGGACGCGGTGCCGGGTCAGGCGCTGCACGACGAACTTGATGTGCGTGAGAAAGCGCGCGCTCGCCGTCGTCGATCCGTCGACCTCGATGCCGAGGTCTTCGCGCACGATGTCGATGAGCGCGCGGATCGTCGTCCCGAGGGTCATCGCGCGGCCGGGATCGCCCACGAGGCCGGCGTTGACGAGGTGCAGCGTGATGAAGCCGGCCTCGTCGAGGGGGAGCTTGCGACCGAGCTCGGCATGGATGACGTCGAGGGCGTGGAGGGCGATCGCGAACTCGTTCGGGTAGGTCATCTTCGTCTCCCACAACATCGAGTTGTAGAGCGGGATGCCGTCGTCGATACGCCGGATGGACTGCGCGATGTGGTCGGCAAGCCCCACCTCCACGGGCGAGGGGAGCTCGATGCCGTAGGTCTTCGACAGCATCTCCGACACGCGGGTCGTGGCGTGGAGCACGGGGTAGGGCACCTCCAGCAGCACGCGGAATGCGCCGCTGCGGCCGACGCCGGTGAGGTGGAACTCCCGCTCGACGCGGGACTCGTCGACCGGCTTGCCCTTGCTCGTGAGGTAGCCGACGCCGGCTCCCACGAGGATGACGTCCTCGCCGTCGGCGTCGACGGCGTTGACGATGTTGTTGTTGAAGATCTTCGTGATGGTGCGCATGAGACTCTCGTCTGCGGTGGGGCGGGGCCGGCGTCGGGTCGCCGGCCCCGCCAGGAGGTGGCTAGTCGGACGCCGGGTGGATGGTGAACAGAGGATCGCGCTCGGCCACTGCGCCCTCGGCGCGGAGGTCGACGCGCTGGTCGCCGCCGAGGTTGGTGACCACGACGGGGGTGACGAGCGAGTATCCGGCCGCCGAGATCGCGGCGGCGTCGAACTCCACGAGGAGGTCGCCGGCCGCCACGCGCTGCCCCTGCACGACGCGGGTCGTGAAGTGCTTGCCCTCGAGTCGCACGGTGTCGATCCCGACGTGGATGAGTAGCTCCACGCCCTCGTCGGTGCGGATGCCGATCGCGTGACCGGTGGCCGGTACGGCCACGACGGTGCCGCCCACGGGGGCGACGACCCGATCACCCGTGGGGTCGATCGCGACGCCGGGTCCGATGAGCCCTCCCGAGAAGATCGGGTCGGGGGTCTGTGCGAGCGCCAGCACCGTGCCGGCGAGGGGCGCCCCCACCACGACCGTGGCGGTGCGGGCAGCACCGTCGACGAGGCCGCGGAAGCCGGAGCCGAGGACCGGAGACTGCGTGGCCTCGGCGTCGGCGGACTCCGCGGAGGCCGTGCCCTTCTTCTGGTAGCCCCACACCTGCAGCAGGACGATCGGCACCACGAGGCCGACGATGAGGGCGATGACGGCTCCGACCACCGGCACCAGTAGCGGCAGCGCCAGGATCGGCGCGGGGCTGAAGCCGACGCCGTAGACGCCGAAGATGCCGAGCACGAGGCCCGACGCGGCGGCCGAGATCATCTGGATGATGAGCACGCGACGGAAGGGGAGCACGAGCCCGTAGAGCGTCGGCTCGGTGATCCCGCCGATCCCCACCGAGATCGTGGCGGCGACGGCCGTGTCGCGGAGCTTCCCGTTACGCTCGCGCGCGGCACGGATGACCATGCCGAGCGCCACGCCGAAGATCGCGTACTGGTACCCGAACGCCGCGCCGATGATGACGCTGCTCCCGGCGGCGAGCTCGACGAGGGCGATGGAGATGAGCGCCCAGTGGATGCCCATCGCGACGAGGAAGACCCAGAGCGCCGGGACCACGACGTAGAAGACGAGCGGAGCGTTCGTGCTGAGCCAGGCGAGCCCCTCGCCGATTCCCTGTCCGACGACGACGCCGATCGGCCCGAACACGAGGGCCGTGAGCGGCACGAGGATGAGCAGTTCCAGCGTGGGCACGAACACCTGTTGCAGGGCCCGCGGCAGCACGCGCTTGAGGAGGCGGTCGAAGCCCGCGAGGGCCAGCGCCATGAGCAGGGCCGGGAACATCGAGCTGGCGTAGGAGTACATGAACAGCGGCAGCCCGAACGCCTGCGCCACCGATCCCTGCTCGCCGATCGCGGTGAAGGCGGGGTGCAGCAGAGCGGCGGCGATCGCGGCGCCCACGAACGGGTTGGCTCCGAGCTTGCGCGACGCGGTGAAGCCCACGAAGACGGGGAGGAAGAAGAACACCGCGTTTCCGGTGGCGGTGAGCACCGCCGCGGTCGGGCTGTCGGCCGCGAGCACGCCGAACTGGGTGAGCAGCAGCACGAGCACCTGCACGAGGGCTGCTCCGGTGATCGCGGGGATCAGGGGCTGGAACGTCGCCGCGAGGAAGTCGAACACGACGTCCAGCGGCCGGCGCTTCCCCGTCGCTTCGGCGGTGTCGTCGAGGCGGGACCAGCCGGGCAGCGCGACGAGGCGGTCGCGCACTTGGTCGACGTGGGTGCCGATGACGACCTGCACCTGTCCGCCCGCGCGGACCGTCTGCAGCACGCCGGGGGTGTCGTTCAGCCGATCGAAGTCGACCTTGCCCTCGTCGCGCACGACGAAGCGCAGTCGGGTCGTGCAGTTGTGTACCGACGCGACGTTCTCGGCTCCACCGACGAGATCGCCGATCGTTCGCGCGAGAGTCGCATCCGTGTCCGTGGTGACCACGGCTCCTCCTTCATTGGATGATCTGCGGAAGTCTCGCCTGCGGGCAACAAAAAAGACCTCACACCACGAATGGATCGTGATGGAGGTCTCGCCTGCCGTGCAGTAGCAATCCTCACGTGGGACGGGTGTCCCGCCGAGAATTATCCTCAGCCGCGCGGGGGACGTCAACCCCACCGCCGAGTGTCCACGACGCGCCGCCCGGCCCGGCCCAAACCCGGCGCGTCGTGGACACTCGGCCGTGTCGGTGGCGTCGGTGGCGTTCGCCGGAATCCGCAGTCCGGCGTTCGATCTCCGCATGGCGGACGGGTCGGCGTCATGGCGATGCGGGTGCGGGCCATGCTGGACGTCGAGACGGGAGTCGCCCGATCTCTGTCGTCACCGGACCCACCCAGCTCCGAGGATGCGCGTGACCCTTCATCAGCCGACGCAGCGTTCGCAGGAACGGCTGCATGCCCGCCTCGATGCGGGGGCCGATGTGACCCTCGTTCGTGGTCCGGTCGCCTCGGGCAAGACGACGCTGGTCGCCGCGTGGGCTCGCACCCGACGCGATCACGGGCAGCGCGTGCTGTGGCTGGACGGAGAGGTTCCGCCGGAGATTCGCGAGGGGCGAGGGGCGGGGGCCGGCGGCGGCCCCGCGATCGTCGTGCTGGATGACGCCGACCGCGTCCGGGATCTCGATGCGCTCGACGCGCTGCTCGAGGTCCTCGATGCAGCCGGGACACGCCTCGTGGTCATCTCGAGGCGCCACCACCCCGTCATCGACCGGCTGCCCTCGCGAGGCGCGACGCTCGCGGTCATCGACGAGCGCGAGCTCCGCGTCGACGCGGCCGATCTGCGCGAGGCCGCGTGGGGCTGGGGAGAGCTGCTCACCGACGACGAGGCGGAAGAGCTCGTGGCCGACACCGCGGGGTGGATCGGCCTTGCCCGCGCGGTCGCCGGTCGTCTCTCCGGCGACGCCGCCCGGCTCGCCGGCTTGAGCTTCGTCCACACTCAAGCGTTCCCGGCCGATCCCGAGACGATGGGCCACGCGATGCTGTTCGCGCTCGCTGAGCACGTGACGGTCGATATCGCGCGGGTGGTCGTCGACAGCGTCAGCGCGGCGTCCCCCTCCGGACGCGTCGACGAGTCGCTCGCCTCACTGGTGTCGGCGGGCTTCCTCCGTCCCCAGGGAGGTGCCGGGCCCGCTGCGTGGCGTTTTCCGCCTCTCATCGGCGAGGTGCTCGCTGAGGCGGGGCGACGACACTTCGCAGCTCACCTCGACACCCTGCACTCGGCGGCCGCGCGGAGCCTCCTGCCCCATGCGGCTCACGACGACGAGGCCCTGGTCGCCGCCGTCCGGCACGCCTCGTCGGCCGCAGACGACGACCTGCTCGGGCGGCTCTGGGTCGAGCACTGGCCGGCGCTGACGCGACGGTTGAGCGCTCGCGTCGTCCCGTCGTTCGTCGAGCGGACCCGCGGGCTCGGATCCGCCGACGCCGGCGTGCGACTCGCCGCGTCGGTGCTGTCAGCGCTGCAGAACCCTGTCACCGGTCCTCGCTCCTACGAGCAGCTGGGATGGTCGGCGCCTGCGCCCACCGCCGCGCCGGCCTCGGCGACCGATGCTCTCGTGGTCAGCAGCGCGGTCATCGCGCACCGTCGCGGGTACGCCTATGAGGAGGCTCTGCGGCTGTGTCGGCGACTCGATGATCGTGCCCATCCGCCCCTCGCGACGACGGCGGCGGCCGCGTGGCTGCGGCTGCAGCGCGGTCTCACCGAGGCGTCGCACAGTGACCCGGAGGGCGTGCCGAGGCTGGAGTCGGTCGCGGCCGCGCCTCTCGCGGGTGCGGAGTTCATCGCGGCGATCGCCGCAGCGTCGGCGGCGGCGGCCCGTGCCATCCGCGGCGAGACGGCGCAGACGCGCGAGCTCCTGCGGCGCCTGGACGAGCTCGACAGCGATCACGGTCCCTACGGCGACCTGGTCCGCTATCCGGCAGATGTCGCTCGGGCGCTGCTGCGCTTCGATCGACTCGATCCCTCGCCCGCGGGAGTGCTGGATCATCGCGCACTGTCGCGGACCGCGTTCGACGAGTGGCCCCTGCTCCTGCCCACCCGCACTCGACAGGCCCTGCTGTTCGGTTCCCCGGCCGTCATGATCGGCGAAGTCTCACGACTGCGCGCATCGGCGCCGCCGACTCTGCCGCCGCAGGGGCGCATCCGCCGGCTTCTGGACCGGACGTTCGCCGATCTGCTCCTCGCGCTCGGGGAGGTCAACCGGGCCCGGAGGTTCTTCGACGAGTCGGTGGCGCCCTCGGTGGTCCTCTCCGTTCCTCGCGCCCGGATGGCCGCGATCGTCGGCGACCATGTCGGAGTCCACGCCGAGGCCACGGGGTTCGGGTGGAGCGCCGAGCTGTCACCGCGCGACCGAGCGGAGCTGGCGGCGATCCTCGCCGGATCGGCATGGGCCGCCGGAGACCATGCCCTGGCGGGGGAGTCGTTCGCGCGTGCGGGCGGCCTGGCGGGCGAGATCGCGACGCTGGTTCCCTTCGCCGGCATGCGTCGCGATGCATTCGACGCGCTGTCGGTCGAGTACCCCGTCGTGCTCGCCGCCGAGGACGTCCAGCGCGTCCGCGCCGTCCGAGAGGTGTACCCGCGGGAGGGCGCGCTGGTCACCCTTTCGCCGCGGGAGACCGCAGTACTGCGGGCCATCGACGAGCATGCACGTCTCGCCGATGCCGCCGCCGCGTTGAGCGTCTCGGTGAACACCGTCAAGAAACAGGTGGCCGCCGTGTACGCCAAGCTCGGGGTCAACGACCGTCAGGCCGCTCTCGCCGCCGCTCGCCGAGAGGGTCTGCTCGCCGACGCGTGACCCGCCATCGGAGAACCGTCGCGGGAGAAGCGCCGCGGATGATGCGCGTACCAAACAGCGGACCATTTTCGGTCCCGTCTGTGAGAACCCTGTGACCATGGCAAGGATCGTCGCGTGCCCCCCCGAGCGCGATGACTGCTCTCGCTCGTCGGCGAGAAGAGGTCGATGTGAAAGGTCCCCCCGTGGCACGTTCGATGATGCGAGTCCCCGCTCGACACCTCCGCGATGATGGTCGCCGGCGCGGCGGGCGACGAGACGGAGGGCGGCGTGGTGCCGTGCTCGTCACCGTGGGCGCCTTGGTGGCCTCATTGCTCTCCGTCGGCACCGCTGCGTCGGCCCAGGCAGCGAGCGTGTTCGAACTCGAGGGCCAGTGGGCCCAGGACACCCCGCTCCCACCCGACACGGTCCGCACGGACGACGTCGTAAACGCTCGGTGGTGGCTCAACGTCAACGACGATCAGCCGGCTCCGGGCAACGAGCCCACCGACGACCCGATCCTCGCCACCGTCACGGCCACGGGTGCGATCTTCGAGGATGTCCCCGCGGTGTGTGCTCCGGCCACCTCCACGATCAGCGCCGACGGAACCGTGCTGGTCTGTGACCTCGGCACCCGCTTCGACGGATCGGCCATCACCTTCACGAGCGGTATGCGCGTGACGGCTCTCTCGGGCGAGCAGGTGAGTGTCACGGCCGAGATCCCCGGCGCTCCGGCCGTCGCCCTTCCGCCGCTCGAGGTCGCCAACCCGTTCATGATGGACATCGCCTTCGGAGCGAACTCGAACCAGCGCAACATTGGAACCACGACGCGCGATCTCCGGTTCAACTGGACGATCTTCCACGGCACGGACGGCCCGGCCGGTCCCGCGAGCGTCACCTACGACCTG
Source organism: Microbacterium sp. TNHR37B (assembly GCF_001620065.1). GTDB lineage: Bacteria > Actinomycetota > Actinomycetes > Actinomycetales > Microbacteriaceae > Microbacterium. The sequence goes on from NZ_LQGV01000003.1 coordinate 1,299,980, forward strand.
ACGGTGACGAACACGCATGGCGCTCCGACGGTGCAGTTGTCGAACGCCTGTGGCCCGTTCGACACGTCGTCGGCCTCGGGGCACCCCTGGTCCGGAGGCACGCATTCGGCTGACCAGATGGCTCCTGCCGCCACCTGTACGCTCACGCGTCTGACCAACACCACGTATCGACTCGTGATCAGCGGACTCGACTACAGCAAGACCCAGGTGCCGACTCGTGACTCAGTCGGCAACGCCCTCCCCACGGATCGACAGGCGATTGCATCCGGTGCCTTCTGGATCCGAGTCTCCAGCGAAGAGACGCAGGGGAGCGTCACCGTTGCGGCGGCACCCGTGACCTACACCGCTGTTGACGGCACGACGAGCGCTGATGACGCGTCCAACAACTCGTCGACCAACCCCTGGTCGATTGGTGTGAACTATGGCGGATGGGGCGACACATCGTCGTGGTCGGACACGCTGAGGGTGGCGACCGGCACCGAGGTGCGTTCCCGCTCGTCGCTCTCGATTGCGAATGTCGCGACACCGGGGCCGATCGCGGGTAACTGCAACATTCTGGATACCCGGTATGTGACCTTCACCAGTGCGAGCTTCTATGACTCGAACAACAACAACGCTCCTCTACCGGGGACGATCGAGTACTACACCGGCACAGCGGCGTTGCTCAACCCGCTCAGTGCGAGCTACGACCCCAATGCCTGGCAAGGCTGTGACGGGACGACCGGGTGGTCGGCGACTGTTCCTGCGGACCTTTCCACCGTCCGCGCGGTGCGGGTGCTCTACAACCCGAGCACCGACGTTCCCGCCACGTCGCGCGTGTTCCTCGACACATACCAGCGCATCAAGGATGACGTCGCGGTCGGTCAGGACGTCTGGATGTGGTCGGCCTACACCGGGCCGAGCTCGGCCAACCCTCCCTGGTACTACCCGAACCGCAGCATGTCTGTCTCTGATATCCCCGACGTGGGAACGCGGACCCCGGAAACGCGCTATCCGTTCACGGGTCACCACCGCGACATCCTGCGGATCATCGGCGTCGAGCCGAACGTCGCCAAGGCGGTCTCCCCCGCGGTGATCACCCCCGGTGAGACGACGGCGACCTACACGCTCACCTACTCCGCCGATGGCACCGGTCAGGTTGCGCCGGAGGTCGATGGGTACGTGCTGAGCGACGTGCTTCCAGAGGGCGTGACTTACGTTGCGGGCAGCGCTTCGCCCGAGCCGGTCGTGACCACCGCGGGGGGTCAGCAGACGCTCACGTGGACGTTGAATGACGTCCCCACGAACACCGAGCAGACCCTGTCGTACGACACGACGTTCGCGCCGACGATCGCCGGTGGAGAGACGCTGACCAACACCGTCACCGCCACCTACGGCGAGGTCTCCGACACCGCGCGCGCCACGGTCACCTCGAACGACGCTGGCATCACGCGCATCGTGAAGACCGCCGACCAGAGCTACATCCCCAACGTCGCCGGCGACGGCGTCGGTGAGGGATCGTGGACGGTCAGCGTGATCTCCCGCGACCCGCTTCCGCAGGCCTTCACCGACACGATCGACATCCTCCCCTACGTGGGTGACGGCCGGGGCACCGACTTCGCCGGCTCGTATCAGCTGTCGGGTCCGATCGTCGCGCCGGGGGCGACCGTGTACTACACGACGACGCCGCCCGCGCTCCTCTCCGACGACCCGGCGCACGTGAGCAACGGCTCGGCGGGGAACCCCGGCGGCAACACGGTGGGGTGGTCGACGACCTTCCAGCCCGGCGCCACCGCCGTCCGGGTGATCACCGGAACCCTCGCCCCGCAGGCGACCTACGCGTTCACCGTGCCGATCGTCACCGACGGCGTCGCGGGCGGCGACGTTCTGGTCAACCGCGCGCAGGGTCGCGCCGAGAACACGCGTCTCGTCATGCGCACCTCGGACGAGACGACGATCGCCAACTACTACTCCGCCGACCTCAAGAAGTACGTCCGCGATGAGGACGGCGAGTGGATCGATGCCAACGATGCTGCGACCTATCCGACCTTCCACATCGGCGACACCGTCGAGTTCCTCATCCGGGTGACCAACACCGGTCAGGGAACGCTGACGGACCTCGAGATCTCGGACGACGAGTACCCCGAGCTCGGATCCTTCACGATCGCCGAGCTCGCACCGGGGGACTCGGAGGATCACACCTTCTCGTTCGTGATCGAGAACCCGATCGCCGACACCGTCGTGAACACGGCCTGCGCGGAGGCCGCGATCCCGGCCGACTCGCAGATCGCGCCGACCATCCCCTGCGACCCGGCCGGATTCCGCGTCGTCGGCGACCCGACCCACGAGAAGGAGCTCGTCAGCGCAACGCCGATCGGCAACGGCCAGTGGCAGCTGGACTACCGGCTCACCGTGTCGAACCAGGACACTCCGTCGACGACGTACTCGCTCGTCGATGAGCTCCGATTCACCGACCAGGTCGACGTCGTCTCGGCAGAGGTCACCTCGGCCCCCGACGGCGTGGAACTGTTCGACCCCGCCTGGGACGGACAGGACAACGTCAGGATCGCGACCAACGTCTACCTCGCCGGCAACGACGACGAGGGCTATGAGCCGCACGTCTATGAGCTCCGCGTGATCGCCGATGCGCCGCTGCAGTTGGACGGCGTGGGCGGCGACGACGACCCCACGGCGTGTGGTGCCGACGGCAGCTCCGAGGCGCGAGCGTTCACCAACACCTCGACACTCACCAAGGTCGACGGAACGACCGAGGACGACGCCGCATGCGCCGCTCTCCCCTCCATCGACATCGTCAAGGCGGTCGCAGGGGGCCCGACGCCCGAGGGCGATGGCACCTGGAGCATCGACTACCTCCTCACCGTGACCAACAGCGGGGCCGGTGCCGGTGAGTACGACCTCGTCGACGGCATGACGCCGACGGGTTCGCTCGAGGTGATCGAGCGTGAGCTCACCGACGCGCCCGACGGCGTCACGACCAATGACGACTGGACCGGACTCGGCACCGCCGGATCACCGGAGAACGTCATCGCGGAAGGCGTCGAGCTCGGTGCGGGCGCGACCCACACCTACCGGATCCGCGTGCTGATCGGGATCGGGGCGAGCGAGGGAGTCCCCGTCGTGAGCGCCTGCGGCAGCGAGACGCCGGAGGGCTCGTCGGGTCTGTCGAACACCGCGCAGGTGGGTCACAACGGGCTGACCGACGACGACGAGGCCTGCGTCAGCGTGGCGGCGTTCACGATCGACAAGTCCATCGCCTCCGGACCGACGCCGAACGGCGACGGCACGTGGACGATCGCGTACGACCTCGTCGTGGAGAACGTGGGCGGAGACGTCGGTGAGTACGACCTCGACGACAGGCTCCGTTACGGCGAGGGCATCGATGTGCGGGAATCGCGCATCGTCTCGTCGCCGGAGGGCGTGACTCCGGCCACCACGTGGACGGGTCTGGGTGAGCCGGGCGCCGAAGCGAACCGCATCGCGTCGTCCGTGACGCTCGCCGCGGGAGGCACCCACACCTACCGTGTGGAGGTCACCGTCGAGCTCGATGGGGCGGCGGTGTCCACGGAGTCGCTGGCGTGCGCTCCCGCCGGCAGCGGAGCGGACGGGGGCCTCGCCAACTCGGCCTCGGTCAGCTACAACGGCATCGTCGCCGAGGACGAGGACTGCGCGGGCCTGCCGTGGCTGCTCCTGGACAAGGAGGTCGCCGAGGGGCCGATCGCCAACGGCGACGGCACCTGGACGCTGGCCTACGACCTCACCGTCACCAACGCCGGTTCCGCCTCGGGCGACTACGACCTCGACGACCGCCTGCGCTACGGCGAGGGGATTGACATCGTCTCCGCCGCCGTCGTCTCGGCACCTGACGGGGTCGACACGCTCGCGTCGTGGACCGGCACCGGCACGGCCGGCGCGGAGCAGAACGACATCGTCCGCGATCAGGCGCTCGCCGCCGGGGAGGCGCACGTCTACCGCGTGGAAGTCGTCGTGACCTTCGACGACGCCGTGCTCGAGGGGAGCGCTCCGGCCGGGCTGACCTGTCCCGAGCCGGGTTCCGACCAGAGCGGCGCGCTCGCGAACACGGCCGGGCTCTCGCACAACGGCGAGGACAGCCGAGACGACGCCTGCGCGACGTTGCCGCTGATCGACATCGTCAAGGAGGTCGCCGGTGCGGTCGTGCCGGTGGCGGGCGAGGCCGGCGTCTACGACGTCAGCTACCGCATCCGGGTCACCAACTCCGGGCAGGCCGAGGGGCAGTACGACCTCGATGACCGCCTCGCGCCGGGAGAGGGCGTCACGGTGGAGGAGATCGTCGACGTCACCACCGACGTCGAGGGCGCTCAGCTCGACGAGACGTTCGACGGCCTCGACCAGCCGCGCCTCGTGACCGGCCAGGAGATCGCCGCCGGCGCGACGCACGTCTATACGGTCGTCGTCCGCTACTCCGCTGTGCTCACCGATGTGGAGCTGGGATCGAGCGACGCCTGCACGGGCCCCGGCGGCACGGTTGCCGGCGCGCTCAACAACGTCGCTCAGGTCTCGTGGAACGGCATCGAGGGCGATGACGACGCATGCGTGCGTCCGGGTCAGCCGACCCTCGACAAGGAGCTGGTCTCGGCCGAGCCCGTCGGAGAGGGCGCGTGGCGCGTCGTCTACGCCTTGACCGTCGGCAACGTCGGGGGTGAGGCGACCACGTACGACCTGGACGACACGTTCCGGTTCCTCGAGGCTGCCGAGGTGACGGACGTGTCCGTCGCCGGGCCCGAGGGCGTGACGATCGAGGCCGGCTTCGACGGTGCGGAGCAGCCGCGCATCGCCTCGGACGTCGCGCTGGCCGGTCTCGACGACGAGGGCTACGCGCCGCACGTCTACACGGTCGCCGTGATCGTCTCGGTGCCGCTATGGATCGACCCGACGACGATCGGGGCCGACGGCACGGGATCGACGGCGTGCACGCTCCCTCCCGGGAGCAACGGGCTGGCTCAGGGTCTGAACAACGTCGCCACGCTCACCGATCCGTCGGGCGGAACCCAGGAGGACACCGCGTGTGCGGAACTGCCCTCGATCTCGATCGCGAAGTCGTTGGTGGGCGCCCCGAAGGAGCTGCGCGAGGGCGTGTGGTCGATCGCGTACCAGATCGACGTCGTGAACGACGGGGCGGCGGCGGGTGACTACACCCTCACCGATCGCTTGCGCTACGGGACGGGGATCACGGTGCTCGACGTCGACGTCGCCGGGCCCGACGGAGTGACCCTGAACGACGGCTTCACCGGTCAGGAGTCGGACGGCGCCCCGGCTGTTCGCGTCGCCGACGGCACTCTCGCGGCGGGGGAGACCCACACCTTCGAGGTCACCGTCACGGCGGAGGTCGCCGAGAACGGGATCGACACGACGACGGTCACCTGCCCGACCGGCGACGGTTCCGACCGCGGCGGCTTCGCCAACACGGCGGCCGTCACGCACAACGGCCTGTCCGCGGCGGACACCGCCTGCGGCGTCCCGGACATCCCGCCGGGGGGCCTGGTCGACACGGGGTCGACCGTCGCGATGCTGCCCATCGCGGCCGGGATCCTGTCGATCCTCGTCGGAACCCTCATCGTGGTGCTCCGTCGTCGTCGCCTCCAGGACGTCTGACCCGCCCCACCCCCGCCGAGTGTCCACGACGCGCGCACCCGAGGAGCCCCCGCTCCGCGCGTCGTGGACACTCGGCCGTTGCAGGCGCAGGAGCGGTACCTCTAGACTGTGACCGGTTACAGACTGTGACCGGTCACAGTTCCTCCGCGTGCAGCATGGTCGCCGCTCGGACACTCGGACCCCTCGAAGAAGATGGGATGACAGCAACGTGAGACAGCACTGGGTGCGTCTGGCCGCTCTCGGCACAGCCGCCGCATTGATTCTGGGAGTCAGCGCGACTCCCGCGATGGCGGCCGATACCGGCCCGGTCGACGCCGACATCTCCGTGGAGAAGGTCGACGGGCTGTCGCCCGACTTCACGATGGGCGTGGACATCTCCTCCTACCTCTCGCTGATCGACTCGGGCGTCGTCTTCCGCGACGACGCCGGTCAGCCGGCCAACCTCTTCGAGGTGCTCGCCGACCACGGCGTCACGGACGTCCGGCTCCGGGTGTGGAACGACCCGTACAACTCCACTACGGGCGCCGGCTACGGTGGCGGCACCGTCGACGCCGAACGTGCCGCGGAGATGGGCAAGCTGGCCACGGCGGCGGGGCTCGGCGTGCTCGTCGACTTCCACTACTCCGACTTCTGGGCCGACCCCGGCAAGCAGAAGGCGCCGAAGGCGTGGGCGGGGCTCGGGATCGCGCAGAAGGCTGCCGCGGCCAAGGCCTACACGATCGACGCGCTCACCCTCATGAAGGACGAGGGCGTCGACGTGCGCATGGTGCAGGTCGGCAACGAGACCACGAATGGTGTCGCGGGGGAGACCTCGTGGGCCAACATCGCGCAGATCTTCCAGGCGGGATCGGAAGCCGTCCGGCAGGTCTTCCCCGACGCTCTCGTCGCCGTCCACTTCACCAACCCCAACCGCGCCAACTACACGACGTTCGCCGCGACGCTGCAGACCTACGGCGTCGACTATGACGTCTTCGCCTCGTCGTACTACGCGTTCTGGCACGGCACGCTCGCCAACCTCACCAACGAGCTCAACAAGATCGTCAACCAGTACGGCAAGAAGGTCATCGTCGCCGAGACGTCGTGGGCGTACACGCTCGACGACGCGGACGGCCACCCCAACGTCATTCGCACCGCTGCCGCGGCCACGCAGTACCCGGTCTCGGTGCAGGGGCAGTCTCGCGCGCTCCGCGACGTGATCGCCGCGGTCAGCCAGGTCGACAACGGCGCGGGCCTCGGCGTCTACTACTGGGAGCCCGCGTGGCTTCCGGTCGGTCCGCCCAGTGCGCTGGAGGCCAACAAGGCGCTGTGGGAACGAGATGGCTCGGGCTGGGCGAGCTCGGCGGCCGCGGAGTACGACCCCGCGGATGCGGGCGTCTACTACGGCGGTTCGGCGTGGGACAACCAGGCGTTGTTCGCCGCCGACGGCACGCCGCTGTCGTCGCTGTCGACGTTCGAGTACGTCTACACGGGAGCCACGGCGCCGCGCGAGGCGGTGGGCGTCCAGCCGGTGTCGCTGACGTTCCCCCGCGCATCGGACATCGCCCTCCCCACCACCGTGACCGTCGAGTACAACGACGGGTCCACCGGATCCGCAGCGGTGGAGTGGTCCGACGCGGTGTCGTGGATCACGAGCCCCGGCATCTACACCGTGTCCGGAGCCGTCGCCGGGGGCCTCACCGCCACGGCGACCGTGACGGTCACCGCATCGACGACCAACCACGTCGGCAACCCCGGCTTCGAATCGGGGACCGCTCCGTGGACCGTGACCGGGACCGGCGGGTCGATCGCCGCGACGACGGATGCCTCGTCCGGTACGCGCGCGTTCAAGTTCTACTCCGGCAACTCGTTCTCCACGGCGGTCAGCCAGACGGTGACGGGCCTCGAGCCGGGCAGTTACCAGCTGTCGGCCGTTGCCCACGGCGGCGCCTTCACCTCCGGCGCGGCGACGCTGCGGGCGGTGACCTCGGAGGGCACGTTCGAGACGCCCCTGTCGCTGACGGCCTGGGGGGAGCACAACCCTTCCAGCGTGGTCGTGCAGGTGGGCGCGAACGGCGAAGCGCAGGTCTCCGGATCGCTCACGAACGCCTCGGCGGGCGCCTGGGGCACCTTCGACGACTTCGCGCTGGTTGAGTATGCGCCCTCGACCGTCGACACCGCCGCGCTGGCCGCGGTCGTCGATCAGGCCGACGACATCGACCGCTCGCTCTACACGGGTGCCTCGCTGGCCGTGCTCGATCGAGCCGTCGAGAAGGCACGCATCGTCCTCGCTGCCTCCGCGCCCTCGGCCGAGCAGGCGGAGGAGGCCGCGACCCTCGTGACCGACGCGATCGCTGCGCTGGAGAGGATCGTCGAGCCCGTGCTCGAGGTCGTCGCAGCTCCCACGATCAGCGGGACGGCCCGCGCGGGACAGACCCTCACGGCCTCGGCGGGAGAGTTCACCCCGGCGGTGGACCACGTCGACTACCAGTGGCTCCGTAACGGCACCGCCATCTCGGGCGCGACGTCGAGCTCGTACCTCGTGGTGGCCGCCGACCGTGGCGCCGAGATCTCGGTGCGGGTCACGGCATCGCGTGCCGGGTGGACCTCGGCCTCGGCGACATCCGGGGCAGTGAGCGTCGACCGGGTGTTCACGGCGGTGGGCACCCCGAAGATCTCGGGCACCGCGGAGGTCGGCAAGAAGCTGACCGCGTCGGTGTCGGTGAGCCCGGATGCGGCGAAGGCCTACCAGTGGTCCGTCGACGGGAAGGCGATCGCCGGGGCCACCTCGGCGTCGTACACGGTGCGCGCGGCGGATGCCGGGAAGAAGCTCACGGTCGCGGTCACCCTCACCCGAGCCGGCTATGAGACGGTGACGGTGACCTCCGCGCCGACGACCGTGGCGAAGGTGTTCACGCGTGTCTCCACCCCGAAGATCACCGGAACCGCGCAGGTCGGCAAGAAGCTGAGCGCGACGGTGTCGGTGAGCCCCGAGCCCACGAAGAAGACGTATCAGTGGTTCGCGGGCAGCTCGCCCATCGCCGGGGCCCGGAGCGCGACGTACACGGTGAAGAAGGCCGACGCCGGCAAGAAGCTCACCGTGCGCGTGACCGTCTCACGCAGCGGTTACCAGTCGGTGACCGTCACGTCGGCCCCGGTGACCATCGCCAAGGTGTTCGCGAAGGTGGGCGCGGCGAAGATCACTGGCACGGCCAAGGTGGGGAAGAAGCTCACCGCGTCCCTCACGGTCAGCCCCGCTGCGACCAAGAAGTACCAGTGGTACCGCAACGGCAAGGCGATCGCGGGTGCCAAGGGCGCGACCTACACGGTGAAGAAGGCGGATGCCGGCAAGAAGATCACGGTGGCCATCACGGTGAGCAAGAGCGGATACCAGAGCGTCACCAAGACCTCCGCCGCCAAGCGCATCCCGAAGTAACCCCCCACCCCCACCCACCCCCCACCCCGTCCCGTCCCCCCACCCCCACCCCCCACCCCACCCCCGCCGAGTGTCCACGACACGCGCCCTCGGGCGCACCGCGTTCAGCGCGTCGTGGACACTCGGCGGTGTGCTTAGGCTGAGCGGATGGAGATCGGGCTGCGTGACAGCGTCGCGGGAGACATCGACTGGCTCGTGGAACTGCGCGCCGATGTCCTCCGCTCGGATCTCGAGAGGCTCGGCCGGTTCGACGAGGTGCGCGTGCGCGACCGCATGCGTGCCGCCTTCCAGCCCCGATGGACGCGGATCATCGTCTGCGGCGGCGATGACGCCGGGTCGATCACGGTGCGGCCGGAGGGCGCTGTCCGCTGGATCGAGCATTTCTATCTCACCCCGTCACGACAGGGCGTGGGGGTGGGTTCCCGGGTGCTGCGCGCGGTCCTCGCCGAGCCGTTCGAGGGCCGCACCCGCCTGAACGTCCTCCAGGGGAGCCCCGCCCGATACCTCTATGAACGGCACGGTTTCGTCGTCGACAGTGAGGACGATGTCGACGTGTTCATGACGTGGAACGGCGCGGGCGGGAGCGACGGATGACGGGTGACGAGCGGCGGCCGGGGACGACCCTCCTCGTCGGGTGCGGAAAGGTGGGCGTGCGGCTCGGCCTCCGCCTGCATATGCGCGGGGAACGGGTGATCGCGTTGCGACGCACGATCGACGGTCTCCCGCCCGTGTTCGAGGCGGTCGCCGTCGACCTCGACGCCCCCCTTCGCGAATCCCTTCCCCCGGCCGACTCGGTGGTCGTCACGCTGCCGCCTCGGCGCGGCGCCGGCGTGGGGTACCGCGCGCAGCTGGAGCACCTCGCGGCGGTGTTGCCTTCGCATCCGTCACGGGTGATCTTCGTCTCGTCGACGGGGGTGTTCGACGGCAAGGACCCGGGCCACCCGGTGACCGAAAGCGATCGTCCGCAGCCGACGTCGGAGCGCGCGCGGGAACTGCTCGCAGGGGAGCGGGCCGCCATCGAGCTCTTCGGCGCGATCGTCGTCCGTCCCGCCGGCATCTACGGCCCCGGGAGGGAGTACCTGCTTCGCCAGGTGCGCGCCGGGGCGCCCGTGGACTACGCCCGCCGCACCAATCGGATCCACGAGGTCGACCTGGTGCGAGCGCTCGAGCAGCTGCTCACGCTGGCGGACCCGCCCGCCCTGGTGCACGCCGTGGATGCGGCGCCCGTCCAGCTCGGCGACGTGGTGACGTTCCTCGCCGCCGAGCTGGACGTGGCCCCGCCGCCCGTCGCCGAGCCGGGCCGCAGCGGGATCGAGCTCGACGGCAGGCTCCTGCGGTCGCTCCTTGGAGAGCTGGAGTATCCCGACTACCGCGCGGGTTACCGTGCGGTGTTGGCCCGACGCGACTGAGCCGGCGCGGGGCGAGAGCTCAGTCAGGCGACCTCCGACCCGTCGGCGCACGGGAAGCGCGCCGCGAGCGTCACGGCCACCGCACGGGCTGTGTCTTCCCGTCGCGGCAGTTTTCCCGCCGCGGCAGTTTTCCCGCCGCGGCGGGCATCACTTCGTCGACAGCACCTTGTACGAGTACTCGACCGTGAACGTCTGGATCCCGACGAAGCTGTATTCGCCCAGGCCGAGAAGCACATCGAGCTTCTTGGTCGTCGCCGGCAGCGTGAACCATCCCGGAGAGTTGTTGCCGGTCGAACGGATCGCGGTGGACTTGGACAGGTCCTTCCCCGCGGGCGCATAGCCCCAGGCGGCATCGCCGTACAGGCTCGAGACCTTCGCGGTGATACGCACCTTTGCGCCCCCGTATTTCTGCGCGTTGACGACGGCAGTGGGAACGGTGCGGGTGCCACTGGCCAGCAGGGAAAGGCCATCGATCGAATCGTCACCGTCGCAGAAGATGTCACCGAGCACGTAGTAGTTCTGCCAGCAGTCGTTGTAGTCCCAGTCCCCGAGATCGAGGTAGGAGGTGAGGATGGTGTTCGCCTTGACCGTCGTCTTGAGCGACTTCGAGACGAGCTTTCCCTTCTTCACCTGAACGGTGGTACTCGCCGTCCGAGTCGTCCCTTCAGGGCCTTTGAGCGATGTCTTGACGGTGTACTTTCCGTACACCACGCGAGAACCGCTCTTGCCGTTCCAGACGCCCGACCAGGTCTTGCTCGACGACAGCTTCCACGTCTTGAGCGTCTTGCCTTTGGAGTTGATGATCTTGACCGTTCCGGTCACGGGAATCGCTGATCCCGTGGTTGTCGTCGACGAGACGGTGAGCTTCACGCTGTCCTTGTAGCCGTCTTTCGTCGGGTAGACCACCGAGGTGGAGCGGGCGATCTTCGTCGACGCGACCGCCGTCGTGCGCACCGTGAGCGCGGCGGCGTTCGAGGTCGCCTTGGCCCCATTGGCGGTGACCGTGGCGGTCACCGTTCCGCTCCCCGCCTTCAGCTTCGACGCGGGGATCGTCGCCGTGGCTGCCGCACCGCGCGGCGACGTCACGGCCGCCGAGTACTTCGCCGAGCCCACGAGGGCGGTGACCGTCCCGGTGAAGGGGATCGTGAGGTTCGTCTCGTCGACCGCGGACACCGTCGCGACGGTCGATCGTGCGGAGCTCCCGCTCCACGTGTGGATCGTGCGGGGATTGAGCGAGACCGTGGCTTTCGTCGGCTTTCCCGATCCGACGCGCAGGGGAGAGGTCACCGGCGCGCCCAGCGTCGGCGTCGCCTTCACCGACAGGAGACCGGCCGGCAATCCGGCGACATTCACCGTGATGTTCGCGGTCAATGCCGAGGCGGTGAGGGAAATCGGTGCGAGCGAAGTGACGACTGTGGCGCCGTCCGCACTGACGATATCGATCGCGACCGTCGTTTCGCCGTCGGCGGTGAGTGCGAAACTCGCGCTGTCGCGCACGCCGTCACCGGCCGGGAGCGAGAGAACGGCTTTCGGGTCGCTCAGTGTGAGCAGAGTCTCCGGTTCGGGAGTGGTCTCCTCTGCCATAGCCGGAGCCCCAACCCCGACGAGGGCAAGCGAAAGTGCGAGTGCGCCGATACGCGAGCGCGTGTTGATCATGGTCATCCCCAGTCCGCCATTTATGAGAAGGCTCTCATAAAGCGGTTCCGGCTCGCTAGTGCGAATGTGGGGAAAAGTCCGGGATTGCGCCATTCCTGCGAGCGCGGGGCGCCGATCGCTGAATCGGCGCCCCGCGCTCCCCGTTCGCAGGCGTCGGGTCAGACGAGCGCGCGGAGCCCCTCGACGAGCGGAGTGGTGGGTCGTCCGATCAGGCGCGAGAGCGTGCCGTCGGTGTCGGCAAGGGCGCCGCCGCGGATGCCGGCGTCGAGCGCGACGACGAAGCCGACCGTCCCGGCGTCGAGCCCCGCCGACTCGAGTGCGGCGGCCTGCTCCTCGGGGGTCAGGTTCTGGTAGGTCACGTCGCGGCCCAGCACCTCCGCGGCGGCCGCGGCCAGCTCGGGGTAGGTCCAGGCCACGTCACCGGCGAGCTCGTACACCTGCCCGATGTGACCGTCCTCGATCAGCACCACAGCAGCGGCGTCGGCGTAGTCGGCGCGGTTCGCGGAGGCCACGCGGCCCTCGCCCACGCTCGCGGCGATCACGCCGGTCTCGCGGGCGCGCGCCACGTCGGCGGCGTAGTTCTCGGTGTACCAGTTGTTGCGGAGGATCACGGCGGGAAGACCCGCGGCGGCGATCGCCTCCTCGGTCGCCTTGTGCTCCGGGGCGAGCACGAGGTCGCTCGTCGTCGCCTTCGGTGCGCTGGTGTAGACGAACTTCGCCACGCCCGCTGCGGCGGCGGCATCGATGACGGCCTGGTGCTGCGCGGCGCGCTGTCCAACCTCGGAGCTGGAGATGAGGAGCACGCTGTCGACGCCCTGCAGGGCCGCTGCGATCGTCTCGGGCTGCGTGTAGTCGAGGGGCACGACAGTGACGCCGCGGGCGGCCAGATCGGCGGCCTTCGAGGTGTCGCGCGCGCCGGCGACGATGTCGGAGGCGGCGACGCCGCGGGCGAGGAGGCTCTCGACGACGAGGCGGCCGAGGTGACCGGTGGCACCGGTGAGGAGAACAGTCATGGTGTTCCTTTCGTGAACGGACGTCCGGGTCAACGCTCCCGCCCGGCGCTTACCTTCCCGATCGGAGATACCCACTTTCGGGTAAGGTACCCACGTGACGGTGAGTTATGCGCAGATCCGGGAGGCAATTCCCGGAGTGTTCTCGGAGCAGTGCGAGACGAGGGTCGTGCTCGACCACGTCATGAGCAAGTGGGGCGTGCTGGTGCTGTCCACGCTCTCCGACGGCACACAGAGGTGGGGCGAGCTCAAGCGCGGCGTCCCCGGGATCAGCGAGAAGATGCTGGCCTCCACCCTCAAGACCCTGAGCGCCGACGGTCTCGTGCACCGCGAGTCGTTCCCGACCGTCCCGCCGCACGTCGAGTACTCCCTCACTCCGCTCGGTCGAGAGCTGATGGACCGCATGCTCCCGCTGATGGAGTGGATCGCCGACCACGCCGGAGCGATCGTCGGAGGTGCGGGACGCTGAGGCGGGGCGGAGCCCTGAGGGGGCCGGCGCGTGGGCGGGGCGCGTCAGATCGTCTCGCCGCGCGGTGAGTCTGCCGCTGTGTCCGTTGTGTCGCGGAAAGACTTCTCGTCCAAGAGGGATGGGCGCACACGCGCAGCGCGTCTGTCATCGCGACGCCGGAGCAAGAAGGCTACCGATCGCCCGACGATGACGCAGACGGCGCAGCCAAGACCCAACGCGACGATATGGGGGGCACCCACGACGACCACGTTTGATCCTGAGACAACCGCGGGGGCGATGGCGAGGAGGGTCGCGGCGAGATACCCCAACGCCCCGAACGCGAGAAGGTGCAGCGAGACAGAGCGGACGGACTTCATAGCGCGCCCCAGGGCCCACGCGAGTGGGGCACCGAGCCAGGTAAGGCCGAAAACGATGGCGCCGATCATGAAGATGAAGGATCCGACGTCCGGGAGGTTCGTCGACAGCAGATTGACGACGATCACACACATCGCCACTGCCCACGTGACGAGCGTGTGCCGTATGACGTCGCGCGCAGTGAAGGGGCGCTCAACGACTGCCATCCCGGTCACCTCCCCATCCTGATCACACGCGGTGCGCACCGCACACGTTCACGTCTGCGGGGTCCTGCGTCGAGATCAGCCTAACCCGCCCTCTTCGGGGGAGGAGGGCGCGGTTCCCGGCTCGGAACGCCGCGAGGGGCGCCAGCGCGCGCGTGCAGGAACCGTATCGTCCGAACGAACTCCGGACCTGACGCGGAAGATGTGGAGGGGCTGACGGGAATCGAACCCGCGCTGTCTGCTTGGGAAGCAGAAGTTCTGCCATTGAACTACAGCCCCGCACCTCGGCTCGCGCAGGATCCTGCGGTCGGACGAGGTGTCGCAAGCCTACCCGCTCGACGCGGGTGCGCCAAAGTCACGCGGTCGTGGTGAGGAGCAGGAAGACGAGGCCCGTGGTGTTCCAGACCGCGTGGACGGCAATCGATGCGAGAAGGTTCCGGCCCGCCAGCAGGTACGTCGTGGCGAGGGCCGCCGCGAACCCGGCGTAGAGCACGGCGAGCGGCCACTCCTCGATGCCGCGGAGGTGGGTGAGGGCGAACACCGTGCACGTCAGCACGTAGGCCACCCAAGTCGGGAGGCGGCGACGGAGGCGTCCGAACGGGATCTCGCGGAAGAACAGCTCCTCCACGAGCGGGGCGACCAGACCGCCGATCACCACGAACAGCACGCCGCCGAGGGGCGACGCCGCATTCGCGAGCACCTCGGCGACGATCGCGGCCTGATTGGCGCCTCCGGTCGGGGCGACGAGCTGCGCGAGGGCGCTCAGTCCCGAAGCCGCACCCATGAGCGCGAGTCCGAGGACGACGGTGGCGGTGAGGCGTGGCCGCGCGCGGAGGTCGCGCCATCCCCGCACGAATGCGTCGCGCAGCGCCCACACCCCGACCACGGCGGTCGCGACGTACCCGAGGTTCTTGACGGGGCGGAAGGCGTCGTCGCCGGCGACGTCGCTCCCGAGCAGGATCCAGACCGTGAGGGCGATGTAGAGCGCCGCGAAGAGGGCCACCGCGAAGGTCGCGCTCCGGGGGCGTGATTGCCGAACGTCATTCATGTGCGGACAGACGAGGGCGGGCGGTCCCCCGACCGCCCGCCGTTCGCGCGAGGAATGCGACGCTTGTCAGCGCTTCGACTTCCGGTATCCGGCCGCGCGGGCGGCGGCCTCGGTCGCAAAGCACTCCTCGGGTATGGTGCGGCTGTAGTAGGCGCCGCCGGGCACGTGATAGATCCCGCTGTCGGCATTGCCCTTGATCGGGTACCCGGCGGGGCAGTTGTATCCACCCGTGCCCCAGACCGACGACGGCTTCTTCTTCTGCTTCACCACGAGGGTCTGCGCCTTCGACGTCTTGGTCTTCGTGCCGGAGTAGACCTTCGTCGTCTTCTTCTGCGTGACGTACGTGGTCTTCATGAGGTCTCGGTCGGGATTGAACGTCGCGGAGAACTCGATGCCGACGGTCGGCAGGGAGGTCGCGGTCAGCTCGTCGAGACTGCTGTCGCTGAATCCCCACCACTCATCGTCGAAGTTCATGAGGTAGCCCGCGAAGGTGATCGAGCCGTCGAATCGCGGGGAGGTGCATCGGGCGACGATGTCGGCGCCCCACATCTCGAGACCGTCGGTGTCGTATTGGGGGGTGACGCCGGACGCGACACACTTCACAGCCACGTCCTGGGACGCCTCCACGCCGACGACCTTCTTCTTGACTCTCGTGGTGGTGGTCTTCGTCGAATAGGTGCGGTAGGTGACCTTCTGCGTGACGCGGTAGGTGCCGGCGGAGAGCTTGACCGAGGTCTTGTTCTTCGCGACGGTCCGCGAGCCCTTCTTCACCGTGAGGGTCTTCTTGCTCACCGTGACTTTGCCCGTCGTCTTCACGTTGGGCTTGACGGTGGACTTCCCCTTGTACGGCGCCGTCTTCGCGGTGACCTTGCCGAAGGTGACCGTGTTCTTGGCGGGCGCGGCCGGCGCGGGGGCAACGGTGGCCGACGTGGTCGGCGGGGCGGCGGTGGCCGGGGTGCTGACGGTGGCCCCGGCGGAAACGAACGCGGCGGTGAGGAGCAGCGCTGCGATCCTCCGGCGCCCGGTGAAAGGTGTGTGCATACGCGCATGGTAGCGGTCCCACGCTTGCGGCGCTCGACGAGGTCGCCGGGCATACGCGCCCGACGAAACGGGAATGGGCCGGACAGCCCCCCGACCGTCCGGCCCTGCACCCGAGAGGCGAAGCCTGCCCCTCCGTCGAGGCGAAGCCTGCCCCGATACCTCCACGCTACGGATCGGCCCTCGATCCGACATCCGCCGGAGGGGGGAGATGATGTCGTCCTGCGGGGTGATCCAGGGTGATCCGGGGGTGTCGCGCCGCTAGGCTGGCCGCGTGCTGCTCAGTGACCGTGACATCCGCCGGGAGATCGCCGAGGGCCGGGTCGGCCTGGATCCGTGGGACCCCGAGATGGTGCAACCGTCGAGCGTGGATGTCCGCCTCGACCGGTACTTCCGTCTCTTCGACAACCACAAGTACCCGTTCATCGATCCCTCCGAAGACCAGCCCGACCTCACCCACCTGATCGAGGTGGCTCCGGACGAGCCGTTCATCCTGCACCCGGGCGAGTTCGTGCTCGGCTCCACGTTCGAACAGGTGACGCTGCCCGACGACGTCGCTGCGCGCCTGGAGGGGAAGTCGTCGCTCGGTCGGCTGGGCCTTCTCACCCACTCCACCGCGGGATTCATCGACCCGGGGTTCTCGGGCCACGTGACGCTGGAGCTCTCGAACGTCGCGACGCTTCCGATCAAGCTGTGGCCGGGGATGAAGATCGGGCAGCTGTGCTTCTTCCGCCTGTCGTCGGCCACCGAGTCGCCCTACGGCTCCGGCCCCTACGGAAACCGGTACCAGGGGCAACGCGGACCGACCGCGTCGCGTTCCTTCCAGAACTTCCACCGCACCGACGTGGGCGCCACCGACGCCGGCGCACCCGGCCGCTGAGCCCTCTCACCACGCGCGAGTGTCCACGACGCGCCGTGTGATCGTCGTGGCGCCCGGCGCGTCGTGGACACTCGGCGAGGGGCGCACGGGAAGAAAGGGTGTCGGTAGGCTCGGCGGGTGAGCAATGCACCCGCCGATGACGCCGTGTCCCCTCCGGAAGCCACTGCCGCGGCGGAGGCCACTCCGGCTCCGGAGGTCCCGCAGAGCCCGTTCCGCACCGGTCCGATCCTCTGGGTCATCGTTCCGGCGGCGGTCGTCACTCTCGTCTTCAGCGCCTTCGCGATCGCGTTCCCACGCCAAGCGGAGACCTTCTTCGGCACCATCCAGAGCGCGATCGTCGACGGCTTCAGTTGGTACTACGTGCTCATCACGGCGTTCTTCGTCGCGTTCTGCCTGTTCATCGGGTTCAGCCGCTTCGGCGACATCAAACTCGGGAAGGACGACGACGCGCCCGAGTTCTCCACGCCCGCGTGGTTCGCGCTGCTGTTCGCGGCCGGGATGGGCATCGGACTCGTCTTCTACGGCGTGAGTGAACCGCTCAGTCACTTCGTCTCGCCCAAGCCCGGCGTGGAGGGGACCCCCGCTCAGCTCGCCCAGTCGGCGCTCACCCAGACCTACCTCCACTGGGGGGTGCAGGCTTGGGCGATCTACGTCGTGGTCGGTCTGGCCCTGGCCTATGCGATCCATCGCCGAGGCCGTCCGCTGTCGATCCGGTGGGCGCTCGAACCAGTGCTCGGACGCCGGGTGCGCGGCGGCTGGGGCCACGCGATCGACGCCGTGGCGCTCGTCGGCACGCTCTTCGGCGTCGCGACGAGCCTCGGCCTCGGAGTCATGCAGATCAGCTCCGGACTCGAGGCGGCCGGCATCATCAGCGAGCCGGGACTGGTCGAGCAGATCGTCATCATCGCGGTCATCACCGGCGGCGTGCTGTTCTCGGTGCTCTCCGGCGTCGGCCGCGGGATGAAGTGGCTGTCGTCGATCAACCTCGTGCTGGCGGGGCTGCTCTTGGTCTACATCCTCGTCGCCGGCGACACGGCCTACCTGCTGCGGGAATGGGTGCAGTCGATCGGCGCGTACCTCCAGAACTACATCGGCCTGAGCTTCAGCGTGAGCGCGTTCCAAGGCGTCCCGGGCCAGGAGTGGCAGGCGGCCTGGACGGCGTTCTACTGGGGCTGGTGGATCTCCTGGGCCCCCTTCGTCGGCATCTTCATTGCTCGGGTGAGCCGGGGTCGCACGGTGCGCCAGTTCACGATGGGCGTGCTCATCGTCCCCACCCTCGTGGGCATCCTCTGGTTCGCGGTCCTCGGGGGATCGGCGGTCAAGCTCGAGATGGACCGCCCCGGCGCGATGACGGAGGCCGACGGCGCGGTGAACGTCGAGGGTGCACTGTTCCAGTTGTTCGAGCACCTTCCCGGAACGCTCCTGCTGACGGTGGGCGCGATCATCCTCATCGCGATCTTCTTCGTCACCTCGGCCGACTCCGGTGCGCTCGTGATGGGAATGATCGCCTCGGGCGGCAACCCAGAGCCGAACCGGCCGGTGCGCGCGCTGTTCACCTTCGTCACCGCGATCCTCGCCATCGCCCTGCTGATCGCCGGAGGACTCGTGGCCCTGCAGACCGCAGCGATCATCATCGCCTTGCCGTTCAGCATCGTCATGCTCCTCATCTGCTGGGCGACCGTCGTCGCCTTCCAGCGGGAGCGGCGCGCGTACGAGCGGGCGCGCCGGGCGGAGTTCGTGCAGGAGATCGGCGACCGCTACGGGCTCGAGGTCGAGGAGCCCAATGAACGCGGCGTGATGTTCCCGCGGTTCCGGCGTCGCCGGACCGGCGGCTGAGCTCAGTCGATCTGCGTCTGCTGGGCCTTCACCGGCAGCATGAGCAGGAGTCCGGCCAGCAGGATCAGGACGATCCCGAGGATGCCGAGGCGGGTGTCGCCCGACAGTCCCACGAACAGGGCGAAAAGTCCCGGTGCCATGAACGAGACCGCGCGCCCCGTGGTCGCGTAGAGGCCGAAGATCTCCCCTTCGCGTCCCTCGGGGGTGATGCGGGCGAGGAACGACCGCGACGCCGACTGGATCGGCCCGACGAACATCGTGAGGAGGAGCCCGACGATCCAGAACCCGAGCTGGGCGCTCCCGATGAACAGCACCGCGGTCCCGGCCACGAGCAGGCCGATGAGGGAGACGAGGATCACGTTCTTCGGCCCGAACCTGTCGTCCAGCCGACCCGCGATGATCGTCGAGACGCCCGCCACGACGTTGGCGGCGACCGCGAAGTAGAGCACCTCCGACGGGCTGAATCCGAACACCTGCGCGGCGATGATGGCGCCGAAGGTGAACACTCCCGCGAGTCCGTCCCGGAACACGGCGCTGGCCAGCAGGAACTGCAGCACCTGCCGGTTCCCGCGCCAGAGCTTGCGGATCGTCCCGAACAGCACGCCGTACGATGCGAAGAACCCGACGCGATTCGTCCGCGCGCGGGCGGGGATCTCCGGCACGCGCAGGAGCACGGGAATCGCGAAGATCCCGAACCAGATCGCCGAGGCGAACACGGCGAGGCGGATGTGCAGCCCGTCGTCGGTCGTGATCCCCAGGGGGCCGGGACTCGAGGAGAGCCCGATGAAGCCGACGAGCAGCACGATCAGCAGCACGATCCCGCCGACGTACCCCATTCCCCAGCCGAACCCGGAGACGCGCCCCATGTTCTCGCGCGTGGAGACCTGGACGAGCATGGCGTTGTAGTTGACGCTCGCGAACTCGAAGAACACGTTGCCGACAGCCAGCAGGGTGGCTCCCAGGATGAGGTACTGCGGCGCGCCCTCGACGAAGACCATGGCCGCCATCGCGAGGACGACGACGCCGGTGTTGATGCCGAGCCAGAGCTTGCGCCTGCCGGAGCCGTCGGAGCGTTGGCCGAGCACGGGGGCGAGCACGGCGATGAGGACGCCGGCGATCATGAGGGCGATGCCGACGGTGCTCGCGTTGGCCGCTTCCGCTGACTGCAGGAGCTTCTCGGCAGGGCCGCCCTGCTCGGCATCCTTCACGATCTGCGGATCGATGAAGTAGCTGCTGGAGAGGTAGGTGGAGAAGACGAAGGTGGTGACCACCGCGTTGAACGCCGCCGAGCCCCAGTCCCACAGGGCCCAGGCGACCACTCCGGTCTGGCGGGTCGACTCGGCTGCTCCGCGCGCGGCGGCGCGGATGGCGTCGGGGGCGGGCTGATCGGGCAGTGACATGTCGGTCACCTGAGGACTCCTCCGTGAACGGGTGGTGCCGCGGGTGCGGTCCTGTGCCGTTCCGCGCCCGTGCGTCCATGTCAGGCTAGTGCCGCCGCACCCTCAGGAGCCGCCGAGTGTCCAGAACACGCGGGAGGGAGTGCGTTCCGTGCGGCGTGTCGTGGACACTCGGCAGCGTCACGCGGGCGCGGCGCGGGTGAGGGCGACGCGGAGGAAGCCGTCGGCGTCGTCGAGTGCGCGCGCCGTGGCGGCGGCGTCCATTCCCGTCAGCACCCGGAGGATCGCCCGCTTGACACCGCCGCCGACCTCGCCGAGCGCGCGCTCCGCCTGGGCGTGATCGCAGCCCGTCACGAGCGCCACCGTGCGGATCGACCGCGCGCGCAGCTTGTCGTTGGTGGCGAGCAGGTCGACCATGACGCCGCGGTAGGTCTTTCCGAGCTTGACCATCGTGAGGGTGGTCAGCATGTTGGCGACCAGCTTCTGCGCCGTCCCGGCCTTCAGCCGCGTGGAGCCGGCGACGAACTCGGGTCCGACGACCGTCTCGATCGCGATGTCGGCCACCGTGGCGATCACCGAGTCGGCGTTGGCGGCCACGGCGATCGTGAGCGCGCCACGCGAGCGGGCGTGGGCGAGGGCGCCGCGGACGTACGGGGTGCGACCCGAGGCCGAGATGCCCACGACGGCATCCCGCTCGTCCAGTCGGAGGCGATCGAAGTCGGGGAGCGCGCCGTCGGGATCGTCCTCCGCGCCCTCGACGGCGGTATGGATGGCCGTCTCTCCGCCCGCGATGAGGCCGACGACCAGTTCGGGAGGGGTGCCGAAGGTGGGAGGGCACTCGCTCGCATCGAGAATGCCCACTCGGCCCGCGGTGCCCGCGCCGAGATAGATGAGGCGCCCCCCTCGACGCAGGCGCGCGACGATACCGTCCACGGCCGCGGCGATGTCGTCGCCGCACGCCGCGACGGCATCGGCCACCCGATGGTCTTCGGCGTTCATGGCGGTGACGAGGGCGCGGGTGTCGAGCAGGTCGAGATCGGCGCGGTCGCGGTCGAACGACTCGGTGGTGAGGGTGTCGAGCTCGGCGATCAAGGCCCCCAGGCGCGCGGGCTCGGGCGGCAGCGTGTCGGGCGGAAGGGTGTCAGAGGGCACGGTGGAGGAGCCTTTCGTGGGGGAGGCCGTCGGCGGTCACCGCGAGCGCGGCGCCGTCGAGCGCCGTGGCGGCGGGTGGCTGCGGCCGTCGACCTGCCGCCTGCAGAGCGGTGTGCAGCCGGCGCGCGAACGATGCGTGCTGAGTGAGTCCGCCCAGGCAGGCGACCGGATCGCCGGCGTCCGAGGCGGAGCAGGCGGTGGCGACGAGCTCGTCGATGGCCCGCGCGACGATGGCGTCGGCGACCGGGTCGCCGTCGTCGGCGGCGTCGAGCACGACGCGGGCGAACGAGGCGACGGCCGCCACGGAGAGGGAGGTTTCCACCTCGCCCCCGGCCTCGCGTGCTCCGGTGTGCGTGCGCCAGCGGTCCGTCAGCCTCGTCGGTGACGAGTCTCCGCCGGTCGCCGCCGAGATCCCGGCGCGCCCGATCCAGTAGCCGCTGCCGCGGTCGCCGAGTTCAGGCCCGAGCCCGTCGGCCAGGCGGGACTCACCGTCGGGAGACAGCGACCAGGCGACCGCGCCCGTGCCGGCGACGAGGATCGTGCCCGCGGCGCCGCCGAGCGCGCCGAGGTGCGCCGTGACGACGTCCGATGTGACGCACGCGGGCATCCGCCACCGCGAGGAGAGGGTGCGGGCGAGGTCGGCGGCGGCGGCGGGAGCGGCCAGCGCCCCGGCCGCCCCGACGGCGACGGCGTCATAGTGGACGCTGTCGGAGCCCCCGGATTCGAGGCGGTCGAGACACTCCTGCAGCCGGCCCATCGCGTCTGCGGCGCCGCCGGGCGTCGCAAGGCCCGCGATCCCGGCCGTCGTTACCGGGGCGCTCGCCGTCCCTTCGCGCCAGGGCGCGAGTCGGGTCGTCGACTTGCCGATGTCGGCGACCAAGACGGTGCGGGCTGTCATGCGGGCTCTTCCTCCGGAGATGCGTCACGGTCGGGGATGTCGGCGACCCGACATCGTGTAACAACTCTACACTTGGAGGCGCAAAAGCGTAACTGCTTTCCATCGCGACGGGCAGGAACGCCGGCGCGACATACTGGGGCGGGAGGTCCGATGAGCATCCAATCCACGATCGACGCGGCGGTGGGAACGCTGTCGCCGTCGCTCGCGCGCGTGGCGAACCTCGTGCGCACCGATCCCGCCGTCGTCGTCGACAACACGATCAACGAGCTCGCCGACCTGAGCGAGACCTCGGTGGCCTCCATCGTGCGATTTTGTCGCGCCATCGGCTTCACCGGCTATGCCCAGCTGCGGATGGCGCTGGCCTCCGAGATCGGCAAGGAGCGCGCCCAGTTCGGCGACGGCATGAGCTTCGGCTCCGACATCACCGACGCCGATGCGCTTCCCGACATCGTCGCCAAGATCCGCTCCCGCGAGATGCTCGCGATCGACGAGACGCTCGCGAGCCTCGACGTGGACGCCCTCGAGCGGGCGGCGACCCTCCTCGACGGCGCGAGTCGCATCCTCCTCTACGGCGTCGGGGCGAGCCAGTTCATCGCCGCCGACCTGGGTCACAAGCTCCTGCGCATCGGCAGTCCTGCCTTCGTCCTCAGCGATCCTCACGAGGCGTGGGCGTGCGCGGCTCTTCCGCAACCGGGCACCGTCGCCGTCGCCTTCTCCCACCGCGGGGAGACGGCGGAGTCGAGCCGCTTCGTCCGCATCGCGCGGGAGGCGGGGGCGGCAACGATCGGCCTGACGAGCGTGCGCGAGTCGACCCTGGGGCGCGGAGTGGATGCGGTGCTGACCACTCAGGCGCGCGAGACCGACTTCCGGGTGGGGGCAATGGTCAGCCGTATCGCGCAGCTCGCGGTCGTCGACTGTCTGTTCATGGCGGTGGCGCAGCGGCAGTACGCTCACACGATCGAGGCCCTTCGGGTCACGCGCGCGGCGATCGCCGACCCCGAGCACGGTCGCTCATGATTTCGTTTCTGTAAAACATCTCCGCCAACCTCGCACTCTCTGAACATTCTTGTCATACTGGGGTGACGTTCGCTTCCCCATCAGAGAGGAACACCCCGTGAGTTCAGGAGAGATGACGCTCCGGCGCTTCGCCCACGGCGACCTCCGGCCCCTGGCCGCCGCCTGGACCGAGGCCGCGCCGGCAGATGCCATCACCCCGACGCGGTTGCGCGATCTCGTGCTGCTGGACCGCAACTTCGACGCCGAGGGCCTCTTCCTCGCCGAGCGCGACGGGCGGATCGTCGGAGCCTCGTACGCCGTGCGACGACTCGTCGCCCACGCGGGGGACGACCTCGAGCCCGACACCGGATGGATCCCGTTCTTCTTCGTGGTCCCCGGCGAGCGCCGGCGCGGCACGGGTCGTGCGCTCGTCACGGCGGCCCTCGACTGGTTGCGCGGACAGGGACGGCGGCACGTCGTCTTCTCCAGCTACACCCCGAACTATGTGCTGCCCGGCCTCGACGCCGACCGCTACCCCGAGGCCCATGCGCTGCTGGCCTCGCTCGGCTTCGTCACGATCGAGCACCCCAGCGCCATGGACCGCTCCCTCATCGGCTACCGCATCCCCGACGAGGTGGCCGAGCGCATCGCCGCCTTGCGGGCCGAGGGGTGGTACTTGGGCCACCCCGACTCGGACGACCTGGTCGCCCTCATCGATCTCGCCGGAACGCAGTTCAACTCCGACTGGGCCCGCGCCATCCGCGAGGGCGTGGTCTCGGGGTCGCTGCCGCTGGAGCGCATCATCATCGCCAAGAATCCGGCCGGGCAGATGATCGGATGGGCCCAGCACGGCACCTACGAACAGGTGATCGACCGGTTCGGGCCGTTCGGGGTCCTCCCGACCAGTCGCGGGACCGGGCTCGGCAAGGTCATCCTCCACCTCACGCTGCAGAACATGGCCGCGCTGGGTGCCCACTCGGCATGGTTCCTCTGGGCCGACGAGGGGTCGGTCGCCTCTCGCCTGTATGCGACCACCGGGTTCGCCGCCACCCGGTCGTTCCACATCCTCCGCGCGGAACTCTGAAGGAGAGCACCACGATGACGAAAACAGTCCTCGCCGTCGGCGGCCACATCGGCGACACCGAGCTGATGGCCGGGCCGGTCCTGGCCAAGGTCGCCCTCGAGGGCGGACGCGCCATCATCGTCGACTGCACGTATGGCGAACGTGGTCATCCGCGACTGACTCCGAGCGAGTACCGCCCGCAGAAGATGCACGAGGCGCGGTACTTCGCTGACGCGATCGGCGCCGAGCTCCACGTGCTCGACTACTCCGACGGCTTCCTCCCCGACAGCGAAGAGGTCGCCGAGCAGATCTCTGCCATCATCCGCGAGACGACCCCCGATGTGCTCATCACGCACTGGACGTCGTCGATGCACCGCGACCACGAGCGCGCCGCACAGGCGGCCCTGCGGGGCGCTTTCCTCGCCTCCATCCCGCGCGAGGAGATCGCCGCGCCGCGCCACACCGTGCCCACGATCCTCCACGCCGAGAACTGGGAGGACATGGAGGGGTTCGAGGCCGACACGTACATCGAGATCCCCGACGAGGCGTTCCAGCGCTGGCTCACCGGGATCAGCGAACACGCCTTCGCCCGCGGCGAGACCTACGGCTTCCGCTTCATCGACTACTACTCGGCGCTCATGCAGGTCAAAGGCTGCCTGGCGGGCACCGCTCGCGCGGTCGCCCTGCGATCGGCCGGCACCGAGAAGTTCGTCCTCGCCGGCCCCTGATCCCGCACCACTCACCCGCACCGCTCCACCCACCCGCACCGCCTCTTCACCCGCACCCGCTCTCACGTCAGCACCAAGAAAGGCACACCATGAACAGCACCACCCGCATCGCGGCGATGGGCATCGGCATCGTCGCCGCGCTCGCTCTCGCCGGCTGCTCCGGAACGAGCGACCCCGGATCGTCCGACGACGGCGTGACCGTCACCTACCTCACCCACTGGGGTCCCGACCAGACCAAGCAGCTGGAAGCGGCCGCCACGGCCTTCAGCAAGGACCACGCCGACGTCTCCATCAAGATCCAGTCGGTGCCCTTCGACCAGCTGCTCTCGACGCTGGCCACGCAGGGGACCGGACCCGATGGGCCCACCATCACCAACATCTACACCGCCTGGCTCCCGCAGCTGGCCGCCGACGACGTCATCGCCCCGGCGCCGGACGCCATCGCCACCGAGGTCACCGACAACTACGCGGCCGGCTTCGCCTCGGCCGCCTCCCACGACGGGGCCGTGTACGGCATCCCGAACGAGGTCGCCCTCTACCAGCTGAACTACAACACCGCGCTGTTCGAGAGCGCGGGGATCAGCGCCCCGCCCGCCGACTGGGCGTCGGTCACTTCCGCCGCCACCGCCCTCAAGGACGCCGGCGTGAAGAACCCGGTCGGGTTCATCACCGCGTGGGGCAACGGCGTCGTCCACCCGTTCCTCTCGCTCCTCGCCTCCAACGGCGGGTCGTTCCTCACCGAGGACGGCAGCGCCTCCGCGCTGACCTCGCCCGAGGCGCTGGAAGTGGCCGAGTTCTACGAGTCGCTCGTGAAGGGCGGCCTGACCGACGTGTCGCTCTCGACCGCCGACGCCAACACCACCGGTCCCTACCTCGACAGCTTCTCGCAGGGCCAGACCGGCATGATCGTGATGGCCAACTGGTGGAAGTCCACGCTGGAATCGGCGATGGGCGATTCGTTCTCCGATGTCGCGAGCGCCCCGATCCCCGTCGGGCCTTCGGGCGACACGTCGTCGTCGATCTCGTACACGTGGGCGAACGTCGTCAGCAGCCAGGCCGACGAGGCTACGCAGAAGGCGGCCTGGGACTTCCTGACCTACCTGAACGGACCCGACTCCGGGGCCGACGGTTCATCGGCGATGGGAGACATCCTGATGGGGATGGGCATCCTCCCCAGCCGTACGAGCGACCTCGACGCCCACAAGGCGGCGCTGGACACGCCGTTCCTGGCCTCCTACGTCGCCGCCCAGGCCACGGCCACACCCTTCCCGACCGTCGACGGCGTCGCCGAGGCGACCACCGCCCTCCAGACCGAGCTCGAGGCGCTGCTGAACGGTCAGAAGGACGCCGCGACCGCGATGAAGGACGCCGACGCCGCCGTCAACGCGGCGCTGACCGCCGCTCGCTGATCCCGCCCGACCCGGGAGGGGCGCATCGCCACGGGCTTGCGCCCCTCCCGCCATCTCCGAGGTACCTCACCCATGGTCTCCGCCACCCTCCATCCCGGCCCGCAGGCTCCCGGCCCGCAGGGCGACCAGGCTCGACGCCCGCCGGGCACGCGGGCGCCGCGCCGCGGGCGTACCCTGACCCACCGCCGGAAGGTCGAGCACTTCTGGTCGGGGCTGTTCCTGAGCCCCACCCTGCTGATCATCGGCGTGTTCACGGTCGTGCCGCTGCTGATCACCGTGGTGATCAGCTTCACCGACTGGTCCGTGTTCCGTCCGCTGGGCGACTGGGAGTACGTGGGGCTGCGCAACTACGAGTCGCTGCTGGCCAACACGACGCGCATGCAGGCGATCTGGAACACGATCGCGTACGTCGTGCTGTCGGTCGTCTTCACGGTGCCCCTCGCGGCACTCGTGGCGATGCTGCTGTACTTCCCGAAGCTGCGGGGCGCGGGGGTCGTGAGGGTCGCGCTGTTCGCGACCTACGTGATCCCCACCATCGCGGTGGTGATCGTGTGGGGAAACCTCTACGCCCCGGGCTACGGCCCGTTCTCGGCGGCCTTCACCGCGCTGGGTCTTCCCGCGCCGGGCTGGCTCAGTGATCCCAAGCTCGCGCTGGTCTCGGTCGTCGTCTTCAACGTCTGGCAGATGCTCGGCTACTACGTGATCCTCTTGACCGCCGGTCTCACCCAGATCCCGGAGGAGCTGTACGAGGCCGCGAAGATCGACGGCGCCGGCATCCTCCGGCAGACGTGGTCGGTCACGATCCCCTTGCTGCGGCCGACCCTCCTGTTCGTCGTGCTGATGACGATCGTCAACTCGATCCAGGTCTTCGATCCGATCTATCTCCTCACCCGCGGCGGCCCTGCCAACGCGACCAACGTGCTCTCGTACGAGATCCAGCGGGCCGCCTTCGAGTACAACAAGGCCGGTGACGCGGCGGCCCTGTCGGTCTCGCTGCTGATGATCGTCGTGCTCGTCGGCGCCGTCGTCGTCATCGTCACCCGGAGGAAGAAATGACCGCCACCGAGACCCTCCTCCGCCCGCGTGACCGGCGGGGCTCGGCGCTCCGCCGCTCCGGCCCCGCGCTTCCGGCCCGGCGGCGCTCGCCGAAGGCCGTCGCCCAGCGGGTCGTGCTCTACGCCGTGCTCGTGGGCGTGGTGCTCGTGCCGCTGTTCCCGCTGTACTGGCTCGTGATCTCCTCGTTCAAGACCCCGCAGGAGTTCTCGCAGATCCCGCCGACCTGGTTCCCGTCCGACCCGACGCTCTCACAGATGGGCGTCGCCCTCACCGAGGCGCCGTTCGGGCAGTCGCTCCTCAACAGCATCATCATCGCGGGCGGGAGCACGCTGTCGGTGCTCGTGACGAGCGTCTTCGCCGGCTACGTGTTCGCGAAGCACTCCTTCCGCGGACGCGATGCGCTGTTCTGGTCCATCATCGCGACGATGTTCCTGCCGCCGGTGGTCACCCTCGTGCCGTTGTACTCGATGGTCAGCTCGCTCGGCCTCGCCGACACCCACCTCGGCGTGATGCTGCCGTGGTTGGCGAACGCGTTCGGTATCTTCCTGATGCGCCAGTTCATCATGGGGGTCCCCGACGAGCTCATCGAGGCGGCGCGCATGGACGGCGCGGGCGAGGTGCGCATCGTGGTGCAGTTCGTGGTGCCGCTGATCAAGCCGGCACTGGTGACCCTCGGCGTGTTCATGTTCGTCTACGCCTGGAACAACTTCCTCTGGCCGGTCTCGCTGCTGAAGTCGGAGGAGCTGTACCCCGTGGTGCTCACGGTCAACCGGCTCATGGCCTACACGATGAGCTTCGACTATCGCAACGTCGTGCTCGCCGGCACCCTGATCGCCTCGATCCCGACGCTTCTGGTGTTCCTCCTCACCCAGCGGGTGTTCGTGCAGGGCATCGCCTCCACCGGTGTGAAGGGCTGACCCCCGCTTCACCCTCCCGAGTGTCCACGACACGCCGCCGCCGGCCCTCCCGTCGCGGCGCGTCGTGGACACTCGGCGTCGTGGGGTGGGGGGGACGGGACGGGGCGGGGGAGGGGAAAGGGACGGGGAGGGAGGCTGGAAAGTTGATATGAGGCGTATCAAGTTGGTTTGACAGGTGCGGGTGCCGGGGCTATCGTGGAACGCGGATCGAAGTTGAGTCGGCAGGGCTCAATATCCACAGGTTTCTCTGATTCCGTTCCACGAAAGGACACACACATGGCACGCGCAGTAGGCATCGACCTCGGAACGACGAACTCCGTCGTCTCCGTCCTCGAGGGCGGCGAGCCCAAGGTCATCGCCAACGCCGAAGGCTTCCGCACGACCCCCTCGGTCGTCGCGTTCACGAAGGACGGCGAGGTGCTGGTCGGCGAGACCGCCAAGCGCCAGGCCGTCACCAACGTCGACCGCACCCTCACCTCCGTCAAGCGCCACATGGGCACCGACTGGAAGACGCAGTCGATCGACGGCAAGAACTACACGCCGCAGGAGATCTCGGCGCGCATCCTCCAGAAGCTCAAGCGGGACGCTGAGCAGTACCTCGGCGACACCGTGACCGACGCGGTCATCACCGTCCCGGCGTACTTCAACGATGCCGAGCGCCAGGCCACGAAGGAGGCCGGCGAGATCGCGGGGCTGAACGTCCTCCGCATCATCAACGAGCCGACCGCCGCGGCCCTCGCGTACGGGCTCGACAAGGGCAAGGAAGACGAGCTCATCCTGGTCTTCGACCTCGGAGGCGGAACGTTCGACGTCTCGCTGCTCGAGGTGGGCAAGGACGACGACTTCTCCACGATCCAGGTGCGCGCGACCGCGGGTGACAACCGCCTCGGTGGCGACGACTGGGACCAGCGGATCGTCGACTACCTCATCAAGCAGTTCAAGGACACGACCGGTGTCGACGTCTCGGGCGACAAGATCGCCCTCCAGCGTCTGAAGGAAGCCGCGGAGCAGGCGAAGAAGGAGCTGTCGAGCTCGACCTCGACCAGCATCAACCTGCCCTACCTGTCGCTGACCGACTCCGGCCCCGTCTCGCTGTCGGAGACGCTGACCCGCGCCAAGTTCGAGGACCTCACCAAGGACCTCCTCGACCGCACCAAGAAGCCCTTCGACGACGTCATCCGCGAGGCCGGCATCAAGGTCGCCGACATCGACCACATCGTGCTCGTCGGTGGGTCCACGCGTATGCCCGCCGTGAGCGAGCTCGTCAAGCGCGAGACCGGCAAGGAGCCCAACAAGGGCGTGAACCCGGACGAGGTCGTCGCCGTCGGTGCCGCCCTGCAGGCCGGTGTCCTCAAGGGTGAGCGCAAGGACGTGCTGCTCATCGACGTCACCCCGCTGAGCCTCGGCATCGAGACCAAGGGTGGCATCATGACCAAGCTCATCGAGCGCAACACCGCCATCCCGACCAAGCGCAGCGAGACCTTCACGACCGCCGACGACAACCAGCCGTCCGTCGCGATCCAGGTGTTCCAGGGCGAGCGGGACTTCACGCGCGACAACAAGCCGCTGGGCACGTTCGAGCTCACCGGCATCGCGCCCGCACCCCGCGGGATCCCGCAGATCGAGGTCACCTTCGATATCGACGCGAACGGCATCGTGCACGTGTCCGCCAAGGACAAGGGCACCGGCAAGGAGCAGTCGATGACGATCACCGGCGGCTCGTCGCTGGCCAAGGACGACATCGAGCGGATGGTCCGTGAGGCCGAGGAGCACGCGGCCGAGGACAAGAAGCGCCGCGAGGCTGCCGAGGTCCGCAACCAGGCCGAGACGCTCGCGTACTCGATCGAGAAGCTCATCGCCGACAACGCCGACAAGCTGCCCGACGACGTCAAGACCGAGGTGCAGGGCGACGTCGACGCGCTCAAGACGGCGCTCGCCGGTGACAACGACGACACGGTCAAGGACGCGTTCGACAAGCTGAACGCGTCGCAGACCAAGCTCGGCGAAGCCATCTACGCCTCGTCGCAGGCCGAGGCGTCGGCTCCGCAGGACGAGCCGGCCCCCGACGCGGCATCCTCGGAGGAGGACGTCGTGGACGCGGAGGTCGTGGACGACGAGGACGAGAAGAAGTAACCATGACGAACAAGGACTTCGACGAGTCGGCCGGCGACGAACGGTCGCCGAGCGAGGACGCCGCAGGCGCCCGCGACGAGACGCAGTCCTCCGAGGCGGAAGGGGCTGGCCAGGAGCCAGCCCCTTCCCCGCAGGAGGGCGCCGCGGACGATGCGGACGAACTGACGATCGACGACATCCTGGGCACGGCACAGTCCGATGAGGCGGCGGTGGCCGAAGCGCCCGAGGAGGAGCACGACCTCCTCCTCGACCTCAAGCGCCTCCAGGCCGAGTACGCCAACTATCGTCGCCGCACCGAGGAGCAGCGCGAGGTCGAGGTCGAGCGCGCGAAGGGCGCCGTGGCCAAGGGCCTGCTGCCCGTGCTCGACGACCTGGACCGCGCCGAGAAGCACGGCGACCTCGTGGAGGGCTCCGCTCTCCTCGCGATCGCCGAGAAGCTCCGCGCCGTGGTGACCCGCATGGGAGTCGAGACCTACGGCGCTGCCGGTGAGGCCTTCGACCCGCAGCAGCACGAGGCGATCTTCCAGGCACCCACCCCCGGCACCGAGACCCCGACGATCCTCGAGGTCGTCGAGATCGGTTACCGTCTGGGCGCCACCGAGCTTCGCCCCGCGAAGGTCGTCGTCGCCGTTCCGGTCGAGTAGGTCGAGAGGAGGGGTATGGCCAGTCAGGACTGGTTCGACAAGGACTTCTACAAGGTCCTGGGTGTCGCCAAGGACGTCTCCGACGCCGATCTGAAGAAGACGTACCGCAAGCTGGCGCGTCAGTACCACCCCGACTCGACGCAGGGTGACCCCGCGGCCGAGGCGAAGTTCAAGGAGATCAGCGAGGCGTACGCCGTGCTGAGCGACAAGGAGCAGCGCGAGGAGTACGACCAGATCCGCGCGATGGGGTCGGGCAGCGCCCGGTTCCAGGCGCCCGGTCCCGGTGGTGCCGGTGGCTTCGAGGACGTCTTCAGCCGCTTCGGGCGGGGAGGATCCTCGCAAGCCGACTTCGACGACCTGTTCGCGATGTTCGGCGAGCAGACCGGCGGGCGGTTCGGTTCGGGACGCTTCGGGCAGCCCACGGGAGGCTTCCGCGGCTTCGGTGGTCCGCAGCGCGGGGCCGACGTGACGGCCCGCACGACGCTCGACTTCCAGACGGCGGTCAAGGGCGAGACGATCACCCTCCAGGGCGAGGACGGCAAGCCGTTCAAGGTCAAGATCCCCGCCGGCGTCTCCGACGGGCAGAAGATCCGTCTGCGCGGCCGCGGGCGTCCCTCGCCCGACGGGGGTGAGTCCGGCGACATCGTGGTCTCGGTGACGGTGCGGCCGCATCCGGTGTTCACGCGCGACGGACTCAATCTCCGCGTCACCGTCCCGGTGACCTTCACCGAGGCGGCCCTGGGCGCCACGATCGAGGTGCCCACGCTCGGCGGCGATCCCGTCAAGCTGCGCGTGGCGCCGGGGACCCCCTCGGGGCGGGTGCTGCGGGTCAAGGGACGCGGAGTGCAGTCGTCCAAGGGAACCGGTGACCTCCTCGCCGAGGTGCAGGTGGCCGTTCCGGCGCACCTCGACGACCGCGCGCGCGAAGCGCTGGAGAGGTTCCACGAGCTGGAGCCGAAGGAGAACCCGCGCGCAGACCTCATGAGCAAGGCCAAGGAGTAGGCGCAGGGGTTCCGCTTTCGCGGCTGCGCTTCTCGT
This sequence comes from Microbacterium sp. TNHR37B, assembly GCF_001620065.1. Lineage (GTDB taxonomy): Bacteria > Actinomycetota > Actinomycetes > Actinomycetales > Microbacteriaceae > Microbacterium. The sequence continues at coordinate 1,332,357 of NZ_LQGV01000003.1, forward strand.
AGGCACACGCCGGGTAGGCACACTGTTCGCAGGGACACTCGACAGAAGGAGGCGATCATGACCGACGAGGTCGATGAAGAGACGCCGATCTTCGCGATCGCGGCGGCGGCGGAGCTGTCGGGCCTGCATCCGCAGACCCTTCGGCAGTACGACCGTCTCGGGCTCGTGGTGCCGGGGCGCACGCAGGGAGGGTCGCGCCGGTACTCCCTCCGTCACGTCAAGCAGTTGCGTGAGGTGGCCGCCCTCTCGGCCGAGGGCATGAGCCTTCCCGCGATCTCCCGGATCATCGAGCTCGAGAACCAGGTGCGCACGCTCCGTCGGCACGTCGACGACCTCGAGCAGCGCCTCCGCGACGAGGTGGATCAGCGCCGCGGTGCCCGCGTCTTCGCCGCTGGTGCCACCGGTTCGGTCGTCACCCTCCGGCATGGCACCCGCGTGCGGCGTGCCACCGAGGTCGTCGTCTGGCGCCCGCCGCTGGAAGAGTAGCCCGGCCCGTCCGGACGCGTTCGCGGCTTCCCGTGTCACCCTGTCCGTCGTGCACAACGGCGGACGTGAGAAGCGACACGCGGGTGCGCGACGCGTGCGGTCCGGCGTGTCGGCCCGCGGATCCGCCATTGTGCACGGGCGGCGCTGTGCACCGGCGGCGCTGTGCACGGGCGGCGCTGTGCACGGGCCGGGGCGACGGGGCCCGGGTGTCAGGAGGCGGTGTCGTCCAGGGGATCGACGAAGAACCGGAGGGCGGCGCCCTGGCGGAACGGTTCGACGATTTCGAGGTTCTCGTAGGCGACACCGCCGGGGATCGGCGACGCGCTCGCCCAGTACGCCCAGCGCCCATTCACCTGCGCCACGAGGGCCGGGTGCGGGTCGTCGACGCGCCATCCCTGCCTGGCGCGACGCCCTTCGAAACGCCAGTGCGCGTGGGTGTCGTCAGCGTAGGTCACCGAGAGCGGATCACGCTCGTCGCCCGTCGCCGTGACGACGGCGGCGTTGCCGTCCCGCGCGAGGAGAGGCAGCGGGAACCGGGCGTGCTCGGTGAAGTCGGTGCGCGTGAAGCCGGGCCACAGCTCGCGTGGATGCACGACACGGTCGGCCAAGTGGAGCTCGCGGAGCCGAGCCCAGTTGCCCATCGTCGCCGTGAGGACGAGGTGGGCGAGGGGCACCGAGCTGTCGCGCGCGAACCCGGCGAGCTCGACCTCGTGTGGGCGGTCGGCGCGGAGGCGCACGCGTACCGCGACGTCCGCGCCGTTGTCGAAGCGCTCGACGCCCACCCACACGGTCAGGCGCGGGTTCCCGTCGACCTCGTCGATCACTCCCGACGCCGGCGCGGACGGGTCGCCGGGAACGGCGGCGTCCTCGAACGTGTTCGCCGACCACAGCCGTTTGCCGGCCTGACCGGGGTCGAGCGTGCTCGGCTCGAGTTCCGAGAACCCGCGCGCGGTGGCGCCGTCGGGGATGGGCTCGATCGCGACGAAGTTGATGAGCCGCTCGTGCGGGTGGTCGAGGTACGGCGTGAAGATCCGAAGCAGCCCGCGCGGCCCGGGAGTGGGAGGGAGGCCCACCTGCAGCGCGCCGGGCAGTCCCCAGCGCGGCTCGTCTCCCAGGCCGCGGCGGGGGCGGATCCACTCGGCAGAGGTGGGCGGGGGGAGGGTCGGTTCTGTCGACGGTGACATGTCGCTCCGAGGGCCAGGAATCATGGAATCGATTTCATGCTAGCGTGCCCGCATGCGGATGCACGAGCAGTTCCTCGGTGGCCCGACGTCCCGCCCGCCCCGGCGGTCGCGACCGCATCCTCGGCGGTGGTGGGCCTCGGCGGGAGGGGTCGCGCTGGCGGTGGCGATCAGTGCCTGCGCCCCATCCCCAGACGACCCGACACCGATGCATGCAGACCTCGATGCCCCGTTCGTCTTGACCGGAGTGAGCGGGGTCACCCAGATCGCCCAGCTGACCGGACCGGACGGGATCAACGACACTCCGGCGGCCGGAGTCGCCGGCACCGATCTCGGCTGGATGCTGGCCGCCGGCGACCGCACGCTGTTCGTGTTCGGCGACACCTTCGGCGATCGAGCGCCCGACGCAGTGGGAGCACAGGGCGGCTTTTGGCGGTCGAATGTGTCGGCATGGACGACCGACGACGACCCGTCCGACGGCATCACGTTCGATGGCTGGGCGCCCGCCGACGACCTCGGGCTCGCGGAGGCGCTGGTCGAGGGCGAGCACGATGCCAACGACGGAACCGGCGAGGTGACGAAGATCCCCACGGGCGGCTTCGCCGTGGGCGAGGCGCTCTATCTCTCGTACATGTCGGTGTCGTTCTGGGGAGAGCCCGGCGCCTGGGAGGCGGCCTACGCGGGCCTTGCCCGATCGATCGACGGCGGGCGTTCGTGGGAGCCTCTCGCGGCGCCTCGCTGGGCGGGCACCTCGAACTTCGTGCAGGTGGCGAGCGCCCTCGTCTCCGAGGACGGTGCGGACTACGTGTATCTCTGGGGCATCCCCGCCGGGCGCTTCGGCGACGTGCAGCTGATGCGGGTGCGGGCATCGACGGCAGCGGTGGAGGACCCCTCGGCGTACGAGTACTTCGCCGGCGCGGACGAGGAGGGCGGGGCCCGGTGGTCGCCCGACGAGGCAGCCGCCGAGACCGTCCTGGCGGGCACGATCGGCGAGCTGTCGGTGATGTGGTCGAGCTACCTCGAGCGGTGGGTGATGACCTACTCGGATGGGGGCAGTGCCTACATCCGCGAGGGGTTGTCTCCGTGGGGTCCGTGGGGTGAGCCGATCCAGATCGCCGCGCCGTCGGACTACCCCGGGCTCTATGCGCCGTACCTCCATCCGCGTTACGTCGACGACGGGGGTCGCCGGCTCTACTTCACGATGTCGCTCTGGGGGCCGTACAACGTGTTCTGGTTCTCCCTCGACCTCGAACGCGCGGACTGATCCGCCGGGCACTCGGGTGACTGCCAGGAACGGCAATTGCGCTTGAAATCGATTTCGCCTATGGTGGCTTTCGACGAGGTCGACGGCGATCCGCCCGACATACCCGCCTCGGCACCGCATCGACAGCGATGCCGGACACAGCAACGACGCATGGGCGCGTCGAGTTCCTGAGGAGGAGCGAATGTACACAAGGAAGGCTCGGCTCGCGGCGGCGTTCGTCGCCACGGTCGCGGCAGGCACGCTGCTGGCCGGGTGCGCCGGAGGAAACCCCGGCGACACCGGCTCCGACGGCGTCACCACCATCCAGTTCTGGCACCGCACGTTCACGCCGGCCGAGAACGAGTGGTACGCCGGCATCGTGAAGAAGTTCAACGCCGCGCAGGACAAGGTGAAGGTCGTCGACACCGAGGTGCCCGCCGACGCGTGGGACCAGAAGATGAAGGCCGCGCAGGCCGCCGGCAAGGCGCCCGACATCTACACGCACTCCGGGTCCATCCAAGACGCCGTGAACGCGGGACAGCTCCACGAGCTGAACGGCATCGTCTCCGACGACGCGCTCGGCCAGATCATCGACGCGGCCAAGCCCGTCTCGGCGATCGGTGACACCTATTACGCCTACCCGCTGCTGCTGGAACCCCAGACCGTGCTGTTCTGGAACAAGGACATGGTCAGCGCCGCGGGATTGGACGCCGAGAAGGGTCCCGCCACCTGGGACGAGCTGCTCGCCGCGTGCGCCGCGATCCAGCCGACCCTCGACAAGGGCCAGTACTGCATCTCCCCGGCCAGTGACGCCGTCACCTTCGCGTGGTCGACGGTCGGGCAGCAGTTCAACTTCTCCGGGCACACGGCCCTCACCGACGACTGGACCGCGCCGAACATCAACGACGCGGGCTACGCCGACCTCATGGCCAACTACAAGAAGCTCTGGGACAACGGCTACATGCCCAAGCAGGCGCTCGCCGCCTATGTCGAGGGCAAGGACTTCGGTGAGAAGAAGGTCGCCTTCAAGGTGTCCGGCTCGTGGATGATGTCGGAGATCGGCTCCGACTACCCCGACCTGCTCGCCAAGACCGGCATCGGGGCCTTCCCCGACGCCACGGGCTCGACCGGTCGCACCGCCACCACTCTCGGCAACTTCAAGTGGGTCGTCGACGCCAAGTCGAAGAACGCCGACGCCGCCGGCGCCTTCCTGGAGTGGGCGATCGCCGGTGACCCGCAGAACGTCGTGCCCTTCTTCGTCGACACGCAGTTCACGAAGGTGCCGGTGCGTACCTCCGTGCAGGACGCCGTGGCCGCCAGTGACGAGGCCGCCGATGCACCGTGGTCGGGTGTCATCGTCAACGACATCGCCCCGACCGCCATCCCTGAGCCGACCTACCCGTGGGATGTCTCCCTGGCCGTCGGAACGGCGATGGAGTCGGTCATGAAGGGTGCCGCCACACCCGAAGCCGCCGTCAAGACGGCCGAGGACGCGATCGCCAAGGTGATCCAGCAGCAGGACCTTCCCAGCAAGGCACCGAAGAACTAGCGTCTGACGGGTTCGGGGGCCGGTGCGCCGGCCCCCGAACCGCAACGACTCACGGATGGGGTGACAGATGACCGGGACGCAGCAGGTGGCGACGCCCGCCGCCGAGGTGGCGCTCATGCCCGCGACGCGCACGGGCCGGCGGCGCACGGCGAGGCCGGTGCGGCCGCCGCGGCGCGACGGCAGGATCGCCTACCTGATGATCCTTCCCGCCGTCGTCATGCTCGGGATCTTCGTGATCTGGCCGGCCGTCTACGCGGCCTTCCTCTCCTTCCAGGAGTGGAGCTTCTACAAGGACCCGGAGTTCGTCGGCTGGCGCAACTACGTCAATGTCCTGACCGACCCGCTGTTCTGGGCCTCGATCGGTCGCGGCTTCGCGTTCGTCGCGATGACCGTGCCGGTCATGCTCGTCCTCGCGTTCCTCTTCGCGAGTCTCGTCGTGGCGGTCTCCCGCCGCTTCGCCAGCCTGCTGAAGGTGAGCATCTACATTCCGACGATCATCTCGGCCGTCATCGCCTCGATCGTCTTCGCGCTCATCTACGACTATTCCGGGGGACTCCTCAACGCGCTCCTGGCGACCTTCGGCATCGACCCGGTGGCCTGGATCGGCGACCCGTCGTGGGCGCTGCTGGCGATCGCCGTGCCGGCCATCTGGCTCGGCATGGGCCTGACCTCGCTCATCATGGTCGCCGGCATGGTCGACATCCCCGGCGAGTACTACGAGGCGGCCGCGATGGAGGGTGCCAACTGGTGGCAGAAGACCTTCTTCATCACCATCCCGCAGCTGAAGAACATCCTGCTGTACCTCCTGATCACCGGCTTCGTCGCCGCGATCCAGCAATTCGAGCTGCCCCTCGTCATGACCCAGGGCGGGCCGCTCGATTCGACCACTCTGCCGAACCTCTTCATCTTCAATCACTTCCGCAACGACATCAACGCGGGCTACTCGATCGCCGCGGCACTCCTGCTGTTCGTGGTGCTGGGAAGCGTGTCGGCGCTCGTGTTCAAGTTCGTGAACTCCGAAAGGCTGGTGGACTGACATGGCCGTCGTCACCGACGTCGCCCGCGACAGCGCCCCCGCCGCGGCGCCCGTCCGTCGCCGCCCGCAGCGCACCGGCAGCTGGTGGTTCTACGCCATCGGCAAGGGGGTGGTCGGGGCGGTCTTCGTGCTCCTGGCGCTGTTCCCGCTCGCGTGGATGGTGATCGCGGGCTTCAAGACCCGCACCGAAGTCGTCGCCACTCCGTTCCAGTTCTTCCCCGAGGTGTGGAAGTGGGAGAACTACGTCCAGATCCTCGCCGATCCGACCTTCGCCTGGACGATGACGTGGACGTTCTTCGGCGCCGTCCTGTTCACCCTCCTCTCCCTGAGCGTCAACTCCTTGGCCGCCTACGCGTTCGCCCGGCTCGAGTTCCGCTTCAAGCGCACGCTGTGGGTCACGATCATCACGACGATGTTCATCCCGGGGATGACGATCCTGCTCACGAGCTTCATCGTCGTCACCCGGCTGGGGATGCTCGACAGTCTCGCCGTGCTGGTGCTCCCCGGGGCCGCGAGCGCCGCGACGATCTTCTTCATCCGCCAGTTCTACCTGAGCATCCCGTCGAGCCTCGAGGAGGCGGCGATGCTCGACGGCTGCGGGCGGTTCGCGATCTTCTGGCGCCTGTTCCTCCCGCTCTCCAAGCCGCCGTTCGTCGTGATGGGGATCACGTCGTTCCTCGCGTACTGGAACTCGTACGTGTGGCCGATCCTCACCATCACGAGCCCGGAGCGGTTCGTCGTGCAGCAGTACCTCGCGACCTTCCGGTCCGAGCGGGCGAGCGAGCTGGGGCTGCTGATGGCGGGGTCGACCCTCGCCGCGGCGCCGGTGATCATCCTCTTCCTCATCTTCCAGCGTCAGATCATCGGCAACATCAAGATGGCCGGTCTGAAGTAGCCGGACTCCGTCGGCGGTTCCCGGGGTGGCCGGGGTTGTGCGACGTGGCGTGGCGGTTCCGGGACGTGGCGGTGCGGGACGGTGGCGGTGCGGTAGCCGGGACGGTGCGGCGGCGGGACGGTGGCGGTGCGGTAGCCGGGACGGTGGCGGTGCGGTAGCCGGGACGGTGCGGCGGCGGGACGGTGGCGGTGCGGTAGCCGGGCACCCGGATCTGTACCCGGAACACAACGGCGGACTACGCGCCGCGACACCCCGGTGGAGGGTGGATTCCACCGGGGGGTCGTGCGTCTGATCCGCCGTTGTGCCCCGGGGAGCGCCCGGCGCGTGCTCAGCCCGGCGCCCGCGAGCCCGGATCCAGTCCGCGCCACCCCCCCAACCCGGCACTGGCACCGGCTCCCGGCCGCGGCCCGGCACCGGCACCCGCCCACCGGCGCCCGACACAATGGCGGACCGCGGATGGCGACACCCCGGTGGAGGGTGGATTCCACCGGGGTGTCGTGTGTTTGATCCGCCGTTGTGCTCCGGAGCGTCCCGCGCCTGCCTCAGCCCGGCATCCGCGGCCGCGAGCATGGATCCAGTCCGCGCCGCCCCACCCCGGCCGCCCGACACAATGGCGGACGGCGCATGGCGACACCCCGGTGGAGGGTGGGTTCCACCGGGGTGTCGTGTGTTTGATCCGCCGTTGTGCTCCGGAGCGTCCCCGGAGCCGCGCCTGGCGGGAGGCCGCTCAGCGCCGGACGACCGCCACGTCGTCCACCTGCAGCCAGATGTCACCGCTGTTGGTCCAGACCCCGGCGAACACCTGCACGGTGTCGCGCGAACCGCTCGAGAAGTCGACCGTGAGCTTGGTCCACGGCCCGACCGAGACGAAGTTCGCCTCGGAGATCACCTCGCCTCCGGTCGATCTCACCCCGAAGAAGCCGGCATCGCTGTTGACCGAGGTGCGCACCCACCCGGTGAGGCGGTAGTTCGTCTTCGGTGTCACCGCCACGTTCTGCCAGATGTTGCGCCACCCCGTGTTGTAGCGGACGAAGGCGTTGTGATCGCCGCTGAAGGAGCTCGCCGGCGCCTCGTCGATCCCGCAGTTGGGTGAGCACGCCCAGGTGCCGTCGGTGCCGTCGCCGATCGCGTCGGCCCGCTCGAAGCTGGGGTTGGTGACGAGATTCGGATTGACGATGCGGCCGCTGCGGTCGATCTGCATCCGCATGAGGTACACGTTGTACGGGCTCCACTGCGACATCGCGAAGTACAGCTCGCCGTTCGAGCTCCACGGGTGGAAGTACCCGCCGTACAGGCCCGGATAGTCCGCGGAACTCGCGACCGTCTGCGGCGCGGTCCAGGGGCCCTGCGGGGTCTTCGAGGTGCGCAGGACGATGTCCTCGCCCGAGAGGGTCATCAGGAGGAACCGCTTGCTGTAGGCGTCGTACTGCACCGACAGCTCGCTCACGGGCGCGTCGATGATCGGCCGGGCGTCGGCCTCGCGAGAGCTCCACGACCGCCCGTTCCAGTAGCGATACGACTTCTTGTCGAGCAGCTTGCGCTCGGGAACGCGGGCGAGGGAGGCGGGGCCATTGCGTCCGTTCTGGGTGCCGAACACGTAGACGTATCCACCCTTGCGCGCATAGGCCTGCATCTGGAACGGATCGTCGCCGGCGGCGTTGTTCTGCCAGCGGGTGTCGGAGACGGTCCAGTTCTCACCGTTGTCGTCGGAGTAGGCGATTCCCGCGTAGTTGGTGTCCCAGTAGCCGGGATCGCCCCACTGCTTCACCGACATGAACGACAGATACTGACGCCCCCTCACCGAGATGCCCGCGGTCGGGATCGTCGTCATCTCATCGCCGTTGACCTTCTTCGACGGGATGATCTCCTTCGCCGCGCCGGAGGGGGTCTGCGGTGCGCTCTCGAACAGCATGCCGTCGGCCAGGGTGCGGTCGCTCGAGCGGAGCAGCACGTTGCTGCGCCAGTGCCCGTTGGCCGGAGCGCCGCCGCCCGGACCGGTCCACGCATTGCCGAACGTGTCGCCGAAAGCGGCGAGCACCGATCCGGCGCCGTTGTCCCACATGATCCCGAGGTCGGTGCCCTTGATGTCCCACCGGCCCCACGTGTTGTTGGGCGCGTCGGGGCCTGTCATCTTCTCGACGATCGTCGCCGGGGTGCGGGCCTGGGTGGCCAGCGCCGGCCCAGCGGCCGTCACGCTCGCCGCCAGGACGAGGCCCCCGATCGCGGCGGCCCCGATCCATCTTCTGTGGTGCGTCATTGCACTCTCCTTCTGGTGTCGGCCCGCCGGGCGGCGGGCACGGTCGACCCCGGCGACGCCGCCACGGGCGCCTCGGGCACTCCTCGCTCGCCTCGGGCCCGCTCCGGGGAGCGGTGGGCGCGCATCGTCTGATCGGTCGGGAGAGGTTCGGGACGCGGGGCCGTTCAGTCCTGCGGCGCGCGCGGAGGCGTGGCTCCGATGTCGGGAACCGGGGCGGTTCCTAGGTGAACCTCCAGATCGTCGGCCGTCGGCGTCTTCGGTCGCCGCGCCGTGGGGCGGTCGAGGTAGAACAGGGCGGTGGAGGCGATGTCGTCGCGCAGCGGCAGGTATCGCCAGCCGCTGCGCCACCCGAGTGCCTGGATGTCGACCTTGGGCAGGCCCGTTGCGAAGTGGATGGGATCCAGCAGGTGCCATCGGTACATCCCGAACCGCTGCTGCGACACGTACAGTCCGTCGGGGCGGATCACCTGCGGCATTCCCAGGTAGGGCGTGGAGAACTCGGTGTAGCCCTTGCCGGGGATGTCGAAGTTCCACGCGCCGCCGAAGTAGTCCTCGGTGCCCGTGCCACAGATGGTGGGGTAGTCGGTGTCGTCGTCGAGGTAGAACTTGATCTCACCCTCGCCCCACCACCCGTTGGAATTGACCCCCCAGGCGATGTAGGTGCCCACGTACTGTCCCTGGCCTTCGACGCCCTCGACGATCGTGTGGGGGACGAGCTCCTCCAGCGGATTCGAGCGTCGCCACTGCGCGTGGAAGTAGCCGTCGTTCGTGTAGTCGCCGCCGGTCTCGTACGTGATCTGGTAGTAGACGCGGACATCGACCACCGACGTGTTCTCGACGGTGAGACGCGCGCCGGTGCGAAACGGCATCGGCCAGTAGGAGTTGAACCCGCCGTGCGGATTCGCGGCGATGGTCTGCGAGTTCACCTGCGCGAAGACGCCCCAGCCGTTGCAGAAGAAGTCGCCGTAGGGCACCTCGACGGCCGGTTCCTCGGCACCGTCCCAGTAGGCCCGCAGCAGCAGGGTGCGCCAGTTGTCGGTGTGGGTCGTGATCCAGATGTGGGTGATCTTCCCGCCGCCGGCGATGTTCGCGAGCTCGAACGTCTCACCCGCCTTGATGTCGACACTGGGCGAGATCTTCCACCCCGGACCGAGATCGCGCGCGCAGGAGGCTCCGGTGCCCTCGGTCGCGCGTCCGCCGCCACCGGCAGAGCCGTCGAAGTTCTCGGGCGAGATCGAGCGGGTCTGCACCGTGCGCAAGGCTGAGAGCGAGGACAGATCGGAGTTCGGTGTCGTGGTCATGACGTGCACATCCTTGTTGCGAAGCGGGTGGGATTCCACGATCAGGCACCGGTCGAGCCGCCACAATATCTGGAATCGATTTCAACAGTGTTGCAGCACACTGTAGGGTGGCCTGACCGGCAATGTCAACGCGGGCCGGCGCAGGGTGCAGGTGGGTGAGATGGCCACGATCTACGAAGTCGCGCGCGCCGCCGGGGTGTCCCCGGCGACGGTGTCCCGGGTCTTCAACGGGATGGGCGTCTCGGAGGAGAAGACGCGCGCCGTGCGCGAAGCCGCCCGCCAGCTGAAGTTCTCGCCGAACCGGACCGCGCGCACACTGCGCAAGCAGGAGTCCGAGGTCATCGCCCTCGTGATCCCCGACATCGAGAACCCGTACTTCACCGAGCTGGCCCGGGGCGTGGAAGACGTCGCGCAGAGCGCGGGCTACTCGGTCGTGCTCTGCAACACCGACTCGCAGCTGGAGAAGGAGGCCACCTACCTCCAGATCGCCATCTCCGAGCACATGGCGGGGGTCATCCTCGCCGCCGCGAGCGACCACACGAATCTCGACGACCTCCTGGCGGCGGGGCGTCCGGTCGTTGCCGTCGACCGCGGCACGGGCTACGACATCGACGGCGTGGTCATGGCCAACCGCACGGCGGGACAGGCGGCGACCGAGAACCTCGTGCAGGCCGGGTACCGGCGGATCGCGTGCATCACGGGTCCGCAGGAGATCGAGACGGCGTACGAGCGCGCCCAGGGGTGGCAGACGGTCATCGCGCGGAGTTTTCCCGAGGCGGATCCCACCGAACTTCTGCGCTACTCGAGCTTCCGCGTCGACGGCGGCCGCGCGGTGATGGAGGAGCTCCTCGCCCTTCCCGAGCCGCCTGATGCGATCGTCGCCGCCAACAACCTCCTCGGCGTCGGCGCCATCCAGGTGCTCACCGAGCACGGACTCACCCCGCCGAAGATCGGCGTCGCGGTGGTGGGTTCGCTGCCCTACACGACCCTGTCGCCGTCGGCCGTCACGGTGGTGCGTCTTCCCGCACGGCACATGGGAGTGACCGCGGCGAAGCTGCTTCTGGAGCGGATCGCCGGCGACGATCAGCCCGCGCGGACGGTCGTGCTCCGCAACGAGATGCAGCCGGCGCGTCTCGTCGAATCGAACTGACGGCCACCGCGCCCGATTCCGTCTCGTGCGGTTGTAGATGAAATCGATTTCGTCTAGAGTTGCCTCGTTCAGAACGTCACCGGATCGAAGGGGATGCCGTGTCTGTGTCCTGCACCCTCGGCGTCGATATCGGCACCTCGAGCACGAAGGCCGTGCTCGTCGACGAGACGGGAACGATCGTCGCGTCGGCCTCGCGCGCCCATGGCGTGGACCGCCCCCGCCCCGGCTGGGTGGAGATGGATGCCGGGGTGTGGTGGGACGAGTTCGTCGGCCTGGCCCGTGAGGTCTGCGACGCGCGCCCCGACGCCCGCGTCACGGCCGTCGGCGTCAGCGGCATGGGCCCCTGCGTGCTCCTCGCCGATGCCGACGACGTCCCGGTGCGCCCGGCGATCCTCTACGGCGTGGACACGCGCGCGGGCGCCCAGATCGCCCGCATGACCCGTGAGCTCGGTGCCGACGAGATCGTGCGGGTCGGCGGATCTCCGCTGTCCACGCAGGCGGCGGGGCCGAAGCTGCTCTGGGTCGCCGACGAGGAGCCCGCCGTCTTCGCCCGAGCCCGGCGCCTGTTCATGCCGGCGTCATGGCTCGTGCGACGCCTCACCGGGGCCTACGTGCTCGACCATCAGTCGGCCAGCCAGAGCTGGCCCCTCTACGACATCGAGGGCGAATGCTGGCGCGAGGAGTGGTGGGACCGCTACGCGCCCGGCATCCAACGCCCCCGCCTCGGCTGGGCGTCGGAGGTGGCCGGCGCCGTCACCGCCGACGCGGCTCAGGCGACCGGCCTTCCCGCAGGCACCCCGGTGACGGTGGGCACGATCGATGCCTGGAGTGAAGCGGTGAGTGTCGGCGCCCATGGTCCGGGCGACCTCATGCTGATGTACGGCACCACGATGTTCCTCATCGCCACGGGAGAGGAGACGTTGCGGACACCCTCCATGTGGACGACGGCGGGCGTCTACCCCGGCACGCGCAACCTTGCGGGCGGCCTTGCGACCTCGGGCGCGCTCACGTCGTGGATCGCCGAGCTCTCCGGCGCCGACTACGCCACTCTCCTCGAAGAGGCGGCGGCGTCGGGAGTGGGCGCGCGCGGTCTGCTCGCGCTCCCGTACTTCGCCGGCGAGCGCACTCCGATCCTCGACCCCGACGCGCGCGGCGTGTTCGCCGGGCTGACCCTCAGCCACGGGCGGGGTGACCTCTACCGCGCGGTCCTGGAGGCGACGGCCCTCGGGGTCCGGCACAACGTCGCCACGATGCGCGACGCGGGAGCGGACATCCGTCGCGTCGTCGCCGTCGGCGGCGGCACGCAGGGGGCGCTCTGGCTGCAGATCGTCTCGGACGCGACGGGTCTCGTCCAAGAGGTGCCGCGCGTGACGGTCGGGGCGAGCTACGGCGCCGCTTTCCTCGCGGCGGGCGCCGTGAGTTCCGAGCCTCCCCTCATCGAGGAGTGGAACCCCGTCGCCTCCACCGTCACTCCGGCTCGCGACGCCGCGGCCGACTACGACGCCCTGTTCGACCTGTATCTGCGGCTCTACGCCGGGACGAGAGACGTCGTCCACGCGCTCGCCGACCGCCAACGCGCCACTGCTTTCCAGGAGAGATCATGACCGCCCGTCCCCGCCGCGCCCGCGGAATCCCCCACACCGCGGAGCGTGCCGCGTTCCCGCTCGGCGGGATCGGCACGGGGAACGTCTCGCTCGGCGCGCGGGGGGAGTTCCGCGACTGGGAACTGGAGAACCTGCCCGACAAGGGGCGGCTGAATCCGTACTCGTTCTTCGCCATCCACGCAGCTCCGGAGGGCGGCGAGGCCGTGACCCGCGTGCTGGAGGCGCAGGCCACCGGACGGCACGACTGGGACGCGGGCTACGGGTTCGACCGCCTGGCTGGGCTGCCGCGGCTGGCCGGGGCCGCCCTCTATGGGGAGTACCCCGTCGTCGACATCGACTTCCACGACGAGGTGCTGCCCGTCGAGGTCTCGCTCCACGCGTTCACGCCTCTCGTCCCGCTCGACGCCGACGCCTCGGGCATCCCCGGGGCGGTGCTCCGCTACCGCGTCACCAATCCGGGAGCGGTGCCCGTGCACGTCACCATTGCGGGCTCCCTCTCGCACACCGCGGGCCGTGGTGAGGGTCCCTTCGGCATGCGCGCTGCGCAGACGGTGCGGTGGCGGGAGGAGCGGCGGGAAGACGGCCCGACCGTTCGCGGTCTCGACTTCGGCATCGACCTCCCGGCCGACGACCCGGGCTACGGCACGCTCAGCCTCACCACGACCGACTCCGCCACGACCGCGAAACCGCAGTGGGTGACCGGGTTCTGGCCGGACGGTCCGCGCCTGTTCTGGAACGACTTCCGCGACGACGGATTGCTGAGCCCCGAACCGCGGCTGACCCTCGAAGACCGCCCGCGGGGGCTGTTCGCCGAGTCGGCGCCTCCCGAGGCTCGCCCCCTCACCGAGGAGGAGCTGTTCGCGACGCTCCCGCGCCTGCGGACAGGGAGCCTCGGGATCGTCCACGAGCTCGCGCCCGGCGAGTCGCGGGACTTCTCCTTCGTCCTGTCGTGGAGCTTCCCGAATCGTCGGCGCGGCTGGGCGGGGCACATCGTGTTCGCCGATCCGCATCTCGACCAGACGGTGCGCAACCACTACGCGACGCTGTGGGAGGACGCCTGGGCGGCCGGCGCGCATCTGCATCGCCACCTCCCGGCGCTGGAGGCGGCGACCGACGCGTTCGTGGAGGCCCTCTACGGGGGCGATCTGGATCCGGTCTTCGCCGACGCGGTGGGCGCCAACATCGCCACCGTGCGCTCGACGACCGGGTTCGTGGTCGAGAGCCCGACACCGGAGCTCGGTGAGGGCCCGGTGTTCGCGGCGTGGGAGGGATCGTTCGACCACGCCGGATCGTGCGAGGGCACCTGCACCCATGTGTGGTCATACGCGCAGACGGTCGCCTGGCTCTTCCCCTCCCTGGAGCGCAGTGCCCGCCGAGTGGAGTTCCTCCTCGAGACCGATGACGACGGCGCCCAGAAGTTCCGCTCCAATCGCGTGTTCGGGGGTCCGTCGTGGTTCATGGGGCCCGCCGTGGACGGACAGCTCGGCACCTTCCTGCGCCTTCACCGCGAATGGCGGTTCTCCGGCGACGACGACTTCCTGCGCGAGTCGTGGCCGGCTGCCGCGCGCACGCTCGACCACGCGGTGCGGGAATGGGCGCGGGGTGACGCCCTCCTCAGCGGCGAGCTCCACAACACGTACGACATCGAGTTCCACGGGACCGAACCGCTCGCGAACGGCATGTTCATCGCCGCTCTGCGCGCGGGGGCACGGATGGCCGCGCACCTGGGCGAGCACGAGCGGGCCGGGGAATGGCAGGCTCGCGCGTCGGCCGCCGCCGCGGCGATGGATGAGCGGCTGTGGAACGGCGAGTACTACCGGCAGGTGATCGACGACGTCGATGCCCACCGCTATCAGTACGGCGACGGCGTGCTCTCCGACCAGCTGCTCGGCCAGTTCCAGGCGCGCCTGAACGGACTCGGCGACATCGTGCCGCCCGAGCGCGTGCGCAGCGCCCTCAGTGCGGTCGTCACGCACAACTTCCGCTCCGATCTCACCGATCACGAGAGCACTCAGCGCGTGTATGCGCTCGGCCACGAAGGCGGCCTGTTGCTGGCCTCGTGGCCACGGGGAGGCCGCCCCGCGATCCCCTTCGTGTACTCCGACGAGGTGTGGACGGGGATCGAGCACCAGGTGGCCACCTCCCTCGCGTACGCGGGGCTCGTCGACGACGCCCAGCGCGTGGAGACTGCCCTCCGCTCGCGCTACGACGGCACGGTCCGCAACCCCTGGAACGAGATCGAGTGCGGCAACCACTACGCCCGGTCCCTCGCCTCGTGGGGGCTCCTCCTCGCCGCCAGCGGCGCGCAGTGGGACGCCCCGTCGCGCACGCTCTCGTTCGATCCCGTCCGCGACGGCAGCTACCTCTTCACCACCGACACGGCCTGGGGCCGCGCCGTCATCGACGCCGACACCCTGACGCTCCACGTCGACGGCGGCGCGCTGAACGTCGACCGGCTCCTTCTGCGGGGAGACCCGGTGCCCCTCACGGCATCGTCCGCCACCCCGCCCGCACGCCTCACACCACAGGAGACACCATGACCTACGTCCTTCCCGCCCCCACCGAGCGCCCCGCCCTCGCGCCGAAGACGGCGTACCTGATCGCCTCCGGAGACCTCCGCGAGTCGGCCAATGCCGCCGGCTGGCCGACGCAGGTGGAGCTCGAAGCCGCGGTCACCCGCGTCCTGGAGGAGTTCGGGTGGACGGTGGTGCGCGCCAACGGCGTGAACCCCGAGACCGGCCACGGCTTCATCTCCAGCCAGCGCATGGGGCTCGAGGTGTTCACGAGCATCCCCGTCGACGCGCCTCTCATCGTCGCCGAGGCCGTCTGGCAGTACTCCCACCACGTGCTCGCGGGGCTGCGCACCCACCGGGGACCGATCCTCACCGTCGCCAACTTCGCGGGGGACTGGCCCGGGCTCGTCGGCCTGCTGGGACTCAACGCCGGCATGACCAAGATGGGCAAGGACTACGCCACCATCTGGTCGGTCGACTTCACCGATGACTGGGCCCGTGAGGGGCTCCGCGAGTGGACCGAGACCGGCCGCATCACGCACGACACGTCGCACGTGCGCCCGCTCCCCGCGCTGCCGGAGACCCCCGAGGTCGCTCTCGGGCGAGCCCTGGGCGACCAGCTCCTGGCGGACAAGGCGATCATCGGCGTCTTCGACGAGGGGTGCATGGGCATGTACAACGCCATCTTCGACGACGAACTGCTCAACCAGACGGGCATCTACAAGGAGCGGCTGTCGCAGTCGGCGCTGTACGCCGAGATGCTGAACGTGACCGAGGAGGAGGCCGACGCGGCCTACGAGTGGCTGACCGGCCGCGGCATGACCTTCCGCTACGGCGAGGATCCCGCCACCGAGCTCACCCGGGAACAAGTGCAGTGGCAGCTGAAGATGTACATCGCCGCGCTGCGCATCGCCGACGACTTCGGGCTCGACGCCGTCGGCATCCAGTACCAGCAGGGGCTCAAGGACCTCGTGCCCGCGTCCGACCTCGCCGAGGGGATCCTCAACTCCACCGAACGTCCGCCCGTGCTCTCGCGTGACGGCGAGCGCGAGCTGTTCGCCGGACGCGCCTTCCCGCACTTCAACGAGGCCGACGAGGGCGTCGCGGTCGACGCGCTCGTCACCGACCGCGTGTGGCGCGCCATGGGCCTCGTGCCCGACAACACGCTGCACGACGTGCGGTGGGGCGAGCAGTACGGCGACGACTTCGTCTGGGTGTACGAGATCTCGGGATCCGTCCCCGCCTCCCACCTCGGCGGCTGGGACAAGGCGGAGGGCTGGCGTCAAGGCCACGTCTTCTTCCCCGCCGGCGGGTCGACGATCAACGGCGTGAGCAAGCCCGGTGAGGTGGTGCTGTCGCGTGTGTTCATCGCCCAGGGCGTGTTGCAGGCCGACATCTTCCGGGCCTCGGTGATCGAGCTCCCGGCCGAGGAGACGCAGCGCCGCAAGGACGCGACCAACCCCGAATGGCCGATCGCGCACGTGGTGCTGCACGGCGTGAGCCGCGATCAGTTCATGGCGCGGCACAAGGCCAACCATGCACAGCTCGTCTACGCCCCCGACGCCGAGACGGCCGACAAGGCGCTCGCCGCCAAGGCCGCCATGTTCGACCGCATGGGCATCCGGGTCAACCTCGTGGGCGACGTCGCGCTCTGACCCCGGTCGGCGCGGCGGGCGGGCGGCGAGGCGGCGCGCGGCGGGCGGCGGGGCGGCGGGCACAACGGCGGATGGGCCGCGCGACACGCCGTGCCCGCCGGAGCCGTGACGGCGTGTCGCCCTCCCCGGTCCGCCGTTGTGTCCCGGAGAGGGCGCCCGGGGCGGGACCGGGTCGCGGCCGGGGCGGGGAGCCTCGCTCAGGCGGGGTCGATGCGCAGCGTGGAGGGTGACTCGGACAGCGGGACGTCCTCGATCAGCCGCAGCGAACGGGCGAGGTCGTCGACCGCGCCGATCACGGTCCCGAAGCGTTCCCGGTCCGCACACACGGCGGTGACCGTCACGAAGTGGGTTCCGGTGTCCCAGGTGTAGGTGGCGAACGGGGGAGGAGTGGAGCCGTCGGGGCGCCGCGGCGGCAACGGCAGCGGCAGCTTCTCGCCCATGCCCAGGAACGTGCCGCGGAAGGACTCCGTGTCGTCGTACTCCATGGGCATCATGGCTCGCGCCGTGCGCAGTTGCGGCGTCGCCTCCTGCACCTGCGCCATGACCACGAGCAGCTCGGGATCGTCCTTCCACATCCACACGAGGATCCGGCCGGCCGCTCGCCGCATGATCGCGGGCGCCGCCTGGCTCATCGCCCAGGCCGCGACGGAGCTGCCGGGGCGGGCCTGCGCGCCCAGCGCCGCATTCGTCTGGCTCAGCAGCATGCGGATCGCCTTCTTCCGGGCGCGGCGCCCGGCGAAGCCGAAGGACCCGGTGACGGGAACCCAGCGGGAGCGGTCGGTGTCGGCTTCCAGACGTGCCATTCCTCCAGCGTACGTTCGCTGTTAGCATCCCTCCATGCGCCTCCTCACCCCCCGGGGGGCCGTCGCTGTGCTCCTCACCTCCGCTCTGCTCGCCGCGACGCCCGTCGTCACCGCCGCCGCTGCTCCGTCGCGCCCTGCGGCGGTGGGCCTGGTCACCTTCATCAACGCCTCGCTGACCCCGACCGGCGCCACCCTCAGCGTGGACTGGGCCGACGTCCCGGGCGCGAAGAAGTACGAGGTGTTCGCTTCCACGTCCTATGACGGCGTGTTGGCCAAGCAGACGCCCAACGTCACGGTCGAGTCCTCGCGCGCGACGATTCCCCGCCTCCTCACCGGGCGCAACTACTACGTGCAGGTGCGTGCGGTCTCGGACGGCGGAACCGGCCCCAAGTCGTGGCGCGTGGGACACGGCACGATGGTCGGCGAAGCGAAGCTCTCCGCATCGACGCCCCGATACCGGGCGGTCAGCTGGAACATCTGCTCGTACGCGTGCTCGAACTTCTCGAAGCGCCAGAAGACGATCAACAGTCGGATCGTCGAGCTGAAGCCCGACGTCGTCGCGCTCCAGGAGGCCTCGCGCTACTCCACGGCGCCGAAGGGATACCGCTTCGCCGTCGAGGAGCAGAACGCGATCCTGCTGCGCTCGGGGCAGTTCACCGCCGTCAAGAAGAACTCCGCGGGGGCCACGAGCGGGATGAAGCGCTTCGCGAAGAAGGTCGCCACCCCCGGCCGCGGTGTCGCATGGGCAGCCGTCAAGCACAAGTCCGGGAAGTATGCCGTGGTCTTCAGCGTGCATCTCCTGGCCGGCACTTCGTCGAAGGCTGTCGCGCAGCGCGAGTACGAGGCCGGGAAGCTGTCCTCCTTCATCACGTCGACGCTGAAGGGGCTGAGGAAGTCGCACGGAAAACTCACCGACTGGACCAAGGCACCCGTCCTGGTGCTCGGCGACTTCAATACACACAAGGGCCGCACCAACGACGACACCATGAAGGTGCTCAACGGCAAGGGCTGGTACGACGGCTTCGATCAGGCGCGTCGCCTGGTGCGTCAGCATCACAACACCGCGAACCCGGACTGGCAGCGCACGCCGCTGGTCGGCATCCGCTGGGGGTCGCACGTGGACAAGGTGATCGTGCGCCCGTCGCGCTCCGTCGTCTACCGCTGGGAGAGCGCGGGCAAGATCGTCAACGGCAAGTACGCCGCTCCCCTCCCCTCGGATCACAACCCGCTCGTGGTCGAAGTGGGCCTGAAGTAGCCGACGCTCCGCGCGCACCCGGGCCCGTCGGGGGCCCTCCGGTAGACTTTGGGCGGCGTGAACGCGACCGCGTTCCGCCGCAGCCGCAGAGATTGGCCCCGTATCCCGTGACCGAAACCGCGACGCCTGCCGACGATGTGCTCCGCGATCGACCTCCCTTGACCATCGTCATGGCCGCCGACACGTTCGCGCCCGATGTCAATGGCGCGGCGCGTTTCGCCGAGCGCCTGTCGGCCGGACTCGCCGCACGAGGCCACGACGTGCACGTCGTGACGCCCAGTGTCGGGCACCGCAACCACGGGGTGTTCACGGAGAACATCGAGGGCCAGGACCTCACCGTCCACCGCCTCCCCGGGTGGCGCTGGTACCCGCACGACTGGCTGCGCTTCGCCTGGCCGTGGCGGAGCAAGCACTACGCCCGCAAGATCCTCTCGTCGGTACAGCCCGACGTCGTCCACAGCCAGTCCCACATCGTGATCGGCCGCGGGATGACGCGCATCGCCCACCAGCGCGGGATCCCGGTGATCGCCACCAACCACGTCATGGCGGAGAACGTCCTCGACTTCACGACCCTGCCGCCCGTGCTCGACAAGATCGTCGTGAAGCTCGCGTGGGACGACGCCAAGCGCACCTTCCAGATGTCGCGGGCCGTGACCACCCCCACGCGACGCGCCGCCGAGTTCCTCGAGAAGACGATCGACATCACGGGCGTCATCCCCGTCAGCTGCGGTATCGCCAAGCGCAACTACACCCCCGACCTCACCCCCCGCACGCATCACCGTGTGCTGTTCGTGGGCCGGCTCACCACGGAGAAGCACGTGGAGGTCACTCTCGGCGCGGTGGCGAAGCTCGCGCCGGAACTGCCCGAGATCACCTTCGACATCGTCGGCGGCGGCGACCAGCGCCGGAACCTCGAGCAGGCGGCACAGCGCCTCGGGATCGCGGACCGGGTGAGGTTCCACGGGCGCGCCTCCGAAGAGGAGCTGCGGGCGGCGTACACGAAGGCGGACGTGTTCGCCATCGCGTCGGTCGCCGAGTTGCAGTCGATCGCCACGATGGAGGCGATGGCGTCGGGCCTTCCGATCGTCGCCGCGAACGCGGTGGCTCTTCCGCACCTCGTCCACGACGGCGAGAACGGCTACCTCTTCGAGCCGGGCAACGTCGACGACCTGGCCGACAAGCTGCGCCGGGTGCTCACGGCGTCGCCCGAGGAGTACCTGCGCATGCAGCAGGCTTCGCTCGACGGCGTCGAGATCCACGACATCGAGAAGACCCTCGACACCTTCGAGAAGCTGTACCGCGGCGAACCCGTGTGAGCCCGCGGTGACCCGGCTCTTCTTCGACGCGCGTTACATCCGCACCGGCTTCCACGACGGCATCAGCCGCTACTCCGCGGAACTGGCCGCGGCGGTGGCAGCCAGCGCGCCGGGGCGCGGGGTGGAGGTGACCTTCCTCGTCTTCGACGACGACCAGCGTCGCCTTCTCCCGGAGGGGGCGTCCACGCTGACGATCGGAGCGCCGACGGCACTCGGTGAGCCGTTGCGTGCGCGAGAGCTCAACCGGCACCGCCCCGACGTCGTCTTCTCCCCGATGCAGACGATCGGCACGCTCGGTCGCCGCTACCGGCAGATCCTCACCCTCCACGACACGATCTACTACCGTCACCGCACGCCGCCCCGCGACCTCCCGTGGTTCGTGCGACTCGGGTGGCGCCTGTTCCACCTCTCCTACGTGCCGCAGCGACTGACGCTGAACGCTGCCGACGTCGTCGCGACCGTCAGCGAGACCAGCGCACGTCAGTTCGCCGAGGTCCGGCTGACGCGCAGGCCCGTCGTGGTGATCCCCAATGCGCCGCAGCGGCTGGCCGAGCTGCTCCCGGCGCCGGCGGAGGTGGTCGCCGGGTCGCAGAACCTCGTCTACATGGGCTCATTCATGCCGTACAAGAACGTGGAGACGTTGGTGCGGGCGATGGCAGAGCTTCCCGGGCGCACGCTGCACCTGCTGTCGCGCATCTCCCCGACGCGCCGCTCCGAGCTCGAGGCCCTCGTGCCGGCCGGGGCATCCGTGGTGTTCCACGGTGGTGTGACCGACGAGGAGTACGCGCGGCTCCTCGCCGATCGCGCCGTGCTGGTCTCGGCATCGCTCGACGAGGGATACGGGCTCCCGCTCGCCGAGGCGCTGGCGCTCGGGGTTCCCGCCGTCGTCACCGACATGCCGATCTTCCGCGAGGTCGCGGGCGGCGGCGCGCTCTACGCTCCCGGCACCGATGCGGCCGCCTTCGCCGCCGCCGTGCGGGAGCTCGATGATCCGCAGGTGCACGCCCGGGTGGTCGCGGCGGGGGCGGCGCACATCGCGCGCTTCTCCTGGACGCGCTCGGCCGACATCCTGCTCGACACGGTCGCCTCGCTCGCCTGAGTGCCGCGGCGCGCCGCAGCCGAGGTCAGGTCGCCGACGCGTGCCAAAAGCAGGCTGAACCGCCGTCTTCGGCGGTTCGTGGCGCCGATAACGGCATCGAGCCTGCTTTTGGCACGCGGTGCGACGGTGACCGGCGGGCTTCCGTTCGGTCGGAGGGTGCGCGGGAGGGCCGGAGGCGGGGTGCGAGGGCCGGGGGCGTGGCGCGGGGTGCGGGTCGGGGTCAGGGGAGGCGGGTGCGGTCGGTCGGGATGCGACGGTAACCGTCGGTCCACACGATGCGGACGGTGCCGATGGCGCCGGCCACGGCGAGGACGGCGAACAGGATCAGGAGCAACATGGCAGAAACGCTACGCACGATGGAATTGCGCCACCAGTGGCAGGACTGCGCATAAGAGTAGGATTCCTGCCATGCGCACCGTGGCCCTGATCGTCCTCCCCGGATTCGCGCCGTTCGAGTTCGGGCTGGCCTGTGAGGCGTTCGGCCTCGACCGCTCCGACGACGGCATTCCCAACTTCGACTTCCGGATCGTCACGCCCGATCCCGGAGCCGTGCCGAGCAACATCGCCTTCTCGATCAACATCGATCGCGACCTGACGTTCGCCGATGAAGCCGACCTCGTCGTCGTCGCGCCCATCCCGCGGGAGAGCTGGGGGCACGTGGATGAGCGCGTGCTCGCGGTGGTGCGTCGTGCCGTGGAGCGCGGGGCCTGGGTGCTGACCGTCTGCAGCGGATCGTTCGTCGTCGCCGCCGCCGGGGTGCTCAGCGGACGACGGGCCACGACGCATTGGCGGTACGCCGAGACGATGTCGACGATGTATCCCGACATCGACGTCGACCCCCACGTCCTCTACGTGCAGGACGGTCGGATCATCACGAGTGCGGGAACCGCGGCGGGCATCGATGCGTGCCTGCACCTGCTGCGGATCGAGATCGGGGCGGAGCTCACCAACAAGATCGCGCGGCGCATGGTGGTGCCACCGCAACGCGACGGCGGCCAGGCGCAGTTCATCGACAAGCCCCTCCCGGTCACCGCGTCGCTCTCCCTCGCGCCCGTCACCGACTGGATCCTGCAGAACCTCCGCCTGGAGATGTCGGTGGACCAGCTCGCCGCGCGCGCACACATGTCACCGCGGACGTTCGCCCGCAGGTTCAAGGCGGACTTCGGAACCACGCCGGCTGCCTGGCTGGGGCGACAGCGGATCCTGCACGCGCAGCGCTTACTGGAACAGACCGACCTCGGGCTCGACGCCATCGCGTACGAGTGCGGGTTCGGCTCGGCCGCGGTCCTCCGCCAGAACTTCTCCCGCGCCCTCGGTACCACCCCGACGGCCTACCGGGCGCGGTTCACGTGCGCCGAGCCCGTCGCCGAGGAACCGCTCGCGTCCTGATTCCTGGGGCGCCCCTCCTCATCCGCGGCCCAAGGTGATAAACTTGAGCCATGGCGACTCAAGTTTGATGCGCCGCAGATTTCAGGAGACACCATGAACGCACAACCCGCACCCGGGCAGGAGGACCAGAAGAGCGCCCTCGAACAGTTCGGGATCAACCTCACCGACCGGGCTCGGCAGGGAAAGCTCGACCCCGTCATCGGACGCGACAGTGAGATCCGTCGTGTCAGCCAGGTCCTCACCCGCCGCACGAAGAATAACCCCGTGCTGATCGGTGAGCCCGGCGTCGGCAAGACGGCCGTCGTCGAGGGGCTCGCCCAGCGCATCGTCGCGGGTGACGTGGCCGAGTCGCTCAAGAACAAGGAGCTCGTCACCCTCGACATCTCCGCTCTCGTCGCGGGAGCGATGTACCGCGGCCAGTTCGAGGAACGGCTCAAGAGCGTGCTGAAGGAGATCACCGAGTCCGACGGGCGGATCATCACCTTCATCGACGAGCTGCACGTGCTGATGGGAGCCGGCGGCGGCGAGGGGTCGGTCGCGGCGTCCAACATGCTCAAGCCCATGCTCGCCCGCGGCGAGCTGCGGCTGATCGGCGCGACGACGCTCGACGAGTACCGCGAGTTCATCGAGAAGGACGCGGCGCTGGAGCGCCGCTTCCAGCAGGTATACGTCGGCGAGCCGTCGGTGGAGGACACGATCGCGATCCTCCGCGGACTCAAGGGGCGCTACGAAGCCCACCACGGCGTCACGATCAGCGACGGTGCGCTCGTCGCTGCGGCCGCGCTGTCCAACCGCTACATCCCCTCCCGTCAGCTGCCCGACAAGGCGATCGACCTGATCGACGAGGCGATGAGCCGTCTCAAGATGGAGATCGACTCGAGCCCCGTCGAGATCGACCAGCTGCGCCGCCAGGTCGACCGCATGCGGCTCGAAGACCTCGCCCTCAAAAAGGAGAAGGACGACGCCTCCAAGGAACGTCGCGCGAAGCTGCGCGAGCAGATGGATGCCGCCGAAGCCGAACTACGCGTGCTCGAAGCGCGCTGGGAGCGCGAGCGGGCGGGTCTCAACCGCGTCGGTGAGCTGAAGAAGCAGCTGGACCAGGCGACCACCGACCTCGAGCGTGCGATTCGCGAGGCCGACTACGCGCGGGCGTCCAAACTCCAGTACGAGACGATCAAGCGCCTCGAACGCGAGCTCGCCGACGCCGAGCGGGCCGAAGCGAACCCCGCCGAGGAGCGGATGGTGAACGAACAGGTGACCGACGAGGACATCGCCGCCGTCATCGCCGCGTGGACCGGTATCCCCGTGGGCCGCCTCTTGCAGGGCGAGAGCGAGAAGCTCGTGCATCTGGAGGCCGAGCTCGGCAAGCGGCTGATCGGGCAGAAGGACGCCGTCAAGGCCGTCTCCGATGCGGTGCGACGTTCGCGTGCCGGCATCAGTGATCCGCAGCGTCCGACCGGCTCGTTCCTCTTCCTCGGACCGACCGGCGTCGGCAAGACCGAGCTCGCCAAGGCGCTCGCGGAGTTCCTGTTCGACGACGAGCGCGCCATGGTACGCATCGACATGAGCGAGTACGGCGAGAAGCACTCCGTCGCGCGGCTCGTGGGGGCCCCTCCCGGATACATCGGTTACGAGCAGGGAGGACAGCTGACCGAGGCCGTCCGGCGCCGCCCCTACTCGGTGGTGCTGCTCGACGAGGTCGAGAAGGCGCACCCGGAGGTGTTCGACATCCTGCTCCAGGTGCTCGACGACGGGCGCTTGACCGACGGGCAGGGGCGCACGGTCGACTTCACCAACACGATCCTCGTGCTCACGAGCAACCTCGGATCGCCCATCCTCATCGACCCGACGTTGTCGACGGAGGTGAAGCGGGAGCAGGTCATGGCGCTCGTCCGACAGGCGTTCCGACCGGAGTTCCTGAACCGGCTCGACGACGTCGTCATGTTCCAGGCCCTGAGCGAGGACGACCTCGCCCAGATCGTGGAGCTGTCGGTCGACGCGCTGCAGCGCAGGCTGAAGGACCGCCGCCTCACGCTCGCCGTGACCCCCGATGCCCGCGCGTGGCTCGCCGAACGCGGGTATGACCCGCTCTTCGGGGCCCGTCCGCTGCGCCGGCTCATCCAGTCGGAGATCCAGGACCGCCTCGCCATGGCCCTGCTGTCGGGCGGCGTGCACGACGGTGACGTCGTGCGTGTCGATGTGGCGGCGGACGGTTCGGCGCTCGTGCTGACCAGTGCCGGTGCTCCGCCGAGTGGCGACGCGGACGGTGACGACGACGTGATCGAGGCCGAACTCCTCGACGACTGATTGTTCGGCGGCGGGGGTGACTTCGTCCGGCAGAGGACGCGACCGTCGACGTGCCAAAAGCAGGCTGAGACGGGTCTGGTGGCCGAATCCGGCGGGGTGGGGTTCGGTTCGGCCTGCTTTCGGCCCGGATCGGCGAGCCGGAGTGGGGCTGGCTGGGCGCGGCGCGGCCCGGTACGCGGCGGGGCGGGTGCGGGCGGGCGCGGGCGGGCCGGTGCGGCGCGGCCT
>NZ_LQGV01000004.1 GCF_001620065.1 Microbacterium sp. TNHR37B
AGCGGGCGGCGCGGTGCGGGCGGCGCGGGCGGCGCGGGCGGGGCGGATCGCGGCGGGCGGGGGCGGCGGGCGGGGTAGCGTCGGGGCATGACGTCGACGGCCATCCGCGCCCTGTGGGGAGCCTCGCATCCCGGACCGTCGCTGGTCGTCACGGTCTTGTCGCTCGCGCTCGGGATCGCGGCGGGCGTGGAGCCGTGGCGACTCGCCGTGCTGACGGCCTCGGTGCTGGCGGGGCAGTTCTCCGTGGGCATCTCCAACGACGCGATCGATGCGCGCCGCGACGCGCAGGTCGGCCGCACCGACAAGCCGATCGCGCGAGGCGACGTCGGCCTCCGGGTCGCGTGGTCGGTCGCTTTCGCGTCGGCACTGATGGCGCTCGCCCTTTCCGCCGTGCTGGGCATCGGGCTTCTCGGGGTGCATGCGGTGGCGCTGGCCTCCGCCTGGTCGTACAACGCCGGACTCAAGAACACGCCGATCTCCGTCCTGCCGTTCATCGTCAGCTTCGGGCTGTTTCCTTCCTTCGCGACGCTCGCCGCCACCCCGCCGGGCTTTGCCGCGCCGTGGGCTGCGGTGGCCGGCGGCGCCCTGGGCACCGCGGTGCACCTGACGAACGTGCTTCCCGATCTCGACGACGATGCGCGCACCGGGATCCGGGGCCTCCCGCACCGGCTGGGCGTGCGGGTGGCGTCGATCCTGGCGGCGACGGGAATCCTTCTCGGAGCGGTCGCGGTGCTCCTCGGCCCGGTGATCGGCGGGCCTCAGCCGCGCGCGACGATCACGCCCGTGTCGTGGGCGTTCTTCGGGGGCGTGGCGCTGGTCGCGCTCCTCACCCTGGTGCGCGCTCTCCGACGTCCGCCGGCCCGCGTGCTCTTCCGCTTGACGATGCTGTCAGCTCTCCTCCTGGCCGCGCAGTTGGTGGCTACCTCCGCCGGGTGACCGCGGACGCGTCGCGATCGAAACCCATCGCGTACGCGTGAGCGAACAGGCGGCCAGACGGGCCGGCGAGCATCAGCCGCACCATCGCGGAGCGCGCGGTGTCGCGGAGCGGCGCCTCCGGACGCCCCCGTGTGGGACGTCCCAGGGTCGGACGTCCCAGGGCTGTGTTGGCCGTCGCGAGTGCCGCGGCGACGCGCGCCGACTGCACGCGCCGCCGCTCCCAGGCCTCCAGCTCCGCATCGGGGGCGGTGCCCGTCCGCACCCAGTGGGTGAGAAGCGGTGCGAGACCGACGGCGTCGAGGAGGCCCAGGTTCATCCCCTGCCCGCCGATCGGACTCACCTCGTGGGCGCCGTCGCCGACCACGACGATGCGGTCGCGGCGCAGGCGTGGCGCCACGACCCGGCGCACGCGGAAGGTTGACGCTGATGAGTCCACCTCGACCGACCTGCGCCCCCGCTCCGCGATCGCGTGCTGCAGGCGGCGTGCGGCCTCGTGCGGGGCGGGGTCGTCGCCGCGTCCGTCCCATGCGACGAATCTCCGACGGGAGCCGGGGAGGGGGAAGGACTCGAGCACGCCGTCCGGGGCGAGCGTGACGACGGCGACGTCGGCCTCCGCGCCCGGATCGACATCGAGGTCGGCCATGACGTACCGGTCGGGGTAGTGCCGCACCGCGGCCGCCCCGGGCCGGTAGACGAGGTCGCGTCCGCCCGCGCCCGTCGCCACGACGACGACCGCTGCGGACCACTCCCGCTCGCCGTTCTCGCCCTCCGCGAGAACGCTCACGCGGTCCCCCTCGAGTCGTACCTCTCTGACCGTGACGCCGCGCAGCGGAACGGGGGCACCGACGCCCAGCGCCTCCTCGGTGAGGGGTTGCGGAAGCGTCGCGACGAAGGGGAACCGCGTCGACAGGCGGTCGAATCGGACGGTGCCCAGCAGTCGCCCTGCGCCGTCGCGGGCCTCGCCCCGGTGCACACGGACGGCGGAGGCGAGGATCCGCTCGGCGTGTCCGCTCGGCTCCAGCGCTGCGAGCACGGGCGCATGGATGCCGATGGCGCGGGAGTGGCGCCCTCGGTCGGCGCGTCGTTCGAGCAGCAGCACGTCGACGCCGCGGAGTCCCAGCTGTGCCGCGAGGGTCAGCCCCACCGGCCCGGCGCCGACGACGATGACCTCAGGCACGGCCCGCCCCGACCGCCAGCACCCGGAAGGGCGCGGGGGCTTCGACGCGCCAGCCCGCTCCGAGCGCGGCGGCCAGCTCGTCGGGATGGTAGCTCCGGCGGATGGAGCGCAACCCGTCGGTGCGGAGGAACGTCCCGGGTGCGAGCGGCGTGATCCCGACGGCGTACAGCGCGTAGGCCAGTCGCCCCCGCCGGATGTCGGCATGCAGTACCGGGCCGCGGGAGAGGGCGAGTGAGTCGTCGGCGAACTGCGTGAGCGCGGGCGCGGCGAGGTGGTGGAGCACGTGGTTGGAGAGGACCAGGTCGAAGGTCTCGCCGCTGCCCCGCAGCTCGGTCGAATCGGCGCGGCGGAACCGCACGTCGTCGCGTTCGCGCTCCATCGCGACGTCGAGCGCGCGGGGATCGGGATCGATGCCGAGCCACTGCGCCGCCAGTCCGTCGCGACGCGCGAGGGCGGCGAGCCGCGACACGACGTCGCCGCCGCCGCAGCCGATGTCGAGCACCCGCGCCGCCGTGCCGTGCGGGGCGCGGGCGAGGATCGCCGGGCGGACGTGGCTGCGGTAGAGGCGGTCCCAGGCCGACACGAGACGGTTGACCGCGCCGAAGCGGCGCAGCGTGGCGGCCAGTCGCTCGGGGTCGCAGGCGGGGTCGTCCATGAGCTCGCGCAGCGCGGTGTCGCGGTCGCGCAGGCTCACGGCGCGACGGCCCCGACCGAGGAGAGCGGCACGTCGGCCCGCCGCGGCCGGGCTGCGTGGCGGGTGAGGAGCGCGGATTCCACCGTCAGCCCCGGACCGAAGGCGAGGGCGGCGATGCGTCGGGTCGCCGCCGTGTCCACATCGTCGCCGACCGGCGCGGTCAGCTGCTCGGCCAGGATGAAGAGGATCGTCGCGCTCGACATGTTCCCGTAGTCCCTCAAGATCCGCCGGGACACCGCGAGCGCGTCGGGTGGGAGGGACAGGCCGCTCTCCACCCGGTCGAGCACGCTGCGCCCGCCGGGATGGACGGCCCACGCGTCCGGCGCGTCGCCGGCGAGGAAGCCTCCGACGGCCGCGCGGATCTCCCGTCCGATGATGCGGGGCACTTCGGCCGAGAGGGTCATCTCGAATCCGTGGTCGCCGATGGTCCAGGCCATGTCGTCCTCGCCCTCCGAGGTGACCGTCGTCGCGAAGCGATCCAGGTCGAGCCGGGGGCCGTCGTGGCCCGCGAGGACGTGGGGCGCAGCGGTCACCACGGCGGACGCTGCTCCGTCGGCGAACACGGAGGCCGCGACGATCTGTTCCGGGTCGGCGGAGGGGCGAAAGTGCAGCGTGCACAGCTCCGCGCAGACGACCAGCACCACGGCCTCGGGCCGTGCCGCACAGAGCGCGTCGGCCAGTCGGAGGGCGGGAAGCGCCGCCGCGCAGCCGACGAACCCCAGATGGAAGCGCTCGGTGGTGGCAGGAAGGCCCAGGTCGCGGACGAGGCGGTAGTCGGGCCCGGGCGCGAACAAGCCGGTGCACGAGACGGTGACGACGTGGGTCACCTCGCCGGGGGAGAGTCCGGCGCGGTCGAGGGCGTCGCGACCCGCCGCCGCGAACAGGGCGGGCGCCGTCCGCACGTATGCGGCGTTGCGCGCTCCCGTCGTGGGCCTCTGGAGCACGCCGTGTTCGTCGACGACGGGGAGCCCCCCGGGTGTCGCGTCTCCGGGAGGGCGGAGCGGATGCGGCGCGAGCGCCGACAGGACGGTGTGCCGGGTATCGATCGCCGCGGCGTCGAACGCGGCGTGCACGAGCCGGCGGGTGAGTCGGTCGACATCGGGCTGTTGCGCGAAGAGGTCGCGGACGTGATCCTGCGGCAGGCGGGTCGGCGGGACGGCCGTGCCGATGGCGAGGATGCTGGCGGTCATGGTTCACCGTAACCAGCCGAGGCGCCCGGCGCGACGGGCGTTGCGGATCCGCCGGGCACACGATATGCGGTGTCCGGCGGATCCGCCGGGTCGCGGGTCAGTCGTTGACGATGACGGTCTCAGCGATGGGTCGCCGCGTGCGCGGGGCCAGCTCCCGCTCACGGAGCGCTTCGGGGGCTGCTTCAATGTCGCCGAGCGCGCCGACGGCCATGACCGTCACGGCGGCGAGATCGTCGCCGAACCCGAACGCGCGCGCGATCGCCTCGCGGTCGAAGCCGCCCATCTGGTGGGTGTGCAGACCCGACGCGTGGGCCTGGATCGTGAAGTACGCGGCCGCTTGGCCCGCGTCGTACGACGCCCAGCCGAGGGGCTTGCCGTCGAGCGAGGTGGTCGTGGCGAACACGACGAGCGCGGCGGCGTCCGCGGCCCACGAACGGTTGAAGCCCATGAGAGCCTCCACGATCGCCGCGTGCGCGGTGCCCCCACGGCGGGCGACGACGAAGCGCCACGGCTGCGTGTTGTTGGCGGACGGAGCCCACCGCGCGGCCTCGAGCGCGCTGCTCAGGGCCTCTTCGTCGATCGGGGTCTGGGGGTCGAACACGCGTGTGCTCCAGCGCTCCGCCATCACATCGAGGATGGGGGCGTCGACATCGGCACGGTGGTCGGACGCGGGGTGGTCGAGGGTCATGCTCATGGCGTCTCCTTGGATTCATACGGTCGGGACGCCATCGGCCCATTCCATGCAACCGCATGCGTCGCGGGATTGTTCCCGACCTGACGCGACCCGCCCCGCGGCCGGGCTCAGCGCCCCCAGACCGCCGAGAGCACTCCGGTCGCGAGGAGGGTGAACACGGTCGTCCACCCCGCGATCGCCACAGCCTGCCAGGCGAGGATCCGTCCGCGGGCCACGCCGGCACCGGCCAGCATCACGGCGGTGAAATGCGTGGGCAGGAGCAGCGGGCCGAGCAGGCTCACGCCGGGGACGCCGTATCGGGAGAGGGCGCGCTGGAACTTCTGTCGTCGCGGAGACAGCTCGCGGGCGGTCTTGCTCCGTCCCGCGGTGACCGCCGTGCGCACACCGGCGCCGAGCAGCACGAGGAGCGTGACGCACACGAAGTTGCCGGTCGCTCCGGCCACGGCGGCGACGATGGGTGTCACCCCGCCGAGCACGCCGATGGCCGCTGCCCCCTCTCCTTCGATGAACGGCACCGCACCCGCGACCATGACCCCCAAGGGCTGCAGGGGTCCGGGAAGCTGCGCGACGAGATCCTGGAATCCGGCGATGAGATCGGCGAGAGGGCTGGACACGGGGTCTCCTTCATGAGGGCCGCCCTGGTGGCGGCGAGATGGGGTTGTTCCTCCAGTCCAGCCGCACGGGGAATCTGCGCCCAGTGCCGACGGTGCCCCTCCGGGCGGGAGAGCCGAGCGGTCGGAGGGTGACATTTGTCATGGCCGTACCCTGGGGCCATGACGAACGCGCGGCACGAGAAGGCTCCGCTGCGCCCCGGCCTCGCCTCCGGGCCCGGCGGCGTGACGGCCACCTGGTGGTACACGGTGCTGTCGGCCATGTTCTTCGCCGTCTCGGTGCTCTTCGTCTGGTTCTGGATCGCTCGTGCGACCGCCGCCGAGGCCCCCGCCCTCCTCGTGCTGTACGTCGCCGGGGCGTTGGTGTGGCTCGCCGCTCTGTCGCTCGCGTTGCGTGCCCCGTGGCGAGCGGAGGCGGAGCGACCCGCTCGCGCAGGGCGGAGCGTCACTCTCGCGGTCGCCGGCGTCGCCGCCGTCTCGGCAGGGTTCGGGGCCGGGAGCGTCACGCTGGCCCTTGCGCTCGTGGTCGGCATCGGTGTCCTGTCTCTTCCCCGCGGTGTCCGTGGCCGCGTCACCGTCGTGGCGACGCTCGTCGTGGCCGCAGGGGCGATCATCGAGAGCACGGCGGAGCGCTTCGGTGCCGCGGCGATCAGCTGGCTCGTGCCCTTCCTCTTCGCGACAGCCCTGCCGGGCGCCATCGTCAGCACGCTGTGGTGGTGGGAGATCGTGCGCGAACTGGACCGCTCCCGTGCCGCGCAGGCACGCCTGGCCGCAGTGAGGGAGCGACTGCGTCTGGCCGATGACGTGCACGACCTGCAGGGGCACCACCTCCAGGTCATCGCCCTGCAGCTCGAGCTCGCTCAGCGCCTCTTGATGACCGATCCGGAAGCAGCCCTCCGCCACCTCGCCGACGCGCAACGCTCGGTCGACGACGCGCGGGCCGGGACGCGCGCCCTCGCGACGCGTTTCCGTGGCGTCCCGCTCCCCGACGAGCTCGCCAACGCGGTCGACCTCCTCCGCGCGGCGGGAGTCGATGCGACTCTCGACGTGTCGGCGGATGCGGATGCGGCCCCCCGCGAGGCGCTCGGACCGGTCGTCCGTGAGGCGACGACGAACATCCTCAAGCACGGGGGCGGTGCCTGGGCCCGGCTGAGCCTGCACCGCGACGACGGACGGTGGCGATTCCGCGCCGCCAACGACGCCCCGGCCCCCGTCGGCGTGGGCGACACCGCGGAGGGGTCGGGTCTTCACGGCATGGCGAACCGGATCGCGCAGGCCGGCGGCGAGTTCTCGGCCGCCGCGCGCACGAGCGATCCGGGTGCGGCGGCCGAGGGAGCCGTCGCGGCCGAGTTCGTCCTGCAGGCGGCGGTCCCCGACGAGGGAGAGCCGCAGTGATCCGCGTGCTCATCGCCGACGACGAGGACATGATCCGCTCGGCCCTCTCCGCGCTCCTCCGCCTCGAGGGGGACATCGACGTCGTCGCGGAATGCCGCGACGGCGAAGAGGCGGTCGCCGAGGCGGTGCGCCTCGTCCCCGACGTCTGCCTGTTCGACGTGGAGATGCCCAGGCTCGACGGCATCGAGGCCGCCGCGCGGGTGCGCCGGGTCGTCCGCACCCGCATCGTGGCCGTCACCCGCCACGCCCGCCCCGGGGTGCTCCGCCGCGCGCTCGCCGCCGGCGTCGACGGGTTCCTGCCCAAATCGCGCCGCGCTCAAGACGTGGCCGAGGTGATCCGGCAGGTCGCGGCGGGCCGGCGCTACGTCGACCCCGAGATCGCGGCCGATGCCCTGTCCGACGAACGGTCTCCGCTCACCGACCGGGAGCTGGACGTGCTGCGCGCCGGTCGCCGCGGCGAGACGATCTCGCAGATCGCAGCGGTCCTGCATCTGTCGCCGGGGACGGTGCGCAACCACGTCTCCTCGATCCTCGGCAAGCTGCGCGTCGCGACCCGTCAGCAGGCCGCGATCGAGGCCGAGGAACGCGGCTGGATCTAGGCGCCCGCGCCGGTCGTCCGAGCGCCGGGCGTCATCGCGGGGGAAGACGCGCAACGACCGGGAGGCGATCCCCCCCCGGTCGTTGCGCGAGTGTCGTCGTCCCGAGACGCGCTACCCCTTGAGCGCCTCCGCGAGCTTCACGCGCGCGCCCATCCGCAGAAGGGAGTTCTCGTAGATCCGGGCGCCGACCATGATCGCCGCCACGCAGGTCGCCAGCAGGATCGCCAGCGACAGGAGCGGCTCCCACCACTGCGCCTCGCCGAGGAACACGCGCACCGGCATGCCGACGGGAGCCGAGAACGGCACGTACGACATGACCGAGAGGACCACCGGGTTGTCGTTGAAGAACACCACGAGGAAGTAGGGCGCCATCACGAGCATCGTCAGCGGCGTGGTCGTCGCCCCGATGTCCTCCTGTCGCGACACCATCGCGGCCGCCGCGGCGAACAGCGACGCGAGCAGGACGAATCCGAACAGGAAGAACACCGCGAACCAGACCAGTGGCGCACCGAGGCCGGTCAGGAGCGTGGACTGGTCCGTGACGGTCAGCCCGATGATCGCGATCGCGCCGAGTCCGACGATCTGGCCCATCGCCAGGACCGTGTTGCCGAGCACCTTGCCGGCCAGGAGGGCGCGGGTCGGGATGGCCGAGATCAGCAGCTCGACGACGCGCGTCTGCTTCTCCTCGACCACGCTCTGAGCGATCGTGGAGCCGAACGTGATCGCCGCCATGAAGAAGATGATGCCGAAGCCGAGAGCCACGAAGTAGCGCAGCATGAAGTCGACGCCGCCGGTCTCCAGCAGCTCGACGGGCGGGCTGATGCTCAGGAGCGGCATGAGGCCGCTCGGTACGGACTCGTTCGCGACGAGGGTGTAGCCGAACGGCTCCGCGCCACCGGGGATCAGGGCTGCGTCGACATCGCCCGAGCGCACGAGCTCACGTGCGGCGTCGGCGTCGGTGGCCTCGGTCACCTCCACGGCCGAGGTCAGCTCCGATACCGCGCCGGAGGTCTGTGGCGTGACGGCGACGGGGATCCTGCTGTCGGACTGTGCGGCGAACCCTCCCCACACGACGGCGACGAGCGCGATCGCGAAGAGGATCCCTGTCGAGATCAGGAACGCCTTGCTGCGGAGCTTGGATCCGATCTCCCGCTCGGTGACGAGCCAGACGCTCTGGCCGAAGGACGGGGCGGACGTGGAAGCAGTGGACGAGCTCACTGGATGACCTCCGTGAAGATCTGGGCAAGAGAGGGGTGTCGCGGCGCGAAGCTGGCGACGTCACCGCGCTCGAGGGCGCGTCGGAGGACCTGCTGAGCGGCCTCGTCGGAATCGGCGTCGAAGAGGGCGTAGCCGCCGTCGAACTCGATCACGTGCACGCCGGGCTCGTCGCGAAGCCAGCCCGCGTCGCCGGCCGAGACGAGCTCGAACCGCCGCTGCGCGTGCTGCGCGCGCAGCTCGTCCCGGCTGCCGTCGGCGCGGATCGTCCCCCCGGCGATGATGACGAGGTCGTCGCAGAGACGCTCGACCACGTCCAGCTGGTGCGAGGAGAAGAGCACGGCTGCACCGGCCGCGGCGCGCCGGTGCAGCACCTCGGCCACGACGTCGACCGCGAGGGGGTCCAGGCCCGAGAAGGGCTCGTCGAGGATCAGCACCTCCGGGTCGTGCACGAGCGCGGCGGCGATCTGCGCGCGCTGCTGGTTGCCGAGCGACAGGGTCTCGACGTTGTCCTCCAGACGCTCGCCGAGGCCGAGCTCCTCCAGCAGCGCCGTCGCGCGCGTCGTCGCCTCCGCCTTGGAGAACCCGTGGAGTCGCGCCAGGTAGACGATGTGTTCCCGCACCCGCATCTTCGGGTAGAGGCCGCGTTCCTCCGGCATGTAGCCGAACCGGCGGCGGTCGGCGCTCGTGACCGGCGCCCCGTGCAGGGTCACCTCGCCCGAGTCGCGGGCCAGCACGCCGAGGATGATGCGCATGGTGGTGGTCTTTCCCGCGCCGTTGCCGCCGACGAAGCCGGTCAGGCGGCCGGCGCCGACGGAGAACCCGACGTCGTCGAGCACACGGCGGCCGCCGTAGCTCTTGGTGATCCCGGTCAGTTCGAGCATTCGCTCCTCCTCCAGTGGTGTGATTCCACGCTAGGGAAGCTGCGGCGTCGGGGCCTCCGCCCCCGGGGGGAGATCCCGGGCTCCCCCGTGCGGGGGAGTGAGGGGGACGCCGCGTTCGGGACTCCGGAGATTCGTGTCGTGACGGGCACGTTGGTGCCCCGGGGTGGCGGTGGCGCGGCAGATTTCCGGAGTCGTGAACACCGCGCGCCGCGCGGTGCGGGCGTCGGCGTGGCGCGGGGCGGCGCGAGCGGCGCGGGGTGTCAGGCCAGTCCGTGGCGGTGGGCGTAGACCACGGCGGCGACGCGGTCGCGGGCGCCGAGCTTCTGCAGCACGTTCGAGACGTGGGTCTTCACCGTCGCCTCGCCGATGTAGAGCTCCTGAGCGATCTCCGCGTTGCTGAGCGCGGCGGCCAGCAGCCGCAGCACTTCGGCCTCGCGCTCGGTGAGCTCCACCGGCAGCGTCGGAGGAGCCGGACGAGACGCCCCGGCTCCCGGGGGCGTCGCCGGCGCGGGAGCGCCCTCCGCGACGGCGAACCGCTCGATCACCCGCTTGGTGACCGCCGGAGCGAGCAGCGCGTCGCCGGCCGCCGCCACCCGCACCGCCGTGATCAGTTCCTCGGGGCCGGCGTTCTTCAGCAGGAAGCCGCTGGCCCCCGCCGCCAGGGCCTGGAAGAGGTAGTCGTCACGGTCGAAGGTGGTGACGATGACGACCGAGGCCGCGACGGCGGGGTCGGAGGTGAGTCGTCGTGTGGCTTCCAGTCCGTCCATGTCGGGCATCTGCACGTCCATGCAGACGACGTCCGGTCGATGCGCGGACACCGCCGCCACCGCCTCCGCCCCGGTGCCGGCCTCGCCCACGACGACGATGTCGTCCTCGCTCTCCAGGATCATGCGGAACCCGGCTCGCATGACGGCGTGATCGTCGGCCAGCACGACGCGGATCGGCCCGCTCACGATGTCACCGCCAGGCTCGAGGCGGGCACCCGCACGCGCACCAGATATCCGTCGCCGCGGGGTCGAGGCCCGGCCTCGAGCGTGCCGCCCGATGCGGCCGCGCGTTCCCTCATCCCCACGAGCCCCAGACCCGGGCGCCCGCCGCCGCGGACGACGCCGGTGTTGGTCACGTCGAGCTCGACGGAGTCGCGGGTGTAGCGGAGGCGCAGGTCGGCGGTCGCTCCCGGTCCGCCGTGACGCCGGGCGTTCGTGAGCGCTTCCTGTGCGATGCGATACAGGTTCACCTGCACGAGTTCGGACTGCTCCACCGGGTCGCCGACCACCGTCAACGTGGTCGGCAGGCCGTTGGCGTTCGCGTGTTCGATGAGCTCCGGCAGGGCCGACAGGCGCAGGGTGGACCCGCCGGGGGTGTCGGCATCCGGCGTGCGCAGGGTGTCGAGGAGGTTCCGTAGTTCGTCGAGCGCCGCTCGCGCCGACGTCTCGACACCCGTGAGTGCCGTCCGGGCGGCGGCGGGGTCGCGTTCGAGCACGGCACGGGCGGCGCCGGCCTGCACCCCCATCGCCGACACGTGGTGGGCGACGACGTCGTGGAGCTCGCGGGCGAGCGGCGTTGACGAGGAACTGGATGAGGATCCAGGCGGCGAAGGGGGAGAACAAGCCCGCGCGGGACAGTCCGTTGTCGTCGGGCGCGGTCGCCGCCTGGAAGGTCGTCACCAGGAGCCAGAGGAACATCGCAGCGATCACGAGGAGCCGGACGAGCGTCGCGCGGCGTCGGTGGGAGACGGTTGCACCGACGGAGTACATCGCCGCGAAGAGCACGACGTTCGCGACGTACATCTCGGGGATGCGCGCCGAGACGCCGACGAAGAAGACGAGCGAGACGACGACGAGCACCGCCTCGGGGAAGCGCCGGCGGAGGGCGATCGGCAGAGTGAGGAGGGCGGCGTAGAGCAGCGACCATCCGAACGGCGGGGTGTCGGTGCCGTAGA
Source organism: Microbacterium sp. TNHR37B (assembly GCF_001620065.1). Taxonomy (GTDB): domain Bacteria; phylum Actinomycetota; class Actinomycetes; order Actinomycetales; family Microbacteriaceae; genus Microbacterium. The sequence goes on from NZ_LQGV01000004.1 coordinate 11,338, forward strand.
AGCCCGCGATCTGACCGAGCCAGGAGCTGATGACGGCCGCGACGAACAGCCCGAGGGTCAGCCACGCGTCGCGACGCACCCGCGGGTCGTCGAGCAGGCGCGGCAGGGCGGGAACTCTCATCCTTCCAACGTAGGGTGCGGGGCCATGCCGAGCATCCCCCGTGCGGCGGAGGTGAAAGCGGTCGGCCGGGCGTGCAACCCCCTGTCGATCCGACCCGTGAACGGGCAGGGTGGGAGGGTCGGCCGATCGAAGGGAACCCACATGACCGCGAGCGTCTTCACCGTCGGACTGATCGTCGGATCCGCCTCGGAACACTCGCTCAACCGTCGCTACGCCGAGGCGCTTCGGCGGCTCGCGCCGGCTGCCGGGCTGGACGTCGTCGACATCCCCATCGCGCACCTGCCGTTCTACGGGACGCAGTACGACCGCGAATACCCGCAGGTGGGCGTCGACCTCAAGCGGGCGATCGACGAGGTGGACGGGCTCCTCATCGTCACGCCCGAGTACAACCGCTCGATCCCCGCGGTGCTGAAGAACGCCATCGACTGGGCGACCCGTCCGGGTGGGGAGTCGTCGCTCGCGGGGGTGCCGACGGCGGTGACCGGGGCGAGCAAGGGCGCCGTCTCCACGGCGGTCGCCCAGGCGCACCTGAAGTCGATCCTCTCCGCGCTCGGGGTTCCGTTGGTCGGTGTGCCCGAGGCGTACATCCGTGTCGACGACGGCTTCTTCGCCGATGACGGCTCCTTCGCGCGCGAGGGCACGTCGGAGTTCCTGGCGGGCTTCCTCTCGGCGCTGCACGACCTCATCGCACGGTGGCGCTGAACCGGGGACTCTCTGCGGGAAGGGAATCGTCATGACCGGACGGATCGTGATCGACATCTTCGCCACCCTCGACGGGGTGGGGCAATCGCCGGGCGGCGTGGAGGAGGACCTCGAGGGCGGGTTCCGCTCCGGCGGCTGGCAGGGACCCCTCTCCGACGATGCGGTCGGTCGGGAGGTGATGGCGGGCATCGAGGCCCTCGACGCGCTCCTTCTCGGACGCAAGACGTATGACATCTGGGCCTCGTACTGGCCGCGGTACCGGCAGGGGCCGGCGGATCCGATCGCGCAGAAGTTCAACCGTGTGCCGAAGTACGTCGCTTCCCGCGGACAGCCGCGTCTGGAGTGGGAGGGCTCGGTCCTCCTCGGCAGCGACGTGCTCGGCGAGGTGGCGGCGTTGCGGGCGAGGCACGCGGAGATCCATGTGGTGGGAAGCCTCGACTTCGCCCAGACCCTGCTGCGCGCCCAGGCGTTCGACGTGCTGAATCTGTGGACGTTCCCGATCGTGCTCGGTTCCGGAAAGCGTGTCTTCCCGCCCGGCGTCGAGCCTGCACGCTTGCGCTTGCTCGAGCCGCCGGTGGTCGCGTCGACAGGGGCGGTGCTGCTGCGATACGGCCCCGACGGTCGGCCGCGCTACGGCGACATCGACCCGGATCGGGGAACGCCGGTGCGGAGTGCCTAGAAGATCATCGGACGGTCGTCGTCGTCGGGGCCGTCGAGGTCGAGGTCGACGACGACCGGAACGTGGTCGCTCGGGATCTCGCCCTTGCGTTCGTTGCGGTGGATCGCCGCCCCCACGACCGCGTCGGCGAACGCCCGCGATCCGAGGATGAAGTCGATCCGCATGCCCTCGTTGCGCGGGAAGCGCAGCTGCTTGTAGTCCCAGTAGGTGAAGCCGGTGGGGACGAGGGGACGGACGGTGTCGGAGAGTCCGGCATCCAGCAGCGCCTGGAAGGCTGCGCGTTCGGGCGGCGAGACGTGGGTGGTGACGCCTTCGACGACGGTCGGATCGCCGTTGTCCTCGTCGGTGGGGGCGATGTTGAAGTCGCCGGTGAGGGCGAGCGCGAGGTCGGGATCGGCGGCAAGGGCGTCGCGCGTGTAGCCGCGCAGGGCCTCGAGCCATTCCAGCTTGTAGCGGTAGTGCGGATCGTCGAGCGAGCGTCCGTTGGGCACGTAGAGGCTCCACACCGTCACTCCGTCGATCGTCGCCCCCATCGCTCGCGCCTCTTGCGGGGCGCCGGGCCCGTCGTGCCCCTTGGCGAAGCCGGGCATGTTCGGGAAACCGATCTGGAGGTCGTCGATGGGGGCGCGGCTCGCGATCGCCACGCCGTTCCACTGGTTCAGCCCGTGGGCCTCCACCGTGTACCCGGCTGCCTCGAACTCGGCGTACGGGAACTGCTCGGGCTTGCACTTGATCTCCTGCATCGCCAGCACGTCGATGTCTTCGCGCACGGCGAACTCGACGGTACGGGTGACGCGGGCGCGGATCGAGTTGACGTTCCAGGTGGCCAGGCGCATGTATCCAGCGTATTGGTCCCCACCGACGTCCCGCCCGCGCGAGCGTGGCTCCGCTGTGCGGCCGTGCACAACGGCGGATGCCGAGGCCGACACGCCGTGGTCGACGGCTGATGTGCGGCGTGTCCCCCGCAGGCTCCGCCGTTGTGTCCAGGGGGGGAGTGAGGGTGGTGGGGTCCGGGGGTGGGAGGGGCCGTCGCGTGGCGTCGGGATAGTCCCGGCCAGACGCGCGGCGACGCAGGCGGCGGCGGAGTACGGTCGGCGCCATGACCGCCGCCGATCCCCCCGTCCGGCCCGTCGTCGCCCGCCGGCTTCGGATCGGGCTCCTGATCGTCGCGTGGTTCTCGCTCGCCTCCGCGCTCGCGGGGATGATCGGGCTGACGATCGGCGGGGGAATCGGCATTCCCCTCGAATGGCTCGACGGGTCCGTGTTCGACTCGTACGTCTGGCCCGGCGTGATCCTCGGCGTGGTCGTCGGTGGGGCGCAGGCGCTCGCCCTGGTCGCCGACCATCGACATTTCCGAGTCGCCCTCGGCCTCCACGCGGCCGCCGGCCTCGTCATGATGATCTGGATCTTCGTGGAGATCGCGATCCTGCTCGTGTGGTCGCCGTTGCACGGCATCTACTTCGCGGCCGGTCTGGTGCAGGTGGTCTTGGCGGTGCTGGCCCTCGGCGCCTGGCCGCGCCCGTTCCTCGCCCGCTCGCCGCGCTGACCTCTTCCCCCTCCCCTCCGGGCGGGGACACAACGGCGGACCGGGCGGGCGGCATCCCCTCCTCCCCGGGTGGGGACACAACGGCGGACCGGGCGGGCGGCACGCCGGGGGAGGAACCGGTGGAGGCGGCGTGTCGGGGTGGATCTCCGCCGTTGTGTACCACCGCAGCAGCGCAGCCACACTCCACACCGCGGGCACGCCACCATCCCTCCTCCCCGGGTGGGGACACAACGGCGGGCCGGGCGGGCGACACGCCGGGGGAGGAACCGGTGGAGGCGGCGTGTCGGGGTGGACCTCCGCCGTTGTGCACGCACCGCAGTGCACCGCCACCCGCCGCGTCACCACCACCCACCACCGCCGCACCACCGCACCACCGCGCGGGGTGCGACGGCGGGCGTCAGACGGTCAGGGCGCGGAGGATGTCGTCGACGCGGTCCTTGGCGTCGCCGAACAGCATCTGCGTGTTCTCGCGGAAGAACAGCGGATTCTGCACCCCGGCGTATCCCGACGCCATCGAGCGCTTGAAGACGATGACGTTCGCCGCCTCCCACACGTGGAGCACGGGCATGCCCGCGATCGGCGAACCCGGATCCTCGGCCGCTGCCGGATTGACGGTGTCGTTGGCGCCGATCACGAGCACGACGTCGGTGTCGGAGAAGTCGTCGTTGATCTCGTCGAGCTCCAGCACGATGTCGTAGGGCACCTTGGCCTCCGCGAGCAGGACGTTCATGTGCCCCGGAAGGCGCCCGGCGACGGGGTGGATGCCGAAGCGCACCTCGACGCCACGCGCCCGCAGCGCCGCGGTGAGCTCCGCCACCGGATACTGCGCCTGCGCGACGGCCATCCCGTAGCCGGGGGTGATGATGACCGACCGGGCCGAGGCGAGGAGCTCGGCGACGGATGCCGCGTCGGTCTCCCGATGCTCCCCTGCCACCTCGTCGTCGCCGCGCGGCGCCTCGATGCCGAAGCCGCCGGCGATCACCGAGAGGAAGGACCGGTTCATGGCCTTGCACATGATGTACGACAGGTACGCGCCCGACGAGCCGACGAGGGCGCCGGTGACGATGAGGAGGTCGTTGTTCAGCAGGAACCCCGCCGCTGCCGCTGCCCAGCCCGAGTAGCTGTTGAGCATCGAGACGACCACCGGCATGTCCCCGCCGCCGATCGAGGCGACCAGGTGCCACCCCAGCGCGAGCGCCAGGAGCGTCACGGCGATGAGGAGCCCGAGCGAAGGAGCGATCACGTACCAGACGGTCAGGGCGAGGAAGGCGACGAGCGCGCCGACGTTCAGCACGTTCTTGCCCGGCAGCATGAGGGGCGTGGAGCTCATCCGCCCCGACAGCTTCAGGAAGGCGACGATGGACCCGGTGAAGGTGACCGCGCCGATGAAGACGCCGATGAACACCTCGGCGTGATGGATGTCGACCAGCTGCGCAGGCACGTCGCCGGCCGCCAGGTGCCCGTTCCAGCCGACGAGCACGGCGGCGAGTCCCACGAACGAGTGGAGCAGCGCGATGAGCTCGGGCATCCCGGTCATCTCCACGACGCGTGCGCGCCACAGGCCGATGGCCCCGCCGATGAGCACGGCCGCCACCAGCAGCACGAGGCCGATCGTGCCGCTCGGCGACCCCCACGCTCCGGCCACCGTGAGCCAGACCGTGGCCGCGAGGGCGATCGCCATGCCGGCGATGCCGAACCCCACGCCGCGGCGCGACGTGTCGTGTTTCGAGAGCCCGGCGAGGCTCAGGATGAAAAGCAGTGCGGCCGCGATGTACGCGCCGCCGGCGACGGCCGCCGCGGTGTTCGGACCGATCACTTGGCCGCCCCCTTCTGGAACATCGCGAGCATCCGGCGGGTCACGGCGAAGCCGCCGAACACGTTGATGGATGCCACGAGCACCGCGACCGTCGCGAGCGCCAGCACCACGGGCTCGCTCGAACCGAGCTGGCTGATCGCGCCGACGACGATGATGCCGCTGATGGCGTTCGTCACGCTCATGAGCGGGGTGTGGAGGGCATGGGCGACCTTGCCGATCACGTAGAACCCGATCACCACCGACAGTGTCAGCACGAGGAAGTGCTGGGGAAGCGGCGGGGGCGCGATGGCGCAGACGAGGAAGAGTGCGGCGATGCCGAGGCCGATGAGGCCGGTCTTGGCGCGCGCCGACATCGGGGCCTTCGGCGGGGATGCCGGTGCGGGCTCCACCGCCGCGGCGACCGGTGCGGCCGAGACCTGCACCGGAGGCGGCGGCCAGGTGATCTCGCCCCCGGTGACGACGGTGACCGCGCGCTGCACGACGTCGTCGAGGTCGAGGACGAGCGTGCCGTCTGTGCCGGGGGTGAGGAGCTTCAGGAGGTTGAGCAGGTTCGTGCCGTAGAGCTGCGACGCCTGCTGCGGCAGGCGCCCCGGCAGGTCGGTGTAGCCCAGGATGATGACGCCGTTGTCGGTGACCACCCGCTCGCCGGCGACCGAGCCGACGACGTTGCCGCCCTGCGCGGCCGCCATGTCGACGATGACCGAGCCGGGCTTCATGGCCGCGACGTCGTCGGCCGTCAGCAGCACGGGGGCGGCACGCCCGGGGATGAGGGCGGTGGTGATGACGATGTCGACGTCGGCCGCCTGCTCGGAGTAGATCTCCGCGGCACGGCGGTCGTACGCGGCGCTCGTCGCTTTCGCATAGCCGTCGGCGGACACCTCCTTCTGCTCGTCGGGCACGACGACCTCGAGGTACTCGCCGCCGATCGAGCGCACCTGGTCGGCCACCTCGGGGCGGGGATCGGTCGCGCGCACGATGGCGCCGAGGCTCGATGCCGCGCCGATGGCGGCAAGTCCGGCGACGCCCGCGCCGGCCACCAGCACCTTGGCCGGCGGCACCTTGCCGGCGGCGGTCACCTGACCGGTGAAGAAGCGACCGAACTCGTGGGCTGCTTCCACGACGGCGCGGTAGCCCGCGATGTTCGCCATGGAGCTCAGCACGTCCATCGACTGCGCCCGTGAGATGCGCGGCACGGCGTCCATCGCGAGGGCCGTCACCCCGCGGGCCGCGAGGCCGGCGAGGAGGTCGGGGCTGAAGGCGGGAGCGAGGAGCCCGACGAGCGTCGTCCCGGGTTGGAGCATCGCGATTTCATCGGCCGTGGGTGCCGCGACCTTCAGGACGACGTCGGCTGCCCAGGCCGTGGCCCGGTCGACGGGGAGCGCCCCGGCGGCGGCATACGCGGCGTCGGGGAGGGCCGAGGCGGCTCCCGCTCCGGTTTCCACGACGACCTCGTAGCCGAGCGCGGCGATCTTCGAGACGGTCTGCGGCGTCGCCGCGACGCGCGTCTCTCCCGGTTGCTCCGCGACGATGCCGATTCGGGACATGCGGGTGCTCCTCACACGATGACGGCGCGTCGGGTACGCGCGGGGGATCGATTCCCGACTCTAGGGTGTCTGCCCTCCGCGGTGGGCCGGATGTCCCGGTAAATATCCGGATTCCTTCGCGCGGGACGGACGGCACGGGACGGGAGGCGAGCGCGCCGGAGGTGCGGTGCCCGACGACGAAGCGGCAGCCCGTGGAGACGGACTGCCGCTTCGTGAGGGTCGGGTGCGATCAGGCGATCGGCACCTCGTTGTCATCCGTCCGCTGCATGGCCCGGCGGCGGAGGACGCCGAGCGAGCCGGCCGCGATCAGCGCGACACCGGCGAGGAGCCCGCCGATCAGTCCCGCTCCGTTGCCACCGGACGCGGCGAGACCGTCCTCGCCGTCGTCCTCGCCGTCGTCCTCGCCGGCCGGGCTCGGCGTCGGCGACGGGCTCGGCTGCGGCTCGGGCGTGGGCGTCGGCTCGGGCGAAGGCTCCACCGGGTCGGCGGCCACCCACACGCCCGCGACGGCGCTGACGAGGTCGCCGTCGGCGTTCTCGACGTTGATCTGGATCGAGTGACCGCCCACCTCGGTGCCGGCGGGCAGGGTCACCACGGCGGTGAACGTGCCGTCCTCACCCACCGTCACGCCGCCCAGCAGCTGGTCGGTGTCGAAGAGCCACAGATCGACGAGGCTTCCGGGCAGGAAGCCGCTGCCGGTGATGCGGAACGATCCGCCCAGGGGCGCGGTCGCGACGCCGTCCTCGAGGTCGAGCACGTCGCCGTCGGCATCGAGGCTCTCGATGCGGATGACGTAGCCGGGGCCGGTGAGGATCCAGGTGGAGCCCTCGCGCGTCACCTCGGTCTCCTGGGCGACGCCGCCGACATACGCGGCGCCGTCACCGGCGGTCGCGCCGGGGAGGGGACTGCCGTCGGCGCGAACGGTGACCGCCTCCAGCACCGGGGTGGCGCTCACGGTGGCGCTGCCCGTCGACGAGCCGGCTTCGTTGACCGCACGGACCTGCACGTCGTACTCCGTGCCGTTGTCGAGGCCGCCGATGCGCAGCGGGCTGGAACCCTGGGTCGCGGGAATCCAGGTCTCGCCGCCGTCGATCGAGTACTCGTAGCCGGTGACGGGGCTGCCGCCGTCGTCCTCGGGGGCGGTGAACTCGACGATCAGGGTGCGGTTGCTCTCGGTGACCGTCGTCACCGTGACGGGACCGGGAGTCGTGCGGGGCGTCGCGCGGGCGACGTTCGACGGCTCTCCGGCACCGGCCGCGTTCAGCGGCAGCACCCGGAAGGCCACGGACTGGCCGTTGGTGAGACCCGTGACGGTGTAGCCGGTCGCGTCGGAACCGGTGTCCTCCTCCACGTCCGACCAGGTCTGGCCGCCGTCGGTGGACTGCTGCACGCGGTAGCCGGTGAGGGGCGCTCCGCCGTCGGCGGGTGCCGCCCACGTGAGCTCCACCTTCCCGTCACCCGGGGCGGCCGCCAGCCCCGTGATCGCGTCGGGGGTCGTGCGGGGCGTCGTCGAGACCGGGGCGGACGGGTCGCCCGCGCCCGCGGCGTTGAGCGCGATGACGCGGAACGTCGTCTCGGTGCCGTTCGTGAGCCCGGTGATCGTGCGGGTGGTGTCGGTGGATCCGGTGTCGGCGACGGCCGTGGTCCAGGTGTCACCGCCGTCGGTGGACTGCTCGATGCGGTAGCCGGTGATCGGCGAGCTGCCGTCGTTCTCGGGTGCGGTCCACTCCAGGGCGGCCTGGCCGTTGCCGGGCTCCGCCGTCGGGGTGCCGGGAGCACCGGGAGCCGCATACGGCGTCACCGCGGCCGAGGCGGTGCCCGGGTCGCCGGTGCCGTTGGCGTTGATCGCCGAGACGCGGAAGACCACCGGGGATCCGCTCGTCAGCCCGGTCACCGTGTGGCTCGTGGCGGTGGATCCGGTGTCGGCGACGGCCGTGGTCCAGGTGTCGCCGCCGTCGGTGGACTGCTCGATGCGGTAGCCGGTCACGGGCGATCCACTCGTCCACTCGGGGGCTGTCCAGCTCACCTCGGCGCGCTCGAAACCGCGCACGGCGGAGGTGCCGGTGGGCGCGCCGGGCGCGGTGGCGGGAACGGACACGGTGACCACGAGCGAACGACGCAGGGTCTGTGCCGGCGCGGTGCTGCCGGGGGCGGCATCCGGGGCGGTCAGCTCGACCTCGAACGTCTCGGTGTCGCCGGTCTGTCGGGCGTTCACCGCGGTGGCGTCGGGGACGAAGCGGTAGGCGCCGGTCGACGGGTTCAGCAGCAGCGTGCCGTAGGTCCCCTCGATCGCCTGCGTGTACGTGATGCCGCCGGCGGTCACCGACGCGACCTGACCGTCGATCAGGGCGTAGGTGATCTCGCTGTCGGGGTCGCTTCCCTCGAGGGTTCCCGTCGTGGCGCCGAACGTGTCGGTCGCGGGGGTGTTGGTGAGCGTGATGCCGGGGATCGCCGGGAAGGTCGGGGCATCGTCGACGGGGGTGATGTCGACCGTCGCGGTGGTCGAGCCCGTCGTCGTGCCGCCGTTGTCAGCCGCGGTGATGGTGATCGTGCGGGTGGCGGGCGGGTTGTCCGACGAGTTCTCGTACTGGAGCTTCTTCGACAGCGCGCTGACGACGGCGTTGGTCACCTTCGTGCCGAAGACGCGGACGTTGTCGATGAGCAGACGCGCGCCGGCGACCTGACCGCCGCTCAAGTCGTGGGTGCCGCCGACGAACACGAACCGGTAGGTGCCGCTGGCCGGGATCGTGGTCTCCTTGGTCACGAAGCCGGGCGAGGCGCTGTTGCCGCCGGTCGCGTCGAGCACGGTCGTCTGGGCGCCCGTGACCGTGTTGAGGATGTATCCGAAGACGTGGAAGTTGTCACCACCGAAGTACGCGCGCCAATCGAAGGAGATCTTGTCGCCGGAGCTCGCCTCGAACGGAGAGCTGTACACGGCGGGGCCGTGCACGACGTCGTAGCCGCGCGCGGTCTGGTCGATGTACGAGTAGAGCTCGAGGCTGTAGTCGCCGTCACTCGCGTCCTGCGTGCTGATGGTGGTGGAGTACTCGTCGCCGCTGGGAGCGAAGTTGTCGTTGCCGGGGTTGCCGGCAAGGCCCGAGTAGGTGCTGCGGTCGATGGCGGTGAAGCCCGCGATGCTCGTGACACCCAGGTCGATCCGCTGGTTCATCGCGGTCCAGCCGCCGATGTCGCCGTCCTCGAAGCTGGGGTTGACGAAGGGGCTCGTGAAGTTGACCCGGAGGATGCCGTTGCTGCCGTTGCGGGTGGGGTCGACCGAGCCGATCACATCGGCGGTGGTGCCGTTGCCGAGGTAGACGGTGGAGCCCACGATCGTGGTCACGCCGCTAGCGGTCGAGGCGGTCGCTGCGGTGACGAGGGAGAGGGTCTCGCTGGCCGTGCCGCCGGTGACCCGGTAATCGATGTAGCCGTCGCCGAAGGACGTGCCGCCGGTGACGGTGATGTCCTCGCCGATCAGCACCGGGGGAGCCTGCTCGACGTACGGCACGGGCTGCGACGGCCCGCTGACGGTCGGTGCGGCCCACGCGGCCGCGGGGGTGGCCACGATCGCGGCGACGGTGGTCACGGTAAGCAGCGTGCGGGCGCGACGGGGCGCGCGTGCACGCGGTGAGGGCGAACTCATCGAGTGTGTCTCCGGGGGGTGAGGCACGGCGGATGCCGGGAGGGACACGCTCGGGGACGTGACGGATCTCGGGTGCCGGCGCGCCGAGACGGGGGGTCGCGCTCACGTTATGGTTCGTCGCCCCCGCCGCGCCAGGGAGATTCCTCCTCAATCGACCGGATGCCCGCGCCCGCGACGCCGTCACGGCCACGGCTGCGCACCGTGCCCCGCGATAGGCTGACGGCGAATCATGCATGAGACCACGGTGGTGCGGGTGGCGGTCGTGGAAGACCAGCCGCTGTTTCGCGCACTGCTGGACGACCTCATCGACTCCTCTGAAGGTTTCGACCTCGTCGCCTCGGCCTCCGACGCCCGCGAGGCGCGGCGCCTCCTGCACGCAGAGGAGGTCGACGTCGCCCTGCTCGACATCGAGCTGCCCGACGGCAACGGCTTCGAGCTGGGTCGGGAGCTGCGTCGTCGCCATCCCCGAGCCGGGGTCGTCCTGCTGTCGGGGCACGACATGATGGAGACCCTTCTGGGACTCCCGCCGGCAGAGCGCGCGGGCTGGAGTTACCTCTCCAAGACCTCCGCCACCTCACGCGAGGGCCTGTTGCGGGCGCTGCGTGCGAGTGCCGAGGGGGCGAACGTCCTCGACCCCGCCCTCCTGGAGCGTCGAGTGCCCCGCCGCGGATCGCGGCTCGACGCCCTCACTCCACGGCAGCTGGCCGCGGCGAAGCTCGTGGCGGCGGGACTGGCCAACGACGCGATCGCCCGGGAGATGGGGATCTCGGCCCACTCCGTCGACAACCTCCTCAACGTCGTCTACGCCTCCCTCGGCGTTCGCGAGCACCCCGATGTCAATCCGAGAGTCGCCACGGCGCTGGCCGTGGTGGAACACGCCGTTCCGGAGCGATCGATCCGATGAGCGCCCCGGTCCGCGATGACCGGCGTGCCTTCCTGGTCACTGCCGCCGTCGTCATGGCGGCCTTCAGCATCGGCGCGGCGCTGCAGACCGTCTTCGTCTTCCGCCCGGCGCGCGTCGGCGTGCTGGAGCCGGGAGAGGCCGCGGGCGACCTCGCCGTGCGCCTGAGCATCAACCTCCTGACGGTGTCGCTGGCGCTCGCGGCGTGCCATGTCCTGCGGCTGGGCGAGCGGGCCGCGGGACGCGCCGTGGCGACGGCTCTGGGGCTCGGCCTCGGCGTCGGTGCGATCCGCTACGGCGTGCAGTGCGTCGTGGGGATCTACCGGGAGCCGACCCTGCGCGTGGCGGCCGTGGAGATCGGCGCGACCGTGATGGTCGTCGTGCTCGCGGTCGCGATCGCACACGCGCAGGTCGCCGGTCGTCGGCGGATCCGTGAGCAGGAACGCGAAGCGGTCGAGCAACGGCTGCGTGCGGCGTCGGCGTTCTCCCGCCTCGCGGCGGAGGAATCGCGCGTGCGGCGCGAAGTGGCCGACGACCTCCACGGCACGCTGCAGGGGCAACTCGTGCTCGTCCAGGCCCGAATCGACGCGCTGCTGCGCACGGAACCCGGGGAGCAGGAGGCGACGACTCTGCGGGACGGGATCGTGCGCATCCGAGAGGAGCTCGACCGGATCCGCGAGACGGAGATCCGGGCCGTCAGCCACCGCCTGCATCCGGCGGGGGTCTCGCTGGGACTGGAGCACGCCCTGCGACTGCTCGCGCGGACGATCCCGCCCGAGATCGAGGTGGAGACGGTCGTCGCTCCGCTCGGCCCCGGCGATCCGGTCGCGCCCGCCGACGCCGACACGATCGTGCGGCGCGTGGCGGTGTTGCGGGCCGCGGAGGAAGCGGTGAGCAACGCGGTACGCCACGGGGGTGCCTCCCGACTGCGCCTCGAGCTGGACCGGCCGGCACCCGGCACGGTGCGCGTGCGGGTGGACGACGACGGTACCGGGCTCCCCGAGGTCGTCACGCCGAGCGGGATCCGCCTCGTCTCGGAGCGGCTCGAAGCCCTGGGCGGCGGGGTGCACCTGACCGCGTCGCCGTGGGGTGGCGCGCGGCTGGTCGCCACCGTGCGTGAGCGCGGTGCATCCGTAGACTCGGAAGCATGACCGTCGCCTCCACGCCCGCTCTCGAAGCCGACCGCCAAGACCTCATCGCCCTGATCCGCGACGAGGCTGTCTTCCATGGCGACTTCACCCTGTCCAGCGGCAAGAAGGCGTCGTACTACGTCGACATGCGAAAGCTCACGCTCGACCATCGGGCGGCGCCGGCGATCGGCCGCATCATCCTCGACCTCATCGCCGACATCGACGGGATCGTCGCCGTGGGCGGGCTCACCCTGGGCGCCGACCCGATCGCGAACGCCGTCATGCACGAGTCGGCACGCACCGACGCTCCGCTGGACGCGTTCGTGGTGCGCAAGGAGCCGAAGGACCACGGTCGCGGGCGCCAGGTCGAGGGTGCCGATGTCGTCGGCAAGCGCGTCGTCGTCGTCGAGGACACCTCCACCACGGGGCAGTCGGCCCTCAAAGCCGTCGAGGCACTGCGACGCGAGGGTGCCGAACCGGTCGCGGTGGCCGTGATCGTCGACCGCAAGACCGGCGCTCAGGCCGCCGTGGAGGCTGCGGGTCTGCGCTGGCTCGCCGCGATCGACCTCGACGACCTCGGTCTCCAGCCGCAGTGACCCCGCTCCGCGCGCGTCAGCGGAACACGGGAAGCTGAGAGGCCAGCGCCAGCATCAGTCCCAGGAGGGTCAGGAGCACGAGCGCGCGCCCGTTGGGAAGCGGTGTGCCCTGCGGGGCGTCGCGGCGGCCGCGCAGGAACAGCACGAGGGCCACGATCAGCACGACCATCCCGCTGAGCACGAGGAACAGCGACATCAGTCGTCCTTTCCGCGACCGCGGAAGTACTGCACGACGAACACGACGAGGGTGCCCACGAGCACGACCCCGGTCGCGGCGAACAGGAGCGTCTGCTCGAACTCGGTCATGGCGCCGGCTCCTCTCAGATGCCCTCGGGCATCTCCGACTCCACCGGCTCGTCCGACAGCAGGTCGGCCACCGAGTCGACGATCTCGTCGGGGCGGAACGGATAGCGCTCCACCTCCGCGTCGTCGGAGATCCCGGTGCGGACGAGGATCGTGTGCAGGCCCGCCTCGATGCCGGCCACGACGTCGGTGTCCATGCGATCGCCGATCATGCCGGTGTTCTCGGAGTGCGCTCCGATACGGTTCATGGCCGAGCGGAACATCATCGGGTTCGGCTTTCCCACGACATACGGCGCTTTGCCCGTCGCGTGTGAGATGAGCGCCGCGAACGACCCCGTCGCGGGGACGACGCCGTGGGGCGTGGGCCCGGTCGCATCGGGGTTCGTGATGATGAATCGCGACCCCGCGTTGATCATGCGGATCGCCTTCGTGATCGCCTCGAACGAGTACTGCCGGGTCTCCCCGACGACGACGTAGTCGGGGTCGGTCTCGGTCATCACATAGCCGGCCTCGTGGAGCGCGGTCGTCAGCCCCGACTCTCCGATCACGAACGCCGTGCCGCCGGGCTTCTGCGAGTGCAGGAAGTCGGCCGTCGCCAGCGCCGAGGTCCAGATCCGGTCCTCCGGCACGGTGAGCCCGGACCGGGCCAGGCGCGCGCTGAGGTCGCGTGGCGTGAAGAAGGGGTTGTTCGTGAGCACGAGGAAGGGCGTTCCGGTGTCGCGCCACTGCGCGAGCAGTTCCGCCGCGCCCGGGATGGGGCGGTTCTCGTGGACGAGAACGCCGTCCATGTCCGTGAGCCAGCACTCGATATCGGCGCGTGTCCGCATGGGGCCAGCCTATCGGGGCCTCGCGGGCCTAATGTCGGTTGCGTGGCGAGAGACGACTGGGACCCCGACCGGCTCCCCGACCTGAGCGGTCGGCGGTATCTGGTCACCGGCTCCACGCGGGGACTCGGGTTCTTCGCCTCACTGCAGCTGGCCGGAGCCGGGGCGCACGTCATCATGACGGGTCGGAATCCGCATCGCCTCACGACGGCGCGGGCGGCCCTGCGTCGCCAGGTGCCCGATGCCGAGGTCGAGACCCTGCTGCTCGACACGAGCAACCTCGGCTCGGTGCGTGCCGCCGCCGCGACGGCGCGCGGACGCACCGGGCTGCACGGTCTGCTCTTGAACGCGGGCATCGTCCACCCGCCCCGTCAACGGGAGGTGACCCGCGACGGTCACGAAGTCGTCTTCGCGACCAATGCGCTCGGCCACTACGCCCTCGCGGGGGAGCTGCTCCTCGCCCTCGCCGCCGGTCGCGGTCGTATGGTGTGGGTCGGATCGATGTCCACGGTGATCTCGCCGATGGAGCTCATCGACCCGGAACTGGAGAACGACTACACGCCGTGGCGCGCCTACGTCCAGTCGAAGATCGCCACGACGGCGCTGGGGCTGGAGGCCGATCGGCGGCTGCGCGCCGCGCACGTTCCGATCGCGAGCATCGTCGCCCATCCCGGCTACGCCACCGGGGGCCGCACGCGCGGCATCGCCGGCATCAACACGCCCAGCCGCGGCAAGCGGTTCCTCGACAACCTCCAGGCCCCGATCTCGCAATCCAAGGAGCGCGGCGCGTGGACGCTCGTCCGCGCCCTCGTCGACCCGCTCGCGGAAGGCGGACAGTTCTGGGGGCCGTCGCGGGGCGCCACCGGCCGTCCGGTACCGGCCACGGTGCCCCGGGTGGCCCGTGACGCCGAGCTGGCCGCTCGCCTGTGGAACTACTGCGAGCACGCCACCGGCACGGTCTGGCCGTACCTGAAAGCGAGCAAGACCAAGCGTCGCTGAGCGCCGTGCCGGCGGAGGTCAGGCGCTCAGCCACACGAGCGACGCGGCTCCGGAGGGAAGCTCCACGAGGCTCCCTTCGTCCACGCGCACCGACCGGCGCCCGGTCACCGTGACGGTGTGGCCGACGTCGATCCCGGCGGCCTCCAGGGCGCGGAGGAGGTCGGGGTCGCTGTCGCTCACCCGCAGGACGCGACCGGTGTGGCCGGGCGCCACCTCGTCGAGGCGCACGAACGGTTCGCGATCGACGTGACCGTCCGCGTCGGGGATGGCGTCGCCGTGCGGGTCGAACCGCGGATGACCGAGCCGGGCCGAGATGCCCTCGAGCAACCGGTCGCTGATCGCGTGCTCGAGCACCTCCGCCTCGTCGTGGACCTCGTCCCACGCGTAGCCGAACTCCCGCACCAGCCACGTCTCGATGAGGCGGTGGCGCCGGATGATCGCGGCCGCCCGCCGTTCGCCCGCGTCGGTCAGCGAGATCGGCCCGTAGGGGCGGTGCGACACGAGGTCCTGCGCCGAGAGCTTCTGGACCATCTCGGTCACCGTGGAGGGGGCCAGGCCCAGTTTCGCGGCCAGTTGCGACGGCGTGATCTTCGCCGTCTGCCACTCGGTGTGGTGGTAGATCGTCTTGAGGTAGTCGTCGATCGCAACGGAGGCCACGCTTCAGGCTATCCGGCCCGCCACCCCCGCCCTATCCGCCCGTGAGCACCAGCCAGAGGAGCACCGCGTTGAGGGTGATGAGGAACGCGGACGCGACGATCCCCGCGACGGTCGTCAGACGGCGATTGCGGAACGCGCCGAGCACGTCGCGCTGAGCGGTCAGGCGCACGAGTGGCACGAGGGCGAAGGGGATCCCGAAGCTCAGCACGACCTGGCTGAGCACGAGGGCGAGTGTCGGATCGACGCCCATCGCGAGGATCGCGAGCGCCGGCACCAGCGTCACCAGCCGCCGGGCGAGGAGCGGGACGCGCACGTGCAGGAGCCCGTGCATGATCTCCGCCCCCGCATAGGCCCCCACCGCGGTGCTGGCCAGACCGCTCGCGAGCAGGCCCACCGCGAACAGCGTGGCGACGACGACGCCGAGTCCCTCGTGCAGGGCCGCGTAGGCGCCCTCGAGGCTGTCGGTGCCGGGCACGCCGCCGAGCGCGGAGGCGGCCAGCAGCAGGATGCACAGGTTGACGGTCCCGGCGATCGCGAGCGCGATCGTGACATCCCACCGGGTCGCGCGCAGAAGTCGCGTGGTGGATCGCGTGCTCGTGTGGTCGTCGTGCGCCGGGAGGTCGCCGGGCCCTCCCGGGCGGAAGCGGTCGCGGGCGAGCGCTGAATGCGCGTAGATCGCGTGGGGCATGATGGTCGCGCCCAGGATGGATGCCGCCAGCAGCACGGAGTCGGTGCCCTCGAACCGAGGAAGCAATCCGCCGACGACCCCGGCAGCGCTCGGCGGTGCGGCCACGACGCCGTAGGTGAACCCGATCGCGATGATCGCCATGAGGCCGATCACCACGAACTCGAAGCTGCGTGCACCCCGCCGCTGCTGGACGAGCAGGAGTGCAAGTGACACCGTGCCCGTGATCAACCCGCCCCACAGCAACGGCACGTCGAAGAGGAGCCACAGCGCCACGGCGCCGCCGATCACCTCGGCGACATCGGTGGCCATGGCGACCAGTTCCGCCTGCAGCCAGTACGCGCGTCGCGCCCAGGGGCGGCGGATGCGGGTGCCGAGCGTCTCGGCGAGGGAGCGACCGGTGACGATCCCGAGCTTCGCCGAGAGGTACTGGATGAGCCACGCCATGACGTTGCCGAGCACCACGACCCACACCAGCAGGTACCCGAAGCGCGCTCCCGCGGTCATGTTGCTCGCGACGTTCCCCGGGTCGAGGTAGGCGACCCCCGCCACCAGCGCGGGGCCGAGCAGCCACGCCACGCGGCGCGCGCCGTGGGGGTGGGCGGCGGAGGCGGCGGGACGAGGGCCGGTGGTCGGGTGGGGGGCGTGCGCGGGCGGGGTGCTTCCGGACCGGATGCTTCCCGAGCGGGGAGATTTCGGCATGCCGAAAACCTAGCAGGATTTTTCGGCGAACCGAAAAATGCTGCGAGAGAAGCGCGGACGAGGGGGACGTGCTCGCGGCCGTCGGTCGACGGCGGGCGGTTACGCTGACGGGGTGGATGCCGCCGACTCTCCGCCCGAACCCGAGCCGCAGCTCCCGGTCGGCGTGGGCCCCTGGCCCGGCGGTCCCGACGCCTGGCCGAACGATCCCCGCTTCGATCCCGAGCTCCTCGCGCAGGGCGATCGTCGTAACGTGGTCGACCGCTACCGCTACTGGACGATGGCGGCGATCGTGGCCGACCTCGACGCGCATCGGCACGGCTTCCACGTCGCGATCGAGAACTGGCAGCACGACATGAACATCGGTTCCATCGTGCGCAGCGCCAATGCGTTCGGCGCGGCCGAGGTGCACATCATCGGAAAGCGACGGTGGAACCGGCGGGGCGCGATGGTGACCGACCGCTATCAGCACGTGCAGCACCATCCCGATGTCGCGACGTTCGTCGCCTGGGCGGAGGGGGAGGGCATCCCCGTCGTCGCGATCGACAACGTCGACGGATCGGTGCCGCTCCACGAGGCCGACCTGCCGGAACGGGCGGTCCTCCTGTTCGGTCAGGAGGGCCCGGGCCTGTCGCCGGAGGCGCTGGCGGCGGCGCGGTCCGTCGTGGAGATCACACAGTACGGATCGACGAGGTCGATCAACGCCAGTGCCGCCGCCGCGGTCGTCATGTACGAGTGGTGCCGGCGCTGGGCGTGAGCCCGGTCAGCCTTCGCCGGAATCCTCGCGCGTGATCCGTTCGTCACGCGTGGCCGGGTCTTCCGGGCCCGGGCTCATCCCGCCCGCCCCGCCGAGGAAGACGCCTCCGGCGAGGGGCTGACTCGCGAACCAGCCGAACGATGCGCCGGACGCGGCATCGCCCTGCCCCTCGTCGGGCTCTGCGGAGTGCACGTCGCCGCCGAACAGGGCACGCGAGATGCCCTCCCGGCTCGCCAGCATCTCGTCGAGCGCCTGGCGCAGCCGCTCGTCGTCGACCTCTGCTCCGGCGAGCGTGGCGGCGAGCACGGCGCGACGGATCAGCTCCTTCGCAAACGACGCCGTCACCCCCTCGGCGCGTTCCGCCGCGGCGTCCAGGGCCACCCTCGACAGCGGCAGATCGGCCGCATACGTGCCCAGCAACGCCCGGCGTGCGGCGGCGTCGGGGAGGGGGATCTCGACGGCGAGGTCGACGCGGCCCGGGCGCGCGGCGAGAGCAGGTTCCAGGATGTCGGCGCGGTTGGTCGTGAGCACGAAGGCGACATCGGCGTCACCGTCGAGGCCGTCGAGCGCATCGAGCACCTCGAACAGGAGCGGCTGCAGACCGAACATGCCCCGCTCGGAGGCCACGAGGTCGACGTCTTCCAGGACGACGATCGAGGGGGCCATGGCTCGCGCGAGCCGGGCCGCTTCGCCGATGAGGCTCAACGCGCCGCCCTGGAGGAGGACGGCGGTCGTCCCCGGGGTCTCGTGGAGCAGATGGCGGACAGTGAGCGTCTTGCCGGTCCCCGGCGGGCCGTACAGCAGGACACCACGCTTCAGGTGCTGTCCGCGTGCGCGGAGGGCGTCGGCGTGCTGGCCGATCCCGACGACGTGATCGCGGATGCGTGACAGCACTCCCTCCGGGAGGATCACCTCGTCGGCGGTGACCGTGGGGCGTTCCAGGAACGTCATGCTGCCGATGCCCTGGCCGTACTCGCTCTGGGCGAAGGTGACCACGTTGCCGCGGACGACGCTCAGCTCGTTCATGCGCCGATGGAGCTGGGCGGCCAGGGCCGCGGTGACCTCGGCATCGGCGGTGAGGATCTCCAGCACCGCCGCCTCGCGCCCGTACATGCGGTTGGCAGCGCGCTGGAGCACGGCGACCGGAAGTCCCTCGTGCCGGAACAGGCGCAGCCCGAAGCTGAGCACCCGGCGCGTGGCGCGGGGCCCGGTCGCGGCAGAGGCGAACTCGGGCGGCGCGTCGGCAGAGAAGGACGCATACCGGTGGCGCAGAAGGGAGGGAAGGTCTTCGTGCTGACGCTCCTGCCCTCCCGTGATCCCGTGCACCGTCGCGTCCGGGTCGTCCGCGGCGAGCGCGTCGAGAGCCAGGTCCGCGTCGACCAACCGGTGCGGCGGCAAGGGCTCGGTCAGCACGGGGAGGGTCGTCGGGTCGACGCCGAGGTGCCGCGCCACCCGTTCGCCGACTGCCGTGAGCCGGGGCTCTCGCGCGTCGGGCATCTCGTTGAGGCGGTGGAGGAGCCGCTGCAGATCGGAGAGGAGTGCGGAGTCGCGGTCGGCCTGGTCCATGCCTCCACCGTAGGGGCTCCGCCCGGGCCAGACCCGGGGCGTCGGTGGAGGCCCGGGGTGCAGCGGACACAACGGCGGAGGTCGCGGGCGACACGCCGAGCTGTCGGGCGGGGTCGGCGGCGTGTCGGCGCCGCGGTCCGCTGTTGTGTTCGGCCCGCGGTGCCCGGTCGGGGGTGCCTAGACCTGCACGTGGAGCCACTGTGGGCGGCGGACCCGCCAGCCGAGTGTGCCCAGCCGAGCGAGCATGTACACGCCGAAGAAGCAGATCGCCAGGACGCACAGTCCCCACGATCCCGCGGGCGCCAGCACGGCGACGATCCACAGCGCGGGTGCGTAGGGGAGGAGGTTGAGGAGTCCCGCCAAGGCCAGGTACTTCGCGTCGCCGGCGCCCATGAGCACGCCGTCGAGCACGAACACGGCCCCGCACAGCGGCTGTGCCACCGCCAGGACGAGGAGGGCGGGCTGGATGAGTGCAGCGAGGGCGGGATCGCCCGTGAACACGATCCCGATGACTCCGGACAGGGCGGCGATCACGGCTCCGACCGCGATCCCGAACCACACGCCCCATGCGACCGTCCGGCCCACGACACGGCGGACGAACGCTTCGTCGCCCGCGCCGAGCCCGCGTCCGATGAGGGCCTGCGCGGCGATGGCGAGCGCGTCGAGCGCGAAAGCCGCGGTGGAGAAGATCGTGAAGGCCACCTGCCAGCCGGCGAGTTCCGTGGTGCCCAGTCCCGTGGCCACGGCGACGGTGGCCAGCAGCGCGACGCGCAGGGAGACCGTGCGCAGGAACAGCCAGCCGCCCGACCGCGCCGATCCGCGCACGCCGTCGCGCTGCGGCAGCACCGAGGCGGAGTGCCGGCGGGCGAGCCTGCCGATGACCAGGGCGTAGGCGCCCACCATTCCCCATTGCGCCGCGACGGTGCCCGCGGCCGAGCCGGCGATCCCCCACCCGAACCCGTAGATGAACAGCCAGTTGAGCAGGGCGTTCGCCGCGAAGCCGACCCCGGCGATCCACAGCGGCGTCACGGTGTCCTGCATTCCCCGCAGCAGACCGGTGGCGGCGAAGACGATCAGCATCGCGGGCAGTCCCCACATCGACAGCTGGAGGTAGATCTTGGCCTGTTCCGCGACGTCGGGGGAGGCCCCGAACATGCTGACCAGGGCGGGCGTGAGGGCGGATCCGACGACGGCGAGGAGGGCGCCGAGTCCGAGGGCGAGCCACAATCCGTCGATCCCGGCACGGACCGCGCTGGTGTGGTCGCCCGCCCCGAAGCGCCGGGCGACGGCGGGGGTGGTGGAGTAGGCGAGGAAGACCATGAGACCGACGATCGTCTGCAGCACGGCGGCCGCGATCCCGAGGCCCGCCAGCGGGACGACACCGAGGTGGCCGACGAGGGCGGCATCGACGATCAGGAAGAGCGGCTCGGCGACGAGAGCACCCAGCGCGGGAACGGCCAGACGCAGGATCTCTCGGTTGAGGGTCTGTGCGGCCATGCCCCGAGCCTAGGGCTGGTGGCGGACCTCGTCGGCAGCCCCCTCCTCCACAGGGGCGCGCCCCGGGACGCGGACCCGGCCCGCGTTTAGGCTGGATGCTCGCACGTCCCCGAGGAGTCAGATGTCGTTCCCGCGCGTCACGGACGTCGTCGCGCGTCTGCGGCGGCGGGTCCCGCCGTGGTTGCGCGTCGTGCTCGACATCGCCGCGGTCGTGCTCGGCCTGGTGCTCGTCATCCGGCCGACCACCGCCCTCGATGTGCTCGCGGTGCTGCTGGGAGGCGGCATGGTGCTCACGGGCGTCGTGCAGTTCGCCGATGACGATTCGGTGTCCGACGCGCCGGCCCCCGACGAGGGGGTGTCGGAACGCGAGGCGAACCGGCGCAGCCGATGGCGACTGGTTCTCGGCGTCGTCTGGATCGCCGTCGGCGTCTTCGTGCTGCTGTGGCCCGGACTGACCGTGCGACTGGCCGCGGGGCTCGTCGGCGGGGTCCTGCTGTTCGCCGGAGCGCTCGGGGTCATCGGGGCGTTCGCGCGGGAACGCACGTGGGACCAGCGCGCCTCCGATGGCGCCTTCGGGCTCTCCGGAGTGATCTTCGGGATCGTCGCGTTCTCCTGGCCCGACATCACCCTCCTCGTCGTCGCCGTGGTCTTCGGCGCCTGGCTGCTCATGCTGGGCGTGTCGGGGCTGTGGCGGCAGTGGCGGGCGCGCCGCGCCGCGCACCATCCCGATCTCGTCCCGCGGACCGCGGGCCGGGCGCGGCGGTGGGGTCGGACGATCATCGCCATGGGAACGATCGCGCTCGCCGTGACCACCGCCGTGGTCACCACCCCCCTCCGCGAGGGATCCACGGTGGTGGACGAGTTCTACGCCGCGCCGCGCGACACCCCCGACCAGCCGGGAGCGCTGGTGCGGGCCGAACCGTTCACCCGGGACATCCCCGAGGGCGCGCGCGCCTGGCGGATCCTCTACACGACCACAGGCGTCCACGGCGAGGTGCGCGTGGCGAGCGGCCTGGTCGTCGTGCCGGTGCGGACCGAGCTCGACGGCGCGAAGGCCTGGCCGGTGATCGACTGGAACCACGGGACGACGGGGTACGCCCAGCACTGCGCGCCCTCGTTGCAGGAGCGCCCGCTGTGGTCGGGAGCGATGTACGTCACCCGCCGGGTGATCGCGGAGAGGTGGGCCATCGTCGCGCCCGACTACATCGGTCTCGGCACCGAAGGCTCCCATCCGTACCTCGTCGGCGAGCCGAGCGCCCACGCGTCGCTCGACGCGGTGCGCGCGGCGCGTCAGCTGGAGGAAGCCGAGCTGAGCATGGCCACCGTGATCTGGGGCCACTCGCAAGGAGGGGGTGCGGCGCTGTGGGCCGGAGCGCTGGCTCCGACGTACGGGCGGGAGATCTGGCTGCGAGGGGTGGCCGCGTTGGCACCGGCCAGCGATCCACTCGCCCTCGTCCAGCGCGTCACCAACGTCACGGGAGGCAGCATCTTCGCCTCCTTCGCCTTCGAGGCGTACGCCAAGACCTATCCGGACGTCAGCTATCGCGACTACATCCGACCCGGTGCCGAGACGTTCTTGCGGGAGATGGCGCAGCGCTGTCTGTCCGACCCCGGCACCATCGTCTCGGTGGTCGCGGCGCTGAGCATGGGCGCCGACCTCGGGGTGTTCGCGACCGACCCGACCACCGGAGCCCTCGGCCGTCGACTCGTGGAGAACACGGCGCCGTTGACGATCGACGCGCCGCTGTTCATCGGCCAGGGGGGAGCGGACTCCGTCGTCGTGACGAGCACCCAGACGGCGTTCGTGAACCGGATGTGCGCGGCAGGGCAGCAGGTCGACTACCGCGTGTACGCGGGCTTCGAGCATGCCGCGGTCGTGGAAGGCTACTCGCCGCTGATCCCCGAGCTGTTCGCCTGGACGCGTGCGCGCTTCGACGGCGAACCCCTCCCCGACACCGGCTGCACCCGCACCGACGTCCCCGCTCGGTAGCGCGCGGGGAGATCGGCCCGGAACGGCGTCGCCGCGGACGCCTATCCTGGAAGGCATGACCGACTCTCTCCGCTCGGGCATCGAGCTCGCCGAACTCAGCGCCGACATCCGCCCTCAGGACGATCTCTTCCGCCACGTCAACGGCGCGTGGCTGGAGCGCACCGACATCCCGGAAGACAAGGCCCGCTGGGGCTCGTTCCACCTGATCGCCGAACAGGCCGAGAAAGATGTGCGGGCGATCATCGAGGAGTCGCAGTCGGCCGAGCCGGGGACCGAGGCGCGCAAGCTCGGCGACCTCTACGCCAGCTTCATGGACGTCGAGCGCATCGAGGGCCTGGGTGCTACGCCGTTGGCCGGGCAGCTCGCCCGCGTCGACGCGATCGGCGACGTCCCGTCGCTGCTGCGCACGATCGGCGAGCTGGAGCGGGAAGGCGTCGGCGGCGTCGTCGGCACCTACATCGAGCCCGACCCGGGCAACCCCCAGCGCTACGTCGTGTTCTTCGTCCAGGGCGGGCTGTCGCTCCCCGACGAGAGCTACTACCGCCTCGACAACTTCGACAAGACCCGCACCGCGTTCCGGTCCTACGTCTCCACGATCCTGGGACTCGCGGAGGTGGCCGACGCCGACGCGCAAGCCGACCGGGTGCTGGCGCTGGAGACCGAGCTCGCCACGCACCACTGGGACAACGTGCGCAGCCGCGACGCGGTCGCCACCTACAACCTGATGTCGTGGGAGGCCGTGGGTGAGCTGGTCGGCGTCGACCTGGGACCGTGGCTGACGGCCGTGGCGCCGGGGCACGAGGCGGGCTTCGGCGAGATCAACGTCAACCAGCCGAGCTATCTCGAAGGCCTGGGCTCACTCCTCACGCAAGAGCGCCTCGAGGACTGGAAGGCCTGGCTGCGGCTGCACATCGTGCGGGCATCGGCTCCCTTCCTCTCCAGCGCCTTCGTCGACGCCAACTTCGCCTTCTACGGCACCGAACTCACGGGCGTTCCCGTCAACCGCGAGCGCTGGAAGCGCGGCGTGGGGTTCGTGGAAGCGGCGATGGGCGAGGCGGTCGGCAAGGTCTACGTCGAGCGGCACTTCCCGCCGGCGGCCAAGGGTGCGATGGATGAACTCGTCGCCAACCTCATCGAGGCCTATCGCCAGTCGATCTCGACTCTCGAGTGGATGACCGACGCCACCCGGGAACGCGCGCTGGAGAAGCTCGCGGCCTTCACGCCCAAGGTCGGCTACCCCGTGAAGTGGAAGGACTACTCCGCTCTCGAAGTCGATGCGACCGACCTCATCGGCAACGTGCTGCGCACCAACGCGTGGGAGCACGATCGTCAGCTCGCGAAGCTCGGCGGTCCGATCGACCGCGACGAGTGGTACATGACGCCCCAGACCGTCAACGCCTACTACAACCCGCTGATGAACGAGATCGTGTTCCCGGCGGCCATCCTGCAATACCCCTTCTTCGACCTGGAGCGCGACGCGGCGGCGAACTACGGCGGCATCGGCGCGGTCATCGGCCACGAGATCGGCCATGGCTTCGACGATCAGGGGAGCGCATTCGACGGCACCGGAGCACTGAACGACTGGTGGACCGACGAGGACCGCGCCGCGTTCGAGGAGCGCACTTCGGCCCTCATCGCCCAGTACGACGCCTTGGTTCCTCTGGGCCTGTCCGAGGAGCACACCGTCAACGGTGCGCTCACGATCGGCGAGAACATCGGTGACCTCGGCGGTCTGGGCATCGCGATCAAGGCGTACCGGCTCCACCTGGCCGCCCAGGGCGAGAGCGGCGACGGACCGGTGATCGATGGGCTCACGGGCATTCAGCGACTGCTCCTGAGCTGGGCGCAGATCTGGCAGCAGAAGGGGCGGGATGCCGAGACCATCCGCCTCCTGACGATCGATCCGCACTCGCCCAACGAGTTCCGCTGCAACCAGATCGTGCGCAACGTCGACGAGTTCTACACGGCGTTCGACGTCACCGAGGGCGATGCGCTGTGGCTGCCCGCTGAGCAGCGCGTCACCATCTGGTGACGTCGGGGCCCGAGCACTCCTCGGGCCCCACCGTCCGCGCCCGTCCGGCGCATCCCCTCCGTTGGAAGGACCAGCGTGACCGCGGCCGACTCGCCCGAACCGCAGCCGCCCCTCTCGCGGCGTCGTGCGGCACCTGGGGCCGCCCCGATACCGGATGCCGCACCGGAGTTCCGGCGTCGCCCGCCCGCACGCGCCGGCGGCCGACGTGACGCTCCGCTCCGGCGCTCGCGCCGCGTCGTCGACGGCCGTCGCGCGTTCGCCGCGTCGACGCGGGCGCTCGACGAGCTCGCCGCCGCGGGCGCCCAGGTCTCGGTCCGGGTCGTCGACCTCGACCGCGGCACCGACATCCTCGCCGGAGATGACCATCTCATCCTCCCGGTGGGGGGAATGGGTGTCGTCGCGCTGCTGATCGAGACGGCGGCGCAGTTCGAGACCGGGGCGCTGGACCCGCTCGCGATCGTGGAACGGTCATCGGTCGAGCCCGTGGAGGTCGCGGGGTTGTGGCGGCACCTGAAGGCACCTGCGCTGCCGGTGTGCGATCTCGCGGTCTTGACGGCGGCGACGGGAGACGCGATCGCGGCCAACGCGCTCCTCTCCCGGGTGGGCCTGGATGCGGTGCGCGAGCGACTGGAGCGGATCGGCCTGGTCCGCACGGCGCTTCTCGACGGGTTCCGCGACCGTCGCGGCCCCGACGACGCCCCGCACGTCTCACTGGCCTCCACGGGGGAGCTCGCCACGCTCTTCGCCGCGCTCGTGAACGCGCAGGTGGTCTCGCCCGCCGTGAGCGCTCAGGTGTCGGAGTGGCTGAGCCTCAACACGGACCTCTCGCTCGTCGCGGCCGCCTCGGGTCTCGATCCGTTCGCCCACGACGACGATCGGCACCAGCTGCTGTTCGTGAACAAGACCGGGCGGGCTGACGGCGTGCGCTCCGAGGCGGGCGTGCTCGCGGGCCCCCGCGCCGGCGTCGCGTACGCCTTGACCGTGTGCTTCGACGACCTCTCGATCTCCCACCGGCTCCGCGCCCACGAGGCGTTCCGCCTTCTGGGCGTCGACCTCATGGAGTACATCCACTGACGCGGCACCTCCACCGATTCCTTCCCCTCCTTCCCCTCCTTCCCCCCCTTCCCCTCCTTCCCCCTATGCCGAGAGCACATGCTCTCACCGAGCGCATACGTCTCGTGCGTCACCAACATGTGCGTTGGACGAGAGCATGTGCTCTCGGCGATGAGGCGAGGCGGGGCGAGGCGAGGCGGGGCGACCCGCGCGCGGCCCGTGCGGGTCAGAAGACGATCGTGTGGTTGCCGTGGGGGATCACGCGGTCCTGTGCGTGCCACAGGACGGCGCGCGACAGCACCTGGCGTTCCACGTCGGCGCCGCGGCGCGCGAGCTCGGCGACGGTCTCGGCGTGGGTGACCCGGATGGTGTCCTGCTCGATGATCGGGCCCTCGTCGAGGTCGCTCGTGACGTAGTGGCTCGTCGCGCCGATGAGCTTGACCCCGCGCTCCTTCGCCTTCTTGTAGGGCTCGGCGCCGATGAAGGCGGGGAGGAAGGAGTGATGGATGTTGATGACCGGCACTCCGACCTCGTCCAGGAACTCGGGCGAGAGGATCTGCATGTAGCGCGCCAGCACCACGAAGTCGACGTTGCCGACGAGGAGCTTCAGGATCTCCCGCTCCGACGCCGACTTGTCCGGCCCCGCCACCGACGGGACGTGGAAGAAGGGGACCCCGAAGGTGCGGACGTCTTCCGCGGTGGTCGTGTGGTTGGAGATCACCATCGGAATGGTGACGGGGAGATCGCCCCGGCGGTGCCGCCACAGCAGGTCGAGGAGGCAGTGATCCTGCTTCGACGCGAGGATCGCCATCCGCTTCGGCACCGACTGGTCGGTCAGTGACCATTCCAGCTCGAACGGAGCGAGCGTCTGGGCTACCTCGGCCTCGATCGTGGGCCGGTCGGCGGCGAAGTCGGGGCGGTGGAACACGACCCGCTGGAAGTAGGCGCCGCCGCGGGGGTCATCGGAGTACTGGTCGAACGCAACGATGTTGCCGCCGATGCGCGTGATCATCGCCGAGACGGCGGAGACGATTCCGGGGCTGTCCTTGCCGTGCACGATGAGGCAGGCGTGGGCGGGAAGGAGGTGCGGGTTGTGCACGGGAGGCATGCCTTCGATTCTGCCGTGCATGGCCGCGGAACGCGGCATCGGGCGCGCCCGTTCCCCGGCGCTCCGCCTGCTCAGCGCGGACGGCGGGAGATCGGTCGGCGTCATTCGATGCCGTGCAGACGCCGGATGAGGTTCTCGATCGTCGGGCTCCGCGCGGCGAGCGCATCGCGAATCTCGACGCAGAGGGCATGCTCGCGCCGCGGCTCGTCGGGAAGCAACGCCGAACGCGAGAGCGAGCGGCCGAGGGCCAGCTCGACTTCGACCATCAGGGCGTGGTGAGCGCTGTTGCCTGAGTGCTCCGACAGGGTGGAGAAGAGCTGCCAGCGTGCGAGGGAGGCGGCCGCCGGGTCGTCGAGCGCGTCGATCAGTCGATCGGCGAGAGACACCGCGTGGGCCAATGCCGACGGGCTGGCGCGCTGGACGGCCATGCGCGCCGCGATGCCGGCGGCGTATCCAGCCAGTTCGAGATGCTGGCGGACGGTCGCGGCGTCCACGACGGTCACCCGAGTGAACCGGCTCGGCTCGATCTCCACGAGGCCGACGCGCTCCAGCCGCAGCAAGGCCTCGCGCACGGGCATCCGGGACACATTGAAGCGGTCGGCGAGCTCCTGATCGCGGAGTCGATCTCCCTCGGCGAGCTCACCGCGCACGATGGCGCCTCCGATCCGGCGGAACACCTCGTCGGCCAGCACGCGGCGCCTCGGAGTGAGCACGTCGTCGTCGTCCATCGAAGCCTCCCGCTGGACAGGTCAGCCTAGTCGTCGGTCGCACCGGGGTGGCAAGGGAGGCGTCGGGGTCGGTGCGGACCTGTGCAACCGTCCCCGACGCCGCGCCCCAGCTGAGCCGTGGCGCCTCGGACCGAGACCCCCATCTCGTCGATGTCCGGGCGCTCACCCCCGGGGGTATCTCTCCTCCCGGAGACCCCTGCTCCGTTATCGATCCTGCCGCGGCCGAGCCGATATACCGGTATGAAACAGAGCGGCATCGAGCGCGCCCGTTCCTTGCTCGCGGCGCTCCGTCGGCTCAGCGGGGGAGCGCGGGATGCGCCTCGACGGCGGGCCGGTTCGGGATGAACACGGCGATGACGAGCGCGACCACGGCCGCAGCGCCCCCCAGCACGAACGAGAGCTGGAACGCCCCCGCCGTCGGCACCGCCACGCCGTCCTGCACGGTGGAGACCGTCGCCAGGACGGCGCCGACGACGGCGGCCGCGGTGCTCGTGCCCAGTGAGCGGAACAGAGCGTTGAGCCCGTTGGAAGCGCCCGTCTCGTGCTGGGGCACAGACCGCATGATCAGCATCGGCATCGCGGCATAGCCGAACCCGATGCCGACGCCGACGAGGAGATTGGCCACCAGCAGGTGCCACACCTCTGAGGAGAACGCGAGGGTGAAGCCGTAGGCGGCGATGAGGGCGATCGCTCCGAGGACGAGGAGGCGCCGCGGGCCGACGGTGCGCGCGAGGCGACCGGAGAACGGCGAGAGGACCATCATCACGAGGCCCGCCGGCATGATGATGAGACTGGCGGCCAGGAGTGACAGCCCGAATCCGGCCGGCGGCGGCAGTTCCAGCAGCTGCGGGTACGAGACGTTGGAGGCGAACAGCGAGAAGCCCATCGCGATCGACGCGATGTTCGTCAGGAGCACGGGGCGCCGGGCGGCGACCCGCAGATCGAGGAGGGGCTCCTCGATGCGCAGCTCGAACCAGCCCCACGCCAGGAGCACCACGAGCCCGCCGAGCCCGAGCGCGAGTACCGCCGGGGACGCCCAGCCCCATTCGTTGCCGCGGGAGATCGCCAGGAGCAGTGCCGAGAGCCCGAGCGCGAGCCCGAGAGTGCCGACGTAGTCGAAGCGCCCCGCCGTGCGCAAGACGCTCACCGGCACGATCCACATCACGAGAGCGAACACGACCGCTCCCAGGGCGGCCGACATCCAGAACAGGGCGTGCCAGTCGGCGTACTGGGTGACGAGGGCACTGAGCGGCATGCCGAGGGCACCGCCCACGCCGAGGGTCGCGCTGATCAGGGCGATGGCTCCGTCCACGCGGTCCTCGTGCAGGATGTCCCGCAGGATCGAGATCCCGAGCGGAACGACGCCGGTGACCGCGCCCTGGAGCCCTCTGCCGACGATCACTCCGACGATCCCGGGGGACACCGCGGCAATGATCGAGCCGACCACGAGCGCGGCCAGCAGGGCGAGCACGATACGGCGCTTGCCGTACATGTCGCCGAGCCGCCCCGCGATCGGGGTGACGACCGCGGCAACCAGGAGGGTCACCGTGACCACCCACGCGGTGTCCTCGCGGCTGGCGTGGAGCAGCTCGGGCAGGCGGGCCTGGATCGGAACGACCAGGGTGAACATGAACGAGGAGCACAGCCCCGCGATCGCGAGCACCGCGACGACGGCGCCTTGCGGCGGGATCCGCGTGAGCCGGCGCCGGGCCGAGTCGTCGCGAACCATCGTTTCAGGCTAGTGGCGATCCGCGGGCCCGGGGCCGTCTCCCCCGAGGTCGGTCGTGCGAGCGTCAGACCTCCGCCACGCGTTTCTCGGCCGCGATCGCGCCGCCGGGGTCCGACAAGGCCGAGCGCTGCCGCCGGCCTCGCTCCGGTCTCTGGTCAGTCGACGTCGAGCTCCACAGTGGCGAAGGAGTGCGGGGGAAGCCGCAGCGACAGGATCCCGTCGACGAGCGTCGCCTCGAGGGGAGCCGGGGCGACGGCCTCGGGGGTGTCGACGTCGTTGAACGCGGCCGTCGAGTCGCCCGTCAGCACGCGGGCGCGAGCCACGCGCGCGCCGCGTCCGCGCAGGTCCACCGAGACGTCGAGATCGCTCTCGGCGCCCAGATGAGTGAGGGAGAGGAGCGCCTTCCCGTCCTTCGTCGAGGCCGAGCTCGACACGAGCGGCAGCTCGGCGCCGCGCGCCGTCGTCGAGGGGGTCTCCAGCACGTGCACCGGGAGCGACTGCGCGTCCTGGTGCCCCTTGTTCATCTCGAACACGTGGTACGTCGGCGTGAGCACCATCGCATCGCCATCGGTGAGGATCATCGCCTGGAGCACGTTGAGCGTCTGGGCGATGTTCGCGATCTGCAGGCGGCGGGCGTGCCGGTGGAAGGCGTCGAAGTGAATCCCGGCGACGAGGGCATCGCGGACGGTGTTCTGCTGGAAGAGGAAGCCGGGGTTCGTGCCCTCCTCGACGTTCCACCACGTGCCCCACTCGTCGCACACGAGCGCGATGCGGCCGTCGGGGTCGTAGGTGTCCATGACGGCGATGTGGCCGCGGAGGATGCGATCCACCTCGGAGGCGTAGGCGAGCGTGTCGTAGTACTGCTCGGTGGTGAACGCGGTGGCGTCCTCCGTGTTGATGCCCGATCCGGAGTGCGTATAGAAGTGGAACGACACGGCCTGGTACACCGGCTTGCCGTACATGGTGCAGCCGACGCAGTCCAGCGCCTCCATGAGGGCTCGCGTCCACTGCAGGTCGCCCTCGTTGGCCCCGGCGGCGATCCGCATGAGCGTGTTGCCGCTGTGCTCGCGGCAGAACGTGGCGTACTTGCGCGCCTCGTACGCGTACTGCTCGGCGCTCATGGTGCCGCCGCATCCCCACGGCTCGTTGCCGAGACCCCAGAACGGCACCTTCCACGGCTCGTCGCGCCCGTTCGCGCGGCGCAGGCGCGCCATGGGACTGTCGTCACCGCGGGTGAGGTACTCGACCCACTCGCTCATCTCCTGCACGGTTCCGCTGCCGACGTTGCCGGCGATGTACGGCTCCGCGCCGAGCAGCTCGCAGAGGTCCATGAACTCGTGCGTGCCGAAGTGGTTGTTCTCCACGACGTCGCCCCAGTGGGAGTTGACGACACGGGGCCGCTCGTCGCGCGGGCCGATGCCGTCGCGCCAGTGGTACTCGTCGGCGAAGCAGCCGCCCGGCCAGCGGAGGTTGGGGATGTCCAGCGCACGGAGGGCCGCGACGACGTCGCTGCGGATGCCGCGGACGTTCTCGATCTCGGAGTCCTCGCCCACCCAGAAGCCGTCGTAGATGCAGCGGCCGAGATGCTCGGCGAAGTGGCCGTAGACGTGTCGGTTGATCGTGGCGCCGGTGACGTCGAGATCGACGACGAGTCGGGCGGTCGCGGTCACGGAGTTCTCCATTCGGTAGCGGGCTTCAGCGGCACGAGGTCGGGCCGTTCGACAGTCGTGGTCAGGTGGTGGCGCGTGCCGTCGGCGGCCGCGGCGAGGAGTTCGGTCATGATTTCCAGGACATGGAGGCCCAGGGCGCCGTCGGCGCGGCCGTGACCGCGGACGAAGTCGATGAGGCCAATCCCGCGGGCAGCATCGGCATATCCGGCGCGGGCCGCGATCGGAGTCCAGCCGGGGGTGCCGAGGGCGCTCACGCGCACCTCGCCGTCGAACATGTTCGGGTCGGGCACCGAGACCGAGCCGAGCTCGCCATGCACCTCGATCGGCGACGCGCCCGTGGCGACGGCATCGAAGCTGAAGGTCACCGTCGACAGCGCCCCGTCGGCGTGGGCGAGCACGCCGGTCACGTGGGTGTCGACCTCGACGGGGATCTCCTCGCCCGCCCGGGGACCGGAACCGATCGTCCGTACGGTGCGGGGGCGGGAGGAGGCCCCCACGACCGAGACGACGGGACCCAGGAGGTGCACGAGCGAGGTCACGTAGTACGGCCCCATGTCCAGCAGCGGTCCGCCGCCGGCGCGGTAGTAGAAGTCGGGCTGCGGATGCCAGAGCTCGTGCCCCGGGGCGACCCATGTCGCGACGGCCGAGAGCGGTCGCCCGATCGCGCCCGAGTCGACGACGGCGCGGGCGGTCTGGACGCCGGTGCCGAGCACGGTGTCGGGCGCCGCGCCCACCCACGCCTCGCCGCGGTGCGCGAGGAGGTCCACACCGTCGGCGAAGGCCGCCGTCAGGGGTTTCTCGCCGTAGACGTTCTTCCCGGCGGCCACGGCGGCGCGGGCGATCTCGGCGTGAGCGGCCGGGATCGTCAGGTTGAGCACGGTGGCGACCTCGGGATCGGCCAGCAGCTCCGCGACGGACAGCGCACGGCATCCCGCGATGCCTGCCGCCACGGCGGTCGCCCGCTCGTGGTCGAGGTCGGCGACGGCGACGATCCGGATGCCGGGGTGGCTCGTGAGCGTTTCGAGGTAGGTGCCGGAGATGACGCCGAGCCCGATGATGCCTACGCCGTGCGGGTCGCCCACAGCATTCCCCTCTCGATGACGGTACGGACGGCCGGCTCCCGCAGCACGTCGAGGCTGTGGCCTGGAGTGGCGACGAAGACGCGGCCGCGGCCCCACAGGCGGGTCCAGATCGCGGGCGACGTGATCGGGCGGTGCCACGGGTGGTAGGGCTGGACGGGGTGGGTCGTGGTGGCCAGCACGTCGATCAGGTCGTCGTGCAGCACCCAGTACTGCTCGGTGAGGAGCGGGAAGTCGCCGAGCCCGGCGGTGATCTCGTGATCGCGGCCGAGCTCGGTGATCTCCACGGTGTAGGGCAGGAAGTTGTCCGACTCGTCGCCGCGGCACTCGTCGGGGTGCTTCGATGGGTGCGTGGCGAACTGTCCGCCCACGAGCTGCAAGTAGTCGGAGTTCTCGCGATACGAGTCCGCGATCCCGCCGTGCCAGCCGGCCAGCCCCGTTCCGGCCTCGACCGCGGCGCGAAGGCCCCGGAACGCCTCGGGGGAGATCTTCGACATCGTCACCGATTGCAGCACGAGGTCGGTCGCCGCCATGACCTCGGCATCGGCGTAGACCTCGTTGTCCTCTTCGACGCGCACGTCGTAGCCGTGCTCGCGGAGGAAGGGGAGGAACAGCTCGGTCGCTTCGACGGGACGGTGGCCGTCCCAGCCGCCGCGGACGACGAGTGCCTTCTTGGCGGTCATCGGTGATCCTTTCGGCTTCGCTGCCTGTGACGCGCCCTCACGATGTCACGCCGGGGATGCGCGCCGCTGAAATGTGCGCAAAAATGGCGGGATGACGACGTCGGGACGCGCGACCCTCGCTCAGATCGCCCACGAGGCCGGGGTGAGCACCTCGACGGTGTCGCGCGCGCTGCGCGGGCGAGGGGAGATGGCGGCGCCCACCCGGGCGCGGATCCTCGCCGCGGCTCGGCGCCTCGGCTACGCGCGGGAGGACGAGCCGCGGGGTCGCCCCCGCACCGGGACGGCTCGCCTGTTCGACCTCGTGCTCGGCCACTACCACGACCCCTACACGGACGAGGTGACCGCCGGGGCCCACCAGGCGGCCGCCGAGCTCGGATACGACCTCGTCCTCACCGCCGAGAGCGACGATCCGGGAGACGACTGGCCCATCCGGGTGCGTGGCCGCGGTTCGGCGGGTGTCGTGCTGGGTCTCATCCGGCCCACCCTGAGCCAGCTCACGGTGCTTCGCGACGCGGGCATCCCGATCGTGCTGATGGAGCCCCCGTCGGAGGCGTCGGTCGAGTTGACGAGCGTGCGCACGACCGACCGGGCGGGAGCCGCCGAGGCCGCCGCTCACCTGATCGAGCGGGGTTGCACGCGGTTCATCGTCGTGGCCGGTGCGCCCGCCTACCGCTACGGACGGGCGCGCGTGGAGGGCTTCACCCGCACGGTGGAGGAGCTCCTCCCCGGCGCGCCGCTGATGCGCGTGCAGGCGGGATGGGAGGCCGTCCAGGCGCGCCAGGCGGTGCTGCCCGCGCTGCGATCGCTCCCCGGGAGCGGGCCGGTGGGACTGTTCGCCTGCTCCGACGAGATGGCGGCGGGAGCCTACCGGTCGATCGCGGAGCTCGGGCTGCGGGTGCCCGCAGACGTGCGGGTCGTCGGCTTCGACGACGTGCGCGGCGCGAGATACCTCCAGCCCGGCCTCACCACGGTGCGCCAGCCCATCCGTGAGATGGCCTCGGCCGCGGTCCGCGCGCTCGTCGATCCCGATCTGCCGATCGGCTCGGTGATCGAACTGCCCACCACCCTCGTCATCCGGGGCTCCACTCATGCGGGATGAACCGGGAAGTAGACGCTGAAGCTCTCGTCGGCGATCGTGTGGAGGGGAGCGAACCGGACCGCGCGCGGTTGACCGACGGTGCGGTAGCCGGTGAGCCACTGCGACCACTGGCGCTCGTTGTCGACGGCGAGGAGGGTCTCGGGCCGTGCCGCGTCGCCGGAGAGCGCGATCTCCGCGTCGACGAGTCCCGCGAGGACCACGGGCCCCTCGACGAACGCGACCGTCGTGGGCTCGTCGGGGATCGGCACGGCGCGGACGGTGTGCGCGAAGTCGACCTCGACGGTGGTGACGCCGCCGGCGTGCGGAACCTCCAGGGCGCTCCCCTGGCGGGAGGCACCGTCGGCGCCGCGGACGGCCGGCTCTCCGGCGGTCCACTCGGGAACGCGCAGGCGGAGCGTCTGCGCGACGGGTGAGTCCAGGCGCACCCGCACTCGCCACGCGCGGGGGCGGTGCAGGTCGCCCGCCTCCCCCGCGTTGGAGTCGGGACCGACGTAGCCGGCGTGATCGACCAGCTCGACCGTCAGCCGGCCGCCGCCGGGAAGGCCGGCCTCCACCGGGATGTACTGCGCGACGGTGATGGCTGCCGTTCCGTCGTCGCCGGACGAGGTGTACACCCCGAGCGAGGCGTGGCGGGTGTGCGCCTGCACGAGGGTGCCGTGGCAGCACCAGAAGTCCTCCGTGGGAGAGCCCCACGTCTTGCGTGCGCCGCCGTGGAGCGGCAGGAAGTAGGCGACCATCCCGGTGTCGGGGTGCTGCTGGGCGAGGATGCCGTTGTAGAGGTTCCTCTCGATGTAGTCGGCGTAGGCGAGGTCGCCCGTCCAGCGCAGCAGGGTGTCCGCCAGCCGGATCATGTTGTAGACGGAGCAGTGCTCCTGGGTCTTCTCGCCGCGGCGGGCGGCGAAGGCGTGAGGCGGCGTCCAGATCTCACCCGAGGTCTGTCCGCCCGTGGCGAAGGTGCCCCGCTGGGTCACGGCGCTGTCCCAATACGCGGTCACGATCCGCCGCCACCGCTCGTCGCCGGTCACCTCGTACGCCCGCGCTGCCCCGAGGACCTCGGGGATGGTCGTGTTGGCGTGCATGTTGGTGAGCACGTCCCGCCCCGCCAGCAGCCCGTCGAACAGCGACCGGTGCGTGTACCGGTCGAGGAGCTCGACGTACATCGGGTCACCGGTGGCCTCGAGGAGATCGGCCCACACCTCCAGCATGCCCCCGGTCTCCACCTCGAGGATCCGCTGAAAGGACTCGTCGTCGAACGTCCGTGCCCAGGCGAGCAGACGTCCGGCCGCGGCGTGAGCGATGTCCCGAGCCCGCTCTTCACCGAGCTCGCGCGACACGTCCACGAGTCCCATGAGGGTCTTGTGGATGTCGTACTGGGGCGCCCACACCTCCCGTCCGTCCGCGAGCCGGTCGAGGAAGGCGGGCGGGATCGCGAACACCCACCCGTCGCCGTTCTCCCGCTGGCAGAGCTCCAGGCCGTCCAGCACCTCGGTGAGGGTGGCGCGCAGGTGGGCGTCACCGGTGACGGCGATCTCCCTTGCGGCGGCTGAGAGCCAGTGGCCCACGAAGTGTCCCCGCAGGAGCGATCCGGGTGTCTCCCACCCCCAATGGCGGTCGAGCCCGCGGGATTCGGCGTCGTCGCGCGACGGGTGGAGGTGCCAGGCCTGTGAGCCGATGCCGGCTTCGATCAGGTGGTTCTGGAGCAGATTCGGAGCCCGGAGTGATCGCAGGTAGTCCCGGTTGAGCCGGCGCCGATCCTCGAAGAGACCGGGGCGCAGGCGTGCCGCGCCGGGCGCCAGTGCGGTGAGTGCCGCGAGGGGTCGCGGGGTGTCGACGTCGGACGGAGCAGCGGTGGCCGTCATGGCTCGAACCTCCTCGGTGAGATCGATCTCTCACTGTACTTCGCGGGGTGGATTGCGCAACACTGGGACGCATGCCTTCCGCAAGGATCGTCCATGTCTTCACCGGTGAAGTCTCCGTCGTCATCGCCCAGCGCGGGGCCGCGCTGCCGGCGATCTGTCACTGGGGGGAGCGGATCGACGTCGCCGACGACGCCGTGCTCGCGAGCCTCGCCGATGCCGTCCTCTCCCGCCCTGGAGCCGTGATTCTGCCGGAACACGCCGAGGGGTGGGGCGGCCGCCCGGGACTGTCGGTGCACCGCGCGGGCGTCGCGTGGACGCCGGCGTTCGAGGTCGAGAGCCTCTCGCTCGGCGGTGAGCCGCTGGCTCCGGAGGCGGTCGTGCAGAAGCGGGTCGCGGGGCCGGAGGAGGGCCTCGTCGTCCTGCGCGCGATCGACCGGTGGGCCGGGATCCACCTCGAGCTAGAGATCGATCTCACGCCCGAAGGACTTCTCCGGACGCGTACCGTCGTCCGCAATGTCGGCGACGGCGAGGACCCCCTCGACGTGCTGGAGGTCTCGCCCCTTCTCGCTGTCCCGACGCGGGCGACCGAGATCCTCGACTTCGTCGGACGATGGGCGTTCGAACGGGCGCCGCAGCGTCATCCCGTCGCGATGGGTATCCACGCGCGGGAGTCGCGGCGCGGCCGCACCGGGCTCGACGCGACGGGCGTGATCGCGGTGGGGGAGCCCGGCTTCAGCGGGCCCGCCGGTGCGGTCTGGCTGCTCCACGTCGGCTTCAGCGGAAACCACGTCCACGCGGTGGAGCGCACCGACGGCACGCTGGCGCTCCGCGGCGGTGAGGTGCTCCTCCCCGGCGAGGTGCGGCTGGCGACGGGGGACGCCTACCGCACCCCCTGGGTGTACGGCAGCTTCGGGAACGGTCTCGACGCGGCGTCGTCGCGCTTCCACCGGCACGTGCGCGGTATGAACCGCGCGGCGGCGCGGCCTCGCCCCGTGACGCTCAACATCTGGGAGGCGGTCTACTTCGACCTGCGACCCGATGACCTCATCGATCTGGCCACGGCCGCCGCCGAGGTCGGGGTGGAGCGTTTCGTCGTCGACGACGGCTGGTTCCTCGGGCGCCGCGACGATCATCGCGGCCTCGGCGACTGGATCGTCGACCCCGAGATCTGGCCCGAGGGCATGGGCCCGCTCGCCGACCACGTGCGTGCCACGGGGATGGAGTTCGGCCTCTGGGTGGAGCCCGAGATGATCAACCCCGACTCCGACCTCGCCCGCGCCCACCCCGACTGGATCCTCCGGGCCCGGCCGGAGCTTCCGCCCGAGGCGCGCTTCCAGCAGGTGCTGGATCTCACCAACCCCGAGGCGTTCGCCCACATCCTCGAGGCGCTCGGAGGGCTCGTGCGCGACCTCGGCGTGGCCTATCTGAAGTGGGACCACAACCGCGACCTCGTCGCCGCCGGCCACCCCCACACCGGCACGCCCGCCGTGCACGAGCAGACGTGGGCGCTGTACCGGCTCCTGGACGAGCTGCGCGAGCGGCACCCCGAGCTCGAGATCGAGTCGTGCGCATCGGGCGGGGGACGGGTGGACCTCGGTGTGCTCGCGCGCACCGACCGCGTACACACGTCGGACAACCACGACGCGCTCGACCGCGCGCGCATTCTCCGGTGGACGGGGCTTCTCGTGCCACCCGAGATGCTGGGGTCGCACGTCGCCTCGTCTCCCTCGCATGCCACCGGCCGGCATCACGACCTCCACACGCGGTGCGCCATCGCCTTCCTCGGCCATTTCGGCTTCGAGCTCGACGTGCGGGCCGTGAGCGACGAGGAGCGAGCGCAGCTGCAGCGCTGGGTGGCGCTCTACCGACGGTTCCGCGGCCTGATCCAGCAGGGGAGGGTCGTCACCGACGACGGGCTCGCGTCGCTGCGGGGCGTCGTGGCACCCGATGCCTCCGACGCGCTGTACTCCATCGTCACCCCGCCGCACTCGGCCGACACCTCCGCACGGGTGCGGCTGACGGGCTTGTCTCCGCGCACGTCGTATCGCATCGAGGCGGCGCTTCCGTCGTGGCTCGGTCCGTCGGACTACCGGCCCGCCTGGGCCGATGCCGCGCCCGCGCTCGGCTCCGACGCCACCGGTCCGGTGTTCTCCGGCAGCGCGCTCGCCGCCTTGGGCCTCGAGATTCCGCTCTTCGCCCCCGATCGGGCGCTGCTCGTCCGCGCCGCCGCGGTGGGAGGCGACGCATGAGCGCGTCCGAGACCGCCTCGGCGCACCCGACCGGGATGAATCCGGAACGGCGGGTGCGGGCGGAGCGTCCGCCGATGGGGTGGAACAGCTGGGACTGCTTCGGCGGATCGGTCACCGAGGCGGAGGTGCTCGCCAACGCGGAGTACCTCGCCGACAACCTCCGGGGCTACGGCTGGAACACCGTCGTGGTCGACATCCAGTGGTACGAGCCGGACCCCGGTACCCACGACTACCGCGAGGCGTCCGACGCCGTCCTGGACGACTGGGGGCGGCCGCTGCCGGCGCCGGGCCGGTTCCCCTCGGCGGCGGGCGGCTCCTTCCGGCCCCTCGCCGACCGTGTCCACGCCCTCGGGCTGCGCTTCGGCGTGCACCTCATGCGGGGCGTGCCGCGTCGTGCCGTCGAGCGGGCTCTTCCTGTGCTCGGGACGGAGGTGACCTGCGCCGACATCGCCGACGAGACCCGGCTGTGCCCGTGGAACCCCGACAACGTGGGGGTCGATGTGACCCGCCCGGGAGGACAGGAGTACTACGACTCGCTGATGGCCCTCCTCGCCGAGTGGGGCGTGGACTTCGTCAAGCTCGACGACGTGCTCTATCCGCCGGTCGAGTCCGCGGAGATCGCCGCCGTCTCACGTGCCATCGACCGGAGCGGACGGCCGATGGTCCTCTCGCTGTCTCCGGGGCGGGAACTCTCCCTCGCGCACCTCGAAGAGTTCCGCGACGTGGCACAGATGTGGCGCATCTCCGACGATTTCTGGGACGACTGGGCGCAGCTGCGCGAACAGTTCCAGCGTGCGGCGCGCTGGGCGCCGCACCAACGCCCGGGGGCCTGGGCCGACGCCGACATGCTTCCGCTCGGGCGCATCGGCATCCGCGCGCACGTCGGCGGAGACCGGCTGAGCCGCTTCACGCTCGACGAACAGCGCACCCTCCTGACGCTGTGGTGCCTCTTGCGCTCGCCGCTCATGTTCGGCGGTCATCTTCCCGACACCCCGGACGACACGCTCGCGCTCCTGACGAACGACACCGTCCTCTCGCTCCTGGGCGGCGAGGGCAGCCGTGAGATCGTGCGCGACGGTGACCTCGTCGTGTGGGAGGCCTCGGTGGCGGGCCGGGCGTTCCGTGCCGTCTTCTGGCTCGGAGACGAACCGCGGGACTACCGGGCGCACCTCGCGGGTCTCGGGCTCGCCGACGCCGCGCGTGCGGAGGACGTGTGGACGGGCGAGGAGCTCCCGATAGAGGGCGCGGCGGTCCCGCTCACTGTGCCCGCTCACGGGGTGCGCCTGATCGCCTTCGACTGAGACCCGCGGCGGGGTCACTGGGTCGGCGCGGGTCTCAGCCGCAGTGGACGCGGAAACGGGCGGTCCCTGCGACCGAGCGAAGTCCCCCCGACGCCGACGTCTCGTAGACGTGAGCCTGGACGTTGATGCACTGACCCGACCGCTGTGCGGTCGTGTACACCGGCCCTGCGTAGGAGGCGTACGCTCCCCGGTCCTGTGACCACGTCGTCTGGCCGGCCACTTGAATGCCGACGTAACGCTGGAGCTTCACGCCGCGCGTGGAGCCCACCGCGGTGTGGACCGCGCAGTTCTTCTTGGCGCTTGCGCTCCAGTACACATCGAGTGAGCCGGAACGCGCGGAGGCGTAGCGCCTCGGGTCGCCGTTCCTCCTCAGCGAGGTCGCTTTGCCAAGAGACGGGCACACCATCAGCGTACGGAGGCTCCGTCGGGGCGGGAGAGTCGCGCGTGGCTCAGCGTCGGCGGCGCTCGACGAGGATGGTGTCGCGCCAGGTGCCCGCCCACGGGCCATGGTTCATGTAGGCGATCCGCTCGCGGTGCCCGACACGGCGAAACCCGGCCCGCTCATGAAGGCGGATGCTCGCCGCGTTCTCGGGGAAGATGCTCGACTGGACGGTCCAGATTCCCGCGGCGTCCACGTCGCTCAGGAAAGCGTCCAGGAGCGCTGCGCCGACGCCGTGACCCCGCGCGCTGGCGGCGACGTAGAGGGAATGCTCCACGACGCCGCGATACATCGGGCGCGTGGAGACGGGCGAGGCGGCGATCCATCCGACCACGGCCCCGGTGGGATCGATGGTGACGAGCCTGCCGACGCGGAGCTTCCCCTCGTCGAAGTGCTCCCAGGTCGGAGTCTCGCTCTCGAACGTGGCGTTGCCGCTCAGGATCCCCTCGCGGTAGATCGGCTCGACGTACGGCCAGTCCGCGGCGATCATGGCCCGTACGGCGAGCGTCATGGCCGCAATGCTTGCGAGGCGGCGTCGAGAGCATCCGTGACCACGCGGTAGTAGGCCCACTTGCCGCGTTGCTCGCGGGTGGCAAGACCCGCGTCGACGAGCTGCTTCATATGGTGCGACACCGTCGGCTGTGAGAGCCCCACGGGATCGGTGAGGTCGCAGATGCACGCCTCGCCGCGGGGGGCGGCGGCGATGAGCGAGAGGAGTCGGACGCGGGTGGGATCACCGAGGGCCTTGAACGTGCGCGCCGTGCGTTCTGCGTCCGCCACGGAGATCACGCTTCCCGTGACCGTCGCGCAGCAGACGTTGCCCTCTGTGGAGGCGATCAGGGGCAGCTGAGCGGGCATGGGGCGATCTTCTCACATCATATTGACATTCGTCGATGCATCGGCGAGTGTCTTTCCATCGATGTCCGTCGATGCAAGCGGAGAGGATCGTCATGGACGATGCGTTGCCTGTGGTCGTGATCGGCGCCGTGGGGGCGAAGTCATACGGTCGTGCGCCGACGTTCCTTGCACTCACCGGTTACGAGCAGGTGCGCAGCGTTGTGGCCGAGCTCTCGGGGGATCATGAAGCCGCGCGCCGGATCACGCTCGTGGTGCCGGAGACGGGCGTCTGCGGCGGCAGGGGTTCGTTCGATGCGCCCGCCCCCGTCTCGCCGCGCGATGGGTGTTGCGCGTCGCCGGTACAGCAACGCCTGGACGTCGTCCCGGCCGACGCGACAGCTTGACCCATGGCGATCGATTCCCCGGCGCCGCGACGGGCGCGGCGTCACGTCGCGCGACGACTGGCGGCGGAGTTCGTGGGAACGGGAATGCTCGTCGCCGTCGTCGTCGGATCCGGGATCGCCGCTCAGCGGCTGTCTCCCCACGATGCCGGGCTGCAGCTCCTGGAGAACAGTATCGCGACGGCCCTCGGCCTCGGGGTGCTCATCGTGACGCTCGCGCCGGTGTCCGGAGGGCACCTCAACCCGGTCGTCTCGCTCGTGGACTGGGCGCTCGGTCGCCGTTGGGGCACCGGGCTCCCGCCGAGCGAGGTCGTCTTCTACATCGGCGCACAGATCGTCGGCGGCGTTGCCGGCACCGTCCTTGCGAGCGTCATGTTCGACGTCTCGCCTGCACTCTCCGAGACCCCGCGGTCGACGCCTGGTCAGCTCGTGGGTGAGTTCGTCGCCACCGCTGGCTTGGTCGTGGTGATCTTCACGCTTGCCCGCACGGCAACGCTGCCCGTGACGGCAACGGCCGTCGGCGCGTACATCGGTGCGGCGTACTGGTTCACGAGTTCGACGTCGTTCGCAAACCCGGCTGTCACGATCGCCCGTATGTTCACCGACACCTTCGCCGGGATCTCGCCCGGGTCCATCGTCCCGTTCATCCTGGCCCAACTCGGCGGCGCCGCCGCCGGGATGGTATTCACCCTCGTTCTCCATCGGACTCCGGCCCGCGTCGCCGGCTCCGATGCCCGGCCACCCACGACCATCCCGGAGGAGCACTCATGACCGACATCACCAAGCCCGCCGTCCTGTTCGTCTGCGTCCACAACGCGGGCCGATCGCAAATGGCCGCGGGCTATCTGCGCGCGCTCGCCGGTGATCGTATCGACGTCTTCTCTGCCGGCAGCGAGCCCGGCGATGCGGTGAATCCGGCCGCTGTCGCTGTCATGGCGGAGGAAGGTATCGACCTCGTCGGCGCTGTTCCTCAGATCCTCACGACTGACGCGGTGCGTCAGGCAGATGTCGTGATCACGATGGGATGCGGTGACGCATGCCCGATCTTTCCCGGGAAGAGATACGAAGACTGGCTGCTGACAGATCCTGCCGGTCAGCCCATCGAGGTCGTCCGATCCGTCCGCGACGACATCAAGGTTCGCGTCGAGCAGCTGGTGTCGAGCTTGATCTGAGACGCGAACTGCGGGGCGGCTCAGGAGGCCGGATCGACGTCGTACCTGCTGGTGATGGCGACGCGTCAGGCGCGTCGGGGCGCCGGCTCCGACCATGCCCGCAAGACCGCGGCGACCTCCGAGGGTGCGGCGGCGACGGCGCGCGCGTGGGCGTCGGCGAACAGTTCCGCGAACTCGACGGGGCGGCCCGTCGCGGAAGAGGCGACGGCTCCTTCGACCATGGCCAGGCTCCAGATGTTCGCGTGTACCTCTCCCGAGGGGGGAGCGCCGCCGTCGAGCGCGGTCAGGAACTCGTCGAGGGCTCCGTCGAGTCCCTCGGCGGCGTCGGGGAGCTCCGCCGTCCGTGGCTCGTCGCTCGCCTGCACGCGCACGGTCGTCTCGCCGTCCCACGTCGCCGATCCGCCCGCCGCCGACGCGTGCCAGTCGCCGTTCCACGACGTCATGAGGCCGTCGGCGCACCAGCTCCCCGAGTAGGAGAAGCGCGCGCCGCCCGCGAAGCCGAACACGGCGTCGGCGGCCGCGGCGCCCCGGTACCAGCTCCACGGCGGCGAGAACTCCTCGCAGTACACCCGCGTCGGTTCGTCGTCGAGGAGAAAGCGCGCCTGGTCGAAGGTGTGGATCGCCATGTCGCGCAGGAGCGGGCTGTCCATCTCGTCGCGGAAGCCGCCGAAGCGCGGGTTCTGGAAGAACCTCGCCGAGAGTTGGGCCGCACCGCCGTAGGGGCGGAGCGCGTCGCGGAAGGCGATGATGCCGCGGGAGAACCGCCGAGACTGGCTCGTGGCGACGAGCGTGCCGGTCAGCTCGCTCAGGGCAGTCAGCTCGAGCCCTTCCGCGAGGGTCTCGGTGAGCGGCTTCTCGCTCAGCACGGGCACGCCGGCCCGCAGGGCTGTGGAGCTGACGGCGAGGTGCGCGGCGGGGATCGTGACGTTGAGGACGATGTCGGCGGACCCCGCCGCGAGGGCATCGTCGAGGGAGGCGAAGACGGGCAACTCCATCCCGCGTCGCCCGAGGGCATCGCGGGCGGCGTCGGGGCGGAGGTCGACGACGGCCGCCAGGCGCACGTCGTCGCGGCGGGAGACCGTGTCGATCCAGGCCTCGCCCATCGGGCCTGCGCCGACGAGGACGACGTCTCTCATTCCTGCGGCTCTCCGTTCCACTCGCGCGGCGTCTCGTAGTCGCCCTCCTGGTACATCGCCAGGCGCGGCAGCGTCCGCGGTCGGTCCTGATGCGCCCACCGGGCGGCGTTGGCCAAGACGCGCTGGATCGCGGCATCGTGGT
Source organism: Microbacterium sp. TNHR37B (assembly GCF_001620065.1). Lineage (GTDB taxonomy): Bacteria > Actinomycetota > Actinomycetes > Actinomycetales > Microbacteriaceae > Microbacterium. Next base: position 54,707 of record NZ_LQGV01000004.1, read on the forward strand.
ACACCGGGTAGTCCTGGTCGCCGGGGGAGAAGTAGAAGATCCGTCCGTGCCCACGGCGATAGGTCATGCCCGAGCGGAACACCTCGCCGCCGGAGAAGTTCGACACGAACACGAGCTCGTCGGGGGCCGGCACGTCGAACGGCTCGCCGTACATTTCCTGCGCCGAGATCACGAGCGGCTGGGGCACGCCGTCGGCGATCGGGTGCGTGGGATCGATCGTCCACACGAGCTCCCGATCCTGCGCCTGACGCCAGCGCAGCGAGCACGTGGTGCCCATCAGCCGGATGAAGATCTTGGAGAAGTGGGCCGAGTGGAGCGGCACGAATCCCATGCCCGCCAGCACGTGCCGGTGCACGCGGTCCACGACCTCATCGGCGACGGCGTCGTGGCGGATGTGCCCCCACCAGAACAGCACGTCGGTCTGCGCCAACCGCTCCTCCGTGAGACCGTGCTCGGGATCGTCGAGGGTCGCGGTCTCCACCACGGCGTCGTCGCCGAGCACGCGGCGCAGGCCCGCCGCGATCGTGCCGTGCATCGTGTCGGGATAGATCAGCTGCGGCACCTCGTGGTGCTTCTCGTGGTGGTTCTCACCCCAGACGAGGATCCGGATCGGCATCAGCGAGCCCTCTCGAGGTCGGCACGGCAGGAGGCGGACGCGATCATCCCTTGAACGCTCCGTCCATGATGCCGGCCACCATACGCCGACCTACGAAGAAGAAGACGATCAGCAGGGGCAGTGTCGCCATGAACGAGCCGCCCATCGCGAGGGCCACGTCGACGAGACGGTTGGCCTGCAGCTGCTTGAGCGCGATCTGCACCGTGAACAGCTCTTCTGACTTCAGGACGATGAAGGGCCACATGAAGTCGTTCCACACCGCGGTGAACGTGATCAGGCCCAGCACGAACGCGGCCGGCCGCACCACGGGGAACGCGATCCGCCAGAAGATCTGCCACGAGTTCGCCCCGTCGATCCGCGCTGCCTGGATGAGCTCGTCGGTCACGGTCGTGGCCATGTGCTGGCGCATCCAGAAGATGCCGAAGGCGCTCGCGAGTCCCGGGACGATGACCGCCTGGAGGGTGTCGACCCAGTCCAGCGACGAGATGATCAGGTACTGCGGGATCACCGACAGCTGCGCGGGCACGGTCATGGTGAGCAGCACGATCACGAAGAGCACGTCGCGGCCGGGGAAGTGCAGCTTCGCGAAGGCGAAGCCCGCCAGCGCGCAGAGGATCGCGGTCACCACGGCGACCGTCGTGGAGACGTACACGCTGATCAGGAGCGAGTTGATGAACGGCACGGTGTCGAACACCTTTGCCGCCACCTCGAAGAAGTTGCCGCCCGGCAGGAACTTGGGCGGATAGGAGGTGACCGCCGTCGCCCCGATCGAGGCGATGACGAACATGTAGTACAGCGGGAAGACGCTGATGATGACCGCGATCCACAGCGCGAGGTAGACGAGCCAGTGCACGCGCCCGGCGCGGCCGCGACTGCGGCGCGGTGTGCGGCCCTTTCCGCCCAGCGGCGGTGCGGCGGGGAGTCGGGTGGCGGTGTCGAGCGTGTCGGCCATCAGCGGTCTCCTCGCGTGCGGGTGGACAGGAAGAAGTTGATGAGGGCGGCGATGACGACGATGACGAAGAGCGCGACGCCGATCGCCGAGCCGTAGCCGAACTCGAACTGGCCGAAGCCCTGCTCGTAGAGGAACAGCGCGAGCGTCTGGCACTGCCGCGCCGCACCGCAGGTGAGGCCGGTCTCGGGGGCCACGAGGAGCGGTTCGGTGAAGATCTGGAGCCCGCCGATCGTCGACATGATGACCGTGAAGATGATGATCGGGCGGAGCGAGGGGATCGTCAGGTGGATGAACTGCTGCCAGCCGGAGGCGCCGTCCACCGCGGCTGCTTCATAGATCTCGCGCGGGATCGCCTGGAGCCCCGCTAGGTACAGCAGGGTGTTGTAGCCGAACCACCGCCAGAACACCATCGCCGAGATCACGGTCCACGATCCGGTCTGGCTAGCGAGGAAGTTGACGGGATCCTGCCCGATGAGCTCGAGGAACCAGTTGACCAGTCCGAAGTTCTTGTCGAAGATCTGGCCGAACACGATCGCGGTCGCCGCCACCGAGGTGATGTACGGGACGAGGAGCGCCATACGGAAGAAGTTCGCCAGCTTGAGCGTCGCGTGGTTGAGGAGGTGCGCCAGCAGGAGCGCGAGGGCGAGCTGGGGGATGGTGGAGAGCAGGAAGATCCCGAAGGTGTTGACGAACGCGTTCCAGAACCGCGGATCTTGCAGGAGCCGCTCGAAGTTGGCGAGGCCCACGAAGGTCTGCTCTCCGATGGGGTTCCAGTCGAACAGCGCCACGTAGAAGGTGAACAGCAGCGGGAATAGCCCGAAGACGAAGAAGATGACGAAGAACGGGGCGACATAGCCATAGGGAGCCAGCCGTTCCAGGCGCGACTCCCGGATGCGCGTCGACGGCGGTCGCTTTCGCCGGCCCTTCTGAACGGGGATCGCGGTCTGAGTGGCGGTCGAGGTCATGTGGCCCTCCGGGGGTCGCAGGATGGTGGGGACCGGCGCGCGCCCGTCCCGACGGAAGGAGGAAGGGGCGGCCCGGTGACCGGACCGCCCCTGGGGACTCAGCCGCCCGCGACCGCCTGGTCGGCGGCGTCGACGCCGGTCTGCCACGCGTCGGCGGGAGCGGTGTTGCCTGCTTCCATCGCGATGAGGGCGTTGAGGAAGGCGCCGCCGATCGCGCTCGTGTCCGGACCGTTGTAGAACGAGCTGAAGTTGAGCACCGAGTCGCTGATGACCCGCCCGATCGGGGAGTCGCCGAAGAACTCGTCGGTGTAGCCCTTCACTGCGTCGCTTTCCAGGGCGGCATCGGCGGCGGGGAAGGTGCCGCTGCGCTCGAAGTGCTCGATCTGGCCCTCGGGTGACTGCATCGTCTGGATGTACTGCCAGGCGCCGGCGGGGTTCTTCGCGCGCGCCGGGATGGCCAGGCAGCTGCCGCCCCAGTTGCCGCCGATGCCGGGGAGGGAGGTGACCCGCCACTTGCCGGCGGTGTCGGGTGCATCGTTCTTCAGGCCGCTGAGGATCCAGGAGGGAGCGGTCGTCACGGCGAAGGCGCCGTTGGCCTTGCCGGGGCCCCATCCGGTCGACCACGCGTCGATGTGCGCGCTGATGCCGGCCTCGTACGCGTCGACGCCCACCTGGAAGGCGTCCTTGACCTCGGGGTTGTCCGCATAGATGGTCTTGCCGTCGGCGGAGTAGTACTTCTGGCTCACCTGGTTGACGGCGGCGAAGAAGATCGTCGTGCTGACGTTGTCGACGAACGGCTCGCCCGTGGCCTCGGTGTACTTCTCTCCGAGGGCGATGAAGTCGTCCCACGTGGACCATGCCGCGGCCACCTCGTCGGGGTCGGTGGGCAGGCCCGCCTTCTCGAACAGGTCGGCGCGGTAGGCGAGCCCGAGCCCGCCGACGTCGGTCGGGAGGCAGATGAACGATCCGTCCTCCGCCGTCGAGGCGTCCACGGCCCAGTCGAGGTAGCCCTCGCCGAGGTCGTCGCCGCCGAGAGTGCGCAGGTCGATGAAGTTGCCGGGGTTGGCGACGAACTTCGGCAGGTCGTCGCCCTGGATGAGCACCAGGTCGGGGACCTTTCCGCCGGCCAGCGCCGCCGTCAGGGCGGTGGCGGTCTCGGTGGTGCTTCCCACCTCGCTGAGCTTGACCTTCGCGTCGGGCTTCTTCTCGAGGTACGCGTTGACGGCGTCCTTCTGCCCGATGCCGGTGAAGGACCAGAACTCGAACTGTGCGTTGGGGTCGCCGTCCTTCGGGGAACCGCCTCCGCCGCTGCAGGCGGTGAGGGTGAGGGCGACCACGCCCAGGGTGGCGACAGTGATGGCGGGCATGCGATATCTCACGACAATTCCTCTTCTCTGGGGAACTTGCGGGCGCCGCGCGTCGGTGCGGGCGCAGAGATCGTTCTCTCGTGCCCCGCAGATTAGCCAGGGCCCTGGGGGCAGACAAGAGAGTTGCGCGAAAATAACCGACACGGCGGATCTGTGCAGGGGAGGGTCGTCGCGGGCCCCGAAACGACGCGTCTCGCAGTGAGGGATCGTTCTCTGAGGCGTGGTTAGACTGAGCCCGTCGTGAAGGAGCCACAGATGTCTCGACCAACGATCGTCGACGTTGCACGAGCCGCCGGAGTCTCGCGCGCCACCGCAGCGCGCGTGCTCTCGGGCGCCACCACCGTCGACCGGCGCATGGCCGAAGCGGTCGAGCGCGAGGCGTCGCGGCTGGGTTACGAGACCAATCACGCCGCGCGGATCCTGCGGGGCGGGCGCGCCGGAGCGATCGGGCTCGTGGTGGCCCTCAACGAGCTCGACAGTCTGCGGGGCACCTTCTTCACGGCGGTCCTCAAGGGGGCCGCGATGGGGCTCTCGGCCGGCGAGGTGCAACCGGTCCTCCTCCCCGCCGAGACCGAGGACCATCGCCGGATCCCGCGATTCCTCCGCTCGGGAGCGGTGGACGGAGCCATCGTCATCCTGCAGCACGAGATCACCCATCTCGCGGACGACCTAGCCGACTCCCCGGTGCCGATCGCATGGGTGGGGCAGCCCGGCGACGTGCTGGCTGCCAACGCGTTCGTCGTCGACTCCGACAATCGCGGCGGGGGCGCGCTGGCGGCTCAGGCGCTCCTGCGCGCCGGGCGTCGCCGGCTCGGCATCATCACCGGCCCGAGCGACATGCTCCCCGCCAACGAGCGCGCCCGCGGGTGGCACGACGAGCTCGCGGCCCAGGGAATCGCCGTCGGCGCGTCGGCGCACGGCGACTTCACGATGGACGGCGGCGCCGCGGCCATGGCGCGTCTCCTGCAGCGCGACCCGCACCTCGACGGCGTCTTCGCCTCGTCGGATCTCATGGCGGCCGGCGCCTTGCCGGTGCTGGAGGCGGCGGGCCGGCGCGTGCCGACAGACGTGGCGCTCATCGGATACGACGACGTGCTGATCGCCGCGACCTCCGACCCGCCGTTGACGACCGTCCGCCAGCCTCTGGAGGAGATGGGGCGTGCGGCCGCGGAGGCGGTGCTCGCCGCCACCCGCGGGGAGGACGCGCCGCGCGTGCAGATCCTGCCCACGAGTCTGGTGACCCGTGAATCGCTCTAGCGCGGAGGACGAGCGATGACCGCTCGCACGCGTTTCGTCAGCACGGACGCAGCCCGTGACTGGGAGCACGGGCTCGTCGTGGGCACCGGGACGGTCGGCGGCGTGCTCTTCGGGGATCCCGCCTGTCACCGTCTCCAGCTGTGTCACGAGGAGTTCTTCGTGCCGCGGAGCGCGCTGCGGCCGGCCCCGCGCTTCGATTCCGTGCTCGGCGCGCTCCGCGACGCGCTCACCGCGGCCCGATACGACGAGGCGGATGCTCTGTTCGACGACGCCATCCGTCGTGACGGTGACGCGGGGCTGGTGTGGACCGACCCCTTTCTCCCCCTCGGCGGCCTCACCTGGACGCCCGCGCCCGCGCCCGATTCCGAAGCCGCGACGCACGAGTACCGGCGAACCGGCGACTTCCGTTCCGGGCGCATCGAGGTGTCGTGGCGGCAGGGTGGGGAACGGGCGGGGATCGCTGTGTCGCCCGACCGGGAGGGCGGGGTGCTGTGGGTGGAGCTCTGGGCCGACGGCGGGGGCGCGGGGCTGCTCGCCCTCGACGGCCCGGATGGCTCGCCTGTGACGGTCTCCACCGATGAGCGATCACCGGCCCACGTCGATCGGGGCGATGCCGTGCGTGCAGAGGCGCCGGAGGTCGCACCCGGTTCGCTCCGGCTGCGCGTGGCGCCCACCCTCGACCCGGAGGTGCCCCGCAGCCCCTGGGCCGCCACCGGCGGAGCGATCTCCGCGACGGTCGAGGGTGAGGCGGTCACGGAGGTGCGGGGTTCCGGTCTCCGCATCACCCTCCCGCCGGGGCAGCGCGTGCGCGTGCGGGTGGAGGTGGCGGTGACCACCGACGCGGCGCCGATGCGACCGCGCGTGCACGCGCCGCATGCCGAGCTGTTCGACCGGAGCCGCCTCGACCTGGGCTCCGGGGTGTCCGAGGACCTCCCGCTGGAGGAACTGCTCCGCCGGGCACGCTCCGGCGACGAATCGGCGCGGCGCGCGGCGATCGAGCTCGCCTTCGCGGCGGGGAGGCACGCGATCATCTCGTCGTCCGGGGCGCTGCCGCCCACACTCGTCGGCCTCTGGCAGGGAAGCAGCCGCCCCGCGTGGTCGGCCGACTACACGCAGAACGGCAACGTCCAGCACGGCGCGATCGCCTCCCTCGTGGCCGGCGGCACCCCCGAGCTCATCCGCGCGTACTTCGATGCGCTGGCCCGTCACCACGACGACTACGCCGCCAATGCCGCGCGGGTCTTCGGCGCGCCGGGGTGGCTCCTCCCGGCTCGGTTCTCCACACACGGCCACGCCAATCACCTGATCCCGGCCTTCCCTCACCCGTTCTGGATCGGCGCCGGAGGCTGGGCGCTTCGTCTCGCGTGGGATTACGTCATCACGACCGGGGACCTCGACTTCGCGCGGGCGGAGGCCTGGCCCCTCGCGGTGCAGACGATGGCGTTCTTCGACACCGCGGCCGTGCCGGTCGAGGGTGGGCGGCGGCTCGTCCCGTCGTACTCGCCCGAGAACACTCCGGCCGGCCGCAACCATCCGCTGTCGCTCGACGCGACGATGGACGTCGCGATCGTGCGCGATGCCGCCCGTCTCACCGAGCGGCTCGCCGACCTCCTCGGGATCGACGACACCGAGACGCGCGCCCGCTGCCGACGCCTGCGCGCAGAGCTTCCTCCCTACCGCGTCGCGGCCGATGGCACCTTCGCCGAGTGGCTCGCCCCCGGGGTGGGGGAGAACCTGGCCCACCGTCATGTGTCGCAGCTCTACCCCTTCTGGTACGAGCAGGACGAGGCGGCAGAGACGCCGCCCCTACGCGCCGCGGCCGTGGAGACGATCCGCCGCAAGCTCGCGTGGCGCGCCTCCCGTCCCTTCGCGCCGCCCGAGGGGAACCTCGAGATGGTGTTCGGCTACGTCGGCCTCGGGTTGGCGGCGGCTCGGTTGGGCGAGGCCGAGCTCGCTCGCGAGTGCGTCGAGCGCATGGCGGTCGACCACTGGCGTCCGAATGCGGTGTCCACCCACGATGCCGATGCCATCTTCAACGTCGACGCCTGCGGAGGGCTGCCCGCGGTCGTCATCGAGATGCTCGTGCAGTCTCAACCCGGCGAGGTGCATCTGCTTCCGGCCTTGCCCGCGGCGTGGCATTCGGGGGCGATCGAGGGGATCCGGTGCCGCGGCGGCGTCGTGGTCGACCGGTTGGAGTGGGAGGGCCGCTCGCTGCGGGCCCGATTCCGGCTGGCGCCGCGCACCGCGGCCATCCGAACGGACGACCGCGTGCGCATCCGCGCGTTCGGGATCGACGAGAGGAGACGACTCGGCGACGAACCGGTCGAGGTCGTCGTCGACGACAGGAGGGCGAGAACGTGACGGAGAACGCCACCGAGACGGTCGAGGTGTGGGAGCCCTGGGAACTGGTCCTCACCGGCGCCGAGGTCGGCAATCCGTTCCTCGATGTCGACCTCCGTGCGCGGCTGGAGCTCGGCGAGCGCGTGGTCGAGGTGGGAGGGTTCGCCGACGGGGCGAGCCGTCACCTCGTGCGGGCGGTGTTCGACGAGCCGGGCGGCTGGACCTATCGCACGACGTCGAACGTTGCTGCGCTCGACGGCATCGAGGGGAGCGTCGAGGTTGTGGCCGGGGAGCGGCCCGGCCCCGTGCGCGTCGACGGGTTCCATTTCCGCACGGCCGACGGCGCGCGGTATCGCCCCGTGGGCACGACGGCCTACGCGTGGATCCACCAATCCGACGACCTCCGCGCGCAGACCCTCGAGACGCTCGCCTCGACCCCGTTCACCAAGCTCCGGATGACCGTGTTCCCCAAGTGGTACCCGTACAACGAGCAGGAGCCGCCTCGCCACGCCTTTCCGGTCGCCGCCGACGGCGGCTGGGATCTCCAGCGCTTCGACGTGTCGTTCTTCCGCGCGCTCGACGATCGCGTCGCCGAGCTCGCCGCGCTCGGTGTCCAGGCCGACGTGATCCTTCTCCACCCGTACGATCGCTGGGGCTACGCGCGACTCGATCCGCTCACCGAGGAGCGGTACCTCCGCTACGTCATTCGCAGGCTGGCGGCGTGGCCGCACGTGTGGTGGTCTCTCGCGAACGGGTTCGACCTCATGCCGGGAAAGACCGACGCCGACTGGGAGCGGATCGCGGCCATCGTCGCCGAGGAAGACCCCTGGGGGCACCTGACGTCGATCCACCATTGTCTGCGGTTCTACGACCAGTCACGTCCGTGGATCACCCATGTGAGCGCCCAGCGAATCGATCGTTACCGCACCGCTGAGAACGTCGATGCGTGGCGGGAGCAGTGGGGCAAGCCGGTCGTGGTCGACGAGTGCGGGTACGAGGGCGACATCGAGCACGGGTGGGGGAACCTCACGGCGCAGGAGCTCGTCCGCCGCGCCTGGGAGGGAGCGGTGCGGGGCGGGTACGTCGGGCACGGCGAGACCTACCGCTCGCCCGACGAGGTGCTGTGGTGGTCCAAGGGCGGGCGGCTTCGCGGCGACAGTGCGCCGCGCCTCGCCTTCCTCGATGAGATCGTGGGATCCGCGCCGGGTGGGGCGATCGATCCGCTCCCCTCGGAGTGGGATCTGCCGGTGGGAGGGGTGGCCGGGACCTTCCTTCTCGCCTACTTCGGCGGCGGGCGGTCGTCGTTCCGCACCTTCGTGCTGCCGGAAGGCACGTGGCGGGCGGAGGTGATCGACACGTGGAACATGACCGTCACCGCCGTTCCGGGGGAGCACGCGGGTTCCGTGCGAGTGGACCTTCCGGCGCGGGAGTTCATGGCGGTGCGCCTGACCGCGGTCGGGGGTGCCGCGGATGGTCGGGCCCGAGAAGCGACCGACTCCGCGGGCGCGTAGGGTGCTGACATGGCCGAACTCCCCGATGCCGACGCCGTATCCCGTCTCTCCGCGGAGGCCGCCGACTCGGCCGGTGGCGGCGACCAGCCCGGCATCGACATCCGACCTCTCGAGACGGTCGAGGAGGTGTTCGCGGCGACCGAGGTGCTTTCGGCGGTCTGGGGCGGTGATCGCACGGGGATGCCGGCGAACCTCCTGCGTGCGCTGGCCCACTCCGGCAACTACGCGGTCGGTCTCTACGATGGCGACCGGATGATCGGGGCCTCCGTCGCCTTCTTCGCCGCACCCGCGGCACGCTCGATGCACTCGCACATCACCGGCGTCCTCGCCGAGTACCGGTCGCAGGGGCTCGGGCGCCTCCTCAAGCAGCATCAGCGGGCGTGGGCGTTCGCCCGTGACGTGGGGCACATCACGTGGACCTTCGACCCCCTCGTCGCCCGCAACGCGCACTTCAATCTGCGGGTGCTGGGGGCGAGGGTCACCGAGTATCTCGTCGATCAGTACGGGCCGATGGATGACGGCGTCAATCGCGGAGACGAGTCCGACCGCCTCATGATCTCGTGGGCGCTCGCCGCCCCCGCCGCCCCGCCGCGCGAGGAAGAGATCGTCACCGCCGTCGCGGTTCCCCACGACATCGAGGCGCTCCGCCGCACCGATCCGCTCGAAGCGGGGGAGTGGCGCTACCGCGTGCGGGACGCCTTCCAGGGTCTCCTAGCCGATGGCTTCGTCGTCGGCGGCTTCGACGACGACCGCGGGTATCTGTTCGTCCGACCCTGATCCGCGGTGCAGACCATGCCCGCCGCCGTTCCCGGCTCCGCGGCCATCGTGCAACCCATCGCCATGCGCGGCTGGAAGCTGGTACCCTAACAGGGCAAGGCCCTATGCGCCCCTCGTGGGTGTTCGGAGGGTCTTGCATCCCGCGAACCCCCGGCCAGGCCGGGGGTTCTTGCGTTAGCGCTCAAGCCAGATGACCCCACGATCCGAGTCGGTAGGCCAATGGGCAGCAACCTTTCGGTACGCGATGATCGCGGCGGGCATCACTCTTGACTGATCTCCCCAAATCTCAGGGTGATCTTGCTTATGGCTGTGATATGCACCATAAGCGATAAGGTCTGCCGCCTGAATCAGTTGGCTGTACTTGCTGTCCTGCATGACGGGATCTTCGAGAATGCGCCGATCGCCTATAGAGAGCGACCGATGCGCCTCTCGGTACGGTGTCGCATCGCGTACTGCTCTCTCCCACAACTCCCTGCTCTGCTCCGTCGTCACCTCCTGATCACCGCTGGAGAGCCCCTGTTGACCGTCGTAGAAGATCATCAAGAACGTATCCCGCTTCGCGGCCCAGTCCTCGAGACGTGCGATCGACTGCGCGTACGCGATCGGTTTGGAGACTTCAGAAGTTGCGAACGTCATCACGGTGAAATCGGCCGCGGACAAACTGCTCAGCAGGATACGCCCGACTGCATCGCGCTTGGATCTGCCAAACTTCTTCCCCTCTGTCTCGTCAGCGCAGTAGCGGCCTCGGCCCTTGTAGAGCGCGCTGGCGTGAACCTCACTGTGTTTGAGGACGCCGAACTCTCTGTGGATGGCTCGGCGTCCTTCCAGCCATGCATCCAGCGTGGATGACCAATTGCGGTCCTCGATGATGAGCGCCGTGATTGTCACGCCATGTCTCGAATCGCCTGAGTCGTCGAGGTAGCACAGGTGCATCCCTTCATCTTGCCGGAATCGGCTACCTCAGGCTCGTGTCTTCACCGCCTACGCGGCCGATCTTGATTCGCGCCGGCGGCGGGTGGCAGAGGAAGTCACCAGTCCGACCCTGATCCTCGGACGGAGCAGGACCCGTTCCGCGTTCCCCTGTCCGCCTCGAGACGCAGGATTCCTGCCGATCGGCGTTCATGCGCGATGGCGGTCGGTCACGGCGGCCGTACGCTGGCGGACATGCCTGCTTCTTCGACCGAGCGCCGTGTCATCGACCTCAGCCACCCCATCCGCGCGGGGCTCGTCACCTACCCCGGCCTCCCCGCCCCCGTGATCACTCCGCACCTCACCCGCGAGGCGTCCCGCGCGGTCTACGCACCGGGGGCCGAGTTTGCGATGGACGTCATCACGATGATCGGGAACACCGGCACCTACCTCGACTCCCCGTTCCATCGCTACCCGGACGGCGCCGATCTCGCGCAGCTCGACCTCGCCACCCTCGTGGGGCTCCCCGCCGAGGTCTTCGACCTCACGACGCTGGACCGCCGCGACATCCGCGCCGCGGACCTCGACGGCCGTGACCTGCGGGGAGCAGCCGTACTCCTGCACACCGGGTGGGACCGACACTTCGGCACCCCGCAGTACGGTGTGGGCTCGCCCTACCTCGCGAACGACGCCGTCGCCCTTCTGGTCTCCTCGGGCGCCCTGCTCGTCGGCATCGACGCCCTCAACATCGACGACACCGAAGGCGGACGGGCCCGCCCCGCGCACTCCGACCTCTTGGGCGCGGGCATCCACGTCGTCGAGCACCTCACGGGCCTGGCGTCGCTCCCCTCCCGGGGCGCCCGATTCACTGCCGCGCCTCCCGCCGTCGAGGGATTCGGCACGTTCCCCGTGCGCGCCTTCGCGGAGCTCCCGTGACCGCTCCGGGCACGGCGCACCGTCGCGAAGACGGCGAGCTCGTGGGATGGATCCGCCCGGCCGGCGATCTCTGGCAGGGGATCGACCTCCTGGGGCGCGTCGTCGGGGACCCCGCCGAATGGCTGGACGTCGAGGCCGCCCTGGAGGAGCGAGGGATCGCCTACCTCGCCGACCCCTGGATGCTGGAGGGGGAAGGGGAACGTCCGCTCCGGGTGCGGCTGGTCGAGGTGACGCCGGAACGAATCGTCGTGAAGGCCGAAGACTTCGGCGCGATCGACCTCCCCGCCCGCGTATGGGAACTGCCGTGGCCCCTTCCGGTGCGGTTGCGGCCGCCGCGCAGCGACGACCCCGACGCGTTCGTGCTTTCCCGGTGAGCTCTCGAGCGACTCAGTCGCCGTAGGGAGCCTTCGGCGGTTCCGTCACGTTCGGCTGTGGTTCCACCAACGTCCCGTCCTCGGTGACGTATGCCGGACTGCCGGGTGGGAAGTAGAACTGCGGCACGGAGCCCGGGCCCTCCGTCGCGGGCAGATATCGCCACGTCAGGGTGTCGTTGCCCCGCTCATCCTCCGCGGAGACCATCGCACTGAGGTCTCCCGCATCGCCGAGGGTGCACGGTGTGTCCACCGACACCTCGACCCGCCCCTCGCTCGGACGGATCGTGGCGACGACGTTGCCCACGGTCTCGTCGTCGGCGATCACGGTCCAGTCCTCCTGCGACCCCGTCCCGGAGGTGATCGGTGCCACCTCGAGACCCGCCTCGCCGAACGCCGCCACCGTCGCGGCACCCACCTGCGCCGCATCCATCTCCGGCAGCTCCACCGACCTCCGATACGAGAACGCATAACCGTACGGTCCGCCGAAGCCCATGGTGCAGCTGTGCGGAATCGCCCCGTACTCGTCGACCGTCCACACCCCCTCGTGAATGCCCATCAGTACCGTGTGCAGCCGTGTCGCCGTCTCGAGGAACCGCTTCTCGCCATCCCGATAGAGGGCATCACCCTGGGGGGCTGCCGCACACCCCGACAACGACAGCACCACGGCCAGCCCCGCCACCGCCGCCCACTCTCGCCTCATGCCGGCCAGCCTAATGTCCCACCCCGCACCCACCGGGGATGAGTCGAGCGATGGGGCTCGCGAATCACGTCACGCGTCACTTGGCGCCGTGTCTCCAGCGGACACGGGCTGGCCTCCTTCTGAAGAGGGGTACGGGACTCGCGTCATAGATGGGCGGTGAGCGCGTCTCTCCTCATGAGGAACAGGGGAGAGGGGGCGCCATGCGGCACCTGTGGGAAAGCTTCGCGCGGCGATTGTCGTTCCTGCGGGCCGAGGCCCCGCGGCGCGCGACGTACGTGCCGCAGCGCGACGGCGTGCTCACGCGCGGGCTGCGCTGAGGGTCGCGTGCGGGCGGGCGTCCGCCGGCACCGTGCCTGTCGTATGTCCGAGGGGCATGGCAGGCTGAGCCGTGAGCAGGGAGGCTCTTATGAGCGGCTTTTCGGATCGGGACCAGACGGCTCTCGTCGTCATCGACATGCAGCGGGGCGTCGTGTCCGGCAATCACGAGGTGGATCGGGTGACACGAACCATCGCCGACCTCGTCGAGCGTGCCCGAGCCGACGGTGCGCCCGTCGTGTGGGTGCAGGATCACGCCGAGCTCGAGCAGGGCTCCGAACCATGGCAGCTGGTCGACGAACTGCAGCCCGCCGAGGGCGAGGTTCGCGTCGACAAGCGCTTCGGCGACTCATTCGAGGCCACCGATCTCGAAGAGCGACTGGCCGAGCGCGGCGTCGGACGCCTCGTGGTCACCGGCGCCCAGACCGACGCGTGTATCCGAGCGACGCTGCACGGCGCGCTCACCCGTGGCTACGACGTCACCCTCGTCGCCGACGCGCACACGACCGAAGACCTCCGGGAGTGGGGCAGCCCGATCAGCCCCGAGCAGGCGATCGCCTACGCCAACCTCTACTGGACGTTCGCGCGCGGCGCGCAGACCAGCGGTCAGGTCGTGCCGGCGGCCGAGGTGTCCTTCCACGCCGACCTGCACGCGTGAGCGCACGCGAAGAGGGCGAGGGTGGCGTGCTGGCCGCTCTTCCGAGCATCGACATCGAGAGCGTGGAGCTCCGGGTGCTCCACCTTCCCCTCGTCCAGCCGTTCACGACGTCGTTCGGCACCGAGACGGTGCGCGAGGTCATCGTCGTGCGTGTGCGGACCTCGGCGGGCGACGGGTGGGGAGAGATCGTCACCCAGCACGCGCCGTTGTATTCGTCGGAGTACACGGGCGGCGCCTGGGACGTCGCGCGACGGTTCCTCGTTCCCGCGCTCTTGGCGCAACGGCGACTCACGCCGCAGCGGGTCGCGAACGTCCTTGCGCCGTTCGTGGGACACCGGATGGTGAAGGCCGGGTTGGAGCTCGCCGTGCTGGATGCGTCGCTCCGCAGGGCCGGGCGCTCGTTGGCGGGGTTCCTCGGCGGTGTGGTGCCCCGGATCCCGGCGGGGGTCTCGGTGGGTATCCAAGCCGATGCCGCTGCGCTCGTCGACGCCGTCGGCGGCTACCTCGGCGAGGGGTATCGGCGGATCAAGATCAAGATCGCCCCGGGTCGCGACGTCGCCGACACGGCGGCGGTCCGCGCCGCCTTCCCCGAGATCGCACTCCAGGTCGACGCCAACTCGGCCTACACGCTCGACGACGTCGATACTCTCGCGGCGCTCGACGCGTACGACCTGCTCCTCATCGAGCAGCCCCTCCAGGAAGACGACCTCGTCGATCACGCACGCCTGGCGGCGCGACTGCGCACGCCGGTGTGCCTCGACGAGTCGATCGTCTCCGACAAGGCGGCCGCCGACGCGCTCGCCCTCGGGGCCGCCGCGATCATCAACATCAAGGCTGGTCGCGTGGGCGGCTATCTCGAAGCCCGCCGCATCCACGACCGCTGCGTCGCCGCGGGAGTCCCGGTGTGGTGCGGCGGCATGCTCGAGACCGGCATCGGCCGCGCCGCGAACGCCGCCCTCGCGTCACTGCCCGGCTTCACCCTGCCGGGCGACGTCTCCGCGTCGTCGCGGTTCTACCGCCACGACATCGTCGCGGAGCCGATCACGCTCGACGACGGGTTCGTCACGGTGCCGTCGGGTGACGGGCTGGGGATCGAAATCGACCACGCGGCGGTGGAGGCGGCGACCGTGGAGCGGCTCGACGTACGGGCCTGACTCCGGTCCGGAGTGGATGGGGCCGGAAACGCCACGACCCGCGGACCGCCGGAGCGGGCACGCGGGTCGCGGGCGGAAAGGACGTCAGGACGCGGGGGTGTCGCCCCCGGCGGCGAACTGACGGCCGGCCTCTTCGGCTCGCGCGAGGGCGGCCTCGGCGTCGGACCCTCCGGCGCTCTGCTGGTCCTGCGCGCTCTCCTGCGCCTGCGTCGGCTGCGTGTCACGGGACTTCTGCGCGCGGGAGCGCGAGCGCGTCGGCGCCGCCTCCTGCTGCATGCCCTGCGCAACGCCGCGACCGGTCGCCTGGCCCTGGATGATCTGGCGCAGATCGATCCCGGTCGCCGCTTCCACGGCGTCGAACGTGGCGCGCATCCCGGAGGCCGACTCGGCCGCGATGTGGCGGGAGGCGCCCTCACCGCCGAGCACCGTGATGGAGCCGACCTTGTCGAAGCCGCGGGCGAACTCCGTCATCATCGGCACGAGTGCCTCGAGCGCACGCTGGGCCAGCAGTGCCTCCTGGTTACGCGAGAGCGCCTCGGCCTCGGCCTCGATGGCCTGCGCGCGAGCCTCACCGGTCAGGCGCACCGCATCGGCTTCGGCCTGAGCGCGCAGCCGAGTGGCCTCGGCTTCCTGTGCGGCGATCTGCGCCCGCGCTTCGGCGGCCTTGACCTCCGCGTACGCCTGCGCGTCGGCGGCGCGCTGCCGCTCGTAGAGAGAGGCGTCGGCGACCTTCTTGATGTCGGCGTCGAGCTGGGCCTGCTTGTTCTCGGCGGCCTGGAGGAGCACGGCCTGCTCACGCTCGGCGCGGGCGAGCGCCTCGGCCTGGTCGGCCTCCGCCCGTGCGCGCCCGACCTCGGCGGCCGCGGCGGCGGAGTTCTTGTCGAACGCCGTCTGCTCCACCAGGTTCTGTTCGTCGGTGGCGATCTGACGCGCCCGCACCTCACGCGCCGCGTTGATGCGGGCGACCTCCGCCTCGCGACGGACGCGCTCGACCTCGGTGGCGCCGAGAGCGTCGATGTAGCCGTTCTTGTCCGTGATCCCCTGGATCTGGAAGGAGTCGAGGATGAGACCCTGCGCCAGCAGGTCGCTCTTGATGCCCTCGGCGATCTGGTCCGACAGCTTCTGCCGGTCCTTCATGAGCTGCTCGACGGTGAGGGTCGCCACCACACCGCGCAGCGCGCCTTCGAGCTGCTCGGTCGTGAACTGCTCGATCGCGCCGTCCTGCGACAGGAAACGCTCGGCCGCACGCCGCACGAACTCGGGATCCGAGCCGATCTTCACGAGAGCGACACCGCTCACGTTGACGGTGACGCCATTGGAGGCCTGGGCCGTCGGCTCCATCTTGATCTGGCGGGCGCGCAGCGAGATCATCTCCGCCCGCTGCGTGAGCGGGTTCACGAGCGCGCCGCCGCCGGTGATCACCGAGATGCGCGACGATTCACCGGTCGCGCTCTTCTGGCTCTTTCCGACGACCACCAGCGCCTGGTCGGCCTTGGCGACCTTGTACCAGGCGCGCACGACGATCAGCAGGATGATGAGGATGATGATCAGCGCGACCACGCCGATGCCGATCAGCACGAATGCGCCTCCGGCTGCGAGCAGTTCTCCCACGGTGTTCCTTCCTGGGGCGAAGCAATGGTCCTTCGACCGTATCGTGTCGGGCGCCGTCGTCTCGGGGCGGATCGGGTCGTCCCGCGGCGTCATTTCGGGATAACCGGGGTGCCGCGCACGGAGGTGCGGTTCTATGCTGGAGCCGTGACCACTCCTTCCGAGCCCCCGCAGCAGCCTCCCGTCCCGCCGGCACAGCCGCCGTTCGGCGCCCCGCAGGGCCAGCCGTCGTACGGTCCGCCTCAGCCCGGTGCCCCGCAGTACGGCGCGCCGCAGTACGCGGCGCCGCAGCCCATGAACCCCGCAGACGAGAAGCTGTGGGCGACGCTCGTGCACGTGGGTGGCATCTTCTTCAGCTTCCTGCCGGCGCTCATCGGCTACCTCGTCCTCAAGGACCGCGGCCCGTTCGTGCGCGCGCACACCGCGACGGCGCTGAACTTCCAGCTGACGCTGCTCATCGCGTACCTGGTGGGAACGATCACCTCGATCCTCATCATCGGGATCTTCATCCTCATCGCGGCGGGCATTCTCGCGATCGTGTTCTCGATCATCGCGGCCGTCAAGGCGAACCGTGGCGAGTGGTACAGCTACCCGCTGACGATCAAGTTCCTCAGCTGACGGGACGACCGTTTCGGGCCAGCGCCCGCGACTAGACTGGACGGATGCCGGTACTCCCGGCATCCGTCTTTTTTCGCCTCCGCGAACCCCCGACCATTTGGAGCCACCTGTGGCCGAGCAGTCCCGTCTCGACAAAGTCATCGCCCTCGCCCGTCACCGCGGTTTCGTGTTCCAAGCCGGTGAGATCTACGGCGGATCGCGGTCGGCGTGGGACTACGGTCCCTTGGGGACCGAGCTCAAGGAGAACATCCGGCGGCAGTGGTGGCAGACGTTCGTACGCGGACGCGGCGACATGGTCGGACTCGACTCGTCGGTGATCCTCCCGAAGCGTGTGTGGGAGGCGTCGGGTCACGTCGCGACCTTCACCGATCCGCTCGTGGAGTGCCTCCACTGTCACAAGCGCTTCCGCGCCGACACCCTGATCGAGGACTTCGAGTCGCGGAAGGGTCGTGCCGCCGAGAACGGCCTCGCCGACGTGCCCTGCCCGAACTGTGGCACGAAGGGGCACTACACCGAACCGAAGGCGTTCTCGGGTCTCGTCAAGACGTATCTCGGTGTCGTCGACGACGAGTCGGGCCTGTATTTCCTGCGCCCCGAGACCGCGCAGGGCATTTTCGTCAACTTCTCCAACGTCCTCACCGCGTCGCGCAAGAAGCCGCCGTTCGGCATCGGCCAGGTCGGCAAGGCGTTCCGCAACGAGATCACGCCCGGCAACTTCATCTTCCGCACGCGGGAGTTCGAGCAGATGGAGATCGAGTTCTTCACGCCGCCGGCCGAGGCCGAGCAGTGGTTCCACCACTGGGTGCAGGCGTGCTGGGACTGGTTCGTCGACCTCGGCATCGACCCGGCCAACATGCGTCAGTTCGACGTGCCGGAGGACGAACGCGCCCACTACTCGGCGGGGACGATCGACTTCGAGTACCGGTTCGGGTTCCCCGGCAAGGAGTGGGGCGAGCTCATGGGAGTCGCCAACCGCACCGACTTCGACCTGTCGAGCCACATCGAGGCGTCCGGACAGTCGCTGACCTACTTCGACCAGGCCTCGGGAGAGAAATACGTCCCCTACGTGATCGAGCCGTCGTTCGGCCTGACCCGTTCGATGATGGCGTTCCTCGTCGACTCGTATCGGGAGGAAGAGGTGCCCAACGCCAAGGGAGGAACCGACACCCGCACGGTGCTCGCGCTCGACCCGCGGCTGGCCCCGGTGAAGGTCGGCGTCTTGCCGCTGTCGCGCAACGAGCGGCTGTCGCCGCTGGCCCGCGACGTGGCCGACCGCCTGCGGGCGCGGGGGTGGAACGTCGATTTCGACGACGCCGGCGCGATCGGTCGCCGCTACCGTCGCCAGGACGAGATCGGCACGCCGTACTGCGTGACGATCGACTTCGACTCCCTCGACGACGACGCCGTCACCGTGCGTGACCGCGACACGATGGCCCAGGAGCGCATCGCTCTCGACGCCCTCGAGGGCTACCTCGCCGAGCGCCTCCGCGGCGCCTGATCCGCCACGACGACGACGCCCCTCCGCGACCGATGCGCGGAGGGGCGTCGTCGTCGACGTCGTCAGGTCAGCGCTTGACCTTGGCCGTCTTGCCGCTCGTCTTGGACGTGGTCAGGTAGCCCTTCTTGCTCACCTTGACCGTCACCGTGATGCGCTTGCCGCGATCAGCCGACTTGATCTTGTAGGTCTTCTTCGTCGCGCCCTTGATCACCTTGCCGTTGGCCTTCCACTGGTAGGTGATCTTGCTGGGCTTGGGCGACCACGTCCCCGGCTTCGCCGTGAGGGTGCGGCCCACCTTCGCCGTTCCCGTCACCTTGGGGCCGGGCTTCTTGGTGAAGACCTTCGCGATGGCGATCGTCCATCCCGAGTACTTCTTGACCTCGGTGAAGGCCGGCCGCTTGCCGGTGACGAGCACGCGGATCTTCTTGCCGGCGTCGGCCTTCGTCAGGACGTACGTCGACTTCGTCGCGCCGGAGATCGCCTTCGACCCGCGATACCACTGGTAGTTCGCCGACTTCACGGCGGGAGTCCAGGAGGTCTTGACCGTGAGCTTGGAGCCCACGGCGCGGGTCCCGGTGATCTTCGGAGCGGGTGTCGCGGTGAAGCGGGCGACCGCGAGATCCTTCATGACCAGTTCACCGCTGCCGAAGACGTTGTCGGTGCCCGCCGCTCCCCGGTCGACGGTCTGGTTCTTGCGCAGATAGTCGATGAGGGCCGCGGGCTTCATCCCGTCGAAGCGCTCCAGCACGACCGCGGCGGCACCGGCCACGACCGGCGTCGCGGCGCTCGTTCCGTTGAAGCGACCGCCCTGAGAGGCATACGCGCGGCTCGTGAAGTTGGAGCCGGCGCTGATCTCCGGCTTCACGCGCCGGTCGTTGGTCGGCCCCT
This sequence comes from Microbacterium sp. TNHR37B, assembly GCF_001620065.1. Lineage (GTDB taxonomy): Bacteria > Actinomycetota > Actinomycetes > Actinomycetales > Microbacteriaceae > Microbacterium. The sequence goes on from NZ_LQGV01000004.1 coordinate 74,150, forward strand.
GCGAGCTGTAACCGGCGATGGCGACGCCCGCGACGGGGTCGACCGCGCCGACGGCGGCCATGCCCTTGTTCTTGCTGTCGATGAACGCCTCACCGGCGCTCCCCGGGGAGGACGCGGTGTAGAGGATGTCGGCGGAGTTGCCGGCCAGCTCGAGGACGTCGTCGCTCGTGCCGTTCCCGTTGGCGATCTTGCGGATTCCGACTTCGATCCAGCCGTCCTCGCTGGGGTTCGTGTCGCACCGGAAGTAGTCGTCACTGCCGTTCTGCAGTTCCAGCGGCGCGACGCCGGACTTCGTCTGCTTGTTCGGGGAGTATCCCGGGGTCATGGCCGAGCCGTCGGGGTTGATCCGGAAGATGTCGTAGTCGGTCTTGCTCGAACCCCAGTCGTTCCACCGCAGACGGAAGTACGGGGAGCAGTAGACGTACATCGTCTCGTAGTAGAGGACCTCGCCCGTGGGAGCGCCGTTGGCGTCGAGCGGATAGTGCGCGAACTCCATCCAGCCGTTGTTGTTCGTGTCGCGCCACGCACCGCGCCAGTAGCCGCCGACGAGCAGCTTGTCAGTTCCCGAGCTCACGGCGTACGCGCCGGAGTTCCCCGCGGAGTTGAACCACGCCATGCCCTTGCTGACGGCGTAGTCGACGAGCTTCGCGGACGCACCCGTGCCGTTGCCGGGGCCGTCGTAGAAGCCACCGAGTGAGCGGCTGATGATCTTCACGCCGTTCTTGGCGAAGTAGTCGATGGCCTTCTTGAGGTCCTCATTCGTGGCGACGGTCGCGAGGTAGAGCTTCGCGTTCGGGGCCATGTCGTGGATCGCTTCGGCGACGGCGACGCCGTGGCGGTCCGGGCTCGGCGAGGAGAACACGCTGCAGGAACGACCACCCCACTGGCAGAAGGTGCCGGCCGCGGCCGGGACGTCCTTGGTGGCCTGGGCGGAGCTCCACGTGGACTTGTCGAAGTAGTCGATGATGCCGACGGAGATCCCCCGCCCGCTCAGCCCGCGCTGGTGCCAGCGGGACATCTGGGTCTTGGTGTAGACGTCTCCGCCGTTGGATCCCACGGTCGCCGGGACGATCTCGATGCGCTGTTCCGGGGCGGGCGTGGAGAAGGCGGGAAGCGCGACGCTGTCGACCGCGAGATCGGCGTCGAGGTTCGCGATCTCCTCGGCGGGAACCGACGCCGCCAGCAGACCGTCGGTGATCACGGCGATGTCCGTGCCCTCCGCGCGGTCGAGGGCGGCTCGCGCCGCCTTCTCGTTCGTGAACGTGACTTCGACCCGCACGCGATCGCCGTCGAGACGGACCTTGTCGGCGAGATCGGTCGGCAGTTCGCGGTCCTTCGTCAAGGCGTCGACCACCGTGGCCAGGGCACCGTTTCCGACCCCTGCGTCCACACGCCCCAGGTCGCTCGCGGCAGCGTCCGTCGGGATCACCCGGCGGGGCTCCCGCGTGGGGATCCCGGGAAGCTCGCCGCCCGGCAGCGGCTGGACCGCCTGCACGGGTGCCGCGAGGCCGGCGTCACGGGCTGATGCGGTCGGGGCCGGGCTGCCGGCTGGGAGGACGATGGCGCCCGCGGTGACGAGGGACAGGCAGGCGAGGATGGCCGCAGCGCGGTGTTTCATGCAGTGCTCCTGAGGGGACATTCCGCCCGATCGGGCGCAGGTCCACCCTGGCGCATGACGGTGTCGCGAGGCAAGCGACGAGCAGGTGTCGTGCGATCGAAGGCTGCTTCGGGGGAGAGCGCTCCCAGCCGTGGAGCGCCGGAGACTCCAGAGCCGGTCAGGATCCCTTGGCGGCCGCCTTCATCGCACGCTTGTGCTCACGGACCTTTGTGAGCGACTCCGGCGAGACGATGTCGGCGACGGAACGGAACGAACCCTCTTCTCCGTAGGGTGCCGACGCTTCTCGCCATCCATCCCCGGTGAAGCCGTATTGCTTTCCGAGGAGGGCGAGGAAGATCTTGGCCTTCTGATCGCCGAAGCCCGGAAGGGCCTTCAGACGCCGGAGCACCGTGGGGCCGTCGGCATCGCGCCACAGGGCTGCCGCGTCGCCGCCCCACTCGTCGACGAGCGCCTGGCAGAGCGCCTGGACGCGCGCCGCCATCGATCCCGGGAATCGGTGCACCGCGGGGGTCTCCCGGAAGACCGCGACGAGATCGTCGGGATCGGCTCCGGCCAGCGCACCCGCGTCGAGGCGATCGCCGCCGCCGGTGCGGTCCGCGATCTTCCGGGGACCGGTGAAGGCGGTTTCCATCGCGATCTGCTGGTCCAGGAGCATGCCCACGAGCAGGGCGAGGGGATCGTCGGTCAGGAGGCGGTCGGCGTCGGCGTCACCGGTGATGTGCAGGGCCATGTCTCCATCGTGACACCGATCCTCCGTCCGCGGGATGCCCCGATCGCGGCCATGGCGGAGGATGGGATCATGCCCGATCCCAGCGACCTGATCTCCCGCGCGCAGAGCACCCGCGTCGTCGTGATCGGAGGATCCGTCGCAGGACTGGTCGCCGCCCTCGAATGCGCAAAGGTCGGGATGGACGTCACTCTTCTCGAGGCGACCGGTCGGCTGGGCGACGAGGTGGAGGGCGTCGATCTCGACGGCGTGAGCGTCGATGTCGCCGTGGACTCCTTCGCCGCGGGCGCGACGGCGCTCCGGGCTCTCCTCCATGACGTCGGTCTGGGGTCTCGCCTCCGCCCGGTTGTCGAGCCGTCACGTGCGGTGGGCGGCGCCGACGGTGTGCACCCACTGCCGGCGGGCGCCGTGCTCGGGATTCCCGCGAACGCCTGGGACCCCGCGGTGCGGCGCATCGTCGGGTGGCGCGGGGTGTGGCGGGCCTACCTCGATCGGCTGCGACCCCCGCTGACCATCGGACATCAACGCAACCTCGGCGCGCTCGTGCGTACCCGGATGGGCGAGCGCGTGGCCGAACGGATGGTGGCTCCCGTCACCCGTGGCGTGCTCGGACTCGAGCCCGATCGCGTCGATGTCGAAGCGGTCGCCCCGGGACTCGGTACGGCGCTCACGCGTACCGGATCGCTCGCCGGCGCGATCGACGCTCTCCAGGGACAGGGCGCCCGCGAGACGATCGAGGGGGGAGTTGCGGCCCTCGCGGACGCGTTGGCGGACGCGCTCGCGACACACGCGGTGCGCGTGCTCCGCGACGCGCCGGTCACCGAGCTGGCGCGCGATGGCGACCACTGGCGGATCCTCCTCGACATTCCCGACGAGGCGGCCTCCCGCGACGCGGCGGAAGGCACCGACGCGGAGCAGACCGGGAACGATACCGCCGCGACGGTGCTTCGGGCGGATGTCGTCGTCGTCGCCACGGGCGCTCCCGACGCGGGCCGCCTCCTGTCCGGCACGATCGACCTGCCCGCGCTCGCCTCCCCGGCCGCGCACGACGTCGTTCTCCTCCGCGGCGATGTCGCGCTCGCCCCTGGTCATCAGGTCTTCCCCGGCGGGAGCGGCGGGGCCGTGCTCGTGGAGGGGATCGCCGTGCCCGAGGCCGAGCGCCGGTCTGCCGCCGAGGCGATCGCCCGCATCGTCCTCACGGGATCGGGGCGGGCGGCGGCCGACGCGCTCTCCGACGCTCTGCACGCCCTCGCCGATGCCGTGGGCAGTGCCATCCCGCCCGGCGCCGTGTCGGCCTCCGTCCATCGGTCGGTGAGTCGCGCGGCCGAGGGAGAGCTCGACCAGCGTCGACGCGCCGACGACGTGCGCGTGGCCACGCGATCCGTGCCCGGCCTCGCCCTCGTCGGAGCGGCGATCGCGGGAGGTGATCTCGGCGACGTCGTCGCGGACGCCATCGCCGAGGTCGGACGGATACGACGTCGTGCCCTGTGGGGGGACGAGGCCGTAGCCGTCGATGACGCGGGAGATTCCGCTGCGTCGGGAGCCGGCTCCTAGCACGATGACCGCCCGCGATAAAGGGGGTCATGCCGGAGACGGAATACGGCGTTACCCTGGAGGGACCTACGCATCACCGCCACCAACGTGAGGAGACCCCATGAGGGGCAAGATCGGAATCGTCGTCGGGCTCGCGGCAGGCTACGTGCTCGGCTCGCGTGCCGGACGAGAGCGGTACGAGCAGATCAAGACCGGTTTCCTGAAGGTGTGGAACACCGACCCGGTCCAGCGGCAGGTGGAGAAGGTGGCCGACCTCGGCAAGTCGGCCGCGATGGCCCTGCCCAGCGCCGTCTGGGACGGCGCGGTGAAGATCACCCGCGCCGCCGCGAACAAGAAGACGCCGGGGCAGAAGCTCGACGCGGCGATCAAAGCCGGACGCGACTCCGCCGACGACGTCTCCCGCGGCGCGAAGACGACCGCCGCCGAAGTGAAGCGGGCGTCCGCGGAGGTGGCCGACGAGGTCCAGAAGGCCGCGGAGAGCTGAGATGACCACACCTCGCGGGTTCCGCGATCGCGCGGACGACAGCCTGCTCACCCTCCTCGGCGAGGTTCCCGAGCTCGTCCGCAACCTCGTGATGGCGGAGATCGACTCCGCCAAGAAGTGGCTCGCCAGTGCCGGCAAGAACGCCGGTATGGGAGGCGCCTGGTTCCTCGTCGCGCTGTTCTTCTTGTTCTGGTCGCTGCCGGCTCTGGGCGCGTTCACGATCATCGGGCTGTCGTCGTGGATCCCGGCCTGGGTCGCGAGTCTGATCGTCGTGGGGATCGCCCTGCTGGGCGTCGTGGTGTTCGCTCTTCTGGGCATCGCACGCTTCCGGCGGCTCAGCCGTTCGGAGAACCCGGTCCGCGCCATCGCCACCGACCGCCGCATCGTGAAGGAGTCGTTCGATGAGCTCTGAGCTTCCGCTGCCCCGCACGGCAGTGCCGATCGGCATCACCGATCCGGTGGAGAAGGCCCGCGTCGAGTTGAAGGCGGCCCTGGCGGCCATCGAAGAGAAGGCGAACGTGCCCAAGCGCGTCGCCCGGGCCACCGATCGGGGCGTCGTCCGCGCGCGCCGGTTCGCCCGCCGCAATCCCGGTGGAGCGGTCGCCGGCGTCGTCGGGGCGGCTGCCGTGGCCGGGCTTGCGGTGTGGGGGCTGGTGCGCCTCTACACCCGGTGACCCCCGGTCGCGAGACGCCGGGTCCGACGCCCGGGGGTAGTATCCATCTACAGGCAGTGGCAATGAGGCGGATGCTGCCGGCGATGCACACCCGAGCGCACGCGCATCCGAGCGTCCGGGTATTCGCATTGTCGGGCGCTGTTCGTGCGTCCGACCCCACGCACCACGAGAGTCGACGATGAACGCACACAGCATGGCGAGCACGCCGCAGAAACCCTTGAAGGGGTGGCGTGTGCTCGTTCCCCGCGGCGGGCCCTGGGGTGATTCGGTGGCCGCCACTCTGCGCGCCCAGGGCGCGACACCCGTGATCGCGCCGCTCATCAACTTCGCCCCGTCCACTGACCAGGCCACGCTGGAGGGGGCGCTTGCCGACCTCGCGGCGGGGGCCTTCGACTGGGTGACCCTCACGAGCGCCACCACGGTCGATGTGCTCTACGCCTACCGCGCCGTGATTCCGGCCTCCACGAAGGTGGCCGCCGTCGGGGAGACCACCGCCACGGCGCTCACCGCCGTGGGGTACCGCGTCGACCTCGTCCCCGACGAGGACAACTCCGCCGCCGGGATGGCCAGTCAGCTGATCGAGCTGGAGCCGGAGCCGCGCCGCATCCTGACCCTGCGCAGCGAGATCGCCAAGCCGGTGCTCACCCGCCGTCTCTCAGAGGCCGGACACGACGTCCGCAGCGTCGTGGCGTACCGCACGGTGGGGGTGCCGGTGACCGAGCGCATTGCGGCCGATGTCCGGTCGGGCAGGATCAACGCGATCCTCGTCACGAGTGGATCAGTCGCAGAGCAGGTGCAACTGCAGTTCCCGGACATCCCGGAGGAGACGGTGATCGCCGCCATCGGCCCGCGGACCGCGAAAGACGCCCGCCGCGCCGGTCTGGGCGTGAGCGTGATCGCGCGCGAGCAGACGGTCGACGGTCTCATCGCCGCGGTGTCGTCGTTCCCGCTTCCGCACGCGACGGACGAGTTCTCGGTCTGAAACCGTCCGCGACGCTCCGCTCCGAGCGGCGGTGTGATCGTTAGGGCTCTGTGAGAAAACGCGCAGCCTCGCGCTGGCAGACTTGAGGGCATGGTGACTCTGCTGCTCGACTCGGCGCAGCTCGAGGTCGTGCTCTCGCCGGTGGAGCGTGCGTTCGCCTTCCGCCGGGGCAGCTTGCGGATCGACCGCGCCTCGATCGAGCGCGTCCAGCTGACCGACGACGCCTGGACGTGGTTGCGGGGTGTCCCCACCCCGGGCACCCACGTACCGCGGGTGATGGCGATGGGCACTTGGAAGTCGGCAGGCGGCTCCGACTTCGTCATCGTGCAGCGGAACAAGCCCGCTGTCGTCATCGACCTGGCCGAGACGGACGGCTCGCCCATCGAGTTCCAGCGGGTCGTCCTGTCGACGCGGCACGGGCTCGCGCTCGTGCAGGCCTTGCGACGCGACGCCGATGTCGGACCGGTGGACGTCGCGGAGATCACGACCGGGGCGGTCTCCGCGCCGGGCTCCGAGAAGCCCCGTGCGCGCCGTCCCCGCTCGGTGAGGCCCCGTCCGGGCACGGCGCCCGCGACCTGAGCCGGCCGCCTCTGCCGTGGCGGGCGGCCGGGCCGCGTCGCGCTGGTCAGCCGACGTCGCGCCGCCAGCTCGTCAGATAGCCCAGCACCAGGATGACCGCCGCGTAGGCGAGGAGCACGACGCCGCCCACCCACCACGCCAGCGGCTCGCTCCCCGCGCCCGTTCCTGAGCCCAGCGTCGAGTAGAGGCTCGCGCCGACGAGGGCGTCGGAGGCGGCGCCCGGGAGGAACCGTGCGGCATCGGCGATGCCGTCGACGAAGGCTCCGACCGTCCGGAGGATCGGTTCGACGAACTGCGTGAAGGCAATCACTCCCACCACGGCGGCGACCTGGTTGCGCACGAGCGTGCCGACTCCGATGCCGATCAGCACCCAGAGGGCGAAGGCGAGAGCGATCCGGCCGAACATCGCCCAGGTGTCGAGGTCGCCGAGTTGCGTGTCGACGCCGAAGACCGCGAGGAACCCGGCGCCCGGTCCGACGGTGGAGACCAGCGCGGCGAGGGCGTAGACGAGGCCCATCACGATGCCCGCCACGACCTTGCCCGCGAGCACCGTGGCGCGGCGTGGAGTGGCGAGGAACGTCGGGGTGAGGGTCTTGTGGCGGAACTCGCCGGTGACCAGCAGCGTGCCGATCAGCAGGGGGAAGATGTAGCCGACCGCGGTCGCGAGGCTGTAGATGAGCGGAGGCAGCATGCCCCCGGGGATCGCGGACATGTCGGTCGAGCCGCCGGGGATCGCGCCGGTGGCGACGGCGCCGAAGAACCCGGCGAGGCCGCCTGCCGTGCTGCCGACGTAGGCGACGAGAACGAGCCCCAGGATCCACCACATCGAGGTGGAGAACTGCTTGGTCAGCTCGGAGCGTGTGGCACGGACGAGGCTCATCGCTGCTCACCGCCTTCCTGCGCAGCGGTCGGTTCGGAGTCGGCGCCGACCTCCACGGGGGGCGGGGGTGCGTCTGCGACGGGAGCGGCGGCGGGGGCAGGCAGGGCGTCGAGGTCGACCGTGGCCGGCGCCGATGGCGGTGCCGGCTGGTGTACCCGCACGCCGTTGACGAGGTCGAGGAAGACCTCCTCCAGTGCGGGTCCGCGCCGCTGCAGGGCCGAGAGGGCGACACCCGCGGCTGCGGCGACGGCGCCGACGCGCACGGGGTCCGCCCCGCGCACGGTGAACCCGGTTCGGAGGGTGTCGTAGGAGAGTCCCTCCGCCGAAAGCGCGGCGCCCAGGGCTGCGCGGTCGGGGGCATCGACGATGGTCGCGTACTCGTCCTGTGCGGTGAGCTCGTCGATCGTGCCCTGGAAGACGAGAGAGCCGCGGGCGATGATGAGCAGTGACTGTGCCGTCTGCTGGATCTCGGAGAGCAGGTGCGAGGACACGAGCACGGTGCGTCCCTGCGCCGCGAGGTCCCGGAGGAACCCGCGCATCCACTTGATGCCCTCGGGGTCCAGTCCATTGGAGGGCTCGTCGAGCACGAGCACGCCCGGATCCCCGAGCAGCGTGTAGGCGAGGCCGAGGCGCTGGCGCATGCCGAGCGAGAAGCCGCCGACCTTGCGTCCGGCCACATCCGCCAGTCCGACGGTGCCGAGCGCCTCGTCGACGCGGGAGCGGGGGATCCCCGAGGCGTCGGCGTAGACCGCGAGGTGGTTCGCGGCGCTGCGTCCGGGGTGGAAGCTCGACGCTTCCAGGGCTGCACCGACCGTCTGCAGCGGGTGCGACAGATCACGGTAACGACGCCCGTCGATCGTCGCGCTCCCCGAGGACGCCGAGATGAGTCCGAGCAGGATCCTCAGGGTCGTGGTCTTGCCGGCTCCGTTCGGGCCGAGGAATCCCGTGACCACCCCCGGCTCCACTCGGGCGGTGAATCCGTCGACCGCCGTCACGGCGCCGAAGCGTTTGGTGACGTCGGTGAACTCGAGCACATGTCCTTCGGGCATGGGCGGCCTCTCGTTGCGGGGGTGTCCTCTTATCCTGTCGGATTCCGCGCGGCGCCGCGCGGAGCGTGGCGGCGAGCCCCCAAGAGGCGGGCGACGACGGGGTGTGGACAACTCCGCGGGCCCGTCGGCGGCGCAGCTAAAGTGAGGCATCTGGTACTCATTTATGAGAGGGACTGACGCCCTCTCTCCGATCGAACAGAGGAGATCGAATCATGAGACGTGGCATCCGCAACACGATCGCAGCAGTGGTGCTCTCGGCAGTGGCGCTGGGCGGTGTGGCCGTCCCGGCCTCGGCGGTGAGCAGTTCGTCCTCGGCGAAGCTGCCGGGCACGGGCGCCGTGATTCAGGCGAACGTCTGGCTCTGCAACACGTGGCTCACGTCGTGCGGCTTCCAGACCTCGGCGAAGGCGCTGAAGTCGGGTAAGGCGTACAAGGTGTCCAAGATCCGCAACACCGCCGACTTCAATGCGTGGGGCATCGGCACGGTGACGGTGGGTGCGGTCACCGTGGCCGGTACGAGCGGTTCGGCGCGCAACCTGGTCTGGACCAACTACAAGACGTGGATCTCCGATCACTCCGGCAGCGCCTCGGCGACGTGGTCGATCGTCGCGCTGGGTCTGTGCTCCGGCGCGTATGCGGAGGTCTCGGGCGTTCGTGCGAGCTCCAGCGCGTGCGTGGGGGTGTGATCGGCGCCCGTGTCCTCCCCTGCGCCGTCGCGGCGGTGGCGGCGATGATGCTGACCGCGTGCGCGCCCCCCGCCCCGCCCGACGGTGGCCTCGACGGTGTCTGGGGAGACCTGACGCCGTTCGAGGGCGCTGACGGCCTGCTCTCCAATGTCGCCATCGACGCGTTCTCGACGGCGACCCTCGTCGAGACCGTGGCCGGGATCGATATCGGCCGAGCGCTCGGTTCCGCGGTGCCCTCACCCGATGCCGAGCGTTGGCGGGAGCTCTGGGAGACCGACGAGGAAGATGCGCTGTGGAAAGCGCACCTCGTATGCGGCTCCGTCGGTGCCGAGAGGATGCGAGAGGTCCTGCCGGCGCCGACCGCGGCGAGTCTCGCGCGGGATGCCGATGCCCTCCTCGCGACGGCGCCGGAGCCAACCGCGCAGTCGCAGCCCGGCGATGCCCTCGAACTGGTGGCCGCAGCGCACGTCTCGTGGTGCCTCAGCGATGTCGATGCCGTCGCTGACGGGGTCGTCTCGGCGGCAGGGATGCGGTCCGCCGTCGCCGCCAACGCGGCGCTCGCGCTGCAATGGGTCGACGTGCGCCGGTCTATGGGGGTGTCCCCGGAAGCGTCCGCGGGCCGCGTCGTGAGCGCGATCCTGCCGGGTCTTCCGCCGGCGGACTGCGACGATCGCACGGCGATCGAGGCGGGAGCGCTGCTTCTGCTCCACGCAGTTCCGGAGAAGGACGTCCCTGCCTTCGTCCGGTGCGCGGTCGACGACGCGCTCGACGCGATCGACCTGCCCGTGCTCGTGACCTCCGCCCGCGTCATCGCTCAACGCGAAGCTGTGGGGGGCCGCGGCGTCGTCGCGGACGCGCGCGCGGTGCTCGAGGGGCGCCTCGACGACAGGCGGCTGTCCGACGGCAGCTACCTGCGTCGTCCACTGGTCGCCGGGTCTCTCAGCGGTACTGTCGCAGGTCTCCGGCTGCTCCACGCTCGTGGCACCGAGCTACCGCCGTCGACATCGGTCGCCGTCGTCGAACGCATGATCCAGACAGCGCGCCCAGGATCGGGCGACGCCCTCCTCGTGCTGCAGGGCTGCCTTCTCGTGGATGGCGACTGCGGCGACCTCGCCGCGGCGGGGCTCGCCGACGCGGAGCTCCTCGCGGCGGCGGTGACGCCCGAGACACCGACGCTCGACGGTCTGCTGGCCGCGCTCGCCACGGTGCGCGGGGCCGATCCGGACGGGGTCGACCGGCTCATCGACGGCATCGCCGCGGTTGTGACGGCACCCTGTGCCCGGCGGCAGGTCTCCCTGTTCCGCGAGGCGGCGGCGCCCGGCGGGTGGCCCGACGACGTGTTGCAGGAGGCGCGACGCGCTTTCGCCGACGCCGTCATCGGGGGACGGCTCGATGACTACTGCGACCTCTCCTGGATCTCTCGGCTCGGCGATGAGGGACCGCGACGCGACGGAGACGCAGCCGACCGTTCCATCCCCCCTCTGGATTTCTCTAACGAAGGACTGCTGATGATGAATGAACAGCTGGCGCCGCTGTCGATCGCGGCAGCGGCGGCCGATCTGGGTCTCCATGCGTAGCCCGCGCGGGACCCTGTTCGGCGCCGTGCTCGCCGTGGGGGTGGTGAGTCTCCTGACGGCGTGCGCGCCGGAGCGCCCGGTGGCCTCCTTCGACTTCTCCGGCTTCATCGGCGAGGACGGCCTCTTTCACGACCGAGGCGTCGTGGGGTTCGACGGAGCCCTCCCGGACGGCTCGCCGACCGAGGGCACGTGGACGACGGCCGCGGTGATCCGCACGCGGAGTCTGGCGGGGGAGGAAGCGCGTCTCGCGACGGAGACGTCCCGCGCCCTCGACGCCGCGGCGGAAGCCGCCGTCGGCGCTGGGGATCGCGACGCCGTCCTCGGTGCGGCCCGCGTCTGCGCGCTCGCCGCTCGAACGTCGTCACCGTGCGGTGATGTCCGCGCCCGGGCGATCGATCTCCTGCGGCAGAGCCCTGCCGCCCTCGACCCGGGTGACTCCGCGCGCCCCGTGCTCGTGATCGAGACGGCCGCTGACCTCGGGGTCGTTCCCGCGGGCGCGGGCAGTAGCCTGGCTGCCGCGGTGGCGCGGCGAGGTGACGACCCCTGCATCGACAGCGCCGTGGTTCGCCTCCACGTTCGACGCGATGACGAGGAGCCCCTCCGGGTCGTCGATGATCCGCGCGCACTCACCGACGACGTGCTCGCCGCCCTCCGGGTCGGCGACATCGACACGGCGTACTGCCTCTCGGGCATTGTCGCCGCCACCGCTGGTGCCACGCCGGATCGGGACGAGGACTGGCTGCAGCAGCCGTTCGACGAGGCGGTCGAGGCCGGGTTCACCCGCTCCGACGACGGCCTCTACACGGCGAAGGACCGGACGCGCGGCCGCATCGAGACGACGCGCCGGCTCAGCCAGGTCTCGTTCGACCTCAGCGTCGGGCTCGGCCCGATCCGGGCGGGAGGAGCTTCGTGAAGGCGACGCAGAGTGAGTCGGTGGTCGTCGTCGAGGCGGCGCGCTACACGTACCCGCGCGCGGCGGGGCGCGAGCTCGGACCGTTCGACGCGGAGGTCCGCGCGGGCGAGATGCTCGGCATCGTCGGTCCTTCGGGGGTGGGCAAGAGCACGTTGCTGGGGCTGATCGGAGGACTCCTCACCCCGACCGGTGGCCGCGTGCGGTTCTCTCCGGCGTTTCACGGTGCCGCCTTCGTTCTCCAGACGCATGCCGTGCATCCTTATCTGACGGCGTGGGAGAACGTGGCGGCGGCGTGGGGCATCCCCCGCCGCGGCGACCGCTCGCGCGCCCGCCGGGTGTTGAGCCTGCTCGACCTCGACGATGTCGCCGATCGCCCCGCCGGCGCCCTCTCGGGTGGACAGCGCCAGCGGCTCGCGCTCGGGCGGGCGATCGCCTCCGAGACCGCGGTCATCGTCGCCGACGAGCCGACGGGAAACCTCGATGCCGAGAGCACGGCTGTCGTACTCCGCGCGTTGCGTGCCGCCGCCCGCAGCGGCACCGCGGTGGTGGTCGCGACCCACGACGACGCGGTGCGCGACCGGTGCGACCGCATCCTCACCCTGACGAAGGAACGGACGACGCCGTGACCACGAGGAAGACGCTTCGCACCACACTGGGATGGGCCCTCCTGCGTGTCCGTCGAGGGGAGCATCGCGCCCTTCCCCTCGTCATCGCGGGGTTCATGACCGTGCTGTTGACGGCCACGCTCGGCGCGCTGCTCTGGAACGTCCTGTCGACCGTGACCGCCGGCGAGGTGGGCGGCGGAAGCCTCGCAGTGCTCGAGCTGCGCACCGACGTTGCCGATGCGCGTCCGCTGACCGGGAGCGCGCTCGATCTGCTCGCCGGGCTCCCCGATGTCGCGGCGGTCGAGCCCGCCATCGACGGCGCGTCGATCTACGGGGCCGACGGAGGCTGGGTGCTCCCGGTCGTGGCGTTCCAAGCGTCGCAGGCACCGCCCGGGGTCACGGCCCCTCCCGGCCCGGGCGAGTTCGTCGCACCGAGCGCGGCACAGGGCGTCGACTTCACCGCCCTCGTCGGCGACGACCTCGAGGTGGGGTACACCACCCGCACCGGGATGGACGAGGGGGAATCGGCATCGCGACGACTCACGGTGAGCGGCACCTACGATCCTTCATGGCAGGTGTACGGGCCGGCCGTGGCCCTCACCGACGTCGACACCGCGGTGGAGCTCGTGGCGGCGCGGGAGGGGCTGTCACCGCGCGCATACCTCGATGAGCGTGGAGTGCGCTCCGCGCTGGTCGTCGCCCGCGACCGAGAGGCCGTTCCCGCCCTGACTGCCGACCTCCGCGCCCGAGGGTTCGCCGCCAGCCCCCTGGCAGACCGCCTCGGACTGCTTCCGGGGGTGTTCTCGCTCCTCCCCGCGGCGACCGCGGTCGTAGCCCTCGTGGGACTGCTGCTCTTGGTCGTCTCGACCCTCACCGGGGTCGCGGCGTCGGTGCGGGCGCAGCTCCGCGATCTCGCTCTCCTCCGTGTGCACGGATGGCAGGTGGCGGACATCCGCGCGCTCATCACGACGGAGAGCCTGCTCGTGACCGGGCTGGGTGCCGTGGCGGGCGCTCTCGTGGCGATCGCGCTCGTGCCGCTCTTGTCGGTCGCCGCAGCCGAACAGATCGGGGCCGAACCGGCGCTGGGCGACCTGGTGTGGCAGCCCGTGCTGATCTCGGCGGGGGTGACGCTCATCAGCCTCCTCGCCAGCGCGGGAGCAGCGACGCTCGCGACGCGCCGCTCGCTCTCGGTCGACCCGTACATCGCGGTGCGGGCCGAGGGCGGGTGAGCGCCCCGAGGCGCGACGGAGGGAACCCGGCCACCGACGCGCCTCGGGTAGCGTGAACGTGTGAGCGACGCGTCCCCGACCCCGTCTGCGTCCACGTCGCGGATCCGTGCGGTCGCCGACTCGAGCGTCGGGCATGCCACGCTCGACCGGCCGGAGGCGATCAACGCCCTCGATCTCGGGATGATCGAAGACCTGGGTGCCGCGCTCGACGAGTGGGAGTCGCACCCCGACATCGCGCTGGTGCTCCTCGACGGCGCCGGTGACCGGGGCTTCTGCGCCGGCGGCGACGTCCGCGGGCTCCGTTCTCAGATCGTCGCAGGCCAGGCCGCCGAGACGGCGCGCTTCTTCCGGGCCGAGTACGCGCTCAACGCGCGGATCGCCGAGTATCCGAAGCCCCTCATCGCGATCGCCGACGGGATCACCATGGGGGGCGGCGTCGGACTGGCCGGTCACGCCGCCGTGCGGGTGGTGACCGAACGCTCCGCGCTCGCGATGCCCGAGACCCGCATCGGATTCACGCCCGATGTCGGCGGCTCCTGGCTTCTCGGCCGCGCTCCCGGACGAGTGGGGGAGTACCTCGCGCTCACCGGCGCATCGATGAACGGCGCCGACGCGATCTACGCCGGGTTCGCCGACCACTTCGTCCCGTCCGATCGCCTGGCCGATCTCCACGATGCGTTCGTCACTCGTGCCGATCCGCACACGCCGACTGAGCTCGTCCTCCTGTTCGACGAGACTCCCGACCCGTCGCGCCTCCCGGCTGCACGCCGCTGGATCGACGACGCCTTCTCTGCGGACACGGTGCCCGAGATCCTCGCCCGTCTCCGCGACCGACCCGAGCCGGACGCCGCGGAGACCGTCGCCACGCTCGAGGAGCTGTCTCCGACGGCCCTCGCCGTCACCCTCGCCGCCGTCCGTTCGGCCCGGCGACTTCCCGACCTTCGCGCCGCTCTCGCTCAGGAGTACGGCCTCGTCATGTGGTTCGCGGCGACGCAGCCGGATCTGGCAGAGGGGATCCGGGCGCAACTCGTCGACCGTGACCGTTCTCCGCGGTGGCAGCCGGCATCGTTCGACGATCTGCCGGAGAGCATCGGCGCCGAGGCGCTCGCGTTCACGCCCGACCTTCCTCTGTGGAGCTGAGGACCCGGTGTTCGACAGTCCGCTCTCGGCCTCTGCCTACGACGTGCTCGGGGTGTCCCCTGACGTCGACGAGGAGACGCTCCGTCGGGCGTACCGCTCGCGATTGCGAGAGACGCACCCCGACACGGGTGGTGATGCCACGCGTTTCGTCCACGTGCAGCGAGCCTGGGAGTTGATCGGGACGCCGGCGGCGCGCGCCGCCTACGACCGCGGACACGGCTTCGGAGCGTCGATCTCGCCCTCGTTCGCTCCCGCCGACGCTCCGGGAGAAGGCGGTCCGGTGTGGCGGCCGCCGTCCGCTCGCGCCGACACCCGTCCACGCGCGCGCTCCTTCGGCCAACCGGGCGGCTGGCGCCGGGAACGCTACCTGACCCTGATGCGTGAGTGGGCGGGTCGCGGCGTCACCCTCGACGACCCGTACGATCCCGCTCTCGTCCGGACCGCTCCGCGCGAGCTTCGCCGCCTCCTCGCCGACGCGCTCGCCGAGGAGGCGACGGCGAGGATCGTGGCCGACCTCGGCATGGGCTACACCGTGTGGCACGACGTGGCCGCCGACCCGCGGGATCCCGACGCGAAGATCGACCACGTCGTCCTGGGTCCGAGCGGCCTGTACGCCGTGCTCTCGGAGGACTTCGGCGGCGCGGTGCGTGTCCGTCGTGGAGAGATCATCGGCGAGTCCGTCTCCGGAGCCCCGGTCGCGGCGACCGTCGGGCGCGCCCGGGGTCTTGGCCGCTCGGCCCGAGTGAAGTTCAGCGGCGTCATCGTCGTCCTCCCCGACGACGACGCCCCGGCGGCGATCGAGGAGCTGGGACGGGTGCGTGGTCTGCCCGCGGTCGTCGTCGCGCGGTCGGCGCTGTCCACCGTGCTCCGCCGCGGGATCGCGGGCGCGCGAGCGATCGGCGGCAACGAGCTCTTCGACATCCGCACGCGGCTGCAGCAGACCGTGCGCTTCGTCTGAACGACGCGAACGCAGCCCGCGCCGCGCCCACGCCCTCCGCCGCGGTGGAGCCCCGCCGTAGAGTCGATCCATGGACTCCGCCGCCTGGACCTTCGTCATCCTCGTGGCCGCCGTGGTGGCGTTCGTCAGCTCCCGGGTGCCCCTGGCGATCGTCGCGCTCGGCGTCGCCGTGTCGCTCTGGGCCACCGGCGTCCTCACTCTTCCCGAGGCGCTGTCGGGCTTCGGGGATCCCACGGTCGTCTTCATCGCGACCCTGTTCGTCGTGAGCGAGGCTCTCGACTCGACCGGGGTCACCGCATGGCTCGGCCACCAGGTGATCCGGCGTGCGGGGTCCGGGCGCGGCAGGCTCATCGTGATCGTCGCGCTCCTGGCCGCGGCTCTGTCCGCCTTCATCAGCATCAACGGCGCCGTGGCCGCTCTCCTCCCCGTCGTCGTCGTCGTGGCGGTGCGCGCGGGGATCGTTCCCTCGAAGCTGCTGATCCCGCTCGCCTTCGCCGCCAGCGCCGGATCCCTCCTGACGCTCGCGGGAACCCCCGTCAACATCGTCGTCTCGGAGGCAGCCGAGGCAGCGGGTGGCCGCGCCTTCGGGTTCTTCGAGTTCGCTCTCGTCGGGGCGCCGCTGGTGATCGCGACGACCCTCATCGTCCTCGCGTGGGGCGACCGGCTCCTCCCGGAGCGGGTGGCGGAGCACTTCGCCGATGCCGCCCCCGACCCCCGCTCCCACGCCCGCACGCTCCGCGACGCGTACGACGTCGACCTCGACACCGGCTCGCTGTTCAGCGTCACCGAGGGCGTGCTGGAGGTGCTCATCGCCCCGCGGTCGCCGCTGATCGGACGGACTGTCTGCGCCGGGATGACCACGAGAGGCGAGGACCTCGTGATCCTCGCGGTGCGTCGCGGAGAAGAGGACGGCCCCAACACGTCGCGCGGCGCCGCGGTGGCGGGATCGCTCACGCTCCGCGCCGGCGACGCGGTGCTCGTGCAGGGGCCGTGGGATGCGCTGGACCGCTACGCCGCATCGCCCGATGTCATCGCGGTGACCGCGCCGCGATCGCTCCAGCGCGCGGTGCCGCTCGGCCGGGGCGCGCGACGCTCCCTCGTCGTGCTCGCGGTCATGGTGCTGTTGCTGGCGACGGGACTCGTTCCCCCGGTCGTCGCCGGGCTCCTGGCGGCGGGGGCCCTCGTGCTGAGCGGCGTCCTCACCATTCCGCAGACCTATCGCGCCGTGTCGTGGACCACGGTCATCCTCATCGCCGGGATGGTTCCGCTGTCGTCGGCCTTCATCTCGACGGGCGCCGCCGGCTCCGTCGCCGATGTCGTGCTCGGCGTGATCGGCGACTCGTCACCGCACATCGCCCTGCTCGTCCTGTGCGTGCTCACGATGATCCTCGGCCAGTTCATCTCGAACGTCGCGACCGTGCTCGTGGTGGCACCGATCGCCGTCGCGGTGGCCGACGGGCTCGATGCGAGCGTGCTGCCGTTCCTGATGGCGCTCACCGTGGCCGGAGCCGCCGCCTTCCTCACTCCCATCGCCACCCCGGTGAACCTCATGGTGATGCAGCCGGGCGGGTATCGGTTCGGAGACTATTGGCGCCTCGGTCTGCCGCTGATGGTCGTCTTCCTCCTGACAGCCGTGGTCTACGTTCCGCTGATCTGGCCCTTCTGACGGGGCCGGGTCGGACCCGGGGGCGCTGCCGTGGAGCGGGCTCAGCCGGCGAGGCCGAAGAGTTGGAGCGGATGAGTGAATCGCCACCAGCCGTCGGGTTCACCGAGGTCGCCGGTGAGCGCGACATCGACGGTCGCCGCGTTGAGCGGGCCGGTGAAGGTGAGGGTTCCCACGACGTCCTCGGCCGTGCGCGCGTCGCCCAGGTCGAGCGTGCTCTCCCCGGTGGCGGTCGCGCCGTTCCAGAGCAGCACGGAGGCCTCCGTCGTGGTCGCGACCTCCGCACGCGTTCCCCACGCCGTCGAGACGGTTCCCACCACGGTTCCGGCGGGCAGCGCGTGCGGGGTCTGGAGCTCGGCGACGGCCTGCTGGAGGAGGGCCGCGGTCTCCGATGCGCGGAGCTCCTCGGTCGGCTGGCCGAGGACGGCCACCGACACCTGCACCGCCTGTCCGGCTGCCGTGACCTCGGCGTCGGCGAGCAGGTTGTAGTTCCCGACGAGCCCGCCGGTCTTCAGCCCGATCACGCCGTCATCGCCGAGCAGCGGATTGGTGTTCTCGATCTCGCCGACGCCCGGGATCTCCGCCGTCCGGGTGGCTGCGATCTCGGCGATCACCGGCTGTTGCGCAGCGATCTCGGCGAGGCGGATGAGAGAGGCCGCGTCGGCGGTGTTCTCCCGATCGATGCCGGTGGGCTCCACGACCTGGACGCCCGACAGGTCGTGGCGATCGAGCCAGTCGCGGGCGGCCGCGGCGAACTCCGCGTCCGCCGGCCAGAGCTCTTCCGTGAGCATCGCGACGTAGTTGCCGGCCGACGCGATGAGGGCACCCTGGAGCTGTTGGTACTGCGTCAATGTGCCGCCGACGGGAACGGGAAGCGCTGACTCGCCCCGCGAGACATACGCCCAATACGTGGCGCGGTCGGCCGCGGTGACGGTGCGGGAGGGCCCGGTCTCCCCCTCTGCCAGGGGCATTTCGTCGAGCACCATGAGCGCGGAGACGAGCTTGGTGATGCTCGCCATCGGCGCGGTGTCGGGCGATGACGCGGCGACGGCGTCGATGCCCGCGACGCCGACGGCGGCGTCGCCCTCGGCCGGCCAGGACAGTGCGGACGCGGGAGCCTCCAGACGCGGCGCTTCCGCGGCGGCGATCGTGGGCGCGACCGCATCGAGCGACCACGTCTGCGTCGCGACGGTGTATCCGCCCACCAGGGCGATCAGGACCGCCGCCGTCACCAGCAGGGGCACTCGCGAGCGGCGGCGACGGATGAGCGGCGGAAGGACAGGAACGAAGGGCGCCGAGGCGGCCGTGAGGTCGCGGGGAGCGACCCGGGTGGCGACGATGTCGGGGTCGATCCACGCCAGGGCGATCCTCCCGCTCAGGGACTCCGGCTCGTCGAGCATCCCGTCGTCGACGGCCGCGTCGTGCTCCTCGGCCGTGGCCTGCTCGACGGCGGGTGTGACGCGCTGCCCGGCGGGTGCGACCTGCTCCTCGGCGGGTGCCACGCGTTCCTCGGCGGCGGCGTCGTGCGCCGTCGCGCCGCCGCTCGCTTCCTGCGCCTGCCTCCGCAGCGCGCGCCGGGACGGGGGAGGTGCGTCGGGGGAGGTCACGATAGCCAACGTACCGCGGGCTATACTCGTCGCCAGAACCACGGGAGTCCGGTGAGCCGGGCTGAGAGGAAGCGATCCACGCTTCGACCGTCGAACCTGATCCGGATCATGCCGGCGCAGGGAGGAGAACGAAATGCATGCAGTGACGTCCCCGTCCACCGTCCGTTCATCGTCGGGAGGGAGCGGTCGCGAGCGGTTCCGGTGGCGCATCGTCGACATCGTCGTCGCCAGCGTCATCGGCGTGGCCTGCGCCGCCGTGTTCCTCGTCTGGAACATCGGCTACGAAGGGCCGGCCTCGCTCCTCAAGCCCCTTCTGCCGGGCGTGCAGGGGCTGCTGGCGGGACCCTGGCTCATCGCCGGTGTGCTCGGAGCCCTCGTCATCCGCAAGCCCGGCGCGGCGCTGTACACAGAGCTTCTCGCCGCGGTGATCTCCGCCCTCGTCGGCAACCAATGGGGTCCCCTCACGATCGTCTCCGGCCTCGTGCAGGGCGCCGGCGCCGAGCTCGTGTTCCTCGCGTTCCTCTATGCGTCGTGGCGCCTCCCCGTCGCGATCCTGGCCGGAGCCGGGGCGGGCTTCGCGTGCGGGATCAACGATCGCGTGCTGTGGTATCCCGGTGCCGACGGCCTGTTCACGACGGTGTACATCGCCGCCACCACGATCTCGGGAGCGATTGTGGCCGGTCTCGGTGCGTGGCTCGTGACCCGCGCGCTGGCCCGTACCGGAGCGCTGGCTCGCTTCGCCTCCGGGCGCGACGCCGGCCGACGCGTCTAGCGTGCCGACCGTCGCGGCGTCGCCCGCCGCCGTGGAGGCGCGCGGGTGGGGATGGCGCTACGCGACTCGGCAGGCGTGGGCGGTCCGCGACGTCGACATCCGGATCGAGCCGGGCGAGAGGGTGCTGCTTCTGGGAGCATCCGGCGCCGGGAAGTCCACGCTGCTGCAGGGGATCGGCGGTGTGCTGGGCGGTCACGACGAGGGTGAGGAACTCGGCGCGCTGCTCATCGACGGCGTGCCGGCGGCGACGACGCGCGGGCGTGCCGGGATGGTGCTGCAAGACCCCGACAGTCAGACGATCCTCTCTCGGGTCGGCGACGACGTCGCCTTCGGGTGCGAGAACCTCGGAGTGGGGCGCGACGAGATCTGGCGGCGGGTGCCGGCGGCGCTCGATGCCGTGGGGCTCGATGTCGCACTCGACCGCAGCACCTCGGCGCTCTCGGGCGGGCAGAAGCAGCGACTGGCCCTCGCGGGTGTGCTCGCGATGCGGCCCGGCGTCGTTCTTCTGGACGAGCCGACCGCCAACCTCGACCCGGTCGGGGTGACGGAGGTCCGGGACGCCGTCGCGCGGGTGGTCGCCGCCACCGGGGCGACCCTCGTCGTCATCGAGCATCGCGTCGACGTGTGGCTTCCCCTCGTCGACCGCGTGGTCGTCCTGGGAGCGCAGGGCGGCGTCATCGCCGACGGCCCGCCCGACCGCGTCCTCGTCGACCGTGGGCCGGAGCTCGCCGCGGCGGGGGTCTGGCTGCCCGGCATCCGTCCCCCGGTCCCGGAGCGCCCCGTGACCGCCGTGGGGAGATCGCTCGTCTCTGCGCGAGGCCTCGTCGTGGGCCGTTCGCCCGGCGTTCCGGTCGCAGGGCCCCTCGACCTCGACGTGCGGGAGGGGGAGGTCGTCGGGATCGTCGGCGCGAACGGCGCGGGCAAGTCCACTCTCGGGCTGACCCTCGCGGGTCTCCTTCCTGCCGTCGAGGGAGACGTGCGGGCTGCGGGCGAGCTCTCCCGGGGCGCCGACCTCACCCGCCGCGCCTTCGGCCTCCGCGCACTGCGCCGACGGTCCACCGGCCCGCGCACCGGCCCGCGCACCGACGACCCCGCGGCGTGGACCTCGGCGTCCCTGCTCACCCGGATCGGCACGGTGCTCCAGGAGCCGGAGCACCAGCTCCTGCGCTCGACCGTCCGCGAAGAACTCACCGTCGGCCCCCGGGCCCTCGGCCTGGAGGAACGCGAGGTCGCCGCCCGCGTCGACGAGGCGCTCGTCCGGCTTCGCCTGGCGCCGCTCGCCGCCGCGAACCCCTACACGCTCTCGGGCGGAGAGAAGCGCCGCCTGACGGTCGCGGCCATGCTCGTGACCCGCCCCCGGGTGCTGGTCCTCGACGAGCCGACATTCGGCCAGGACGCCCGGACCTGGGCGGAGCTCGTCGCGATCATCGCCGGCCTCCGCGACGGCGTGGACGAACAGGGGCCGCTCGCGATCGCCGCGATCAGCCACGACAACGAGGTTCTCGACGCTCTGGCCGCCCGCCGATTCCCCCTCCCCGACCCCGTCGGTGCGGACGGTGCCGGGGGAGCCGGCGCATGACGGTCCCCACGTCCACGCCTGCCCGACGGGGCATCGTCGCTCGCCGTCATCCCGTCGCCAAGCTCGTCGCGGCACTCCTCATCGCCCTGCCGCTGGTCGTCACGATCGACCCCGTCTCGGCGGGCGTCGCGCTGGCCCTCGAAGTGCCGTTGCTGTTGTCGGCGGGCCTCACGCCTCGGCAGTTCTGGCTCCGGACGCTGCCCCTGTGGATCGCCGCTCCCGCCGCCGCGGTGACGATCTCGCTGTACGGGCAGTCGAGCGGACGAGTCCTTGTCGAGTGGCTGTTCGTCCACGTCAGCGAGGGGTCGATCCTTCTCGGGCTCTCCGCGATGCTGCGGGTCCTCGCCATCGGTCTTCCCGCCGTGGTCCTGTTCGTCACCGTCGACCCGACCGACCTCGCCGACGGGCTCGCGCAGGTGCTGCGGCTGCCGGCACGGTTCGTCCTGGGGGGATTGGCGGGAATGAGGATGCTCGGCCTGCTGGCGGAGGACTGGCGGGCCCTCGCCCTGGCCCGCCGGGCCCGCGGTGTCGCCGACGCGGGGCGGGTCCGGCGCGTGGCAGGGATGGCATTCGCGCTGCTCGTGCTCGCGATCCGCCGTGGTTCCGCTCTGGCCACCGCCATGGAGGCGCGGGCGTTCGGGGCGCCCGGTCCGCGTACGTGGGCGCGTCCGTCGCGACTCGTCCGGGCGGATGTGGTCCTGATCGTCGCGGCGCTGGCGATCCCCGCCATCGCGCTGGCGGCGGCGGTGGCGACGGGGTCGTTCCGTCCGGTCTTCGGCGCGGGCTGACTCCTCCGCGGCGGAGGGCTTCCTTCTCGTCCCGCGTCCCGAGCGCGACCGGTCAGGTCGCGTTCCACAGAGACCGGTAGTACGCCATCCGTTCCTCGTCGGCGTCGATGCCGTAGGCGTCGAGGAGGGCGTCTTCCCAGCCCGGTCCATAGTTCCAGCCCGTGCTCATCGCCGCGACGGAGATATCGGCCCAGCGGTCGGCGACGCCGAGCACGCCGAGGTCGACGTGCCCCAGCCATCGGCCGTCCTCGCCGAGGAGGGTGTTCGGGCAGCAGGCGTCGGCGTGGCAGACGACGAGTCGGTCGATCGTCGGTGGCTCGTGGAGCGTCGCGTCGACCACGATGCCGCGCTCCGCGGCGCGGGCCAGGCGCGAGGCGACCGACCAGTCGAAGGGGCAGTCGTCGACCGGCAGGGCGTCGTGGAGCGCGCGCAGGCCCTCGCCCACGGCCCGCACCGCGACTTCCGGCTGCGCGCGCCAGTGGGGATCGACAGCAGAGAGGCCGGGAAGGGCTGCCGTGACGAGCCACTCGTGCCGTCCGTCCGTCCCGGTCTCGCGCACGGTGGGGACCGTCGTGTACCGCGCCGCCCAGCCCAGACGCACGGCTTCGTCCGCCAGAGAGGATTCCGCGTTGAGGGGGCCGTACTTGATGAACTCGCCCGCGTCGCTGCGGAACGTGAGTCCGCCGTAATCGTTGCGCCACACCGGCACCAGGGCCGCCCCCCGGGCGAGCATCCGGACGCGCGCGGGCACGTCGACGGGCTCGGAGGGGATCGACATGGTTTCCATCATGGCGGCTCGGGCCGGTCCCTCGGCGGTCCCGCGACGGAGTTCACGTGACACTGAGTCCCGCGTATGGTGGTATGCGATCCCCACTCGTTCGAAGGAGAGCGCATGGACATCGTCGGAGCCACGGCCCTCGTCACCGGCGGCGCCAGCGGCCTCGGGCTGGCGACGGCCCGCCGACTGGCCGCGGCCGGTGCGCGCGTCGTCATCGTCGACCTCCCCTCCTCTCCGGGCGAGGCCGCCGCCGCTGGGCTCGGGGGCGTCTTTGCCGCCGCCGACGTGACGGACGCGAGCCAGGTGGAAGCCGTGGTCCGGGTCGCCGCCGCCGAGGCGCCGCTGCGCGTCGTGGTCAACTGCGCCGGCATCGCGCCTCCCGCCAAGGTCCTGGACCGCGACGGGAACCCCACCTCGATCGCCGACTTCGAGCGCCTCGTCCGTGTCAACCTGATCGGCACCTACACCGTGGTGGCGCACGCGGCAGCCGCGATGGCGCGCACCGAGCCCACCGCGGACGGCGATCGGGGCGTCATCGTCAACACCGCGTCGGTCGCGGCCTTCGACGGCCAGATCGGCCAGCCCGCGTACGCGGCGAGCAAGGGAGGCGTCCACGCGATGACCCTGCCGATCGCCCGCGAGCTCGCCCGGCACGCGATCCGCATCTGCACGATCGCGCCGGGGATCATGGAGACCCCGATGCTCGCTGGCCTGCCCCAGGCCGCGCAGGATTCCCTCGGTCAGCAAGTGCCGTATCCGCAGCGGCTGGGTCGTCCCGACGAGTACGCCGCCCTGGTCCTCAGCATCGTCGAGAACGGCTACCTCAACGGGGAGACCATCCGCCTCGACGGTGCGATCCGGATGGCCCCGAAATGAGGGCGGCCGGGGTGCCGCTCACTCGCCCGCTCTGCATGACTCCTCCACGAACGCGGGGCTTCGCGTCCGTCGTGCCGGGACGACGCGCCCCGCACGGCAGCGCGGCACCACGTGGGAGGAGTTGTGCGACGCCCACTCGGAGGAACCCTCGATGACCGACTCGATCCTGTACACGCGTGAGGGGGCCCTCGCCCGGCTCACGTTCAACCGTCCCGCGGTGCTCAACGCGATGGACTTCGAGATGGGCGCGCGGTGGCGCGACCTGGCACACGAGGTCACCCGTGACCCCGAGGTGGGGGCGGTGCTGCTCGATGCGAACGGCCCGGCGTTCTGTGCCGGGGGTGACGTGCTGCAGATGGGGACCTCCGGGGCATCCGGCGCTGACGTCACCGCCGCCGCGCACGTGATCCACGAGGGGATCCGCGCGTTCGTCACCTCGAGCACCCCGGTGGTGGCCGCCGTCCAGGGAGCTGTCGCCGGCGGCGGCCTCGGCCTCATGCTGACGGCGGACTACATCGTCGCCTCCCGCGCCGCCCGGTTCGTCAGCCGCTACGCCAACATCGGCCTGACACCCGACCTGGGTGTCTCCACGCTCCTCCCCGCCGCGATCGGCCAGCGCCGGGCCCTCTCGCTGCTCCTGCAGGATCGCACGATCGACGCCGAGACGGCCCTGGAGTGGGGACTGGTGTCGGAGCTCGCGGACGACCCCGCCGCGCGGGCCGCGGAGGTCGCGCGGTTCTGGCTCGAGGGTGCGACCGCGGCGTTCGGACAGGCCAAGCGCCTCGTGCGCACGGGCGCGCACCGTCCGTTCACCGAGAACCTCGACGACGAAGCCCGCACGATCGGCGACAGCTTCGACACCCCCGAGGCGACCGCCCGGATCGCCGCCTTCGCCGCCCGCACCCCCAAGGAGACCCGATGAGCACGCCCGACGCGACCCCGGCGCTGGCCGGCAAGACGATCCTCATGTCGGGAGGAAGCCGCGGCATCGGCCTCGCGATCGCGCTCCGCGCCGCGCGTGACGGCGCGCGCATCGCCCTCCTCGCCAAGACGGACACGCCGCATCCCCGGCTCGAGGGGACGGTGCACTCGGCGGCCGAGGCCATCCGGGCGGCCGGCGGCGAGGCGTTGCCGATCGTGGGCGACGTGCGCAACGACGACGACATCACCGAGGCCGTCCTGAAGACGCAGGGCGAGTTCGGCGGGGTCGACATCGTCGTCAACAACGCGTCGGTGATCGACCTCTCCGGCTCGCTGGAACTGGCGACGAAGAAGTATGACCTCATGCAGGACGTCAATGTCCGCGGCACGTTCATGCTCTCCCGCGCTGCTCTCCCGATCCTGAAAGACGCTCCGAACCCGCACATCCTGTCGCTGTCGCCGCCGCTGAACACCACGGCGCGATGGCTCGGCGCCCACACGGGGTACTCGCTCGCGAAGTTCGGCATGACGATGGCCACCCTGGGGATCGCAGCGGAGTTCGCGGCCGACGGTGTCGCCGCGAACACGCTGTGGCCGGAGACGACCATCGCCACCGCGGCGGTGCAGTTCGCGCTCGGCGGCGACCGCATGATGAAGGTCAGCCGCACGCCGGAGATCTACGCCGACGCCGCTTACGAGGTGCTCACGCGTCCGGCGCGCGAGTACACCGGCCAGACCCTCATCGTGGAGGACGTGCTCCGTGAGGCCGGAGTCACCGACTTCTCCCGCTACGCCGCCACCCCCGGCACGCCCGACAGCGACCTCTTCCCCGACATCTTCCTCTGAGGGCTCGGGCCCCGTTCGACGTCCTGCGCGCGATGGTCAGAGGAGCCCGAGGGCGGCGAAGGCGTTGTGGACGCCGTCGTCGAGGACGCCGGTGGTGACGCGGTCGGCGAGGGCCTGCAACTGCGGATCCGCTCCGCCCATCGCGACCGACGTGCCGCACACCTCGAACATCTCGACGTCGTTCCAGCTGTCGCCGATGCCGATCGCGTCGGCCGCATCGAGCCCGAGGAGGCTCAGGACCTCCACGATGGCGGCGCCCTTGTTCGTCCCGCGGAGCGAGATCTCGCCGTTCGATCCTCCCGGCATCGGCATGCTGCCGGGGATGACGTGGAAGCGCTCGCCGAGCGCCCGTTGCGCCCGGTCGACGCTGTCGGAGCGCTCACTGACGAAGACCGCCTTCGCGATGTGGTCGCGGTCGGCCTCTGAAACGGGGAGATAGCGGTCGGCGGCCTCGGTGAGCACCGCGTTCAGGAGGTCCTGCTGATCCTCGTCGATCCCGAGGTGGGCGAGATCCTCGGACCGCCGGGCGGCGCGCATCCGCAGGAAGGACGCCATCATGCCGAGGATCCCCGGGCTGGCGTACACCTGCTGGTTGGCCTGCAGGAAGTAGTGGACCCCGTTTTCCTCGAAGTACGAGGTGAGCCGTTCGACGTCGGCGGGCGGCATGGGGTGGAAGAAGAGCTCCTCGTCGCCGCGCGTCGCGTAGGCGCCCCCGTTGGTGATCGCGCCGTCGAACCCGATCGCCGCGACCTCGGGGTGGATGTCGCCCGCCGACCGGCCGGTGCACAGGTAGACGAGGTGGCCGCGCTCGCGGACGGCGCGGATGGCGGTGACCGTCGAGGGGGCGATGACCGAGCCGTGCTCCAGGATCGTCCCGTCGACGTCGATGAACAGGATGCGGGGCGAGGATTCGGTGCGGGTCACGGTGTCCATCCTTTCAAACCGGTGTGGCCGGAGCCTGTACGCGAGCGGTGCCCGCCGTCCGGCGAGCCAAAAGCAGGCGGAGACGGGGGATCCGGCAGAATTCGGGTGCCGAGGGCCCGCCCCGCCTGCTTTTCGCCCGCGATCAGATGAGCCCGTTGCGGACGAAGGCGTTGCGGATACCGTCGTCGTCGATCGCCGAGGTGACCTGGTCGGCGAGGGCCTGGACGCCGGGCGCCGCGTTCCCCATGGCGATCGACACCCCGCACACCTCGAACATCTCCGCGTCGTTCCAGTTGTCGCCGATCCCGATCGCGTCGGCGGGGTCGATGCCGAGGTGCGCAAGGAGCCGCAGGATCGTGGCGCCCTTGTTCACCCCGACCGCGGAGATCTCGCCGGAGCTTCCGACGGGGAGGGGGATCGTCCCTCCGACGACGGCGAAGGCGCCGTCGAGCTCGGCTACGGCGGCGGCGACCGCCGCGGGGTCTTCGCTGAGGATCACGGCCTTGGCGGCCTCGGCGGGGACGAACTCGTGGGACGTGTCGAACGTCTTCATGCCGACGCTGAAGAACTCCTCGTCGTCGACGTCGCGACCGGTGGCCCGCATTCGGTCCTCGTGCGCGCGCCGGTCGCGGTCGACGTAACGCTGCATGAGGGCGGGAAGCTCCGCGCTCGCGAACATCCGGTCGTACGTCTGGAAGTACCAGTGCACACCGTGGGCGTCGAGGCGCTCCTCCAGGTGACGTACCGAGTCGTGCCCGAGGAGTTCGGCGACGATCACGTCGTCACCGATGCTTCCGAATCCGCCGCCGTTGGTGACGGCGCCGTCGAAGCCGATGTCGAGGATCGGGCCTTCCAGCTCCTTCATCCCGCGCCCCGTGCTGAGGAACACGAGGTGGCCGGCCGCGCGCGCTGCCTGGATCGCCGTGATCGCGGACGGCGGGATGTACCGGCCGTCCTGCATCAGGGTTCCGTCGACGTCGAGGAAGACGGCGCGGCGTCGGAAGGAGGAGGTCATGGGGCGGCTTTCCGGTGAGGCAGGGGCGATGGGCGCGCGAACAGGTGGCGCATATGGTGGCCTCGCGGGGAGAGAGACAACCATATGCGCCACCTGAGCGGGTCAGGAGGTGAGCGAACCGCCGTTCGTGCGGATGACCTCGGCGTACCAGTCGAACGACTTCTTCTTGTAGCGCTCGAGCGAGCCCGAGCCGTCGTCGTTGCGGTCGACGTAGATGAAGCCGTAGCGCTTGCTGAGCTGCGCGGTGGACGCGCTGACGATGTCGATGCAGCCCCACGTGGTGTAGCCGAGCACGTCGACGCCGTCCTTCAGCGCCTCGCCCACCTGCACGAGGTGGTCGTTCAGGTAGGCGATGCGGTAATCGTCGATGACGGTCTTCACCCCGTCGACCTCGACGAGCTCGTCCTTCGCGCCCAGACCGTTCTCGACGATGAACAGCGGCTTCTGCCAGCGGTCCCAGAACTGGTTGAGCACGAGACGCAGACCGATCGGATCGATCTGCCAGCCCCACTCGCTGGCCTCCAGGGTGGGGTTGGGCACACCGCCCATGATGTTGCCCGCGCCGGTCGCCTTCTTCGCGGGATCGGCGGTGGCCGCCACCGACATGTAGTAGCTGAACGAGACGAAGTCGACCGTGTTCGTGAGGTCTTCGCGGTCCTCGTCGGTGATCTCGAGCTCGATGCCCTTCTCCCGAAGCGTCCGCAGGAAGTAGCCCGGGTAGGCACCGCGGGTGTGGACGTCGCCGTAGACGAGGTTGGAGTGGTCGAACTCCATCACCTCGAGTGCGTCGGCGGGCGAGGGCGACAGCGGATAGACCGGCATCGACAGCACCATGCAGCCGATCTGCGCCTGCGGTGCGACCTCGCGGGCGATGCGGGTGGCACGGGCGGAGGCGACGAGCTCGTGGTGCATCGCCTGGTAGAGCTGCTGCTCGGTGAGCTCCTCCTTGGGGGTGTTGATCCCGCCCGACATGAAGGGGGCGTGCAGGAGCGAGTTGATCTCGTTGAAGGTCAGCCAGTAGGTGACGCGCGAGCCGTAGCGCTCGAACAGCGTGCGGGCGTAGCGCTCGTAGAAGCCGATGAGCCGGCGGTCGGTCCAGCCGTCGTAGGTCTCGGCGAGGTGCAGCGGCGTCTCGTAGTGGGAGATCGTCACGAGCGGCTCGATGCCGTGCTTCTCCAGTTCGTCGAGCACGCGGTCGTAGAAGGCGAGGCCCTCTTCGTTGGGCTGTTCCTCGTCGCCGTTCGGGAAGATGCGGCTCCACGCGATCGAGAACCGGTACGTCTTGAAGCCCATCTCGGCGAACAGGGCGATGTCTTCCGCATAGCGGTGGTAGTGGTCGATGCCGACGAGCTTGAGGTTGTCGGGCGTCGGCTCGGCGGTGCGCGCGCCGACGATCCCGCGGGGCATGACGTCCTGGACCGAGAGGCCCTTGCCGCCCTGGTCGTACGCGCCCTCGATCTGGTTGGCTGCCGTCGCGCCGCCCCAGAGGAACGAGTCGGGGAACGGGGTGGTGCTCATGATGCGTCCTTTGTGTGTCTCGGATGGAGAGGGGAAGCCGGGGCGCGGAGGGTGCCGCGCCCCGGCATTGCCGGGCGAGGGCTCAGCGCACGCCGGCGACGGAGTCGACCGACACCGCGGTGAACAGCGGCTCACCGTGCGCGATCGGCCCGGAGGCCTCGTCCCGCACCGCGGGGTAGAGGTCGGGGTTGGTGACGACCACGGGGGTGGTGAGGTCGTATCCCGCCCGGAGGATGGCGTCGCCGTCGAACTCCACGAGGAGGTCGCCCGCCTTCACCTGCTGACCCGCGGTCACCTTGGTGGTGAAGTGCTCTCCGGCCAGCTTCACGGTGTCGATGCCGATGTGGATGAGCACCTCGGTGCCGTCGGCGTGACGCAGCCCGAACGCGTGCCCCGTGGGGAACGCGGCGACGACCGTCGCGTCGAACGGTGCGTACACCGCGCCCGAGCGGGGGGTGATCGCCACACCGCGTCCGAGCGACCCGTCGGCGAACGCCGCGTCGGGCACCTCGGACAGGGGCACGACCGTGCCGTCGACCGGCGCGAGGACCAGCACGTCGTTGCCGGCGGCGGCAGCCGGAGCGGCCGTGTCCTCGGCGGGCTCCTTGAACCCGACGATGGCCGTCAGCAGGAAGGGGACGACGATGGCGACGGCGAGGCCGAGCACCAGCATGATCATGTTGCCGTTGCCGAACAGGGCCGGCAGTGCGAGACCGGAGGGCACGACGAACGCCTTCGAGAAGACACCGCCGAGGGCGATGATCGCCCCGCCGAGAGCGCCACCGGCGATGCCGAACGCGAACGGGCGCTTCAGCGGCAGGTTGATGCCGTAGATCGCGGGCTCGGTGATCCCGGCGAGGAAGCCCGAGAGCGTTGCCGGGGCGGCGAGCGACTTGAGGTTCTTGTTGCGGGCACGCACCCACACGCCGGCGACGGCCGCCGCCTGGGCCAGCACTGCGGCGAACACGGGTCCGAGCAGGAGGATCTGGCCGGTGGTCTGGAACTCGAGCTGGAACAGCGGCACGAGACCCCAGTGCAGACCGAAGATCACGAACACCTGCCACAGGCCGCCCATGATCGCCCCGCCCAGCCACGGGGCGTTCTTGAAGACCCAGCCGATGCCGTCGCCGAGGGCACTCCCGACGATGTCGGAGATCGGGCCGATCACGACGAAGACGAGCGGCACGGCCACGAGCACGACGATCATCGGCGTCACGAACCGGCGGATCGCGCCGGGGAGCTTCGCGTAGAGGAACTTCTCGGCGTGGCTCTGCAGCCAGACGATCACGATGATCGGGATGACGCTGGAGACGTAGCTGACCATCGTGAACGGGATGCCGAAGAAGGTCAGGTCGGGCGCGCCGACCAGCCCCGTGATCGTCGGGTAGACGAGGGCGCCCGCGATGGCGAGCGACGTCCACTCGTTCGCCTTGAAGTAGCGCGCCGACGTGATCGCCAGGGCCATCGGCAGGAAGTTGATGAACGCGTCCGAGAGCGCGTTCAGCACGATGTAGGTGCTCGTCTCGGTGCTGATCCAGCCGAACGTCACCGCCGCCGCGAGGAACGCCTTGAGGAGGCCGGTACCGGCCAGAGCCCACAGCGCCGGGGTGAAGATCGCGGAGATCATCGAGATGAAGCGGTTGAAGAGGTTCCCCTTCGGGCCCGCCTCGGTCGAGGAGCCATCGGCGCCGGCACCGAGCTTCGAGATCTTGCCGATCTCGGCGAAGACCTCGGGAACGTCGTTGCCGATGACCACCTGATACTGACCGCCCGCCTGGGCGGTGGTGATCACCCCGGGAACCGCCTTGATGGCTGCTCCGTCCGCCTTTGCCTCGTCCTTGAGGACGAAGCGCAACCGGGTCGCGCAGTGCACGAGCGACTGCACGTTCTCTTCGCCGCCGACGCCGGCAAGTACGCCGGCCGCGGTCTTCGCGTAATCCGCCATCGGGATCCGCCATCCTTTCGCCGCCCCACTGCGGCACTGTCGTGGTTTCGGGCTCTCCGGGGCGTTTCCGGGCAACAAAAAAACCTGAACTCGTTCATCACCGATTCGGTGATGTGAGTTCAGGTTTCGCCCGCTGCGCGGTAACGATCCGGAGATCTCGGCAGGGACACAGCCCTACGGCGATCACGGTACCACGGTCGGCGGCGGAGTGCCAGGGGCGACCTGTGACTTCAGTCTCTCGACATGGACGATGACGTACAGCAGCTCTTCGTCGGTGAGCTCCGACCCCGTCGCTCCGTGCACGTAGGACTTCACCTGGCGGGCGATCTCGTACGAGACCGGATAGCTGTGCTTGGCGAACTCGAAGAACGAGGTGTCGCCGCTGGAGAGCATGGTGCGGTTCACGAGACGCTGCAGGAGGAACTGGATGTGCAGGATGAAGCGCGCGTAGTCGGGGCTCTCGGTGTCGAGCTTGACGCCGAACGCCTGCTCGACGACCTCGACCACGTGCTGCACGCGGCGGAACAGGAGCGCGGCGGTGCCGTTGGGCTCGTCGCGCGTCGCGTTCAGCAGATGCATCGTGAGGAAGACCGCTTCCTCCGGAGGGAGCTCACGATCCAGCGACGCGGCGATGTCACGGGCCATTGCCTGGGCGGCATCGAACTCGTGGGGATGGAGCACCCGGAGCTCGGGCATCGCCGTCGAGGGGATCCGCAGGCCCTGGTCGAGGCGTTCGATCACGTAGTTCACGTGGTCGATCACGGCCACGGTCAGATGGCGGCCGAGGTGCCTGCCGAGCCGCCGCTCCGCCGCGTCGACGGCGCGGGTCACCGCTTCCACGATCGGATACGGGACGTCGGTGAGGAGGCGACGTTCGTGCTCCCCGGCAGCCCCGGCGTCGAGGATGAACGTCTTCTCGACCTTTCGCGGATCGATGACGTCGTCGGGCTTCAGCTGGAAGCCCAGTCCGCGCCCCATGAGCACGCGCTCGCGCCCCGACTCGTCGATCGCGATGACGACGTTGTTGTTGAGCACCTTGTGCACCGGCACGGCGTGCGCGTGCGCGGAGGCGGCGTCGCCGGGGGTGCTCATGGGGAGAAGTCTAGGAGGTGGATGCAGCTGAATCGATGCGCGGGTCCGATTCGCTTTCCGCGCCGGAGGCACCCGTCGCGGACTCGCGCAGACGCTCCTCCAGGCGCGTCGCGGCGCTGCGCGCGGCGACGAGATGCTTCTCCTGCGATCGTCGCGCCGCCCATCGGTGCCCGGCGACCGTCGACGGCAGGAGAAGCACAACGGCGTAGAGGGCCGACGCGAGCACCGGGCCGATGGCGCCGAGCCACACCACGGCGAACTCGGCGGCCGTCCCGTGGGGCGCGTCGCGCTCCAGGGCGACGGTGATGTACGCGGCGGCGGCGACGGGGGTGAGTGCACCGCCGAGGAGGATGATGCCGGCGATCCAGCCCAGTGCCGTGGGGCGTCTGCCGTGGGGTGCGCGGATACTGAAGTGCCCGGTCGGCGCGGCCACCAGGCTGGCGCCGACGGCCGAGCAGAAGGCCGAGAACGCGAAGACGCCCACGGTGGCGCCCAGGAGAGAAGGAACATACTCGCCGGGCCAGTTCGCGGCAGCGGTGGAGACGAGCCCCACGCCGATGAGGACGAGGGCGAGGAGCGAGGGTACGCCGTAACGGGCCACGCGATACCGCAGCACCTCCGCGGAAGGGCTGAGGCCGGAGAGCTCGACCAGGCCGTCCTCGAGGCGGGCGACCTCGTCGCGAGCGGCGGCGAGGCGCGCGGGAAGCGGGAGGAGCTGGAAACGCCCGGCCGACATCCCCGCCACGACGCCCAGCGGTGCCACGAGGAAGATCCCGCTGACCGCGCCGAACTGCTGCCACACGTCGGGGTTCTCCGGGTGCAGATCCGCGAGCCGTGTCATCGTCACGAGGGCGCACAGCGCCCAGACGGTCAGCGCTGTCGCGATCGCTGCGGAGGCGAGGGCGAACACGGGAACGGGGGAGGCGAAGCCGGCGCGCTCCTGGATGGGGGCCGCGCAGATCGCGGCGAGCGCGAAGGCGGCCGTGACCAGCACCGGTGCGGTCCAGTCGACGTGCCCGGCGGAGGACAGCGTCCATCTCGCCACGACGTCCAGCGCGCCGGGAAAACCGGAGCCGGGTGCCGCGAGCATGCCGCTGATGCCGAAGACGGCGAACAGCGCAACGACCGTCGGCACGAACCAGAGCGCGATGCCCACCTGCCAGTCCTCGCTGATGGCTGACGTGGCGCGCGATTCCTCGGTTCCGGCGGGCACACCCCGAGTCTAGGGACGCCCTCCGAGGGCGTTTCCGAAATGTAAAGGTTTCATTTCGTATTGAAAGTTCGAAAACCACAGCCCCTATGGTGAGCGTACGTACTCACCCCGTACTGCCGCCGCGGCCCGCGCAGCCCGGCCCGTGCCCTCACCCTGGCACCGTGTCCCGCACCATTCCTGTCTCAGCGATTCCCTGTGAGGAAACCATGAACAAGAGGCTCCTCGCGGCGGCAGCAGCCGTCGCCGCCACCGCCCTCGCGCTGTCTGCGTGCAGCGCCGGCACCGCTCCGAAGGGAGACGACGCGATCGATGAGATCCGCGTCGCCGCCACCGATCCGCAGCTCATCATCCCCGGACGCCAGTCGGTGGCGTACGACGTCAACATGGCGGTCTGGGCGCCGCTCGCGTTCCTGAACTCCGATGGCTCGCTCGATTACGTCCAGGCGGAGTCGATCGAGTCCGACGACGCGATCACGTGGACCATCACCCTTCGCGAGGGCTGGACGTTCCAGGACGGCACACCCGTCACGGCGCAGTCCTACGTCGACAGCTGGAACGCCGTCGCCTACGGCCCCAACGCGTTCGAGAACTCCGGCCAGCTCGCCAACATCGTCGGTTACGCCGACCTCAACCCCGCCGAAGGCGAGCCTTCGACCACGGAGATGTCGGGCCTGGCCGTCGTCGACGAGCGCACCTTCACCGTCGAGCTGACCGGCCCCGACAGCCAGTTCCCGCTGCAGGTCACGCAGGCGCAGACCGCGATGTTCCCGATGCCCGCGTCGGCACTGACCGACTTCGACGCCTACAACACCCACCCGATCGGAAACGGCCCCTTCGCCTTCGCCGAGGACTACGTCGAGAACGAGCCCATCGTCCTCGAGGCCTACGACGACTACCAGGGCGAGAAGCCGACGATCGATCGGATCACGTTCGTCCCGTACACCGACAGTGAGACGGCCTACACGGACGTCCTCGCCGGCAACCTCGACGTGGCCGGAGTCCCCGCCTCCAAGCTGACCCAGGCCGCCGGTGACTTCGGCGACCGTCTGTACTCGTTCGAGGCGCCCGGCATCTCCTTCCTCGGGCTGCCGCTGTGGAACGACGCCTACGACGACATCCGCGTGCGCCAGGCCATCTCGATGGCGATCGACCGTGAGGCGATCATCGACGTGATCTACGGCGGCACCTACGACGCCGCGACCGCCTGGACCCCCGCGATCGAACCGGGCACCCCGGCCGGCATCTGTGGGGAGTACTGCGAGTACGACCCCGAGGCCGCCAAGGCGCTGCTCGACGAGGCCGGAGGATTCGACGGCTCCCTGGAGATCTACTTCCCGGGCGGCGGCGGACTCGACCCGCTCTACGAGGCGATCGCCAACCAGCTGCGTCAGAACCTCGGGATCGAGGCGACCGCCAAGCCGAGCGCCGACTGGGCCGAGTTCCTGCAGAACCGCAACGACGAGAACATCGACGGTCCGTTCTTCTCGCGCTGGGGTGCGCTGTACCCCAGCCAGCAGGCGACGCTCCGGGTGTTCTTCATCGAGGGCGGCGGATGCACGAACTGCATCCCCTGGTACAGCGACGAGGTCGCCGACGCGATGGCCGCAGCCGACGCGGACCTCTCCACCGACGGCTCGGCCTACGCCGAGGTGCAGAAGCTGATCCAGGCCGAGTTCCCGGCGGTGCCGCTCTTCTTCGAGAAGTACTCGTACGTGACCTCGGAGAAGGTCGCCGACCTGGTCACCTCACCCGTCGGAAACCCCACCTACCGGTCGATCGTCCTCGACGACTGACCCGCGC
Organism: Microbacterium sp. TNHR37B; assembly: GCF_001620065.1. Lineage (GTDB taxonomy): Bacteria > Actinomycetota > Actinomycetes > Actinomycetales > Microbacteriaceae > Microbacterium. The sequence continues at coordinate 109,142 of NZ_LQGV01000004.1, forward strand.
GGTGCGGAGCGTCCGCCCCCCGGGGCGCTCCGCACCGCCTCCCTCCCCTCGACACGACCCCGCACCGAGAGATCCCCATGACGCACGATCCCCTGCTCTCGCTCGCGCAGCGCCTTCCGGCCATCCAGGGCTTCCCGACCGTCGATGAGCTCCGGGCCGACCTGCTGTCGCTCCAGAAGGCCCATCCCGATCGGATCGCGCACGCCGTGCTCGGCCGGTCTCGCCTGGACGAGCCCATCGACCACTTCACGATCGGCGACGGGCCCCTGCAGGTGGTCATCGCGGGGGGTGTGCACCCCAACGAGCCCATCGGCTTCCGCACCGTGCAGCAGCTCGTGCGTCTGCTGCTGGAGGCGCCGGAGCTCGCGGACCTCGCCGCCACGTGGCACATCGTTCCGTGTGCCGATCCCGACGGCGCCCGTCTCAATGAGTCCTGGTTCGCCTCGGCGGATCGCGCCGCGTACTTCGAGGGGTTCTACCGGCCGGCACCCGGCGAACAGGTCGAGTGGTCGTTCCCCTTCGAGTACAAGGAGGCGTGGTTCGATCACCCGATCCCGGAGACGCGCGCTCTCATGGCGCTGTTCGACCGCGTGCGGCCGGACGTCTTCGTGGGCCTGCACAACGCCGAGTTCGGCGGCGTCTACTTCTACCTCAACCAGGACGACGCGACCCTCGCGCGGGAACTGCGTGACCTTCCCGCCGCCTTCGGCCTGCCGCTGGATGTGGGCGAGCCGGAGATGGACGGACTGGTCCGCCTCGACGACGCCGTCTTCCGCGCGCCCCTCGCCCGGGAGCGCTACGACCACCGCGAGGCACGGGGACTGCCGCCCGAGACCCGGTCGGGAGGGGCAGGCACCGCCGACTACCTCGAGCGGTACGGCACGACGACGATGATCGCGGAGCTGCCGTACTGGACCCACCCCGACGCCGCCGACACCACGCCGACCGATCGCCTCTACCGGGACGTCGTGGCGGAGAAGGCCGACTCCCTCGACGAGCTGCACGTCCTGCTCCAGCGGATCCTCGACGCCGCGCGCCCCTCGCTGACGATCGACTCGCCGTTCCGGCGCGCGAGCGAAGCGTTCGTGCCGGGGATGGGTCAGGCGGCCACAGCGGAGCGTGCCCGGCTTGGCGACCCCGCGCTGAACCGTCCCGCCACGGTGGCCGAGGTCTTCGGCAACCGCGAGGTGGCCCGCACCTTCCGCCTCCGTTTCGGAGGCATCCTCCGCCGTGCCCTCGCCGCCGAGGTGGACGCCGGAGTCGCCCGCGGCCCCGTGCGCGCGGCATCGGCCGAGATCGACGCCGCCTTCTGGGCGTGGCTGGCCGCCGAGGGCGACACCGAGCTGGTCCCTGCGCCGGTCGAGGCACTCGTGGGCGTCCAACTGGCCGCGGTGCTGGCGACCGTCCGACGGAGGCGGGGATGATCCTCGCGCGTCGGATCGGCGCGCGCATCGCGGAGTTCGTCCTCGTCTTCATCGGCGTCACCTTCATCATCTACGCGACGGTGTGGGCTCTCCCCGGCGACCCGATCGCGGCCCTCGGCGGCGACCGCCCGCTCCCCGATAACGTCGTCGCGCAGCTGCGCGCGCAGTTCCACCTCGACGACCCGCTCTGGCTGCAGTACCTCCGCTACCTCGGCGGCCTGTTCACGGGGGACCTCGGGACGACCTTCTCTGGTGTTCCGGTCGCCGAGCGGATGGCCTCGCGGTGGCCGGTCACGATCACGCTCGCCCTGACCGCATGGATCATCGAGGTCGTCATCGGCGTGGTGCTCGGACTGGTCGCAGGCCTGCGGCGCGACAGTGCGATCGATCGCACGGTGCTGTTCGGCACGATCCTCGCCACCTCGATCCCGATCTTCGTCGTGGCCGTCTCCGCGCAGCTCCTGTTCGGCCTGCATCTGGGCTGGCTGCCGATCGCCGGCACCGATGCCGGGTGGCCGGTGGCCTACATCCTGCCGGCCGCCGTGATCGCGATCTTCGGGCTCGCCTCCATCGCCCGGCTCATGCGGGGAAGCGTGATCGACTCGATGGAGTCCGACTTCGTCCGCACGCTGCGGGCGAAGGGCATGCCCGGCTCCCGCATCGTCGGGTTGCACGTCATGCGCAACTCCGTCGCCCCCGTGCTGACCTTCGTCGCGATCGATCTCGGCTTCCTCCTCGGCGGCGCCGTCGTCGTGGAGGGCATCTTCAACCTGCCCGGGATCGGGCAGCTCCTCTTCAGCGCCATCCGCACCCACGAGGGCCCGACGGTGGTCGGAGTCGGAACGACCCTGATTCTGATCTTCCTCGTGCTGAACGTGGTGGTCGATCTCCTCAACTCGATGCTGGACCCCCGGAGCCGTCATGACTGAGACCGCCGCGGCCGCCCTCGAGCACGTCACCGTCAGCCGGGGCGTGTGGACGAGCCTGCGCCGCCGCCCCTTGTTCTGGATCAGCGCGGCGATCCTCGCCGCGCTCGCGGTGATCTCCCTCCTCCCCGATGCCGTGGGAGGACTGTTCGGCCAGCCCGATCCCCGCGCGTGCGAGCTGCGCGACAGCAAGCAGCCTCCGAGCGCCGTGCACGTCTTCGGCACGGATCTCCAGGGCTGTGACATCTACGCGAACGTCATCCACGGCGCCCGGACATCCCTGTTCATCGGGGTGACGGCGACCGTCATCGCCCTGGCGATCGCGATCGTCGTCGGCACTCTCGCCGCCTACTTCGGCGGCTTCGCGGACATCCTGATCTCCCGGCTGACCGACGTCTTCCTCGGGTTCCCGTTCATCCTCGGCGCCATCATCGTCCTCAACAGCGTGGGGGAGCGAACGCCCCTCGTGGTCGCTGTCGTCCTGGCCGCCTTCAGCTGGCCGACGCTGGCCCGGCTCGTGCGCACCTCGGTGCGGACGGTCCGGAGAATGGACTACATCAGCGCCGCGAGCGCGATGGGCATCTCGCACGCGCGGACGCTCCTCACCCACGTCGTGCCGAACGCGATCGGTCCCGTCCTCGCGATCACCGCGACGATGGTCGGCAGCATCATCGTCGCCGAGTCGACCCTGACCTTCCTCGGCGTGGGCCTGCGATCGCCCTCGATCTCGTGGGGCCTGCAGATGGCCAACGCGCAGTCGTACTTCGGCTCCTCGCCCCACATGCTCGTCTTCCCCGCCCTCTTCCTCAGCGTGACGGTGTTCGCGCTCATCACCCTTGGCGACATCCTGCGGGATGCGCTCGACCCGAAAGGACGCCGACTGTGACCGTGACCTCTCCCGATGTGGACGCTCGCCGACAGGAAGCCGTGCGCAGCGCGGCGGAGTACGCGGCGCGGTGGTTCGCCTTCGCTGGGGAGACCCGCGAGGTCCCCGGCATCCAGGCCGCCATCCGTCACCGCGGCGAGCTGATCATGGAGTTCGCGTGGGGCTCGGCGAACCTCGAGACCGGCGAACCGCTCACGACCGAGAGCCTCTTCCGGATCGCCTCGCACTCCAAGACCTTCACGGCGACGGCGGTCTTCCAGCTCGCCGAGCGGGGAGCGTTGCGCCTCGATGACACCGTGGCGCACTGGGTTCCCGAGCTGGCCGACTCCGACCTGGCGGCCATCACGGTGCGCGAACTCCTCGCACACCAGGGCGGAGTCGTCCGCGACGGGCGCGACGCCGACTACTGGCAGCGCGGCGCCGCGTTCCCCGACCGGCAGCGCATCGTCGACATCTGCCGGAGCGAAGGGCGGATCTTCGCCCGGAACGAGCACTTCAAGTACTCCAACATCGCCTACTCGGTGCTGGGGCTGATCATCGAGGCGGCCTCCGGTGCCGACTACGACACCTTCACCCGAGAGAACATCTGCGCCCCTCTCGGGTTGGAGCGCTCGGGAGCGGAGTGGCAGGCGGCCCGTGCCGACGAGTACGCCGCGGGCCACACGGCGCGGTTCGCGCTCGGCGGTCGGCGGCGCGTGATCCCGCACGTCGACACGCGGGCGATGGCGGCGGCGACGGGCTGGTTCTCCACCGCGACCGAGACGAGCGCGTACCTGGCCGCCCATGCCCTGGGCGATCACCGGCTGCTCGGCGACGACAGCAAGCGTCAGGCGCAGTACCGCGTCTCGCGCATCGAGATCGGCGGCGCACACCGGCACTACGGCCTCGGGTTCGAGCTCTTCGAGCTCGACGGTGCGCTTCTCGTCGGTCACAGCGGCGGCTACCCCGGCCACATCACGCGCACCTGGCTCGACCCCGAGAACGACCTCGTGGTCAGCGTCTTCACGAACGCGATCGACGGGCCGGCCGACACCCTGGCCACCGGCGCGATCGGGCTCCTGCGCCTCGCGCTGGCCCATGCCGAGGACGAGGAGCGCGTCGACGGCGTCGAGGGTCGCTACGCCAGTTTGTGGTCGGTGTTGGATCTCGCGCACCTCGGCGGTGCGACCTTCGCCCTCCACCCACAGCTCGATGATCCCGCTCGCCTGGCCGAGAAGGTCGAGACCGCGGCCGACGGCACGCTCCGTCAGCCCGCGCGGGCGAGCTTCGGAGCGGCCGGGGAGCCTGTCGAGGTGGCGCGAAGCGACTCGGGTGCGGTGGAATCGATCACGTGGAGCGGCATGTCGATGTGGCCGTTCGACGTGTTCACCGAGGCGATGGCGCAGCCGGACCCCGGACGGATCCTGGAGGGCATGGCACTGTGACGGACGTGGACAAGGACGACTCGGCATCCCTGGATCTCCCCGAGGAGCTGCGCACCTTCGTGGAGGACTTCGCCTTCGCGTGGGGCGCGGCGGGCAACCCGCGCATGGACGGCCGCGTGCTCGGCCTGCTCCTGATCGTCGATCGCCCGTTCCTCTCGTCGGCGCAGATCGCGGAGATGCTGGGAGCCAGCGCCGGGGCGGTCTCGATGTCCACGCGCGCCCTCGTGAGTCTCGGCTTCCTCAAACCCCACTCGATCCCCGGCGACCGCAGCCGCTACTTCCGCGTGGAGGAGGACGTGTGGGGGAGCTTCCTCGCCGGTGAGCGCGACTACGCGCGGCGGATCACCTCGACGATCGACTACGGCCTGGACGTCGTGTCCGAAGATGCCGTGGGGCCCCGCACCCGGCTGAACAACGCGCGGCGGTACATGATCTGGCTCGTCGGATACCACCGCAAGATGCTCAGCGACTGGGAGGCCTACCGTGACTCCGGCGCCGATGAGGACGGCGAATCGTGAGCGCCCCGCTCCTGGACGTGCGGGGACTGTCGGTCGACTTCGTCGTCGGCAGTGAGACCGTTTCCGCGGTGCGCGACGTCTCCTTCACGCTCGGCCGGCGGGAAGTGGTGGCGCTGGTCGGCGAGTCGGGCTCCGGTAAGAGCGTCACGGCGCTCTCGCTCGTCGGCCTGCTGCCGCGCGGCGCGCGCGTGCGGGGCGAGGCGCTCCTCGACGGAGAGGATCTGCTGGCGATGGGCCGCTCGCAGCAGGAAGCCGTCCGCGGCACCCGCATCGGCGTCGTCTTCCAGGATCCGGGGAGCGCGCTGGATCCCGTCTTCACCATCGGGTCGCAGATCGAGGAGATGCTGATCGTCCACCGGCCCGGGATGTCGCGGGCTGAGCGCCGGGCGCGGGTGATCGAGCTCTTGGAGCAGGTGGAGATCGCCGACCCCGCTTCGCGGCTGTCGAGCTACCCGCATCAGTTGTCGGGAGGGCAGGCCCAGCGCGTGATGATCGCGATCGCGCTCGCGTGCGACCCCGAGATCCTCATCGCCGACGAGCCCACCACGGCGCTGGACGTCACGGTCCAGCGCGAGGTGCTCGACGTCCTCCGGCGGCTGCGGGACCGGATCGGCACCTCCATCGTCATGATCACCCACGACATGGGCGTCGTCGCCGACATCGCCGACCGCGTCGTGGTGATGCGGGAAGGGCGGGTGGAGGAGGCGGCGGGCGTGCGCGAGCTGTTCGCCGCTCCGCAGGCCGACTACACGCAGCGTCTGCTGGCCGCCGTGCCGCGGCTCGGCGCCCCCGAGCGGCCCGTCCCCGCCGCCGAGACGGCGGTGCTGGACGTCGACGATCTGTCGGTGGTCTACGGACGCGGCGCCCGTGCGGTGGCCGCCGTCCACGGCGTGAGTCTCCGTGTCGGCGAAGGCGAGATCGTGGCCCTGGCGGGGGAGTCGGGGTCGGGCAAGTCGACGATCGGTCGGTGCGCGCTCGGGCTCGCGCCCATCTCGTCCGGGTCGGTGCGCATCGACGGCGTCGATCTCGCCCGGGTGCGCGGGCGGCGCGCGGTGGCGGTCAAGCGCCGCGTCGGTGTGGTGTTCCAGAACTCCACCGCGGCCCTGGATCCGCGCCGGACCGTGGGCGAGTCGATCGGCGAGCCGCTGCGCGTGCACGGCGGGCTCCGCGGCGCGGGGCTGCAGGCGCGCACGGCGGAGCTCCTCGACGCGGTGGGGCTGCCGTCGGCGTGGCATCGCCGCTACCCGCACGAGTTGTCGGGCGGTCAGCGTCAGCGGGTGGCGATCGCCCGTGCGATCTCGTTGCGGCCCCGCCTCCTGATCGCCGACGAGCCCACGAGCGCCCTCGATGTCTCCGTCCAGGCCACGGTCCTCGATCTCCTGCGCGATCTGCAGCGGGAGCTCCGGTTCGCATGCCTGTTCATCAGCCATGACCTCGCCGTCGTCGACGAGCTCTGCGACCGGATCGTCGTGCTCCAGCGCGGCGTCGTCGTCGAGGAGGGGTCGCGGATCGAGGTGCTCCGCCGGCCGCAGCATCCGTACACCCGTGCGCTCATCGCCGCGGCTCCCGTGCCCGATCCCGTCGAGCAGGCGCGCCGGAGGGAGGCCGCCCTCGCGGGCTGATGCCCAGGTGGCCTCGTCTACCCTGGAGGACATGGAAGAATCCACCCCCGTGCGCGCCACCGGCTCTCGTCAGGTGCGCCCCCGCACCGAGGGCTGGACGCAGCAGAAGGACGCCGAGGGGCGACCGCTCCTGCAGTTCGCCGCCCCGAAGAAGGGCATGCCGCCGGTCCATCTCGCCGACCTCACTCCCGCGCAGCGCGTCGAGAAGGTGAAGGAGCTCGGCATGCCGGGCTTCCGGGCCAAGCAGCTCGAGAAGCACTACTTCCAGCACTACACGTCCGATCCCGCCGAGATGACCGACCTTCCGGCGTCGGGGCGCGAGGAGTTCGTCACCGCGTTGCTGCCGCCGCTGCTCACCGAGGTGCGTCGCCTCGAGACCGACAAAGGCGACACGATCAAGTTCCTCTGGAAGCTGCACGACGGTGCACTCGTCGAGTCGGTGCTCATGCGCTATCCGGGCCGCATCACACTGTGCGTGTCGAGCCAGGCGGGGTGCGGCATGAACTGTCCGTTCTGCGCCACGGGGCAGGCCGGACTCACCCGCAACATGTCGGCAGCCGAGGTCGTCGAGCAGATCGTCCGCGCGAACCGCCTCATCGCCGACGGCGGGTTCGGGCCTGCCCATCACGACGGCGAACGCGTCACCAACATCGTCTTCATGGGGATGGGGGAGCCGCTGGCCAACTACAACCGCGTCATGACGGCGGTGCGGGCCATGGTGGACCCCGCGCACGGTCTGGGAATGAGCGCGCGGGGCATCACGATCTCGACGGTGGGCCTGGTCCCCGCGATCAACAAGCTCGCCGCGGAGAACATCCCGGTGACCTTCGCGCTCTCCCTCCACGCGCCCGACGACGGCCTCCGTGACGAGATGATCCCGATCAACTCACGGTGGAAGGTCGACGAGGCGCTCGACGCCGCGCGGGGCTACTTCGAGAAGACGGGCCGCCGCGTGTCGATCGAGTACGCGCTCATCAAGGACATGAACGACCACGCCTGGCGCGCCGACCTCCTGGCTGACAAGCTCAACCAGCGCGGTCGCGGGTGGGTGCACGTCAACCCCATCCCACTCAACCCGACGCCGGGATCGGTGTGGACGGCATCAGACGTGCCCGTGCAGAACGAGTTCGTCCGCCGTCTGAACGAGGCCGGGATCCCCACGACCCTCCGCGACACGCGCGGCAAGGAGATCGACGGCGCCTGCGGCCAGCTGGTCGCCACCGAGGACGACCGCGCCGCCGCCGCCCGCTCCTGATCCGAGGCCCGAGGCCCTGGCCCGCTCTGCTGCACAACGGCGGACCTCGCGGGTTCCCTGCCTCCGCTCCGGTGCACAACGGCGGACGCCGCGGGCGACACGCTGTGCTCCTGCCTCCGTCCTGCGGCGTGTCGGCGTCGCGGTCCGCCGTTGTGCGCGACTCACCCATCCGCCCGTCACCCATCCGCCCTTCCCCCACCCGCCCGTCACCCCTCCGCCCTTCACCCCATCCGCCCGTCACCCCCGGCACCGGGACTAGCGTGGAGGGATGGTCAACTATCGCTATCTCGGAAACAGCGGCTTCAAGGTCTCGGAGATCACGTACGGCAACTGGGTCACCCATGCCTCGCAGGTGGAGAACGACGCGGCCATCGCGACGGTGCACAAGGCACTCGACCTGGGGATCACCTCGTTCGACACGGCGGACACCTACGCCAATACCGCCGCAGAGGTGGTGCTGGGGGAGGCGCTGAAGGGACTCGACCGCACCGACTACGAGGTGTTCACCAAGGTGTACTGGCCGATCGGCAAGAAGGGACCGAACGACCAGGGGCTCCCCCGCAAGCACATCTTCGACGGCATCCACGGTTCGCTGCGGCGGCTGAGCGTCGAGTACGTCGATCTGTACCAGGCGCACCGGTACGACTACGAGACTCCTCTGGAGGAGACGATGCAGGCCTTCGCCGACATCGTCCGTCAGGGCAAGGCGATGTACATCGGCGTGAGCGAATGGACCGCGGAGCAGCTTCGCGAGGGTCACGCGCTGGCCACGCAGCTCGGCTTCCAGCTGGTCTCGAATCAGCCGCAGTACTCCGCCCTGTGGCGGGTCATCGAGGGCAAGGTCGTGCCGACGTCGGAGGAGCTGGGGATCTCGCAGATCGTCTGGTCGCCGATGGCCCAGGGCGTGCTGTCGGGCAAGTACCTGCCGGGTCAGCCCGTTCCCGCCGGGTCGCGCGCGACCGACGAGAAGAGCGGGGCCAGCTTCATCAAGCGGTTCCTGCAGGACGACGTCCTCGCCGCGGTGCAGAAGCTGAAGCCGGTCGCGGAGGCGGCGGGCCTCACGATGCCCCAGCTCGCGATCGCGTGGGTGCTCCAGAACCCCAATGTCTCGGCCGCCCTCGTGGGCGCCTCGCGTCCCGAGCAGCTCGAGGACTCGGTGAAGGCGTCGGGGGTCGTGCTCGACGACGACACGCGCGCCGCGATCGACGACGCCCTGGCCCCCGTCGCGGTCACCGATCCGGAACACACGTACTCGGTGTCGCCGAGCACCCGTCCGGCCTGATCCGCGGCACTGATATGGCCGTCGTGAGCGCCGGCATCCTGCTCTATCGTCACGACGACGGGAGCGGGGTGTCGGTGCTCCTGGCGCACATGGGCGGACCGTTCTGGGCGCGCAAGGACTCGGGGGCGTGGTCGATCCCGAAGGGTGAGCTGGACGGGGAGGAGCCGCCGCTGGAGGCCGCGCGCCGCGAGTTCCGCGAGGAGCTCGGCGTCGATCCCCCGGCCGGCGACTACGCCGAGCTCGGGACGTTCGTCTACGGCTCGGGCAAGCGGGTGGTCGTGTTCGTGGCCGACGGCAGCGGGTTCGCGCCGTCGGAGTACTCGTTCGGAACCTTCGAGATGGAGTGGCCCCCGCGCAGCGGCACCCGGCAGTCGTTCCCCGAGGTCGATCGGGTGGAGTGGATGCGTATCGACGAGGCGGCCGAACGCCTCGTCGCGGGGCAACGCCCCGCGCTGCAGCGCCTGTCCGACCTGCTCGAAGCCGCCCGCTGACGTCGGCTACTCCCCAGGCGACGTCGAGAGGGTGCCCCCTCGCGCATGTCGGTGAGGGGGAGGACACTGTCCTCATCACGGGGAGAGGACTCGTCATGGCACACGGCGACATCACGCACATCGACATCCCGGTCAGCGATCTGGGGCGCGGCGCGGAGTTCTACTCCGCTCTGTTCGGCTGGCAGATCTCCGAACCTCCCGGCTTCGAGGGATACCCGATGTGGCGCGCCCCCAACGGGATCAGTGGCGGGGGTCTCGCGCCCCGCGACGACGGCTTCACCCAGCCGCGTTCCTACGTCGAGGTCGACTCGATCGACGACACGGTCGCGGCGGCCGTGGCCGCCGGCGGGCACGTGGCGAGGGAGAAGAGCCCGATCACCGCGACGAGCTGGTGGGCCGTCATCGCTGATCCTGACGGCAATCACATCGGCCTCTTCGAGGGGATCGCGGAGGTCTGAGTCCCCTCGGATCAGGACCCTTGGATCTGGACCCTGGGGTCAGCGCCGCTTGCGCGGAGCGTCCGAGACGTCCAGACGGTCGTGATGACCGCTGAGCGACGACCACGCGCTCGCGGTGCCCTTCGCCGCGTGCTCGGCGGCGCGCACGGCGCGCTCGTCGGCCCATTCGTTGAGCACGTGCCCGCGGTGTCCGCGCACGTGCTCCAGCTCGACGTCGGGCAGGCCCGATGCGCGGCGGGCGTCGCGCGCGGCGATCAGCTGCTCGAGCAGATCGCGGTTCTTGGTGGGGGCTCCGGTCGAGGTCTTCCAGCCGCGGCGGCGGTGCGCATCCATCCACGACGTGTAGGTGTCGATCGCGTACTTGGAGTCGGCCTGGACGACCAGGTGGGCGATGTCGGGGTGGTCCTCGATCGCCTTCAGGAGCCCGAGGAGCTCCCCGATGTTGTTGGTCCCCACCGGCAGCGCCCCGGCGGCCCAGTGACCGTCTTCGCCGACCCACGCCCATCCGGTCGGTCCCGGGTTTCCCTTGCAGGCTCCATCGGTGGCGACGACGTATCGGGTGGAATCTGTCACTCCTCGACGCTAGTCGATCGCTGTGCGCCTCCTGTGCCGCTCGGCACCCGGGGTGCTCTCGTTGGCGGCTTATGTATACGATCGGGGCTCTCCGCCGCGAGCGCACCCGAACAGTCCGCGTTTGTGTATACACTGAACGCAGGTCGATGCTCGAGGAGGTGCCATGCGCGCGAGTGAACGCGCATACGCGGCGCTGCTCGACGAGATCCAGACCGGCGCCCTGGCGCCGGGGGCGGTGATCGCCGAGGTCGAGCAGGCCACCCGGCTCGGTGTCAGCCGGACGCCGCTGCGCGAAGCACTGTCGCGGTTGGAGTCGCGCGGGCTCGTCGAGCAGGTCTCGCCCCGCGTGACGGTCGTCTCCCGCATCGAACCGGCAGACATCCGCGACCTCTTCGCGGTGCGCCGCGCACTGGAGGAGATGTCGGTGCGGCTGGCCGCAGCCGCCGCCGACCGTGCGGTCTTCCACGACCTCGCTGCGGCCTTCGCGTCGTCCTCGATCGACGGCGAGCCCGCTCGCGACGCTTACTACGCGCTCATCGGGCGGTTCGACGAGGCTCTGGACGCCGCGAGCGCCAACGACTACCTGGCCTCGGCGCTGGACACCGTGCGCACGCATCTCGTGCGCGTCCGGCGGCTGGCCCGTCATCGTCCCGAGCGCCTCGGAGCCTCTGTCGCCGAGCACCGCCTCATCGCCTCCGCGATCGCCGACGGCGACGCGGACCTGGCCGCGCACGCCACCCACGTCCACCTGCACAACGCCCTCACGAGCATCCTCGAGTCCCTGGAGTCCACCGTATGACCGTCACCCACCACGTCCGCGTCTACCGCAGCGACGAAGAGCTGCCGCGCGAGCAGCAGCTCGCATACGCCATCGCACAGGTGGCCGCGGACCCCGTCGCCGTCGATGACGACGTCGTCGACATGATCATCAACCGCGTCATCGACAACGCCGCCGTCGCCGCCGCCTCTCTCACGCGCGCTCCCGTGAGCGCCGCGCGGCAGCAGGCCCTCGACCACGCCGTGTCGGTCTCGGGACACGGCGGCACGGTGTTCGGCTGCGCGAACGAGAGGCGCTCGAGTCCGGAGTGGGCGGCGTGGGCGAACGGGGTCGCGGTGCGGGAGCTCGACTACCACGACACGTTCCTGGCCGCCGAGTACTCCCACCCCGGCGACAACATCCCGCCCATCGTGGCCGTCGCCCAGCACGTCGGCGCCGATGGCGGCGCGCTCGTCCGGGCGCTCGCCACCGGTTATGAGATCCAGATCGACCTCGTGCGCGCCATCTGCCTGCACAAGCACAAGATCGACCATGTCGCCCACCTCGGTCCGTCGGCCGCTGCCGGTCTCGGCACCCTCCTGGGGCTCGACGTCGACACGATCTTCCAGGCGATCGGACAGGCGCTGCACACCACGACCGCCACCCGCCAGTCGCGCAAGGGCGAGATCTCGTCGTGGAAGGCGCATGCTCCGGCCTTCGCGGGGAAGATGGCCGTCGAGGCGGTCGACCGCGCGATGCGGGGCGAGACCTCTCCCTCGCCCATCTACGAGGGAGAGGACGGGGTGATCGCCTGGATGCTCGACGGGAAGGACGCCTCCTACGAGGTGCCGCTCCCCGCCCCGGGCGAGTCGAAGCGCGCCATCCTCGACTCGTACACGAAGGAGCACTCCGCGGAGTACCAGGCGCAGGCCTGGATCGATCTGGCCCGGAAGCTCCACCGTGAGCATCCCGAGCTCGCCGATCCCGAGAACGTCGCCTCGATCGTCCTGCACACGAGTCACCACACCCACTACGTCATCGGATCGGGCGCGAACGACCCGCAGAAGTACGACCCGACCGCCTCCCGCGAAACGCTCGACCACTCGATCCCCTACATCTTCGCGGTGGCGCTGCAGGACGGCGGATGGCACCACGTCGACTCCTACACGCCGGAGCGGGCAGGGCGAGCGGACACGGTCGCGCTGTGGCACAAGATCACCACGGCGGAAGACGCCGAGTGGACCCGCCGCTACCACTCCGACGACCCGAACGAGAAGGCGTTCGGCGGCAGGGTGGAGATCGCGCTGACCGACGGAACGACGCTCGTCGACGAGATCGCCGTCGCCGACGCGCATCCGCTGGGCGCGCGTCCCTTCGTCCGCGAGGACTACGTGCGCAAGTTCCGGCTGCTGGCCGAGCCCGTGCTCACACCCGAGGAGATCGACCGCTTCCTGGGGCTGGCCGAGCGGCTTCCGCACCTGTCGGCCGACGAGGTGCGTCAGCTCAACATCGTCGCGCGGCCCGGCGTGCTCGCTCTGGCCCCCGCTCCCAAGGGGCTGTTCTGATGCTGTACGCCACGACGCACGCCGCCGAGAAGAGGCGGATCCTCCGGGACCGGCTCGCCGCGGGGGAGCTGCTGCGCTTCCCCGGGGCCTTCAACCCCCTGAGCGCCCGGTTGATCGAACGGAAGGGCTTCGACGGGGTCTACATCTCCGGGGCCGTCCTGTCGGCCGACCTGGGGCTTCCCGACATCGGTCTCACGACTCTCACCGAGGTCGCCGGTCGTGGGCAGCAGATCGCGCGGATGACCGAGTTGCCGGCGATCATCGACGCCGACACCGGGTTCGGCGAGCCGATGAACGTGGCCCGGACGATCCAGACGCTCGAGGACGCCGGCATCGCGGGGGCTCACATCGAGGACCAGGTGAATCCGAAGCGCTGCGGTCATCTCGACGGCAAAAGCGTCGTCGACGTCGCCACCGCCACCCAGCGCATCCGTGCCGCCGTCGACGCGCGGCGCGATCCGAACTTCCTCATCCTCGCCCGCACCGACATCCGCGCGATCGAGGGCCTCGACGCGGCGATCGAGCGTGCGCGGGCCCTCGTCGACGCCGGTGCCGACGCGATCTTCCCCGAGGCCATGCGGGACCTGGGCGAGTTCGAGGCGATGGCGAAGGCGCTGGACGTCCCGATCCTGGCGAACATGACCGAGTTCGGGAAGTCGGAGCTGTTCACGGTCGACCAGCTGCGGGACGCCGGCGTGCAGCTGGTGATCTGGCCGGTGTCGTTGCTGCGGATGGCGATGGGCGCCGCCGACCGTGCCCTCGATACGCTGACAGAGGAGGGACGTCTGGAGTCGCGCCTCGGTGAGATGCAGCATCGCGCTGACCTCTACGACCTCATCGACTACGAGGGCTACAACCACTTCGACTCGAACGTCTTCACCTTCCGGATCGACCGACAGGAAACGAGCAGATGACCGACATCAAGAAGGGTCTCGCCGGCGTCGTGGCCGACGTGACCGCCGTCAGCAAGGTCAACCCCGAGACCAACTCCCTGCTGTACCGCGGCTATCCCGTCCACGAGCTCGCTGCGACGCAGTCGGCCGAGGCCGTGGCGTTCCTGCTGTGGCACGGGGAACTCCCCGACGAAGAGCAGCTCGCGGACCTGCGACAGGTCGAGCGGTCGCACCGTGCGCTCGACGACGACGTCCGCGCGGCGATCGACCTCACCCCGCTGGACGCCCACCCGATGGACGAGGTGCGGACGGCCGTCAGTGTCCTGGGCGCGCGCGACCTGGCCGGCTCCGGCTCGGTGCTCGACGCCAGCGGCACGCGCGAGGAGAACCTCGCCCGGAGCATGCGTCTGTTCGCCGCGCTCCCGGCGGTCGTCGCGTATGGGCAGCGTCGCCGGCGCGGTCAAGAGATCATCGCGCCGCGGGACGACCTCGACTATGCCGCGAACTTCCTCTGGATGACCTTCGGCGAGGAGTTCGACCCGGTCGTGGTCGACGCGTTCAACCGGTCGATGATCCTCTACGCCGAGCATTCGTTCAACGCGTCGACGTTCACGGCCCGGGTGATCGCGTCGACTCTCAGCGATCTGTACTCCGCCGTCGTCGGCGCGATCGGAGCGCTCAAGGGACCACTGCACGGCGGCGCGAACGAAGCGGTGCTCCACATCTTCGACGAGATCGGCGATGCCGACAACGTCGTCCCGTGGCTGGAGAAGGCGCTCGCGGAGAAGCGGAAGATCATGGGCTTCGGACACCGCGTCTACAAGCGCGGAGACTCGCGCGTGCCGACCATGAAGGCGGCGCTGGACACGCTCATCGCTCACTACGACCGGCCCGACGTGGAGGCGCTGTACACCACGCTGGAGGCCGAGTTCGTCGCTCGCAAGGGCATCTACCCGAACCTCGACTACCCCTCGGGGCCGGCCTACAGCCTGATGGGCTTCGACACGCTCACCTTCACCCCGTTGTTCGTGGCGGCGCGAGTGGTGGGATGGACGGCGCACATCATGGAGCAGGCGGAGGCGAACGCCCTCATCCGCCCGCTCTCGGAGTACGTCGGCCATGACGAGCGCCACATCGACGGCTTCGTCGACGACGTGGGCACCGCGGCGATCTCGCTGCGGGAGGCGGAAGCCGAAGGCTGAGGCCGGAGCGATCCCATGCGCAGCGCCGTCATCGTCGACGCGGTTCGAACGCCGTCGGGCCGAGGTAAGCCCGGCGGAGCCCTGAGCGGGGTGCACCCGGTCGACCTCGCCGCCGGTGTGCTCCGCGCGCTGCGAGAGCGCAACGGTCTGGACTCCCGCCGTGTCGATGACGTGCTGGTCGGCTGCGTCAGCCAGGTCGGGGAGCAGTCGGCGAACATCGCACGGCAGGTCGTGCTGGCCGCGGGGTTCGATGAGCGGGTGCCGGCAGCGACGATCGATCGGCAGTGCGGATCCAGCCAGCAGGCGGCCCACTTCGCCGCGCAGGGGGTGATCGCGGGGCAGTACGACATCGTGATCGCGGCCGGGGTGGAGTCCATGAGCCGGGTGCCCTTGGGGACGGCCGCCTCGATCGCTGGCTCGCCGTTCCCTCCGTCGCTGCGCTCGCGGTACCCCGAGGGACTCGTCGGCCAGGGCGTCTCGGCGGAGCTGATCGCCGCGCGCTGGGGCCTGGACCGCTTCGCTCTCGATGCGTACGCGGCCGAGTCGCACCGCCGGGCGGCGCAGGCCGCGGCGGCGGAGCTCTTCGCCTCCCAGCTGGTACCGGTCGCCACCGATTCCGGCACCGTCTCCGCCGACGAGACGGTGCGGGCGGGAACCTCCGTCGACGGGCTCGCGATGCTGCCTCCGGCCTTCCGCTCCGACGAGCTGGCGCGGCGCTTCCCCGAACTCGGATGGCACATCACGGCCGGCAGTTCGTCGCCCCTCACCGACGGTGCCTCGGCCGTCCTCATCATGAGCGAGGACGCGGCGCGGGAACGGGGCCTGACGCCGCGCGCCCGTTTCCACTCGTTCGCCGTCGTCGGCGACGACCCGCTCCTGATGCTCACCGGTCCCATCCCGGCGACCCGCCGCATCCTCGAGCGCAGCGGCCTGAGCATCGACGACATGGACGCGTACGAGGTCAACGAGGCGTTCGCCTCGGTGCCACTGGCCTGGGCGACCGAGGTCGGGGCCGATCCCGAACGGCTCAATGCCTGGGGCGGGGCGATCGCGCTCGGCCATGCGCTGGGCTCGAGCGGGACGCGTCTTCTCGGCACCCTGCTGGCCCGCCTCGAGCACACGGGAGGACGCTTCGGTCTCCAGACCATGTGCGAGGGCGGCGGCATGGCCAACGCGACGATCATCGAGCGCCTCGGCTGAGAGCCGAGCGTCGGCGCGCCGTTGTGCGTGGCGCTCGTCGAGCAGATACATGGATATCCATGTAAAATGAGCGAAGTGCCTCCACGAAGGCCGACATCGCCGTCGATCTGCCTCACAAGGACGTGATCTCATGAGCATGACCATCACCCCATCGCTCTCCGAGGATGACCGCTCCGCCATCCTCGATGCCGTCCGGGACTTCACCCGTACGCACCTCGAGCCGTTCTCGCTGGAGCGCGATCAGACCGGGACGTTCCCTCGCGACCTGTTCCCGTACGCCGGGGAGCTGGGGCTGGGCGGCCTCTCCGTGCGGGAGGACGTCGGCGGTGCCGCGCTGTCCCGCACCGATGTGATCGCGGTCGTCGAGGAACTCGCCAAGGGCGACCCGACCATCGCCGCCTACATCACGATTCACAACATGGTGGCCGGGATGATCGACCGGTATGGCACCCCCGAGCAGCGGGAGCAGTGGCTCCCCGCGCTCGTGGCCATGAGCGCCCTCGGGGCGTACGCGCTCACCGAGCCCGGGGCGGGATCCGATGCCGCCGCGATCACGACCTCCGCCATCCGCGAGGGCGACGAGTTCGTGCTGACGGGCGTCAAGCAGTTCATCTCCGGCGCGGGAGAGGCGTCCGTCTACCTGGTCATGGCGCGGACGGGTGAACCGGGAGCGCGGGGGATCACGGCGTTCCTCGTCCCCGGCGATGCCGCGGGGCTCTCCTTCGGTCCGCCCGAGGAGAAGATGGGCTGGCGCGCCCAGCCCACCCGGCAGGTGATCCTCGACCGCGTGCGGGTTCCGGTCGCCGCCGTCCTCGGGCAGATCGGCGGAGGTTTCGGGATCGCGATGAGCGGACTGAACGGAGGAAGGCTCAACATCGCGGCGTGCTCCCTCGGCGGAGCGCAATGGGCGCTCGACCGGGCGGTGCAGTACGTCCACGAACGGTTCACCTTCGGCGAGCCGCTCGCCGAGAAGCAGGGGATCGTCTTCCGCCTCGCCGACATGGCCACCGAGCTGCAGGCAGCGAGAGCCCTCGTGCGGGAGTCGGCCGCCGCCGTCGACGGCGCGCCGGCTGACCCCGCCGCGCAGGCCGAGGTGGCCTCCCAGTGCGCGATGGCGAAGAGGTTCGCCACCGATGTGGGCTTCGCCGTCGCCAACGACGCTCTACAGCTGCACGGCGGCTACGGGTATCTGCAGGAGTACGGGGTGGAGAAGGTGGTCCGTGACCTGCGCGTGCACCAGATCCTCGAAGGCACCAACGAGATCATGCGGGTGATCGTCGGACGGCACCTTCTGAGAGCATGAGGACATGACCGACTTCAGCACTCTCCGTACCGAGGTTCGCGGGCGCGTCGGCTGGATCACTCTCGATCGCCCCGAAGCGCTCAACGCCCTCAACTCCACGCTCGTGCGCGAGCTCGCGTCCGCGGCGGCCGCGTTCGATGCCGACGAGGGCATCGGGTGCATCGTGCTCACGGGCTCTGACCGTGCCTTTGCCGCCGGTGCCGACATCAAGGAGATGGAGACCCAGAGCTCTCGGGACATGGCGATCGACAATCCGTTCGCGCCGCTGGAGCAGTTCAGCCGCGTGCGCACTCCGGTGATCGCGGCCGTCGCCGGCTACGCGCTCGGGGGCGGTTGCGAGCTGGCGATGGCGTGCGACATCATCCTGGCCGCAGACTCCGCGCGCTTCGGGCAGCCCGAGGTCACTCTGGGCGTGATCCCGGGCCTCGGGGGCACGCAGCGGCTTCCGCGCGCCGTGGGCTACTACAAAGCGGCCGAGCTCGTGCTGACGGGGCGAATGATCGACGCCTCCGAGGCCGAGCGGATCGGTCTCGTGTCTCGGGTCGTCCCCGCCGCCGACCTCCTCACCGAGGCGGAGACGATGGCCACCGCGATCGCCGCGAAGTCCCTCCCGGTGATCTACGCCGCGAAAGAAGCGCTGCGCGCGTCGCAGGAGACCACGGCGGCGGAGGGACTGCGATTCGAGAAGCAGACGTTCGCGGCGATGTTCGCCCTTGCCGATCAGGCCGAGGGCATGGCGGCCTTCCGTGAGAAGAGGTCGCCGGACTTCACCCACCGATGAGCCGCGCGGTCGGGGCGCGGCGTCGAGGTCGGCGTTCAGTCCACGAGATCGCCCGACGCCGCGCGGAGGCGGGCGATCACCGAGATGAGCGCCTCCACCTCGGTCTCGTCGATGCCGAGGTCGGTGAACACCTCGGTGTTGAGCGCCGCGGTCGCCGACGCCGCGACGTCTCGCCCGTCGGGCGTGAGAGTCACCAGCGTCGCCCGTCCGTCGGTGGGATGCGGCTCGCGGCGCACGAGTCCGCTTGCTTCGAGCCGGTCGACCGTGTGCGTCGCGCTCGTCTGGTGCACCTGCAGGCGCCGGGCGGCGGAGGTCAGTGGCATCCGCCCCTCGCGCGTGAAGCTCAGGAGCGTCAGGAGCTCGTAGCGCGCGAAGCTCAGCCCCCACGGCTTGAGCGCCTCTTCGACGCGGGCGAGGAGGAGCTGATGAGCGCGCATCACCGAGGTCACGGCGGTCATTCCCGCCGCAGCATCCGACCAGCCGTGCGCCACCCACTGGCGTCGTGCCTCGACGATCGGATCCGGGAGCGGGCGTGTCACGCGAGCCACAAGGCGCCTCCTGTCGTCGGTGATCACGCTAGTCGGTTTCCTCAGCGACGCTCGGCCGCGCGCGCCACGCTCAATAGACTCGATCCTCGGAGGGTGCCATGAGAATCGTCGTGCTGATCAAAGAAGTCCCCGACACCTACGGCGACCGGAAGCTGAGCCTGGAGACGGGCCTCGCCGAACGGGCGGCCTCGGAACGCGTGATGGACGAGATCGGGGAGCGCGCCCTGGAAGTGGCGCTCTCCTACGCCGACGCGAACCCCGGCACGGAGGTCGTCGTGCTCTCGATGGCTCCCGAGGAGGCCGTCGCCACCGTTCGCAAGGGCCTCGCGATGGGCGCCGCCTCCGCCGTCCAGGTCACCGATCCCGCTTTGGCAGGTGCCGACCTCGGCACCACCGCGCGGGTCCTGGCCGCCGCGATCGCCCGCACCGGGTTCGACCTCGTGATCACCGGCAACCTCTCCACCGATGGCGCCGGCGGCGTGCTTCCCGCCATGCTCGCGGAGCATCTAGGCGTGCCGCAGGCGACGTCGTTGTCCGCCGTCACCATCACCGGTGACGAAGTGTCGGGCACGCGCGCCGCCGACGGCGCCACGGTGTCGGTCCGCGCCGCCCTTCCCGCCGTGATCTCCATCACCGAGGCGCTCCCCGACGCGCGCTTCCCGAACTTCAAGGGCATCATGGCGGCCAAGAAGAAGCCGTTCGAGACGGTGTCGCTCGCCGATCTCGACGTCGAGATCGACGTGGCGGCGGTGCCGCAGACGATCATGACCGCCATCGCGGAGAAGCCGCCGCGTGGAGCGGGCACCACGATCGTCGACGACGGCGATGCCGGGGAGAGGCTCGCGGCCTACCTCATCGAGAACCGACTGGCGTGAAGGGACGCATCATGGACTTCGCTGCGGATTCGATCCTCGTCCTTCTCGACGTGACCCCGACGGGCGAGCTCGCGCCGTCGTCGGCTGGGCTCCTGGGCGCGGCAGCCGCGATCGGCACGCCCGTCGCCCTGCTCACGGCGGAGAACGCGGAACTCGCCTCCGACGCGGCGGCGCAGGGTGCCGCCGTCGTCCTGACGGCGCCGGTGTCGGCCGTCGAGCTCACAGTCCCCGTCGTCGATGCGCTCGAGGCCGCCTTCGACGCCGTCCAGCCCGACGCGGTCCTCCTTTCGCACTCGATCGATGGTCGTGATGTCGCTGGACGATTCGCCGTGCGCCGGGGTCTCGCGCTCGCCGTCGATGCCGTCGGCGTCGCCCGGGACGAGGAGGGGGTGCTGGCGCAGCACTCCGTGTACGGCGGGTCGTACAACGTCACGAGCGCACCCACTTTCGGTGCGCCTGTCATCACGGTGCGGCAGGGAGCGGTCGATGCGCGTGCCGAGGCGCAGCCGGTGCGCGTGGAGCAGTTGACGGTGACGCCGTCGGGAACCGCGGCCGCTGCCGTCCAGTCGGTGGAGCCAGCGGAAGTCACCTCGTCGCGGCCCGAACTGCGGGGTGCTGCCAAGGTCGTCTCCGGCGGCCGCGGACTGGGATCGGCGGAGGGTTTCGCGCTCGTCGAGCAGCTCGCCGACGTGTTGGGGGCCGCCGTGGGGGCATCCCGCGCGGCGGTCGACGCCGGGTTCGTCCCCTACGCGCACCAGGTCGGGCAGACGGGCGTGTCGGTGTCGCCGCAGCTGTATATCGCTCTCGGAATATCCGGCGCGATCCAGCACAAGGCGGGCATGCAGACCGCCAAGACGATCGTCGCGATCAATAAAGACGGCGACGCCCCCATCTTCGAGATCGCCGACTTCGGCATCGTGGGAGACGTGTTCACGGTCGTCCCGCAGCTCATCGCCGCTCTCGAGGCGAAGAAGGCCTGATGGCGACCTCGGGGCGCCGACTGCGGCGCGGGCTTCCTCGCGTGCCGGGAGGGGATCCCTGGCCTCCGGACGGCGAGGTCGCCGCGGATGCGACGGCCGGGGTGTCGCCCGCGGCGGTCGCTGACGCGTCGCCGTCCTCGAACTCCTCGGTCGGGGGAGAGGCGCCCGGGGTTCCGGCGGGATCGTCCGCCGCCGCATCGACCTCGGCCGCATCGACCGCCTCGGGTGACGAGGTGCCGGAGGTCACTGCGACGGTGTCGTCGGCAGCGGAGGCCGCCGCGCTTCGCCGCGGCCTTCCGCGCGAGCCCGGCGGCGAGCCGTGGCCACCCGCCGGTGCGCGGCGGCCCGCCGCGGAGCCGGCGCCGGTGACGGCCGCTTCCGTTCCGCCGGCAGCGGCGACGACGACTGCGTCCGTCTCGGACGTTGCGGGAGCGCGTTCTGTCGCGCCGGGAGACGCGGAAGGTCAGCCGCATCGGGTGACGACTGTCGCCTCATCCGGGGACGGGACGCCGGTGCGGCGTGGACTGCCGCGCACGGCAGGCGGAGATCCGTGGCCTCCCGCGGGGACGACGGTGCGCCCGGTCGCGACCGCCGAGCCTGCCGCCGTGGGAGCATCCGTCCCCGGTGCGGCGCTCGAGGCCGCTCACACATCGTCCGATGAGGGGCCGTCTCGCGGCTCGGAGCCCCCGCGCGACGAGCCGGAAGCCGTCCCGTCGACAGTCGCGGCTCGGTCCGTGCCCGCGGCCGTGGCCACCGATCGCGCTCCACTGACCGTCCCCCGCACCGTCTGGCCGGGGCGTGCGGCTTATCATCGCCCGCCGACGCGACCGGCGCCGGCGCGATTCGGTCCCTTCACGCGGCTGCAGTGGGTGGGCGCCGTCCTGGTCGGCGGCATCGCGCTGCTCTACGCCGCCGCGCTCGCGGTGACCTTCGTCCGGGCGCTCCTCTCGCTTCCCGGGCTGCAGGATTTCCTCGCCGCCTTCCCGGGCGAGTATCACCTCCCCGAGAGCGCGCCGGTCGGTATCCCTGCCTGGCTCGGCTGGCAGCACTTCTTCAACGTCTTCCTGATGGTGCTCATCATCCGGTCCGGGCTCCAGGTGCGCACCGAGAAGCGGCCCAACGTGTTCTGGACGCCGCGCCGCAATCGCAAGGGCAAGATCAGTCTCGCGCTGTGGTTCCACCAGGCCCTCGACATCCTGTGGCTCGTCAACGGTGTCGTCTTCGTCGTGCTGCTATTCGTGACCGGCCACTGGATGCGCATCGTGCCGACGAGCTGGGAAGTGTTCCCGAACGCGCTCTCCGCCGCGCTGCAATACGTCTCCCTGGACTGGCCGACCGAGAACGGGTGGGTCAACTACAACGCGTTGCAGCAGCTCGCCTACTTCTCGACGGTGTTCCTCGCCGCCCCGTTGGCCGCCATCACCGGCTATCGCATGAGCGGCATGTGGCCCAAGAAGGTTGCTCGCCTCAACGCGGCGTTCCCCGTCGAGTGGGCGCGACGACTGCACTTCCCGGTGATGCTCTACTTCGTCGTGTTCATCTTCATTCACGTCGCCCTCGTGCTCGCCACGGGAGCGCTGCGCAACCTCAACCATATGTACGCGGCACAGGGTTCGGTCGACGGCGTCGCCTATGCCGACAACTGGACCGGCTTCTGGATGTTCTTCGCGTCGCTCGTGGTGATCGCCGGAGCATGGATCGCCGCGCGCCCCCTGGTCCTCGCCCCCATCGCGAAGCTCTTCGGCACCGTCTCCTCCCGCTGAGCCACCCCTCTCTCTTCCCCGCCCCCCCCCGTCGCTCAGGTGGCGCATTCTGTTCCTTCCCCGCCGCGGGAACAGCGGATTGCGCCACCTGAGCGACGGGGATGCCGCGCATTGCGACACCTGAGCAGACGGGGCGCTGGGGGGCCGACTCCTCCCCAGGGGCGGATTTTCCCGGATGGGCGGCGTCGCTCGGGGAAAGCCTGCGGGTGGCGCCCATGGCGGACCAGTGTGGTCTCGTGCCGCGCCCTCCGTCCGCCCTCCCCTCCGATCTCGGATCTGCGTTCGGTGTTCGCGAGGCTCGAGAGGCGGGCGTCACCCCCGCGCGACTGCGGGCGAGTGACCTCTCGAGTCCGTTCCACGGCGTTCGGGTCCGGCAAGACGCGACGGAGACGGAGCAATCGGACGATGTGACGCCGCTGGCCCGCGATCGCGCGGAACGCGACGACGTGCTGCGGCGCGCGCGGGGATACGCGCAGGTCGCTCCCGCGGGGGCTTTCTTCGTCGCCCGCACGGCTGCGGTGATCTGGGGATTGCCGGTTCGGCATGGGCCATCGCTCGAGGTCGGGGTCTGGGACCCGGCGCGTGCTCCTCGCGGCCGAGGCGTGCGAGGGATCAAGGTTCTGCCGGCTTTGGCTGACGTGACCGAGACCGAGGGGCTTCCGGTGACGACACCCGCTTCCACGTGGGCGATGCTCGGTCGCTGGCTCACCATTG
Source organism: Microbacterium sp. TNHR37B (assembly GCF_001620065.1). GTDB lineage: Bacteria > Actinomycetota > Actinomycetes > Actinomycetales > Microbacteriaceae > Microbacterium. The sequence goes on from NZ_LQGV01000004.1 coordinate 132,582, forward strand.
CGGAACTGGTCACGGTCGGCGACGCCATCATCCGAGTGCCGCGAGACGAACGGGGGCGTCGGTGTCCGGACGCCTGCCTCGCGACGGCGGGGTCGCTGGCCGCCGCCGTCGCCCGGGGAAGGCGCGTCGGCATCGTGCGTCTGCGCGAGGTGCTTCCACTCCTCCGTTCGGGCAGTGCCTCGCCTCTCGAGTCGGAGTTCCGCATCGATGCGGAGGCTGCTGGTCTCCCCGCGCCCACGCTCGACGCAGAGATCCGTGACGATCACGGACGCCTGCTGGGGATCTCCGAGTTCGTGTATCCCCGATGGCGCCTTGTGGTCGAGATCGAGGGCGATCACCACCGGACGAATCGGCGTCAGTGGGATCGGGACATCGAGAAGTACGCGGCCTATACGGCGGAGGGGTGGGATGTCGTGCGCCTGACGGCGCGACATGTGCGCTCGCGAGATGGCGTGGAGATGGTCAAGGCCGCGCTCCGCCGCCGCGGCTGGCGCTGACCCTCTCTCCCCTTCCCCTGCCCCTTTCCCCTTCCCCTGCAGATCCGCTCAGGTGGCACGAATGGTTGCCTCAGCGAGGGGGAACCCGCAAGGTGCGCCACCTGAGCGACGGGGCTGTTCGGGCTCGTGGCTGCGGGGCGGGGGCGCAGCTGCTCAGGTGGCGCGAGTGGCTGCTTCAGCGGAGCGGAGCCCGCGAAATGCGCCACCTGAGCGACGGGGAACCCGCGAAATGCGCCACCTGAGCGACGGGGAACCCGCGAAATGCGCCACCTGAGCGACGGGCGGCGGACCTGAGCGACGGGCGGCGGACCTGAGCGACGGGCGGCAGACCTGAGCAACAGAGGACGGGCGCGAAGGTGCGCCGCGGCGAGGGGGTCAGCGGACGAAGCGGACTTCGGTCAGCGTCTCGCCGAGGAAGGGCTCGGTGTGGGTCGCGCCGTCGAGCGAGAAGCCGTTGCGCGTGTAGAAGCGGTGCGCACGGGGGTTGTCCTCGGCGACCCAGAGGTAGAGGTCGTCATCGGCGCCCACGGCGTCGAACAGCTTCTGCCCGATGCCGGTCCCGTGGAAGCGGTCGAGCAGATAGATGAAGTACAGCTCGCGGTTGCGAGGCGCATCGCGGTCACGCGCCGGACCGGAGCCGGCGAAGCCCACGATCTCTCCGTCGACGAGCGCGGCGACCATGCGGAACTCGGGGCCCTGCTGCGCCCAATGCGTCCACAGTTCCGCCAGCCGCTTGGGAGAGACGTTCTCCAGCGCGGCGTGGCTGATGAGGTGGTCGTACGTCTCGTGCCAGCAGGCGGCGTGCACGCGGCCGAGCGCCTCGGCATCGACATCACGAACGGGACGGACGACGGTGTCGGTCTGGAGTTCGGCATCCATGGCCAGACTCTACGTCCGCGGGAGGCAATCACGAAATCGGTCGAAGCCGTAACAAACGCGACACAGAGGACTGTGGGGAACCGACAACGGATTTCGCGTTCCGCACACCGTTGTCGATAGCATCGCGCCTCGTGAATGTGTGGTGGCGAACCCTGCTGACGATCTGGCGCGCGAAGGTGCTGCTGCGTCGCCGGGGCGCGATGCCACCCACCTCCGTCGGTCGGCTGAAGCTGCGCACACTGCCCACCGACATCGATCTCCTCGGCCACATGAACAACGGTCGCTACGCCTCGCTGTTCGACCTCGGCCGGTTCGACCTCCTCATCCGCACGGGCATCTGGGACGCCATGAACGCCCAGGGCTGGTACGCCGTCGTGGCGAGTGAGACGGTGAGTTTTCGCAAGTCGCTGCAGCTGTGGCAGCGCTTCACGGTGGAGTCGCGCCTGTACGGCCACGACGACAAGGCGGTGTACCAGATCCACCGCGCCGTCGTCGACGGCGAGATCTACGCGGAGATGATCGTCCGCGCGCGGTTCCTGCGCCGGAGCGGTGGCGTCGTCAACACCGACGAGCTCTTCCAGGCCCTCCATCGCCCCGACGACCTCCCGCCGCTTCCCGACTGGGTGACCGACTGGGCCGCCGGTTCCGCGCTCCCGTCGACGAAGGCGCCGGCGCCGAGCACCTGGGAGTAAGCGCGGCGAAGCGCGAGGCGCACGGACACTCCGCCGGCGTCACGGCGTCAGCCTAGAGAACGGGTCGCGACGCGAACGCGTCGGCCAGGGCTTCGCGCACGCGCCGGATGCTCGGCCGTTCCGCCTCGGACCGCCGGACCGCGGTGAAGATCTCGCGCACGGGAGACCCGGGAAGATCGGTGAGGTGAACGGCGGGCGGTTGCCCGGCCCAGAGCAGGTCGGGGAGCATCCCGACCGCGTGGCCGGCCGCGATCAGCTGCACGTGCGCGGTGAGGTCGGCGAGCTCGAAGCGGACGTCGGGCTCGAACCCGACCGCCCGGCACTGCTGCATCGCCCACTCCCGGGCAGCGGTGCCACGCGGCTCCATCACCCACGGCCGATCACGGAGGGCGGCGAGGCCCGGGACAGCGTCGCGTGAGGCGAGACGGACGGGATCGCTCCCGACGATCTCGCGCGCAAGCCCCGACCGATGCTCGCGGGTGTGGCCCGGGTACTGCTCCGCGATGACGAGGTCGAACCCCCGCGCCGACAGCTCGAACAACCCGTCCTCGGGCGGCACCTCGGCCACCTCCACCCGCACGTCCGGGGCGCGGGCAGACAACAGCGTCAGGGCAGCGGGGACGAGGGCGCGCGCCGCCGTCTGCAGCACCGCGACGCGCACGGGCGCCCACCCGGGGCGCAGCGATTCGAGCTCGGCGCGGATCTTCTCGTCCTCCGCGAGGGCCCGCGCCGCGTAGGCGGCCAGGGCCGCGCCGTGCTCGGTCAGGCGCACGCGCCGTCCATCGGGCGCGAGCAGCGGAACGCCGGCGTCACGCTCCAACTGCGCCAACTGCTGAGAGATGGTGGAAGGACTGAACGAGAGAGCTTCGGCGACCGCTGCCAGGGTCCCGCGGAGGGCGAGCTCGTGGAGCAGACGCAGACGCCGCAACTCGAACACCGGGAGGCTCCATTCATCGGAGAAGCTGAAGGATAATGATCGCAGATCATCGCTTTTCTCGATGCATGCCGATGCCTCACTCTGGCGGGATGGGCATCGCGCTCCGGCGCGGAAGGGGGAGGACATGAGCAAGACCACGGGAGGCCTCGTCGAGCGTGCGATCGCACTCGCGCAGCGCTGGGTGGCCGAATCGGCCGACGCCGCCATCGATCCCGCGGCGGAGCGTCTCGCCGGCGTCCTGAAGGACGACAACGGCCTGCCCTTCACGATCGGCTTCGTCGACGGGGTGATGCGGCCCGAGAGCCTCACCGCCGCCGCCGCCAACCTCAGCCGCGTCGCGCCGCTCGTTCCCGACTTCCTGCCGTGGTACCTGCGTGCTGCCGTGCGCGTCGGGGGAGCGGTGGCCCCCGTCCTTCCCGCTCCGACCGTTCCCCTCGCCCGGCGGGCCCTGCGGGAGATGGTCGGTCACCTCGTCGTCGACGCCCGCCCCGAGAAGCTCGGCCCGGCCATCGCGAAGATCCGTGAGTCGGGCGCCCGGCTCAATCTCAATCTGCTCGGCGAGGCCGTCCTCGGCGAGGGCGAGGCGCGCCGCCGCCTCGAGGGCATCCACGAGCTCGTGCGCCGCGACGACGTCGACTACGTGTCGGTGAAGGTGTCCGCCATCGCGAGTCACATCTCGATGTGGGCCTTCGACGAGACGGTGAGCGTGGTCGTGGAACGCCTTCTCCCGCTGTACCTCACGGCCGCCGAGCGCGGCACCTTCCTCAACCTCGACATGGAGGAGTACCGCGATCTCGATCTGACGATCGCGGTGTTCACGCGGCTGCTCGCCGACTCCCGGCTCCACGGACTCGAAGCGGGCATCGTGCTGCAGGCCTACCTGCCCGATGCCCTTCCCGCACTGCAGGAGCTCACCGCGTGGGCCCGCGAGCGCGTGGCCGCGGGCGGGGCCCGCATCAAGGTCCGACTCGTCAAGGGCGCGAACCTCGCGATGGAACGGGTCGATGCGATCATGCACGGCTGGGAGGTCGCCACCCACGCCTCCAAGCTCGACTCGGACGCGAGCTACGTGCGCTGCCTCGACGAGGCGCTGCACCCGGAGAACACCGGTGCGGTGCGTCTGGGGGTGGCCGGTCACAACCTCTTCGACATCGCCTATGCGTGGCTGCTCGCGGGGCAGCGCGGCGTGCGCGACGACATCGAGTTCGAGATGCTGCTCGGCATGGCCCAGGGGCAGGTCGAGGCGGTCGCTCGCGAGGTCGGCCACGTCCTCCTCTACGTCCCCGTGGTGCGCCCGGACGAGTTCGACGTCGCGATCAGCTACCTCGTGCGGCGCCTGGAGGAGAACGCCTCGAGCGACAACTTCCTCTCCGCCGCATTCGAGCTGGCGACCGACCCCGCTCTGTTCGCGCGGGAACGGGATCGCTTCGTGCGGTCGGTCGAGCGGTCGGCCGATCCCGCTCTCCCGGTGGGTCCCGCCCGCCGCCAGGTGCGCGGCGAGTCCGACGCCGCCCCGCCGGCTGACCCGGCGCCCGAGACCACCCGGGCACCGGAGGCCGACCGGACGCCGGAGGCGGAGGAGCCCGCACTCACGCAGGCCGTGCTGTCGATCGCCGACGGCGCCGACGAGTTCGCCGGCACCGCGGTGTTCGAGCCCCGCCAGAGCGCGGCCGTGAACGAGGGCGCTCCCGGCTTCCACAATGCGGCGGATTCCGATCCCGCGCTTCCGTCCGTGCGCGAGTGGGCGCGGGAGATCGTCGCCCGGATCGAGACGTCGACGGCCGGGACCGATACCGTCGCGGCGGCCCGCATCGAGACGACCGAGGTGGTCGACGTCGTGGTCGGTCGCGTACAGGCGGCCGCGGAGGCGTGGGGAGCCCTCGCCGCGCGTGACCGGGCGGCCGTCCTCCGCCGCGCCGCCGACCTCCTCGAAGCCCGCCGGGGCGAGCTGATCGAGGTCGCCGCGTCGGAGACCGGAAAGGTGTTCGCCGAGGCCGATGTCGAGGTGAGCGAAGCGGTCGACTTCGCCCGGTACTACGCCGCGACCTCCCTCGAGCTCGACCGCGTGAGCGGAGCGGTGTTCCAGCCGGCACGCGTCACGGTGGTGACCCCGCCCTGGAACTTCCCGCTCGCGATCCCCGCGGGCGGTGTTCTGGCCGCGCTCGCCGCGGGGTCGGGCGTCGTGTTCAAGCCCGCCCCGCAGGCCTCGCGCTGTGGCGCGGTCATCGCGGAGACGCTGTGGCAGGCCCTCGACGACGCCGGGGTCTCTCGAGACGTCCTGGCTCTTGCCACCCTCGAGGAGGGGGAGGTGGGGCAGCGGCTCGTCTCGCACCCGGCGGTCGACCGCGTGATTCTCACGGGTGCGTGGGAGACGGCCGCGCTCTTCCGCTCGTGGCGTCCCGACCTGCCGCTGCTGGCCGAGACCAGTGGCAAGAACGCGATGATCGTCATGCCCTCCGCCGACCTCGACCTCGCCGTCTCCGACCTCGTCAAGAGCGCGTTCGGGCACGCCGGACAGAAGTGCTCCGCCGCCTCTCTCGCGATCCTCGTCGGCCCCGTCGCCCGCTCCGAGCGCTTCTCGCGTCAGCTCGTCGACGCCGTCCAGTCGCTGCGCGTGGGTCCTCCTTCCGACCCGCTCAGCGAGGTCGGGCCCGTCGTCGAGGTGCCCCGCGGAAAGCTGGAGTGGGCACTGACGACGCTCGACGACGGCGAGAAGTGGCTCGTGGAGCCCTCCCCGGTCGCGGCGCCGCCTCCCTACGAAGGCCGGCTGTGGACGCCCGGCGTGCGCACCGGCGTCCGCCCCGGCTCCCGGTTCCACCTGGAGGAGTTCTTCGGCCCGGTCCTCGGGATCATGCACGCCTCGTCGCTGGCGGAGGCGATCGAGCTCCAGAACGCCGTCGCATACGGGCTGACCGCGGGCCTGTGCACCCAGGACCCGGAAGACCTCGCCCGGTGGCTGGAGGAGGTGGAGGCGGGGAACCTCTACGTCAACCGCGGCATCACCGGCGCGATCGTGCAGCGCCAGCCCTTCGGCGGCTGGAAGCGCTCGTCGGTGGGAGCGGGCACCAAGGCGGGAGGGCCGAACTACCTGATCGGGCTCGGTTCCTGGCGCGCGTCGGCGGGTGTGGCACAGTCCTCGACGCTGCACTTGCGGGGCCTGGATCCGCGCATCACGGGCGTCATCGAGGCCGCCCAGCCGACGCTCGACTACGACGCGTTCGAGTGGCTCCGCCGGGGCGCGCTCTCGGATGCCGTCGCGTGGGACCGTGAGTTCGGGCGCGTCAAGGACGTCTCCGGGCTCGGGGTGGAGCGCAACCTCTTCCGCTACCGGCCGGTGCCCGTCTCGCTCCGCGCGACCGCCGACGCCACGTGGCAGGCGGTGCTGCGGGTCGTCGTGGCGGGGGTGCGTGCGGGATCGGAGATCACCCTCAGTGCTCCCGTGGCGATCCCCGCGGCGGTCCGCCGTGCGCTCGGCGACCTCGACGTCCCGGTCTTCGTCGAGGACGAGGCGGATTGGACGGAGCGCCTGCGCGCCGGGGATGCCCGACGGGTGCGGCTCATCGGTTCGCGCGAGGCGGTGGCCCAGGCGCATTCCGCCCTGGCCGTCGCGGTCGAGGGCGACCCCGACATCGCCGTCTACGACAACGAGGTGACCACGGCAGGCCGCCTCGAGCTCCTGCCCTTCCTGCACGAGCAGTCCGTCACGATCACGGCGCACCGCTTCGGGAACCCCGATCCGACCTTCGCCGAGGTCATCTAGCGACGACCATCCCGCGGGATCAGGCGTTCAGCTCATCGCCTGGTCGAACAGCGCCAACGCGAGAAGAAGGCCGACAACGATCATCGCGCTGCTCACGAGCGGCAGCCACGCGAGGTCGACCTCTTTCCGCCAGGCCACCACCACGCCGACGGCTGTCAGAACGAAACTCCCGACGGTGAAGGCGAAGAACAGCATGCCGGCTTGGCCAGCCTCTGCCCCCTCACACTCGGGCGAGCAGGTGTTGCCGGCGAACATGGTGTGTGACACCCAGATGGCCGTTGTCGCGACCGCTGTCACGATCTGCAGTACCGCTACCGCGGCGACTGCACCGGCAGCTGCCCGTCCCGACCTCGACACGCGGACAGCGTATCCCGCGTCCTGCTCCGGTGACATTGGTCAGTGAGCGATGTGGGACGAGGGGGGCTCAGAAGACACCGGCTTCCTGCCCGTTCGGGTACTCGCCATTCTCGACCTGCAACGAGTCATCACACGGGACCCGTGGTGTGCAGACTCTGGACTAGAGGCGACGACGACCGTTCTGCGAGCGCGCCGCGCCGGCCGCGGGCGCGGATACCCTCGACAGAGGATCCGTCCGGTCGGCGGGGATCCGGAGCGAAGGAGCACCGATGAGCGACGTCGGACGGAATTGGGCAGGCAACCTCTCCTACCGGGCGCAGCGGCTCATCGCCCCGCGGACGCGCGACGAACTCGCCGACGCGGTGGTGTCCTCCCGGCACGTGCGTGCTCTCGGCAGCCGTCACTCGTTCTCCGACATCGCCGACACCGACGGCGTGCTGATCTCGTTGGCAGAGCTCGGCACCGAGCCCGAGCTCGACGAGGAACGCGGGGTCGTGCGGGTGTCGGGCGGGGTCCGCTACGGCGACCTCGCTCCGTGGCTCGACGACCGCGGATACGCCCTCGCGAACCTCGCCTCCCTCCCGCACATCTCCATCGCGGGAGCGGTGGCGACCGGCACGCACGGCTCGGGCGCCCGCATCGGCTCGCTCGCGACTCAAGTCGCCGCCCTCGAGCTCGTCGACGGGCGCGGCGAGGTCGTGCGGGTGGCGCGCGGCGACGACGACTTCGCGGGGTCGGTCGTGGGCCTCGGCGCTCTCGGCATCGTCACGGCCCTCGAGCTCGACGTCGAGCCGACGTACGAGGTCGCCCAGACCGTCTTCGAGGGCGTGGGCTGGGACGACGCGCTCGCCGCCTTCGACGACCTCCAGGCCCGCGCCGACAGCGTGAGCCTGTTCACGACGTGGCGCTCGGCGGACGCGATCGACCAGGTGTGGATGAAGACGCGCACCGGCGCCGTGGATCTCACCGACCTCGGGGGTCGCCCCGCCGACGGGCCGCGGCATCCGCTCCCGGGCATCGACCCGCAACCCTGCACGCCGCAGCAGGGGCTCCGCGGCCCTTGGTACGACCGGCTGCCTCACTTCCGCCTCGCGTTCACTCCGTCGGCCGGAGACGAACTGCAGAGCGAGTACCTCGTGCCGCGCGGCGACCTGGTTCCCGCCATCACCGCCCTCCGAGAGCTCGCCCCCGACATCGCCGCGCTCCTGCTCGTGTGTGAGGTGCGGACGGTCGCGGCCGACGACCTGTGGCTGAGCATGGCCGCCGGCGCGGACGCGGTGGCCCTCCACTTCACCTGGCGCCCCGATGAGGCCGCCGTCCGCGCGTTCCTGCCGCAGCTGGAGGAGGTGCTGCCGCCGACGGCCCGCCCGCACTGGGGGAAGCTGTTCACCCTCGACGGCGCCGCGGTCTCGGCGCGCTATCCCCGATGGGCGGACGCGCAGGCCCTGCGCGCGCGCCGCGATCCCGAGCGTCGGTTCTCCAACGCGTGGACGGAGCGCGTCGGTCTCTGAGAAGCCCCTGCTTCTGAACGCCCCGCGCGCGAGCGGAAATCGATTATCTTGCTTCGTTTCCGCGGGGGCGTCGCGTGAGCATGGACATGTCCGGCTCACGGGGAGCCGGGGGACGGAGACCGGAGATGAAGAAGTTCAGGACGCCGCGACCGGCGCTGGCCCGCGCGGCCGCCCTCGTGGCATCGGTGGTGCTCGGCGCGAGCCTGCTGGCGGCCTCGCCGGCGACGGCGGCGCCTCAGACGACCGAGGCCCTCACTGCCCCCGCGAGCATCGCCGCCGCGATCACGGCGGGCCCCGTCGTCAAGGCGGCCTCGGGATGCAAGGCGTTCACGCGCCCCAGCAGCAAGCACGTCACGGTGCCCAAGGGCTACTGCTACAACCCCAACGCCAAGAAGAACAAGACGCTGCACGACTTCTGCACGAAGTCCCCGGACGGCTGGTACAACGCCAACTTCAAGGGCCCGTGCGCACGCCACGACATGTGCATCGAGGCGAAGAAGGTCAAGCGCAGCAGCTGCGACTCCTCGTTCCGCGGCTACATGCTCTCGGAGTGCGACAAGACGTTCGGCAAGTACAACCCGTTGCGATACCAATGCCGCTCGATCGCGCTCTCGTACTACGCGGTCGTGCGCGCCAAGACGGCGATCTCCTAACGCGCCGTCGAGGAATCCTCCGCCCCGTCCGGTGAGCCACCGGGCGGGGCGTCCTCGTGCGCGGGTGTCGTCGAGGAGGCGGAGACCGGCGGGGACTCCGAGGTGCGGACCATGAACTCGTTGACGAGACCGCGCACGGCGATCCCGAAGAGCGTCCAGACGCCGGAGGGTCCTTCGTCGGAGTCGGTGATCGTGATCTGCGGATGTGCGAGGCCCTCGACGCTCCGCAGGGAGAAGCCCTCACCGAGCGCCGCCATCGCTTCGGCGAAATCGACGAGCGTGTAGGGCGTGCGCATCCGGTAGCCGAACCGGGCCATCAGGTCACCGTAGAAGCGCGTGAACTCCTCGATCGACTCGGCGTGGCGCTCCTGGGCCGCCTCGCGCAGTTCCGGCCAGGTGTCCGCGCCTGCGCGCAGGCACAGCGCGATGAGGAACGCGCGGGAGTCGGGCGAGACCGCGTCGTCGGGGGAGCGCACGGGAACATGGGACTGGGCGGCCACGCGGATGACGTCGTCCATCGTGACGGGACCGTCGGTCAGCTCCTGGATCGCCCCCTCGGCGGCTCGCGCGGGAGGCGAGAAGCGCAGCCGCACCATCGCGACGGCGAGGTCGCGCTGGTAGTCGGTCTGGTCGGACCAGATCCGATAGGCCGCGCCCGTCGTGAGGCCGGTGCGACGGAGCACCTCCTGCAGCTTGATGTGGTGCACGCCCGCGCTGGCTCCCCGTTCCAGGAGCATCGACAGGCCGACCTTGAGCAGCAGCGCTCGGGTCTGTTCAGCGGTACGTCGGGGCATCGGGGCTCCTCGGGAGGGCGGGTCGAGTGAGGCACGACGACCCTGTTTGGAGAAACAACTTATCTTTCTGGCGCCGTGACGGCCACGGGGGCCACCATAGCTACGGCGCCTCTGGGGAGCGCCACGCGGAGGTCCGTTCCAGCTCGGCCGAGCCGAGGACCGTCCGCGACATTCCGGGGGGAGTGTCGCTCTGGGGTCGGGATCGCTCGGCCCCAGAGCTCCGCGGCTGACAGCCCGGGGCATCGCGCGAGGATTTCCGGAGCCGCGTCAGCGTCCCGGAGCATCGTCGGCATCGATCGGCACCATGAACTCGTTGACGAGCGCCCGCACGCCCAGTGCGAACAGCGACCAGGGCCCTTCCGGCACGTCGTCGTCGGCCGTCGCCTCGTACGTGGGGTGCGCGATCCCCTCCAGGGCGCGAATGGCGAAGCCTTCGCCCATCGCAGCCATGGCCTCCGTGAAGTCCTCGATGCGCAGGGGAGACTTCATCCGCAGTCCGTACGCGTCCATCAGGAACTGATAGAACTCCGCGAAGGCCGCGATCGACTCGCGGTGCCGCTCCCGGCTGGCCTCGCGCAGTTCCGGCCAGGTGTGGGAGGTGGTCCGCAGGGCGAGGGCGACGAGGAACGACTGTCCGTCGGCGACGTCGTCGGGATCGTCACTGTCGAGGGCGGCGGAGCGGACGTGAGAGGCCGCTGCCGCGCGGATGACGTCGTCTCCGCTGGCTCCGGCGGCGATGAGGCTCTCCACCGCGCTCCGCGCGTAGTCCGTGGGGGCGCTCAGACGCAGGCGCACCATCGCGACGGAGAGATCGCGCTGGTAGTCGGTCTGGTCGGCCCACAGCCGGTAGGCGGCACCGGTCGTCAGTCCCGCCCGGCGCAGCACGTCTTGCAGCCGGATGTGCTGCACGCCCGCGCTCACCCCGCGCTCCAGCAGCATCTGCATCCCCACGCGCAGCAGGAGCGCGCGGGTCTCTTCCCCCGAACGTCGTGCCATGCCCACAGCATCGCAGATCCCCGCGTGTGGGCGAAGAAGTAAAGAATTCTTGACACGACGAGAGTCGTCGCGCTACCGTCAGCAATGTAAAGAAATCTTGACATCGGGAGGACGCGATGGGATACGCGGAGCGCAACGTGTGGTCGGGGCTGGGAGCCTCTCTCCTCGGGGTGGCCGTCTACGCGGCGATCGTCGCCCCCCAGCTGGGGCGCGCTCCCGTCGAGGCGATCGGGTGGCAGTGGCCGATGGTCGCCTGCGTGGGCGGCGCTCTGATCCTGGCCATTCTCGTCAGCATCGTCTGGGGCATCCTCGCCGGCCTCCGCGATCCCGAGACCGAGCATCGGGCCGACGTCCGCGACCGCGACATCGAGCGCATGGGCGACCGGGTCGGGCGAGCCTTCACCGTCCTCGGAGCGCTCACCGCGCTCGTGCTGGCCATGGTCGATGCGCCGGCGTTCTGGATCGGCCACGCGATCTTCCTCGGCTTCTTCCTCGCCTCGTCACTCGGATCGATCGCACAGCTGGTCGCCTACCGGCGGGGACTGCTCTGATGGTCAGGCCGACCCGCGTCACCAACGACATCCGCGCGTTCCGCGAAGCCGCCGGGCTCACCCAGGCGGCCCTCGCCGCCCGCGTCGGCGTCACGAGACAGACCCTCATCGCGATCGAGCAGGGGCGCTACTCGCCCACGCTCGAGCTCGCCTTCCAGATCTCCCGCGTCCTCGAGGCGCGCCTCGACGACCTCTTCCACTATCCGGAGGAATCATGACCGCCACCACCGACCGATCGCACTCACACGCCTGGAGTCAGACCCGCTACGGCTCGCCCGAGGTGCTCGAGTGGGGGATGCTCCCCTTCGCGAGCTCGGTCCCGACGACGTCCTGGTGGAGATCGCCGCCACCGGCCTCAACTCGGCCGACGTGCGCATTCTCCGCGGCGATCCGCTGCTGATCCGGCTCGCCTTCGGCATCCGTCGACCGCGAACGCCGATTCCGGGGCGGGACATCGCGGGAACGGTGCTCGCCGTCGGCTCCGCGGTCACGTGGCTGCGGGTCGGCGACCGGGTGGTGGGAGAGATCAGCGGCGGTGGGCTGGCCGAGCGGGTGGTGGCGCCCGCGCCTCGCCTGGTCGTGGTTCCGGCCGGCGTCTCCTTCGTCACGGCGGCGGCCCTTCCGCTGGCCGGGGGTACCGCCTGGCAGGCGCTCGACCTCGCCGGGGTGGCCGCGGGCGACCGCGTGCTCGTGGTGGGGGCGGGGGGAGGAGTCGGCTCGTTCACCGTCCGGCTCGCGGTCCTGCGGGGCGCGCGCGTGGACGCGTGGTGCGGAACGCGGGCCCGCGACCTCGTCCGGGAGTGGGGCGCCGAGACCGTCGTCGACTATCGCACCGCCGATCCGGAGACCGTCGAAGGCGGGTACGACGCCGTGATCGACGTGGGGGGCACGGTCCCCCTCCGCGCCCTGCAACGACTGGTGCGCGACGGCGGTCTCGTGGTGGGAGTCTCGGGTGGGGTGAACCGGGTGTTCGGGCCGCTCGGACGGATGGTGCGCGGTGCCGTCCTATCGATCGGGTCCCGGCGCCGGCTGCGCTTCCTCGCGGCCACGCCGAAGGCACCGATCACGACCGAGCTCCTCGCTCTCGCCGCCCGCGGCGACCTCGTGCCGTATATCGAGCGCACGTGGCCCTTGGTGGAGGCCGATGCGGCCGTGGCCCATGTCGACGCAGGGCACACCGTCGGCAAGGTCGTCGTCGTGCGCTGAACCAGCGGTGGCTGCCGACGTTCCGCACGCCGCGGAATGTCGCGGCCGTCTGACAGAATGGGCCCACGGCGTGCCCGTGACGACCTTTCCCCGATGCTCTTCCCGAGCGCGGGTCGAAGGGCCGCCGGGCCCGGGGACAGCGTCCGCCGCCGGCAGTCCGAGGAGCCTCATGTCCACCCGCTTCGAATCCGCCCCCGAGCGCATCGCGCAGCACCGCCGCTACCTCATGTGCCGGCCGGAGTACTTCACGGTCAGCTACCGGATCAATCCGTGGATGGAGCCGTCGCTCCCGACCGACACCGGCAAGGCTCTCGCGCAGTGGCAGACGCTCTACGACACCTACCTCGCCCTCGGCCACGAGATCGAGCTGATCGATCCGGTTCCGGGACTCCCCGACATGGTCTACACCGCGAACGGGGGCTTCGTGATCGATGGACGCGCCCTCGGTGTGAAGTTCCGCGTCGATGAGCGTCGCGGCGAGGAGCGGCCGTTCATGGACTGGTTCGCCGCGCACGGCTTCGAGGTCGTCGAGCCGCGAGCGGTGCAGGAGGGCGAGGGCGACTTCCTCCTTGTGGGAGACACGATCCTCGCCGGGAGCGGCTTCCGCTCCGACCCGTCGAGTCACCGCGAGGTCTCCGAGGTCTTCGATCGCGAGGTGCTGTCCCTGACCCTCGTCGACCCCCGGTTCTACCACCTCGACACGGCGATCTCGGTGCTCGATCCCGTGCAGGGGGAGGGTGGTGTGGCCGCGGCGACGATCGCCTACCTGCCGTCGGCGTTCGACGACACCTCGCGGGCGATGCTCGAGCGCCGGTTCCCCGACGCCATCCGGGTCTCCGACGACGACGGTGCCGTGTTCGGACTCAACTCCGCCTCTGACGGTCTCAACGTCCTCCTGTCGCCGCGGGCGACCGGGTTCGCGGAGCAGCTGCGTGAGCGCGGCTACCGTCCCATCCCGATCGACCTGTCCGAGCTCCTGCTCGGGGGCGGCGGGATCAAGTGCTGCACACTCGAACTGCGAGGTACCCGATGACCATCCCCGCCCTGGACGACTCCACGCGCGACGTGATCGCTGCGGAAGAAGAGCACGTCGCCCACAACTATCACCCGCTGCCGGTGGTGGTCGCGCGCGGGGAGGGCGCGTGGGTCACCGACATCGAGGGCAAGCGCTACCTCGATCTCCTCTCGGCCTATTCGGCCGTGAACTTCGGGCACCGCCACCCCGCGCTCATCGCCGCGGCGACCGAACAGCTCGGCCGTATCACCCTCATCAGTCGCGCGTTCCACAACGACCGGCTCGGAGCCTTCGCCGCTGCCCTGGCCGAGCTCAGCGGCAAGGACCTCGTGCTGCCGATGAACACCGGCGCCGAGGCGGTGGAGACCGGTGTCAAGGTGGCGCGGGCGTGGGCCTACCGCGTGAAGGGCGTGCCGGAGGGCAAGGCGACCGTCATCGTCGCCCACGGCAACTTCCACGGGCGCACCACCACGATCGTGAGCTTCAGCGACGACCCCCAGGCGCGGGACGACTTCGGTCCCTACACGCCCGGGTTCGTGTCGGTGCCCTATGGCGACGCGGAGGCGATCGCGGCGGCCATCGACGAGAACACGGCGGCCGTGCTGATCGAGCCCATCCAGGGCGAAGCCGGCGTCGTGATCCCGCCGGAGGGCTACCTGCGTGCGGTGCGTGAGCTGTGCGATCGACACCGCGTGCTGTTCATCGCCGACGAGATCCAATCGGGACTCGCCCGCGTCGGCACCACGTTCGCGTGCGATCGGGAGGGCGTCGTGCCCGACGTGTACCTGCTCGGCAAGGCGCTCGGCGGCGGCATCGTGCCGTTGTCGGCCGTCGTCGCCGATCGCGACGTGCTCGGGGTGATCCGCCCGGGGGAGCATGGCTCCACGTTCGGCGGCAACCCCCTCGCGACTGCGGTCGGCACGCGCGTGGTCGAGATGCTCGCCTCGGGTGAGTTCCAGACGCGGGCGCAGGCCCTCGGCGCGCATCTCGACGAGCGGCTGCGCGCTCTCGTGGGACACGGCGTCACCGCCGTGCGGGTGGCGGGGCTGTGGGCCGGTGTCGACATCGACCCGGCGGTGGGGACGGGGCGCGAGGTGGCCGAGCGGCTTCTCGGGCGCGGCGTGCTGGTGAAGGACACCCAGGGCCAGACCATCCGCATCGCGCCGCCGCTGGTCATCCGGGCGACCGAGATCGACTGGGCGATCGAACAGCTCCGCGTGGTCCTCGCCGGCTGACCCCGCGCGTGCGGGAGGCTCCCGCACGCGGGCAGGAGAAATCCGGAGTGCAGGACGGCCGGGCGTGAGACGTCCTGTCCAGCGGAGTGCTCCTGTGTCGCGCGCGCATGTTGGGGCTCTCCACCGGGACGCCGCGGCTCCGTCATCTTCTGGAAACACGGCCCGGACTAGGCTCATGTCATGGGTGACCTGTTCGACGGATACGGCTCCACGCTGGCCCCGAGGAAGACGCCGTCGGGGGTGCCGGCATTCGACGAGATGTTCGGTCATCCGCCGCACCCGGGAGCCCCGGCCGAATCGCGTTCGGCCTATCGCGAGCTGTACCACACGCTCGCGCGGATGACGCAGGAGGAGCTGCGCGGGCGCACCGACTCGCTCGCCAGCTCGTACCTCGCGCAGGGGGTGACGTTCGACTTCGCGGGCGAGGAGCGTCCCTTCCCGCTGGATGCGGTGCCCCGCGTCATCGAGTACGACGAATGGTCGCGCATCGAACGCGGAGTCACCCAGCGGGTGCGCGCCCTGGAAGCCTTCCTCGACGACGCCTACGGTCACCAGCACTGCGTCCGCGACGGCGTGCTCCCTGCCGCGCTCATCGCCTCGTCGCAGTACTTCTACCGGCAGGCGGCGGGGATCCGCTCCGCCAACGGCGTGCGCATCCAGGTGGCGGGGATCGACCTCATCCGCGATGAGCACGGTGAGATGCGCGTGCTGGAGGACAACGTCCGGGTGCCCTCCGGGGTCTCCTACGTGATCTCCAATCGCCGGGTGATGGCGCAGACGCTTCCAGAGCTGTTCGTCTCGATGCGCGTGCAGCCGGTGGGCGACTACCCGAACAAGCTCCTCCAGGCCCTGCGCGCCTCGGCCCCGCCCGGGATCGACGACCCCAACGTCGTCGTCCTGACCCCGGGTGTCTACAACTCCGCCTACTTCGAGCACACCCTCCTCGCCCGGCTCATGGGGCTGGAGCTCGTGGAGGGGCGCGACCTGCAGTGCGTCGGCGGGAAGGTGTTCATGCGCACGACGCGTGGACCGCGGCGGGTGGATGTCATCTACCGCCGTGTCGACGACGACTTCCTCGACCCGCTGCAGTTCCGCGCCGACTCGATGCTGGGTGCCCCCGGTCTCATGCTGGCCGCGCGGCTCGGCAACGTCACGATCGCCAACGCGGTCGGCAACGGCGTCGCCGACGACAAGCTCCTCTACACGTACGTGCCCGACCTCATCCGGTACTACCTCGCCGAGGAACCGGTCCTGAAGAACGTGGACACGTGGCGCCTGGAGGACCCGGACGCGCTGGAAGAGGTGCTCGACCGGCTCGACGAGCTCGTCGTCAAACCCGTCGACGGCTCGGGCGGCAAGGGCCTGGTCGTGGGGCCCGATGCAAGTCCCGCCGAACTGGAGACGCTGCGCGCGAAGCTGCTGACCGATCCGCGCGGATGGATCGCGCAGCCGGTGGTGATGCTCTCCACCATCCCGACCCTCGTGGAGGAGGGGATGCGCCCCCGTCACGCCGACCTCCGCCCCTTCGCCGTGAACAACGGCGACGACGTGTGGGTGCTGCCGGGCGGCCTCACCCGTGTCGCGCTTCCCGAAGGGCAGCTCGTCGTCAACTCCAGCCAGGGCGGCGGATCGAAAGACACGTGGATCGTCGGCGGCGACGCCCCGCGCAGCTCCGAGTACGCGCAGGGACAGAACCTCGCCGGGCTCGTGGCCGAACAGGCGTCGGTCACCGAGGCGATCACGATCATCTACGACCCGCAGGACGAACAGGCCCATTCCCCGCAGGACCGGCCCCGCTCCAGCGGGGAGCAGCAGGAGCAGCAGCAGCAGGGCAGGGATGCAGTCCCGTCCGCTCCTCTCACCGAGGAGACGGGATCATGCTGAGCCGCATCGCCGAGTCGCTGTTCTGGATCGGGCGCTACATCGAGCGCTCCGACGGCACCGCGCGCATCCTCGATGTCCACCTCCAGCTCCTGTTGGAAGACCCGTGGATCGACGAGGACACCGCGTGCCGTTCCCTCATGGGCGTCATGGGAAGCTTCCCGCCCGCCGACGTCGAGCGGGTCACGCGGGGCGACGTGCTCACCCACCTCGCCGTGGACCGGCAGAACCCGTCGAGCATCGCCTACTCGCTGCAGGCGGCGCGGGAGAACGCCCGGCGGGCCCGGGAGATCGTCTCCACCGAGCTGTGGGAGACACTCAACACCACCTACTCGCGGATGCCGAGACGGCTCAACGACGAGAAGGTGCACGAGTTCTTCCAGTGGGTGCGCGAGCGGGCGGCGCTCGCCGTCGGCATCTCGGACTCGTCGACGAGCCGCGACGAGGCGTGGCAGTTCTTCACGCTCGGCCGCTCCATCGAGCGCACCGACATGACGGCGCGGATGCTCGCGACCCGCTCGCTGACGGAGGCGTCGGGACCGTCGTGGACGACGATCCTCCGGTCGTGCGGCGCCTACGAGGCGTACGTCCGCACCTATCGCGGCATGCCGAGCGCGAGCAACGCGGCGGAGTTCCTGCTGCTCGACCGCTTGTTCCCCCGGTCGATCATCCACTCGATCCAGCGCGCGGAGGACTGCATGCGCGCGATCGACCCGGTCGCCGACCGCGTGGGCCACTCCAACACGGTGCTGCGCGCACTCGGGCGCATCCGCAACGACCTCGAGTACCGCCCCATCACCGAGATCCTCGATGAGCTTCCGCTCCACATGGATCGGGTGCAGAAGGTCACGCGCGAGGCGTCGGAGGCCATCCGCAGCCGCTTCTTCCCCACCCATGCCGAGCCGAGCTGGATCGGAGAGACCTCATGAAGCGCCTGCGCATCGAGCACGCGACCGGGTTCAGCTACGAGGGCGAGGTCGGTGCGTCGTACAACGAGGCGCGCATGCTGCCGAGCTCGACGGACAGTCAGTTCGTACTGAGCTCGCAGCTGGACATCGAACCGAACTCGAGCGTCAACCACTACGTCGACTACTTCGGCACGCGGGTCGCGTCGTTCGACGTGCTGGCCGGCCACTCGTCGCTGCGCATCACGGCGCGCTCCCTCGTGGAGGTGCGTCCGCGGCCGCTGGAGCCCTCCGATCTGGACTGGGACCGCCTGGCCCGGGAGTCCGAACGCCAGATCGCCACCGTCGAGATGCGTGGGCAGACCCCGCGGACCGCGCCGCACCCCGAGGTCGCCGAGATCGCGCAGGCGATCGCCGCCGAGCACGACACCCCGGGTGGCGCGGCCCTGGCCATCGCGCGCGCGATCGGCGACGCCGTCGAGTACATGCCGGGGAGCACCGGGGTCCACTCCACGGCCGCCGACGCGTGGCTCCAGCGCAAGGGCGTGTGCCAGGACATCACGCACATCACCCTCGGCGCGCTGCGCCACGTGGGGATCCCCGCCCGCTACGTCTCGGGGTATCTGCACCCGCATCCGAACCCCGAGATCGGCGTCGCGGTGACGGGCGAGTCGCACGCATGGGTGGAGTGGTACGTCGGCGACTGGCAGGGGTATGACCCCACCAATACCGCCGAGATCGGCGACCGGCACGTGCTGGTGGGACGCGGGCGCGACTACAACGACGTGCCGCCGCTGCGCGGGGTGTACGCCGGTCCCTTCAAGAGCAACCTCCACGTGGCCGTCACGATCACGCGGGAAGCCTGAGGCGGGGCGGGGCCGCGGGTCAGGCGGGGGAGTCGTCGGGGTCGAGAGCGGCGATCGTCGCCTCTTCCGCGGCGTTGTCGGCGTCCAGCTGATCCTCGGTGGTCTCGTCGCCACCGGCGGGCGCCTTGTCCTCCTCCGGCGCATCGCGCTCGGTCGGGGCGTTCTGAACGGGCTGGGCCGGGGCCGCGGTCTGCGGGTCGTCGGATTCCGGGGTGCTCATGCCGCCAGGATAGGGCGGTGTCCGGCGATGGCCGCCGGGGTTGACAACGCCGGGATGGCGGAGGTCGCCCACGGGACCGCGGTTCACTCCGGCAGACCCGCCGCCAGTTCCGCGAAGAGGTCGGACGCCGGGATGTCGCTCGAGAGGGCGGCGGCCTGGCCCGACCAGAGCGACTGCAGGTCTCCGTCGCCCCGCCGGTTGGCCTCGGCGCGCAGCGCTCCGACGACCCAGCTCTGGGCGGGGAAGGGCGCGACCTCGCCCGCATCCACCGTCTCGAGGAGGCGATTGCGGATCCCGCGCGCCCAGCGTCCCGTGGCAGCGCGGGTGAGCACGGTGTCCTCCGCCGAGATGCGAGCGAGGGCGGCGCGATGGGCAGGGCTCGCGGCCGACTCGGGGGTGCGCAGGAACGCGGTCCCCACCTGGACTCCGGCGGCACCGAGGGCGAAGGCGGCGGCGACCCCGCGGCGGTCGGCGATGCCGCCGGCGGCGATCACGGGGATGTCGACGGCGTCGACCACCTGCGGGACGAGGGCGACCGTGCCGACGAGCGAGTCCTCGGCCGGTCGCAGGAAGCTGATGCGGTGTCCGCCCGCTTCGGCGCCGCTCGCGACCACCGCGTCGGCCCCCGCGGCGGCAACGGTGCGGGCCTCGGCGACCGTCGTCGCCCCCGCGATCACGCGGATGCCGCGGGAACGGAGGCGCTCCATCGTGTCGGGGTCGGGCATCCCGAAGATGACGCTGAGGACGGCGGGACGGGCATCGAGGACCGCCTCGAGCTGCTCTTCGACATCGACGAGGTAACGCTCAGGCGTCCCTATCGGGGCCGGGATCCCGAGGGCGTCGTACAGGGGCGCGGCCGTCCGGAGCGCGGCGGAGGCGTCGACCTCTCCGGGAGCGACCTCGGTGCCGGTGGGCATCCACAGGTTGAGGGCGAAGGGTCGGTCGGTCGCGGCCCGGATGTGCGCGGCCGTCTCGATGATCCGCTCGCCGTCGTAGCCGTACAGTCCGTACGATCCCAGCCCGCCGGCATCGCTGACGGCGGCCGTCAGTGCGACCGAGGACATCCCGCCGAAGGGACCGAGCACGATCGGCGTCTGGATGCCGAGCAGCTCCGGGAGCGTCCGGCGGTCAGCGGGAGCGGGCATGGCGGCGATCCGTCCGAGCGACGTCGGGAGAGGTGCGGCGGCGCTCCACAACGTCGCCGGGGCGGGCAGGGTCGGGGAGCCGGATGGGGGTCGTGGCCGCCACCTCGTCGCTGAACTCCTCCGGGGCCACGACGGCGATGGGCCGGGTCTCCTCGATCGTCAACGCGAAGCGGCGGGACTCGTTCCGGTGCAGGCGGCCCGAGATGAGGAGCCAGCCGAATCCGATGGCGAAGGCGACGAGAGCCGCGGCCGCGCCGACGAGGATCGCGATGCGCGGTCCGAACTCGGCCGCCACCCATCCCACGATGGGGGCGCCGAGCGGCGTGCCGCCCATGAGGATCGCCATGTAGAGCGCCAACACCCGCCCGCGCAGGGCCGGGTCGGTGGTCGTCTGCACGTAGCCGTTGGCGGTGGTGAGCGTGGTGACCACGGCGAACCCGGTGACCATGAGGGTCGCCGCATAGAGCCAGTAGGTCGGCATGAACGCGGAGACGGTGGCGGCGACCGCGAACAGGCCGGTTCCGAGGATCACCATGCGGATCCGGGCCCGGTCGCGGCGCGCGGCCATGAGTGCGCCGGCGAGCGAACCGATCGCGAGGATCGAGCTGAGGAGTCCGTATCCGTCCGCCTCCTGCCCGAACTCCAGCGCCATCGTCGACGCGAAGATCGGGAAGTTCATCCCGAACGCTCCGAGGAGGAACACCATCACGAAGGCCACGAGCAGGTCGGGGCGCCCCGCGACGTAGCGGAACCCGTCGGCCAGTCGCGCGGCACCGGGTGCGGAGGCGCGGGGGACGAGCTGGTCGGTGCGGATGAGGCCGAGGGCCACGATCATCGCGAGGAAGGTCACGGCGTTGACGAGGAAGACCCATCCCGTGCCGATCGCGACGATGACGATCCCGGCGACGGCCGGCCCGATCATGCGGGCACCGTTGAACGAGGCGGCGTTGAGGGCGACGGCGTTCGAGGCGTTCTCGCGTGAGACGAGGTCGGAGACGAACGCCTGACGCGCAGGATTGTCGAACGCGGCGACCACTCCGAGCGCCAGCGCGAAGGTGTACATGAGCGGCAGCGTCATGAGGCCGAGGAGCAGGAGCACGCCGATCGCGGCGCCGAGGAGGAGCAGCAGGCTCTGGGTGAGCATCAGCAGCCGGCGGCGCTCGAAGCGATCGGCGACCCACCCGGTCACGCTCACGAGGAGGAGCGGCGGGGCGAACTGCAGCGCCATGGTCACGCCCATCGCGGCGGCGTCGTTGTCGGTCAGCTCCGTGAGCACGACCCAGCTCAGCGCCGTCGCCTGCATCCACGCGCCGACGTTCGACACGAGCGCACCGATGAACCACACGCGGTAGTTGAAGACGGAGAAGGAGCGGAACATGGCGCTCATCGGTCGGCCACCTTCCGCATGATCTCGGCCGCCGCGGAGAGGGTGACGCGCTCGGCGTCGGTGAGCTCGTCGAGCGAATGCTCCAACCAGGAGTCGCGTCGGCGGGTCGTCTCCTCCACGACGGCGAGGCCGTCAGGGGTCAAGGCGATCCGCACCTTGCGGCGGTCGTCGTCGGCGGCCGTGCGCGTGAGGTATCCCGACTCCTCCAGGCAGTTCACGGTCCGGTTCATCGACGGCGCCGACACCCGCTCGCGCTCGGCGAGCTCGCTGAGCGTGTGCGGACCGTGCACCTTGAGCGCCGCGAGCACGGCGAACTGGCCGTCGCTCATGCTGTCGATCGCCCGCTGCGAACGCAGTCGGCGCGCGAGGCGGAAGGTGGCCATCCGGAAGTCGGAGGCGAGGGCGTGGTGGACGGTGGGATCGGGGGAGGTGTCTGTCGAGCTCATGCAATTACTTAGCATAGCTCATTAGTCTTGCTAATTACCTGGACGGCGTCCCGTCGTCCGGTGCCGCGGATCGGGCGCCCGGCGGCGTGGGATGAGCCGGGATCCCGAGGAGGTGGAGGAAATCCTCGAACAGGCCCACCATGTCGACCTCGTCCGGGTCCAGCAGCCATTGCAGCTGCAGGCCGTCCATCATGGCGGTGACGAGCTGGCCGACCCGGCGCGGGTCGAGGTCGGTGCGCAGGTCGCCGTCCTCCTGCAGCCGGCGGAACGCGGCGTCGTCCTGATGCCGCAGATGCTGATATCGCTCGCGGAACGAGTCGTGGGCGGGATGCTGCGGATCGGTCGCCTCGGCGGAGAGGACGACGTGCAGGGCCACCAGCCCGGGGGAGTCGGCGTTGCGGGCTACCTGCTCGCGCATGGTGTCGACGAATGACGTGCCCGCAGACTCCGACTCCTCACGACGCACCCGATCGCGTTCGTCGCGCTCGGCGATCGTGGCGGCCAGGAGCGCGGTCTTGGAGCCGAAGTGGTGGAGCAGACCCGCGTCGGAGATGCCGACCCGGCGCGCGACCTCGCGGACGGACGTGCCGCGGTAGCCCTGCTCGCCGAACACCTCGACGGCCGTGGAGAGGATCCGTTCGCGTCGCGCGTCGCCCCGGACTCGCCGCAGGTCGGGGCGGGGGGTGGAGGTTGGCGCCGCGTCTGCGGAGTTCGTCGGTGTCGCGTCGGTCCGTGGGCGATCGTCGGCCATGGCTGTCTCCCTTGCGCGTGCTGGCGTGCTCAGTCTATGGTGAACAAACTAAGCGAGCAGTCGCTAGGTTTGTTTGGATCACCGTCGAGGGCTCATGACGCCGCCCTCGATCTCGATGAGGAGGACTCCATGAAGAAGACACGCAGGGTGGTCGCGCTCGGAGCGCTCGGCATGGTCGGGGTGCTCGCGCTCGCCGGCTGCGGTCGCGCCGACGACGCCCCCACCGGTTCCGATGCCCCGTCGGCTCAGGCGCTGGATGACGGCCCCGCCACCGGCGAGATCACGATCTGGGCGATGGGTGAGGAGGGGGAGAACCTCGGCGACTTCTCCGAGTCCTTCACCAAGGCCAACCCCGACGCCAAGATCACGGTGACGACAATCCCGTGGGCGGACGTCATGACGAAGTACCAGACCGCGGTGGCGGCCGGCACCGTCCCCGACGCGATCATGATCGGGTCGTCGCTCCTGCCCTCGATGGTCGCGGCGGGGGGACTCGCGCCCGTCCCCGACGGCGTGGTCGATGAGTCCACCCTCAACCCGACCGCCGCGGAGTCGACTCAGGTGGACGGCGCGTCCTACGCCGTCCCGTGGTACGTGGAGACCCGCGTGCTCTACTACCGAAGCGACCTGGCGGAGAAGGCGGGCCTGTCGGCACCCACGTCGTGGGAGGAGCTCACCGACTTCGCGAAGGGCTTCACCGACGCGGGGGCCGCGCACGGCATCCAATTGCCGATGGGCGACGCGGAGGACTCCACGCAGGTGATCCTGCCCTTCTACGCCCAGGCCGGCGGCGAGGTGCTCAACAGCGCCGGAGATGCCTACGCATGGGACCACGACGCGCTCGTCTCGGCGCTCGAGTACTACGCGTCGTTCTTCACCGACGGCCTCGCGCCGCTCTCCGGCTACGGCGACTCGCAGACCGCCGCGTTCACCGACGGATCCAACCCCGCTTTCATCTCGGGGCCGTGGATGGTGTCGGTGCTGGCCGACATGAAGGACGCCGACTGGGTCGCCCAGAACGTCGCGACGGTCCCGGTGCCCGCCGGCGCCGCCAACAACGACTCGTACCTCGGCGGCGGCCACCTCGGCGTCTTCGCCGACGCGAAGAACGCCGACGGCGCGTGGAAGTTCATCAAATGGCTCTCGCAGGCCGACACGCAGAAGGCGTGGTTCGACCTCACGAGCGACCTCCCGGCGGTCACCTCCGTGCTCGACGCCGAGCCGTACACCTCCGATGCGCGCATCTCCGTGCTGAACGACCAGTTGGAGAACACGGTCGCCCCGCCGTCCGTGCCCAGCTGGGACGAGATGTCGGCCTTCATCGAGACCGAGGCCGAGAAGGTCGCCAACGGCTCGAGCGCCGACGCCGCTGCCTCCGCCATCGAGGCGAAGGCCGAGTCTCTCGGGACGGGCTGGTAATCATGTCGGTGGCCACCGCGGGGCGTTCGGCAGGTGCCGGACGCCCCGCCGGGGACCGCTCTCCGGGCTCCCGCGCGCGGGGCGGGATGGCGGGCCAGCGACGCCGCACGGCGATCGTCGCGTGGGTGTTCGCCCTCCCGTTCCTCGTGATCTTCGCGGTGTTCATGCTCGGGCCGCTCCTCGGCTCGTTCGCGATGTCGTTCACCGACCTCGGGGTGCGGGACCTGCGCTCTCCGTTCGCGGTGAACTTCATCGCTTTCGACAACTTCGCCGCGCTCTTCCAGGACGAGCTGTTCCTCAAGTCCATCCTCAACACCTTCTTCTTCGTCGGTGTCGGCATCCCGCTGACGATGGCCCTCGGGCTCCTGCTGGCCGTGGCGCTCAACTCCGGCATCGAGCGCTTCCGCGGTGTCTTTCGCGTGGGCTTCTACACCCCCGTGGTCACCTCGATCGTCGCGGTCGCGGTGGTGTGGCGGTTCATCCTGCAGGATTCGGGGCTGCTGAACACCGTGCTGTCCTGGGTGGGCATCAACGGTCCGGACTGGCTCAACGATCCCGTGTGGGCGATGCCGTCGATCATCGCGATGGGGGCCTGGCGGAACATGGGCACGCTCATGATCATCTTCCTCGCCGGGCTGCAGGCGATCCCTCGCGACGTCTACGAGGCGGCCGAGGTCGATGGCGCAGGCGCCTGGCGCCGCTTCACCGGGATGACGCTGCCGCTCATGCGGCCGACGCTGCTGCTCGGTGCCGTGCTGCTCTCGGTCGGCTTCCTGCAGGTATTCGAGGAGCCGTTCGTGATGACCCAGGGGGGTCCCCTGAACTCCACCCTGACCATCAGCTACTACGTCTACAACCAGTTCGGCTACGGCGACTACTCGCTGGCCTCGGCCGCCGCCTATGTGCTGTTCGCGTTCATCGCGGCGCTCTCGGCCGTGCAGTTCCGTCTGCTGCGATCGAAGGACACCTGACATGGCCACGATCACCCCGCCCGTCACGCCCGCCCGCGTCGATGCCCGTCCGTCGCGTCGTCGCCGACCCGTCTCGTGGTCGCGCGGTGCGACCTATCTCGCGCTGACGATCGGGCTCATCCTCACCCTCATGCCGTTCCTCTGGATGCTGCTCGGCAGTGTCAAGACGCAGGGCGAGCTGCTGCAGCGGCCCATCACGTGGTGGCCCGAACAGGCGACGCTGGACAACTACTCGCGCTGGCTCACACAGCTCGACTACGGACAGTTCCTCCTGAACTCGGTCGTCGTCGCTCTCGTGGTCGTCGCGGGCAACATCGTGTTCTGCTCGATGGTCGCCTACGCGCTCGCCAAGCTCGAGTTCCCCGGCAAGAAGGTGCTGTTCGCCCTCGTGCTCCTGACCCTCATGGTGCCCGGCGTCGTCACGCTCGTGCCGATGTTCGTCCTCGTCGCGAACATGGGGCTCGTGAACACCTATCCGGCCCTCATCCTGCCGTTCCTGGCGGGCCCGCTCGGCGTCTTCCTCATGCGGCAGTTCATCATGGGCGTGCCCGATGCCCTGCTCGAGGCGGCGCGGATCGACGGAGCAGGCGAGTTCCGCATCTTCCTCCGCGTGGTGCTGCCGCAGTGCGGTCCGGCGATCGCGACGCTTGCAATCCTCACCTTCCTGAGCTCGTGGAACAACTTCCTCTGGCCACTCGTGGTGGCCCAGACCGAGTCGATGTACACCCTTCCGGTGGCCCTCTCGCTCTACTCCGTGGGGTCCAACGGCACCTACTACGGCCTCCTCATGGCCGGGTCGGTGCTGGTGGTGACCCCCATCCTCATCCTGTTCCTCTTCCTGCAGCGCTACTTCGTGCAAGGGATCACCATGACCGGGCTCAAGTGAGCCCAGACAAGGACGATCGATGACGACTCTCGCCTTCCCCGACGGCTTCGCCTGGGGAGCAGCCACCGCCGGACACCAGATCGAGGGCGGAAACGTCAACAGCGACTGGTGGCCGCGCGAAGTGGCCGCCGACTCGCCGCTGGCAGAGCCCTCGGGAGACGCCGCCGACAGCTACCACCGCTATCGCGAGGACATCTCGCTGCTGGCGGCGTCGGGCCTGAACACCTACCGCTTCTCGCTGGAGTGGTCGCGGATCGAGCCCGCCGAGGGCATGGTCTCCCATGCCGCCCTCGACCACTATCGTCGCGTCATCGACTGCTGCCTCGAGCTCGGCGTCGATCCGGCGATCACGATCTACCACTTCACGACGCCGCAGTGGTTCGCCGTCGACGGCGGATGGCGCCACCCCGCATCGGTCGACCGCTTCGTCCGGTTCGTCGAGATCGTGCTGCCGCTCCTGCACGCCGCGTCGCACGTGTTCACGATCAACGAGCCGAACATCCTCGCGATGATCTTCGCGGGGAAGGGGAATCAGCAGATCCAGGCGGGCGCCCTTCCCGAGCCCGATCCCGTGGTCACCGAGCACGTGATCGCGGCGCACCGGCGCGCGGTCGAGCTCGTGCGGACCACCGGCCGTCCGGTGGGGTGGCCCGTCGCTCCGCAGCAGTTCTTCGCCGACCCGGGCGCCGAAGAGGTGCTGCGCGCGTATGCCTACCCTCGGGAGACCGTGTTCCTGGAGGCATCCCGCGGCGACGACTTCGTCGGGGTGCAGGCTTACACTCGCACGCGCGTCACGAAGGACGGACCGCTCCCCGCTCCGGACGACGTCGAACAGACCCTCACGGGCTGGGAGTACTACCCGCCCGCGATCGCCGAGGCCGCGCGTCTCGCGCACGACGTGACGGGGCTCCCGGTCTACGTGTCGGAGAACGGCATCGCCACCGCCGATGACGCCCGGCGCATCGACTACACCCGCGACGCGCTCCGCGCTCTCCACGCGGAGATGACGGCGGGCCTGCCGCTCATCGGCTACCTGCACTGGTCGCTGCTCGACAACTACGAGTGGGGCTCCTACACGCCGACGTTCGGGCTCATCGCCTGGGAGCGGGAGACCTTCGTCCGCCGTCCGAAGCCGAGCCTGGCGTGGCTGGGTGGAGTGGCGCGGGACAACGCCCTCAGGATCGACTGACCTCCGTCGCGCCGGGCCCGGGGGTGCTCGCTCCTCCGGGCGTTGCGGTCGCCGCGTCCGTCGCGTCGCGTCGGCGTCGCCCGAGCCCCGCGGTGGCCGCCAGGCCCACCGCGACGAACCCGGCCGCCGTGAAGGCCGACCAGCGGGTCCCCTCGGAGAACGCCTCGCGCGCCGCGGTGGCCGCTTCGGCCGTCGCGGGGTTCTGTTCCAGTCCCGAGATCGCCGCGCCCGCGCTGTCGACGACGGCACTGACGATGCCGTCGCGCTGCGCGGCGGGCACGCCCTGGTCGTCGAGCGCGGCGCCGAGCGTGCCCGCCGTCGTGGTGAAAAGCACGGTGCCGAGGATGGCGATGCCCAGCGCCGAGCCCACCTGCCGAGCGGTCGACTGGGTGCCGGATCCCTGGCCGGACTGCGACACGGGCACGTCCTGGAGGATCACGCCGGTCAGCTGGGCCGTCGCCAGCCCCACGCCGACGCCGTAGACGAAGAGCCCCGGAAGCAGCAGGCCCCATGCGGTGTCCGGACCGATCACGGCGGCCACCGCGACGATTCCCACGATCTCTGCGAGAAGACCCGCCCGCACCACCGCGACGGGGGAGACCTTGCCGCTGAGGGCTCCCGCGATCCCGCTCGCCACGAAGGAGCCTCCCGCCAGCGCGAGGAGCACGAGCCCGGTCTGGAGCGCATCGAAGCCGAGCACGAACTGCAGCCACAGCGGCAGGGCGAGGATGAGCCCGAACTCGCCGAGGGCGACCACGAGCGCGGCGAGGTTTCCGGTGCGGAACGTGGCGATGCGGAAGAGGGACAGATCGAGGAGAGTCGAGCGGCCGCGTCGGCGCCGCGCGAGGGTCCAGGCCAGGAACGCGGCCAGCGCGATCGCCGAGATCGCGAACGCGATCGGCACGGGCGAGAGCGTCCACGTCCAGGTCCACGAGCCGAACTGCGGCTCCTTCTGTGTGAGCCACCATCCGTAGGTGCGACCCTCGATGAGCCCGAAGACGAGGGTGCCGAAGAGGATCACCGACAGGGCGGAGGCGACGACGTCGACGCGGCCGTAGCCCGGTTCCTTCGATTCCGCCACCGCCCAGAGAACGCCCACCACGATGATGACGCCGAGCGGGACGTTGATGCCGAACGCCCATCGCCAGGAGAACGCCGTCGTCAGCCAACCGCCGAGGAGGGGCCCGACCGCCGCCATGCCGCCGATCGTGGATCCCCAGACGGCGAACGCGATGCCGCGTTCCCGCCCACGAAAGGTGGCGTTGAGGAGGGAGAGGGTGGTGGGGAGCATCATCGCGCCGCCGACTCCCTGCACGAGGCGCGCGCCGATGAGGAGCCCGCCGGTGGGGGCGAGTGCGGCCAGTACCGAGGCGAGCGCGAACAGGCCGACGCCGATCAGCAGCATCCGGCGGCGGCCGAAGCGGTCGCCGAGACTTCCGAACAACAGCAGCAGGGAGGCGAAGACGAGTGTGTAGGCCTCCTGCACCCATTGCACCTCGGTGGAGGTGATCCCGAGGTCATCGACGACGGCGGGGATGGCGACGTTGACGATGGTCGAGTCGACGATGATGAGTGCGACGGCGAGGCTGATGAAGACCAGTCCGAACCATCGCCGCGATGTCAGATCCCTCATGAATCGCTAGCTTATCTAGCAAAGTGTGTATTGGCGAGAGGTCACCGTCTGCCGAGCGAGCGAGGGAGGCAGCCCTAGACTCGCGACATGGCGGCTACCGAGCGCACCTTCACCGACGCATACGGCATCGACATCTCCTTCGACGTGACCCCGGCTACGGCGACGCCACGCGGTGTGGTGCAGCTTCTCCACGGCGTCGGCGAGCACGCCGGCCGTTACACCGCGCTGACCGAGGCGCTCGCCGCCGCCGGATTCACGGTCTACGCCGACGACCATCGCGGTCACGGGCGCACCGGTATGGCCCAGCACGGCGGCGACGCCACGCGACTCGGACGCCTCGGCCCGGGCGGGCTGCGTGCCGCGGTCGCCGCCTGCGCGCAGCTGACCGGGATCATCCGCGACGAGAACCCCGGCCTTCCCCTCATCCTCATCGGACACTCGTGGGGCTCGTTCCTCGCGCAGATGCTGCTCGACCGCACTCCCGAGGCCTACGACGCCGTGGTGCTGTCGGGGTCGGCCCTGCGGTGGCCCGGGTCTCTCAACTCCGGGGACCTCAACAAGCCCTGGCGGGGTGCCGGAGCCAACGGCACCGAGTGGCTCGCGAGCGATCCCGACGTGGGCACGGCGTTCCTCGCCGACCCGCTCACGACCTCGACCCCGCTGCTGCGGCTGTTCGGTCCGATCGAGGCCGCGCGCCTGTTCGGCCGTCCCCGCAAGGACCTGGGGCGTGACGTCCCGATCCTCTTGATGGTCGGCCAGCTCGACACCGTGGGCGGTCCGCGCAGCGTCCACCGCCTCGCCGACGCCTACCGCACCCGCTCGCGCCTCACCGATGTGACGACCCTCGTGTACCCGGGCGCTCGGCACGAGATCTTCAACGAGACGATGCAGGCCGAGGTCCGTGCCGATCTCCTCGCCTGGCTCGACGCACACGTCCCTTCCCGCGACTGACCCGCGCGGTCGGTGCTCGCGCGTTCTTCCGTCCGCGCAGCCGACACAACGGCGGATGCAGCGGTCGACACGCCGTGGCCGGGGAGGGGTGGCGCGGCGTGTCGGGGCGGCGGTCCGCCGTTGTGGATGCGCCGGGCGCAAGCCGGGCGCACCCAGGGCACGCGCCGAGCACAAGAAGTGCACGCGTCCGTCCCGAGTCCGGCCCGAGCCCCGGCGGGCGGCGGGTCGTAGGCTGGAGGCGTGCACGGTGAGTACAAGGTTCCCGGGGGAAAGCTCGTGGTCGTCGACCTCGAGGTGCGAGACGGCCGTATCGCCGACTTCCACCTCGCCGGGGACTTCTTCCTCGAACCCGACGATGCGCTGCTCGACATCGATCGCGCCGTCACGGGCCTCCCCGTGGAGTCCGACGTCGCCACGATCGCGGCCGCCGTACGCGCGGCCCTCCCCGACGGCGCCCAGCTGCTGGGCTTCACACCGGAAGCGGTCGGTACCGCCGTCCGGCGCGCGCTCGTGGTCGCGCCCGGATGGAGCGACTTCGACTGGCAGGTCGTCCACGACCCGGCGGTCTCGCCGCGGATGAACCTCGCCCTCGACGAAGTGCTCACCGCACGCGTCGGCGACGGTCGTCGGACACCCACGCTCCGCATCTGGGAGTGGGACGAGTCGGCCGTCGTGATCGGCTCGTTCCAGTCGTATCGCAACGAGGTCGATCCCGAGGGTGCGGCCCGCCACGGCTTCGACGTCGTCCGCCGGATCTCCGGCGGCGGGGCGATGCTCATGGGGGCGGGCTCCATCGTCACCTACTCGCTCTACGTGCCGGCCTCCCTCGTGGCGGGGATGACCTTCGCCGATTCCTACGCGTTCCTCGACGACTGGGTGCTCCACGCGCTGCGGTCGCTCGGGATCGACGCCGTCTACCAGCCGCTCAACGACATCGCCTCGCCGCAGGGGAAGATCGGCGGCGCCGCCCAGAAGCGCCTCGCCAACGGCGGGGTGCTCCACCACGCCACCCTCTCCTACGACATGGACGGCGACGTGCTCACCGACGTGCTCCGCATCGGCCGCGAGAAGCTGAGCGACAAGGGCACCGTCTCGGCGGCCAAGCGCGTCGACCCTCTGCGTCGCCAGACCGGGCTCCCGCGCGAGGCGATCATCGAGCGCTTCATCGAGACTTTCTCGACCCTCTACGGCGCCGAACCGGGCACGATCACCGCCGACGAGTACGCCGAGGCCGAGGCCCTCGTGGAGTCGAAGTTCGCCACCGACGCGTGGCTGCACCGCGTTCCGTGAATGAGGCCGCACCGGGAGCCGTCGAGATCCGGCACGGCGACAACCTCGAGATCGCCGCTCACCTTCCCGACGCCTCGTTCACCCTGATCTACCTGGATCCGCCCTTCAACACCGGCCGCACGCAGGGCAAGGCCGTCGAGAGTGCCGTCCGTGACGCGTTCACTGCTCCGGAGATCCGGGGCCCCTCGGGTGCGGGGGCCCCGGAGATCCGGGCTTCGGGTGCCGGTGACGCCGCCGATCTCCGGAGAGATGAACAGCGGCCGGCCGCGACCGCCGCGACCGGGCCGGTCAAGGCGGGCTTCCGCGGCACGAGCTACGTCCGCACGTTCGGTGAGCGGCGCGAGTACGTCGACCGGTTCGACGACTACCGGGAGTTCCTCGCACCGCGGTTGCGAGAGGCCCACCGCCTCCTCGCCGCCGACGGCACGCTCTACGTGCACCTCGACTACCGCGAGGCGCACTACGTCAAAGTGATGCTCGACGACCTGTTCGGCCGCGACTGCTTTCTCAACGAGCTGATCTGGGCCTACGACTACGGCGCCAAGAGCCGCCGGCGCTGGCCGACCAAACACGACACGATCCTCGTCTACGTGAAGGACCCCTCGGCGTACTGGTTCGACTCCGACGCCGTCGATCGCGAGCCGTACATGGCTCCGGGCCTGGTCACCCCCGAGAAGGCGGCCCGCGGAAAGCTCCCGACCGACGTGTGGTGGCACACCATCGTCCCCACGAGCGGACGGGAGAAGACGGGCTACCCGACCCAGAAGCCCGAGGGGATCCTGCGCCGGATCGTCCAGGCCTCGAGCCGCCCGGGCGATCGCGTGCTCGACCTGTTCGCCGGAAGCGGGACGACCGGTGCGGTCGCCTCGGCACTCGGACGCGAGGCCGTCCTGGTGGACAGCAACCCGGAGGCCATCGCCGTGATGCGGCGCCGGATGCCGCACGCCGTCGTCGTCTGACGCGCTCGCGCCGGGTCAGAGCCCCAGAGTGCTGAGGGAGGTGTCGGCCGTCGCGAGTTGCGCGAGCAACGCCGTCCGCAGGAACTGCTCACCGTCCCGGTCGTCGCTGCGCCCGCGCGGCACCGCCTCGACGAGCATGATCGCGGACAGATACGCCTGATAGAGCGCGAGGCGCGCGCAGACGTCGGGGGTGAACGACAGCGGCTCGGCCGCGGTCTCCGCGTATCCCTCCAAGAAGGGGAGATCGGCGGCCGGATCGGCGAACAGGCTCGTCGAGACGAGCTCTGCGAGCGGGTCGCCCCAGAACGCGCGCTCGCCGTCGATGAGCCCTTCGATCCTCGGCCCCGAGGCATCGCGCGTGATGAGCACGTTGCCGTCCCACAGGTCGAAATGCACGAGCACCGGCGTCTGCACGGCATCGAGCAGGGGCGCGGCGCGCTCGCACAGTCCGAGGATCTCGGCGGCGGGGAGGTCCACGTTCCAGATCGCGGCGTCGGCGAGGAGGGCGCGCCACATGAGGCCGAACGCATCCCGCCACGTGTCGGCGCGGAGGAGATTGTGCGATCGCTGGTAGCCGAACGTGGTGCCCGTCACCGCGCGCATGCGTCCCACGAGTCGTCCCAGCTGCCGGCGCACCTGCGCGCGCTCGGCGTCGGGAAGCTCGATCGATACGAGCGACTCGCCGGGGACGAGCGTCATCGCGAACGCCGGCCGGCCGTCGGCGACGGTCTGGGCGAGGGCCTCCGGCACGGGGAGAACGGTCGCCGTGCGGGCGTAGAAGTCGAACTCGGCGGCGATGAGGTCGCTCTCGTAGGTGAGGAGGGGGACGTCGGCGGGAGGGCCGACCTTGAGGACGGCAGCGCGGCCGTCGCGGGCCGTCGCCGCGTGGACCACGGCGAAGGTCCCGCCCTCGAACGCGGCGCCGACCTCCGCGAGATCGAGGTCGCGGCACAGCGCCTCGACGGTGGCGGGATCGAGGGGGATCTGGGTGGAGCTCATGCGGCGTGCTCCGTCGGGTCGGGCAGCATGTCCTCATGTTAGCGAGGCGCCTCGGGTGCGCTCGCGCCCGGCATCGCCTCCCGATCGCGTCGCCCCGCGATCGCGGCGGCGATCGCGTCGTAGGCGGTGAAGAGAGGCCGGAACGGACCGACCTCGAACGGACGGAAGTCCCGGGTGGGCCGCAGTCGCACGAACAGCCCGGGGTGCCTCTCCCGCAGATGACGGCGCGCGCGGCGCGCGTGGAAGGTGTTGCTCGCGATCCGGATCGTGCGGGCTGTCTCCAGCCACGGCAACGACCGCGCCAGGTTCTCCCGCGTCGTCGTCGCGGTGCGCTCGCGCACGATCCGGTCGTCGGGGATCCCGTGACCGCGCGCGAGGTCGGCCATCACGTCGGCCTCGGGCACGTCGCTGCGCACGGCGGCCCCGGTGAACACGAAGAGCGCCCCCGGCGGTGCGGAGCGGAGGGCGATGCGGGTACGCCAGCGCTGCAGGATCCCGGGAGCCCCGTCACGCCGGGGAGGGAAGCCGAGCACGAGCACGACGTCCTCGCCGCCCGGCGGTCCCGACTCGGGTCGCTCCGGGTAGTCCTGCCGGGATGCCCGCCACGACCACGCCTCGGTGACGAGCACGGCGGCCGCCCCGACCACCGCCAGCCCTGCGGCCCGGCGCCGTACCCGCCCTGGCCGGGAGCGTGTCCGCGCCGCCGTCACCCGTTCAGGAAGGCCAGCAACGCCTCGTTGACCTCGGCGCCGTGGGTCCACAGGAGCCCGTGGGGCGCTCCCTCGATCTCGACGTAGGTGGCCTCCGGGACGAGCTCGGTGAACTTCCGCCCCGTCTTGTCGATGGGGAGGATGTTGTCCGCCGTGCCGTGGAGGATCAGCGCGGGCACCGTGATCGCGGACAGGTCGCCGCGGAAGTCGGTGGGCCAGGTCAGCGGCGCGGCGGCGATCGCGGTGTTGCCGGCGCGCCGGGCCGTGGCCACCGAGGCATCCAGCGCCTCCTGCGAGATCCGCGAGCCGAGGTTGTCGTCGAGGTTGTAGAAGTCGCGGAAGAATCCCGTGAGGAAGGCGTGCCGGTCCTCCCGCACCGAGGCCGCGATGCCGTCGAAGAACTCCTGCGGGCCCGCGCCGTCGGGGTTGTCGTCGGTGATGAGCAGGAACGGCTCGAGGGAACCCAGGAAGGCGACCTTGGCGATGCGCGACGCGCCGTACCGCGACAGGTAGCGGGCGATCTCTCCCGTGCCCATCGAGAACCCGACGAGGATCGCGTCGTCGAGATCGAGGTCTTCGATCAGAGCGTGGAGGTCGGCCGCGAAGGTGTCGTAGTCGTACCCCGACCCCGCCTTCGTGGAGGCGCCGAATCCGCGCCGGTCGTACGCGATGACGCGGTAGCCGGCATCCAGGAGCGCCGCCTGCTGCTTGCCCCAGGATTCGCCGTCCAGGGGGAATCCGTGGATGAGGACGACCGGCTGCCCGGTTCCCTGATCGGTGTAGAAGAGCTCGATGTCGGCCGAGTTCTCGGTGCCGACGGTGATGTACGCCACGATGGCTCCTTCCGCGCGCGACGGTCGCCGCGCCCGTTCACGACGCTACGACCCCGCCGCGAGAGACGCCAGAGGGTGATACCCCTCGGTCAGTCGTTGTTCACGAGGCGGTCGCGCGGGCGGCGTCGCGGGCGGCGCCGGACGAAGGACGCACCGTGAACACGTGCGGCGCGGCGTACCCCGCCTCGGCGAACGCGCGCTCGACGACCGCGGTGACGTGCGGAACCAGCTCGTGAGCCACGAGCGCGATCGCGGCGCCGCCGAAGCCGCCTCCCGTCATCCGCGCGCCGATCGCGCCGGCGTTGCGGGCCGTGTCGACGGCGAGATCCAGCTCGGGCACCGAGATCTCGAAGTCGTCGCGCATGGAGACGTGGGAGGCATCGAGCAGGCCTCCGATCGAGCGCGGACCCTGCGCGCGCAGGGAGGCCACGGCGTCCAGGACCCGCTGGTTCTCGGTGACCACGTGGCGCACGCGGCGGAAGGTGACGTCGTCCATCAGCGTCTTGGCGCGCGGGAGGTCGGTGACGGCGAGGTCGCGGAGCGCCCGCACACCCATGATCTCCGCGCCGCGCTCGCATGCGGCCCGGCGCTCGCCGTAGCCGCCCGTCGAGTGCGCGTGGGTGACGCGAGTGTCCATGACGAGCAGGTCCAGACCCGCGTCGGAGAAGCCGAGGTGCACGATCTCGGTGTCCAGCGAGCGGCAGTCGAGAAAGACCCCGGCATCGGGCTCGCCGAGCATCGACGCCATCTGGTCCATGATCCCGGTGGGTGCTCCCACCGCGTCGTTCTCGGCGCGGCGGCCCACCCGAGCCAGGGCGACACGGTCGAGCCCGAGCCCCCACACCTCGTCGAGGGCGACGGCGGTCGCGCCTTCGATCGCGGCGGAGGACGACAGTCCCGCCCCCACCGGAACGTCGGAGGCGATCGCGAGATCGACGCCCACGACGGCGGTGCCGGTCTCCCGCGCGCTCTCCAGGAGCGCCCACGCGACGCCGAGGGGGTAGCGGGCCCACTCGATGATCTCGTCGCGGCGAGCGGGGAAGAGCTCGGACAGGGCGGACAGCTCGACCTCGACGGGCGTGGGGTCGAAGCTCGACACGACGCGGATCCGGCGGTCGTCGCGGGGTGCGAGCGCGAGGTGCGTGCGGTGCTCGATCGCGAAGGGGAAGACGAATCCGTCGTTGTAGTCGGTGTGCTCGCCGATCAGGTTGACCCGTCCGGGGGCCGACCAGGTGCCCGCCGCGGGTGCGTCGGTGAGGGTCCGGAGAAGGGAGAGGGCGGTGTCGGCGGCGGTCACAGGTCGATTCCTTCGATAGCGGTGCGGAGGCGTTCGGCGGCCGTCTCGGGCGGGACGTCGCCGATCCAGGCGCCCATGGCGGACTCCGAGCCGGCGAGGAACTTCAGCTTGTCGGCGGCTCGGCGGGGGCTCGTGAGCTGGAGGTGCAGGCGCACGGTGTCGCGTCCGACGTGGACGGGAGCCTGGTGCCACGCGGCGATGTACGGGGTGGGCGATTCGTACAGGGCATCCACGCCTCGGAGGAGCCGGAGATACAGCGGCGCCAGCTCGTCGCGTTCGGCCGCATCCAGTTCTGCGAAGTCGGCGACCTGCCGGTGGGGCATCAGGTGGATCTCGATCGGCCAGCGCGCAGCGAACGGGACGAAGGCGGTCCAGTGCTCGCCGCGCAGGAGCACGCGCGGGCCGGCCTGCTCGAAGGCGAGGATGCGGTCGAACAGGTCGGGGCTCGTCCGGTCGATCGAGTCGAGCAACCGGGTCGTCCGCGGCGTGATGTACGGGTAGGAGTAGATCTGACCGTGCGGGTGGTGCAGCGTCACTCCGATCGCCTCGCCGCGGTTCTCGAACGGGAAGACCTGCTGCACGCCGGGCAGCGCCGACAGCGCGGCCGTGCGATCGGCCCACGCCTCGATGACGGTGCGGGCACGCGTGGCCGAGAGACTGCCGAACGATCCCGAGTGCTCGGGGGAGAAGCACACCACTTCGCAGCGACCGACGCTCGTCCGCGTCCGACCGAGACCGAGGAACGCGAGGTCATCGAGGCCGCGGGGAGGATCGGCGGCCTCGGGGGCATCGCCGGTCGCCTCGGCGAGGGCGGGACCGAAGGAGGGCGACTTGTTCTCGAACACCGCGACGTCGTACATCGCGGGGATCTCGGACGGATTGGTCGGGCTCTGCGGGGCGAGGGGGTCGAGCTCCGCGGGAGGGAGGAAGGCACGGTTCTGGCGGGCTGCGGCCACCGACACCCAGTCGCCGGTGAGGATGTCCTGGCGCATCGTGGCCGTCGCCGGACGTGGATCGAGCTCGCGGGCGTCGACGGCGCGCTCGGCGCCGAGGGTGGTGCCGGGGTCGTCGTAGTAGATGAGCTCGCGGCCGTCGGCAAGGTGCGTGCGGCGCTTCACCACGCCGGCTCCGAGGGGCTCGGCGGGCGGGGTGTCTGTGCGCAACTCCGGCATGTTCACGATAACACGGTAGCGAGATCGCGTGTTATCGTCAACACGACATGAATTGCCGGAGTTCTGCATGCGAGAGCGACGGCGTTCCGGACCGCCAGGAGGCGAACCGATGCACCGACGAGTATCGATGGGCGATGTCGCCGCCGCGGCCGGGGTCTCCGCCCAGACCGTCTCGCGCGTCGTCAACGCCAGCGCTCGCGTCGACCCCGACACGCGCCGCCGCGTCGAGGAGGCGATGGCGAGTCTCGGGTACCAGGTCAACCGCACCGCGCGGGCGCTGCGCACCGGACGCTTCCACACGATCGGCGTCGTCGTGGCCACCCTCGCCACCGTCGGCAACTCCCGCATGCTGGAGGGGGTCGCCGGTTCCGCGTCCGCGCGGGGGTACGGGCTGACGGTCGTCAAGCTCTCCGACCGTGCCGCGATCGACGATGCGTTCGCCCATCTGCAGGAGCAGGGAGTCGACGGGGCCATCGTCGTCAACGAAGCCACCGCGATCGCACGCGGGTCGGAGGCGCCCCACGGTATGAAGATCGTCGCGGTCGACTCCCCGCTTCCCGCGCCCTTCGCGACCGTCCAGTCCGACCACGCCGGCGGAGCCGCCGCCGCGACCTCGCATCTCCTGTCCCGCGGGCACGCACGCGTGCACCACCTGGCGGGCCCGGAGACCTCGTTCGCCGCCGCGGAGCGTCAGCGCGGCTGGGTGGAGGCGCTCGCCGATGCCGGAGTCGCACGCCCGGAGGTGGCCCGTGGCGACTGGAGCGCCGCCTCCGGGTACGCCGCCGGAGCGGCCTGGGCGACCGATCCCGCCGTGACGGCCGTCTTCGCGGCGAACGACCAGATGGCGCTCGGGCTGATCCGTGCCCTGTCGGAGGCCGGACGCTCGGTGGGATCCGACGTGCACGTGATCGGCTTCGACGACGTGGCCGATGCGGCGGAGTTCCTTCCCCCGCTCACCACCGTCCGGCAGGACTTCGACGCGCTCGGCGAGGCCGCCGTCGAGGCGCTCGTCGCATCGATCGACGGTGCCGACCCGCAGCACGTGGTGCTGCCCACCCGGCTCATCCGTCGCGCCTCGGCCTGACCCGTCCGGCCTCCCGGCCTCCCGTCCCTGCCCTCTCCCGAGAGCACATGCTCACGTCGAGCGCACACCTTATGGGCGCGAGTCGGATGTGCGCTCGGTGAGAGCATGTGCTCTCACCGGTACGGGCGGGCGGGGTCAGGAGGCGGCGCGGCGGGCGTCCCAGCCGGAGCGGACCATCTCGTCGACGGAGTACCGGTTCTGCCACTGCAGGTCGCGCGCGGCGAGCTCGCCCGTCGCGACGATGCGGTCGGGGTCGCCGGGCCGGCGAGGGGCGACCTCGGGGGTGAAGTCGATGCCGGTCACACGCGCCATCGCATCCATGATCTGCCGCACCGACAGGCCGTTCTGCGAGCCGAGGTTGTACGCCGGTTCCACCGGTTCCCCGGCCTCCAGGCGCTGGGCGGCGACGACGTGGGCGGCGGCGATGTCGCCCACGTGGACGTAGTCGCGGACGTTCGTGCCGTCGGGAGTGCCGTAATCGTCGCCGAAGATCTTGGGGGTCCGCCCCTCGATGAGCGCCTCGAACACGAGCGGGAAGAGGTTGTGCGGGCTCGTGTCGTAGACCGACGGGTCGCTCGAGCCGACGACGTTGAAGTAGCGCAACGACGTGTGACGCAGCGGCGCATCGGAATCCGCCGTCGCACGGGCCTGATCGCGCAGCAGCCATTCGCCGATGAGCTTGGACTCGCCGTAGGGCGAGGCGGGGGCCTTGGGCAGGTCTTCCGTGACGAGCTCGACATCGGGGGTGCCGTACACGGCGGCGCTGGAGGAGAAGACGATCCGGGACGCGCCGTGCTCCGCCATCGCGGCGAGCACGACGCGAGTGCCCTCGACGTTCTGCTCATACGTGTGCAGGGGCCGCTGCACCGAGACGCCCGCGTACTTGAATCCCGCGACGTGGATGACGCCCCGCACGGCGTGGGCGCGCATCGTCTCGACGAGGAGGCCGTGGTCGAGGATCGACCCGCGCACGAACGGCACTCCGGCGGGAACGAAGCCCTCCCGGCCGCTGGAGAGGTCGTCGACGACGACGGGATCGAGCCCCGCTTCGGCCAGGGCTCGCACGACGTGCGCTCCGATGTATCCGGCGCCACCGGTGACGAGCCAGCTCATGAGTCCTCCTGGACGTTCGTGGCCGCCGCGGGGGTGGCCGGATGGGAAAGCGATGGGCTCTGCGGCACCGTCGCGGGCGCCGGAGCGGCGTGCGGACCTCGATACGCGGCGGTGGAGGAGCGCACGACGAGATGCGTGCCGATCTTGCGCACGCCCGGTTCGAGCGTCCGCCCCTCGATCTGCTCGACGACGAGTGACACCGCCAGGGAGCCCGCGTCTTCGAAGTTCTGGTGCACGGTCGTCAGCGGGGGCCAGAAGTGCGCGGCCTCGTGCATGTCGTCGAACCCGACGATGCTGACGTCCTCCGGCACACGGAGTCCGCGCTCGTGCAGCGCGCGCATGGCGCCGAGGGCCATCTGATCGTTCCCCACGAAGATCGCGGTCGCCTCCGGGACCTCGG
The DNA here is from genome assembly GCF_001620065.1 of Microbacterium sp. TNHR37B. Lineage (GTDB taxonomy): Bacteria > Actinomycetota > Actinomycetes > Actinomycetales > Microbacteriaceae > Microbacterium. The sequence continues at coordinate 172,172 of NZ_LQGV01000004.1, forward strand.
CCAGCTGCATCCCGGCGCGGTATCCGGCGTCGGCGGTCCAGTCGCCGTAGATCGGCTCGTGGACGGCGCGCCCCTCCGCGCGCAGCACGTCGCGCCAGGTCTCGGCGCGCTCGCGGGCGGAGTTGGACTCGGCGGGCCCGGCGACGTGCCACACCGTGGGGTGCCCGAGCTCGAGCAGGTGCCGGACGGCCTGCTCGGTACCCTGCGCCTGATCGGCGTTGACGGACGGACGGTCGGCGCGCGCGCCGGAGGCGACGATCACGTGCGGGATGCCCTCGGGGAACCGGAGCGACGTGCGGGAGATCAGGTGTGACTCGATCACCACGATGATCCCGTCGACCGCGTCCTGGCTGAGCCGAGACAGCGCGGTGGTCACCGGGACCTCCGCGGTGAGGTCGCCGATCGTCGGCTCGACCTGGATCAGCTCGAGCGCGTAGTCCCGCCGGGCGGCCTCGGCCCCGAGACCCGCGAGCGTGCGGATGTTGCCGAGCATCCCGAGGCTGAACACCACGACGCCGATCGATCCGAAGGCGCCCCGGCGAAGGGCGCGCGCCGCGACGTTCGGCCGGTAGCCGAGCTCGTCCATGGCCGCGAGGACCTTCCGCCGGGTGGCGTCGGCGACGTTCGGCACGTTGTTGGCGACCCGCGACACCGTCTGCCCCGACACGCCGGCGCGCTGCGCCACCTCGCGCAGCGAGACGGACCTCGGGTGATCGTTCGCGAGGGTCATCAAGGTCACTCTATGCCTTCGGGCAGGTCGGGGGTTGACAGATGTTGACGTCAACATGCTACTCTCGCCGCAGTCGATGTTGACGTAAACATCGCGAACCGTGCGGCACGGCCGCCCACACCCCGACCACGACGAAGAGGACGCAGACGAGGATGTCGACCATCGCTCCCGCGGCACCGCCGCCCGCTGCCGCCGCAGCGCCCCGCGAGAAGTCGCGGCGCCGGCGCGGCATGCGCACCACCACCCGTCAGTGGGCGGGGCTCGGCTTCGTCGCCCCCTTCCTCATCGTCTTCGCGCTGACCTTCCTCGCGCCGGTCGCCTACTCGATCTACCTCAGCCTGTTCCGCAACAAGCTGGTGGGCGGCAACTCGTTCGTCGGGATCGACAACTACCTGCAGGCCTTCACCGACCCGAAGTTCCTCGAAGGGGCTCTGCGGGTCTCGCTGTTCCTCGCCGTGCAGGTGCCGATCATGCTCGCCCTCGCCCTCGTCGCGGCCCTCGCGATCGACTCGCGGCGACTGGCCGGATCGTCCCTGTTCCGCATCGGACTGTTCCTTCCCTACGCGGTCCCCGGCGTCGTCGCCGTGCTCATGTGGGGGTTCATGTACTCCGAGCGCATGGGACTCGCGGGGAACATCAACGACTTCCTCGGCTTCGACCTCGTCACCCCGTTCACGCAGCAGTGGATCCTCGTGGCCATCGGGAACATCGTCACGTGGGAGTTCGTGGGCTACAACATGCTCATCTTCTACTCGGCGCTGCGGTCGATCCCGGGTGACATCTACGAGGCGGCCGCCCTCGACGGCGCCGGCCAGTTCCGGATCATGTGGAGCATCAAGCTCCCGGCGCTGCGCGGAGCCATCGTCATCGCCACGATCTTCTCCATCATCGGCAGCTTCCAGCTCTTCAACGAGCCCAACATCCTGCGTCCGCTCGCCCAGAGCATCATCACGACGTACTTCACGCCCAACATGTACGCGTACAACCTCAGCTTCTTCGGCCAGCAGGTCAACTACGCCGCCACCGTCGCGATCGTCATGGGCGTCGTCACCGCCGTGATCGCCTACGTCGTGCAGTTGCGCGGCAACCGTCAGGAGCTGCGATGACCACCACCGCCGCCGTCACCACTGCCCCCGCCGCGAAGCGCCGCCCGTCGCGCCGCGCGGCTCGCCGCCTCGACCGCTCCGGCGGCACGGTGGACAACCCGCGCAAGTCGCTCACGCTGACGATCGTGATGAGCCTCTTCCTCGTCTACTCATTCCTGCCGCTGGCCTGGCTCATCATCAGCTCCACCAAGACGCAGAACGCCCTCATCGGCTCGTTCGGCCTGTGGTTCTCGGGCCCCTTCGCGTTCTTCGACAACGTCGCCCAGACCCTCACCTACAACGACGGCATCTTCGTCCGCTGGCTCGGCAACACCCTGCTCTACGTCGTGGCCGGTGCGGGCGGAGCGACGATCCTGGCGACTCTGGCCGGATACGGACTGGCGAAGTTCACGTTCCCCGGCAAGAAGGCGATCTTCGCGGTCGTCCTCGGGGCGATCGCCGTCCCGGGCACCGCCCTCGCCGTGCCGACCTTCCTCATGTTCAGCCAGATGGGCCTCACCAACACCATCTGGGCGATCATCATCCCCTCCCTCATCTCGCCCTTCGGGCTGTACCTCATCTGGGTCTACGCGGTCGACTCCGTCCCCACCGAGCTCCTCGAGGCGGCGCGTGTGGACGGAGCGGGGGAGCTGCGCACCTTCTTCACGATCTCCATCAAGCTCCTCGCCCCCGGGATCGTCACCGTCGCGATGTTCGCGATCGTGGCCACCTGGAACAACTACTTCCTCCCGTTGATCATGCTCAACGACCCCGACCTGTTCCCGCTGACGATCGGTCTGCAGCTGTGGAACCAGCAGGCGACGGGGGTCGGATCCGACCCGATCTTCAACCTCGTGGTCACGGGAGCACTTCTCACGATCGTCCCGATCGTGATCGCGTTCCTCCTGCTGCAGCGGTTCTGGCAGTCGGGGCTGAGCGCGGGAAGCGTCAAGCAGTAGGGGACTGCTGACCGTCGAACCACCCCTCCCCACGATCCGACTCCGACGAAGCGGAAGGACACACACAGCAATGACAAAGCGCACACTGATCCGGGGGATCGCCACCGGCGCGGCCGCCCTGCTCATCGGAGCGGGCCTTGCCGCCTGCTCCACCGGCGACACCGGCAACGGCAACAACGCCGATCCGGGAAGCGCCGACGCGATCGAGAAGGCCCTCCAGGAGGGTGGCGAGCTCACGTACTGGACCTGGACGCCCTCTGCCGAGGCGCAGGTCAAGGCGTTCCGGAAGGCCTATCCCAAGGTCAAGGTGACGGTCGTGAACACCGGCAGCGCCAACGACAACAACCTCAAGCTGCAGAACGCGATCGCCGCCGGCTCCGGCGCGCCCGACGTCGTGCAGGTCGAGTACCAGTCGCTGCCGCAGTTCATCCTCTCCGAGTCGCTCCTCGACCTCAGCGCCTACGGTTTCGGCGACCTCAAGGACCTCTACACCCCCGGCCCGTGGGGCGCCGTCGCCCAGCAGGGCGGCATCTGGGGTCTGCCGCAGGACTCCGGCCCCATGGCGCTGTTCTACAACAAGCGCGTATTCGACGAGTTCGACCTCGACGTGCCGACCACGTGGGACGAGTACATCGAGGCGGGGCGGAAGCTCCACGCCGCCGACCCGGACTACTACATCACCAACGACGCCGGCGTCGACGCCGGATTCGGCACCTCGATGATCTGGCAGGCCGGCGGTCGCCCCTTCTCCGCCGACGGCGAGAAGGTCACCGTCAACCTCGCCGACGAGGGCACGCTCAAGTGGGCGACCACGTGGGACACGCTGGTCGACGAGGGCCTCATGAGCCAGATCCCGGGCTGGACCGACGAGTGGTTCCAGGGCCTCGCCAACGGCAAGATCGCGACCCTGCCGATCGGCGCGTGGATGCCCGGCGTGCTCGAGTCCGGTGCCGCCGACGGCGCCGGCGACTGGCGCGTCGCTCCGATGCCCACCTACGACGGCGGCGCCGCGGTCACCGCGGAGAACGGCGGAAGCTCGGAAGCGGTCACCAAGCAGTCCAAGAACCCGGCGCTGGCCGCCGGCTTCCTCAAGTGGCTGAACTCGTCGGAGGAGTCGATCGACGTCTTCCTCGCCAGCGGCGGATTCCCGGCGACGGTCGCCGAGCTCGACTCGGATGAGTTCCTGAACTACGAGTCCGACTACTTCGGCGGTCAGAAGATCAACGAGGTGCTGGTGAGCGCGGCGAAGTCGGTGAGCACCGGCTGGCAGTACCTCCCGTGGCAGTCCTACGCCAACAGCATCTACGGCGACACGGTCGGAAAGGCGTACCTCAACAAGACGCCGATCGCCGACGGCCTCAAGGCCTGGCAGGACCAGAACGTGTCCTACGGCAAGGAGCAGGGCTTCACGATCAGCGAGTGATCCCTCCACGCGGGCGGCCGAGCGTCGACTCGGCCGCCCGCGTGCGTCCGCCCCCGCCATCTGCTCGCCCATCCTTCCCGCTTTGGAGACACCCATGACCGCCCGGACCTTCGAGATCGGAGAGCGGGACTTCCTGCTCGACGGCGCCCCGCACCGCGTGATCTCGGGAGCCCTCCACTACTTCCGCGTGCACCCCGATCAGTGGCGCGAGCGCATCCGCTGGGGCCGGATGATGGGCCTGAACACGATCGAGACCTACGTCGCCTGGAACGAGCACTCCCCGGAGCCGGGCGTCGCGGGAGCCCCCGCCCGCTTCGACACCGAAGGACGCCTGGATCTGGCGCGGTTCCTGCGCGAGGTGCAGGACGAGGGCATGCACGCCATCGTCCGCCCGGGCCCGTACATCTGCGCGGAGTTCGACGGCGGCGGACTGCCGGCCTGGCTCTTCCGCGATCCCGAGGTGGGCATCCGGAGCCTCGAGCCCCGGTTCCTCGCCGCCGTCTCCGACTACCTGCGATCGGTCATGGAGATCGTCGCTCCGCTTCAGATCGACCGCGGCGGGCCTGTGATCCTGCTGCAGGTCGAGAACGAGTACGGCGCCTACGGCTCCGACCACGACTACCTGCGCGCGCTCACCGACCTCTTCCGCGACGGCGGCGCCACCGTCCCCCTCACCACCGTCGACCAGCCCGTGCCCGAGATGCTGGCCGCCGGCACCCTCCCCGACCTCCACGCCACCGGGTCGTTCGGCTCCCGCGCGACCGAGCGCCTCGCCGCTCTCCGCGCCCAGCAGCCGACGGGTCCCCTCATGTGCAGTGAGTTCTGGTGCGGGTGGTTCGACCATTGGGGTGCGCACCACCACACGACTGATGCCGCGGACTCCGCCCGCGAGCTGGACGCGCTGCTGGCTGCGGGGGCATCGGTGAACATCTACATGCTCCACGGCGGCACGAACTTCGGCCTCACCAACGGCGCCAACGACAAGGGCGTCTATCAGCCCACCGTCACCAGTTACGACTACGACGCCCCGCTCGACGAGGCGGGCCGGCCCACCGAGAAGTTCTGGGCCTTCCGCGACGTCATCTCCCGCTACGCGCCGGTGCCCGATCTCGTGCGCGAGCCGGTGGGTCCGCTCCCGGTTCCCGCGCCGGCACCGCTGCGGTACGCGGGCTCGCTCGACGACCTGGTGCCGGAGACCGGTGCCGGGGAGTGGGCCGACCTCCCCACGATGGATGCCGCCGGGATCTGGCGCGGCCTCGCGCGCTACCGCGTGAGTCTCGATCGCGGCGACGCCCCCGTGGTCCTGCGCTTCGCCGAGGTGCGCGATCGCGCGTGGGTGCGCCTCGACGGCCTTCCGGTGGCCACGCTCGCGCGCGAGCTGCACGAGAACGCCGTGACCCTTCCGCGGGGCACGGGCGTGCTCGACATCCTCGTCGAAGACGAAGGCCGGGTGAACTACGGGGAGCGGATCGGCGAGCCGAAGGGTCTCATCGGTCCCGCGACGATCGAGGGCGTGCCGGTCACCGGCTGGCGAGTCTCGCGTGTGCCCCTCGAGGATCTCCCCACGGTCGCCGCCCTCCCCGCTGCGGAGATCGGTCTCGGCGCCGGCGTGTGGCGCGCGACGGTCGACCTCGACGCGCCGGCCGACCTCGCCCTGTCCACCGAGGGTCTCGGAAAGGGGCTCGCGTGGTTCGGCGAGTTCTTCCTCGGCCGCTACTGGCGCAAGGGGCCGCAGCAGACCCTGTTTGTCCCGGCCCCCGCCACCCGGGCCGGGAGCAACGTCCTCACTATCGTCGAGTTCGAGTCGATGGCGTCCGAGGCCGCCGCCTTCGTCCCCGATCTCCGCCTCGGTCACACGGAGCACTGAGATGACCCCTCCCGCGTCCCACCCCGCGCCCGGCCGGATCGGCCCGGCTGACAGCTCATTCCCGCTCGACCGTCGCGTGTTCGGCGGGTTCGTCGAGCACCTCGGCCGGCACATCTACGACGGGATCCACGAGCCCGGGCACCCGTCCGCCGACGCGCGCGGCTTCCGCGGCGACGTGATCGAGCTCGTCCGGGAGCTCGGCGTGTCCACCATCCGCTACCCGGGAGGGAACTTCGTCTCCGGGTATCGCTGGGAAGACGGCGTCGGCCCCGTGGCGGAGCGTCCGCGTCGCCTCGATCTGGCCTGGCACTCCACCGAGACGAACGAGGTGGGCCTGCACGAGTTCTCGCACTGGCTGGATCAGGTGGGATCGGAGCTCATGCTCGCCGTCAACCTCGGCACGCGGGGGACCGCCGAGGCGCTCGACCTGCTCGAGTACGCCAACGGCGCGGTCGACACGGAGTGGGTGCGCCGCCGCGCCGCCCACGGCCGTGCCGAGCCCTTCGGCGTGACGATGTGGTGCCTCGGCAACGAGATGGATGGCTGGTGGCAGCTCGGGGCCCGCAGTGCCGCCGAGTACGGGGCGCTGGCGGCGCGGACGGCGCGCGCGATGCGCCGGTTCGATCCCCACCTGCAGCTCGTGGTGTGCGGCTCGTCGGCCCGGTCGATGCCGACGTTCGGCGAGTGGGAGCGGGAGGTGCTGAGCCACACCTTCGACGACGTCGACTTCATCTCGTGCCACGCCTACTACGAGGAGCGCGACGGCGATGCCCAGGAGTTCCTGGCCTCCGCGGTGGACATGGACCTCTTCATCCGCCAGGTCGTCGAGATCGCCGATGAGGTGGCGGCTGCCCGTGGCAGCGACAAGCGGATCATGATCTCGTTCGACGAGTGGAACGTCTGGTACCAGTCGCGGTGGAACGCGATCGAGGGAACGCAGCCGCTCGGCGAGTGGCCCGTCGCGCCGCGTCTGCTGGAGGACGTCTACACCGTGCAGGATGCGGTGGTCGTCGGCGACCTCCTCATCACCCTCCTTCAGCACGCCGACCGCGTCGCGTCGGCGTCGCTGGCGCAGCTGGTGAACGTGATCGGGCCGATCATGACCGAGCCGGGTGGGCCGGCCTGGCGTCAGACGACGTTCTTCCCGTTCTCCCTCACCTCTCGGCTGGCCGGGGCACGCGTGCTCCCCGTCGCGGTGGAGACGTCGACGTTCCGCAGCTCTCGCTTTGGCGAGGTGCCCACCGTCAACGCCGTCGCGACCGTCGACGACGGAGGGCTGTCGCTCTTCCTCGTGAACCGGTCGCTGGAGGAGTCCGCCGAGGTGCGGATCGACGTGGCGGGCCACGGCGCCGGGTTCGACGTCGCCGAGAGCCACCTCCTGCACGAGGCCGATCGCTACGCCGTCAACACGCTCGACGATCCCGATCGCGTCCGGCCCCGCCCCTTCGACGGCGTGGCGATCGACGGCGGCGTGCTCTCGGCGACCCTCCCGCCCGTGTCGTGGGCGGCCGTGCGCCTCACCCCGCGCCCCGTCGGGGGCTGATCCCAGCCCTCCCGGCCCTCCCCGCCCGGGGCCCCGGCCCGGGGTCCGGGCCCGGGGTCCGGGCCCGGGGTCCGGCCTCTCCCGGTCCAAAAGCAGGCTGAGACTCGGCTTCTGCCGGCTCGGTGGCCCCGCCACCCCGTTCCGCCTGCTTTTCGCACGGGATCCGCGGCTCGCCCGCGGGTGCGGCCCGCGCGTCCGGTCCGGGGCTCCGGCCACCGGTCCGGCCCGGTGGTCCGGCCTTTCCCGATCCAAAAGCAGGCTGAGACGGGCCTTCTGCCGTCTTGGTGGCCCCGCCACCCCGTTCCGCCTGCTCTTCGCACGGGGTTCGCGGCTCATCCGCGGGCGCGGCCCGCACGTCCGGTCCGGGGCCCCGGCCACCGGTCCGGTCCGGTCCGGGGGGCCGGCCACCGGTCCGGCCTCTCCCGGCCCAAAAGCAGGCTGAGCCGGGTCTTCTGCCGGCTCGGGAGCCTTGCCGCCCCGTTCCGCCTGCTTTTGGCACGGGATCCGCGGCTCACCCGATGGCGTCCCGCCGAACCGGAGACGGACGGCCCGCACGGCGAATCGGCGGAATCCCGCGGCCTGCGATGGGGTCCTCGCCGGCTGACGCGGCGCAAGCATCTGCGCGAGGTAGAGTGCGGTGACCTCGGCGAAGCGGTTCGACGAGAGAGGGCGAGGTGGGCGTGGTCACCATCGGAGATGTGGCGCGTGCCGCCGGTGTGTCCCGGAGCACGGTGTCCTACGCCCTGTCGGGCAAGCGGACGATCTCGGCCGAGACGCGCGACCGCATCGCGAAGGCCGTGACCGACCTCGGTTTCACCCCCAATGCCGGTGCGCGCGCGCTCGCGACGTCGCAGACGATGGTCATCGGCCTCCTCGTGCAGTTCCTCCGCGACGAGTTTCCGCCCGCCATGATGCAGTACGTGCTGCCGATCTCCGACGCCGCCCGAGAGGCCGGCTACGACATCCTGATGGTCACGGAGGAGGACGGCCCGCGGGCGCTGCAGCGCATCACCGACTCGGACATGGTGGACGGGGTGATCCTGCTCAACGTGGGGCACGAGGATCCGCGTCTGGAGGTGCTGCGCGCCGCGCGTCAGCCCGGTGCGCTGGTCGGCCTGCCACGAGACACCGAGGGCCTCGACGTGTTCGACCTCGACTTCGCCGCCTCGGCGCGGATGGTGATCGATCACCTTCACGAGCTCGGCCACCGCGAGGTCATCCTCGTCTCGCCCCCCGTGCACGTCATCGCGCGCGGCGGTGCGTACGTGTGGCGCTTCCGCGACGCTGCGCTCGAGCGTGCGGGGCACTGGGGTATGGTCCTCCGCGCCGCTTACGGCGAAGCGCAGCAACCAGCGGTCTCCGACCGGCTTCACGCGATCCTCGACGAGAGCCCCGCTGCCACGGCCGTCGTGATCCACAACGACGCGATGATCGCCGCGTTGCCGTCGGTCCTCGCGGCTCGCGGTGTGCAGGTGCCCCGCGACCTTTCGGTGGTCGGCGTGTATTCGGAGGAGTTCGGACGCCTGTTCTCCCTCCCGTACACGGCGGTCGAGACCTCGCCCGACGCGCTCGGGCGCTCCGCCGTGCAGGCGCTGGTGCGGCGGATGGCGCGTTCGGGGGAGCCGGTCGCTCCCGCCGTCACGTTCCTGGCCCCGACGCTGACCGATCGCGGCAGCACAGCCTGACCTTCGTGGCCCGCGACCGGGCGGAGGGGATTGTGCTCCGGAGATCGTCCGTGCTTGAATGCAGTCGAACCGGTTCGACGATGAACGGCGCCGGCGGAACGATCACGACCTGCGAGCGATTCGACGACGAATGCGGAACCGCGCCGAACGACCCCCCGTCGGCAGCGGCTCGATCAATGGAGATGAACAGATGAACACACCCCAGTTCCCGCGGGGATCCTCCCGCACCGACCCGCCTGTCGAGGGCGGCCGAGGGCCCACTCGCTGGTCCGGACGTCGTCGCGCGGCTGCCGTCCTGACGGCGGGAGCGCTCGTCTGCGCGGGGGGTCTCGCGACCGCCGCTCCCGCCATCGGAGCCCCGGGAGCGGCGAGCACCCTCGTCGTCGAGGCGGACCAGCCCTTCCGGCCCGTCACGCACATGGCCAGCGGCTCGCTCTACGGCATCGCGAGCGCCAACGTGCCCGCGATCGAGAAGATCCTCCCCATCAAGCCCCACACCTTCATGCAGAAGCCCGAAGGCGGAACGCAGCAGCCCACCGGCGATGCGTTGTCGGTCGCCGACACCGCCAAGGCCGCCGGTGCGGACGTCGTCATCCGTCTCGTGGACTACCTGCCCGGGTGGCCCTACCGCTACGACAAGGCGCAGTGGCTTCCGGCGGTGGAGAAGATGGTCAACGACACGAAGGCAGCGGGCAAGACGAACATCGTCGCCTACGCCATCTGGAACGAGCCCGACATCACCTGGCAGGCCGCCAACGGCTCGTTCTTCGATCTGTGGACCGACACGTTCCGGCTGGTGCGCAGTCTCGACCCGGAGATGCCGATCCAGGGTCCGAGCTACTCCGACAACATCACCAACATGCGAGCGTTCTTCGAGCACGCCAAGGCCACCGACACGATCCCCGACGTGGTCGAATGGCACGAGCTCATCCGGTCGTCGAAGATCAAGGGCGACGTCGAGAACGTGCGAAAGATCCTGGCTGATCTGGACATCCCCGAGATGCCGATCGACATCGCCGAGTACGCGGCTCCGGCCGAGGTGGGCCTGTCCGGTCCGCTCGTGGGCTACATCGCCAAGCTGGAGCGTTACGGCATCACCCGGGCGGAGCTTCCGTTCTGGAACCAGTCCGGGGCCCTGGGTGACCTGCTCACCGGCCGGGATGGCGATCCCAACGGCGCGTACTGGCTGTACACGTGGTACGCCCAGATGAACGGTCAGATGGTCACGACGACCCCGCCGTCCAACGAGAGCCCGCTGGACGGGGCGGCGTCGGTCAGCGATGCCGGCGACGAGGTGCGTGTGATCGCGGGCGGGAACTCCGGTCCGACCTCGATCACGATCAACGGTCTCGACGAGCTCGCCCTCGGCGACGAGGTCAACGTCCAGTTGGACGTCACCGCCTCCTACGGACGCACGGTCAAGACCGACGCGCCGATCACGATCTCGAACACGACGTACGAGGTCGGCGACGACGGATCCATCACCGTTCCGGTCGTCATGAACCCCACCTACGGCTACCAGGTCGTCGTGACCCCGGCGGGCGACCCCGACGACCTCGCCGGCGCCTACTCGCTGACCAACGTCAACTCGGGACTGCAGCTGGCCACCCTCGACGGCGCCACCGCGGCGGGAACCCCTGTCGTGCAGGCCGGTGCGACCGATGGTCAGATCTGGAACGTCGTGGCGACTGGCCGCGGGCTGTACAAGGTCGTTCACGAGGCGAGCGGTCGGGTGCTGGCGGTCAAGGATGCCGCAGCCTCCAATGGGACCGCCGCGGTGATCGTCGACGACACCGGTGCCGACGAGCAGCGGTGGCAGCTCGTTCCCGATGGCAAGGGCAACGTCCGCCTGGCCAACTACGGAACCGGCAAGACCCTCGGCGTGATGAACCTCAGCAAGGACGACGGCGCCGCCGTCATCCAGTGGACCGACGGCTCACCCACCTCCAACTGCCAGCCCGACGGCGTGCGTCAGCCGGGACGGTTCGGCACGGCGCTCGACTTCTGCCGCACCTCCTCCTACGGCTCCCTCCCCGCGGGTGTCGTGAGCGGCCTGAACGGCGACTGGTCGATCTCCACGTGGATCAAGCCGGCGGCGCTGACGAACTGGTCCCGGGTGTTCGACTTCGGCACCGGACAGAACGTGAACATGTTCCTCACGCTCAACGCCGGTGGCGCCGGGCCCCGCTTCGCCATCACCGCGACGGGAGCCGGCTCCGAGCAGCGGCTGACCTATGGCGGGCAGAACTTCCCGCTGAACCAGTGGTCGAACGTCGTGATCTCCGTCTCGGGAACGCAGGGGAAGATGTACCTGAACGGCACCGTCGTCGCCACCAACGACAACATGACCGTCAAGCCCTCGGCGCTCGGCAACACGAACCGCAACTACCTCGGCAAGTCGCAGTACAGCGATCCGGCCTATGACGGCGCGATCGACGACTTCGCGATCTACGACCGTGCTCTGTCGGCGAGCGAGGTCTCCGCGCTGGCGGCCGGGCAGCCCGCCGCGGGAACCGTCGCGCACTACGCCTTCGACGAGGCCAGCGGTGCCACCCTGGTCGACTCGTCGGGTAAGGGACGCAACGGCACGATCGTGCTCGGATCGGGCGGCTCCACCTCCACGTCCGCCACGGACGCGCAGACGGCGGACCGGTTCTGGACCCTCACCGAGGCGCGCGACACCGTCAAGCCGACGGTCGAGCGTGTGTCGCCGGCGCACGCCGGTCCGTTCCGTTCGCTGGATGTCCGTATCGACGCCGCGGACGATCGAGGTCTCGCCAAGATCGTCGCGAACGTCTACAAGGACGGCACTCTCGTCAAGAGCACCCAGTCCGCGGTCAAGGACGGGGCGAAGACGGCGACGCACACCGCGTCGGTGACGCTTCCCGATGGCGCGTACACGCTGCGGTTCAACGCGCACGACCTCGCCGGCAACGTGGCCTCCACCGGTTCGTTCGCCTTCACGATCGACGCCACGCGCCCGACGGTGACCGTCAAGCAGGGGGACACCTTCACGGCGGCTACCGGCGAGACCTACGACAAGGTCAGCTTCAAGCTGTACGACGCGGGGAAGATCGACAAGGTCGTCCTCAACGGGACGGTGAAGGATCTGACCGACAACGTGTGGTCCGATGTGAACTTCGTCGCCCCGGGTGTGTTCGGTGCCGTCGCGGGCGAGAACACACTGGTGGTCCACGACGTGGCCGGCAACACGCAGACCATCACATTCACCCTCAACTGAGCCCGGCGGGCGTCCCTCTCCCGGGACGGGACGCCCGCCCGGCCTCGGGCCGAAAGCAGGCTTAACCGGGGTGTTGGCCGGTTTCGGGATCGATGCGGCTCGTTCCGCCTGCTTTTGGCACGGGACCGCGCCCGCACGCCGCGGGGCGCCCGGCGGGGCGGGGCAGACGCGGGGGTCAGTCGCCGAGGGCGGCGGACACCACGGCGCGCGCTTCGGCCTGGACCTGAGCGAGGTGCTCCGGCCCGCGCAGCGACTCCGCATAGAGCTTGTACACGTCTTCGGTGCCGGACGGGCGCGCGGCGAACCACGCGTGCGCGGTCTGCACCTTGAGCCCTCCGATCGCGGCGCCGTTGCCGGGCGCATGCGACAGCTTGGCGACGATCTCCTCGCCCGCGAGCGTCGTGGCCGTCACCGACTCGGGCGACAGGCGTGCCAGCTCGGCCTTCTGCGCGGGGGTGGCCGGTGCATCCACGCGAGCGTAGGCCGAGCCGCCGTACTCCGCTTCCAGCTCGGCGTACCGCTGCGACGGGGTCTTACCCGTGACGGCCAGGATCTCCGCCGCCAGCAGGCACAGGAGGATGCCGTCTTTGTCGGTCGTCCACACCGATCCGTCGCGCCGCAGGAAGGAGGCGCCGGCCGACTCCTCGCCACCGAACGCGACGGAACCGTCGAGCAGGCCCGGGACGAACCACTTGAATCCCACCGGCACCTCCAGCAGGCGGCGGCCGAGGGCCGCGACGACCTTGTCGATGATCATCGACGAGACGAGGGTCTTCCCCACCGCGGCATCCGCCGACCATCCCGGACGGTGGGCGTAGAGGTAGTCGATCGCGACGGCGAGGTAGTGATTCGGATTCATGAGGCCGGCGTCGGGAGTGACGATCCCGTGGCGGTCGGCATCGGCGTCGTTGCCCGTGAGGATGTCGTACTCGTGGCGTCGTGCGACCAGCGCCGCCATCGCCGAGGGAGACGACGGGTCCATCCGGATCTTCTCGTCCCAGTCCAGCGTCATGAATCGCCACGTCGGGTCGACCTCGGGATTGACCACGGTGAGGTCGAGGCCGTAGCGCTCGCCGATCAAGGCCCAGTACTCCACCGACGCACCGCCGAGCGGATCGGCGCCGATGCGGACCCCGGCACGCGCGATCGCCTCGACGTCGATGATGTCGGCGAGGTCGGACACGTACGCTTCGCGGAAGTCATAGGTTGCGAGTCCGTCGGCGTCGATGTCGGCGAACCGCACGCGTCCGACGCCCGACAGTCCCGCCGCGATCAGTTCGTTCGCGCGCGCGGCGATCCATCCGGTGGCGTCCGTGTCGGCGGGCCCACCGTGGGGCGGGTTGTACTTGAAGCCGCCGTCGCGCGGCGGGTTGTGCGAGGGGGTCACCACGATGCCGTCGGCTCGCCCGGCGTCGTCTGCCGCGCGGCCACGGTTGTAGGTGAGGATCGCGTGGCTGAGGGCGGGAGTCGGGACCCACGAATCGCGGGCGTCGACCCGGACGTCGACGCCGTTGGCCACCAGCACCTCGATCGCCGTGCGCTCGGCGGGTCGGGAGAGGCCGTGCGTGTCGCGGCCGAGGAAGAGCGGCCCGGTGATCCCTTGCGAGGCCCGGTACTCGACGATGGCTTGGGTCGTCGCGAGGATGTGGTCTTCGTTGAAGCTCGCGGTCAACGACGATCCGCGGTGTCCGCTCGTCCCGAACGCCACCCTCTGCTCGGGGACCGCCGGGTCGGGTTTGCGATCGTAGTAGGCGGCGATGAGCTCGTCGATGTCGATGAGATCGGATGCTTCGGCGGGGTGTCCTGCGCGGCTCATGCGTCCAGTCTGCCCCCTCCGCCGCGCCCGCGTGCCGTGCCAGGGAAATCCCCGGCGCCTCCACAGTGTGCGCGGCCGTCTGCGCAGCCGCCGGGGGTCAGCTCCGGCGCTCGAGACGCGTCGTCACCTCGGCGTCGACGAGCGACGTCGTCAGATCGAGCGTCGTGGTGGTGCAGGTGAAGGCCGCGTCGGCCAGGGGGACGCCGCCGATCTGCTGGGCGATGCCGCTTGCGTCCACCGGCTTGCCGTCGACGGTGCCGGTGATTTCCAGCTGGTCGTCGACGTCGGCGTCGGCGCGGATCTGTCCAGGTTCCGCCGTGTACGTACCGGACAGGGTCCCCGTGAGCGAGACCTCCATGCTCCGCCCGGCCACGACCGAGGTGATGCGGGCGTCGGGGCGCCACTCGAACGAGCCGTCCTCGCCGATCTCCAGGACCGCGTTCCCCTCGGGGCTGACCTCGGCGGCACCATCGAGGAGGTCGTTGACGTGCGCGTAGTACGCCCCCATCCCCTCTTCGTCCAGGACCCACGTCCCGACCAGGCACGCGGGGTCGTCGCTGGCTGCTGCGGTGGGCGTCGGGCTGGGGCTCGGCGCGGGCGCGGTCGACGCCGAAGCCGAGGGGCTCGGGGGTGGGGTGGGCGTCGCGTCGCAGGCCGTGACGACGAACGCCACCGTCACCAGCGCCGCCGCGGCGAACGTACGCCGGATGGTCATGATGGGTCTCCCGATGCTTCTCGGTGTCCTTGCGAATCTACCCACGCCGAGCCGGCGGTGCCACACGGCGCCACCGGGACAAGCCGGAGCGCGCCCCGTCGTGCGGTGCCGTCCGGGTCGGAGGAGGCGTCGGTCGGGGGCGGCACTAGGCTGAGGGCGTGACCGCCGAGCCCGAGAATCCGCGTCCGATGCGCCGTACGTACAGCTATCTGGGACCGGCCGGAACCTTCACCGAAGCGGCTCTCGCGCAGGTGGCCGAGGCGCGGGATCAGACGTGGCGCCCGGTCCGCAATGTCGGGGAGGCGCTGACCGACGTCGTCGAGGGCCGCTCGGACGCGGCGATGATCGCGATCGAGAACTCCATCGACGGGGGCGTGTCGACCGCGCAGGACGCCTTGGCCACGGTGCCCGGGCTGCGGATCGTGGGGGAGTACCTCGTTCCGGTGAGCTTCGTCCTCGTGGGCCGCCCCGGCACCCGGCTCGAGGACGTGTCCCTGGTCGCGGCGCACCCCGTCGCCTACGCACAGTGCCTGCAGTGGCTCACGGCGCACCTTCCCGAGCACGCGCACCTGCCCGCGGCGAGCAACGTGGCCTCGGCCATGGGATTGATCGACGGCACGAGCGACGCTCAGGCGGCGATCGCTCCTCCCGGGATCCTCGAGCACCACGATCTGCAGCTCCTCGCCTCGGGGATCGGCGACAATGCGAACGCCGTCACGCGGTTCGTGCTCGTCGGCCGCACCACGGCACCGCCGGCCCCCACCGGCGCCGACAAGACGTCGCTCATCGCGGAGCTGCCCGACGACCGTCCCGGCGCGCTGCTGGAGCTGCTGGAACAGTTCTCCACGCGGGGCATCAACCTGTCGCTGATCGAGTCGCGTCCGATCGGTGATGCGCTGGGCCGCTACCGCTTCGTGATCGACGCCGACGGGCACATCCGCGACGAGCGCATGGCCGACGCCCTCCTGGGGCTGCGGAGGTTCAGCCCGAAGGTCATCTACCTGGGGTCGTATCCCCGCGCCGACCGGGCGATCGTGCACTATCCGGACCGCTACTCCGATGATGTCTTCGTCGAGGCGCGGGACTGGCTGCGGGCTCTCATCTCGGGAGAACCGGAGTCCTGACGCGACGGACGCTCAGCGTGCGGGCGCGCTGTCCTCTCCGGCGAGGAGCGCGAGGGTCTGCAGCCGGCCGGGAGCCGTGTCGAAGGGCTCGTCGTCGAACGACGCCGCGACCGGGGAGACCATGACCTCGGCCACGCCGTAGCGCTCCGCGAAGGCCGCGAGGCGGTGCCGAACGTCGTCGCCGTCTCCGACGAACCACCGCTGCTGCAGCGACTCGATCATCGCCGAGGCGAGACCGTCGGACTTCTCGGCGTCGCGTGCCTCTTCCACCGTCTCGAGGGCGACGAGGGGCCGCCCGCCGCGGAGGCGGGCCATCATGCGCGCCTGGGGCAGCATCCGCTCGCGCGCCTCGGCCTCGGTCGGGGCGGCGATGACGTTGGCGGTGAGGAAGGTGCGCGGCTCCGAGAGCAGCTCGCTCGGGCGGAACTGCGTGCGGTAGAGATCCAGCGCGCGCTCCAGACCCTCTCCGGAGAAGTGGTTCGCGAACACGTACGGAAGCCCGAAGGCGGCCGCGAGGGTCGCGGAGTAGTCGCTCGAGCCGAGGAGCCAGACCTCGGGAGTGCCGGTGGCGGCGGGTGTCGCATGCACGGCGTAGGTGTCGCCGTCGCTGCGGCCCACCCGGCTCACCAGACGCACCTGAGAACCCTCCGGCGAGACGAGACCGAGGATGTCGCGGATGTGCTCGGGGAACCGGTCGACGTCGCTCGTCGTCCCGCTCATCCGGAGCAGCTGCGTGATCACCGGGTCGCTGCCCGGGGCGCGCCCGATGCCGAGGTCGACCCGGCCGGGGGCGATCGCCTCGAGCGCGGCGAACTGCTCGGCCACGACCAGCGGTGCGTGATTGGGGAGCATCACTCCGCCGCTTCCCACGCGGATGCGCGAGGTGCGCGCCGCGGCGGCGGCCGCGAGCACGGGAGGGGTGGTGGAGGCCACCGCGGGCATGTTGTGGTGCTCGGCGAACCAGTAGCGGTGGTAGCCGAGACCGTCGGCGGCCTGCGCGAGGTCGAGCGACGTCGCCACGGCCTGCGCGCTGGTCTGGCCCGAGCGCACGGGGACGAGGTCGAGGACGGACAGCGCGGGACGGTCGGTTTCGTTCATCATCGGGCGCAACAGCCCTCCCCGCTCCCTCATTCCCCCCGTGCTCTAGGGTCGCCTCCGTTCAGGACTCCGGAGTTTTTGGGTGCGGGCGGCCCGAAGGCGGGCGAATCCGCGTGACCGCCACCGAATCTCCGGAGTTCTGAACGGAGGCGGC
This sequence comes from Microbacterium sp. TNHR37B, assembly GCF_001620065.1. Lineage (GTDB taxonomy): Bacteria > Actinomycetota > Actinomycetes > Actinomycetales > Microbacteriaceae > Microbacterium. The sequence goes on from NZ_LQGV01000004.1 coordinate 189,612, forward strand.
GGGTCACCGCGCGCGCTTGACGTGCTCGTACGCGGCCAGCGCCGCGCGGCGGGTCTCGCCGAGGTCGACGATCGGCTCGATCTCGGCGCTGTCGGGTGCCCATCGGGCCACGTACGACCCGTGCGGGTCGAACTTCTCGGCCTGCCGCTCCGGGTTGAAGATGCGGAAGTAGGGTGCGGCGTCGGCGCCCGACCCGGCGACCCACTGCCAGTTGAAGGGGTTGCTGGCCGCATCCGCGTCGACGAGCGTGTCCCAGAACCACTCCTCGCCTTCCCGCCAGTGGATGGCGAGGTTCTTCGTCAGGAACGACGCCGTCACCATCCGCACGCGGTTGTGCATGACGCCGGTCTCCCACAGTTCCCGCATCCCGGCGTCCACGAGCGGTACTCCGGTGCGCCCCCGCTGCCACGCATCGAGATGCGACGGGTCGACATCGGGCCAGGGGAACGCGTCGAACGAGGCGCGCCAATTGCGGGTAGCGAGGTCGGGGAAGTGGAACAGGGTGTGCCACGCGAACTCGCGCCAGCCGATCTCCGACAGGAACCGGTGCGCGGATGCCGCGTGGGCGCCGCTCCCGGCGGCCTCGATCGTCTCGTGCCACACGGTGTGGGGGCTGAGCTCGCCCCAGCGCAGGCGCGGTGACAGCTGGGAGGTGACTCCGGCCGACGGCTCGTCGCGCGCGCGGTCGTAGTCGCCGAGATCCTCGGAGAGGAACGTCCGCAGGCGTCGCCGGGCGGCCAGCTCGCCCGGTTCCCACTTCTCCCGCAGCCCTCCCGCCCAGTCGGGGGCGGTCGGGAGCAGGGCCCAGTCGTCGAGGTCGTCGCTGGGGGCGCTGACGCCGTCGATCGTGCGCGGTTCGGGCAGCGGGGCCCGCGGCGCGGGGAGAGCGAGGCAGGCGTTCCAGAACGGGGTGAAGACGGAGTACGGCGAATCGCTGCCGGTGCGCACGGTCCAGGGCTCGAAGAGGAGACTCGCCCCGAACGACTCCACCGTGAGGCCGTCCTCGCGGAGGGCCGTCTTCAGGGCCGTGTCGATCTCGCGCTCGGCGCCGCCGTAGCGGCGGTTCCAGAAGACGGCGTCGGCACCGATCTCGGCGACCACCGCGGGAACGACCTCTGCGGCAGGTCCCCGCCGCAGCACGAGCGAGCCGCCGCGGTCGGCGAGGCGGGTCGCCAGCTCGGCCACGCTGTGGTGCAGCCACCATCGCGCCGCTCCGCCGAGCGGGCGGATGCCGTCGGACTCCTCGTCGAGGACGAACAGCACCGCGACGCGTCCGCCTCCGTCCGCCGCTGCGGCCCGGTCGACCGCGGCGCGGAGGGCGGGGTTGTCGGCCAGCCGCAGGTCGTCGCGGAGCCAGACCAGCGACGTCGGCGCGCTCACGCGGCCGCGGCCTCCGGGGAGGTGGAACCCGCGTGCGCGGGCTCCTCGCCCGGGACGACATGCCCGCGGGGCACCGCCACCTTCAGGGCGCCCTTCTCGATCCGAGCGGTGACGTGGGTGGCCTCTCCGAACTCGTCTCCGTCGAGCTGCACCGCCTGCGCGCTCTGCGCGGCCAGATCGATGCCGACGCCGCGGGTGAACCGCACCGCGTTGTCGCGCGTGCGCAGCGCGAGGATGCGGCGTCCGGCACGGAAGCGACGCAGCACGCTGTTGTCCCACGCGACGCGTCGCCACACCAGAAGCCAGCCGAACGCGCTCTTGGGCTGGAAGATCGCGATGTCGAGCTCGCCGTCGGTCACCGACGCCTCCGGGATCAGCTCGAGCCCGGCCGGGAGTGACCCGCAGTTCGCGAACACCACGCTCTGCACCTGCGCACGGTGCACCTTGTGTCCCGGCACCTGGTACATCACCGGGAACGGCTTGGCCTTCACCAGCGACCGCGCCGCGCCGTCGACGTAGGCGACCCAGCCGACCTTCTTCTTGAGGTCGCCGCTCGTGTTGGCGATCATCGCGGCGTCCAACCCCATGCCGCCCATCACCACGAACGCGCGCTTCTCACTCGACCCGTCGTCACGGGCGAGGGTCGCGATCCCCACGTCGATCGGCAGCACGTCGCCGTCGAACGCGGCCGCGATCATCGCCGCCGGATCGTCCAGCGGCAGCTGCAGATTACGGGCCAGCAGGTTCCCGGTTCCGCTCGGCACGATCGCCAGGGGCACCTCGGAACCGCTCATCGCTTCGCTCACCGCTCGCACGGTGCCGTCGCCGCCGGCCACCAGCACCGCGTTCACGCCCTCCTTCAAGGCCTGACGCGTGACGTCGTCGCCGAGGTCGTCGACCGTCGTCTCGTAGAAGAGGGGTTCGGACCATCCCGCGTCCTTCGCCAGGTTCGCGACCTGCTCCCGCAGCGCATCGCCGTCCACCTTGATCGGGTTGTACACGAGCGCCGCCTTGGGGTTCGGCCGGCCGGACTCGTCGGGGAGCGGTGCGGTGCGCCCTTCCTCGTCGACGCGCCGCGCTTCGCCGCTTTCGCCGTCGGTGGTGTCGGGGGCGACGTCGTCCGGTTCCCGGATGACATCGTCGGGGGCGGCTGCCCGCTCCGGGTCGGGCCCTGGGACTGCGGCGGCGTCGGAAGGGGAGGAGCCGTGCGTCGTGCCGGGATCGGTCGCCATGCCTACAGAGTATTGCCGCGCACAAGAGTGCGGCGAGGGCTTGACGAGTGCTGCCCCGGTGCCGTCTGCACAACTCCTCCGATTCGTCTGCCGCCGTTGCACCGGGCCTGGTCCCGCCCGGGCGGGCACCCGCGTGGGCCCGATTCTGGAGGAGTTGCGCAGACGCGTCCCTCACCAGAGGGGGTGGTCGAGCCCGTCACTAGACTTGAGGGGTGATCGATCTGGCTCTTCTCCGCGACAACCCGGACCTCGTCAAGCGCTCCCAGGAGGCGCGCGGCGAGTCGCCGGACACCGTCGATGCGGCGGTCGCGGCCGATCACGCCCGCCGCGCAGCCATCACGACCTTCGAGGAACTGCGTGCGGCCCAGAACGCGCACGGCAAGCGGGTGGCACAGGCGCCGAAAGAGGAGAAGGCCGCCCTGGTCGCCGAGGCGAAGGAGCTCAGCGCGCGCGTGAAGAGCGCGCAGCAGGCGGTCACCGACGCCGAGGAAGCCGCGTCGGAGGCCCTCGCCCGCATCGAGAACATCGTCATCGAGGGCGTTCCCGCCGGCGGTGAAGACGCGTTCGTGACCCTTCGCACACACGGCGAGATCCCCCGGTTCGACTTCGCGCCGCGCGACCACCTCGCCCTCGCCGAGAAGCTCGGCGCCATCGACATGGAGCGCGGGGCCAAGGTCTCCGGCGCGCGATTCACCTTCCTCACCGGCATCGGCGCGCGGCTGGAGATGGCCCTCATGAACCTCGGCATGGAACGGGCGCTCGCCGCCGGCTTCGTGCCGATGATCCCGCCCACCCTGGTGCGTTCCGAGGTGATGCGGGGCACCGGCTTCCTCGGGCAGCACGCCGACGAGGTCTACCGCCTCGACGACGACGATCTCTACCTCGTGGGAACGAGCGAGGTTCCCCTCGCCGGGTACCACATGGACGAGATCCTGGATCTGTCGGCCGGGGCCAAGCGCTACGCCGGCTGGTCCACGTGCTACCGCCGCGAGGCCGGTTCGCACGGCAAGGACACCCGCGGCATCATCCGCCTGCACCAGTTCAACAAGCTGGAGATGTTCGTCTTCACGACACCGGAAGACGCGGAGGCCGAGCACCTCCGGCTCGTCGAGATGCAAGAGGCGATGCTCCGCGATCTCGGCCTGAGCTATCGCGTGATCGACGTCGCCGCCGGCGACCTCGGCTCGTCTGCCGCTCGCAAGTACGACATCGAGGCGTGGGTTCCTACGCAGGACGCGTATCGGGAGCTGACGTCGACGTCGAACTGCACGACGTATCAGGCGCGTCGCCTCAACGTCCGGCACCGTCCGGCGGCCGCTGACGGCGCCGCGGCGAAGACGACACCGGTCGCGACCCTCAACGGGACGCTGGCCACCACTCGGTGGATCGTCGCGATCCTCGAGACCCATCAGCGTGAGGACGGATCGGTCGTGATCCCGGAGGTCCTCCGTCCGTATCTCGGAGGGCTCGAGGTCGCGGAGCCGATCGCGTGAGCCGGGGCGCGCGGGGCGAGGAGCGCCTTCCCGCGACCGGCTCGGTCGACCTCGTCCGCCCCAAGAAGGCGGCCAAGCTCGTCGAGGGGATCGCCGCCGACACCGAGAAGCCCGATGTCGCGGTCGGTCGGCTGCTGATCGCACTCGACATCGACGGCACCGTTCTCCTCGAGGACGAGTCCCTCAGTCCGGGTGTGTTGGAGGCCGTCGCCCATGCCCAGCGCGTGGGGCACGAGGTCATGCTGGCCACGGGCCGGTCGTGGGAGGGCACCCGGGGGATCCTCCACGTGCTGGGCCTGGAGCCGGAGTACGTCGTGTGCTCGAACGGAGCGGTCATCATGCGCCGGCACGGTGGTGACCTTGCCGACGAGACCCGCTACGACCGGTTCCACGTCGAGACCTTCGACCCCACGGAGGTCCTGCAGCTCCTGCGCACCCACCTCCCGGATGCGAAGTACATGGTCGAGCTCGCCGACGGACGCCGCCTGTACACGGAGGCGATGGACGACTGGAACCTCACCGCGGCCGCGCGGGTCACGTTCGCGGAGCTGGCCGCGCAGCCGGTGTGCCGCGTCGTGGTGGTCTCTCCGGACGATACGGACGACGACTTCGTGGGCCTCGTGAGCCGCATCGGCCTCAACAAGGTGTCCTACGCCGTGGGGTGGTCGGCCTGGCTCGACATCGCACCCCAGGGGGTCGACAAGTCGACGGCGCTCGAGCGTGTCCGTGTGCTCCTCGGGATCGACCCCGCCCACGTCCTGGTCATGGGTGACGGACGTAACGATGTCGGCATGTTCCGCTGGGCCCGGGAGCACGGCGGCCGTGCCATCGCCATGGCCCAAGGGCCCGAGGAGGTGCTCCGGGAGGCGTCGGAGACGACGTCGTCCGTGCATGCCGGCGGCGTCGCCGCGATCCTCCGGCACCTCTGAGGGGGACCGTCTTCGGGCGGGTACCGGGTCGCACGGGCGGTTAACAGCGGCCCCTCAGGCGTCCTCGGCCAGAATGGGGGTGCTCGATCGTCGAGTTCCCGAGTCCACTAGAATCGACCCCTGTCGGCCGGATGCCCCGTGCATCTGCCGGGAGGGTTGTCCGAGCGGCCGAAGGATCCGGTCTTGAAAACCGGTGGGCAGCAATGTCCCGTGGGTTCGAATCCCACACCCTCCGCTTCAGAAAGGCATGCCGTGAGCGAAACCCCCGACGCCACGCCGACAGGTGCGACGCGCGCGCCGCTCGCTCGCCACGGCATCCAGCGTTCACCGAGTCCGCTCGCCCAGATCCTCACGGTGCTGGGGGCGATGGTCGCCGTCGTCGCGGTCAGTGTGGGGGCCGTCGGAGCGTTCTACGTGTGGGACGCGGCGCAGGCGCTCGACCGCAACAGCGTGTCCATCGGTGAGGAGTCGCTCCCCCCGTCGATCGGGGAGATCGAGGGCGGCGTCAACATGCTCGTCGTCGGCACCGACTCGTGCGAGGGCGCCAACGCCGACCTGTCCAAGGCCTGCAAGGCCGGAACCACCGCCGGCGAGCGCAACGACGTGACGATGCTCGTCCACATCAGCGACAAGCCGCGGCGCGTGACGGTCATCTCGTTCCCGCGCGACATGATCGTGCCCATTCCCTCGTGCCCCACGGGAGACGGCGGATCGTATTCGGCGATGAGCGCGCAGATGCTCAACTCGTCGTACATGTACGGCGGTCTGGCGTGCAGTGTCCTCACGATCGAGGCGCTCACCGGTGTTGACATCCAGTACGCCGCGTCCATTCGCTGGACGGGCGTCATCAACATGTCCGACGCGATCGGCGGCGTGGACGTCTGTGTGGCCGACGACATCCAGGACAAGCACACCGGGCTCAAGCTGAAGAAGGGCAACCACACCCTCGTCGGCAAGCAGGCGCTGCAGTTCCTGCGCATCCGTCACGGGATCGGCGACGGCTCCGACCTCGGACGCATCTCCAACCAGCAGCAGTTCATGAGCTCGATGGTGCGGAAGCTCCAGTCCGACGGTGTGCTCGCCAACCCGGCGGTGCTCTTCAACCTCGCCACGACCGCGGTCGCACAGGTGCAGAGCAAGCAGCTCGTGCTCAGCGACACCCTGACCAACCCGCAGCGGATGGTCCAGATCGCGATGGCCGTGAAGAGCGTGCCGTACAAGGACATCGTCTTCGTGCAGTACCCCACCGCCTACGCGCCCGGTGGGGGCCGTGTGCTCCCCGTGACCCAGGCCGCCACCGTGCTGTTCGACGCGCTCGCCGAGAACAAGCCGCTCAAGCTCACCGGCAGCGCCAGCCAGGGCTACGGCGTCGAGGTGGTCGGTGAGGCAGAGCAGCCCGACCCGTCCTCGACGGCGTCGCCGAGCCCGACCGGCACTCCGACCAAGAGCCCCACGCCCGGCGGGACGTCGACCCCGAAGCCCACCGAGACGGCGGTGGACCTCCCGAGCCAGATCGCGGGGCAGACCGCGGCCGACGTCACCTGCACGCAGGCGCAGCGCTGACCCATCGGCCGGTTCGTGGGCCGGGCGGCGAGCAGTTATGATGGGCGGGTGTGTTCGCGCCGCTCGCGGCCGGACACCTGGAGACGTCGCATAGTCAGGCCTAGTGCACCACCCTGCTAAGGTGGAGTCCCCTTACGGGGACCGAGGGTTCAAATCCCTCCGTCTCCGCCAGAAGCTCGCCGATCCGGCGGGCTTCTTGCGTTGTGGGGGCGGTCGCGATCATCCAAGCCGTTCTGACAGCCTGCTGCCCCTGCCTCTATCGCGACGATGCTGGTCTGTGAGTAACTCCGAGCTCCCTGCAGCGACTTGCCATACGGTCGACGACGTGCGCCGATCGTGTGCAGAGAGCCACGCACTCGGCCGGGGGAGCGGGCCGATGAGGCCAGCACGACAATGATCGGAGTTCGGATGCGTGTTCGACGAGGGGTTTTAAGTGGCGGAGAGTCGCCATGCGTTGATCAGTTCCCGTACTACGGGGTTAGAGCCGGGGGGATCCTTGGTCTGGTCATCCTTCTTGTGTCGACGCAGCTGTTCGGGTACCGCGCTGAGCAGGCGTTGGCGGCCCCCATCCTGTGTGCGTTTCTCCGTATCTGACCCCTCCTCTTCGACGACCGTGTCGTCCCCGGCGTCAGCTGGCCCAGCCGACGGTGTCGTTACGCCGACGTGCGCCGGCAAGCTTGATGTTCCCGCGCGGATCACGATCAACTCCAGCACGATTGACCTTCGGGTGTTCAGCGTGAAGACCTCGCGCGGTTGGCGCGAGAATAGAGGGCAGGCGTACTACATCGAGCGGGACTACTCAGGTCATGGCGGGACATATTGGAAACTGTTCAGTCCCCGCGGCGTGAGGTTGGCCTCGCTTTTCAGCTCAGGGGTGGTGGCAAGAATTGACTGAAGCGCGATTCTCCTACTCGGTGGGGTTCAATCCCTGGCCCGCCCTTCCGACGATTCCCGCAGGCGAGGCGAGGGTCGGTGCGGGCTCGATCACGGTTGTGGTCAGTGACACGATCACCGGAGAGAGGACCGTCGTCGACCGTTGGTTCGACGAGGCCGGTACTCGCTCGCTCAGGTACTGGCCCGATCAACGAGACCGCTCGTTGCCCTGGCTGATGTGGCGACCGTTGGACCACGGCGCGATTGCCGTCAGTGCGGGAGTCGATCGTGACGAGGGTGATCTCCTGCTGGCGGAGGGTGAGGTGGATGCAGATGGCGTCCTCACGTGGGACCGCACTCCCGAACAGAGCGTTTCAGGTGCGGTTGTCCGCGGTCTCGTCGAGGGAGTGGCGCAAGCCATGACGTGCCGGGTGGAGACGGAGGAGGAGGGGCTACTCATCGGCATGGCGACGCGGCCGAGCGTCGCCCGATTCGGTGATGATCTCGACATCGAGTCCTCACTTCGCTCCGCACACCTCGTGACCGCGGGACGGGTGCTCCGGGCGCTCGAGGCCGAACCGGTCAGAGACCCCGAGACCGACGAGGTGCGGGCGCGGCGCGCGATCGTGTCGGACGGTGCTGCGCCCCTGCAGTCTCTCGGCACCCTCGTCTGGGCGGAGGGACTGCGGTGGTGGCCATCGGGTCGCTCGCCGTGGATCGACGCGCCCGCCACGGGCGACAATGTGCCCATCGAGGTGCAGACCCTCGCCCGGGCTCTGCGCGAGGCGACTCCGCCGCCCGCGCCTCCGCACGATCACCCCTGACGCCGCGAGCCCCCGCCTTAACGGCCTTCCAGGGCGCGGGCGAAGGCGCGCACGAACGCGTCGACGTCCGCCGGTTCGAGACACAGTGGCGGCTTGATCTTCAGGACGTTCTGGTGATCGCCGGTCGGCTGCACGATCACGCCGAGCTCACGCATCCGGTCGCAGACGGCCGCGGTCTCCTCCGTCGCCGGCTCCCGAGTGACTGGATCGCGGACGAGCTCGATGCCGAGGTAGAGGCCCGAGCCATGGACCGCGCCGACGAGGGGATGTGCGAGCCCGAGCACCTGAGCGCGCAGGTAGGCACCGACCGTCCGCGCGTTCTCCTGGAGGCCCTCGTCGCGGATGACGTCGAGCACGGTCGATCCGATGACGCTCGAGAGGGGGCTTCCCCCGGTCGAGGCGAAGAAGTACCCCTCCCGTCGGTAGGCCGCGGCGATCTCCCGCGTGGTGATGACGGCGCCGAGCGGGTGGCCGTTGCCGACGGCCTTGGCGACCGTGACGATGTCGGGGACGACGCCCTGCTGCTCGAAGCCCCAGAACCACTCGCCGAGCCGGCCGAACCCGACCTGCACCTCGTCGGCGACCGCGAGGCCGCCGTGGGCACGGATGGCCGCGTAGACCGCGTCGAGATATCCCTCCGGGAGGGCCACGCCTCCCGCGTTGCCGAAGAACGTCTCCGCGACGAACGCCCCCGGCGCGTGGCCCTGCGCGGCGAGCCGTTCGATCTCCGCGACGGCCTCCGGCGCGTAGCGGACGGCCTCCTCGTCGCGATGAACTCCCCGGAAGCTGTTCGGCGCGTCGACCGTGTGTACCCAGTCGGGGCGGGTGGCCAAGGCTGCGGGATTGTCGGCGACCGACGTCGACACGGCATCGGCGAGGTCGGTCCACCCGTGGTAGGCCTCCCGGACGGCGAGCACGTCGCGGCGCCCGGTCGCCGCCCGCGCCAGGCGCAGGGCGAGATCGACGGCCTCCGATCCGCTGTTGACGAGGAACACCGTGTCGAGCGGTTCCGGGGTGAGCTCGGTCAGGCGCTCGGCGTACTCCACGACGGCGGGATAGTGGAACCGGGAGTTCGTGTTCAACGTCCGTAGCTGACGATTCGCCGCCGCGGCGATCCGCGGGTGGGCGTGACCGAGGGCCGTGACGTTGTTGACCATGTCGAGGTACACGCGTCCGTCGGTGTCGATCAGGTACTGCTTCCAGCCGCGGGCGATGATCGGAGGCGCGTCGTAGTAGTGCTCCTGCACCTCCGCGAACACCCGGTTGCGGCGCGCCAGCAGTGCCGCGGGATCGTCGCGCTCCGCCGGGGAGGGATGCCCGGGGAGGAGAGGGGAGGGGTCGGCGACCATGGCGCGCCAGGCGTCGGCCCAGGCGGGGGTGACGAAAGCGGGCACGCGCGCCCCCTCGTCGACGCTGTCGTCGCTCTCGCGCACGACGCGCACCGTGAGGCCGTGCGTGGCGGTGCCGATCGCCTCTCCTCGGCCGACCTGTCGCTCGTTCTCCGCCGCTTCTGCGAGCGGACCGCCCTCCGCGGACGCCGCCCCGAGCTCCAGACGAATGCCCGCGGCCTCGCCGTCGCCGCGCAGCACGAGTCCGGCGTCGTCGCGGGAGAGCCGGCCGTTCCACGGGGCGACGAGTGTCGCCGGGCGATCGAGGGTGACGTCGATGCCGGTCGCGACGGTGGCGGGCGCCTGTTGTGCGTGCCGGGTTGCGCGCGTCACGCGTGCCTCGCCGAACCGGGTGATCGCGGCCCGAGAGTCGGCGGCGAGTGCCCCGCGGGCGAGCCGCTCTTCGAGGGCGGGATCGAGCCACGCGCCGTCTTCGACGTCGACGCTCGCCGCGGACAGATCGAGCACGATGACGGAGTCGGCGTCGATCTCCGGCAAGAGTGGGAGGGCGGCAGGGCACTCCGCCGCCGCGGACGGGAATCCCAGGGCACTGCGCACGAGGCGCGTCGCGACGGGCAGCGGCACCGAGACCGCTGCGGCGAGGATCGCCTCCTCGTGTACGAGGTTCTCGGCCGCGTAGGCGTTGTCGGGCTCACGCGAGACCACGTGATGCCCGCTCGCCACGAGGTGAACGGCGCGCAGGACCACGAGCGGCCAGAAGGCGGACGCCTCTGCGCTCGAGAGCGGGCGCCGTCGGTGGTAGGCCCGGAGCGCTCGCACGGCGGTGGTTATATCGACGCCGTCGTGGTGCAGGAGCGACGAGAACGTGATCGCCAGCCCGCCGACGGGCCACGAGCGGTTCAGGTCGCCCAGGTCGATGACGCCGTCCGGTGTGCGCCGAACGGGGTCGCTCCACACCACGTTGTCGTCCGTGAGGTCGCCGTGGACGGCCTGTACCGGAAGGTCGTCCTCCAGCGGGGCGAGCGCCTCCCAGGCACGGTGGGTGATCGCTTCGAGACGCGAGCGGAGCGCGGGGTCGTCGAGGTGGTCGAACAGTTCGGGAAGCACCGACCGCGACTGCCGGAGATCCCACTGGTGCGGACGCTCCACTCCCGGTGCCTCGAAGTCGGAGAGCGCGAGGTCGACGCGGGCCGCGAGGTCGCCGAGCGCATCGACGACCGAGGGAGCGAGATGGCCGCTGCCCGAGAGTGTTCCGCCGTCGAGGAAGTCCAGCAACCGGACGTGCAGCACGGTGCCCTCATGCGCCACCTGAGCGACCGGTGCGCCGTCGGTGGTCGTCCTCGCTCGTGGGGCGCGGACGCCAGGGGCGCGCTCGGCGAGGTGTGCGGCGGCGGCGGACTGCGCCGTCACCTCCTCGATCGAGGTCGCCGGGTTGGCGACCTTCAGGAGCAGGCGCTCCGTGCCCGTATCGAGGAGGAAGTTCCTGTCTTCGTGACTGCCGAGGCTCCGCGCCGCCCCGGAGACGCCGAAGTGCGCGGCGGCGATCCGTTCTGCGTCCGCCTCGCTCACCAGGGGCGGGGCCTCGGGAATGAGGGATGGCGCGGTGGGGTCGGTCGACCGGTCGGTGGTCATGGTGCTCCCGTCGGGTCGAGGGGGAGGGGACGTGGCTCGGGTTCGCGGGCCTGCCGTGTTCAGGAGAGTACCGTCCGTCGTTGTCCCGGAACAGGGTCGTACCAGGCCCGGGGGAGGGGCGGGCGCGCACAACGGCGGACGTGGGAGGCGACACGCCGTGGCGTGCGCCCGGCGGGGCGGCGTGGTGCGGTGCGGATCCGCCGTTGTGCGCGGCGGGGCGACGCGGATCCGCTGTTGTGCACGACCGGGCGGTGCGGATGCGCCGGTGTGAGGCCGGGGAGGGCCCCCGACTTGACATCGCAGGCCGGGGGCCTCATGATCACATGTACATAGTTGTCCACATACAAATGTCCACTACGACGACGTACGGATCGAATCGATGAAGATTGCACTTGTCGGGAGCTACGGCGTGGGTTTGACCATGCGCGTACCGCGGATGCCCGAAGCCGGAGAGACCCTGTCGGGCGGCGCGTTCGACGCCGGACCCGGAGGAAAGGGCTCGAACCAGGCCATCGCCGCCGCGCGCCTGGGCGCCGAGGTCTCCTTCCTCACCGCCGTCGGCGACGACGACTACGGTCGGGCTGCCGCCGCGCTCTGGGCGGCCGAGTCGGTGGACGCGTCGAAGGTCGTCGTCACGCGGGAAGCCGCCACGATGGTGGGCATCATCCTGGTCGAGCCGTCGGGCGAGAACCGCATCGCGATCGCCCCCGGCGCGCTCGACGAGCTCGATGCCGCCGCGGTGGAAACCTTCCGCGCCGAGATCGCCGCCGCCGACATCCTCGTCGTCTCGATGGAGATCCCGCTTCCCGCCGCTGCCGCGGCTCTGCGCATCGGAGCGGAGGAGGGCACCCGTACGCTCCTCAACCCCGCTCCCGCCCAGCCCCTGCCCGAGGAGGTGTGGCCGTGGATCGACGTGCTCACCCCCAACCAGTCCGAGGCGCCGGTGCTTCTCGGCCTTCCCGCCGACCACGGCCACACCGACGAGGAGCTCCTCGCCCTGCTCGCCGCGCGCTCCGGCGGAAGCGTCGTGCTCACCCGCGGCGGCGAAGGAGCGCTGCTGTCGGAGGGCGGCACCGTCACGCCCGTCGCGCCCGTCCGCGTCGAGCGCGTGGTCGACACGACCGGTGCCGGGGACTCCTTCACCGCCGCCCTCGCCGTGGCGCTCGCCGAAGGCCAGAGCCTTGCCGCCGCCGCACACTTCGCCGCTGTGGCCGGTGCCCGCACCGTGACCATCGCTGGCGTCATCCCCGCCCTTCCGACCCGAGCAGACCTCGCCGACGAGACCGGAGCCGCCTCATGACCTCGACCATCGCCATCCGCACGGCCACGAGCGCCCGCTCGTTCCTCCACGCCCGCGAGGCGGGTGTGCTCGCCGCCCTCGTCCTGCTGTTCGTGCTCGGCGCGGTGCTCTCGCCCAGCTTCCTGCAGGGCGGCAACCTGCTCTCGGTCGGCCAGCAGATCGCCCAGATCGGGATCATGGCCGTCGGGGCGACGTTCGTCATCATCAACGGCGAGATCGACCTCTCCGTCGGGTCCATCTACGCGCTCGCGGCGATCTCCACCGGTATGGCGATCGCTGCCGGGGTGGCGTGGCCCGTCGCCGTGCTGATCGGCTTGGGCGCCGGGGTGATCGCGGGCCTCCTCAACGGACTCGCCGTCGTCCTCCTCGGGGTGCCGAGCTTCATCGTGACCCTCGGAAGCCTCAGCGTCTTCCGCGGCGTCGCCCTCCTCATCTCCGACGGCGCGCCCATCTCCCTCAGCTCCGACCAGCCCGGTGTCGCCGAGTTCGGGCTCCTCGGCCAGGGGCGCCTGTTCGGCATCATCCCGATGCAGTTCCTGTTCTTCCTCTTCGTGGCCGCGATCGGCGTCGTGCTGCTGTCGCGCTCGCGCCTGGGCTTCAACACCTACGCGGTCGGCGGAAACCAGGAGGCGGCACGCCTGGTCGGCATCAACGTCAAGGCCGTCAAGGTCTCGGCCTTCGTGCTGTCGGGTCTGACCGCGGCGATCGCCGGCGTGCTCGGCCTGTCCTTCCTCTCCTACGTGCAGGGCGTGACCGGCACCGGACTGGAGCTCACGGTCATCTCGGCGGTCATCATCGGCGGCGCCGCCCTGTTCGGCGGCTCGGGGACGATGTGGGGCACCGTGATCGGTGTCGCCTTCATCGGTCTCCTGCAGAACATCCTCAACATCAACGGAATCTCGTCGTTCTGGCAGACCGTCATCACCGGCCTCGTGATCGTGGCCGCCGTGGCCGCCGACACCTGGCAACGACGCCGAAAGACCAAGGCCTGACCGGGCCGATCCCCATCGCGCGCCCACGACGCGCGCGTCCGCACCGAACACTCTCACCCGATCGAGCCCTCCCACGGAGCGCTCACACCCTCACCCTCATTCGGATCAAAGGAGCACCGATGTCCCTTCGCACTCGCACCCGCCGCCTCCTGGCGTGGAGTGCCCTCGCCGTCGCCGGCGCACTCGCCCTCTCGGGCTGTGGCGCCATCACGACCGGCAGCCCCGCCGCCAGCAACAGCGCCGACGGCGGCTTCCAGGTGGCCGACTACATCCAGAAGCGCGTCGACGACGGCGAGCCGCTGCGTATCAAGCTGAGCTACCACGACCCGTCCCTCGCCTTCGCCACGCCGATCAAGGCCGGCATGGAGAAGGCCGGCAAGGAGTTCGGCGTCGACGTGCAGCTGATCGGACCGACCGGCGGCGACGCCGCCAAGCAGGTCTCCGAGCTGCAGACCCTCATCCAGCAGCAGGCCGTGGACGGACTGGCCGTCTCGTCGGCGTCCAGCGACGCGCTCAAGCCCGTGATCGCGCAGGCCTACGAGGCCGGGATCCCGATCATCTCGTTCAACACCGACAACCCCGACTCCGACCAGATGGCCTTCGTCGGCCAGGATCTCGTCGGATCGGGCGAGGCCGAAGCCAAGGAGCTCGTCTCGGTGCTCGGTGAAGGCGCCACCGGAAAGGTCGTCGTGTTCTCGCTCGACACCGGCGCGGGCTGGTCGCACGACCGCTTCAGCGGCTTCGAGGCAGGCATCAAGGGGAGCGGGCTCGAGATCGTCGGACCGGTCAACGTCGGCAACGAGCCGAGCGCCGCGTACAACATCGTCGAGTCGACGATGACCGGCCAGAGCGGCGTCGTCGCCATCGCGGGCCTGGACTGCTGCTCCACCACGGCCGCCGCCAAGTGGGTCGACCAGTCCGGCAACGCGGGCAAGATCACCATGGTCGGCTTCGACCTGCTGTCGGCCACCGCCGGCTACATCAAGGACGGCGTGCAGTCGTTCACGATCAGCCAGAACCCGTCGGAGCAGGGCTACCAGGCCGTCAAGGTCCTCGCCGACTTCCTCCAGAAGGGCACGCCGATCGAGAGCGTCGACACCGGCGCGCAGTTCATCACCCAGGCCAACCTGGCCGAAGCGACGGTGGAGGACTGATGACGATGCTCCCGCCGCAGGACGACGCCACGGCCGGCCGTGAGGTCGCCGTCCGCATCCAGGGGATCAGCCGCAGCTTCGGACCGGTGACCGCGCTCGATGACGTGAGCTTCGACATCACCGCCGGCGAGGTGACCGCACTCCTCGGCGAGAACGGCGCCGGGAAGTCCACGCTGTTGAAGATCCTCGCGGGCCTGCAGCCGCCCAGCGGCGGGAGCATCTCGGTCTTCGGGGAGGAGATCTCCTCGTACGATCCGAACACGGTGCTCACGCGCCACTCGGTGGCGATCGTCCCGCAGGAGCTCTCGCTCCTTCCCGACCGCACCGTCGCCGAGAACATCCTGGTGGGCATCGAACCGGGCAGCAGGCTCTTTCCCGCCAAGCGCCGGATGAACGAGCGGGCGGGCCAGCTGCTGTCCGAGCTCGGCCTCGACATCGACCCGCAGGCGAGCGTGCGGGGGCTGGACCTCGCCGTGCAGCAGCTCGTCGTGGTCGCCCGCGCCGTGGCCCGCGAGTGCCGCGTGCTGATCCTCGACGAGCCGACGGCCATGCTCACCCCCGCCGAGGCCGATCGCCTCTTCGCCCTGATGGACCGCCTCAAGGCGAACGGCACGACGATGGTCTACGTCTCTCACCGGATGCCCGAGGTGTTCGCCCTCTGCGACCGGTTGGAGATCCTCCGCGACGGTCGCCACGTGGCGTCGTTCCGCCGCGACGCCGTCACCCCCGAGGCCGCCGTCGCCGCGATGGTCGGGCGTGAGCTCGGCCACTTCGCGGGACGCACGGCACCGGCGGAGATCGCCGACGCGGCGCCCGCGCTGCAGCTCGACTCACTCAGCGGGCGGCGCCACCAGGACGTGAGCCTGGAGGTGCGTCCGGGGGAGATCCTCGGAATCGCGGGCCTTCCCGACTCGGGACGCGTGGAGCTGCTGGCCAACGTCTTCGGCGCCTCGCCCGCGTCGGGCGGCCGGGTGCTCATCGACGGCGTCGCCTACGACGGCCGGTCGCCCATCGCGAGCGTCGGTCGGCGCCTCGGGTTCCTCCCCGGGGAGCGACGTGCGCAGGGGATCCTCACGACGATGTCGGTCGGCGACAACATCGGGGTGCTCACCACCGCGGCCTTCGCGCGGATGGGTCTCATCCGGCGCCGTCGCCTCAACGAGAACGCGATCTCCCTCGCCCGCCGCATGCGCGTGAAGACCGCCTCGATCGATCAGCCGATCACCAACCTCTCCGGCGGCAATCAGCAGAAGGCGCTCCTGGCGCGCTGGCTGGCCGTCGACCCGCGCGTGCTCCTGCTCGACGAGCCCACGCGCGGGGTGGACGTCGGCGCGAAGGTCGAGATCTACGAGGAGATGTTCCAGCTCGCCTCCCGCGGAGTCGCGATCGTCTGCTCGTCGTCCGACCTGCCCGAGCTCCTCAGCGTGACCGACCGCATCGTCGTCATGTGCCAGGGACGCATCGCGGGCGTCCTCCCCACGGCCTCGGCGACGGAGGAATCGATCATGGCGCTGGCCACCGACGCCGTCACGAGCGCGGCCTGACCCGACGTCCCACCCACACAAGGAGAACCACAGTCATGAAGAAGCGCGGAATCCTCAACGCTCCCCTCAGCGCCGCCTTGGCCACGCTCGGCCACACCGACCTCATCATGGTCGTCGATGCCGGGTTCCCGATCCCGCCGGGGGCGAACCGCATCGACCTCGCCATCGCCGAGAACATCCCCGACCTGCGCACGGTGCTCTCCCTGATCGCCGACGAGATCGTCGTGGAAGGCGTCGTGCGCGCCGACGACGTGGTCACGAACAACCCCCGCCTCGACGAGTGGCTCCAGTCCACGTTCGACGACGCCGAGTTCACCACGCGCACCCACGCCGACGTCCTGGGCGAGCTCGCCCACCAGGCCAAGGTCATCGTCCGCACCGGCGCTTTCGAGCCCTGGGGGAACGTCGGACTGTTCTGCGGAGTCGACGTGCCCCGCTGGTTCGGCGGCGAGGGAGTGATCGCGCCCGACTATTACGCCGCCAAGCTCTGACCCCCTCCACTCGACCCGACCGACTCCCGATCCCCTCATCCGAAGAGAAAGACACTGACGTGACCGACACCACTTCGTCCGACACCCTCACCCTCACCCCGGCGCAGATGGCGCCCTACATCCAGCACACGAAGATCGAGACCGGGCTCACCCGCGACGACATGATCGCCCACGCCCGTGAGACGGCCGAGCACGGCTTCAACGCCGCGATGGTGCCGGCCTCGTGGGTGCCGCTCGTGGCGGCCGAACTGGCCGGCACCGGCATCGGGATCGCCACCGCCCTGGACTTCCCGACCGTCGGGGTCATGACCAGCGCCGGCAAGGCGGCCGAGGCCGAGCAGATCGCGAAGCAGGGGGCGACGCAGCTCGACATCGGCGTGCAGGTCGGCTGGCTCAAGAGCGGCATGTACGACGAGTTCCGCGAGGACATCGCCGGTGTGGTGCGCGCGAGCGGTCTGCCGGTCAAGGTCATGCTCGAGCTGCCGCTGCTCACCGATGCCGAGAAGGAGGCCGCCGTCGAGCTCGCGATGGACGCCGGGGTCGCGTTCCTGAAGAACGCGTCGAGCGGGCAGATCGAGACGGCGTCGCCCGAGAGCGTCCGCTTCCTCGTCGAGCGCGCACGCGAGGGCGTGCAGGTGAAGGCCTCGGGCTCGATCAAGTCCTACACCCAGGGCCTGAGCCTCCTGCGCGCGGGTGCCGTGCTGCTGGGCACGAGCGCCGGAATGGCCATCATCAGCGACTCCAGCGACGAGAACACTCAGAGCTACTGACACACTGGCAGGACTGGCCCCGCTCGCCGCCCCGAGATCCCCCGGCTCGGGCGCGGCGGGCACACCAGATCCAGAAGGAGGGTCGCGTGGACGCGACGGACGCGCAGGCGGCGGACATCCACCGGGAGCTGCCGGTGCCCATCCACGCCCAGATCTCCGACGGCTTCCGCTCCCGCATCGCGTCGGGCGAGTGGCCGGCGCACTATCGTCTCAAGAGCGAGCCGGAGCTGGCGACCGAGCTCGGAGTCAGTCGCGGCACCCTCCGCCGCGCGTTGACGACCCTGATCGACGAGGGGCTGCTGCGCCAGGTGCGCGGGCGGGGCACCTTCGTGACGTCGACGACGATCGAGCCGGCGATCGCGCAGAAACTCAGCACGCTGTCCGAGGACTTCGCCAACCAAGGGGTCGCCACCACCACCCGCGTGGTCGCGTGTGAGCTGATCGATCCGCCCCGCCCCGTGGCCGCGCTCCTCGAAGTGCCTCCCGGCGGCACCGTCCTGCGCCTCGTGCGTGTGCGGGCGGCGGAGAGCGGCCCGGTGGCACTCCTGTTCAACTACGTCCGCACCGACTTCGCGCCGGGGATCGAGCAGACCGATTTCGAGACGGCGAGCCTGTTCGGAACCCTCGAGGGCCGCTACGCCCTGCGGATCGCCTCCGCTCGACGGACCTTCAGTGCCGAGGCGGCGACTCCCGAGGTCGCCGAACTGCTCGACCTGCCCGAGGGAAGCCCCGTGCAGTACCTCGAGCAGGTGACGTATCTGTCCGACGAGCGCCCTGTGGAGTACTCGGACGTGTGGATCCACTCGGGCCGGCTCCGCGTGACGTCCCTGCTCTCGCGCCGCTGACCCTCCCGCCCGCGGGTGGCGGGTGCCGGGGGGGTGCCCGGCGCGCGGGTTGTGCCGGGTGCACAACGGCGGATCGCTGAGGTGACACGCCGGGGTGTGGCAGTCCTGTGCGGCGTGTCGGGCGTGGGATCCGCCATTGTGTCGCGCGGGGGACGGCGTCAGCGGCGACCGTTTCCGTTCCCGCTTCCGTTCCCGTTCCCGTTCCCATTCCCATTCCCATTCCCATTCCGGGATCTATTCCCGTTCTGGGATCCGTTCCCCTTCCCGTTGTTCCCCGCACCGGGCGCGCCCTTGCCCTCGCCGCCGCCCGTGCCGCCGGCGTCCTCGGCATCATCCGAGGTGGACTGATTGCCGGGCGTCGTGTCGGTCGACGGGTCGGCGTCGCCGGCGGTGTCGATCGTGGGCGACGAAGGCACGGGATCGGCGATCCGTGCCGGCTCGCTGACCGACGGCGACGGAGTGGACGCCGTCGTCGGAGAGGCGCTCCACGTGACCCACGTGGTCAGGGCGGCCACCAGGACGGCGGCCGCCGTGACAGACGCCCATGCCGTCGCGCGCCGGCGGCTCGCCGCTCGTCGTCGGATCCGACGGCGGGGCGGCGGCGGCGCCGCGGTGGCACGTGTGCGCGGAGGCGACTCCACCGGCGGCGCGGCGACCTCGATCGGGACGGTGGGAGTCGCCAGAGCTCTGCTGCGGCGCTCGGGATCGGAAGGCTCGCCCTCGGCAGGCGTCGGTCGCGTTCCCGCGGATCCGATCGAGTCCAGCGGGGCACTCGGCGCGGTGACAACCGCTCCCGTGACCGCCCGGGTCGCCGTGACCGCCCCCTGGGACGCCCTCTCCGAGAGGAATGCTCCCGACGGCGCGATCGCTCGCAGGGCGAGGACCACCTGGAGGGCGTCCGGCCGGTCGCCGGGTTCCCTCGCGAGCATGTGCGTCAGGAGGTCGCGCCATGGCGCGCTCAGGCTCTCGGGAACGTCGGGATCCCGCTGCAATCGTGCGAAGAGCTGCTCGTTTCCGATGGCGGGGGCGAACGCCCTCGTTCCCGTCGCCGCTTCCCGCAGGACGAGACCGAGGCTATAGATGTCGGCGGCGCACGCGGGGGGAGCGCCCCGCACTTGCTCGGGGGCGAGGTATCCGGCTGTGCCGACGGCGAGGCCCGGCCGGGTCAGTCGCGCCGAGTCCACGAGGTGGGCGATCCCGAAGTCGGCGAGTTTGGCGCGCACCGGCATGCCCGGCACGCGCGAGGGGCGCAACAGGATGTTCGACGGCTTGATGTCGCGATGAACGATCCCGGCATCGTGGACCACGTGCAGTCCCTCCGCCAGGTCCTCGGCGACCGCGTGCAGTTCCCGGGGGCCGAGCGCTCCTGCGTCGAGCCGATCGGCGAGAGTGGGGCCCTCCAGCAGTTCCATCACGAGGTAGCGGGGTCCGTCGCCGCGCAGACGCGCGTCGTACAGGGTGACGAGCGAGGGATGGCTCAACGAGGCCAGCAGGATCGTCTCCGAGCGCATGCGATCGTCGAGGGGGACATCCGCCGCGGCATCGTGGACCACTTTGACGGCGACGTTGCGGCCGAGAAGCAGGTCGTGGGCGCGGAAGACGCGTCCCATGCCGCCCACGCCGATGACGGCGTCCAGGCGGTAGCGTCCGTCGAGCACGTCCTTCGGCGCGGGCGCGTCGCCGCCCGCACTCATCGCCGTCTCCGTACCCGCATGGCGTCAGGCTAGTGAACGACGCGTGTCGGCATCCCGGGCTTGCGCGCGGCCTCGAGACGTGCAAGCAGCGTCGGCGTCGGAGGCGCGGCGAGCCCGGACGTGCGCCCCGCTCGGTGCCGGACGGGGTGATGACCGCGATTGTCAAGGGCTGGATCGTTCCCCGGGTCCATCGGCGAGAATAGGACGGATGACTGGGGGAACCGACACCGGTGCGTCGTACTGGTACGCCGACGAAGGCGACGTGCGCAGCACCGCCGTGCTCGAGGCGATGCGGGCCTACCGCGCCGCCGAGGTGGCGATGCGCCGCCGCACGCAGCAGTCGATGGACATGGGGGAGAACGAGCTCCTGGTGCTCCGCTTCCTCGCCCGAGCCTCCCAGCGCAACGAGCTCGTGACTCCGGTCCACCTCAGTCGCTACCTCGGCATCACTTCCGCGTCGACCACCGCGCTCCTGGACCGGCTGGCGCGCAGTGGTCACATCACGCGTGAGCCGCACCCCACCGATCGCCGGAGCGTGACGATCCGATCCAGCGCGCGGGCGGAAGAGGAGATCCGGGACACGCTCGGTGCGATGCACGAGCGGATGATGTCGGTCGTGCGGCCGATGGCGCCGGCGGATCGCGCCGTGGTCGTCGCATTCCTCGATGCGATGCGCGACGCCGTCGACAGCATCGACGCGCACGAGTCCTGATACCAACGCCGCCCGCCGACTGAGCGCGCCGGGTCAGGAGCGTCGATTCAGGAGCGAGGGGTGCCGATGGCGTCGGCCGCCTCGGTCAGCGCGGCGAGGTAGGAGACGACGGTCGCCCGCGCATCGGGATCGAGCGCGGCACTCAGGTCGTGCAGTCGCGTCTCGAACGCCTCGAGGGTCGAGGCGACGGCGGCCTCGGCCGCGGGCGTCGCAGCGATGAGGATGCTCCGCCGATCGGTCGGGTGGCTGATGCGCTCCACCATCCCCGATCGCTCCAGGCGGTCGAGAAGGGCCGTGGTCGAGGCCGAGGAGATGTCGAGGTGCCGGGCGATCTCGCTCGGTTTGACGTCGTGATCCTCGTCGCGTTCGTGAAGGAGATACCTCACGATGGCGATCTCGTTGTCGCTCATCCCCGTCTCCGACCGGATCCGGAGGGTCATCGCGCTGTCGGCAAGCCGGAACCGCCGGTAGGCGTCGATGAGCGCATCGACCGTCAGGTCCTGCGTCACGTCCGTCATCTCGTCTCCTCGCCCCGTCGGGTCTGGTTCTGCTTGCACGACCACAATACAGCCTGTGAAGTATCTCGCTTGACTAACTACTTTTATTGTGAGTAACCTTTCAGGCAAGCAACCAATGAAGCGAGGGAGAACACACGATGGGTCGCCTCTACTACGGAAACACCACCGACGCGATCGAACTGCCCGACCGCATGCTCGCTCATCTGCGGATCGTCGCCTCCACGAAGCTCCGCCGGTCGGAGAGTTTCACGGTGTCGTGGACCCACTCCTCCGACGACGGGGAAGGGCGCTCGACCATCTGGCTGCACTGCTCGATCCCGCTGCGATTCGACTTCGATCGCGTCGGAGCCGAGCAGATCGATCGCGCCTACCTCGAGCAGCTCGCACAGGAGGCGGCTTCCTCGAACGGCATCGTCTTCGATCTCACCGAGGAGACGCGGACCGCACCGGTTGCCCATACGGACATTCCCCGCTCCGACATCGCCGGCCCCGAGCCCGCGCGGAGGGCCGCATGAGCGCCCCCGCCTGGCCATTGGACGCCCTCGTGCCCGCTCGTCCCACCTGGGCGCGGGTCGACACCGACTTCTACGTCGCCTCGCGGGACGGCGAGTTCGTCGGCTACGTGGATCGCGCGGCCGATGGCACCTACATCGCCTTCGACGGACGGTCGACGCCCGTCGGTCGCTACGACGATCTGCGCGACGCCCAGCGCGCCGCCGAAGGTGTGACGTCTCCGACCGAAGCGCGCCGGCGCCGGCGCGTCACCCGCGTCTTGCAGAAGACGGCCGCGGTCACCGGAGTGGTCGCTGGTGGAGTCGCGCTCACGGCGGGGGCCCTGGCGCCCTACCTCTGATCGCGACGGCCTCAGGCTCTGATCGCGACGGCCTCAGGCCCGAGCGAGAATCTCGTCGGTCTTCGTCTGCAGGAACTCGCACAGCTGCGCGAGCATCGAGAGGTCGTGGGCGAGGGCCGCGACACCCTCGCTGTCGAGGTCGAAGCTCTCATTGCGGGCTTCGAACGTCACCGTCCAGCGGGGGGCGTCGTCGATGAGGACAGGCTGGATGTACGTGACGGTGGAGGCCGTTCGAAGGGAGACGACGACGAGGCCGGAGTCGGGCCCAGAGGTGAAGTCTTTCTCCAGAACGGAGACGTGGGTCTTCACGGGCTGCCGCCCGCGAAACTCTTCCACCCATCGCTCGACCGTCGCTTGGTCGCGATAGGGCATGGCACCTCATTCGGATCGGTGTGCGGTCACCCTCCGCCTCGGCTGGCACCCGTCGCCGTCGCGTCGCCGCGATGATGCGCCGGGGGGTGGCACCCCTTAATTATGCAGGGCGTCGTCAAATGTGCCCGCGGGGGTTGACCGGGGCGCGCCCATCCCCCATCATTCGCTGCCGATCGGCTCCAGGATCTTCTCCAGCATCGCGCGCATAGCCGCCACCGGATCGGTGGCATCGGCCAGCCAGCGCACCTGGATGCCCTCCCAGCCCGTGATGACGAGACCGGCGAGGGTGAGTGCGTCGCCGTCGGCGCGGATCCTCCCCGCATCGCGGTCGTGTGCGATGAGTCGTGCGTAGTCGGCGGTGACCTGCGCGTAGCGGCGGCGGAGCCAGTCGTGTGCCTCGTGCCCGGGAAAGGTCGCCTCGGCCGAGACGATCGAGAACATCCGGACCAGCTCGCGCCGGCCGAGGTTGCGCTCCACGGTCCCCAGGATCGTGGGGATCAGCCCGTCGCGCCGAGCGCGATCGTCGAAGTCGGCGTCGGCGGCGTCCTCCTGCTCGAGCACGGCGGCCAGGAGCGAGACCTTCGTGGGGAAGTGGTGCATGACGGTGGTGAGCCCGAGATCGAGCTGCTTGGCGATCTGTCGGAGCGATCCGCCGCGGTAGCCGTGCTCGCTGAAGACCGCGGTGGCCGACTCGATGATCTCCAGGCGTCGCTCGGCCGACTTGGCGTAGGGGCCGCGGCGGGCGGGCGCGGTCTCGCTCATGAGGACGAGGGTAGTCCGTTCCCTCACCACCCTTCAGAAAACGTGCACATGCACGGTATTGCCGTATGCTGGCCGAGTGACGACGAACCTCGAACGCCCCCGGTGGGTCGCAGACGGCGCCCTCGGTGCCGGACGCCTGCGATTCGGTGCCGACTACAACCCCGAGCAGTGGCCGCGGGAGGTGTGGGCCGAGGACATGCGTCTCATGCGGGAGGCAGGCGTGAACATCGTCTCCCTCGGCATCTTCTCGTGGGCCCTGCTGGAGCCGCGGCCCGGCGAGTGGGACTTCGGCTGGCTCGACGAGGTGATGGACCTGCTGCACGAGAACGGCATCGATGTCGACCTCGCCACCGCCACCGCCTCGCCCCCGCCCTGGCTGACGCGGAGACACCCCGAGGTGCTGCCGCAGACGGCCGACGGCACGGTGCTGTGGCCGGGAGCCCGTCAGCACTGGCGGCCCACCTCGCCGGTCTTCCGCCGCTACTCGCTGCGCCTCGTGCGTGCCCTCGCCGAGCGTTACGGGGACCACCCCGCACTCGTGGCCTGGCATGTCTCGAACGAGCTCGGCTGCCACAACATCTACGACTACTCCGACGACGCGGCCGCCGCCTTCCGGGTGTGGCTGCAGGAGCGGTACGGCAGCCTCGACGCCCTCAATGCCGCGTGGGGAACCGCGTTCTGGTCCCAGCACTACGAGGAGTGGGACGAGATCCTCCCGCCGCGCGTGGCCCCCACGCAGCGCAATCCGGGGCAGCAGCTCGACTTCGAGCGCTTCTCGTCCGACGCGGTCCGCGAGCAGCTCCGTGCGGAGGGGGCGGTGCTGCGGGAGATCACGCCCGACATCCCGTACACCACCAACTTCATGGTCGCCCAGAACGTGCGCGACATCGACTACGTCTCGTGGGCGCCCGACGTCGACTTCGTCTCGAACGACCACTACCTCCGGCCGGGCGAGCTCGGTCGCGACGACCTCTCGTTCTGGGCCAACCTGACGGGGAACATCGCCGAGGGGCGCCCCTGGTTCCTCATGGAGCACGCGGCCAGCGCGGTCAACTGGCGCGACGTGAACCCGCCCAAGCGCGAGGGCGAGCTCGTCCGCGATGCGCTCACGCACGTCGGACACGGGGCCGACGCCGTCTGCTACTTCCAGTGGCGGCAGTCCCGGGCCGGCGGCGAGCGATACCACTCGGGCATGCTCCCGCACGCGGGCAGCGATTCACGGGTGTTCCGCGACGTCGTCCGGCTGGGATCGGAGCTGTCGGCGATCTCGGCGGTGACGGGGAGCCGGAGGGAGCCGGCGCGCGTCGCCGTGCTGTTCGACTACACCTCCTGGTGGGTGTCGGGCCGTGACTCCCACCCGACCGAGTCGGTGAGCTACGACGCGGAGGCCCTCGCCTGGTACCGCGCGCTCCTCGATCTCGGGGTCCGCGCCGACGTGCGACCGGCCTCGGCCGAGTTCGACGGGTACGAGGTCCTCGTCGCGCCGATGCTCCACGTCGTCACGCGCGAGCTCCGTGCGCGGCTCGAGGCGTTCGTCGAGGCGGGCGGCCACCTCGTCACCACCTACTTCTCCGGCACCGTCGACGAGCACGACCGGGTATGGCTCGGGGGGTACCCCGGCGCCCTCCGCGACCTCGTCGGCGTCACGGTGGAGGAGTTCGTCCCGCTTCTGGCCGACGAGCGGGCGGGGCTCGCCTCCGGCGCGATCGCCGAGCACTGGACCGAGCGGATCACCCACACGGGCGCCGATGTGGAGGTGCTCGACACGTACCTCGGCGGTGACCTCGACGGCGCCCCGGCGGTCACCCGGCGCCGTACGCGCGCCGGCGGCACCGCGACCTATGTGTCCGCCGACATCGGGCGCGCCGGGGCGCACGGCGTGCTCCGGGCCCTCGCGGTGGAGGTCGACGCGCTCGCCGCCGATCCGCTCGCCGCCGACGGACGCGTGGAGGTCATCGTCCGCACCGCCGATGACGCGCGCTTCGTCTTCCTCGCCAACCGGACCGACGAGAGCGTGCTCCTCGACGTCGACGGGGAGACCGTGGGCGGAGTCCGCGCCGACGACACCGGCGCGGTGAGCCTGCCGCCCCGCGCCGTCGCGGTGCTGAGGGCAGCGCGCGAGAGCGCTCCCGCGCGTCGCGACGATGTCGTGCGCGAGTCCCCCCGCCAACCTGAGAGAGTGTGAGCATGTCCCACGAGCAACACCCCACCGATCCCCTCCCGACGCGTGCCATCGCCTGGTCCGAAGGCTCCTGGACGACGGCGCCCGTTGCCGTGGCCGAGGACGGCTCCTCGCTCCGCGTGACCGCCGTCGAGGGGAGCGACGCGTGGCGTCACACGGCCTACGGGTTCGTCCACGACACCGAGCACGCCCTCGTCGCCCCGTTCCCCGTCGGATCGGCGATGGAGGTGGAGTTCCACGCCGACTTCCAGGAGGAGTTCGACCAGGCGGGCCTGTTCGTGCGCACCGACGAGGAGCGCTGGATGAAGGCGGGGGTGGAGTACGCCGACGGCGTGCTGGGGCTCGGGGCCGTGGTCACCGACATCCGCTCGGACTGGTCGATCGCGCCCGTGCCGGAGTGGTCGGGCCGGCGTATCCGCGTGCGTGTGAGCCGCGGGGTCGACGCCCTCACCCTCCGCGCCGCGGCCGACGACGAGGAGTTCCGGCTCGTGCGGGTCGTGCCCTACGCCGGGGAGCGCAATGCGTCCGCCGGCCCCTTCGTCTGCGCGCCGACGCGCGCGGGACTCGAGGTGACCTTCACGGCGTGGCGGCAGACCGCCGCCGACGCCGCGCTCCACTGAGCGAGCGCTCGCCTCAGCGCGGGTCGTAGCGGCGGGGAGCGTGGGTCTGTGCGACGAGGCCGCGCACCGTCTCCACATCTCCGGTAACGAGCCCCTGGGCCCGCGCCTGCACGAGCACGTTCCCCAGCGCTGTGGCCTCCACGGGCCCGGCGAGTACCGGCAACCCCGCCCTGTCGGCGATGCGCTGACACAAGAGCGTGTTGAGGGCGCCTCCGCCGACGACGTGGATCGCCTGCGCATCCACGCCTCCGAGCGCGGCGGCGGTGCGGCCTGCCTCGGCGAACGCCTGCGCGAGCGACTCCACGATGGCGCGGGCGTATCCGGCGCGGGAGCGTGGCGGTGCGACGCCGTGCTCGTCGCACCAGGCATCGATCCGTGACGGCATGTCGCCGGGGGGGAGGAAACGGGGGTCGTTCACGTCGAACACGGGCACGGCGGACGCGGGCACTTCGGCCGCCTGGGCCAGCAGAACGGGAAGGTCGATCGCCGGAGCGGTGCCGGAGGAACGCGCGGCGTCCTCTCTCTCCCACCCCCGGATCGTCTCGCTCAGCACCCACAGCCCCATCACGTTGTGGAGCAGGCGCACGCGTCCGTCCACGCCGCCCTCATTGGTGAAGTTCGCCGCGAGAGCGGCCGCTGTGCGCACCGGAGCGGCGACTTCGACGCCGACCAGCCCCCACGTTCCGCACGAGATGTAGACGGCCGACTCGGCGCGCATCGGCACGGCGACCACCGCCGACGCCGTGTCGTGCGAGCCCACGGCCGTGACGGTCGCACCGGATCCGCCCGCACCGACCGACCGGGCGACCTCGGGCCGCAGCGCCCCGACGGTGTCGCCGGGGGCGATGAGCGGAGGGAGGAGGGCGGCAGGGATGCCGAGGTCGTCGGCGAGCGCGGTATCCCAGCGCGCGTTCGTCCAGTCCAGCAGGCCCGTCGTGGAGGCGTTCGTCAGCTCGGCGCGGGCGGTGCCGGTGAGCCAGTACGCGAGGAGATCGGGAACCAGCAGCACCGTGTCGGCGGCCGCCAGGACGGCGGGGTCTTCGGCGGCGAGCTGGTACACGGTCGTGAACGGAAGGAACTGCAGGCCGTTGCGGGCATACAGGTCGGCGTGGGGGTGCCGGGCGTGGACGGCATCGACCCCCCGCGCCGTCCGCGCATCGCGGTAGTGGAACGGATCGCCCAAGAGGCGCCCCTCCGACCCGCGCCGCGCGCCGCGGAGAAGCCCGTAGTCCACGGCCCACGAGTCGATGCCGATCGAGCGGATCTCGGGATGGGCGGTGAACGCCGACCGCAGACCGTCCAGCGCCGCGGCGTAGAGGCCGAGGATGTTCCAGTGGAGCCCGTCGGCCGTCGCGACCGGCTCGTTCGGAAAGCGCGCGACCGTCGTGGTCTCCAGCACGCCGGCGCCCACGCGGCCGACGATGACGCGGCCGCTCGTCGCGCCCAGGTCGACGGCGGCGACCTGCCCGGTCATCGCAGGAACGCGGCGGCGACGCCGGAGTCGACCGGGATGTGGAGACCCGTGGTGCGCGAGAGCTCCGGCCCGGTGAGCACCGACACGGCGTCGGCGACGTTCTCGGGCACGACCTCGCGCTTGAGGATCGTGCGGCCTGCGTAGAACTTTCCCAGGTCCTCTTCCTTGACGCCGTAGGTCGCGGCGCGGTTGGCGCCCCACCCCGCGGCGAAGATCCCCGATCCGCGCACGACGCCGTCGGGGTTGATCCCGTTGACGCGCACGCCGTACTCGCCGAGCTCGACCGCGAGCAGGCGCACCTGGTGGGCCTGGTCGGCCTTCGTGGCGGAGTAGGCGATGTTGTTCGGGCCGGCGAACACCGAGTTCTTGGAGGAGATGTAGATCACATCTCCTCCCATGCCCTGAGCGATCAGCGCGGCGGCGGCGGTGCGGGAGACGAGGAAGGAGCCCTTCGCCATGACGTCGTGCTGGAGGTCCCAGTCCTTCTCGGTGGTCTCCAGGAGCGGCTTGGACAGCGAGAGGCCGGCGTTGTTGACCACGAGATCGACCCCGCCGAAGGCGAGGACCGTCTCATCGATCGCCGCCTGGACCGCCGCCTCGTCGGCGACGTTGACCGCCACTCCGATCGCGACGTCGGTCCCGCCCAGTTCGGCGGCGGCCGCGCGCGCCTTGTCGAGGTCGAGGTCGGCCACCACGACGCAGGCGCCGTCGGCGGCCAGGCGCGTGGCGATGGCCTTGCCGATCCCCGACGCGGCACCGGTGACGAACGCGATGCGGCCCTGGTGCGTCTTCGGCTTCGGCATCCGCTGGAGCTTGGCCTCCTCCAGTGCCCAGTACTCGATGCGGAACTTCTCCGCGTCGGAGATCGGCGCATACGTCGACAGCGCTTCGGCGCCGCGCATCACGTTGATCGCGTTGACGTAGAACTCGCCGGCCACGCGCGCCGTCTGCGTGTGGGCACCGAAGCTGAACATCCCGACACCCGGGACCAGCACGATGAGGGGATCGGCGCCGCGCATCGCGGGGGAGTCGCTGCTCGCATGCGCCTCGTAGTAGGCCTGGTAGTCGGCGCGGTATTCGGCGTGCAGCTCTCGCAGTCGGGCGATGGTCTCTTCGACCGAGGCGGTCGCCGGCAGGTCGACGAGGAGAGGCTTCACCTTCGTCCGGAGGAAATGGTCGGGGCAGCTCGTGCCCAGCGCCGCCAGCGCGGGGGCCTTCTCCGACGCGAGGAAGTCGAGGACGACGTCGCTGTCGGTGTAATGCCCCACGACCACGCGGTCGGTCGAGGCGAGACCGCGGATGGTGGGGGCCAGGGCCGCGGCCTTCTTCCGCCGCTCGGCTTCCGGCAGCGCCGCGTAGCCGGGACGCGTTCCCCCGAAGGGCTCCGGATCGCCGTGCTCCTGGATGTAGGCGGCGGCCGTGTCGATGATCCAGCGCGAGTTCGCCTCGGCCTCCTCCGAGGTGTCTCCCCACGCCGTGATGCCGTGGCCGCCGAGGATCGTCCCGATCGCCTGCGGGTGGGCGGCCTTCACCGCCGCGATGTCCAGTCCGAGCTGGAACCCGGGGCGCCGCCACGGCACCCACACCACGCGGTCGCCGAAGATGCGGGTCGTCAGCACCTCGCCGTCGACCGCGGTGGCGATCGCGATCCCCGAGTCGGGGTGGAGATGGTCCACGTGGGCGGCGTCGACGAGGCCGTGCATCGCGGTGTCGATCGAGGGCGCTGCTCCACCCTTTCCGTGCAGGCAGTAGTCGAAGGCGGCGACCATCTCGTCTTCGCGCTCCACTCCCGGATACACGCCGGTGAGTGCGCGCAGACGGTCCAGGCGCAGAACGGCGAGGCCGGCCTCGGTGAGCGTGCCGAGGTCACCCCCCGAACCTTTCACCCACAGCAGCTCGACCGGCTCGCCGGTGACCGGGTCGATGTCGCTCCCCTTGGCCGACGTGTTGCCGCCCGCGTAGTTGGTGTTGCGGGGGTCGGCTCCCAGGCGGTTGCTGCGGGCGAGCAGATCGGCGACCGTGGCGTTCGTCATGCGGATTCCTTCGTGGTGGGGTGAGAGGCGGAGAGGAGGGTGGCGGCGATGCGGTCGATCGACGCCGTGGCGGCGGGGCCAGGGCGGTTGAGGTGGCCGTGCGCCTGACCCGGTTCGATCGACACGTCCACGCGCACGCCGGCGGCGGCGAGGGCGCGGGCGAACTCCTCGCCGGAGGGACGGAGGCCGTCGACCTCGTCGTTGATCATCAGCACGGGAGGCAGTCCCGACAGCTCCTCGGCGGAGGCGGTGCCGGGAATGGCGTAGACGTCGGCGTCGCCGACCGGTCCGCCCACGTAGTTCTCGTACATCTCCAGGATCAGTTCCGCCGTGAAGACGTCGTCGGCCGGCCGGGCGTCCAGGAGCGCACGCAGCTCCGGGCTCGCCGGGGTCTGCACGGCGTGGAGGGTGGGGTAGGCGAGCACGAGGTGGGCGGGGACCGGTCCGCCCGTGTGCACGAGACGCAGCGCGGCTCCGGTTGCGAGGTTCGCGCCGGCACTGGCGCCGCCGAGACTCCAGGGACCTGCCGCCCGTCCGCTCGCGACCGCCCACGCGAAGGCGGCGACCACCTCGTCGTGGGCGACGGGGTAACGTCCGTCCTCCTCGTGGCGCAGCTCGTGGTCCCATCCCTCCGGCACGGGGGAGCGGTGGTAGTCCACGCTGACGACCGTGACGCCGTGGGCGGCGAGGTCTCGGGCGACCCCGTGGCCTTCGGGCATGTCGAGATCGCCGGCGACGAACCCGCCGCCGTGCGCCCACACCAGCCCCGGGCCGGCGGGAGGGTCCGGGGTGTAGGTCCGCACGCGGAGCGGGCCGTGGGGGCCCGCGATCCGTTCGTCCGCGATCGTGACGCTCACGCGCCCCAACCCGCCTGCGTTCCGCCCACCCGCTCGTCGGCGATGCGCTGGGCGTACCCGGAAGCGAGGTAGGCGGCCATCGGATCGGCGGGAAGACCGCGCGACTCGCGCCACTGGGCCAGCGCCGGGCGCACGTCGGTCTGGAAGGCGTCCATGAACAGGGCGTTCGCCGCGAGCACGTCGTTCGCCTCCTGCGCGGCCGCGAGGGCGTCGCGGTCGAGAAGCAGGGCGCGTGCGGTCATCTCCTGGACGTTGAGCACCGAGCGGATCTGACCCGGGATCTTGTCTTCGATGTTGTGGCACTGGTCGAGCATGAACGCGACGTCGGGGTTGTTCAGCCCGCCCCCGCGGACCACCTCGACGAGGATCCGGAAGAGCTGGAAGGGGTCCGCGGCACCCACGATGAGGTCGTCGTCGGCGTAGAAGCGCGAGTTGAAGTCGAACGAGCCCAGCTTCCCGAGGCGCAGCAGCTGCATGACGATGAACTCGATGTTCGTGCCCGGGGCGTGGTGGCCGGTGTCCAGGCACACCATCGCGCGTTCGCCGAGGGCCGCCACCTGCACGTAGGAGGTTCCCCAGTCCGGAACGTCGGTGTGGTAGAACGCCGGCTCGAAGAACTTGTACTCCAGGACCAGGCGCTGGTCGCCCGTGAGTCGCGCGTAGATCTCCTGGAGCGAGTCGTGGAGACGGTCCTGACGGGCCCGCATGTCGTTCTGTCCCGGGTAGTTCGAGCCTTCCGCAAGCCAGATCTTCAGGTCGCGTGAGCCGGTGGCGTCCATGATGTCGATGCACGCGAGGTGGTGGTCGATCGCCTTGCGGCGGATGCTCTCGTCGTGGTGGGTGAGGGCGCCGAACTTGTAGTCCTCGTCCTGGAAGGTGTTGGAGTTGATCGTGCCGAGCGAGACCCCGAGGTCTTCGGCGTGACGGCGCAGCGCCCCGTAGTCGTCCACGGCGTCCCACGGGATGTGGAGCGCGACACTCGGCGCGAGCGCCGTGTAGCGGTGCACCTGGGCGGCGTCGGCGATCTTCTCGAATGGATCGCGCGGCGTTCCCGGGGTGGGGAAGACGCGGAATCGCGTGCCGGAGTTGCCGAACGCCCAGCTGGGGAGCTCGATCGCCTGCGCGGCGAGAGTGGACTGGACGTCGGAGGAGAGGATGCTCACGAGGGGTCGCTTTCGGGGTCGGGCGCGGGGGCGGAGGCCGATGCCGCGCGCAGCTGGTCGTGCAGATGGAAGATCTCGGTGAGCGCGGTGGCGGCCTGATCGGGTCGCCCGTCGAGGCCGACGAAGAACTCCGCCATCTCGGCCTCCCAGCGCGCGGCGACCGGGGACGCGGCCAGGTAGGCCTGCGCGGCGGCGTCGTCATCCGTCTCGTAATAGCCGAACAGACGGCCATTTTCGCCGAGGAACAGTGAGTAGTTGCGACGGCCGGCGGCAGCGATCTCCGCCAGCATCTCGGGCCAGACCGGGCTGTGGCGGGCGACGTACTCCTCGACCCGCTCCGGCGCGATGCGAAGCTCGAAGGCGACTCGGGTCGTCATGACACTCCTTCGTGAGGGGCGGCCGGGGCCCGTGGGGGGCGCGAGGTGGCGTCGGCAGCGATGAAACGATTCAAACTGTAGTGTGATCGGGAGGATCCGTCAATCCGGACGATCCACCGGGAACGGGCGGGTTATGGCAGTCAGCGTGAAGGACGTCGCGGCGGCGGCCGCGGTGTCGGTCGGCACCGTCTCGAACGTCCTCAATCGGCCCGACAAGGTCTCGCCCGACACGGTCGCCCGCGTGCACGAGGTGATCGAGCGCCTCGGGTTCGTCCGCAACGACGCCGCCCGCCAGCTGCGGGCCGGACGCAGTCGCAGC
Source organism: Microbacterium sp. TNHR37B (assembly GCF_001620065.1). Lineage (GTDB taxonomy): Bacteria > Actinomycetota > Actinomycetes > Actinomycetales > Microbacteriaceae > Microbacterium. Next base: position 221,919 of record NZ_LQGV01000004.1, read on the forward strand.
ATCGGGCTCATCGTGCTCGACAGCGCCAACCCGTTCTTCGCCGAGGTGGCGCGCGGGGCGGAAGAGCGTGCGGCCGAACACGGCATCTCCGTCCTGCTCGGCAACAGCGATCAGGACGCCGACCGCGAGAACGCGTACCTCGACCTCTTCCGTGAGCAGCGGGTCAACGGTGTGCTGCTGTCGCCGCGCGCGCTCGACGACGGTCGGGCCGCGGCGCTCGCCGCCGCGGGGCTTCCCGTCGTCCTGGTCGACGCCGAGCTTCCCGGCTCCACGCTCTCCTCGGTCGCCGTCGACGACGTCGAGGGCGGGCACCTCGCCGTCGCTCACCTCGTGGAGCGCGGGCGCCGGCGCATCGCGTTCGTCGGCCCGCCCGCCATCCGCCAGGTGGCCGATCGCCTCGAGGGCGCTCGTCGAGCACTCGCCGGAACCCCCGGCACGACCCTCGACGTCATGCCGAGCGAGGGGCTGACCATCCTGCACGGGCGTACCGTGGGGGAGTCCATCGCCGCGCTCTCGCCCGCCGCCCGTCCGGACGCGGTCTTCTGCGCCAACGACCTCCTCGCCGTCGGCGTGCTGCAGGGGGCGGCCATCCTCGGCGGACTCCGCGTGCCGGAGGATCTCGCCCTCATCGGCTATGACGACATCGAGTACGCCCAGTCCACCGTCGTGCCGTTGAGCTCGGTGCGACAGCCCGCCCGCGCGATCGGTGCCGCTGCGGTCGACGCGCTCTTCGAACGGCTCGACGACCCGACGTCCGCCCCGCGTCACGTGCGCTTCCGTCCCGAACTCGTGGTCCGCTCCTCGACCGTGTGATCGAACGCGAGGTTCCGACTCACATGAAAATGCGACTCACATGAAAATGCTCAGGGCCCTCCTTATCCTCCTCTGCGCCGCATCGGCTGTGGCGCTCACCTCCTGTTCCCCCGCGGTCACCGAGCGCTCTCTGGGAGTCACTGCTGATGAGGTGGCATCCCTCCAGCTCTACCAGTATCCCTGGGGCGAGGTTCCTGACCCCCTCCGGCAGCTCACGCTCGATCAGGCAGAGCCGATCGCGCTCTTCGTCAAGGGGGTCACCCACGTTCCCCTGACGGCGCTCGAGCACACCGACCCGACCGCGCTCGTGGGCAAGGAGACGCAGGGAGTCCGGTTCATCTTGAAGGATGGGCGGAGCTTCGAGGTCACCACCATGTGGGTCGGTCCTCATGACGTCATCGTGTTCTGGCCTGACGGGACGGTGTGGAACACCGTGTGGGGGTCGCCCGGGATTTTCGAGGCGTACGAAGAGGTGGGGGTCGTGGAAGAGGTTCCCGCGAGCGAACGACCGTTGGTGGCTTTCCCTCCCGTGCCGGACGCGACCCACTGACGCGGACGCGGGCGGACGCGCCGGTGGTGTGAGGCGTGGCGGACCCGGCGGCGGACACAACGGCGGACCCGGTGCGCGACACGCCGGGGTGGGGCTCCTGGTGGGCGGCGTGTCGTGCCTGGCATCCGCCGTTGTGCTCGCGGGCTGACGGCGGGTGGGCGGCGCGGGTCAGGCGGGGTGGGGAGCCCAGGAGGAGTCGATGCCGAAGGCGTCGGCGACGTCGGCGATCTCCCGCGCGGTGAGGCCCTCGGCGCGGCCACCGGCGACGAGGTCCATGTACTCGTACTTGGCGCCGGTCTCGGCGTATTCGATGCGGTCGACCGCGCGGGTGACCGAGACGTCCGAGCGTGACATCACGCCGTGCTTGCTCCACAGGACGATCTCGTGGCGGCGGAGTCCGTCGACGTTCGCGCTCATGAGGTCGGCGGAACCCGGGACCGCGAAGTCGAGCACGCCGATGCCCTGGGGGAGCGCCACGACCGACTCCGGCTCCCAGCGCATGATGCGCGCGTTCATCGCCCGGGTGTCGCGGTAGGCCGGGATGTGGCTGAGATAGGTCAGGTGGGGAGGCTGGGCGTGAACGACGGCGTGGAGATCGAGATCGTGGGATCGGAGGCGGTCGTCGTGGACGGCGAGGTGGGAGTTGAACTCGCTCGTGAGGCGGTCGAACTGCCGCCTCGGTGAGGTCAGCAGCTCCGCCTCCCGTCCATCGTCGCCGACGATCACCGCACCGACGGCGGCGAGCGGGTCGGCGGCGATCTGGCGCAGGCGCCGACCCGAACCCGTGACAAGGAGCACGCGGCCGGCGAGCGCCGGGGCGGCGAGGGGGAGGGTCACAGGCTCGCTGTGCGGGAACGCGTCGTGAACGCCCGGAAGCTCGCGCAGGCACAGCGAGATGTTCCCGGCACCGGCTTCACTCGCGTCGATCGCGCAGATCCGTGCCCCGGCGTCGCCCATGGCAGCCAGGAGTTCGGTGAGGCGGGCGGAGGTGGGGACGGTCATGGCGACCTCTCAGAGCGACGGCGGATGCGGATGTCGAGTAGAAATGAATCGATTCATTCCCCGCAGCGCCAGCATATCGCCGTGGTCCGACCACATGTCAACCCCGGCGGGTTCCGACTATCTCCCGGCGGAGGGGACGCCACGCACCTCGCTCGCGCAGGAACGCGCTCTCGATCGTTCCGCGGGCCGCGGCGTGCCGACGGCCCGCCGCTCCCGGCGGCAGCCAGACGGTGGACTCCTCCGACAGGGGCAGGACGTGGAGGGTGACGGCACTCGCGGCGGTCACGCCGACGTCGGCGAGCGAGACGGTCCACCGCTCGCCGTCCCAGAATCGGTCGTCCACGGTGACGCCGTCAACGCGCAGCTCGGCGACATCGCCCGCCCACGCGACCTCCAAGACGCCATCGTCGCCCGGGTCGCCGATCTCCAGCGCGTGGACCGCGGCGCTGTCCTCGAACACCGCGGGGCTCGGCGCGCGATGGCGGGAGCCGCCGAAGCCGTAGTCGGCGGGAACGGGCCCGGCGGCGCGGGTGGTCTGGATCGGGACGGCGCGTCGCGCTGGCGGAGCGCCCGTCTCGAGTCGCTCCCAGCGCTCGCGTGCCAGGTCGTACCGATCGAGTCGAGACGCGCCGCGAAGCAGGACGGTCTCGTCGTCCCAGGCCAACTCGCCATCGGTGCGATAGAGCTCCTGCCCGCGCACCCACACCTCGTCGGCGTCGTCGAGCACCAGCACCGCCGTGCCCCCGACGCGATGGATCCCCGCCGTCACCACCCGAGGCGCCTCGTCTTCTCCGCGGATCTCCACCGGGATGCCGGCGTCGGCGACGACGACGAGCGTCGGATCGGCTGCGCCGGGAGCCGGCGGGAGCAGGGTGAGCGCCGAGGCGGTGACCGCGTGCACCCGCGTCGACCCCAGGGCGAGGCCGACGGGCCACCGCGCGAGCGTTCCGGCGGGGATGTCGACGGGCTCGGCAGGGAGGGTGACCGTCCCATCGTCGAGCTCGACGGCGATCCGCACCCCGCGCGCCGTCTCGACGCCCTCGTAGGGCTGGTGATGGCTGATCACCACGAAGCCCTCCCGCCCGTCGGAGCGCAGCGCCCACCGGAGCGTCGATCGATCATCGAGCCCGGCGGGGCGAACGGCGGGGAGGCTGGAGGTCATCCCCCCGAGGCGGTCGCCGAAGGCCGCGAGGAACGCGTGCTGCGCGCGCAGCAGCGCCGACGACGAGCGGGGATCACCTGCCTGGCTGAGCGGTGCGCCGAAGTCGTATCCGCGCGACGGCAGATCGTTGGGGTATCCCGTGTCCTGCGTCTCCTGGAGCCCGGGGCCGGGATTGCGGCCGCCCGCGTACATGAAGTAGCCCTGCCATCCCGATCCGTTGCCGATCTTGACGTGGGCGAGAGCGGCGACATCGCGCGCCGACAGCACGGGACGACGGTGGTAGGCCGCTGCCATCCCCGATCCCAGTTCGCACGTGGCGGGGGGAAAGCCGTGCAGCTCGGCCGCCCGGCTGATGTCATCCGCGGCGGGTGCGAACCCGAGGCGCCCGCGCACGTCGTCGCCGACGCCGGGATCGTCCCAGTCGTGGGACGGGAAGAAATGGGCGCGGAAGTTCGGCTGCCACCCGCCGTCGGGGTCGACCCAGAAGCCGTCGGCGTAGCCGCCGAAGAGGGGGACCACCTCTCCCGCCGGCAGCTGCGCTCCGCCCCACGCGGTGGCGGTCCACAGCGGTGCCGACATCCCGGCCTCCCGAGCGAGCGTGATGAGGGTCGAGAGATGCTGCGGACGGTCGTAGAGCTCGTTCTCCACCTGGATGCCGATGACCGGCCCGCCGGGACGAGCGCGCCCGTCGAGCGCCCGTGCGAGCGCGCCGAACCACTCCCGCACGAGCGTGAGGTAGGCGGGGTCATCGCTGCGGTGCACCACGTCGGCCCACTGCACGGGGTCGGGGAACCCGCCGTTGCGCGCCTCGCCGTGCACCCACGGTCCGATCCGGAGCACGAGGTCCAGTCCCGCCGCGGCGACCTCGTCGACGAAGGCGGCGAGATCCAGCTGACCCGAGAACGAGGTGGTGTCGTCGGCGCGCACATGGTGATTCCAGAAGACGTAGGTCGACGCGATCGTGATCCCGCCGGCGCGCAGCTGCCGCAGCCGCTCCGCCCACCGCGCGCGCGGCGTGCGGCTGTAGTGGATCTCGCCCGAGACCGGGATGACGGGCACGCCGTCGCGGCGGAACGTCCGGTCGGTCGCCGAGAGCCCGCGGGCCGCCTCCTCGGGGTGCGGCAATGGGGCGGAGCGCTCGGGGCGCGGCCAGGGCTCGTGGCGGACGTGGAGCAGCGGCATGGGGCTTCCCGGGGGTCGAGGGCGGGGGATCGAGGACAGCGGGCGGCGTCGAGGTGCTCGCGCGGCGGAGGGCGCGGGCAGCCCGGCGAGCCGTCCTCAGCGGCGGGCCACGATGGCGTTGTCGAGGGCGTCCGCGTCGACGCCCTCCCGCTGGGCGCGCGCGGTGAGCAGCACCCACGCGAGTCCCGCGGTCGGATGCACCCAGAACTCCGTGCCCGACCAGCCGCTGTGACCGTAGACGTCGCGATCGATGAGTCCAGGTGCCCGCGAGCGCAGGTTCCAGGTGAAGCCCCAGTCCTGCCCCCGCTCGACGGGGTGCGGCTCGAGCCGGGGGACGTCGCCGGTGAGGGGCCGGAGCATCATGGCGAGGGTCTCGGGGGCGAGAATGCCGTCACGGTCGCCCTCGTGGATGCGCAGGAGCGCCGACCCGATCGAGAGCAGGTCGGAGGCCCGCCCGACCAGCGCGGCCCCCGCGGAACGGGTGGCGACGAAGCGGTCGTAGTCGAGGCCGGCCGGCGCGGCGTCGAGGATCGGCACGGCGCCCTCGGGGTCGAGCCGCAGCCCGTCGGCGCCGAGAGGCGTGGCCCAGTCGGCGATGCTCGTCTCCCAGTCCCGTCCCGTGGCGTGCTCGATGAGGGCGGCGACCCCGTCGAAGGCGATCGTGGAGTAGCGCGCGGCCGTTCCCGCGGCGAAGTCCCGTCCGCGCGTGGTCAGTTCCGCACGGAGCGGTGTGGCCGTGTCGAGCGGCGGTTCAGAGATTCCCGAGGTGTGGGACACCAGGTGGCTGAGCCGGACGGTGTCCTCGCGGGCGGCTCCGAACTCGGGGACGGCGTCGCGCAGCGGTGTCTGGGGGGTGAGGAGCCCGCGCTCGACGGCTCGCGCGGCGCTGATGCCGGTGAGCACCTTCGTGATCGAGAACAGGGCGTGCGGGTCGTCGACCCGCGCGGGCCTGCCCTCCACGCTGCCGAACGCATCGAGGGCGACGACGCCTGCCGAGGTCGCGATCCCGAGCACCGCACTGGGAAGCCGCCCCTCGCTCACGTGGCGACGGACCGCATCGAAGGCCGCGAGGAAGGAAGCCGGAGAGGTGGCGGGCATGGCGTCAGCCTAACTGCACGTCCCGCAATGGGATAGCGCTTTCCTCGTCACGTGCCTAGGGTGGACGTCGTTCCCGCCCGGATCTGGAGGAGAAACCGATGACGTCGTCCTTGCGCTGCGCGATCGTGGGCACCGGTGCCGTTGCGCACTTCCACGCGCGCGCCGTCGCCGCCTATCCCGCGGCCGATCTCGTGGCTGTCACCGATCGGGACCGCGCGGCCGCGGAGACGTTCGCCGCCGCGTGGGGGGAGCCGGTCGTGCACGACACGCTCGAGGACCTCCTCGCCGCGACCCACCCCGACGTCGTCCTCATCTGCACGCCGCCGGCCGCTCACCGTGACCAAGCCCTGGCCGCCCTGGCCGCAGGGGCCCACGTCATCGTCGAGAAGCCCCCGGCCCCGTCGCTCGACGAGGTGGCCGAGATGGTGGAAGCGGCGGAGTCCGCCGGGCGCCGGCTCGCGGTCGTGTTCCAGCAGCGGACGGGCACGGCCGCCGCGCACGTGCGCGACCTGCTCCGGCGCGGCAGGCTGGGACGCCCGCTGCTCGCGGTGTGCCAGACCCTCTGGTACCGCGACGACGACTACTTCGCGGTGCCGTGGCGGGGCTCCTGGGCGACGGAGGGCGGGGGAACGACGCTCGGGCACGGGATCCACCAGCTCGACCTGCTCGGCTTCCTCCTCGGCGACTGGGCGAGTGTCCAAGGACGGCTCTGGCGCCTGGATCGTGAGACCGAGACCGAGGACACCTCGACGGCCACCGTGACCTTCGCCGGCGGCGTCGTCGCGCAGGTGGTGACGAGCGCCGTCGCTCCGCGCGAGACCAGCTCGATCCGGATCGACACCCAGAAGGCCACCGTCACCGTCGATCACCTCTACGGGCACGGCCACGAGAACTGGCGGATCACCCCTGCCCCGGGATACGAGCGGGAGGCGGAGGAGTGGCGGCTGCCCGACCGCGAGGAGCGCAGCGACCACGCTCCGCTCCTGCGCGACGTGTTCGACGCCCTCCGCGCCGGCGCCCCGCTGCCTCCCACGGCCACCGAGCCGGCGCGTTCCCTCGAGCTCGTCGCGGCGATCTACGCTTCGGCGGCGGCGGACGGCGCCGTGGTGACGCCCACGGACCTCGCGAGGCATCCCACGCACCGCGCCGGGTTCGCGAGCCCGGTGATCGACCAGCGCGGCATCGTCGCCCCGGATTCCGACGGCGACCGACGCTGAGCGCTGTGGCAGGCTGTGACCGGTGTCAGTCACCGCCGACCGGCATCGGAAAGCGATTTCCGAGATTCCTTGCAAAACGATTCATCGCGTAGTACGGTAACCGGCAAGCGCTTTCCCATCACCCGAGCGTCCCCCATCGTCATCCGGAGGCCGTGCGTGCGGGAGGCGTCCTGCACACACGGACAATGAACGTCCGCCGCCCCTCGGACGCGGACGTTTGAAGAGAGGACAAGGATGTTCACGAAGAATCGGGTCGCCGCCGTCGTCGCCCTCGCGACCGGCGCCGCTCTGGCCCTGGCCGGCTGCGCCGGATCCAGCGAGCCGGCGGCATCGTTCAATCCCGACGAGAAGGTCACGCTGACCTTCACGTGGTGGGGCAACGACGATCGCGCCGCGCGCTACGAGTCGCTCATCGACGCGTTCAACGAGAAGTACCCCAACATCACCATCAAGGGGCAGTTCACCGACTTCCCGAGCTATTGGGAGAAGCGGCAGACCGAGGCGGCCGGCGGCGGCCTCCCCGACGTGTGGCAGTTCTCCGACAGCTACCTGCGGCAGTACGGCGAGCCGGGGTACGTGCTCGACCTGAAGACCGTCTCCGACTACATCGACTTCTCGACCTTCGACGACGCTCTGCTGGGCACCGGCCAGCTGGGCGGCACGCAGTACTCCCTCCCCACCGGCTACAGCGCGTGGGCGAACTTCGTCAACGACGACCTCCTCGCCGAGTACGACCTCACCGCACCCGAGGGCGGCACCTCGTTCGAGGACTACACCGCCTGGATGAAGGACGTGACCGACAAGACCGGCGGCAAGGTCTACGGCGGCACGGACATGACCCAGCGCATCCAGACCTTCGAGCTCGCGCTGCGGGCCGAGGGCAAGAACCTCTACACCGACGACGGCAAGCTCGGCTTCACGGAGGACGAGCTGAAGGCGTTCTGGGAGTCCGGAGCCGCCGCCCGTGACGGCATCACCATCCCGCAGAGCAAGCTGGAGGAGATCACGCCCAAGTCCGGCTTCGGAGCGGGACTGACGGCGAGCGAGACGAGCTGGAGCAACTTCCTCGGCGGCTACCTCGCCGACTCGGGGGCATCGTCGCTGACCCTCGTCGCGCCGCCCACCGCCAAGGCCGGCTCGCAGGACCTCTATCGCCAGGCGGGTCTGCAGATGGCCATCTCGGCGAAGACCAAGCACCCCGAAGCGGCGGCCATCTTCCTCGACTTCGTCGTCAACAGCAAGGAAGCCGGCGAGATCTTCGGCACGACCCTCGGCTTCCCCGCCTCCAGCTCCAAGCTCGCCGGCGCGGTGCTCGAGGGACCGGACAAGCAGGTCGCCGACTACCTCGAGTCCGTCTCGGACCGCATCGGTGCCGCCCCGCCCGTGCCGGTCGTGGGCTACGGTGCGCTCGAGCAGAAGTTCTGGGATCTCGGCAAGGCCCTCGGCCTCGGCGCGATCACGGTCGATGAGGCCGTCAAGCAGTTCTTCGACGAGGCGAACGTCGTCCTCCAGGGCTGAGCGCCGCATCGAGCACGCACTGGCTAGCACCGAGCAAGGAGAAACGATGGCAACGGATTCGGGCGTGACGGCCACGCTCCCGCGCACGACCGAACCCTCCTCCCGTCCGGCGGGCACCCGCCGGGCGGGAGGGCGCCTGCGCCGGCGCGAGAACGCCGCAGGCTACCTCTTCCTCTCCCCGTGGCTGGTCGGCTTCTTCCTCCTCACCGCGGGGCCGATGATCTTCTCGCTCTACCTCGCCTTCACGAACTACAACCTCTTCAGCGCGCCGAAATGGATCGGGCTGGGGAACTTCGAGCGCATGCTCCAGGACGACGTGTGGTGGGACTCGGTCCGCATCACGCTGCTGTACGTCCTGGTGGGCACCCCGATCAAGCTCGCCGCGGCCCTCGGGGTCGCGATGCTGCTGAACTTCCGCAGCCGCGGCACCGGGTTCTTCCGCTCCGCCTTCTACGCGCCCTCGCTCATCGGGGCGAGCGTCAGCATCGCGATCGTGTGGCGGGCGATGTTCTCCACCGGCGGGCCCGTGGACAGCTCGCTGAGCCTGTTCGGCATCGACATCGGCGGCTGGGTCGGGGTTCCGTCGCTGATCCTCCCGATGATGATCCTCCTCGCCGTCTGGCAGTTCGGCGCTCCGATGGTGATCTTCCTCGCCGGACTGAAGCAGGTGCCGCAGGAGCTGTACGAAGCGGCGGCGGTGGACGGCGCGGGCCCCTTCCGGAAGTTCCGGAGCGTCACCCTGCCGATGCTGTCTCCCGTGATCTTCTTCAACCTGCTGCTGGAGATGATCCACGCCTTCCAGATCTTCGCCTCGGCCTACATCATCGGCTCGGGGACGGGGGGACCGGCCGGAGCCACGAACTTCTACACCGTGTACCTCTACACGCGCGCCTTCACGAACAGCCAGATGGGCTACGCCTCCGCCATGGCCTGGGCGCTGCTGATCGTCGTGGCCGCGATCGCCTTCGTCATGTTCCGCACCTCGAACTCGTGGGTGCACTACGCGGGAGACAACCGATGACCGCTCCACTGTCGCCGCTGGCCGGAGCCTCCCCGGCATCGCCCACGCTCGAGACCATCACGGCCGTCCTTCCGCGGGGAGCGAGGCCGCCGCGACGCCGGTTCGGCAAGCGCCGCACCTGGCAGACGGTGCTGTGGGTCGCGGTGATGGTCGTCCTGACGGCGATCATCCTGTATCCGCTCGCCTGGATGCTCTCGGCGTCGTTCAAACCGACCGCCGAGTTCGGGGCCAACCAGGACTTCCTCCCGCACTCGCCCACGATCGGCAACTACGTCAAGGTGCTCGAGGGCGTCGGCGGCGTGCCGCTGTGGCAGTTCTTCCTGAACTCGTTCGTGCTGGCGGCCGGATCGGTCATCGGCACGGTGATCTCCGCGTCGCTGGCCGCCTACGCGTTCGCGCGCGTGCGCTTCGCCGGGAGCGGCGTGTGGTTCGCGGTGATGATCGGCACGCTCCTGCTGCCGTTCCACGTGCTGATCATCCCGCAGTACATGCTGTACCGGAACCTCGAGCTCGTCGACACCTTCGTGCCGCTGCTGCTGGGCAAGTTCCTCGCGACCGAGGCCTTCTTCGTGTTCCTCATCGTGCAGTTCATCCGCGCCCTGCCGCGGGACATGGACGAGGCCGCCCGCATCGACGGGTGCGGTCACGGCCGCATCTACTGGTCGATCATCCTGCCGCTGGTCAAGCCGGCGCTCGTGACCGCATCGATCTTCGCGTTCATCTGGAGCTGGAACGACTTCCTCGGTCCGCTCCTCTATCTCAACTCGACCGAGCTGTACCCGCTGCCGCTCGCGCTGCGGGTGTTCAACGACCAGACCTCGACCTCGGACTACGGGGCGACGGTCGCGGTGTCGGTGTTGGCGCTGCTGCCGATCCTCCTGTTCTTCATCGTCTTCCAGCGCTTCCTCGTCGAGGGGGTCTCCACCCAGGGGCTCAAGGGATGACGACGATGCACGCGCGCCGCCTCGAACGGCGATCCCGGGCCGCCTCCCGTCGTCGTCCCGAGGCGGACGGCAGTCTCCTCCGCTGGCCGGGAGCCGCGCGGCCGTTCGCGTTGTTCGCCGAGGTGCTCTGGGTCGGCGCGCTGGTCTTCGTCGTGGCGCTTCCCGTCGTCACCTGGCCGGCGGCGGTCGCGGCCGGGGCGACCCACGTGCGCCGGTTCCTGTACGCCGAGGCGACGGCGCCGTCGACGTTCTTCCGCGACGCCGTCCGCGCGCTTCCGGGGGCCCTGCTCCCGGGCGTCGGGACGGCGATCCTCGGCGTCGTCGTCGCGATCGATCTCGCGCTCCTGACCGACGGGGTGCTTCCCGGAGGTGGGCTCGTGGCGAGCGTGATCGGCGCGGCCGGTATCGCGGCGTTCGTCGTGACCGTCCTCGCCGCGTCGCTGTGGTCGCCCGGTGCGGCCTGGCGCGACGTGTGGCGCGTGCTGCCGCGGGTGGCGCGCTCGGATCTCTCGGGCACGCTCTCGATCGCCGTGGCGCTGGGGCTGGCCGCCGTCATCACCTGGCAGTTCCTTCCGCTCGTGATCCCCGCCCTCGGGATGGTCGTCTTCGCGGCGGTGGCCCTGGGGGAGCGCCGGCTGGTGCGCTGGACCGCCGCGGCGGACGAATCCGTGGACTGAGTCCGCATGCCTCGCCGCAGGCCCACCGTGTGGGTTGCGGAAAGCGCATTCCCCTGTCAGGATGAGAGACGGAAAGCGCTTACCAGCCCTTCTCCCTCTGCCGTCGACCACTCCAACGAAGGACGAACCGTGTCACAGACGACCCCTCCGCCCGCTGTCCGCGAGGTCGGCATCATCATGAACGGCGTCTCCGGACGCATGGGCTACCGCCAGCACCTCGTGCGCTCGATCCTCGCGATCCGCGAGGCGGGCGGCATCGAACTGCCGGACGGCTCGCGCCTGACCGTTCGTCCGCTCCTGGTCGGGCGCAGCGCAGCGAAGCTGGCCGACCTGGCCGCCCGCCACGGCATCGAGGACTACACGACCGATCTGGATGCCGCCCTCGCCGACCCGCAGTGGGAGATCTACGCCGACTTCCTCGTCACGAAGGCCCGGGCCACGGCACTGCGCAAGGCGATCGCGGCAGGGAAGACGATCTACACCGAGAAGCCCACCGCCGAGACGGTGGACGAGGCGCTGGAGCTCGCGCGTCTGGCCGCCGCCGCCGGGGTGAAGACGGGCGTCGTCCACGACAAGCTCTACCTCCCCGGGCTGCAGAAGCTCAAGCGCCTCATCGACTCGGGGTTCTTCGGTCGCATCCTCTCGGTGCGCGGCGAGTTCGGCTACTGGGTGTTCGAGGGGGACTGGCAGCCGGCGCAGCGCCCCAGCTGGAACTACCGTGCCGAAGACGGCGGCGGGATCATCGTCGACATGTTCCCGCACTGGAACTACGTGCTGGAGAACCTGTTCGGCGAGGTGAAGAGCGTGTACGCGCAGGCGGCCGTGCACATCCCCGAACGCTGGGACGAGAAGGGCGAGCGCTACACGGCGACGGCGGAGGACGCCGCCTACGGCGTGTTCGAGCTGGCGGGGGGCGTGGTGGCGCAGATCAACTCGTCGTGGACGGTGCGCGTGGACCGCGATGAACTCGTGCAGTTCCAGGTCGACGGCACGCACGGCTCGGCTGTCGTGGGGCTGTTCGGGGCGAAGATCCAGCATCGCAACCAGACGCCGAAGCCCGTGTGGAACCCCGATCTCGCCGACGACCACGACTACGACGCCGACTGGGCGGCGGTCCCCACGAACGAGGTATTCCAGAACGGCTTCCGCCAGCAGTGGGAGGAGTTCCTCGTCTCCTACGCGGACGGGACGCCCTATCCGTTCGACCTCCTCTCCGGCGCCCGGGGCGTGCAGCTGGCCGAGGCCGGGCTGCGTTCCTCCGCCGAGGGCCGCCGGATCGAGCTCCCCGTCCTCTCGCTGGACTGAGCGGACACGTCATGACCGAGCTCCCCCTCCTCTCCTCCCACGGCGAGGTCCGCCGCGTCCCGCTGGCCGCCCCGGCCGAGCGCGCACGTCCCGCGGGGCCGCTGCGCAGCCGTGTCGCCTATGCCGCCGCTCACGTCGTCCCGCTCGTGTCGGGTGACAACACACCGGGACGCCCGGCCGAGATCGACTGGGACGCGACCCTCGCCTTCCGCCGGCACGTCTACTCGTGGGGATTGGGCGTGGCCGACGCCATGGACACCGCCCAGCGGAACATGGGGCTGGACGCCGCCGCTACCCGGGAGCTGATCGCCCGCTCGGCGCAGGTCGCCCGAGAAGAGGGCGGCGCGGTGGTCGTCGGGGTGAACACCGACCATGTCGACGCCGAGCACCTCACCCTGACCGAGGTCGTCGACGCGTACACGTCGCAGCTTCACTTCGCCGAGGAGCAGGGTGCGGGGCCGGTGCTCATGGCCTCCCGTCACCTTGCGCGCGCCGCCGCGTCGGCCGAGGACTACCGCCGCGTGTACCGCGAGGTGCTGACCGCGGCATCCGTTCCGGTCGTGCTGCACTGGCTCGGCACGGCGTTCGATCCGCAGCTGGCGGGCTACTTCGGCGCCGACGACTGGCGAGCGGCGGCCGAGGTGTTGCTGGAGGTGATCGCCGAGAACCCCGACAAGGTGGCCGGGGTGAAGATGAGCCTCCTCGACGCCGAGTCGGAGGTCTCGGTGCGCGAGCGACTGCCCGAGGGCGTGCGCATGTTCACGGGCGACGACTTCAACTACGTGGGGCTCATCGGCGGGCGCGACGTGCCGGACGCCGCGCAGCCGCCCCGAGACGCCGCGTCGCCCCGGCAGCACTCCGACGCGCTGCTGGGTGCCTTCGCCGCGATCGCCCCCGTCGCCTCGGCCGCGATCCAGGCGCTCGACGAGGGCCGTCCCGACCGCTACCTCGCGATCCTCGGCCCCACCGAGGGGCTCAGCCGCCAGGTGTTCGCGTCGCCGACCTTCTACTACAAGACGGGGGTCGCCTTCCTGTCGTGGCTGAACGGCCACCAGGCGGCCTTCCAGATGGTGGGCGGCCTGCACTCGGCGCGGAGCCTCCCGCACCTGTCGCGCATCGTCGAACTCGCCAATGCCTCGAGAGCGCTGGAGGATCCCGGCCTCGCGGCGGCGCGTTGGACGGCGATGCTCCGACTGAACGGGGTGGACGCGTGACCGTGCCCGATCCGCGCCTCTCGATCAACCAGGCCACCATCAAGCGTGCCGACCTCGCCACCGCGTTGCGGGTCACGGCCGAGGCAGGCATCGAGGCGATCGGACTGTGGCGGGAGCCCGTGCAGGAGGTCGGCCTGGCCGAAGCCGCGCGCATGCTCGCCGGATCCGGCCTGCGATTCACCACGCACTGCCGCTCGGGGTTCTTCACGATGCCCGAGGGGCCGGCTCGGCGCGCGTCGATCGACGACAACCGGCGGGCGATCGACGAAGCGGCGACCCTGGCCGCGGCCGGCGCCCCCGGCTCCACCGCGGTGCTCGTGCTCGTCGCCGGCGGCCTTCCCGAGGGATCGCGCGACCTCGCGGGGGCGCGCGAGCGGGTGCGCGACGCGATCGGGGAGCTCGCTCCCGATGCTGCTGCCGCCGGAGTGACCCTCGCGATCGAGCCGCTGCATCCGATGTATGCGTCCGACCGCTGCGTGGTCTCGACCCTCGGTCAGGCCCTCGACATCGCGGCCGACTTCGACCCTGCCGTCGTGGGGGCCGCCGTCGACACCTTCCACATCTGGTGGGATCCCGAGGTGCTGCCCGCCATCGCGCGCGCGGGCCGCGAAGGACGGATCGCGACGTACCAGGTGTGCGACTGGAAGACCCCGCTCCCCGCCGACGTCCTGCTGTCGCGCCACTACCCCGGCGACGGGGTGATCGACCTCGGCACCCTCACGCGCGCCGTGGTCGCCACCGGGTACGACCGCGACATCGAGGTCGAGATCTTCCACGAGGAGATCTGGGACACCGAGCCCGCCGAGGCGCTCCGGCGCACGGCAGCGGGCTTCGCGGCCGCGGTCACCCCGCACCTCCCGCCGATCGCGGGTCCGGATCCCGGCACGCCGCCCGCGAGCACCCCCCTAGAATCACGAACATGACCGACGACGCCTCCGCTCTTCCGCGCGTGGGCGCGGTGACTCTCGACGACGTCGCGCGAGAGGCGGGAGTGTCGCTGGCAACGGCGTCGCGTGCGCTCAACGGCTCCACGCGCAAGGTCGCGGACTCCTACCGTGAGCGCGTGGAGGCGGCCGCGGCGCGACTGGGGTACACCGCGAACCTCTCGGCGCAGGCCACGGCACGCGGCACCTCGGCCATCATCGCGCTCCTGGTGGCCGACATCGCCGACCCGTACTTCGGTCAGATCGCCTCCGGGGTCGCGCGCGGCGCCGACGAGGCGGGGCTGATCGTGACCGTCGCCATCACCGAGCGAGACCCCGAACGTGAGGTGCGGCTGGTGCGGGCGCTGCGAGGGCAGCGGCCGCGGGGGCTGATCCTGGCGGCATCGCGCTCGTCGTCGGAGCTGTCGCGGGAGCTCGCCGCCGAGATCGACCTCGTCTCGGCCGCGGGAGGCCGCGTCGTCGCGCTCGGCGCCGACGTGCCGGGCGTCCGGACCGTGACTCTCGACAACCGGGGCGGTGCGGAGGCGCTCGGCGCCGCGCTCGCCGAGCGCGGGTATCGGGAGGCCGTCGTGCTGGCTGCGGCCGAAGGCACCATCACCTCCGACGACCGCGTCGGCGGCTTCGTCGCGGGCTTCACGGCGGGAGGCGGCACCGCGCCCCGCATCCTGCGCGGGACCTTCAGCCGCGACTCGGGGCACGAGCTCATGACGCAGGCGCTCGCGGAGGGGATCACCCCCGGCACCGTCGTGTTCGGCATCAGCGACGTCGTGGCCATCGGGGCCCTCGCCGCTCTCCGCGCGGCCGGCCGGAGCGTCGGCGACGACGTCGCCCTCGCCGGCTTCGACGACATCCCCACCGGCCGCGACGTGTCGCCCGCGCTCACGACGGTGCGCATCCCGCTGGAAGACGTGGGCTACCAGGCCTTCCGCGCGGCGACCGACGCCGACTGGGCGGGCGAGTCGGAGACGCTGCGCCTCGAGGTGCTGCTGCGGGAGAGCACGCCTCCGCGACCGGCGCCACCGTCGCGATGACCCGCGTCGTCGTCGCCCTCGACAGCTTCAAGGGCTCCCTCGGGGCGGCTGCCGCCGTCGCCGCTCTGGCGGAGGGATGGCGCGAGACCGACCCGACGGTCGTGATTCTTTCGCGGCCCATGGCCGACGGCGGCGAGGGGACGCTGGATGCCTTCGCGTCGGCCGTCGCCGATGCGGAGCGGGTGCCCGTCGCCGTCCGCGGCCCGCACGGGCGCACGGTGACCGCTTCGTGGCTGCTGCTGCCCGCTGCGCCGGTCTCCTCGGGCTCCCCGGGCGCGACGGAGCGGGGCGAGGTCGCCCGGGTCGGCGTGGTGGAGCTCGCCGCGACGAGCGGGATCGAGCTCCTCGGGGGCGACCTCCGGCCGTGGGACGCCGACACCGTCGGGTTCGGCGAGGCGATCGCTGCGGCCCTCGATCGCGGCGTCGATCGCCTCGTCGTCGGGATCGGCTCGTCGGCGTCGACCGACGGCGGGGCCGGGATGCTGACGGCGCTCGGTGCGCGAGTGCTCGACGCGGACGGGGCGCCGGTCGCGCCCGGGGCCCGTGGGCTGCGCGAAGCGGCCTCGCTCGACCTTTCCGGACTCCGCCCGCTTCCGCCGGGCGGGGTGACCGTGCTCTCCGACGTCACCCACGTGCTCACCGGGCCCGCGGGCGCCGCTGCCGTGTTCGGGCCGCAGAAGGGCCTGGGCCCCGACGACGTGCCCCTCGTGGATGCCGCCCTCGCCCGCTGGGCCGACCTCCTCCGCGCGCATCCCGGTCTGTCGGGTGCCGACCCCGACCTCCCCGGAGCTGGAGCGGCGGGAGGGACGGGGCTGGCACTCGCCGCATGGGGCGCGCACCTGCGGCCCGGCGCCGACGACGTGGCCGACCTCGTCGGGCTCGATGAGGCGCTCGCCGCCGCCGACGTCGTGGTCACGGGGGAGGGCGCGTTCGACGGGCAGTCGATGGCGGGCAAGGTTCCCGGCCGCGTCGCCGCGCGGGCCGCCGCCGCGGGCGTGCCCGTCGCCCTCGTCGCGGGGCGGATCGATCCCTCGGCAGATGTGTCCGCCTTCGCCGCGACGGTGTCGCTCACCGAGCGGGCAGGCGGCGCGCGCGAGTCCCTCGCCGACCCTGCGCGGTGGCTGCACGAGGCCGGCCGCGACCTTGCCCGCCGGTTCGCCGAGCGGCACTGACCTCTCCCGTCGCGCCGAGTGGCTCTGTCCTACCCGTCCGTCGCAGCGGGAGACAGCACGACCAGCTCCCTCGTCGCGCGGGTCATGGCGACATAGCGATCGACGGCGCCGGTGAGACCCGCACCCAGCCGGTCGGGGTCCACGAGCACCACGAGGTCGAACTCGAGCCCCTTGGCCTCCCAGGGGGAGAGGGACCGGACCCGGGGGTGCGTCTTCCGCGGCTCTGCACCGACGACCACGGCGATCCCCTCCTCGTTCCGGGTGAGCCATTCCCCGAGGACGGCGTCGAGGTCGCCGGGCACCCCGGTGCGGACCGGAACGCCCGTCGCGCGGACGGAGACCGGGACGTTGGCGTCGGCAAGCGCGGCGCGGATGACGGGAGCGGCGACCTCCATCACCTCCGCGGGGGTTCGGTAGTTGATCGTCAGCTCGGCCCGCGTCGCGCGGTCCAGGCCCAGGCGGGAGAGTCTCTCCTCCCACGACTCCGGGAACCCCTCCCGCGCCTGGGCGCGATCGCCGACCACCGTCACGCTGCGCGAGGGGCACCGCCGCAGCAGCATGCGCCACTGCGCGTCGGTCAGCTCCTGCGCCTCGTCGATGATGAGGTGAGCGAACGTGCCGGTCACCGCATCCGCGGCGGGCGCTCCCTCCTCGCCTTCGAGGAGACTGTTCTCGGCGTCCTGGCCGGTGAGGATCGACATCAGTTTGAGGTCGCTGTCGTCGGCGGCGACCAGGTCTTCCACGACGCGGGCGCGCACCTCCCGCTCCGCCGCCTGCGACACCGCGCGGCGGTGGCGGCGGCGGACCTCCTCGGGGTCACCGATCCGGGCGCGCGCCTCGTCGAGGAGGGGGAGGTCGGCCGTCGTCCACGCCGCCGGGTCGGGTCGGCGCAGGAGAGCGCGCTCCGCGTCGGTGAGAAAGGGAGCGCACTCCTGCAGGTACGACGGAACGCGGTACAGATCGGCGACGACGCGGGCGGGGTCGAGGATCGGCCAGGCGCGGCGGAACGCGCGACCCAGCTCCTCGTCGCGGGCGAGTGCCCGGTGCACCCGCACCAGATCGCCGTCGACGTCTCCGTGCTCGTCCACGAGGATGTCGAGGAGCTCCTCCCACACCTGGTCGCGGGCGTCGTTGTGGGGGAGGGTGCGGTCGGCGGTGGCGAAGGCGTCGGCCCAGTGCTGCGGGGTCACCCAGAGGTCGCTCCACGGCGTCTCCACGAGGAGCGGTCGCGTCGGCGGCTGTTCGTACACGCGGACGGCCGGCTCGACGGCGTCCAGCAGGCACGCGTCGCCCTTGAGCCGCGCGACACGAGGGTCCTCCTCCGTGCCCGCGGTCGCACCTTCCGGAACGAGGTCGCGCGGGGTGCACAGCAGCACGCCCTCTTCGCCGAGGCTCGGGAGGACGTCCTCCACGTACGCCAGATAGGGGGTGTGCGGCCCCACGACGAGGATGCCGCCCTTGCCCGGTCCCAGTCTCGGATCGGCGTACTGGAGGTAGGCGGCGCGGTGCAGGGCGACGACGGTCTTGCCCGTCCCCGGACCGCCGTCGACGACGAGGGCCCCCGCCGCGGGAGCCCGGATGATGGCGTCCTGATCGGCCTGGATGGTTCCGAGCACGTCACGCATGCGCGATGACCGGGTGGCGCCGAGACTCGCGATGAACGCGGACTGGTCATCGGGGGAGAGGTCGGCGGTGACCTCACCGTCGAAGATCTCGTCGCCGTAGTCGATGACCGCCCCTCCGCGCCACCGGTAGCGTCGCCGGCTGCGCACCCCGTTCCGGTGGGCGAGGGTCGCCGCGAAGAACGGCTCGGCGGCCGGCGTCCGCCAGTCCATGAGCAGAACCTCTCCGTCCTCCCCGCTGATGCCGAAGCGCCCGATGTACTGGACGGAGCCGTCGTCGTGGACGAGCCGGCCGAGGCACGCGTCGATGCCGAAGCGTCGGAGGATCCGCAGCCGCGCCGTGATCCGGTGGACGGCCAGGTCGCGTTCCAGGGCGGCCTCTCCGTGTCGCGCGGGAGTGCGCAGCAGCTCGGCACGGCGGCGCTCCAGGCCGGCGCGTTCCTGAGTCAGGGCGGTGGCGATGGCGGCGAACCGTCGCTCGTCGGCCGCGATGCGTGCGGGCGCGGCCTTGTCGGAAAGGTGGGGCGGAAGAGCGAACACGGGTCTCCTCGTCAGCGGGCGGCCGACCAGTATCCGCCCCGCGGGGGCCCTTGCCGCAAGCCCCCACCCCCGCGATATCCTGGAGGTGGCAGGCGGAGCGGCTCTCAGCGATCGCGGTAGGCCTCCGCCACCCACCGGGCGTACGACTCCCACGGCGCCGCCCCCTGGCCCACGGCCACGATGTGCGCGAACAGCCGCGCGTCGGCGCGGAACCACTCACCGCCCTCGCGGAGGTCGGCGAACTCGCGGTGTCGCTGTTGCTCGAGGTCGCGCCCGCCGCGCTCGAAGGCGAGGAGTTCCTCGTGCCGCACGGCGGACAGGCGCTGTCGCGGCCGGTGGGAGGTGCCGATCTTGATGCGCTCCCGCCAGCGCACGTAGTAGACGACGTCGATGCGCGGTGGTGGCAGATCCGGATCGGGGGCGTCGCCCACTCGCCATCCGCACACGGCGCATCGCCATCCGCCCTGGCCGCGAGAGCCCCGCGGGTCTCCGCAGAGCCGGCACGGCGCCGGGAGGAGATCGTCGGAGGTCACGAGCGCGATGCTAGACGCCGCCACCGACGCGCCCCGCGCCGTAAGCGGACTGTTACCAGATGCGCGGGCCCGACGTCAACGGGGCGACCCCGCCGGGGGTCATCCCTTACCGTGGGGTACGCAACATCAGGTGGGACAGGGTCGAGCAGGCGGTGTTTCGGGTCACCGTTCTTCTCCCCGGCCACCGGAGAAGGTCCCGGCTGATCGGCTTCGGCGCGGGGCCTTCTCCCGTTCCGGTCTGTCTTTCCGGTTGCCGGCTGCGCTCGGGACCGGGTCACCGCATCGTGTCGAGGATGCCGGTGAGGTGGTCGAACGTCGTCCGCGGATTGAGGATCGCGAACCGGGCGTTGGTGCGGCCGGCGTGGCTGGAGGGCGTGACGAAGGCGTGCTGCTCGTCCAACAGCCGGTTCGACCACGCGACGTAGTCCGCCTTCTCCCAGCCGATGCGCTCGAAGACGACGACGCCGAGCTGTGGTGGGCGCACGAGCTGCACCTCCGGCCGCGCCTCGATCTCCGCGGCGATCCGCTGTGCGAGCTCCAGCGACGCCGTGATCGCGTCGCGATAGACGGCCGCCCCGTACGTCGCGAGCGAGAACCACAGCGGGAGTCCCCGGGGGCGGCGCGTGAGGTGGGCGGCGAAGTCCGAGGGGCTCCAGTCGCTCGTCTCGGTGAGGGTGTCGAGGTACTCCGCGTGCTGGGTGTGCGCGCGACGTCCGAGCTCGGGATCGCGATAGATCAGCGCGCACGCGTCGAACGGGGCGAACAGCCACTTGTGCGGATCGACCACGAGGGAGTCGGCGTGCTCCACCCCCGCGAAGCGGTCGCGGGCGCGGGGGCTGAGCATGGCCGCCAGCCCGTAGGCGCCGTCGACGTGGAGCCAGACGCCGTGCGCGCGTGTCTCCGCCGCGATGCCGGCGAGATCGTCGACGATCCCGAAGTTCGTCGAGCCCGCGGTCGCCACGACGGCGAACACACTGTCCCCGTGTGCCTCCAGCGCCTCGCGGACGGCCTCGCCGCGCAGCACGCCGCCGGAGTCGGGCGCCACCGTCACGACGTCGACGTCCATCACGCGCGCCGCGGAGGCGATCGAGGAGTGCGCCTCCGCGCTGCAGACGATCCGCCAGCGGTCGGGGCGCGCGCCGGCGTCGGCCGCGGCGTGCCGGGCGGCCACGAGCGCAGAGAGGTTTCCGAGCGTGCCGCCCTGGACGAACGCCCCGCCGGCTCCCGTCGGCAGCCCGAACTCCGCCGCCAGCCAGCGCAGCACCTCGTTCTCGGCGTGCACCGCTCCGGCTCCCTCCAGCCACGACCCGCCGTAGAGGGCGCTCGCCGAGACGACGACGTCGAAGGCAGCCGCCGCCTTCGAGGGCGCGGAGGGGATGAACGAGAGATAACGCGGATCGTCTGTCGTGATGCAGGCGGGGGCCAAGACGTGTTCGAACACCCCGATCGCCTTGCGCGCGCCGATCCCGTCCTCGTCGATCGTGCGTCCGGCCAGGCGCGCGAGCTCGGCGGCCGGCAGCGGCTTGTCCAGCGGAGTGTCCTGGGACAGCAGGCGACGGCGGGAGTAGTCCAGCACGAGGTCGACGATCGCGCGGGTCTCCTCGGTCACGTCGTGCATGCGGGCGGAGTCGGTCATCGGGGGTCTCCTGAGCGGGGCGGCGGAGCGAGGGGCGGCGTGAGCGGGGGCGCGACGCGGCGAGGGGCGGCGGCCTCGATCGCGACCGCCAGACGCAGCAGGGCGTTGTCATCGTAGGCGCGACCGGCGAGGGTCAGCCCCACCGGCATGCCGATGTCGGGGAGCATCGCCAGGGGAACCGTCACGGTCGGGATGCCCAGATGCCGGATCGCGAGGTTTCCATTGGCGATCCAGGTGCCGTTGCGCCACCCGAGGTCGGCGGAGGCGGGGACGACGTCCATGTCGGCGGGAGCGATGTCGGACACGGCCGGGAAGACGACGGCGTCGAGCGCGAGCGCGTCCATCCACGCCTCGAGGTCGATCCGTCGGGTCTCCTCGAGTCCGCGCAGTCCGTCGGCGAGCTCGGGCATGTCGTCGAGGGTCGCGTGCGGGTGGTCGCGCACCCATCTCGGGTAGTCGGCGATGTCGTCGTCGAACCCGGTGTACCGGTCGGGGAGGGCGCCGGGCGGCGGGGGGAAGATCCGATCGCCGTCGACGTCGGCGAGGCTCGACAGTCGCGGATCGCCGTTGGCGGCGAGGAAGTCCTCCCACGCCCAGGCGGAGAGGTCGAGGATCTCGCGCCGGAGGAAGGCGGGGGAGACGAGGCCCCGCGTGCGGATCGTGGGAGCACCGCGGCGGTCCCCCTCGTATCTGCTGACGACGGGGAAGTCGACCTCGACGACCTCCGCGCCGGCCGCCTCCAGCGCGCGCCGGAGCGCCCGCCAGGCGGCGAGGATCGTGGGTCGCGTGATGATCGCCTGCCCCGTCGGGCCGCCGATGCCGGTTCCGGTGCCCGCCTCGGGGTCGGCCCCGACGTACATGCGCGGCACGCCGAGCCGTCGGCCCGCGAGCGTCGCCCCGTCCGCCAGGTCGCGGTACGAGTTCGGGCGCACCGCGGAGGCCGCCGGGAGGACGACCCAGGGCTGCGTCCGCCAGAAGTCGCCCCGGGAACCGGGGTCGTCGGCCACCACGACGTCGAGCACCTCGAGGAGGTCGGCCATCGTGCGGGTGTGAGGGACCACGACGTCCATCGTCGGGACGAGCGGCCAGTTGCCGCGCACCGAGATGACGCCCCGCGACGGCGTGTAGGCGCACAGGCCGTTGTGCGAGGCGGGACCGCGGCCGCTGGACCATGTCTCCTCGCCGAGCCCGAACGCGGCGAAACTGGCCGCGGTGGCCGTGCCGGAGCCGTTGGAGGATCCGGATGCGAACGGCGCGGTGAGAAACGCCCGGTTGTAGGGGCTCTCGGCTCGCCCGTAGAGGCCGCGCTGCATGCCGCCGTTCGCCATCGGCGGCATGTTGGTCAAGCCGAGGCAGATGGCGCCGCCGCTGCGCAGGCGCTCGATCGTGAAGGCGTCGCGCTGAGCCACGAGGTCGGCGAAGGCGGGCGATCCGGCCGCGGCGGTGAGACCGGCGACGAGGTAGCTGTCCTTCGCGGTGTACGGGATGCCCTCCAGCGGCCCGTGCCCCTCTCCGCGGGAACGCCGCTGGTCGCTCGCCTCGGCTTCGGCGCGTGCCGCGGGGTTGCGGACGACGACGGAACGGAGCGCGGTCGCGGTGTCCGGGCCGTCGTACGCGTCGATCCGTGCCAGGTACGCGTCGACGAGATCCACGGCGCGCACGTCTCCCGACTCCAGCGCGCCGCGAAGCTCGGCGATCGAGGCCTCGACGACGTCGATCACGAGCGGGCCGCCGCGGGGACGCGGGGTTGCTGCTGGGTGATGCAGTGGATGCCGCCGCCGCGCGCGAAGATCGGCCGCGCGTCGACGGTGACCACCTCGCGCCCGGGATAGGCCTCGGCGAGGATCGCGGCGGCGCGGGCATCGGCATCCGGTTCCCCGAAGCCGCACGCGATCACGCCGCCGTCCACGACGAGGTGGTTGACGTAGCTCCAGTCCACCACGCCCTCCTCGTCGCGCAGGGTGGCGGGGGCGGGGAGGTCGACGATCTCGAAGCGTCGGCCCGCCGCATCGGTCTGCTCCGACAGCACGGCTCGGAGCTCCCGCGTCACGGCATGGTCGGGGTGGCCGGGGTCGCGCTGGTCGTGGAGGAGCAGGCGGCCGGGCGAGGGGATCGTCGCGACGATGTCGACGTGCCCGTTGGTGCCGAAGTCGTCGTAGTCGCGGGTGAGTCCGCGGGGGAGCCAGATCGCTGTCGTCGCACCGATCGTGCGGGCCATCTCCGCTTCGACGCGTGCCTTGTCGGCGTAGGGATTGCGGCGCGGGTCGAGCTGGACGGTCTCGGTGAGCAGGACAGTTCCCTCCCCGTCGACGTGGATGCCGCCGCCCTCGTTGACGAGCGTCGAGCTGACCAGCTCGGCGCCCGCGGCCGCCGCGACGATCCGGGCGTGGGCGGCGGACTTCTGCCACTGCGCCCACGCCGGTGCTCCCCAGCCGTTGAAGATCCAGTCGACCGCGCCGAGCGCTCCCGAGGCGTCGTCGACGACGAAGGTGGGGCCGGAGTCGCGCATCCAGAACTCGTCCACCGGCGCCTCCAGGAGCGTGACCTCACCCGGCAGCATCCGCCGGGCGCGCGCGGACTCCGCCGGATCGACGACCATCGTGACGGGCTCGAAGCGGGCGACCGCCGTCGCGACGGCCGTCCACGCGGCATACCCCTCCTCGCGGAGCGCGGCGGTGTCGCCGAGCGTCTCCCCCTCGGCGGGAAAGGTCATCCAGGTGCGCTCGTGTGGGGCGGTCTCTGCGGGCATACGCCAAGCCATCGCGATCTCCTCGGGGGTGCGCTACCTTGTTGATCGAGCGATCAATAGCAGGGAGCGTATCGAGCGATGGATGCCGCGTCAACCGATCAGCCGCACGACGGCGCCCGTCCGCGCGTGCGGAAGACCCCGGAGGAGCGGCGCGCGGAGGTTGCCGCGGCGGCGCGGGAGATCGCGCGGGAGCAGGGCCTGGACACGCTGACGCTGCGGGCCGTAGCCGCGCACATGGGGGTCGCTCCGGGACTGGTCGCGCACTACATCCCGAGCATGGACGACCTGGTCGCCGAGGCCTTCGGCAGCCTCGTCGCCGAGGAGCTCTCGGACGTCGTCGCGGTGATCGCGCGGGTGGATGCCCCGCGGGAGCGTCTGGCCCGTCTCCTGGACACCCTCCTGGACGGCAGCCGCGTCGACATCACGCAGGTGTGGGTGCAGGGATGGGCGATGGGCGCGCGGAACGAGGCGCTCGCCGCGCGGGTGCGCACCGAGATGGACGATTGGCAGGCGGCGATCGCCGCCGAGATCCGTCGCGGCATCGATCGCGGCGAGTTCGCCCCCGGCGACGCCGCGACCACGGCGGGGCACCTGCTGGCGATGATCGACGGTCTCAACGCCCATTCGCTCGTGCGCTGGACCGCCGTCCCGCACCCCGCGCGGCTCCTCGACCTCCTGCTGTAGTCCCCCCCGGCCTCCCGGCCTCCCGGCTTCCGGCCTCCCCCGGCACTGCTCAGGTGGCGCAACACGCTGCTATCCGCGGGGCATAACAGCGTGTTGCGCCACCTGTGCAGGCGAGGGTCCGGCCCGGGCCTCTCGATCAGTGGCGGCCGGAGACGACGTCGGCGATGCGGGCGACGGGGGAGGTGCGGGATCGGCCGCGCGACTCCTGCCGGTCGGCGAGGTGGTAGGCGGCGTACAGCCCCTGCACGGCCAGCCAGCGCAGCGGCTCCGGCTCCCAGCGCCGGGCCTGATGCCCGACCCAGGGGAGCGTCGTCCGCTCCGTCTCCCGGCCCAGCACGAGGTCGGCGAGGGTGCGCCCGGCGAGGTTGGTCGTCGCCACGCCGGTGCCGACGTAGCCGCCCGCCCACCCGATCCCCGTGCCGCGGTCCAGACCGACCGTCGCCGACCAGTCGCGGGGGACCCCCAGCACGCCCGCCCACGCGTGATCCACCGGCACGCGTGCCGCCGCGGGGAAGAACGAACGCAGGAGCGCGGTGAGGTTCTCGATCGTCCGGGTCTGCGTGCGGCCGTCGGAGTCGACGCGCGAGCCGTAACGGTAGGGCACTCCGCGTCCGCCGAACGCGATGCGGTCGTCGGCCGTGCGCTGCGCGTACATGTACACGTGTGCGCCGTCGCCGAGCGTGGTCGCGCCGTTCCAGCCGATCTCCTCCCAGGCCTCCGGAGGCAGGGGAGCGGTCACGATCATCGACGAGTTCATCGGCAGCCAGGTGCGGTGCTCCCCCGCGAGGTCCGGAGTGAACCCCTCCGTGGCGCGGAGGACGTGCTCGGCCCGCACGACGCCGCGATCGGTCACCGCCCGCCCGGGTTCGATCGCCCGCACGGTGGTGTCCTCGTAGATCCGCACGCCGCGCCGTTCCACCGCGGCCGCGAGGCCGCGCACCAGCTTGGCAGGGTGCAGGCGCGCGCAGTGGGGGTGCCAGACCGAGCCGACGGCCCCCGCCACCCGGACGTGCGCGGCCGTCTCCGCCGCGTCCCCGAGCCGGACATCGGTGTGGGGCCACGTGTTCTCCTCGGCGAAGAAGGCACGCAGCCGGCCCCACTGCGCGGCATTGCGCGCGACGGTGAGCTCTCCGCCCTTGCGGATGTCGGCGTCGATCCCCTCGTCGCCGGCGACGCGGATCACCTCGTCCACCGTCTCGTTCATGGCCCGCTGCTGACGTGACCCGCCCTCGCGGCCGTAGGCTTCCCGGCCGCCGGTGACCGAGTTCGTGAGCCATCCGCCGTTGCGTCCCGACGCGCCGAACCCGGCGAACCGCCGCTCCAGCACGACGATGCGCAGGTCGGGCTGCAGGGATGCGAGATAGTAGGCCGCCCAGAGCCCCGTGAAGCCCGCGCCGACGATCGCGACGTCGACCTGCATGTCGCCGGGAAGCGGTGGGCGGCTCTCCGGGAGACCGATCTGCTGCCACCAGTGCGAGACGCCCCCGTTGCCGGTCATCGGCGGCCGCTCCTCAGCCTCGCGCCGCGTCGTCGGCCACCGCGAGGGCGGCGTCGATGATGTCGAGCCCGCGGACGAGGTCCTCCTCCGAGATCACGAGGGGCGGGGCCACGTGCACCCGGTTGAAGTGCGTGAACGGCCACAGCCCCGCCTTCTTGCAGACAGCCGCGAACGCCGTCATCGGGGCGGCGTCGGCGCCGGTGGCGTTGAACGGCACGAGCGGCTCCCGCGTCTCCCGGTCGCGGACCAGCTCGATCGCCCAGAACAGTCCCCGTCCGCGCACCTCGCCCACCGACGGATGCGCCTGGGCCATCTCCGCCAACCGCGGCGCCACGACGCGCTCGCCGAGGTCCCGCACCCGTTCCAGGATCCCGTCACGCGCGAAGACCTCGAACGTGGCCACCCCGGGCGCGCACGCCAGGGGGTGCCCGGAGTAGGTGAGGCCGCCGGGGAAGGACACCGTGTCGAAGTGGGCGGCGATCCGGTCGGAGATCACGACTCCTCCCAGCGGCACGTACCCGGAGTTCACGCCCTTCGCGAAGGTGATGAGATCGGGGACCACGTCGAACGCCTGGAAGGCGAACCACTCGCCGATGCGTCCGAAACCGACCATGACCTCGTCGGCGATGTAGACGATCCCGTACTTGTCGCACAGGGCGCGGACCCCGGGGAGATACCCCGGGGGCGGAACGAGCACGCCGTTCGTGCCGACCACCGTCTCCAGGATGATCGCCCCGATCGTGGAGGCACCTTCGAGCACGATCGTCTGCTCCAGGTGGGCGAGCGCGCGCTCGGTCTCCTGCTCGGGGCTCTCGGAGTGGAAGGGTGACCGGTACGCGTACGGCCCGAAGAAGTGGACGACGGAGGCGTCGGCCGGCTCGTTCGGCCAGCGCCGCGGGTCACCGGTGAGGGTGATCGCCGTCGAGGTGTTGCCGTGGTAGCTGCGGTACATCGCCAGCACCTTGCGTTTGCCGGTGACCAGGCGCGCCATCCGTACCGCGTTCTCGTTCGCGTCTGCGCCGCCGTTGGTGAAGAACACCTTCGACATGCCATCGGGGGCCACCTCGGAGATGCGGCGGGCGAGGTCGCCGCGCACGTCGTTGGCCATCGACGGCTGGATGGTGGCCAGCCGGCCGGCCTGCTCCTGGATCGCGGCGACGAGGTCGGGGTGCTGGTGGCCGAGGTTGAGGTTGACCAGCTGCGACGAGAAGTCGAGGTAGCGCTGGCCGTCGTAGTCCCAGAACGTGGCGCCCTCGCCCCCGGCGACGGGGAGCGGATCGATCAGCGCCTGCGCGCTCCAGGAATGGAAGACGTGGCCGCGGTCGTCGGCGCGGACGCGCGCGTCGGTCGTCGCGGCGTCGGGGGTGAGGCTGTCAAGGGTGGTCATCGTGTGCTCCGGATCGTCGGGGGTCAGGAGTTCTGGGGGAAGCCGAGGTTGATGCCGCCGTGTGCGCCGTCGCCGCGCGTCGCGGGGTCGATCCACCGTGCGGTGACCGCCTTCTCGCGAGTGAAGAAGTCGAACCCGTGCGCGCCGTAGGCTTTGGCGTCGCCGAACAGCGACTGCTTCCAACCGCCGAACGAGTGGTAGGCGACGGGGACGGGGATCGGCACATTGATGCCGATCATCCCCACCTGCACCTCGTGCTGGAAGCGCCGGGCAGCACCGCCGTCGTTGGTGAAGATCGCCGTGCCGTTGCCGAACCGGCCGGAGTTGATGAGGTCGACGCCCGCCTGGAACGAGGGGACGCGGACGACCGACAGCACCGGTCCGAAGATCTCCTCGGTGTAGGCGCGCGAGGACGTGGGCACTCTGTCCAGCAGGGTCGGACCGAAGAAGAAGCCGTCTTCGTGCCCGTCGACGGTGAGGCCGCGACCGTCCACGACGACCTCGGCGCCGTCCCGCTCGGCGGTGTCGACGTACGCGGACACGGTGTCGCGATGGGCACGGGTGATCAGCGGCCCCATGTCGGGCTCGCCCGCGTCGTCTCCCGCGCCGTTGCCGATCCGCAGCCGAGCGATCCGGTCGCGGATCTTCCCCACCAGGGCGTCGGCCACCGGGTCGACCGCGAGCACCACCGAGATCGCCATGCAGCGCTCGCCCGCGGCGCCGTAGCCCGCGTTGACGGCCTGATCGGCGACGAGGTCGAGGTCGGCGTCGGGAAGGACCAGCATGTGGTTCTTGGCTCCGCCGAGAGCCTGCACGCGCTTGCCGGTGCGGGCGGCGTTCTCGTAGATGTACTGGGCGATCGGGGTGGAGCCGACGAACGAGATGGCCTGCACGACGGGCGAGTCGAGCAGGCCGTCGACGGCTTCCTTGTCGCCCTGCAGCACCGTGAACACGCCGTCGGGGAGCCCCGCCTCCTGCCACAGCCGCGCCAGCCACAGGGCCGCGGAGGGGTCTTTCTCGCTGGGCTTGAGGATCACGGCGTTGCCGGCGGCGATCGCGATCGGGAAGAACCACATGGGCACCATGGCGGGGAAGTTGAACGGCGAGATGATGCCGACCACGCCGAGGGGCTGGCGCAGCGAGTACACGTCGATGCCGTTGGACGCGCTCTCGGAATAGGCGCCCCGAACGAGGCTCGGGAAGCCGCAGGCGAGCTCCACGACCTCCTGGCCACGGAGGATCTCGCCCATCGCATCCGAGCCGACCTTCCCGTGCTCGGCGGTGATGAGCTGCGCGAGCTCTCCCTTGCGGGCGTTGAGGAGCTCGCGGAAGGCGAAGAGCACCGCCTGGCGCCTGGCGATCGACGTGCTGCGCCACTGCGCGAAGCCCCGCTCGGCCGAGGCGATCGCGGCGGCGATCTCGGACGCGTCGGCCAGGGCCACGCGGGCGGTCTCTGCCCCGGTCGCCGGGTTGAACACGGGGGCGGTGCGCCCGCTCGTCGACGCGGTCTCGGCGCCGTCGATCCAGTGGCTGATGATCCGCTCGTCCGTCATGGGAACCCTTCGGTCTCGGGGCGATGTCGGACAGATCGTACGATCATCACCTAGGCTGAGAATCCCAGTTTTGCAGAGCGGAAGAGGGGCG
This sequence comes from Microbacterium sp. TNHR37B, assembly GCF_001620065.1. Lineage (GTDB taxonomy): Bacteria > Actinomycetota > Actinomycetes > Actinomycetales > Microbacteriaceae > Microbacterium. Next base: position 251,062 of record NZ_LQGV01000004.1, read on the forward strand.
CCGGGTGCCTGAACGTCGCGAAGAATCCTCGATCCAGACGGAACGTCCGATCCCGCACGAGAGTCTCCCGACCGTCCGTGAGGTGCTCGCCCTGGACGCGGTCGAGGCGGGCCATCCCGAGGTGCTCGTCGGGGGTGCGGCGCTGGATGCCCGCGTGCGCTGGGTGCACGCGTCCGACAGCGGGGGCGTGGCGCGGCTTCTCGACGGCGGAGAGCTGTTGCTGTCGACGGGCTCGGCGTGGCCGGAGGAGCCGGCGCAGTTGCGCGCCTTCGTGCTCTCGCTCGTCCAGGCCGGTATCGCAGCGCTGATCCTGGAGCTCGGAACGCACTACCGCTACGCGCCGGCCGTCGTGGTCGAGGCGGCTCGCGAGCAGGGGATGGCCCTGGTGGTCCTGCGGCGCGAGGTGAAGTTCGTCGCGGTCACCGAGGCGGTCCACCGCCGGATCATCGCCGATCAGAACGCCGCCCTCCGCGCCCGCGATGACGTGCGCGCCCGGTTCACGGCGCTCGCCCTCCGCGGGTCTCCCGCCGACTACATCGTCCATCAGCTCGCGCAGACCCTTGCCGCGCCCGTCGTCCTCGAGTCTCTTGCGCACGACGTGATCGTCGCCGAGGTGCCGGTCTCCCGCGAGGAGGAGATCCTGGCGCGGTGGGAGGTGCGCTCGCGCCTCGCGCACCGCCGGGGGCCGGGGGACTGGCTCATCGTGCCGGTGGAGGCGCGCGGATTCCGCTGGGGGTACCTCGTCGCCCTTCCCGGCCCGGCGCATCCCGCGGGCCGAGCGGCCGTGCTCGAGCAGGGTGCGATCGCCCTCGCCCTCGGGCGACTGACCGACGGCGCGGTCGACGAGTGGGCGCGCATCGGTCAGCGGCGACTCGTCGACGGGCTCCTCGCGGGACGGTTCGCGGGGCACGCCGACGCCGCTGCGCGGCTGGAGGCGGCGGGGCTCCCGCTCGACGGCGCACGGCTGTACGGGATGGTGGTCACGGGTGGCGAGGTCGAGCCGGCCACGGCCGATGCAGCCGCCACTGTCCTCGGCGGGCGGGCCCTCGTGGGCACCCTGCCGGCCGGGGTGGCGACGGGGCCGGGCGCGACATTGCTCGTGTCGATTCCCGCCCGAACGCCGTTCGACGCCGAGGCGGCCCGGCGCTTCGCGGAGGCGCTGAGCCCCGCCGCCGCGCGCCTCGTCCTCTCGGTGGGGGCGCCGGCGCACGTCCGTGGCGGAGAGGGCGCCGGAGTGGAGGGGACGACCGTGCAGGCCGGAATCGAGCGAGCCCTCACGTCGCTCCAGGAGGCGATCGATCTGGCCCGAGCCCCGCAGGGGCGTCCGGGCCGCGGGCCGCATGTCCGGCGGGCGGAGGAACGCCCGCTGGCGCGACTGGTGACGGCCCTCCGCGACGATCACCGCGTGCTCGATCACGGGGAGAGGATGCTCGCTCCGCTCATCGAGTACGACCTCGCCCGCGGCGGTGACCTCCTCGACGTCCTCGGGGCGATGCTCGCCCACCCCGGCAATCGCACGGCGGCGGCGACGGCGTCGCATCTGTCGCGGTCGGTGTTCTACCAGCGGATCGCGCTCATCCAGGAGCTCCTCGCCGTCGATCTCGACGACGGCGAGATCCAGACGGCGCTGCACCTCGCCCTCCTCGTCCGCCGCTCGGTCGCGCCCTGAGCCGCGTCGCCCGCACCGGAGGGAACCGCGTCAGGCGAGGTAGACCTTGCGGAGGGTCTCGCGGACCGTCCAGACCGTGCGCATGCCGGCTTCCAGCCGCACGATCGCGCCAGGAGTGAGCCCGATCGCCGGAAGCGCGGGGTCGACGAACTCCACCGTGGCGTCCCCGGCGACCACCACGAACACCTCGTCGATCTCGGTGTCGCTCATCGCGCCCGGCGTCATCTCCCAGACGCCGATCCCCATGTCCTCGTCGAGGTCGACCGATCCGGTAGCCGGGCTTCCCGACACGACCTGCGCGGTCGGAACCGGTGTGAGCGTCACCTCGACGTCGGCCGCGGTGACCACGACACCCGCATCCAGCTCCGTCACGAATCGAACCCCAATCCCAGCGCGTCCAGTGTCTTCAGCAGGAGGTTGCGCTTGCCCTCGTTGTGGTCCGCCCGGTCCATCGACCAGCGGGTCGCGTTGATCCCGATCGCCGCCGCCGGCTCGGGCGGGAAGGGGAGCGGTCGCGCGCGGACCATCTGCAGCGCCGTCCGCTCCGTCTCGGAGCCGTCCAGCAGATCCAGCATGACATTGCCGGCGAATCGCGTCGACCCCACGCCCAGCCCGGTGAACCCGGCCGCATACGCCACGCGCCCCGCGCGGGCGGTGCCGTAGAAGGCGGTGAACTGGGTCGAACTGTCGATCGCTCCCGCCCACTGGTGCGAGAACCGCACTCCTTCCAGTTGCGGGAAGGTCGTGAAGAAGTGGCTGGCGAGCTTCGCCCACACGTCGGGCCGGTGCTCATAGCGCGGATCCACGCGTCGTCCGTAGTGGTAGATCGCGTCGTAGCCGCCGAAGAGGATGCGGCCGTCCTGGGTCGGCCGGTAGTAGTGGAACTGGTTGGCCATGTCGCCGATGCCTTGTCGATCCCGCCAGCCGATGTCCTCCCACTGCTGCGCCGAGAGCGGTTCGGTCATGAGGACGTAGTCGTACACCGGCACGGTCATCAGGCGGTTCCGGCGAAGGAGCGAGGGGAAGACGTTCGTCGCGAGCACCGCGTGCGCCGCGGTGACGCCTCCCTCCGCCGTGCGCACGGTGACCCCAGTCGCAGTGGTCTCCAGGCTCGACACCCGTGACCGCTCGAAGATCCGCACACCGCGTTCTTCCGCGGCGCGCGCGAGCTCGGCGGCCAGGCGTGCGGGGTGCACGAGCGCACACGTGCTCTTCTCCCAGATCGCCCCGAGATAGGTCGGCGAGGCGACGGAGGCGCGCGCGGCCTCTTGATCGAGGAAGACGACGTCGGGGTCGGAGGCGGCCTCGTCGCGCCAGTCGTGGAGCCAGGCGAGCTGGTGCGGCTCGACGGCGGGGGCGAGCTGGCCGGTGCGCTCGAACTGCACGTCGAGGCCGAGATCTCTCACCGTCTGCTCGATCTCGTCGAGGTTCTCCCGCCCCAGCCGCTCCAGGGTCTGGATCTCGTCGGGCCAGCGCCGTGCGCCGTTCTCGTGCCCGTGCGTGAGGCTCGCCTCGCAGAACCCGCCGTTTCGTCCGGAGGCCGCCCACCCCACGCGGTTGGCTTCGAGCACGACCACCCGGCGACCCGGGTCGCGGAGGGTGGCCAGGAGAGCCGTCCACAGTCCGGTGTAGCCACCTCCGACCACCACCACGTCGGCCTCGACTGCGCCGCGGAGCGTCGCTCGATCGGGGCGGAGGGCGTCGGGCAGATCCTCCATCCAGAACACGCCCGAGCGGGTGTCGCTCAGGCTGCGTCCGACCACGGCCGGGGTCGGTGCCTGCCGTTCGAAGACGGTGGTTCCCACGGAGTGCTTCCTCTCGAGATGGTGCGCGTCAGCCGGCGGCGTAGACGCGGGCGCCGTCGACGAAGGTCTCGAGCACGCGGGCGGTGCCGATCTCGTCGGCGGGACCGGCGAAGGGATCGCGGTCCAGGACGGCGAGATCGGCGTATTTGCCCACCTCGATCGTGCCGGTCTCTCGTTCCAGGTGGTTCACCCACGCGGAGCCCGCGGTGTAGGCCACGAGCGAGGTGCCGAGGTCGATCGCCTGGTCGGGGAGGAAGGGCTCGTAGTCGCCCTCCTCGTATCCGGGCGCCGCCTGACGGTTGACGGCGGTGTGGATGGCGGCCAGCGGGTTGGGCGAGGACACCGACCAGTCGCTTCCTGCGGCCAGCACGGCACCCGCGCGCAGAAGGTCGCCGAACGGATACTGCCACGCGTCGCGGGGTGCGCCGAGGAACGGAAGGGTGAGCTCGACCATCTGCGGCTCGAGCGTCGCCCACAGCGACTGCATGTTCGCGGCCACGCCGAGCTCGCGGAATCGAGGGACGTCGTCGGGGTGCACCACCTGGATATGCGCGATGTGGTGCCGGTTGTCGCCGCGTCCGTTGCGGGCGATCGCTTCGGCGACCGCGTCGAGGCACTCGCGCACCGCCCGGTCGCCGATCGCGTGGAAGTGCACCTGGAAGCCGAGCGCGTCCAGCCGCGGCACGGCTTCGCGCAGCACCTCGGGATCCACGAAGGAGATGCCGGAGTTGTCGGTGGGATGACCGTGACCGTCGTGGTAGGGCTCGAGCATCGCCGCCGTGAAGTTCTCGGCGACGCCATCTTGCATCACCTTGACGCTGGTGGCCTGGAAGCGTCCGTGGCTGTAGCGCTCGCGGCGTTCCACGAGCGAGGGGATCTGCTCGAGCCCGGACCCCCGGTCCCACCACAGCGCCCCCACGACCCGGCCGGTCAGACTGCCGTCGATCGCGGCCCGCCGGTAGGTCTCGCCCTGGTCGACGAGGTCGCTGTAGTCGCCGATGATCGCGTCCTGCCACGCGGTGATGCCGTAGGCGTGCAGGTAGCGCTGGCCCGCCAGCAGCGCCTCGCGGAGGAACTCGGGCGTGGGATCGGGGATGAGGCGGTTGACGAGCGACATCGCGCCCTCGTGAAGGGTGCCCGTCGGCGTGCCGTCGCCGTCGCGCTCGATCCGCCCGTCCGCGGGATCGGGGGTGTCGCGGTCGATCCCGGCGCGCCGGAGCGCCGCGGAGTTCACCCATGCGCCGTGCCCGTCGCGGTTGGGGAGGAAGGCGGGGCGATCGGGGAGCACGCGGTCGAGCGCGGCCGCCGTCGGCGTGCCGCCGGGGAAGGCGGACATGGCCCAGCCCCCGCCGAGCACCCACTCCGACCCGTCCTCCTCGGTCGGCGGATGGCTGCGGGCGTAGGCGGCGATGAGGTCGAGGTACTCGGCCTCGGTCGCCCCGTCGGCGAGGTCGCAGCGGAGCAGTTCGAGGCCGCCCGACACCGGGTGCACGTGGGCGTCCTGGAAGCCGGGAACGAGCAGTCGTCCCGACAGGTCGACGACCTCCGTGTGCGGACCGATGAGGTCGCGGACCTCCTCGCCGCCGACGGCGACGATCCGTCCGCCCGAGACGGCCACGGCGCTCGCGCGCGAGCGCACCGTGTCGGCGGTGAAGACCGGTCCCCCGTGGAACACGATTTCTGCGTGTGTCATCTCTCTCCTCACGCCCCGCCCATCGTGCGGGCGATGTCGGTGGCCGAGTCTCCGGCGCGTTTGAGGACGACCGCCACGACCGCGAGGGCCACGAGCGTCAGCAGCAGCATGATCGTCGACACGGCCGCCACTTCGGGACGCAGGCCCGAGCGCACCGCCGACAGCACGTACACCGGCCACGGCGTCGTCCCCGAGACCTGCACGAAGGCGGCGACGATCGTGTTGTCGAGGCTCAGCGTGAACGCGAGCAGGAACCCGGCGAGCACGGCCGGCATCGCGAGGGCGAGCGTCACGCGACGGAAGGTCGTGAACGGGCTCGCGTACAGGTCGCTGGAGGCCTCTTCGAGGTTCGCCTCCTGGCCGACCAGGCGCGCCCGGACGACGTAGGAGACCACCGCGGTCGCGAACAGGGAACTGCCGATCGACAGGCGGACGATGCCGTCGTTGAACATCCCGAGCCCCCAGTCCTGGCCGAGAGTCACGAACCAGGGGAGGAGGGCCACGGCGTCCACGATCTCGGGGGTGACCGAGACGAGGAGGAGGAGCCCGAGGAACCACCACACCCACCTCCCGGGATGGCGCGCCATCGCGATGCCGGCCAGGGTGCCGAGCGCCGTCGCGATGATGGCGGAGATGAGGGCCGTGATGAGGGAGACGCGTACCGCGTTCTGCACGGCGGGCTTGTCGAGGATCGTGCGGAACGCGTCGAATCCGAACCCGTCGAACGAGACGAGCAGCCGCCCGGTGTTGAACGAGTAGATGACGATGACGATGATCGGCGCGAACAGGAACAGGAGCACGAGGACGCCCCAGACGTTCAAGGCGATGTCGCTCCACGACCGCGGGGCACGGCGGCCGCTCCCCAGCATGCTGCCGTCGCGCTGGCGGAGGATCGTCTCGGTCTTCGTCGCCGTCACGTGGCCACCTCCTGCGGTCCGAGTGCGAGCCGGTTCCGGGCGCGGAAGGGGAGGCTCAGCGCCCACAGCAGCAGCCCCGCCACCGCGATCGTCAGGGCGATCACGAGCATGAGCACGACGGCCATCGCCGAGCCCAGAGCCCAGTTCTGCGCCGTCTGGAACTGGCTCGCCACGAGCTGACCGACCATGTTGCCCTTGGCCCCGCCGAGCACGGTCGCCGTGATGTAGTCGCCCATGAGCGGGATGAACACCAGCAGCACGCCCGCCACGACGCCCGGGCGGGACAGCGGCAGGGTCACTCGGAAGAAGGTGGTGACCTTGCCCGCACCGAGGTCCTTGGATGCCTCGCGGACGGCGGGACCTACGCGATCGAAGGCCACGAACAGCGGCAGGATCATGAGCGGCAGGTAGTTGTAGACGACACCGATCAGCACCGCGGTACGGGTGTAGAGGAGATCGAGCGGACCGTCGAGCATCCCGATCGACTGGAGTCCCTGCGACAGCCATCCTTCCGGTGCGAGGATCACCTGCCAGCCGATCGTCCGGATGAGGAAGTTCGTCCAGAAGGGGATGAGCACGAGGGCGATCAGCAGTCCCCGGCGCTGGGGTCGCACCTTGAACGCCATCCAGTAGGCGACCGGAGCCCCGATCAGGAAGCACAGTGCCGTTCCGAGCACGCCGACCCAGAGCGTGTTCTGGAACGTCGTGAAGAACGTCGGCGACAACGCCTCGGCGTAGCGGTCGAGGGAGAGCACGTCGTTGGCGTGGGTTCCGAAGATGCCCGGTTTGTAGCCGAAGCTGTACCAGACGACGAGTCCCACCGGCGCGACGAAGAAGACCAGCAGCCAGATCCACGCCGGGACCGCCAACAACCCCCCGAGGGAGCGCCGGGGCGACGCGGGAGAATCAGGCACCCGCGGCGGCCTTCATCTCGTTCCAGATCTCCACGCGCACCGTCTGCGACTCGTTGAGGGTCTGCTCGTGCATGGTGGCCAGCTGGGCGTCGTCGAAGAAGATCAGCTCCGGAAGCTCCAGGCCCGCCTCCTCGGCGGCGGACTCCATGTCCTTGCCGCCGACGTTGTAGCCGATGTAGTCGAGGTTGAGCATGAGGTTCTCCGGCGTCATCGAGAAGTTGATGAACGCGTGGGCGGCCTCGGGGTGGGGCGCGCCGGCGGCGATCGCCCAGTTGTCCATCCAGAGCTCGGTCTGCGGTCCGGGCAGCACCCACTGCCAGCGCTCCGGCTCGGACGAGGCCAGCAGGCCCAGGCGCGCGTCGCCGTTCCACGCCTGCATGAGCACCTGGGTGCCCTGCGGGATCGCGTTGGTGCCGGGGTAGGAGTCGAAGGCGGCGATGTGCGGGGCGATCTTCTCGACCAGGAAGGCGCGGCAGGCGTCGAGCTGCGCGGTGTCCTGCGTGTTCCAGTCGGCGTCGTTTGCCCAGAAGTACGCGCCGATGATGCCGGCCGGATCGTCCGACATGCTCGTCTTGCCGCTGGCCTCGTTCTGCGCGGCGTCGAAGAAGTCGTTCCACGTCTTCAGCTCGCGCGTGATGACCGTCTTGTCGTAGACGAACCCGGTCGTGCCCCAGGCCTTGCAGACGGAGTAGTCGTTCTCCGGGTCCCACGCCCGGCCGAGGTAGGCGGGGTCCATGTTGTCGAGGTTCGGCAGGAGCGACTTGGTGAACTTCGTCAGCAGCCCGTTCTCGATCATCTGCGGGATGAACACGCCGGTCGGCACCACGATGTCGAATCCCGAGGTGCCCTTGGCGGCGATGAGCTTGGCGATCAGCTCCTCGTTGGAGCTGTAGGAGTCCAGGGTCACCTTCGGGCCGAGCTCGCTCGTGAAGTTCTTCACGACGTCGGGGGAGTCGTAGTCGCCCCACGTGTAGACCGAGAGCGACCCCTCCAGAGCCCCGCCCGAGGCCTGCGAGGAGGGGCTCGTGTTTCCTCCGCCGCCCGGCGCGCACGCCGCGAGCACGGCGGTGCCGCCGGCGAGGGCGGCGAGGGAGAGGAATCGGCGGCGCGAGAGCTCGTTCGCGATGATCGGCACGGCCTTCTCGTGGGCGAGAATGCGCAGCGCGGAGCGGGAGTCGTTCATCGGGGCCTCCTGGTCGGGTGAAGGTCGTGCGGCGGGTGGAACGTGTGTCGGTGTCGCTTACTCGGTCGGGGGCGCGACGTATCCCGCCGCACGGGCGGCGTCGTCGGCGGGGAAGAGGAGCACGTGGGCCGGTGACCAGGTGCAGACGACTGCGTCGCCCACGCGCAGGCTCGGCGCCTCGGGCGTGGGCCGTCGGGCGATGAGGCTCTGATCGTCACCCAGCCGCACGAGGTACTGCATCGTCTCGCCGAGGTGGGAGAGCCCGATGAGCTCTCCGCGGACGGCGTTGGTCTCGGCCAGCGCCGCGCCGGTGTCGGCGGCGATCCGCACGTTCTCGGGCCGGACGGCGGCCTCGGCCGCCCCCGAAGAGGTTCCCGGCAGAGTGGACACCTCGGAGCGGGCGACGACGTGCGCGGCGGAGACGGCGTCCGTCCCGACCCCGGTGCCGCGGAAGAAGTTCTGCTGACCGACGAACGCGGCCACGTACGCCGAGACGGGACGCGCGTAGACGGTGTCCGCGTCGGCGAGCTGTTCGATGCGTCCCTCGCGCATGATGGCGATGCGGTCGCTCATCGAGAGCGCTTCGCCCTGGTCATGGGTCACGAAGACGAAGGTGATCCCGAGCCGCGATTGGAGGAGCTTGAGCTCCAACTGCATCTCTTCGCGCAGCTGCCGGTCGAGGGCGCCCAGCGGCTCGTCCAGGAGCAGCACGGACGGGCGGTTGACGAGGGCGCGTGCCAGGGCGACGCGCTGCTGCTGCCCACCGGAGAGCTGCGTGGGCTTGCGGTCGGCGAACCGGCGCATCTGCACCATGTCGAGTGCGGCCGCCGCGCGTTCCCGGAGCTCGCCCTTGGAGGTGCGGCGCTGCTGCAGCCCGTAGGCCACGTTCTCGGCGACCGTCATGTGCGGGAAGAGCGCGTAGGCCTGGAAGACGGTGTTCACATCGCGCTTGAACGGCGGTGCGCCGAGCACGCTCGCGCCGGAGATGCGGATGTCGCCGGCGTCGGGGTGTTCGAAGCCCGCGATCATGCGCAGCGTCGTCGTCTTCCCGCAGCCGGACGGGCCGAGGAGCGAGAGGAACTCACCGGCCTCGATCGTGAGCGAGAGATCATCCACCGCGAGCTGCTCGCCGTAGTGCTTCGTGACGTGCGAGAGCACGACCGATCCGGTGCCGGGCGCGGGCCCGGATCCGGACGAGGTGGTGGTCCGGTCGACGGTGGATTCGGGTGCCGACGTCACGCGTACTCCGCTCCTCGCACCTCCCTGGCGCGTGTGCGGACATTCAATACGTCCGGGCCGGACCGCGCAATGATCGCGTGGGCCCGCCGGACGATTCCTCCCGCGGGGTCGGCGTGCCTGACAGATCGTCTGGGGCGGCGTAACGGGGCGGTAACACCGTCGACTCCGCCGGGGTCATCAGCCACGATCGGTTCATGGCCTCCCCCGTCACCTTCGTCTCGCTCGTGTTCCCCCGCATCACGCAGTTGGATCTCACCGGGCCCGTGGAGGTGTTCTCCCGCCTCCCTGGTGCCGTGAGCCACCTCGCCTGGCACCGAGTGGAGCCGGTGCCCACCGACGCGGGCTTTTCGATCCTGCCGACCGTCTCCTTCGCGGACGCTCCACAGGCCGACGTGCTGATGGTTCCCGGCGGACAGGGGGCCTTCGACCTGCTGGACGACCCGGACGCGCTCGCGTTCGTGCGCCGCCAAGCGGAGGGCGCCCGCTACGTCACGAGCGTGTGCACGGGCTCCTTCGTCCTCGGCGCGGCCGGCCTGCTGCGCGGGCGGCGCGCGACGACGCACTGGGCGTCGCATCCGCTGCTGGAACTGCTCGGCGCCGTTCCGGTCGAGGCCCGCGTCGTGCGCGACGGCTCCCTCATCACCGGGGGCGGCGTCACGAGCGGCATCGACTTCGCCTTGACCGTCGCGGCCGAGGTCTTCGACGCGCCGACCGCTCGGGCGGTGCAGCTGGCAATGGAGTACGACCCCCAGCCCCCGTTCGATGCCGGGACACCGTCCGGCGCCGACGTGGACCCGGCCTTCGCGGAGGGCATGCGGGTGTGGGCGGCGACGACGCGGGAGTCGGTCGTGCAGCGCGCGGCGTCTCGCCTCCCGTGACGCGGGGCGCAGGCGCGCGGGTGGCGTGCCGGAGGGTCAGGCGTTTCGTCGGATGACCCGCATCAGCCACGCGATGATCGCGATGACGATGATGACGAGACCGATCCACAGGAGGAACTCGGCGGCCTTCACGAAGACGCCGAGGAGCAGGAGAGCGATTCCGACGAGGAGCAGGATGACGGCGAGTGTGGTCATGCGACCACCCTGGCGTTCCCGGTGCGGAGTCTCAACGGGGTTGACACGCGTGCGTTTTCCGTCCTCCGTGCGCTTCGCGTCTTCGATGCGTCTTTCGCCACGCAGGCGTTTCTATCCACGGGGTAGAGGGGTGTCAACCCCCTGGAGGCGGCGAGGCTCTTCGGGGTTCACTGACTGATGAAGATGCCGCTTCGCATTCTCCGGGGCGGTCCGACCGGCCCACCCCGCGAGGTGCATGAACGTGAAAGACATCCTCATCGATGGTCAGCGACTCCTGACGACCGACGCCGTCGCGGACGCCGTCATCGACTACGCCCGTGTCTTGCACATGGCAGGCGAGTTCGATGTCGTCGACTTTCCCGGCATCCACGACGGCGAGCTGTCGACGTGTTCCCTGCTGCTGGGAACCGCCGGGTCGCTCGTCGTGGTCAATGCGCAGATGGAGCTGACCTTTGCGCTTCCCGAATCGGATGTGGCGTGCGCGGAGATCGCGCGTCGCGCCGACGCGTTGCGCTGAGTCCCCGCCCTCACGCCCGTGGTGGACGGAGTCCGAAAAAGCGCACGGGTGTATTAGCGTCGGAGGAACGTGCACTGGGCCGAGCAGTGCCTGACGTCCCCGCGCCCCCCGCCGCGTCCCGATGACGCGTCGAAGACGCGGCCGAATCCGGAGACCCCGTGGGCAAGTTCATCTATCAAGGCTCGATCACCATCGACTTCGACGACCGCGTGCTCGCGCACCTGCAGGTCGTCATCGGCCAGAAGCTGCGTCGCGGCGAGTCGTTCCACTTCACCTGGCGCGAGGACCCGAGTGTCGGCGATGGCCGCACCTCGGTATGGCTGCATCCGTCGGCCTCCCTGGTGTACCGCTACTTCGGCAGCCGCCAGCCGAGCCTGAACCGGGCCTGGCTGGAGGCGCTGACCTACACGGCGAACTCCACCAACGGGCTGTACATCGTTCCCGAGCCGACCGAGAGCAGCGGCGACAGTTCGGATTGAGGTCGACGGGCGGGCCGACGCGACGTCGACGTGGTCTCAGTCGGCGTCGGCGAGTTCGACCACCTGCGGTGACGTGTCGGCGACTTCGTGCGCGCCGCTATCGATCTGCTCGGCGACGAGCATCATGCCCCCGGATGAGTTGGCCGTCTGGGCGAGCTCTTCCAGCCACTCCCGGCTCAAGTCGGGGGTCTCGGGGTCGTCGAAGACGAACCGGAGCGGGATCGAGGGGTGCAGCCAGATCGTGCTGCGTCCGCGCGCCTCGTCTTCGGGGTGCTTCCAGCTGAGCGTGAAGCTCTCGCCGCGGCGGAGCTTGGTCGCGACGACCACCTTCAGGTGCGCCAGGGCGCGGTCGTCGATGTGGATCGGCGTGGCGGAGCCGCCGTAATAGATGGTGCCCATGCCCGCACTCTACGCGTATTCCTGACGGGGGCGTGAGCGGATGTCAAGCCCCTCGTGACGCGGATCGCGACGGCCTAGCGTGCCCGTGTCGATCCCGACCGCGCCGCGGCTGCGACCGGTCGGTTCTCACGTTCGCGACCGGTGGAGGGTGCATGAGGGCATGGCGAGGGGTGGGCGTTCTCGCGCTGGTCGCCCTCCTGTCGGGATGTTCGGCGCTCTCGTCGATCCCGACTGATCCGGACGGGAGCCTGGATCGGATCACGGGCGGAACCGTGCGGGTGGGGGTGACCGACGCTCCGGGGCTCGTGGAGATGGAGGGCGACCGCGCGGCGGGTCCGCTCGCCGATCTCGTCGTGGGCTTCGCCGAGGAGCGGGACGCCCGCGTGCAGTGGACGGCAGGCAGCGAGGAGGAGCTCGTCGACCGGCTCGAGACCGGCGACCTCGACCTCGCGATCGGCGGGATGACCGAGGAGACCCCCTGGCTCGATCGGGCCTCCGTCACCCGCGGATACGACGGCATTCCCGGGGCGGCCGGGCGCCGGATCGTCGTGCTCCTGCCGCTGGGCGAGAACGGGCTCCAGTCGGCCCTCGAGGCCTTCCTCGACGAGAGGGTGGGGCCGTGATCGCCCACGTGACCTCGATGGGTCGTACCGACCTGCCCGACGCGCAACGTCGCGCCGTCCGCGACGCCGTGCGGTGGGAGTGGTTCACGATCGGCTACACGCTGGTCACGATCGTGCTCATCGCGTTGGTGGTCGGCGGATCTCAGGCCATGAAGACAGCGTGGATCGAAGACATGCTGTCCCTCGTCCCGCAGATCTCGTTCCTCGTCGCCCTTCTGTTCATCCGGCGCCGGCCCACGCGTCGGTTCCCCTATGGCCTGCATCGCACGATGGGCGTCGGGCACTTGGTGGCAGGGGTTGCTCTGCTCGCGATCGGCGGCAGTCTCGCCGTGGAGTCCGTCGTCGGGCTCGTCGGTGCCGAGCACCCCGCGATCGGCACGGTCCACCTGTTCGGTGCCACCGTGTGGCTCGGCTGGCTGATGATGGGCGTGATGGCGCTGACCATGATCGGTCCGTTCTTCTACGGCCACGCCAAGGCGAAGATCGCCCCGCAGCTCCACAACAAGGTGCTGTATGCCGACGCCGACATGGCCAAGGCCGACTGGACGACGACCGTGGCCTCGATCGTCGGCGTGGGCGGCGTGGGCATCGGCTGGTGGTGGCTCGACGGTGCCGCGGCGCTCTTCATCTCGGCCGGCATCGTGTGGGACGGTGTCCGCAACACCCGCGCTGCGGTCCTCGATCTCATCGATCAGCGCGCTCGCACGCACGACGACGCCGAGCCGCATCCGCTCCTCGGCGACATCGTCGCGTTGCTGGAGCGGCTGCCGTGGGTGCGTGAGGCGTCGGTGCGGATGCGGGACATGGGGCAGGTCTTCCACGTCGAGGCCTTCGTGGTCCCTCGACGTGAGGGCGTGCGGCTCTCGAAGATCGAGGCCGCACGTGCACGGATCGCGGCCCTGGACTGGAAGGTCCAGGACGTGGTCGTCATCCCGGTGGCCCAGCTGCCGGACGAATCAGAGAGGAGCAGATCATGACCGATCCGCGCGAGAAGCACCACGACGAGGGATTCCCGGATCAGGAGCAGACCCAGCCCGGCATCACGTCCGAGACCGCTCCGACGCCCGACCACGGCGAAGGGTCGTACCGGGGCAGCGGCCGGCTGGAGGGCCGTCGGGCGCTCATCACGGGCGGGGACTCCGGCATCGGGCGGGCTGTGGCGATCGCCTTCGCACGGGAGGGGGCCGATGTCGCCATCGCGCACCTCCCGCAGGAGCAGGAGGACGCCGATGCGACGGTCGCCCTCATCCAGAAGGAGGGCCGGCGCGCGCTGAGCCTCGCCGGCGACGTGCGCGACGAGGTGTTCGCGACCGACATCGTGGTGGAGACGGCCGAGCGCTTCGGCGGCCTCGACATCGTCGTGCTCAACGCGGCCTATCAGAAGGACCGTGACGGCATCGACACTCTGGAGACGGCGGAGTTCCAGCGTGTGTTCGAGACCAACCTGTACGGCATGCTGTACTCCGCGCGCGCCGCCGTCCCGCTGCTGAAGCCGGGTTCGTCGATCATCGTGACCTCGTCGATCCAGGCCTTCAACCCCTCTGCGGGACTCATCGACTACGCGATGACGAAGGCCGCGCAGGTGGCCTTCGTGAAGGCCGCCGCGGAGGAGCTCGGACCCGACGGCATCCGTGTGAACGCCGTGGCTCCGGGGCCCATCTGGACGCCGCTCATCCCGGCCACCGGCTGGGACGCGGAGCGGCTCGAGACCTTCGGACAGGACACCCCGCTCGGGCGGGCGGGCCAGCCCGCTGAGCTCGCCGGGGCGTACGTGTACCTCGCCTCGGAGGAGGCGTCGTTCGTGTCGGGCGCCGTGCTGCCGGTCACCGGCGGCAAGGGGCTCTAGCCCGAACGCCGGGCCGAAAGCAGGCGGAACTGGCGGTCGCCGCTCCTGAGCGGCCGCGGCGGTCGACCCAGCCTGCTTTTGGCCCGGCTCCGGCCAGGTCTTGGCCCGGACGCGGTCCCCGCCCGGTCGCCGTGGCGGGGTGGGCCGAAAGCAGGCTGAACCGGTGTTTGCGGGCCGTGGGCGGCGGTGACCGCCGATCCGGCCTGCTTTTGGCTCGGTGTCGGCCCGGTCTTGGTCCGATCTCGGCCGGCGGCGACGCGGGCGAGGCGGGGGCGTCAGATGGCGAAGACGCGAGAGGGACGGGGGCCGTGCAGCTCCCCGTGGAGGCGCTGCATCCGCGCGTCGAGCTCGGCGGCCGTGTCGGCGGCGTCCTTCAGTTCGGCGAGGAGTCCGTCGGGTACCGCACCCTCGTACTTGTAGTAGATCTTGTGCTCCAGGCTCGCCCAGAAGTCCATCGCGATCGTGCGGAACTGCACCTCGACCGCGACGTCCACCCGGCCGCTGGAGAGGAAGACCGGCACCTCGACGATGACGTGGAGACTCTTGTAGCCGTTCGGCTTGGGGCGGGCGATGTAGTCCTTCACCTCGCGCACCGTGATGTCGTCCTGCTGGGTGAGCAGGTCGAACAGCCGGTACGCGTCTCCCGCGAAGCTCGTGGTCACCCGTACCCCCGCGATGTCGGTGATGTGCGCGCGGATCGAGTCGAAGTCGGCGTCGATGCCCTTGCGCACGACCTTGTCGATGAGGCTGTCGGCCGACTTCACGCGGCTCGACAGGTGCTCGATGGGGTTGTAGTCGTGAGTGAGCTGGAACTCGTCGCGAAGGATCTCCAGCTTGGTCTCCACTTCGCGCAGTCCGAACTGGTAGAGCAGCAGGAACTTCTGGAAGTCATCGCGCAGCTCCCGCAGCTCCCGCGGGGAGAAGGTCGCCGTTCCGTCGGTGGTCCTCACGGAGAGATGCTGCGGTAGGGCGTCCATGGTCCGACCGTACCGAGCGTGATTCAGCGGATCCTGTGAAGGCGGCTCGTGCGCACCTCCGGCCCGCCCCGTCAGCGGATGCGGGAGTGCTCCCCGAGGCGGTGCCAGGTGCGGTTGTGGTACACGAGCGCGTCGCCGGCCTCGCCCGGCTCGACGTCGCGGTTGAGCTGCGACTGCAGGGCATGAGCGGCGATGACGGTGGAGGATCCTGCGTCCATGCGCCCGATCACGGCGCACCGCACCCACGCCCGCACGCCCCGGAACACGGGTTCGCCGGTGACGAGCCGGCTCCAGGACTCCGTGTCGGCGAAGCGGTCGATGCCGCTCGTCGCGCCGAGCTTCGCGAGGTCGAGGTCGGTGGCGTCCAGGAGATGCACGACGACCGTCTCGGCTCGCGAGAGGACGTCGGCAGACGAGGACAGTGCGGAGATCGAGAAGATGAGCAGCGGCGGTTCGGCGCTCACCGACGAGACCGAGGTGGCCGTGAGCGCCACCGGGCCGTCGCCCGCGTCGGCGGTGATGACGGCGACGCCCCCCGGGTGACCGCGGAACAGCGCCTTGAACTCGTCGGCGGACAGCGACGACGAGAAGCGGTGGTCGGCCGCGTCGAACGGCGTGGCGGCAGGGGACTGACCGGTCATGCCTTCGACGGTAGTCGCGTCGGCGCGGGCGAGGGCCGTTCGTGTGCCCCCGTGACATTCTGTGACCGATTGTGACGGCCGTCGTGTGCCGCGTTCGCGATGGTCTCAGCCGCCGAAGGCATGGCGCAGACGCGGCCACTCGGCCTCCGCCCACGCACCGATGATCTCGGCCCGCCGATCGACCTCCGACGCGGGGAACGCGATGCCGCGGGTCGGCACCGACGCTCCCAGCTCCACCAGCAGCGGGCGCAGGGCCGTCTCCACGGCGAGGGAGTGGGCGGGGCCCCCGAGCGTCAGAAGCGGCACCGCGGTGATCCGGTGGAGCGCCCCGGTGTCGAACCGGTCGAGGAACGCCTTCAGCAGCCCCGTGTAGGTGGCCTTGTACGTGGGACTCGCGACGATCAGGACGTCTGCGGACAGCACGCGGTCTCGGGCGGCGTCGACCGCGTCGCTCGGATGACGGAACAGTTCGTCGGCGAGGTCGGCGAGCTCGATCGTGTCGGAGATCGGGGCTCCCGACCGCGCCGACAGCTCGGCCGCCACGGCCTCGGCGACGGCCCGGGTGCGGGAGTCGCGTTGCGGGTTGCCGACGAGGGTGAGGACGGAGGTCACGACGCCCTCACGCGAGTCCGCCGCGGGGGCGCAACGCGCCGACCCGGGCGAGCCCGAGGTAGAGGAGACATCCCAGGCACACGCCGAACGCCGCGTTGAGGAACGCCGCCGCGAAGGCCAGTCCGCCCGCGATCGGCAGCGCCCAGGGCACTCCGGCGAGATGGAGCACGAGCCCCGTCGAGACGACCACGAGTCCGACCAGTTGCGCGAAGCGAGGCGGACGGGGGTCTTCGAGATCCACGGGCGGGGCAAGGCGCGGGCGCACGAGAGTGCGGAAGAGCACTCCCCACGGCGCCGTCGAGGGAGAGGCGACGCCCCAGACGAACAGTGCCGCCGCGATCGCGAGCACGATGAACCCGGGGTCGGCCGCGCGCGCGGCCGCGGTCGCTCCGAGGGGAGAGGCGGCGCTCAGCAGGGCGAAGAACGTGCCCAGCAAGAGGAGCACACTCGTGACCGTCGCGGCGAACCTCGGGCCGCGTGGATCGATCGGTGCCGGACGGCTGGGCGAATCGGAAGACATGTCGTCACGGTAGGCGAAGACCCCGCGCGCCGCGTCGCCCCCGTCATACGGCGACACGGAGCCGCGTTTGCCGTACCGCCCTCCACGGGTTACTGTGTTCGCGTGTCCCTGACTTGTCGCTGTTGTCGCTGAGCGCTCTCGCGCGCCTTCGACGACCCCGACAACCGCCGTGCCTCTGCGCGCACGGCCACACCCTCAGGACTCCTCCATGCGTTACGCATCGCACGTCGCCGATCTCGTCGGCCGCACCCCTCTCGTCCGTCTCGGTCGCGTGACCGACGGCATCGCTGCCACCGTGCTCGCCAAGGTGGAGTACTTCAACCCCGGCGGCTCCGCGAAGGACCGCATCGCGGCCCGCATCATCGACGCCGCCGAACGTGACGGGCTCCTCGGGCCCGGCGGCACGATCGTGGAGCCCACCAGCGGCAACACGGGGGTCGGTCTCGCCCTCGTGGCCCTGCAACGCGGCTACCGAATGGTGTTCGTCGTTCCCGACAAGTTCGCCGGCGAGAAGGTGGCCGTCCTGCGGGCCTATGGCGCCGAGGTGGTCATGACGCCCACGAGCGTGCCCCCCGAGCATCCGGATTCGTACTACAGCGTGTCCGACCGGCTCGCGCGGGAGATCCCCGGAGCGTTCAAGCCGAATCAGTTCGGGAACCTGCACGGGCCGCGCGGTCACTACGAGACGACGGGCCCCGAGATCTGGGATGACACCGACGGTCTCGTGACCCATCTGGTCGCGGGCATCGGCACGGGAGGCACCATCTCCGGCACCGGCCGGTACCTCAAGGAGCAGTCGGACGGGAAGGTCGTCGTCGTGGGCGCCGACCCGGAGGGCTCCATCTACTCCGGGGGCCCGGTGCACGGCTACGCGGTCGAGGGCGTGGGGGAGGACTTCTGGCCCGCCACCTTCGATCCCGCCGTCGTCGATCGCTACGAACGGGTCGGTGACGCCGAGTCGTTCGCGATGACCCGCCGCCTGGCACGTGAGGAGGGTCTCCTCGTCGGCGGCTCCTCGGGCATGGCGGTCACCGCGGCGCTCCGCGTCGCGCGGGACCTTCCCGCCGAGGCGGTCGTGGTGGTGGTGCTCCCCGACCACGGACGCGGGTACCTCACCAAGATCTTCGACGACCAGTGGCTGCGCGAGCGCGGTCACGACGCCGTCGTCGACGACACCGACGCACCCCTCACTCGTTCCTCGACCTCCGTTTCCTCGACCTCTGGGAGTTCCGCATGACCGCCTCCGACGCCGCCCGCGGCTTCGCCAGCCTCGCCGTCCACGCCGGGCAGGACGCCGACACCGCCACGGGCGCGGTGATCCCGCCCGTCCACTTCTCCACGACCTATGCGCAGGACGGTATCGGCGGCCTCCGACAGGGGTACGAGTACGGGCGCAGCGGCAATCCGACGCGCACGGCGCTGCAGGTGCAGCTGGCCGCGATCGAGGCAGGCGCGCACGCGTTCTCGTTCGCCTCGGGGCTGGCAGCGGAGGACGCTCTGCTGCGGGCCGTCCTGCAGCCGGGCGACGAGGTGCTGCTCGGCAACGACGTGTACGGCGGCACGCACCGCCTCATCTCCCGCATCCTCGGCCCCTGGGGTGTGCGGCTGCGCGTCGTCGACATGAGCGATGCCGAGGCCGTTCGCGCGGCGGTCGCCGAGCGCGCGCCGCGGATCCTCTGGGTGGAGACGCCGTCCAACCCGCTGCTGCGGGTCACCGACATCGCCGAGCTGGCCGCCGTCGGACACGGGGCCGGGGCTCTCGTCGTCGTCGACAACACGTTCGCGACGCCGGCCCTGCAGCAGCCGCTCGCCCTCGGCGCCGACGTCGTCGTGCACTCCACGACGAAGTATCTGGGCGGACACTCCGACGTCGTGGGCGGCGCCCTGGTGCTGAACGACGACGCGCTGGCCGAGCGCGTCGGCTTCCTCCAATACGCGGCCGGTGCCGTGTCGGGACCGCTCGACGCGTGGCTCACGACGCGCGGCATCAAGACGCTCGCGCTGCGGATGCAGCGCCACAGCGAGAACGCGGCGGCCGTGGCGGCATTCCTGGAGGGGCAGGAGCGGGTCGCGCGCGTCTACTACCCGGGACTTTCGTCCCACCCCGGCCACGAGATCGCCGCCCGGCAGATGCGCGGATTCGGCGGCATCGTCTCGGTGGCCTTGGAATCGGGGGAAGCGGCGCGGCGGTTCGCCGAGTCGACCCGGCTGTTCCAGCTCGCCGAGTCGCTGGGTGGCGTCGAATCCCTCGTGAACTATCCCGACGCAATGACCCACGCCTCGGTGCGGGGCACCGAAGCTGCCGTCCCCGTGGAGGTCGTGCGCCTGTCGGTGGGGATCGAGGACGTCGACGATCTGCTCGCCGACGTCGAGGCGGCCCTCGCGCGCTGAGCGGGCGGAGGGAAGCCGCCCCGCCGCGTCAGGCGCGCCGCCACCACCGGCGTCGCGGGCGGGGTGCCTCCGTCTCGGCGGCGGACGCGGCCGCCGCCGCCGCTCGCGCCTCCCGCCGGTGCCGCCACGCGGCGACCTCGGCATCCTCGTCCCGCGTCGGGGTCACCACGGGCGGACCGCCCTGGAGCTGCCGACGCGCCTCGACGACGCGGCGATTGAAGTCGGCGACGTACTCGCGCACGTCCTGCTCCCGCCGCAGCGCGTCGACGCGCTCCTCGAACTCGGCGTGCTCGACGCGCAGTTGCAGAGCGGGGGGACCGAGGCCCGTGAGCTTCTCGGTCTGGATCTTCCGGCGGATCCACCAGTCGGGATCGTGATGATCGCTGAGGCCTTCGAGCGGTTTGCCGTACCCCGGCAGGTCGTCGAAGTCGCCGCGGCGGATCGCCTGCTGGATCGCCGACTCCACGTACATGGCGCGTTCGCTCGGCCCGGGAGTGGCGGAGGTGCGTGCCGAGTCCGCCGTCTCTGCGGCCGAGGAATCCTCCGCGTCGTCCTCGAACCCGTGTTCCCGCGCAGCCTGCATCGCGCGGTAACGGGCGGCATCGAGCCGCGGATCCTCGGCCATCTCCTCAGCCTACGAGCAGTCGCGGGGCGGGGGTCGTCGCGAACCTTGCCGTCGCGATACCAGGCATGTATATACTCGGTAAACACATACTCGGTATGCAGATCCATCCACCCGGGGCGGATCCGACGACGAGCGGGCGGGAGAACCCATGTCGGTGCGGCAGAGCCTCTTGGCGATCCTCGACCAGGGCCCGTGCTACGGCTACCAGTTGCGCGCGGAGTTCGACCGCCGGACCGGGTCGACCTGGCCCCTCAATGTCGGGCAGATCTACAACACGCTCGACCGCCTCGAGCGCGATGGCCTCGTCCGTAAGGGCGATGTCGATGAGCAGGGCCACGTGTACTGGGAGATCACCGATGCGGGCTCGGCCGAGGTGGCCCAGTGGCTCGCCTCGCCCGTGGAGCGCACGCAGGGGACGCGCGACGAGCTCGCGATCAAACTCGCCGTGGCTGCGACGCTCCCGGGCGTCGACGTGGCCGAGGTGATCCAGACCCAGCGGCGCGCGTCGCTGCGCCAGCTCCAAGAGCTCAATCGCGCCAAGTACGCGGGAGCCAACCCCGACGGGCCCGAGGAGCTGGCATGGTCGCTCGTCGTGGACTCGATGATCTTCGCGGCCGAGGCCGAGGTGCGCTGGCTCGATCACACCGAGCAGCGTCTGCGCGCGCACCCGCGCCACGCGATGGCTCTCGAGCTGTCCACCGACAGGCCCAAGCGGGGTCGGCCCGCCAAGGTCGACGCGACGCAGGAGGCCTCGGCATGAGCGCGGTGCTGCAGCTGATCGGTGTGACCCAGCAGTACGGCGAGGGTGTCACGAGCGTCTCCGCCCTGTCGGGCGTCGATCTGTCGGTCGAGAAGGGCGAGCTCGTCGCCATCATGGGAGCTTCCGGATCGGGCAAGTCGACCCTGCTCTCCATCGCGGGCGGTCTGCAGCGGCCGACGACGGGCGAGGTGGTCGTGGAAGGCACCTACCTCTCCACCGCCACGCCGCGCCAGCTCGCCCAGCTCCGCCGCCGCTCCCTGGGCTTCGTGTTCCAGGACTTCAATCTCATCCCGACCCTCACGGCGCTCGAGAACGTGACGTTGCCCCTGGAGCTCGACGGCTTCCGAGCCCGGGTGGCGCGCCGTGCGGGTCGGGATGCGCTCTCCTCGGTGGGGCTCGACGCCAAGTTCGACTCCTATCCGGACGACCTTTCCGGCGGTCAGCAGCAGCGCGTCGCGATCGCCCGAGCAGTCGTCGGCGGACGCCGGCTCATCCTCGCCGACGAACCGACCGGGGCACTGGACTCCGTCACCGGTGAGTCGGTCATGAAGATGCTCCGCTCGCGTGTGGATCAGGGCGCGGCGGGGATCCTCGTCACGCACGAGGCCCGTCACGCGGCGTGGGCCGATCGGATCGTGTTCCTCCGAGACGGGCGCATCATCGACGAGTCGCAGCGCTCCGACGCCGACGCCCTCCTCGCCGGCACTCCGCGATGAGCGGGACCACCTCGCGCGGCGCGCGCTGGCGCGTCGCGGTGCGGCTGGCGTCCCGGCAGGTCCGTCGCACGTGGGTGTCGAGCCTGCTGATCGTCTCGCTCGTGGTGCTCCCCATCGCGGGGCTCTCGGGGGCGGCCGTGCTCGTGGCCAGCACGATGGCGACCCCCGCCGAGCGGGCGACGGTGGAGCTGGGGGCCGCGCAGGCGTGGGTGAGGCCGGCGGGCGTGCCGGACTCCGACTTCTGGCAATCGCCGTCCGAGCCCGAGTGGAACGGCTACGGCGGACAGGCCGAAGGATCGGTGCCGCAGCCGCCCGGCGAGATCCCGGCCGATCCGCTCGCCGCGCTTCCGGCGGGCACCCGCACGATCCCGGTCTCCTCCGGTCAGGTGCGGATGACGACCGTGGCGGGCGCCACGATGGTCGACGGGTGGGCCGGTGACGTGACCGACCCGATCCTGGAGGGCCGGTTCACGCTCGTCTCCGGACGGGCGCCCGAGAACGACCGCGAGGTCGTCGTGACCGCCGCGACGCTCGAGCGGGCCGGCACGCGCGTCGGGGGCCGGATCTCGCTCGACGATGCGGAGTACACCGTCTCCGGCATCATCGATATCGCCGTCGCGGCTGATGCGCAGCCCGTCGTCGTGTTCGCCGACGCCGCGCGCTTCCCCGAGAACGCCAAGTGGTACCTGCCAGACCTCGCCCTGTCGTGGGCCGACGTGCAGAAGCTGAATGAGGCGGGGATCGTCGCCTTCTCGCGTGAGGTCGTCCTCGACCCGCCTCCGTTCCAGGTGGACGGGTGGGGCACGATGGACCCGGCGCAGCGCGACCTGCAGGTGTGGTTCTCGATCACGGGAGTGATGGCAGCCGCTGCCGCGGCGGCCGGGTACATGGTCGTCATGCTCGCGGGGGCGGCGTTCGCGGTGAGTGCGCGTCGCCAGCAGCGCGCGCTGGCGATCGCCGCGAGCGTCGGCGCCGACGCGCGAGACCTCGGGAGGGTCGTGCGCCTGCAGGGCACGGTGCTGGGAGCCGTGGGCGGGCTGATCGGGGTGGTTCTGGGCGTCGGCGGGGCCGCCGCCCTCATGGGGGTGATCGGCAACGGCTCCGCGACGATGTTCTGGGGCTTCCACGTGCCGTGGTGGTTGCTGGGGGGCGTGCTGGTGTTCGCGGTGATCGTGGGGACGGTCTCAGCGCTCGCTCCGGCTCGCGAGGTGGCCCGCTCCGACGCGATCCGGGCCCTGCGCGGGGCGCGCCGCCCGCAGAAGCTGACGGCGGCGCGCCCGCTGTGGGGATCGCTCATGATCGTGGTGGGGATCGGGATCACGATCGTCTCGGGCCTCTCGGCGGCGGCGATGACCTTCAATGACGGCGTGGCCTACGACTCGCCGCTGCGGTGGCTCCCTATCGCCGGCATCATCGGCGGCCCGATCCTCGCGCAGCTCGGATTCGTGCTGTCCGGACGGTGGCTCCTGTGGCTGACCTCGCGCGGGCTGTCGCGACTCGGGCTGGCCGCACGCCTCGCCACGCGGGACGCGGTGGCCAACGGTGCACGTACCGTTCCGGCGTTCGCCTCGATCGGGGCGACGGTGTTCGTCGGTGTCTTCGCCGTGAGCATGGTGGCCGTCACCATGGCGCAGTCCGCGCGCACGTACAGCTACAACGCCCCCGTGGGCACCGCGATCGGCACCCTCTATTCCCCCGGCCCCGAGCCTCTCACCGTCGCCCAGGCCACCGAAGCGGCGCGCGCGACGGCGGAGATGTTCGCGGAGGTCGGTGCGTCGGAGTCGGCGGTGGCCTGGCGCCAGAGCACCTTCGACTCGAATCCGGAAGCGGAGATCCCCGACGATCAGATGCGCGCGGTCGCCCTGATGCCGGAGCGGCACCTCCTGGATCCCGAGAGCCCGCAGGGATTCTCGTGGCAGAGCGAGCTGCAGGACCCGCGGAACAACCTCACGGTTCTGGATGCCGACGACCTTCCCGCCGTGATGGGCCTCACGCTCACCGCGAGTCAACGCGCCGCCTATGAGGGGGGAGCCGCTCTGGTGGCGGCGTCCGACCTCGTCACCGGCGGCACGATCGAGGTCTCGGCCTGGACCGAGCGGCAATGGCAGGACGGGAACGCGCCGAGCAACATCTTCCGGCCGTGGCCGGGGCAGGAGCCGGCCCCGGCGGAGTGGTCGACCACGATCGAGGCGCTGACGGTCGATGCGCCGCACCAGCCGGTCGCCGTGGCCATCTCGCCGCGGACCGCGGAGGGGCTGGGGATCCAGAGCCAGCCCGCCGTCGTGTACGGCGCTTTTGCCGCCCCTCCCACGACCGACCAGCGCGACCGTCTCATGGCCCTCGGCGAGGCCCTGCGCACCGACGACGCCGCGGCGTCGGTCTGGATCGAGTCCGGCCCGCCGGAAGCGGCCGTGTGGATCGTCCCCCTCCTGATCGCGATGGCCGTCCTCGTGGTCGGGGCCAGCGCCGTCGCGCTCGGGCTCGCCCGCTTCGAGCGGAGGCCGGACGATGCGACCCTGTCGGCCGTCGGCGGAACCGCGGCCCTCCGTCGGCGGATCGCGTTCTGGCAGGGCCTCGTGATCGTCGGCTTCGGCACGGTGGCGGGAGCTGCCGCGGGAGTGCTTCCGCCCATCGGCTTCATCCTGCAGTCTCAGGCCCAGGTGGGGCGCGAGCTGCTGGTGGCCGATATTCCCTGGGTGCTGCTCCTCGTCCTCGTGGCAGGACTCTCACTCGCGGTCGCCGCGGTCAACTGGCTCGTGCCGCCGCGTCGACCCGAGCTCACGCGCCGGACGGCCATCGCGTGAATGCCCCCGGCGACGAGGGCTCGCGTTCCCCGGTCGCGCGCCTGATCGCGAGCCTGCGGTTGGCCGGGCGGCAGACGCTCCACGGCTGGAGCTCCAGCCTCCTCGTCCTGACGCTCATCGTCCTGCCGATGGCGGTGGTGACCGCGGCTCTCGTCTACGTCGACGGACGCCAGCCGACCACCGCGGAGCGCATCGAAGCCCAGCTCGGGCGCGCGCAGGCATGGCTGGCGATCGTGAACGGTCCCGATCCCTCGCTCCGGCAGTACTTCGATCAGCCCGAGTGGTGGCAGATCGACCGATCGGACGACGGGCAGCCCGTCCACGAGCCGCGGCCCCCGGTCGACGATCCGGTCCGCCTCCTCACAGACGGTGACTCCGGGCCGGCCGAGGTGATCGAGATCGGCGAGGGAGACGTCACCGCCGAGACGGCAGGAGGCATTGCGCCGGTGGCGGCGGTCATCGGCGACGCCGGGGCCGAGGCGCTCCGCGGACGATTCGACCTGCACGAGGGCCGCGCGGCGACGGCGCCGACCGAGGTCGTCGTGTCACCGGGTGCCCTCGAACGACTGGGTGCGTCGGTGGGGGACACCCTGACGCTTCGGGAGCCGGCCGCGCGCTACACGATCGTCGGCGTGCTGAGTCGCGCCGAAGACCCCGACGCCCGGGAGGTCGTCTTCCTGCCGGGCACCGCGGAGAACCGCGCCCTGCAGAGCGATGCGATGCTCACGCGGTGGTACCTGCCGGCCCGGATCATGACGTCAGCCGACGTCGAGACCCTCAATCGGGCGGGCGTCATCGTGTTCGACCGGAGCCTGGTCGCCGACCCCGGAGCGCGGGCCGCTCCGGGTGGCGCTGAGGCCCTCCCGTGGTCGATCCTGGCCGTGTTGTCGGCCGTCGCGGCGTTCGCGGGCTATCTCATCGTGCTCCTGGCGGGAGCGGCGTTCTCGGTGAGCGCCAGGAGGCAGGAGCACGCCCTCGCCGTCGCGGCGAGCGTCGGAGCGACGCGCGGCGACGTCTTCCGCATCGTGCTGCTGCAGGGCACCGTCCTGGGGCTGGCGGGCGGGACGATCGGAGCCGGTGCCGGGATCGGCCTGGGCGTGCTCGCGCTGCACCTGTTCGACGACGGCGCCGCGGCGAGCTTCTGGGGCGTGCACGTGCCGTGGCCGCTCCTGGCGGCCGTGGTCGCGTTCGCGACGATCGTGGGGACGATCGCCGCAGTCGTCCCCGCCCGCGCCGCCACGCGCGGGGAGGTTATCGCTGCGCTCCGGGGCTCACGCAAACCGGTGCGCGTGCGCGCCGACCGGCCGCTGTGGGGCACCCTGCTCCTCGTGACCGGTGTCGCGATCACCGCGATCGCGGGGCTGTGGCTCGCGGCGATCAACGCCGAGAAGTATGTCGATCAGAACGACGCCCGGCGGATCCTCTGCATCTGGGGCATCATCCTGGGGCCGCTCCTCCTGCAGGTCGGCGTGATGCTCGCGGGGCACTGGATCATCGCGCAACTGGCGCGCGTGCTGTCCCGGATCGGCCTGGCGTCGCGGCTTGCCGGGCGCGACGCCGCCGCGCATCCGGGTCGGATCGTGCCCGCCTTCGCCGCGATCGCGGCTTGCGCGTTCCTCGCGTCGGTCTCGCTCGGCTCGCTTGCCGTGGTCGGTGCGCAGCAGGAGCGAGGCTGGTGGTACGGGGCGCCGGTGGGAACGCTGTCGGTCTACGGGTGGATCGGTGCAGAGCCGGGCGTCGAGCCGCTCAGTGCCGCTGAGGTCCGGGCGACCGAGGCCCGAGCCCGAGAAGTGGCCGCCGGGACGGATCCCGCCTCGATCGGCACGCTCTGGCTGCCGCTCGACCCGCGCCTGTACGACGCGAGTGGGAAACTCGTCACCAACAGCGACGCGACGACGGTGCTGCCGCAGGTGCAGCGTTACGTCTCGTGCGACGACGTCGTGCAGGGCGAGTGCCTCACGAAGGCCCAGTCGTTCGTTCAGGGAGGCTGGGCGCTCGCCGTCGTCGCCGCCGACGAGATCGACACCGTCGTGGGCCGGACCCTCACGTCCGCGCAGCGCGAGGCCTACCGGGCGGGGGGAGCGGTGCTCCTGGACCGGTCGTATGCGACACCCGACGACGTCCTCGTCCTGAGCACGCTCACGGTCGCCGACGCCGACGGCGCATGGGAGCGCGACGATCTCCGGCCCGCCGCTACCACGCGGGTTCCTGCGCTCGTGCTCGACGACGGCCGGCATCGCGAACGAAGCGTGCTGATCTCCCCCGCCGCCGCCGAACGCGCCGGAGTGGTCGTCGACGGCGGCTCCTGGCAGGTGGTGGCCGCTTACGCGGAACCGCCCGCGATCACGGCGCGCGACGCCGTCTGGCGCGACGCGGCAGCCCTCGACTCCCGCGCCCTCAACGTCTCGGCCCAGTACGAGGACGGACCGCCCGACGCGGCGCTGTGGCTCGTCCTGGTGGTCGGGGTCACCGCCGTGCTGGTGGTGGCCGCCTCGGCGGTCGCGCTCGGGCTCGCCCGCGTCGAGCGTCGTCCGGACGACGCTACCCTGGCCGCGGTCGGGGGATCGTCCGTGCTTCGCCGCGGCATCGCGGGCTGGCAGGCGGTGATCGTCGCGGGCATCGGGATGGTGACGGGTGTCTCCGCCGGAGTACTCCCCGTCTGGGGCGTGAGCATGGCGTCGGCGACCATGTCGAACCCGCCGCTCTTCTCCGACATGCCCTGGGGATGGCTCGTGGTTCTGGGCGTCGGGCTTCCCGTGGTGATCGCCGCGGTGTCGTGGATCGTGCCGCCCCGCCGTCCCGAGCTCACCCGCCGGACGGCCATCGCGTGACGTCGGCGCGACGAGGGCGCGGTCGTCGTCGCGGCGGAGGGCGTAGCGTCGAGGCATGACCGCCCTCCTCGTCACTCCGGAAGAACTGGCTCGCGAGCTCGACGGCGACCGCCGTCCCGTTGTCCTCGACGTGCGCTGGCGCCTGGACGCCCCCGACGGCCGCGCCGCCTACGAGGACGGGCACATCCCGTCGGCGCTGTACGTGAGTCTCGACGACGACCTCGCCGCCCACGGGCTGCCCACCGACGGGCGCCACCCACTGCCGGATGCCGACGTCTTCGCGGACACGGTGCGGGGCTGGGGCATCGATGACGGCGACACCGTGGTGGTCTACGACGACTGGATGTCCTACGGCGCGGCGCGAGCCTGGTGGATGCTCCGGGATGCGGGCATCGACGCGCGCGTGCTCGACGGGGGATTGGCGGCGTGGCGCGCGGCGGGGCTGAGTCTCGAGTCCGGCCCGGGCCAAGTGCCGGCGCGAGGCACGGCGACGCTCCGCCCGGGCCAGCTGCCGCAGTTGTCGATGGACGACGCGGCCGCCCAGCCCGGCCGCGGGCTGCTCCTGGATGTGCGCGCGCCCGAGCGGTACCGCGGTGAGGTCGAGCCGATGGATCCGCGGGCCGGCCACATCCCGGGAGCCCTCAACGCTCCGACCGCCGACAGCATCGGTCCGGATGGCCGCTTGCGGGGTGCGGCCGAGCTGCGCGAGACCTTCGCTGGGCTCGTCGAGGCCCGCGGTGCCGACCCGTCGCAGCCGATCGGGGTGTACTGCGGATCGGGTGTCTCAGCATCCCACGCCGCCCTCGCGCTCACCGTCGCCGGATTCACCCCCGCGCTGTACGCCGGCTCGTGGAGCCAGTGGTCGAATCATCCCGACCGCCCCCTCGCCACCTCCTGACTCCCTCCTCCCTCCTCCCTCCCCTCCCTCCTCTTCTCTGGGCTCAGGTGGCGCAACACGCGGGAACCTCGCGCGCATAGCGGCGTGTTGCGCCACCTGAGCGGGATACGGCAGGGCGACAGTGACGGGGCGGGGGCAGACTGGAGGGATGAGAGCCGCGTACATGTACGGACCCGGGGACGTCCGGGTGATCGAGGTCCCCGACCCCGCGATCGAGGAGCCCACCGACGCCCTGCTGCGGACGGTCGTGGCCTGCGTGTGCGGCAGCGACCTGCATCCGTACCACTCCCTGCGACCCACCGAGACCGGTCAGTCGATGGGGCACGAGATGGTCGCGGTCGTCGAAGAGGTGGGGGCGGACGTGGCGACGGTCGCCCCGGGCGACGTCGTGATCGTGCCCTTCGTGTGGTCGTGCGGCGTGTGCGACTTCTGCCGGTCGGGCCTGCAGACCTCGTGCCGGATCGGCGGTCTCGGCGGTCCCCAGCACACCGGCGGCGCGCAGGCCGAGTACCGTCGCGCGCCGCTGGCCGACGGAACTCTCGTGCGCGTCGACGTCACCGAAGACGACGAGCGCATGCCGGGCCTCCTCACCCTCAGCGACGTCTACGGCACCGGCTGGCACGCCGCCGTCACCGGCGGGGTCTCCGCGGAGACCACCGTCACCGTCATCGGCGACGGCGCCGTGGGGCTCCTCGCGGTGCTCTCCGCGCGACAGCTCGGGGCCGAGCGCATCATCCTCATGGGCCGGCACGAGGCGCGCACCGACCTCGGCCGTCGCTACGGCGCGACCGACGTCGTCGCCGAGCGCGGCGAGGAGGGCGTGGACGCCGTACGGTCGCTGACCGGCGGCGACGGCACCCACGTCGTCATCGACGCGGTGGGTCACCTCCCCGCGTTCGAGCAGGCGATGGGCGTCGTGCGCGACGGAGGCCGGGTGAGCCGCGTCGGCGTTCCGCAGTACCGCACGGGTCCGATCGGTCGGGAGCAGTTCGTCCGCAACGTCACCGTCACCGGCGGCGTCGCGCCCGTCCGTGCCTGGACCGACCGGCTCCTCCCGGGCGTACTCGACGGCTCGGTGGACCCGGGTGCCGTCTTCGACACCGAGCTTCCGCTGTCCGAGGCCGCAGAGGGCTACCGGCTCATGGACGCGCGGGAGTCGCTGAAGGTGCTCCTGCGGCCCTGAGGAAGCCCGCGCGATCCGTTCACGAGACCGGCAGCCACACCCGCATCGTCGACGGTCCGCGTTCTGCCCACTCGTGGTACGGAATGAGCGCTGCCGGTGTCACAGCCTCGGTCGTCCGCGGGGCGCTCCGCCCGTACGGCCAAGGCGCGTCGGCAGCGCCGCGCGTGCGCACATCGACCCACACGCGTCCGTCGCGGTCGACGGGGTCACCGGCCACCGTCACGAGGCCGACGTCGTCCAGACCGTCGATGTCGGTCGACTCCAACGCGAGCACTTCGGGCCCCCGTTCGACGGCGATGCAGCCCCGCACCGCGTCGATCCGGGGATCGGCGTGGACCACTCGCGGGTGCATCGGCAGATCGAGCTCGATCACATCGCCGACCCGGAAGGAACGGTGGACGCTCACGAGCCCCGGAGCGGCGGCCTGCGTCTCTTCGCCGGGGACGCGCCACCGTGCTCCGTCGGCCCACGCGGGCACCCGGAGCCCGAGCGTCCACGCGCCCTCCGAGGCGATCACCTCGACACGCACTCGTCCCTCGGCCGGGTAGGCCGTCTCCACCCGCAGAGCGATCCTCCGGCCGTCGGCGAGGGTGGTGTCGATCTCGGCGGGAGCGTACTGGTGCACCTGGACGCCGTCCGCGTCGGCGGTCGCGACGTAGGCGGCCAGGCTCGCCATCGTGCGGGCGACGTTCGTCGGGCAGCACGACACGTCGAACCACGGTGCCCGCAGTGACGCCGACGCGCGGGGAGAAGTGGCCTCGGGATCGGCGGGCTGGCGCGCCACACGCTGGTGGAGAGTGTTCGCGTAGTAGAACGCACGGCCGTCGCGGCTGGGAGAGGTCGCCACGACGTTGTACAGCGTCCGCTCGATGAGGTCCGCGTACTGCTCGCCGCCGTCGGCCAGGAGCAGTCGCCACGCGAACATGATCGAGCCGATCCCGGCGCACGTCTCCGAGTAGGCGCGGTCCGGGGGGAGCTCGAAGTCGTCGCCGAAGGCCTCGTCCTGATGGTGCGAGCCCTGACCGCCCGTGACGTAGGTGCGCGTCGCGACGGTTCGGCGCCACTGCCGGCGGAGGGCCGCCAAGAGGCCGTCGTCGGCGTCCTCGACCGCCACGTCGACGGCGCCGGCGGCGAGGTAGTTGGCCCGCACGGCGTGACCACGCAGGACATCGGCCTCCCGCACCGGGATGTCGTCCTGGAAGTACGAGCGCCCCCACTCGATGTCGCGGAGGGTCTGGGTGCCGCGGCGCGCCACGAACAGGCGTGCCATCCGGGCGTAGTGCTCGGAGCCGGTCACGCGCGCCAGCTCCGCGAGGCCCACCTCGATCTCGGCATGACCGCACACCGATTCGATGCCGCCGTCGTCGAAGACCGTGCACACGAGGTCGGCCGCACGCCGCGCGACCGTCAGGAGGCCGTCGTCGGCGCCGGGGCGGGTGCGCTCCCGGGCGACCGCGGCTTGGAAGAGGTGTCCGAGGCAGTACAGCTCGTGGCCCCATTCCAGGTCGCTCCAGCGGGGAGGCTGACCGGGGCGCCCGAAGGCGGTGTTGAGGTAGCCGTCGGCCTCTTGCGCCGCCGCGACCCGGGCGACCGTCCGGCGCAGCCGCGCCTCGTGGGCAGGGTCGTCGCTGCGACCGATCTCCCACGCGAGCGCCTCGAGGAACTTGTAGACCTCGGAGTCGGCGAACTCCCGTCCGCGGCGGCCCTCGGGGAGGGTGCCTTCGGCCGCACGGTCGAAGTTGGGCAGCCACCCCTCCGACTCCAGCTTCGCCTCGATGTGCGGCAGCGTGGCGGCGGTGTTTGTCTGCTGGCGCTCGCCCCAGAAGCCGCCGGTGATGCGGACCTCGTCGAGGCCGAGCGGCCGGAGCTCTCCCCGTGAGGGAGCGACGGGAACGGAACGGATGGACATGTTCACCCCTTGAAGGCGCCGGACATGAAGCCGCGGACGTAGTGACGTTGGAGGACGAGGAAGAGCAGGATGCAGGGGAGGGCCAGCACGACGACGCCCGCTTCGGTCGCGCCGTAGTCGATGACGCCCTGCACCTGAACGCGGAGGTTGGAGACGGCCAGCGGAAGAGTCATCCGGTTGGTGTCGGTGATCAGGATGAGGGGCGCCATGAAGTCGTTCCAGGCGGCGAGGAAGGCAAACAGTCCCACCGTCACCATGCCCGGCTTGACCGCGGGGAGGAGGACCCGCCACAGGGCCTTCCACGTCGAGCAGCCGTCGACGAGGGCGGCCTCGTCGAGCTCGCGCGGGATGGACTCGAAAGAGATCCGCATCATGAACATCGAGAAAGGCAGCTGGAACATGGTGAGGACGATCGCGACGCCCACGAGCGAGTTGCTCAGCCCGACGCGGTTGAGGATGACGTAGAGCGGGATCAGCAGGGTCGCGTACGGCACCATCAGGATCGCGAGCGTCGTGAGGAACAGGGCGTTCTTGCCGGGGAAGCGGAACCGGGCAAACGCATACCCGCCCAGGAGCGACACCAGGAGGGTGAGCACGACGGTCAGCACCGAGACGAACAGCGAGTTGCCGAGGTATACCCAGACCCCGGCCTGGTAGTTCGCGAGTGCGATGTAGTTGCCGAAGCCCCACCCCTCGGGCTGGCTGGTGCCGGCGCGTCCCTGGACCGACGAGACCGCCGTCCACACGAGCGGGTAGAGGAAGAGGATGGCCAGCGCCGTCGTGAACAGCCACGAGGGCATGCCCACCACGGTACGCAGCAGCGGGCTGCGCCCGGGTCGCGGTCGGGGCTCTTCGACGCGGACGAGGTCGTCGGCGGCGGTGATCTGGGCGGTCATGGTTCAGCTCTCGTCGGGGCGGCGGAACGCGCGCAGCTGGAAGACGTTGATGACGATGAGGGCGAGCAGCACGATCACCGAGAGGGCGCCGGCGATGCCGAGGTGGTTCTGCCCTTGGAAGGCGACGTTGTAGATCAACTGCACGACGGTCATGGTGCTGTTGTCGGGGCCGCCCTTGGTGAGGATGTAGAACTGCTCGAAGGCCAGCAGCGATCCCGTGACGCACATGACGGTCGTGAGCGCGAACGTCGGGCGCAGGAGCGGCACCGTGACGTCGCGGAAGGTCTGCCATCTCGATGCGCCATCGATGCGGGCCGCCTCGTAGACGTCCTCGGGAATGCCCTGGAGCCCCACGAGCATCAGCAGCATGTAGAAGCCGGCGTAGCGCCAGACGATGAGGAAGACCGTCGACCACAGGGCGCCGTCGGGGGTGCCGAGGAAGGTGAATCCCCACGAGCGCATGAGGTCGGCGAACGGACCGGCGTAGGGGGAGTAGAGGACGTAGAACAGGAGCGACGCCGACGCGAGGCCGAGGGCGCTGGGGACGAGGAACGACGTGCGGAGGATCGACTTCCACCGGGTCGATTCCTGCACCAGCAGGGCGAGGCCCAGCCCGAGTCCGATCAGCAGGACGGTCGTGATCACGGTGTACTTCAGGGTGAACCAGATGGAGTCCCAGAAGAGGCGGTGCAGGACCGCCTTCTCGTAGTTCTCCGGGAGGTTCCACCCCTGGTCGCCGCCCAGCAGCGACCAGTCCGACGCCGACATCTGGAAGACCAGCAGCAGCGGGACGATGAAGACGAACAGGACGAACAGGGCGGTGGGCGCGGCGTAGGCCCAGCCCTGCAGCGCCTCGCGGCGCGAGCGTCGAGCGCTCTGCCGCGTGCGGGGCGGCGCCGTCTCAACGGACATGGGAGACCTTTCGGGAGGGGATGGGCCGGGTGGGTGCGCGGCGGCACCCACCCGGCGGCGATCACTGCTGGAGGATCGCGGTGATCTGGTCGTTGTCGGCGGCGACCGTGTCGGTGCCCTCCAGCACGGCATTGCGCACGAGGGTCAGCCAGGGGCTTCCCGGGGCGTTGAAGGCCTGCTGGAAGTTGAGGGCGACGGGGGTGTCTCCCTTGCCGGCGACCTCGTTGATCGTGACGAGGCGCGGGTCCTTCGCGGCGTACTCGTTGTTCGCGAAGTCCGCACGCGAGACCACGTCGTTGTTCTTGGCGAGCACGCCCACCTGGGCGTCCTCCGACATCATCCAGTTCAGGAAGTTCCACGCCTGGGCGGACTTCTTGGAGTCCTTCGAGACGCCGATGCCGTCACCGCCGACGAAGGTCGACGCCCCGCCCTTCGGTCCCGGGATTCCTGCGACGCCCACGTCGAACGGGGTGGAGGACAGGAGCGTGGCCGGGTAGAACATGAGGCCGACCTTGCCCTCGGTGAAGGCGGCCGTCCAGGTCGGTCCCGCCTCGTCCTGCGAGCTGGGGAGCACCGCGCCGGAGGTCCACAGATCACGCCAGGT
The DNA here is from genome assembly GCF_001620065.1 of Microbacterium sp. TNHR37B. GTDB lineage: Bacteria > Actinomycetota > Actinomycetes > Actinomycetales > Microbacteriaceae > Microbacterium. Next base: position 284,698 of record NZ_LQGV01000004.1, read on the forward strand.
GTCGTAGACGGACGTCGCGGTGTCGCTGGAGAGGAGGGAGGTCGCACCGCCGTCGCCGAGCACCTGCTCGCCGTCGGCCCAGATGCTCGGGAACCACGTGAACACGAGGCAGCCGCCGCAGTTGAGGCCCGTCGCCGTGCCGTAGACGCCGTCCTTGCCGAGTGCCTGGACCTTCTTGGCGGCCTCGGCGTACTCGGCGAGGTTGGCGGGCGCCTTCTCGGGATCCAGGCCCGCCTCGGCGAAGAGCTCCTTGTTCCAGAACATCATCGACAGGTCCAGCACGAAGGGCAGCACGTGCTCCTTGCCGTCGGCGGTGCCGGCTGCCAAGTGACCCTTGTTGATCTGGTCCTTGAAGTCGAGACCGTCGATCTGGGCGGAGATGTCCTGGAACAGGCCCTGCTTCACCCAGTTGGGGACATAGACGATGTCTGCGGCGAACAGATCCGGAAGGCCGTTGGACCCGGCTGCCGCGCCGACCTTGGCCACGTAGTCGTCGTTGGGGACGACCGTCAGCTCGACCTGGTTCTCGTGGCTCGCGTTGTAGGCCTCGACGAGGAGCTTCGCCTGCTTCTCGAGCGGAGCGCGGGTCCACAGCGTCAGCGTGGAACCGTCATCGACTCCTTCGGGGGAGATCGACTGCTGGGGTGCGGGCTGGTCGGTGCCGCCGGCGCAGCCGGCGAGACCCACGAGGGTCGTCGCGGCGAGAACGGCGGTCAACGCGCGCAGACCGCGGCGTCTGGGGGTGATCATGCTGAACTCCTCTTGCTCTTCGTTGAGCGGGGCCTGCTGCGGTGCCGGCACTCCCGCGGGGCTTCGAAATCTCCGAAAGCCTTTTCGGAAAGATATCCAGGGGTCTATGGTCGTGTCAAGGATCGTTTCCGATAACCTTTACGACGAGGGGGACACGTGAGTTCGGATGTGGAGGGTCGCACGGCGACCCTCAGCGACGTGGCCCGGCGGGCCGGGGTGTCGATCGCGACGGCTTCCAAGGCGCTCAACGGCCGGGAAGACGTCGCCGCCGCGACGCGCCGGCGGGTCGAGGCGGCCGCGACGGAGCTGGCGTTCGTGCCGAACCCCATGGCGCGGGGGCTCCTCGCCGGTCGCACCGGCACGGTGGGGCTGCTCACGAGCGACCTCGAAGGCCGCTTCATGCTCCCGATCCTCATGGGCGCCGAAGACGCCTTCGGAGCCGGCCAGGTCAACGTGTTCCTGTGCGACGCCCGCGGCGACGCGATCAGGGAGCAGCACCATCTCAAGGCGCTGCTCAGCCGCCGGGTCGACGGCATCATCGTCGTGGGGCGGCAGACGGATCCTCGTCCGTCGCTCGGGCAGGAGCTGCCGGTGCCGGTCGTGTACGCCTACGCCCCGTCCGACGACCCGCGCGACCTCTCGCTGACCCCGGACAACGAGGCGGGAGGCCGCATGGCCATCGAGCACCTCCTCGCCTGCGGGCGCACCCGTATCGCGCACATCTCGGGCGATCCGGCCTACGCCGCCGCGCAGGACCGGCTCGCGGGGGCGCAGGCCGCCCTCGCGGATGCCGGGCTGGAGCTGGTGGGCGATCCGATGTTCTCGGAGTGGTCCGAGCATTGGGGGCGCGACGCCGCCGCCCTGCTGCTGGACCGCCATCCCGAGATCGACGGCATCTTCTGCGGTTCCGATCAGCTCGCGCGCGGCGTGCTGGACACCGCTCGGGATCTCGGCCGCCGTGTGCCCGACGACCTCGCCGTCGTGGGCTATGACAACTGGGAAGTGCTCTCCACCGGTTCCCGTCCCGAGCTCACGAGCGTCGATGCCAACCTGCAGCAACTCGGACGACTCGCGGCCCAGCGCGTCTTCGACGCCATCGACGGGGTGGACACGGGGAGCGGCGTCAGCCACGTCCCCGTGCGCCTGGTCATCCGCGGGTCCACGATCGCCCGGCGCTGAGACCCCCGCGCCCGCGCTCGATCGGTCTCCGTCGAGCGCTGAGGTGTCACAAAGCGCTGCTACCCACGCGAGGTGGCATCGCTTTGTGACACCTCAGCGCGGGGAGCTCAGCGCGGGGGGAGGGGCAGACCGGTCAGACCTCGTCGCGCCACGAATGCGTCGGCCGGTAGCCGAGGAGTCGCTGCGCCTTCGCGGTGGAGAAGAGCGAGTCGTGCTCGCCGAGGTCGCCCCGCACCTCGACGCCGGGGAACACCTCGGCCACGAGCTCCGCGTTGGGCCGGGACATGACGGTGTCGGCGGCCGCGATGAGGAAGTGGTCGAATCCGGCCGGTGCCGTCTCCAGTGCCCGCCGGACCGCCTGCGCGCCGTCACGAGCATCGATGTAGCTCCAGAGGTTCCACTTGCGCCGGCGGGGGTCGGCGTCGAACGAGGGGAACTCCGCGTAGTCGGCGGGGATCATGACGTTGGAGAACCGCAGTGCCGTGATCGAGACCTCGGGGTGCCAGCGCACGAGCTCGACCGCCATCGTCTCCTCCAGGTGCTTGACGAGGGAGTACACCGACTCGGGCCGGGCCGGGTAGTCCTCGTCGACCGGGATGTAGGGCGGCGGCACATCGAAGGGGAGCCCCTGCACCGTCTCGCTCGAGGCGTAGACGATCCGCGTCATCCCGAGGCGGATCGCGGCCCAGAAGACGTGGAAGGTGCTGAGGATGTTGTTGCGGAAGGTCTCGACATCGGGCCGGATGCCGGGGGCGGGGATCGCGGCGAGGTGCACGAGGGCGTCGACACCGTCGTGACGGTCGCCGACCGCCGTGAGGGCGTCGATCACCTGCCCGTAATCGGTGAGATCGACCTGCACGAATCCCGCTCCGCGGGGGCCGACGGTGTCGAGGCCGATCACCTCGTGACCTGCCTCGGTGAGCTCTCGGACGACGACGGTTCCCAGCTTTCCGGACGACCCGGTGACGGCGATGCGCATACCCCCAGCCTGTCACCTCCGGTCGGGGAGCGACACCTCGTCAGGCGGGAGGGCGTGTCGACTCGCGCACGATGAGATGGGTGGCCAAGGGGGTGTCCTCGGTGAGCTGGTCGGGCTCCTCCACCGCGACCAGCACCTTCTGCATGATCAGCTCGCCGAGCGCCCGGAAGTCCTGTCGGACGGTCGTCAGGGGAGGAAGGAGGAAGGGAGCTTCCGGGACATCGTCGAAGCCGACGACACTCACGTCGTCCGGGACCTGTAGCCCGCGGCCGCGGAGGGCAGAGACGAGCCCGATCGCCATGTGGTCGTTCGCCGCGAAGACCGCCGATCCGGAGGTCACCTCCAGCGTCGTGCCGATCTCGTGCCCGCTCGCCGCCGACCAGTCCCCGTGCCGGGGGTCGACGGCGGGAAGTCCCCGTGCGGCCAGCTCATCGCGCCACCCGCGGATGCGCTCGAGCGCGTCGGGGTTGCTCGCCGGCCCCGCGAGGTGGTGGATGCGGGTGTGGCCGAGCTCCGCGAGGTGGCGGACAGCGGCACGCGCGCCCCGGTACTGGTCGATCGAGACGAGGTGGGGGTGTCGTCGCGGCGTCGCCGCCGCTGCGACCACGGGGAGACTCAGCTCCAATCCCCGCACGACCTCGAGCACGCCGATGTCGTTCACGATCAGGACGATGGCGTCCACCCGCTGGCGCAGGAGCCCCTCGATCGCGGTGCGCACCGCCACCGGATCCGGGCCGGGCGAGGTGACGGCATCGACGGAGTAGCGCTCGGCGCGTGCCGCGACGTTGAAGTGCATCGCGATCGATGCCGGCCCGAAGTCGGCGGTGTTGGGGGTGACGAGCCCGATCGTGCGGGTGCGGCGGGTGACGAGGGCTCGCGCGGCGGGCGACGGGCTGTAGCGGAGCTGGGCGATCGCCTGTTCCACCCGGGCCCGGGTGGCCGGGCGCACATTGGGGAGGTCGTTCAGCACGCGGGAGACCGTCTGGTGCGAGACCCCGGCCAGCCGCGCCACGTCGAAGATGTTCGCCGACTTCGCCCCGCGCTCTTCGCTCACGAGGCGTCCTCCGGCTGCACGACGAGGGCGAGGAGGGCATCGGGGGTCAGCTGCTCGGCGGGGATCGTGTCGACGATGCGCCCCGCCCGGAGCACGGCGATCCGGTGGGAGACCCGGAGCACCTCGTCGAGCTCGGCGGAGATGAAGACGACCGACAGGCCGTTGTCGGCGAGTTCCCCGACCAGCCGCTGGATCTCCACTTTGGCGCCCACATCGATCCCGCGGGTGGGCTCGTCGAGGACCAGCACGCGGGGGGAGAGCGCGAGAAGACGCGCCAGCAGCACCTTCTGCTGGTTGCCGCCGGAGAGCGTGCCGGCGAGTCGATCGGGGTCGGCGGGGCGGATGTCGAGCGCTTCGATCCAGCTCTGGGCGAGCTCGCGTCGCCGCGCGTTGCCGAGGCGGTGCACGATGCCACGCTCGGCCTGCAGCGCCAGGGTGATGTTGTCCTGGACGCTCAGGCCCCCGATGATGCCCTCGGTGCGCCGGTTCTCCGATGAGTAGACGACCCCCAGCGCGATGCCTCGTCGTGGCGAGGTCAGCTCGGCCGGCCGGCCGCCGACCGAGAGGGAGCCGGTGTCGAGGCGGTCGACGCCGGTGAGGGCGCGGGCGAGCTCCGTGCGGCCCGAGCCCAGGAGCCCGGCGAGGCCCAGCACTTCTCCTTCGGCGACGTGCACGTCGGCCTCGGCGATCCCGCGGCCCACCGCCGCGCGGGTGAGGCCGGTCGCATCCAAGACCGGCACCGCGGCGCCCGCGGGGGAGTCCGGTCGGTCGATGACGGTGAGCTCTTCGCTGGTGCGTCCGAGCATCTTCTCCACGAGCCCGACGCGGAGGAGCTCCGCGGGCACGTACTCTCCCACGAGGCGCCCGCCGCGCAGCACCGTGATGCGGTCGCTGACTTCGTAGACCTGATCGAGGAAGTGCGAGACGAACAGGATCGCGACACCGCGCTCGGTCAGCTCGCGCATGACGCGGAAGAGCTCGGCCACCTCGTCGAGATCGAGGCTCGAGGTGGGCTCGTCGAGCACCAGCACCCGGACATCGATCGAGGTGGCCCGGGCGATCGCGACCAGCTGCTGCACGGCGAGCGAGTGCGTTCCCAGCACCGACTGCGGGTCGATGTCCAGGCCCAGCACCTGGAGCGCCTCGGCCGCGCGGCGGTTCATCGTGCGCCAGTCCAGCGCGCCGAACCGGCGCGGTTCCCGTCCGAGGCAGATGTTCTCGGCCACCGTGAGGTTCGGAAGGAGATCGATCTCCTGGTACACCGTCCCGATCCCCGCCGCGATGGCGGCGGCGGGAGAGGCGAACCGCGTCTCCTCCCCGGCCACCCGGATGGTCCCCTCGTCGAGGGGGAGCACCCCGGTGAGCGCCTTGATGAGGGTGGACTTGCCCGCGCCGTTCTCGCCCATGAGCGAGTGGACTTCGCCCTGGAGCAGGCGGAAGTCCACGCCGTCCAGCACCGTCTCGGCGCCGAACCGCACCGTCGCTCCCGTGATCTCCACGACCGGGGAGGCGGACGCCGCGGGGCGCGGCGGAGCCGCGGGGGCGCCGTCGCCCTCCTGCGCTCGCGGATCCATGGAGACCATCATGCCCGGAGCCGGCGCCCCCGCGCGGGAGCGCCGGTCGCGATCACCGTCGGTTGGTCGCGGTCCGGGTCACGATCACGCGCTGCATGACCACGAACACGAGCAGGATCGCGCCGATGATGATGCGGGTCCAGGACTGTTCGGCGCCCAGGAACGAGATGACCGTCTTGATCGTGCCGTAGACGAACACGCCGATCATCGAGCCGAGGACGAAGCCGCTCCCGCCGGAGAGGAGGGTTCCGCCGATGACCACCGCGGCGATCGTGTCGAGCTCGGTGCCGACGCCGGTGAGAGGGTAGGCGGCGCCGGTGTAGGCGGTGAAGACGACACCCGCCAGGCCCGCGCACACGCCGCTGATGACGTACACGAGGAGCTTCGTGCGCACGACGGGAAGGCCCATGAGGCGCGCGGACTGCTCGTTGCCGCCGATCGCGTACACGGTGCGTCCGAACCGCGTGTACTGCAGCACGAGGATTCCCGTGAGCACCACGAGCAGGGCGATGATGCCGGTCGGGGTGATGTAGAAGGTGCCCGGTGCCGCCTGGAGGCGGGTCGACTGCAGCCAGAGGATTGCGGGGTCCTCGACCTTCACCGACGACAGGCTCACCATGAAGGCGAGACCGCGGGCGGCGAACATCGCCGCGAGCGAGGCGATGAAGGGCTGCACGTCGAAGAACTGCACGAGCACGCCGACCGCGAGCCCCATCCCCGCTCCCAGCACGATCATGACGGGGACGACGACGGCGGTGGGAAGCCCTTGGCTGAGAAGGCTCGCCCCCATCATCCCGGTGAAGGCCATGACCGCCCCGACCGACAGGTCGATGCCTCCGGTGAGGATGACGAACGTCATCCCGACGGCGAGGATCAGCAGGTAGGCGTTGTCGAGCAGGAGCGCGGACAGCACCCGCGGCGTGAGGAAGTTGCCGAAATAGGCCTGGGCGCCCACGAGCATCGCGATGAAGATCACGACGGCGGCGAACACGGGCAGCCACGAGGCGTGGCGCCGGCGGAAGCGGCGGACGACGTCCATCGCCCCCGTGGTCGGAGTCGCGGGAGCTGCGGTCAGGGTGCTCACGAGGCCACCGCCTTCGAGTCGGAGCGGGAGAGGGAGGGGATGAGCTTGCCGAGGTGTCCTCGCGTGCGGGGCGACTGCACCAGCACGACGACGACCACGACGATCGCGAGGAACAGCGGGCTCACGGCGGGCGGGACCCCGAGGAAGGTGATCGTCGATTTGAGGGTCTGGATCGTGAAGACTCCGACGACGGTGCCGGCGATGGAGAACTTCCCGCCCATGAGCGAGGTGCCGCCCAGGACGACGGCCAGGATCGCATCGAGCTCGATGTAGAGGCCGGCGGCGTTGGCGTCGGCGGCCATGATGTTGGAGCTGTAGAGGATGCCGGCGAACCCGGCGAGCAGCCCGCTGGCGGCGTACGCGCCCCAGATGATGCCGCGCGAGCGGACACCGGCGAGGCGGCTGGCCTCGGGGTTGATTCCGACCGCCTCGGTGAGGACGCCGAGGGCGGTTCGCCGTTCCAGGAGAGCCACGACGGCGATCGCGAACAGCGACACGTAGAACGCGAAGGGGAGTCCGAAGACATACCCCTGGGCCATGAACTTGTACGGCTCGCTGTTGATCGTGGTGATGAAGCCGCCGGTGATCAGCAGGGCCACCCCGCGTCCGGCGAGCATCAGGACCAGGGTCGCGATGATCGGCTGGATGCCCACGACCGCCACGAGGAACCCGTTCCACACCCCCAGGACGAGCGCGACGCCGACGCCGAGGAGGACCGCGATGATCACCGTCGGCAGTCCGTTCGGATCGTCCGACCCGGAGATGAAGGTGAGGGCCACGGCGCCGGAGACGGCCATGATGGCGCCGACGGAGAGGTCGATGCCGCGTGTGGCGATCACGATCGTCATCCCGAGGGCCACCAGCATGAGCGGCGCGCTGTTGCGGAGGATGTCGATGAGCGGGCCGTAGAGCTGTCCGTTCTGGACGGTGACGGAGATGAACGACGGTCGCGCGATCGTGTTGATGACGATCAGGGCGAGGAGGGCGACGATCGGCCAGAACAGCCGATGCGTGACGAGGGCTTTCATGCCGCGGACTCCGGGTTCTCGAGGGAGCGGGGGGTGTCGTCCCGAGACGGCGCCGTCTCGGAGGCGGGGGCGAGCGTGCTGGCGGTGGGCGACTCCTGTGCGATCACGTCCACGAGGTCGTCGACGTGGATGCCGGCCGAGTCGAGTTCGCTGATCTTACGACGGTCTCGCATCACGGCGATGCGCTGGGAGATGCGGACGACCTCTTCCAACTCCGACGAGATGAACACGACGGCCAGTCCCTGCGCCGACAGCTCGGCGACCTTGCGCTGGATGTCGGCCTTCGCGCCGACGTCGATGCCGCGGGTGGGCTCGTCGAGAATCAGCAGCTGCGGCGCCGTCGCGAGCCACCGCGCGAGGAGCACCTTCTGCTGGTTGCCGCCGGAGAGGTTCCGCAGCAGGGCGTGAGGGTTGGCCGGGCGGATGCCGAGCGCGGTGATGTACTCGTCGACGATCGCGTCCTGCTCCGCCTTGCCGATCTTGCGAAGCGCGCCCCGCTGCGCCTGCAGGCCCAGCACCATGTTCTCCGCGACGGTGAGGTCGCCGATGATGCCCTCCGCGCGGCGGTCCTCGGAGGAGAAGGCGATGCGGCGGTCGATCGCGGCGCGCGGCGTCGTGATGCGGGCCGGAGCGCCGCGCACCTCGGTCTCGCCGGTGTCGGCGCGGTCCGCGCCGTAGAGGAGGCGGACGAGCTCGGTGCGACCCGACCCCAGGAGCCCGGCGATCCCGACGACCTCGCCGTCGTAGACGTCGACGTCGACCGGTTCCAGGACGCCCTTCTTGCCGACTCCCACGGCGCGGAGGACGGGGGCGCCGGACCTGTCGATCTCGCGGTCGGCGGCGCGGGAGATCGCGTCGAGCTCGTCGAGCTCGCGGCCGATCATCTTCGCGATCAGCTCGCCGCGGGGAAGCTCGGCGGCCAGGTGCTCGCTCACGAGCCGGCCGTTGCGGAGCACGGTCAGCCGGTCGGAGATCTCATAGACCTGGTCGAGGAAGTGTGTGACGAACAGGATCGCCACGCCGCGGTCGCGGAGCTCGCGGACGACCGCGAACAGCTGCTCCACCTCTCCGCGGTCCAGGCTCGAGGTGGGCTCGTCGAGCACGAGCACGCTCGCGTCGGTGACCATCGCGCGGCTGATCGCGACGAGCTGCTGGAGCGCGATCGAATGCGTGCCGAGGATGGAGTGGGTGTCGATCTGGACGCCCAGAGACTGAAGGTGGCGCGCTGCTTCGCGGTGCGTCGCGCGCCAGTCGATGCCGCCCGCACGGCGCACCTCGTGCCCGAGCATGACGTTCTCGCCGACGGACAGGTTGGTGCAGAGGTTGACCTCCTGGTACACGGTGGAGATCCCGGCGGCCTGGGCATCGGCCGTGGAGCGGAAGACCCGCTTCTCTCCGCGCACCGTGATGGTGCCGGCGCTGACCCGGTAGACGCCGGTCAGCGCTTTGATGAGGGTGGACTTGCCGGCGCCGTTCTCGCCCATGAGGGTGTGGACCTCGCCCGCGCGGAGCGTGACGTCCACCCCGTCGAGGGCTTTGACTCCGGGGAACTCGACCGTGATCCCGCGCATCTCGACGACGGCGGGTGGGGTGTCGACCATGGGTGGCTTCCTTCTCGTGGGGCAGGGAGAGGGAGGGGGCCGGCGCACGGCCGGCCCCCTCGGGTCAGGATCAGTAGGGACGCGAGTCCAGGACTTCCTTCGCCTGTTCCTGCGTGAAGGACTGGTCCTCGACGATCGTCTTCTTCTCGACGGTCTTGCCGGCCAGCACGTCCTTGACGAGCTCGGCGGCCTTCTCGCCCAGGAGCGGGTTGCACTCCACGATGAAGTTGAACTCACCATTGGCCAGCGCCGTCATGCCGTCCTTGACGGCGTCGATCGTGACGATCTGGATGTCCTTGCCGGGGGTCAGACCCGCCGCCTTGATGGCGTCGAGGGCCCCGAGGCCCATGTCGTCGTTGTGCGCGAACAGCACATCGATGTCCTTGCCGTACTTCTGGAGGTAGCCCTCCATGACCTTCTTGCCGCCGTCGCGCGTGAAGTCACCGGTCTGCGAGTCGAGCACGTTGATGTCGGTGCCCTTGATCGCCTCTCCGAAGCCCGTCGCCCGGTCCAGGGCCGCCGAGGAGCCGGTGGTGCCCTCGAGGATCACGAGGTTCGCGCCCTTGCCGTCGAAGTTCTCCTTGACCCACTCGCCGGCGGTACGACCCTCCTGCTCGAAGTCGAGGCCGACCCACGAGGCGTAGAGGTCTTCGCTGGCCGAGACCGTGCGGTCTTCCAGGATCACCGGGATCTGCGCGTCCTGGGCCTCCTTGAGCACGTCGTCCCAGCCGTCGACCGTGATGGGGGCGATGACGATCGCGTCGACGCCCTGGTTGATGAAGCTGCGGACGGCGGCGATCTGCGCCTCCTGCTTATTGTCGGCCGCGTTGAAGACCAGGTCGAAGCCGTTCTCCTTGGAGAACGCTTCCTTCATCGACTCGGTGTTCGCCGAGCGCCAGCCCGACTCGGATCCGGTCTGCGCGAAGCCGACCTTGATGACGTCTCCGCCGTCTCCCGGCTCGCCGCTGGCGCCCGGGCTCGTGTTGCCGGCACAGCCGGTGAATGCCAGGGCCATGGCGCTGAGCAGCGCGGCTCCGGCGAGCATCTTCTTCTTCATCCCGCAAACCTCCTCGTTCGGGACCGACGTACGACGTCGGTGTCGTGAGTACAGACCTTCGGTGCGCCTGTGGTCGAAATGTTAGCCTTCACATTCCGACTCCGCGCAAGATGTGAGCGGTAACAAATCCGTAACGCTGGCGAATCGAGGGTCGCTTCGCCGCCTCCGTGAGGACGCGGTTAGCGCCGTGGGGTGAGCGATCACATTCTGTTGTCCCCCGCGACGCGCATCGGTCGGTAGACGCAGTGGCGAGCGCTACCCTGACTGCGGAGGGGGCCATGGATCGAGAGCTCGCGGGCCGGGATGTCGCCGGTCGCGCCGGGGTGCGCGTGGGGGTCCGCGACGTCGCCGCTCACGCCGGGGTGTCCACGCAGACCGTCTCCCGGGTCATCAACGACCACCCGCACATCCGTCCGGAGACGCGCGAACGCGTGCGCGCCGCCATGGCCGAGCTCGGCTACCGGGTCAACAACGCGGCCCGCTCCCTCGGCACGGCGACCACCCGCACGCTCGGGGTCATCGCCTCCGACGCGACCCTGTACGGACCCTCCGTCGGCATCGCTGCGCTGGCCGCGGCCGCGCGCGAGCGCGATCGCTGGATCGCCACGGCGTACGCCGATGCGGCTGACGAGGCATCGGTGCGCTCGGCGCTGGAGCACCTCCTCGCCCAGGGGGTGGACGGGGTGGTCGTCCTCGCGCCGCACGTGCGCACCCTCGAGATCACGCGGAACGCGGCCGGCGCCGTGCCGGTCGTGGCCCTTCACGCCGGCCCCGGCGCGCAGCGGCAGAGCGAGGGGGCGGAGCGGGCCGTGGACCACCTCGTGACGCTCGGTCATCGCCGGATCGGACGACTCTCCGGCCCCGCCGACTGGGTGGAGGCCACGGCGCGCGACGCTGGAGTGGAGCGCGCCTTCGTCCGGCACGGCCTCGCCGACGCGGGGCGCTGGCGGGGCGACTGGAGTGCGGCGGCGGGGGAGGCGGCGGCCGTCTCCGTCGCCGAGGTGGTCGGAGCGGACGGCGGACCGACCGCGATCGTCGTCGCCAACGACCAGATGGCGCTCGGGCTCGTGGCGGGTCTCGCCGCACGGGGCGTCTCGGTTCCCGCGGAGGTCAGTGTGGCCGGCTTTGACGACAACCCGGATGCCGCCTTCTACCGCCCCGCGCTGACGACCGTCCGGCTCGACCTCGCCGGCGAAGCACGCCGCGCCGTCTCGGCCGCCCTCGGCCTTCCGGTCGACGCCGACCCCGCCCCGCCGCAGCTCGTCGCCCGCGCCTCCACCGCCCCACCCCCTGATCCCTCTTCCCCCTGATCCCCTTCCCCTGATCCCCCTTCCCCCTGATCCCCTTCCCCTGATCCCCCTTCCCCCTGATCCCCTTCCCCTTCCCTCTCCTCCCGCGCCGGGCCGGGGCCCGGCCGGGTCGCTCAGGTGGCGCACTTCGTTGCTTCAGGCGGCGGGTGGCAGCAAGTTGTGCCACCTGAGCGCGAGGTGGCAGCAAGTTGTGCCACGTGAGCGACGGGAATCAGGTATGTTACCGGTAACATGGCGGAGTGATCGATGACCGATCGCGCGAGCACGATGGAGTTCCCCGTGAGCCAGCAGGATCCGAAGACCAGCGCTTCCCCGGCGACCAGCGCTTCCCCGGCGACCAGCGCTTTCCCGAAGACCAGCGCTTCCCCCGCGACGAGCGCCTTCCCGGCCGAGGTGGAGGCGGAGATCGCGCGCGTCCGCGCCGACGTCGCGGCACTGCACGCCGAGCTCGTCCGGTACGCGCTCATCGTCTGGACGGGCGGAAACGTCTCCGGCCGCGTACGCGTGGGCGACGACCCGGAGCGCGACCTGTTCGTCATCAAGCCGTCCGGAGTCTCGTACGACGACCTGGCGCCGGAGAACATGATCCTCTGCGACCTCGACGGCAACGTCATCCCGGGCACCCCGGGAAGCGACCGGTCGCCCTCCAGCGACACCGCCGCACACGCCTACGTCTACCGGCACATGCCCGAGGTCGGCGGCGTCGTGCACACGCACTCCACGTACGGCGTCGCCTGGGCGGCCCGCGGCGAGGAGATCCCCTGCGTCATCACGGCGATGGCGGACGAGTTCGGGGGCCCGATTCCCGTCGGACCCTTCGCGATCATCGGCGACGACTCGATCGGACGCGGGATCGTCGAGACGTTGCGAGGCCACCGGAGCCGCGGCGTGCTCATGCAGAACCACGGACCGTTCACGATCGGGGCCTCGGCGAAGGACGCCGTGAAGGCCGCAGTCATGCTCGAGGATGTCGCCCGCACGGTGCACATCGCACGCCAGGGCGGTGAGCTGATCCCCCTGCCGCAGGAGGCGATCGACGCTCTGTACGACCGTTACCAGAACGTCTACGGACAGAACACGGACGACCGCCGATGAGCGCCGCCGACGCCCGTGAGCAGATCGTCCGGGCACGCACGACGCTCGGGATCGAACTGGGATCGACCCGCATCAAGGCCTGCCTCATCGACGCCGACGACCCCACCACCGTCCTCGCCGTCGGCAGCCACGAGTGGGAGAACGCTTTCGTGGACAGGCTGTGGACGTATGCGGAAGAGGAGGTCTGGGCGGGCCTGCGCGCCGCGTACGCCGCCCTCGTCGACGACGTCCGCGCGCGGCACGGCGTTCCCCTGGAGACGGTCGGAGCCCTGGGCGTGTCCGCCATGATGCACGGCTACCTCGCTCTCGACGGGGAAGGACGGCTCCTCGTCCCCTTCCGCACGTGGCGCAACACCAACACGGGCGCCGCGGCGGCGGAGCTCAGCGAGCTGCTGGGCGTGAACATCCCGCTCCGCTGGTCGATCGCGCACCTGCGCCAGGCGATCCTCGACGCCGAGCCCCACGTCTCCGCGATTCACGGCATCACGACGCTCGCCGGCTTCGTGCACGAGCGCCTCACCGGACGCCGCGTGCTCGGCGTCGGTGACGCCTCCGGCGTGTTCCCGATCGACAGCGCCACGCGTGATTACGACGAACGACTCGTCGCGCTCTACGACCAGCGCACGGGCTCGGCCCCGCGCCCGCTTCGCGACCTCCTGCCCGAGGTGCTGGTCGCGGGCGCCGATGCCGGACGGCTCACCGAGGACGGCGCTGCGCTCCTGGACCCCACGGGAACGCTCCGGCCGGGTATCCCCTTCTGTCCGCCCGAGGGCGATGCGGGGACGGGAATGGTCGCCACCGCGTCGGTCGCACCGCGGACCGGGAACGTCTCGGCGGGAACGAGCATCTTCGCGATGGTCGTCCTGGAGAGGCCCCTCGCGCACCCCCACCACGAGCTCGACCTCGTGACCACGCCCGCCGGCGATGCGGTGGCGATGGTCCACTGCAACAACGGCGCGAGCGAGCTGGCGGCCTGGGTCGACCTCTTCCGCCGCTTCGCCGAGGCAGGAGGCTCAGCGCTTCCCGCCGATGCCGTCTACGGCACGCTTTTCGCCGAGGCGCTGGCCGGTGAGGCCGATGCCGGCGGGCTGCTGGCCTACAACCATCTCGCGGGGGAGCCGATCGTCGGCACCGATGAGGGCAGGCCCCTCGTCGTCCGCACGCCGGAGAGCAGGCTCACCCTCGCGAACTTCATGCGCGCGCAGCTCTACGGCGTGTTCGCGACGCTCAGCCTCGGCATGCGGGTGCTCGACGGCGAGGGCGTCGAGCTCGACCGGATGTTCGCCCACGGCGGGATGTTCCGCACCGCCGGGGTCGCGCAGCGTTTCCTCGCTGCCGCCCTCAACGCTCCCGTCGCCGTCGACGACCGCGCCTCGGAAGGCGGAGCGTGGGGGATCGCGGTGCTCGCGTCCTACCTCATCGACGGCGAGGGCGCGGCCCTCGGTGACTACCTCGCCGATCGCGTCTTCGCGGCGACCGCCCTCACCGTCGCCGACCCCGACCCGGCCGACGTGGCCGGGTACGCCGCCTACCTCGACCGATACGCCGCGGGTCTCGCCGCCGAGCGCGCCGCCGTCGAGGCTCTCTGACCCTCTTTCCCCTCTCGACTAGGAGTTCCTCATGGCCCTCAACACCTCGCTCGATTCGTACACCGTCTGGTTCGTCACCGGCAGCCAGCACCTCTACGGGGAGGAGACGCTCCGCCAGGTCGCGGCGCAGTCGCAGGCGGTCGCGGAAGGCCTCGCCGGGCTCCCGGTCCGCGTCGAGTGGAAGCCGGTGCTCACCGACTCCGACGCCATCCGGCGCTTGGCTCTCGACGCCAACGCCGACGACTCGGTCATCGGCGTCATCGCCTGGATGCACACCTTCAGCCCCGCCAAGATGTGGATCTCGGGTCTGGACGCACTGCAGAAGCCGCTCCTCCACCTCCACACGCAGGCCAACGTCGAGCTGCCCTGGGCCGACATCGACTTCGACTTCATGAACCTCAACCAGGCCGCGCACGGCGACCGCGAGTTCGGGTACATCCAGACGCGGCTGGGGGTCGCCCGCAAGACCGTGGTCGGCCACGTCTCGAACCCGGCGGTCCTCCGGCAGGTGGAGGACTGGCAGCGGGCCGCCGCCGGCTGGCAGGCCGTCCGCACCCTCAAGCTCGCCCGCTTCGGCGACAACATGCGCTATGTCGCGGTCACCGAGGGCGACAAGACCGAGGCCGAGCTGCGCTTCGGCGTGCAGGTGAACACGTGGGGCGTCAACGAGCTCGCCGACGCGGTCGCTGCCGCCTCCGACGCCGACATCGACGCTCTCGTGCAGGTGTATCTCGACGAGTACGACGTGGCTCCGGAGCTGCGACCCGGTGCCGAGCGGCACAGCTCGCTCCGCGACGGCGCCGCGATCGAGCTCGGGCTGCGCTCGTTCCTGGAGGAGGGCGGATTCGGCGCGTTCACGACCTCGTTCGAGGACCTCGGCGCACTCACGCAGCTTCCGGGGCTCGCGGTGCAGCGGCTCATGGCCGAGGGCTACGGCTTCGGCGCCGAGGGGGACTGGAAGACGGCGATCCTCGTCCGCGTCGCCAACGTCATGGGGGCGGGCCTCCCGGGCGGGGCCTCGCTGATGGAGGACTACACCTACGACCTCGTCGCGGGGGAGGAGAAGATCCTCGGCGCCCACATGCTCGAGGTCGCCCCGTCGCTGACGAGCGCGCGTCCCCGGCTGGAGGTGCACCCGCTCGGCATCGGCGGCAAGGACGACCCGGTCCGCCTCGTCTTCACCGCCGACCCGGGGCCTGCGCTGGTGGTGGCGATGAGCGACATGCGCGACCGCTTCCGCCTCGTCGCCAACGTGGTCGAGAACGTCGAGGCCCCCGATCTGCCGCAGCTCCCCGTGGGCCGCGCGGTCTGGAAGCCGGCGCCGGACTTCGCCACGAGCGCGGCGTGCTGGCTCACCGCCGGTGCGGCGCACCATACTGTCATGACGACCGCCGTCGGTATCGAGGTGTTCCGTGACTTCGCGGAGATCGCCCGGACCGAGCTCCTCGTGATCGACGAGGCGACGACGGTGCGTGACTTCCAGCGGGAGATCCGTTGGAACCAGGCCTATTACCGACTCGCACAGGGACTCTGACACTCATGGCACGCACTCCGCTCTCCGGCACGCAGTACACGCTCCGAGCGGGTGATGACGAGGCGGTGATCGCGAGCATCGGGGCCTCCCTGCGGCTCTATCGCCGCGGCGGCCGCGATCTCGTGGTCCCCTTCGATGCCGACGAGGTGCGCCCGGGCTACCGGGGCGCGACGCTGGCGCCGTGGCCGAACCGCATCGTCGACGGTGCCTACACGGTCGAGGGCACGGCGTATCAGACGGCCCTGACCGAGCCCGAGCGCCATCACGCGCTTCACGGCCTGGTCGCATGGCTCGATTTCGAGGCGATCGATCGCGGCCCTGATCATGTGACCCTCGCCGCGGTGATCCAGCCGCAGCTCGGCTATCCCTGGCGGGTGCGAGTGGAGACGACCTACACGCTGGCGGCGGACGGTCTCACGCAGCGCGTCGCGGCCACCAACGAGAGCGACCGTCGGGCCCCGTTCGGCACCGGTCCCCATCCCTACCTCGTGGCCGGGTCGCATCCGCTCGACGAGTGGATCCTCCACCTCCCCGCCGACGAGGTGCTGGAGGTCACGGCCGATCGCCTGTCGCCGGTGGCGCTGGCGGGAGTGGACTCCGACGCCGAGCGCTTCGACTTCCGCACGCCCCGCGCGATCGGCGTCGCCGAGATCGACCACGCGTTCACCGCGTTGCACCGGGACGACGCGGGCGCCGCGACGGTGCGCCTGACCGATCCCGCCGATGGCACGGGCGTCGCGATCACGTGGGATCGGGGCTGCCCGTGGGTGCAGGTGCACACCGCCGACCAGCCCGGCGGCCCGGGGGCACCGGCGCACCGGGCCGGGCTGGCGGTGGAGCCGATGACGTGCGCTCCCGACGCCTTCAACGCGGACGCCTACCCGTACGACGCCGGACTCCTCCTGATCGAGCCGGGAGCGACCGCGGGGGCGTCCTGGCGGATCTCGCCGCTCTGAGCCGGTTCCGCGGCGAGATCAGTGACCGTGGCCGTGGTCGGTGACGAACGTGTGCGCGCCGTGGTCAGGGGCCAGGCGTCCCGCCTCGGTCGAGGCGAGCGCGGGCGTGACGAGGGCCGCGACCACGACGGCCGCCGCGAGGAGGCCACCCATCCCGGACCCTGACGACGCCCGGCGGGGTGCCGCCGGGCGTGCGCTGCGACGGAGGACGACGGCGGTGGATGCCCCCGCGACGGCGGACAGTGCCGTGGCGACCGCCACCGCGAGTACCGACACGTGGACGGCGTCCACCGCGAGCGCACCGGCGGTCAGGAGCACTCCCGACACGGCGATCCCGATGCCGAGGCGGGGGTGGCGCGCCCGGGAAAGCCACACCACCCCCCAAGCGAGGGTCGCCGCTCCCGCGACCGCGAGGACGACGCCGTAGGGGCGGCCGGCTCCGCTGGAACCGGCGGTGAGCATGCCCGCGCCGGTGGCCAGCTGGATCAGCCCCGCGCCCCACGACGCGAGCGCCGGCCACGCCTGCAGACGCATCGTCAGGCCGTCAGCGTGCGGCCGTGCGCGCGCTCGGCGCCGATTCCCACACCCAGGAGCACCAGAGCGCTGGCGAGGTGCAGGAAGTGGTCGAAGGTGTTGAGGGCCAGGATGTTCGCGGCCGTACCGACGAGGAAGAAGCCGGCGATGCCCAGGAGCAGGTACGCGGCGCCCACGACGGTGTTGGTGGCCTTGGCCGCGCGAGCCGACGACAGTCCGGCGATCAGCAGGGCCGCGCCGATCAGCAGGTGGGCGACGTTGTGGAGCGGGTTGACCTCGAAGATCCCGAGGAGGAGCCCGCCGCTCGTGGAGAGAAAGCCGACGCCGCCGGTGACGGCGAAGCCCAGCGCGCCGACCAGCAGGTAGACGGCTCCGAAGACGGTCGCGACGAGGCGATTGGGTGACGTGCGCATGAGAGAGACCTCCGGTCCGGACGCGACGGTCGCCGCGTCTCGGGAGTTGTTCGGCACCGAGTCCCGATCGGATGGGCGGCACGCGGAGCCGGACAGCAGAAAGGCCCCGGAGTACTCTCCGAGGCCCTTCGCATTCCGTGAGGTCGTCGCCTCACTTCTCGTCGCGCAGGTGCTCCTTGATGTCGTTGCGCCGCTCGACGGATTCCTTCTCGGCCTCGGCCTTCCTCACGTTCGCGTCAGCCTTGGCCTCGTCGACCTTGTCGCCGATCTTGTCGGTGGTGTCCTCCCACCCCTCCTTGATCTTGCGTCCGGTCGTTTCGGCGACCTCTTTGGCGTCGTCCATGAATCCCATGACGTCTCCCTTCTGGCAGGCCACCACGAATCGGTGGTGTCACCGACCCTACGTGCCGAAGCGAGCCGGGGCACCGGGGTTGTCAGTGCCGATCGCGCGTGCTAATCACAGGACATGCGTTTCGAATCCGTCATGCGGCTCCAGGGCAACAACACCGGCATCGAGGTCCCGCCGGAGGTCGTCGAGGCGCTGGGCGGAGGGAAGCGGGCAGCGGTGGTAGTGTACGTCAACGGCTTCGAGTACCGGTCCACGATCGGGGTCATGGGTGGGCGGTTCCTCATCCCGTTCAGCTCGGACAAGCGTGCCGCGAGCGGGATCGCGGGCGGCGACGCCATCACGGTCGACCTGGAGCTCGACACGGCTCCGCGTACCGTCGAGGTGCCCACCGATCTCGCCGAGGCGCTCGATCGCGCGGGAGTGCGTTCGGCCTTCGACGGTCTGTCTCCGAGCGCCCGCAAAGCCCATGTGACGAACGTCGAGAGCGCGAAGGCCGCCGAGACCCGCGCGCGTCGCGTCGAGGCGATCGTGGGCACGCTCGGCGGCTGACTGCCCGCAGCGGCGGGCGCTCAGGGGCGCTGATCGTCGCCTCTGTCGCCTCCACCCATGCCTCCGCCTCCGCCCGGGCCGCCCCTCTCGGAGGAGGTCTGTTCTCCCGCCACCGCCGTGGCCAGCGAGGACGGCCCGGCGGATCCGCGCTCCGACAGCCCGCCCAGGACCGTCGTGCCGGCGGAACCCCCCGACGTGAGGGTGTAGGTGTCCCCGTTGACGAGCGACGGGCCGGAGTAGACGACGCTCTGGGTCTGCTTGCTCGTCGTGAAGGTCGCCACCTCGTCGCCCGAGGAGTCGACGATCGTGAGCACCGTTCCGGCGCTGACCGCGCTGGGCAGCGTGAACTGGACCGAGGCCTGGTCGGAATCTGCCGAGGGCGCCAGGGCCATGCCGGACGACCCCGCCGCCAGCAGCACGCCGCCGGAGATCGTCGCCCCGCCGTCGACGTCGAGTGCGCCGTTGTCGTTGCGGGTCGGACCGGACACGACGACGGTGCCGCCGGTCTGGGTGAGCGTGCCCTGGTTCACGTCGAGACCATCCCCTTCGGCATCCACGAGGAGCGTGCCGTCGCTGATGATGAGGGTGAGCTCGGCACTCCCCGCGTCGGGTTCTGAGACGTTCACCCCGTCGTCGCTGGTGGTGATCGAGGTCGCACCGCCCGAGAGGGTGATCTGGCCGCCTTCGAGGCCCTCCACCGCCTGCGTCACGGTGACCTCTCCGGCCGAGACCACCAGCTGCAGGTCGGCGTGTACGCCATCGTCGCCGGAGGCGAGGGTCAGCGTCGCTCCCGCCGCGTGCACGTACGCGTTCACGTTCACCGCGTCGTCGGCGGCGTCGATGTCGATCGTGCCGCCTTCGAAGACGGCGATCACCCCCGCCGAGACGCCCTTCGCCCCGCCGTCGGGGTCGCCGGTGCCGGCGCCGCCCCCCGAGACGATCGAGAGGGTTCCGCCGGTCGTGACGACATCGGTGGCGGCATCGATCCCGTCATCGTCGCTGACGATGTCGACTGTTCCCGCCGCCGCCAGCACGTAGCCGCGGGCCGCGTCTTCGTCGTTGTCGGACTTCAGACCGTCGCCGCCGGCATCGACCGTGATGTCGCCGCCCCGGATGACGAGGTAGTCCTTTCCGCGGATGCCGTCGTCGGCGGCGGTCACCGTGAGGGCGCCCGACTGGATGACGAGGCCATCGCTGGAGGCGATGCCGTCGTTGCCGTTGCCGGTGACATCCAGAGACCCGGAGCCGGTGAGGGTGAGGTCGGCGGAGCTGTACAACGCGGCGTTCGCGTCGGCGTCGTCGGCGTAGCTCGATGCGTCGCTCAGGCTGTTCGTCGACCCGTCGGCAAGGATCACCACGGCCTCGTCGGCGGCGCGAACGTCGATGGCGGCACCGGCGGTCGTGTCGATGTCGACGCCGTCCAGGACGAGGCGCACCTGGCCGTCGGTATCGCTGTCGACGATCACCTGACCGCTGTAAGACCCGGAGAGGACATAGGTTCCCGGCTGCGAGATGACGACGGTCGCCCCGTCCACCGCGGCGCCGTCACCGGTGACCGTGGCGGCGGCGCCCGAGAGGGCGACGGTGGTCGCGCCGTCGGCGTCCCATTCCGCGTCGTCGCTCGTGTCGTGGGTCTCCTGGTCGCCGGCGAGGACGTCGGCGGCGGTCTGCATCGCGTCGGTCGTCCCGGTCGCCGAAGAGGTCGTCTCGGTGGTCGAGGAGCTCGTCGTGGAGCCGGGCGACGAGGTCGTCGCCACGGCGGAGCAGCCGGCCAGGGTGAGGCCGAGGGCCAGGGCCGGGGCGGCGAGCAGCCAGACGCGGCGGGCAGTGGAGGAGGTGGAGGTCATCGGAGGTCCTTTCGATCACGCGGCCGGGGAGGTGACCGTCGCGGCGGTGAAGTGGCGCGTGAGGACGCGGCGCCATTTGTGGGAGGGGAGGGAAGGGTGCAGCGCCGCCATCCCCGTGCCGTACTTCGATAGGGAGGCCGGGCGGTACCCGTGCCGCCAGAGAGTGCGGTCGAGTGCTCCGGCGCGCTGGCCGGACTTCGTCTCCATGATCACCGAACGCGGCAGCTGCAGCCGGGTGCCGTCAGCGCCGATCCAGGTGAGGTCGACATCGATCGTGGCCCGCGAGGCATCGCCGGCTGCGGAGGGCGGCAGGAGCAGCGTCACGCGACGGTAGCGGGTGAGGAGCACGGGCGTGAGGCGGTGGGCGAGCTCGTCGGCGCCGGGGATCCCCGCGTCGGTGAGCAGACCGGTGGCGTAGGCGACGGCGTCCGCGTCCAGCCCGTCGCCGATCACCGGCACGCGGTCCTTGACCGTCGCCGACCGCGCGCCGCGGGTCTTCACCTCCAGGAACGAGCCGCCCGAGTCGAGATAGGTGCGCGCGCGCACTTTGAACCGCCGGCGACGTCCGCGTGCGGCGCCGAAGTAGCTGTCGAAGTCGGGGGTGTCGAAGTACTGCGAGGCGTAGCGCAGGGCCCGCTCCCCACCGATCTCCAGCACCTCGCTCTCCGCCGGGAGGCCGGTGAGCACGGCCGGGAGAGCGGGCGCGGGGAGGATGTACTTGCGGTCGACACGGGTCTGAAGCCCGGCGGCGGCGTTGAGCGTGTCGAGGTCGACCGTGCGCAGGCCGTCCAGGCGGCTGAGCGGCGCGGGCGCGTCGACGGGGCGGCGCTCATCGGGTCACCTGCGCGATCGACTCCGGGAGGGGCTCGGCCACGGCGGGGACAGAGCCGGAGGGGCGGGCGGTGTAGCGCACGTCGACCGTCGTGGTGTCCGAGACGAAGTCGAGGTTGCGCACGGTGAGCCGGTGCACTCTCGCGCTGAGGAGAGACTCCACCGCGAGGCGGGCCTCGTCCTCGTCGGGATAGGCGCGGTCCAGCACGAGAGTCTGCTCGCGCGAGCGACGCAGCAGCGCGGGGCTGTCGACGATCGCGAGCACGCCCACGACCAGCGTCATGAGCCCGGCGGTCGTCCAGGTGACGCTGGTCGACAGTCCTGCGACGAGCCCCAGCGCCAGCGCCGCGAGGTAGTAGGCCATCTCGCTCTGCTCGATCTCGCGGGAGCGCAACCGGATGATCGACAGGACGCCGAAGAGACCGAGGCCCAGGCCCGCCCCCACCGTCGTGTCGGCGAGCACCATCGAGACGGCGAGCACTCCGACGTTCACCCCGACGAAGGCGACAGCCAGGTCGCGGCGTCGGTGACGCGGGTAGTAGACCCCGAAGGAGAGGATCGCGATCGCGGTGAGGTCGATGGCGATGATGGTGAAGGGATTCATCTGGGCTCCTGACGTGTGTCCGGATTCCATGAAGCCCGTCGCTGCTATGCGCCTTCTATGTCGCTCGCCAGATGCGGTTACGAATCGGCGACAGGCGTCGTGGTGTCGATCGCGTCGCGGAGCGGGCGCCGCATCGCGCCCCAGTAGTGCACGGGGGTGAGCCGTGTGAGGACGTCGACCAGGCGCGCCTCCCGCCCGACCATGGTCCGTGCGCGCCGGGTGAGCGTCGCCTCGACGATCCGGCGCGCGGCGGTCTCCGGCTCGGTGTGGTACATCCGCGCCTGAGCGGTCGCGGCCCGCTGCGCGATCGCGGGGTCCAGTGCCGCCGCGTAGCGCCCGTGCAGGATGATGCCCGTCTTCACCCCGGCTGGATAGACGGCGCCCACGGTCACGGTGCTCCCCTCCAGCTCGTGCCGCAGCGCCTCGCTGAACCCGCGCACCGCGTACTTGCTCATCGCGTAGGGGATGCGGCCGGCGGGGGCAGCCAGGCCATAGATCGAGACAAGGTGCGTGATGTGGGCGGCGGGCTCGCGGCGGAGGGCGGGCAGGAGCGCGCGGGTGACGTTCACGGTGCCCCACAGGTTCACGTCCATGAGCCAGCGCATCTCCTCCATCGTGAGCTGATCGAGGCTGCCGAGCATGGAGGATCCCGCGCACGTGATGAGGGTCTGGACCCGTGGGTGGCGGCGGGTCACCTCGGCCACGGCGTCGCCGACGGCCTCGTCGTCGCGGACATCGACGGGGTGCGTCGTGTGGCCGGCGCCGGGGAGGGTCGCTGCGACCGCGGCGATCCCGTCCTCGTTCCGATCCAGGAGGGCGAGGCGGGCACCGCGCTGGGCGAGTTCGCGCGCGACCTCGGCCCCCATCCCGCTCGCGGCCCCCGTGACGACGCTCGTTGCGCCGCGGACGTCCAATCTGGGCATCGTCGCCTCTTCCGTTCCGTCGCCTCGTGCGACCCGAGGTGTCCTGCGGGCCCGGGCGGGATTTGATCCGCCGTCGGCCTCGATTCTCCTCGATCCGGTTCCGTAGGATCGATAGCGGGAGAATCGTGGCTGAGAAGCGGAAGCGGGTGCGCACCCGCGATGTCGTCGCCGAGGGGTTGTACATCGCCTCCGCGGCCACGCGGCTGAGCCTGAAAAACCGCATGCTCATGCACATCCTCGCCGATGGGGAGGACTTCGACGTCGAGCGCTACCTGCCCGAAGCGCGGGAGGCGCTCATCACGCTGGCCGACGAGGCGGAGGCGGACGCCGCACGCACCGAGCGCGAGCGCAAGCACGCGCGGGGGCGGCACAGCGACTCCGACGGGACGCACGACTACCGCAGCCGCGACGTGCGCAACCTGCGCCGCCGCCAGAAACAGTCGCTGCACGTTGCCCACGAGCTGCGCGAGCGCGCGGGGGACGAGGAGGAGTTGCGCAAGCTCATCCTCGATGCGCGGGACGTCGCGTGGGCGGAGGTGGCGAAGAACATCGACCGGACGCTGCGCATCGAGGCGGCCCGTCCGGACCTCGATCCCGACTACGAGCGGATGCGGGCGGCCCGGATGCAAGCGCTGCGCCTCGTCGACCTTCCCAAGCTCACCTCCCGTCGTCGCAGCATGGTGAAACAGCGCGAGCTGCGTGAGGCCGGGGAGGAGCCGGGGCCGGTGGATGTCGCGTCTCCCGCGCCGTCGTTCGACCCCGCGGAGCTCGAATAGCTCGCCGATTCGTCGTCTCGCCCGGTGTGGGGTATTCTGGACGCTGGCCTTCGCGAGAGCGGAGACCATGCGCCCGTAGCTCAATGGATAGAGCATCTGACTACGGATCAGAAGGTTAGGGGTTCGAGTCCCTTCGGGCGCGCACTGTGTTGAGACAGTCACGAGAGCCCCGCGGCATGCTGCGGGGCTCTCGTCGTCTCCGCGGCGTCGTGACGGCGGCGGCGATGTCGCAGATCTGCGACACGGCTGCGACACCGTCGCGACCACCGGTGCCCGCCGCCCCGTTACCGTCGATGCCATGAGAACACCGCAGCCCACTGCTCCCGCCTCGTCGCCGCGTCGTGCCGGCCTCGCCCGGTCGATCTGGACGCTCGCGGCGCTCGGCGCCGTCTCCCTCGGTCTCGCCGGGTGCACGGTCTCGTTCGAGCCCGCCCGCGAGAAGCCGTCCCCGGCGGCCTCCGCCCCCACCGGCACCCAGACCGGCGCGGATCCGGCCGACCCGGACCCCTCCGCGACCGACGCGGGCAACGGCGGCACCGAGACCGACCCCGCTGCCGCGGCGCGGGCCACGCGTGACCACTGGCAGTCGCGGGTGTCGGGCGTCGTCAGCTGCGTCGACGGCCGCGCCGACGTGACCGCCGACGCTACCGTGCTCCAGATCACCGACGACTGCGACACCGTGACGGTGGAAGGCGCGGGCGTTGTCGTCCTCGCCCGCCAGGTCGGGACGCTCACGGTGGGCGCCGATGCCTCCACCGTCATCGTCGCCGGGGCCGACGCGGTCGAGGTCACGGGGGTCGGCAATGAGGTGTTCTGGGAGAGCGGATCGCCCGTCGTCTCCGACACCGGAACGATGAACGTCGTCCTCCCGGCCGAGGAGCGCTGACATGCACACGCTGCCCGCCGCCGCTCCGGCCTTCGCCCCCGCCCCGCAGCCGCGCCGCACCGATGGCCTGGCGATCGCGTCGCTCGTGACGGCCCTGTGCGGCCTGGGGATCGTCCCGGTCGTGCTCGGCCACGTGGCACTCGGACGCATCCGGCAGACGGGGGCCGACGGAACGGCGCTCGCCGTCATCGGACTCGTCCTGGGGTACGCGACGATCGCGCTCGGCGTCGTGTTCTTCCTGATCGTCGGCGCCGCCGTCTGGTGGGGCGTCACGCAATGACTCCCGCCGCCGCGCCGTGCGTGCTCCTCGTCGACGACGAGGAAGCGATCACCTCGACACTCGCGCCCTACCTGGAGCGCAGCGGCTTCCGGGTCGTGGTCGCCTCCGACGGGGAGCAGGCGCTCGAGGCGCTCGGCCGGGAGGTGATCGACATCGTCGTGTCCGACGTGATGATGCCGGTCCTCGACGGTCGTGAGCTCGTCCGTCGGCTGCGCCGCGAGGAACGGTGGACGCCGGTCATCCTCCTCACCAAGATCGACGCGTCGTTCGAGCGCGTCGCGGCCCTCGACGACGGGGCGGACGACTACCTCGGCAAGCCGTTCGATCCGCCGGAGCTCGTCTCCCGCATCCGTGCCGTGCTCCGCCGCACCACCGGCGGCCGTCCCCTCGTGAGCGCGCCGACGCTCCTCGCCGATGGGCTCGAGCTCGACCGTGCCGCTCGGCGGGTGCGCGTGGAGGGAGATTCGCGGGAACTGACCCCGAAGGCGATCGCTCTCCTGGACTACCTCATGGCCCACCCGGGCGAGGTGCACACACGGGAGCACCTGCTCCAGGCGCTGTGGGGGTTCGAGTTCGCCGTCACCACGCGCGCCGTCGACCATCGCGTCGCCGAGCTCCGCCGGGTGCTCGGCGACGACCCGCAACGGCCGCGCTGGATCGAGACGATCGCGGGCGTCGGCTACCGTTTCGCGGGGGAGGTGAGGGCCGGATGAGCGGCTTCCTGGGAGGGACGTTCGTCGTCGGGGTGCCCGTAGTCACCGCCGCCGTCGTGGTCGTGCTCGTGGTCGCGCTCGCCGTGCTCGCTCTGTGGTTCGGTCGCCGCGCGGGGCGACGCGGTCGCGAGGACGCGTACGCACGCGGCCGGAGCGAGGCCGAGGCCGCCGAGCGCGACGCGCACCGGCGGTTCCTCTCCCGCCTCGATCACGAGCTGAAGAACCCCGTGACCGCGATCCGCACCGCGCTGGCCGCCGAACAGGGCGAGGAGTCCTCCCCGAACCTCACCGTCGCTGCGGCCCAGGCCGACCGGCTCGCGCTCCTGGTCGGAGAGCTGCGAGCCCTCGCGTCGCTCGAGTCGCGGGAGCTGGACCGCGAGCAGGTCGATGTCGCCGCGATCGTCCGCGAAGAGGCTGATGCCCTCGGCCGTGAGCTGGCGGCGCGCGGCGCCGCACGGGAGATCGCGGTGGACCTTCCGACCGCCCCCTGGCCGCTCCCGGAGATCTCGGGGGATCCCGATCTGCTGGCCGTCGCCCTCCGCAACCTGCTCGTCAATGCCGCCAAGTACTCCGACGAGGGGGCGCGGATCGAGGTGCGGGGCGTGGAGGAGACGGGCTGGCTCACGATCGAGGTCGCCGACACCGGGTGGGGGATCGCCGACGACGAGCTCGCCCAGGTGTGGGACGAGCTCTGGCGCGGTTCCCATGCGCGCAAGGTCGAGGGCTCCGGCCTCGGTCTCTCCCTCGTCCGTATCGTCGCGCACAAGCACGGCGGCGATGTCGCCCTGCGCTCGCAGCACGGACGCGGCACGAGCGTGCGGCTGCGTCTGCCGATCCGCGCGGGAGCCTGACCCGAGCCGACGTCGTCCGGTCGTCTCAGACGGGCCGGACCCGCAGCCACACGAAGCCGTGTGCGGGAAGGGCGATCCCGTCGTCGAGGTCGATCTCGGCGTCGTGCACCAGGTCGTGCGCCGTGCGCTCGAAGCCCGACAGGGTGAGCGCGTCGATGGCGACCTCGGCATCGCCGACGTTGGCCAGCACGAGCACGCGCGTCGCGTCGTCCGGCGCGGGACGTTGGAAGCCGACGACGCTCCGATACGGCGTGTGGAAGGGGAGCAGGGCGTTGCCGGCGAGCTCGGGCGTGGACTGCCGCACGGAGATGAGCTTCGTCATGCGACGGAAGACACGTCCGGGCACGGTCGTGTCGTCGTTCTTGGCGGCATAGCGGTCGCGCGGTCGTTGTCCCCGGTGCACCCAGCGGCTGTCACCGCGGCGGACGGGATCGTCGGCGTAGGTCGGGTCGTTCAGTTGCGCGACCTCGTCCCCGAGATACAGGAGCGGGATGCCGCCGGTCGCGAGGGCGAGGGCGTGCGCGAGGACGACGCGGTCCTCCCCGCCCGGGTCGCCCGCCTCGATCCCCGCCAGTGACGCCGTCGTCCCCGACACCCGGGCGTCGCCGGTCTGCGGGTTCTCCTGGAACGGCACGCCGCGTGCGAAAGACCCCTCGAAGCGCCCCACGTAGAAGTCATTGAGGAACCGGCGGTGGGAGGCGCCGTCGATCCCGAGCTCGGCGGCGTCCTCGTCGGCGAAGGTCCAGCCGATGTCGTCGTGGCTGCGCACGTAGTTGACCCATGCGGTGCCGTCGGGAAGCTCGTGCCGGCGGTCGAGGGCCTGTTGCAGCAGGCGTGCGTCACGGGTGGCCAGCGCCTCCCACGTGAGCGCCATCTGCAGCGGGTTGTAGGAGATGCGGCACTCGTCGGGCGAGAGGTAGCTGACGACCTCATCGGGGTGGACGATCGCCTCGGATTTGAAGATCAGGCCGGGCGCCCCCATGGCGAGCACCGCGTTGAAGGCCTGCAGGAGCAGGTGCGCCTCGGGAAGCGATTCGCAGGCGGTGCCGAGCCGCTTCCAGATGAAGGCGACGGCATCCATCCGCAGCACGTCGACACCGAGGTTGGCGAGGAAGAGCATCTCGCCGGCCATCGCGCGGAACACCCACGGGTTGGCGTAGTTGAGGTCCCACTGGAAGTGGTAGAACGTCGACCAGATCCAGCGGCCGTCGGGGAGCTGCACGAACGAACCGCGATGATCGTCGGGGAAGATCTCCCGGGTCGTCCGCTCGTAGGCGTCGGGCATCTCCCGGTCGGGGAAGATCAGGTAGAAGTCCGAGAACTCGGGGTCTCCGGCCACCGCCTTCTGCGCCCACTCGTGCTCGTTGCTGGTGTGGTTGAAGATGAAGTCGAGGACGAGGGAGATTCCGGCCAGCCGCAGGTCCGCGGCGAGCTCGGTCAGCTGCGCGATCGTTCCCAGCCTCGGGTCGACCCGCCGGTAGCTCGACACGGCGTATCCGCCGTCGTTGTCTCCCTCGGGACCGGCGAACAGCGGCATGAGGTGCAGGTAGGTGAGGCCGAGCTCGCGGAAGTAGGGGATCTGGTCGCGGATCCCGGCGAGGTTCCCGCCGTAGCGATCGACGTAGCAGACCCCGCCGAGCATGCGCTCCGACTGGAACCAGTCCGGAGCGGCGGTGCGCTGCCCGTCGCGCACCTTCAGATCGAGGGGGCGCGCGTTCCATGAGGCGCAGGTGAGAGCGATCGTCTGCGCGAGGGCTGCCTGTCCGTCGGGGCGGTCGGCGTACAGGCGCGTGAACAGGTCGTGGAGGCGGGGGAACTGCGCGTCGAACCGCTCGAGGAAGGCGTCGTCGAGACGACCGGCGTCGGCCGCGGCCGCCAGCGCCGCGATGCGATCGTCCTCGAGTGCGCCCAGCGGCGTGTCGTTCCCGGTGAGCATGGGGCTCCTCTCCCTGCCGACAAGCCTAGAGGGATAGCCTGGGCGGCACCGACCCTCGCCCGCAACCCGCAGAGGAGCCCACGATGCGCCTTCTCCAGGTGGCTCAGCACGCCGACGATCTCGACCGCGCCGCCGATTTCTACACCGTTCTTCTCGACGCGCCACCGGTCGCCCGGTTCGACCCGCCGGGTCTGTTGTTCTTCGACCTCGACGGCACGCGGCTGCTGCTCGACCGGGGTGCGCCCTCGTCGCTGCTGTATCTGCGCGTCGACAACGTGCACGAGGCGATCGAGCGGCTCTCGGGGATCGCCGAGATCGTGTCGCCGCCGGCGGTGATCTTCGTCCACGACGACGACACTCTGGGACCGGCCGGGCACGAGGAGTGGCAGGCGTTCATCCGCGACACCGAGGGAAACACCGTCGGCCTCGTCGCGTGGCAGCGTCCGTGAGCGCCTACGTCTCGGCGTTCGACCTGTTCTCCGTCGGGATCGGGCCCTCCAGTTCGCACACCGTCGGCCCTATGCGCGCCGCGCGCCTGTTCGCGGCGGCACTGGGCGAGGTGGGGGCTCGGGTCGCGCGGGTGGAGGGAGAGCTCTTCGGCTCCCTCGGTGCCACCGGCATCGGGCACGGGACCCCCGACGCCGTCGTGGCGGGGCTGCAAGGCGCCGACCCCGAGACCGTGGATCCCGCGGTCGTGCGGCACGCCTGGAGCACGTGGCGCGACGGCGCGCCGCTGGCGCTCGCCGGGGTGCACCCGGTTCCCTTCTCCCGGGGAGACATCCGGCTGTCGCCGCGTGTGCGCCTCCCCGGTCATCCCAACGCCCTGACTCTCCGGGCCTTCGACGGGGCGGGCGAGCTGTGTGCCGAGGAGACGTACTACTCCGTCGGCGGCGGCTTCATCCGTCGCGAAGGGGAGGACGCGTCGGTCTCGCGGGCCGCCGTGCCGCATCCGTTCTCCTCGGCGGCCGAGCTGCTCGCCCTCTGCGACGAGCGGGGATGGACGATCGCCGAAGTCGCGCGTGCCAACGAGGAGGCCACGCGGAGCGAAGCGGAGGTCGCTGCCGGCCTCGACCGCATCTGGGACGCCATGGCGGCGTGCATCGATGCGGGTCTCCACGCCGACGGCGTGCTCCCGGGCATGCTCAAGGTCACGCGTCGCGCGGGAGCCATCCGTGCGCAGTTGGAGGCGGCGGAGAGCGAGGGCCGCAGGGAGCTCCCCGGCGAGTGGCTGGGCGCTTTCGCGCTCGCCGTCAACGAGGAGAACGCCTCGGGCGGGCGCGTGGTGACCGCGCCGACCAATGGTGCCGCGGGGATCCTGCCCGCCGTCGCGATGTACTGGTGGCGCTTCCTCGCAGACTCCGGTCTGGGCTCGGGCAACGCGGTGACGCCCTACGGCGAACTCGTCGGATCGGCGCTGCTCGGGCTGCATCCGCCGGTGGCGGAGCCGGACGCGGGCGAGTCGCCCGAGATGACCGTCGAGGCCAACCGGCGCCGGGGCATCCGCCGGTTCCTGCTGACGGCCACGGCGCTGGGGTCGCTCTTCAAGGCCAATGCCTCGATCTCCGGTGCCGAGGGCGGCTGTCAGGCGGAGGTCGGCTCGGCGTGCGCGATGGCGGCGGGAGGGCTCACCGCCGTGATGGGCGGGACGAATCGGCAGATCGAGAACGCGGCCGAGATCGCGATGGAGCACCATCTGGGGCTCACGTGCGATCCGGTGGGCGGGCTCGTGCAGATCCCCTGCATCGAACGCAATGCGATCGCCGCATCGACCGCGGTGACGGCGGCGCGCCTCGCCCTGCGCGGTGACGGCAACCATTTCGTGAGCCTGGACGCCGTCGTGGAGACGATGCGGCAGACCGGGATCGACATGTCGCACAAGTACAAGGAGACGAGCGAGGGCGGGCTCGCGGTCAACGTCATCGAGTGCTGACCGGCGGGCGCGGAGGAGGACGTTCGCCCTCCGAGAACGCTTAGCACTCGAAGGGCGAGAGTGCTAATCTGAGATCAGTTGAGCCGCAACGACTCAACTTTGAGACCACTCAGATGAACACAGACACAAAGGAGAGAACAATGGCCACGTACGACCCGTTCCGTGACCTCGACCGTCTCGCGTCGACGCTCTTCGACACGCGCCGCGGCCCGCGACGGATGCCGATGGACCTGTACCGCGACGGCGACCACTACGTGCTCACTGCCGACCTTCCGGGCATCGACCCGGGCTCGGTCGACATCGACGTCGACGGTCAGCTGCTGACGATCCGCGCGGAGCGCACCCTCGCCGCCGGCGACGGCGTCAAGTGGATCACCCGCGAGCGCGAGGCGGCCAGCTTCCTGCGCCAGCTGAACCTCGGGCAGGGCATCGACAACGACGGCATCGCCGCGACCTACAGCAACGGCGTGCTGACCGTCACGATCCCGGTGAGCGAGAAGGCGAAGCCGCGCAAGGTCACCGTCGTCTCCGAGGGCACACCGGCGACCCTCCGTGCGGAGGAGTCCTCGAAGGAGCAGGACCCGCAGCCCATCGAGCAGTGACACTCGCGCAGTGACGCCCCTGCAGTGACGCTTCTGCAGTGACACCCCTGCAGTGACGCTTCTGCAGTGACACCCGCGACCGCCCCGCGTCGGAGAACCGACCGGGGCGGTTCGGCGTTCCAGGCAATAGACTCGCTGCACCCGTCATGCGGACCGTCAGCAAGGATGCCGATGCCCGATCCCTCGTCACGAGGCGAACCGTCCCGCTCGCAGCACGAGCGAGAGTTGACCGAGCCCGTTTCGCTCACGCGCGGCAACGGCCTGCTCAATCCGGCGGCGGTGGGTTTCGCGCGTACCCCGCTGGTGGACACCTCCGGCATCGACGGCCGCCGTCACTGGGGGCGCAACAAGCGGTGGGAGTACTGGAACGTCATGACGCCCGCGCACATCGTGGCACTCACGGTGTCGTCGCTGGACTATGCCGCCGTGCACGAAGTGTGGATCTTCGAGCGCGAGGGTGAGCGGAGCTGGGGAAAGTCGGCCACCGTCGTGCCCGCGCGCGACGTGGACCTGCCCCGGTCGCTCGGGTCCGGCCCCGTGATCGCGAAGGCGAGCGATCTGGCCATCGCCCTCACGCCGGGGGCGGATTCCTGGCGGCTGTTCGCGGAGATCCCTGACGCGTCCTTCGACATCACCGTGACGCGCCCGCCGGGGCACGAGTGCCTCGCGGTCGTGGTGCCGTGGTCGTCGAAGCGGTTCCAGTACACGGTGAAGGACGTGGCTCTGCCGGCGGCCGGGGTGATCACCATCGAGGGCGTGGAGCACCCGGTTCCAAGCGGTTCGTGGGCTGTGCTCGACCATGGCCGGGGCCGCTGGCCGTACGACGCCCGCTGGAACTGGGGCGCCGGTGCCGGCGTCGACGGGGAGCGGACGATAGGGATCCAGGTGGGCGGCAAGTGGACCGATGGCACCGGCTCCACCGAGAACGGCATCGTGATCGACGGGGAACTGCGCAAGATCTCGGTTCCGCTCACGTGGGAGTACGATCTCGCCCGCCCTCTGGATCCGTGGCGTGTGCACGGCGGCGGGCTGGAGGCCACCTTCACGCCCTTCTACGACAAACGCTCCGCGATGAGCCTCGGAGTGCTCTCGTCGCGCACCGACCAGTGCTTCGGGGTGTGGGAGGGGGAGTTCGCCGGGATGGCTTTCTCCGGCATCGAGGGATTCGCCGAGGACGTCCACAATCGCTGGTGACCTCGTAGGCTGACCCCATGGTCGAGCAGGGGACGTCGGCGCCACGTCGGCGGGGGCGGCCCCGCGGACGCTCGGACGCGCGCGAGCGCATCCTCACCGCCGCTGCCGACGAGTTCGGCGCGCGGGGATACGACGCCACCACGATGCGCGGGGTGGCCGCCCGTGCGGAGGTGGACTCTGCGCTCGTCCACCACTATTTCGGCACGAAGGCCGACCTGTTCGCCGCGGCGGTCGACGTGCCGGTTCGCCCGGATCTCGTCGTCCCCACGATCCTCGCGGGCGACCGCGACCGGTGGGGGGAGGCGGTGATCGCGTTCGTCCTGGGGCAGTTCGAGCGTCCCGAGGTGCGTCGCCGTGCCGTCGTGCTGCTGCGCACCTCCCTCGGCAATCCCCTCGCGACGCCGCTCATGGTGGGTTTCCTCCGCCGCGAGCTGCTCGCCCGTATCGTCGCGGAGCTCGACGTCGACGACGCGGAGCTGCGCGCCGGGCTCGTCGCCTCGCAGATCGTCGGGCTCATCGTGGCCCGCTACATCGCCAAGCTCCCGGGCATCGCCGACGCGTCGCCCGAGGAGCTGGTCGCGCGGATCGGTCCCACCGTCCAGCGCTATCTCACCGCCGGATGACCGGCAGCGAAGGAGCAGTCATGTCGTTCCAGGCCTACCTCGACAACATCGAGACCAAGACCGGGATCACCCCTCGACAGTTCATCGGGCTCGCCGAGGAACGCGGTTTCGGGCCGGGTACGAAGGCGGGTGAGATCGTCGCGTGGCTCGGGGAGGAGTACGGCCTCGGGCGGGGCCACGCGATGGCGCTCGTGCACGTGATCACGAAGGGGCCGAAGATCGCCGCGACGCACGTGGGGGGAACGGGCACGCATCGAGACGCGTCCGACACCCTGTGGCTGGACGGGAAGGACTCGCGGCCCGCATAATTCATCACATGATGAATAGCGCGAATGCCGTGAGCGTTCGCGGTCTCCGCGTGCGGCGGGGAGCCCGCCCCGTGTTCTCGGACTTCTCCGTGGACATCGCCGCGGGCGCGATCACGGGACTGCTGGGCCCCTCGGGATGCGGCAAGACCACGTTGCTGCGCACGATCGTCGGGGCGCAGCGCATCGACGACGGGACCGTGACGGTGCTCGGCGCGCCGGCCGGAAGCGCGTCGCTGCGTCACCGCGTCGCGTACGACACGCAGGCCGCATCCGTGTACGGCGACCTCACCGTGCAGCAGAACCTCCGCTACTTCGCCCGGCTCCTCGGGGCGCCGCGCTCGGACGTCGACCGCGTGATCGCGGCCGTCGGCCTCGAGTCGGAGCGACGGCGGCTTGTGGCCTCCCTCAGCGGCGGGCAGGCGGGCCGGGTGTCGCTCGCGGTCGCGATGCTCGGGTCTCCGGAGTTGATCGTGCTCGACGAGCCCACGGTGGGTCTGGACCCGGTGCTGCGGGAAGAGCTGTGGGGCGTGTTCCGCTCGCTCTCCGAGGAGGGGGTGACGGTGCTCGTGTCCAGCCACGTCATGGACGAAGCCGCGCGCTGCGATCGCCTGCTCCTCCTCCGCGAGGGGCGGCTCGTCGCCGACACGACGCCGGAGGCGCTCCTCGCCGAGACCGGTGCGCCGGATGCGGAAGCGGCCTTCTTGCATCTCATCCGGCGGGACGAGGCGGCATGAGCGGCGTGCGGCTGCTCGCGACGACCGCGCGGGTCCTGCGGCAGCTCAGTCACGATCCGCGGTCGCTCGTGCTGCTCCTGGTCGCCCCGAGCCTTCTCGTCGGGCTGTTCGCGTGGGTGTTCAGCGAGAGCGAGGGAGCGTTCGACCGGATCGGCGGGCCACTGCTGGCGCTCTTCCCCTTCGTCGTCATGTTCCTCATCACCTCCATCACCACGTTGCGTGAGCGCCGGAGCGGGACGCTGGAGCGCCTGCTGACCACGCCGGTCGCCAAATCGGACGTCATCCTCGGATACGCCCTCGCGTTCGGCCTGCTCGCGACACTTCAGGCGATCGTCACCGTGACGTTCGCGGTCGCGGTGTGCGGACTGAGCGTGGCAGGCCCCGTGTGGCAGCTGGGGGTCGTCGCGGTCGTCGACGCTCTCCTCGGAACGGCGCTGGGACTGCTCGCCAGCGCGTTCGCCCGCACGGAGTTCCAGGCGGTGCAGTTCATGCCCGTGCTCGTCTTCCCGCAGATGATCCTGGGGGGACTGTTCATGCCGCGGGACCAGATGCCCGATGTGCTCTCGGCCGTGAGCGATGCGCTTCCTTTGAGCTACGCGATCGACGCCGCGTCGGCGGTGGCGTCGGGTTCCGAAGCCGGTGAGGTCTGGCGACCGGTGCTGGTGGTGGCGGCGTTCACCGTCGGTGCGCTCGTCGTCGCGGCGGCGACGCTCCGGCGCCGCACCCCCTGAGGGCGGCTAGCGCGCGCCGTCGCGGAGCTTCGCCGTCAGCTCCCGCAGGTGGGCGAGCTCCTCATCGGTGAGCACGGCCATGCGCTCGGCGATGGTCTGCCCGTGCCGGAGCGCGATGCGCCGGAAGATCCCGAGGCCCGTCTCGGTGGCCCGGACGACGGCACCGCGGCCGTCCTGCGGGTCGGGGCACTTGGAGATGAGGCCCCGGGCGACCATCCGATCGACCAGGCGCGAGACGCTCGGCTGGCTGATGAGCATGTTCGCGGTGACATCGCGCAGCCGCGCGGAGTTCTGCTCGCCCCGGGCGACGGTCAGCATGACGTCGTACTCGGCTTGGCTGAGCTCGGCGTCGAAGTCGGCGCTGATCTCCTCCAACACCTCGTGCTGCGCCCGGAAGAGACTCTCCCAGGCGTCGATGGCGAGGCGGCGGTCCGTCATGGCGTCCACTTTATCCCGCGCCTAGGCTGGCGGACATGAGGCGATTCTCCCGTGCGCTCACCATCGTGCTGCTCGCCGTGATCGCGGGTCTCGGCGTCGTCGCGGCTCCTTCTCCGGCGGCGGCCGATGTCGACGATTTCACCTTCGACGAGATGACGGCGGACTACACGCTCACCCGGGACGACGACGGCACGAGTCGCCTTCTGGTGGTGGAGCGGTTCGTGGCTCGCTTCCCCGATGCCGATCAGAACCGCGGGATCCGGCGGGCAATCCCCGACACCTACAACGGTCAGCCGCTGCACCCGCGCCTCATCTCGGTGACCGACGAGAACGGCACGCCGCGCCCGGCCGAGACCGAGGAGGACGACGGCGTCTTTGCCATCGTCTCGCGGTCGGATACATACCTCCGAGGAGTGCAGACCTTCCTCCTCACCTACGAGTTGGAGAACGTCACGTGGAACTTTCCCGACACTGGGCTCGAGTTCTACTGGGACGTCAACGGGGTCGACTGGGCGCAGCCGTTCGGGACCGTGACCGCTCGGCTCCACCTCGACGCCGAGCTCGCGGAGCGCCTGTCGGGCAGGATGGCCTGCGCGCAGGGCGCGCAGCGGAGCGCGACGCCGTGCGCGGGGATCGACCAGGAACCCGCGACAGACGGGGTGGTGATCACGGCGCGCGCGGAGAACCTCGGCCCGCGGCAGACGCTGTCGCTCGCGGTCGGGTTCGAGCCGGAGACCTTCACGGTGTTCGACACGTCGTTCGCCGCTTCTCCCGCGGGATGGGTGCAGGTCGCCGGCGGCGTCGGGCTTCTCGGGGCCGTCGCGCTCGCGTTCCGGGCTCGTCGCCGGGGGCTCGCCGATGAGCCGGGCCGTCCGACGATCATCGCCGAGTACACGCCGCCGCCGAACGTCGATGCGCTCGAGAGCGCCGTGCTGCTGGGGCAGACCTCGAAGGCGATCCCGGCCGAGGTGCTGGAGCAGGCGGTGGTCGGCTCGATCCGGATCATCGAAGGCCCCTCGAAGGCGTGGGGTGGTCAGCGGCTCATCGCCGAGCTCGTGGATCCTTCCCGCGCCGACGGGGATGGCCGGATGCTCCTGGACGGGCTCTTCCCCTCGGGCGTGCCGGGGGAACAGTACGAGTTCGGGCGGCAGGACACACGGTTGTCGAAGGTCGCGCAGAAGATCCTGGCCGCGGCGGACGCCGCCCTCACCGACCAGGGACTGCGTCGTTCGGTTCCGTTCCGGACGCGGGCGTGGCCGATCCTGGCAGCCGTCGTGGCCGGCGCGGTGGTCGTCGGGGCGGGGGTCGTCGCTCCCGTCGGGTACGTCTCAGCCGCCGTGCCGGTGATCCTGATGATCGCCGCGGGGCTCATGTTCGCCCTCGTGATCGTGCTGGTCGCGCGCCGCCCATTGACCGCCGCTGGAGCGGAGACCCGCGATCACCTGCGCGGGCTCAAGGAGTTCATCGCGTGGGCGGAGGCCGATCGTATCCGGATGCTCCAGTCGCCGCAGGGCGCGGAGCGTGTGGGTGTCGATGTCGACGATCCGCGGCAGATGCTCCGGCTGTACGAGCGGCTGCTGCCGTACGCGGTCGTCTTCGGTCAAGAGAAGGAGTGGTCGAAGCATCTCGCGGTGCTGTACGCGGCCGC
The DNA here is from genome assembly GCF_001620065.1 of Microbacterium sp. TNHR37B. Lineage (GTDB taxonomy): Bacteria > Actinomycetota > Actinomycetes > Actinomycetales > Microbacteriaceae > Microbacterium. The sequence goes on from NZ_LQGV01000004.1 coordinate 321,188, forward strand.
CGGAGTGTCGGCGCCGTACTGGTACGTGGGCACCGGGGCATTCGACGCGTCGTCGTTCTCGTCGGGCATCGGCTCGCTGTCGTCGGCGGCGATGTCGTCGTCGTCGACCTCGGGCGGGTCGGCCGGTGGCGTGAGCGCAGGCGGCGGCGGTGGGGGAGGTGGCGGCGGGGGCGTGTAGCGCCCCGCCGTCCTAGAGTCGAGGCATGGCGGAACGCACTGTCCTGATCACCGGCGGCACGCGCGGCATCGGCCGCGCCCTGGCGCTGCGGTTGGCGGCCGACGGCAGCGATCTCGTGCTCGGCTACGCGCGCGACGACGAGGCCGCTGCGCAGACCCAGGCGGAGGTCGAGGCTCTCGGGGTGCGCTGCACGACCGTCCGCGCCGACCTCTCCAGCGAGGCGGGGGTCGACGAGCTCTTCGATCGGGCCCTGGTCGCCTCGCCGCGGCTCGACGCGGTCGTCAACAATGCCGGAGGGACGTTCCACGTCGGGCGGCTCGTCGATACGCCGGTCGACGTCATCCGGCGGGTCGTGGACGTCAATCTCACCGGTGCCATCCTGGTGGCGCGGCGGGCGGTGATGGTGCTTCCGGGAGGCGGCGTCCTCGTCAACATCTCCTCCGGCGCCGCAACGACGGGGTCGCCGGGGGAGTACGTGCACTATGCGGCGACCAAAGCGGGTATCGACGCCCTCACGAGGGGGCTCGCGATCGAGGCGGCGCCGCAGGGGATCCGTGTGGTCGGCGTCGCCCCGGGCACGACCGAGACGGACGTGCACGCGGACGCGGGTGACCCGGGCCGCCCGGCCCGCGTCGCGGCCCGGCATCCGATGGGGCGCGTGGCCCAACCGGAGGAGATCGCCGAGGTGATCGCCTTCGCGTTGTCGCCAGCGGCGAGCTACGTGGCGGGAACGACCATCCGGGCCACCGGCGGCGCCTGATCGTCTCTGCTCGGCGGCGCCCGATCGTCTCTGCTCGGCGGCGCCCAGGTGGCTCCTAGAAGGGCGCATCGTCCGCGGGCGTCACGGTCGGCGGTGGCGGTGGCGGTGGCAGTGGTGACAGGGGGCTGAACACCAGGGTGCGCTTCGGCCGGTCGGGATGGACGCGACCGGTGGGGCTCGTCCACTCGAGTACGCCGCCGGGGAGTTGCCGCACCCGCCACGCGGAATGGTGCTTGAGCGTGTGATGTCGCCGACACAGGTGGGCGAGGTTTCCCGCGTCGGTGGCTCCGTCGTGTTCCCGGGCGATCGTGTGGTCGATGTCGCATCGTCGCGCCGGCTGGCGGCATCCCGGAAACCTGCAGTGCTCGTCGCGCGCGCGCAGGGTGCGGCGGAGGTGTGCGCTCGGGCGGTAGCGGTCGACGGCGAGGACGTCTCCGCTCACGGGATGCGTGAGCACGCGGTCCCATCCTTCGGCCGTCGCCGCGAGAGCACGAGCGGTGGCGAGGTCGATGGGGCCGTGGCCCGCGAGTTCGGCTGGTGTGGTGTCGTGCCCCAGGAGGGTCAGCACGGGAATGGTGACCTGGACGTGGGTCGTGATCGCGTCGGCGGCGACGATGGACGCGGAGGTCGCCGCCAGCGTTGCGTGCCCGGTGAGCAGGAGGTCGGCGAAAGCATCCGCGCGGAGTTCACCCATGCCGCGGTGATCGGGCGATGCGGAGCCGTCATCGACGGGCACGCGGTCCTCCATCGTGCTCCGCGCGAGAGACGTCAGCCGATCGTGGATACCGTGGGCGAGAGGCGCGGGGAGACTCGCGACGAGCTCGGCCATTCCATCGTCGAGATCCCGCACCCACACGCCCCGCTGTGCTGCCGCGGCGCGGTGGCGTTCCCCGAGATCGACGGGATCAGCGCGGCTGGCGAGGAGCCGCGCCGCCGGACGGAGCCTCCCCGGGGACTCTCGGCGTGCCACGTCGAGCGCGGCCGCTTCATAGCTCGCCCGCGCCTCGTCGTCGTCGATGCGCATACCGGCCTCCACGATGACGCGGACGTGTGCGCGGTCGATCTGCCCGGAGCCGAGCGCGGCGTGCGCCGCCGGGAATCGCGATACGACGAGTGCCGCCATCGACATCCGTCTCTGGATCGAACGGTCGGAGGCGCGGAGCTCGATCCCGATCTGTGCCGCCATGGACCGCAGATGGATGTCGTGGTCGACGGACGACGACCCGCCGGAGGACTGACGTTCGGCCGTCCTCACCGCCGCTGCCAGCAGCTCGATCTCGCGCGCGTGAAGCGCCGCGAGGCGCCGGTTCGTTTCGGAGATCTCGTCGAGCAGCGCGTCGATCTCCGTCGGGGCGGGGGATGCGCTCGCGATGACTTCCATACGACGAGGATCTCGCCAACCGCCGACATCGACGACGAAAAAACCCAGATCAGCAGGTACTTGTGGATACCGTGCGGATTGCCCAGGGTGGGGAGGAGTCGCGCCCTCCGTCGCCCCCGCATCGGTCTCGCTGAGCACAGAGTAAGGGCCGGTCGGAGAGGCTTCCGACCGGCCCTTGTCCCTTGCACCAAGAGTGTCCTGCAATCACATGTCGGTAGCTGCCACAGCAAAACAACTACCGTGCCTGCACTCTATAACGGCCAGATAACGACGGCAAGGGGTTCTCGTTATCTTTTCGTGATTCTGAGGAGGCTCATCAGATCCTCCGAGGATTCGGTCGGAGCAGGTCGTCATCAGGCGGGCTGAGGACGATCGCCTCCTCGCAGGTCGCGCGCGATCCGACGCACGCGCGCGTGCGCGTCCGCCATGCCCGGAAGCCCCACGCGAGGGTCGTCTGATGACCCGCTCCGAATCATGTCGTCAAGGTAGCGGCGGTCGGCATCCAGCCGCGCGAGCGCATCGGAGCCGACACTGCCGTGGCCGGGAACGATGACGCTCGCCTGCGCGGCGAAGGGAGCGAGCAGGTCCAGCGCCGCCATATACGACGGCAGGTCGTCGGGGGCGAACGGCAGGGGCAACTCGATGTCGCTGAGCATGTCACCCGCCAGGAGCACATGCTGCCGGGGAAGCCACACGGCGGTGTGTCCGGGCGCATGCCCGTCGTGGACGATCAGCTCGACGTCGACCCCGGGCGGCACTGATTCCGGGGGGAGCGTGTCGCCGGTCGCTCGCACGCGGCCCATCAGATCCGCGAGGCCGGCCGGGAAGTCGGCTCCCAGCGCGTCGAGCAACGCGGGGCGCTCGGCCTCGGCGAGACGCGCGGTCTCCGCGGAAGCCCAGCGGGGAGCATCGCCGAACCGCGGGTGCCACAACAGATGATCGTGGTGGGCGTGGGTCGCGAAACCGCCGATGACGGTGAGATCACGCCGGTCGATCTCCGTCGCGAGGGCGTCGAGCTCGTCCGGCATCCAGGCCGGGTCGATGAGAAGGGCACGACCTCTGCCGCTCACCACCGTGGCGTTCGTCGACATCTTCCGGCTCGTCGCCACGGTCATCCCGGGCGCAACCTCCGTCACCGTGGACACCGTGCCCTCCCGCCGCCGCGCCGCAACCTGCTCGTTCCCGATCCTAGGCACCCCGCGGGGCACTTCCGCTGGACGACCCGGCCGGACGCGGGATCGACGAGGTCCGGCCGATCCGAGATGAGATCCGCGGACGAGTGGAGGCCCTTCTCGCCGAGATCCTGCCCCACCCCGGCGACGCCTGAGCGCGCGTCGGTCGGCTCAGGCGCGAGCCCAGCCCCGGCCACGGCGCGACGCTCGCGCGACCTCGACGGTCAGCACGAGCAGGGCCGGCACGACGATCCCCCAGATCGCCCCGACCGCGACGTCATGGAGGTAGTGCACGCCCTCGAGAAGTCGGCCGGCCGCGACCGCGACGGCGAGAATCACGGCGAGCATCGTCCACAGCAGCCGTCCACCGACGATCGCGACGACACACGCCGCGGCGAAGGCAAGGGTGGCGTGGTTGGAGGGGAACGAGTAGTCCGCGACATCGCAGGTCCCGGCAGCCGGCCATCTCGTGCACGGCCGCACCTGCGCGAACAGCGCCTTGCCCGCCTCGCTGCCGACGTAGGCCAGCGCCACCCCCGCACCACCGGCGACCACGCGCGCACGGCGTACCGGATCCTGCCACCACGCGCGAAGCAGCACCAGCGCCGTGAGCGCCGCGAGGGCGAGGAGAAGCGCGTCCGAAAGGACCTCGACGCCGGGAACGGCGAAGCCGGCCGACGCCGCCGCCGAGGTGACGGCGACGCTCAGGCTGCCGCCCGGGAACGGGGCGACGAGCGCGACGGCGGCGAGCGACGCGACGATGAGAAGCGGAGCGACCGCGCGGAAGCGCGGAACCGGGCGGGCAGTCGGGGACGAGAGTGCGTGCGGGGTCACCCTTGCGACGCTATGTCGCGCTCGCCGCCGAGAAATCGGCGCAGCGGACGATCCTCGTCCTTCGCGAGGCGGATCTTCCGGCCCTGTCTCTCGCCGAGCAGGCCGGCGGCGGGTTCATGCCGACACGAAGCGGCGCATGCCGTCGTCCACTCCTTCGTCCGTCCAGCCCAGCGCGCGGAAGAAAGCTGCGGCGGCGTCGTTCTCGGGCTCGACGAACGCCAGCCAGCCCGCGCACGGCGGATGACCCGGCCACGATCGTACGGCGCCGACGGCCACGCGCCCGAGGCCCTCTCCGCGGCGGCTCGGGTTCACGGCAAGGTCGGTGATGACATGGGGCTCGTGCGCCTCTCCCCATGCCACGCCGACGAGCGCAACCACGCCGTCGTGCTGCTCCACCACGAGTTGCGCACCGCTCGTGTCGCTCAGGACGTGGGTGTACCACTCTTCGTCGTACGGCCCGAGGGTGCGGTCCAGCAGCTCGTCGGCGAACCAGCCCTCGGCCCATGAGGCGTCGGCGCGCGTGAAGCGGCGAACCGTCGCCGCTGGCGAAGGATGAGGAGGCGTGGTCATCCGGTCCATCGTAGGAAAGGACGGAAGGGGAGAATGGTGAGTCGCCCCGCTACGACACCAATCCGTGCCGCAGCGAGTTGCTCCCGACGCGGCAAGCCGGGAGGATCGGGAGGATGTTGCCACTTGCCGAGATCGCTGCGCTGAAGGCGACCGTCGCCGAGGACTGGACCTCCGTCGTCGCGGATGCCGTCGCGGCACCATGGGGGCTCGACCCCGGCGCGGCGCGCTGGTGGCGATCGTCGGCATCGCACGTGTTCGTCGTGCCCCGGGGGCGAGACGAGCGCGCACCCTTCTACCTTCGCTTCGCGCCCGCCCGCTCCGGCGCCGGAGAGCGCCTGGCGCGGGGTGCGGCGCTCCACGCGCGCCTGGCGGACGCGGGCATCGTCGCCGTCCCGGTGGTGAGTGCCGCCGGACGAATGGTCGAGACGGTGACGTCGCCGCTCGGGGAGATGGTGGTGATGGCAGTTACCGCCGTCGAGGGGGAGGAGCTCGACGTCGACGACCTCGGCCCGGCGCGCGCCCGCGCGTGGGGTCGCGCCCTCGCGGACTTCCACGCCGCCTCGGGACCGGCTCCGACCCCCGGAGATCCCGTCGACCCCTTCGCCGACGCCGCGTCGCTCGTCCCGGCCGACGACCGCGACCTCGCCGACGCGCTCCGCGCGCTCCGCGTCGCACCGCCCTCATCCGGCGGATGGGTGCACGGACACGGCGACTTCGAGCTCGACAACCTCCGCTGGCGGGGCGAATCCGAGGAGGGACCGGCGGTGGTCGCGTTCGACCTCGACGAGGCGGGCGTGATGCCGCTCGCCGCCGACATCGCGGCGGCGACGCGCGACCTCTTCGCCGACGGGACGCACGATCCGCGCCATCCCGGGATGCTCGCGGCGTTCCTCGACGGCTACGCCGAGCGCGACGGCGCGCGCGTCGCCATGCCAGAACTGGTGCGGGCTCGGACGGCCGGGGCCGCCCAGAGCTGGGCCGAGCTCATCGTCGACCTTCGCCTCGACGCGGAAGAGGTCGTCGCGCAGGGACTCGACGACCTCCGCGCGTCGCTCGCCGACTACGCGGAGCGGGCGCGCGAGCTGGTGATCGACGGCGCCCGCCGCCTCGAGGTCACACCTCGTTCGGCGCGGGAGCGGTCGCGGGCGGATTGAACATGAACTCGATGCGGATGCCGTTGGCATCCTCGAGGAACGACGCGTAGTACCGCTCGGTGAATCGCGGATAGGGCTTCGGGTCGCGGACCGTCGTCCAGCCCAGGGACTGCGCGAGCTCGTGCAGCCGATCGACCTCTTCGCGTGTCTCGACGGCGAAGGCCAGATGCTGCCATCCGACGCGCCCGTGCTCGTGCGGACCGCTCTCGGGATCGCGCGCGGGATAGAGGATGAGCTCGACGTCGCCGGGCCGGTACCAGGACGCAGACCCGGGGATGTCGCTGCGCTCGAACCCGAGCGCGCTCATGATCGGGTCGAACTGCGTGATGGCGCGGGGGAGATCGTCGACGGAGATTCCGAGGTGGTCGATAACGGGCATGGGCTCAGTCTGGCGGGCGCCACCGACATCCCCGGCCCGCAGGCACGGGGAGCGGCGTCGATGACAGGATGAGGCCATGACGCCAGTGACGACGTTCCCGAGACAGCCCGCATGACCGCCGCGGAGAAGGGCGGGACGAGGCCACCCCCTCCGGTGCGGTGGTGGCTGTCGGTGCTGATCGGCGTGGCAGCCGCCCTCGCCGGACTCGTGCCGTGGCTCGTGACGGGCGCACGGCTCCCGCTGCAGAACCTCGGGGAGAGCGGGGTCTCCGGCGATGCTCCGGTCGTGCTGCTGCCGTTCAGCCAGTACTCGGTGTCGTCGATCTTCGCCGTCCTCGTCTTCGGAGCCGTCGTCGCCGGCGTCGCCGCCCGCGCCCTGCGCCCGCGCTCGACGCGTGTCGGGGTGTGGGGAGTGCTCGCGGGCGTCGCGGCGGTGCACGTCGTCGCGATCGTCCAGACGGCCGCGGTCGTCGGCGGAGATCTCCAGGACCGCGTGGAGTCGCAGTGGTACCTGGCGGGCCTCACCGGGGGCGCCGTGTTCTCGGCCCTGGTCGGGTGGGGGTGCCTGGTGCTCGTGGCGGTCGCGCCGCGGGCGGGAGCCCTCCTCGGACTCGCCGTCGGTGCGATCGCCGCCGGGATGTGGGCGGGCGCGTTCCTCCGCCTCTTCCCCGTGACGGCCACGGTGCCCGAGGGCCTCCTGACCGCGGTGTCGCTCGTCACCCCCGTGCTGGCCGGGATCGCGATCGCCTGGACGGGGCTGGCGACCGCCGGGCGCATCGTCGCGTCGCTGGTCACGGTGATCCTCGTGTGGGTCGCGCCGGCGCTGGCGACCGGCATCTTCAACGCGCTCGGCACGCGCGCGCTCGCGCGCGATCCGCGGGGCATGCTCGAGTACGGCCTCGGGGTGTTCCGGATGGCCCTGTTCGAGCCGGCGCTTGCGCTGCGTCCCATCATCGCCACCGTCATCGTCGCGGCCGTCGCCACCGCCGTCGCTCTCCTCCTCCGCCGGCGCCGCGCGCCGGAGACGGTCTGATCGATCGCGCACGGCGGCGTGCGCGGAAAGGAGGGGTCATGCCCCACGTCTCGCTTCCCGATGGCGGGTCGCTCTTCTTCACCGATGACGGCGCGGGCCCGGCCGTCCTGTTCGTCCACGGCTGGGCGTGCGATGGCTCCGACGGCGCGTGGCTGCAGGAGGACCTCGTGCGCGACCACCGTGTGGTCACTGTCGACCTGCGCGGCCACGGGCGTTCGCCGGGTCCGGCGGTCTCGCCCGAGGAGATGGCCTCCGACCTGGCGCACCTCATGCACGGGCTCGGCCTCGGCCCCGCGCTCGTGGTCGGGCACTCGATGGGGGCGATCGTCTCCAGCGTGCTGGCTGCCGAACACCCCGACGCGGTGGCGGCGCTCGTCCTCATCGATCCGGTGTTCATCGCCGACGACTCCCCGCTGATCCCGACCCTCGATGCCCTCCGCCCCGGTTCCCCCGTGGATCCGCACGAGTTCGCGCGGCGGGTGTGGCGAGGATTCGCGACCACGCGCACTCCACGATGGCTCCCCGTGTGGCACCGTCGGCGGGTGCTGGGCACCGACGCCGACGTTGTCCGCGACGCCTTCCTCGGTCTATACGACGGTCGGTCCGGAGCGGGCCGGCGGCGGACGGCGCAATCCCGGCTCCGCACGATCGCCGCACCGGTGCTGGCGGTCTACGCGGACCAGGGCGCGGAGGTCGCCGAGTGGCACCGGTCGGTCGTGGCAGATAACAGCCGGGGCAATGCGCACGTGATCGACGTCTGGCGCGGCCACGGCCATTTCCTCCATCAGGAGGATCCGGAGCGTTTCGCCGCGCAGCTGCGGGCCTGGCTCGGTCCGATCGAGCCGGTCGCGGGGCCGGCGGCGCCCGCCGACACGCCGACCTCCGCGCGGGAATGAGTCGCGGCGTCGACGGGTTTCCCCGATCATGACCACGATCGGAATCATCGGCGCAGGACACATCGGATCACAGCTGGCGCGGGCGTTCACGTCGCTCGGCGAGAACGTGGTGATCGCCAACTCGCGGGGGCCCGAGACCCTCGCCCCGCTCATCGAGGACCTGGGCCCGACTGCCCGCGCCGCGACGGCGCAGGAAGCCGCGGAGGCGGGAGACGTCGTCGTGGTGACGGTGCCCCTGGCCGCCTATCGTGACGTCCCGGTCGCCCCGCTCGCGGGGAAGATCGTCCTCGACACCAACAACTACTACTGGGAGCGCGACGGGCACATCCCCGCGCTCGACCGCGGCGAGACGACCACCTCGGGGATGCTCCAGGAGCACCTTCCCGAGTCGAAGGTCGTGAAGGCGTTCAACCACATCCCCGCTGCCGACATCACCACCACGGGCACTCCGGCCGGATCCCCCGACCGACGGGCGCTGGGCACCGCGAGCGATTTCCCCGAGGCCGTCGCCTACGTCACCGACCTCTACGACCGCTTGGGCTTCGACACCGTCTCGGCCGGCCCGCTGAGCGAGTCGTGGCGCCTGGAGCGTGACCGTCCCGCCTACGTCGTGCGTCAGAACGCCGAGGAGCTCCGCGCCAACCTCGCCCGCGGGTTCCGGGTGCGCCCCGAAGACTCCGCGGACTGAGCCCCGGCCGGAGTCAGGGCGTCCGGGTCGCGGCGCGCAGGAGCGGAACCGACGTCCAGAGCGACAGCCACACGATCCCGAACCCCGCCACCAGGGTGGCGGCGATGACGGCGAGGGCAGCCGGCGCGGTGAGCACGATGATCCCGACGACCGGCAGCGACATCACCGCGCCGAGGATCGCGCCGCCCAGGGCCGCCCACCGGAGCGGGACCATCACGGTCATCCGGCGGGCGCGCCGCACCTCCCGGTCCGACATCCCGAGCCGGTGGAGGCCCACCAGGAGCTCGCGATCCTCGAGGACGGAGGCCGCCTGCGTCACTCCGACAGAGCACGCCAGGAGAAGGAAGCCCAGCACCAGGGTGAGGAGCACCCCGGTGCGGAGGTCGGTCAGCAGCTGGATCATGGCGGCGTTCGACTCGTCGTCGGCGGACCCGGGCGAGGCCAGCGCAACCAGGCACGCCCCCGCTCCGCCCACGACCGCGATGAAGGCCATCATCGCGAGCGAGGAGACCCGGCGCCACGCCTGAGCGGCGTGTGCGGCCAGCTCACGGCCCGCGATCAGCCGCGCCGCCGAGGTGGCCGTCCGGGCGATCGCCCGGCCGCGGGCAGCCACGATCGCGGTGCCGATGACGTTCAGGAGCGCCATTCCGCCCGCGAACGCGAGGAAGAGCACCCCGACGCCGATCATCGGTCCCAGAAGCTCGCTGATCGTGCCGGCGGCGAAGACGAGGCCGACCACGGCCGCGAGCGCCACGGTGCCCCACACGAGTGCTCGGCCGCGCCGCGGTGCGGCATCGGTGCGCTGCCGCACGCCGAGGGGTGTCAGATGCACGCGACGCAGACTCGACGCGGCGCTTGCCGCCGCGATGACGACGACGGCCAGCACGACCGTGACCACGATGATCCATCCCGCCCAGAGCGCGGCGGCCCCGAGGGGCTCGCCGAAGAACGAGACGAGTCCCACCAGCGGCGTGAGCGCACCGTACAGCCCGACCCCGAGGAGAGCGCCGACGGCGGCGAGCCCGGTCGCCTCGATGAGGGTCAACGCCGTCACGTCGCCCGTCGTCGCCCCCAGGAGCCGCAGGGTGGCCAGGCGATCGTTGCGGCGGCGCGCTGTCAGCCGTGCCGATGCGGCGCCGAGTGTCGCGACGGGAACGGCCAGCAGCACGAGGGCCACGGTCGTGAACACGCCGTAGAGCGGACCGAACGGTGTGTCGGCGGCGCGCGGGTCGGTGTAGAACATGTGGGCACCGGCGGCGACCAGCAGGAGCACGCCCGTCGTGACGGCGAAGGCCACGACGGGGAGCACCGAGGCGGCGAGGCCCGCGCGGCGCGGGTGGGCGAACAGAACGGTGAGGCTCGCGAGGGGCGACGCAGAACGCCGCGCGGCCGGCGCCGGAACGGTGAGTGTCATCGGTGCGCCTCCGCGGCCGTGCCCGGGGTGCCGGTCGGTGCGTCGTTCACGAGGCGGCCGTCGCGCATGTGAAGGACGCGGTTGCAGCGGGCGGCGACCGCCGCATCGTGCGTCACGAGCACGAGGCTGCGCGCCGTCCCCTCCGCCCCGCGCAGGAGCGCATCGAGCACGTCGTTCGACGTGGCGGAGTCCAGCGCCCCGGTCGGCTCATCGGCGAACACGATGGCCGCCCCGGTGACGTGCGCGCGGGCGATCGCCACCCGTTGCGCCTGTCCCCCCGACAGCTGACCGATGCGCCGGGTCTCCATGCCGGCGAGCCCGAGCCAGCCGAGCCAGGCCGCGGCGCGCGCCTCCGCCTCGCCGCGAGCCACACCCAGGAGCAGCAGCGGAAGGGCCACGTTCTCCACCGCGGTCAGCTCCGGAAGGAGCAGATGGTCCTGGAAGACGAAGCCGAGGTGCTGCCGGCGCACGGTCGACCGCTCGTTCTCGCTCAGCGCGGCGAGCTCGCGCTCCTCGCCCGACGGCGTGCGCAGGAGGATCGACCCGGCATCGGGGGCGATGATCGCCGCGAGGCAGTGCAAGAGCGTGGTCTTTCCCGACCCCGACGCCCCCATGATCGCGACCGACTCGCCGGGAATGACGGTGAGGTCGACACCGCCAAGGGCGACGAGGTCGCCGTAGGTCTTGCGGAGCCCGGTCGCGCGGAGCGCGGGGAGGGGCGGCGTGGACGGTGAGGGAGTCGATGACGAGAAGGACATCACCCCAGCCTCGCGGCGCCGACGGGAGATGTCGTCGTGCGCGAGAGGCATCCCGGGTCCGCCGCACGGATGACATCGCGGACCCTGGATAGCCTGGAGGGATGATCGACCCCGACCTCCTCCTCTCGGGGCCGCGTGGTCGCCGGATGCTCCTGGAGCTCGCGGTGGAGCTCGAGCTGCAGCACCCCCTGCCGCCAGAACGTGCCGTGGGCGATGCGGTCGTGGCGGCGTCCTTCGCGCTCCGGACGGCCCGTGAAGACGGGGCGACACGACTCGCCGCGTTCGTCGGCGACGTGACTCCCCAGGCGGGCCATTCTCACGCCGGCGCCACCTCCGAGCAGGTCGCAGCGGCGCTGTCGGCCCTTCTCGCACGCGGGAACGCGGAACGCCCCGACTCCCTCGATCCCGCCGCCGTGCACCGCGCGCTCGTCCGGGCCGTGGACATGGCCGCGTACTGGCAGGAGCCGGGCACGGAAGACGCGGTCGCCGCGCACCCCGCGGTGCGCGAGGCCCTTCGCCCGCTCGCCGATCGGCTGGCCGCGGACCCGGCTGCGGTGTGGCGGGACGCTCCCGTGGCGGTCCGGGACCAGTGGGCCGTCGCATGGGACGGGCACGAGCCCGAGACACCGACCGATCCGGCCGAGGTGCTCCGGGAATGGCGCGAGCGCGTGGACGAGAACGTCGCCCGCGCGCGCCGTGACCGGCCCGCTGACCCCTCGGCGAACTGGAGCGGTGAGTGGTGGTCCACCCCGCCACGCCGCCTGGCACGCTCGGCGCGGCGCCTCGCCGACGTGTCCGGTGGTATCCCTGCGGCGCTCGAGTTCGTCGAGGACTCCCTGGGATGGGAGGAGGCGAACGTCCGCCGTCTCGGTGTGCCCGCGCACCTCCGGATCATGGAGGTCCGCTCCGCCGACGACTGGGCGCGGCTCTGCCGGGAGCACCCGCTCGATGTGACCCCGGAGGTCCGTCAGGACTGGTTCCGCACCACCGGCCGCGACGGCACGTGGCTCATCCCCGATTGGGCGAGCGTCGCGGCCGAGTACGACGCGGTCCACCTCACCGTTGCCGCGTACCTCTCCGCCGGCACGGCGATCCCCGTCGACGCCGATGCCCACGCCGACGCCGCGAGCGTGATCGCCGGGTGGAACCCCGATGAGACGTACTGGTTCACCGATCGCGTCCGCCTCGTCGACGCGGTGGAGCCGTGGCGGTTCGTCGACCGCGAGAGGTGGGAACCGGTCACCGACTGACCCGCTGCCCGGCGATGATCAGTCCGCCGGATCGACGGTGGCCTCGAGGACGCGACGCATCGTCTCGCGCGTGACGAGGTCCGCCTCACCGTCGATCCATTCGTGGACGACGAAGGGGAGACCGATCTCGTCGAGGAAGTCCGCCGCCTTCTCGAGCCGGGGGACGACCTGGAGGTGATCGGTGCCGAAGAGGGCAGCTGTGTAAACGGGGGCGCCCTCGCGGACGGCGTTCCTCATCTCGACCGTCGAGCGCCCCGTGATCCGGTACAGAGCCTGATACACGGCGCTCGGAAGATCGGGATGATCGGACAGCGTGAGCGAGAGGGCGTTCCGGGGACCGGTCATGACTCCATCCCACCATGCTCGCCGCACATCGCCCCTCAGAAGAGACGGGGGATGAGCACGGGAGTGCGCCTCTTGTAGGCCTGGTACTCCTCGTCGTCACCCCAGCGACGGTCGGCCTTCGCCTCCAGCAGGGGGATCCCGGAGACGCGAGTGAGAAGGAGGGTGACGAACAGCGGCGACAGCACGGCGACCCACTGCCACCCTTGGAGAACCGGAGCGGCGACGAGGAACACCCCCAGCCACAGCACGATCTCGCCGAAGTAGTTCGGGTGGCGCGACCGCGACCACAGCCCCGACGAGATGAAGCGTCCGGCGTGGGCGGGGTCGGCCCGGAACGCCGACTTCTGCGCGTCGGCGACGACCTCGATCACGAACCCGAACACCCAGACCACGATGCCGACGACCGACAGCCACCCCAGCGGCTCGCGCGTGGGCGAGCTCATCGCGATCCACGCGGCCGAGGCCGTGACGCTCACCCACGCTCCCTGCACGATCCACACCTGCAGGAAGCGCACGGGGCTTCCCTTGATCTCGTCGAACCGGTCGTCCGCTCCCGACCGGTGGATGCGCAGGAACAGGAACGTCGCCAGGCGCGCCGCCCAGAGCGCCACCATCGCGGCGAGCACCCACACCCGGGCATCGGGCTGCGGGGCGAGGGCGAGCAGCACGATCGTCACGAGGAAGAAGGTGCCGCCGCCGGTCAGATCGAACAAGCGCTCCGTGCGCTTCAGCGCCGACGGGATGTAGACGAGCACCTGGATCGCGAAGGCGGCGATCACCGCGAGGGCGAACAACGGGAACCCGGCGGCGGTGGCGCCGCCCTGGCTGCCGGCGACGGCGACGAGGGCTCCGATCAGGAGCGTGACGAGGATGGTGACGACGGACGCGCGAGGCGACGAGGACATGCGGTACTCCGGGGAAGTAAGGGTCAGCGGTAGAGGTCGGCGAGCACGTCGGTGCCCTCGGCGAGCAGCGCTCGCCGCTTGATCTTCATGGTCGGGGTGACCAGGCGCGTATCGTCCAGGTCGGCGACGACGATCGTGAATCGGCGCACCTGCTCGGCGCGCGAGACGCGGAGGTTCGCCGCGTCCACGACGCGCTGGAGCCGGTCCTGCAGCGCGGAATCGCGGAGGGCTCCGATGCCGCCCGGCCGGGCCGGAGGGAGGGCGACGCCGTGCGCGGTCGCCCACGCCGCCAGGGGCTCCGGATCGAGCACGAGCAGGGCGGACAGGTAGGGCCTGCCCTCGCCGACCATGATCGCGTGAGCGACCAGGGGATCGGATTCCACCGCCTGCTCCCACGCGTGGGGTACGACGGTCTTTCCTCCGCTGGTGACGATCACGTCTTTGACGCGGCCGGCCAGGACCAGGTGGCCGTGCTCGTCGAGACGGCCGAGGTCTCCGGTGCGGAAGAAGCCGTCGACGAACGCTTCCGCATCGTGGCTTGGGTCGCGGTATCCGGCGAAGACGCCGACACCGCGGGCGAGGATCTCGCCGTCTTCCGCGATGCGCACCGTCGAACCGGGGAGCGGGATCCCCACCGTTCCGGCGCGGATGTCGCCGGGGAGGTTCCCCGTGAGCGGCGCCGTGGTCTCGGTGAGCCCGTAGCCTTCGACCACGGGAGCCCCCATGCCGCGGAACAACAGCGCCACCTCGGCGTCGAGCGTCGCTCCGCCGGAGAGGATGTAGGCGAGGCGCCCGCCCATCAGGGCGCGGAGCCGCCGGTAGAAGAGGCGGTCGAACAGAGCCCGACGCGCGCGGAGCAGCGGCCCCGGGGTCACACCCGTCTCTTCGGCGCGGCCCCAGGAGATCGCCGTCCGCTCGGCTGCTCGCCAGAGGCCCCCGAGGCGTTTCGCCTGCGCTTTGGCGCCCGCGGCGGCGCGGATCTTCTCCAGCACGCGGGGCACGACGACGAGGAAGGTGGGGCGTCGGTCTTCGAGCACTCCGACCACGCGGCTCGTGTCGGCGAGGTGGGCGATGCGCATGCCCGACGCCAGGCAGATGAGCTGGAGGCCGCGCGCGAGCACGTGGGCGAGGGGGAGGAAGATCACGGTGTTGCCGTCCTCCCGGACGACCTCCCGGTAGGCGGCGGCGATGTTGAGCACCTGCCCGACGAAGTTGCGATGGGTGAGGATCGCCCCCTTGGGCTCCCCCGTCGTTCCCGAGGTGTACACGTAGGTCGCGGGGGTGTCGAGATCGGCGGCCGTCCGGCGGGACTCGAGCTCCTCGTCGTCGACCTCCCCGGCGCGCTCCCGCAGAGCCGTGAGTGAGCGCTCGCCCTCGTCCATCGTCCACACGCCCAGCGCGCCGGCGCCGGCTGCGGCGAAGCCGCGGGAGAGGGCCTCGGCGTGCGCACTGCTGCCCGCGATCCCGAGACGCGGCGCGGCATCCCGGGCGATCGCGGTCACCTGGTCGACGGAGGACGTCTCGTAGACGGGGACGACCACGGCGCCGGCGAACCAGGCGGCGAGGTCCGACACCGCCCATTCGTACCGGGTGGGCGCCATGATCGCCACCGCGTCCCCGACGGCCACCCCGTGCGCCATCAGGCCCTTCGCGAGGCTGCGGACCTCGCGCAGGAACTCCATGGTCGTCACGGGTCGCCAGGGCTCGTCCGCGTGCTCGCCGGCCACGTCGAAGGCGATGTGGTCGGCAGCGGCGGCGGCACGCTGGATGAGCAGATCCGTGACGTTGCGGTACTCGTCGATCTCGACGAGCGGGTCGGTGCTGCGCTCGCGCATGGGCCTCCGTTCGGGTGTGGCTCCGGCGCCGGGAACGGGCGTCGTGGCCGGGTGGCCCAGAAGCCATCCTGCCGCGTCGGGGATGCCGTTCCGGGCATCGAAGCGGGCCGTGCGGTAGCGGCCCCGATGCTCATTCGGAGCCAACCGGAGATCGGATGGGTGCTCTTTTCGCGGCGGTGTCGTCGCGTCCAGCTCGCGCCCCGATCGGGCGGGTAGCGTGATCGATCGGCGCGACCTTCCGGCGCGTGTGAGAACGAGGAGTACCGCGATGAGCCACTCGACCGCCGACCCGAACGAGGACGACGTCCTCGCCGCACGCCCGTGGCTCCGTGCCTACGCCGACGGTGTGCCGGCGGAGATCCCCCCGGTCACCGAGACGCTCGTGGAGATGATGGAGTCGTCGGCGCGGAAGCATCGCCGGCGCGTGGCGCTGGAGTTCTTCGGCGCGCAGACGACGTACCGCGAGCTCGCCGATCGCATCTCGCGTGCGGCCGCGGGGCTGCGCGCGCTCGGGGTGCGCGCGGGCGACCGCGTGGCCCTCGTGCTTCCGAACTGTCCCGACCACGTGGTCGCCTTCTACGCGGTGCTCCGGCTCGGCGCGATCGTGGTCGAGCACAATCCCCTCTACACCGCCCGGGAGCTGCGCCACCAGTTCGAGGTGCACGGAGCGGATGTGGCGATCGTGTGGGATTCGGTGGCCGACACCATCGCGACGATGCCCGACGACGTCCGCCCGGCCCACGTCGTGGCCGTGGACCTCACCGAGGGGATGCCGCTGCGTACGCGGCTCGCGCTGCGTCTCCCGGTGCGGCGTGCCCGGACCGCGCGTGCCGCCCTCACGCGGCGCCCCACGGCGAAGGGGGTCCGGCGGTGGTCGTCGGTCGCCTCCGGGCGCCCGCTGTCGTCACGCGTGCCGAAGCCCGGCCTCGACGACATCGCGCTCCTCCAGCTCACGAGCGGCACCACCGGTGCGCCGAAGGCGGCGATGCTCTCCCACCGGAACCTCCGCTCCAACGCCGCACAGGGACGCGCGTGGCTTCCGGGTCTCCGGGACGGCGAGGAGGTCGTCTACGGGATCCTGCCGCTGTTCCACGCCTACGGGCTCACGCTGTGCCTCACCTTCGCGATGTCGATCGGCGCCAGGCTCGTGCTGTTCCCGAAGTTCGATCTCGACCTCGTCGTCGCCGCCAGCCGGATCTCGCCCCCCACCTTCCTTCCCGCCGTGCCGCCCATCTACGACGCGCTGGCCCGCGCGAGCGTGCAGGGCCGGATCGACCTTCGCGGTGTGCGTTTCGCCATCTCCGGCGCGATGAGCCTCCCGATCCCCACCGTCACGAGATGGGAGGAGGCGACCGGAGGTCTCCTCGTCGAGGGATACGGGATGACCGAGACCTCCCCGGTGGCCCTCGGTAACCCCGTCGGACCGTCCCGCCGCCCCGGCACCGTGGGGGTCCCGTTCCCCAGCACCGAGATCCGCGTCGTCGACCCGTCGGATCCGACGGTGCGCCGCGCGCCCGGGGAAGAGGGGGAGCTGTTGATCCGCGGTCCGCAGGTCTTCCGCGGGTACTGGAACGGCACCGCCGAGACCGACGCCGTGCTCCTCCCCGAGGGATGGCTGCGGACGGGCGACATCGTGACGGTGTCCGATGACGGCTTCGTCACGATCGTCGACCGCGTGAAGGAGCTCATCATCACCGGCGGGTTCAACGTGAGCCCGAGTGAAGTGGAGCAGGCTCTCCTGCTGCACCCGGATGTCGCCGAGGCGGCCGTCGTCGGGATCCGCCGCCCGGGAGGAGGCGAGGACGTCACCGCGGGGGTCGTCCTCAGGGACGGAGCCGTCTTCGACGCGACCGCCCTGCGGGAGTTCGCGCGGCAGCATCTGACCGCCTACAAGGTCCCGAAGCGCATCGTCGCCCGCGCCTCCCTCCCGCGCAATCAGGTGGGGAAGGTGCTCCGCCGCGTCGTGCGCGAGGAGATGAGCCGGCCGGACACCTCACCGGACACGACGACGGCGGGCTGACCGCGCCCGGAAGCGCCGTCAGCCCGCCGCCTCGGAGCAGGTCAGTACCAGCCGGTGGACTGGGAGTGCGACCAGGCGCCGCACGGGGTCCCGTAGCGGCCGTCGATGTAGCCGAGACCCCAGCGGATCTGTGTGGCCGCGCTCGACTTCCAGTCGCTGCCGGCGCTGCCCATCTTGCTGCCGGGCAACGCCTGCGGGATGCCGTAGGCGCCGCTGGAGGAGTTGTAGGCGCGGTAGTTCCAGCCCGACTCCTTGTTCCAGAGCTTCTCCAGGCAGGAGAACTGGTCCGAACCCCAGCCGCGGTCGGCCAGGAGGGCCCGGGCCGTGGCCTTGGCGCCGGCGACCGAGTTGTCGCCCGACGAGGCCGGCGAACCGCTGGACGTGCCGCCGCCGGAACCGCTCGATCCGCCCGAGCTCGACGCCGCCTCAGCCTGGGCGGCCGCCTTGCGTGCCGCCTCTTCCGCCTTCTTCTTCGCCGCGGCGGCGGCCTTGCGCCGTTCCTCGGCCTTCTCGGCCTTCTCCAGGCGCGACAGCAGTCGGTCGGTGGCCTTCTCGACCTTCGCCGTGTCGGCGGCGGCCTCCTCGGTCGAGGCGGGCAGGAGCAGCACCGGTGTCACGGCGATCGTCTGGAGGGTCTCGATGTGGTCTTCGACCACCGAGGTGTCGATCGTCTGGGCGCCGGTGATCTTCAGCTTCGACCGGGCGACCTTCTTCTCCGCCGCCTCCGCCTCGCTGACGGCCTCGCGCGCGTCGCCCAGGGCGTCGCGGGCATCGTCGACGATGTCGTCGAGCGGTTCGTTGGCCAGGGCCTCCGCTTCGGCCGAGATGTACGGCGCGGTCGTCGTGTCGGTGCTGGCCTCGGACACCAGGGAGCGGGCGACCGTCGCCGAGACGGCGGCGCGGACCGTGGGTCCGGTCGTCGTCTGCGAGGTGACGGCAGGGTGCGCCGACGGGCTCTGAGCCGCCTGTGCGGCGGTGGACATGCCACCGACCAGGCAGAGGCCGAGAGCGACGGCGACGGCAGCGGAAACGGACGATTCGTCGGAACGGCGGGGGGTGAAACGCATACGCAGAGATGTCTTTCGGGTGGCTTCGACGCGGGCAGACGACCGCGACAGTGCCCTCGGGCCGGGCACAAGTCCCCGAGTGTGCAGGCCGAATCTGGACGAAACGTGTGGCGATCCTGGGTGATCCGTGAGAGCGGAGGATCTCCGGGGGAGCGGAAACGAATGTGGTCAGACCTACGGCCGCAACCCCCTGTCGGGGGTGGGGGTGCCGGTATAGAGTCCCGTCTGAGAGATTCCTGAGAGGACGAAGAACATGGCATCCAGTCCTGCAGCCGACATCATCGATGCGGTCGGTGGACCGCAGAACGTCGCGAGTCTGACGCACTGCGCAACGCGACTGCGCTTCCAGTTGCGCGACGGCGAGAAGGTCGACAGGAGCACCGTCGAAGCCATCCCCGGGGTGATGGGCGCCGTGCCCCAGGCCGGCGATCGCTTCCAGGTCGTGATCGGCGGCGGCGTGCAGACCGTGTACAACGACATCATGGCGCTGCCGCAGATGGCCGACGTCGAAGCCCCGTCCGATGCCGACGTGAAAGCCGCCCAGCGTGCTCGCGGCCCGCGGGGCAACGTGGCCTGGCTCGACTCGCTCTTCGAGTTCCTCTCCGACTCGTTCCGGCCGATCCTCGGGGCGCTCCTGGGCGCCTCCCTGTTCATCACCTTCATGGCCCTCATGTCGACCCTCGGCGTGATCGGCAACTGGGCCGACCCGCGCACCGAGCTGCCGCCCTCCTGGCAGTTCGTCAACCTGATGTGGCAGTGCGTGTTCGTCTTCCTGCCGCTCATGGTCGCCTACAACGCCGCCAACAAACTCGGCGCCGACCCGTGGGTCGGGTTCGCGATCATGGCGGTCGTGATGCTCCCCGGGTTCACGAACCTCGCGAACCAGGACGGCGCCCAGCAAGTCGCCTTCGCCGGAACGGACATCACGACGATCCCGATCTTCGGGATACCGCTGACGATCTTCAACTACAGCTCTCAGGTCTTCCCGCCGCTGCTCATGGCCGCCGTGCTCGGTCCGCTCTACAAAGGCCTCAAGCGGATCATCCCCGACAACCTGCAGCTGATCTTCGTGCCGTTCCTCTCGATGCTCGTGATGATCCCGCTCACCGCCTTCCTGCTCGGTCCGATCGGCGTCTACGCGGGCGCGGCTCTGGCGGACCTGCTGAGCTCGATCAACGCCTTCTCGCCCTTCATCTTCGCGATCATCATTCCGCTGGCCTATCCGTTCATGGTGCCGCTGGGCCTGCACTGGCCGATCAACGCGATCATGCTCCTGAACATCCAGAACCTCGGCTACGACTTCATCCAGGGCCCGATGGGTGCCTGGAACTTCGCGTGCTTCGGCGCCACGGCCGGTGTGCTGCTGCTGGCCTGGCGCGAGAAGGACAAGCAGATGAAGCAGACCGCGACGGGTGCCCTGGCCGCGGGGCTCCTGGGTGGCATCTCCGAGCCCTCCCTCTACGGCATCCATCTGCGGTACAAGCGCATCTATCCGCGGATGCTCGTCGGCTGCCTCACCGGCGGTCTCATCATCGGCATCGGGAGCATGGTCCTGGGACTCGAGAACGGCGTGACCACGAAGGCGTTCGTCTTCACGTCGCTCTTGACGATCCCGGCCTTCGATCCGATCGGGCTGTATGCGATCGCGGTGCTCGCGGCTTTCGCCGTCTCGATGTTCCTCATCGTCGTCGGGGGCTACAAGGACAAGGAGCCGGTTGCCGCGGCCGACGCCGCCATCTCGAGTGGCGCGATGCCGGGCGCGGGCGCCGGCACCGCCGAGTCGGTGTCGGACGTGGCCGGAGGAACGGCCCTGGCCACCGCTCCTGCCGCCACCGCGACCGCCACGGCGCCTGCGGAGAAGAGCGCGGCCGCGCAGGCCGAGCATGTCGCCGAGCTGACCCTGGTGCAGATCATGTCGCCGCTCGACGGCACCGCGGTGGCGCTGTCGGAGGTCCCCGACCCCGTGTTCGCGGGTGGAGTCATGGGGCCGGGGGTCGCGATCGAGCCCACCGGCGACACCGTCAGCGCGCCCGGGGCCGGAGTGGTCGTGGCCGCGCAGCCGACGGGGCACGCTTTCGGT
Organism: Microbacterium sp. TNHR37B; assembly: GCF_001620065.1. GTDB lineage: Bacteria > Actinomycetota > Actinomycetes > Actinomycetales > Microbacteriaceae > Microbacterium. Next base: position 341,906 of record NZ_LQGV01000004.1, read on the forward strand.
CTGCAGCTCGACAACGGTGCCGAGATCCTCATCCACGTGGGGATCGACACCGTCAATCTGAAGGGCGAAGGGTTCGACGTCAAGGTCTCCGGAGGGGACCGCGTGGAGGTCGGCGATCCGCTCGTGGTATTCGACCGCGCCGTCATCGAGAAGGCCGGCTATCCGCTCATCACTCCCGTGATCGTGCTGAACGCCGATGCCTTCGAGACCGTCGACCCCGTGGAGCTGGGCGCCGTCACGGCAGGATCCCCGCTGCTCGACCTGCAGAAGAAGGGCTGATCGGAGCGAAGCGAGCCGCGCGAGTCGATGGGCTCAGCGGGCGACGGACTCAGTGGTCGACGGGCGGCAGCGCCGCCACGGCATCCCACAGGGCGTCGGCGACCTCGCGCTTGGTTCCGCGCGCGCGCCCGACGGGGCCGTCTGCGGTCAGCAGGACGGCCTCGTTGTCGGGCGACTCGAAGCCCCGGTCCCAGTCGACGCGGTTGACGACGAGCAGGTCCGTCCCCTTTCGGGCGAGCTTCCGCCGCCCTCGCTCGAGGAGCTCGGCGTCGTCGGCGGCGGTCTCGGCCGCGAATCCCACGATGCGCTGCCCGGGCACCCGGTGCGCGACGAGGTCGAGAAGGATGTCGGGGTTCGCGACCAACGACAGTGTCGCGGTTCCATCGCCGTCCTCCTTGCGCAGCTTCTGGTCGGAGACGGTCTGCGGGCGGAAGTCGGCGACGGCGGCGACCATGACCACCACGTCGGCGCCCGCGCTCGCGCCGCGCATCGCCTCGTGGAGGTCGGCGGCGGTGCTCACCCGGGTGATCTCGATCGAGGGATGCTGTGCGGCTGCGGCGAGCACACCGTCGTCGACGTGCCCGGCCACGAGGCGCACCCGAGCGCCCCGGGCGGCCGCGGCGAGAGCGACCTCCGCGCCCTGTCTGCCGGAGGAGCGGTTGCCGAGGAAACGCACCGGGTCGAGAGGTTCCCGCGTGCCGCCGGTGGACACCGCGACGATGCGATCGGCCAGATCCCGGCGCGGGGCGAGCAAGGCCTCGGCGGCAGCCGCGATCTCCTCCGGCTCGACCATGCGGCCCGGGCCGCTGTCGCCCCCGGTGAGGGGGCCGTCGGCCGGACCGATCACCTGCACCCCGCGGCTTCGGAGCGTGGTGATGTTGTGCTGCGTGGCGGGGTGCTCCCACATCGCGGTGTGCATCGCGGGCGCCACGAGAACGGGCGCGGTCGTGGCGAGGAGGGTCACCCCGAGCAGGTCGCCGGCGATCCCTGCCGACATCTTGGCGAGGGTGTTCGCCGTGGCCGGTGCCACGATCACGAGGTCGGCGCGGGTCCCCAGTGCCACGTGGCGGACCTCGGCGACGTCGTCGTGGACGGAAGTCGTGACAGGATGGCGGCTGATCGCCTCCCACGTGGCGGTCCCCACGAACCGCAACGCGTCCTCGGTGGGAACAACGTGCACCTCGTGCCCGTTGGTCACGAGTGCGCGCACGAGAGTGACCGTCTTGTACGCGGCGATGCCGCCGCTGACCCCCACGACAACGAACATGCCCCGATCCTCCCACGGCCGCAGGAAGGTAGTCCCATGTGTACCGTGATCGTCCACGTGCCCGCCGATCCGGAGACCCCCACGCGGCTTCTCGCCGTGCGAGACGAGGATCCCGACCGGGCATGGGACCGGTTGGGGCAGTGGTGGCCGGGCGACCACCCGGGCGTCGTCGGCGTCCGTGACGCGCGGGCCGGGGGTGCGTGGCTGGCGGCCGATCCCGCGGGCGGACGCGTGGCCGTGATCCTCAACCGCGCCGAGCTCACCGATGTCGACCCCGCCCATCTCGGTTCCCGGGGGCACGTCGTGCTCGCAGCGGTGGCGGGGGAGTCGCTCCCCGACGCCCCGCGCGTGAACGGCTTCAACCTCGTCGAGGTCGCCGCCGACGGCACTCGCGTGACCATGTGGGACGGCGAGCGTCTGCGCACGCAGCGCCTCGCGCCCGGCGTCCACATGATCGCGCACGACGACGTCGACGACCCGGCCACGGCTCGGATCGTCGCCTGGCGCGACGCCTTCGCGATCCCGGGCGGCGGGGATCCGTGGTGGCGCGAGTGGCTCGATACCCTCGAGCGGACCGCCACCCTCGATCCGACCGACGAGCGGGCCATCATCCGGGACAACCGTCCGTACGGGTATCCCACGCAGTCCCTCCTCGTATGCGCGGCCTCGGTCGATGCGTCCGGCGCCGAGGTCGTCTACGGCGAGCTCGACCGGCCCGGGGAGTGGAACCGGCTCGAGCTGCGCTGACGCGGTGTCGGACCCGTCTGGCACTCTGAGCAGGTGAGCGATCCCGAGGAGCGTCCGGCGGTGTTCTTCGCCGATGCGGCCGAGTTCCGGGCGTGGCTGGAGCGGCACCACGACACGGCGACAGAACTGTGGATGGGGCTGTACCGGAAGGGCGACCCGCGGCGGGGGCTCACGTGGGAGGAGGCCGTGCCGGAGGCGCTGTGCTTCGGGTGGATCGACTCGGTCAGTCAGCGCATCGACGAGCATTCCCGGCGTCAGCGCTGGACCCCGCGCTCCCCCCGCTCGCACTGGAGCACGGTCAACATCGCGCACGTCGAGCGCCTGATCGCCGAGGGGCGGATGCGCCCGGCCGGCCTGGCAGCCTATGAGCGGCGCAGCCCCGAGCGCACCGCTCAGGCCTCGTTCGAGCGCGACGACGAGCTGACCGCCGACGAGCTCGCTGCGCTGGCCGCCGACCCGCGCGCGTCCGCGTTCTGGAGCGAGACGACGCCGACCTATCGCCGCATCGTGGCGACGTGGGTGCGCAGCGCGAAACGGGAGCAGACCCGTCTCGACCGGTTCGCCACGTTCCTCGCCGACAGCGCCGCCGGACGCCTGATCCCGCCGCAGCGCTACGGTACCCCGCCCGCCTGGCTGACCCGGGCGGCCGCGGCCGCCGCCGCCGTGGACTGACCCCGCTCACCGGCCGCGCGCCGCAGCAGCCGCCGGCCACCGCCCGTCGCGTCGCCGGCATCACCGCGCTGCGCGTTGCAGGAGGAGGACGCCGTCGTCGAGGGTCGCGCTCTCTCCGGTCGGCGAGGTCACCGCGCGCTGGCGCACCTCGACGAGCACGGTCGTCCACTCCGATGCATCGAGCCCGAGCAGGTCGACCTCTTCCCGGGGCCCGAGCAGGGGTGGTCCGTCGTGTGCGGAGGCGTGGCCCCCGTCGTGGTCCTCGCGAGCCCACGGCGGCGGGGCGGCATGCGAGAGAACGAGCAGGTGGCCACCGGGCGCGACGCGCTCAGCCGCCGTGCGCAGCAGCGGGATGCGGGGGAAGTCCGGTTCCCACGAGTGCAGGAAGCTGGAGGCCACCAGATCGAACATCGCCTCCGGAAGCGCGTGGCCGGCGTCGGCGGCGACGAACCACACCCGATCGGCGAGCCCGCGCTCGTCGGCCGCCGCGCGGCCACGCGCGACGGCCGTCTCCGACACGTCCACGGCGGTGACCTGCCAGCCTCGTTCGGCGAGCCACACGGCATCGGCCCCCTCGCCGCACCCGATGTCGAGGGCGCTGCCGGGCGAGAGCGTGTGGGCGACCGCCGCGAACGTCGCGTTGACACGGCCCGACCAGACCCGCTCGTCGCTCGCGTAGCGCTCCTCCCAATGCGCGTTGCGCTGGTGGCGTCGGGCCTCGACGGCGCGGCGGGCGTCTTCGGCGACCAGGGCCGCGTTGACCGCGGCCCCCGCCATCGAACCGGCCCCCATCGAGAGCGGCACGTTCCCGTACGGCGCCGTCGTGTTGCCGGCTGCCCACACGCGCGGGTGACTCGTCGATCCGAGCGCGTCCACAGCCAGCGGCGCCCCCGGGGCGTCGGCGCGCGTCAGGTGCAGGCCGTCGACGAACGTCAGGTCGAGGGCGGGAGTGGGCGCGACGAAGAGCGCACCGAGCGGGTGCTCGGTGCCGTCGGCGTCCCGCACGGCGGTGAGCGCGCCGGAGTCACCGGTCACCAGAGCGCGGGCGGGCGCGGTGACCACACGGATGCCGCGTGCGAGGAGACGCGCCATCGTCTCGCTGTCGAGGTGCCCGGCATCCGCGGTGAAGGCGGTCACGTCGTCGCTCCACTGCCGGACGAGTTCGATCTGATGGATGCTCGCTGGCGAGGTCGCCCACACCCCGAGCCGGCGCCCCGCCACCTCCCACCCGTGGCAGTAGGGGCAGTGCAGCACCGAACGGCCCCACAAGGCGGCGAGGCCCTCGACCTCGGGAAGGACGTCACGGATGCCGCTGGCGATCACCACCGCGCGGGCGTGGTCGATCGTGCCGTCGTCGCGGGTGATGCGCATCCGGTCCCCGTCGTCGATCACCGTGGCCACCGAACCGTCTGCCACGACCACGCCGTAGGCGACGACCTCGTCGCGCCCGCGCCGCAGCAGCTCGGCCGGGTCGGTGCCGTCGTGGCCGAGCACGCCGTGCATGTGCGCGGCGAAGCGGTTGCGCGGCGACCCCGCGTCGATCACCAGCGTGCGTCGCCGCGCGCGCCCCAGCATCTGTGCGGCGCTCAAGCCCGCTATCCCCCCGCCGATCACCACGGCATCCCATTCGCGTTCGTTCGTCATGGCATCCAGCGTCGACCGCAACGGAACGGCTGGCAAACAAGCTTGCAGAAATGGCAAACTGCCGAGATGGTGAATCCACGCGACCACGATGCTCCGGAGAGCGATGCGCTGAACAGAGATGTGCTCGAACAGATCGGTCCGCGGCTGCGTGCCGCACGGCAGGCGCGCGGATGGACGTTGGAAGAGCTGGCCGAGCCGGCCGGGATGTCGGCGAGCACCCTGTCGCGGCTCGAGTCCGGAAAGAGGCAGGCATCGCTCGAACTGCTGCTCCCGCTGACCCGGCGCCTCGGGATGCGCGTCGACGACCTGTTGCCGGGGGAGAGGTCCGATCCGCGGGTGCGGCGCGCCGTCGAGCGCCGTGACGGGATGGTCATCGCGCCGTTGACGCTCGAACACGCGCCGGTGAAGACCTACAAGATCCGCTACACGCCCGCCGCTGAGGCTCCCGCCCCCCGCATTCACGACGGTTACGAATGGCTCTACGTGCTCAGTGGGCGCATCCGGCTGGCCCTGGACGGAGCGGAGCACGTGATCGAGCGGGGCGAGGCGGCGGAGTTCGACACGCGGCTGCCCCACAGCATCAGCGCCACCGCCGACGGCCCGGCGGAAGTCATCAGCATCTTCAGCGCCACGGGCGAGCGCATCCACACCCGCGTCGCGGAGCGCTGAGCCCGCACGGACCGCAGACTCGCCGCGCCCCGTCGGTCAGCCCGTCGCCGACGCCGCCCGGGGATACGGCCTCGACAGGCCCCGGCGGCGGCCACAACGGCGGATGCTTCTGCCGACACGCCGGCCAGGGCATCCGCGCGCCGGCGTGTCGGGAAAGATCTCCGCCGCTGTGTCTGCCCGGAGGGGCACAACAGGGCGGGGTGGTCGGGCTAGCCGCGGTGCTCGCGATAGTAGGCGAGGAGCGCCCGCGTCGAGGCGTCCTGCGCATCGATCGCGGCCTGATCGCCCTCGATGGCCGGAGCGATCTGCAGCGCCAGCTGCTTGCCGAGCTCCACACCCCACTGATCGAAGGAGTTGATGCCCCAGATCACGCCTTGCGTGAAGGTGATGTGCTCGTAGAGGGCGACGAGCTCGCCCAGCACCCGTGGCGAGAGCGCCGGGGCGAAGATCGAGGTCGTCGGACGGTTGCCGGGGAAGGTCCGAGCGGCCACGAGCGGTCCTGTGGTGCCCTCCGCCTCGACCTCCTCGGCCGTCTTGCCGAAGGCGAGCGCCTTGGTCTGGGCGAGGAAGTTGGCCAGGAACAGTCCGTGCACGTCGCGCCCACCGTCCTGGAGCGGATAGGCGGGGTTCACGAAGGCGATGAAGTCGGCGGGGATCAGGCGGGTGCCCTGGTGGATGAGCTGGTAGAACGCGTGCTGTCCGTTCGTTCCCGGCTCACCCCAGAAGATCTCGCCGGTGTCGCTGGTGACCGGCGACCCGTCCCAGCGCACCGACTTGCCGTTGGACTCCATCGTCAGCTGCTGCAGGTAGGCGGCGAAGCGGCTGAGCTGCTGTGCGTAGGGGAGGACGGCATGCGACTGCGCGCCGAGGAAGTTGGTGTACCAGACGTTGAGGAGTCCCATCAGCACGGGCACGTTCCGCTCCAGCGGAGTGCGGGCCACGTGCTCGTCGACGGCGTGGAACCCGGCGAGCAGGTCGCGGAACGCGTCGGGTCCGAACGTGATCACCAGCGACAGGCCGATCGCCGAGTCGACGGAGTAGCGGCCTCCCACCCAGTCCCAGAAGCCGAACGCGTTGGCGGTGTCGATGCCGAAGGCGGCGACCTTGTCGAGCGCGGTGGAGACCGCGACGAAGTGGTGGGCGACGGCATCGGTGCGCTGCGCCTCGGACGCATCGATCGCCCCCGCCGCTTCGAGACCGGCCCACAGCCAATCGCGCGCAAGTCGGGCGTTGGTGAGGGTCTCCAGCGTCGTGAACGTCTTCGACGCGACGATGAAGAGCGTCGTCTCGGGGTCGAGGTCCGCCGTCTTGTGTGCGAGATCGAACGGGTCGATGTTGGAAACGAACCGCGCCTGGATGCCGGCATCCGCATAGGGCTGGAGCGCTTCGTAGATCATGACCGGCCCGAGGTCGGAACCGCCGATGCCGATGTTCACGACATGGGTCACCTTCTTGCCGGTGATCCCCGTCCATTCGCCCGAGCGCACCCGGTCGGCGAAGGCGGACATCGCCGCCAGCACCTGCTGGACATCGCCGTCGATGTCCTGGCCGTCGACGTGCAGGGCGGGCTCCGCGCCCGCGGGGCGGCGGAGGGCGGTGTGGAGGACGGCGCGGTCCTCGGTGGTGTTGATGTGCTGGCCCGCGAGCATGGCTGCGAAGCGTTCGGCTACACCGGTCTGCTCCGCGAGGCGGACGAGGGAGGCGAGGATCTCATCGTCGACGAGGTTCTTGGACAGGTCCACGCGGAGGTCGGCGAGGTCGAACGTCAGACGCTCGACGCGCCCCGGGTCGGCGGCGAACCAGGCGCGGAGGTCGGGGGTGAAGCCGTCGCGTCGGGCGGACAGATCGGCCCAGGCGGCAGTGGTGGTGGCATCGATCGGAGTGGTCACGGGTCCACGGTAGCGCGCTCGACGACGCCTCACGCCTCGGCGTCGCCGTGTATGACGGCGCGCTCGCGCAACCCGGCCCGGTCACCACCGCAGGGCGGTGGATGACCGGGCCGGTCGGGTCAGTCGGACGCGTCAGTCGATCGGGACCATGCGGACGGTGCCGGCCGAGACGTTGACGTCGATACGGTCGGGCGAGTTCGGGTCGACGGTGAGGTCGTGCGAGAAGTCTCCCGCGGCGACGTCGCTGCGCAGTGCATAGGCTCCGCGTGGCACGGCGAGGTCGATCCTGCCGGCGTTCACCTCGACCGAGACGGCGGAGGGCGGTGTGCCACGGAGGGTACCCCGGAGCGATCCGGCGTTCACGCTGAAGGTGGCCCCGTCGACACCGCTGAGGTCGATGTCGGCGGACCCGGCGCTCACCTCGGTGCGGACGTTTCGCGCCGAGCCGTTGACGCGGAGCGATCCGGCGTCAAGGGTGAGGTCCAGGTCGCCGAAGCGTCCCTCGGCCGTCAGGGTGCCGCCGCTGACCCCGGCCCGGGTGTCGGTGCCCTCCAGAGAGCGCGGCAGGGTGAGCTCGGCCGTGTCTCCCGACTGGAGCCACCCCCACCCGGCCCACCAATCGCGGCGGGAGTCGACGAGGAGGCGGTCGCCGTCGCGGCGGATCTTCCAGCTGTCGGCCCCCGACAGGCTGCGCACCTGGAGGGTCGCCTCGGTCACGTCCCCGTAGCCGACCGACACCTCGGCGGCGCTCGCGTTGACCTCCACCGCCCGCACGCCGACCACCGACGAGGTGAGGGTGCCCTCCTGCACGGCGGCCGAGCGGACGATGCCGATCGTGCCGCTCGCGACGGTGCCGGCGATCAGGACCGCCCCGGCGCAGATGGCGATGATCGAGACGGTGCGCGAGGATCCCCGCCGCGGAGCGGTGGGCGCGGCCTCGGGGGCCGAGTCGTGGATCGGGGCGTCGGGGGGAGTGAGAGTCGTGCTCATCGGAGTGATCCGTTCTGTGTGTCGCCGCCGTGCTCGAGATGGACGAGCGCGGCCAGGACGCGTCGGTTGCCGTGCTCGTCGGGTTCGAGCCCCAGCTTCTGGAAGAGGGAGGTGATGTACTTCTCGACGCTGGCTTCGCTCACGAAGAGCGTCTGCGCGATCGCCTGGTTGCTCTTGCCCTCGGCGATCAGCGCGAGGACGGTGCGCTCGCGATCGGTGAGGCGGGAGAGGCGTTCGTCGCGTGCACGTCGGGTGAGCAGCTGCGCCACCACTTCGGGGTCGAGCACGGTGGCACCGGCCCGGATCCGCTCGACGGACTCGAGGAAGTCGCCGACGTCTGCGACGCGGTCCTTCAGGAGGTAGCCGAGGGCGGCGCCGTGCGAGGTGATCAGCTCGCTCGCGTACCGCTCTTCGACGTACTGGCTGAGCACGAGCACGGGCAGCTGCGGGTCGGCGGCGCGGAGGTCGAGCGCGGCGCGGATCCCCTCGTCGGTGTAGGTCGGGGGAAGTCGCACGTCGAGGATGCAGAGCTCCGGTGCGGCCGCGGCGACCGTCTCCGTCAGCCGTTCGGCGTCGGTGACGGCGGCGACCACCTCGTGGCCGGCGTCGGCCAGCACGCGCACGAGTCCTTCGCGCAGCAGGGTCGAGTCTTCGCAGATCAGGATGCGCACGGGACGCTCACCTCCAGAGCGGTCGGGCCGCCGGTCGGGCTGTCGAGGCGGGAGGTTCCCCCCGCCGCCACGATGCGATTGACGATGCCGTCGAGGCCACCGCCGGGGATCACCCGCGCGCCTCCGACTCCGTTGTCCTCCACTCGGGCCCAGAGCCACGTCGCGCCGGCCTCGGTGCGGCGGCGGACGGTCACGCGGCAGTCGCTGGCGCGCGAGTGCTTGGCCGCGTTGGTGATCGACTCGGCGATGGAGAAGTAGAGCGCGGCTTCGGCCGTGCGACTGCAGCGCCCGTCGAGTCGAACGTCGAGGCTGACCGGCACGGGGGAGCGTGCCGCGAGGGCGGACAGCGCGGCGTCGAGACCGCGGTCGTCGAGGACGGACGCATGGATCCCACGGGCCAGTTGGCGGAGCTCCGTGATCGCGGCCTTCGTGGAGGTGTGGGCCTCGTCGATCAGCGCCTTCGCGGCGGCGGGATCGCTGTCGATCTTCTGTTGCGCGAGACCGAGGGTCATCCCCACGGAGACGAGTCGCGGCTGCACGCCGTCGTGCAGATCGCGTTCCAGTCGGGTGCGTTCCACTTCGCTCGCGCGGACGGCTCCGGCCCGCTGCTCGCCGGCGGCGCGCGCCTGCTCGGCCAGCAGCGCCTCGCGCGAAGGGACGAGGATCGCCCGCGTGAGCGTGGCGTGCAACACCGCGATGCCGAACAGCAGGGCGAGGCTCGCGAGGACGCCGAGCACTCCGAGCACCACCGCCCACGTAGGCGTCAGCTCGGTCTCGCCCCACGGGAACCGGCTGCGGCCGGAGGCGGGGGTGATCAGCAGGCCCACCGAGACGACGACCCACGCGACGAGCGGAAGGACGAACAGCCCGAGGACGGTGCTGATCGCGGCGCTGGAGATGCCCCGCCACATCGCGCCGTCGGCGAACTGCTGGAGCAGCGTGCGCAGCCATCCGGAGAATCCCGGTCGCCCGCTCGATCGCGGTCGCAGCGCCGGCAGCCCGTAGCCGTAGAGGCCCTCGACACGCTCGAACTCAAGCCATGCCGTGGCCCAGGCGGCGTAGACGAAGCCGACGAGGAAGAGCAGGCCGATCCCGAGCGCCAGGACGAGCCCCACTCCGGCGCTGATCAGCGTGATCAGCAGGGAGAACGCGATCGTGCCGACGATGCCGAGCGCCGCGAGTTGTGCGAGAGCGCCGAGGTGACGTCCCAGGCCGATGCGACGGCGGGGGAGGGCTGCGGAAGTCATGTCTCCACGCTAGGGCGACGGACCGATCCGCGCCGCAGAGGTGCCCCGAGAGGCGAGTTCGGGTTATCCCGACTCGCGCTGTGGATGAGGAGGCGCGTTAATGAGAATGATTCTCATTCGTGCTAACTTCCTCATGTGCGTCTTCTCCGTTTCCTCGTGCCCTCCGTCGCGCTGCTGACGCTGACCTCTGCCCTCAGCGGATGCGCCGTGCCGGGCGCGGGGGTCGACGATCGGCGGCCGACCGAATCGATGAGCTCCTCGGGGACGCGCGGATCGGATGCGTCGCCGCGCGACGGCGCGCACGAGCTCGCGGAGCCTGCCCTCCAGATCACGACCCTCGTCCCCGACGGTGCCGTGGTCCAGCTCGACCTGGCCTCGGGGGAGGCCGCCGAGATCGCTCGGATCGCCCCCGCCGAACGCGTCGTCGGCGACGGGCGCTACCTCTTCGCGCTCCGACCGGGATCGGTCACGATCGTCGACACCGGCGCCTGGACCTGGAACCACGGTGATCACGTCCACTACTACCGCGGTGAGGCGCGCGTCGTCGGCGACGTCGAGGGTGCCGGATCTCCTACCGTCGTCCCTGGCGAGCGGAGCATCGGCATCCACTTCGACGGCCGCCCGACCGCCGCGGCCGAGGCCGTGCTCGTGAAGACCGCACCCCTCGCCGACGGCGAGATCGTCGAGCTCTTCCGGATCGGCGCCGAGGCGGATGCGCCCCTCGTGGTTCCGCTCGCCTACGGCGCGTGGGTCGCCGGGTCCGATACCGCGGGGCCGCCGGCGACCCTGCGGGAAGTCGACGAGAACGGCCGCCGCGGTGGGAAGACAGCCTGTCGCAGCGCACGCGGGCCGATCGCCACCGTGGTCGGTGTCGTCGTCGAGTGCCACGACGGTGCGCTCCTCGCGGTGGACGGTCGACCCGGCCGTGTTGAGCGGATCCCGCTTCCGGGCGAAGCCGCATCGCCGGGGTCGAGCACGCTCGCGGGGCGGGAGGGGCGGCCCACCGTCGCGGCACTCGCCGGGAAGGACGGGATCCGGCTCCTCGACACCCGCGATCGGCAATGGCGGCACCTCACCTCCGATGTGCCGCTCGTCGCGGTGACCGCCGTCGACGACCGGGATGGCCATGTCGTCGCGGTGACCGCCGAAGGCGCCGTCCGGATCTTCGACGACGAGGGCGGATCGCCCGCGCCTGCCGAGGTCGCCCTCGACAGCGAGGACGCCGCTCTCCTCGCGCGCGCCGGATCGGAGGTGGCGCTTTTCCCTGACCAGCACGCCACCTATCTCGTCGCCGGTGGCCGGGTGCTCGCGATCGATCCCGCGACCGCTCGCGTCGAGCGTCGATACGCCGTGCCCGCCGACGGCGCGGCGGTGCTCAGCGGGCGCTGAGCCTGCTGCCCTTCTCCCGCCTCCCTTCGCGGCCCACCGGGCCGCATCCGAGCCCCCCGGCTCTCCGCCAGAAAGGAAACCCATGAAACGACCCAAGCCCACCGCGACGGCAGCTGCCGTCGCGACCCTCGCGGTCGCCGCGGTCGCCGTGACCGCATGCGCCGGCCCCGGGACGAGCAGCGCCTCGCCGTCGGAGCCGCGGAGCTCCGCACCCGCCGCCGACGGTCCCCGTGTCGCCGTCGCGTACGCCGGCGGAGTCCTCGTGCTCGACGGGGACACGCTCGAGGTCGTCGCCGACGAGCCGTCGGAGGAATTCGTGCGGCTGAATCTCGCCGGCGACGACCGTCACGCCTTCGTGACGACCTCGCAGGGCTTCCAGCTCCTCGACCTGCGCGCGCCGGAGCTGACCGATCTCGTCGTCGATGCCGGGGCGGCGGGGCACGTCGTCCGTCACGCCGGAAAGACCGTGCTCTACGACGACGCGACGAGCGACACGACGGTCTTCGACACGGCAGACCTTGCCTCCGTCGACGGTGCGCTGCCGGACGCGCGGGTGATTCCGGGCGTCGCGGCGCACCACGGCGTGTCCGTGGTCCTCACCGACGGATCTCTGCTGACGACCGTCGGCGACGAGTCCGCCCGCACCGGGATCCGGGTGACCGATGCCGCCGGCGCCGAGATCGCCGCGAGCGATGACTGCCCGGGCGTGCACGGCGAAGGCACAGCGAAGGGCGAAGCGGTCGTCGTGGGATGCGAAGACGGCGTCCTCGTGTACCGCGAGGGCACGATCGCGAAGCTCGACTCTCCCGACGCCTACGGTCGCATCGGCAATGCCTACGTGTCGGAGGAGAGCCCCCTCGTCGTCATGGACTACAAGGACGATCCCGACGCCGAGGGCTACCTGCTCCACCGCCTCGCGCTCGTCGACACCGAGGCGTTGACGCTGAAGGTGGTCGATCTCCCCGAGGGGGTGGAGTACACGTGGCGAGGGGTCGCCCGCGGGCACGACGGGGAGGCACTCCTGCTCGGATCGGATGGTCGCGTGCATGTCATCGACCCCGCGACCGGTCAGGTGATCGCTTCCCACGAGGCGATCGACCCGTGGCGGAGTCCCGCCGAATGGCAGGACGAGCACCCGGCCCTCGCGGTGGCTGGGGAGGTGCGCTACGTGACCGACGCGGAGCGCCAGCGCATCGTCGCTCTCGACGTCCACACCGGCGAGTGGATCGCCGACGCCGCGTTGCCGGTCACGCCCAACGAGATCGTCGCGATCGACTGATCCGCTCGGCTGCCCGCCTTCCGCCCGTCCCACGCCGATGTCCTGCGTGGGACGGGCGCCGCCGCGGCTGGGAGGATGGAGGGGTGCCCGACCCCGATATCCGACTGATCGCCGTCGACATGGACGGCACGCTCCTGCGCCCCGATGGGACGATCCCCGGTCGACTGTGGCCGCTGCTGCGGAGGCTCCGCGAACGGGGCATCGCCTTCGCGCCCGCCAGCGGACGCCAGCTCGCCACCCTCCGGGCGATGTTCGCCGGCGCCGAGGGAGAGCTGGACTACATCGCCGAGAACGGCGCGCACGTCGTGCGCGGAGAGCAGGAGGTGAGCATCGACGCGCTCGCCCCGGTCTTCGTCGCCCGGACCATCGCGCGTCTGCGGGCGCTCGACGCCGTCGGCACCCGCCTCGGGATCGTCGTGTGCGGGGAGCGGTCCGCCTACGTCGACGATTGCGATCCCGTGTTCCTCGCCGAGACGCGCAAGTACTACCGCGCGCTCGAGGTCGTCGACGACGTCGCCGCCGTCGAGGACCGCGTCCTCAAACTCGCCGTCTACGACTTCGTCGACGGGGAGACCCGCACCGCGCCAGCACTGGCCGACCTGCACCCCGACCACCAGGTCGTCGTGTCGGGCGTCCACTGGGTCGACGTCATGAACGCGGGGGTGGACAAGGGCGTCGCGCTGCGCGGGCTCCAGCGTGCGCTCGGGGTCACGCCCGCCCAGACGGTCGCCTTCGGCGACTATCTGAACGATCTCGAACTGCTGCGCGCCGCCGACCACTCCTACGCGATGGCCGACGCCCATCCCGACGTGGCCGCCATTGCGCGCCATCGGGCGCCCTCCAACGCGGAGGACGGCGTGGTCACCGTGATCGAGGGACTGCTGGCCGCCCCCGCGACGGCCTGATCCTGCTCCTCAGCTGGAGGGACGGACCGGGTCGACGGTGATCACCTGCGTGCCACGGGCGCGGGCGTCCCGCAGCGCGGCCACCGGCGCATCGGCCGTCGTGACGAGGGTGTCGATGTCGTCGAGGCTTCCGAAACGGTGGGCCGCCGTCCGCTCGAACTTGTCTGTCGTTGCGACGAGTATCGCCCGGCGGGCGGAGACGAGCGCGGCCCGCTTGACGGCGGCATCGTCCCACCGGGCCACGGTCAGCCCCGTCGCAGGGTCGGCGGCGCATGCGCCGATGACGGCGTAGTCGAACCGCATCTCGCGCACCGCGTCGACCGCGCTGGCCCCCATAAACGCCAGATCTCCCTCGTGGACCACCCCGCCCGGCACGATGATCTCGTTCCCGGGCCGGCTGGCGAGCGCCGCCGCCGCGTGCAGGGACAGCGCCAGCGCGGTGACGCCACGGCCGGAGAGCTCGGTGGCGACGGCGAGCGCCGTCGTCCCGTTGTCGATCAGGACGCTCATCCCCGGCTCGATCAGCGCCGCCGCCGCGTGAGCGAGCGCCGCCTTCTCGGCGGTCGCCGACGCGATCCGCAGGGGGAAGGGGTAGGGCTCGCCCCGGTTGATGACCGGGGCGGCTCCCCCGCGGACGCGCCGCAGCACGCCCTGCGCACTCAGCTCGGAGAGGTCGCGCCGGATCGTGACCGCGGAGATCCCGGTGAGCTCGGCGAGGTCGGCCACCGAGCGCCGACCGGAGTCGACCGCGCGGATGATCGCGCGCTGGCGCTCGGATCGTTCCATGGCACCAGTGTCTCAATCCGGATCATCGGCGGAAGCCTGGCGTCGGCCCTGACGCGCGGGGAGCACGCCGCTCAGGAGCAGCACCAGCACTCCCATGATCGGCATGATCACGAGAGCGCCGCGCAACCCGATGCCGTCGGAGACGAGTCCCACGAGCGGTGGCGAGAGTAGGAACCCGAGCCGCATCAACCACGACACGATCGCGAGGCCCGTGCCGTGGCGAAGACCCGGCAGGGCATCGGCGCCGGCCATCGCGGCGGGGACGAGGGTGGCCACGCCCAGCCCGGCGGCGGCGAACCCCGCGATCGTGCCCGGAACACTCGGGAACAGGAGCGCCGCACCCATGCCGATCGCGAGCACGAGACCCCCGGCGATGGCGACCGTCCGCTGTCCGAACCTGTCCACGAGCGGATCACCGATGAGGCGGCCGACGAACTGCGCGCCGACGAGGGCGATGAGGCCGGCGGCTGCCAGCGCTGGTGCCGCGTCCAGATCGCCGCGGAGATAGAGCGCCGCCCACGAGAACCCGGCGTCCTCGACGGTGGTGCCCGCCGTCGCGATCAGCACGAGGGCCGCGAGCATCATCCAGATCCGGGCGCTCGGGCCGCGCCGCGCGGGCGCGGCGTCGGGGTCGAGCGGTGCCACCGCGACGTTCTCGGGGTCGCGGCCGGGAAGGGTGAACCGGAAGGCGACGAGCGCGAGTGTCACGAAGAGCGCGCCGGAGACGGCGAGATGGATCCCCAGGGGCAGGCGCAGAGCGATCGCGGCGGCGGCCATCGCGCCGCCTGTCACCGCGCCGATCGACCACACGGCGTGGAAGGAGTTGAGGATCGAGCGCCCCATCTCCCGCTGCACGCGCAGGCCGTGCGCGTTCTGGGCCACGTCGGTGATCGCGTCGGCGGCGCCCGCGAGGAACAGCGCCACGACGAAGAGCACGAGGGTCGGGGAGAGCCCCGCCGCCAGCACTCCCGCGGCGGTCACCACGGTTCCGAGGACCGCGGCGCGGGCAGACCCGGACCAGCGGATGATCCATCCCGCGGCCAATCCCGACGCGATCGCTCCGGCGGGAAAGGCGATCACCGTGAATCCGTACGCGGCGTTGTCGAGACCGAGCGCTTCTTTGATCTCCGGGTAGCGGGGAAGGATGTTCGCGAACAGGGCGCCGTTGGTGAAGAACAGCGCCGCCACGGCGGCGCGGGCACGCCGTGCGGCGGACGAGTCGCGGGGTGGGGTGCGAA
The DNA here is from genome assembly GCF_001620065.1 of Microbacterium sp. TNHR37B. GTDB lineage: Bacteria > Actinomycetota > Actinomycetes > Actinomycetales > Microbacteriaceae > Microbacterium. The sequence continues at coordinate 357,578 of NZ_LQGV01000004.1, forward strand.
GGGACACCGTTGACACGGTAGGAGCCGAAGCGATCACGCGCAACGATCGAAATCGTCCCGATTGATCACTCGTCCTCCGTGTCCCCGGTGCCCCTCGTCGTCAGTCCCCCTTCACGTTGACGAGCTGGCGGAGCGTGTGCCGCACCTCGACCAGATCGGCCGCGTCGGCCATCACCCGGTCGATCGGCTTGTAGGCCTGCGGGATCTCGTCGATGAACGCGTCGGTGTCACGGAACTCGATCCCCGTCATCGCCTCCCGCAACTGGTCGTGCGTGAAGGTGCGCCGGGCGGCGGAACGCGAGTACTCCCGCCCCGCGCCGTGCGGTGAGGAGTTCAGCGACAGCGGGTTGCCGAGGCCCGACACGACGTAGGACGCCGTGCCCATCGACCCCGGAATCAGTCCCGGCCGGCCGGCGTCCGCCTGGATCGCGCCCTTCCTCGACACCCACACACGCTTCCCGAAGTGCATCTCGCTCTCCGTGAAGTTGTGGTGGCAGTTGATCCGCTCGCGCTCCTCGACCTCCGCCCCCATGATCTCCGACAGCTGCCGCGAGACCCGGTCCATCATCTCCTCGCGGTTGAGGAGCGCGAAGCGCTGGGCCCAGCGGAGCTCTCGGATGTAGCGCCGGAACTCGTCGGTTCCCTCCACCAGGTAGGCGAGGTCGCGGTCGGGCAGCGGGATCCACCACTGCGTGGCGAGGCGCTGGGCGACGGCGATGTGGTGCGTCGCGATCTTGTTGCCGACGCCCCGCGAGCCGGAGTGCAGGAACATCCACACGGCATCCGTCTCGTCGACGGACACCTCGATGAAGTGGTTGCCCGATCCGAGCGACCCGAGCTGGTGGCGCCAGTGACCGGCATAGTGCGACGGATCGAACTCGTTCTTCGCCGCGAGCTCCTCCAGCTCGGCGATGCGCGGCTCGGCGGTGGCGACGATCTTCCGGTTGTCGCGACCCGCCGACAGCGGGATGGCCCGCTCGATCTGCTCCCGCAGTGCCGTCAGGTCGCGGCCGAGGAGCTGCGCTTTCGTGAACTGCGTGCGGACAGCGATCATGCCGCACCCGATGTCGACACCGACGGCGGCCGGCATGACGGCGCCGAGGGTCGGAATGACCGACCCGACGGTCGCCCCCTTGCCGAGGTGCGCATCGGGCATGAGCGCCAGGTGCGGGTAGATGAACGGCATGCGCGACGAGGTGCGGGCCTGCTCGACGGTCTTCTCGTCGAGAATGCTCGCCCACGACAGCAGCCTGTTCGTGAGCTTCTCCATGGTTCCTTTCCTTCGTGGATGGTCCGGGGGCCACGTGCGGAGAGGAACACACGAAAAACGCCCCGAACCTGTGCGGTGCGGGGCGTCGTGACGGTAACGGTGTCAGACGGCGCGCGCCGGAGGGTACGACTCGTCGCGGAACTGGGGGTATCCCAGATTCCGCTGCGGGAGCGCGCGCAGGTGCGTGTGCATGTCGTTCCTCCGTCATGCCGTGCCGGCGGCACAGCCTTGCCACGATAGCGACGCTGTCGACATTCGGTCAAGCGCCGCCTCCCCGCCACCGGAGCAGGGGAGAGGAGGCGTAGCGTGGACGGATGCTGACGATTCCCACGGTGACGCTCAACGACGGCACGGACTTTCCCGAGCTCGGTCTCGGCACGTACAACCTCCGCGGCGAGGAGGGAGTGGAGGCGATGGTCGCCGCCATCTCGAACGGCTACCGGCTTCTCGACTCGGCCGTCAACTACGAGAACGAGGCCGAAGTCGGTGAGGCCGTCCGCCGCTCCGGCATCCGCGACGAGCTCCTCGTGACGACCAAGGTGCCCGGCCGCGATCACGGCTTCGACGAGACGGTGCGCAGCGCCCGGGGCTCGCTGGAGCGCCTCGGTCTCTCCCGTATCGATCTGTACCTCATCCACTGGCCGAACCCGAGCCAGGACAAGTACGTCGAGACGTACCGGGCGATGCTGGCCCTCCGCGACGAGGGGGAGGTGGGCTCGGTCGGCGTCTCGAACTTCACCGAGGCGATGCTCACTCGCCTCATCGACGAGACCGGGGTGGCGCCGGCGGTCAACCAGGTGGAGCTCCACCCCTACTTCCCGCAGCAGCACCTGCGCGCCTTCCACGCCGCACACGGCATCCGCACCGAGAGCTGGAGTCCGCTGGCGCGGAGGAGCGAACTGCTGACCGAGCGCGTGATCGTCGACATCGCCGAGGCGCACGGCGTGACCCCGACCCAGGTGGTGCTGCGGTGGCACACGCTCCTGAGCAGCACGCCGATTCCCAAGTCGGCCGATCCTGCTCGTCAAATCGAGAACGCCGACGTCTTCGGGTTCCTCCTCTCGAACGAGGAGGTCGCCGCCATCAGCGGGCTCGAGCGCGGGAGGCTGTGGGGCGGCGACCCCGACACGCACGAGGAGATGTGAGGTCCGAGGCGCGGACGCCGATCTCCCCGTACCGCGTGGGCGGGTGAGGGTCAAGCCCCGCGACGGGGCGGCGCCGGGCCGCTAGCGTCGCCGGTGACGCGGCGGAATGTGCCGCGCGATGACGGAGGAGGGCGGAGCGACATGTCCGACGCTGCACACCACGACCACCACCACGAAGACACCGGCGCCAGCGACCCGACACCCAAGCCGGGCGGACTGGGTCAGGACGGCACGATCCCGCCCGACCCCGACGGTGTGGCCGCGGGGCACACCGACGAGCCGTCGAACTTCAACCCCGAAGAGGACGAGGACGCCCCGGCCTGACGTGGTCGCCGGGAACCGCGGTCAGAGCTGCGCCCCGTCGTCCCAGGGGTCGTTCAGGCCGGGAGTGCGGCCCCGCCAGGACTCGTAGGCCATGAGCCAGCCGATCGAGATGACGACGGCGAGGGTGATCCCGAGCCACACGCTCTGCAGGATCAGGCCCACCAGCACCCCGAGGCCGAGGAGCACCACGGTGCCCACGAGCCAGCCGATGCGTCCGCGCGGCCAGCCGCGCCCTTGTCTCTGATGGTCCTGGCTCATCCGCTCAGCCTAATCAGAGCCCCTGCGCAGCGGCGATCTCAGCGTGATCGGTGGTCCTCGGGATGGAGGCGGGCGCCGCGTCGGGGCTCGTGCACCCCGCTCAGCCCCAGCAGGCGGATGACGCGCTGGCGGTGCCCCGCCCAGGGGGCGAGGAGCTCCACCATCGCGTCGTCGTCGACGCGATGACCGGTGAGGGCGAATCCGACCTCGTGCGCGAGATGGTAGTCCCCGACGCTCACCGCATCGGGATCTCCGCACGCGCGGATGCGGGCCTCGGCACTCGTCCACGCCCCGACGCCGGGGAGACTCCTCAGGAGACGGTCGATCGCCGCGGCATCATCGGCCACCGCCGCCACGGCCCGTTCCAGCGAGGAGCGACGGCGCGCGGCCGCCGTGACCGTCCGCGACTGCGGCGGCTCGACACCGGCGCGGTGCCAGCTCCAACTCGGGATGCGCTGCCAATCGGCGGGCGGCGCGAACATCGATCGGGGAGTCGGTCCCGGAGCGCGCTCGCCGAAGCGCGTGAGGATCCATCGCCACGCGCCGAAGGCCTGCAGTCCCGTCACCTTCTGCTCGAATACGGCGCTCGCGAGAGCGTCGAAGACGAGGTCGGTCCGCCCGAGGCGCAGCGCCGGAAACCGGTGGTGGGCGGCCGCCACCAGGGGATGGGCGGACGGATCGAATCCCTCGGGGTCATCCCTCCCACCACAGAGGCCCGGGAGCTGATCGAGCACCCATCCCGCGCCCGGTCCCCAGGCCGCTGCCCGCACGGCGCCGCGCTGCACCCGCACCGCGAGCGTCGCGACACCCTGCGGCGTCCGCGACGCGCGCCAGATCACGCCACCGACGGACATCTGCGCCGGATCGTGGGCGCCACGCTGCTGGAAGGCGATGGCCCGGGCCACGTCGATCGGTTCACGAGGACGGTATTCGGTCTCCCGCGGAGGCGAGTCGCGCGTCGCGGGGCTCTCCGAGACCGCGGGCATCACCATGCCGTCACTCTAGGCGACCCCCACCGACACGGGGCGGCCGCAGTCGCCTCTCAGAAGCGGTCGGGCGAAGGGGTGCCGTGACCGTAGCGGATCGCGACATCGGCGTGCCGGTCGAAGCGGTAGCCGATACCGCGGACGGTCCGCACGATGTCCTCGTAGCGACCGAGCTTGGAGCGCAGGCGCCGGACGTGGACGTCGATCGTGCGCTCGCCGGGCGCCTCGCCGGCCTCGGTGTGGCTCCACAGCGACCCGACCAGCTCGGTACGCTCGATCGTGCGCCCTTCACGCAGCACGAGGTACTGGAGCAGCTCGAACTCCTTGAAGGTGAGCGCCGCGGGGGCGCCGTCGATGTGGACGCGGCGCCGCGAGATGTCGATCGCCACGCCGCCGCCGGCGACGTCGTCCTCGGCCGGCTCGTCGTCCTTGGTGCGGGCGACGGCGCTGGGCTCGTGGAGGGCGAGGCGGACCACGTCGACGTCGCGTCCTCCGGCGCCGACGGGGGCCAGGGCGACGGTCGCGTAGGTCTCGGCGTGGGGGGCCAGTTCCCCGAGCGTGCGCCGGAGCGCCTCGACGAGCGTCGAGAGGCTGACCCCGTCGGCCGCGGCCTTGGCCTCGTCGATGCCGACGTAGAGAGCGAATCCGCGGGGCGCGGTGGTGGTCTGGGGGCGCGGCGCACGTGCGGCGTCGGGGCGCTGCGCCGGGGCAGGAGCTGTGGCCGGGCGGCGGGGAGCGAGATCCTCCACGGCGCGCAGGTGGCGGGACGCAGGGGGAGCGGTCAGGAGAGCGGTGTTCGACATGGTCGGAAGTCCTTCGGAACGAACCCGGGCGATGCGCCGGAGCGGGTTCAGCGTGTTGCGAGTGGCGGCGAGGCCTGTGGCGAGAGCACCACCCCCGCGTTGTGGGCGGCGGATCGGTCTCGGGGGTGCGGCGGCCGTTCCCGGAGGATGCCCGGGTCAGAACCGGCGGGCGCACCCGGCGGATGTCACCGTGTCGGTGACGGCGGCTGAGTCAGCGGGTCGGCTGGTCAGCGTCAACACATTCGACAACACATGACGACACGCGGCATCATGATGCCGGCAGATCCGTTCGCCTCCCGGGCGGACAGAATGCGTGCGTTGTCAGTCATGGGCTTGATTATGACGAAGCGTGTCGCGGTGTGTCAAACCGCTGGATAATGGTCGATCGTAGATGACGGAATGTGACAGATTGCTCAACTCATGACCATTTCTCCACGCCGATTTCGCGTGGTCGGAACCTCGGGCTCGGGGAAGACCACCTTCTCCCGCCGGCTCGCCGCGCAGCAGGGGCTGCCGCACCTGGAGCTCGACGCCGTGTTCTGGGACGCCGACTGGCGCAAGCGCGATCCCGAGGAGGCCCTCCAGCTCGTGCGCGACTTCGTGGATGCGCACCCCGGGGGCTGGGTGGCGGAGGGCAACTGGAACAGCTCCCTGCGCGGACTCCTCGACCCCGGGACCCCGGGCGGCGCGGATGTCGTGATCTGGCTGGACCCGTCGCGCGCCGTCGTGATGCGACGGGTGCTGGGGCGGACGCTCCGCCGCGGCCTCTTGAGGGAGGAGCTGTGGCACGGCAATCGCGAGCGCATCTCGAGCTGGCTCCGCTGGGATCCGGAGCGAAACATCATCCGCTGGGCGTGGACGAGCTTCGCGGCCAACCGGGAGCGTATGACGAGAAGGCAGGCGGCCGGGGAAGCCATCGTGCGGCTGCGAACGCGCCGAGAGGTCGACGCGTGGCTGGCCACGGCGGCGGCGGACGGGCGTAGCGTGGAGGGGTGACCGATTTCACGTTCGCCGACGAGAAGGACGCTTCCCGCTATACCCTCCACCGAGGCGACGACCTCGTGAGCATCATCGACTACCGCGACGACGGACGGACCCTCGCGATGACGCGTGTGTACACGGTGCCGACCTTCCGCGGGCACGGTTACGCCGCCGAGGTGGTCGACCGCGCCGTCGCCGAGCTCGAGGAGCGCGCCGACCGTGTCGTCCAGCCGGTGTGCTGGTACGCCGCCGACTGGTTCGCCGCGCATCCCGAGCGCTCCGGCATCCTCGCGCCCCGCTGACGGGCCGCACCCCGCTGACGGGCGGCGTCACGCGCGCCCGCCTCTAGCCGCGTCGGCGTCTGCGGTCAAGGGACTCGCCGGCACCTCGTGCGCGCGCGAGGGTGGACTCCTTCCCCTTTCCGGGGCGATCCAGGAGGATGCCATGACCCGTGACCTGCCCGACGACATGATCGATGCCGAGCCGTCCGGCGGCTGGGCCCCCGAGGGCGGCGGCGCCCCGGCCGCGGATAACGAGGCGCCCTCCCCGGCCGATGAGGCGGGACGGGGTGAGGACGACGAGCGGGACGGCAGCGGCGGGGCAGGATCGGCGGAGCCCGTGGACGCGACGGAGGACATCTCCGACCCGTTCGTGGAGAGCGCCGAGATCCAGCAGGGACTCGATCCCGACCTCGTGACCGACGCCCAGGCCGAGCGCGACGAGGAGGCGCAGCGATGACGGACTCCGCGCATGGGTTTCCCGTCGATGGCGCGGAGGCCGCCTCCGGGGCGCAGACCGAACCTGCCCTCGCTCAGAACGAGACCACCGAGGACGAGCGTCTGGATGGTGTCGTGGTGCAGACCCGTGCCGACCTCGGTGGCCAGGACGCCGCCACCATCGAGCAGGCCCTGCGGAGCAGGCTGAACGATGCGGGCATCTCGATGGACGACGACGAGATCGCGGCGCTCGCGCGGGACCTGGCCGGGTGAGCCGTCGGGTCGCGGTGCTTACCCCTCGTCGCAGAAGCGGAGGATCCGCTGGGCGGCCGGGCGCGCATCGCGGATGAGGGTCTCGTGCCCGTGCCCGAGAACGGTGAAGTGACGGGAATCGGGAAGCGCTGCCGCCACCTCGGCGCACCAGCGCACCGTCGACACGCGATCGCGTTCCCCGCGGATGACGAGCGTGGGCGCCTCGACGCGGGGGTATGCCTCTTCCGGTCGGTGAGTGAGCATCGCTGTCATCTTCCGCCGCAGGTGCGGTCCGGCGCGCAGGTACTCGCGCGCGCCGAGGAGCAGGACCTTGGGGCTCTCCCCGAGGAGGTCGATCCCCAGGCGGGCGAGCTGGCTGAGGGCATGCCGATGGTGGCGGTCGACGGTCGGGGCCACGAGCACGAGCCGCTTCACGGTCTGCGGATGGCGGACGGCGACCTCCGTGGCCACTTGCGTGCCCATTGAATGACCGATGAGGACGACGGGGCCACGGGAGACCTTGCGCAGGTAGGCGGCGACGAGGTCGGCGGTGCGTTCTATGGTCGGCGTCCGCGGCGGCTCGGGAGCCTCACCGTAGCCGGGCTGGTCGATGGCGATGACGCGGCCGTGAGGCTGGAGCCGGCGGACGAGATCGGCGAACACCTTCCGTCCCATTCCGATCCCGTGGACGAGGACGAACGTGGTCCCGGCGGATTCCGATCCGCGGGCCTCGGCCAAGAGGGTCATGCCGCTGGCGGAGAACTCCTCGATCTCGCCGTCGTCGGTCGGCACCCCCGTGATCTTGTCGATGGCGCTGTCGACGGCATCGGCCGCCTGATCGAGGGCGTCGTTCTCGGGCACGACATCGAGCGTACCGACCCCCTGTCGGACGGCGCCGAGGAGACGTACCGTGTGGGGCATGTGCCGCAACATCGTGCCCCTCCACAATCTCGACCCCGCCGCGACCGACGACGAGTGCCGGGACGCCGCCCTGCAGTACGTCCGGAAGATCGCCGGCACCACGACGCCGTCGCAGGTCAACCGGGAGGCGTTCGAGCAGGCCGTCGCCCAGATCGCCGCGGCGACGCGGCTACTCGTCGACGGATTGACCACGAGCGCGCCGCCCAAGACGCGGGAGGTGGAGGCGGCCAAACGCCGGGCGCGCTCGGCGGACCGCTACGAGGCCATCCGGGTGTTCCAGCAGCAGAAGCGCGAGGCCCGCGCTGCCGCCGCGCAGTAGCCTGGACGCGATGACGTCGCCACAGACCGCCAGCATTCCCCTCTCCCACGGTCAGCGCTGGCGCGCGTTCTGGGTGTGCGTGTCGGTGGCCGCGCTCACGATCCTCGACCTCAGCAAGGTCAACGTCGCGCTGCCCTCGATCGAGGCCGCCTTCGACGCCGCCTCCACCGAGCTCCAGCTCGTCGTTTCCGGCTACGTCCTGATGTTCGGTCTGGCCCTCGTCCCGTTCGGGCGACTGGGCGACCAGCGCTCGCGCCGCGTGCTCTTCCTCATCGGCCTGAGCCTGTTCGCCCTGACGAGCGTCGTGTGCGCTCTCGCTCCCACGACCGAGGTGCTCCTGGTCGCCCGGCTCGTACAGGGACTGGCCGCGGGCATCCAGATGCCGCAGGTGCTCGGCACCATCCAGCAGCTCTTCGTCGGCAAGGAGCGGGGGCGGGCGTTCGGCCTCTTCGGCGCGACGATCGGGATCGCGACCGCGTTCGGGCCCACTCTCGGCGGTCTCATGATCGCTCTCGGCGGAGCGCAGGACGGCTGGCGCTGGATCTTCTGGCTCAACGTGCCGCTCTGCGTCCTCGTGATCGCCGGCGTCGTCTGGCTCCTCCCCGCGACGCGTCGACCGGCTCCGGGGCGCGTGCATCTCGACCCGGTGGGCCTGGTGCTCTTCGCGGTGAGCGTGCTGACCCTCATGTGGCCGTTCCTGTTCACGACCGGCTCTCCCGACGACGATCCCCGCCGCTGGTGGTCGCTGGCCGTCTTCGCCGTGTTCGTCGCCGCCTTCATCGCGTGGGAGCGGAGGTACGCGGCGTCCGGGCGGAGTCCGCTGATCCCCTTCGGACTCTTCGACGTCGCCTCCTTCCGCAACGGCACCCTGATCGTGACCGCCTACTTCACGGCGATCCCGGCGATGTTCCTGCTCACCACGCTGTTCCTCCAGGAAGGGGTCGGGCTGGAGCCCGTCTTCGCCGGCATGGTCTCGATCGGGTTCGCGGTCGCGAGCGCGGTGAGCGCGTGGTTCGGCGGGAACCTCGTGGGCCGGCTGGGGCGGCCGCTCGTGGTGGCGGGCCTGGCCGTCGTCCTCCTCGGGGTGACGGCGCTGGCGATCGTGGCCTACACGGTCCCGCCGGGGGTGGTGGCCTACGCGATGGCCGCCGTGATGCTCGTCACCGGTGTCGGGGCGGGCCTCGTCGTCGCCCCGAACCAGACGCTGACCCTCGCCGAGATCCCCACCCGCTCGGGAGGTCTCGCCGGGTCGGTCGGTCAACTCGGGCAGCGGATCGGAACGGCCGTGGGCACCGCCGTGGGGCTGTCGCTGTTCTACGCGACGATCTACCGCGAGGACGACGGCCGCCACGCCCTCGCGGTCTACCACGACGCCTACGCCTACGGGATGGCCGCGGTCGCGCTGTTCCTGGGTCTTGCCTTCGTGCTCGGCGTGGTCGATCTCGGATCCCGGCGGCGGGCCCGCCGGGCGGACTCACCGGACTGACCCTCCCGATCCGCGCCGTCGCCCGCACGCCTCGGCGGCGATGTCGGTGCTCGCTCGTAGCGTGGAACCCATGCGGATCCTGCACACCTCCGACTGGCACATCGGGCGGACCTTCCACGGTCACTCCACGCTCGAAGCGCTGCGCGGTGTGCTCGCCGAGCTGACCGCTCAGGTGCAGCAGCACGACGTCGACGTCGTGATCGTGGCCGGCGACGTGTTCGATTCGTCCGCGCCGGCGGGCGACTGCTACGTCCTGCTCACCGACACGCTGCGCGGCCTCGCCGACGCCGGGGCACGCGTGATCGTCACGAGCGGCAACCACGATTCCGCCGCGCGCCTCGGCTTCCAGGCGGGGCTCCTCCGCGACGGGATCAGCGTGGTGACCGATCCGGCGAGCGTCGGAACGCCGATCACGATCGCCGACGAGCACGGGCCGGTGCACTTCTACGGCATCCCGTACCTCGAGCCCGCGCTCCTGCGCCACGTCTGGCCCGAGGTGCGCACGCAGGAGGGCGCGCTCACCCACGCCATGGATCTCGTCCGCGACGATCTCGCGCGTCGCCGAGCGACCGAGAGCGGCACGCGCGCTGTCGCGATCGCCCACTGCTTCGCGGCCGGCGTCGAGCCCACGCCGCAGCTCGAGCGCGACATCCAGCAGGGCGGCCTCGACGTGGTCCCCCTCAAGGCGTTCGACGGCGTCGACTACGCCGCGCTCGGCCACATCCACGGCCGGCAACGGCTCGCCGAGCACATCCGGTACGCGGGCGCGCCCCTGCACTACAGCTTCGGCGAAGGCGACAAGCCCCGTGGCTCGTGGCTCGTCGAGCTCGATGCCGACGGGTGCGCCGACATCACCTGGCTCGCCCTGCCGGTGCCGCGACGGGTGGTCACCCTCACTGCGCCCCTCGACGAGCTCCTGAGCGACGAGCGATACGAGGGTGAGCGCGAGGCGTGGGTGTGCGCGGAGTACACCGACGACCTCCCGCAGCGCGATCCGCTGCGCCGGCTGCAGGAGCGGTTCCCGCACTGCGCCAAGGTCGTGCACCGGCCGGCGCAGATCGCGCCCGCCGACGGCATGACCTACGCGCAGCGCGTGCGTGCGGCCCGCAGCGATCGCGAACTCGTCGAGGCCTTCCTCGTGCACGTCCGCGAGGGCGTCGGAGCGTCAGAGGCCGAACAGGAGCTGATCGACGACGTCCTGGCCGCGCGCGTGCGCGTCGAGGCGGCGGCGTGAAGCTGCACCGTCTCGACCTCACCGGGTTCGGCCCGTTCCGTGAGACGCAGACGGTGGACTTCGATGCGTTCGACGGCCACGGCGTCTTCCTGATCTCGGGGCGCACCGGCGCAGGGAAGTCGAGCATCCTCGACGGAGTGAGCTTCGCGCTGTACGGCTCCGTCCCCCGCTACGAGGGTGGTGAGCGGCGCCTTCGCAGCGACCACAGCTTCCTCGGCGACCCCACCGAGGTCGTGCTCGAGTTCACGCAGGGTGAGCGGCGACTGCGGGTGACGCGAGCTCCCGAGTACGAGCGGCCCGCCAAGCGCGGCGGGGGCATGACGGTGGAGCCCCAGCGGGCGGTGCTGGAGGAGTGGACGGGAGGCGGCTGGCTGGGCCTTGCCGCGAAGCCGCGTGAGGTGGCGCAGTTTCTCGACGAGATCCTCGGTCTGAACGCTCAGCAGTTCCAGCAGGTCATCCTGCTCGCCCAGAACAAGTTCTCGAGGTTCCTGCTCGCCACGGCCGCCGAGCGACAGTCGCTGCTGCGGACGCTGTTCGGCACACGGCGGTTCGAGCGGTATGAGGAGGAGCTGGAGACGCGGCGCAAGGCCCTCCAGCGGGAGCTCGAGACGGCGGGCGAGCGCACCCGGACGCTTCTCGAGCTGGCCGAGCGGCTCGTGGGCCAGCGCGATCTCGAAGGCAGCACGTCGGGAGAGATCCCGGCGAACGATCTCGCTCGGCGTCGTGATGCCGTGGCTGTCGCCGGAGAACGGGCACGCTACCGTGTCGAGGCCGCCGAGCGTGCTCGCGCCGAGGCCGAGGCCGCCGCGACGGCCGAGGAGCAGGCGCTGTCGGCCGCTCTCGCGCACGCCGAACGGCTGGTCGCGCTCGATGCCGCCCGTCACGAGTGGGCGCGGCTCGAGGCCGCGCGACCCGCGATCGATGCCGCGCGCGGGCGCCTCCACCGGGCGCGGGAGGCAGAAGCCGTGCGGGCTCCGCTGGACGCCGTCGCCCGCACGGAGGAGGCGTGGCGGGACGCGGTCGAAGAAGAACGCTCCGCACGTGAGGCCTGGGAGGAAGACGCCGGCGACGCCGATCCCGCGGCGACCCTCGAAGCGCTCACGGGCGACATCGCCCGCTGGACCGAGGCGCTCGCCGATGAGGAGCAGGCGGCCGTGGCCTCGGCGACGATCGAGTCCCTCGCGCTCGATATCGAAGAGGAGACTGAGCGCCTCGCGACCTTCGACGCGCAACAGGCGCAGATTCCCGCCGAGCGTGAGCGACTGGAGCGCGCGCGGGACGCCGCGCGGACCGAGGCGGCGCAGCTCCCCGCGGCGGAGGCCCAGCAGGCCGAGCTCCAGGATCGCCTCGCGGCCGCGCGGGAGGCGGCGAGTCTCGCCGGCGAGCTGGAGAACACCGAGCGTGCCTACCTCGCCGCCTCCGAGGCTGCCTCGCAGGCGGCGTCGGAGGTCACCGCCCTCCTGCAGCGTCGGGTGGCCGACCGCGCCGGTGAGCTGGCCGCGGCCCTCGTCGACGGCGAGCCGTGCGCGGTCTGCGGGTCGACGTCGCATCCGGCACCGGCCTCCGCCCCGCAGCACCCCGCGATCGACGACGACGCGGTGGCTCAGGCCGAGGAGCGTCGTGACGCCGCGCGCGAGGCCGAGCTCCAGGCGGCGAACACCGCGCGGGCCGTCCGGGAGCGCCACGCCGCGGCGACTGCCCGTTCGGGGGGCAGAGGCGTCGACGAGCTGACGGAGGAAGAGGCCGACGCCGGTGAGCAGGTCCGCGCCCGACGGGAGGCCGCCGCCGAGGTCGAGCGCCTCGACGCGCGCCGCGCGGAGCTCGATGAACTCGCCGCCGCCGCCGCGATCGAACGAGACCGGGTCGCGACCCGACTGGGGGAGCACCGCGAGCGCCTCACGGGTCTGCGGGCCACCCTGGAAGCGCTGCAGTCGCGGGTGGCGGAGGCGCGGGGCGGCAGCGCCTCCGTCGCGGAACGCCTCGTCGAGGCCACGGCCCGCCGTGATCGGGCGCGCGCGTGCGTCCGGGCTTCGGAGCGGCGAGCGGAGGCCGAGCGCAGCCTCGCCGCGGCCGCCGCGGATCTCGCCGAGCGTCTGGATGCCTCCGAGTTCGCCGACGCCGCCGATGCCGCCGCGGCGCTGCAGGATGAGGCCGACCGGACCCGGCTCGATGACGAGATCCGTGGCCACACCGAAGCCGAGGCGGGGGTCCGCGCGCGGCTTCTCGACCTGGAGCTGCAGACCGTCGATGTCGACGTTGCCGAGGTCGAGTCCGCTCGAGCCGCTCGCGAAGCCGCCGGCCACGCCCGTGCCGCGGCGATCGCGGCCGAGCGCGATGCCCGTTCCGACGCCGAACGGCTCGGCGAACTGCTCGCGGGGATCGACGGGGCGCGCGACGGGCTTCGCGAGCTCGAGGACCAGGCCGCCGTCGTCACGCGGCTGGCCGACACGGTCGCCGGACGGGCGCCGAACACGAAGAAGATGGACCTGGAGACCTTCGTGCTGGCCGCGGAGCTCGAGGAGATCGTCGCCGCCGCCAACCTCCACCTCGACGACATGTCCGCCGGGAGGTACACCCTCCACCACTCGGATGCGAAGGCCTCTCACGGACGGGCGTCCGGGCTCGGGATCGACGTGCTGGACGCGCATACGGGCAAGCTCCGGTCTCCGCAGTCGCTCTCGGGCGGAGAGACCTTCCTCGCCTCTCTCGCTCTTGCCCTCGGGCTCGCCGAGGTCGTCACGAGCCGCGCAGGCGGGATCCGCCTCGACACCCTCTTCGTCGACGAGGGCTTCGGATCGCTGGACCCCGAGACCCTCGATCTCGCCATGCGCACCCTCGACGCCCTGCGGGCGGGCGGGCGCACGGTCGGCGTCATCAGCCACGTCGAGGCCATGAAGGAGCAGCTCGCCGCGCGCCTGGTGGTGGAATCCACGACCGAGGGCCCGAGCATCATCCGCCAGGACGGGCTCTGATCCGCGGCCGCCACCCGGGCCGCACACCCCGCGGTCCGGTCAGACCCAGCGGTACCCGGCGCCGCGGACGGTCTCGATGCGCTCGGCGCCGAGCTTCTGCCGCAGGTAGCCGACGTACACGTCGGCGACGTTGGACCCCGGGTCGAAGTCGTACCCCCACACGCGGCTGAGCAGCTGCTCACGGCTGAGGACCTGCCCGGCGTTGCGGACGAACTCCTCCGCGAGGGCGAATTCCCGCGACGACAGCTCGACGCGTCGTCCGTCCAGGCGTGCCTCGCGCGTGCGCACGTCGAGAGTCAGGTCGCGGTGCGAGAGCGCGGCGACGCTTCCGGTGTCGTCGTCCTTGCGCATGCGCAGCCGGATGCGGGCGAGCAGTTCGTCGAAGCGGAACGGCTTGCCGAGATAGTCGTCGGCGCCGCCCTCGAGCCCCGCGACGGTGTCGTGCAGCTCCACGCGTGCCGTGAGGATGATGACGGGCATCCGGGAGCCGCCGCCGCGCAGTTGCTCCAGCACCTGGAAGCCGTCCATGCCGGGCAGGTTGACGTCGAGGACCATGAGGTCGAACTCGTCCGACTGCGCGAGATGGAGGGCGTCGGGGCCCGTGGCGGCAACGGTCGTGGCAAAGCCCGCCGACCGCAGCCCCTTGTCGATGAACCCGGAGATGCGGGACTCGTCCTCCGCGATCAGGATCGATGCCATCTCAGCTGCCTTCCGTCGTGGCCATCAGATCGGGAAGCGGCGGGCGCGGCGGCACGTCGCCCATCGTCGCCGCATCCAGCGGCACCGCGATCACGAACATCGCGCCGCCGCCGTCGGCGTCTTCGACCCGCACCGATCCGCCGTGGGCCCGCGCGATCACCTGCACGATGTTCAGTCCCAGACCGCTGCCGCCGCGGTCGTCGCCGCCGCGGTGGAACCGATCGAACACCATCGCCTTGTCGGCGTCGGGCACACCGGGACCGTTGTCGCGCACCCACAGTTCCAGGGTCTCGCCGCGCACGCGGCTGCCGATCTCGATGCGTCCCCCGCCGTGGCTGACGCCGTTCTGCGCGAGCTGCAGCATGGCCTGGGTGATGCGGGCGGGGTCGAGGATCGCGACCACATCGGCGGACTCGCCGGCCGAGACCGTCGCCCCGTCGATCCCCTCCGCCTTGCGGACGATCTGCTGCAGCAACTCGGCGACGTCGACGCGGCTCGCGGCGATCGGCCGGGGGCCGTGGAGGGCTGCGGCGGCCGCCAGATCCTGCACGAGCATCGCCATCCGCTCCAGCTCGTCGATCGCGAGGTCGCGGGTCTCTCGCACGTCGTCGGGGTCGGCGGGGTCCATGACCTCGAGGTTGCCGCGGACGATCGTGATGGGCGTCTTCAGTTCGTGGCCGACATCGCTCAGGAGCTGGCGTTGCGAGTCGAGCGCGTTGTCGAGGCGGTCGAGCATGTCGTTCATGGTGGCGGCGAGCTCGGAGACGTCATCGGTGCCCTGGACGGGAAGGCGTTCGGTGAGCGCCTGACCCGTCACGCGCTCGGCCGTCTCCCGCATCTGGCGGAGGGGGCGCAGCAGACGCCCCGAGACGAGGGAGGCGACGAGGGCGATCACGACGAGCGCGATGACCGACGCGACGACGTACGCCTGCGCCGTCCCGTTGATCTCGTCGAGCTCGGCACGGACGTCGTAGGCCATGGCGAAGATGACCTTCTGGTTCGGGTCGCCGCCGGAGATCGCGATGGGAGCGGCGAGATACCGCCACACCACGCCCTCCTCGGCGTACGTGCCGATGCGGGGGTCGTTGCCGGTGACCTGGGAAACCACGTACGGGACGAAGCCGGGCTTCGCGGTGAGGTCGATGTCCAGCCCCACCCCGGAGCGGAACCGGGCCTTGCCGTCGATGATCCCGATCGCCCCGGTGTTGTCGTCGGGGCTCATGCGCTGCACGACGGCGCGGAGCGCCTCTTCGGCGGTGGTCCAGGTCGTCGTGCCCTCGGGGCCGTCGGGCCCTCCGGCCACGATGATGCGCGCCGACTCCAGGTTGTCCTGCAGGCGGCCCTCGATCGCTTCGAGCGACACGGTGCGCTCCACGAGGTACACCGTCAGCCCGACGACGGCCATGCCGAGGAAGGCGACCGCCGTGATGACCGCGACGATACGGGTCCGCACCGACAGCGCGGCGCGGCGCGGACGCGCGGGCGGGGCAGTCGTGGTCACCCTCTCAGTATTCCGATCCGAGAGGGGGCGGCGCGCTCTCCTAAGAGATGTCTCATCCCGTTCTTGCCCCGCCCATGCTGGAATCGAGAGGTGGATGCGCCATCGGTGACCCGCCCGCGCGATGCGGCGGGGCGAGACGACGAAGCGGAACTGGTCGCCGAGGCGCTGGACGTGCCGCGGGAGACGTTGACGCCGCTGTCGCGCGAACCGCTCGGCGACGGCACGGTCGCCGGCTTCGTCCTCGCTGAGGGGACCGTTGCCTACGTCGACTCGTCGGGCCTGCGCGTCGCCGCCGAGACGGGCCTCGTCCAGGAAGGCGTCGGACGGGTGTGGGTCCATCCCGCAGATCCGCACCTGCCGGCCTTGGCTCCGGCCGCATTCGGCGACGCCGCTTCCATTCTTCTGTCTCGCCTGGGCATCCCGGGGGCACAGATGCCGGGCCTCGTCGGCTATCGCCCCGGTCGTCGCGCCGTACTGCGGGTGACGACCGACGAGGGCGTCGTGTGGGTCAAAGTCGTCCGTCCGCGCCGGATCGAGCGCATCGTCGAGGCGCACCGCGTTCTGCACGCGCACGGGCTTCCCGTGCCGGCGGTCCGGGGCTGGTCTCGCGGCGGTCTCCTGGTCCTCGACGACGCCGAGGGGGAGCCGGCCACCGAGACCGCGTGGGAGCCGGGCGAGCTCGTCGCCGCCGTCGGAGCGTTGCGGGCACGCTTGGCCCACGCGCCCCTGGAAGGACCCGCGCGCACGTCGTTGCGCGAACGCCTCCCGTGGTACTCCGCGCGACTGCATGCCCTCCATCCCGCGCGTCGCGACCAGATCGACGGCATCGTCGCCGCCGTCTCGGCGATCCCCGAGTCGTCCGATCGCGTGACGATCCACGGCGACCTGCATCTCGGTCAGCTCTTCCTGCGCGAGGGGGAGGTGTCCGGGCTCATCGATGTCGACACGGCGGGCCAGGGAAGTGCCGATGACGACGCGGCGGCCTTCCTCGCGCACGCCATCGCGAGCGCGCTGCTGACCGAAGCCACGGGCGGAACCTCCAGCGCGCGGGTCTGGGCGCTCGCCGCCGCCGCCGACCGGGCGTGGGGTGGCTCGCCCAGTGCCCGTGCGCTGACAGCCGTGCAGCTTCTGGGTCATGCCGTGGGGGCGGCCTCCGGCGGGGACGAGCGGCGCGGGGAGACCCTCCTCGACTACGCGGCGCGCGCCGTCCAGGAACGTAAGAGCCCTCTCATCACCGGCTTCGAGGAGGCTTAGCGGCGGTCGTCAGAGTAGAGGACATGCGGACGTGACCGGTGAGCCGGGAACGCCGCAGAAGATCTCGACAACGACCAGGAGGTAGGACCATGAAGAAGAAGTGGATCGCATACGGTGTGACCGGAGCCGTCGGACTCGGCCTCGTCGCGGGCGGTGCCAGCGCCATGGCCGCGCAGATGGACCTGCGCACGACCGACGGAGCCGTGGTTCCCGGCGGCGCGCTGACCGGCAAGAACGGCTCCCTGCTGGAGAGCCCGTCGGTCACCCTCAGCGTGACCGACACCTCGGTCACCGTCGTCTCGGCCCCCACGCCGCGCAGCGCCGTCACGCCGCAGACCGCGCCCACGGTGCAGACCGCTCCCACCCCGCGCAGCGCCGTGACGCCGCAGACCGCCCCGACACCGCAGACCGCTCCGTCGCCCACGACGTCTCCGTCGCCGGTCACGCCGCCGTCGCCGGTCACGCCCGCCTCGCCGGTCACCCCCGCCTCCCCGGCGACGCCGGCCTCGCCCGTCTCGCCGGCGAGCCCGGTGTCGGTGGCCTCGGCCCCCTCGAACTGAGGCCCGCGACAGACGCCCCCACGACGAACGCCCCCGGGAGATCCCGGGGGCGTTCGTCGTGCGGCGTGGAAGGCGCCGTCACTCCTGGAGGTGCTTCTCCGCGGCGGTGTAGATCGCGTCGACGAACTCCTCCGCCGACTCCTCGGTGAAGGTGCCCTGCGACTGGCTCACCATGGCATCGATCATCGGCTGGCGTCCGGCCTCACCGGCCATGAGCACGGCCTTGCCGGTGGTGATGAGCGTCGAGTCCGGGAAGAACTGCTCGACGACCTCGTCGGTGATCGACGGGTCGATCTCCTGGAAGATCGACATGATCGCGGGACGCACCTCGTCGAGGAAGGCCGTCTCGTCGTAGGCGCCGGCTGCCGGCGCGTCGTCATCGGGCTCGGCGTCGTCGTCCGCGGGCTGGCTGGGTGCCGACGAGACGCTCGGCGACGGTGATGTGGTCGTCCCGGTCGAGCTGCCGATGACGCTGAAGGCGATTGCGGCCACGAGGGCGACGAACCAGATCGCGCCGCCGATGAGCGAGACCACGAGCGACACGATGCCCAGCGGCTTCCCGCCCTGCTTGCGGCTGGCGAGGACGACGATCGACAGGATGAAGGCCACGACGAGGGCCAGGCCTCCCACGATCGTCGCGATGAGGCCCACCCACGGCACCGGGACGAACCCGACGAGGACGAGGATGATGCCGAGCGCGACCGCGCCGATCGAGAACCAGGCGAGCGTCTTGGGGCGCGTGTCGGGGCCGGCGGGCGCGGGAGCGTATCCCGGCTGCGCGTAGCCGGCGGGTGCCTGTCCGTAGCCGGCGGGTGCCTGCCCGTAACCCGCGGGTGCCTGTCCGTACCCCGCGGGAGCCTGTCCGTAACCCGCAGGTGCCTGCCCGTAGCCCGCGGGGGTCTGCCCGTAACCGGGGGCGGTCGGAGGCGCCGGCGGGTATGCCTGCGTCGGAGCGTCACTGGCCGGGGCCGCCGGCGGGTACGCCTCGGTCGGCGCGTCGCCGGCAGGGGCGGCGGAGCTCTCCGACGCGCTGCTGTCGGCGACCGGCGGCTCTGCGGCCGGTTCGTTCACATCGCGACGCGCGGCGTCGTCGGGCTCGTGAGGGGTGGACATGGCACTCCTTGCTGTTCAGGTCCGTCATGGCAACGGTTCTCAAGGGTATCGGGTGATTAGTCACGTCCGGGAGGGGGTCCCGGCGGGCCGCCGGTGGGCCATGATGGGATGTCGGCGACGGCGAAGGAGAGACATGACGCTCAAGACGGTCCCCCTGGATACTCCCGCAGGCATCACGGCTCGATTGGGGTGGGATCCGGCCACGACGGTGCACGACCGCCGACGCATCATTGCGAAGGAGCTCATCGCGGCGCGACTCGGCTGCGACGCGAGCGACATCCGGATCGAGCGGGAGGCGCCGCGTGGGTTCGGCTACCATACCCGCCTCATCGCCTCTCGCGACGGCCAGGAGCTCCCCATCGCCATCGTGACGGCGAGCTACCGGGCCGCCACGGTCGTGGCGATCTGCGACCCCGCGCTTCCGGTCGGGATCGACATCCGCGACATGACCCCGGAGCCGGCGGACATCGCGCTGATGCGCCGGCATTCTCGCGTGCTCGACAGCGGCAACCTCCCCGACCTCCTCCAGCACTGGGTGCGCACCCAAGCCGTGCTGGAGGCCGACGGCCGCGGCGTCCGTGTCGCACCCGAACAGGTGCGGCTGGACGCCGGGCGTCACAAGGGCTGGATCCCCGACCGCAACATGAAGTACTCGCTCGTCGACGCGTCGCGCGACGGCTGGGTCATCACGCTCGCGTACGGGCTGCTGCCCGCGGACTGACCCCGGTCAGTCGACGAGATCGGGAAGCGCCGCGCGCAGTTCGTCGATCCATGCGCGTGCGTTGCCGTCGGAGGGGGCGCGCCAGTCGCCCCGGGGCGACAATGAGCCCGCCGGCGACACCTTGGGCCCGTTGGGGATCGCCGAGCGCTTGAACTGCGCGAAGCCGAAGTACCTCGTGAGGAAGACGCGGAGCCACCGCACGACGGTGGGGAGGTCATAGCCGTACCGCTCGTCCTCCGGGAAACCGGGGGGCCAGGCCCCGGCGTCGGGATCGGCCCAGGCGTGCTGCGCCAGGAAGGCGATCTTCGACGGGCGGAGTCCGTACCGGAGGACGTGGAACAGGGCGAAGTCGTGGAGGGCGTAGGGGCCGATGGTGTCCTCGGTCGACTGGACCTTCCCGTCTTCGCCGGCAGGGACGAGCTCGGGGCTGATCTCGGTGGCCAGCACCGACTCCAGCACGCGCACGGCCTCTTCCGAGACACCCTCGCGGTGCGCGATCACCCACCGGATGAGGTGCTGGATCAGCGTCTTCGGCACGCCCGCGTTGACGGCGTAGTGGCTCATGTGGTCGCCCACGCCGTAGGTCGCCCAGCCCAGGGCCAGCTCCGACAGGTCGGAGGTGCCCACCACGAAGCCGCCGTTCTGATTGGCGAGCCGGAACAGGAAGTCGGTGCGGGCGCCGGCTTGCACGTTCTCGAAGGTCACGTCGTACACCGGCTCGCCGCCGGCGAACGGATGCCCGATGCCGGTGAGGATCTCCGTCGCCATCGGACGGATGTCGATGGTCTGCACCGAGGCGCCGAGCGCCTCCGCGAGGGCGATCGCATTCGACTTGGTGTGGTCGCTCGTGGCGAATCCGGGCATCGTGTAGGCGAGGATGTCGCTGCGCGGCCGCCCCATCCGGTCCATCGCGCGCGCCACGACGAGGAGGGCGTGGGTCGAGTCGAGCCCGCCCGAGACCCCGATCACGGGCTTGGGGGATCCGATCGCGCGCATGCGCTGCTCGAGCCCCGACACCTGGATGTTGAAGGCCTCGTAGCAGTCCAGGTCGAGCCGGGCGGGATCGTCCGGGACGAAGGGGAAACGGTCGAGCGGCCGGCGGAACCCGATGTCCTCCACCGGAGGCTCCAGCCACAGCTCGATCGGCACCATGTCGGATGCGACCGATCGCGCATTCTCGTCGAACGTGCCCTGCCTCATGCGATCCTGCCGAAGCCGGTCGAGGTCGACGTCGGCGACGCTGCGCCGGGGGCCATCGGGGAACCGTTCGGTCTCGGCGAGGAGGGTGCCCCCCTCGTAGATCATCGTCTGGCCGTCCCACGAGACGTCGTTGGTCGACTCGCCCTGGCCGGCGGCGGCGTAGGCGTAGGCCGCGAGGCACCGCAATGACTGGGATTGGACGAGCGTGCGGCGGTCCTCCGCGCGGGCGATCGTGATGGGGCTGCCCGACAGGTTCAGCAGGACGGTGGCTCCGGCCAGGGCCGCCGTCGACGACGGAGGGACCGGCACCCACAGGTCCTCGCAGATCTCCACGTGGAAGACGAGACCCGGGACGTCCTTCACCTGGAAGAGGAGGTTCGGTCCGAACATGACCTCCGTGCCGGCGAGGTCGAGGGGCTCGTATCCGTCCTCCGCCGGGGCGAACCAGCGGTGCTCGTAGAACTCTCGGTAGGTGGGCAGGTAGGACTTGGGCACGACGCCCAGCACGGCGCCGCGGTGGATCACGACGGCGCAGTTGGCGAGCCGGTTTCCATGTCGGAGCGGCGCGCCGACCACGAGCACCGGGCGGAGGTCGGCGGAGGCGGCGACGATCGCCTGAATCGCCTCGACCACGGCATCCAGGACCGCGTCCTGCAGGAACAGGTCTTCGATCGCGTAGCCGGTGAGGCACAGCTCGGGAAAGAGTGCGATCGCCGTCCCGTCCGCGTGGCACTCGCGGGCCGACGCGAGGACCGCCTCCGCATTGGCGGCAGGGTCGGCGATCGACACCGGGATCGTGCAGGCGGCGATGCGCGCGTACCCGTGACGGTAGACGCTGTCGAAGGGGAGGGTCTCGATCACCGCTCCAGTCTGTCACCCGCGGCGGCGGAGGTCACCGGGGTCGGCGGAGGCGAACCGCCGATGTCGGTGCGCGCAGCTAGGGTCGTGGGCGGAAGGGTGACATGCGATACATCGAAGACGAGGGCCGGATCGTCTGGAGCGCGAGCGACCTGACGGCCGCCGCCGAATGCGAGTTCGCGTGGCTGCGCGCGATCGACGCCAAACTCGGGCGGATTGCCGCGGTCGATGATCCCGTCGATGCGACGCGCGAGCGGGCGGGGCGGCTCGGAACGGTGCACGAGCGCCGGGTGCTCGAGCGGTATCGAGACTCCCACCCGGGTGCCGTGGTCGAGATCGCCGAGACGCGCTCCTCCGACGCCGTCGCGCTCACGGAGGCGGTCACTGCCACCGTGGCCGCGCTCGCGGACCCCTCGGTCGAGGTGGTCTATCAGGCCGCGTTCTCGACCGATGAGTTCGTCGGCTTCGCCGACTTCCTGGTGCGCGACGGTGAACGCCGGTGGCAGGTGCAGGACACCAAGCTCGCTCGTCACGCGCGGGTCACCGCGCTCATGCAGCTGGCGGCATACGTCGATCAGCTCGACCGACTGGGTGTTCCCCGATCCGACCGCGTGGAACTGTTGCTCGGCGACGGCTCCGTCTCGGAGCACGAGGTGCGCGATCTGATGCCGGTGTTCTCCTTGCGTCGGGAACGGCTGCGGGCGCTGATCGCCGATCGGCAGGTCGGTCTCGGCGCCGCCGGAACCCCGCTCGCGTGGGGAGACGACCGGGGGGAGCTGCGCGTGGTCGCGTGCGGGCGGTGCGCGACCTGCGACCAGGAGGTGATCGCGCACCGTGACCTCCTTCTCGTGGCGGGAATGCGCCCGGTGCAGCGAGACCGCCTGCGCGCGCAGGGGATCGACACCGTCGACGCGTTGGCCGCCGCACGCGAGGCTCCGCCCCGCATGGCGTGGGACACCTTCTCCCATCTGCGTACCCAAGCGCGCCTGCAACTGGCGAGCCCCGCCGGGGGTGTCGCGCCGCTTCATCCGGCGAACAGCCCGGCCGAGTCCGCCGCGGTCGCATCGCCGCCCGCGGTGCCGACCTACGAGGTCGTCCTCCCGCGCGCCCTCGGCGCGCTCCCGCGGCCCGACCACGGCGACCTGTTCTTCGACTTCGAGGGCGACCCGCTCTACACAGAGGGTGGCGACACGGGGGCGCAGTGGGGCATCGACTATCTCTTCGGCTGGGTCGACACGACGCTGCAGTACTCCGCCCTGTGGGCCCACAGCTTCGCCGAGGAGCGTCGCGCGCTGGAGCAGTTCCTCGACATCGTGGCGCTGCGGCGCCGCGCGCATCCGGGGATGCACATCTACCACTACGCCCCCTACGAGCCCACGCATCTTCTGGCGATGGCGGCGCGACACGGGGTGGGCGAGGCCGCCGTCGACACATTGCTGCGGGAAGGGGTGTTCGTCGACCTCTATCCCATCGTGCGACGAGCCCTGCGCGTCGGCTCGCGCTCGTACTCGATCAAGAAGCTCGAGCCCCTGTACATGGGGGCGGAGGTTCGCACGAGCGACGTGCAGCGCGGCGACGACTCGATCGTCCGGTACGTCGAAGCGCGGACGCTCGCCGAGGCCGGAGACGATGCCGCCGCGCGGGAGATCCTCGACGACCTGGCCGACTACAACCGGTATGACTGCGTCTCCACGCTGCGGCTGCGGGACTGGCTCGTCGACCGCGCCCGCGAGGCGGGACTGCGGCCCTCGGTCGATGCCGAGGCGCGCGAGTTCGTCTACGAACCCTCGCCGCGTGCCGACGCCCTCTCTCGTCGGGCCGAGGCGGCCGCCGGTGCGGGAGAGGTGGCGGTGGCCGAGGCGCTCCGTCTGGGCTCGGCGGCGATCGACTACTACCCGCGCGAAGCGAAGACCTTCTGGGCCACGCATTTCCTCCGCCTCCGCGAACCGGTCTCGCTCTGGGAGGAGACGCGGGACGTGGTGGTGATCGATCGGGAGAGGTGCCGTGTGATCACCGATTGGCACCTACCGGAAGGGGGGCGCGTCCAGCGCCGTATCGTCGAGGTACGAGGGGAGCTCGCCCCCGGCACGCGCCTGACGGTCGACGGCACGCCCTTCGCCGCCTACGAACTGCCCGCCCCGTTCCCCATCGACACGAACGCCCGGTGGATCCACGCGGCACGTACCGTGCGCGTCGTCGACGTCCTCGATGACGGCGCCGTGATCGAGGAGACCTCGATCCAGGGGTTCACCTGGCAGGAGCTCCCCCTCGCTCTCACCCCCGCCGCTCCGCCGCAGGCCGGCAGTCAGCAGACGGCGATCGATGAATGGGCTGATTCCGTTCTCTCCGCTGATTCCGTTCTCTCCGCCGCCGGTGCGATGCCGGCCGATCCCGCGACCGATCTCCTCGTGCGTCGCGCGCCGAGGACGCACGGGGGAGCGCTCACCCGGGGCGGGGGAGACATCGCCGACATCACGGCGAGCATCCTCGACCTCGACCGCAGCTACCTCGCGGTGCAGGGGCCCCCGGGAACGGGCAAGACTTATGTCGGATCGCACGTCGTGGCCGCCCTCGTCCGCGACCACGGATTCCGCGTCGGGGTGGTGGCGCAGTCCCACGCGGTGGTGGAGAACATGCTGGACCGCGTCATCGAGGCGGGCGTTCCCCGGGAGCGCGTCGCCAAGGCGCGCAAGTCCTCGGCGTCGGACGACGAGGTGTCCTTCACCGTGATCCCCAAGAACGGGATGGCCGCCTTCATCGCCGAGCAGGAGGGCGGGTTCGTCATCGGCGGCACGGCGTGGGACCTCAGTCACCCCGGGCGCGTCGCGCGACGATCTCTCGACCTCCTCGTCATCGACGAGGCCGGTCAGTTCTCCCTCGCCTCCACGATCGCCGTCTCGGCGGCCGCGCAGCGTCTTCTGCTGCTGGGCGATCCGCAGCAGTTGCCGCAGGTGAGCCAGGGCACGCATCCCGAGCCGGTGGACACCTCGGCGCTCGGCTGGATCATGGAAGGCGCCGCCGTGATCCCGTCCGATCGTGGCTTCTTCCTCGCTCAGACGCGACGGATGCGCCCGGAGGTGGCCGCTCCCGTCTCGCATCTGTCGTACGAAGGGCGCCTCGAAGCGTTCCCCGACACGACGGCGCGACGCCTGGAGGGCGTGCCGGCAGGGGTCGTCGCCGTCGCGCTCACCCACCGCGGCAATGCGACGCAGTCGGAGGAAGAGGCCGCAGCCGTCGTCGCCCTGGTCGCCGACCTCGTGGGAAGAGCGTGGACGTCCGGTGTCGATGCGGACCCGCGCCCGCTCGCGCAGGACGATCTGATCGTGGTCACCCCCTACAACGCGCAGCAGGTGCTCGTGGAGGAAGCGCTGGCCGCCGCCGGATTCGACCGCGTGCCGGTCGGCACGGTCGACCGGTTCCAGGGGCAGGAGGCGGCCGTGGCGATCGTGTCCCTCGCCGCCTCGTCGGGACGGGACGCGCCGCGGGGCCTCGAGTTCCTCCTGCTGCAGAACCGGATCAACGTGGCCGTCTCCCGTGCGATGCACACCGCGTACGTGGTCTACGGCACCGGTGTGCTCGACGATCTCCCGCGCACGCCGGAGGGCGTCGCGCGATTGAGTGCGTTCGCCCGTCTCGTGGGGGCGGCCTGACGGCTGCCGGCGCCCCGTAGACTCGCAGCACCGACCGAGGAGAGCTCATGAGCGATGAGGCACCCCGCCACTTCGAGATCGACATGCCACCCAAGGCCGTTGCCGGCAGTTACGCCGATTTCGCCAACGTGTGGCACACCCCCGACGTGTTCGTCATGGACTTCGTCTCCCTCGTGCGGCCTCCGCACGAAGGGACCGATGCCGACGGCAACACCGTCACCGTCGTTCCCGGTCAGGTGGTGCAGCGGGTGCGCATCCCCCCGGAGCAGGTGTTCGAGCTCGCCAAGGCACTCACCCAGCAGCTGGAGTTCTGGGAGCAGGAGAACGGGCGCCGCTCTGGCGGCGACTAGACCGTGCCGTAGAGGCGGTCGCCCGCGTCGCCGAGTCCCGGCACGATGTAACCCTTCTCGTTGAGGCGCTCGTCGAGTGCGCCGAGCACCAGGGTCACATCGCGATCGCCCACCTGCGCCTCGATCGCGGCGACGCCCTCGGGGGCGCCGAGGATGCAGATGGCGGTGACATCCTGCGCGCCGCGGGCGAAGAGGAAGTCGATGGCGGCCCCGAGCGAGCCGCCGGTGGCCAGCATCGGGTCGAGCACGAAGCACTGACGATCGCTGAGGTCTGTGGGCAGGCGCTCGGCGTAGGTCGTCGGCTCGAACGTCTCCTCGTTGCGCGCCATCCCGAGGAATCCGACCTCCGCGGTCGGAAGCAGCTTGACCATGCCGTCGAGCATGCCGAGGCCGGCGCGAAGGATCGGCACCACGATCGGTCGCGGCTCGCTGATGCGCACGCCGGTCGTCGTGGTCACGGGCGTCGTGATCTCGACGTCCTCCACTCGCACGGCCCGCGTGGCCTCGTAGGCGAGGAGGGTGACCAGTTCCTCGGTGAGCTGGCGGAAGACGGGCGAGGGCGTGCGCGCGTCGCGCAGCACCGTCAGCTTGTGGGTGATGAGAGGGTGGTCGGCGACGTGCACACGCATAGTGACAGGTTACCGGGGCGTACGCTGGGCCCGTGAGTCTGCCCGCCCGAGAGACCGACGTCGCCGCGATGGATCGTGCGCTCGATCTCGCTCGGGAGGCCTCGGCGCACGGCGACATCCCCGTCGGCGCCGTCGTGACCGACGTCTCCGGCGAGGTGCTCGGAGAGGGGCGGAATCAGCGCGATCTGTACCGCGACCCCTTCGCCCACGCCGAGATCGTGGCGCTGCGCGCGGCGGCGGCAGCAACGGGCTCGTGGAACCTGGAGCACTGCACCCTGGTAGTGACCCTCGAGCCGTGCGTCATGTGTGCCGGAGCGATCTCGCAGGCCCGGGTGGGTCGCGTGGTCTTCGGTGCCTGGGACGAGAAGGCGGGGGCGGCGGGGTCGCTCTACGACGTGCTGCGCGATCGTCGGCTGCCGCATCGCTCGGAGGTCGTCGGGGGAGTGCGAGAGGCGGAGGCGGCTGCGCTCCTGAGGTCGTTCTTCCTGGACCGGCGCGACCCGTAGCGCGCGGCGCCTGAGGCGGCTCAGTCGCTGGAGGCGAGGACGATCGTCTCGGTCGCCGGCGGTGTCCGGTGGGTGTCGAGGCCGATGCACGGCTCGATGGACACCCGGTCGGCACCCGGGACGAGCTCGCGCACCCGCGCGGCGATCTCGCGGACCACGAGGGCTACCTCTCCGAACACCAGGTCAGGCGGGAAGGAGACCGTCACGAGGACGACGGGTCGGTCCTCGCGGGTCCAGCGGGTCGTGACATCGAGGATGCGGTGGGTCTCGCTCTCCTCGCAGAGGACGTCGGCGACGGCGTCTCGGATGGCGGGGGCATCGAGCAGCGCGATGTTCATGCTCCCGACGGTACTGACCGGGCGCTTGCGGCACCGGGGTCGCGCGCCGTGGAAATGCCCCGCGCGTCAGTCCGACGAGCTGATGATGATCGCCTCGGTCGGGGGTGCCGGCGAGGCGGGCTGCCCGATGTAACCGATCGCGGACAGGAGTGCCCGGCGCACCTCCGCCGGCCGTTCCAGGTGCGGGGTGTGTCCCGCGCCCTCCAGCCGTAGCTCGGTGACCTGGCCGCCCGCGGATCGGTAGGCCTCCAGGACGTCCCGCGTCTGGGTCACCATCTGCTGCGGCGGCGCCTCCTCGGCACCCGGCCAGTCGGCGAGGAGCCCCGCGGCGCCCCGCTGGCGGGTGTCGAAGAACGAGGTGTCGGAGACGAGGGTGTCGGCGGTGCCGTGCACCCAGAGGATCGGCGGCTTCGGCGACAGGTCGACCATCGCCGAGGTGTCGAAGTACCGCGGGGCCAGCGCGTTCAGCACACCGGTCGTTCCCGCCGCGAAGCCGGGCCAGTGGGGGCTCGGCGCGTCGTCGCCCGGATAGTTCCCGGTCGCCGTCGAAGTCGTCAGCATCGCCTCGACCCAGACGTCTTCCCGTGGCGAGGAGTACTCCGGCGCGACGAAGAAGGAGCGGAAGACGTTTCGCGGCGAGGTGGGCGCGTCCTCACTCGTGTCGCGATCGATGAGCCGCTGGATGAGGTCGGGATCGATCGTGCCGCCGCCGCAACCCGCATCGTCGTCGGTCAGGCGTGTGCCGTCGCGGCGTGTGCCGCCGAAGCCATAGGGCGAGACCGGGGCCTGCAGGGTCATGGAGAGCACGGGATGGTCGAGCGCGTACTGCATGACGACGGCCCCGCCCAGCCCCCAGCCGACGAGGTGTGCGACGGGGATCTGCAGGGCCGCCAGGGTCGCGAAGACGTCGTCGCTGAAGTCCCGGACGCCGCGGGTGGCATCCACGGGGGCGTGTTCGGTGGCCCCGAAGCCGCGCAGGTCGATCGCGATGATGCGCAGATCGCTCGGCAGGTCCTGCATGAGCTCCTGCCAGATGAGACTCGACGAGAGGCTGTCGTGGAGCAGGACCACGGTGCGCTCCGGCGGTGTCGCGGCGTCGTCGCCCGTGCGCTCCAGGATGCCGACGGTGAGTCGATCCGTCTCGACCAACCGAGAAGTGATGCCATCGAAGAGGGTCATGACGCGGATCCTTCGTCGTTGCGGCGGGGCGCCGGCGCCCCGGGATTTCCACTCTAGCCGCGCGCGAGCGAGCCGCCCGTGTCGGCGGTGACGATGCCAGGATGGAGGGATGCAGCATGCTCCGCTTCCCTCGATCGCGATCCTCGGTGCCGGCTCGATGGGAGGCGCCATCGCTCAGGGGCTGTCCCGTTCGGGCGAGGCGTCCCGCGTCGTGGCGACCAACCGCACCGCCGCCCGCGCGTCGTCGCTGGCGGGTCTCGACGGCGTCGTCAGCGTCGCGCTGGAAGGGACCCCGGCGGGGAACACGGACGCCGCGGCGGCCGCCGACATCGTCCTCATCGGTGTGAAGCCGCTGATGGTCCCCGATCTGCTCCGTGAGATCGCGCCGGTCCTTCGCCCCGGGACGATCCTGGTGAGCCTGGCGGCAGGGGTGACCATCGCGACGTTCGAAGGCATCGTCGGCGACGGCGTTCCCGTCGTGCGATCGATGCCGAACACGCCCGCGGTCGTCGGCAAGGCGGTCACGGGCCTCGCGGCGGGATCCTCGGTCTCCGCCGATGAGATGGCACTCGTTCGCCGGCTGTTCGAGACGTGCGGCGCCGTCATCGAGGTCGCCGAGGACCAGATCGACGCGCTGTCGACGATCTCCGGCTCCGGTCCCGCCTACGTGTTCCTCCTCATCGAGGAGCTCACCGAGGCCGCCCGGGGGAAGGGGTTCTCGGAGGAGGACGCGCGGATGATGTCCGAGCAGACCTTCATCGGAGCGGCGGCGCTGCTGGAGGCGACCGGCGAAGACCCGGCCGAGCTGCGTCGGCAGGTGACGAGCCCGAAGGGGACGACCGAGCGGGCCGTCGGTGTGCTGCAGGGCGCCAATCTCTCGGGCCTGTTCGCCGAGGCGACCGATGCCGCCCTGGCCCGCGCGCGGGAGCTCGCTGCCGGCTCCTGACCTGCGCGGTTCCTCGCGGTCCGCCGTGTCTCAGCGGTCGAGGGAGGCGAAGCGCTCGATGTCGGAGTTCGTCCCCGACACGATGATGAGGTCGTGGTTGGTGACGACGGTATCGGCCTCGGCATAGCGGAACGGCTTGCCGGGGCTCTTCACCCCCACGACCGTCACGTTGTACTTGGTGCGCACGCCCGACTCGTTCAGCCCGACGCCGCGGATGAACTTGGGCGGATACATCTTGGCGAGCACGAAGTCGTCGTCGAAACGGATGAAGTCGAGCATGCGGCCGCTGACGAGGTGCGCGACACGCTCACCCGCCTCCCGCTCGGGGTAGATGACGTGGTTGGCGCCGACGCGGGCGAGGATCTTGCCGTGTGACTGCGAGACGGCCTTGGCCCAGATCTGCGGCACCTTGAGGTCGACGAGGTTGGCGGTGATCAGCACCGATGCCTCGATCGAGGAGCCGGTCGCCACGATCGCCACCTGGAAGTCCTGCGCGCCGATCTGCTTCAGCGCCTCGATGTTGCGCGCATCGGTCTGCACGGCGTGGGTGACCCGCTCGGACCATTTCTGCACCAGCTCGAGGTTCGCATCGATCGCGAGCACCTCGCGGTCCAGCCGGTCGAGCTCGCCCGCGCAGGCGGCGCCGAAGCGTCCGAGGCCGATGACGAGCACGGGAGCATCGTTGCGGATCTGCTCAACCAACGATCGGCCTTTCGACGGGAAGCGAGTAGTGCTGCGAGCGGCTCGTGGCCGCCACGGCAGCGGCGAGTGTCACTGTACCAACGCGCCCCATGAACATGGTGGCCGCCAGGACGTAGGAAGCGGAGTCGGGGAGTTCGGAGGTCAGGCCGGTCGACAGGCCCACCGTGGCGAAGCCCGAGATGACGTCGAACAGGACGGTCTCCACCGGCGCCTGCGTGATCTGGGTGATCGTGATGGTGGAGACCGCGACGATCGTCGCCCCCCACGCGACCACCGACAGGGCGACCCGTTGCACGTCGCTCGGGATACGACGTCCGAACGCCTCCACGCTCTGGCGTCCCTTCGCCTCCGACCACACCGCCAGGGCGAGGACGGCGAGCGTGGTCACCTTGATGCCCCCCGCCGTGGACGCCGAGCCGCCTCCGACGAACATGAGCATCGACCCCGCCACCAGCGAGGATCCGTTCAGGTCGCCGATGTCGATGATGGAGAAGCCGCCCGATCGCGTCATCGCCGACAGGAAGAACGCCTGGAAGGTCGTGTCCCACGCGTCCATCGCGCCGAAGGTCCGGGGATTGCCGTACTCCAGGAGCACGAACACCCCCGCGCCGACGAAGAACAGCACCGTCGTCGTGATGAGCGTGAGCTTGGCGTGCAGTGACCACCGGCGCACGTGCCACTGGTGCTTCCAGAGGGTGAAGATCACGGGGAAGCCGATGGACCCGAGGAAGACCCCGGTCATCAGGACCGTCAGCATGACGTAGTCGTGGGCGAAGGGCGCGAGCCCTTCCGCATTGGGGGAGAACCCCGTGTTCGTGAACGACATCGCCGCGTAGTAGGGCGCCTCCCACAGGGCGGTGAGGGGGTCGACGCCGTTGATGAGGAGCGAGGGATAGAGGAGGACGGCAAGGCCCGCCTCGATCACGAGAGTCGAGAGGGCCACGGTCGCCAGCAGCGTTCCCACTTCGCCCAGCCGCACCGTCTGGCCCTCATTGATCGGTCCGCCGTGCGCGCGCATCGGGTTGGAGTCTCCCGCGGCGATGAGCTTCGCTCGCAGCCCCAGACGTTTGGAGATGACGAGACCGAGGATGGAGGCGAGGGTCAGAACACCGAGCGCGCCGACGTTCACGCCGATGAAGACGAAGACGTGCCCGAGTGGTGACCAGTGCGTTCCCATGTCCACCGTGGACAGTCCCGTGACGCAGATCGTCGAGACCGCGGTGAAGAGTGCGTCGGCCAGGGGTGTCGGCTGTCCGTCCGCGGCGGCGAAGGGCAGGGAGAACAGGGCCGTGAACACGAGGATGAGCGAGCTGAAGACGAGGACCGCGAACCGTGAGGGGGACGCCGTGGCGAGGTCGCGCAGCCGTTGCCAGAAGTGTCGTTGAGCGGTGAGCAGGCGATGCCACGCGCGGACGCCAGCGGATTCGCCCGCCATCTGCTGCCTCTCTCTCCCGATGGACCGTTGTCATGGTACTCCGACGCGTACGCGGGCTAACCTAAGGTCATGGCGGACATCTTCGACGTGATCGCCGACGGCACTCGTCGGGACATCCTGCAGCTGCTGCGCGAACGCGGCGGCGATGGTCGCGGGACGAGCGTGTCGCAGATCGTCGCGGAGCTGGGAGTGAGTCAGCCCACCGTCTCCAAGCACCTGAAGGTGCTGCGCGAGGCCGATCTCGTCTCCGTCCGCGAAGAGGGACAGCACCGGTACTACAGCCTGTCGCCGGAGCCGCTGGACGCCGTGGACGAGTGGCTCGTCCCGTTCATCATGGGCGACGAGCCGGTGACGGCCGCCTCGGCGACGCTGCCCGATTCCGCCGCGGCCGCCGCCGATCTCGTCGGCCGCGCGGCGGCGTCGACGAAGCACGCGATCGAGAGTGTCTTCAAACGCATGCCCGGTCGCTGACCGTTCTCCCGCGGATTCTCACCGGTCACAGAGGTTTACACGCGTCGCGCGCACCCTCTAGGCTGATCCCGCACCATATGGGGATCGATCTGGGGGAGAGGGATGTCGGACTTGGCGGATGTGCGTTTTTTGACCGTCGCGGAGGTCGCGGAGATCATGCGCGTGTCCAAGATGACCGTGTATCGCCTGGTCCATGCCGGCGAGCTTCCCGCGGTGCGCTTCGGTCGGAGCTATCGCGTTCCCGAGACGGCCGTCACCGCCGCTCTGCAGCGTCCGATCGCCGACGTCGGCTAGACTATCCCGAGGCATTTCTTCGGGGTGCCTGATCCCGGACGTGAACGATCGCGTCCAGACCCCTGACTTAGTGAGGTTTTCCGTGGGTTCTGTCATCAAGAAGCGCCGCAAGCGCATGGCGAAGAAGAAGCACCGCAAGCTGCTTCGCAAGACTCGCCACCAGCGCCGCAACAAGAAGTAACTGCGGCACAGACACCGAGCGCCCCGATCCGTCCGCGGATCCCGGGGCGCTTCGTGTTGTCGGACGAGTCGCGGGATGTGTGTTGCAGGATGGAACGGTGACCCGACTGACGATCATCTCGAAGCCCGACTGCCACCTCTGCGACGTGGCGCGGGAGATCGTCGAGCAGGTGGTCGCCGATCTCCCGGACGCTGACCTCGTCGAGGTGGAGGAGAAGTCGATCCTCGACGATCCCGTGCTCTACGCGCGGTGGTGGGAGAAGATCCCCGTCGTCCTGATCGACGACGAGTTGCACGCCCATTGGCGACTCTCGGCGGAGCGCCTCCGCACCGCCCTCAGCGCGCGCTGACCAGTGACCAGGATGCTCGCCTGGGTGCCTTACGGCGCGAGGCGCGTCGGGCCGCGGAAGAGGTAGGTGACCTCGCGGATCGACGACTCTCCGAGCAGCAGCATCAGCAGGCGCGCGAGGCCCATGCCGAATCCGCCGTGGGGCGGGGCGCCGTAGCGGAAGAAGTCGAAGTAGAAGGCGAGGTGCTCCGGGTCGAGGCCCTTCTCGCGTGCCTGGACCTCCAGCACGTCGACGCGGTGCTCGCGCTGGGCTCCGGTGGTGATCTCGACGCCCTTGTACAGCAGGTCGTACGACTTGGTCAGCCCGGTCTCGGGGTCGCGCATGTGGTAGAACGCGCGGATCTCCGGGTGGTAGTCGGTGATGAAGACGAACTCGTGCCCATAGGTCTCCTGCACGTGTGCGGAGATCTGCCGCTCGCCCTCGGGGTCGAGGTCGCCGTCGGTGCGGGGGATCTCGTAGCCGCGCGCGGCGACGATCTCCCGCGCTTCGGCGAGGGGGATGCGGGGGAACGGGACGACCGGAACGACGACGTCGAGGTCGAAGAGTTCCCGGATCTCTTCGCCGTGCTTGTCCTTGACCGCCTGGATGGCGAACTGGAGGAGCTCCTCCTGCATCCGGGCGACGTCCTCGTGCGACTCCACCCAGCTGATCTCGGCGTCGACCGAGGTGAACTCGGTCGCGTGACGGCTCGTGAACGACGGGTCGGCGCGGTACACGTCACCGATCTCGAAGATCTTGCCGAAACCGGCCGACTGCGCCATCTGCTTGAAGAACTGCGGGCTCTGGGCCAGGTACGCGGTCTTGTCCTCGAAGTAGGGCACCTCGAACAGCTCTGCGTTGGACTCCGACGCCGAGGCCATGAGCTTCGGCGAGTGGATCTCGATGTAGTCGCGCTCGATCCAGTACGTGCGCATCGCGTGCTCGAGCGTGGTCTGCACGCGGAAGATGAGGTTGTTCCGGCGCTGACGCAGGTCGAGGAAGCGCCAGTCCATGCGCTTGTCGAGCCCGCTGTCGGCGGCGATCGGGGTCTCCGGGAGGGCGGCGGCGGCGATGTCGAGTGCGCCGATCTTGATCTCCACACCGCCGAGCTTGACGCGCTCGTCGTGCTTGAGCTCACCGGTGACGGTGAGGAAGGTGCCGGTGCTGAGCTCGGAGATGAGCGCCGTGAGGGCGAGGGCGTCGGCGTCTTGCTCCGTGCCGTCCTCGGCCGGGCGCGTCGCGGGGTTCACGAGCTGCACGGCCCCGGTCTCGTCGCGCAGGATGACGAACTGCACCTTCTTCTGATCGCGGACGGTCTCGACCCATCCGGACACCGAGACGGCGCCGTCTTCACGGGACTGCAACTGGCTGACGAGAACGCGTTCACTCACAATCGGCCAGTCTACGCGGGCGGGCCCTCGCCGCTGGGCGCTCAGGTTCCGTCCACGTGGGCACCGTAGCGTCGAGGACATGGCGACAGCGTCCGACGGCTCCTGGCTCACCACCCTCGTCGACGGCGTCGTCTCCCTCATGGAGGTGGTCGGGGCTCCCGGAGCCGGCCTCGCGATCGCGCTGGAGAACCTGTTCCCGCCGCTGCCGAGCGAAGTGATCCTCCCCATGGCGGGCCTCACCGCCTCGCGCGGGTCGTTCACCCTCGCCGAGGCGCTCCTGTGGACGACGGCCGGTTCCGTGGTCGGCGCGTTCCTCCTCTACGGTCTCGGGACTCTGCTGGGACTCGACCGCCTGCGCGCCATCGTCCGCCGGGTCCCGTTGCTGCACGTCGAGGACGTCGATCGCACCGTCGCCTGGTTCTCACGGCACGGCGGGAAGGCGGTGTTCTTCGGTCGGATGATCCCCATCTTCCGGAGTCTGATCTCGATCCCCGCCGGCGTCGTGCGGATGCCGTTGTGGCGCTTCGGGCTGCTGACGCTGGCCGGATCCGCCGTCTGGAACACGACCTTCGTGCTGGCCGGGTACGTGCTGGGGGAGTCGTGGCACGTCGTGGAGACCTACGCCGACATCCTCCAGTACGTCGTGATCGCGGGCACGGCGCTCGCCGTCGGATGGTTCGTCGTCGCCCGCGTGCGCCAGATCCGGGGACGCGACGCCGACCTCGACGCCGCCTGACGGCTGACGCCGACCTCGACGCCGCCTGACGGCTGGTGCGACCGCTTTCAGCCCGCCCATAGAGGCCTCCACGTAGACTGAAGGTGTGCCCGCCGAACGCCTCCATCTCGTGCGCCATGGCGAGGTCCACAATCCTCAGCGCGTGCTGTACGGACGGCTCCCGCACTTCGGGCTGAGCGACAACGGGCGTCGCATGGCCGCCGCTGCCGCCGACCACCTCGCGGGGCTCGGACGCGCGGTCAGCGGCTTGTCGGCGTCGCCGCTGCAGCGCACGCGGGAATCGGCGGAACCGCTCGCGGCGCGTTTCGGGCTCGAGCCGGTCATCGATGAGCGGCTCATCGAGCCGACGAATGTCTTCGAGGGCCGGAGGATGCGCCGGGCGCTGCTCAATCCGCTCAACTGGCGGCACCTGCGTGCCCCCGCCGTCCCCAGTTGGGGAGAGCCCTACATCAACGTGGTCGCGCGCATGGATGCCGCGATGCGCGACGCGTGGGACCGCGTCGAGGGCGGGGACGTCGTCCTGGTCTCCCACCAGCTGCCGATCTGGATCACCCACCTCGCCGTCGCCGGTCTTCCGTTGCGCCACGACCCCCGCCAGCGCCGGTGCGCGCTGTCGTCGGTGACGAGCTTCGAGCGCGACGGCGAACGGTGGCGCGAAGTCGCCTATGCCGAGCCGGCGGCCGTCGCCGGCGCGATCGACGTGGGAGCGGTATGAGCAGCATCGAACGCCGACGTTTCCCGAGGCGCCGGGTCCTGGCGGCCGCGTTGGCGGTGGTCACCGCCATGACGCTGGCCGCGTGCTCGAACGATGCCACGCGGATCGCGGAGGGCTATCAGCAAGGCGGCAACACCGGTTTCGTCTCCGGGGACGGCAGGCTCCAGGAGATCCCCCTCGCCGAGCGGGGAGAGCCGGTGGAGTTCTCCGGCACCGCCGTCGACGGATCGACGGTGTCGAGCAAGGATCTCGCGGGCGACGTCGTCGTGCTCAACTTCTGGTACGCCGGGTGCGGACCGTGCCGGATCGAGGCGCCCCTCCTGGAGAAGACGTTCGCGGCGACCCGTGACGAGGGCACGCACTTCCTCGGCATCAACATCTACGACGGGCCGGAGCAGGCGACGGCGTTCGAGAAGACGTACGGCGTGACGTATCCGTCGCTGCTGGCTCGTGACGACACGGATCTGAAGCTGGCGTTCACGGCGTGGACGTCGCTGAGCGCGGTGCCCACGACGCTCGTGCTCGACCGCCAGGGACGCGTCGCCGCCCGATTCATCGGGGCCGTGCGCGACGACACGTCGCTGCCGACGATCATCGGCGACGTGCTGGCGGAGTCGCCGTGAACCCCGGCGCGATCGTCTTCGACGGCGCGTTGTGGCTGGCTCTGCCGATCGCGCTCCTGGCGGGACTGGTCTCCTTCCTCTCGCCGTGCGTGCTCCCCCTCGTGCCGGGATACCTCGGCTTCCTCGGCGGCGCCGTCGGCGGACCGGCCGCCTCACGTGGGGCAGCCGCCTCGGCGACGCGGCGCGGACGCCTCGTGGGCGGCGTGCTGCTGTTCATCGCGGGCTTCACCGTCGTCTTCGTCGCGATGGGGGTTCTCGCCGGCACGCTGGGGCGTTTCTTCCTGGAGTACGGCGACGTCCTCACCCGCGTGCTCGGGGTGGTCGTGATCCTGCTCGGCCTGGTGTTCGTGGGGGTGTTCGGCATCGCCCAGCGCACCGTGAAGCCGCAGGTGCGCGGCGGGCTCGGCCTCCTCGGGGCGCCGCTGCTGGGCATCGCGATGGGGATCGGATGGGCCCCGTGCATCGGCCCCACCTACACCGCGATCCTCTCGATCTCGCTCACCCAGGCAGACCCGGGCCGTGCCGTCGTCCTCGCGATCGCCTACTCGCTCGGGCTCGGCATCCCCTTCCTCCTCATCGCCCTGGGGTTCGGGTGGGCGACCCGCTCCGTGTCGTTCTTCCGGCGCCACATCCGTCTCATCAACATCGGAGGGGGCGTTCTGCTCATCGTGCTCGGCCTGCTCATGGTCACCGGCGTCTGGACCGCCGTCATGTCCTCGCTCACGGGGGTGATGAGCAGTGTCGAACTCCCGCTCTGAGGGGACCGAACCCCTCCGGCCGGCGGACTATGTCGGAACGGGGATGGATGACGCCGGCGCCGGCGACGACGAGCGTGACGCTCGAACCGGCATCGCGCAGCCGCGCCTCGGACTCGTCGGATGGCTGCGGTGGGGTTGGCGGCAGCTCACCAGCATGCGTACTGCGCTCGTGCTCCTCCTGCTCCTGGCGATCGCCGCGATCCCCGGATCGATCGTTCCGCAGCGCTCGGCCGACCCCAACGGGGTCACCCAGTGGCGCACCGACAACCCCGACCTCTTCCCGATCCTCGACGGTCTGCAGCTGTTCGACGTCTACACGTCGGTGTGGTTCTCGGCGATCTACCTCCTGCTGTTCCTCTCGCTCATCGGCTGCGTCATCCCGCGCACGACGCACCACTGGCGTGCGATGCGTGCGCGGCCCCCGCGGACGCCGGTGCGGCTGTCGCGCCTGGACGACCACATCGAGACGGTGATGCCGGTGCCCGGCGGCGCCACTGCCGCCGATGCCGCGCGCGAGGCCGTCGCCTCCGCCGAGGCGCATCTGCGCAAGGCCGGCTACCGCGTCGAGCGCTACGACTCCGAGGCCAAGGGCAGAGTCCCCGCGTCCTTCTCCGTCTCGGCCGAACGCGGCTATCTCCGTGAGACCGGCAACCTCGTCTTCCATGGGGCGCTGGTCGGCGTGCTCATCTCGGTGGGGATCGGGGGCGGGCTCACCTACACCGGACAGACGGTCATCGTCGAGGGCGACAGCTTCGTCAACTCCGTCGGGATCGGCTACACCTCTTTCAACCCGGGGCGCTTCGTCGACGTGGACGGACTCCCGCCGTACGCATTGACGCTCGACCGGTTCGACGTCTCCTATGTGCCGGCGGGCCAGGCAGGGCAAGGACAGGCGGGGGACTTCGCGGCCCACCTCACGGTGGCGGAGCCGGGACGAGCCGACCGTGACGGCGTGGTGCGGGTCAACCATCCCCTCGACATCGAGGGCGACCGCATCTACCTCATGGGCAACGGCTATGCGCCCACCATCACCGTCCGCAACGCCGACGGCGACGTCGTCTTCCGCGAGGACGTCGCCTTCCTCCCGCAGAGTTCGACGATGACCTCGCTGGGCGTCGTGAAGATCCCCGACGGACTGCCCCAGCAGATGGGCCTCGTCGGCTTCTTCTACCCGACGGTGACGCCCACCCACTCCGGAGCGCTCAGCTCCATGTATCCCGACCTCGTCAAGCCGCTCCTGACCCTCGACGTCTACGTCGGCGATCTCGGGATCAACGACGGGACACCGCGCAACGTCTATGCGCTCGACACGAGCGAGATGACGCAGCTCACCGGCCGGCAGATCGACGTCGACTCGCTGGAACTGGAGCCCGGTCAGACCGCTG
Organism: Microbacterium sp. TNHR37B; assembly: GCF_001620065.1. Classification (GTDB taxonomy): domain Bacteria; phylum Actinomycetota; class Actinomycetes; order Actinomycetales; family Microbacteriaceae; genus Microbacterium. Next base: position 395,768 of record NZ_LQGV01000004.1, read on the forward strand.
AGCTTCCCGACGGGCTCGGCACCGTCACGTTCGAGAACGCCCAGAACGACGGTGCCCCCGGGGTCGTCAAGCGGTACGTCTCGCTGTCCGTCCACCGCGACGTCGGAGCTCCGTTCGTCCTCGCCTTCGCGATCCTCGCCCTGGCGGGACTGCTCGCGGCCCTGTTCGTCCCACGGCGACGGATGTGGGTCAAGGCGACCCCGGACGGTGCCGACGTGCGCCTCGAGTACGCCGGCCTCGCCCGGGGCGAAGACCCCGCGATCGCCACCGCTGTCGCCGACCTCGCCCGCGCGCACGGCGCCTCCCTCCCTGCCCCTCCCGACGACGCGAAAGTAGACTGACCCCCATGCCCGCACCCGGCCTCTCGCTCGAAGACGTCTCGTTCCTTCTGGTGTGGACCGCCGTCGCGATCTACGCCCTCGCCTTCATCGCCTATGCGATCGACCTCGCCCGCCGCAGCGACCTCGCCGTCAAGGCGAAGGATGCCGCACGCGACCGCGAGCTGGTCGCGGCCGGCGGTGCCGCCGTGACCGCGGAGACGGCGCGGTACACCGACGTGCGGGCTCAGGAGGCGGCCGCCCTCGCCGACCTCGAGGCTCCTCTCGGTCAGCGCAAGCGCTACCTGTGGGCGCGGATCGGCACGTCGCTGACCGTGCTCGGCTTCCTCTTCCACGTCGGTGGCGACGTCCTCCGCGGAATCGCGGCGGGGCGCGTGCCGTGGGCCAACAACTACGAGTTCGCGCTGACGGGCACGATGCTCATCGTCGCGGTCTTCCTGGTCGTGCTGTTCCGCTACGACCTCCGCTTCCTCGGGTCGTTCATCACGGGGCTCGTGGCGGTCTTCCTGGGCGGGGCGGCACTGGCGTTCCATGTCGATGTGACGCCGTTGGCCGATCCGCTCAAGAGCGTGTGGCTCGTCATCCACGTGTTCGTCGCGTCGTTGTCGACCGCGTTCTTCGCGCTGGCCTTCGCCCTCTCGGTGCTCCAGCTCCTGCAGCATCGTCGGGAGTGGGCCGCCCTCGCCGCTGTCGGAACGGACGAGGAGGGGGCGCCTCGCCGGTCGGGCCCGTCGTTCCTCCGGACCCTTCCGAGTGCGGAGGCGCTGGAGTCGCTCGCCTACCGCTTCGCGATCATCGGCTTCATCTTCTGGACCTTCACGCTCATCGCCGGGTCCATCTGGGCCAACGACGCCTGGGGCCGGTACTGGGGCTTCGACACGAAGGAGGTCTGGACGTTCGTCATCTGGGTGCTCTACGCCGGATACATCCACGCGCGGGCCACGCGCGGGTGGCGCGGCGCGCGCTCGGCGTGGCTGTCGATCGTCGGCTTCTCGGCCGTGATCTTCAACTTCGTGGTCGTCAACATGTTCTTCAAGGGCCTCCACGCCTACAGCGGCCTGAGCTGACCCCCTCGCCCCCCCCCCCCCCCCCCCCCCCCCCCCCCCCCACCCGCGAGTGTCCACGACGCGCCGGTCGTACCGTGCTCGCGGCGGCGTGTCGTGGACACTCAGCGCCAGCCGCGCGAGATCAGCGCTCGCTGCACACGTGGGACGATGAGGCGCGCCGGATCGGTGAAGTGGTGCGACAGAACGCGGATGAGGACCCACCCCTCCTGCTCGATCGCCGCCCACCGGTCGGCGTCGCGGGCGAACTGATCGATCGAGGCGTGGTGACGTCCGTCGTACTCCACACACACGCGGTACGAGGGGTAGGCGAGGTCGAGTCGCGCGACGAACCGGCCGTCATCGTCGTGAAGCGACCAGTTGAGCGCGGGCTCGGGAAGACCCGCTCTGACCAGCAGCAGACGCGTCTCGGTTTCGCGGGGTGACTCGGATCCCACCCTGACCGCGTCGAGCGCCTCCCGCAGTCGTACCGCGCCGCGCGCTCCGGGGACGACGGCGTCTCGGAGCTCGTCCAGGTCGACGAGGCGAGCCGTGAGGAGGTGGTCTGCGGCGATGATGAGTGGATCGATGGCGAGCGCGGCGCCGAGCAGCGCCCACGTCGTGGCCGGTGCGGTGACGGGTAAGCCGTGACGGAGGGTGAGGTCATCGGTCAGCCGGGACAGGCGGTGCCCGACGACGCCGGGGAGTCGCGGCTCCCGTGCGGGCGGGTGAGCGCCGACGTGCAGCGGCGCGGAGGTGGTCCATCCCGGCAGAGGCATGCCCCAGAGGCTCGCGGCGGTCACATGGCAGAAGAACTGGGCGCCGGTCAGGCGAGGTGCGAGCAGCCGGCAACGGTCGAGAACCGTGGTCGCGGGAGCGTTCCGCGGGGCGCGCACACCGCGGAAGGGCACCATGAGGGCGCGCGAGCGCAGGCGTGCGGGAGGCAGTCCCGCCTCCCGGGCGGAGCGCACCGTGAAGGCCCCGGGGAGCTCGGCCTGGAGCGCGCCCGCCCCCTCGCCTCCGACGTGATCGTCGGCCCCGTCGTGGCGTTTGTGAGGGAGCCGATGCTCGACGCTGTCCTCGTCCCGGAAATCCACCATCCCGGTACTTCAGCGCCTCCGCCGCCTCCGCCGCGCCCCCGCCGTGTGGTCTCGTGCACTCCTCCCCGCGCGCAGCCCCTGTGGAGGACGCGAGCACCTACGCGAGTGTCCACGACGCGCCGGCCCGGAGGGGGCTCGCTCGGCGCGTCGTGGACACTCGGCGGTGGGGAGGGGTGGGCGGAGGGGGGAGGGAGGGAGGGGGCGGGGTCAGGCGGGGAGGGCCCGGACCGTCGTGGTGCGGTGGCGGGCGACGGCCAGCATCGTCGCGGCGAAGGCGAGGAGCGCCCACGTGAGCATGCCCACGAGCCCCGCCGTCACTCCGCCCGCGGAAGTTAGCGCCCCGAGGAGCGCGTGATAGGCGGGTGCGGTCGGCATGATCGAGGCCACGTCGGCCAGCACCCCCGGCACGGTCGAGACGACGCCGGTCGCCACCGCGAGCACCCCCACGAGGCCCGCGATCCACCGACCGGCACCGCCGAACACGGCGACGAGCGCCTGGTTGACCGCCGCGAACGCGACTCCGGCGACCACGGCGAGCCCGGCGAAGGCCGCCCAATCCGCCCAGTCGTACGAGGCGGCGATCTGGACCACGCCGGCGACCAGGATGCCCTGGAGCGCACCGATCCCCGCCGCGGGGGCGAAGCTGCGCAGCGCCAACGTTCCCGACGAACGACGCGAGCTCAGGGCGTGGCGGGGGATCGCCTGCAGCGCGATGAACGAGCCGAGACCCCCGAACCACAGGGCGAGCATCGCGAGGAGGGGGATCGCGGAGGCCCCGAACAGCGACGTTCCCACGCCGTCGGCCGAGACCGGATCGGCGACCACGGTGGCGAGGTCCTTCGCCTCGGTCTTCGTGTACGACGGCACGGAGGTGGCCGCCGTGTCGAGTCCGTCGGCGAGATCCCCGGTGCCGTCGGCGATCTTCTCGACGCCGCCCGCGAGATCGTCGGCACCGGTCGCGGCGTCGCTCGCACCGGAGGCAAGGGTGCCGGCCCCCGTGGCGAGCTCTTGCGCGCCGTCGGCGAGGCGATCGGCGCCCTGCGCGAGCCCGCCCACACCGCCGGCCACCTGCTGGACCCCGGAGGCGAGGTCGGAGGCTCCGCCCGAGAGCTGCGCGGCCCCTCCGGACAGGCGCCCGGCGCCGGAGGAGAGGTCGGCGGCGCCGCCGGCCAGTGCGCTCACGCCCCCGGAGAGCTGATCGACGCCTCCCGCGAGCTGGCTCGCCCCACCGGCCAGAGCGTCGGCCCCATCGGCGAGCTGGGCCACACCGGATGCAGCGGATCCAGCAGCTGTGGACAGCCGACCGAGGCCTTCGGCGAGATCGCTGGCACCGTCGGCGCTCTCGGCCACACCGTCACGCAACTGCGCGCTCCCGGGCACCAGGTCGACCAGACCCCCCGCCGCTCCGGTCGCAGCGGTGTTCACCGTCTCGGCGGTCGCGGCGGCCGTGGCGGCATCGTCCGCCGCGGCGGCGAGGCGGTCGCAGAAGTCCGCGCTGCCGCCGTCGCCCGCGCAGTCGGCCGCGAGCTGTTGCAGCGTCGCGGCGAGGTCGGAGGTCTGACCCTGCAGTGCTCCTGCTCCGCTGGCCGCACCGTTTGCGGCAGTCTGCACGCCCTCCAGTCCCGCGGCGAGGTCGGATGCACCGTCCTGGAGCTGGTCCAGACCGGAGGACAACTGGTTGGCTCCCGTGGCGGACTGATTCGCTCCCGACGCCCACGCGGTCAGGCCGTCCGATGCTGTCCGGGCACCGCCCGCCCAGGTGCCGAGACCGGCGTCGAGATCGCCGATGCCGCTCGCGAGCGACCCCGCACCGTCGGCGAGGTCACCCGCACCGTCGGCGAGGCTGGCTGCTCCCGTGGCCACGCCGGACGCGCCGTCGGCCACGCCGCCGGCGCCGTCGGCGAGCTGCGAGGCCCCCGTCGAGAGCCGGCCCGCGCCGTCGGCGAGCTGCCCGGCACCTCCCGCGAGCTCCGAGGTCCCCGACGCGATGCCCTGCGCACCGGTCGCGATACCGCCGGTGCCGTCGGCGAGTTTCGCGATGCCGTCGGCGAGAGACGTCGCTCCGGTCGCGGCCTCACCCGCACCGTCGGCGAGCTGCGAGGCGCCGTCCGCGGCGTCACCCAGCTTGTCGCCGAGGGTCGTGAAACCGAGGAAGACGTTCTCGAGGTAGGTCGTGGAGAGCTCCGTCCCCACCAGCGACGCGGCGGCTTGCGTCACCTGAGCGGTGATCGCGTCGTCGACGATGAGACTGTCGGGCGAGGTCGCCACCGAGATCGTCGCCTTCTCCGGTGTCTTTCCCGGCGCGGTCGAGGTAGCAGCCGCGGAGAAGTTCTTCGGGATCGTGATGACCGCGTCGTACGTGCCGTCGGCGAGGCCGTCGCGGGCGTCTTCGGTGTTGGAGATCGTCCAGTCGAGGTTGCTCGGCAGCTCGTCCGATCCCTCCACGAGACCCGCGGTCAGCTGACGCCCGAGCGGGACGAGCTGATCGTCGATCGTGACGGGCTCATCGTTGTTCACGATGGCGGCGCGCATCGCGTCGAGTCGCTCGACCGGGTTGTACAGCGCGGCGACGAGGATGCCGCCGATCAGGACGGGAAGCAGGATCACGCCGAGGACCGTGAGCCAGGTCACCGGCTTGCGGGTGCGGGCACGTTCGAGAGGAAGAGTCATGAGGAGATCACCTGGGTGTCGATGCCGGTCGCGTGGTCGGAGGAAGGAGGATCCAGAGGCGGACGGGAGGGCGCGAGCGCCGTGACCCCGGGCCGGTGCGCCTCGGCGAGGATGTCGAGCGCGGGGCCATCGCGGCGCGCCGAGGCGACCACCGTGAGGGCCGGCTCGGATCCGCTTCGCCGCGACAGCCGCGCCTCGGCGTCGCGGAGGATCGCTGCAGCCTGATCGCGTTCCGGTCCGCTCAGGGTGTCGAGACCGTCGATCGCGACGATGCGCGTGCCCCCCGCGACGGCGCGGCGGAGCTCCCGCAGCGGATCGCCGGAGGCTTCGGGATCGGCCAGGAGCGCGAGCCCGACGTGTGCGCGGACCCAGGCCGACCGGCCGGGTAGCAGATGTCCGCCCACCCGGAGCCGACCGGCGCTCGGCGCGAGCCGGGCCGCCACCGCGAGCACGAACGCCCGCCCGGCGCGGGCATCGGGAGACGTGACCAGGAGCGTTTCGCCGTGCGAGAGGCGGAAGTCCGCGTCGGCGAAGAGCGCGTCGCCGGATTCGTCCTCGACCGCGAGGTCCGCGCCGATGACCGACACCGAGTCGGGATCCTCCGGCCAGTTCGTCAGGGCGAGCTCGCGCTCGACGGCTTCGCCCTCGATGTCGAAGTGCGGAAGGCGGCGATCGAGCCATCGGGGCATCCACCACGCCTTCTCGCCGAGGAGGGTCATCACGGCCGGGACGAGGGTCATCCGGACGAGGAACGCGTCGACGGCGATGCCGACGGCGAGCCCGAGCGCGATCGGCTTGATCGAGGAGTCGCCTTCCGGCACGAAGGCGGCGAACACCGCGAACATGATGACGGCGGCGGCCGTGACCACCCGCGCCGAGGCGGTGAAGCCGCTGCGGACCGCGGCGATCGCCGTGGCTCGCTCGGCGCGGCCGTCGCGCGCTCGGCGGGTGTGTACGAAGTCCTCGCGCATCCGGGAGACGAGGAACACCTCGTAGTCCATCGCCAGGCCGAAGAGCACCCCCATGAGGATGATCGGCATGAAGCTGATGACGGGGCCCGTCCGTGCGACGTGGAGGACGTCGGCGAGCCAGCCCCACTCGAACACCGCGGCGACGACACCGAACGAGGCCGCGACCGAGAGAAGGTAGCCGGCGGCCGCCTTGATCGGCACCCAGATGGAGCGGAAGACGATCGTCAGGAGTACGAGCGAGAGCCCGACGACGAAGATCCCGAAGGGGAGCAGAGCCGCGGCGAGCCGGTCGGAGATGTCGATCCCCACGGCGGTGAACCCGGTCACCTTGAGGTCGACGCCGTACTCGTCGAGCAGGCGGTCGTGCTGCGCGCGGAGCTCGCGGACGAGGTCGGCGGTCGCCGGGTCGTCCGGCGCGGTCTCGGGCACGATCTGGATGAGGCCGGTGTCGGCGGTCTCGTTGGGCGTGGAGAGGGCTACCTCCTTGACGCCGGGGATCCGCTCCACTTCGCGCTTCAGGTCGTCCATGAGTCCCAGCGGGTCGGTGGAGGTGACGATCGTGCCGGTCATGATGAGCGGTCCGTTCGCACCCGGGCCGAAGTGCTCCGCGACGAGGTCGTACGACTGGCGCGCTTCGCTCGAGGTCGGCTGGACCCCCGCGTTCGGGAGGGCGAGGTGCAGGCTGGCGGCGGGAATCGCCACGACGCCTAGGCCGATGATGACCGACAGCGTCGTCACGATCGGACGACGCGTCACCGTGGTCACCCAGCGTTCCGCGAACCCGCGTCGCGGGCGGTTCGAGCGGGACGGGCGGACCCGGCGGACCCGGCGCGGCCAGCCCCGGACGCGTCCGCCGGCGAAACCGAGCAGGGCGGGGGTGAGGGTGACGGCGACGACGACGGCGATGGCCACGGCCACGGCGGCCGCGATGCCCATCGTGGTCAGGAAGGGGATGCCGGCGAAGCTCAGCCCGATGAGGGCGATCAGCACCGTGACGCCGGCGAAGAGGACGGCGCTGCCGGCGGTGCCGGTGGCCCGGGCTGCGGACTCGGCGGGCTCGACGCCCTCGCGCACCTGATCTTGGTGGCGCGCCACGATGAACAGGGCGTAATCGATGCCGACGGCCAGGCCCAGCATGATCGCGAGCATGGGAGTGGTCGACGAGATCGATGCGAACGCCGTGGACAGGAAGATGAGGGTGATCGCGAGCCCCACCCCGATCAGGGCGCTCGCGAGCGGGAACCAGGCCACCGCGATGGAGCGGAACGTGACGATGAGCACGAACAGGGCGATCAGCACACCCACCGCCTCGATGAGCGAGAGCGCGGGGACCGACGTGGAGAACAGGTCGCCCCCGATGGCGACGTGGGATCCGGCGGGCATCGCCGCGCGCGTCTCCGCGGCGATCTCGTGGAGGTCGGCCTTCGTGCTGGCGGGGACGTCGGTGGCCTGGCCGTCGAACTGCAGTCGGATGATCGCGGCCTGGGCGTCGTCGGAGACGAGACCGTTCACCATCTCGTTGAAGGGGTCGGTGACCGCGAGTACGCCGTCGACGTCTTCGAGGCGGTCGATCGTGTCGGCGATCACCGTGGAGACCGGGCGACGGTCCACGCGGTCGCCGTCGGGCGCGACGATGACGAGCTGGGCGCTCGTGCCGCTCGCTTGGGGGAAGGTGCGGTCGAGCAGCAGGATGCCCTCCTGCGCCTCCGTGCCGGGGATCGTGAAGGAGTTGTCGGTGCCCTTCACGAAGCCGGTCGCCATGCCGACACCCACCGTGCCGCCGACGACCCCGAGCAGGAGCAGCCAGGTGACGAGGACGCGCCAGGGGTGGTGGTACGACCAGCGGCCGAGGGAGTACAGCAGAGTGGACACGAGCGCTCCGGTTCAGATGGGTGTCATCGATGCGCCGGATGCCCGGTCCATCGATCCGATCAAGGACGATACAGCGGTGTATCCGATACAAAGATGTATCGTAATCAGTGGGACGGATGCAAGGCTGAATGTCCGGTGAGAAAGTGGAGAAGCGGAAGGTGGGAGGACACGATGACCGATGTCGGTGAGCGGCCCGCCTCGCGTCGCCGCGAGCAGACGCGCGCACGGCTGCTCGACGCGGCTCACGACGTGTTCGCGGAAGTGGGCATGGACGCCGCCTCGGTGGAGATGATCTGCGAGCGCGCCGGATTCACCCGGGGTGCCTTCTACTCCAACTTCGAGTCGAAGGATGAGTTGTTCCTCGCTCTGATCACCCAGCTCGCCGAGGCGAAGCTCGAGGAGGTCGCCGCGCGGGTGCGAGAGCTGGAGAGCGGCAGCGTCACGGATCCTTCGAGCCTCGTGCGTCAGATCGTGGGCGTCTCGCTCGGGGAGCGCATGGAGCCCCAGCTGATCAGCGAGATCCGCACGCAGGCGCTCCGTGACCGGCGGCTCGCCTCCGCGTATCTGGACTGGCAGAACGTCATGCGCCGCCGCGTGGAGGACATCATCGAGCACGTCGTCGGACAGTTCGGTCTCCGCCTGCGCCTGCCTGTTCCCGAAGTCGCACAGCTGCTGCTGGACGTCTCCGACGACACCTGCACGCGCGCGACGCTGGAAGGTCATGTGCAGGGGGAGATCAACGAACTCCTCAACTCACGCCTGGAGCGTCTGGTGGGTGCCCTGGTCGAGGTGCCCTGACTGCGCGCGGACTCAGCCCGAGCCCGCCTCCAGCACCGAGTAGCAGCGTTCGAGTCGGCTCCGCCACCAGGCGCTGCGCTCGGACGACGCGGCATGCGCGCGCAGAAGGTCGGGGTCGACCGCGACCCGGCCGACCGGGAGCGAGCCGTCCTGCGGCAGGAGCGGGTCGCGCGTGACGTCTGCGGCGAGGAGGGCCGCCGTCCCGAGCCCGCAGTCGTAGTCGAGCGTGTCGAGCGAGGCGGCGAGCGCCAGGCCCATCGAGAGCCCGATGCTCGTGTCGAGCGCGCTGGAGACGACGGCCGGCAGCCCCGCCCCGCGGACGATCTCAAGGGCTCGGTGCACGCCCCCCAGCGGTGCCGCTTTGACGACGAGGAGGTCGGCGGCGCCCGCGCGGGCGACAGCCAGGGGATCCGTGGCCTTGCGCACGCTCTCGTCGGCGGCGATGGGGACATCCATGTACGCCACCCGTCGACGAAGCTCGGTGAGCTCGGGAACGCGTGCGCACGGCTGCTCGGCGTATTCGAGATCGAACGGCGCCAGGGCGTGCAGCGCCTGTTCTGCCTCGTCGAGATTCCAGCCGCCGTTGGCATCGATGCGGATGCGTCCCTCCGGACCCCACGCGGCCCGCACGGCGCGGACGCGGGCGACGTCGTCGGCCAGCGTCTGCCCGCGCTCGGCCACCTTGACCTTGGCGGTGCGACAACCCGGGAACCGCGCGAGCACGCCGGGCACGTCGTCCTCGGCCACGGCGGGCACCGTCGCGTTCACCTGGATGCTCGTGCGCTGAGCGGCGGGGGTCGCCGTCCAGCCGAAGTCGAGGGCGGCGGCGAGCCAGGTCGCCGCCTCGGCGTCGTCGTACTCGACGAACGGCGAGAACTCCGTCCACCCCTCGGGTCCCTCGAACACCAGCGCCTCGCGCACTGTGACGCCCCGGAATCGCGTGACGAGGGGCAGGGCGACCACATGCGCGGACGCCAGGACGTCGGACAAGGGGGGCAGGGGGTGCGGGGTCACGTCTCCCATCCTGCCGTGGGGATCGGCTCCGCCACTGTGTGATTGACTATAGTGTGTGAGACACAGTACAGTGTGATGCGTGAACCACACACGATCCCTGCCGGAGCCCGGCGACGAACCGGACGGCCGGGAGGCGACCGCCATCCATCTGCAGGAACTCCGGCGCGGCACGGTGGTGCTGGCGTGCCTGCGGCTCCTGGCGCAGCCGGGCTACGGCTACGGCCTGCTGGAAGACCTGCAGGCCCGGGGGTTCGACACCGACGCCAACACCCTGTACCCCCTCCTGCGGCGCCTGGAGAAGCAGGGTCACCTCCTCAGCGAGTGGAACACCGACGAGGCCCGGCCCCGCAAGTTCTACCGCACCTCGGCCGAGGGCCACCGACTGGCTGAGGCCCTCACCGACGACTTCCGAGCGATCGCCGCCGCGATCTCCGATCTTCCCCAGGAGAACTGACATGTCCGCCCCCGCCCCCTCACAGTCCCTCACCGACCGGTACATCCACGCGGTCGTCCGCACCCTCCCGGAACAGCAGCGCGCCGACGTGGCGGCAGAGCTCGGGGCTTCCATCGCCGACCAGTGCGACGCCCGCCTGGCCGCGGGGGAGAGCGCGGAGGCGGCGGAGCGCGCCGTCCTCACCGATCTCGGCGATCCCGACGCGCTGGCCGCCGCCTACGGCGATCGTCCCCTGCACCTGCTCGGCCCCCGCTACTACCTGGAGTGGTGGCGGCTGCTGACGCTGCTCCTGTGGATCGTCGTGCCGCTCGGAACCTTCGGGATCGCCCTCGGGCAGGCGCTCGCGGGGGCTCCTGCCGGCGGTGTCGCGGGGAGCGCGATCGGCGGAGGCGTGTCGATCGCGGTCCACGTCGTCTTCTGGACCACGCTCGTGTTCGTGCTGGTGGAGCGTTCCGACCGCGCGCGCGGGAAAGCCACGACGCTCGGAGCCTGGAACGTGGATCGCCTGCCCGAGGTGCAGCAGGACGGATCCGCCTTCCGTGACGTCGTTGCTGCCGTCGTGTGCGTCGTGGCCGTGGCGGCCGTCGTGGTGTGGGATCAGCTCGTGGGCGCCGTCTTCCTCGACGGCCGCTGGATGTCGTTCCTCTCCCCGGCGCTGTGGCCGTGGACGGTCGGCGCTCTCCTGGTGATCCTGGCGATCGAGGTGGCCGTGCAGATCATCCGGTACCTGCAACGGCGTTGGACGATGCCCCTCGCGGTCATCAACGCGGTGCTCGACGCGGTCGTCGCCGGCGGAGCCGTGGTGCTTCTCTCGCGGGATGCGCTGCTCAACCCGGAGTTCTGGCTCGCGGTGATCCCGCGCGGCGGGGAGACGGTCTTCGGTGTCGTCTCGGTTGTGGCGGGCTTCCTGATCGTCGGGACCGCGGCGTGGGACGCCGTCGACGCCTTCCGTAAAGCCCGCCGCGGCCGCTGATCTCCCGTGGGAGAATCGCCCGGTGACATCGACCACTCCCGCCCGGTTCGCCCTCGACATCGACGCGGTGGCTCGACCGGCCCGGTCCCAGGATCTGCTGGACGCCCTCTCCACCCGGGTCGTCATCGCCGACGGGGCGATGGGCACCATGCTGCAGCGCTACGAACCGTCTCTCGATGACTACCGGCAGCTGGAGGGGTGCAACGAGATCCTCAACGTCTCCCGCCCCGACCTGATCGCCCGGATCCACGACGACTACCTCGCGGTGGGCATCGACGCGATCGAGACCAACACTTTCGGTGCCAACTGGTCGAACCTCTCCGACTATGGAATCGACGACCGCATTCACGAGCTCGCCGAGGCCGGCGCCCGCATCGCTCGCGAACGAGCAGAGGCAGCCGAGGCCGTCGACGGGCGTCGCCGCTGGGTACTGGGGTCGATGGGGCCGGGGACGAAGCTGCCCTCTCTCGGGCACACGACCTACGCACACCTGAAAGACACCTTCGCCCAGCAGGCCGAGGGGCTCATCGACGGTGGCGCCGACGCGTTCCTCATCGAGACCTCGCAGGACCTGCTCCAGACCAAGGCGGCGGTCAACGGGTGCAAGGCGGCGATCGTCGCCCGGGGCGTGCGCCTGCCGATCTTCGTCGAGGTCACCGTGGAGACCACGGGCACGATGCTCATGGGCTCCGAGATCGGGGCGGCGCTGACGGCTCTCGCGCCGCTGGGTGTCGACGCCATCGGACTGAACTGCGCAACCGGCCCCGCCGAGATGAGCGAGCACCTGCGCCATCTGTCGAAGCATTCGACGGTGCCGATCGCCTGTATGCCCAACGCGGGTCTGCCCGTGCTCACCGCCGACGGAGCGCACTATCCGCTGACCCCTGCCGAGCTCGCGACGGCTCATGAGCAGTTCGTCAGGGAGTTCGGGATCGGCCTCGTCGGCGGGTGCTGCGGCACGACGCCTGAGCACCTGGCGGCGGTCGTCGAGCGCCTCGCGACCCTCCCGAGCCCCGTGCGCTCCGCGGCGCCGGAGCCGGGGGTCGCCTCGCTCTACCAGCACGTCCCGTTCACGCAGGACGCTTCCTACCTCGCGATCGGGGAGCGGACCAATGCGAACGGGTCGAAGGCGTTCCGAGAGGCGATGCTCGACGGGCGCTGGGACGATTGCGTCGAGATCGCGCGCAACCAGATCCGCGTCGGGGCGCATCTGCTGGACGTCTGCGTGGACTACGTCGGCCGCGACGGCGTGGCCGACATCCGCGAGGTGGTCTCCCGCTTCGCGTCGGCGTCGACCCTGCCGCTCGTGATCGACTCCACCGAACCGGCGGTGATCCAGGCGGGGCTCGAGCTGATCGGCGGTCGCCCCGTGGTCAACTCGGTCAACTACGAAGACGGCGACGGCCCCTCGTCGCGCTTCGGTCGCATCATGCCGCTCGTGAAGGAACACGGTGCCGCCGTGATCGCCCTCACGATCGACGAGCAGGGGCAGGCCCGCACCGCGGCCGACAAGGTGCGCATCGCCTCGCGGCTCGTCGACGCGCTCGTGGGCGAATGGGGGATGAAGGTCGAGGACATCATCGTCGACTGCCTGACCTTCCCGATCGCCACCGGGCAGGAGGAGACGCGCCGGGACGCGATCGAGACCATCGAGGCCATCCGGGCTCTCGTGGCGGCCTACCCCGGGATCCACACGACGCTCGGCGTGTCGAACGTCTCGTTCGGGCTGAACCCGGCCGCCCGGTCGGTGCTCAACTCGGTGTTCCTGCACGAGGCGACGCAGGCGGGTCTCGACTCCGGCATCATCGACGCGGCGAAGATCGTTCCCCTCGCCTCGATCCCCGACGAGCAGCGCGCCGTGGCCCTCGATCTGGTGTGGGACCGCCGTGCGTACGACGCCGAGGGCAACCTCGCCTACGATCCGCTCGCGGTCATGCTCGATCTGTTCGCGGGTGTCGACACGGCGGCGCTGCGTGACCAGCGCGCGGCGGAGCTGGCAGCCCTGCCCGTCGGGGAGCGGCTGGAGCGGCGGATCATCGACGGTGAGCTCAAGGGGCTGGAGGCCGACCTCGACCTCGCCCGTGCCGACGGCATCGCGCCGCTGCAGATCATCAACGCACATCTTCTCGAAGGCATGAAGGTGGTGGGTGAGCGATTCGGCTCGGGGCAGATGCAACTGCCGTTCGTGCTGCAGTCGGCGGAGGTCATGAAGACCGCCGTCGCGCTCCTCGAACCGCACATGGAGAAGTCGGATGCCTCGGGGAAGGGCCGGATCGTGTTGGCCACCGTCCGCGGCGACGTCCACGACATCGGCAAGAACCTGGTGGACATCATCCTCACGAACAACGGCTACGACGTCGTGAACCTGGGGATCAAGCAGCCGATCGCCGACATCATCGCGGCCGCCGAAGAGCACGACGCCGACGTCATCGGGATGTCGGGACTGCTCGTGAAGTCGACGGTCGTCATGAAGGAGAACCTCGAGGAGCTCCAGGCTCGCGGCCTCGCGAAGCGGTGGCCGGTTCTCCTGGGAGGCGCCGCCCTGACCCGCGCCTACGTGGAGGACGACCTGGCCGGGCTGTTCGACGGCGAGGTGCGCTACGCGAAGGACGCGTTCGAAGGGCTGGCGCTGATGGAGCCGCTCGTGCGCATCGCACGGGGCGAAGACCCCGATGCCGTCGGACTTCCGCCGCTGAAGAAGCGCATCCACCGGGCCGGGTCGCTCCTCACGCTCACGGAGCCCGATGCCATGCCGGCACGCTCCGACGTGGCGCGGGACAATCCCGTTCCGGCCCCGCCGTTCTGGGGCGCCCGCATCGTCCGGGGGATCGCGCTGGCCGACTATGCGGCTTTCCTCGACGAACGGGCGACCTTCATGGGGCAGTGGGGCCTCAAGCCCGGACGCGGGGAGGACGGCCTCTCGTACGAGACGCTCGTGGCGACGGAGGGGCGGCCGCGGCTGCGGTACTGGCTCGACCGCATCCTGGCGGAGGGAATGCTCGACGCCTCGGTCGCCTACGGCTACTTCCCCGTGGTGTCGGAGGGGGACGATGTCGTCGTCCTCCACCACGGCGAGGATCCGACAGGCGTGTTGGGCCGGGCGGGCCTTCTCGCGCCGGACGGCGGCTCGGGCGGGGCGGTGGGAACCGACCGGTTGCGTTTCTCCTTCCCCCGCCAGCGCCGCGACCGGCACCTGTGCCTCGCCGACTTCGTGCGCGCGCGGGACACCGGGGAGGTCGATGTCCTCCCCGTCCAGCTCGTGACCGCCGGCGCCCGCATCGACGAGGTCACGGCGAAGCTCTTCGCGGAAGACCGCTATCGCGACTATTACGAGCTCAACGGCCTCGTGATGCAGCTGACGGAGGCGCTCGCCGAGTTCTGGCACGCCCGGATTCGCGCCGAACTCGGCCTGGCGGATGAGGATCCGGACGATGTCGCGGGGTTGTTCGCGCTCGACTATCGCGGAGCCCGGTTCTCCCTCGGCTACCCGGCGTGTCCCGACATGGAAGACCGCCGCAAGGTCGTGGAACTCCTCCGGCCCGAGCGGATGGGCGTGGAGCTGAGCGAGGAGCTGCAGCTGCACCCCGAGCAGTCCACCGACGCGTTCGTGTTCCACCACCCCGAGGCGAAGTACTTCTCGGTGTGACCTCGGTCTGACCGCGGCGTGACCGCGGCGCGACCGCGGGGCATCAGGCCGGCGCGGAGCGGGCCATCCACACCGTGGGGCCGGACAGCTCGGTGAACCCGAACTGGCGGTACAGCTCCTGGGCGTCGGCGGTGGCCAGCAGCATGCGCTTGAGGCCCAGTTCGTCGAGTTCGGCGAGCACACCGGCCAGGAGCGTCTTTCCGATGCCCCGCCCCCGTGCGGACGGGTCGACGAACACATCGCAGAGCCACGCGAACCCGACGCCGTCGGTGACGACCCGGGCGTAGGCGAGTTGCGCGCCCGTCGCGTCGTCGTAGACGCCGTAGTTGCGGGACGCATCGATCGCCGCGTCTTGATGGGAGCGAGTGCGTCCTCGCGCCCAGTACGCCTCTTCGCTCAGCCAGCGGTGCACGCGGTCCCGGTCGATCCGTGCGACATCAGCCGAGAAGGTGACAGGGGCGTCGACGGTGGTCTCGGGCGAGGTCATGAGTCGACTGTAAAGCGTGATCAGAAGGGTGGCGGGTCGGCGTCGGAGAGGAAGCGGACCATCGGCGCGGGCCGATCGACGTAGGATCGTCCACCCGGGCTCTGCCACCGGAGCAGTCCGCGCCCCACCTGCTCGACCTGCCACTGCGTGCGGTGCTTCAGCACGTGGTGACGGCGGCACAGGGTGGCGAGGTTGTCGGCGCGGGTCTGGCCTCCGTGCGCGTGGTCGATCGTGTGGTCGGCGTCGCATCGACTGACGGCGAGCCGGCACCCGACGAAACGGCAATGCTCATCCCGGGCGCGCAGCAGTCTCCGCAAGGAGGACGATGGCCGGTATCGGTCGACGGCGAGCACGCTGCCGTCGACCGGACTCGTCAGGACGCGATCCCACCCTGGCGCCGTCGCGGCCAGTTCGAGTGCGTCGGCCAGCGGGATCGGCCCGTAGCCGACGAGAAGGCACGGCTCGCTCGACCGCCCGAGCACGGTGAGGACGGGGATGGTCACCTGGACCCTTGCCGCGACGTTCTGGCCGGTCTCGCCGTGGGGGGTCGGTACGCCGGCGAGCAACAGATCGGCGAACACGTCGGCGCGGACCTCATCGAGCGACCGGGTGTCGTCGACGTCGGGCGGGGGCGTGTCGCCGACGGTGCTGTCTTGCTCAGATGGGCCGCCGACGGTGCTGTCTCGCGCGGACGTGCCGCGGTCACCCGCCGTCTCTGGCGCTGCGGCTTCTCTCGCGTGGTGCGCGAGGGTCGTGAGTCGGTCGCGAATGCCGTAGGCGAGCACGGCGGGGAGGTCGGCGATCAGTCGCGCCATCCCGTCGTCGAGGTCGGTCACCACGACGCGTCGTTGCCCCCGTGCCCGCGCGTGCCGTTCGTCGAGCGAACGGGGGTGCGCGTGCTCGGCGAGCGTGCGCGCGACGGGTCGGAGCTGGGCCGGGGTGAGCTCGTTCGCGCGATCCAGCGCGCGGCGCTCGAACCACTCGCGGTCCTCGGGCCGGGTGAGGGGCAGCCCGGCGTCGACGATAGCCGACACGTGACCGCGATCGATCTCGCCCGAGGACCACGCGCGAAGAGTGGTCGGGAAGAGCTCCGACACCGTCGCGGCCTCGTCCATGCGCCGCTGGATCGTGCGGTCGGAGACCCGGAGTGCGGCACCCACCTGCGCAGCGAGATCACGCAGTTCGAGGTCGCCCGTCCGCGACGTGGCATTCGGCCGGCTGGCCGCAACCGAGCGCGCCCAGGCATGCGCCTCGGCGAGCACCGCCACGTGGGCGGCCTGCGCCGCGGCGATGGCGCGGTGCGCGAGCAGCGCCCGCTCGACGAAGCGGTCGGCGGCGGCGGCCTCCGCCGCCGTGATGCCGGACTCGTCGTGTGTCATACCTCAATTCTCGCGCACACACGGCGCGAGTTTCGAAGAAATCTTCGATTCGTGGATAACTCGGGAGCGTCAGCCGACCGGTTGCCCACACATCCCGCAGACGCCGGTCGCGGGCACCTCCACGAAACAGTCGGGGCACATCACGGCCGGTCGCTCGGCGATCGTCGGAGCGGGAAGCCGGTTCGACGCCGCCCGCGGGGCGCGGCGTTCCCGCGGAGCCTTCGAGGGTGCCGGTTCGGGACGGGGAGCGACGACGGGGCGATGGGCCGCGCAGTAGAAGCGCACGAACCCGGCCGGGTTGTTCGGGTGGTGGTGCTTGACGACCCACAGGTCCTCGCGCTCCCGCACCTCGGAAGAAGGCCCGCAGCCGGTGCACCGCGTGGGCTCTCCCGGCACAGCCTCGGAGGCGCGCAGGGGAGCGTCGAAGGGAAGCGCGTCGCGCCAGTCGGACGAGGTCCTGATCTTCACGTCTTCCAGCTTCGCACGCCCCCGGGGGTCACCGCGTCCGGAGGCGCTCGTTCCATCCCTCCCAGTCGGCGGCGTCGATGACGCAGAAGCGGTGTCCCTCGGGGTCCTCCATGATCACGTAGTCGGCGTCGGCGGGACGCTTGTCCCACGGCACTTCGCGGGCACCCAGGCGCGTGAGGCGGGCGAGCTCGGCCGCCTGGTCCTCGGCGTAGAGATCCAGGTGGATGCGAGGAGGAAGGCTGCGAGGAGCAGCGACGGCGTCGAGCGACAGGTTCGGCCCGCGACGGTCACGCGCGCGGAGCACGGCGAAGTCGTCGTCTCGAGGCTCCCGAACCTCGTAGTCCAGCGCGGCCGTCCAGAAGGAGATCTCCGCGTCGAGGTCGTCGACGCGCAACACGATCGATCCGACGATGAGCATGCTGTCCTCCCGGTTCGCGGTCACGCTAGCGCGGCGCGGCGGTCCGCGACACCCCCTCGGACGGACTCGCGGGGCCCGGCCCCCGCGCCGGGAGGCGTGCCGGCGACGCGGCGGCGGTGGTGCGGCGGAGGGACGACAGCACCGCTCGGCCGACGAGGAGGATCCCGACCACCGTCGTGACGGCGCGGAGGGTGTCCCACGTGGCGGTGGAGGTGACGAGGGAGTAGACGAGGAAGTTCCCGAGGTTCTCGCCGAGACCGCCGCCCGGGACGTAGGAGATGCTCGTGTCTCCGCCGACGGCGAAGGGCCAGAACCACATGTTCATGACGAGGCCGAACAGATAGGACGCCACGACTCCGTAGGCCGCGAGCATCGCGATCTCGGCGGCACCCCGCGGGCGCCGCGGCAGGAGGGCGGCACCCGCGCCGACCCACCCGCACGCGAACATCTGGAAGGGGAGCCAGGGGCCGACACCTCCCCACAGCGCCGCGGAGAGGCCGATCGAGGCCGCGCCGAGGAGAAGACCGAACCTCGCACCGCACACGCGGCCCGCGAGGATCAACAGGATGAACAGGGCTTCGACCCCGCCCACGCCGGTGCTGGCGATCCTGATCGCGGCGCCGACGGCGGCGAGCACCGCCAGGAGCGAGAGCGTGTGCGCGGAACGCACGCTTCCGTCGAGAGCGGCCAGCACCAGGAGGACGGCCAGCGGTGCGGCGGCGAGCGCGATCACGGGCACGGCGGAGGAAGCGTCGGGTGGCAGCGCCGCCACGACGAGCGGCCAGAGGAAGCTCGCCGCGGCGAGGAGGTTCGCGGCGATCAGCAGCACCGGGCGCGCGTGGTTCCCGGCTGTCGCCCCGCGAGGCAGTCGTCCCCCCGCGCGCGGGGAGTCCGTGCCGCCGGAGTCCGCCACCGCGGAAGGTGCGGCATCGGGCGCAGGCGGCGCGACGCGCGGCCTCGACTCTCCCGGTGCCACCGGCGACGCGGCGGCGGGCTGCGGCGTGGGGCCGTCGACCCGCTCGAGCGTGCCGCCCCGCATGGCGAGCAGGCGATCGGCGAGCGCCGCGCAGAACCCGGTGTCGTGCGAGGCGAGCAGCACGGCGGTGCCGGCGTCGGCTTGCGCGGCCAGCGCGTGCATCACGAGACGTCGTGCCGAGGGGTCGAGGCCGCGGGTCGGTTCGTCGACCAGCAGCACGCGCGGTGTGCGAGCGGTCTGCAGGACGATCGCGAGGCACCGCCGCTCTCCCACCGAGAGGTCACGCGGGTGGCGGCCGAGCCGGGCCTCGAGACGCGGATCGGTGGGATCGAGCCCGAGGAGAGCGGCGAACCGGGAGACGCTGACCCCGGGGGTCTTCGCGCGGGCATCCTCCCGGCGGAGCTCCGCGCGCACCGTGGCGCGCACGAACAGATCGTCTGAGTCGTCCGGTACGAGCGCCGTGCCCGGCTCACGACTGAGGGTCCGCAGAAGAGTCGACTTGCCCGCCCCATTGGGTCCGGATACGGCGGTGAGCTCGCCGGCGGCCAGCCGCAACGAGACGTCGTCGACCACGGTCCGGCGACCCCGACGCACCGACACGCCCCGCACGTCCAGGACGGTCTCGGCTTCGCGCGCGGGTGACGGCTGCCCGGGTCGGCCCGCGCGGAACTCGGGCGCCCGCTCTAGGGTCCGCGGGAGGGGACCGTCGACGACGGCGCCGTCCTCCGTCACGTGGAGGCTCCGGTC
Organism: Microbacterium sp. TNHR37B; assembly: GCF_001620065.1. Taxonomy (GTDB): domain Bacteria; phylum Actinomycetota; class Actinomycetes; order Actinomycetales; family Microbacteriaceae; genus Microbacterium. The sequence goes on from NZ_LQGV01000004.1 coordinate 415,122, forward strand.
AGCGACGGCGCGGAACTCGTCCGTACGATGCTCGGCCACGATGACGCACACGCCCGCCTCGTGCGCGAGCGCCCCGAGGAGGGACACGATGCGCTCCCGCGCGCTCCTGTCGAGATCGGCGAGCGGCTCGTCCACGACCAGCAGCACCGGCTCCTCGACGATCGCCGCGGCGATCGCGACGAGCGTCGCCTCTCCCGCCGACAGCTCGGAGGTCCGACGGCTCCCCAGGGCGGAGATGCCCACGCGGCGGAGGACCTCATCGACGCGGGCACGGCGGAGGACGGGAGCCACGCCGCGCAGCTCCAGCGCGAGTCCCACTTCGTCGTCCACCCGATCGGCCGCGAACGACGTCCGCGGCTGCTGCAGCACCGCCCCCACGAGCCGCGCCATGTGTCGAGGGGCGGTGGCGAGGCGGTCGTGGCCCGCGACGACGATCCTCCCGCCGGCCACCCCGCCGTCGACGTGGGTGTGGAGTCCGCTCAGCGTGCGCAGCAACGTCGACTTGCCTGAACCCGTCGCACCGCTGACCACGATGAGCTCCCCGGGAGAGGCCGCGAGCGCGTCCACCCGCACGACGGCCGGCCCGGTGAACCCGGCGCGCATCGAGGCGAGCTCCACCGGGCGGGCGCAATCGCCCTCGAGGGGCCGACCGGCGTAGCCCCGCAGCTCCAGGGCGGCCCCGAGAGCGGTCGCACGTTCCAGTGTGTGCTCGAGGACGGGAGCGAGGATCCGGATGCCGGCACGGTCGCCGCGGAGTCGCTGGGCAGTCGCCACGGCGCGCGCGGCGGCCGCGAGGGCCGGGAGGGTCGCCCACGCCACCGCGAGAGCGCGCGCGAAGCCCTGCAGCGGTCCGCGTTGCGCGCCGCGGGCCAGCAGACGGGGCACGTCCACCAGCGCGTTGAGCACGCCGAACGCGAGGATCACTCCGGCGATCGGAAGCGCGGAGAGCGCGGCAGTGGCCAGCCCGCCGCTCGTGACCGGCCCGAGGATCTCGACGTGCCCGAACGGCGGAGCCAGCCTCAGGACGGGCAGATCGAGCAGCAGGGTCCCCGCGCCGTCCGCGCCGTGGAAGAGGACGCGGTAGACGACCCGCACCACCACGAACCCGGCGGCGAGGGCCGCCGCGGCACGCAGGGGAGCGGGTCGTACGGTCACGACGCCGGGGAAGCGGGGGCGCCGTCGAGGGTGAACAGCAGCGCGAGGCTCTCACCCGGGCGCACGGTGAGCTCCGAGAGGCCCGTCGTGGCGTAGCCCCACTCGCCGCCCTCCGGCTGCACCCACAGCGACCAGTAGGCGAACGCGGCGGGCATCGTCGCGCACGACTCCACATACGCCGGGTCTTCGGTGGAACCCACCGGGGCGTCGGGGGCGGGGAGCCCGTTCACGCGGCAGATCACCTGGTCGCCGTACTCGTCGGTGCCCTCCGTCGTGATCCCGGCCTCCGAGACGACGTCGGTCGCCGCGACGTCACCGTCGGCCGGTACACACCACTGCTCGCGCTGGCCGCCGGCGAGCGCGGAGGAGTCGACGATCAGCGTGACGCCGGTGTCGTCCGCACACGCTCCCTCGGCGGGTCCGGTGTCGGTCGATGTGGTCGCTGCGGGGGTGGGGCCCACGCCGGAGGGCGTGGGCGACGAGGGCCCGGCGCAGGCGGAGAGGACAAGGGCGAGAGCGCTCGCGGAGGCGAGGGCGAGGATCCGGGAGGAGAGGGTCACCGATCCAGGGTAGGGGGCGGTGCGCGCCCGGTGTCGCCGTGTGACGGCCGCGTAGGCTGGAGGCGTGGACGAGTCCGAGGTTTCCCGCGTTTCCGACCTGTTCGATCCGGCCGAGTGGGTGCTCGCGCCGGGCGCCGACTCCTACACCGACATCACGGCCCACGTCTCGCGCGACGGACGGATCGCCCGCATCGCGTTCGACCGGCCGGAGGTGCGCAACGCCTTCCGGCCGCACACGGTGGACGAGCTGTACCGCGCCCTCGACCTGGCACGACAGGATCCCGCGATCGGAGTCGTGCTGCTCACCGGCAACGGTCCGAGCCCGAAGGACGGCGGCTGGGCCTTCTGCTCGGGCGGGGACCAGCGCATCCGCGGTCGCGACGGCTACAAGTACTCCGATTCCGACACGTCGGTCGCCGATCCGGCCCGCGCCGGGCGACTGCACATCCTCGAGGTGCAGCGCCTCATCCGCTTCATGCCGAAGGTCGTCATCGCCGTCGTGCCGGGCTGGGCGGCCGGGGGCGGGCACTCGCTCCATGTCGTCTGCGACCTCACGATCGCCTCCGCCGAACACGGGTGCTTCAAGCAGACCGATGCCGACGTGGGCTCGTTCGACGCGGGATACGGCTCGGCCTACATGGCGCGCCAGGTGGGGCAGAAGTTCGCGCGGGAAGTGTTCTTCCTGGCCGAGGAGTACTCCGCCCAGCGTGCGTACGAGGCGGGCGCCGTCAATCGGGTGGTGCCCCACGCCGACCTGGAGCGCGAGGCGATCGCGATGGCGCGCACGATCCTCGGGAAGTCCCCGACCGCGATCCGGATGCTGAAGTTCGCCTTCAACGCGGTCGATGACGGACTGGTGGGTCAGCAGGTGTTCGCCGGCGAGGCGACGCGGCTCGCCTACGGCACGGATGAGGCCGTGGAGGGGCGCGACGCCTTCCTCCAGAAGCGCGACCCCGACTGGTCGGCCTTCCCGTACCACTACTGACCGGCCGACGCCGACGGGAGCAGGCCGCCTCCGTCGGGAGCATGTGAGGGAGCCTCCGCCGCATGAGGATCGAGACGATCGACACCACAGACCCGCGCGACGTCGTGCGGGGGCTGCGGGGAGCGGTGCTCGGCGCCGGCCCGGCGATCGCCCTGGGAGCCACGGCGGACCTGGGGCCGGATGCGGTCGTGGCGCCGGGGACGGCGGTGGTGCTCACCACGTCCGGGTCGACGGGGGTCCCCAAGTCGGTCGTCCTGAGCCGTTCGGCGCTCACATCCAGCGCCCTCGCCACGATCGATCATCTCGGCGCGGGGAGCTGGCTGCTCGCCCTCCCCGCGGGCTACGTCGCGGGCGTGCAAGTGGTCGTGCGCTCGCTCCTCGCGGGACGGGAGCCGGCGATCCTCGCGGGGTCGTTCACCCCCCAGACCTTCGCCGCCGCGGCGGGGTCGATGGCGGCGAGCGTCGGGGGGCAGCGCACCCCGACCTTCACCTCCCTCGTGCCCGCGCAGCTGCAGACGCTCGTGGCGGCAGAGGAAGCAGGGCAGGACACCCGGATCGGGTCGTTCGAGGCGATCCTCGTCGGCGGCCAGGCGCTCCCGGCCCAGCTCGCCGATCGGGCGGCTGCCGTCGGTGCGCGCATCGTCCGCACCTACGGGTCGACCGAGACGAGCGGCGGCTGTGTCTACGACGGTCATCCCCTGCGCGACGTGGCGGTGCGCGTGCGAGATGGCGAAGTGCAGCTGAGTGGGCCGATGCTCGCCGACGGCTACCTCGGCGACTCGGAGTCGACCGCGGCCGCCTTCATCCGCGACGCCGACGGCGTCCGGTGGTATCGCACGGGCGACGCCGGCACGTTCGACGATGTCCTGCGGATCACCGGGCGCCTTGACAACGTCATCGTCTCGGGCGGTATCAACGTGTCTCTCGACCGGGTGGAGCAGGTGGTCCGTGCCGTCCCCGGGCTCGACGCGGCGATCGTCGTGGCCGTTCCCGATCCGCGCTGGGGCGAGGCCTCGGCGATCGTCGTCGATCGCGTCGACCTCCCCACCGGCGTGCTGGACGAAGCCCGGAGGGCGGTGGCCGCGGCACTCGGCGCTCCCGCGCGTCCGCGCGAGCTCGTGTTCGTCGAGGCGATGCCCCTCCTGTCGTCCGGCAAACCCGACCGTCGCGCCGCGAGAGCCCTCGCCCTCGTCCGCGGCGGTTCGACCGGCGACGGCGGTGCGGCCTAGGATTTCGGTCGTGGCAGCCAGCAGCTCGAGCAAGAAGTCCCGTCGCGCGAAGACCTCGTCCGCCAGGTCGTCCGGACACCCGGCCGGCCGATCGGGCAACCCGCAGAAACCGGTCGTGTCGGGGGACCCGCGACAGGTCGCGCCGGCCACCCTGCGCGACTGGATCGGCGCCGCACGGCTGCGCACGTTGCCGCTGGCCGTCGCACCGGTCGTGATCGGCACCGGCGCGGCTCTCGTGGTCGAGCGGCGCCTCCACTGGGTGCTCGCGCTCGCGTGCCTCGTGATCGCGTTGGCGCTTCAGATCGGCGTCAACTTCGCGAACGACTACAGCGACGGCATCCGCGGCACCGACGACCACCGGGTCGGGCCGGCGCGGCTCACGGCATCGCGCGCGGTGCCCGCCAAGACGGTGCTCGCCGTCGCCCTCGTCTTCTTCGCGATCGCCGCGATCGTCGGCATCGCCGTCGTCTTCCGCACACAGCACTGGTGGCTGCTGGCCGTCGGCGCGGTGTGCATCGCCGCGGCATGGTTCTACACCGGGGGCAAGCGTCCCTACGGCTACTACGGGCTGGGCGAGGTCGTCGTCTTCGTCTTCTTCGGACTCGTCGCCACGGCCGGGACGACCTTCGTGCAGATCGGCGTCGTGCCCGACGAGGCGTGGCTCGGTGGCGTCGCGGCCGGGTTCCTCGCCTGCGCCGTGCTGCTCGCCAACAACCTGCGCGACATCGAGCAGGACCGCCGCGCGGGAAAGCGCACCCTCACGGTGCTCATCGGAAAGCGCGCGACGCAGGTGCTGTTCACCCTGTTCCTGCTGATCCCGTTCGCGATCGCCGTGGTGCTGGCGACCCTCTACCCGATCGCGTGGTTGTCGCTCCTGGCTCTGCTTCCCGCGCTGGCGGCGATCCTCATCGTCTGGACCTACGGCCACCCGCGGGAACTCGTCGTCGCGCTCGGCGTCACCTCGCTCACGGCACTCGCCTACGCGGGCTTCCTGTTCTGGGCCTACGCGCCCGCCATCTGAGTCAGGGAGTGCCGTCGAGGGTCGCGTCCTCGGCGTCTTCGTCCGTCGTCTCGCGCTGCCGAGAGCGACGTGCGGCCAGGTCGGTGGTGAGGTCGTCGAGCGGCCGACGCAGGAACAGCATCGACAGGCTCAGACCGATGAGCGCGGCGAAGATGGCCGTCAGCCAGTAGTACTCGCGCATCACCGGGATGAGCATCATGATCCCGAAGGGGACGAGGAACGCCGCGAGCCGCAGCACCGTGAACACCAGAGCCGACCGCGCACGCATACTCCCAGCGTACTCGGGGGTGGCCGGGCCGTCGGCCGGGACCGGGCAGCCGGGCACGCGCCTAGGATGGAGGGGTGGCGCGCGTGTATCTCGTTCTTGCGCTGTTGGCCGTCACGTTCTGGGTCTACAGCATCGTCGATTGCGCCCTCCAGCCGCCGACGCGGCATCGCGGAGTGAGCAAGCCGGTGTGGATCCTCATCGTCGTGCTCCTTCCGGTCGTCGGAGGCATCCTGTGGTTCGCGATCGGCCGTAGCCGTGGACGTCAGAGCGCCGCGATTTTCCGAGCGCCCGACGACGACCCCGAGTTCCTCGGCAGTATCGGCGTCATGACCGACCAGGAGGACCGCATCCGTCGCCTGGAGCAGGAGCTCGCCGCGCTCGACTCGGAGGGTGACGACGCCGCGGGCGGCCCCCCCGCTGAGCCCGACGCCGACGCCGACGGCACACCCGGCCCGCGCGGCACGCACAGCTGAGATGAGCCACGACGCGGCGCCGCAACGCGCCCCCGCAACCGACGCGGCGGCGGCCCTCCTCGGACGGCTCGTCGAACGCGGCGTCACGCACGTGGTCGTCAGCCCCGGGTCGCGCTCGCAGGCGCTCGCGCTGGTTGCCGCCGAGCTCGAGGAGCGGGGCCGTGTGCGCCTGCACGTGCGGATCGACGAGCGCGTGGCGGGATTCACCGCGCTCGGCATCGGACGGGAGACGGGCCTGCCCGCCGTCGTGATCTGCACCTCGGGCACCGCCGCGGCGGGGTTCGCGCCCGCGGCTCTCGAGGCGCACCATTCCGGAGTCCCCCTCATCCTCGTGACCGCCGACCGTCCCCCGGAGCTGCGCGGCGTGGGGGCGAACCAGACGACGCGCCAGCCCGGCATGTACAGCCCGAACGTGCGGTGGGAGGCAGACCTCCCCGTGCCGGACGCGGTGGACCCCGACGGCACGGACCCCCAGACCGTGGTCCTGCGCTCCGTCGCCGACGAGGCCTTCGCCGCCGCCGTCGGAGTGGGTGCCCGCTCGGCGGGCCCGGTGCACCTCAACGTCCCGCTTCGGGAGCCGCTCTCGGGCGCGATCCCGCCGTGGTTCGATCCCGCTCCCGTCTCCGCCGAGCCGCAGGACGTCGAGACTCAGCGGGGACGCGCGGCCGGCGGCGTCGGCGAGGTCGTCGACGGCGCGCCCGACGACGACACGGCGGCCAGCGGCGGTGCGTTGTACCAGGGCGGCGGGGGCATCGGCGAGTCGGACGTTCCGGCCGGCGCGGACGATGATCCGCTCGTGCTGGAACGCGGACCGCGGACGATCGTCGTCGCGGGCGCCGACGCCGGCGTTCGTGCGGAAGACCTCGCCCACCACGGGGGATGGCCCCTCGTCGCAGAGATCGTCAGCGGCGCCCGGTTCGGTCGTCACGTCGTCCACGGCTATCGCCTGCTCCTCGCCGACGGCGACCTCGGCGGACGGGTCGAGCGCGCGGTCGTGTTCGGGCACCCCACCCTCAGCCGCGAGGTGGTGGCGCTGCTCTCGCGCGACGATGTGGAGGTGATCGCCGTGCGCGGGCCGGGGGAGCCACTCAACCTCAACGGCATCACCCGCGCCGCCGACGACGTGACGGTCGCGTCCGGACCGTCCGACCGCGAGTGGCTCGGTGCCTGGATGCGCGCGTCCCGTGCGCACGCGGTCGACCTCAGCCCCGCGGCTCCCGACGCCGATGGGCTGGCCTCGGTGGAGCCCCGCCGCCGGCTGGGTGCGATCTCCGCCGAGCTCGACGCGATGCGCGCGCCCGTCGATCGTGCGATGCTCGTCGACGCGGTCTGGCGTGCGAGCTGGCCGCACGACCGGCTCCTGTTCGCCTCCTCGCGTCTGGTGCGGGTGGCCGACCAGGTCCTGCCGGGAAAGAAGGTGCCCGTCCACTCCAACCGTGGCCTCGCGGGCATCGACGGCACGATCGCCACCGGGATCGGGATCGCCGTCGCGAGCCAGTCCGCGGGCGCCCCCGGTGTCACGCGCGTGTTGATGGGCGACCTCGCCTTCCTCCACGACGTCGGTGCGCTCCTCCTGCCCGTCGGTGAACAGGCGCCGCGCATCCAGGTGATCGTGGGGAACGATGGCGGCGGCACGATCTTCGACGGCCTGGAGGTGGCGGGCGTCGCCTCGGCCGCCGCGATGGACCGCGTGCTCTACACACCGCAACGCGTCGACCTCCGGGCGCTCGCCACGGCCTACGGGTGGGAGTACGTCCGCGTCGAGACGCGCACCGCGCTGGATCAGGCCCTCACCTCCGCGGTCACCGGCTGCCAGGTGATCGAGGTCGCCCTCCCTCGCTGACGTGCCGCCGGCGAACCGTGGTGCGCGGCCTGCGGCTCGGTCATGATGGGTCCATGACCGCGAAGAGCCAGCAGAACTGGGCCGACGACCCTGCGACGACGCTCCGGGTGGGCGAAGGATTCCGTCTCGACGACGTCGATCCCGACGCCACCCCGGGATACGACGGGGACAAGGGCGACGCGGCGTCTGATCTCGAGGCCGGCGCCGAGCAGTTCGACGAGCTGCAGGAGCGTCTGTACGCGCAGAGCCGCTCCGACGATTCAGCTCCCGCGCTGCTCCTCGTCCTGCAGGCGATGGACTCTGCGGGCAAGGGCGGCATCGTCCGTCACGTCATCGGTGCGACCGACCCGCAGGGGGTCCACCTGAAAGCGTTCAAGAAGCCGACCGCAGAGGAGCTCGCCCACGACTTCCTGTGGCGCATCGAGAAGGAGGTGCCCTCGGCGGGGTACATCGGCGTGTTCGACCGGTCGCATTACGAAGACGTCCTCATCGGGCGCGTGCGCGAGCTCGCTCCGCCGGACGAGATCGAACGCCGCTACGGGGCCATCAACGATTTCGAACGCCGGCTGACCCAGGCCGGCGTGCGGATGGTCAAGGTCATGCTCCACATCTCGCCCGACGAGCAGAAGGCGCGGCTCGGCGAACGCTTGGAGCGGCCCAACAAGCACTGGAAGTACAACCCCGGAGATGTCGACGAGCGTGAGCTCTGGCCCGCGTACATGGAGGCGTACCAGATCGCCCTGGAGCGCACCTCGACCGATGCGGCCCCGTGGTACGTGGTTCCCGCGAACGCCAAGTGGTACGCACGGCTGGCTGTCCAGGCGCTCCTGCTCGACGCACTCGAGGCGATCGACCCGCAGTGGCCCGCCGCGACGTTCGACGTCGAGGCCGAGAAGGCCCGGCTCGCCGCGACCTGACACCCGTTCCGCCGCGTTCCTCCTCGTTGCCCTCTGCCGCATCCCGTCCGCCGAGAGCACATGCTGTCATCCAGCGCATACCGAACATGCGTGAGTAAAGGGTGCGCTCGGTGGGAGCATGTGCTCTCGGCAGAGCGGGGAGGCGGTTCAGGCGAGGGCGTCGACGATGGGGCGGAACTTCACCCGGGTCTCCAGCATCTCGGACTCGGGGTCGCTCCCCGCGACGATGCCCGCGCCGGCATGCGCCGTGAAGGGGATGCCGTCGGCGGCATCGACCGTCGCGGTCTCGCGCTCGAACTGTGCGCAGCGCAACGCAATGGCCCACTCGCCGTTGCCGTTCGCATCGGTCCAGCCCACCGGGCCGGCGTAGCGTCCGCGGTCGAACGGCTCCAACCGGCGGATGACCTCCAGCGCACGAGCGGTCGGGGTCCCCGCGACCGCGGCCGTGGGGTGGACCGCGTCGATGAGGTCGAGAGCCGACGCGCCCGCACTCAGGCGCCCCTCCACGTCGGTTGCGAGGTGCCACACGTTGGGGAGCTTGAGCATGAACGGCTGCTCCTGCGCGACGAGCGCCGTCGTGTGCGGGCGCAAGGCGGACAGGACGCTCTGGACCGCGTACTGGTGCTCGTCGAGGTCCTTCGTGCTCGTGGACAGTGCCACGGCGGCCAGCGTGTCGGCGTCGGGATCGGCGCCGCGAGCCGCGGTGCCCGCGAGAACGCGTGCGGTGACGTCGCCACCGGAGACGGTGAGCAGGGTCTCGGGGCTTGCGCCGATGAGACCGTCCACGGCGAAGGTCCACGTGTCCGGGTATGACGAGCCGAGCGCGCGGACGAGCCTGCGGAGGTCGGAGCCGGGAGGGACCGTTCCGGCGAGGTCGCGCGCGAGCACCACTTTGCTGACGGTCCCCGCCGCGATCTCCTCCAGTCCGGCCGCGACGATCGACTGGTAGTCCTCGGGGGTGAGCGTTCCCGGACCCACGTGCGCGGACCAGTGCGGCCCATACCCGGTGCGGGCGGGAAGGTCTCCGGGTCCGACGTCCGCGGCGGGGTGTGTGTCGTCGGCCGAGGAGACCCGCGTCAGCCAGGTCCGGCCGCCGCGGCGCCCGATGATCGTCTCCGGTACCACCAGGAGGGGCCCGCGACGGGACTCGGCGTCGAAGGGGAGCGTCGCGAACGCCACGAGGCCCGTGCCGGGGAGGGAGAGCGGATCGTCGATCTCCGCACGGGACGTGACCTCGCTCCACGCCCGCGCCACGTGCCGCGGCTCGACCCCGGGCGATCCGACGTAGACGAACACCGATCCGACGCCGACGAGCACATCCCCGCGGCGCGACCACACCAGGGGATTGCGGGGGTCGGCGTATTCGAGCAGATCGGCGTCCGCATCCGGCCCGAAACCGGCAGGGATCTCGCGGGTCACCGCGCGCAACCGGGGCAGGCGGGACGGGACGGCGCTCACCGTTCCAGCCTATCCGCGCGCCGCCGTGCCGGACGCGAGGCGGGGATCCGCACCCGCGGCCGCAGAACCCTGCGCCGCGGCCTCAGAACCCTGCGCCGCGGCCTCAGAACCCTGCGCCGCGGCCTCAGAACGTAGGATCGTGGGGTGACAGACGAGCGCCCCGCAGACCTCCACCGAGCCGATCTCGAGAAGGACCCCGCGCGCGTCAGCGGCATGTTCGACGAGGTCGCCCCCGCCTACGACCGCAGCAACACGATCCTGAGCCTGGGCAACGACCGGCTCTGGCGTGTGGCCACCACGCGGGCGATCGCGCCGCGCGCGGGACAGCGCATCCTGGACCTCGCCGCGGGCACCGGAGCCAGCGCCGTCGCGCTCGCGCGCAGCGGCGCCGAGGTGGTCGCCGCCGACTTCTCGCCGGGCATGCTCGCCGAGGGGCGCCGCCGTCACGGTCACCTCCCCAACCTCTCCTTCGTTGAGGCCGACGCCATGGCCCTTCCCTTCGACGACGACAGCTTCGACACCGTCACGATCTCGTTCGGTCTGCGCAACGTCCACCAGCCGCGCGTCGCCCTCGCCGAGATGCTCCGAGTCACCGCGCCCGGCGGCCGGCTCGTCATCTGCGAGTTCTCCCACCCGCGCTCCGCCGCCTTCGCAGGCCTGTACCGCTTCTACAACGACCGCGTCCTCCCCACCGTGGCCCGCGTCGTCAGCAGCAACGCCGAGGCGTACGACTATCTCAACGAGTCGATCCGCGACTGGCCCGACCAGGCGCAGTTGTCGGCGTGGATCCGTGAGGCCGGATGGGACCGCGTCGCCCACCGTGATCTGTCCTTCGGCATCGTTGCGCTGCACCGGGCGACCAAGCCGTTGGTCGGCGAGCCCCGGTAGGCTAGTCGGGTGACCCCGCGCCCCTCGACGCCCGGCTCGCAGCTGACGAGCCACCTCGGCCTGACCGAGCGCATCTTCGTCGGCGGCAAGATGCGGCGGCTCGCGGCGACGGTGGAGGAAGGCCTCACCCGGGTCGAGCAGCGGCTGGCGGAGGAGCTCCAGGTCGGCGATGCGCTGGCCGACGTGACGAGCCGCTACCTGTACGAGGCGGGGGGCAAGCGGCTTCGTCCCATGCTGTCGATCCTCACGGCGCAGCTGGGAGACGGCGCGACCGACGAGGTGATCGCCGGCGCGACCGCCCTCGAGATGACCCACCTGGGCTCCTTGTACCACGACGACGTCATGGACGGAGCGGACGTGCGGCGCGGTGTGCCGAGTGCCCACGCGGTGTGGGGGAACAACGTCGCGATCCTCACCGGCGACCTGTTGTTCTCCCGTGCCAGCCAGCTCATGGCCCAGATCGGCGAGCGCGCCATCCGCATGCAGGCCGACACCTTCGAGCGTCTCGTCCTCGGGCAGATGCACGAGACGGTGGGAGCACAGGCCGGCGACGACCCGGTGGAGTTCTACCTGCAGGTCCTCGCCGACAAGACCGGTTCGCTCATCGCTGCCGCCGGTCAAGTGGGGATCCTCTTCTCAGGAGCCCCGGCGGCGTATGAGCAGGCGGTGCTCGACTTCGGTGAGCGCGTCGGCATCGCCTTCCAGCTCCTCGACGACGTCATCGATCTGTCGGCCGACCCCGACGAGACCGGAAAGGTCCCGGGCACCGATCTGCGGGCGGGTGTGCCGACGATGCCCTACCTGCTCCTCGGCCGTGCGGCCGACCCCGGCTCTGCGGAGCTGAAATCGTCGATCGACGACGGTGTCGCCCGCATCGCCGACGGGGCCGACCCGGCCATCCTCGACGACGAGCTCGCGCGCTTGCGGGAGCACCCGGCCACCGAGGCGACCCGACGCCTGGCGGCGGAGTGGTCCGGCGACGCGGTGGCGGCGCTGGATCCGCTCCCCGACGGGACGGTGCGCGAGGCACTCACGCGTTTCGCGCACGTCGTCGTCGATCGGTCCCGCTGAACACTCTCACCCGTGGACGGCCGGGGAACGGCCGTCGCCCATCCGGGACGTCCCGAAAGGAACAGGAATGACCAAGCTCAGGCTGGCCATCGTCGGAGCCGGCCCGGCCGGCATCTACGCCGCCGACATCCTCTTGAAGGCCGAGCGCAAGTTCGACGTCTCGATCGACCTCTTCGACCAGCTGCCGGCCCCGTATGGACTGGTGCGTTACGGCGTCGCGCCCGATCACCCGCGCATCAAGGGCATCATCACGGCGTTGCGCGACGTGCTCGACCGGGGCGACATCCGGATCTTCGGCAACGTCCGGTTCGGCGAGGATCTCGCGCTCGAAGACCTCCAACGGCACTACCACGCCGTGATCTTCGCGACGGGGGCGATCCGCGATGCGGCGCTCGACATCCCGGGCATCGATGCCGAGGGCTCGTTCGGGGCAGCCGATTTCGTGAGCTGGTACGACGGTCATCCGGACTTCCCGAGGGAGTGGCCGCTGGATGCGTCGTCGGTTGCCGTGCTGGGAAACGGCAACGTGGCGCTCGACGTGGCCCGAGTGCTCGCCAAGCACGCGGAAGACCTCCTGGTCACCGAGATCCCGGCGAACGTGCAGGCAGGGCTCGAGGCCTCCCGGGTCACCGATGTCCACGTCTTCGGTCGCCGCGGCCCGGCTCAGGTGAAGTTCACGCCGCTCGAGCTGCGCGAGCTGGGTGAGCTCCGCGACGTCGACATGGTCGTCTACGACGAGGACTTCGATTACGACGACGCGAGCCGCGCCGCGATCGCCAGCAACAAGCAGGTGATGGTGATCGATCGCGTGCTCCAGTCGTGGCGCACCCGCCCGAGCGTGAACAACGCTGGCGGAGAGGCGAGCCGCCGGCTCCACCTGCACTTCTACGCGAAGCCCGTCGAGATCCGGAAGGACGAGGCCGGGCGCGTGGCGGCCATCGTCTACGAACGCACTCGCCCGGATGGACAGGGCGGCGTGGTCGGGACGGGGGAGCTCCGTGAGATCGCGGTCCAGCAGGTCTATCGCGCGGTCGGTTACTTCGGCTCGCCGCTGCCCGGCGTCCCGTTCGACAAACGCCACGGCGTGATCCCCAACCACGAGGGACAGGTGCTCCAGAAGGACTCCAACGAGCGTGTGCCCGGGGTGTACGCGACCGGGTGGATCAAGCGCGGCCCGGTGGGGCTGATCGGTCACACCAAGTCGGATGCGATGGAGACGATCCGTCACCTCATCAACGACCAGGGCTCGTGGTGGACTCCCGAGGACCCGTCGGATGAGGCGATCCCGGCCCTGCTCGCCGAGCGCGGGGTGCGCTGGACGGATCTGGACGGCTGGCACCGGCTCGATGAGCACGAGCAGGCTCTGGGAGCGGCCCAGGAGCGCGTGCGGATCAAGGTCGTCGAGCGCGACGAGATGGTGCGCGTCTCCCGGGGCGAGTGACCCTCAGGGGAGCGTCGGCGCGGGAGCCGGGCTCGGCTCCGCGTCCGGTTGCCTCGCCGGGCCGGTGAGGCCCACGAGCAGCGCGGCGACGAGCGCCACCTGGCCGACGATTCCGAGCAGGGCGCCGCTCCAGGCGGCGTCGGCCCCCGAGGTGGCGAACGTGTCGGCGAGCGCCATGCCGATCCCGAACGCGGCGAACCACTGGGTGAACACGATCCCGCCCACCAGCAGGCAGCCGAGCACGATGAGCCGCCGCAACGGCAGGGTCCTCGTCGCGCCGGGAAGGGAGGTCGCGAGCGCGAACAGCACGATGGCGCCCAGGCACATCGCCGCCCACACCCCGACCCCGATGCCGAAATCCGGCGTCAACTGACGCTGCGCGATCATCTCGGCGTAGATCTGTTCCAGTGGCAGCGCCGGAACGCGGGCCGACGGGTTCCAGACGGTGGTGTGGATGACCGCGCCGGTGAGCACGATGAGGGCGAGTCCCGCGAACGCGAGACCGCTGACCGTGCGGACCTTTCGGGTGCCGGCGGGGCCCGTGCTCGCCGCGATCGCGAACGCGAGGAGCACGCCGACGAGGGGGACGGCCAGGAGCGCCAGCCCGCGCTGAGCGATCCCCGCCGCCACGACAGCGCCGAAGACGGCCACGACGGCAGTGAGCAGGAGCGCGCCGCGCGCCGTCCGCCCCGCCAGAGCGGAGACCGCCGAGAGGCTCAGGACGAGGGCGAGTGCCCCGAACGCCAGGGCGAGGAGGCCGAGTCCCGCCCCGATCGCCGCGAACACCGCCCCGCCGGGCAGGCCTTCCGCCCACAGGGAGCTCTGCCCGCCGGAGAACGACCAGCCGGCCGCGAGGACGGCCGCCGACCCACCCGTCGCAACGGCTCGGCGGGCGAGGCGGGCGGCGAGCGCCGTGCGCGGCATCCCGGTGTGGCCGGGATCGCCGCGGTCGATCGTGAGGGCGGTGACCGCGGCGCCGCGGACGATCGCGCCGCGCGCCATCCCGATCTCCGCCGCGCCGTCGAGGTCGGCCGTCCATTCCTCGCGGTAGCGGTCGCGCGAGGCGCGGGGGAGGGTGGCGGCGAGGAGGCGCACCAGGCGCTCGGCCGCGGTCACGCGATGACCCCCCGCGGGCGTGCCGGCAGCGCCG